>NZ_JBBOVV010000001.1:2317500-2337500 GCF_038006745.1 Niallia sp. FSL W8-1348 | reverse complement strand
GCTTAGTGATCCGGTGGTTCCGCATGGAAGGGCCATCGCTCAACGGATAAAAGCTACCCCGGGGATAACAGGCTTATCTCCCCCAAGAGTCCACATCGACGGGGAGGTTTGGCACCTCGATGTCGGCTCATCGCATCCTGGGGCTGTAGTCGGTCCCAAGGGTTGGGCTGTTCGCCCATTAAAGCGGTACGCGAGCTGGGTTCAGAACGTCGTGAGACAGTTCGGTCCCTATCCGTCGTGGGCGTAGGAAATTTGAGAGGAGCTGTCCTTAGTACGAGAGGACCGGGATGGACGCACCGCTGGTGTACCAGTTGTCTTGCCAAAGGCATCGCTGGGTAGCTATGTGCGGAAGGGATAAGTGCTGAAAGCATCTAAGCATGAAGCCCCCCTCAAGATGAGATTTCCCATAGCGTAAGCTAGTAAGATCCCTGAAAGATGATCAGGTTGATAGGTCAGAGGTGGAAGCATGGCGACATGTGGAGCTGACTGATACTAATAGATCGAGGACTTAACTAAAATGATTACTTGGCAAATTGGTTTCCTTCTAAATGATTTAGTTTTGAGAGAACAAATCTCTAAATAAAGAAGTCTGGTGGCGATAGCGAGAAGGTCACACCCGTTCCCATACCGAACACGGAAGTTAAGCTTCTCAGCGCCGATGGTAGTTGGGGGTTCTCCCCCTGTGAGAGTAGGACGTCGCCAGGCAATAGGAAACAAGCATCTACTTTGGTAGGTGCTTGTTTTTGTCTATAAAAAGTAATATAAATATTAAAGGATGCATGAATAAACAGAATGGAGTTAGTCTCATTACCATTATAATTAACTTTTTGCTAGATTTTCCAAAAATTGATAAATCAATTGAGGTCCTTTTTCAATAGCAATTTGCAAAAAAGTTTCAATAAAGGGATAGTCCTTATTTGGCATCGTTTTTAATAGTTCACTCCACCATTCAATCTCATACCTAGCAATCATACTTAGGTTATATAGTATTAAATAGTGGCATAGCATTTCATTTGAAAAAAAAGTTTTTTCTTTATCAGTAGAAATAACATAAGCTCTTTCCCTACTATCACATTTAATAAAACTACTTTGATTTAGCGTTTCGAGAAGTCGAACCGTCAGTTCAGTTTTATTTTCTTCTATTCCCTCTAATTGTATTCCGTGATTCCTCTCTAGATAATTTCTAAAATGATTACTATTCATAAAGTATAGATCTAATACTTGGTTAGGAATTAGGATTATATTTGGATTATGAAAATTCACCTTTAAAAAAGTTGCTTTCCCTTCTAAGGCTTGAAATAGATCAGATAATTCAGGAACCTGGTTAAATAGGTGTCCCATTTTCACTTTTTCCCCTTCTAAATTTTTACAGCCAAACATTTTTTCCGCCATATAGGTAAAGAGTCCATTTTTTTGAATTTTTACTTCATCTTGAAAAAATAAGTATTGCTGTTTTTTTAGTTTTCTTGTTGAAACTCCATGAGCTAATACAGAAGTAGAGTTAGGATAATTGGGATCAATAGTAAGTAAACAGGCTTTTATTAAGTGAACAAGACCATAAAATAAAAGAATAGGCTGAATACTCATAGGAGCGCTTATCGCTTGTTGATAGTACAATTTACCATGTTCTAAAAAATACATAAAAGGATAGCAATTTTGATAACTTTTAGAGTCTATATCGGATATATGTAAATTGCGATAGCATTTTTTTAGAAAATTTTGGCTGTATTCAGCCGAAAAAAAGCAACTAAAAGAGCTCCAGCCTTTATAATAATTGGACATTTCTTTACCCCTCTCGAATTTTTTGAAAAATTAAACATATCAAACTGACCTTGACAGTATTTTATCCAATTGATAACCTACTAATAATATTTTTAACAATATGGAGGCGTTAAAATGTGGGAAAGTAAATTTGCTAAAGAAGGATTAACGTTTGATGATGTTCTTTTAATTCCAGCTAAATCGGAAGTTTTACCTAGAGATGTAAGCTTAAAAGTACAATTAGCAAAAAATCTAAACTTAAATATTCCGCTTATTAGTGCAGGAATGGATACTGTAACAGAAGCAGAAATGGCTATTGCTATTGCAAGACAAGGCGGACTAGGCATTATTCATAAAAATATGTCTATTGAACAACAGGCTGAGCAAGTAGATAAAGTAAAGCGCTCAGAAAGTGGTGTAATCACAGATCCTTTCTTTTTAACTCCTGAACACCAAGTATTTGATGCAGAGCATCTAATGGGTAAATATAGAATTTCTGGTGTGCCGATTGTTAATAATAACGATGAACAAAAATTAGTAGGAATTCTTACTAACCGAGACCTTCGATTTATTGAAGACTTTTCCATTAAAATTTCTGATGTTATGACAAAAGAAAATTTAGTAACGGCTCCAGTAGGAACCACTTTAGAAGAGGCAGAAAAAATCTTACAACGATACAAAATTGAGAAATTGCCTTTGATCAATGAAGAAGGTGTATTAAAGGGATTAATCACAATTAAAGATATAGAAAAGGTAATTGAATTTCCTCATTCAGCAAAAGATGCCCAAGGAAGATTATTAGTGGGTGCTGCTGTTGGTGTAACAAACGATGCGTTAAAACGTGTAGAAATGCTTGTAAAGTCAAATGTTGATGTAATTGTTATTGATACTGCTCACGGGCATTCACAAGGGGTACTAGACGGCGTTACAGACATTAGAAACGCATATCCGGATTTAACGATTATTGCAGGAAATGTAGCTACTGCTGAAGGAACAAGGGCTTTAATCGAGGCTGGGGCAGATATCGTTAAAGTTGGTATTGGTCCAGGTTCCATTTGTACAACACGTGTAGTTGCTGGTGTAGGTGTTCCTCAAATTACGGCCGTGTATGATTGTGCTACAGAAGCTAGAAAGTATGGTAAATCAATTATTGCTGACGGAGGAATCAAATACTCTGGTGATATTGTTAAAGCTTTAGCAGCAGGTGGACACGCGGTTATGTTAGGAAGCTTGCTTGCTGGGGTATCTGAAAGTCCTGGAGAAACAGAAATTTTCCAAGGTCGACGATTCAAAGTATATAGAGGAATGGGTTCCGTTGCAGCAATGGAGAAAGGATCTAAAGATCGTTATTTCCAAGAGGATAACAAAAAATTTGTTCCGGAAGGAATCGAAGGTAGACTTCCTTATAAAGGACCGCTTTCAGATACGATCTATCAATTAGTTGGCGGAATTCGTTCTGGTATGGGATACTGTGGAACGAAGGATTTATATGAATTAAGAGAGAATGCCCAATTTGTGAAAATGACAGGTGCTGGCTTAAGAGAAAGTCATCCACATGATGTTCAAATTACAAAAGAAGCACCAAACTATTCTCTTTCTTAATAAATTTCATTTAAGAATATATTATAAAGTTTCCTTATTTTACATTAGACAGTGAACAATGGCACTGTCTATTTTTTTTATTTTTTTTATGTTAAACTGTACAAGGGAAATAATTAACTTGAAAAATAAGATAGATTAATAGATAAAAATAGTTTTGGAGGTTTTAATATTGAAACAGGTAAAAAAGTGGACGGTATCATTCATCATTGCCGTACTATTCTTAAGTACACTATCAACAGTTCTACCATATCAGGCAAGTGCTGCCGAAAATGACGATCTTGGATTAGAAGCAGGAGCAGCTATACTAGTAGATGCAAATAGCGGAGAAATATTATATGGAAAAAATACTGACGAACTACTTGGTGTAGCCTCCATGTCTAAAATGATGACAGAGTACATTGTTCTGGAATCAATAAAAAATGGAAAAATCTCTTGGGATCAAAAAGTTAAAATTAATAATTATATTCACAGGTTATCTGGCGCCCCAGAGCTTTCAAATGTAGGGCTTACTGAAGGGGAAGAATATACAGTGAAAGAATTGTACCAAGCGATGGCGATTCATTCAGGGAACGCTGCTACTGTTGCATTGGCAGAATTAATCGCGGGTACAGAGAAAAACTATATCAGTGTAATGAATCAAAAGGCTGAGGAGTTAGGTTTAGGTGATTTTGAATTTGTTAACTCTTCTGGTTTAAATAATGGTGATTTATTAGGAAATATTCCAGCAGGAAGCGAAACAGATGAAAATAAGATGTCAGCTAAAGCTGTTGCAAAATTAGCATATCGTTTAATCCATGATTATCCGGAAATTTTAGAGACTTCTGGCATGCCAAGCTTAAAGTTTAGAGATGGAAGAGAATATAAAAACTTTAACTGGCTAATACCTTCTTTAATTTACGGATATGAAGGGGTAGATGGATTAAAAACAGGTTCTACTGATTATGCAAAATTTAATGTTACTGCTACTGCTCAAAAAGGGGACCAACGTTATATCGTAGTAATCATGAAAAGTGAAACGAAAGATTCCCGTTTTGCAGAAGCAAGAAAAGTATTAGATTATGCTTTTGGTAATTTCTCTACGGAAGAGGTTCTTCCAGCAAATTATGTAGACGCAAAGAATAAAACGTTGGATGTAACAAAAGGAAAAGAAGATAAAGTAAGTATTGGTACTAAGGATGCAATTAATTTAGTAATCAAAAATAATGACAAAGAAAATTATGTTGCAAAAGTTGTCTTGGATGAGAAGAAACTAAATGCTGATGGTGAACTAACTGCTCCAATCAAAAAAGGGGACAAGGTTGGTTATGTAACAGTACAAACGAAAGATGGAAAAGAAGTGCCATTCTTAACAAGTGACGGAAACGAAAAGGTACAAGTAGACTTAGTAGCAAATGAAACAGTTGAAAAGGCAAATTGGTTTGTTTTAGCTATGCGTGGAATTGGTTCATTCTTCTCAAATGTTTGGGGAAGTGTTTCCGATACAGTCAAAGGTTGGTTTTAAGTAAATATTTTTTAATAAAGCCAACGATAATAATTGACTAGGAAAAATTGCATACATTGTATAAACCGAAATAAAAAAGAGCTTCTTGTATTGACAGAAGCTCTTTTTTATTGTTTATTTTCATTAGGGAGTAACAAATTTCTTCAAAAGGTTTCAATAATTTTGTGTTAAAAATAGAGACTTTACAGGGGGCAAATAATGAAAACTGGTACTGATAGAGTAAAACGTGGTATGGCTGAAATGCAAAAAGGCGGAGTAATCATGGATGTTATCAACGCAGAACAAGCCAAGATTGCAGAAGAAGCAGGAGCAGTAGCGGTAATGGCTCTTGAACGAGTTCCTTCGGATATTCGCGCAGCCGGTGGGGTAGCTAGAATGGCTGATCCTACAATCGTAGAGGAAGTAATGAATGCAGTAACAATCCCTGTAATGGCAAAGGCGCGTATTGGTCATATTGTCGAAGCAAGAGTGCTTGAGGCTATGGGCGTAGATTATATTGACGAGAGCGAAGTTTTAACCCCAGCAGATGAAGAATTTCATTTGAATAAAAATGAATATACTGTTCCATTTGTATGTGGCTGTCGTGACCTAGGAGAAGCAGCAAGACGCATCGGTGAAGGTGCTTCTATGCTTCGCACAAAAGGGGAACCGGGAACAGGAAATATTGTTGAAGCAGTTCGTCATATTAGAAAAGTAAATGCACAAGTTCGTAAAGTAGCTCATATGAATGAAGATGAGTTGATGACAGAAGCTAAGATCTTAGGAGCTCCATATGAACTTCTTTTAGAAATTAAAAGGTTAGGCCGCTTACCAGTTGTTAACTTTGCTGCTGGTGGTGTTGCAACACCTGCTGATGCAGCATTAATGATGCAATTAGGTGCAGACGGTGTATTTGTAGGTTCAGGTATTTTCAAATCAGACAACCCTGCAAAATTTGCTAGAGCAATAGTAGAAGCAACTACTCATTATCAAGATTATGAGTTAATTGCGGAAATTTCTAAAAACCTTGGAACAGCAATGAAAGGGATTGAAATTTCTAGTCTAGCTCCAGAAGCACGTATGCAAGAGCGTGGCTGGTAAGGTGAATATAATGCCAAACCATAATGTGAAAATAGGTGTCCTTGGACTACAAGGTGCTGTGAGAGAACATGTTAATGCTATTGAAGCGAATAATGCAGAAGCAGTTGTCGTAAAGAAAAAAGAACAACTGGATGAGATTGATGGTCTCATTATTCCTGGTGGAGAAAGTACAACGATGCGTCGCCTTATTGATAAATATGATTTTATGGAAGCTCTTCAAGTATTCGCTCAATCAGGGAAGCCAATGTTTGGAACATGCGCAGGATTGATTTTATTGGCAAAAGCCATTAAGGGCTATGATAAACCACATATTGGGGTTATGGATATACAAGTTGAGCGTAATTCTTTTGGAAGACAAAAAGAAAGCTTTGAAGCAAATCTTGATATTGCAGGGGTTGCTGAAGATTTTACTGCTGTGTTTATCCGTGCGCCGCATATTGTTAGTGTTGGTGAAAATGTAGAAGTATTAGCTAAACATAATGATCGTATTGTAGCGGCGCGAGAAGGACAGTTCTTAGGTTGTTCTTTTCATCCTGAATTAACAGATGATCATCGTTTAACGGGATATTTTATTAAGATGGCGATAGAGGCTAAGCAACACTTATTTGCATAAGCTGTTGAATTTCGGAAATACTTGTAGTAAGATATATGCAACTAATATATGGAATCTACTATGATAGGAAATAGTAACAGGTAACTTATTCTAAAAGAGAGCCGATGGTTGGTGTGAATCGGTGAATAAAGCCTGTGAATCCATCCTAGAGTAAAAACAAGGAACGCACCTGTTGCAAGTAATTGTTTTCGGCTAAAAACCGTTATGATCTTTAAGGTGAAAAGTATTTTTATGCTTTTAACTAGGGTGGCAACGCGGGTAACTCTCGTCCCTTTTTTAGGGACGGGAGTTTTTTAGTGTGCCGTAAATAAAGAGTAAGGATTTCAAACTGGACGTGAAACCTATAGAAAGTAGATTGCATGTAGAAATAAAAAATGGGAGGAATAGAAAATGTTAGATATTAAATATGTTCGTGCTAATTTTGATTTTGTAAAAAGTCAGTTACAGCACCGCGGAGAAGATTTATCAGAACTGGACAATTTTGAAGCACTAGATGTAAGACGAAGAGAATTAATTGTTGAAACGGAACAATTAAAAAGTAAAAGAAATGAAGTTTCACAGCAAGTAGCAGTATTAAAGAGAGAGAAAAAAGATGCAGAAGCTCTTATTGTGGAAATGAGAGAAGTCGGCGAAAAAATTAAAGAATATGATAACGAGTTACGTGATGTTGAAGAGAAATTACAAACGATTATGTTAGGAATTCCGAATCTTCCTCATGAAAGTGTTCCAGTTGGAGATACGGAAGATGATAATGTTGAAATAAGAAAATGGGGTGAAATTAGAAAGTTTAATTTTGAGCCAAAACCTCATTGGGATGTTGCTACTGATTTAGATTTACTTGATTTTGAACGAGCAGCAAAAGTAACAGGAAGTCGTTTTGTATTTTATAAAGGCTTAGGGGCAAAACTAGAAAGAGCACTATTTAATTTTATGCTTGATTTGCATACAGAGGAACATGGATATAAAGAAATTATCCCTCCTTTCCTAGTAAATAGATCGAGCTTAACAGGAACTGGTCAATTGCCTAAGTTTGAAGAGGATGCTTTTTTAGTGGAGAAAGAGGATTACTTTTTAATTCCAACTTCAGAAGTACCTGTAACAAACTTGCATAGAGATGAAATTCTTGATGGTGATCAGCTTCCGATCAAATATGCTGCGTTTAGTGCAAACTTCCGTTCAGAAGCAGGATCTGCAGGCAGAGATACAAGAGGACTAATTAGACAACATCAGTTTAATAAAGTAGAGCTTGTTAAGTTCGTTAAGCCAGAAGATTCTTATGAAGAGCTAGAGTCTTTAACAAGAAATGCAGAAAAAGTATTGCAGCTTTTAGGCTTACCATATCGTGTGTTGAGCATGTGTACAGGAGATTTAGGATTTACAGCAGCGAAAAAGTATGATGTAGAGGTTTGGATTCCAAGCTATAATACGTACCGTGAAATTTCTTCTTGTAGTAATTTTGAAGCTTTCCAAGCAAGAAGAGCAAATATTCGGTTCCGTAGAGAGCCTAAAGGAAAGCCAGAACATGTGCATACATTAAATGGATCTGGCCTTGCAATTGGAAGAACGGTTGCTGCTATTTTGGAAAACTATCAGCAGGCAGATGGAAGTGTTGTTATTCCTGAAGTGCTTCGTCCTTATATGAGAAATAGAGAAGTAATTTCACCTGAATAATATGATAGACAGTTAAAAGGAGTTGACCTCTTAAGAAGTATTATATTCTTTTGAGGTCAGCTAAATTATTTCCTAACTCCTTGTTTAAAATAAATAATAAAAAATGATAAATATAGTTGACTTAGGTTTTGATAGATGATATATTATTACTTGTCTGATGGAGGAATACCCAAGTCCGGCTGAAGGGATCGGTCTTGAAAACCGACAGGCGGGTCAAACCGCGCAGGGGTTCGAATCCCCTTTCCTCCTCCATGATTTTAAATTTACATTGCGCATAATATTTGGAGATATATGAGGCCTGCTACTACAGTAGCAGGTTTTTTATTTTTTTTTCATAAGTTTTGTAACGAAAAAAAGGATTTTCCTTTGTTTTCATTACAGTCAACTTCTTAGTAATAAAGCTGACTGTAATAACCGAAAACGAGGAAAGTCCTTTTATGCTTTTCTGCTATAGTTTTTTTGCTGAAGAATAGTACTAATCTTTTCTATAATTGGTTCAATAGATTGTGCACCAGCAATAGCATCATACTCATTAATATTTAATCGAAGAACAGGACATGCTGAGAAAGAATCAATCCATTTCTCATATCTACCATGCATTTCTTCCCAATAATCAATCGGTGTTTGCTTTTCCATTTCACGACCTCTTCGATCAATACGCTGTAATATATCTTCGAGAGAACCTTCAAGGTAGATCAGTAAGTCTGGATGTGGGAAGTAAGGAGTCATTACCATTGCTTCAAAAAGACTTGTATACGTTTCATAATCGACTTCTGACATTGTCCCTTTTTCATAATGCATTTTTGCAAATATACCAGTATCCTCATAGATGGAACGATCTTGAATAAATCCGCCGCCATATTCAAAGATTCTTTTTTGTTCCTTAAAGCGTTCTGCTAAAAAATATACTTGCAGATGAAAGCTCCATCTGCTAAAGTCATGATAAAATTTATCAAGATATGGATTAGTATCAACTTTTTCAAAAGAAGTTCGAAATTGTAAAGCATCTGCTAGTGCATTCGTTAGCGTTGATTTACCTACACCAACTGTTCCAGCAATCGTTATAACGGAATTACTAGGAATATTATATTTTGTTCGTAGATTCATGATTAAAGGCTCCTATATTTAAAGTTTCTTTTATTGTGTTAATAATTTTTACTAAGTCTTGTTTATTTTGAACAAAGTCCAATGTATCTCCATTAAAGTCTAATACAGGAATTTGTGGGTTATTTTTTTTGAAGTCATTCATAACGATATCGTAGTCAGAAGATAATTGTTCTAAATACAGAGGACTAATATTTTTTTCGATATCTCTATCTCTTTTTTTAATTCGTGCCATTATTGTATCTAAACTAGCATGTAGATAAATAATAATATTCGGCATTGGCAGGTCTTCTGTTAATACATCATAGATGCGGACATACTTGTCTAAATCGCTATCCTGTAAAGATCTTTTCGCGAAAATAAGATTTTTTAATATATGATAATCTGCCACTACAGGTATATTTTTAGTTAAATAATGGTCTCTTGTGTCGTTTAACTGCTTAAATCGATTACATAGGAAAAACATTTCTGTTTGAAAACTCCATTCATCAATGTTTTCGTAAAATTTTCCGAGGAAAGGATTTTCTTCGACAATTTCTTTTAGGAGTTCGTATTGAAAATACTCTGAGAGTAATTTAGCTAAAGAAGTTTTACCAACTCCAATGGGTCCTTCTACTGTAATAAAAGGGATACTATTCACGCTTGTCCCTCCTGTTCTCTTATTTTAGAAGCTAATATTTTTTGAAGGGCTGTGGTTCGTTAATAAAGATAAACTTAGTATATGCAGCCTTAACAAAGGATTGCTTCCTTTAGTAGGTAATAAAAATAGTACAAGAGTCATTTTAACACATGGAGGGGAATGTGGACATATGCTTGTTTTTTCCTAATAGTTATTCAATCGAAAGTTTAAATTTAGATATGGTTTGTTAAGTTAAATTAGCGAAAGAGTAATAAGATTAAGAATTTTTTATTGCTATATTATCGATTTATGGTACTATATGGGTAAAGTTTATAAATAATGAATGAATCACTAGGGGATCCCTTGATAAGGGCTGAGAATGAAGTAGTTACTTCTAAACCCTCAAAACCTGAACAGGTTCGTACCTGCGTAGGAAAGTGGAATATCTTTAAATATACGTGTCTATTGGATTTTTTCCTATGGCGTAATTTATTAACCACTTTTCTACTACCTAGAAAAGTGGTTTTTGGCGTTTTACCCACTTTTCCAAACAGACTCTAACGTTCAAACCGTTGAGACTTATATAAAGTAGAGGTGATGAGATATGAAAATAATGGCCGTAACAGATAATACGCACTCTTTAGAGAAGCTTTTGTCTATTTTATTAGAAATCCATCCATATGTTGATTATGTGCAAATTAGGGAGAAAGCAAAAAGTCCAATCGAAATTTATACCCTTTGTGAGAGATTGCTTAAGGAGGGAGTTCCTATAGATAAAATCATTGTTAATGATCGTCTTGATATTGCGACACTGCTTTCGTTAAAAAATGTACATTTGCCATCAAATGGGTTATCTGTTAACCAAGTTAAAACTGTGTTTCCGAAAATGTCTATAGGTGTATCTGTTCATAGCAAAGAAGAAGCTATATTAGCAGAAAGAAGCCAGACTGATTATATAATATACGGACATTGCTATTCAACAAATAGTAAAGAGGGGAAGCCACCCGTTACATTGTCCACTATCTCAGAGATAAAAAGCGAGCTTTCCGTTCCGCTTTATGCTATAGGGGGAATCACGGAAGAACGAGTAGGTAAACTAGCTGAATTAGGTGCAGATGGAGTAGCAATTATGTCTGCTATATTTTCAGCTTCCGATCCATTAATGGCAATAAAACGAATAAGAGAAAGATGTGAAACTATTGGAATCAAAACAATTTGATGTCGTAATTGTTGGTGGCGGAATTATCGGTAGTTCGATTGCTTACTATTTGGCAAAGGAAAATAGGAAAGTTGCTATATTAGAAGCAGACAAAATTGGTGGGAAATCAACAAGTGCAGCAGCTGGAATGCTTGGTGCTCATTCTGAATATAAAGAATTTAAACATCTCTACCCATTTGCAAGAAGCAGTCAGCTTTTATATAAACAGCTTTATGAAGAGATAAGAGAGTTAACTGCTATTGATTTTGAGAAAAGAAATGGTGGGTTATTGAAACTTGTATACTCAGAAAATGAGAAAAAGGAGCTAGAATCTATTCTATCCTTATCTTCGGTGGAGTGGCTGGATAATAAAGAAGCTAGAAAAAGAGTTCCCCAGCTTTCAAAGGAAGTTATGGGAGCTGCTTATTTACAAGAGGATGTCCATATCACACCATTAATTGCATGTAATAGCTTGAGTAAAGGAGCACAACTATTTGGTGCTGAAATTTATGAATATACTCGTGTATTAGCTGTGAGTAAGACAGGAATGGAATATTCAATAAAAACAGCGCAAGGGACCTTTTTAGCAAAAAATGTAGTTATTGCAAGTGGAGTGTGGAGCAACTACTTTTTTCAGCAATTAGGATTATCCCATGAAATTATTCCGGTTAAGGGAGAATGTGTAGCAGCAATAAATGAGGGAGCACCATTACGTTATGCTGTATTCCATGATCAATTTTACATTGTACCTCGAAATAATAACGAGCTAATTATTGGGGCAACGAAAAAATGGAATGATTGGAGCGAGAATCCCTCGCTTGACGGTTTAGAAGAGGTTATACAAAAAGCAAAGAAAATGATACCAGAAGTTGGAGAAATGAAGTGGACGAGAGCTTGGGCTGGGCTTAGACCACAGACATATGATGGTCATCCATATATAGGGGAGCATCCAGAGATGAAGGGCTTATATTTTGCAACAGGTCATCAAAGAAATGGTATTCTTTTAGCCCCAGCAACAGGAAAGATGATTCGCGACTTAATTATTGGAACGCCTGTAGAGAAGGAGTGGCTAGATGCTTTTAAAGTAGAGCGTAATATATTTGCTTATGGGGGAGGGAAATAATTGAACATACAACTGAATGGCAAGGAACAGCAGCTACCGAAAGAGGTAGTTACGGTAACAGATTTATTGCATTTTTTTGAATTAAGTAATCGGATTGTCATTGTAGAAGTAAATCGAGATATTTTACAAAAAGAACAGTATCAAACGCATTTACTAAAAGATAGCGATAGAGTGGAATTAATTCATTTTGTTGGAGGAGGATAAATATATGTTAAAAATAGCAGATCGTACTTTTCAGTCTAGATTACTACTTGGAACTGGGAAATATCCGTCATTTGAAGTCCAAAAAAAAGCGGTAGAGGTATCGGGAAGTGAGATATTAACCTTTGCTGTACGTAGAATGGATATATTTGAAGAATCACAGCCTAACTTTTTAGAGCAATTGGATTTAAACCGGTATACCCTACTTCCGAATACGGCGGGAGCAAAAACAGCGGAAGAAGCAGTACGGATTGCTAAGCTTGCAAAGGCATCTGGTTTATGTGACATGATTAAAGTGGAAGTGATTGGTTGTGATAAATCGCTACTTCCTGATCCAGTAGAAACACTAAAAGCGTCTGAACAACTATTAGAAGAAGGGTTTATTGTCTTGCCATATACTTCTGATGATGTTGTCCTTGCTAAACGTCTAGAACAGCTAGGTGTACACGCCATCATGCCAGGTGCTTCACCAATTGGATCTGGAAAAGGAATTATCAATCCATTAAATTTGCAATTTATTATAGAACAAAGCACAGTTCCAGTTATTGTAGATGCAGGAATTGGTTCACCTAAGGATGCAGCCTATGCGATGGAGCTTGGAGCAGATGGGGTACTTCTGAATACAGCGGTATCGAATGCAAATGACCCAGTAAAAATGGCCATTGCTATGAAGTTGGCAATTGAAGCTGGTCGGTTGGGATATGAAGCAGGACGAATAGCGGAGAAAAACTATGGTGTCGCAAGTAGTCCATTAGCGGGGATGATTACATCTTGACTAGTCGTTTTTTTAAACAGGAATTATTTATTGGAAAAGAAGGGCAACGAAATATCGAAAATAGCCATGCCGTTATTTTAGGAGCAGGTGCCCTAGGATCAGCAGTTTCTGAGATGCTAGTAAGAGCAGGGATAGGAAAGCTTACTATTATTGATCGAGATTATGTAGAGCAAAGCAATCTTCAAAGACAACAGCTATATACGGAAGAGGATGCAGTAAAAAAACTGCCTAAAGCAATTGCTGCAATGAAGAGGCTAAAAGAGATTAGCAGTCATACACGGATTGAATCGATAGTAGAAGAGATAAATTGCCATACAATTGAAAAATTTATAGAAGGTGCTTCCATTTTAATAGATGGCACTGATAATTTTGAGACGAGATTAGTAATAAATGATGCTGCGATTAAGCGTCGAATTCCTTTTCTATTTGGAGCTTGTGTGGGAAGCTATGGGCTTTCCTATTCAGTGGTCGAAGAGAATGCTCCTTGTCTTCATTGTTTGATCGATCGGCTTCCTTCTCAGCAAATTACATGTGATACTGCAGGAGTTATTAGTCCAATTGTTCAATGGGTAGCAGCGATGCAAGTATCACAAGCTATGCAGATTCTTTCAGGTGAAACAGTATTGCCAGTTCTTCGTTCCTTTGATATTTGGAAAATGGAATATGTGGAAATGAATGTCGCAAAGTTAAAACATACTAATTGTCCAACTTGTGGGAAAGAGGCAAGTTTCCCATATTTATCCCAACAAAACCAAACAAAAGCAGCGGTGTTATGTGGAAGAGATGCAGTTCATATTCGCCCACCAACACCTAAAGGATTAGATTTATACGAGTTCTCACAGCAGTGGAAGTCACTCGTTGAAAATTTAATTGCAAATCCTTATTTAGTATCTTTTCATTATAATGATTATCGGGTGGTTCTTTTTAAAGACGGGCGTGCTATCATTCATGGAACTTCAGAAGTAAGTGTAGCCAAGTCAATATATACGAGATTAGTAGGATAGATACGATAAGACGAAAGGAAAGGTCTATTTAAAAAGAACCTTTCCTTTCGTTTATGTTCTTTTTGTTACTTGAAAATTATCGAGGATTAAAAGCCAGTTTTGGGGAAATGGTAATCCTAATTTCCAATAGCTAATACCTCTTAAATTTAACTCTTTAATTAAATTAAATTTTGCCTGAATGGAACGGGCATCCTCAAACCATACTTCGTGTAATTTCCCTTCACTATCTGTATATTTAAAATAGGGAGCTTGTGCTTTTTGGTCATATAGTATAACAGCATTATTGTCAGCTGCAAGCTGAATAGCTGCTTGAGGACTAAGTGCTCTTGCCACTGTCCCTTCGACAAATGGAAGTGTCCAATCGTATCCATATAAATTTTGGCCCATCATAATTTTAGAAGAGGGTATTTCTGTAATTGCATATTCTAGAACGTCTCTAACTGGTCCAATAGGAGAAACAGCCATAGCAGGTCCGCCGCTATATCCCCATTCATATGTCATGATAACAACAAAATCTACAATTTCCCCATGTGCTTTGTAATCATGCCCTTCATACCATTTTCCTTGTTGAGTGGCACTTGTTTTTGGTGCCAAAGCAGTCGATAATAACCATCCTTCCTGAGAAAAACGATTTTTTGCTTTACGTAGAAAACGATTATAAGCTTCGCGATCAGCTGGTCTTAAATATTCAAAATCAAAATGGATATCTTTAAATCCGTATTTTTTAGCAGTTATGACTATATTATTGATAAAGTTATTTTGAATTGCTTCATCGTTTAATAGGATTCTTCCTAGTTCATCACTAAATTGGTCATTTTCTTGATTGGTAATCACCATCATTAATACATTATTATTTTGTCTGGCGATATCAGGGAAATTATTGAGAAGCGGTTCTTTTAAGCTTCCGTCTCGTAATGCTTGAAAGCTAAATGGAGCAAGATAGGTTAAGTAAGGAGCTGCTTCTCGTGCACTTGCCTCTAGATTTGGCGCAACAGATGTTCCCCTTGGTTCTACATATGCATTGATATCAACTGGTCTTTTTGGTCTTTCAGGAATATATAATCGTAAACCAACTTGTAAAGATTGGTTGGCAGGAATGGAATTAATGGAAGCTAATTGTTCATAATTTAATCGGAACCTCTGAGCGATGGACCAGAGGCTGTCTCCTGGTTGAACCCAGTAAAAGCTTCCGATAATGGGAATGACAAGTGCTTGCCCTATTGTTAGTTGGTTTGGATTTGGTAGATCATTCGCTTCTACTAAATCATTAACTGTCGTTCCATATGCAGCTGCAATGCCCATTAAGGTTTGGTTGTTACTGACAACATGAATTTGCATATTTTTCCCTCCTGAAAAGGATACATTATTACAGTTTATGAGGAGGAAAGGGAAGAAATGATTGTATTTTTTTTGAATGTAAATATTTTCGCGTTCATGACATTTTTCATCATACGTAGAGCATACTTATTATCTTCATCGTCAACAGAAGCAATACAATTGTCCGGAATAAGAAGAGGATACTCCCGCATATAGGCATCATTTGCAGTGAATAGAACGCAAATATTTCCTGCGATTCCGGTAAGAATAAGGTTTTTTACATGTAGCTGGTGAAGCAATGTATATAAAGCGGTGCCATAAAAGGCTGAATGTCTTGGTTTTATTAAAAAATAGTCTGTATCATCGGGCTTAATTTTATCGATAAATAGTTCGCTTTTTTCATTTCTACAATAATCGATTACTTTGTTTAATTCAGCTTGCCATAAATTATAATGGTCATTGATATAAATAATAGGTATGTTTTCCTGTTTACATTGTTTTTTTAGTTGTTTGATTTGTTCTGCAATTATTAAAGCTTTTTCTGCTAAAATATTTCCATGTTCAAAATTAAAGTCATTTATCATATCGATAATTAAAAGGGCAGTGTTCGACGATTCCATACGGTTCTCCTTTTTCTATGTAAAATGGTAGAATAAAGCATTAGTTTTTGTGTGAGGAGTAAAATAGTTACAAACAGCCTGCTTTTTTATTGAAAGTGGGATGGTTATTTATCTTCTTTAGTTTAAGTCAAAGAAAAAATTTCATTACAAATTTTGTGTTTTTATATAGGTGGGCTGTAATTATTATGGAAGTAAATCAAGATCAATTGTTTATGAAAATAGCTATAGAGGAAGCGCAGAAAGCTGCAAAAATAGGAGAAGTCCCAATAGGAGCAGTTATTGCTTATAAAGGTGAGGTAATAGCTAAAGGTCATAATTTAAGAGAAACAGACCAATCTGCTGTAGCTCATGCTGAATTACTTACTATTGAAAAGGCATGCAAGGTATTGGGGACTTGGAGGCTAGAAGAGGCAACGCTTTATGTTACGCTTGAGCCATGCGCTATGTGCTCTGGTGCTATTCTACTGTCCCGTATTCCACGAGTAGTTTATGGAGCTGCTGATCCAAAAGGAGGGTGTGCTGGTACTTTTATGAATCTACTTCAAGATAGTCGTTTTAATCATCAAAGTGAAGTAATATCTGGTGTATTAGCAGAAGAATGCGGGCAGTTGTTGACGTCTTTTTTTCAAGAAATAAGAAATCGAAGAAAGGCAGAAAAGAGATTAAAAGCGAGTAATATAGATTCTTACAAAAATTAACAAATGCTTTGTGTTGATTTTTTCTTTCTTTATCAGTATACTAAGAGTGTGTCTTAGGACACCTAATATTCGGTATCAATTTTGTCGTGCTAAGCGGGGAGGTAGCGGTGCCCTGTACTCGCAATCCGCTCTAGCGAGGCTGAATTCCTTTCTGAGGCTGGTATCCTGTAGGGTCTGCCTTAAGTAAGTGGTGTTGACGTCCGGGTCCTGCGCAATGGGAATCCATGAACCATGTCAGGTCCGGAAGGAAGCAGCATTAAGTGGACACCCCCATGTGCCGCAGGGTCACCTGGACCGAGCTAACTACTTAAGTAACGCTTATGGGTGCCAGTCGATGAAAGGTGCACGGCAGTTATTTTTATACATACAAAACTCATCCTTCATGGATGAGTTTTTTTGTAAGTTAAAGTGAATATCTAAAATACTTGTGATTTTCTCTTTCAAAGAGAATAAATAACTATTTCCATTATGCTATTATGGATGTAAAAATATAAGTGGATAAGCTATAATAATTATGAAAATAAAAAATGGAGGGTACTATGAACTATCAAGCTTTATATCGGGTTTGGCGTCCTCAGCAGTTTATAGATGTGGTAGGGCAGGAACACGTAACAAAGACATTGCAAAATGCCCTTCTTCAACAAAAAATCTCTCACGCTTACTTGTTCTCTGGCCCGAGAGGAACGGGGAAAACAAGTGCGGCAAAAATACTAGCGAAAGCTGTTAATTGTGAGAGAGCACCAATTAGTGAACCTTGTAATGAATGTGATGCATGTAGAGGAATTACAGATGGCACAATACCTGATGTAATTGAAATAGATGCTGCTTCAAATAATGGGGTAGAAGAAATAAGGGATATAAGAGATAAGGTCAAATTTGCTCCTAGCTCTGTACCTTACAAAGTTTATATTATTGATGAAGTTCATATGCTATCAATTGGAGCATTTAATGCCCTTTTGAAAACATTGGAGGAACCCCCTAAACATGTAATCTTTATTTTAGCCACTACTGAACCTCACAAAATTCCTTTAACAATTATTTCAAGATGTCAGCGATTTGATTTTAGACGAATTACGTCGCAAGCGATTGTCAATCGAATGAGATTGATTATGGATGAGTCAGCAATCTCCTGTGAGGAAAAGGCGTTGCAAATGATTGCAAGAGCAGCAGATGGTGGAATGCGTGATGCGTTAAGCCTATTAGACCAAGCGATTTCTTATAGTAATGAAATAGTGACAGTAGAAGATGCTTTGACAGTGACGGGTGCTGTTTCACAAAACTTTTTAAATACGTTGTCTAGAGCGATTTTAGATAGAGATACGGTAAAAGGTTTGCAATCATTAGATGAATTACTTCTTGCAGGGAAAGACTCTAATCGATTTATTGAAGATTTTATCTTTTTCTATCGGGACATGCTGCTGTATAAAACGGCTCCTAATTTAGAAGAATCTTTAGAAAGAGTTTTATTGGATGATGATTTTAAAGATCTTGCAGAAGAGCATACACATGAACAAATTTATGAGCTTATAAATTTGTTGAATAAAACACAGCAAGATATGCGCTGGACAAACCATCCTAGAATCTTCTTAGAAGTAGCAATTGTAAAGCTTTGTCAGTTAGAAACAGCAAAAACATCTGGGCAATTGGGTGTAAATATTCCGGAAATACAATCTTTATTGAATAAGCTAACTACTTTAGAAGAAGAGCTAACGAGTCTTAAGCAAAAAGGTGTTGCTGTAGTAGCTGAAGCACAGCCAACCCAGAAAAAAGCAAGAACGAATAGAAAAGGATTTCAAGCTCCTTTAGGTAAAATAACGGAAACGTTGAAGAACGCAACAAAGCAAGAATTACAAACGGTAAAAAGTAATTGGGGGGTTATGCTAAATAGTCTTGTGCAAAATCAAATGCGATCACAGGCAGCTTTGTTAAATGAAGCAGAACCAGTTGCTGCATCTACGGACTCGATCATTATTAAATTTAAATATGAAATCCACTGTCAAATGGCATTAGATAATGTTAAATTTATAGAGACAATCACTAATTCTTTGTATCAGCTCATAGGAAAAAGGTATAATTTATTAGGAGTCCCTGAAGAACAGTGGCTTAACATTAGAGAAGAATTTCTCAATAGCTCCCACCATCTAGATTCTGCTGATGAGGGAGACGGTGAAGAGCGTCAAGACAATCCTGTTGTTTCAGAAGCAATAAAATTGTTTGGTGAAGAATTATTAGAAGTGAAGGATTAATTTTTAACCTATTGGTTATATATGTACATAATATATAGGTAATTCTATTATGTTAGAACCAATGGAAACTATAAACTGGAGGTAATCTATATGCGTGGAATGGGAAATATGCAAAATATGATGAAGCAAATGCAGAAAATGCAAAAGAAAATGGCGGAAGCTCAAGAACAACTTGGTGAAGAGAAGATTGAAGGAACAGCAGGTGGCGGAATGGTAACAGTTGTTGTATCTGGACATAAGGAAGTTCTTGATGTCATTATTAAGGAAGAGGTTGTAGATCCAGAAGATGTAGAAATGTTACAGGATTTAGTTCTAGCAGCAACGAATGACGCTTTGAAAAAGGCTGATGAACTAACTAACTCTACAATGGGTCAGTTTACAAAAGGATTAAATCTTCCTGGAATGTTTTAAGGAGGAAGATTATGCATTATCCTGAACCTATATCTAAGCTGATTGACAGCTTTATGAAATTGCCAGGCATCGGGCCTAAAACGGCCTCTAGGCTGGCTTTTTTTGTATTAAATATGAAAGAAGATACAGTGTTAGATTTCGCAAAGGCACTTGTTAATGCAAAAAGAAATCTAACGTATTGCTCTGTGTGCGGCCATATTACAGATCAAGATCCATGCTATATATGTGAAGATAGCAGAAGAGACCGAAGTATTATATGTGTCGTACAAGATCCTAAAGATGTGATTGCTATGGAAAAGATGAAAGAATATAACGGACTTTATCATGTTCTCCATGGTGCAATATCTCCGATGGATGGTATAGGTCCAGAAGACATCAATGTACCGTCTTTAATTAAAAGGTTACAAGATGACGAAGCACAAGAAGTTATTATGGCAACTAATCCGAATATAGAAG
>NZ_JBBOVV010000001.1:1817500-2312500 GCF_038006745.1 Niallia sp. FSL W8-1348 | reverse complement strand
CTAGACCGTAAGGACTGGTGGAGCGCTTAGAAGTGAGAATGCCGGTATGAGTAGCGAAAGATGAGTGAGAATCTCATCCACCGAATGCCTAAGGTTTCCTGAGGAAGGCTCGTCCGCTCAGGGTTAGTCGGGACCTAAGCCGAGGCTGAAAAGCGTAGGCGATGGACAACAGGTTGATATTCCTGTACCACCTTTAAATCATTTGAGCAATGGGGGGACGCAGGAGGATAGGGTAAGCGTGCTGTTGGATTAGCACGTCCAAGCAGTTAGGCCGGTAATGAGGCAAATCCCATTACCATATGGCGGAGCTGTGACGGCGAGGGAAATATAGTACCGAAGTTCCTGATTCCACACTGCCAAGAAAAGCCTCTAGCGAGATTTATGGTGCCCGTACCGCAAACCGACACAGGTAGGCGAGGAGAGAATCCTAAGGTGAGCGAGAGAACTCTCGTTAAGGAACTCGGCAAAATGACCCCGTAACTTCGGGAGAAGGGGTGCTCTTTTGGGTGTTAAAGCCCGAGAGAGCCGCAGTGAATAGGCCCAGGCGACTGTTTAGCAAAAACACAGGTCTCTGCGAAGCCGCAAGGCGAAGTATAGGGGCTGACACCTGCCCGGTGCTGGAAGGTTAAGAGGAGGGGTTAGCACGTGTAGTGCGAAGCTCTGAATTGAAGCCCCAGTAAACGGCGGCCGTAACTATAACGGTCCTAAGGTAGCGAAATTCCTTGTCGGGTA
The DNA here is from genome assembly GCF_038006745.1 of Niallia sp. FSL W8-1348. NCBI lineage: Bacteria > Bacillati > Bacillota > Bacilli > Caryophanales > Bacillaceae > Niallia > Niallia sp. FSL W8-1348. Next base: position 2,311,768 of record NZ_JBBOVV010000001.1, on the reverse strand, counting down.
AGTTCCGACCCGCACGAAAGGTGTAACGATCTGGGCACTGTCTCAACGAGAGACTCGGTGAAATTATAGTACCTGTGAAGATGCAGGTTACCCGCGACAGGACGGAAAGACCCCGTGGAGCTTTACTGCAGCCTGATATTGAATTTTGGTACAGCTTGTACAGGATAGGTAGGAGCCTTGGAAGCCGGAGCGCCAGCTTCGGTGGAGGCATTGGTGGGATACTACCCTGGCTGTATTGACATTCTAACCCGCACCCCTGATCGGGGTGGGAGACAGTGTCAGGTGGGCAGTTTGACTGGGGCGGTCGCCTCCTAAAAAGTAACGGAGGCGCCCAAAGGTTCCCTCAGAATGGTTGGAAATCATTCGTAGAGTGTAAAGGCACAAGGGAGCTTGACTGCGAGACCTACAAGTCGAGCAGGGACGAAAGTCGGGCTTAGTGATCCGGTGGTTCCGCATGGAAGGGCCATCGCTCAACGGATAAAAGCTACCCCGGGGATAACAGGCTTATCTCCCCCAAGAGTCCACATCGACGGGGAGGTTTGGCACCTCGATGTCGGCTCATCGCATCCTGGGGCTGTAGTCGGTCCCAAGGGTTGGGCTGTTCGCCCATTAAAGCGGTACGCGAGCTGGGTTCAGAACGTCGTGAGACAGTTCGGTCCCTATCCGTCGTGGGCGTAGGAAATTTGAGAGGAGCTGTCCTTAGTACGAGAGGACCGGGATGGACGCACCGCTGGTGTACCAGTTGTCTTGCCAAAGGCATCGCTGGGTAGCTATGTGCGGAAGGGATAAGTGCTGAAAGCATCTAAGCATGAAGCCCCCCTCAAGATGAGATTTCCCATAGCGTAAGCTAGTAAGATCCCTGAAAGATGATCAGGTTGATAGGTCAGAGATGGAAGCGTGGCGACATGTGGAGTTGACTGATACTAATAGATCGAGGACTTAACTAAAATGATTACTTGGCAAATTGGTTTCCTTCTAAATGATTTAGTTTTGAGAGAACAAATCTCTAAATAAAGAAGTCTGGTGGCGATAGCGAGAAGGTCACACCCGTTCCCATACCGAACACGGAAGTTAAGCTTCTCAGCGCCGATGGTAGTTGGGGGTTCTCCCCCTGTGAGAGTAGGACGTCGCCAGGCAATAGGAAACAAGCATCTACTTTGGTAGGTGCTTGTTTTTTGTTGTATGCTATTTCTTATTTCTAAACTTTTAATAGTTAAAAAGCTTCTTATGGGAAGTCGATGTTAAGCTTGGCGTCTTTCTTGTAGAATTCTTACTTTTGCCATTTGATAAACAAAGTACTGATATTTTGGATCGTTTGTTTTTGTGTTAATAATTTCTCTTTCACATTCTAGGCATATAAAGGATTGAAAGAGATGAATCCCTTCAAGTTTATTTTGCTCACATATAAGACATTTTTCCCCTTTGCTTGATTGGATTGTATGATATTTTCCCATTTCTCCACCTCCATAGCAACTATTCTAACCATTTTAGCAATCACGTATACATTGATTCTCAAAATCTATTAATCAACAAAAAATTTTTTATCTAGCAAGTTAAGAAAAAAGGAATACATAGTTAGTCATTTATTTTATAAATAAGCTAGTGAAAAAAAGTGATGGCCATACAGCTTACTTCCTATGTAAAAAAAGTGATAAAATAAAAAAAGTGATACAAGAAAAGGGGAAATACAATTGCAAGAACAAACACCTTTATATTCTAAACTCTTACAATTTCAGTCAGAAAATAATATATCCTTTCATGTACCTGGTCATAAGAACGGCGAGTTGTTATCCCAAGACGATGAATGGAAAGGATTATTATGGAAGTTAGACGTTACAGAGCTAAATGGTTTAGATGATTTACATGCTCCAGCAGGCGTTATAGCAGATGCAGAACAACTATTAACAGATTTTTATGGAGTCAAAAAAAGCTATTTTCTTGTAAATGGAAGTACAGTCGGAAACCTAGCAATGATATTATCTGCTTTAAAAGAAGGAGATAAAGTATTTGTGCAAAGAAATAGTCATAAATCAATTATGAATGGAATAAAGCTTGCAAAAGCACAACCCATTTTACTGAGTCCAGATTATGAGGAAGATTGGAAAGTGGAGATGCCTCTTTCAGTAAAGACAATTAAGCAGGCAATTGCACAATTTCCTAATGTAAAAACATTAATATTAACTTATCCTAATTATTATGGCATGGTGGGAGAGTTAGAGAAAATTATTCAATTAGCACACGCTAACAGAATTTGCGTATTAGTTGACGAAGCGCATGGTGCCCATTTTAGAGGTAATTCTCATTTTCCATCATCCGCTGTTCAATTAGGAGCAGATATAGTGGTTCAGTCCGCACATAAAACGTTACCAGCTTTAACAATGGGAGCCTATTTACACTATAATACAGATTTTATAAGACAACAGGAAGTGAAATCTTATTTGGAAATGTTACAGTCTAGCAGTCCGTCTTATCTAATCATGGCCTCATTAGATAAGGCAAGACAGTATTTAGCAACATATAAGATGGAAGACTGGGATTACCTTGAAAAGACCATTACAGAGTTTCGTAATGAGCTGCAAATGATTCCACAGCTAAACGTATTAAGCTATCCCTATCAAGGGGATCCTTTAAAAATTACTGTTCAATCTACAACTGATATAAGTGGATTTGAAATTCAAAAACGGCTAGAAAAGGAAGGTATATATACAGAACTAGCAGATTCTTATAATGTTTTATTTGTTTTTCCATTGTTAAAAAAACAGATGGCTTTTCCTCTTGATAACATAATAATCAAGATTAAAAAAGCACTTACTGGGATTTCATCTGGAAATACCTTTAAAAAGGAACTAGATCAATCTATAAAAAAGAGAGAGGATATAGTAGAATTAAAACTTAGTGAAAAAGAACAGGCACAACGAAGCAAATTAGAAGTATTATTAAGTGACGCACTTCATGCTGTTTGTGCAGAAGCGATTATTCCGTATCCGCCAGGAATTCCGCTATTAATGCCTGGTGAGGAAATCACTGAATATCACATCGATCAAATTAAGAAATTATTAAAGAATGGAGCAAGATTCCAAGGAAGCTCTTCTATTTATAATAATAAAATTAATATTTACGAGAAATGACAGCTTTAGGAGGACAATAAAGTGACAAAAGGGCTCTTTATTACATTAGAAGGACCAGAAGGAGCAGGGAAAACAACGATTATCGATATGTTGTTAACCTATTACCAAGAACAAGAGAAACAAATCATAAAGACGAGGGAACCAGGTGGTATTCCAATTTCAGAAAAAATTAGAAGTATTATATTAGATCCGAAACATACTGAAATGGATGCTAGGACAGAAGCATTACTTTATGCAGCAGCAAGAAGACAGCATTTAGTAGAGAAGGTGATACCAGCTCTCAATAATGGTTCGATTATTCTATGTGATCGTTTTATTGATAGCTCTTTGGCTTATCAAGGTTATGCTAGAGGAATTGATATGGATGAAATTTGGGAGATCAATCAATTTGCTATCGGTAATGTAATGCCTGAGCTTACGATTTATTTTGATTTAGATCCACGAGTTGGTTTAGCAAGAATTAATAATACCACTGATAGGGAAATCAATCGACTAGACTTAGAAAAAATAGAATTTCATGAATTGGTGCAAGAAGGCTATTATAAGGTCATAGAGAAGTTTCCAGACAGAATTAGGAAGGTGGATGCATCGAAGCCTTTAGAACAAGTTTTTCAAGATACAATCGCAATTATTGATCACTACTTAAAGTAATAATGTTTACTTTTATAATAGGGTAATATGCAAATAGGGTTCTTCTTAAAGATGAGAGTTTATAGAAATAATTTTTCTATCAGCTGTTTGTTTTTGTATTTATTGCTATAATAGGGACAAGTTATAAAACATTCGGAAACTATAATAAGGGCGGGATAAAAATGAAATTAATTCTGACAGTCATTCAAGATAAAGATAGTAATAAATTGCTTAATGCACTTGTTGAAAATAATTTTAGAGCGACGAAGCTTGCAAGTACTGGCGGATTTTTGAAATCTGGGAATACCACCTTTATGATAGGGACGGAAGATATACGTGTAGAAAAGGCACTGCAAATAATAAAAGAAAACTGTCAATCAAGAGACCAGTTAGTGGCACCTGTGTCGCCAATGGGAGGAAATGCAGATTCCTATGTCCCTTATCCAGTAGAAGTGGAAGTTGGAGGAGCAACTGTTTTTGTATTACCTGTTGAGCAATTTAAGCAATTTTAATTTGAACGTCGGTTAACTTTTTATCGGTGTATTTTCACGGTTAAATGACAAACTCAAGATACTCCTATCTCTTAGTAAGAAGTTAGAACATTCTTCAGGAGGAAGAATATGAAGATTAATAAAGACATTCGTCTCAATTCAGAAGGAACGAGAATTGAGACGAAAGGTAGTTTAGGTAATTCAAAATTTCGAGGGTATGTCCAACAACAAAATGAGAAATTAAAGGTTGAACAACTACAAAACTTAATGAAAAATATTGATGATACCGGTAATAGATTAGGTCGATCTCAAAATTTAAAGGATTTGACTAAATATAAAACGCTTGTTAAACAGTTTGTAAAAGAAGCTGTTGAATTTGGGATGCAAGTGAAAAAGGATAATTCATGGGATCAATTTGGTCAAGGAAGAGACCTCAGTGTTGTACAAGTAATTGATGATAAATTAGTTGAACTAACAGAAGAAGTAATTGCTAAAGAAAAAAACAGCTTAAATATCTTAGATAAAATTGGTGAAATTAAAGGTTTGCTGATTAATATATATACGTAATGGAGTGATTGTCTTGACAAGAACGTGGGAACAGCTTGAACAGACACAACCCATTGTTTTAAAGATGCTAAGAAACAGCTTAAAAAAAGAACGACTAGCACATGCCTACCTCTTTGAGGGAATGAAGGGAACGGGTAAAAGAGAAATAAGTCTTGTTCTCACAAAGAGCATTTTATGTAAAAATAGTATAGAAGGATATGTTCCATGTGAAACATGTTCAAATTGCAAGCGAATAAATAATGGAAATCATCCTGACGTTCATTTACTTGAACCAGATGGGTTATCGATAAAAAAACATCAGATACAGAGCCTGCAAGAAGAATTCTCAAAAACTGGGGTGGAATCAAAGCAAAAGATATACATTCTTGTTCATGCAGATAAAATGACTACGAATGCTGCTAATAGTTTGTTGAAATTCTTGGAAGAACCGAATGCGGAAACAACTGCTATTCTATTAACCGAACAAATTCAGCAAATATTGCCAACCATTTTGTCAAGATGCCAGGTCCTTTCCTTTACGCCTTTATCTCCAAATGAAATGGCAAAAGAATTAGTAAGAAATGGAATTAAACCAAATGAAGCTCCTTTACTCGCGCAAATTACCAATAATTTTGATGAGGCACTGACACTAAGTACGGATGAATGGTTTGTACAAGCGCGAAAAATAGTGGTAAAATTATATGAGGCTCTTAAGGGAGCTCCGTTAGAAGCATTAGTTGCTCTTCAAAGAGATTGGTTTACGCAATTTAAAGATAAAGACCAGTTTGACAGAGGGCTCGATTTATTATTGCTACTATATAAAGATTTATTATATATACAGCTTGGCAAGCACGATCAGATTGTATACGTTAACGAAAGAGATCGGTTAGAGGTTTATGCCTTAAAAACATCTAACAGACGCTTAACGGAACAAATGACAGCTATTTTTGAAGCAAAGCGAAAGCTGCAGGGGAATATGAATCCACAGTTATTGATGGAGCAGCTGGTGCTAGAGCTGCAGGAGGGATCTTCAGTTGTATGATGTTGTAGGAATCCGCTTTAAAAAAGCTGGAAAAATATATTATTTTGATCCAAATGAATTAATTATTCAAAAAGGTGAATTCGTCATTGTCGAAACTGTTCGTGGGGTAGAATTCGGGAAAGTAGTTATTGGACCGAAAAAAGTAGATGAAAATGATGTTGTGTTACCTTTAAAAAAAGTATTAAGGATTGCGGATCATAAAGATCAAATGATTGTAGAGGAAAACAAGAGTGCAGCAAAAGAAGCATATGATGTTTGTTGCGAGAAAGTGACGCTACATGAATTAGATATGAAATTAGTAGATGTAGAATATACATTCGACCGTAATAAAATTATTTTTTATTTTACTGCAGATGGTCGAGTAGACTTTAGGGAATTGGTTAAAGATTTAGCTTCCATTTTTCGAACAAGAATTGAACTTCGTCAAATTGGCGTCAGAGACGAAGCGAAAATGCTTGGAGGAATAGGCCCTTGTGGGAGGATGCTATGCTGTTCAACTTTCTTAGGAGATTTCGAACCAGTATCTATTAAAATGGCTAAAGACCAAAACCTTTCATTAAACCCAACAAAGATTTCTGGATTATGTGGACGATTAATGTGTTGTTTAAAATATGAAAATGACGATTATGAAGCTGCAAAGGAACTCTTACCAGATTTAGGTGATTGGATCAATACGCCAGATGGAAAGGGAAAAGTTGTTGGTTTAAATATTTTAGAACGTGTACTCCAAGTGGAAATTTCTGAACAAGAACGAGTGCTTGAATATACATTAGATGAAATACTGCAAGAGGATGCTGTTTCAGTTCAATCCACAGATTAATGAGGTGGAAAAGTGGATAAAAAAGAAGTTTTTGAATCAGTAATAAATATGGAAAGTCAAATTGGTAATTTATATAAGCAGTTAGGTGATCTTAAACAGCATGTAGCAGAGCTTATTGAAGAAAATAATAGGCTGCAGCTTGAAAATGAGAATCTAAGAAGGCACTTAGAGGATATACCAAGAGAGAAAGAATCGAAACAGGATAAACATAAAAAAAGAAATGCAAAACAAAATAAGACGTTGGAGGAAAAAAACATTGATATAGGAGAAGGCTATGATAACCTAGCAAGACTATATCAAGAAGGTTTCCATATTTGTAATCTTCATTTTGGAAGTCCCCGAAAAGATGGAGATTGTCTATTTTGTTTATCATTTCTTAATAAAAAATAAGGATGTCTCAAAGAAACTACTGCCCGAGTATGTAAGCAATACAATGATCGTATTGTGCGGGATGACTCTTTCTTCTTGAGGCATCTCTTTTTCTATGCAAGAAATAAGTAAAATGGAGGGAAAGAAAGAGTGGTTCCATTAATTGGAGACGAAAGATTAGATTATTTACTGGATGAACGGTTAAGAATTATTCAAAGTCCATCTGTGTTCTCTTTCTCATTAGATGCAGTATTATTAGCTGATTTTGTGTCTGTTCCCTTAAAAAGAGGGAAAGTTGTGGATTTATGTAGTGGTAATGGAGTTATTCCGCTCTTTTTATCACTTCGAACAGAAGGAGATATTATTGGAGTTGAGATTCAGGAACGATTGTACGATATGGCAAATCGAAGTATTCAGTATAATCATTTAGAAAAAAAGATAAAAATGATTCATGGTGATATTAAGGAGGCCCCTAGCTTACTCGGTTATGAGAAGTATGATACGGTAACTTGTAATCCACCCTACTTTAAGAAGACTAATTCTATTGAGGAAATTAATATAAATGAACATCTTGCTATTGCGAGACATGAACTTCTTTGTACATTAGAAGATACCATTCGTATATCCAGTCAACTAGTTAAGCAAGGCGGTAAAGTAGCTTTTGTTCATCGGCCAGGAAGACTATTAGATATTATTTCTTTGATGAGAGCTAATCGACTGGAGCCGAAGCGTATACGATTTGTATATCCAAAGGAAGGGAAAGAAGCGAATATTTTACTAGTGGAAGCAATAAAAGATGGAAAACCTGATCTAAAGGTGTTACCTCCGTTATTTGTTTATGAAGATGGCAACAATTATACAGAGGAAATGAGTAAGATACTCTATGGAAAGTAAAGGACATTATTTTTATGTATTGATGTGTAATGATGGAAGCTATTATGCAGGATATACAAATGATCTTCAAAAGCGTTTGAAAACACATAATGAAGGAAAAGGGGCAAAATACACAAGGGGTCGTTTGCCAGTGTCTATTATTTATCATGAGGAGTTCCAAACAAAGCAAGAGGCTATGAAAGCAGAGTATGCCTTTAAACAATTGGATAGAAAGAAGAAAGAGAAGTTTTTAATGAAGGAAGTTGGTGAAGCACATGAGACAACAAAAAAGTTTTAAAGAAAAGAATGGATCTTTATATTTAGTACCTACACCTATCGGGAATTTGGAGGATATGAGTTTTCGAGCAATCAGGATTTTAAAAGAGGCAGATATTATTGCAGCTGAAGATACACGTAATACGAAAAAGCTTTGTAATTACTTTGAAATCACCACCCCGGTTATTAGCTATCATGAGCATAATAAAGAGACAAGCGGTCATAAGATAATACAAGCTTTGAAAGAGGAAAAAGTAATTGCTTTAGTTAGTGATGCAGGAATGCCTACTATTGCAGATCCGGGCTATGAGCTTGTTTTAGATGCAATTGATCAAGGAATTCCAGTTATCCCCCTGCCAGGAGCCAATGCAGCCTTAACATCCCTTATAGCTTCCGGCCTTCCAACACATCCTTTTTATTTTTATGGATTCCTTCATCGACAAAAGAAGGAAAAGAAAAAGGAACTGCTTTTCCTAAAGAATGTTCCTGGTACAATATTATTATATGAATCACCACATCGCTTAAAAGAAACATTAGTTTTAATAATGGAGATTCTCGGTAATAGAAAAATTACTTTATGTAGAGAGCTAACAAAGCTATATGAGGAATTCATTCGAGGCACGGTTGAAGAAGCAATTGCTTGGTCTCAGTCAGAAGAAATCCGAGGAGAGTTTTGTTTGGTTATCGAACAGGGTGAATTACAAGCGGAAGAAGATAATTGGTGGGATGAGTTAACAATTGTCCAGCAAGTAGATTACTATGTACAAAAAGAGGATATTACAGTAAAAGAAGCAATCAAAAAAACAGCGTTAGATAGAGGAATGCAAAAAAGAGACGTTTATCAAGAATATCATATTGAATAAGAAAAGGGCTACTGCCTTAAATTGGAACAGTAAAAATAGCATAATGTTCCCTTTTAAGGCGGCAGCCCTTTATTTTATAAAAAAGAATGAATAAGCTCTTCTCTTTGAGTAGTCATTTCAAGAAGCTTTCAGTAGAACATAAAGACTAGTTAAATGAGTAAAGCACTTACACATTTGTTATTTTAATCTTATTTTGAAAGTTCAAAGTTGCTTTTAATTTCTTCAATTAATTTCTCAGCACCCTCACGGCTAAGAATTAATTTACCACCAGCTAAAGATAAGTTATCATCTGAAACTTCTCCAGTAACTTGGCAAGTCATATTTGGTTTATATTTTTTTAAGATGATTTTTTCATCATCTACATAAATTTCTAGAGCATCCTTTTCTGCAATTCCTAATGTACGTCTTAATTCGATTGGAATAACCACACGACCTAATTCATCAACTTTACGAACAATACCTGTAGATTTCATTTCATTTCTCCTCCCAAAAGTAAATATTTATATTTTTTTCGCTAATTTTCGACAAATTTCTTTGTATGTCATTATAATACCAGCCATTCCCATAAACGTCAATTATTTTATTTTGAAATTAATGTATTTTATAAACCTTATTAAATTAGGTTTTTCTAAGGTGGTGTGCAATATTTAAATATTTATTGGAATAAATTGGTATGGTCTATTTGTTCTATTTTTGTTCTTTTTTCGACAAAAACCTACAATTTTACTTCTTTTCCTACAGACAGAAAAATGTCTGTTGCATTAACTATTGATTTTAGGTATATTTTGATGGGATAAAAGGAAAAAATGGCAATGATTATGCGGTTTACGAATGTTCTTATACTTTTTTGTTTCGATAAAAAAGAAGAATGGTTACAATAGTAATAGCGGTTATTTTACTATAGGTACATATTGTATACATATATATAGGAGGAAACTAAGTGAAGGATCAAGAAAAAACTTTTTATCTTACTACGCCAATTTATTATCCAAGTGGCAATTTACATATTGGACATGCTTACACAACAGTTGCTGGAGATGCAATGGCCCGTTATAAACGACTGAGAGGCTATGAAGTTCGTTACTTAACTGGGACGGATGAACATGGACAAAAAATTCAGCGAAAAGCAGAAGAAGCGGGGATTACGCCTATTCAATATGTAGATGAAATTGTCGCTGGGATTAAAGAATTATGGGATAAACTAGATATTTCCTATGATGATTTTATTCGTACAACAGAAAAAAGACATACAGATATTGTCGAAAAAATGTTTAAGAAATTAGTAGATCAAGGTGATATTTATTTAGATGAGTATCAAGGCTGGTATTCTGTTTCAGACGAAACTTATTACACAGAACTGCAGTTAGTTGATCCAATTTATGATGAAAATGGAAAAGTTATTGGAGGGAAGAGTCCTGATAGTGGCCATCCAGTAGAATTAGTAAAGGAAGAGTCTTATTTCTTTAGAATGGGAAAATATGCTGATCGCTTATTAGCTTTTTATGAGGAAAATCCAGAATTTATTCAGCCAGAATCCCGCAAGAATGAAATGATTAATAACTTTATTAAACCGGGATTGGAAGATCTCGCGGTTTCAAGAACAACTTTTGATTGGGGAATTAAAGTTCCAGGAGATCCGAAGCATGTTGTTTATGTGTGGATAGATGCACTTTCTAATTACATTACTGCTCTAGGATATGGTTCAGATGATGAAACATTATATAAGAAGTTTTGGCCTGCAAATGTCCACTTAGTGGGGAAGGAAATTGTACGTTTCCATACTATTTATTGGCCAATTATGCTTATGGCATTAGATCTACCATTGCCGAAGAAAGTATTTGCACATGGCTGGATTCTTATGAAGGATGGAAAAATGTCCAAGTCTAAAGGAAATGTAGTTAATCCAGTAACATTAATCGATCGCTATGGATTAGATGCTCTACGTTACTATTTACTAAGAGAAGTTCCGTTTGGATCAGATGGTGTATTTACTCCAGAGGCATTTGTAGAAAGAGTAAATTTTGATTTAGCCAATGACTTAGGGAATTTATTAAATCGTACGGTGGCGATGATCAATAAATACTTTAACGGAGAAATTCCTACTTATAAAGGTTCAGAAGGAACATTTGAAAAATCTCTTGTTGAGGCACATAGAGCAACAGCAGAAAAGTACACGGAGCATATGGAAAATATGGAGTTCTCTGTTGTATTAACAACATTATGGCAATTAATTAGCAGAAATAATAAATATATTGATGAGACGCAACCATGGGTATTAGCAAAAGAGGAAAAAACGGAAGAGTTAGCAGTTGTGATGAATCATTTAGCAGAATCGTTAAGAAGAATTGCTATATTACTAAAGCCATTCTTAACAAGAACGCCTGACAAGATTTTTAAACAATTGAACATTCAAGACGCATCTTTACAAACTTGGGATAGTCTTGAACGTTTTGGGGTAATTCCTTCAGGCACTGTAGTAGAAAAAGGAGAACCTATTTTCCCTAGATTAGATATTCAAGAAGAAGTAGAATTTATCAAAGGAGAAATGAAGGGACCTCAAAAAGAAGAAGAGAAAAAACCAGAAGTTCAGGAAGTACCGGAAGTAGAGGAAATTACAATAGATGACTTTATGAAAGTTGACTTACGTGTTGCACAAGTTATTGAAGCAGAGCCTGTCAAAAAAGCAGACAAGTTATTAAAGTTGCAATTAGATTTGGGCTATGAGAAACGACAAGTTGTTTCTGGGATCGCTAAGTACTATTCTCCAGAAGATTTAGTCGGAAGAAAGGTTATTTGTGTAACCAATCTAAAACCGGTTAAACTAAGAGGAGAACTTTCGCAAGGAATGATTTTAGCTGGAAGTCATGACGGTGAATTATCTCTTGCAACAATAGCAGAAGCTTTACCATTAGGTGCAAAAGTAAAATAAAATGAATGAAAAACATGGAGATGTTTTTAGTGGATAAACTCGCCGATATTTTTAAGGGAATCGGCGAGAAATCCATATTTTAAACATCTCTATGTTTTTCTTCTTTCATCCAGGCTGTTTTCTAACGGTTGTTCTTTTTCAATAGAAAAAATGTAAAAGGTAATACTGAGCAGGCTGAATACGTACAGAAGCCATGGGAAGTGGCAAGACAAGGGAGAACTTGGAGTCACGGAAAGCGGAGTGTATTTATGCAACAATTACTTTCCGAATATAGCTTGCCTAACAAAAAAATGTAAGTATATCTAACAAAAGGTGGAGGGATGGATATCATGTTATTTGATACACATACACATATTAATGCAAATGAGTTTCAAGAAGATGTAGAAGAAGTGATACAGCGTGCACTTGATGCAGGGTTGGAAAAAATGGTGGTTGTTGGGTTTGATAGACCTACTATTACCAAGGCAATGGAGCTCATTGAACAATATGACTTTGTATATGCAAGTATAGGGTGGCATCCGGTAGATGCTATTGATATGGTAGAGGAGGACTTAGTTTGGATTGAAGAATTGTCAAGACATCCAAAAGTAATTGCAATAGGCGAGATGGGTCTAGATTATCATTGGGATAAATCGCCAAAGGATATTCAAAAAGAAGTATTTAGAAAACAAATTAGACTGGCAAAAAAAGTGAAACTACCGATAGTTATTCATAATCGAGAAGCTACTGCTGATATTGTAGAAATCTTAAAGGAAGAAGAGGCAAAAGAGGTTGGTGGCATTATGCATTGCTATGGTGGAAGTGTAGAGACAGCACTTGAATGCATAAATATGAATTTTTATATTTCATTAGGTGGAACAGTTACTTTTAAAAATGCTCGCAAACCAAAAGAGGTTGCAGAAGCTATTTCATTAGATCATTTATTAATTGAAACAGACTGTCCATATTTAGCACCAACACCATTTAGAGGTAAGAGGAATGAACCAAGTTACGTAAAACTAGTAGCGGAAGAGATTGCGGCAATTAAAGGAGTGTCTTATGAAGAAGTTGCTTCGAAAACAACAGAAAATGCAAAAAAATTATTCGGCATAAACTGATAAAGGTTTTTGTCGAATGAAGAAAGAGCTTGTCCAAACCTCATTCATTTTTAATCGTTCTACATCGCTTTCCTTTCTCATAGACTAATTATGTCGAGATTTCTTTCTTCCCTTTCGCCTGTTTTTTTTGCATAATAAGATATACGTTCAAAGATTCTTAAGGGTTGACAGCGGACATGATACTCTATATAATCACTCCGAGAGAAAAGGAGGCGTTTTTCATCGTAATCAAAAACATGAAAAACCTGTTTTCGAAATCTTTGAGCAGGAAAAAAGTGTCCATCTTTTTAGCTAGTTTCATCGTTTTTGCGAGTAGCTTAGGATTTTTAATTTATGAAACTACTAAAAATACAGTGGCACTAACGCTAAACGGTAAAGAACAAATCATCGAGACGCACTCATCTACTATACAACAAATATTTGATGACTTAGACATTACCGTTGGCTCAGAAGATTATGTGTTTCCCTCGTTAAACACAAAAGTTACAGATAACCTAGAAGTTGTCTGGAAGAAAGCTAAACAGGTTGAACTGCAAAAAGACGACGAGAAGAAAACGGTTTGGACAACAGTAGATACTGTTAAGGAATTTTTAGAAGAACAAAAAATTTCTTTGAACGAGCATGATCAGATCAATCAGAAAGAAAACAATGCAATAGAACATAACATGGAAGTTGTCGTACATACAGCATTTCCAGTAACACTAGTAGACGCAGGAAAGAAAAAACAAGTATGGTCCACTTCGACTACGGTCGCTGACTTTTTAACACAACATAAAATATCACTTGAAAAATTAGACCGAGTTGAACCAGCTCTAAAGGAAAAAGTGAAAGAGGAAACTGTTGTTCATATAACAAGAATAGAAAAGGTCACCGATGTAGTGGAACAACCGATTAATTTTGCCGTAATCACCCAAAAAGACGATGATCTTCCTCACGGAACAGAAAAAGTACTTAAAGAGGGTACAGAAGGGTTAGTCTCTAAAAAGTATGAAGTTACGAAGGAAAATGGCAAAGAGATTTCCCGAAAATTACTCAGTGAAACAACAGTGAAAGAAAAGCAGGATAAAATTGTATCTGTTGGAACAAAAGGCGAAGTCGTACAACTTGCATCCCGAGGCGAAGAAAGCGGGCAAGAAGTATATGTCAATTCAACAGCGTATACTGCTAGCTGTAATGGATGTTCTGGCCGGACGGCTACTGGGATTGATCTGAAGGCTAATCCGAATGCGAAAGTAATTGCTGTCGACCCAAGCTTTATCCCATTGGGAACAAAGGTTTATGTAGAAGGCTATGGCTATGCTGTTGCAGCGGATACAGGCGGAAGTGTAAAAGGGCAGAAAATTGATGTTTTCTTTGCTACAAAAGCAGAAGCTTACCGTTGGGGTAACAAGCAAGTCAAGATTAAAATAATTAATTAACAATTAGTAAATCTCGACACTTATCCATGATTTCTCATGGATAAAAAGATAGGCAATCTGGCAGAGGAAGCATTCCTCTGTCTTTTTCTTTGCTTCTTTTAACATGTTCTTACTTGTAATTGACTGCAGAAAACAGCCATTTGTTAAAACAAAAATATTAGCTATAATGATAATGATTATAATTTTTCTCTCTCTCTGTATATATAGACGATTCATGTTACAATTATGTTTCATTTTTTTTTCAAATTTATAATTATTTTTTTTGGAGGTTCCATGAAGATTAAAGAAATAATAGTAGTGGAAGGACGAGATGATACTACCGCTATTAAGCGAGCGGTTGATGCAGATACAATCGAAACAAATGGATCAGCAATTAATCAGGAAACATTGGATAAAATAAAGCTAGCGCAAAAAACAAGAGGAGTTATTGTATTGACTGACCCAGACTATCCTGGTCAAAAAATTCGTCATACAATTGAAAAGCATATTCCAGATTGTAAACATGCCTTTATTCCAAAAGAACTTGCTATTCATAAGCATGGAAAAGGGGTTGGGGTGGAACACGCTTCAGTAGAGGCAATTCGAGAGGCATTAAAAGATGCTCATCCTATGCAGGAAGCAATAATAGAAGAAATTTCAAAAGAAGATTTAATTGATGCGGGATTAATTGGCGGTGCTGATTCTAAGGAACGTAGAGAACAGTTAGGTAAGTTTCTTAAAATCGGGTATACAAATGGGAAACAACTTTATAAAAGACTATTGATGTTTCATATTACAAAGGAAGAATTTGCACAAGCCATTAAGGAAATACGCCAGGAGGATAAGAATGTATAAAGATATAGCAACACCTGCACGAACAAGAGCAATTCTAGATAAGTATGGTTTTTCTTTTAAGAAAAGCTTAGGACAGAATTTTTTGATTGATACAAACATTTTACGAAATATTGTGGATCATGCACAGCTAACAGAAGAATCTGGTGCAATTGAAGTTGGTCCTGGAATTGGTGCATTAACAGAACAATTAGCAAAGCGCAGCAAAAAGGTTGTTGCCTATGAAATCGACCAACGTCTATTGCCTATTTTAAAGGAAACACTCGAGCCATATCCACATGCAAAAATTATTCATCAGGATATTTTAAAAGCTAACGTAAAAGAAATGTTAGACACAGAGTTTAGTGATATTCGTGATGTTATGCTCGTTGCTAATTTGCCTTATTATGTTACCACACCGATTATTATGAAGATTTTAGAAGAAAAGCTTCCTTTGAGAGGAATTGTCGTTATGCTTCAAAAAGAGGTGGCGGAACGAATTTCTGCTAAACCAGGAACGAAGGAATATGGTTCTCTGTCCATTGCTATTCAGTATTATACGAAACCAGAAGTAGTCATGATTGTTCCAAAAACTGTTTTTGTTCCACAACCAAATGTAGATTCAGCTGTTATTCGTCTTACTATCAGGGAAACACCGTCTGTTGTAGTAATAAATGAAGACTTTTTCTTTCAAGTAACAAGAGCAAGTTTTGCACAAAGAAGAAAAACCATCCTCAATAATCTATCGAGCCAATTAGAGAGAGGAAAAGAAAAGAAGGCAGACATTATAGAGGCGCTTAACCAAGCGAATATCGAACCTTCTAGGCGCGGAGAATCATTGTCTATCGAAGAGTTTGCGAAGTTAAGCGATGCGCTGTATGAAAAGTTTAGCTAATTGATGATACAAAAAGGTGCACAGGTTAGTTTTCTCTTCCCCCAAAAATATAAGGGGAGAAAAAACTTTCGTGCACTTTTTTTATCCCACTCTTAACGGACGGTAAAATCTCTAACTAAGCTGCGGAAAATCGAGGAAGTCAGGTGGGGGATAAACTGTCCGTAAAGGTCCAATAAGTGCAACTAACCATCAGTGGGGGATGAGGAAAAGTCCCCACTGATGGTTAGTTTTCTTTATGTTTCGATTCTTCTCTTTCGAATTGCTCACAACTTTATAGACATATGCATAATTTATCAGAGATAGATATTGAATACTAATAAACACTCAGAAGTGTGTTTGGGTTAATTGGAGTGACGACAGTGACTATAAATATCATGGATATCGTCGGTAGAGAGTCTTATAATTGTGATCTATTATTTCGAATCATCGATACAAAAGAAGTGAATGGCAAAAAAATAGCCATTCTTTATGGAGAGGATTTTCGACTAATTGCTGATGCTCCATACGAAGATTTAGTGTTAGTTAATCAGCCAATGCAACGGAAGATTTCACAAAAAGTGCAGTTGATGGAGGAACAATCTCTCCAGTTATTTCGACAAGATGTGAATCTCTTAAGAAGAAAGCAGGAGTATCAAGTAACTGAAGCTTATAGCAAACCTTCTAACTATTTTCAATTACCAGGAAAAGTGCTTCATATTGATGGAGATCCCAACTATTTAAAAAAATGTCTCACCTTATATGAAAAAATCGGGATACCTGTAAATGGAGTGCATTGTAATGAAAAAGAGATGCCTGGTAAGATAGGGAGTTTGCTGGATTACTATCGCCCAGATATACTAGTTATAACAGGTCATGACGCTTATTCTAAGGCGTTAGGAGAAAAGAATGATATCAATGCATACCGCCATTCAAAATATTTTGTACAGACCGTCAGAGAGGCGAGAAAGAAGCTTCCTAATTTGGATCAGTTAGTCATCTTTGCTGGAGCTTGTCAATCTCACTTTGAATCTCTGATTTATGCAGGAGCCAATTTTGCTAGTTCCCCTTCAAGAGTAAATATTCATGCGCTTGATCCGGTTTATATTGTTGCAAAAATTAGCTTTACGCCATTTATGGAAAGAGTAAACGTTTGGGATGTTTTAAGGAATACACTAACTGGCGAAAAAGGGTTAGGGGGAATTGAAACGAAAGGAGTCCTTCGAGCAGGTATGCCATATCATACAAATCAATCAGAAGAGGTATGATGCAGATAGCAAGTAAGCCTTAGACAGCTGAATATCATTGTATACAGGTGTCCTGGTTATGGACTATTACAATAATCTATGTGCTTCATTTATGGTAGTAACAGGAAGACTACTTTTTTGTTTAGCCACTTCATATTAATGGTAATTAATAGATAGTAGAAAAATATTGAATTTTTCTACATATTTATCCTCACATTGTGCAAACTATCTTTGTTGAAAAATTGGAGAAAAATAAGAATAAAAAATATTGACAACTTCTGAAAAAGACTGTTATAATTTATGTTTTTATTTGACTCTGTTATGTCAGTGTGATATACTTTACACAGTGAGGTGGACCGAATGGCAAAAACATTATCAGATATAAAAAAAGCTCTTGATTCAAATTTAGGAAAAAGGCTTATGCTGAAGGCAAATGGCGGTCGTCGCAAGACAATAGAACGTTCAGGAGTATTAGCAGAGACTTATCCATCTGTATTTGTAGTGGAGTTAGATCAGGATGAAAATGCATTTGAACGTGTATCATACAGCTATGCAGATGTTTTAACAGAAACGGTTCAAATTACCTTCTTTGAGGATACATCAGGACAAATTGCTTTAAGCTAACTATTATTGCTTGAAAGCATTAAGCGGCAGTGAACAATTTGTTTGCTGCTTTTTTCATGGGAAAAATACAAATAATAATAATGATATTTAAATAAAGTCGATTGTAAATGTATAAATAAGCATAAGTTTTGGCAACAAATAGATAACATGAAAAACTAGTGATGGTTACATACTAAACATACCGTGGGTGATGAAAGGAGAGATTCACTTTGGGTAGACGAAAAGGGATTATGTCTGAAGGGCTAAAGGAAGAATTAGCAAAAGAACTTGGTTTCTATGATGTAGTTCAGAAAGAGGGCTGGGGCGGTATTCGCGCAAGAGATGCAGGGGATATGGTCAAAAGAGCAATAGAAATAGCAGAGCAAAGTCTTCTTACTCAAAATAAAGAGTAACTTCAAAAGTCACTTTACGTCCATCTTTTTTGTATTATAATCATAATGGAGTTACCCACGGTACAATAGAATCTATCATTAGCTTATATCTATATTATCGACAAATGGTATAGATATTAGGGTTAATGATAGGTTCTTTTTTGTTCCAAAGTAATGGGGAGTTAGAATCCATCATAAAATGAATGATAAATTATCGGGAAAACGTAATCTCTATTGTATGTAAGAGAATGATTTGTGGTAAAATCACTATATCCATATAGAAGATTAGATGAGCATAATGCTTGTTAGGTACGGAATAAGGTAAAAGATAAAGTTCGTCTAGCCTACTATTATTACCTCCTTGGAAAGGCCTCCTTCGTTAGGTGGGGGAAAAAAGTAAATGATGAAATTTGTTAAGTGGGTGGAAATATTGAAGCTTTTGGTTAAAGCGCCAGCTAAAATCAATCTGTCATTAGATGTGCTTCATAAGAGACCAGATGGGTATCATGAAGTAGAAATGATTATGACAACAATTGATTTAGCAGATAGAATTGAACTAGCACTGCTAGACAGCGATGTAATAAAAATAATTTCTCTTAATAGATTTGTTCCTGATGACCAAAGAAATCTTGCTTATCAGGCGGCAATTATATTAAAAGAAAAGTTTAATGTAAAAAAAGGTGTAGAAATAAAAATAGAGAAAAACATTCCTGTTGCAGCAGGTCTTGCTGGAGGCAGCAGTGATGCAGCGGCCGTATTACGCGGTCTAAATAAGTTATGGGATTTAGGGTTAACATTGGATGAATTGGCCGTCATTGGAGCTGAAATAGGGTCTGATGTGTCTTTTTGCGTATACGGAGGGACGGCACTAGCAACTGGAAGAGGGGAAATCATTAAAGAATTGCCTGCGCCGCCAGTTTGTTGGGTGATATTGGCGAAACCATTTATCGGTGTATCAACAGCAGATATTTATAAAAGACTAGATGTAGAGACAATTGAGCATCCCAATACGGAGAAAATGATTGAGTCCATTTCATCAAAGGATTATGATTTGATGTGTGAAAACGTCGGGAATGTACTAGAAAATGTCACTTTATCCTTATATCCCGAGGTCGCTCAAATTAAAGAACAAATATGTAAGTTTGGGGCAGATGCCGTTCTTATGAGCGGGAGTGGTCCCACTGTTTTTGGATTAATTCAACATGATTCAAGAATGAACCGCGTTTACAATGGATTAAGAGGGTTTTGTGATCAAGTGTTTGCTGTCCGAATGATTGGACATCGACATACTCTTGATTAAATCCGTATAATAATGTAAAATTGTCCTTAAATATTCGGGTTTTGGGGGTTCGGTTATGAAGTTTCGTCGTAGTGAGCGTTTAATAGACATGACGAATTACTTGCTGGAGCATCCTAGGCAGTTAGTATCTCTTTCTTATTTTGCAGAAAAGTACGGCTCAGCCAAGTCTTCCATAAGTGAGGATTTGGCTATTATTAAAGAAACATTTGAGCAAAGAGGAATTGGTACCTTGCATACATTGCCAGGAGCAGCCGGTGGAGTAAAATATCAAGTAAGAGTCAGTGAAGAGGAAGCTAAACCATTTGTAGAAGAGCTTTGTGATTTGATTAAAAGTCCAGAAAGGCTTTTACCAGGTGGATACCTCTATATGAATGATATACTGGGAAATACGGCTATCGTTCAAAAAGTTGGAAAACTTTTTGCATCAGCTTTTGCTGATACTGACATAGATGTAGTGATGACAGTTGCTACAAAGGGAATTCCTTTAGCATATGCAGTAGGAACTTATTTAAATGTTCCTGTGGTTATGGTTAGAAGAGATAGCAAAGTAACAGAAGGTTCTACTGTGAGTATCAATTATGTTTCTGGTTCAACTAAAAGAATCCAAACGATGCTACTGTCTAAAAGAAGTTTAGAAGATGGTTCCAAAGTTTTAATTGTGGATGACTTTATGAAGGCTGGCGGTACGATCAATGGCATGATTAGTCTATTAGAGGAATTCAATGCAAGTGTTGCGGGAATAGCAGTATTAGTGGAAGCTGAAGAGGCTGAGGAAAGATTAGTAGATGATTATTTATCACTAGTCAAATTATCAGGTGTTGATGTAAAAGAAAAGAAAATTTCTGTGGAAAATGGTAATTATTTTGACAAAAAGTAGACCTTAGGGGGAAATGATAAATGAAAGTTGTTCAAACAAGCAATGCACCAGCAGCTATCGGACCGTATTCTCAAGGAATTATTGTAAATAATCTATTTTTCAGTTCTGGACAAATTCCTTTAACTGCAGAAGGTACCTTAGTAGAAGGGGACGTTCAAACACAGACACACCAAGTGTTTAAGAATTTAGCAGCAGTTTTAGAAGAGGCTGGTGCATCCTTTGAAACAGTGGTGAAAGCAACTGTATTTATTAAAAATATGGAAGACTTCCAAGCGATCAATGAAGTATATGGGGAGTATTTCTCTACTCATAAACCTGCTCGTTCTTGTGTGGAAGTAGCTAGACTTCCTAAAGATGTATTAGTAGAAATCGAAGTAATTGCTCTTTGTAAATAAGTTACTTACAGAAAAAGGAAGATAGTCGAAGGTAAAGTGGAAAAATAGAGGAATTTATCACTTTTCGGCATATTTTCTTTATTTTATCCTAAATATTCTAAAAAATTTCACCTTTTAAGAAGGAGTTATGAAAATTCTGTTGAATTTAATAACTAGATTTTATCTTCTAGTAAAGGTGGTGAACAGGATGGAAGTAACTGATGTAAGGCTACGCCGAGTTAATACGGATGGACGAATGAGAGCTATTGCCTCTATTACACTAGATAATGAATTTGTTGTTCACGATATTAGGGTAATTGACGGAAATAATGGATTATTTGTAGCGATGCCAAGTAAACGAACACCGGATGGTGAATTTAGGGATATCGCGCATCCAATTAACTCTGGTACAAGAGGAAAAATCCAGGAAGCAGTTTTGGCAGAATACCACCGCCTGGGTGAATTAGAAATTGAATTTGAAGAAGCTGGAGCTTCCTAAAATAATCTACAGCTAGAGCCTACTTCTTAAGAGTAAGGCTCTTTTTTTTGCCACCTATTTCTTTCCTATATACCCCTTGATTTTCCAATGAAAACAATCAATACTTTTAGTATCATAAGAGAGACAGAAATTTTTTCTACAGTATCCTTGTTTTTAGAAGATTTGCTTATGTGAAAAAAGGAAAATGTTACAATCTAAAAACACCTTTTAGAAAGAAGCGTACATAAATTGTGAATCCTTCCTTGAAATCAAGAGTTATTTAAGATATATTTTTTAGTGGATAAAAAGGTTATTGGAGGCCTGTGAATGACAACTCGTTACGCAGTGATTTTAGCCGCAGGACAGGGAACTAGAATGAAGTCAAAACTTTATAAAGTACTTCATCCTGTTTGTGGAAAGCCGATGGTACAGCACGTTGTAGATCAAGTAGAAAAGCTACAAGTGGATTCAATCGTAACAGTAATTGGCCACGGTTCAGAAAAAGTAAAAGCGCAGCTTGGTAATAGTGTGAATTACGTATACCAACAAGAGCAGCTTGGAACGGCACATGCAGTAATACAAGCAAAAGATCTTCTTGGAGACAAAGAAGGAGTGACACTTGTCGTTTGTGGAGATACCCCACTTATGACAAGTGAGACGATAGAGGCACTCTTTTTACACCATGAGAAAGTGGGAGCGAAGGCAACCATTTTAACGGCAAAGGCAAGTAATCCAGATGGTTATGGCAGAATTATTCGTAATCAAATGGGGGTAGTAGAAAAAATTGTTGAGCATAAGGATGCAACGGAAGCAGAAAGAAAAATAACAGAAATTAATACAGGTACCTATGTATTTGATAATGCTTTGTTATTTCAGGCTTTAAATAATGTTTCAAATGAAAATGTGCAAGGTGAATATTATTTGCCAGATGTTATTGAGATTTTGAAACAACAGGGAGAAACAGTTAGTGCGTTCCAAACAATTGATTTCAATGAAACAATTGGTGTGAATGATCGGATTGCTTTATCAGAAGCAGAATCAATTATGAGAAAGCGAATCAATGAACAGCATATGCGTAACGGCGTAACGATTATTGATCCGTTAAATACTTATATTGAAGCAGGCGTAACAATTAAAGAAGATACCGTAATATACCCAGGAAGTACGATTTCAGGAAATGCTGTAATTGGTTCAGATTGCACGATTGGGCCAAATACAGAAATAAAAAATTGTGTTGTAGGAAATAATACGGCTATCAAACAGTCTGTTGCCCATGATAGCAGCATTGGTTCTGACGTAAATATTGGACCATTTGCACATATTCGTCCAGCATCTATCATTGATGATGAAGTGAAAATCGGAAACTTTGTTGAAATTAAAAAAGCAACATTCGGAAAAGGAAGTAAAGCATCTCACTTAAGTTATATTGGAGATGCGAGCGTCGGCAGTGATGTGAATATAGGTTGTGGTACAATCACGGTTAATTATGATGGGAAAAATAAGTTTTTGACTACGATAGAAGATGGCGCATTTATTGGCTGTAATTCCAATTTAATTGCACCTGTCACAATTGGTAAAGGAGCTTATGTTGCAGCAGGCTCCACCATTACAGATGACGTTCCGTCTGAGGCACTTTCTATTGCACGTGCCCGCCAAGTTAATAAAGAGAATTATAAACGTAAATAAAAAGGTTAAACAAAGAAGAATAATTTGTAATAATAGCTATACTTCATTCTTCGTACTATTAGTGGAAAAAGACCAGTGGAGGTTCAGCATGCCAGTTAAGAATTTAGATCCAAATTTGAAGGTATTCAGTTTAAACTCTAATCCAGAATTAGCGGGGGAAATTGCCGAGTCAATTGGAGTAGAATTAGGGAAATGTTCTGTAACACGTTTTAGCGATGGAGAAATTCAAATTAATATTGAAGAGAGTATCCGTGGTTGTGACGTATATGTTATTCAGTCAACTAGTGCACCTGTTAACGAGCATATTATGGAATTATTAATCATGATTGATGCATTAAAACGTGCATCAGCTAAGACGATTAACCTAGTAATTCCTTATTATGGGTATGCTAGACAAGACAGAAAAGCAAGAGCTCGTGAACCAATTACAGCAAAATTAGTAGCTAACTTACTAGAAACTGCTGGCGCAACTCGTGTTATTACATTAGACTTGCATGCACCACAAATTCAAGGTTTCTTTGATATTCCGATTGATCACTTGATGGGTGTACCAATTCTAGGTAACTATTTCAGTCAACGTGAATTCGATGGAGAACTTGTTATTGTTTCTCCAGATCATGGCGGTGTTACAAGAGCAAGAAAGCTTGCAGAACGATTAAAGGCACCGATTGCTATTATTGATAAAAGACGACCAAAGCCAAATGTGGCGGAAGTAATGAATATTGTTGGTAATATCGAAGGGAAAATTGCTATTCTGATTGATGATATTATTGATACAGCTGGAACTATTACACTTGGTGCCAATGCTCTTGCTGAAAATGGCGCGAAAGAGGTTTATGCATGCTGTACACATCCTGTATTATCAGGACCCGCCATGGAAAGAATCAACAATTCTAAAATTAAAGAGCTAGTTGTAACAAACTCTATTGAACTGGGAGATAAGAAACTTTCTGCTAATGTTATTCAATTATCAGTAGCTGATTTATTAGGTGAGGCTATTCTTCGCGTTCACCAAGATCAGTCTGTAAGTTTCTTGTTTGATTGATAGTACTCTATATGATTACGGATAGTCGCTTGTCTTAAGGCAGGCGACTATTAGTATTATGGTTTGCTTTTTACAGAGGAAAGCAAATTCTTTATGTTTAAATATCTTCCATTTAGGGCATTTTTTATATAAGAGTGTTCATTTGAATAAATAATGGAAGGTGAAATCATGACAGCAACTTTACAGGCAAAAAAACGTACGACGGAAAAGCATTCAAACTTAACGAAATTAAGAAATGAGGGAGAAATTCCAGGTATCGTTTATGGATCAAAAGTAGAAAATACAGCGATCTCTTTAAATGAAGCGAATTTCCTAAAAACAATTCGAGAGGTTGGAAGAAATGGTGTTATTTCGTTAGATATTGACGGAGAAACCTATAATGTTGTTTTAAATGAATATGATTCTGATCCAATTAAACGCGGCATCGTACATGTGGACTTTTTAGCAGTAGATTTATCAAAAGCAATCAGTGCACCAGTAAGGGTATCTCTAGTAGGCGAAGCAGCTGGAGTAAAAGATGGAGGCGTTATGCAACAGGCTCTACATGAATTAACAGTTACAGCAAAACCTAATGATATACCGACTAGTATTGATATTGATGTAACAGATC
Source organism: Niallia sp. FSL W8-1348 (assembly GCF_038006745.1). Lineage (NCBI taxonomy): Bacteria > Bacillati > Bacillota > Bacilli > Caryophanales > Bacillaceae > Niallia > Niallia sp. FSL W8-1348. The sequence goes on along the minus strand of NZ_JBBOVV010000001.1, from coordinate 2,286,993 downwards.
TTCAAGTAGGAGATACGATTACTGTCGGAGATGTTAAGGGTTATGATAAAATAGAAATTAATCATGAACAAGAAGAAGTAATAGCATCCATTCTTGCACCAAGACAGGAAGAGGAAATTAGTACAGGAGAACAACAAGAAGAAGGAATGCCTGATAATGTAGAAGGCAGAGAAACAAAGCCAGATACAGCAGAAGAGTAATCCGATCCATTCAAATATATTCTCCCTGTACGTTTTTTAGAAAGAAGGTTTCTAAAAAAACATAAGCAAGAAAAGGTTTGACCGATTAGCTTTCTATTGGCCAAACCTTTTTCTTGTATGGTTTATAAGTATAGAATTAAAAGCAGGGGGATTCAAATGAAATTAATCGTAGGACTTGGAAATCCAGGTAAGCAATATGATAGAACAAGACATAATATCGGGTTTGAAGTAGTTGATTTTTTATCAAGCCATTATAATATTCCATTAGATAAAGCAAAATTCAAAGGGAATTTTGGAATGGGAAATATTGGCGGTGAAAAGATAATTTTATTAAAGCCGCTTACATATATGAATCTTTCCGGAGAATCTATTCGTCCTATTATGGACTATTACGATTTACAGCCAGAAGATTTAGTAGTTATTTATGATGATTTAGACTTGCCGGTCGGAAAGATAAGACTTCGTCAAAAAGGAAGCTCTGGCGGACATAATGGAATTAAGTCAACCATTCTTCATGTGGGGACTGAAAAATTTAATCGTATAAGAGTCGGGATTGATCGCCCGAAAAATGGAATGAAGGTTGTAGATTATGTCCTTGGGAAATTTACAAAGGAAGAGATGGATATATTAGAAGGGACTATCCAGAAATGTGCAGATGCTTGTGCACATTGGACAGAGGAACCTTTTTTGCAAGTAATGAATAAATATAATATCCAGTAAGCTATATAGGTGCATTCCAGTTGTTTTGGTTATATTTGCATTCGAATAGGTTAATACTAGCATTATATTTAATGTCTAGTAAGGAGGCCTTGGAATGGCTATACACTATCATTGCAGACATTGTGGTGTGCATATAGGGTCAATTGATGTGGAATCAGTAGAAACAAATCGATTAGGTTTTGATCATTTAACAGAAGAAGACCGCTCCGAAATGATTCAGTACCATCAAACAGGAGATGTTGAGGTAAAATCTATTTGTGAAGATTGTCAAGAATCATTATCGAAAAATCCTGGTTATTATGAAAATGATTATTTGATTCATTAAAAGCGCGCTCAAATAAAATGGCAGTTTTTAATTCGGGAAAAAGAGGATGGGACATAACTAAATAGATACTCTGTAAAGACGAACAATTTCTAATATAGCTAGTAAATAGCGGCTGCTTTCGCATACTTTTTACAAGAGGAAATATAATTAGTTGGAAAAACAGAGCAGCCGGAATACACGAAGACTCCTATGGGATTAGCGAGACAGTCTGAGACCCTGCAGGCCACAGGCCGAAGCGGCTCAGCGCGAGCCCCATGGAAAGCGAAGTGTATTCCGGCTGCGGGGAATCGCACCAAACTTCATGGAAACATCCTTTGAAAAACAAATAAAAGCCCGAACAATTATACGGAACATTCATTAGCATCTTCGTATAATTGTTCGGAATTATCCTTGGCTGGAATACTTATGTCCCAGCCTCATTTTTCCGTTGTCTGTATATATGTTTTCTTTTGTATTGCAGGAATATAGGCAAGATATCTCGTATATAACAACATTAAGAAGTATTTCTTCTTCCTTTTAGCGGAATTGCTTATATGATGTATGGAGAACTTCAAATTTTAAGATTTTTGAAAGACCTTATATACTAAGGTCTTTTATGAGGAAACAAATAGATTGCAATTATAAATCTTCATGTAAAAGAGAAACAAATTATTAGGATTGATTTAAACCTTAAAGATAAAAGGGCTAGTAGCTAGGGGTAACCATTTTACTAAATACTTGAAATAAACTAGCTCTGCACCACTTTTATGGTGCCTTTGCTTTCGAATGGGAGGGAAAATTTTTTGTTAGGGTTAAAAGATTTATTTAAACAGCAAGAAGATATACAAAACGTCATTTCTGGGTTAGATGCTGGATTACATGAGCAATTAGTTTCAGGGCTTTCTAATTCAGCACGTACTTTATATATGACTTCTATTTATGAAAGAACAAAGAAACCGTTATTAATCGTAACGCATAATTTATTGCAGGCACAAAAGCTTTATGACGATATTACCAATATAGTGGATGAAAAGGATGTTTTTCTTTATCCGGCTAATGAATTAATTGCGGCGGAAATTAGCATTGCGAGTCCTGAACTTAAGGCTCAGCGTATAGAAGTATTGAACTATTGGGCGAAGAAAAAATCGGGAATAATGATTGTACCAGTAGCAGGTTTGAGAAAGCTACTTCCTCCTAAAAAGTTATGGAAGGAAGCTCAGTTAAAGCTTGAAATTGGGCAGGATTTAGATTTAGAAGCATTTTTATTGAAACTCGTTCATATGGGGTATGTTCGCTCGGAGATGGTTGCATCACCGGGAGAATTTAGTGTGCGTGGTGGAATTTTGGATATTTATCCATTAACAGAAGAAGATCCACTTCGTATTGAATTATTTGATACAGAGATTGATTCCATTAGAGCGTTCTCACTTGAAGATCAACGCTCGAAGGAAAAGAAGGAAACCGTTAGCATTGGTCCTGCTACAGAGATTCTTTATGATGAAAAGGCGGTTAGCAACCTAATAGAAAAGCTTGAAAAGGGCTTAGCTGAAAGTTTAAAAAAAATAAAAGATGAAGCAACCAAAACATTACTAACACAAAACATCGGTAGCGAAATAGAACAGCTACGAAATGGACAGAAGCCAGAACAGATATATAAATACCTATCCATCCTTTATGGAGAACATGTCAGTTTAGTAGATTATTTACCAAATAACGGCTTTTTAATTATCGATGAAATTAGTAGAGTGCAAGAAATGAATGACACGCTTGAGAAGGAAGAAGCTGATTGGTATACGAGCTTATTAGGTGAGGGGGAAATCATTCATGGATTAACCTTATCGCAAAGTACTAATCATCTTTTACATCAAGCAAAACAACCGATTGTTTATTTATCTTTATTTTTGCGTCATGTACCAAATACTAATCCGCAAAATATAATTAATGTTTCTTGCAAACAAATGCAAAATTTCCATGGACAAATGAATGTGCTAAAAGCAGAAATGGAAAGATGGAAGAAGAACCATTATACTGTCGTATTACTTGGTAACAGTGAGGAACGTCTAGAAAAATTAGAGCAAGTTTTACAAGACTACGATATGGAAGTAATGGTTCAAAAGAATGCTAAGAAAATTTCCGAAGGGAAAATTCAACTGGTAGAAGGTCATCTCCAGTCAGGATTTGAGCTTTCTATTTTAAAATTAGCGGTAATAACGGAAGAAGAATTATTTAAAACGAAGACTAAAAAAATATCGAAAAGAAGACAGAAACTAACAAATGCAGAACGTATAAAGAGTTATTCTGAGTTAAATGTTGGTGACTATGTAGTCCATGTCAACCATGGAATTGGTAAATATCTTGGAATTGAAACACTTCAAATAAATGGAGTTCATAAGGATTATTTACATTTGCGCTACCAAGGCAATGATAAGCTCTATGTTCCGGTTGAACAAATCGATTTAGTACAAAAATATGTAGGTTCAGAGAGTAAAGAACCGAAAATATACAAATTAGGTGGTAATGACTGGAAGAAAGTAAAGAAAAAGGTAGAATCTTCTGTTCAAGATATAGCTGATGATCTTATCAAGCTATATGCAGAACGTGAAGCTTCTGTTGGTTATGCCTTTTCTCCAGATGGAGAAATGCAGCGGGAATTTGAAGCGGCATTTGCTTACCAGGAAACGGAGGATCAATTACGATCTATTCATGAGATAAAAATAGATATGGAAAGAGAAAGACCGATGGACCGCCTTCTTTGTGGAGATGTTGGTTATGGAAAGACAGAAGTTGCTATCCGAGCAGCTTTTAAAGCGATAGCTGACGGAAAACAAGTTGCCTTCTTAGTTCCAACGACTATCTTGGCACAACAGCATTATGAAACGTTGAGAGAGCGTTTTCAAGACTACCCGATAGAAATTGGTTTGCTAAGTAGATTCCGGACAAGAAAGCAGCAAAACGATACAATCAAAGGGTTGAAGGCGGGAACGATTGATATTGTTGTAGGTACACATCGGATTCTATCAAAAGATATATCATATCGAGATTTGGGCTTATTGATTATTGATGAGGAACAACGATTTGGGGTAACGCATAAGGAGAAGATTAAACAATTAAAAACTAATATTGATGTGTTGACACTAACGGCAACTCCAATTCCTAGAACACTCCATATGTCTATGTTAGGTGTACGAGATTTATCTGTTATCGAAACACCTCCTGAAAATAGATTCCCTATTCAAACCTATGTTATGGAATACAATGGTGGGCTTGTAAGAGAAGCTATTGAAAGAGAACTTGCGAGAAATGGGCAGATTTATTTTCTATATAATCGTGTGGAAGACATTGAAAGAAAGGCCGAAGAAATTTCCATGTTAGTCCCTGATGCAAGGGTTACCTATGCTCACGGGAAAATGACGGAAAATGAATTAGAATCAGTAATGATCGGGTTTTTAGAGGGAGAATACGATGTTTTAGTAAGTACAACGATTATTGAAACAGGAGTAGATATTCCTAATGTAAATACATTAATTGTTCAGGATGCAGATCGTATGGGGTTGTCCCAGTTATATCAATTGAGGGGAAGAGTTGGGCGTTCTAATCGAGTAGCCTATGCCTATTTTACGTATAAGAAAGATAAAGTCCTAACAGAAGTGGCAGAAAAGAGACTGCAGGCAATTAAAGAGTTTACAGAATTAGGATCTGGTTTTAAAATCGCTATGCGTGACTTAACTATTCGTGGGGCTGGAAACCTTCTCGGTGCTCAACAGCATGGATTTATTGATTCGGTCGGGTTTGATTTATACTCTCAAATGCTAAAAGAGGCAATAGAAGAGAGAAGAGGAACGATAACGGAAGAACAAAAACAGACAATTGAAATTGATTTAGATATTGATGCTTATATTCCAGATTTTTATATTAGTGATGGACAGCAAAAGATTGAGATGTATAAAAGGTTTAGAGGTGTTACAACCTTAGAGGATATGGAAGAACTAAGAGAAGAATTAATCGACCGTTTTGGAGACTATCCAGAGGAAGTTTCTTATCTTTTCAAAATCACAGAAATGAAGATTTATGGAAAGCAAGCGGGAGTAGAATTGATTAAACAAACAAAGGATGAAGTTCTCATTCTGTTATCAGAACAAGGTAGTGATCGTATGGATGGACAAAAAATATTTGAGAAAAGTTCTAAATATGGTCGAATGATTGGTCTTGGCATGGATGGAAGAAAACTAAAAATGATTTTCCATGTAAAAGGTGTCGAAAAAGAAAAATGGCTTAAAGCGTGTCACGAAATGGTAGAAGCGTTAAATACATTTAAAAAAGAACCAGAGCAAGTTACAAAATGATGAAAAGAAAATTTTAAGTAGGAAAGTTTGTCGGAATTAGAATTCTAGACTAACTTGATGCAACCATGTTGGTTGGAGCGGATAGGTAAGGCTCCTAAGGGAGATTCGAGAAAGACCGAGACCCTGCAGGAGCGAACCCCTGTAGTGGAAATCAACAAAAAAGACCATAGGTAAAAACCTCAAATTTCAAGGAGTTTGTCTACAGTCTGAGAAGCTCTCCATTAGGAGAGCTTCTTTTTCATACCCGTAATTATAAAGAATATTACGTAAAAGGAATGTTTAATATGGAGGGACAAGGGTATAAACAAAATAAATAAAAGTTAAAAAGTTTTCTGATTGATGACATCTAAGTTCAGTACTTGAATAGATAAATGTTTCATCCCCGATTTGGGAAGTGAACTTCCCGTGGATGGATGATATGGTAAATATTTTTCAGTAAGTGAAATATTCACCAAGGAAAATAAAGCTACCTAGAGAAAATTTTGCATGTTTAATGTATAGAACTTACCATATGAAAGATACTATGTTTAAATATGGTGAACATTTCATGTATAGTGAGAATGCATTCACCAATTTAAAAAATCATCTGATGAAAGTGAGGCAACACGGAATGAAAGCAACTGGAATTGTGCGTCGAATCGATGATTTGGGTCGTGTCGTTATCCCAAAAGAAATCAGAAGAACATTACGAATTCGTGAAGGTGATCCATTAGAGATTTTTGTTGATCGAGATGGAGAAGTGATTTTAAAGAAATATTCACCGATTAGTGAATTAAGTGATTTTGCAAAAGAGTATGCCGAAGCTCTCTATGATAGTTTAGGAAATGCGGTGCTAATTTGTGACAGAGATTCTTACATTGCGGTTTCGGGTGGATCGAAGAAAGATTATCTGAATAAAAATATTAGTAGTGTAGTGGAAAAGGCAATGGAAGATAGAAGTTCAATTCTTATGAATCAACAAGACCAAGTAGCATTAGTAGATGGTAATACTGAAACAATTTCAGCTTATACAATTGGTCCTATCATTGCAAATGGTGATCCAATTGGAGCAGTTGTCATTTTCGCAAAAGAAGACTCACTTGGTGATGTAGAGAAAAAGGCTGTAGAGACTGCAGCAGGATTTTTAGCTCGCCAAATGGAATCATAATGATTGCATAACGTTTTTTACTAATCTTTATATGCCTTAAACTGTCGACAAACTCGGAAAGGAGTTGTCGACTTTTTTGTTTTTAGGAAGTATCTTAACAAATAAGATTGTTCTATTAAAACTATAACAAATTTGTTCTATTAAAACTATAACAAATTTGTTATAATAAGTGTATAACAGTTTAAGGTGGATGATGATGTATATTCAAATAAACCCTGAATTAGAAATGCCGATTTATGAACAGCTTACGATGCAAATTATGATAGGGATAATAAGAAAGGAATTACAGGACGGAGATATGCTACCTTCTGTTCGTTCGTTGGCAGCTGATTTGGGTGTCAATATGCATACTGTAAATAAAAGTTACCATCAATTAGAAAAAAAGGGACTAATTCAAATTATTCCTAAATCAGGTGCAGTTATACGGACAATTAGTAGGAGAGTGACAGCAGAAGAACAGAACAGAGTCTCTGATAGTTTAAAACCGGCAATTGTGGAAGCCATCGTACTAGGAATGAAGGAGGAAGAAATAACAAGATTAATGAAATCGATTATTCAAAAAATGAAGGAGGCATAAAAAATGGAAGCTATTATTTTTATTATTATGTTGTTAATAACGGTCTTATTTGAAGCAGCCATCCCCTTTCTGATAAGAAAGACAGTCGTATTTGGCGTTTCAGTTCCAAGTACACAAATAAAGCATCCTCAAATTTCTACCTATAAAAAACGATATTCACTTTTTGTCATTATCCCCTCCATTCTTAGTATTGTTGCTTATTGCATTTGGCAAGCTGCTAATAATATCCAAGCAGATCAAGTAGCCATTATCGGAACGTCACTATTGTTCGGTATGTTATTTTGGAGCTTAAGCCTTTATTTTTATTTTCATGGGAAAATGCTTTGGTTAAAGCGTGATAATAAGTGGGAGGAGCAGCTAAAGGAAGTCAATGTAACAGAACTGGGAGTTAGGCAAAAGGATGAGATGCTTCCTTGGTATGTATTTATTATTCCAATGATCATTACAGTAGGATTCCTTCTTTTTACTATAACGCAGTATCACATATTGCCAGCGGAAATACCTGTTCACTGGGGACCGGATGGGAAACCAGATCGATTTACAACAAAGACACCCCTATCTGCTGTGACTTTGCTGCTTGTTTTACTAACGATGCAGATTATGTTTCTAGGAATTAATATTGCCACAAAAAAATCAGGGATAAAAATGATTGCTAACAATAAACAAGCATCCAAGCATAGACAGCTAAAGTATCGTAAATATTCAAGCTGGTTCAGTTTTCTTACTTCTATTGCCGTAACTGTGCTTTTTATCCTTTTACAATTAACAACTTTATACAATAATATCTTCAGTGATTACTTGCTTTTCCTTATTCCTATTCTCATTACCGTATTGATATTAATTGGGACAATTCTATTTACGATAAAGGTAGAAAGACTAAATCGTGGGTTGGATGGAAAGGAACACGCCACACAAGAAATCTCTTCTTTTGATACGGATAGCTACTGGAAGGGAGGCTTATTTTACTTTAATAAAAATGATCCTTCTATTTTTGTTGAAAAGCGTTTTGGAATTGGATGGACGCTAAACTTTGCTAATCCTATTGGGTATGTTATCATCTTTCTTCCGTTGCTTATTATTTTATTATTAAGCTTTATGTAATTAGTTTTGCTTCTTTTTGTAGAGGTAAAGATACTTTCCAGGCAACAGGGCTGCTCATGGAAAGTATCTTTACCTCTATTGTGTTAATATATGTAAGAAATGGATTCGTATGTAAGAACACATCTTCCATCTAACTATGCTATAATACAAGCGAAAGTAATTATGGAAGGAGCTAGACATGTGAAGACTTCGCAATCAAATGTCTGGTTTAAAGGCGCTTTTATTTTAATGATCGCTGCCTTAATAACTAAAGTATTGAGTGCTGTATATCGTATACCATTTCAAAATATTGTTGGTGATACAGGCTTCTATATCTATCAGCAGGTTTATCCTTTTTATGGGGTAATTATTGCTTTATCTACATATGGTTTTCCAGTTGTGCTGTCAAAATTGTATATGGAAATGAAAGTAGAGGGGAATCAATCGGGTATAAATAGACTTGTGAGTTCCTCTTTTTTCTTATTTGTTCCAATCGGGGTTGTTGCTTTTCTTGTCTTGTTTTTAAATGCAGGTAGGCTAGCCTCTTTGATGGGTGATCCTTATTTGGCATCTTTGTTAAAGGTTATTTCTTTTGCATTTCTTTTTTCTCCTTTCATTGCTATATTGAGAGGTGTTTTTCAAGGAGAAGGAAATATGATTCCGACCGCAGTGTCCCAGGTAAGTGAACAACTAATGAGAGTGGGGATTATCTTATTTGTGGCTGTCTTTTTTTCCTATCAAGGATATTCCTTATATGCAATTGGTTCTGGCGCCATGTTTGGTTCTGTAATAGGTGGGTTGCTTTCTCTAATAGTCTTAATCCATTTTTATAGAAAATCTTCTTTATCCTTCTCTCTTTTTCGGTTTTCTCTTCTTTTTGAAAAGGAGAATCGTGTACTATGCAAAAGAATAATATACGAAGGCATTACTATTTCCATTAGTAGTATGTTATTGGTGTTATTGCAACTCGCTGATTCTTTGAATTTATATTCTTTATTAATCGAAACTGGCATGGCTGATGAAAGTGCTAAAGTAATGAAAGGGGTTTATGACAGGGGGCAGCCGCTTATTCAAATTGGAAGTATTATTTCCACTTCTATGGCTTTAACCATTGTTCCCCTAATTACGAAGGATCGTCAAAAGACAAGTAAGAAAGAGCTGATGGGAAATATTCATTTTTCTTTCTTAGTCAGTTATTTTATTGGTCTTGGGGCAACGATTGGCTTAATTGGCATCATAAATGAAACAAACAGTATGCTATTTAAAAATGATGCTGGTTCAGATGTTCTTACTATTTTATTTTTTGTCATTTTTCTTAATGCCATTATTGCTACAGTAATGGCCATTCTTCAGGGATTAGGCCATTCTTTATATCCAGCAATTTTGATCTTATTAGGATTTGTTGGAAAATATGTGCTTAACATCGTACTTGTTTCCTCCTATGGAATTTACGGGGCAGCTTATGCATCTCTTATTGTATTATTTATGATTTTGCTTTTAATGATGGTAAAATTGAGAAGAATAGCCAAAGAGCCGCTTATGGACATAAAGCAGATACTGATTATCAGCGGAGCAAGTCTTGTTATGTTCTTTGTCCTTAAAGGATATATACCATTTTCCTCTCTGCTGCTTAAATATATAGAGCATGAACGTATAAAAAGTGCTATCCAAGCATTATCTGGTGTCATAATAGGTGGAATAATATATGTGGTTATTGTGTTGCGAGGTAATGTTTTTAAAGAAAAGGAATTATCCCTATTACCGTTAGGAAGTAAACTAAAATGGTTTTTACCGAAAAAAAGGAAGGGAACTAAATGAAGCAAATAAAGGTTATTGGATTAGGTGCAGGGGATATAAATCAGCTGCCATTAGGTGTCTATCGCAGTCTAATCGATGAGAATAAAGCTGTTTATGTACGGACGAATGATCATCCCGTCATATCAACTCTTGAAGAAGAAGGAGTTATTTTTCATTCTTTTGATTCTATTTATGAGAAGCATGAACAATTTGAAGCGGTATATAAGGAAATCGTTGAAGTTCTATTAGAGAAAGCAAAGGAAACAGACATTGTATATGCGGTTCCAGGTCATCCGCTTGTTGCAGAAAAAACGGTCCAGCTCTTAATAGAAAAGGATAAAGAAGGAATTGTCTCGATTGAAATTGCTGGGGGTCAAAGCTTTCTAGACAGTATTTTTCAAGCATTGCGAATAGATCCAATTGAAGGGTTTCAACTCTTAGACGGAACAGCTCTTGACCGCTCAAGCATCCAGCTTAGAAATCATTTGATTATTGGCCAAGTCTATGATGCTTTTTCTGCATCTGAAGTGAAATTAACGCTAATGGATGTACTGCCATATGATTATCCAATTAAGATTGTCACTGCAGCTGGAAGTATTTTAGAAAAAATAAAAGAAATTGAGCTACATGAATTAGATAGAGAGATCGATTTAAATAATTTAACAAGTATATATGTGCCACCTGTTCAAGAGGAAAAGTTGCTTTATAAAGAATTTTCCCAGCTTAGACATATAATAGCGGAACTTCGTGGGCCAAATGGCTGCCCGTGGGATAAAAAACAAACTCATGAAAGCTTGCGTAAATACTTATTGGAAGAAAGCTATGAATTAATTGAGGCAATCAATGAAGGGGACATAGACCATATTATTGAAGAGCTTGGTGATGTGTTATTACAAGTAATGCTTCATAGTCAAGTAGGAGAAGATGAGGGATATTTTTCAATCGATGATGTAATTGAAGGAATTTCCGATAAAATGATTCGCAGACATCCACATGTATTTGGGGAAGAACAAGCAGAATCGGTCGATGATGTAATGAAGCATTGGCAAAATGCCAAAAAACAGGAAGCGAAGGAAGAAACAGAATCTATCTTAGATGGAATAAACCGTGCAATGCCTAATTTATTACAGGCTTATGAATTACAAAGAAAAGCTGCAAAGGTAGGATTTGATTGGCTGAATGTAGAAGGAGCTTGGGAAAAGGTAAAAGAGGAGATTCTTGAGTTTCAAGAGGAATTAAAAGAGGCAAATAATAGAGAGCAGATAGAAAGTGAATTTGGCGATGTTTTATTTTCACTGGTAAATATTGCTAGGTTTTATAAAGTAGATCCTGAACTTGCCATCTTCCAGACAAACAAAAAATTTCTCCAGCGTTTTTCTTATATAGAAAAAAAGGTGAAGGAGTCTGAAAGAGATTGGAGCGATATGAGTTTAGAGGAATTAGACGGTTTTTGGAATGAAGCAAAGGAAAAATAACGTTAAGAAGGAGCTGTTAGGATGCGACTAGATAAATTCTTGAAAATCTCTCGCTTAATTAAGCGAAGAACATTAGCAAAGGAAGTTGCTGATCAGGGGAGGATTTTGGTAAATGGACAGCAAGCAAAAGCAAGTACAAATGTGAAGGTCGGCGATGAGCTGCAGGTTCGTTTCGGTCAAAAGTTGGTAACTGCTAAAGTGGAAATGTTGCAGGAATCAACAAAAAAAGAAGATGCTGCGAATATGTACAAAATAATTAAAGAAGAGACACTTTCTTAATTTCAAGCAGTTTTTAAGAAGATTTTGCAATAAAGCTTAAGTTTATTAAGCTTTATTATTGGTAATAAACAAGGTAGAGTTATTTTCTCCTCACATCCTTTATAAGGCTTGTTCTAAATTTATTATTGTCCACATATATTTGTACAAGTAGAGATTGTACTAAGTGATTGTGAGGGATAATGATGAGCCAATATTATGATTCAAATACGACTAAAAGTAATATGGTGGAACATGACGTGATTATGAGAGGAAGAAAGCTGCTAGATATTACAGGAGTCAAGCAAGTGGAAAGCTTTGACAACGAAGAGTTTATACTTGAAACGGTAATGGGTTTTTTATCCATTAGAGGTCAAAATCTTCAAATGAAAAATCTGGATGTAGAAAAGGGAATCGTCTCCATCAAAGGTAAGGTATTTGATTTAGTTTATGTAGACGATCAAAGTGGAGATAAGGCTAAGGGATTCTTTAGCAAGATATTCCGATGACACTTTCTACACAATTTATGACCATGCTAGCTATGGTTAGCATGGGCCTATTCTTTGGGATAAGTTTAGATACATATCAATACTTCTTGAAAAGACCGACACGGAAAAGAAGTATAGTTTTTATCCATGATATCCTTTTCTGGATTTTGCAAGCTCTTCTGATGTTTTATGTCCTTTTCCTAGTAAATAAGGGAGAGGTTCGCGTTTATTTGGTCTTAGCCTTGCTATTAGGCTTTGCGATGTACAAAAGTTTATTTCAAGCTCTTTATCTTCGACTCTTAAAAGGAATTATTTCCTTTTGCATCCATTCGTATCGCTTTTTGATTAAGATAATAGTTAATATCGTATATAGACCAATTAAATCTATTGTTTTTTTTCTTTTGTCGATAATAATTGCATTAGGCAAGGGACTTATGGCACTTGTCAGTGGTATAATTAGGGTATTAAGATTTATCATAAGGATACTATTAAAACCAATAGAATGGCTTTTATCCCTATTGTGGCTAATTATGCCGAAAAAGGTTAAATTATTCGTCGAGAGAATCTCTAGTAAATTGGCAGGATATTACTTTAAAATAAAGAACTATTTGAAAGAATGGATAGCTAATAGAAAAAAATAATGAAAGGAGGAGCCTCATATGAGTGCTATAAGAAAACCAGATGTTACAACATTTCCAACAGAATATAATCTACAGCATCAAGCTGATAGTCTTAGTGGAGCCAGAAAGAAAAAGCTATTGATGCGCCGACTGACAACCTTCTTTGTTTGTGCTGCTGTTATTGGCTTTATCATGATTTCCACACTCATATCACAAAGCTCCACTTTAAAAGAAAAAAGAGCAGAGAAAGAACAGTTAGAAGGACAACTTGTTGCATTGGAGAAGCAGGAAGCAGACCTAAAGGATCAAATTGCTAGATTGAACGATGAAGAATATTTAGCTAAATTAGCAAGGAAAGATTTATTATTATCACAAAAAGGGGAAATTATTTTTAATATCCCTGAAAAAGAAGCAAAAAACGCAACTGGAAAATAATAAGGTTGTCAGTAATATTGACACTCTTTTTTTCCATTCTGTATAATATAAATAAGTACGATTTTTTATATCCTTAAGGAGGCAAAACTTTTTTATGTCAATCGAAGTAGGCAGCAAGTTACAAGGAAAGGTAACAGGAATTACTAATTTTGGTGCGTTTGTTGAGCTCCCAGAAGGCGCAACAGGTCTTGTTCATATTAGTGAGGTCGCAGACAATTATGTGAAGGACATTAATGAACACCTAAAAGTAGGCGATGAAGTCGAAGTTAAAGTTATTAATGTCGAGAAAGATGGAAAAATTGGACTATCTATCAAGAAGGCGAAGGATAGACCAGAAAGACCGGAAAGACCAGAGAGACCAGAGAGACCACAATACGAACGCGGAGAAAGAAGAGAATCGAGAGGCGGCTATTCCGGAGGAAATTCTCAAAGGTCACGTAATGCAAAATCAAATGATAATCGTGCTCCTAAAGAGAATTTTGAATCGAAAATGGCTCGTTTCTTAAAAGATAGTGAAGATCGATTAGCTTCTTTGAAAAGAAATACTGAGTCGAAACGCGGGGGAAGAGGCGCTAGACGCGGGTAACTTGCTGCTGAATAACCAATAGATAGCAGGGTTTATCGTTTATATATTCCCATAGCTTAAGCAAGCCAAATCGGCTTGCTTTTTTTAGAGCATTCCTGATAAAAAAACACAAAAAAAAACCACGTAAATTTACGTGGTTTTTTTCGATAGCGGCGGAGGGGATCGAACCCCCGACCTCACGGGTATGAACCGTACGCTCTAGCCAGCTGAGCTACACCGCCATAATATTAACAAGACAATTAATATAATACAAAGAAATAAATATAATGTCAATAGATTTTAATCATTTATTTAGGATATTAGTTTTTACTCTATTTAAATAGTTTTAACGAATAAAGAATCTAAAAAAACATATTGCATGAACTGACAAAAATAAGCAATAAATGTAAAAATGGTGACAGCAAATAAGACGATTCACATATACCCCGTTCCCAATAAAGAAGGCTTTCCAATAATAGGGTAGCTACTTTTTATTGAATATCCTGACAAATCTAACTAGAAAGATTCTATCGAATTTTGTATTTCGATAAAAAAATGGAGGAAAGAAGTCGAGCGAAAAGTTGGAAATGCTTCGTTATTTTGACAAACTTTTAAATAGCTACCTTCTATAATGTGGAGCAACGATACTTGATAGGGAGTGTGGTTTTATGGAGAAAGTAGAAAGGGATATAATCGATCCGATTGGTGAAGTTGATTTTGGGAAGTCGCGGGATAGCTTCAGCTCATTTGTTCATAAATTTAATACAAAATTGGAGAGTTTCTTTTTAGTAAAGGGTTATTTGTTACTAATCATTGGTTTTTTGCTTGGACGTGCCTTAATATTAGGGCAGCTTACTCCTTTTGCTCTTCCATTTTTTGCAGCTGTGTATCTATCAAGGAAAGATAAAGCCCCACTTGCCCTTATTGGATTAATAGCTGGTGCGGCCACTTTAGGGATAACTGAGGCTGCTTCTAATTTTGTCTTGTCTTTCTTCTTTTTGATTAGCTATAAAATCATTTTGAATTGGAAAAGTAAAGAACAACAACTTGTACCGGTATTTGTGTTTGGGCTTGTTTTTCTAGGCAGCTTAGTGAAAGCCTATCTTTTAACAAATGGTTTTACATTGTATGGTGGAATGTTAGCGTTTGTAGAAGGAAGCCTTGGGTATATTCTAACATTAATCTTTTTGCAAAGCCTACCCCTGATGACCGTTAATAAAAGGAGACAAGCACTAAAAACAGAAGAGATTGTATGTCTTATCATCATGCTAGCTTCTATTATGACCGGAACAATTGGTTGGGCGGTTTATGGCTTATCAATTGAACATATTATGTCTCGTTATTTAGTTCTCGTGTTTTCCTTTATTGCTGGGGCAACTATTGGATCGACTGTCGGTGTGGTAACTGGATTAATTTTTAGTCTTGCAAGCATTTCTAGCTTTTATCATATGAGCTTATTAGCTTTTTCAGGACTTTTAGGTGGTTTGTTGAAAGAAGGTAAGAAGATTGGTGTGGCACTGGGCTTGTTTATTGCTACGCTTCTAATTGGAATGTATGGAGAAGGAGGAGGCGTCTTATCCGTTTCCTTAATGGAAACGACAATAGCTGTTTTCCTATTCCTTTTAACACCAAAAAGTTTGACCTCTCGCATTGCAAAGCATATACCTGGAACAGCAGAATATTCCCAAGAACAACAGCAATATATGAGAAAGATGAGAGACGTTACAGCACAAAGAGTTTCTCAATTTTCCAATGTTTTTCAGGCACTCTCTAAAAGTTTTTCCTCTCCCAACATAAGTGAGATGATAGAGGAGGAAGATAAGGAGTTAGACTACTTTTTAAGTAATGTTACGGAAAAAACATGCCAAACATGCTTTCGAAAGGAACATTGCTGGGCGCGTAACTTTAATACAACCTATGATTATATGAAAGATATTATGACTGAAATGGCTGATACTGGTGGAAATATTTCTCCTAGTCTTTCAAGGGAATGGGATAAGCATTGTACAAGATCGAAGAAGGTAACTGATGCAATCCATCAAGAACTAACATTGTATCAAGCTAATCAAAAATTAAAAAAACAAGTGCAGGAAAGCAGAAAACTAGTTGCCGATCAATTGCTCGGTGTATCCGAAGTAATGGGTGACTTTGCGAAAGAAATTCAAAGAGAAAGAGAAAATCATTATAAGCAGGAAGAATTAATACTAGAGGCTATTCAAGAGTTTGGTATTCATATTGAAAATGTAGAAATATATAGTTTGGAACAGGGGAATGTCGATATCGATATAACGATTCCATATAATACAGGCTATGGAGAATGTGAAAAACTAATTGCACCGATGCTATCTGATATTCTTGGAGAAACGATTATTGTCAATAAAGAGGAGGTTTCCGAGTATTCTAATGATTACAGTCATGCAACATTTCGGTCGGCAAAAGCTTATACAGTGGAGACAGGTGTTGCCCATGCGGCCAAGGATGGTGGATTTATATCAGGAGACAGCTATTCTACAATCGAGTTAGGATTAGGAAAATATGCAATGGCCATAAGCGATGGAATGGGTAATGGTAAGCGCGCCCATGTAGAAAGTGAAGAAACACTTCAATTATTACAAAAAATTCTTCAATCAGGGATTGAGGAACAGGTTGCTATAAAATCGATTAATTCCATTCTTTCTTTAAGAACAACAGATGAAATTTTTTCAACTTTAGATTTAGCGATGATTGATCTCCAAAATGCAGCAGTGAAATTTTTGAAAATTGGTTCTACGCCTAGTTTTATTAAAAGAGGTTCGAAAATAATGAAGATACAGGCAAGTAATTTACCAATGGGTATCCTTCAAGAATTTGATGTCGATGTTGTAAGTGAACAATTAAAAGCCGGAGATTTGTTAATTATGATGAGTGATGGTGTTTTTGAAGGGCCAAAACATGTTGAAAACTTTGAAATTTGGATGAAGAGAAAAATCAAAGAATTGAAGACAGAAAATCCTCAAGAGGTAGCCGATTTAATTATGGAGGAGGTTATACGATCTCGTCTTGGGTTAATTGAGGATGATATGACGGTGTTAGTTGCAAAAATTGATCATAATATTCCTAAATGGGCATCTATTCCAGTAAAAGGCTTTAAGCAAATGGCAAATTAAGTTTGGTAACTTGCAAAACATTTATCCCACTGGACAGTAATAATACCCAACCGCGAGCTGTGGGAAATCAAGGAAACTAGGTGGGGGATAAAGAAAAAACATTGATGGAAGCCTTCTTAATAAAATTGATAATAATAATACTGTTTTATTCAACTAACAACCAGCGTAAAGGGTAAGCATGGTTGTTAGTTTTATTTTATCCACTCTTAACGGACATCCCCACAAGCTTATGAGATTGGTGGGACATCAACTGTCCGTAAAGGTCCGATTGGTTCAACTAACCCCCACTGAGAGAAGTTTCACTCTATATCCTCTGTTTATCCTTCATATGAGGGTATAAATACTTCCTTTTTCGTCGAAAATGGGACTAACTCATAAAGATGGAGGGGAGATATTTATGAAAACAGGTACGTTAAAGCAAATTTTGCTTATCACAGATGGATGCTCAAATAAAGGAGAAGATCCTATTGCGATGGCAGCATTAGCTAGTGAACAAGGAATTACAGTCAATGTTATTGGAGTCATGGAGCAAGATACAATTGATGAGCAAGGTATGAAGGAAATTGAAGGCATTGCACTCTCTGGGGGCGGTGTCAGTCAAGTAGTATACGCACAACAATTAAGTCAGACTGTCCAAATGGTAACGAAAAAGGCAATGACCCAAACGCTACAAGGAGTAATAAATAAAGAGCTTCAGCAAATTCTAGGTTCCTCAAAGACAATGGAGGATCTGCCGCCAGAAAAAAGAGGGGAAGTAATGGAGGTTGTTGACGAACTAGGAGAAACAGTCGAACTTGAGGTGCTAATTTTATTGGATACAAGTGCTAGTATGAAGCATAAACTTCCAACAGTTAAGGAAGCATTAATTGATTTGTCCTTAAGCTTGAATGCTAGATCTGGTGAAAACCGCTATTCTGTATTTGTATTTCCCGGGAAAAAGAAAGATGTCGAAAAATTAATGGATTGGACTCCTCGTTTAGAATCTCTTACAAGTATTTTTCCGAAATTATCGACAGGAGGAATTACACCGACAGGTCCAGCTTTAAAAGAAGCAGTTCGTTACTTTAAGCATAAGCGCTCATTAAGGAGCTTGATTTCAAATGATGATGAATACATCGAAGAGTCAATTTAAAATAAATAGTGGTACAGTAATAAAAGGAAAGTGGCATAACAAGCAGTATACAATTATAAAGGAACTTGGCTATGGAGCGAATGGTACTGTTTTTTTGGCAGATTTCAGAATAGGAAAAGTTGCTTTGAAATTAAGTAATAATAGTGTATCTATAACTTCCGAAGTAAATGTGTTGAAGTCCTTTGCAAAGGTCCAAGGTTATAGCCTTGGACCTTCTTTAATAGATGTAGATGATTGGGTAACGAATAGAGGAACTATTTCTTTTTATGTAATGGAATACATCAATGGACCTGATTTACTAACATTTATTCAACATAAGGAAGGATCATGGGTTGATGTGTTAATGATTCAATTGTTAAAAGATTTACAAAACCTTCATGAAAATAATTGGATATTTGGAGATTTAAAACCAGAGAATCTGATTATTACAGGACCTCCAACAAAAATTAGATGTATTGATGTAGGCGGAACAACCATTACCGGTAGAGCGATTAAAGAATTTACAGAGTTCTTTGATAGAGGGTATTGGGGGCTAGGTACAAGAAAGGCAGAGCCAAGTTATGATTTATTTGCTGTCGCCATGATTATGCTCAATCTTTATTATCCAAAAAGGTTTAATAAAACAGTGAGTGGACTGAAACAACTGCAAACGATGATTCGACAAAAACAGGGTCTCGTGCGCTATGAGGGAATTCTTCAAAAAGCGTTAACCGGAAAATATCAAAGCGCTAAAGAAATGCGATTAGACTTTTTAAAATTAACAAGTGGAGATTCGACAAAACCTAATAGAAGCACCGTAACAGCGGGAGCTAATAGAAATAGCTCCCGGCAAGTAAGAGGGCAAACTACTCAATCTACTATAACAAGAAGCAATATGGCTAAAAAGAAGAAAAAGGCTGGTTGGGTCGAATCTTTTCTTATCATTATTCTTATTTCTATTTGTTATATTTTGTATATATATGGTCAATTAACTTGAAAAGAGGAATTTTAACAATTTTAGAGAATAGTCTTTGGTATCACTTTTAAAAAAGTGATATCCTTGACTATAGTAGACTACAATCTCTGATGAAAAAGTAATAACATCAGTGTTGGTAGAATAGTGATAGTGATAAGGAAGTAATCAGAAATGTTTGAGGATCAAGTTTCAAATTACCTGCAAAGAAAAAAAGTGACTTTAGAAGGAAAAAAAATCTTAGTTGGAGTGTCGGGGGGCCCCGATTCTTTAGCACTTCTTCATTTTTTATGGACAAAAGAAGAAGAGTGGAAAATCAAGGTTTATGCCGGGCATGTTGATCATATGTTTCGAGGGGGGGAGTCGCTAGAAGAAGCCAAATTTGTAAAATTGTTCTGTGAAAAAAGGAACATTCCCTTTTCTTGGGAGAGAATAAATTTACCAGTGTTTATTGAAAAAACAGGGATGAACTCACAAAAAGCGGCAAGAGAATGTAGATATTCTTTTTATGAAAAAATCATGAAAGAATTTAATTTAGACTATTTAGCATTAGGTCATCATGGCGATGATCAAATAGAAACAATTCTGATGCGATTAACGAGAGGAAGTTCAGGTAAGGCGAGAGCTGGAATTCCTTTTATCCGTCCTTTCGGAGCAGGAAATATTATTCGTCCCTTTTTATGTTTAGAAAGGGACGACATTGAGGAATATTGTAAAGTACATAATTTAAATCCAAGAAGAGATCCAAGCAATGAAAAAGACACATACAGCCGCAATCGATATAGAAAGTATGTTGTGCCCTTTTTGAAAAAAGAAAACATACACGCGGCAAAGCATTTCCAGCGGTTTAGTGAAGAATTAGCAGACGATGAAGCTTATTTAATGGAGCAGGCAGAAGAAAGGCTTTCATTTATATTAGTCGAAAAACGAGAACAGGAAGCAGTAGTTGATATTAATCGATTTCTTTCAATAGCTATTCCTTTACAAAGAAGATGTATTCAACTAATATTAAATTATCTCTATGACGAGATGCCTATTTCATTATCCGCATTACATACTGAGCAAATGATGATATTACTTAAGAGTCCTCATTCTTCTGGAAATATTGATCTCCCGAATGGTCTGAAAGTGAAAAAGTCGTACCATTATCTTCATTTTCAGCTTAATTTTTCTCCAACAAAATCCTTTTATTATGAATTATCAAAAATGGGAGAGTTATTATTACCAAATGGGTATAATATTAAGGTAGAATATATAGACGGTGAACATCATACTGATAATCATTGTATTCTTTTGGATTCTTCTATTTCCTTCCCTCTTATTATCCGTACAAGAAGCGCTGGCGATAGAATCCATTTAAAAGGGATGAATGGTAAGAAAAAAGTGAACCGCATTTTTATAGATGAGAAGATTCCAATCCATGAAAGAGAGAATTGGCCAATTATTACAGATAGTAATGGTGAAATTCTTTGGATACCAGGACTAAAAAAATCGATATATTCTCATAGTAATACGAATAGTGGTAGTAATCTATTAATAACATATAAAAAGCAATGATCTTCTAGGGGGCACACAAGAAATGAAACACGATATTGAAAAAATATTGATATCTGAAGAAGAAATACAAGGTAAAATCAGGGATTTGGCTTTTCAACTTACAGAGGAATATCAAGATAAATTTCCTTTGGCAATTGGAGTGTTAAAAGGTGCTATGCCCTTTATGGCCGATCTTTTAAAGCGAGTGGATACATACCTAGAGATGGATTTTATGGATGTATCAAGTTATGGTAACTCTACTGTTTCTTCTGGAGAAGTAAAAATTTTAAAAGATTTGGATACTTCTGTTGAAGGAAGAGACATACTAATTATTGAGGATATTATTGATAGTGGATTAACATTAAGTTATCTTGTAGAGTTGTTCCGTTATCGTAAAGCAAAATCAATCAAAATTGTGACTCTTCTTGATAAACCTTCTGGTAGAAAAACGAATCTTGAAGCAGATTATGTAGGATTTAACGTGCCAGACGCTTTTGTTGTGGGGTATGGATTAGACTACGCAGAAAAATATCGTAATCTACCTTATATTGGTGTTTTAAAACCGGAAGTTTATGCAAGTGATAGTAAATAAGGATAAAAGAAAGGAATTCAGATCCAGAAAGGGTAATTCCTTGAATTTACTTAATTTTCTATGTTACTATACTCTATAGTTTGTTTACCGTGGGAGGAGGTAAGGGATGAACCGTATTTTTCGTAATACCATTTTTTATTTATTAATCTTTTTAGTAATTATCGGTGTGGTTAGTTTTTTCAATGGAAATAATCAGCCTACCAAGCATTTAACATATACTGAATTAATAAATCACCTTGAAGCTGGTGATGTTGCAGAAATAACGCAGCAGCCTGAAAGAGGTGTACTTGAAGTACGAGGGAAATTAAAGGGCTACAAAGAAAATGAAACATTTGTTTCTTATGTAACAAACAATGAAACAAATGCTCAAGTGATCTTGAAAGCTGCTACAGAAGGTTCTGATATCGATGTTCAGCCTGCACAAGAAACAAGTGGATGGATCACATTCTTTACTTCAATTATCCCGTTTGTGATTATTTTCATCTTATTTTTCTTCTTACTCAATCAAGCCCAAGGTGGCGGCGGCGGCCGAGTAATGAACTTTGGTAAAAGTAAGGCAAAGCTTTACAATGAAGAAAAGAAAAAAGTTCGCTTTAATGATGTAGCAGGAGCCGACGAAGAAAAGCAAGAACTAGTAGAAGTAGTGGAATTCTTAAAAGATCCACGTAAATTTGCTGAGCTAGGTGCAAGAATACCAAAAGGAGTCCTTCTTAATGGACCTCCAGGAACAGGTAAAACACTACTTGCTAGAGCGGTTGCAGGAGAAGCTGGCGTACCTTTCTTCTCCATCAGTGGTTCTGACTTCGTAGAAATGTTTGTAGGGGTAGGGGCTTCACGTGTTCGTGATTTATTCGAAAATGCGAAGAAAAATGCTCCTTGTATTATCTTCATTGATGAAATAGATGCAGTCGGTCGTCAGCGTGGAGCTGGTTTAGGTGGAGGACACGATGAACGTGAACAAACCTTAAACCAACTATTAGTTGAAATGGATGGATTCGGTGCAAACGAAGGTATTATTATTATCGCTGCTACAAACCGTCCTGATATTTTAGACCCTGCATTATTACGTCCAGGTCGTTTTGACCGACAAATTACGGTAGACAGACCAGATGTTAATGGTCGTGAGGCAGTTTTACGTGTACATGCTCGTAATAAGCCTTTAGATGAGTCTGTCAATCTAAAAAGCATTGCTCAGCGTACACCAGGATTTTCTGGAGCTGATTTAGAAAATCTTCTAAATGAAGCAGCGCTTGTTGCTGCGAGAGCTGATAAGAAGAAAATTGATATGGAAGACATGGATGAGGCAACAGACCGTGTTATTGCTGGACCTTCCAAGAAAAGCCGAGTTGTTTCTAAAAAAGAAAGAAATATTGTTTCTTACCATGAAGCAGGTCATACAATTATCGGTGTTGTGTTAGATGAGGCTGATATGGTTCATAAAGTAACAATCGTACCTAGAGGTCAAGCTGGTGGATATGCAGTTATGCTTCCTAAGGAAGATCGTTTCTTAATGACAAAACAAGAGCTTCTTGATAAGATTACTGGATTACTTGGTGGTCGTGTGGCAGAGGATATCGTATTTGGTGAAGTAAGTACCGGAGCACATAATGATTTCCAAAGAGCTACAGGGATTGCTCGTAAGATGGTAACAGAGTATGGGATGAGTGATAAGCTTGGACCATTACAATTCGGTCAAGCACAAAGTCAAGTGTTCCTAGGCAGAGATTTAAATAATGAACAAAATTATTCTGATGCAATTGCATATGATATTGATTTAGAAATTCAACGAATCATAAAAGAGTGTTATGAAAGAGCGAAACAAATTCTTACAGAAAATCGTGAGAAGTTAAACCTAATCGCTGAAACACTTCTTGAAATCGAAACGTTGGACGCAGAACAAATCAATAGTTTGTATAAAGACGGTGTTCTGCCAGATCGTACGAAACAGGTAGATACTACTTTAGGTTCAGAGGATGTAAAGGTAAATATTAATAAAAAGGATGATAGAGACGAGTAAATCTCGATCATCAGTAAAAAGGATACGCTTAAAAGCGTGTCCTTTTTTATCTATTTGTTAATACTACAATAATAGGTGTATAGATAGCAGCTGTTGCTTTAGGCTTTGTCTCTTTCCTGTTGTATGTTATGATATTTCCAGTATTGAACATGAACGTTTACATATAGCTTAGGTAAGGTGTTAGTGATAGGTGTGAAAAGATACTAATAATAAGTAAAGAGAAAGCTATATGGTAAATAGAATTATATTAATAAAGAAGTGGTGACCATAATGATTTTTGTTTTTGATATTGGAAATACAAATATAGTATTAGGTGTATATGATAAAGAAGAATTAAAACATCATTGGAGAATCGAAACAAATCGTTATAAAACGGAAGATGAGTATGGTATGATCATTAAATCTCTATTCGACCATGTTGGTTTAACATTTTCGGATATTGATGGGATTATTATTTCATCGGTTGTTCCTCCAATCATGTTTTCATTAGAAAGAATGTGCCAAAAGTATTTCCAATTGAAACCGTTAGTAGTTGGTCCAGGAACAAAAACCGGCTTAAACATAAAATATGATAATCCGAAAGAGGTAGGGGCAGATCGAATTGTTAATGCGGTCGCAGCTATTCATGAATATGGAAGCCCGTTGATCGTGGTGGACTTTGGTACAGCGACGACTTTCTGCTATATAAATGAACATAAGCAATACATGGGTGGTGCTATAGCGCCGGGGATTAATATAGCTACAGAGGCTTTGTATTCTAGAGCAGCTAAATTGCCTCGTATCGAGATTGCGAGACCAGAAGGAGTAATCGGTAAAAATACTGTTTCTGCGATGCAATCAGGAATTCTTTTTGGCTATGTAGGACAGGTTGAAGGCATAGTGAAGAGAATGAAGGAAGACAGTGTTGTTAAGCCGAAGGTTATTGCAACAGGAGGATTAGCAAACCTTATTGCCAAAGAATCAAATATTATTGATGCAATAGATCCGTTTCTAACATTAAAGGGATTGCAGCTTATTTATAAAAAAAATAAGGATACACTAAAATAGCAAAATGAAAAGATGAACTGTTTGGAAACGGAATAAGATAAAGGAGTAAATTATGAGTGATTATTTAGTAAAAGCGTTAGCGTTTGATGGTGAAGTTCGTGCATATGCAGTAAGAAGTACAGAAACAGTTGGAGAAGGGCAAAGAAGACATCATACTTGGCCAACAGCATCAGCTGCTTTAGGTAGATCTTTAACAGCAACAGCAATGTTAGGTGCAATGCTTAAAGGAGATCAAAAATTAACAGTGAAAATCGATGGTGGCGGTCCAATTGGGCTTATCCTAGTTGATGGTAATGCAAAAGGCGAAGTACGTGGATATGTTACCAATCCACAAGTTCATTTCGATTTAAATGAGCATGGGAAATTAGATGTGAGAAGAGCGGTTGGGACAGAAGGGACGTTATCTGTTGTAAAAGATATCGGAATGCGCGACTATTTTACCGGTCAGGTTCCTATCGTTTCAGGGGAGCTTGGAGAAGATTTTACTTACTATCTGTTTAATTCAGAACAGGTACCTTCCTCTGTCGGAGTTGGCGTGTTAGTAAATCCGGATGACAGCATTTTAGCTGCAGGAGGATTTATTATTCAATTAATGCCAGGTGCAAAAGAGGATACGATTACGAAAATTGAGAATAGGCTAAGCGAAATACCACCTATTTCTAAGTTAATTGAGAAAGGTTTAACACCAGAGGAATTATTAGAAGAGGTTTGTGGAAAAGATAATGTAAAAGTAATTGAAAAAATGCCTATTTCATTTACGTGTACATGTTCGAAAGAAAGATTTTCTAATGCTATTATTAGCTTAGGGCAAGCAGAAATCGAAGATATTATCGAAACAGACGGACAAGCGGAAGCTGAATGCCATTTCTGTAATGAGAAGTATATGTTTAACAAAGACGAGCTAGAAAAATTACTTGAAGAGGCGAAGTAAGAAGAAAAATTGAAACACCATGAAAGGCTGGTTGTTTTCCACCATTTTCAAGGTGTTTTTTTATTGAAAGGGAGAGAGTTTTTTGGGAATGGAAATATAATTAATTTTTCGGAAAATACAAACATATAGATTGACAAATGAAGGTGCCATTTGGTAAATTAATATTATAAAACCAATTAAAATACTCGGAATAAAGATAAGGGGAGATTGCAAATGTCAAAAATCGCAAATTCTGTAGTAGATCTTATCGGTGGAACACCCATTGTAAAATTAAATCGTTTAGTGGATGATTCTAGTGCAGATGTTTATTTAAAATTAGAATACATGAATCCGGGAAGCAGTGTAAAAGATCGTATTGCGTTAGCGATGATTGAAGCTGCTGAAAAAAGCGGGGATTTAAAACCAGGTAGCACTATCATTGAGCCAACAAGTGGAAATACAGGTATTGGACTTGCTATGGTTGCTGCAGCAAAAGGCTACCGTGCTATTTTAGTTATGCCAGAAACAATGAGTATTGAACGTCGTAGATTGCTAAAAGCTTATGGTGCTGAGCTAGTATTAACACCAGGACCAGAAGGAATGGGTGGAGCTATCCGCAAAGCAGAAGAATTAGCAAAAGAAAATGGCTATTTTATTCCCCAACAATTTAAAAATATTTCTAATCCTGAAGTACATAGGTTAACAACTGGACCAGAAATCGTGGATGCTTTCGGTGATGAAGGTTTAGATGCATTCATTGCTGGTATTGGTACAGGTGGAACAATCACTGGTGCTGGGGAAGTGTTAAAAGAAAAATATAATGATATCAAAATTTATGCAGTAGAACCTGCTGATTCTCCAGTGCTGTCAGGTGGAAAACCAGGACCGCATAAAATCCAAGGAATTGGTGCTGGATTTGTTCCAGATATCTTAAATAGTGAAGTATACGATGGCATCATTAAAGTTTCAACAGAAGATGCTTTTGAATATGCGCGTCGTGCAGGTAAAGAAGAAGGCGTATTAGGTGGGATTTCTTCAGGTGCAGCTATTTACGCAGCGTTACAAGTTGCAAAAGAGCTAGGAAAAGGGAAAAAAGTATTAGCGATTATCCCAAGTAACGGAGAACGCTACCTAAGCACACCTCTTTATCAATTTGATGAAGAAGAATAATAAAAGTTAAGCTTACAGAAGCCTCCTTAAAAAGGGGGCTTTTTGTTTTTTGTTATGCTGAAACAATGTTAAATAGTTAAGCACAAAAACATATGATTTTTTTGTATTTTTCTCTGTTCATCCTGTATGATGAGAACATATAAAAACGTAAGGAGCGAAGCCTGATTGAAGAATTACAAGGTATATAGTAAGACGATTTCTCTCTCGTATGAGCAGTTTTTTAGGAGTTTTTTAACACTTGCTGAAGATGAATCCCATTATGTTTTATTAGAAAGTGGACGGGGTGGCAGATATAGCATTGGTGCTATTTCCCCTGTAGTAAAAATGATAGGTAGAAATAATCGGTTAGAAGTGATAGATAAACAAGGCATTGTATTAATCAAAGGCAATCCGCTTCATTCGATTAAAGAGGTAATGAATAATTATGTTGTAGAAGCTGATCCGAAGCTGCCTGAGTTTCAAGGAGGAGCACTCGGGTTTATTAGCTATGACTATATTCGATATATCGAAAAGATTCCTAATCAGACAGTTGATGATATGGATATCCCGGATGTATTCTTTTTGTTATTTGAAGAGTGGTTTACGTATGATCATCAAGAAAATGAATTATGGATATCTGGGTTATATGAAGAAAATCAATTAGCCATCGTTCGGGATAAAGTCGAAACCTATGCATTAGGATGGGGGGGCGAAAGTAAAGAGGAACAAATACAAGGTGATGTAGTAAAGTCTGAGGGTGTAAAGGTATCGATTGAAGATAATGAATTTCAACAATCTGTGCGCAAGATTCAGAAATATATTTCGCAGGGTGATGTATTTCAAGTTAATTTATCTGTTCGACAGGCTAAACCGTTGCACGTGTCTGCGCTCGATGTCTATAAGCAACTAAGAATATTAAACCCATCTCCTTATATGGGCTATTTTCATACACCTGAGTTTCAGTTAGTTAGTGGGTCACCAGAGCTTCTTGTCAAAAAGAAGGGAAAAGAAGTAAGCACACGTCCGATAGCGGGAACAAGGTCACGTGGGAAGGATGAGGCAGAGGATTTAGTACTTGCTCGTGAGTTGATCGAGAGTGAGAAGGAAAGAGCAGAACATGTTATGTTAGTAGACCTAGAAAGAAATGATTTAGGGAGAGTATGTGCGTACGGGAGCGTGCAAGTCGACGAATTTATGGTAATTGAAAAGTATTCCCATGTTATGCATATAGTATCCAATGTAAAAGGGCAACTTGCAGATGAGAAAGATGAATTTGATCTTATTGATAGCATGTTTCCGGGTGGAACAATCACGGGAGCTCCGAAAATACGCACAATGGAAATCATTGAAGAATTAGAGCCAGTGCGTCGTGGCCCTTATACTGGCTCATTAGGATGGATTGGCTTTAATCATGATATGGAATTAAATATTATGATTAGAACGATGCTGGTGAAAGACAACCAAGCATATGTACAAGCGGGTGCGGGAATAGTGATTGATTCTATACCTGCAAATGAATACAAAGAATCAATGAAAAAGGCTAGAGCGCTGTGGAATGCGAAAGAATTAGCGGAAGAGAAATTAGGTGGTAGCAAATGATTTACATGATTGATAACTATGATTCTTTTACCTATAACCTTGTGCAATACTTAGGTTCATTAGGACAAGAATTACAAGTAAAAAGAAATGACGAAACTTCTATAGAGGAAATAAAAAAGAACAACCCAGCATATTTAATGATTTCTCCTGGACCGTGTACTCCGAATGATGCAGGGATTAGTTTGGAAGCTATTCAAACCTTTGCTGGTAAATTACCGATTTTTGGTGTATGTCTTGGTCATCAAGCAATTGGACAAGTTTTTGGAGGAGAGGTTGTACAAGCAGGCAATTTAATGCATGGAAAGATTTCGCTTATCTATCATGATGGCAAAACTATTTTTCAAGGTTTGCCTAATCCGTTCCCGGCTACACGCTATCATTCTTTGATTGTAAAAAAAGAAACATTACCTGAGTGTTTGGAAATATCTGCTTGGACGAAAGAAGGGGAGATTATGGGGCTTAGGCATAAAGAGCTTCCAGTCGAAGGCGTGCAGTTCCATCCGGAATCTATTATGACTGAAGCTGGTATGGAAATCTTGCATAACTTTATTCAATCTTATCGAGAAGGAACCGAGTGAGAAGATGTATATATACTTAAATGGAAAGATTATTCCCCAGGAAGAAGCTGTTGTATCGGTTTTTGACCACGGCTTTATGTATGGAGTAGGCTTATTTGAAACGTTGCGTGTATATGAAGGTCATCCCTTTTTATTAGAAGATCATCTTGAACGATTAAATGAAGGATTAAAAGAGATGAATATAGAGAAGTCTTTTGGACGAGAAGAGGCAGTATCTATTATTAAAGCTCTACTGAGTAAAAATAAGATTGAAAATGCTTATATTCGCTGGAATATTTCAGCAGGAAGTGGAATGATCGGACTCCAAACAGAGCCATATAAACAACCAAATACCATTGTGTATATAAAGCCTCTTCCAAAGGCAGCTGGTATGGTTGAAAAAACGGGGAAAATAGTTGCAATTTCAAGGAATACGCCAGAAGGAGCCTTTCGCTTAAAATCCCATCATTTTTTTAATAATATCCTTGCTAAGCGTGAGATTGGACCGGAGATGACCATGGAAGGAATCTTCTTAACAAAGGAAGGATATATAGCAGAGGGGATTACATCTAATCTTTTCTGGATTATTGACGGTGAGCTCTATACCCCTAGCTTGCAAACGGGCATCTTGAATGGGATTACGAGGCAGTTTATTTTAAAACTTGCACAGGATAAAGGGATAGTTATTAAAGAAGGTATGTTTTCGCTTGATATCCTTGAGCATGCCCAGGAGGTATTTGCAACAAATTCTATCCAGGAGATAATACCGATTAAAAGAATAGAAACTAATGTATATAAGGGAATGGAAGGTCCTATTGTTACAATGCTGCATAAAAAGTATAGAAAACATACTAATCAATTATGGTCGGTAAAAGAGTTAGGAGGAATAAAGGAATGGTAAATAAAATAGAGTGTGGCCCATATACATTGGATTATGAACAAAAAACAATTGTAATGGGAATTTTAAATGTAAATCCGGATTCCTTTTCCGATGGCGGTAAATATAACGAAGTAGACAAAGCGGTAGAGCGTGCGATCCAGATGGTAGAGGACGGAGCAGATATTATTGATATAGGTGGGGAGTCTACCAGACCTGGATATACAGAAATTTCGGTCGAAGAAGAATTGGAACGAGTAATCCCGATTATTGAACGATTAAAGATGGAGGTAGAAGTTCCCTTATCGATTGATACATATAAAGGTGAAGTAGCAAGACAATCTTTACGAGCAGGTGCTCATGTTATTAATGATATATGGGGAGCGAAAAGAGACTCTAACATGGCAGCTATTGCAGCTGAATATCAAGCTCCGCTTATCTTAATGCATAATAGAGATAATCTTAACTATACGTCCTTTTTAGAAGATGTAGTCTCTGATTTGCAGGAAAGTATCGATATTGCTATAGGAGCAGGAGTCTCTAACGAGAAAATCATCCTTGATCCTGGTATTGGCTTTGCGAAAGATTTAAACGGAAACTTGGAAATGATGAGGGGCTTAGATAGACTTGTAGCTATGGGATATCCAGTGTTGCTTGCTACCTCTAGAAAATCATTGATTGGAAATGTTTTGAATTTACCTGTAGAAGAACGAATAGAAGGAACAGGTGCAACTATTTGCTATGGTATTCAAAAAGGATGTCAGCTAATCCGTGTTCATGATGTAAAAGAAATGACGCGGATGGCACGCATGATGGATGCACTGATGGGAAAGGGAGAATACAGTGGATAAGATCATATTAAATCAAATGGAATTCTATGGTTATCATGGTGTTTTTAAAGAAGAAAATAAATTGGGTCAACGCTTTATTGTGGATTTACAGGCAGAAGTGGATTTAGCAAAGGCTGGAGAAACAGATGACTTACAATATTCGGTGAATTATGGACAGCTTTTTTTAGATGTCAAGGAGATAGTGGAAGGAAAACCGTATAAATTGATTGAGGCGGTAGCTGAGAATATCACACGGAAACTTTTATCATCTTATTCCCTCATTGAAAGTATAACCGTTTGTATCATTAAACCAGACCCACCTATTCCAGGTCACTATAAATCGGTTGCTGTGGAAATTACGAGGAAGAGAAAAGGATGAATGAAGTTTATTTATCGTTAGGATCGAATATTGGAAATCGGTTTGAATACATATATGAAGCTGTGCAAATGTTGCAAAGTCAAGAAGAAATAAAAGTGGTAAATATTTCATCCATTTATGAAACAGATCCAGTTGGATATGAGGAACAAGCACTATTTTTGAATATTGTCGTCCAGATTGAAACTTCATTAAACCCTTTATCTTTATTAGAACAATGCCAGAGGATAGAAAGTGAACTTGGAAGAAAAAGGATAATTAAGTGGGGCCCAAGAACAATAGACCTTGACATTTTATTGTATAATCATGAAAATATAGTATCAGAGAAGCTAATTATTCCACATCCAAGAATAGAAGAGCGAGCATTTGTTTTAGTTCCGTTAATAGAAATTGCTCCAGATATAAAGTTACCAAATAAATCAATACTTTTAAAAGAAAGTTTGAAGCTTTTGCGAGATAGAGAAGGAGTAAAGGTATGGAAACGACAGAAAAATGGGGAAGACGTATTCGAGCTTTTCGAAAGCTAAAAGGATATACACAGGAAAGTTTAGCAAAAGAGTTACTTGTTTCTGTTTCTATATTAGGAGAGATTGAGCGGGGGAATCGTATGCCTTCAGAAGAAATGATTGATTCTATTGTAGGGGTACTAAAGATAACAAGAGAAGAGTTAGATCCACATCAAAATAAATAAGCGCGGTTCATCAGGGGGTAAAAGGTTGTTTAAAATAGGAAATGTTGAAATCAGTAACCGTGTTGTGCTTGCGCCAATGGCTGGTATTTCAAATTCTGCTTTTCGTTTAACGGTTAAGGAATTTGGAGCGGGTCTTGTTTGTGCGGAAATGATTAGTGATAAAGGCATTGTTTTAAAAAACAAGAAAACAATGAACATGCTTTATATAGATGAGCGCGAAAATCCAATGAGTTTACAGATTTTTGGCGGCGAAAAAGAAACATTAGTGGAAGCGGCGCAATTTGTTGATAAGAATACTAATGCAGATATTATTGATATTAACATGGGGTGTCCTGTGCCAAAGATTACAAAATGTGATGCAGGTGCTAAATGGTTGTTAGATCCAGATAAAATTTATGATATGGTTTCTGCTGTGGTTGAAAATGTTGATAAACCAGTAACGGTTAAAATGCGTATGGGATGGGATGAAGACCATATATATGCAGTAAGAAATGCACAAGCAGTTGAACGTGCAGGCGGAGCAGCGGTTGCATTACACGGCCGGACACGTGTGCAACTGTATGAAGGAAAAGCAAATTGGGATATTATCCGTGAAGTAAAACAATCGATCAATATTCCCTTAATGGGTAATGGAGATGTAAATACACCACAAGATGCAAAAAGAATGTTAGATGAAACTGGCTGTGATGGTGTAATGATTGGGAGAGCCGCTCTAGGTAATCCGTGGATGATTTATAGTACGGTTAAGTATTTAGAAACAGGAGAATTAGTAAGTGATCCGTCAATACGTGAAAAGATGGATGTATGTATTCTTCATCTAGATCGATTAATTAGCTTAAAAGGCGAGTATGTAGCAGTTAGAGAAATGCGAAAACATGCTGCTTGGTATTTGAAAGGCATTAAAGGGAATGCAAAAACAAGAAATGCAGTTAATGAATGTGAGACTAGAGAGCAGCTAGTGACACTCTTGAACGCTTTAGTCTTAGAGGTAGAGGAAAGAGAACGATTTGAAATGGAAGTAGGCTAATTTTGAACGTATCTGTTTAATTTTCCTGTAATATGTGTAAAAATAAAGCTGTTGGACAAAAAATCTGACAGTTTTTTTTCTTTTTTAGTGTCTGTAATCGTGACATTGTGTAGAATAATAAAGTATGTATAAAATTGAACGATTCCTTTTTTAGGTGATCATACATAAAAAGATGGTGGAGATGATTAAGCATGAGTCATGAAGAATTAAACTTAAATGACCAATTACTAGTTAGACGTAACAAAATGAATGAGTTACGTGAACAAGGAATAGATCCGTTTGGTAAACGTTTTGATAGAACTCATTTATCAGAAGCTCTAAAAAAACAATATGAATCTCTAGAGAAAGAAGAGCTAGAGGAAAAAAATATTGCTGTTACAATTGCTGGTAGAGTAATGACGAAAAGAGGGAAAGGGAAAGCTGGATTTGCTCATATCCAAGATCTTGAAGGACAGATCCAATTGTATGTTCGTAAAGATAATGTAGGGGAAGAGCAGTATGCTATTTTCAACTCTGTAGATTTAGGAGATATTGTCGGAGTTGAGGGTGTTTTATTTAAAACGAATGTAGGAGAACTTTCTGTTAAAGTAAAAGATTTTACTTTACTGACAAAAGCTCTTCGTCCATTACCGGATAAATTCCATGGTTTGAAAGATATTGAGCAACGTTATCGCCAACGTTACTTAGATTTAATTTCAAGTGAAGAAAGCAAGAACACTTTTATTCTTCGCAGTAAAATTATTCAATCTATGCGCCGTTATTTAGATAACCACGGCTATTTAGAAGTAGAAACACCGATGATGCACTCTATCGCAGGAGGAGCTTCGGCACGTCCATTTATTACACATCATAATGCATTAGATATGCCTTTATATATGCGTATTGCCATTGAGCTTCACTTAAAAAGATTGATTGTTGGTGGATTAGAGAAAGTATATGAAATCGGTCGTGTATTCCGTAATGAAGGCGTATCAACAAGACATAATCCAGAATTTACGATGATTGAGCTTTATGAGGCTTATGCGGATTACCGTGATATTATGAGCCTTACAGAAAATTTAGTTGCACATATTGCACAAGAAATTCACGGTTCCACTACTGTAACTTATGGAGACTACCAAGTTGATTTAAAACCAGAATGGACAAGACTTCATATGGTAGATGCTATTAAGCAATATACAGGAGTAGATTTCTGGCCAGAGATGAGCGTAGAAGAGGCAAGAAAATTAGCAAAAGAAAATAATATAGAAATTAATGATAATATGACATATGGTCATATAGTTAATGAGTTCTTTGAGCAAAGAGTTGAGGAAAAATTAATTCAGCCTACATTTATCTATGGTCACCCATTAGAAATTTCACCATTAGCAAAGAAAAATGAGGAGGATCCTCGTTTTACAGATCGATTTGAATTATTTATCGTAGGTAGAGAGCACGCGAATGCCTTTACTGAATTAAATGATCCAATTGATCAACGTGAAAGATTTGAAGCACAATTAAAAGAGCGTGAACAAGGAAATGATGAAGCGCACTTAATGGATGAAGATTTTGTAGAGGCGTTGGAATATGGAATGCCTCCAACAGGTGGATTAGGTATTGGTATTGATCGCCTAGTTATGCTGTTAACAAACTCTCCTTCTATTAGAGATGTATTATTATTCCCGTTGATGAGACATCGCTAAAAATAAGACAGGATACCTTTAAAAGTATCCTGTCTTATTTTATAAATATTGTATTGACTAGCTGTTGATTTTGAATAAGAGGTTTATAGCTGGATAATTATTTATATGCTATCTGATATCTTTAAAGAGAATAGTTACGAACTAATTAAATAGAAGCATTGGGGAAGTATATAATAAGATAAGAAAATTCAAGAATACTTAAATGGATCATAGGAAAAGAAGGATCGAATAATAAGAATATTTTTTCTTTTAAAAAGTAGTTGCACAGAGAATGAAACGGTGGTATATTAATATTCGTTGCTGAAACAAGCAATGATGAAACAAAAAAGAATTTTAAAAAAGTGTTGACTCGAACGATGACTTCTGGTAATATTAAAAAGTCGCCCGATGACGACACTGAAATTGCTCTTTGAAAACTGAACAAACAAACGTCAACAATAATCGTTTTATAACGAATGTTATAGAGTGAAAACAAGCAATACAAAAGCTAGAGTTTAGCAATGAGCTAATCAACTCTTTATTGGAGAGTTTGATCCTGGCTCAGGACGAACGCTGGCGGCGTGCCTAATACATGCAAGTCGAGCGGACTTTAAAAGCTTGCTTTTAAAGTTAGCGGCGGACGGGTGAGTAACACGTGGGCAACCTGCCTGTAAGACTGGGATAACTTCGGGAAACCGGAGCTAATACCGGATAATCCTTTTCCTCTCATGAGGAAAAGCTGAAAGACGGCATCTCGCTGTCACTTACAGATGGGCCCGCGGCGCATTAGCTAGTTGGTGAGGTAACGGCTCACCAAGGCAACGATGCGTAGCCGACCTGAGAGGGTGATCGGCCACACTGGGACTGAGACACGGCCCAGACTCCTACGGGAGGCAGCAGTAGGGAATCTTCCGCAATGGACGAAAGTCTGACGGAGCAACGCCGCGTGAGTGATGAAGGTTTTCGGATCGTAAAGCTCTGTTGTTAGGGAAGAACAAGTACAAGAGTAACTGCTTGTACCTTGACGGTACCTAACCAGAAAGCCACGGCTAACTACGTGCCAGCAGCCGCGGTAATACGTAGGTGGCAAGCGTTGTCCGGAATTATTGGGCGTAAAGCGCGCGCAGGCGGTCCTTTAAGTCTGATGTGAAAGCCCACGGCTCAACCGTGGAGGGTCATTGGAAACTGGGGGACTTGAGTGCAGAAGAGAAGAGTGGAATTCCACGTGTAGCGGTGAAATGCGTAGAGATGTGGAGGAACACCAGTGGCGAAGGCGACTCTTTGGTCTGTAACTGACGCTGAGGCGCGAAAGCGTGGGGAGCAAACAGGATTAGATACCCTGGTAGTCCACGCCGTAAACGATGAGTGCTAAGTGTTAGAGGGTTTCCGCCCTTTAGTGCTGCAGCAAACGCATTAAGCACTCCGCCTGGGGAGTACGGCCGCAAGGCTGAAACTCAAAGGAATTGACGGGGGCCCGCACAAGCGGTGGAGCATGTGGTTTAATTCGAAGCAACGCGAAGAACCTTACCAGGTCTTGACATCCTCTGACACTCCTAGAGATAGGACGTTCCCCTTCGGGGGACAGAGTGACAGGTGGTGCATGGTTGTCGTCAGCTCGTGTCGTGAGATGTTGGGTTAAGTCCCGCAACGAGCGCAACCCTTGATCTTAGTTGCCAGCATTAAGTTGGGCACTCTAAGGTGACTGCCGGTGACAAACCGGAGGAAGGTGGGGATGACGTCAAATCATCATGCCCCTTATGACCTGGGCTACACACGTGCTACAATGGATGGTACAAAGGGCAGCAAAACCGCGAGGTCGAGCAAATCCCATAAAACCATTCTCAGTTCGGATTGTAGGCTGCAACTCGCCTACATGAAGCTGGAATCGCTAGTAATCGCGGATCAGCATGCCGCGGTGAATACGTTCCCGGGCCTTGTACACACCGCCCGTCACACCACGAGAGTTTGTAACACCCGAAGTCGGTGGGGTAACCTTTTTGGAGCCAGCCGCCTAAGGTGGGATAGATGATTGGGGTGAAGTCGTAACAAGGTAGCCGTATCGGAAGGTGCGGCTGGATCACCTCCTTTCTAAGGAAAATGGAATTTACATTCCATCATAGATTGTTGACGATTTGTTGTTCAGTTTTGAGGGAGCAATTAATTCCTCAAAACAGTAAGAAGTTTGAGGGTAAAGAGAAACGAGTAGATCAAGGAAGCGCCTGAGTGAGCACCGGAGCGTACAACAGTACGTGAGGAGCAGAACGAAGAAGCTGACGAAGAGATGCGAAGTTTATCTTTAGCCGAAATTGTTCCTTGAAAACTAGATTATGAATAGTAAAAACAAGAAAGAAACCGAGTAATCGCCATCTTAGATTCTCTATGTAAATAGAAGAATTAAAAACTAAGGCTTTTAAGCCAATTAGTTAAGTTAGAAAGGGCGCACGGTGGATGCCTTGGCACTAGGAGCCGATGAAGGACGGGATTAACACCGATATGCTTTGGGGAGCTGTAAGTAAGCTTTGATCCAGAGATTTCCGAATGGGGGAACCCTCTATCCGTAATGGGATAGAATCTTTACCTGAATACATAGGGTACTGAAGGCAGACCCGGGGAACTGAAACATCTAAGTACCCGGAGGAAGAGAAAGCAAACGCGATTCCCTGAGTAGCGGCGAGCGAAACGGGATTAGCCCAAACCAAGAGGCTTGCCTCTTGGGGTTGTAGGACACTCTATATGGAGTTACAAAGGAACGGGGTAGACGAATCGATCTGGAAAGGTCAGTCGTAGAAGGTAAAAACCCTGTAGTCGAAACTTCGTTCCCTCTTGAGTGTATCCTGAGTACGGCGGGACACGAGAAATCCCGTCGGAAGCAGGGAGGACCATCTCCCAAGGCTAAATACTCCCTAGTGACCGATAGTGAACCAGTACCGTGAGGGAAAGGTGAAAAGCACCCCGGAAGGGGAGTGAAATAGATCCTGAAACCGTGTGCCTACAAGTAGTTAGAGCCCTTTTATGGGTGATAGCGTGCCTTTTGTAGAATGAACCGGCGAGTTACGATTACATGCGAGGTTAAGTTGAAGAGACGGAGCCGCAGCGAAAGCGAGTCTGAATAGGGCGAAATAGTATGTGGTTGTAGACCCGAAACCAGGTGATCTACCCATGTCCAGGGTGAAGTCCAGGTAACACTGGATGGAGGCCCGAACCCACGCACGTTGAAAAGTGCGGGGATGAGGTGTGGGTAGCGGAGAAATTCCAATCGAACTTGGAGATAGCTGGTTCTCTCCGAAATAGCTTTAGGGCTAGCCTCAAGATTGAGAGTATTGGAGGTAGAGCACTGTTTGGACTAGGGGCCCCCATCGGGTTACCGAATTCAGACAAACTCCGAATGCCAAATACTTATTCTTGGGAGTCAGACTACGAGTGATAAGATCCGTGGTCAAGAGGGAAACAGCCCAGACCACCAGCTAAGGTCCCAAAGTATACGTTAAGTGGAAAAGGATGTGGAGTTGCTTAGACAACCAGGATGTTGGCTTAGAAGCAGCCACCATTTAAAGAGTGCGTAATAGCTCACTGGTCGAGTGACTCTGCGCCGAAAATGTACCGGGGCTAAACGTATCACCGAAGCTGTGGATTGACATCTATGATGTCAGTGGTAGGAGAGCGTTCTAAGGGCGTTGAAGCTAGACCGTAAGGACTGGTGGAGCGCTTAGAAGTGAGAATGCCGGTATGAGTAGCGAAAGATGAGTGAGAATCTCATCCACCGAATGCCTAAGGTTTCCTGAGGAAGGCTCGTCCGCTCAGGGTTAGTCGGGACCTAAGCCGAGGCTGAAAAGCGTAGGCGATGGACAACAGGTTGATATTCCTGTACCACCTTTAAATCATTTGAGCAATGGGGGGACGCAGGAGGATAGGGTAAGCGTGCTGTTGGATTAGCACGTCCAAGCAGTTAGGCCGGTAATGAGGCAAATCCCATTACCATGTCAGCTGAGCTGTGACGGCGAGGGAAATATAGTACCGAAGTTCCTGATTCCACACTGCCAAGAAAAGCCTCTAGCGAGATTTATGGTGCCCGTACCGCAAACCGACACAGGTAGGCGAGGAGAGAATCCTAAGGTGAGCGAGAGAACTCTCGTTAAGGAACTCGGCAAAATGACCCCGTAACTTCGGGAGAAGGGGTGCTCTTTTGGGTGTTAAAGCCCGAGAGAGCCGCAGTGAATAGGCCCAGGCGACTGTTTAGCAAAAACACAGGTCTCTGCGAAGCCGCAAGGCGAAGTATAGGGGCTGACACCTGCCCGGTGCTGGAAGGTTAAGAGGAGGGGTTAGTCGTAAGACGAAGCTCTGAATTGAAGCCCCAGTAAACGGCGGCCGTAACTATAACGGTCCTAAGGTAGCGAAATTCCTTGTCGGGTAAGTTCCGACCCGCACGAAAGGTGTAACGATCTGGGCACTGTCTCAACGAGAGACTCGGTGAAATTATAGTACCTGTGAAGATGCAGGTTACCCGCGACAGGACGGAAAGACCCCGTGGAGCTTTACTGCAGCCTGATATTGAATTTTGGTACAGCTTGTACAGGATAGGTAGGAGCCTTGGAAGCCGGAGCGCCAGCTTCGGTGGAGGCATTGGTGGGATACTACCCTGGCTGTATTGACATTCTAACCCGCACCCCTGATCGGGGTGGGAGACAGTGTCAGGTGGGCAGTTTGACTGGGGCGGTCGCCTCCTAAAAAGTAACGGAGGCGCCCAAAGGTTCCCTCAGAATGGTTGGAAATCATTCGTAGAGTGTAAAGGCACAAGGGAGCTTGACTGCGAGACCTACAAGTCGAGCAGGGACGAAAGTCGGGCTTAGTGATCCGGTGGTTCCGCATGGAAGGGCCATCGCTCAACGGATAAAAGCTACCCCGGGGATAACAGGCTTATCTCCCCCAAGAGTCCACATCGACGGGGAGGTTTGGCACCTCGATGTCGGCTCATCGCATCCTGGGGCTGTAGTCGGTCCCAAGGGTTGGGCTGTTCGCCCATTAAAGCGGTACGCGAGCTGGGTTCAGAACGTCGTGAGACAGTTCGGTCCCTATCCGTCGTGGGCGTAGGAAATTTGAGAGGAGCTGTCCTTAGTACGAGAGGACCGGGATGGACGCACCGCTGGTGTACCAGTTGTCTTGCCAAAGGCATCGCTGGGTAGCTATGTGCGGAAGGGATAAGTGCTGAAAGCATCTAAGCATGAAGCCCCCCTCAAGATGAGATTTCCCATAGCGTAAGCTAGTAAGATCCCTGAAAGATGATCAGGTTGATAGGTCAGAGATGGAAGCGTGGCGACATGTGGAGTTGACTGATACTAATAGATCGAGGACTTAACTAAAATGAAAAGCGGAAACGCCTGTTTATCGACGTAGAAACTGGAGGAGCATCGACTGAGATAAAGGAAACACGATGAACGTAAGTGAATCGATGTTGACTTATCGTAGGGAGATGATCGGAAGTTTGATAGGCGATAGGCGTTGGAGCTGG
Source organism: Niallia sp. FSL W8-1348 (assembly GCF_038006745.1). Classification (NCBI taxonomy): domain Bacteria; kingdom Bacillati; phylum Bacillota; class Bacilli; order Caryophanales; family Bacillaceae; genus Niallia; species Niallia sp. FSL W8-1348. The sequence continues at coordinate 2,247,382 of NZ_JBBOVV010000001.1, read as the reverse complement.
ACAAAATGATTACTCATTTCTTTCTTTTTACTTCATAATCTAGTTTTGAGGGAATAACCTCAAAATAAAATAGTCTGGTGGCGATAGCGAGAAGGTCACACCCGTTCCCATACCGAACACGGAAGTTAAGCTTCTCAGCGCCGATGGTAGTTGGGGGTTCTCCCCCTGTGAGAGTAGGACGTCGCCAGGCGATTATATTATAATGGAGGATTAGCTCAGCTGGGAGAGCATCTGCCTTACAAGCAGAGGGTCGGCGGTTCGATCCCGTCATCCTCCACCATTTTTATTGGACAAACTTTTATATGCCGGTTTAGCTCAATTGGTAGAGCAACTGACTTGTAATCAGTAGGTTGGGGGTTCAAGTCCTCTAGCCGGCACCATTTGTGAGCCATTAGCTCAGTCGGTAGAGCATCTGACTTTTAATCAGAGGGTCGGAGGTTCGAATCCTCCATGGCTCATCTTATTTTTGTCTGCGGGTGTGGCGGAATTGGCAGACGCACTAGACTTAGGATCTAGCGCCGCAAGGCGTGGGGGTTCGACTCCCTTCACCCGCACCAATTATAATTAAATATATGCGGAAGTAGTTCAGTGGTAGAACACCACCTTGCCAAGGTGGGGGTCGCGGGTTCGAATCCCGTCTTCCGCTCCATGAAAAACAATGCCGGGGTGGCGGAACTGGCAGACGCACAGGACTTAAAATCCTGCGGTAGGTGACTACCGTACCGGTTCGATTCCGGTCCTCGGCACCATTGTTTTTAAATATAAAGCGCCCGTAGCTCAATTGGATAGAGCGTCTGACTACGGATCAGAAGGTTATGGGTTCGACTCCTTTCGGGCGCGCCATTATATTTCGGGAAGTAGCTCAGCTTGGTAGAGCACTTGGTTTGGGACCAAGGGGTCGCAGGTTCGAATCCTGTCTTCCCGACCATTATCAATTATACGGGGCCTTAGCTCAGCTGGGAGAGCGCCTGCCTTGCACGCAGGAGGTCAGCGGTTCGATCCCGCTAGGCTCCACCAAAAAATATATTGACAGTATGTTTAATAACTGTTATTATATAAAGGTTGCTTCTAATAGCAACAAACAAATTGCTCTTTGAAAACTGAACAAACAAACGTCAACAATAATCGTTTTATAACGAATGTTATAGAGTGAAAACAAGTAATACAAAAGCTAGAGTTTAGCAATGAGCTAATCAACTCTTTATTGGAGAGTTTGATCCTGGCTCAGGACGAACGCTGGCGGCGTGCCTAATACATGCAAGTCGAGCGGACTTTAAAAGCTTGCTTTTAAAGTTAGCGGCGGACGGGTGAGTAACACGTGGGCAACCTGCCTGTAAGACTGGGATAACTTCGGGAAACCGGAGCTAATACCGGATAATCCTTTTCCTCTCATGAGGAAAAGCTGAAAGACGGCATCTCGCTGTCACTTACAGATGGGCCCGCGGCGCATTAGCTAGTTGGTGAGGTAACGGCTCACCAAGGCAACGATGCGTAGCCGACCTGAGAGGGTGATCGGCCACACTGGGACTGAGACACGGCCCAGACTCCTACGGGAGGCAGCAGTAGGGAATCTTCCGCAATGGACGAAAGTCTGACGGAGCAACGCCGCGTGAGTGATGAAGGTTTTCGGATCGTAAAGCTCTGTTGTTAGGGAAGAACAAGTACAAGAGTAACTGCTTGTACCTTGACGGTACCTAACCAGAAAGCCACGGCTAACTACGTGCCAGCAGCCGCGGTAATACGTAGGTGGCAAGCGTTGTCCGGAATTATTGGGCGTAAAGCGCGCGCAGGCGGTCCTTTAAGTCTGATGTGAAAGCCCACGGCTCAACCGTGGAGGGTCATTGGAAACTGGGGGACTTGAGTGCAGAAGAGAAGAGTGGAATTCCACGTGTAGCGGTGAAATGCGTAGAGATGTGGAGGAACACCAGTGGCGAAGGCGACTCTTTGGTCTGTAACTGACGCTGAGGCGCGAAAGCGTGGGGAGCAAACAGGATTAGATACCCTGGTAGTCCACGCCGTAAACGATGAGTGCTAAGTGTTAGAGGGTTTCCGCCCTTTAGTGCTGCAGCAAACGCATTAAGCACTCCGCCTGGGGAGTACGGCCGCAAGGCTGAAACTCAAAGGAATTGACGGGGGCCCGCACAAGCGGTGGAGCATGTGGTTTAATTCGAAGCAACGCGAAGAACCTTACCAGGTCTTGACATCCTCTGACACTCCTAGAGATAGGACGTTCCCCTTCGGGGGACAGAGTGACAGGTGGTGCATGGTTGTCGTCAGCTCGTGTCGTGAGATGTTGGGTTAAGTCCCGCAACGAGCGCAACCCTTGATCTTAGTTGCCAGCATTAAGTTGGGCACTCTAAGGTGACTGCCGGTGACAAACCGGAGGAAGGTGGGGATGACGTCAAATCATCATGCCCCTTATGACCTGGGCTACACACGTGCTACAATGGATGGTACAAAGGGCAGCAAAACCGCGAGGTCGAGCAAATCCCATAAAACCATTCTCAGTTCGGATTGTAGGCTGCAACTCGCCTACATGAAGCTGGAATCGCTAGTAATCGCGGATCAGCATGCCGCGGTGAATACGTTCCCGGGCCTTGTACACACCGCCCGTCACACCACGAGAGTTTGTAACACCCGAAGTCGGTGGGGTAACCTTTTGGAGCCAGCCGCCTAAGGTGGGATAGATGATTGGGGTGAAGTCGTAACAAGGTAGCCGTATCGGAAGGTGCGGCTGGATCACCTCCTTTCTAAGGAAAATGGAATTTACATTCCATCATAGATTGTTGACGATTTGTTGTTCAGTTTTGAGGGAGCAATTAATTCCTCAAAACAGTAAGAAGTTTGAGGGTAAAGAGAAACGAGTAGATCAAGGAAGCGCCTGAGTAAGCACCGGAGCGTACGACAGTACGTGAGGAGCAGAGCAAAGAAGCTGACGAAGAGATGCGAAGTTTATCTTTAGCCGAAATTGTTCCTTGAAAACTAGATTATGAATAGTAAAAACAAGAAAGAAACCGAGTAATCGCCATCTTAGATTCTCTATGTAAATAGAAGAATTAAAAACTAAGGCTTTTAAGCCAATTAGTTAAGTTAGAAAGGGCGCACGGTGGATGCCTTGGCACTAGGAGCCGATGAAGGACGGGATTAACACCGATATGCTTTGGGGAGCTGTAAGTAAGCTTTGATCCAGAGATTTCCGAATGGGGGAACCCTCTATCCGTAATGGGATAGAATCTTTACCTGAATACATAGGGTACTGAAGGCAGACCCGGGGAACTGAAACATCTAAGTACCCGGAGGAAGAGAAAGCAAACGCGATTCCCTGAGTAGCGGCGAGCGAAACGGGATTAGCCCAAACCAAGAGGCTTGCCTCTTGGGGTTGTAGGACACTCTATATGGAGTTACAAAGGAACGGGGTAGACGAATCGATCTGGAAAGGTCAGTCGTAGAAGGTAAAAACCCTGTAGTCGAAACTTCGTTCCCTCTTGAGTGTATCCTGAGTACGGCGGGACACGAGAAATCCCGTCGGAAGCAGGGAGGACCATCTCCCAAGGCTAAATACTCCCTAGTGACCGATAGTGAACCAGTACCGTGAGGGAAAGGTGAAAAGCACCCCGGAAGGGGAGTGAAATAGATCCTGAAACCGTGTGCCTACAAGTAGTTAGAGCCCTTTTATGGGTGATAGCGTGCCTTTTGTAGAATGAACCGGCGAGTTACGATTACATGCGAGGTTAAGTTGAAGAGACGGAGCCGCAGCGAAAGCGAGTCTGAATAGGGCGAAATAGTATGTGGTTGTAGACCCGAAACCAGGTGATCTACCCATGTCCAGGGTGAAGTCCAGGTAACACTGGATGGAGGCCCGAACCCACGCACGTTGAAAAGTGCGGGGATGAGGTGTGGGTAGCGGAGAAATTCCAATCGAACTTGGAGATAGCTGGTTCTCTCCGAAATAGCTTTAGGGCTAGCCTCAAGATTGAGAGTATTGGAGGTAGAGCACTGTTTGGACTAGGGGCCCCCATCGGGTTACCGAATTCAGACAAACTCCGAATGCCAAATACTTATTCTTGGGAGTCAGACTACGAGTGATAAGATCCGTGGTCAAGAGGGAAACAGCCCAGACCACCAGCTAAGGTCCCAAAGTATACGTTAAGTGGAAAAGGATGTGGAGTTGCTTAGACAACCAGGATGTTGGCTTAGAAGCAGCCACCATTTAAAGAGTGCGTAATAGCTCACTGGTCGAGTGACTCTGCGCCGAAAATGTACCGGGGCTAAACGTATCACCGAAGCTGTGGATTGACATCTATGATGTCAGTGGTAGGAGAGCGTTCTAAGGGCGTTGAAGCTAGACCGTAAGGACTGGTGGAGCGCTTAGAAGTGAGAATGCCGGTATGAGTAGCGAAAGATGAGTGAGAATCTCATCCACCGAATGCCTAAGGTTTCCTGAGGAAGGCTCGTCCGCTCAGGGTTAGTCGGGACCTAAGCCGAGGCTGAAAAGCGTAGGCGATGGACAACAGGTTGATATTCCTGTACCACCTTTAAATCATTTGAGCAATGGGGGGACGCAGGAGGATAGGGTAAGCGTGCTGTTGGATTAGCACGTCCAAGCAGTTAGGCCGGTAATGAGGCAAATCCCATTACCATGTCAGCTGAGCTGTGACGGCGAGGGAAATATAGTACCGAAGTTCCTGATTCCACACTGCCAAGAAAAGCCTCTAGCGAGATTTATGGTGCCCGTACCGCAAACCGACACAGGTAGGCGAGGAGAGAATCCTAAGGTGAGCGAGAGAACTCTCGTTAAGGAACTCGGCAAAATGACCCCGTAACTTCGGGAGAAGGGGTGCTCTTTTGGGTGTTAAAGCCCGAGAGAGCCGCAGTGAATAGGCCCAGGCGACTGTTTAGCAAAAACACAGGTCTCTGCGAAGCCGCAAGGCGAAGTATAGGGGCTGACACCTGCCCGGTGCTGGAAGGTTAAGAGGAGGGGTTAGTCGTAAGACGAAGCTCTGAATTGAAGCCCCAGTAAACGGCGGCCGTAACTATAACGGTCCTAAGGTAGCGAAATTCCTTGTCGGGTAAGTTCCGACCCGCACGAAAGGTGTAACGATCTGGGCACTGTCTCAACGAGAGACTCGGTGAAATTATAGTACCTGTGAAGATGCAGGTTACCCGCGACAGGACGGAAAGACCCCGTGGAGCTTTACTGCAGCCTGATATTGAATTTTGGTACAGCTTGTACAGGATAGGTAGGAGCCTTGGAAGCCGGAGCGCCAGCTTCGGTGGAGGCATTGGTGGGATACTACCCTGGCTGTATTGACATTCTAACCCGCACCCCTGATCGGGGTGGGAGACAGTGTCAGGTGGGCAGTTTGACTGGGGCGGTCGCCTCCTAAAAAGTAACGGAGGCGCCCAAAGGTTCCCTCAGAATGGTTGGAAATCATTCGTAGAGTGTAAAGGCACAAGGGAGCTTGACTGCGAGACCTACAAGTCGAGCAGGGACGAAAGTCGGGCTTAGTGATCCGGTGGTTCCGCATGGAAGGGCCATCGCTCAACGGATAAAAGCTACCCCGGGGATAACAGGCTTATCTCCCCCAAGAGTCCACATCGACGGGGAGGTTTGGCACCTCGATGTCGGCTCATCGCATCCTGGGGCTGTAGTCGGTCCCAAGGGTTGGGCTGTTCGCCCATTAAAGCGGTACGCGAGCTGGGTTCAGAACGTCGTGAGACAGTTCGGTCCCTATCCGTCGTGGGCGTAGGAAATTTGAGAGGAGCTGTCCTTAGTACGAGAGGACCGGGATGGACGCACCGCTGGTGTACCAGTTGTCTTGCCAAAGGCATCGCTGGGTAGCTATGTGCGGAAGGGATAAGTGCTGAAAGCATCTAAGCATGAAGCCCCCCTCAAGATGAGATTTCCCATAGCGTAAGCTAGTAAGATCCCTGAAAGATGATCAGGTTGATAGGTCAGAGATGGAAGCGTGGCGACATGTGGAGTTGACTGATACTAATAGATCGAGGACTTAACTAAAATGAAAAGCGGAAACGCCTGTTTATCGACGTAGAAACTAGAGGAGCATCGACTGAGATAAAGGAAACACGATGAACGTAAGTGAATCGATGTTGACTTATCGTAGGGAGATGATCGGAAGTTTGATAGGCGATAGGCGTTGGAGCTGGACAAAATGATTACTCATTTCTTTCTTTTTACTTCATAATCTAGTTTTGAGGGAATAACCTCAAAATAAAATAGTCTGGTGGCGATAGCGAGAAGGTCACACCCGTTCCCATACCGAACACGGAAGTTAAGCTTCTCAGCGCCGATGGTAGTTGGGGGTTCTCCCCCTGTGAGAGTAGGACGTCGCCAGGCTGCCAAAAGGTTCTAAAGGCTTATTGCTTTTAGGGCTTTTTTTTATGTTTTTTTACTGTTATTTTTTCTCCATGGATAATAACTTCATTCAATACTTCCCCATCTGATATAAGCCGGCGTTTTTTAATTGGCTGTTTTCTAAAAGATTGTTGTTTTTTCAATCAGAGAAAAAAATTAGTTGGAAATGTTCCGGCTGTGGGTAATAGCAACAAACTTTACGAAAACAGCTTTTTAATTAAACTATACCTAAATGCAGAATTGCTAAACAATCAAACTTGAAAATTGTGATAAATCAGACTATAGTTAATATAATCTTTATACAACCACCTCTTCTTTCATGAAAGAATGACTATAACAGGTTTGGAATAGCTAAAAAATGGGAAAATTAATAAAACGTCTTCCTTGCTAAATATTATTTTTATCGTGTATAATTATAGTCAAATATAGTCAAAGTCAGAAGGGGGAGGCTTGGTGAGAAATATTTCGGATATAATTGAGAATTACTTAAAAGAAGTATTAGAAATGAGCGAAAAATCATTAGTGGAAATCAAGCGAAGTGAAATCGCCGATAAATTCGAATGTGTACCATCACAAATTAACTATGTAATAAATACCCGTTTTACTATAGAAAAAGGGTATGTAGTCGAAAGTAAACGTGGTGGTGGCGGTTTTATTCGAATTATGAAAGTTCAAACGTATGATCATGCCCATTTAATTGACCAATTACTATCCCTTATTCAAAGTCGGATACCTCAAAATAGTGCAGAAAATTTAATTCTTCGATTAGTAGAAGAAGATGTTATTAATAAGAGAGAAGCAAAAATTATGTTAAGTGTAATCGATCGCTCTGTATTATATTTAGAATTACCATATAGAGATGAATTAAGAGCAAGATTATTAAAGGCGATGTTAACGTCATTAAAATATAAATAATATCCCTTTGATTAAATTGAGGTGAGAACTATGATGTGTACGGAATGTAATCAAAGACCAGCTACTTTACATTTTTCAAAAAATATTAATGGGAAAGTAACAGAGTTTCATCTCTGTGAGCATTGTGCAAAGGAAAATGGCGATATATTTATGATTAATGGTTCATCTGGTTTGTCTTTGAATAATTTATTAGCTGGGTTATTAAATATAGAGCCAAGTTTTCAACACATCACAGAAGATACTTATAAGAGACAAAAACCTTTACAGTGTAAAGATTGTCAAATGACATTTTCTCAATTCAGGAAAATAGGTAAATTAGGATGTCCTCATTGTTACGATACATTTAAGGAACAACTGTTACCGTTTATTAAACGACTCCACGGGGGGAATATTGAACACAAAGGAAAAATCCCGGAGCGCATTGGTGGTCATTTTCTTATCAAAAAGGAAATTGAGCAGTTGCGATTGGAGTTGAAGGAACTAATTAATAACGAAGAATTTGAAAAAGCAGCAGTCATTCGAGATGAAATAAAAAGTAAAGAAAAACAGTTAACTTCTTTTATCGAGGGAGGGGAGTAACGTGTCTTTAGAAAAATTTATAAGTAAAGCACGAACTTCATGGATGTGTTCTGATGGACCAGACTCTGAAATCGTTCTTACCTCTCGAATTCGATTAGCAAGGAATATACAGGATGTGAAATTTCCTCTTTTATTTTCGAAAGAAGAAGCTGAGAATGTGATCCAGCAAGTAGAACATGCAATAGTTAAGGAATCAAATGATCAGATGGAACTGCTTGAAATGAGTGACTTAAATGAATTGGAAAAAAGAGTTCTTGTAGAGAAACATCTAATCAGTCCTCAACTTGCTGAACAATCTCCTTATGGAGCAGCAATATTATCAGAAGATGAAGAAGTAAGCATCATGGTTAATGAAGAGGACCATATTCGCATTCAATGTATCAAGCCTGGTCTTCAAATAGTAGAGGCCTTTAAAGAGGCTAATAGGATTGATGATTTATTAGAAAAAAAGATTAATTATGCTTACCATGTAGAAACGGGATATTTGACAAGTTGTCCGACTAATATCGGAACAGGTCTTAGAGCTTCTGTTATGATGCATTTACCAGGAATGGTATTAACGCAACAGATGAATCGGATTATCCCAGCTATTCAACAGCTTGGCTTAGTAGTTAGAGGCATTTATGGGGAAGGTAGCGAGGCTCTCGGAAATATTTTTCAGATTTCTAACCAAATAACTTTGGGTAGATCCGAAAAAGACATAATTGAGGAATTAAAAAGTGTTGTTACTCAATTAATTGATCAAGAAAAAGAATCGAGAAATGCATTAGCCAAAACCTCTAACATACAATTAGAAGATAGAGTCTTCCGTTCCTACGGAATATTAAGTAATAGTCGTATTATGGAAACAAAGGAAGCGGCAAAATGTCTGTCTGATGTTCGATTAGGTATTGATATGGGATATATAAAAAATATATCCAAAAGTATCCTTAATGAATTAATGATTCTTACTCAGCCAGGGTTTTTACAACTATATGCTGGGGAACAAATGAATCCCAATGATCGCGATATACGTCGTGCATCCTTAATAAGAGAAAGATTAAAATTGGAAACAGAATAGAGATTCTAAGGAGGATGAAAGTATGATGTTTGGTCGATTTACAGAAAGAGCGCAGAAGGTATTAGCACTTTCCCAGGAAGAAGCAATTCGTTTAGGACACAATAATATTGGTACAGAGCATATTTTACTTGGGTTAGTTCGTGAAGGAGAAGGAATAGCAGCGAAAGCTCTATCAGCGCTTGGATTAGGAGCTGAAAAAATTCAAGAGGAAGTAGAAAATTTGATTGGTCGTGGTCAAGATGCTGCCCAAACTATTCATTATACGCCAAGAGCTAAAAAAGTGATCGAACTGTCAATGGACGAAGCAAGAAAATTAGGTCATTCTTATGTTGGTACAGAACATATTCTTTTAGGCTTAATTAGAGAAGGAGAAGGGGTAGCAGCCAGAGTATTAAATAATCTAGGTGTAAGTCTAAATAAAGCACGACAACAAGTACTTCAGTTACTTGGAAGTAGTGAATCTGGAAATCACCCAGGTGGCTCAGCTGCTAGTGCGAATACACCAACACTTGATAGCTTAGCTCGTGATTTAACAGCTATCGCAAGAGAGGGTAGTCTAGATCCAGTTATCGGAAGAAGCAAGGAAATCCAGCGTGTTATTGAAGTATTAAGTAGACGTACTAAAAATAACCCAGTGTTAATAGGGGAACCTGGTGTAGGTAAAACAGCTATTGCTGAAGGCCTAGCACAACAAATTGTTCAAAATGAAGTTCCTGAAATCTTAAGAGATAAACGGGTAATGACATTGGATATGGGTACAGTGGTTGCTGGAACGAAGTATCGTGGTGAATTCGAAGATCGTCTGAAGAAAGTAATGGATGAAATTCGCCAAGCGGGGAATATTATTCTGTTCATCGATGAGTTGCATACTTTAATTGGTGCAGGTGGTGCAGAAGGAGCTATTGATGCTTCCAATATACTGAAGCCGTCTTTAGCTCGAGGAGAGCTTCAATGTATTGGTGCCACTACATTAGATGAATATCGTAAATACATTGAAAAAGATGCTGCTTTAGAAAGAAGATTTCAACCTATTACAGTAGATGAACCAACTAGTGAAGAATCAATCCAAATTTTAAAAGGATTAAGAGATCGATATGAGGCTCATCATCGCGTTTCTATTACAGATGAAGCAATTGATGCAGCTGTTAAATTGTCTGATCGTTATATTTCTGATCGTTTCTTACCGGATAAAGCAATTGATTTAATTGATGAGGCTGGTTCGAAGGTTCGATTAAGATCATATACTACTCCACCAAATTTAAAAGAGTTAGAAGTGAAGTTAGAGGAAGTACGCAAAGAGAAGGACGCATCTGTTCAAAGTCAAGAATTTGAAAAGGCTGCTTCTTTACGAGATACAGAACAAAGATTAAGAGAACAATTAGAAGAAACAAAGAAAAATTGGAAAGAAAAACAAGGCCAAGAGAATACAGAAGTGACAGTGGAAGATATTGCAAGTGTTGTTTCAAGTTGGACTGGGATTCCTGTATCTAAGCTTGCGCAAACAGAAACAGATAAGTTGTTAAATATGGAAAATATTCTTCATAACCGAGTTATTGGCCAGGAAGAAGCTGTTATCGCTATTTCCAAGGCAGTAAGACGTGCAAGAGCTGGGTTAAAAGATCCAAAAAGACCAATTGGCTCCTTTATTTTCCTTGGTCCTACTGGAGTAGGGAAAACTGAACTTGCTCGTGCCCTTGCTGAGTCTATGTTTGGGGATGAAGATGCTATGATTCGTATCGATATGTCTGAATACATGGAGAAGCATTCTACTTCAAGATTAGTAGGATCCCCTCCAGGATATGTTGGATATGAAGAAGGCGGACAATTGACAGAGAAAGTAAGAAGAAAGCCATATTCTGTAGTGCTTTTAGATGAAATTGAAAAAGCTCATCCAGATGTGTTTAATATCTTACTTCAAGTGCTTGAAGATGGTCGCTTAACAGATTCTAAAGGACGTACAGTTGATTTCCGAAATACAGTTTTAATTATGACTTCCAATGTAGGTGCTTCAGCGTTAAAGCAAAATAAATATGTTGGTTTTAACGTTCAAGATGGAGATCAAGACTATAAAGATATGAAGGGCAAAGTAATGGAAGAGCTAAAAAGAGCATTCCGTCCAGAATTCTTAAACCGTATAGATGAAACAATTGTCTTCCATGCCTTAGAGAAGAAGCATTTAAAAGAAATTGTTACGTTAATGGCAGATCAGTTAGTTAAGCGCCTAACTGAACAGGATATTCAGTTGACTATTACAGAAGCAGCGAAAGAAAAAATTGCAGAAGAAGGATATGATCCGGAGTATGGGGCAAGACCACTACGTCGTGCGATCCAAAAGCATGTAGAGGATCGATTATCAGAAGAACTTCTAAAAGGAACGGTATTAACTGGTCAACAAATTGAATTGGATGTAGAAAATGGTGAGTTTACTGTTAAGGTAAATGGTGAAGAGCCGGCAGTAAATCTACAAAAATAACGCTAACAACATTTAAATAAGTGACACACGTATTACAGCTTTACGTGTGTCATTTCTTTATTTAATGTAAAATAGGAAAAAACTAATCCTCTACTTAATCATGACGATCAGATTAGGATACATATGCTACGATGGGGAAAGTTAGAGAATGAAGGGAAAGGAGGATGAATATGGCTAAAAGAAAAACCAAGTTTCTTTGCCAGGAATGCGGATATGAATCTGCAAAATGGATGGGGAAATGTCCTGGTTGTGGAAACTGGAATACGATGGTGGAAGAAGTAGAAAAAAGCACTGTTCAAAGAAAAGGAGCATTTGCGCACTCAGCTACCAGTACTATTGCAGCAAAACCTATTCCTATAACTAGCATTGAAACAGTCAATGAGCCAAGAATATATACGGACTTAATGGAATTAAACCGTGTTCTTGGGGGAGGAGTGGTTCGTGGTTCGCTAGTATTAATAGGTGGAGATCCAGGAATAGGGAAGTCAACGCTTCTTTTACAAGTATCTTCCCAATTGGCACAAAAAAAACACTCTGTGCTATATGTGTCTGGAGAGGAGTCTCAAAAACAAACAAAATTAAGAGCAGATCGTTTAGGCGTAGTTTCCGACCATTTGCTCGTTTATTCAGAAACAAATCTAGAGGATATAAGCAGAACTATTGAAAATACGAATGTAGAGTTTGTTGTGATTGACTCGATTCAAACAATCTACCATCCAGAGGTTACATCTGCACCAGGAAGTGTCTCTCAAGTTAGAGAATGTACAGCAGAATTAATGAGAATCGGAAAAACAAAAGGAATAGCAATCTTTATTGTAGGACATGTAACAAAGGAAGGTTCGATTGCAGGACCGAGATTGCTTGAACATATGGTTGATACTGTATTGTATTTTGAAGGAGAAAGACATCATACATATCGTATTTTACGTGCTGTAAAGAATCGCTTTGGCTCAACTAATGAGATGGGAATTTTTGAAATGAAAGAAGTTGGTCTTGAAGAAGTAGAGAATCCATCTGAGATTTTTCTTGAGGAACGTTCACAAGGTGCTGCTGGTTCTACGGTGGTAGCCTCAATGGAAGGAACGAGACCTGTTCTTGTTGAAATACAAGCATTGATTTCACCGACTAGCTTCGGAAATCCACGAAGGATGGCAACTGGGATAGATCATAATAGAGTCCCGTTGTTAATGGCTGTATTGGAAAAAAGAGTAGGAATGTTATTGCAGAATCAAGATGCATATTTAAAAGTAGCTGGCGGTGTAAAGTTAGATGAGCCCGCTATTGATTTAGCAATCGCAGTTAGCATTGCCTCAAGCTTCCGAGATAAACCGACAAGAGCAACTGATTGTATTATAGGGGAAGTAGGATTAACTGGAGAAGTTAGAAGAGTTTCTCGAATAGAACAAAGGGTACAAGAGGCTGCAAAATTAGGTTTCGAGCGTGTTATTATCCCATCAAATAATTTAAGCGGTTTAAAGGCTCCAAAAGGTTTAGAAGTTGTCGGAGTACATACAGTAGCAGAAGCTTTAACAGCTGCTTTAGGCCATTAATTTCAAAAAAAATACATTGATGTGAATTTTCAGTTGTGTTAAAATGGAATATTTATTTATTTGACAGGCATTTGTTTTTAATGCTAATCTAGTTTTATCAAATAAAATAGGTATTTATCTCTTTGTCTGTGTTATATTTCCATTTTTGCCAGGGTTTTTGTATTTTTAAGTATCTTGCCATTATAAAATTATTACTTTTGATAGGGGTATGCAGGCATTTTATTTCCCGCGCAATGTGAGAGATTCTATCTATTAACACTAGTATTTGACATAGTCATCATATCTATAAAAATAACTTTTTCATTACAAATTAAAATTTCCTGTAATATTAGGTTTCAAAACTGGGAATTTGTTTATAATGTGAAAGAGGAGGTGGAAGTATTGTTAAAACGCATTGTTCAAGTTTGTTTTTTAATTATTGGAGGAACAATCGGATTTTTATTTATTCCTGATTTATTCTCAGTAATGTCTATCGATCATGATCTTATTAATAACGCATATGTGTCAGCAATACTTGGTGCCATTATTTTTTATCTTATTACTTTTTGGGCGATTGATTATATTGTTAACTTTATTAAGTTTTTAGAAGAATCAATTGTAAAGGCTCCAATTACGGATATAATCTTTGGTAGTCTTGGAATCGGATTTGGATTAACGTTAGCCTTTTTAGTAGGGTATGCTTTGACGTCGGTCCCTGTGCTTAATACTGTCGCTCCAATCCTTTTATCATTACTTTTTGGATATTTAGGCTTTCAAGTTGGGTTTAAAAAGAGAGATGAATTATTAACACTCTTCACAGCTAGAAAGAAAAAAGTAGTGGAAGAGGAACCCGTAAAAGTTGAGAAAAGTAATTTAAAAATATTGGATACTAGTGTTATTATTGATGGAAGAATAGCTGATATTTGTCAAACGGGTTTCCTAGAGGGCACAATTGTTATTCCGCAATTTGTTCTTGGAGAACTTCAGCATATAGCAGATTCATCCGATGCGCTAAAACGTAATCGTGGAAGAAGAGGTTTAGATATCCTTAATCGAATACAAAAGGAATTAGCAATTAAAGTGGAAATTTACGAAGGTGATTTTGAAGATATCGCAGAAGTAGATAGTAAACTAGTCAAATTAGCTAAATTAACAAACGGCGTTGTTGTAACGAATGATTTTAACTTAAACAAAGTATGTGAACTGCAGAAGGTTGCTGTTCTTAATATTAATGATTTAGCCAATGCTGTAAAACCGGTTGTTCTTCCAGGAGAAGAGATGAAGATACAAATTATAAAAGATGGAAAAGAGCACAATCAAGGCGTTGCATATCTAGATGACGGAACAATGATTGTAGTAGAAGAAGGACGCAATTATATTGGAAAACATATAGATGTTCTAGTAACGAGTGTTTTGCAGACATCTGCAGGGCGAATGATTTTTGCTAAACCAAAATTATTAGAAAAAGCATTGTAAGAATAGGGGTTAGTTACATGACTTATGAAGTCATTATTCCGGCAGCAGGACAAGGGAGACGAATGGGACTAGGGAAAAACAAACTGTTTCTTGAGTTAGACCGTTTACCAGTATTTATTCATACCTTAACTGTCTTTGAAAATGATCCGAACTGTAATGGAATATGGTTGGTAGTTAGTTCAGACGATAAAAAAATAATGGATGAACTAGTAAAGAAATATAGCATTACAAAAGTTACTGCGCTAATTGAGGGTGGTGCAGAGAGACAGCATAGTGTTTACCATGCAGTAAAGGAAATACCGGATGATACAATTGTTCTTGTTCATGATGCGGCGAGACCTTTTATACAAACAGAGCAAATTGCTAGATTAACAAAGGTTGCAAAGGAAAGTGGCGCAGCTGTTTTAGCAGTACCGATTAAAGACACCGTCAAAAAAGTGAATGGTGAATTGGTAGTGGAAACAGTTGAGCGTTCAAGCTTGTGGGCGATTCAGACCCCACAAGCTTTTCGCATTTCCATTTTAAAGGAAGCGCATGAAAGAGCTGTTGTAGATACATATATAGGAACAGATGATGCTAGTTTGGTGGAAAGATTAGGACAAGCTGTGCAAATTGTAGAAGGAAACTATGACAATATTAAATTAACGACACCAGAGGATTTATACTTTGCTGAGGCGATAGTGGCGAAGCGAAAAAAAGCAAGTAATGTACCGTTATAGTCAGGACTTTTGGAATAAATTTAGATTTTGTAAATAAAAGAATGGAGGAATTAAGATGTTTCGAATTGGTCAAGGATTTGATGTTCACCAATTAGTAAGCGGAAGACCACTTATTATTGGAGGGATAGAAATTCCATACGAAAAAGGGCTATTAGGACACTCTGATGCTGATGTCTTGTTACATACGATTGCAGACGCTTGTTTAGGGGCGATTGGAGAAGGAGACATTGGAAAACACTTTCCAGATACAGATGAAGCATTTAAAGATGCTGATTCGGCAAAGCTATTGCAGCATGTATGGCAAATAGTGAAGGAAAAAGGCTACAAATTAGTGAATGCTGATTGTACCATCATGGCTCAGCTGCCTAAAATGGCCCCCCATATTCAAGCGATGCAAGCAAGAATTGCGGATTTACTTGAAACAGAGAAAGAGAATGTAAATGTCAAAGCGACAACTACAGAAAAATTAGGGTTTACAGGAAGAGGAGAAGGTATTGCCTCGCAAGCGGTAGTATTGCTCCAAAAAAGAAATGTGTAAATGATAGGTATTATAAAGGTGAACACCTTTTAAAGAAAAAAACAAAGTGATAGAATAGATGAGAAAAAGCGTAATTTATCAAGGAGGCACAACCATGTCTAACGAAATTCGTGTTCGTTATGCTCCAAGTCCAACAGGGCATTTGCATATAGGGAATGCACGTACAGCATTATTTAATTATTTATTTGCACGCAGTAAAGGCGGAAAGTTTATCATCCGCATTGAAGATACGGATAAAAAAAGAAATATCGAAGGCGGAGAAGAAAGCCAGTTAAAATATTTGAAGTGGCTTGGAATGGACTGGGATGAAAGTACGGATATTGGTGGAGAATACGGTCCGTATCGCCAGTCTGAAAGAAATGATATTTATAAAAAGTACTATACAGAGATGCTAGACAAGGATCTTGCTTATAAGTGTTATTGTACGGAAGAAGAAATTGAAGCAGAAAGAGAAGAGCAAGTAAGTAGAGGAGAAACACCTAAGTATTCTGGAAAATGTCGTCATTTAACAAAGGAACAACAAGAAAAATTAGAAGCAGAAGGAAGACAACCTAGTATTCGAATTCGTGTTCCGGAAAATATCGTTTATGAGTTTAATGATATGGTAAAAGGGGACGTTTCCTTTGAGTCAGAAACAATTGGCGATTATGTCATTGTTAAAAAGGATGGTACTCCAACATACAATTTTGCGGTTGCAATCGATGATCATTTAATGGACATTACCCACGTTCTACGTGGAGATGACCATATTACCAATACACCAAAACAATTAATGATCTATGATGCATTTGGTTGGGAAAGACCAATATTTGGCCATATGACTTTGATTGTCAATGAAAGTAGAAAGAAATTAAGTAAGCGTGATGAATCGATTATTCAATTTATCGAGCAATATGAAGAGTTAGGCTATTTACCTGAAGCTTTATTTAATTTCATTGCTCTATTAGGATGGTCACCAGAAGGAGAAGAGGAATTATTCTCTATCGAAGAATTTATCCGTATTTTTGATCCAGCGAGATTATCTAAATCTCCTGCACTATTTGATCAAAATAAATTGGCATGGATGAATAATCAATATATTAAGAAGGCAGATTTAGAAACGGTTGTTCGTCTAGCTGTTCCCCACTTAGAAAAAGCCGGTTTAGTGAGTGAAAATCGTTCGGCTGAAGAAGCGGCATGGGTAAATAATCTGGTTGGTCTATATCAAGAGCAAATGAGCTGTGGAGCAGATATTGTAAACTTATCTACTTTATTCTTTAGTGATGAAATCCATTATGATGGAGAAGCAGAAGAAGTTTTAGCTGGTGAGCAGGTTCCTAGTGTAGTACAAGCGTTTAAAGATGCCTTATCTGAAATGCCGGAATGGAGTGCAGATCAGATAAAGGCTTCTATTAAAGCGGTTCAAAAGGCTACAGGTCAAAAAGGGAAAAACTTATTTATGCCAATTCGTGTGGCTACAACTGGACAAACCCATGGACCAGATTTACCAAAAGCAATTGAGCTTTTAGGAAAAGAAAAAATTGAAGCAAGATTAACAGCATTAATTAGTTAACATTTTCGGTGAAATGTAATATAGTAGTAGGAAAGCTATATCGAAAAAAACGAAGAAGAGGAAAAGTAAAAAAAGAGAAGCTTATTAGAGAGAATCATCACCCGGCTGAAAGTGATTCAAGCAACCTCCTTTTTGAAGTGCGCCTCAGAGTCCTGTATCGAAAAGAATGGTTTATTAGTAGATAGAGGCGGAACCTATCCGTTAACAGGGATGAGTGGAGATTATTGCGAAGAGCAATGATCTAAACAGAGTGGAACCGCGCCGGAAAAAGCGTCTCTGTCTTTTAGACAGAGGCGCTTTTTTATATAGGGAAAACAAATGCATTTTTAAGTGCTGGGCAAGATTAGAAAAGCTAATTCTTAGGAATTAAGAAGCTTTTCTTGTGTATAAAGATATAGAGATGTTTATAGGGGAAAAAGATAAAGGGAATCATAACTTTTTAAAAGAGTAATGATTGCTAGAAAGCAGAATGTAGTAGCAAAATGGGGGAGATTTATATGTTTCGGCGCATAAAAGAGGATATAGCTGTTGTGTTTGAACAAGATCCTGCTGCAAGAAGCTCAATAGAAGTTATCTTAACTTATTCTGGGTTGCATGCTATATGGTTTCACAGAATTGCTCATTTCTTATTTAGACATAAACGGTTTTTCTTAGCGAGAGTGATTTCGCAATTTAGTCGCTTTATGACAGGGGTTGAAATCCATCCAGGAGCAAAAATCGGCAATCGTCTATTCATTGATCATGGTATGGGAGTAGTGATCGGAGAAACGTGTGAGATAGGGGATAATGTTACTATTTTTCAGGGAGTAACACTTGGCGGAACGGGAAAGGAAAAAGGAAAAAGGCATCCGACCGTTAAAGATAACGCCCTTATTGCTTCTGGTGCAAAAGTGCTTGGATCCATTGTTATTGGGGAAAATGCCAAAATAGGTGCAGGATCAGTTGTGCTAAAAGATGTACCAGCAAATTCTACAGTAGTAGGTATTCCAGGAAGAGTTAAAGTACAAGATGGTATTAAAATAAAAAAAGACTTAAATCATTGTGATTTACCAGATCCGGTTGCAGATCGACTAAAAGAAATGGAATTGGAAATTGCCCATTTAAGAGAACAACTAAAAGAATTACAGGAAGAAAGGAGTTATAAGTAATGCCTATTCAAATATATAACACATTAACAAGAGCGAAGGAGGACTTTGTTCCCCTGGAAGAGGGAAGAGTAAAAATGTATGTATGTGGACCAACTGTTTACAACTATATCCACATTGGAAATGCTCGACCTGCAATTGTCTTTGATACCGTTCGTCGCTATTTAGAATTTCGAGGATATGATGTCCAATTTGTATCTAATTTTACCGATGTGGATGATAAGTTAATTAAAGCAGCAAATGAGCTTGGAGAAACAGTACCTGTTATCGCTGACCGCTTTATTAACGCATATTTTGAAGATGTTTCCGCATTAGGCTGCAAAAAGGCTGATTCGCATCCACGGGTAACAGAGAATATGGATATTATTATTGATTTTATTGCAGCGTTAGTAGAAAAGGGATTTGCTTACGAGTCTGAAGGAGACGTATATTATCATACAAGAGCTTTTGACGGATACGGAAAGCTCTCCCATCAATCCATTGATGAATTGCGTTCAGGCGCTCGCATTGCGGTAGGGGAGAAGAAACAAGATTCATTAGATTTTGCGTTATGGAAAAAAGCAAAAGATGGCGAAATTTCCTGGGATAGTCCATGGGGAGAGGGGCGTCCAGGCTGGCATATTGAATGCTCTGCGATGGTTCGTAAATATTTAGGGGATACAATTGATATTCATGCAGGCGGTCAAGATTTAGCATTCCCCCACCACGAAAATGAAATAGCACAATCAGAAGCATTAACAGGCAAGACTTTTGCTAATTATTGGATGCATAATGGGTATATTAATATTGATAATGAAAAGATGTCTAAGTCGCTTGGGAATTTTATTACGGTAAACGATATAATTAAAATTCATGATCCGCAAGTGCTAAGATTCTTTATGCTTTCCGTACATTATCGCAATCCGATTAATTATAGTGAAGAGGTATTGGAAAATACAAGAGCTGGATTAGAAAGAATTAGAACTTCTTATGAAAACTTAAAGCATCGCAGTACAGCGAGTACTGATCTTACTGATACAAATGATGAATGGATTGCTAAAATTACTGATCTTCGAAAACAATTTGTTGAAAGTATGGATGATGACTTTAATACAGCAAATGGCATTTCTGTTTTGTTCGAATTATCGAAACAAGCAAATTACTATTTACTAGAAAAAACAACCTCTCCTGCTGTTATTCATGCGTTTATGCAAGAGTTTGAAGAATTATTTGCAGTGCTGGGCTTATCTTTATCTGCTAATGAAGAATTATTAGATGAGGAAATTGAAGCACTAATTGAAAAAAGAACACAAGCAAGAAAAGATAGGAATTTTGTGCTTGCTGACCAGATTAGAGATCAATTAAAAGCAATGAATATCATATTAGAAGACACCGCACAAGGTATACGATGGAAAAGAGGGTAAAAGATGCTCCTCTATGATAAAAAAGTGGATGAAAAACAATTGAACAGCCTTGCCCTTGCTTATATGGGCGATGCTGTTCTTGAGATATATGTAAGAAGACATTTGTTGTATAGTGGAAAGGTAAAACCTAACCAGCTTCATAGAGAGGCTACCAAATATGTTTCAGCTAAAGGGCAGGCTAAAGTAGTACATGAGCTTCTTGAAAAAGGGTTTTTTTCCGAAGAGGAGATAGCGGTACTGAAGAGAGGGCGTAATGCAAAATCCGGTACAGTACCTAAAAATACAGATGTACAGACCTATCGATATAGCACTGGTTTTGAAGCGGTATTAGGTTTTTTATATTTAGCAAAGAAAGAAGAGCGACTTGAAGAAATAATCAAAGCAGCTCTTTCTGTCATTGAAAGCAAATAGGAGGAGCGAAAAGTGTCAAGTGACTTTATTGTTGGAAAAAATGCAGTAATTGAAGCGTTAAAATCGGAAAGAGATGTAAATAAAATACTCATTGCTGAAGGTTCTCAAAAGGGACAAATGCAAACCGTAATTGGTTTAGCGAAACAAGCAAATGTGCTTGTTCAATTTGTACCGAAGAAAAAGTTGGATAGCTTAGTAGATGCAAATCACCAAGGAGTAGTAGCTCAAGTTGCTGCGTATCAATATGCAGAAATAGACGATTTGTTTGCACTGGCAGAAAAAAAGCAAGAAACGCCTTTTTTCTTGCTGCTTGATGAAATTGAGGATCCACATAATTTAGGTTCCATTATGAGGACTGCTGATGCAGTAGGTGCCCATGGGATTATTATTCCACGAAGAAGAGCCGTAGGCTTAACAGCTACTGTTGCTAAAGCATCTACTGGCGCTATTGAGCATATACCAGTTGTACGTGTAACGAATATGGCAAGGACGATAGATGAACTTAAAACGAGAGGGATATGGATTGCAGGAACAGATGCAAAAGGAAGTGAAGATTATCGCAGATTTGATGGAACGATGCCATTAGGATTAGTGATTGGCAGCGAAGGGAAAGGCATGGGAAGGTTGATTAAGGAAAAATGTGATTTTCTTATTCATTTACCTATGGCCGGAGCTGTTACTTCTTTAAATGCTTCTGTTGCAGCCGCACTTTTAATGTATGAGGTATATCGGAAACGCCATCCACTTGAGGGATAATAATGGACATTCTTATTGTTGACGGATATAACATTATTGGTGCTTGGCCAGAATTAAACGTCCTAAAGAATAGAGACCTTGCAGCAGCGAGAGATACTTTAGTAGCGAAAATGGCAGAATATCAGGGTTATTCTGGATACAGGGTAATTGTTGTTTTTGATGCGTACTATGTAAAAGGCACAGAGAAAAAATATAAGGATTATAAAGTGGAAGTTATTTTTACTAGGGAAAATGAAACCGCAGATGAACGTATTGAGAAATTAGCAATTGAGCTCAATAACAGAAAAACACAAATACATGTTGCGACATCTGATTTTACAGAGCAATGGGCTATTTTTGGACAAGGAGCTTTGCGAAAATCAGCGAGAGAATTATTGTTAGAGATGGCTGGCATGGAGCAAGAAATCGGGAAAAAAGTAAAGAAAATCAAAGAAAAAAAGCCGGTTGCAAAGATTCCGCTTTCAAGAGAAGTGGAAGAAATTTTCGAAAAATGGCGCCGTGGAGAAAAATGAGTTGTTGACGCTCAAAAAAAGGCTAGAGTATAATGGATTTATCCATGATTGCACGGTCGGGGGGATCTGTATGAGTACTGACAACTGGACTAAGAGTAACGAATATATTGGAAATTATATGGAACTTGAAGATGAAGTGTTAGTGGAATTGGTGCACCAAGGGGAAAGTGATGCTTTAGATTATTTAATTCAAAAGTATCGTAACTTCGTGCGAGCTAAAGCCAGATCCTATTTCTTAATCGGAGCAGACAAAGAAGATATTGTACAAGAGGGTATGATTGGTCTCTATAAGGCAATCCGTGATTTTAAGGAGGACAAGCTCTCCTCGTTTAAGGCGTTTGCGGAATTATGTATAACAAGACAAATCATTACTGCTATCAAAACGGCAACTAGGCAGAAACATATTCCTTTAAATTCGTATGTTTCTTTGGACAAGCCCATCTATGATGAAGAATCTGATCGAACGTTAATGGATATTATATCTGGAGCAAAAGTGCTTGATCCAGAAGAATTGATCATTAATCAGGAAGAGTATGATCACATTGAGATAAAAATGTCTGAATTATTAAGTGATTTAGAAAGAAAAGTATTGTCTCTATATCTTGATGGTCAATCCTATCAAGAAATTTCTGAAGAGTTGAATAGGCATGTGAAGTCTATTGATAATGCCTTGCAAAGGGTGAAAAGAAAGTTAGAGCGGTATTTAGAAATAAGAGAATTTTCGCTATAGACGTAAATAGTTTTTTGAAATAACAAATATTTACTGATATTGACATCTTACGCGTGTCCATGATACAGTTTGAGTAGATATAAAGGACGTAGTAGGTGTAGGTAAAATGAGGAAAAAGCTTGTATTAGCGTGTGAAAAATGTGGGACAAGAAATTATTCTACTGTGAGTAACAATGGAACAGAACGTTTGGAAATGAAAAAATTTTGTCAAAATTGTAATGCTCATACCGTTCATAAAGAAACAAAATAACGATCTTGGATAAATTGCCCGCTTTAAAGATGGAGGTAACAAAACATGCAAAGTGCTGTTAAGTATTTTCGCGAAGTTGGTAGAGAATTAAGGAAGGTTAGTTGGCCGAAAAAGAAAGAGTTAACTAATTATACAATCACAGTACTTGTGACTGTTGTCTTTTTTGCTATCTTCTTCGCAGTTGTTGATTTAGGAATTTCTGAACTTATTCGTTTAATACTTGAATAACAGTTGTCTACTCATGGTATAATGGTAAAACGATAGGAAACATTTACAAAAGCCCGGTAACGGGTTTTTTCATTTGCTGAAAAATAAATGACTTGTTCCTTACAGATACTATAAAAAAACAGCACGAAAAATAAAAATAAAGTTATAGGGAGGGACGGACGAAGTAGTCCTCTTTTATGGAAAAAAACTGGTATGTAGTGCATACGTACTCTGGATATGAGAATAAAGTAAAAGCCAATTTGGAAAAAAGGGTAGAAACAATGGCGATGCAAGATAAAATTTTCCGCGTTGTTGTACCTGAAGAAGAAGAAACAGATATCAGAAATGGTAAAACAAAAGTAGTGAAAAGAAAAGTTTTCCCAGGTTATGTGCTGGTGGAAATTGTTATGACAGATGATTCTTGGTATGTAGTGCGTAATACGCCTGGGGTAACTGGGTTTGTAGGTTCTGCTGGTTCAGGGTCTAAACCAACTCCGCTTTTGCCAGAAGAAGTCCAAGTAATTCTGAAGCGCATGGGTGTTGAGGAACAAAGAATTGAAATTGAGTTTGAATTAGGAGAAACAGTGAAGGTGAATGAAGGACCATTTGCTAATTTCACTGGGACTGTTGAGGAAATTGATAAAGATAAAGCGAAGGTTAAAGTACTGGTAAATATGTTTGGAAGAGATACCCCGGTAGAACTGGATTTTACACAAATTGAAAAATTTTAACCAGAAAACTTGAAATGATATTGAAAAAGTGTTACTATTTCATAGGTCAGTATATCTCATAAAGAGATAAGATATTGTCAAATTTCTTTATTTCATATAAAGACGATAAGTTGAGTGGGAGGGGAAACCCCTATTACCACATCACGGACTTTAAGGAGGTGTGTCTCGTGGCTAAAAAAGTAATTAAAGTTGTTAAATTGCAAATCCCAGCAGCTAAAGCGAATCCGGCACCACCAGTTGGTCCTGCATTGGGTCAAGCTGGCGTAAATATTATGGGATTCTGTAAGGAGTTCAACGCTCGTACAGCTGAACAAGCTGGTTTAATTATTCCTGTTGAGATTACGGTTTTCGAAGACCGTTCATTTACATTTATTACAAAAACTCCACCTGCTGCAGTTTTACTTAAAAAAGCAGCTGGTATTGAGTCTGGTTCAGGTGAACCAAATCGTAATAAAGTAGCAACTGTTAAGCGTGATAAAGTACGCGAGATTGCTGAAACAAAAATGCCTGATCTAAACGCAGCTGATGTTGAAGCAGCTATGCGCATGGTTGAAGGTACAGCCCGCAGCATGGGTATTGTTATTGAAGACTAAACCTATATAGGCTTGGTGTTGATTAAGGTTGTGACGACGGTGAATCTTTAGTCGCAACCTTTATTCGTGGGAGGTAATTCCGCTAAAACCACAATTCAAGGAGGAAATAAAGTTATGGCTAAAAAAGGTAAGAAGTATTTAGAAGCTATCAAACTTGTTGATCGTACTAAAACTTACCCAATTCAAGAAGCAATTGAGTTAGTGAAAAAAACTAGCACTACAAAATTTGATGCATCAGTTGAGGTTGCTTTCCGTCTAGGAGTAGATCCTAAGAAAGCTGATCAGCAAATCCGTGGAGCAGTAGTTCTTCCGAACGGAACTGGTAAAACTCAACGCGTTTTAGTTTTCGCTAAAGGTGAAAAATTAAAAGAAGCAGAAGCAGCAGGAGCAGACTTTGTAGGCGATGCTGAATATATAACTAAAATCCAACAAGGTTGGTTTGATTTTGACGTAATCGTTGCAACTCCAGACATGATGGGTGAAGTTGGTAAACTTGGTCGTGTATTAGGACCTAAAGGTTTAATGCCAAACCCTAAAACTGGTACAGTTACATTTGATGTAACAAAAGCAGTTAACGAAATCAAAGCTGGTAAAGTAGAATACCGCGTAGATAAAGCTGGTAATGTGCATGTTCCAATTGGTAAAGTTTCTTTCGATGAAGCAAAACTAGTTGAAAACTTCAAAACTATCTTTGATACAATGTCAAAAGCAAAACCAGCAGCTGCAAAAGGAACTTACATGAAGAACGTTTCTGTTACTTCAACAATGGGACCTGGCGTAAAAGTAGATCCTTCTACTGTTTGATAAAAATTGGTATTTGACAAAACAAGATAGATAGAATATACTTCATCTTGTTGAAAAAATAAATAACATTTGTACCGTAGACAGTAGGTGCTTATATAAGCTTAATTTCCTACCGAGGTAATACGATAGATTATTTGATCAGTTGTGAGAACGACTATTGTATACACCTCCATGTCTAAAAAGATATGGAGGATTTTATTTGTCGGTATGAATGTAGAAATTCTACAGGAGGTGTAAAGATGAGCAGCGTAATCGAACAAAAGAAACAAATAGTATCTGATATTGCTGAGAAATTCAAAGCAAGTAAATCAACTATCGTTGTTGACTACCGTGGTTTGACTGTTTCAGAAGTAACTGAACTTCGTAAACAACTTCGTGACGCAGGAATCGAGTTCAAAGTTTTCAAAAACTCTTTAACTCGCCGTGCTGCAGAATCTGTTGAATTAGCAGGTTTAAACGAATCATTAACTGGTCCAAACGCTATTGCGTTCAGTAATGAGGATGTTGTTGCACCAGCAAAAATTTTAAACGACTTCGCTAAAAAACATGAAGCGTTAGAAATTAAAGCAGGAGTAATCGAAGGAAACTTAGCAACTGTTGAAGAAGTGAAAGCTCTAGCTGAACTTCCATCACGCGAAGGTTTACTTTCTATGTTACTCAGCGTTCTTCAAGCACCAATCCGCAACCTTGCTCTTGCTACAAAAGCAGTTGCAGATCAAAAAGAAGAACAAGGCGCTTAATATTTTATACGGAAACGTATCATAAAAACCCAAAAAACAAGGAGGAAACATATAATGTCTAAAGAACAAATCTTAGAAGCAGTTAAAAATATGACTGTTTTAGAATTAAACGATTTAGTAAAAGCGATTGAAGAAGAATTTGGAGTAACTGCTGCTGCTCCTGTAGCTGTAGTTGCAGGTGGCGGAGAAGCTGCTGCAGAAAAAACTGAGTTTGATGTAGTTCTTGCATCTGCTGGAGATCAAAAAATCAAAGTTATCAAAGTTGTACGTGAAATCACAGGTCTTGGTCTTAAAGAAGCAAAAGAACTTGTTGACAACACTCCAAAAGCTGTTAAAGAAGGAGCTTCTAAAGAAGAAGCTGAAGAAATCAAAGCTAAACTTGAAGAAGTTGGAGCTAACGTTGAAGTTAAGTAATGTTAGTTAAAAAGAAGCTCGCTATAATAGCGGGCTTTTTTTTCCTAAAGTGCGTGAGACTTAAGAAAAAGGCTGATTCTAATCTGCTAAGTTAGAACGGAGCTAAACCATCTTTTTGTGTAAGTGAATTCACTCTCTAGCTTTATAGAAGAATGATTTGCTTTATGGGAAAGGTTATGAATAACTTCTAACTGGATGTGATAGCTTGAAGAGTCATCTGCACTTTTTTAATTGATTGCTATGCAAATGAGCGTTGTAATCATCCTCAAGTAGTAGTCTTCCTTATATAAATTCTCCTAAGGAGGTGTTCGTATGTCAGAACATTATTATTCCCGAACCCAGAATGTAAATAGCGATCCAAATTACTGGAATTTTACGCTCAAAGGCAATACAATACGTTTTAAAACAGATAATGGGGTTTTTTCCAAAAGAGAAGTAGATTTTGGTTCTAGACTATTAATAGAAACTTATACATTTCCGAACCTAGATGGAGATATATTGGATGTAGGTTGTGGTTATGGTCCAATAGGTCTTTCTATTGCAAAGGAAGCTCCAGATAGAATGGTTCATATGGTAGATGTCAACTTACGTGCTATTGAATTGGCTCAAGAAAATGCGCGGCAAAATGGCGTTGGAAATATTCAAATCTATGAAAGTGATCGACTTCTTGGTGTGAAAGGTGAGAAGTTTGCTTCCATTTTAACGAATCCGCCGATTAGAGCAGGAAAGAAAGTTGTACATGATATTCTTGAGCAAAGTTATGAACGTTTAGCTGTAAATGGTGAGCTTTGGGTTGTGATTCAAAAGAAACAAGGAGCCCCGTCTGCTATTGCGAAATTAGAAGCGTTTTTTAAAGAAGTAAATGTAGTAGAAAAGAAAAAAGGGTATTTTATAATTCAAGCAAAAAAGATTGACTAGTCCTTTTTGTTGTGATAGCATTGTATAATGCCAATATAATATTTTTCTGAAACTCGCAATTTTATCTAACTCATTGTATAAAATTGGTGTTAAAAGGAAAAACTAACAGAATAATATTAGAAATATGAAAATGCGGTTTTTATTGGAAAACCCTTTTTCTTTTTGTCTTATAAAAAAGGGTTTATATCCTTTTGATAAGATGTAAATAGATGTACTATAACGTTTGATTTGAGGGGTGAATCAGTTGACAGGTCAACTTGTTCAGTATGGACGACACCGCCAGCGCAGAAGCTACGCAAGAATTAGTGAGGTTTTAGAATTACCAAATCTTATTGAAATCCAAACCTCTTCCTATCAATGGTTTTTAGATGAGGGATTGCGAGAAATGTTCCAGGACATTTCGCCTATTGAAGATTTTACTGGCAATTTATCACTTGATTTCATTGATTACAGCTTAGGGGAACCTAAGTATTCAGTGGAAGAATCGAAAGAACGAGATGTTACATATTCAGCGCCTTTACGTGTGAAAGTCCGTCTTGTGAATAAAGAAACAGGAGAAGTAAAAGACCAAGATGTATTCATGGGTGATTTCCCGCTTATGACTGAAACTGGTACTTTTATTATTAACGGTGCGGAGCGAGTTATCGTTTCTCAGTTAGTACGTTCTCCAAGTGTGTATTATAATGGGAAAATTGATAAAAACGGAAAAAAAGGATTTACAGCAACTGTAATTCCTAACCGTGGAGCTTGGCTAGAGTATGAAACAGATGCTAAGGATGTTGTTTATGTACGTATTGATCGTACTCGTAAACTTCCAGTTACAGTTCTGTTACGTGCATTAGGATTCGGCTCTGACCAAGAAATTATTGAATTGATTGGTGATAATGAATATTTACGCAATACTTTAGAAAAAGATAACACCGAGGGAACAGACAAAGCGCTATTAGAAATTTATGAGCGTCTTCGTCCTGGTGAGCCACCTACTGTTGACAATGCAAAAAGTCTATTGGTTTCAAGATTCTTTGATCCAAAAAGATATGATCTTGCCAATGTAGGTCGTTATAAAATTAACAAGAAGCTTCACATTAAAAATAGATTGTTCGGTCAACGCTTGGCTGAAACACTTGTGGATCCTGAAACAGGAGAAATCATTGCTGAAAAGGGAACACTTTTAGATCGCCGAGCACTTGATCGTATTATTCCGAATCTAGAAAACAATATTGGATTTAAAAAGTTAAGCCCATATGGCGGCGTTTTAGAAGATGATGTTGTAGTTCAATCGGTAAAAATTTATTCACCATTAGATGAAGGTGATAAAGAAATTAATGTTATTAGTAATGCGTATGTAGAAGAAGCTGTGAAAAACATCTCTCCTGCAGACATAATTGCGTCTATCAGCTATTTCTTTAACCTATTACATGGTGTAGGTTTAACAGATGATATTGATCATTTAGGGAATAGACGTATTCGTTCTGTAGGTGAATTGCTACAAAATCAATTCCGAATTGGTCTATCACGAATGGAACGTGTTGTACGTGAAAGAATGTCCATTCAAGATACAAATACAATTACACCGCAGCAATTAATCAATATTCGACCAGTAATTGCATCTACTAAAGAATTCTTTGGAAGCTCTCAGCTTTCTCAGTTTATGGACCAAACAAATCCATTAGCAGAATTAACGAATAAACGTCGTTTGTCTGCATTAGGACCTGGTGGTTTAACGCGAGAACGTGCGGGAATGGAAGTGCGTGACGTTCACTATTCTCACTATGGCCGTATGTGTCCGATTGAGACACCAGAGGGACCAAACATTGGTTTAATTAACTCTTTATCTTCTTATGCAAAAGTGAATCGATTTGGATTTATTGAGACACCGTATCGACGTGTTGACCCTGAAACAGGTAAAGTATCATCACGAATTGATTACTTAACTGCTGATGAACAAGATAACTATGTAGTTGCCCAAGCGAATGCTCGATTAGGAGAAGACGGTTCTTTCTTGGATGAAGATGTTGTTGCACGTTTCCGTGATGAGAACGTTGTTGTCAAACGTGATCGTGTAGACTATATGGACGTATCACCAAAGCAAGTAGTTTCTCCAGCAACAGCTTGTATTCCGTTCTTAGAAAACGATGACTCGAACCGTGCTCTGATGGGAGCAAACATGCAACGTCAAGCAGTACCTTTAATGCAACCAGAAGCTCCGATGGTAGGAACTGGAATGGAGTATGTTTCAGGAAAAGACTCCGGTGCCGCTGTTATTTGTAAGCATCCTGGTATTGTTGAACATGTAGAAGCACGTGGAGTTTGGGTAAGACGTATTTCTGAAGTAGATGGTCAAGAAGTTAAAGGTAATCTTGATAAGTATAAAATGCTTAAATTTACCCGTTCAAACCAAGGAACATGTTATAACCAACGCCCAATTGTTGCTGTTGGTGATAAGGTAGTCAAAGGGGAAGTTCTAGCAGATGGACCTTCTATGGAACTTGGAGAATTAGCTCTTGGACGTAACGTATTAGTTGCCTTTATGACATGGGATGGATACAACTACGAGGATGCTATTATCATGAGCGAGCGCTTAGTTAAAGATGATGTTTATACATCTATTCATATTGAAGAATATGAATCAGAGTCTCGCGATACAAAGTTAGGACCAGAAGAAATTACACGTGATATCCCGAATGTTGGGGAAGATGCATTACGCAACTTAGATGATCGCGGTATTATTCGTATTGGTGCAGAAGTGAAAGATGGAGACTTGCTAGTTGGTAAAGTTACACCTAAAGGGGTAACAGAATTAACAGCAGAGGAACGCTTGTTACATGCTATCTTTGGTGAAAAAGCACGTGAAGTTCGTGATACAAGTTTACGTGTTCCACATGGTGGAGGCGGTATTGTTCATGATGTTAAAGTCTTCAATAGAGAAGATGGAGATGAATTACCACCAGGAGTTAACCAATTAGTTCGTGTATATATTGTTCAAAAACGTAAAATCCATGAAGGCGATAAGATGGCAGGTCGTCATGGTAACAAAGGGGTTATCTCCCGAATTTTACCTGAAGAAGATATGCCGTATTTACCAGACGGAACACCAGTTGATATCATGTTAAACCCACTAGGTGTACCATCACGTATGAACATCG
Organism: Niallia sp. FSL W8-1348; assembly: GCF_038006745.1. Classification (NCBI taxonomy): domain Bacteria; kingdom Bacillati; phylum Bacillota; class Bacilli; order Caryophanales; family Bacillaceae; genus Niallia; species Niallia sp. FSL W8-1348. The sequence continues at coordinate 2,217,405 of NZ_JBBOVV010000001.1, read as the reverse complement.
GTCAGGTATTAGAATTGCATCTTGGAATGGCTGCAAGAAGCCTAGGTATCCATGTTGCATCTCCGGTATTTGATGGAGCTCGTGAAGAAGATGTTTGGGAAACGATTAGAGAAGCTGGAATGGCGCAAGATGCTAAAACAGTACTATATGACGGGCGTACAGGTGAACCATTTGATAACCGTGTATCTGTGGGCGTTATGTATATGATCAAACTTGCTCACATGGTTGATGATAAACTGCATGCACGTTCTACTGGACCATATTCTTTAGTAACGCAGCAGCCACTAGGAGGAAAAGCTCAATTCGGTGGTCAGCGTTTTGGAGAGATGGAGGTTTGGGCGCTTGAAGCTTATGGAGCGGCTTATACTTTGCAAGAAATTCTTACCGTTAAATCAGATGATGTTGTTGGTCGTGTGAAAACGTACGAAGCAATTGTTAAAGGGGAAAATGTTCCAGAACCAGGAGTACCTGAATCATTCCGCGTATTAATGAAAGAGCTGCAAAGCTTAGGTTTAGATGTAAAAATCTTATCTAGCACAGAGGAAGAAATTGAAATGAGAGACACAGATGATGATGATGAAATTCATCAAGCTGAATCTCTAACAATTGTTTCGGAAACAAAAGAGCCTGAGTCAGAAAAGGTAGGCATGCAAGAATAATAAAGTAATGAACATGGCCTGTCTAAAAACGAAAGGGTCAGACTCCACCATGAAGACATCTAGATAGAAGATCCTTATATATCTTTTATAAATAGATTATTCACGTGAGGTCAGACCCTTTTGTGACGGCCTGTCTTTGATTATAAATGTTTTTAAGAAGTTTTTAAGTAAGGCGAAAAGCCTGAAGATCGAAAGGGAGGTAGGACCCTTGTTGGATGTTAATAATTTTGAATATATGAAAATAGGTCTAGCTTCACCAGACAAAATCCGTTCTTGGTCATTTGGTGAAGTTAAAAAGCCAGAAACAATTAACTATCGTACTTTAAAACCGGAAAAAGATGGCTTGTTCTGTGAGCGTATTTTTGGTCCTACAAAAGACTGGGAATGTCACTGTGGTAAATACAAGCGTGTTAGATACAAAGGTGTAGTTTGTGATCGCTGTGGAGTAGAAGTTACACGTGCAAAAGTTCGTCGTGAACGTATGGGTCATATCGAATTAGCAGCACCAGTTTCACATATTTGGTATTTTAAAGGGATTCCTAGCCGTATGGGTCTTGTGTTGGATATGTCTCCACGTGCGTTGGAAGAAGTTATTTATTTTGCTTCTTACGTAGTAACAGATCCAGGTGATACTGCTCTTGAGAAAAAACAACTTCTTTCTGAAAAAGAATATCGAGCATATCGTGATAAATACGGAGTGAAATTCCAAGCTTCTATGGGAGCTGAATCAATCAAAAAACTACTATCTGACATTGATTTAAATAAAGATGTAGAAGCATTAAAAGAAGAATTGAAAACTGCACAAGGTCAAAGAAGAACTCGTGCAATTAAAAGATTAGAAGTATTAGAAGCATTCCGTGGTTCTGGTAATGAACCTTCTTGGATGATTCTTGACGTACTTCCGGTAATTCCTCCAGAATTACGCCCGATGGTTCAATTAGACGGTGGACGTTTTGCTACTTCTGACCTAAATGATTTATATCGCCGCGTTATTAACCGTAATAATCGCTTAAAAAGATTATTAGACTTAGGAGCACCAAGTATTATCGTTCAAAACGAAAAACGTATGCTTCAAGAAGCGGTTGATGCATTGATTGATAATGGTCGTCGTGGTCGTCCGGTAACAGGTCCTGGTAACAGACCACTTAAATCACTATCTCACATGCTAAAAGGTAAGCAAGGACGTTTCCGTCAAAACTTACTAGGAAAACGTGTTGACTATTCTGGACGTTCTGTTATCGTTGTTGGTCCGAACTTAAAGATGTATCAATGTGGTTTGCCTAGAGAGATGGCAATTGAATTGTTTAAACCTTTCGTTATGAAAGAGTTAGTTGAAAAAGGTATTGCTCATAATATTAAGTCTGCAAAAAGAAAAATCGAAAGACTTCAACCAGAAGTGTGGGATGTACTTGAAGAAGTAATTAAAGAGCATCCAGTATTGCTTAACCGCGCCCCAACTCTACATAGATTGGGAATTCAAGCGTTTGAACCTACTTTAGTAGAAGGCCGTGCGATTCGTCTACATCCGCTAGTATGTACAGCGTACAATGCTGACTTTGACGGTGACCAAATGGCGGTTCACGTTCCTTTATCTTCTGAGGCACAAGCGGAAGCGCGCTTACTTATGCTTGCAGCTCAAAATATCTTGAATCCTAAAGATGGTAAACCAGTTGTTACTCCTTCACAGGATATGGTATTAGGAAACTACTACCTAACATTAGAACGTGAAGGTGCAGTTGGAGAAGGTAGTATCTTCAATGATACGAGCGAAGCAATATTGGCTTACCAAAATGGTTACGTACATTTACACACACGTGTAGCAGTGCGTGCTAGCTCTTTAAATAATGAAACATTTACAGAAGAGCAAAATAAACAATTGTTATTAACAACAGTTGGTAAATTAATATTCAATGAAATTTTGCCGAAATCTTTCCCATACATTAACGAACCGACTAAAACAAATTTAGAAGAAAAAACTCCTGAGAGATACTTTGTTGAGCCAGGTGTAGATGTTCCTGCTGCTATCAGAGAGTTACAGATTATTGATCCGTTTAAAAAGAAAATTTTAGGGAATATAATCGCTGAAGTATTTAAACGATTCAAGATCACTGAAACTTCTAAGATGTTGGATAGAATGAAAGACTTAGGATTTAAACATTCTACAAAAGCCGGTATTACAGTTGGTGTGGCTGATATCGTTGTATTAGGTGAAAAACAAGAAATTATCGACGAAGCACAAAGTAAAGTTGATAATGTCATGAAACAATTTAAACGCGGATTAATTACAGAGGAAGAACGTTACGATCGCGTAATTTCTATCTGGAGTGCTGCGAAAGATACAATTCAAGCGAAGCTAATGAAATCATTGGATAAACGAAATCCAATCTTTATGATGAGTGACTCAGGTGCTCGTGGTAACGCATCTAACTTTACACAGCTTGCTGGTATGCGTGGTTTGATGGCCAACCCGGCTGGTAGAATTATCGAGTTGCCGATTATCTCAAGTTTCCGTGAAGGATTAACAGTATTAGAGTACTTTATCTCTACTCACGGTGCTCGTAAAGGTCTTGCCGATACAGCACTGAAAACAGCAGACTCTGGTTACTTAACTCGTCGTCTAGTGGATGTAGCACAGGATGTTATTGTCCGTGATGATGATTGTGGTACAGATAGAGGATTGTTAGTTTCTGCTCTTAGAGAAGGTACAGAAATTATTGAATCTCTTGATGAGCGTTTAATTGGCCGTTATGCAAGAAAGGCTATTAAACATCCAGAAACGAAGGAAGTTATTGTTCCTGAAAATGGACTTATTACAGAAGATTTAGCTGTGGAAATAGTAGGAGCTAATATTGAAGAAGTGTGGATTCGTTCTGCATTTACATGTAATACTCGTCATGGAGTATGTAAAAAATGTTATGGTCGCAACCTAGCAACTGGCCAAGAGGTGGAAGTAGGAGAAGCTGTTGGTATTATAGCTGCGCAATCCATCGGGGAACCTGGTACACAGTTAACGATGCGTACATTCCATACTGGTGGTGTTGCTGGAGATGATATTACACAAGGTTTACCTCGTATTCAGGAAATATTCGAAGCTCGTAATCCAAAAGGGCAAGCCGTTATTACTGAAATGGCAGGGGTTGTTGTTGGTATCAATGAAGGTAGAGACCGTCAACACGAAATTGTAGTTCAAGGTGAATTAGAAACTAGAACATATACTGCTCCTTATACAGCAAGACTGAAAGTGAAAGTTGATGATGTAGTAGAACAAGGGCAGGAATTAACAGAAGGTTCTATTGATCCGAAAGAATTAATTAAAGTGAAAAACGTTACAGCAGTACAAGAATATTTACTTCGTGAAGTACAGAAAGTTTATCGTATGCAAGGGGTAGAAATTGGTGATAAACACGTAGAGGTGATGGTTCGCCAAATGCTTCGCAAAATCAGAGTAGTAGATGCTGGTGAGACAGAAGTATTACCAGGTACACTACTAGATATTCACCAATTTACTGATGCAAACGCAAAAGCTTTAAGAGAAGGAAAACTTCCTGCTACAGGAAGACCAGTATTGCTTGGTATTACGAAAGCATCTCTTGAAACAGATTCATTCTTGTCAGCTGCATCGTTCCAAGAAACTACAAGAGTTCTTACAGATGCTGCAATTAAAGGCAAGCGCGATGAGTTATTAGGATTGAAAGAGAATGTAATTATTGGTAAATTAGTTCCAGCTGGAACGGGTATGCCAAGATATCGTCATGCTGAACCTATTACTGCAGAAGAACTAACAGAAGAATCAGTTACTGTAGAATAATACGTTCCTATAAATGATTAATATCTATAAGGACTTGGATATTACGAGGATTATATCGACTCTATCATAAAGAAGAGAAGATATAATCTCTCGTAAGCCATGACCTTTCGAAAACAATCTAGTTATCGCTATAAAAGTTTTCTAGGAAAATAATTGACATCTGAAATTATAGATGATACTATATCAAAGGTGCTCCTATTCACCTGTTACTTTGGAGGATATAATATGTCTTATGAAAAAGTGCAACAGGCAAGAAAAATAGTAGTAGGAACAAAGCAAACAGTAAAAGCGTTAAAAAAAGGAATAGCGACAGAAGTTATCGTTGCAGAAGATGCTGATCCAATGTTAAAGAGAAAGGTATCCGAGGTAGCTGAAGAAGTGAATATTCCCATTATACTTGTTGAATCCATGAGGAAGCTTGGCGAATCATGCGGAATAGAAGTAGGCGCAGCAACTGTTGCCATAATTAATTAAAACTGTTTTTATGGAATTAACCATGAGAACTTTGTTTTTGCCCTAATATGAACCACCTGGATGTGTGGGCTTCAAACATAAAGGAAGGGAGGAAAAAGAAATGCCAACAATTAACCAATTAGTGCGCAAGCCTCGTCAATCTGCTGAAGAGAAGTCGAAGTCTCCTGCGTTAAACAAAGGTTATAACAGTTTCAAAAAAGCACAAACAAACGTATCATCACCTCAAAAACGTGGGGTATGTACTCGTGTTGGTACAATGACACCGAAAAAACCAAACTCTGCATTACGTAAATATGCACGTGTTCGTTTAACAAACGGTATCGAAGTAACAGCATACATTCCTGGTATTGGTCACAACCTACAAGAACATAGTGTTGTACTAATCCGTGGAGGACGTGTAAAAGATTTACCGGGGGTACGTTATCATATCGTACGCGGTGCGCTTGATACTGCTGGAGTTAACAACCGTATGCAAGGTCGTTCTAAATACGGTACGAAAAAACCAAAAGCAGCAAAAAAATAATAAACTAGAATTTATAGAATAATCGAAAGGAGGAAATCAAATGCCACGTAAAGGTCCTGTAGCAAAAAGAGACGTATTACCAGATCCGATTTACAATTCAAAGCTTGTATCTCGTTTAATCAATAAAATGATGATCGATGGTAAAAGAGGAAAATCGCAAGCTATCCTATATTCAGCATTCGAAATCGTTGCTGAGCGTTCTGGAAAAGAAGCGATTGAAGTATTTGATCAAGCATTAAAGAATATCATGCCAGTTCTTGAAGTAAGAGCACGCCGTGTTGGTGGTTCTAACTATCAAGTTCCAGTGGAGGTTCGTCCTGAAAGACGTACAACTTTAGGTCTTCGCTGGTTAGTTAACTATGCTCGTCTTCGCGGTGAGAAAACAATGGAAGAGAGATTAGCTAACGAAATCTTGGATGCAGCTAACAACACTGGTGCATCTGTTAAGAAACGTGAAGATACACACAAAATGGCTGAAGCGAACAAAGCGTTTGCTCACTACCGTTGGTAAGATTATAATATACAAAAATACTTTCATTATGAAAGGAGAAAGACCAAATGGCAAGAGAGTTCTCCTTAGAAAACACTCGTAATATTGGTATCATGGCCCATATTGATGCTGGTAAAACGACTACAACTGAGCGTGTACTTTATTACACTGGTCGTATCCACAAAATTGGTGAAACTCATGAAGGTGCATCTCAAATGGACTGGATGGAGCAAGAACAAGAGCGTGGAATTACCATTACTTCAGCGGCAACAACTGCACAATGGAAAGGTAACCGTGTAAACATTATCGATACTCCAGGGCACGTAGACTTCACTGTTGAAGTTGAACGTTCTCTTCGTGTACTTGATGGTGCGGTTGCAGTACTTGATGCTCAATCTGGTGTTGAGCCACAAACAGAAACTGTTTGGCGTCAAGCTACAACATACGGTGTACCTCGTGTAGTATTCGTAAACAAAATGGATAAAATCGGTGCAGACTTCCTTTATTCATTAAAAACTTTACATGATCGTTTACAAGCAAACGCTCATGCAATTCAACTACCGATTGGTGCTGAAGATCAATTCGAAGGTATCATTGACTTAGTTGAAATGAAAGCAACTTTCTACGGTAATGACCTAGGAACAGATGTTCAAGAACGTGAAATTCCAGAAGAGTACAAAGAGTTAGCTGATGAATACCATGAAAAATTGGTTGAAGCTGTAGCTGAACTTGATGAAGATCTAATGGAAAAATACCTTGGTGGTGAGGAAATCACTACTGATGAGTTAAAAGCTGCTATCCGTAAAGGTACAGTTAACGTTGAATTCTATCCAGTAATCTGTGGATCTGCTTTCAAAAACAAAGGTGTTCAACCAATGCTTGATGCTGTAATTGATTACTTACCATCACCATTAGATGTACCTGCAATTAAAGGTACTGCTCCTGATTCTGATGAAGTAATTGAAAAGCATTCAAGTGATGATGAAGCATTTGCTGCTCTTGCATTCAAAGTAATGACAGATCCATTCGTTGGTAAACTGACATTCTTCCGTGTATATTCTGGTACATTGAGCTCAGGTTCTTATGTACAAAACTCTACAAAAGGCAAACGTGAGCGTGTAGGACGTATCCTTCAAATGCATGCGAATAGCCGTCAAGAGATCACAGAAGTATATGCAGGTGATATCGCAGCAGCAGTTGGTTTAAAAGATACTACAACTGGAGATACTCTGTGTGATGAAAAGAACTTAGTAATCTTAGAATCCATGGAATTCCCAGAACCAGTTATCGAATTGTCTATTGAGCCAAAATCAAAAGCTGACCAAGACAAAATGACAACTGCGCTACAAAAATTACAAGAAGAAGATCCGACATTCCGTGCACATACTAACCAGGAAACTGGTCAAGTTATCATTGCAGGTATGGGTGAACTTCACTTAGACATTCTTGTAGACCGTATGCGTCGTGAATTCAAGGTAGAAGCTAATGTTGGTGCACCTCAGGTTGCTTACCGTGAAACATTCCGTTCATCTGCTGCAGTTGAAGGTAAATTCACTCGTCAATCTGGTGGTCGTGGACAATATGGTCACGTTTGGATCGAATTCGCTCCAAATGAAGAAGGTAAAGGATTCGAATTTGAAAATGCTATCGTCGGTGGTGTTGTTCCACGTGAATACATCGCTCCAGTTCAAGCTGGTCTAGAAGATGCATTACAAAGAGGAGTACTTGCTGGTTACCCATTGGTTGACATCAAAGCTAAATTATTTGATGGATCATACCATGATGTTGACTCATCTGAAATGGCGTTCAAAATCGCTGCTTCAATGGCATTGAAAAATGCAGCATCTAAATGTAATCCTGTAATTCTTGAACCTGTTATGAGAGTAGAAGTTATCATTCCAGAAGAATACATGGGTGATATCATGGGTAACATCACTTCACGTCGTGGACGTGTAGAAGGTATGGAAGCTCGTGGTAACGCACAAGTAGTTCGTGCGATGGTTCCTCTATCTGAAATGTTTGGTTATGCTACGACATTACGTTCAAGCACGCAAGGTCGCGGTGTGTTCTCAATGGTATTTGACCATTATGAAGAAGTACCAAAATCAATCTCTGAAGAGATCATCAAAAAAAATAAAGGGTAATTGTTGATTTTACCTTTTTAATGAAGTATAACTACTATGTAAGCAATAAAGCTGTGATGAATAATCACAGCTCTATAAAAATACTTAATTTTTTACAAATCAAAGGAGGATTTTCCTAATGGCAAAAGCTAAATACGATCGTTCAAAGCCACACGTAAATATTGGAACTATTGGTCACGTTGACCATGGTAAAACTACTTTAACAGCTGCTATCACAACTGTACTTGCAAAAGCAGGTGGAGCTGAAGCTCGCGGTTATGATCAAATCGACGCTGCTCCAGAAGAGCGTGAGCGTGGAATTACAATCTCAACTGCACACGTTGAGTATGAAACTGAAACTCGTCACTATGCACACGTTGACTGCCCAGGACATGCTGACTATGTTAAAAACATGATCACTGGTGCTGCACAAATGGACGGCGGTATCTTAGTAGTATCTGCTACTGATGGTCCAATGCCACAAACTCGTGAGCACATTCTTCTTTCTCGTCAAGTTGGTGTACCTCACTTAGTAGTATTCTTAAACAAATGTGATATGGTTGATGACGAAGAATTATTAGAATTAGTAGAAATGGAAGTACGTGACCTATTATCAGAATATGAATTCCCTGGTGATGATATTCCTGTAATTAAAGGTTCTGCTCTTAAAGCTCTTGAAGGAGATGCTGCTTGGGAAGAAAAAGTTATCGAGCTTATGGCTGCGGTTGACGAATATATCCCAACACCAACTCGTGACACTGACAAACCATTCATGATGCCAGTTGAGGATGTATTCTCAATCACTGGTCGTGGTACAGTTGCTACTGGTCGTGTTGAGCGTGGACAAGTTAAAGTTGGTGACGTTGTAGACATCATCGGTTTAGCTGAAGAGAAAAAATCAACTACTGTAACTGGTGTTGAAATGTTCCGTAAATTACTAGACTATGCAGAAGCTGGAGATAACATCGGTGCACTTCTTCGTGGGGTTGCTCGTGAAGATATCCAACGTGGTCAAGTATTAGCAAAACCAGGTACAATTACTCCACACGTAAAATTCAAAGCTGAAGTTTACGTATTATCAAAAGAAGAAGGTGGACGTCATACTCCATTCTTCACAAACTACCGTCCACAGTTCTACTTCCGTACAACTGATGTAACTGGTATTTGTAACTTACCTGAAGGCGTAGAAATGGTTATGCCTGGCGATAACATCGAAATGGATGTTGAATTAATTTCTTCTATCGCTATCGAAGAAGGAACTAAATTCTCTATTCGTGAAGGTGGACGTACAGTAGGCGCTGGTGTCGTTGCTACTATCGTTGAGTAATAACTTATAATAGAAAAAACAAGCTGATTAGTCAGCTTGTTTTTTTTGTGCTTAAATTGTATAGAAATATCTATTATTCTCCTGAAGCTTCATGTTTAAATAGTTAAGAGAAAAGCTATAATAGATAGATGTACATATTATAGAAGAAAGTAGGTTTCCAAAATCTTTCTATATAATATAGTATTGATATTTGTTAGAATAAGAAAGTGCTGTTAAGAGATCAGTTAAAATTAGTCGTTTTCATATTTAATTGACTGACTATTATACATTGCCTTGAAATATCATGGCAGTATATGTATAATAATCTGAGTGTACTAAAACGAAAGAAAAATAATAATAGTTGTTGCTTTTCTAGGCGTTTTTATGTATAATAGACAATGTTGGTCTTTGACTGCGATGATGTGGGAGGTTGCTGACACACCCGGCCGCTTTGCCATGGCGAGTGTGTGGGAAATTCCTACGGAGAATGTCTATTCTAAAATAGGCGAAAAGGAGGGAAAATAATGGCAAAACAAAAAATTCGTATTCGTTTAAAAGCGTATGATCATAGAATTTTAGATCAATCAGCTGAGAAAATTGTTGAAACTGCAAAACGTTCTGGTGCTGCTGTATCTGGACCAATTCCGTTACCAACTGAAAAGTCTATATACACAATCTTACGTGCGGTTCATAAATATAAAGATTCTCGTGAACAGTTTGAAATGCGTACGCATAAACGTCTAATCGACATCGTGAACCCAACTCCACAAACAGTTGATTCACTAATGCGTCTGGATTTACCGTCAGGTGTAGATATCGAAATTAAATTATAATTGAAATAAACATTTAAACTATCAGGAGGTGTGACTTAAATGACCAAAGGAATCTTAGGAAGAAAAATAGGTATGACTCAAGTATTCGCTGAAAATGGCAATCTTATCCCTGTAACAGTAGTTGAAGCTGCTGAGAACGTTGTTCTTCAAACGAAAACTGTTGAAGCTGATGGCTATACTGCAGTTCAAATCGGTTTTGAAAACAAACGTGAAAAGTTAGCTAACAAACCTGAACAAGGTCACGTTGCTAAAGCAAGTACTGCTCCTAAGCGCTTCGTTCGTGAATTTAGAGATGTTAGCGTGGATGAGTACGAGGTTGGTCAAGAAGTCAATGTAAGTATTTTCGCTGAGGGCGATATAGTAGATGTAACAGGTATCTCTAAAGGGAAAGGTTTCCAAGGTTCAATTAAGCGCCATGGACAATCTCGTGGACCAATGGCTCACGGATCTCGTTATCATCGTCGTCCAGGTTCAATGGGACCTGTAGCACCAAACCGTGTATTTAAAGGTAAAGCATTGCCAGGACGTATGGGTGGAGAGCAAATCACTGTTCAAAACTTAGAGATCGTTAAAGTAGATGCAGAACGCAATCTTCTTCTAATTAAAGGTAATGTACCTGGAGCTAGAAAAGCTTTATTAAAAATCAAAACTGCTGTTAAAGCATAATTATTAATCTGGAAAGGAGGAAATAAGAATGCCTAAAGTTGCATTATTCAACCAAGACGGTACGCAAGCTGGAGATATCGAATTAAACGAATCAGTATTTGGTATCGAGCCTAACAAACATGTTTTATTCGAAGCAGTTGTTATGCAAAGAGCTTCTTTACGTCAAGGAACTCATAAAACTAAAATTCGTTCTGAGGTTGCTGGTGGTGGACGTAAGCCATGGCGCCAAAAAGGTACAGGACGTGCACGTCAAGGATCTATCAGATCTCCACAATGGCGTGGTGGTGGAACAGTATTTGGACCAGTTCCACGTAGCTACAGCTACAAATTACCTAAAAAAGTTCGTAGATTAGCAATTAAATCTGCATTATCTACTAAAGTATTAGAAGAAAATATTTTAGTATTACAAAACCTTGCTTTTGATGCACCTAAAACAAAAGATTTCAAAGCGGTACTAGGTGGCCTTTCTATTGAGAAGAAAGCATTAATCGTTACTGCTGACCTTGATGAGAACGTAGCATTATCTGCTCGTAACATCCCGGGGGTAACAGTTGTTACAGCTACTGGAATTACAGTTTTAGATGTTTTAAACCATGATAAATTAATCATGACAAAAGCAGCGGTTGAAAAAGTAGAGGAGGTGCTTGCATAATGGATGCACGCGATACGATTAAGCGCCCCGTTATCACTGAACGTTCTACTGATTTAATGGTTGATAAAAAATACACGTTTGAAGTTGATGTAAGAGCTAATAAAACTCAAGTTAAAGATGCTGTTGAAGAAATCTTTGGCGTAAAAGTTGAAAAAGTTAACATCATGAACTATAAAGGTAAATTCAAACGTATGGGACGTTTTGGTGGATACACAAACAAACGTCGTAAGGCAATTGTTAAATTAACAGCTGACAGCAAAGAAATCGAATTCTTTGAAGCTTAATAATAATATTTAGAAGAGGAGGGAACACAAATGGCGATTAAAAAATACAAACCTACCTCCAATGGTCGACGTAACATGACGTCTTCAGACTTTAGTGAAATCACTACAAGTACTCCTGAGAAGTCATTGCTTGCTCCTTTACACAGAAAAGGCGGTCGTAATAACCAAGGTAAGTTAACTGTTCGTCATCAAGGTGGAGGTCATAAGCGTCAATATCGTGTAATCGATTTTAAACGTGACAAAGATGGCATTCCAGGACGCGTTGCTACAATCGAGTATGATCCAAACAGATCTGCTAACATCGCGTTAATCAATTATGTAGACGGTGAGAAACGCTACATTCTTGCACCGAAAAATTTAGAAGTTGGATTAGAAGTTATGTCAGGACCAGAGGCTGATATCAAGCCAGGTAATGCATTACCACTTGCTAACATTCCAGTTGGTACAGTAATCCACAACATCGAATTAAAACCAGGTAAAGGTGGACAATTAGTTCGCTCTGCTGGAACAAGCGCTCAAGTGCTTGGTAAAGAAGGAAAATACGTACTTGTACGTTTAAATTCTGGTGAAGTTCGTTTAATTCTTGCTACTTGCCGTGCTTCAATCGGTCAAGTTGGTAATGAACAACACGAATTAATCAATATTGGTAAAGCGGGTCGTAATCGTTGGTTAGGTAAACGTCCAACTGTACGTGGATCTGTAATGAACCCTAACGACCATCCACACGGTGGTGGTGAAGGACGCGCTCCAATCGGACGTAAATCACCAATGTCTCCATGGGGTAAACCAACACTTGGTTACAAAACGCGTAGCAAGAAAAATAAATCTGATAAATTTATTGTACGTAGCCGTAAAAAATAACGGGGTTGAACTACGGTTCAATGATAGAACCGTAGAACAATCACGAAGGGAGGTTCCATTATGGGTCGCAGCTTAAAAAAAGGACCTTTTGTTGATGATCATTTACTGACAAAGATCGAAAAATTAAGTGATAGTGATAAGAAACAAGTTGTTAAAACTTGGTCTCGTCGTTCTACGATCTTCCCACAATTCATCGGTCAAACAATCGCTGTTTATGATGGTCGTAAACATGTTCCAGTTTATGTTACTGAAGACATGGTAGGTCACAAACTTGGAGAATTTGCTCCAACTCGTACTTACAAAGGTCATGCAAGTGACGATAAGAAAACAAGACGTTAATGAGAGGAGGGCATTCCAATGCAAGCAAAAGCTGTTGCAAATACAGTTCGTATTGCTCCTCGTAAAGCTCGTTTAGTCGTAGATTTAATTCGAGGAAAGCAAGTTGGTGAAGCGGTAGCTATTTTGAAGTTAACTCCAAAAGCAGCTTCTCCAATCGTAGAGAAAGTTTTAAAATCTGCTGTTGCTAACGCAGAGCATAACTACGAAATGGATATTAACAACCTAGTGGTTGAGCAAGCATACGTTAATGAAGGACCAACTCTAAAGAGATTCCGTCCACGTGCACAAGGTCGTGCAAGCCAAATCAACAAACGTACTAGCCACATCACTATCGTTTTATCAGAAAAGAAGGAGGGGTAATTAGTGGGTCAAAAAGTAAATCCAGTCGGTTTACGTGTTGGGATCATTCGTGACTGGGAATCTAAATGGTTCGCAGGTAAAGACTATGCTGATCTTTTACACGAAGACCTAAAGGTACGTGAGTATATTACAAAACGCCTAAGCGATGCTTCTGTTTCTAAAGTAGAAATTGAGCGTGCTGCTAACCGCTTAAATGTTACTATCCACACTGCTAAACCAGGTATGGTTATTGGTAAAGGTGGTACAGAAGTTGAAGCTTTACGTAAAGCTCTTAACTCACTTACTAGCAAACGTGTACACATCAATATCTTAGAAATCAAAAGAGCAGACATGGATGCAAAACTAGTTGCTGAGAACATTGCTCGTCAATTAGAAAACCGTGTATCTTTCCGTCGTGCCCAAAAACAAGCTATCCAACGCTCAATGCGTGCTGGCGCTAAAGGTATCAAAACAATGGTATCAGGTCGTTTAGGCGGAGCAGATATCGCACGTTCAGAGTCTTATAGCGAAGGAACTGTTCCATTGCACACTCTACGCGCAGATATCGATTATGCTACTGCAGAAGCTGATACAACTTATGGAAAACTAGGTGTAAAAGTTTGGATCTATCGTGGAGAGATCCTTCCAACGAAGAAGAAAACTGAGGAAGGAGGCAAATAATATGTTACTACCTAAACGTGTAAAATATCGCCGTGTACATCGTGGTAAAATGCGTGGTCAAGCAAAAGGTGGTACAGAAGTAGCATTCGGTGAATATGGTTTACAATCTTTAGAAGCTTCTTGGATTACAAACCGTCAAATCGAGTCTGCTCGTATTGCAATGACACGTTATATGAAACGTGGCGGTAAAGTTTGGATTAAAATTTTCCCACATAAGCCTTACACTGCTAAGCCTCTAGAAGTCCGAATGGGTTCCGGTAAGGGTGCTCCTGAAGGTTGGGTAGCGGTAGTTAAGCCTGGAAAAATTATGTTCGAAGTAGCAGGTGTATCTGAAGAGATCGCTCGTGAAGCACTTCGTCTTGCAGCGCACAAACTTCCTGTTAAATGTAAGTTTGTAAAACGTGAAGAAATTGGTGGTGAAACTAATGAAAGCTAATGAAATTCGTGACCTTACCACTGCTGAAATTGAACAAAAAGTTAAATCCTTAAAAGAAGAGCTTTTCAACCTTCGCTTTCAATTAGCGACTGGACAACTTGAAAATACAGCTCGCATTCGTGAAGTACGCAAAGCGATCGCTCGAATGAAAACTGTCATTCGTGAGAGAGAAATCGGCGTCAATAATCGATAAGTTGAGAGGAGGTTCGTAGAATGAGCGAACGCAATCAACGCAAAGTCTATACTGGTCGTGTTGTATCTGATAAAATGGATAAAACCATTTCAGTTGTTGTTGAAACATACAAAAAACACCCATTATACGGCAAACGCGTGAAATACTCTAAGAAGTATAAAGCTCATGATGAGCAAAACACAGCAAAAATCGGCGATATCGTACGTATTATGGAAACTCGCCCATTATCAGCTACAAAACGTTTCCGTCTTGTAGAAGTAGTAGAAAAAGCAGTTATTATATAATTGTTCGGAATTAAGCATCCCGAAGGGAGGTTACACACATGATTCAACAAGAATCACGTTTGAAAGTTGCTGACAACTCTGGTGCTCGTGAAGTACTTACTATTAAAGTTCTTGGTGGTTCAGGACGTAAAACTGCTAACATCGGTGATATCATCGTCGTTACTGTGAAACAAGCAACACCAGGTGGCGTTGTTAAAAAAGGTGACGTAGTTAAAGCAGTAGTCGTTAGAACTAAAAGTGGTGTTCGTCGTGCTGACGGTACTTACATTCGTTTCGATGAAAACGCATGTGTAATTATCCGTGATGATAAGAGTCCACGTGGAACACGTATCTTTGGACCAGTTGCACGCGAACTTCGCGACAATAACTTTATGAAGATTGTATCATTAGCTCCAGAAGTACTATAATATAAATTTTAATTGCCTTTAAGGAGGTGCGAAAAGATGCATGTTAAAAAAGGTGACAAAGTAATGGTCATCTCTGGTAAGGATAAAGGCAAAACAGGTGTTGTTCTTGCTGCTTTCCCTAAAAAAGATCGTGTGATCGTTGAAGGGATTAATATTGTTAAGAAGCACTCTAAGCCATCCCAGTTGAATCCACAAGGTGGAATCAATGACCAGGAAGCTGCTATTCATGTATCCAACGTTATGCCTATCGACCCTAAAACTGGTGAACCTACTCGTGTAGGATCTAAAACGGTTGATGGTAAAAAAGTACGCGTAGCGAAAAAATCCGGTGAAATTCTAGATAAATAGTTCAAATGAAGAAGGGAGGTACAATGAATGAACCGCCTAAAAGAAAAATTTGTTAAAGAAACTACTCCTGCTCTTATGAGCAAGTTCAATTATAAATCAGTGATGGAAGTTCCAAAACTGGAAAAAATCGTTGTTAACATGGGTGTCGGTGATGCTGTAGCAAATGCTAAAGCATTAGACGTTGCTGTTGAGGAATTAGCACAAATTACTGGTCAAAAGCCATTAATCACTCGTGCGAAAAAATCAATTGCAGGTTTCCGTCTACGTGAAGGAATGCCAATCGGAGCAAAAGTTACTCTTCGTGGAGAACGCATGTATCAATTCCTTGATAAACTTGTATCTGTTTCTCTTCCACGTGTACGTGACTTCCGTGGTGTATCTAAAAAATCATTTGACGGTCGCGGTAACTACACTTTAGGTGTTAAAGAACAATTAATTTTCCCTGAAATTGATTACGATAAAGTAAACAAAGTAAGAGGAATGGACATTGTTATCGTTACAACTGCAAAAACAGATGAAGAAGCTCGTGAACTGTTAACTCAATTTGGAATGCCGTTCCAAAAGTAATCTCTAATTAGGAGGCGAAGATGTGGCTAAGAAGTCAATGATTGCGAAACAAAAACGCACGCCTAAATATAAAGTACAAGAATACACACGTTGCGAACGTTGTGGTCGTCCACATTCTGTGTACCGTAAATTTAAGCTTTGCCGTATTTGTTTCCGCGAATTAGCGTATAAGGGACAAATTCCTGGTGTGAAAAAAGCTAGCTGGTAAAACCCGATATTGGGAAGGAGGTAAATACAAATGGTTATGACAGATCCAATTGCAGATTTGCTTACAAGAATCCGTAATGCGAATATGGTTCGTCACGAAAAATTAGAAGTTCCTGCTTCTAACATCAAAAAAGAGATCGCTGAAATCTTAAAGCGTGAAGGTTTTGTACGTGATGTAGAATATATCGAAGACAACAAACAAGGTATTATCCGCATTTTCTTAAAATACGGTTCAAGCAACGAGCGTGTAATTACTGGACTTAAAAGAATTAGTAAACCTGGTCTTCGTGTTTATGCGAAAGCAACAGAAGTACCTCGTGTATTAAACGGTCTTGGAATTGCATTAGTTTCTACTTCTCAAGGAGTACTTACTGATAAAGAAGCTCGTGCGAAACAAGTTGGCGGAGAAGTATTAGCATACGTTTGGTAATAATAGGTTTAATGAATGGAGGTGCAACTAAATGTCTCGTGTAGGTAAAAAACCAATCGAAGTACCAGCAGGCGTTACAGTTACTATTGATAAAAGTACTGTAACGGTGAAAGGTCCTAAAGGTGAATTAACTCGTACTTTTAATTCTGATATTGCGATCAGCTTAGAAGAAAACGTGATTAATGTAACTCGTCCTTCTGATGCGAAGGAACATCGTGCATTACATGGAACAACTCGCGCATTGTTAGCAAACATGGTTGAGGGTGTTTCAAAAGGCTTTGAGAGAGGTCTTGAATTAATCGGTGTCGGTTACCGTGCTCAAAAACAAGGAAGCAAGCTTGTATTGAACGTAGGTTACTCTCATCCAGTAGAAATTGAACCAGAAGCTGGTATTGAAATCGAAGTACCATCTGCTACGAAAGTAGTTGTTAAAGGAACTAATAAAGAGCGTGTTGGAGCACTTGCTGCTAACATTCGCGACGTTCGCCCACCAGAACCTTATAAAGGGAAAGGTATCCGTTATGAAGGCGAATATGTACGTAGAAAAGAAGGTAAAACTGGTAAGTAATGCCGCATAGGTAAACGAAAGGAGTGACCTAAATGATTACGAAGGCTGATAAAAATCAAGTCCGTAGAAAAAGACACGCACGTGTGCGTTCTAAACTTAGCGGAACTGAAGCTCGTCCTCGTTTAAATGTGTTCCGTTCAAACAAACACATTTACGCTCAATTAATTGATGATGTTAACGGTGTAACAATCGCAAGTGCATCTTCATTAGATAAAGAGCTTAACCTTGAATCTACTGGTAATTTTGAAGCTGCAGTTAAGATCGGTGAATTAGTAGCTAAACGTGCTGTAGAAAAAGGAATTAAATCAGTAGTATTTGACCGCGGAGGATATTTATATCATGGTCGCGTAAAAGCTTTAGCTGATGCTGCTCGTGAGAACGGCCTAGAATTTTAATAGACAAAGGAGGGACATAAAAAGATGCGTCGTATTGATCCAAACAAACTTGAACTTGAAGAACGCGTAGTTACAGTTAACCGTGTAGCGAAAGTTGTTAAAGGTGGACGTCGTTTTCGTTTCTCTGCTCTAGTAGTAGTTGGGGACAAAAATGGTAACGTTGGTTTTGGTACTGGTAAAGCACAAGAAGTACCAGATGCAATTCGCAAAGCGGTTGAAGATGCGAAGAAAAATCTTATTGAAGTACCAATGGTTGGTACAACAATTCCACACGAAATTATCGGACATTTCGGAGCTGGTGAAATCCTATTGAAGCCTGCTTCAGAAGGTACTGGGGTTATCGCTGGTGGTCCAGTACGTGCTGTGCTTGAATTAGCTGGTGTAGCTGATATCTTATCTAAGTCATTAGGTACAAACACACCAATTAACATGGTTCGTGCTACTTTAGACGGTTTAAAACAATTAAAACGTGCTGAAGACGTAGCAAAGTTACGTGGAAAATCAGTAGAAGAACTGTTAGGATAAGGAGGGAAATTAAATGGCAAACAATCTGGAAATTACCCTCACTAGAAGCGTAATTGGTCGTCCGCAAGACCAACGCGAAACAGTTAAAGCTTTAGGATTACGTAAGGTAAATCAAACAGTTGTTCAACAAGATAATGCTGCTATTCGCGGTATGATCAATAAAGTATCACATCTTGTAACTGTAAAAGAAAACTAAAAATCATTCTTCTTCAATAAGGAGGTGCCAAGATGAAACTTCATGAATTAAAACCTGCAGAAGGTTCACGTCAAGAACGTAAACGCAAAGGGCGCGGTATCGGTTCAGGTAATGGTAAAACTGCTGGTAAAGGTCATAAAGGTCAAAACGCACGTTCAGGCGGGGGTGTAAGACCTGGATTCGAAGGTGGTCAAACTCCTTTATTCCGTCGTTTACCAAAACGTGGTTTTACTAATATCAACCGTAAAGAATACGCAATTGTTAATTTAGACACTCTAAATCGTTTTGAAGATGGAACTGAAGTAACTCCAGAACTTCTTATCGAAACAGGAGTTGTTAGTAACGAAAAAGCAGGAATTAAGATTCTTGCAAAAGGCAACGTAGAGAAAAAGCTTACTGTTAAAGCTCATAAATTCTCCTCTGCTGCTAAGGAAGCTATTGAAGCTGCCGGCGGTCAAACAGAGGTGATCTGATGTTTCAGACAATCTCCAATTTTATGCGCGTGGGTGAAATAAGACGAAAAATCATATTCACCCTATTAATGTTGATTATATTTCGCATTGGTACTTTTATTCCAGTACCATATGTGAATTCAGACTTCTTAAAAGCACAAGATGCTTTCAGTGCCTTCGGAATTTTAAATACTTTCGGTGGTGGGGCACTACAAAACTTTTCTATTCTTGCAATGGGGATCATGCCATATATTACAGCATCCATTATTGTAAGCTTATTGCAAATGGATGTTGTACCAAAATTTACGGAATGGTCAAAACAGGGTGAGGCTGGAAGAAGAAAGTTAACGCAGTTTACGCGTTACTTCACAATTGTTCTAGCTCTTATCCAAGGTTTTGGTATGTCTTACGGTTTTAATAATCTAGCGGGTGGTTCGCTGATTACAAAACCTGGATTTTCGTCATACTTAGTAATTTCTATTGTATTAACAGCTGGTACAGCCTTTTTAATGTGGTTAGGAGAACTAATTACTTCTAAAGGCGTTGGTAATGGAATTTCTATTATCATTTTTGCTGGTATTGCTGCAGGAATTCCATCTATGGCTAATCAAATCTATGCACAGCAGTTTGACAACCCAGGTGATCAATTATTCCTAAATATTGTTAAGTTAGCTTTAATTATTTTAGCTGTCATTGCAATTGTAGTTGGAGTAATTTTCATCCAGCAAGCTCTTAGAAAAATACCTATTCAATATGCAAAAAGAATGGTAAACGGAAATAGTAGCACAGGTGGTCAGTCAACACATTTGCCGTTGAAAGTAAACTCTGCTGGTGTTATTCCTGTTATCTTTGCAGTTTCCTTCTTGGTAACACCAAGAACAATTGCATCTTTCTTTCCGCAAAATGACGTTACTTCCTGGATTCAAAGAGTATTTGATTATACTCATCCAATAGGAATGATTATATATACTGTATTAATCTTTGCGTTTACTTATTTCTATGCTTTCATTCAAGTGAATCCAGAACAAGTTTCTGAAAACCTGAAAAAACAAGGTGGATATATTCCTGGTATTCGACCTGGTAAAAGTACGCAAGATTATTTGTCACGTGTTCTATCTCGTTTAACTCTAGTTGGAGCTCTATTCTTAGCCATTATTGCTATACTACCTGTATTTTTCATTAATATTGCAGGGCTTCCACAATCTGCACAGATTGGCGGAACTAGTATCATAATCGTGGTTGGGGTTGCGTTGGAAACAATGAAACAATTAGAGTCGCAATTAGTTAAACGACACTATAAAGGTTTTATTAAATAGTATAATTTAGGGGACATATGTCCCTTGAATTTTATGTAAGAGAACTTGAGGGGGAATACGCATGAATTTAGTCTTAATGGGGCTCCCTGGCGCAGGTAAAGGTACACAAGCTGAGAAGATTGTCGAAAAATACGACATCCCTCATATCTCAACTGGCGACATGTTCCGTGCGGCTATGAAAGACGAAACAGAACTTGGACTAAAGGCAAAATCTTTTATGGATAAAGGTGAATTAGTACCAGATGAAGTTACAATTGGTATTGTTCGCGAAAGACTTAGTAAGGATGACTGTGAAAAAGGCTTTCTTTTAGATGGTTTTCCTCGTACTGTTCCTCAAGCTGAAGCTTTAGAAAATATTTTGTCTGATTTAAATAAGAAATTAGACTTTTGTATCAATGTTCAAGTAGATCAAGAGATATTAATGGAGCGTTTAACAGGCCGACGTATTTGTAAAAATTGCGGCGCAACATATCATTTAGTATTTAATCCGCCATCCAAGCCAGATACATGTGATCGATGTGGAGGCGAGTTATATCAACGTGCTGATGATAATGAAGCTACTGTAAAAAACCGCTTAGAAGTAAATATTAAGCAATCTCAACCATTACTTGATTTCTATGAGTCAAAAGGATATCTTCGTAATATTAATGGACAACAAGATATTAATAAAGTCTTCTTAGATCTTGACGAGCTATTAAGTACTTTAAAATAAGAGTAACTTTTGCTTTGACTAATCTGTTATCTAGCATGGAAATGAATCAGAGATAATAAATAGAAGAATTGGGATGAAATGGCTGAGGAGTTTATTCCTAAACATGATGCATTTCCTTTTTTCAAAAGGTATAATAATTTCCATGGTTATATCTGTAACAAAAAAAGCATAATCGTGTTATTTTGACATGTTTATCTTCGTTAAAAGATTAATCAATTTAGATAATTGGTGCAGAGTATTTTGGATTTCATGGTAACTCCGCTTGAATTGCTTTTTTATCTAGTAGTGAAGAAGGTAATGTAACTATTATTCTTTCTATTATGACGATTGGTATTAGAACAGGTGTGCAGTTGTCGAACACTCTACGAAATCCTGGAAATACGAAATCTATGTGGCTTTTCAAGTAAAACCGAGTATGTTGTGGAAGTTTTAAGGCTAGACTCTTGAAAGATGACGATTTTTCTTGAAACAAGTCATATAATTACATGCTTACTTCGATACGATAAGACACAGGCCGTTGATAGAATATTCGTAATCAGAGGAAAGATCATTTCTTTCTTAAATTGAATGATCTAGCAATGCTAAGTTTAGTTGGTAGCATTAAACCTTTTCCTATTATTATATTTTTTATAATAATAGCGGACGAAGTACCTTCTCTTATGTTATAATCAATTAGTTGCAGTTAAATGCAGTTTTATTATATTATAGGAGCAGTTCAGAGTAGTTTAATGTACACCGATCGTGTGACAAGAAGAGCTACACTTTGCTATATTAGTTAAGATGGATCTCGTATTTTTTATGGAAAGGAGAGATATTCGATGGCTAAAGACGATGTAATCGAAATTGAAGGCACAATCACTGAAACTTTGCCGAACGCCATGTTTAAGGTAGAATTAGAAAATGGTCATACTGTATTGGCTCACGTTTCTGGTAAAATTCGCATGCATTTCATCCGTATTTTACCTGGTGATAAAGTAACGGTTGAGTTATCTCCATATGACTTAACTCGCGGAAGAATTACTTACCGCTTTAAATAATCTGATTGCACTCCGTACTATCAAGGAGGTTAGGATAATGAAAGTTAGACCATCTGTTAAACCAATCTGCGAAAAATGTAAAGTTATCCGCAGACGTGGTAAAGTTATGGTTATCTGTGAAAACCCTAAACACAAACAAAAACAAGGTTAATAACAAGGAGGTGCGCATATAGATGGCACGTATTGCTGGTGTGGATATTCCACGTGAAAAACGTGTAGTAATATCTTTAACATACATTTACGGTATTGGAAAAAATACTGCACAAAAAGTATTGGCAGAAGCTGGTGTTTCTGAAGATACACGCGTTCGTGATTTAACGGAAGATGAATTAAACAAAATCCGTGATATGATCGACGGTTTAAAAGTAGAAGGGGATCTTCGTCGTGAGATTTCTTTAAATATCAAACGTCTAATGGAAATTGGTTGCTACCGTGGCCTTCGTCACCGTCGTGGTTTACCAGTTCGTGGACAAAACACGAAAAACAACGCTCGTACTCGCAAAGGTCCTCGTAAGACTGTAGCTAATAAGAAAAAATAATCGGTAAAGGAGGTACAATATAATGGCACGTAAAACTAATACACGTAAACGTCGTGTTAAAAAGAATATTGAGTCTGGTGTTGCTCATATTCGTTCTACTTTCAACAATACTATCGTAACAATTACAGACGTTCATGGAAATGCTCTTTCTTGGTCAAGCGCAGGTGCACTTGGATTCAGAGGTTCTCGTAAATCTACTCCATTCGCTGCTCAAATGGCTGCAGAAACAGCTGCGAAAGCTTCTATGGAACATGGTATGAAAACTTTAGAAGTAACAGTTAAAGGACCAGGTGCAGGTCGTGAAGCTGCAATTCGTGCTCTTCAAGCTGCAGGACTTGAAGTTACAGCAATTAGAGATGTAACTCCAGTTCCTCATAACGGTTGCCGACCACCTAAACGTCGCCGAGTTTAATTTTTCTGTATAAATTTTGTATCCTTGTCTATAATGGGATATGACTAAAACTTTTAGAACCCGTACAGATTTATTAACTAACCCAGTTGTTGTGCACAAGCGGGAACGTAAACATGGGGAATTTCGGTAAACCTTACCGAGGTTTCGACGTTTTGAAGGAGGGTATATCTTGATGATCGAAATAGAAAAACCAAAAATCGAAACGGTTGAGATCAACGATGATGCCAAATATGGTAAATTCGTCGTAGAGCCACTTGAGCGTGGATATGGTACTACTTTGGGTAACTCCTTACGTCGTATTCTACTATCCTCACTGCCAGGTGCCGCTGTCACATCCATTCAAATTGATGGGGTACTTCATGAGTTCTCAACAATTGAAGGCGTCGTAGAAGATGTTACAGCTATCATATTAAATATCAAAAAACTAGCATTGAAAATATACTCTGATGATGAAAAGACTTTAGAGATTGATATGCAAGGTGCAGGGGTAGTTACAGCAGCAGATATTACACATGATAGTGATGTAGAGATCTTAAATCCAGATCTTCATATCGCAACTTTAGGTAGCAACGGAAATTTCCGCATGCGTTTAACTGCAAAGCGTGGTCGTGGATACACTCCAGCTGAGCAAAACAAACGTGAAGATCAACCTATTGGTGTAATTCCTATTGACTCTATCTTTACACCAGTATCTCGTGTTTCTTATCAAGTAGAGAATACTCGTGTTGGTCAATTGACTAATTATGATAAGTTAACTTTTGACGTGTGGACTGACGGTAGTACTGGTCCTCAAGATGCTATTGCACTTGGTGCAAAGATTTTAACTGAGCATTTGAATATCTTTGTTGGATTAACTGACGAAGCACAAAATGCTGAGATAATGGTAGAAAAAGAAGAAGATCAAAAAGAAAAAGTACTTGAGATGACAATCGAAGAATTGGATCTTTCTGTTCGCTCTTATAACTGCTTAAAACGTGCTGGTATCAATACCGTTCAAGAATTAGCAAATAAGACAGAAGAAGATATGATGAAAGTTCGAAACTTAGGTAGAAAATCTCTAGAAGAAGTAAAACATAAATTAGAAGAGCTTGGATTAGGTTTAAGAAAAGACGACTGATTAGTCTCTTGACTTTGTCTATAAAGCTTGTACTTTAACAAAAGGAGGGAATCTCACATGGGTTACAGAAAGTTAGGACGCACAAGCGCACAACGTAAAGCTATGTTACGTGACTTAACTACAGACTTAATCATCAATGAGCGTATTGAAACAACTGAAGCTCGTGCAAAAGAACTTCGTTCTGTTGTAGAAAAAATGATTACACTTGGTAAACGTGGAGATCTACATGCACGTCGTCAAGCAGCTGCTTATGTACGTCATGAAGTTGCTAACGCTGAAACAAACCAAGATGCTGTTCAAAAATTGTTCAGTGATGTTGCTGCTCGTTATACTGATCGTCAAGGTGGTTACACTCGTATTATGAAAATGGGACCTCGTCGTGGAGACGGAGCACCTATGGTAATTATCGAGTTAGTGTAATAGGATTTTCAAAGAAACTTAGGGTGCGGGACAGTTTATATTGTTATGAAACTTGTTCAA
This sequence comes from Niallia sp. FSL W8-1348, assembly GCF_038006745.1. Lineage (NCBI taxonomy): Bacteria > Bacillati > Bacillota > Bacilli > Caryophanales > Bacillaceae > Niallia > Niallia sp. FSL W8-1348. The sequence goes on along the minus strand of NZ_JBBOVV010000001.1, from coordinate 2,192,746 downwards.
GTATCCTTTTTCTTTAATCCTCGCTTTTTTTGATCAAGCCAATATAGAGTGTTACGATGAGCATTTGTCTTCATTAAATGACTCGTCTAGCTCGTGCACCTCTTCTTCGATTTTAATTGTATGAATGAGGTGCGGGCTTTTTTCATGTTTCATTAGGACTGTAGGGTGCTAAGAAGTGGAATACCATAAGATATATTTTAACAAGCATAGAAATAGGATATCAAAGATTATATAAATAATCTTATGTTAAACCAATTCAAAGCTCGCCCAATTGGCGAGTTTATTTTTTTATCTTGGATTAAGTGCAAGTAAAGACCCACTTGAAAATTTAGAGTAGAAATGAGAAATTAGGTGAAGAGAACTAATTTACTTAAAGGCAATTGATTCTATTTATAATTTTCGGGAGTTCTTAATCCATTAATTGAAGATTCACGTTATCCATAATAGGATATGTTTAAAAAAGTCGTATGTAATATACAATCGACAATATCTAGTAAGTAAATGGTGGGAATGTAATGAACCAAAAGATTTTAGTAAAGGTAGAAGATGTATCCTTTAAATATGAGGAGCAATTAGAAAATGCCCTAAATCATGTTTCTTTTCATGTGAACGCAGGTGAATGGGTTGCTATAGTTGGACACAATGGATCAGGTAAATCTACGCTAGCTAAGTTATTAAATGGATTACAATTCTCCAATGAAGGTTCTATTATAATAGATGGTATTCCAATAACGGAGGATTCTGTGTGGGATATAAGGAAAAAGGTTGGAATGGTATTCCAGAATCCTGATAACCAGTTTGTTGGTACAACTGTTAAGGATGATGTGGCTTTTGGTTTAGAAAATAACGCCGTTCCTAGGAGTGAGATGGTAACAAGAGTAGAGCGTTCTTTAGAAAAAGTAAAGATGTTATCTTTTCTTGATCAAGAGCCGCACCATCTGTCTGGTGGACAAAAACAGAGAGTCGCTATAGCGGGAATTATTGCATTAAAACCTGAAATTATCATATTAGATGAGGCAACCTCCATGCTTGATCCACAAGGCAGAGAAGAAGTTTTTGAAATTATGAGAGAGCTGCAAAAGGAAAATATGACGATTATCTCGATTACACATGATTTAGATGAGGCTGCTAAAGCAGATCGGATTATAGTGATGAATAAAGGTGAAGTATATAAAGAGGGAATACCTAAAGATATATTTAAGCTTCAAAAGGAACTTGTTGAAATTGGGTTGGATATCCCTTTTACTATTAAAATGAGAGAAAGTCTAATTAATAAAGGCATTTCATTAGAAGAAGTATATTTAACAGAAGAAGAGTTGGTGACAGGAATATGGACATCTCACTTCAAAAAGTAGAGTATCGTTACCAGGAAAATTCGCCGTTTGAGCGATTGGCAATAGAGGATGTAAGTTTTGATATTCCATCAGGGAGCTATGTTGCAATTATCGGGCATACTGGTTCTGGAAAGTCGACCATTTTACAGCATCTTAATGCTCTTATAACTCCATCTCAAGGAAAAGTTGTAATAGGCGACCGAATAATTGAAGGTGGACAAAAGCATAAGAACTTGCGTAGTATTCGCCAGAAAGTAGGAATTGTTTTTCAATTTCCGGAGCAGCAGTTATTTGAAGAAACGGTGGAGAAAGATATTTGCTTTGGCCCACTTAATTTTGGGATATCGGAGTCGGAGGCAAAGGAAAGAGCCGAAAGGGCATTGCGTGAAGTGGGATTAACAGAAGAGTTTCTTGTGAAGTCTCCATTTGATTTGTCAGGTGGCCAGATGAGAAGAGTTGCCATTGCAGGTGTATTAGCAATGGAACCGGATGTGCTAGTTTTGGACGAGCCAACTGCTGGTTTAGATCCAAGGGGCAGACGAGAAATTATGGATATGTTTTATGGACTTCATAAAGAGCGGAATTTAACGACTATTTTAGTAACGCATAGTATGGAGGACGCAGCTCATTATGCTGATCAAATAGTCATTATGAATAAAGGGAAAGTACATCGTCAAGGGACACCAATAGAGATTTTTAAGAATGCAGAAGATTTGGCAGCAATTGGCTTAAATGTACCAGAAGTGGTGCGTTTCCAGAGGAAGATAGAAGCGAAATTGGGAATGAAGATGGAGCACGTCCACTTAAATATGGAAGACTTTACGAATGAATTAGCAGTGTATCTAAAGAAGAAGGTAGGTAGTAGTTAATGGGGAAAATGATTATAGGGCGATTTATTCCCGTTGATTCCATATTGCACAGAATGGATCCCCGTTCTAAATTGCTGCTTGTTTTCCTTTTTATTTGTGTTGTATTTTTGGCTAATAATATTTGGAGCTATTCTCTGCTAATTATATATGTGGCTACTTTAGTAGCTATTTCTAATGTGCCAATAAAGTATATTTATTTGGGATTAAGGCCAATTTTTTGGTTAATTATCTTTACGTTTATTTTGCATATCTTTTTTACGAAAAATGGAGAACTATTGTTTGAATGGGGCTGGATTAAGATTTATGAGGAAGGCATAAGGATGGGAATTCTTATTTCGATTCGGTTCTTCTTGCTTATAATCATGACATCCTTGCTTACGTTAACAACGACACCAATTGAATTAACCGATGCAATTGAAACATTGTTAGGCCCATTAAAAAAAGTGAAGTTTCCTGTTTATGAATTGGCACTTATGATGTCTATCTCGCTTCGTTTCATCCCCACTTTAATGGATGAAACAGAGAAGATTATGAAGGCTCAGATGGCGAGAGGGGTTGAGTTCTCCAGTGGTTCGATTAAAAGCCGTGTACAAGCAATTATTCCGTTATTGATTCCTTTATTTGTTAACTCTTTTAAACGGGCAGAGGAGCTTGCTATTGCGATGGAGGCACGTGGCTATCAAGGTGGAGAAGGAAGAACAAAATACCGTCAATTAGTATGGAGTTCCATCGATACAATAATGATTATTATTTTGATACTAGTAACAGCTATGCTGTTTGTGTTAAGAACATAATGGAGAAAAGAATGCAAAGATATAAATGTACAATTAGCTATGATGGTTCGAATTATAGTGGTTTTCAAATTCAGCCAAAGGATCGAACAATACAAGGCGAAATCGAAAAGGCCTTAAGAAAGCTTCATAAAGGGGGAGAGGTAAAGATTCAAGCTTCTGGCAGAACAGATGCTGGTGTTCATGCAAAGGGACAAGTCATTCATTTTGATAGCTCTCTTGATATTCCAGCAGAAAAATGGCCGATTGCATTGAACACTTTATTACCCCATGATATCGTGGTTGCAGATGTGGAGACTGTGTCAGCATCCTTCCATGCCAGATATAATGTAACAGCGAAGGAATATCGCTATTTTATTCAATTAGGAGAGCGGAGAGATCCTTTTAAGCGAAATTATGCTTATTATTACCCATATGCCCTAAATGTGAAAGCGATGAGGGAAGCACTTAGCTATTTTATTGGAGAATATGATTTTACTAGTTTTTGCTCTGCTAAAACAGACAAAGAAAGAAAAGTAAGAACCATTACAGCGGTAAAGCTAACAGAGGAAGAGAATATGTTGATTTTTTCTTTCCAAGGGAATGGATTCCTTTATAATATGGTGCGGATTATGGTTGGAACATTACTAGATGTCGGAAGAGGGAAGAAATTACCACAGGATATTCCGATGATTATTGCGAAAAAAGATAGAAAAGCAGCAGGAAAAACTGCTTCTGCTAATGGATTATATCTATGGAAAGTATTATATTAAAATCGGCTGCGGGTAATCGCAACAAACTTTACGAAAACAGCCACAATAAAAGAAATTATGATTTTTTTCTCATAACAACTAAACCTGGTGTAACATTCCCTTGACATATACTAGTCTAGGATATATCATAATATTGTATGTATTTTAATCCCACATTAAGCCCCGGAACTTAATTGTGTGAACATATAGACGTAAGAACAAAACATTCGTAATTTAAAACAAATTATAATTAAACATTTCAGGAGGGAAACTCATGCGTACAACGTTTATGGCTAATTCAAACACTGTTGATCGTAAATGGTACGTGATTGATGCTGAAGGCAAAACTTTAGGTCGTCTTGCTAGTGAAGTAGCATCAATTCTACGTGGTAAACATAAACCAACTTTCACACCTCATGTGGATACTGGTGATCATGTAATTCTTTTAAATGCTTCAAAAATTGAATTGACTGGTAAAAAATTAACTGACAAAATTTACTACCGTCACTCTATGCACCCAGGTGGATTAAAACAAAGAACAGCTTTAGAAATGCGTACTAACTATCCAGAGCAAATGTTAGAACTTGCAATCAAAGGTATGCTTCCAAAGAATTCTCTTGGTCGTCAAATGTATAGAAAATTACACGTATATGCTGGTAGCGAACATCCGCACCAAGCTCAACAACCAGAAGTTTACGAACTTCGTGGATAATTAATAAAGGGAGGTAAAACAAATGGCACAGGTTCAATATATCGGTACTGGTCGTCGTAAAAGCTCTGTTGCTCGTGTACGTTTAGTTCCAGGTGACGGACAAATCATCATCAATGGTCGTGAAATCGAAAGTTATATCCCGTTTGCAGCTTTACGTGAAGTTGTTAAACAACCATTAGTAGCAACTGAAACTACTGGAAGCTACAATATTTTAGTAAATGTTAACGGTGGAGGTTATACTGGTCAAGCTGGCGCTATCCGTCATGGTATCGCTCGTGCTTTACTTCAAGTAGATCCTGAATACCGTCCAACATTAAAACGTGCAGGATTATTAACTCGTGACGCTCGTATGAAAGAACGTAAAAAATACGGTCTTAAAGGCGCTCGTCGTGCACCTCAGTTCTCAAAACGTTAATTTTGGGTTCTGTTCTCAAAAGGCTCTTTCCACTTATGTGGAGAGGGTCTTTTTTATACAAAAGTATGTAGGGTAATCAAAACTCTAAAAGCAATAATGGAATTTTTCGTGGAAAATATTTGGATTTTTGAAAAAAATTAAGTGATTATGTTAATATCAAATTATAAAACAATAGGAGGAATCGATATGTCAAAAATATATCTAGTATTTTCGAAACAAGAAGGAGGAGTGAACAGTTGACGTTCCGTAGGGGACGATAACAAGAGTGCTCCTGCTTCTCTTATAACAAGAGATATCAAAAGGAAGTAGGAGAAGAGAATGAAACATTTAAAAGGAACAATAGCCGGACATAACATTCGCGTTATGTTTTGGATTCAATTTTTTAGCTCGATGAGTTTTTTAGCGCCTATCTTAACGCTTTTTTATACGGAAAGAGGCTTGACTGCTTCTGAAATATTGATTGTTTTAATGTTCTGGAGCGGTGCTGTTCTTGTTGGTGAAATTCCAACTGGAGTTATAGCTGATCGGTTTGGGGCGAAAAAATCATTTCTTATTGGAACAAGTATTAAAATTGTTAGTATGGTGATATTGCTTTTTGCTCATGAACCTTGGGTATTCTTTTTTTATAGTTTTGTTAATGGTTTTTCTGTAACTTTTTTCTCAGGAGCAGATGAAGCACTTATTTACGATTCCTTAAAAGAAACTGGGGATCAAAACCAAATGGATCAAGCGATGGGGAAAATTCAATCGGCAGGGTTTATTTCAATGATTATTGCTGTTCTATTTGGTGCTTATTTAGCAAAGGACTTGCAAGAAGGACAATTTATTCTGTTAATCTTATTAGGGATTTTCTTTTATATCATAGAGCTGCTTCTTGTTTTACAAGTAAAACAGCCTTATCGGGAATCCTTCATTCGAGAAAATTCTTTTTCTCACGTAAAGGATGGCTGGAAGGCAATACGAAGAACACCACAATTAGTATGGATGTTCTTTTAAATGTTACATTAGTATTTATACCTGCAGGAGCTGTGTATGGGTATTTTGATCAACCATTAATATTAGAAGCGGGGCTTCCTGTGTTTTTTATTGGTGTCATGTATGCGCTGGCATCCGTGGTCGGATACTTTGCCTCTCAGTCGATTGGATGGTTAACTAATCAATTTTCTCGCGTTTTCCTCATGAATCTAACTGGATTTTTAGCATTTGCAGGGTTACTGCTTTCTGCGCTTTTTGCTGATGTCTTATTTATGGTATTGGGTGCCTTTTTTGTACTACGTTTAGTTCAAGCGGTGAGATATCCCATCTATTCTCAGCTGAGTAATGATATAATCCCTTCTCATGTGAGAGCAACAACAATTTCTTTGCTTTCCATTGTTGATTCGGGACTTGATTTACTTATATTTGGAAGTCTATCGGTTGTGGCTTTAAAAGGATATACTAATGTATTAATTGGTTGTGCGGTAATTGTGCTAATCGGTACACTTCTTCCCATTCGGATACGCAAAATGTAGAGGCTCAAAAAAAGCTTTAACTCTATTCTAATACTATAGAGTTAAAGCCTTTTTACGTTAAACGATACCTTTTTTTCACTATGTAAATATGTAGAATATGTAAGGAGTGTGTATTTCTGTCCGTGGACTTAAAAGAAAGTATCTGAAACAATTGAACAAACGACCTTAATTGATATTCTGGCATTAGATGCTAGTGGATTTTAACATTGTACAATAAACGAATGTATGGCATACAAGTAGAAGATTATTTGGCGAGCAATTCAGATGAAAATGGAAAGAAAGTACTGAAATAGCAACTATTCTTTCAATTGGATGCTAAAACATTTGTTAGGCTAGTATGCTCACTTCCTGTTGGTTGAAAAATAAAGGCAAGAGGTGAAATCAATTGGCAGTCATTACAAGCTTTGATATAAAAAAACGAGAAAAACAAATAAAATACGAAAGAGCTGTTCTTAAGGAGATATCCCTTAAAGAGTTAAAAGAAAAGGTAGCTAACTACTTTGGTTCCTCTAACCTTACTTCTGGTGTGTTAATGAATACAGGGATTGAAGAAGCCTGTTATGATGTAGCAGTAGAAGCATTTCTATTAGGAGCGAATTATAGTAAATTTAGTGAGTATGGAGAAGATACCCAAGCAATCAAAAATAGATGTAGGGAAGAAGATACACATTTTAAAGAAACACTTTACCATTTTCTTCTTTATTGGGGTAGTGAGGAAAGTAATAAAAATGAATCCCTTTACTATTTATGTGAACAGTTTGTTGATGAATGGTGGTTGGAAGGTTTTACGAAAGCGAATAAGAGAAGAAAGCTTCGACTACATTAAAGATGGCATAAAGTTGCCATCTTTTTGTTGTTCTCTGAAAGAAGGACTTGCTGTTCTAAATTTTCTTGTTCCCCCATATAGTAAGAATATAAGGACGGGCATAGGGGGAATGAGGAAGACTGTGAGTAAAAAATGGAAAATAAGCATATATATCATGGGATTAGCACTCCTTTTCTTTATTTTGCAATTTGATTTCTCGAATGATGATTCATGGGATGCCTGGAATTTGCCGTTAACCGGAAAAGTGATCATTATTGATCCTGGTCATGGTGGGCCTGATGGAGGAGCGGGAGATAATGAGGTATTGGAAAAGGATATCGCACTAAATGTATCCTTGAAGATACGTGATTATTTGCAGGAGCAAGGCGCCTTAGTTATTATGACAAGAGAAGTCGATAAGGACTTAGCAAGTGAAAGTACAAAAGGGTATCGCAATAGAAAAGTGGAAGATTTGAAGGAAAGAATAAACATCATCAATAAATCGGATGCGGATTTATTCTTGAGTATTCATTTAAATGCCATTCCTTCATCAAAATGGAGCGGAGCGCAAACTTTTTATTCCTCTCAACTGGAGGGAAATGCTAGAGCTGCTAAGTTTATTCAAGATGAACTAATTTATAACTTAGAGAATACTACCCGAAAGGCGAAACCCCTAGAGAGTGTATACATACTTAAATATGCGGAGAAGCCGGGAGTGCTAGTGGAAGTAGGATTCTTATCAAATCCACCAGAAAAGGCAAATCTTATGAATGAAGATTATCAGGAAAAAATAGCAGCGTCCATATATAAAGGAGTTAACCGCTTTTTTACGAATGAAGAGGAATTAAAAGTAGAAGAATAGAGACTAGCCATGTCTCTATTTTTATTTTAGCCACTTATTTATTCCCGGGAAATAAACAAGTGGTTGCTCCGTTTGAATCTTCAGAATGTAAACGATAACTATTTTTGTGCTATACTGTTAGTAAAAACAGGAAAGGGGATTGCGTCATGATAACAAAAGAAGAAATCGAGAAGATAGTGGAGAATATGATCGATCCTTTTTTACATAAATCATTGCTTGAACTAGGGGCAGTGAAAGATGTTAAGTGGAATGCAGAAAAAGGACTTGCGAGTTTAAAGATTGCTGTGGCAAAGCTTGGATCTGCCTATCAAATAGAGTTTCAAAATCAAATTGTTAGTGCACTGAAAGACAAGGGAGTAAAAAGTGTAGGGTTAAGATTTACAGAACTATCTAGTGCGCTTGTAGAAGAAATAGTAAACGAAACAGAATCAAGAGAGAGGAATCCCATTTACATTGCTATCGCTAGCGGAAAAGGTGGAGTGGGGAAATCGACTGTTTCTGTAAACTTAGCTGTGTCTTTAGCGAGATTAGGAAAAAAAGTCGGTTTATTGGATGCGGACATCTATGGTTTCAGTGTACCAGATATGATGGGCATTACGAAAAGACCTGAAGTGATAAATGAGCGAATTATCCCTGTAGAAAGATTTGGCGTGAAAGTTATCTCGATGGGATTCTTTGTTGAAGATAACACCCCAATTATCTGGAGAGGCCCTATGCTTGGGAAAATGCTGACAAGCTTCATGGAAGAAGTAGAATGGGGGGAGCTTGATTATCTCCTATTAGATTTACCGCCAGGAACAGGAGACGTTGCCTTAGATGTGCACTCCATGCTTCCTACAAGTAAGGAAATTATCGTCACAACACCACATCCAACTGCAGCCTTTGTTGCAGCCCGTGCTGGTGCTATGGCATTAAGAACAGAACATGAAATATTAGGTGTTATTGAAAATATGTCTTATTTTGAAAGCCGCTTAACTGGAGAAAAGGAATTTGTATTCGGAAAAGGTGGAGGAAAGAAATTAGCAAAGGATTTAGAAGTTCCGATGCTAGGAGAGCTGCCATTAGGACAGCCTGATTGGAATGAAGAAGATTTTGCCCCTTCTGTGTACCAAGAAACACATCATATTGGGGAAAGATATAGAGCAATCGCTGAACAAATAGTAGAAGTTCTAGAGAAAACGGGCGATAAGGTAGAAAGCTAATCGATTCAATAAAGAATTACCTTCTTAAGCAAATTAATTTCCTTAAGAAGGTAATTCTTTTTTATATGTTATTCTTTTCTGATTGCAATGGGAAAGAGGCTTCTTTTGCAGCTTTATCGAGTATGTCTTTAAACTTGGATTTGAATTCAGGTGTTTCCATTGTCTCCTGAAGAATTTGTTCAATATGCTCTCTGTATTCTGTACTTTTCAAAATGTTTTTCATTCCGTTTCTAATGACGGGTCTTGCAAAAGCTCGACCATCATTTTTCGGTAACCCGGATCTTTCATTAAATCTTTTATCAATTTTTCGTTTTCCGATTTCATGCTTTTTGCCATTGTTTCAGCAAACTCAGGATCTTTGAATTTTTTTTCCCAGAAGTCAGCTGCTTTGTCGGATACAAGTGTTTTTTCTATGGTACTTGTTACTGCCTTTTCATTCATAACTAAATTTTGTTTTATCTCTTCGTCATCCATTACTTCACGTATTGCCTTTTTTCCCTCATCGGTTTTTAATATATCCACAACCATTTTCTTCGTTTGATCATAGTCTGTTTGCTGAGCGTTTTCACCTTCAGAACACCCGCTTAATAAAGAAATGACTAGTAGGAGGCTGATCCCTTTTTTTAGCATGATAATTACCTCTTTCATTAAAGATATCTATTAAGTAGAATGGATTCTTTTTGAATTTTTATTCCTATTGAAAGAGAAAAGATAAACGGTGTATAAAAAAGAAAAAGAGCTGTTCCTAAGAAATAATGAACCGATCTTTAGTATTGCTATCTAAATTAAGATAGTTAGCTTTAATCGGTTTATTATTTTGGCAACAGCTTTATAAATTAATGTACTTCTTTAGATTTAGAATCAGCATTTGAAATCATCTCTGATACGGTAACGAACTTTAGGTTCTTTTTCTGTAATTTCTCTATGATCTCAGGAAGAGCCTTTGCTGTTTGTTTAGCGGAATCAGAAGCATGTAACAAAACAATGTCTCCTTTTTTGGCGGAAGTTGCTTTTTTAATAATTTGTTGTGAACCAGGATTTGTCCAATCCTTTGAGTCAATACTCCAATGTACTAACGTATAATGATATTGATCCGTAATAGTTAAAGCAGATTGGTTGAAATGGCCAGTTGGAGCTCGAGCAAGCAAAATATTATCGACTTTTAATTTCTCAAACGCAGTTTTTGCTTTGGATACATCTTGACTTATTTTTTCGTCTTTTACCTCAGAATAATCAACATAATCATAGCCCAAAATGCCAATTTCATGACCTTCTTTTGATATTCTGCTTACTAACTCAGGATGCCTCTCTGCCCATGCTCCAGCCAAGAAAAATGTTGCGTTTACTTTCTCTTCTTTTAAAATATCAAGAATAGGTTCCGCGTTTTTGTCGCCCCACCCAATATTAAAGGTAAGAGCAACTCCTTTCTCCCCCTTATATACAGCCTTTGGTCCATCTTTAGAAGAGAATACAGGAATTTGCACAATGTTTTCCACATACAAAAACCAGGCTGTAAAGAAAGATACTACAACAATTAATGCAAATTGCTTTAAGGATTTACTGTTAAGAACATAAAAAAAATTCATCATTGTCACCTCGTCCACTTTACTGCTCGTCTCATTTTTATGAAGGAAAGTAAAAAATAATGACAAAAACTTTTATAAAAACAGAAAAACTAGTACATAATACAGAGACCAAAATATGGATGTGCAGCAGGAGGAATAACGATGATTGGATTATTATTAAATAAAAAAGAAGTAAAGGAGATTGAATACCTAATAAAAAGGGAATTAGATGAAATACTATTAGATCTAGGAGATAAGAGAATTGATCTTGCGGTAAAAAAGGCAATGGTTGAAAGGTATAAGGATTTATTTTCGTTGTTAAAAAGAGTCGCATCTCCTAAGGATTGTTTAGCTTATATCCTTACAGAAAATAAGATGATAAATGAAAAAATATAAAATATGAAAAAACTGTTGACGGATGATAGTTATCTTGGTATATTAGTAAACGTCACTTCGACATGAGAGAAAACAGCGGAAAAGAAAATAAAAAATGTTGTTGACTCTTATATGGGAATATGATAAATTAATAAAGTCGCTTCTTGAGCGGCCGACTAATTGCTCTTTGAAAACTGAACAAACAAACGTCAACAATAATCGTTCTGTAACGAGAGTTATAGAATGAAAACAAGCAATATAAAAGCTAGAGTTTAGCAATGAGCTAATCAACTCTTTATTGGAGAGTTTGATCCTGGCTCAGGACGAACGCTGGCGGCGTGCCTAATACATGCAAGTCGAGCGGACTTTAAAAGCTTGCTTTTAAAGTTAGCGGCGGACGGGTGAGTAACACGTGGGCAACCTGCCTGTAAGACTGGGATAACTTCGGGAAACCGGAGCTAATACCGGATAATCCTTTTCCTCTCATGAGGAAAAGCTGAAAGACGGCATCTCGCTGTCACTTACAGATGGGCCCGCGGCGCATTAGCTAGTTGGTGAGGTAACGGCTCACCAAGGCAACGATGCGTAGCCGACCTGAGAGGGTGATCGGCCACACTGGGACTGAGACACGGCCCAGACTCCTACGGGAGGCAGCAGTAGGGAATCTTCCGCAATGGACGAAAGTCTGACGGAGCAACGCCGCGTGAGTGATGAAGGTTTTCGGATCGTAAAGCTCTGTTGTTAGGGAAGAACAAGTACAAGAGTAACTGCTTGTACCTTGACGGTACCTAACCAGAAAGCCACGGCTAACTACGTGCCAGCAGCCGCGGTAATACGTAGGTGGCAAGCGTTGTCCGGAATTATTGGGCGTAAAGCGCGCGCAGGCGGTCCTTTAAGTCTGATGTGAAAGCCCACGGCTCAACCGTGGAGGGTCATTGGAAACTGGGGGACTTGAGTGCAGAAGAGAAGAGTGGAATTCCACGTGTAGCGGTGAAATGCGTAGAGATGTGGAGGAACACCAGTGGCGAAGGCGACTCTTTGGTCTGTAACTGACGCTGAGGCGCGAAAGCGTGGGGAGCAAACAGGATTAGATACCCTGGTAGTCCACGCCGTAAACGATGAGTGCTAAGTGTTAGAGGGTTTCCGCCCTTTAGTGCTGCAGCAAACGCATTAAGCACTCCGCCTGGGGAGTACGGCCGCAAGGCTGAAACTCAAAGGAATTGACGGGGGCCCGCACAAGCGGTGGAGCATGTGGTTTAATTCGAAGCAACGCGAAGAACCTTACCAGGTCTTGACATCCTCTGACACTCCTAGAGATAGGACGTTCCCCTTCGGGGGACAGAGTGACAGGTGGTGCATGGTTGTCGTCAGCTCGTGTCGTGAGATGTTGGGTTAAGTCCCGCAACGAGCGCAACCCTTGATCTTAGTTGCCAGCATTAAGTTGGGCACTCTAAGGTGACTGCCGGTGACAAACCGGAGGAAGGTGGGGATGACGTCAAATCATCATGCCCCTTATGACCTGGGCTACACACGTGCTACAATGGATGGTACAAAGGGCAGCAAAACCGCGAGGTCGAGCAAATCCCATAAAACCATTCTCAGTTCGGATTGTAGGCTGCAACTCGCCTACATGAAGCTGGAATCGCTAGTAATCGCGGATCAGCATGCCGCGGTGAATACGTTCCCGGGCCTTGTACACACCGCCCGTCACACCACGAGAGTTTGTAACACCCGAAGTCGGTGGGGTAACCTTTTGGAGCCAGCCGCCTAAGGTGGGATAGATGATTGGGGTGAAGTCGTAACAAGGTAGCCGTATCGGAAGGTGCGGCTGGATCACCTCCTTTCTAAGGAAAATGGAATTTACATTCCATCATAGATTGTTGACGATTTGTTGTTCAGTTTTGAGGGAGCAATTAATTCCTCAAAACAGTAAGAAGTTTGAGGGTAAAGAGAAACGAGTAGATCAAGGAAGCGCCTGAGTAAGCACCGGAGCGTACGACAGTACGTGAGGAGCAGAGCAAAGAAGCTGACGAAGAGATGCGAAGTTTATCTTTAGCCGAAATTGTTCCTTGAAAACTAGATTATGAATAGTAAAAACAAGAAAGAAACCGAGTAATCGCCATCTTAGATTCTCTATGTTAGAGAATTATTTCTTTGAAAAGTAATCGTATTAAACGAATACCTATTCAAAGAATGGAGGGTAAAGAGAAACGAGCAGGTCAAGGAAGCGACGGAGCGAGCACCGGAGCGTACGACAGTACGTGAGGAGCAGAGTGAAGAAGCTGACGAAGAGATGTGAAGTTTATCTTTAGCCGACAACTAAGTTAAGTTAGAAAGGGCGCACGGTGGATGCCTTGGCACTAGGAGCCGATGAAGGACGGGATTAACACCGATATGCTTTGGGGAGCTGTAAGTAAGCTTTGATCCAGAGATTTCCGAATGGGGGAACCCTCTATCCGTAATGGGATAGAATCTTTACCTGAATACATAGGGTACTGAAGGCAGACCCGGGGAACTGAAACATCTAAGTACCCGGAGGAAGAGAAAGCAAACGCGATTCCCTGAGTAGCGGCGAGCGAAACGGGATTAGCCCAAACCAAGAGGCTTGCCTCTTGGGGTTGTAGGACACTCTATATGGAGTTACAAAGGAACGGGGTAGACGAATCGATCTGGAAAGGTCAGTCGTAGAAGGTAAAAACCCTGTAGTCGAAACTTCGTTCCCTCTTGAGTGTATCCTGAGTACGGCGGGACACGAGAAATCCCGTCGGAAGCAGGGAGGACCATCTCCCAAGGCTAAATACTCCCTAGTGACCGATAGTGAACCAGTACCGTGAGGGAAAGGTGAAAAGCACCCCGGAAGGGGAGTGAAATAGATCCTGAAACCGTGTGCCTACAAGTAGTTAGAGCCCTTTTATGGGTGATAGCGTGCCTTTTGTAGAATGAACCGGCGAGTTACGATTACATGCGAGGTTAAGTTGAAAAGACGGAGCCGCAGCGAAAGCGAGTCTGAATAGGGCGAAATAGTATGTGGTTGTAGACCCGAAACCAGGTGATCTACCCATGTCCAGGGTGAAGTCCAGGTAACACTGGATGGAGGCCCGAACCCACGCACGTTGAAAAGTGCGGGGATGAGGTGTGGGTAGCGGAGAAATTCCAATCGAACTTGGAGATAGCTGGTTCTCTCCGAAATAGCTTTAGGGCTAGCCTCAAGATTGAGAGTATTGGAGGTAGAGCACTGTTTGGACTAGGGGCCCCCATCGGGTTACCGAATTCAGACAAACTCCGAATGCCAAATACTTATTCTTGGGAGTCAGACTACGAGTGATAAGATCCGTGGTCAAGAGGGAAACAGCCCAGACCACCAGCTAAGGTCCCAAAGTATACGTTAAGTGGAAAAGGATGTGGAGTTGCTTAGACAACCAGGATGTTGGCTTAGAAGCAGCCACCATTTAAAGAGTGCGTAATAGCTCACTGGTCGAGTGACTCTGCGCCGAAAATGTACCGGGGCTAAACGTATCACCGAAGCTGTGGATTGACATCTATGATGTCAGTGGTAGGAGAGCGTTCTAAGGGCGTTGAAGCTAGACCGTAAGGACTGGTGGAGCGCTTAGAAGTGAGAATGCCGGTATGAGTAGCGAAAGATGAGTGAGAATCTCATCCACCGAATGCCTAAGGTTTCCTGAGGAAGGCTCGTCCGCTCAGGGTTAGTCGGGACCTAAGCCGAGGCTGAAAAGCGTAGGCGATGGACAACAGGTTGATATTCCTGTACCACCTTTAAATCATTTGAGCAATGGGGGGACGCAGGAGGATAGGGTAAGCGTGCTGTTGGATTAGCACGTCCAAGCAGTTAGGCCGGTAATGAGGCAAATCCCATTACCATGTCAGCTGAGCTGTGACGGCGAGGGAAATATAGTACCGAAGTTCCTGATTCCACACTGCCAAGAAAAGCCTCTAGCGAGATTTATGGTGCCCGTACCGCAAACCGACACAGGTAGGCGAGGAGAGAATCCTAAGGTGAGCGAGAGAACTCTCGTTAAGGAACTCGGCAAAATGACCCCGTAACTTCGGGAGAAGGGGTGCTCTTTTGGGTGTTAAAGCCCGAGAGAGCCGCAGTGAATAGGCCCAGGCGACTGTTTAGCAAAAACACAGGTCTCTGCGAAGCCGCAAGGCGAAGTATAGGGGCTGACACCTGCCCGGTGCTGGAAGGTTAAGAGGAGGGGTTAGTCGTAAGACGAAGCTCTGAATTGAAGCCCCAGTAAACGGCGGCCGTAACTATAACGGTCCTAAGGTAGCGAAATTCCTTGTCGGGTAAGTTCCGACCCGCACGAAAGGTGTAACGATCTGGGCACTGTCTCAACGAGAGACTCGGTGAAATTATAGTACCTGTGAAGATGCAGGTTACCCGCGACAGGACGGAAAGACCCCGTGGAGCTTTACTGCAGCCTGATATTGAATTTTGGTACAGCTTGTACAGGATAGGTAGGAGCCTTGGAAGCCGGAGCGCCAGCTTCGGTGGAGGCATTGGTGGGATACTACCCTGGCTGTATTGACATTCTAACCCGCACCCCTGATCGGGGTGGGAGACAGTGTCAGGTGGGCAGTTTGACTGGGGCGGTCGCCTCCTAAAAAGTAACGGAGGCGCCCAAAGGTTCCCTCAGAATGGTTGGAAATCATTCGTAGAGTGTAAAGGCACAAGGGAGCTTGACTGCGAGACCTACAAGTCGAGCAGGGACGAAAGTCGGGCTTAGTGATCCGGTGGTTCCGCATGGAAGGGCCATCGCTCAACGGATAAAAGCTACCCCGGGGATAACAGGCTTATCTCCCCCAAGAGTCCACATCGACGGGGAGGTTTGGCACCTCGATGTCGGCTCATCGCATCCTGGGGCTGTAGTCGGTCCCAAGGGTTGGGCTGTTCGCCCATTAAAGCGGTACGCGAGCTGGGTTCAGAACGTCGTGAGACAGTTCGGTCCCTATCCGTCGTGGGCGTAGGAAATTTGAGAGGAGCTGTCCTTAGTACGAGAGGACCGGGATGGACGCACCGCTGGTGTACCAGTTGTCTTGCCAAAGGCATCGCTGGGTAGCTATGTGCGGAAGGGATAAGTGCTGAAAGCATCTAAGCATGAAGCCCCCCTCAAGATGAGATTTCCCATAGCGTAAGCTAGTAAGATCCCTGAAAGATGATCAGGTTGATAGGTCAGAGATGGAAGCGTGGCGACATGTGGAGTTGACTGATACTAATAGATCGAGGACTTAACTAAAAAGAAAAGCGGAAACGCCTGTTTATCGGCGTACAAACTGGAAGAGTTTCGACTGAGATAAAGGAAACACAGTGAACGAGAGTGAACTGATGTTGACTTATCGTAGGGAGGAGATCGGAAGTTTGATAGGCGATAGGCGTTGGAGCTGGACAATTGATTACTTATTTCTTTCTTTTACTTCATAATCTAGTTTTCAGGGAATAATTTTTTTAAATTATACTTGAAAAAATCTCGAAAACATGTATAATAATATATGTCTTGAGAAAAATAGTCTGGTGGCGATAGCGAGAAGGTCACACCCGTTCCCATACCGAACACGGAAGTTAAGCTTCTCAGCGCCGATGGTAGTTGGGGGATCTCCCCCTGTGAGAGTAGGACGTCGCCAGGCATACCATTTGTTCCGCAGTAGCTCAGTGGTAGAGCATTCGGCTGTTAACCGAACGGTCGTAGGTTCGAGTCCTACCTGCGGAGCCATTATTTTTGTTCATATGTTAGCCAAAGTGCTTCCATAGCTCAGCAGGTAGAGCACTTCCATGGTAAGGAAGAGGTCACCGGTTCGAGCCCGGTTGGAAGCTTAAGAAAAAGAAAATATGGCCCATTGGTCAAGCGGTTAAGACACCGCCCTTTCACGGCGGTAACACGGGTTCGAATCCCGTATGGGTCACCATTATGGAGGATTAGCTCAGCTGGGAGAGCATCTGCCTTACAAGCAGAGGGTCGGCGGTTCGATCCCGTCATCCTCCACCATTAATTTTTAAAAGCATATAGATTTATCGCCGGTTTAGCTCAATTGGTAGAGCAACTGACTTGTAATCAGTAGGTTGGGGGTTCAAGTCCTCTAGCCGGCACCACTTTTTTAATTGTCATTAGTTTGAATATCGGAGGGGTAGCGAAGTGGCTAAACGCGGCGGACTGTAAATCCGCTCCTTCGGGTTCGGCGGTTCGAATCCGTCCCCCTCCACCATTTATCATTGGACAATATTAAGATATATGTCCTTTTTATATTTTTGGGCTATAGCCAAGCGGTAAGGCAACGGACTTTGACTCCGTCACTCGTTGGTTCGAATCCAGCTAGCCCAGCCATCGAGCCATTAGCTCAGTCGGTAGAGCATCTGACTTTTAATCAGAGGGTCGGAGGTTCGAATCCTCCATGGCTCATATTATTTAAACCAAACACTGAAGTGTTTGGTTTTTTGTGTTCTTTTTATTTATTTTCAAAGTATATTTCTACTGGCATACATGTATCCTACGTCTTCTTTTGCTATTTTAATTTCCGAAGTCTTTTTTGAATATTCGCATATATATACATAAAAATGTTGAGTTGAGTCATTGATTTAGAAAAAGGTACAATATAAGGAAATAGAGACAAGAGGATGGGGAGGATTTTTATGAAGAAGCTAACTATTATTGGAATGCCTATGGATCTTGGACAAATGCGTAGAGGTGTAGATATGGGACCAAGTGCTATACGTTATGCTGGAGTATTTGAAAGACTATCAACGTTATTTTCCTCTATTGAAGATTGGGGCGATATTTCAGTTGGAAGACCAGAAACCATAATAGATGAACAAAGCAATCTGAGAAATCTTCATTTGATAGCAGAAAAAAATCAAAGACTTGCTGAAATGGTAGATAAAATTATTCAATCCAAATCCTTTCCTCTTGTATTAGGTGGAGATCATAGCATAGCAATAGGAACACTAGCTGGTGTTTCTAAGCATTATAAAAATCTAGGGGTCATTTGGTATGATGCACACGGAGATTTAAATACTGCAGAAACCTCTCCATCTGGAAATATTCATGGGATGCCACTTGCTGCTAGTTTGGGATATGGCCATGAACTTTTAACCAATTTATTAGGTACTTCGCCTAAAATTAAACCTGAGCACGTAGTAATAATTGGTGCAAGGTCCTTAGATGAAGGTGAGCGTAAGCTTATAAAGGAATTGGGAATAAAAGTTTTTACGATGCATGAAATTGATCGCTTAGGAATGACAAAAGTAATGGAAGAAACAATTGAATATTTAAAGGATCATACCGATGGAGTCCATTTATCTCTTGATTTGGATGGACTAGATCCCAATGACGCACCGGGTGTTGGCACCCCAGTGCCCGGGGGAATAAGTTACAGAGAAAGTCATTTAGCAATGGAAATGTTAGCAGAATCAGGACTTATTACTTCTGCTGAATTCGTGGAGGTCAATCCGATATTAGATGAAAGAAACACAACCGCATCGTTAGCAGTAGCATTGATGGGCTCTTTATTTGGGGAAAAATTATTATAAGTTTTAAGAAGGTAACTTTATCCGAAATCTAAAAAGCAGTCATGGATGTGCGCTGCTGTTCATATGATAAGTGGGTTGAGAGTATGGATTAAAGTTACCTTTATTATTATTTAATCGATAATTCGCTACATTTTTTTTCATATTTATTTAATAACAAATCAAGTTTTGTGCTTATGTCAACAACTTGGGGGTGTGAAAAAGAAGTGTTGTTTGCCAAATAGATCATCATTTCACGATGTTCTTCAATGTCTTTTAATAGTTTTCTATCACTCATTTACTTCACCCTCTATATGTTTTTTAATATTTCTTCATTTATATAGCCTCAGTAAATTCAAATGTGCTTGACTTGATTTTAGCATATTATTACTTTTTTTATAACCAATTCTAAAAATTTTAAACATTATGTGGCATTATTTGTTAAAATAAGAATGAGTATCCTAAAAAAGACAGATGTGCATAATAGGGAGATTTTTCACTTCATGTAAGTGGAAATAAATATTTTTTAATACATAATAAAAAAATCTTTAATAAAAAATGAAACCTTTCCTGCTGTCGATTCGTAAATCGATTAGCCGCACTAGAGCGGAGGTAAATAGATGGAAGCATTAGTAAAAAAAAGGATCCAACAAGTTTTAAAAGGGGATAAAAATGCATTTGGTGACATAATCGAACTATATAAAGATAAAGTGTTTCAAATTTGTTATCGGATGCTAGGCAATAGGCATGAGGCAGAGGATATAGCACAAGAAGCTTTTATTCGTGCATATGTTAATATCCATCGATATAATATGGAATATAAGTTTTCGACATGGTTATATCGAATTGCAACAAACCTATGCATTGACCGTATTAGAAAAAGGAAGCCAGATTATTATCTTGATGCAGAGGTTCCAGGGACAGATGGCCTAAATATGTATTCGCAGATTCCATCAGAGGGGAAATTACCTGAGGAAGATGTGGAAAGTATGGAACTACAAGCAATGATACAAAGGGAAATTTCGAAACTTCCTGAAAAGTATCGAGCAGTCATAGTGTTAAAGTATATCGAAGAACTTTCTTTAAACGAGATAAGTGAGATTCTGGAGCTTCCTTTAGGAACAGTGAAAACGCGAATTCATAGGGGAAGAGAAGCGTTGAGAAAACAATTACGGTATGTCTGATAAAGAAGGTGAAATTAATATGTCTTGTTCAACAAAGATTATTTCCTATATGCATCAATATCTTGATGAAGAAATAGAAGAAGAAAATCTAAAAGAATTGAAGCAGCATTTAGATCAGTGTGAAGAATGTGCAACACATTTTCATGAATTGAAGAAAACCATCGCACTGGTCCAAAGCACTTCTCATATCCATGCGCCAATGAATTTTACAGAGAATATACTTGACAGGTTGCCAGAAGAGCCCAAAAGAGTAAGAGTGAAACGATGGCTACGGCACCACCCTATGCTTGCTGCTGCATCCCTTTTTCTTATCTTAATGGTATCAAGTTTAATGTCAGCATGGAATCAAGATCACCAATTCTCTGTATCAAAGCAGCCCAATATACTAGTGGAAAATAACACAGCTATTGTGCCTGAGGGAGAAACAGTAAAAGGTGATATTATCGTTCGAAATGGTGATATTAAAATAGAAGGACAAGTTGAAGGCAATGTAACAGTAATCAATGGAAAGAAGTATATGGCTTCTGCCAGTCAAGTTACTGGAGAAATAAAAGAAGTGAACGAAGTGTTTGAATGGCTGTGGTATCATATAAAGAAAACTGTAACTGATTTTACAGAGTTGTTTAGTAATGACGACATGAAAGTTAAAAACAGCCTCCCTGCAATTTAATTATAAATTGCAGGGTTCTTTGTATTTCTAAAGCGATAGGACTTTTATATTACTAGTATCGTAAGTTCATTTCTCTTTCGGGTAAAAATAGGGCTAAATACAATGATGGGACATATACTAATGATATGGACAATCTAGATACTTAGTTATGCTTTTCTTTGTATTAATTTGAATTGTGTTATAATATGATAATTGTAGGTTTTTTTCATTCCATTATTTATTTAATAGGAAGAACCTTTATAGAAAAAGTCATTTTTAAGTAGGCAGTAGTAACTTTTGAAATATACACTTTGGAGGAAGGAAAATGTCGTTTGCAGATTTCCCTTTTTTAAAATATTTAGCGAATACAGTAGACATTATCCTTGTTTGGTATGTCATATATAAAATTATCACAATAATTCGTGGGACGAAGGCTGTCCAGTTATTGAATGGAATATTTGTTATTTTGATTATTAAAATGTTGAGTGACTATTTCCAACTACAAACATTAGGCTGGATGATGCAGCAGGTAATACAGTGGGGGGCATTAGCACTTATTATTATTTTCCAGGGAGAACTAAGAAGAGCTCTCGAGCAGCTGGGACGAGGAAAATTCTTCTCACGCTCAGTAGTTCAAGAACATGAACTTCAGGAACAGTTAGTGGAATCAATTGTAAAAGCAGTAGACTATATGGCTAAACGACGAATTGGAGCTTTAATTACGATTGAAAGAGAGACAGGGATGAGTGATTACATAGAAACAGGTATCGCTCTCGATTCAAAAATATCTGCAGAGCTATTAATTAACATCTTTATTCCGAATACGCCACTACATGATGGAGCTGTCATTATACAAAAAACAAATATTGCTGCAGCCGCATGTTACCTTCCTCTTTCCGAAAGTCCATTTATTTCAAAAGAGCTGGGAACTAGGCATAGAGCAGCATTAGGTATTAGCGAAGTGACGGATAGCTTAACTGTTGTTGTTTCAGAGGAAACAGGGGCTATCTCTATTACAAAGAATGGTGATTTGCATAGAGAATTGAAACTAGATGCTTTTAGAGAAATGTTATCTAGTGCCCTGATAACACCTTCTACCAAACAAACCACGTCAAGTAAGTGGAGCTGGAAGGGGAAGAAAAATGAATAAACTGTTTAATAATGTAATAGGCAAAAATTGGTTTACCAAAGTACTATCTCTCGCATTCGCCCTTTTACTTTTTTCCTATGCATATGATCCCAACGAAAGTTCAACAGATGTGAACGTTCCTGGTGATTCAGAAACAGCTATTTTAGAGGACATTCCGGTAACAGCTTATTACGATACGGAAAATGTTGTTGTAACAGGTATACCGAAAACAGTTACTGTAACGTTAAGAGGGCCAACCGTTCATATACAGCAGGCTAAACTAAAAAAAGACTTTGAGGTATATGTTAATTTAGCAAATGCTGATTTAGGTAGTAAAACTGTTCCACTAGAAATAAAGGATTTATCCGATAAAATAAAAGCGACGATAGATCCTGAAACGATAAAAGTCACAGTGAAGGAAAAGGTTACAAAGGAATTTACTGTGGAAGCAGAATTTAGTAGTAATGCTATTGAGAAAGGCTATTCTGCTGGAACACCAAAGATTGAACCAAAAACAGTGAAGGTTACAGGAGCAAAAGACGAAATTGAAAAAATCGCCTATGTAAAGGCAAATGTTAATTTGAATGAAAATACAAATGAGGCAGTTAGTCAGCAGGCAAAAGTTTCTGTGTTGGATAGTAGTTTAAATAAATTAAATGTGCAAGTGGAACCAGAGACAGTGGAAGTGAATATTCCTGTTAAAAGAACGAGTAAAACAGTACCGATAAATATAGTCGAACAAGGTACACCACCTGCAAATATAAACATTGATTCGATTACGTTAGATAAAAAGGAAGCAACCATTAGTGGACCAGAAGATGTTTTGAAAGAAGTGGAAAGCACAAGGGTTGAAGTGGATTTAAGTACGATTGAAAAAGATGAGGAATTGACGTTACCAGTTATCATATCTAATGGAGTAACGTCTGTCGATCCAGAGCTCGTTAAGGTAACCGTAAAAGTAACTGTTGCACAAGAGGAACAAGAGGAAGAACAGGAAGAGGATCCACAAGAAAATCAGGATTCGGAGGAAACTGCTGCTACAGAAAAAACAGAAACAAGAATGATTAGTAGTATACCAATTAATATTCAAGGTCTAAATAGTAGTCTGGAAGCGAGCATTAAGAATCCAAGAAGTAGTAGTACAAGTCTTCGGATTTCTGGAGAACAAAACAGGGTAAGAGAAATGAGTATCTCTGATTTTAATCTCTATATAGATTTAACGGGAATGGATGATGGAGAGCACGAAGTACCTATTAAAGTAAATGGGCCAGCGGATATAGATTGGGAACTTGCCATTGATACAGCAAGTGTGTCTATTACAAATAAAGAGGCTTAACATAAAACGTGATCTATACTAGTTAGAAGGAGCGATATAGAAATGGGTAAATATTTCGGTACGGACGGAGTACGAGGTGTGGCAAATAGTGAACTAACACCAGAAATAGCGTTTAAGCTAGGAAGATATGGTGGTTTTGTCCTAACAAAAGACCACGATAGACCAAAGGTATTAATCGGAAGAGATACTCGTATTTCCGGCCATATGCTGGAAGGAGCGCTTGTAGCAGGATTACTTTCCATTGGTGCAGAAGTAATGCGCTTAGGTGTTATTTCTACACCTGGTGTTTCCTATTTGACAAAGGCACTAGGCGCACAGGCGGGAGTAATGATTTCTGCATCGCATAACCCGGTCGCAGATAACGGAATTAAATTTTTTGGACCAGATGGCTTTAAGCTTTCAGATGAGCAAGAGCTAGAAATAGAAGCACTAATTGATAAAGAAGAAGATAATCTTCCAAGACCGACTGGTGCTGACCTTGGTCAGGTAGATGATTATTTCGAAGGTGGCCAGAAATATCTGCAATTCCTAAAGCAAACAGTAGATGAAGAATTTGCTGGTATTCATATTGCGTTAGATTGTGCACATGGAGCAACATCTTCCTTAGCGATGCATTTATTTGCAGATTTAGATGCGGATATTTCCACAATGGGTGCGTCCCCAAATGGCTTAAATATTAATGATGGGGTAGGTTCAACACATCCAGAAACACTTGCTAAATTTGTTCTAGAAAAAGAAGCAGATGTTGGGTTAGCATTTGATGGTGATGGCGATCGTCTGATAGCTATTGATGAAAATGGTGATATCGTGGATGGCGATCAAATTATGTATATTTGTGCAAAATATTTAAAAGAAACGGGAAGATTGAAAAATAATACGGTTGTATCTACTGTAATGAGTAATTTAGGCTTTTATAAAGCATTAAAGCAACATGAGATTACTAGTATTCCAACTGCTGTTGGTGACCGTTATGTAGTCGAAGAAATGCGTAATAATGGCTATAACCTTGGTGGAGAGCAGTCAGGTCATATTATCTTCCTTGACTTCAATACAACAGGTGACGGACTTTTAACTGGATTGCAATTGGTTAATATCATGAAAGTTACAAAGAAAAAATTATCAGAGCTTGCTGGGGAAATGAAAAAGTTCCCGCAAAAGTTGGTAAATATTAAAGTGACAGATAAATTCCATGTGACAGATAATGAAAAGGTTAAAGAAGTTATTGCAAAAGTGGAACAGGACATGAACGGAAATGGAAGAATTTTAGTTCGTCCTTCTGGAACAGAGCCGCTGGTACGCGTTATGGCTGAGGCTCCAACAGAGGAATTATGTGAAGCCTATGTAAATGTTATTTCAGAAGTAGTTAAGAATGAAATGGGTTTACCAGAAGAGTAAGCTTAAACATAAGGAACTTATACTAATATCTATGCAATTAGGAACAAATATAGCACGATAGAATACATTATTAGGGTGAAGGGCACTTAAGAAATTAAATGCTTTTCACCCTATTATGATTTTATTTTCCGCTTTCGTGTCAGATGGATATCCTACTGCAATTAGAGAAATATAAAATTTACCGTTTTGTCACAGGAATGTATTTGACGAGGGGAATCGAGGTAGGGTATGATTAAATTGCTTTTGGAAAAAAGCCATTATGTGAAAAAGGAGGATAGGAGTGGAAATAGGAAAATGAAGCGCCTGGACTAGTGATGGACGACACGAAACTAGTTGACGAGGAGGAGGTTTATCGATTTTTCGGCGGATGCCTCCCGGTTGTGTTAGCCAATCGTAAGTACTACTTTAAAACATTAAGGCAACTTAATGCACAAAGAGTAGGGTATGCTAATAATATAAGTATTTCTTTTAAGTTGTATCATTTTACATTGTTTCGTTTTTACATGCTTATTCCCGGAGAAAATGGATGGGTAAGTAGGAAATCTAACAATGAAAAGTAATATGATTTATGAAAAAAATAATCAGAGGTAAGGGAGCAAGTTTGTTCCCTAAATAGTGACTTCTTGCTCCCTTAGAACGGAGGAAAAGAAGTATGTGCGGAATTGTTGGTTATATTGGAAACCAGGATGCGAAAGAGATTTTATTAAAAGGTTTAGAAAAACTTGAATATAGAGGCTATGACTCAGCTGGTATTGCTTTAAGCAATGGAGAAGGAGTGCAAGTTTTTAAAGAAAAAGGAAGAATTGCAGATCTTCGTAATATTGTGGACGAAGATGTGTTTGCACCTGCAGGAATTGGTCATACACGCTGGGCAACACATGGTGTACCAAGCAGATTGAACGCTCACCCACATAAAAGTGCTTCAGAACGTTTCACCATTGTTCATAACGGAGTAATTGAGAACTACGACTTACTAAAGAAAGAGTACCTTTCTGACGTTTCGTTAAAAAGTGATACAGATACAGAAGTAGTAGTTCAACTTATTGAACATTTTGTTGAGACAGGAAGCGATGTAAAGGCTGCTTTTGTTCAAACATTAAAATTATTAAAAGGGTCTTATGCTTTTGCTTTATTAGATGAGCAAAACAAAGACATGATATATGTGGCAAAAAATAAAAGTCCACTATTGATTGGTTTAGGCGAAAGCTTCAATGTCGTTGCTAGTGACGCAATGGCTATGCTTCAAGTAACAGATCAATATGTGGAATTAGTAGATAAAGAAATTGTAATCGTGACAAAAGACGCGGTAACCATTGAGACATTAGAGGGAGAAATTATTTCCCGGGAAGCTTATACGGCTGAATTGGATGCTAGTGATATTGAAAAAGGCACATATCCTCATTATATGCTAAAAGAAATTGACGAACAGCCATTAGCTATTCGCAAAATCATTCAAGAATACCAAGATAAAGATGGTAAGTTAAAAATTGATCCGGCTATCGTTGATGCTGTAAACGCAGCAGATCGTCTCTATATTATTGCTGCTGGTACATCATATCATGCTGGTCTTCTTGGAAAGCAATTTATTGAGAAATTAGCAAAAATTCCAGTTGAAGTTCATGTAGCTAGTGAATTTGGCTACAATATGCCGTTGCTTTCAGAAAAACCTTTGTTCATCTTCATTACACAAAGTGGAGAAACAGCAGATAGCCGAGCAGTACTAGTGCAAGTAAAAGAAATGGGCTATCCAACTTTAACAATCACAAATGTGCCAGGCTCTACACTGTCTCGTGAAGCTGACCATACCTTATTATTATATGCAGGTCCGGAAATTGCTGTAGCTTCAACGAAAGCTTATACTTCACAGATGGCTGTATTATCTATTCTTGCAGAAGTGACAGCAAAAAGTAAAGGCTATGAAGTGGATTTTGATCTTATCCATGAACTAGGCATTATTGCCAATGCTATGGAAGTCATTTTTGAAGATAAGGAAGAGCTTGAAGCAATTGCTAAAGAGTATCTTGAAACATCAAGAAACGCTTTCTTTATCGGACGTGGTATTGACTATTATGTTGTACTTGAAGGTGCATTAAAATTAAAAGAAATCTCTTACATCCAAGCAGAAGGTTTTGCAGGTGGAGAATTAAAGCATGGAACAATTGCTTTGATTGAAGATGGAACACCTATTATCGCATTAGCAACACAAGAAAGTGTTAACTTAAGCATACGTGGTAACGTAAAAGAGGTAGTGGCTCGCGGAGCAAACCCATGTATCATTTCCATGAAAGGTCTAGAAATGGAAGACGATCGCTACATCGTACCAGCTGTGCACGATCTGTTAACACCCCTTATCTCTGTAGTACCATTACAATTAATTGCTTACTATGCAGCACTCCATAGAGGCTGTGATGTAGATAAACCTCGTAACTTGGCTAAGAGTGTTACGGTAGAGTGATTTTGGTTGTAATAAAATAAGTTGTTGTCAAATCAAAATAAAGTTTGCAGAATGAGAAAAAAGTCTGCTTAAGAAGAAAAAAGTTTGTAAAAGCCTCGTGATTGTACCCAATATGGGTGTATTCACGGGGTTTTTAATTTAGCGCTGTAATCCTATTGAGGGGTCATTTAAGGTTCCATAATATATGGGTAATGACTGCTGAATTGCAGCGCAAGGGATTCCTATGTCTTCCTGCAGTGTAGAACACCGGAATCAAGCGAATTAACGAATTTCCACGTGTAACCTGATCCCAGTACGGTTCCCCATAAAATATATGAAAGGAAAGTTAAATGTAGGTAATGTCGGAAGTAAAGGAATGATGGGGTACAGGCGATAAACAGTCCGACCCTAGGCTAAGTAAGGGTGACTCAATATATATCGGGTGGTTTAAGGAATTGGGATTTTATCTTCGGATTTAATCTCGATTCTTCTTTCTTTTTAGCCCATCAGGGCTAGTCACACAAGGCGCTTTGAGACAACCATGCGAGGAGAAATTGTAAGAAAAGGCGTGAGGTCAGGTGGTGCAAGGGATAGTAGAGGGTTAAGGTGGGGGTGAGTTAGGGACAAACTAAAGGACGGGTGGACAAACGTAAGGTGTCCTATAATCTTCTTGTAACTGAGTTTAAAAAAGAAGGAGAAGTAGGGGCAAGACGGCTATGTACGAGGCTGAAGGATTAGACTAAATAATCGGGAACGTACCTACGATAATAAGTGGTTTTTTTGTTTAACAAAAACAATCTCTTTTAATAGCGAAGTTATTAGTTCAACTGGCTCATTCTAATAATGCCAAGGGTTTGACTGGTTCAATGTTGGTCCAACTTTTATTTTGTTAGAAAACAAGGAAGGAACATATGTTTGTTTAATTAAATATATGAATATATTTTACTAAGAAATAGGGAGGATAAACAAATGATAAAGGGAAAAGGCAAAAAGAAAAGCCCGGATTATATAAAAGCCTATCATAATGATTATGTTATTACGATAGGTAGGCATCCCCGCTTTAATTGGGTCACTCACACGGATAAAGATTATATGTATTTCTTATATATCACCCGTACAGAGAAGGATTTTGTCGGTAAAAATACAGCGCATGTGGGGAATATCAATGTTTTATGTCACCAACAAACATTCTACGATTATCACCATTTAATGTTAGTCATTGAACCGATATTAAGTGAATATATCTTGGAGAGTGAGAAAATCTTTAAGATTTGTATGCTTGTGCAAGAATTAGAATACCAAAGTGAAGACCCGCTCCACCAAGAAGCAAGTGGAGAATAACAGTAGGGAATACCCTACTGTCTTTTTTTCTCAATAAATATTTATATTAGTTTTTGAGAAATAAAGGTTTGGCCTACTAGTGTCAAACCAAAATGAAGTTTGATGTATGGGAAAAGTCTGTTTTAAAAGAAAAAAGTCTACACAAAGCCCCTGAGTGTATCCAGAGTATGGATATATTCACAGGGCTTTTTTATATAAAATCGTGGTCGTACGAGGTTCTCTGCGTGGATCAGGGTTACCCTTACGGGGGAGGTGAGGTAATCCCTGCATAAGTACAGCACAAGGGAAGTTCCCATGTCACTCCGAAGGGAGCATTGGAACCAACCCAATCGAGGGGGAGCCCACGTCCAGTAACGTGTAACACGCTTCAGACAGAAGCACTCGCCAATAAAAAAATAAATAAATATATAAATAATTAGGCATAGGTCACGTTGTAAGTATGGGAATGGTGGTGGTACAGGCGAAACCGTAAGGTATAATAGTCCCTCCACTTTCAAGGGAAGTCCACGTCCAGCAACGTATAACAGGCTTCAACAGAAGCACTCGCCCATAAAGAAATAAATAAAAATAAATAATTAGGTATAGGTCACGTGGTGAGTATGGGAATGACGGTGGTATATGGGAAACCAAACCGTAAGGTACTATGTATGAGGCTGATTGATTAGACTATCGAGTAGGAAACGTATCTTCGATACCTCTTATATTGGCGAGGTGCAAATAACATTACTGAAACACCCACCAAACATATACCAGCACCTATCCAATCGTATAAATCAGGTGTTTGTTTATCAATACCCCATCCCCAGAATACAGAAAGAACAATAAATACTCCTCCATAGGCAGCATATACTCTGCCGAATGATGGAAATGTTTGAAATGTGGCAATAACACCATATAACGCCAAGGCTACTCCTCCGAGATCCCCCAATAAAATGGCTTACCTTCTCTTAACCATAGCCAAATAAGATAACCTCCACCAATCTCTGCAAATCCAGCAAATATAAATAATACAATTGCATAAATCATTTAATGCTCACCCTTGATAACTTAATTAACATGGTAATTATACTGTATCCCAAAAGTAGTAAAGAACTGCACTACCATAGAATCACCAGAAGGCAAGAATCGGTTGTGGTAAAGGTGTCACCGTAAGGTGCCATCATGAGGTTTAGGTCACTCCCTTTGTTTGGCGATCTCTCCTTTATGTTTCAGCAAACTTTATTATTATCTCTTTACTTTTTTTGGTTATTTTCGGCCGAAAACAGGCAAATCTTTGTGCAGACTTTATTCTCATGGAATAACTTGGATAATGGTTGTGAGGTTAGATGTGGCAAGGGGTGAATGTGTTTTCTAGTTTCTGCAAACTTTTTTCTAAATTAACATAGTTACAAAATCTTATTTGCAATAAATAACTTAGGAAAGAAAAGAATAAGAATAATGTTCGCTTAAAATCATAAAAAAGATTGCTCAAGATATTGCATGTACCAAACCGGCCCGTTAGAATCGAGTTACTTAATTTACTAGGAATATAGTATCCTAGAATATTCATGATTGTAGAGGAAGTAGATTATGTCTAAACGTAACCATTCTTGGAATGAGAATAAGTATAACCGTTTTGTTAATGAGGGGCGAGGACAGGGAGTAGGTAAAGAATATAAACCGTGGTTAACTATTCAGGATTTTCCTTCTATGGGGAGAGTATCACGAATACTAGGATGGAAGAGTGGAAGAATACATCACCTATTTTCTGATTTGCAGGCTCGCTATTTTTATATGTTGGAATGGGAAGATACAGTTACGGACATACGGGAGCACTTCCCCCTATTGGACCTTGAGGATACTGTACAACAAAAAAAGGACTTAGATTTTAAACTATTTACAGATAAAGAAAGTGGATATGCGTATACTTTAAGCACCAATTTTTTAATCACGATAAAGAAAGCAAATGGTGATAATTTGTATTTGGCAAGAAGTATAAAAATGGCTTCCGAACTTGAGAAGAAAAAGACTTTGGAAAGATTGGAGATTGAGCGCCGATATTGGACGGGAAAAGGTATTGACTGGGGAATCGTTACCCAAAAAGAAATTTCAACTGTTTTTACCAAAAATATTGAATGGGTACATTCATGTTTATATTCATATGTTGAAAGGGGTTTTACGCAAGATGAACTAATTTACTTAAGTAACTCTTTAATAGAAAGGTTAATAGATACCAAGCAGTCCATTAGAAAGGTTACTGCCGACTTTGACAAAGAATTCAACTATGATTCGGGAACAGGGTTGTTTGTGTTTAAGTTTTTAATTGCTTCAAAACAGATTGGGATAGATATGACAAAGCAAATTGACTTAAATCTTTCCAATTCGACAATTGAAGTAAAACCACGAATTACACATGAGGAGGCAAGGAGAAGATGTTTGTAGTAAATAATCTGATTTCCTATACTTCGTCAGAAAACGAGAAAGTAATAGAAAGGGTATTATGGCTTAATAAAGCACATAATTATGGGTATTTTTTCAATGTTTACTCTACCGCTTTGCCCTATGAAAAGAGTATTTCAGAAGTTGAAGAAGGGTTTAACAATGGTAGTATTGTCCTTGTTGAAAAAGACCCTTTCAGTCGACTAATAAATGAAAACAATATTTCTGAAAAACATTTATCCTTACGTGACAATGCATGGGAAATCATAAAGGATATTGTGAAATTGGAACCATTTGTTTACCACTCAGAAGAAAGAAGAAAATTAATTCTAAAAAGGTGTGAAGCCCACAATATTCATGAAAGCACTGTTATTCGCTATCTAAAGAAGTATTGGCAGCGTGGTAAAACAAAAAATGCCCTTTTACCTGACTATTACTTGTGTGGAGGGAAGGGTAAGGAAAAGAAGGCTAGTGAGGTAAAAAGAGGAAGACCAAGAAAGCATGGACAGATAACAGGCGAAGGAATAAATATAGACGAAAATATCAAAAGAATTTTTAGGTCTGCTATAAACAAACATTATCTCTCCTCTGCCGAAAAATCCTTAGCACTGACCTATGAATTAATGTTAAAAGAGCATTTTAGTCTAGATAGTAAAGTGAAAGGAAATGTGGAAATACCCGTAATTAAAACTTATGGAGAATTACCAACACTAAATCAATTTAGATATTGGTTTGAAAAGCAAAGAGACATCAAGAAAGAAATCAGCCAAAGAAAAGGCCGAAAAAAGTATGAGCAAAACCATAGAGCAATTATTGGGGAGTCAACAACAGAAGCATTAGGGCCCGGAGCAATTTATCAGATTGACGCAACTGTTGGAGATTTGTATCTGTTATCAAGGTTTAATCGTGAATGGATAATTGGACGACCTGTAATTTATTCTGTTATGGATGTTTATAGCAGAATGATAGTTGGTCTATATATTGGCTTAGAGGGTCCATCGTGGGCCGGTGCAATGATGGCTTTAGCCAACGCTGCTTCTGATAAAGTTAATTTTTGTCGTGACTTCGGAATTGAGATTGAAAAACATGAATGGCCTGTTGAACATCTTCCTGAATCCATCTTGGCTGATCGAGGAGAATTAGAGGGAAGTAAAGTTGATCCCCTAATTAATAATTTCGGAATAAGAATTCTGAATACGCCTTCTTATAGAGCAGATTTAAAAGGAATAATTGAACAACATTTTCGGGTAACCAATTCAAGAACAAAGGCATTTCTGCCGGGTGCTGTTAAGCCAATTAAAGAACGTGGGGACCGGGATTACCGTTTGGAAGCACAATTGGATATTTACCAGTTTACTCAAGTTATTATCAAATGTGTATTATACCATAATAATCACCACTATCTTACAAACTATCAACGTGAAGAAATGATGGTGGAGGATGGAATAGAGTCCATTCCAATACGGCTTTGGGAATGGGGGATAAACAACAAATCTGGAAAGTTACGTCATGCTTCGGAAGATATTGTTAAACTCAATCTCATGCCTACGGGCAAGGCTACGGTAACTGCAAAGGGAATTGCGTTTAAAGGATTGCTTTATGGTTCAAAACAGTCCCTAAAGGACAGATGGTTTGAACAGGCACGGAACAGGGGCACTTGGAAAATTGATATAAGTTATGATCCAAGAAATATGGACTATATCTATATACGGGATGAAAATGGCTTGAGTTTTGATAAATGTTTTTTATTGGAACATCAACAGCGTTATAGAGGCAAGGTAGTTGAAGAAATTGATTACTTGTTAGAATACGAAAAAGTAAAAGAAAAGCAATATAAGGAGAAAACAATACAGGAAAAAGTTGATTTAAACACTGAAATTGAAGAAATTGTAAAGCAGGCTAAACAGGAAACATCTCAAGAACAAACGGATGTAATCAGTAAAAGGAGCAGGATTGGGAATATTCGTCAAAACCGTGCTGTTGAAAAAATGATTCAACGTGAAGAAGAGGCCTTTGAGTTAGATAGAAGTAATATAGAAAACTCTAAAGTTGTTCCTTTTAATCTATCTGAAAGTAAAGAATTTATGGGGGATACAGGGTTTGATTTGTTATTGAGAAAGCAGAAGGAGGCTTTAAATAAGATAGATGAATAGGGTTATTATTCCAAATGGTTGCAATGCTATTGAAGCAGATTATAGTGAACAGGTTATCGAAGAATATAGGAAGAATCCTTTTATTGAAGCACTTCCTTCTATTCTCTCTACAGAAGAAGCCATTGAAAAAATGGCTATATATGCCGAATACAATTCAAAAGAAAGAATGCTAGATAAACAATACCGTATTCATTTAGTACAGAGATTATTTCAATGCTTTCAGCCGTTATGGATACACTTGGATTTGGAAAGCAGAATTTCCAGAGTAATTCGTCAAGGATATTTGGCAAGAAACCCCTTCAGAGCCGGATATGCGCAGAGTTTACAGGAAGGACATCGAAATATCAACGGATTGAACAATGAATTAAACAACAACAGTGTTTTTAGAACAACTGCAGCAGGATTTACGATAATCGGTGTTAGTGGTATGGGGAAAACAACGGCTATAAATAGAATTTTATCTTTATATCCTCAAGTTATTGTTCATAAAGATTATAACGAAATAAAATTCAGTATGTATCAACTTGTATGGCTTAAACTTGATTGTCCATTTGATTCTTCCTTGAGAGGACTTGCCTTAGAATTTTTCCGTAAGGTAGACGATTTACTGGGGACAGAATATCACAAAAAGTTTGGGCTAGGTAGAAAAACGATAAATGATATGTTGGTGATTATGTCTCAAATAGCAAGAAACACAGGATTGGGTGTTTTAATTATAGACGAGATTCAGCATTTAAGTAAGGCCAAAAGCGGTGGGGATCAAAAAATGCTGAACTTCTTTGTAACGCTAGTTAATACAATTGGAGTTCCAGTTATTTTAGTCGGAACGCCAGCAGGCTTATCTATTTTGCAAAGTGAATTTAGACAGGCCAGACGGGGCAGTGGCCAAGGAGATATGATTTGGGATAGGTTGAAAAACAACCAAAACTGGGATTTATTGATTAATGCACTTTGGGGATATCAATGGACAAAGAAGCAGATTCCTTTAACAGATGATTTTAAAAATATCCTGTATGAAGAAAGCCAAGGTATTATTGATATCGCAGTAAAACTCTACGTAATGGCTCAAATTGAGGCCATTATGACGCAAAGGGAAGAAATAACTCCAGAATCAATTAGTCAGGTGGCTAATAAGCATTTACAACTAGTTAAGCCAATGATTCAGGCTTTGAAATCAGGTAACATAAGTAAGATTGCCAAGTTCGAGGATATCAGTACAGTAGACGTAGACTTTTTAGGGTTTATGGAAAGGGAAAGGGCTACTGTTGATTTACAAATGAAAATGGAGGCCATGAAAAGAACGCAAAGGAAAAAAGAACAAGAAATGAGTATATCCATAAAAGAAAAAGCAATTTTGAAACTTTTAGAATTGGATTTTGAACCAAATGAGGTTCAAAAAGTTGTAGAGGCAATTGTTGAAAAAGAGGGGAATTTGGATATCAATGAACTTGTTGTGAAAGCCATTCAGGAAATGTCCACATCAAATAAACGAAAGAAAAAGCGAAAGGAAGAGGAATCTTCTGTAGAGAATGATATAAGACACTTGGTTATTGAAGGACGAAAAGAAAATAAGACAGCCTATGAAGTGCTTTGTAATGGTGGGTTTATTAAAAGTCATGAAAGCGATTTTGGTCAGACAGGATGATGTGAAATGATGACCTTCTTCCCTGTACCATATAAAGACGAACTTTTATACAGCGTTTTGGCTAGATACCATATTCGTAGTGGAAATGTCAGTAACAAAGCCACACAAAAGGATATATACGGTACGGACAGTATCACAGCAATAATGGATTTGCCTTCTCATATCAGCCGTATAATGGAAAACCTTCCTGTGGGGCATCATTATACACCCGAATATTTAATTACAAATCATACCCTATATCCATTCTATTCCGCCTTCCTGCCTTCTGAACATGCTACTAAGGTTAAAGAATCTATGATTGGGGATAAAGGGGGTAGTATATATAATAAAATTGGTTTGATGGCAAGTTCAATTAAGTTGTATCAGTACTTTAAATTTTGTCCTCAATGTGTTGAAGAAGATTTATATAATCTTGGGGAATTGTATTGGCATAGAATCCATCAAATACCGGGAGTTCTTGTTTGTCTAGAGCATAAGATGCCACTGTATGATAGTCAAGTTTCTATTAGAGGTTATAACAAACATGATTATAGATTAGCCACTATTGAAAATTGCAGAATAAATACCTCGGATTTACAGTATTCTGATAATATCATGGAAAAGGCAATCAATATTGCAGAAGATATTGAGTTCCTTTTAAATAATAAGATGAAAAACAAACGTTCGGATTGGTTTAGAGTGCAGTATTTAAGTAAATTAAAAGAACTTGGTTTTGCAAATGTAAACGGTAAAATAAAGCAAAAAGAATTATTAAATTCTTTCTTAGACTTTTATGAACATGGATTTCTGGAGAAACTGCAATCAGATATCGGTAATAATAATAATTGGTTGAGTGATATGCTTTGGAGAAAAAATAGAACAAGCCATCCTATAAGACACCTATTATTTATACGGTTTCTCGGAATTTCAATTTCAGACCTTTTCAACAAGAAAATCGAATATAAACCGTTTGGGGATAAACCGTGGCCTTGTTTAAATCCTGTTGCTGACCATTATCTTAGACCTGTTATTACTGATATAGAAATAGAGTATGGGGCTGAAAGTAAAGGTCCGATAGGGCTCTTTAGGTGTGATTGCGGTTATGTTTACCTCAGAACAGGCCCTGATCATGAAGAAAAGGACAGATACAAATTAACAAAGGTAAAGAACTTCGGGTCTGTGTGGGAAACTAAATTAGAAGAATTGACTAATAAAAGATTTAGTTTAAGAGATACAGCCCGGCAATTGCAGGTAGACCCAGCCACAGTCAAAAAATATGCTAAGAAGTTAGGTTTAAAGACATACTGGACAAAAAGGGGTCAGGAAGAAAAAAAACGTACGAATACCATTGAGCAATGCTCTGTTATTAATAATAAAGAAAAAAACAGACGAGATTGGTTAAATTTGAGAAAACAGTACCCAATTAAGAGTAAAACGGAATTACGTCAAGTTAACAATAGAGTTTTTACATGGTTGTACCGAAATGACAGGGACTGGCTTAATCAGAACTCCCCTAGGTTAAAATCAACAATACATGATAGTCACAGGGTTAACTGGGGGGATAGGGACGAGGGAATTTTGGAAATTGTAAAAGTAGCAATTACTGAAATGTTGTCTATTGACGGAAAACCTAAACGGATTACGGTAAGTTCAATAGGGAGTATGCTAGGCATTAGACCGTTATTAGAAAAACATCTTGATAAACTGCCAAAGACAAAAGAATACATGGTGGAGCATACTGAAGGTATTAGAGACTTTCAAGTTAGACGGTTACAATGGGCAGTTCAAGAGTTACGGGAAGAGGGACAGGATTTGTCTTTATGGAGAATTTATCGAAAGGCTGGAATCAGGGAAAACTTCCAGAAGGAACTTCAGGAAGAAGCAATAAAATTAGTTGCTAAAGAGAATGACCTGTACCCATGTGTGGATAAATAATCAATAATTTCTACCTTAAAATGGTTAGGTTTAAAAAAACCTAGCCTTTTTTATTTTATCCACAAGTTATCAACAGGGTGGAAAAACATACTGAAGACAACAGAAGTTTGGTATAATAAAAAACTGTCTGGAAAGACAGTTTTTAGAGAATAAACAATTATCAATGAAGCCTGTTATTACCTATACTATCGTCAACCATATCATTAACCTTTTCTATGGCCTGTTCTACCATTTCATCAGCAATCATTACAACGTCCGTATCATACTTTTCTTTTTGTGATACATCGAATTGAAGTTTCTCAGCATAAGGTGCTGGTCTATTCATCATAAAAGCAGAAGTCACCTCACAGTATTTATCGCGGGCTTCTTCAGCAATTAACTTACCTGTTACAATATCATTCATCATATTAAGGGCAAGGATATTAGCCGCTTCCATATCACATCGAGATGAAATTTCACCTCTTGTTCTTTCGACAATGACACTACCATCAAATTTAGCAAGTTCACTAAACATTTCAGGTGGGACAGAGTAGTTAATATAGTTCTCAATAACATCGGTATGAGGCTGTGGGAAATCATGTGGAATTTCATCACGATAAACAATGGTACGTTTCCAAGGTCCATTGTTCTACCAAATTAACCTGCTTTGAGTTGCTTCGTTTGGAGGACCGTACTGTTTAATTGTAAGATTAGCCGCCTTTTTAGACATAGCGTTCCAATCATTTATAATATTTTCAACAGCATCCCTAGCAACCACAGTATCAGTCGTTTTCTCAGCATCTCCAAAAATTTGCACCTTGAAATCACTCGTCATTGCAGTTGTAGCAGTTTTCAATTTTTCTTCTTGTTCCAAATGTATCACCCTTGTCAAAATTTATTTTTTTAGTCTTTGATACATTTTCACAATATATACCTTATGTTTTTGTTTTTAACGATGCTTTAATTGAATAAGACAAGTAGATTAAAAACGCATGGATTATAATAAAACCTATGGGTTCAAAACAAGGAGTAAAATCCTTGTTTTTTAATGTCATAAAAAAGATTATCACCCGCTTCAACGCTGCTTTATAAGTGATTGTTATGTATAATAGTATACAGATAATTCCAAATAGTGTTTAGGAAGGAGCCCTAGTATGTTGCACGTTATTACAAAGTGCTTATATCGATTGTCCTTTTTCATTATGGGGTTGTTCTATTCTATATTGTTCACGATCTTCTTTTACCCACTATCGGTAAAATACTTAGAGTTTTCTATCATGGATTATTTTTTATTTTCAATGTTTTTATTAGCACTTGGTGGAGCATTTTTTGATAGAGCATTTACATACTTCTATTTAGACATAGGAAATGATTACGAAGCAATCAATAAAGTACATTATGTGGCTATGTTTGTTGGTAAGGTGATTGCATATATAGTTGCAGGAATGGCAATTTACTTTTTCAAAAAAGATTTTTACCTTTCGCTATATATACCAGTATTTCTTTTAACTGGTGGGTGGATTTGGTTTAGCATCTTGAAGGGCTATATTAAGGTAAAAAGGGAAAAAGAGGGGAATTTGGAGGTGAAATTTAAAACAAAAGTCGGTTACTAGATTACCTTTTTTGGGAATTGCCGTACCTAATGTTCAAAAATTTGAAGGAGAGATACGGAACTATATTATTAAAAATAAAGGTATGGGAAGATATATGTGGAATTTAATCAGTGATCCTTTACTTGAAGGGCATACATATTATTTGTGTTTTTTCTATGAAACCTCTCCTTTGCTGTAAATTTTGGGGTATTCCTTTCTTTTTGAAGAATAAAGACGAAAAAAGCGTGAAAACTACATCTAGTAATACACGCTTTTTTGTTTTAGTATTGTAAGACAATTACACATAGTCGATATGAATTAATATGATTAAAATAATTTACATACAAGTACTTAATTATTATTCTTTAGATTATTTTTCTAGTGCTTTATTCAATAACTCACCGATATTCCACCATTCATTATTAGGGAATAACTCTAAAATGAGTTTAATTCTTATATCATGATAGGACTTCACATTATCTGCTCCCACACTAATGGAAACTTCCTTGTCTGCATTTAGCCAATTAAGATTGAGTTCATAAATATTTGGATGGCTTTCAGGTTTGTTTCCTCTTAAATATATTGGTGATCTTGTTACCCTAATTATATTGTCTTGCTCAAGTAATTTAATATGGTTAATGGCAGTTTTAACAGAACATTTCGCAGCCAATGCAATTTGTTCATAAGTCATAAAAAACTCATTGTTTAAATCTGCAAATCGTTTTAAGTGAATAAACAAAGTAAAAATCGTTTTATGGAATTTTTTAGGATACTGATATAATGTTAGCATTTCACTTCTGGATATAACTATCTTTGTTACTCCTTTGGTAAGCACAACGTTTTTTTTATAAACTAAATTAACAATTCTAGTTATTTCTTTATAACATTCTTCAAGTGGGGTTTTATAAAATGCTCTATTCTGACCCTTCATCCAAATTCTTAATTTTTGTTCACAATCATGTTTGTTTTCCCTTAATGTATTAAAATACACCGCTAATTTACAAGTAACTTCATTTCTAGTACTTGGTTTTCTCAGGCCATTTTCATACAAATCTGCTAGTGATTTTAGTGTTTCCTCCGATAAATCAAAATTCGCATTAGCATTACCCTCAATTTTTTTAGTATCACTTTTGCTAATTGGTGACTCCTCTTCATCTTCTTGTAAATCCGATATTAAATCATTTACGATATCAACGCATATGGGTTCAATATTTAAGAAGTAATCTAACGATTGGATAGTAGTAAAATTATTTTGCACGTCTACATACCAGCAGATATTAATCCTTTTATCCTTATTTTTGTAATTAATGCTGAGAGGAAGTTTCAACCCTTGAGTAGGTGTTGGTCGAAGTTCAATTTTCCCATTTATTTTTCCATCTAATAAGTTATATGCTGTTGAAACTGCTGCATTAAAAAGTACTTTCATTGAGTTGTAAGGGATTTCCTCTGAAAAATAAATGTCAACGTGATATCCCTTT
The DNA here is from genome assembly GCF_038006745.1 of Niallia sp. FSL W8-1348. NCBI lineage: Bacteria > Bacillati > Bacillota > Bacilli > Caryophanales > Bacillaceae > Niallia > Niallia sp. FSL W8-1348. Next base: position 2,153,408 of record NZ_JBBOVV010000001.1, on the reverse strand, counting down.
GTACCGCTCCAACTAGTGAAAATTTTGTCTGAAGGTATTCCGAGTGTGTTTAAAGATTCATAGAGAGCCAATACTACTTTTTTAGCCTCTGGTATAACTGGAACATCCACATCGAAAGTGACAAATTTTGTATGTGTTTTCCTGCAAAAAATGCCGTAAGTGCTTTGTTGCAGTATATGGGATTTCAAAAATCCATCATTAAGTCTTACATGTTTGTCGTTATTATATATATTGAATGTATGGTAACTACCATCTTCGTTAAGTTTGATATATTTGTATCTAACCGTAATAAACAACTGCTTCATCTTTTCAATAACTTGATCTATATCGTTCATAAAAACACTTCCTTCCTAAAATCAATATCACAATGTAAATATTTTTAATATAGATGAAATCACTAGTGTTGCGTTAATTTAATTTAACTATTAAAAATACTTGAAATGTTCAATTTTATCATTTTATGCAAAGAAAAAGTCCTTTATAATGGATAAGTTAGGTGGTAACCCGTCCAAATCCACTAAAAAGGACTATCGCATGGACAAGATTACACGAAAAACTTCATTTGGACAATGGTTTTCACCAATAAATCTTCAATTATTTGAAGAAAACGTGAAAACGTTGAAATTAGATTTCTATACGAAAAAACTAACGACAGAGTCATTTCTAAAATTATTACTTTTTGCGCAGCTAGAAGAAGTCGAAAGTCTGCATGCGCTGAGCGATTGTCTTTTCGATGATCAACTGCAAAAGGGCATTGATCTTGATTCTATCAGTATTTCCCAACTCTCACGCCGTTTAAATGGCATGAATCCAGACTTATTCCAAAAGCTTTTCCTTGATTTAGTTTCACAAATTCATGCCAAAACGCACAACACGAAACTTGTGATGCCATTAAAAATCATTGATTCAAGCACATTGCCTCTCAATTTGACTAATCATAAATGGGCAAAATTCCGCAAAACAAAAGCGGGTGTTAAATTGCACTTACGCCTTGTGTTTATGGAAAAAGGTATATCCTATCCCGAAAAGGCCATTATGACAACGGCCAAAGAACATGACCGCGGTCAGCTTGAAGTAATGGTTGATGACAAGGAATGTATGTATGTGTTTGACCGTGGTTACTTAGACTACGAACGCTTTGATCGGATGACAGATGACGGCTACTTTTTCCTTTCTAGGCTGCGAAAAAACGCAGTCATACGGGAGGTTTACGATTTTAAACTACCCGAGAATACATCTGTTTTGTCGGATCAAATGGTGTTGATTGGTACGACGCAAAACCGTGCCGAAAATTACTTTCGTCTTCTAAAAGTGATTGATTCAAAAGGAAATGAGCTTCATTTAATCACAAATCGTTTTGATTTAAGTGCTGAAGAAATCTCAAAGATGTATAAATCACGCTGGGCGATTGAGTTATTTTTCAAATGGATTAAACAACATCTCCATATCAAAAAGTTTTACGGCCAAAGCGAATGGGCAATTCAGAATCAAGTGTTTATCGCACTTATTGTTTTTTGCCTGCATGTTCTCGCACAAATCGAGACAAAAAGTAAACGAAAAACCCTACAAATTAGCCGATATTTACGGGCAGCTTTGTGGAAACCAGCACATATTTGGCTTCGAAAGATTGAAGGAAAAACCATTCCTTAATAAACAAATTGTCGTCGTCTCTTAAGTCTAATTGTAAAAAAATTTCCAAATGGATGGATCCACCTTTAGTTGGGTATTTACTTTTTTGGCTCTTAACAGGGGACATATTTAAACTGAATATTCTAACAAAATTTATGCAACACTAGTGAATCGCTTTATATAACTCGAAAATATTCGGATAGATTGTGTGGAAACTAATAATGGAAGGGATTAACAATAATGGATCAAAATGACCATAATGTAGAATTAACAGCCTCAGAAATTTCCCAACTTTGGATTTCTTACCAAAATGACTCAATGGCAATATGCGGAATAGAATATTTTTTGGCAAATTGTGAAGATGAACAAATTCGTTCGGTATTGGGATATGCTTTAGAAATATCAAAGGCACACGTTAAGAAAGTAACTAAAATCTTTAATAATGAAAACTATCCAGTTCCACAAGGGTTTACTGAACATGACGTGAATCTTGACGCTCCGCGTCTTTTTTCGGATAAACTTTACCTTGAATATATGACGAATATGGCAAACTTTGGATTGACCTCATATGGTTTGGCCGTATCACTTGCAGAAAGAACGGATATAATCGAATATTACAACGAATGTTTAAATGAAACACAAGACCTGCATAACAGTGCAAAGGAGTTAGCGAAAGAAAAAGGTATTTATGTGCGTGCTCCTCATATTGCGAAACCAGAGCAAATTGAGTTTGTAAAGAAGCAAAGTTTCTTGGCAGGTTGGTTCGGGGATCGGAGATCGCTACTAGGTATTGAAATAGCGAATCTAGTTTATAACGCCAAACGTAACGCTTTACTACAGGCTATTATTACAGGATTTAGTCAGGTTGCAAAGTCAAAAGAGGTTCGAAAGTACTTTGAAAGAGGAAGAGAAATTGCAGGAAAGCAACTTGAAATTTTTACCTCAATATTACATGACGATTATCTTTCTGGTGGGGGGGGCATTACTACTTACTTCCGAAGTTACCGATTCCAAGATAGCCCCTTTTTCAGATAAACTCATGATGTATCACATTAGCGCACTTATTGGGTCTGGAATCGGTCAATATGGAATTGCTATGTCGACGAGTCCTAGACATGATTTAGGCGTTCATTATACCCGTTTAATGGGTGAACTCGCCCATTTTTCTGACGACGGAGCAAACTTAATGATTAAAAATGGCTGGATGGAATATCCACCACAAGCACCACAAAGAAAAGACTTGGCAAAGTAGGTTAGGAAAATGATAAATGGAGAAAACAAACAATAAAAATAAAGTAGAAAAACTCTTATGGAGTATTGCCTTACCAGGTTTTGGACAAATCTTAAATGGAAAGTACCTCAAGGGTGTTCTATTAATTGCTTTAGAAATATTGGTTAATGTACAGGCGAATTTCAATTTAGCAATAATATACAGTTTCCATGGGGAAATAAAACAAGCAATAGAGGTAACAAATTATCAATGGCTTATGTTTTATCCATGTCTTTATATGTTTGCTATTTGGGATGCTTATAAAGATTCAGGAGGTGGGAAATCACCTTTCTCTTTTATACCCATTGTGTTTGCTGCATATTTTATAACGGTAGGCTTAATCTATTCCTCAACATTTAAAATTTTTGGGGTATTGATGGGACCAATATGGTTACCTATTATCTTTTTAGGAATAGGTTTATGTGTGGGGCTAGTTATTAGGGGATTTTTAATTAACATTTTTGAGTAACTAACAAATGAATATGATGAATTTCCGTACATTAAAATACCCGGTGGATACCGGGTTAATTTAGATGAAGATGGTATTTATAACAAAAAATATGTGCTGATTCAATAATTTAAGCAGTACTTTTTAGTTTAGACCTCCTCTCCATAAAAATAAAAATGTTAGTTATTAATTTGGATATTATCGCAATCAGAAGATATCCCAAGAAAAGATGAAAATAATTAGCGCCTTCATTTAATTTAAAAAAACCGAAAGTAGTCATTAGTGGTTTGAAAATAAAAGATAAAATCACGCAAAGTCCCGTGATATATAAATAATAGTTTTTCCCGTGGTTTAAGGTCCATTGATAAACCAACATATATACTACAGGAATCAAAGAAACGTCTAGAGCGAAATTTACAGGAAGAATAGGTAAAACCTTATATGGATAAAACCACAAGGCTTTACTTCCCCCAAAAGCGTCTATATAAGTAAACCATACATGTACATTATAACCAAAGAACCCTAATAAAAGCGCTTTTTTCTTATCAATTAAGATATAAAGTAGTATTAACGGGACTACAAGAAACCCTAAGTTTACCCAAAATTCCCATGTACTCCAATCCGAGTATTGTTGCCAGTATTCATACCATGCATCTGATTGTTCAAGTTGTGTTTTTTCTATATGTTCCTTTTGATTAAAGTCCATTTTCTTCTCCTTACCATGGAATATAGTGTTATTTTTCCTTTTAGGATTAAATTTGATACCTAAAGGAATTATATTTACAGGGTAAAAAGGGATATAAAGATAGAAACAATTAAATATACAGAAAATAAAAGAATTCGAATGGAGCCAATTGCTCATTCGAATTCTTTTTCCCTTTCAAAAAACAATATCTGATCTTAATTATGTATATTCATGCTGTCTTTTCTCTATATAGGAATTCTTTGAAAGGTACTATAACATATTCGACAACATGGGTATAGTTAATACCTCAAATATTATATCCATAATTATTAGAATCTTTTTGTATAATTATAATGGTATTTTAATTATATAGAAGATTGGTGTTGTAAAGATGATTGGTAAACAGATAAAGAAGTATCGGCTAGCCAAAAATATAACATTGTCTGAATTAGCAGAACAAGCAGGTGTAGCCAAATCATATATCAGTTCCCTTGAAAGGGGTATTCAATTAAATCCCTCAATTCACTTTCTGGCGAAAATATCAAATGTATTGGAGATACCGGTTGAAACATTATTACAACCAGAAGAGTCTCTCACCAATGAAATGGAATTAGAATGGAAGGTACTACTCAGAGATGCAATAAATTCTGGGATGACTAAAGAGCAATTCAGAGAATTTTTGGAGTTTAGAAAGTGGAAAAAAGACCATTAATAGTGGGGAGTTGTTTTCTAGGGGATAAGAGATTAAATGAATTAGACAAAAGATAATGAATATTTTGTTGGGGTAAAGAAAATTATGGAAGAGTAACACAATGATCATTCCGATTGTTTTTGATACTCTGCATTTTTATTTCTGGTTTCTTCTACCTATCTTGTTCCCTGATGTTTAGTATTATCATGTTTTTTTCGGAATAATTCTTGTTCGTTTTAAGATAATATATACGGAGATTTTAGTTATAGGGAGGTATTGAAGTGCAATTTAATGAAAATAACATTAGGCTTACCTCTGCAGAAATGTCCCAACTTTGGGGGGCATATATAAACGATAGTTTGGCTGTATGTGTTTTGAAGTACTTTTTAGAAAAGGTAGAAGATAAAGAAATTCGTCCAATCTTGGAGCAAACATTCGAATTATCTGAATCGCATTTAGAAAAACTAACTTCCATCTTTACAGTTGAGAATTTCCCGATTCCTCAAGGTTTTACTGATGAGGATATAAACATAAATGCCCCAAGACTGTATTCTGATACATACTTTTTAAAATATGTGTATCAAATGAGCCAGTTAGGACTAAATGCGTACAGTATTGCTTTACCGACTGTAACACGTGCTGATATTTTGGCTTATTTTTCTGAATGTCTTACCGAATTTATAGAACTTCACAAAATGACAACAAACTTATTACTGTCAAAAGGTCTTTATATTCGTCCACCTTATATACCTACACCAAAAGAAGTTGATTTTGTTAAAAGCAAAAGTTTTCTTGCCGGATGGTTAGGAGAGAGAAGACCTTTACTTGCATTAGAGATTTCAAACTTATTTAACAATATTCAACGAAATGCTCTGGGTGTTGCAACATTATTAGGATTCAGCCAAGTTGCAAATTCAAAAGAAGTTAGACAATATATGGTACATGGGAAAGAAATTGCTTCCAAACATGTTGAAATCTTTGGCTCGATTTTAAGGGAAGAAGATCTACCAGTTCCCATGACATGGGATAGCGAAGTTACAGATTCTACTGTTTCCCCATTTTCAGATAAACTTATGATGTTCCAAACAACTGCTTTAAATGGAATTGGTATGGGATATTATGGAGCAAGCATAGCGACTAGCCCAAGACATGACTTAGCAACGCATTACGCTCGTCTCTCATTCGAAATTGGGAAATATTCAGAAGAAGGAACAAAGATTATGTTTGAAAATGGTTGGTTTGAACAACCCCCACAGGCGATTGATCGGGATGAATTGGCAAAGAGAAAAAGTTAAAAACACTTCTAATCTTTGGGCACCGATACTTAAGGTGCCCTCTTTTGGGATAGTGGTAAGTATATTTATGATTTAAAGAGAGAGTGAAATAATGAAGGATTCAGTAAGATTTAGTGAACTTGAAAAGGCGCAAAAAACACTTAGCCATTTGAGGTTGGACTATTGGAGGGAAGAGGTACTTTATTCTTTTCAATGGTGGTTTCTCCTTATAAGTACTTTCGTAATTGGATACTTATGGTGGAAATTTGTTGATCGTTCAAGGTTAAGAAATATAGTTTTGCATGGATTTCTGACTTTATCTATAGTTATTTTCCTAGACGTTTTAGGTTCAGAGTTGCACCTTTGGGATTATCCAAAAATGGTTTTACCTTGGGGTTCAAGAATAATTTGTATAGATATTATAATTTCCTTGGTATTCATGATGTTATATCAACGTTTTAGAGTATGGAAAACGTATATTTTAATTTCTTTACTAATGGCTTTAACTTTTGCTTTTATACTTGAGCCGCTTGCAATTTTTATGAATATTTATAAACCATATGCTTGGAAATCAGTTTATTCTTTTCCAATTTATTTTTTATTATCAGTGTTCATAAAGTGGCTTGTAGACACGATACATAGAATAGAAACAAGGGAAAAATAGCACGATTCATCTACCATTTACCTAACTTAAGAAAATAAATATGAGTGAACTTAAAAATAACCGTGCGTAGATATCAAAATATGCCACTACTGCACGGTTATTGTTTGAGTAAGAAACATTTCATTTATTAAATTTTAAAAAAGGAAAACAGTAATCAAAACATTTTTATTTATTAAGAGGAAGGATAATACCAATAGTCGTTCCATTAGGAGAACTTGATATTTGTAACTTTCCATTATGGTTTTCAATGATATTATTGCATATCATCATTCCCAAGCCCGTTCCCTTTTCCTTAGTGGTAAAGAAAGGCTCCCAAATCCTTTTCAGAATTTCTGCTGGTATACCACTCCCTCGGTCAATTATGTGAATTAATATACTATCGTTGTCTCTTTTGAAAACCTTAATATAAATAGGTCCACCATTAGGCATTGCTTCAATAGAATTTTTGATAAAGTTAATGAAGACCTGCTTTAATTGATTTTCGTCACAACTGATCATACACGTATCCGTATTAATCTCTTTTTTTATTTCGATATTATGTAAGATGGCTTGGGTACTCATCAGAGAGATAACCTGTTCTATGATACTTTCAAGATTAATAAATTTATGTTTAGTGTTCTGTGGTTTAGATAGCAGGAGTAATTCAGTTAAAACTAATTCTATACGGTTAACCTCCGACAAAAGAACATCGAAGTACATTTTACTCCCAATCGATTCCCTATCCATTATTTGAAGAAACCCTTTTATTGCTGTTAAAGGATTTCTAACCTCGTGCGCAATTCCTGCAGCCAATTGTCCTGCTACATTTAACTTTTCAGAATTTAAAAGGAACTGTTCTGTTTTCTTTTTTTCACTAATATCCTTCATGATGACATGCATATCATTTTTCTCACCGTTATAAACCGGGAATGCTGTAAACTCTACATTAATAAATTTGCCGTCAACTCTACCGAAAATTTCTTCTATACGATAAATGGTCTCTCCCGCTTCTACTCTATTAATATAGTTCACGGAAATGTTACGTTTATCTGGATGAATAAAATCAATAACTGATTTACCTATTATTTCTTCCTTCTCTGAAATATTCAAAAATTTTAACCCTGTTTCGTTTATGTATTGTATCTTCCTGTTGCTTATAATAATCATGGCCTCTGATGACCGTTCAATAAAGTTAAAGTATCTTTCCTCTACTTTCTTTCGTTCTGTTATATTCTGCACTTGAATGATCAAGTACAAGGGATTTCCTTCATTACTTTGAACTAATGAGATCCTTAATAAAGTCCAAATCCCATAATTATGCTTATGTAAAAGCCTTGTTTCTATTTGATGAGAAGATATCTTTCCCAATAAGAGTTGAGATATATAATCATCAAGTTTTACAAAATCCTCCGAAAACGTAATGTCCCGTAAAGTTAAGGAGATTAATTCATTTTCGGTAAATCCTAATATGTGACTTAAAGACGGGTTTACCTTTAAGATTCGTCCGATTGGATCAACTACCGCAGTGCCTATCATTGAAAAATTAAAAGCATGTGTGAAAATTGATCCATGTTTAAGTTCATTTTCTTGCATAATTTTACCCCCATTTAAATATTATTTTTAACAAAAAACAAACTATAGGCTTCTTTTTTGTTAATTCTAGTTTATTCCTCTTTTTCCAACTTTCAAGGATTTCTAGCCTTCATTGAATTAGTCCTTTATTGTTGGAATCTTTATTATGGGGGAAGGGTAATTTATTGGCTGCTGAATATAGTGTAAGGATATGTTAACCATCAATGCTACTCCGGATAAAGATATGAGTCTTATTTTTGGACAGTCTATTGATGAGAGGTTGAATAAAAGAGAAAAGAGATTGAAAAATATTTTCAAAAATACAAGGGATTTAAAAGGGAATAAGGAAATATACAGTGTCAGGAAAACCCCTTTCCCCTTGAGGGCACTGAAAAACTTACGCTTTTTATTGCGTATCGGTTTTTCAGAATAAAAAGAAGGCACTTTCTGTTCGATTTTGAACAGAAAGTGCCTTCTTTCTTTGTCTATTTCTTACTCTTTTTCGTTTAATAGCGTCAATATTCGCTTGAGGTTCACTGCGAATATTGTTGTGGCTCCTTGAATTTCCATGCCAAATAGACCCGTAGACGATGCCGTATCGTACCCGTGTCCATTTTTTAACTCACTATTTTTTGCTTCCACTTTATAGCGCTCCTTCGCTAACTGGATAAATTTATCCGTTTGTTGAAAGGCCAATTGTTCTGCGTGTGTTTCGGATTTTAAGCTTACCGAATAGGTTTTACTTTTCGCACCTTCCTTGTAACATCCATCCCGTAATGGACATACCTTGCATTTTTCAATATCAAAATAATGTGTTTCTACTTGGTTTTTAGTTTGTCCCTTTTTACCAGTTCGTGCTTTTCGTACTGCTAAATGTCCTGCTTTACAAACAAATCGTCCGGCATCTTTGTTGTATTCAAATGTATCTTCTTCTTTTCGGTTACCTTCTGATATAGCTGGATTTAACTTTGAAACAAGTGCAATTTTTTCTTTTTTCGTATAGTCAATATTCGCTTTCTCTGAATAAGCTGTATCTCCAATTACCGTGTTTACTTCCATACCTGTTTGTTTACTTTTTTCGATCAATTCTTGTAAGTACTTCCCATCACTTTTTTCACCTGTCGTGATGACTGCGGCTGTAATAATTCGTTCATCACTTAACGCAATATGTGTTTTATAGCCAAAGAAAGAAGAGTCAGCTGATTTATGACCTTTTCGTGCATCGGCATCTGACGAATAGGAAAGGTGCACTTGGTAATCCTCGACAACTTCCTTTAACATATTTAAGCGTTCTTTGACAGCGGGTACTTGTGCGATTTTTGGTTCCTTTTCAATCACTTCCATTAATTTTTCACAGTAAGTTACTTCATCTTTTACATCATTAGTAGTATTTTTTGCAGGAAACTTTTCTTTCATCGATTCATCAATTTTATAGATTGCTTTTCGAACATTTTTGGATTTCTCTTGTAAAAACTCTTTTGGTGACTTTTGATTGTAACGTGCTTTTGAATGCGTGGCATCCACAATAATTGTGCTACTTTTAATGATGTTCTTTTCCAGTGCGATTTCAACGGTTTTCCCAATTAACATATCTAATAAACCGACATCTTTTAGACGCAGTCGACGGAATTTTGTCAGTGAACTTGGATCGATGACGTCATCTTCTGGCGCCATATCTAAGAAATATTTAAAGGACATATCGTATCTAGAACGCTCTACTAAATCAATGTCCGATACATCATGAATCGCCTTTAATAATAAATACTTGAACATACGGATAGGCGGAATCGCATTTCGACCATTATCTAAACAGTATTTTGTTTTTAACTCATCTAGAATAAAGGAAAAATCGACCAGTTCATTAATCTGACGAAGCATGTTATCTTTTGGCACGACGATGTCATAAATCTCCATGTATGGACTTAAATTGAGTGTTTCTTGGTTTGAAATCATGAGGAGCACCACCTGTATTTATTTATTTTAGTATACAGGAAAAATGGCGTTTTTTAGAGAAAAGATAGGTTTTCCGTGGTAATAACACTAGTTGATTGGAGTGGAAGGTGGCGACTCCTGCGGGAAAAGCGAGACAGCCGATACCCCGCAGGAGCGCAGCGACGAGGAGGATTGGCCTCGCCCGCGGAAAGCGTCCGCCTGGAACGGAAATCAACGGATTCCAAAAAAACGGGTAGATGAACGACAAATCGTTCATCTACCCGCTATGAAATCCCTATGAGGACTTTTTCAGTGCCCTCTTCCCCTTAGGGCTTTCCAGATAGCCTCTTTGGTTTTAGACCGCTTTCTTGTGTATGCCTATATTATTGAATAAGGCCAGACAGTTATTCAACTGTTTGGTCTTTTCAGTCGGTGGTAAAAAGCCAAAAATCCAATCTATAATTTATTTCATTTCATAAGAGAAAATAGTAATGCTTGAAGATGATTAGATTCGCGCTATACTTTCATTAAATAACAAACTGGGGTGATAGTATGCGTTATCTGGGGATTACTTTTGACTTTGGTGACTACCATTATATTGCTGATGCATTGGAAGACCATGCAAAATATTTTAATAAGAAATCAAGTATGTATCTATTGGATGATATTGGGTTACTAGAATCATTTTTCAAGTTTATTGATCGTACTACTTTTAGTAGAGTGATTCTTTATGACTTTAAAGAATTAGGGAGTTGGGAGAATTTCAAGTATTTCTCAAGGCTATGCCGCTCTTATAATTTGGAATTTTCAATTTTAAAGCAGGACATCCATTCAGATGTAGCCATTGAGGTTGATTATTTATTAAATGTTATTTAAAAAAGGAACTTTATAAACCTTTCTAGTTATAATATCAAGTGGCAGATGGGTATGGAACTATTACAATGTTAAAACCTTCAGTGAAATAAAAGGTGACTAGTGAGAATATCAATACCTTAATTGAAGGGTCCTTCTAATGAAACAAAAAAGAATTGCTTCTTGGAATCAGTCCAGTGGTAATTCTTTTTTTTGCTAAAAATTATTATGCTACATTTCATCAAAATATCTTATTTCAAACTTTTCAGTTCTTGAAAGTTGAATTATTAATTCTTTATCAAATTCGTTAACAATAGGTTTATTTGTAAATATGTAATCAATTTCTGAAAGAGGAGAGTTGAGTAATTCCATTAGTTCGGTGCTTTGATTAAAGAAATCTAAAAACACTCCTAAAATTACATGGTGGATCTCTAAATTGTGTATCAATTCGTTGACACGATGAACCGCCTGTTCGGTACTTTCGCTTTGATCTGAATTATAATAAATAAATACATTTGCCACTTGTTTCACCTCGTTCTAGAGGGTATTGTAAAAAAGTAACTTAAATATTATAGCATGAAAATCAACAAAAGAACTACAAACTTTGTTATAATTATCCCATTAGGACAAGTGTTCGGAGGTGAGGAATATGTTATATAGATTTATTGACTTGTTTGCTGGTATCGGAGGTATTAGAACTGCCTTTGAACCCTATGGACATTGTGTTTTTAGTTGTGAGTGGGACGTGAAGGCTCAGGAAACATATGAAGCAAATTTCGGTGAAAAACCAGTTGGTGATATTAGAAGTGTAAATGAAAAAGAAATTCCTGATCATGATATATTGCTTGCAGGTTTTCCATGTCAACCGTTTAGTATTGCAGGAGTTTCTAAGAAGCAATCATTAGGACGGCAGCATGGTTTTTTAGACGAGACACAAGGGACTCTATTTTTTGATATTGCTCGAATAATAAAAGAAAAACAGCCTCAAGCCTTTCTACTGGAAAATGTAAAGAATTTAAGAAGTCACGATAAGGGTAAAACATTTAAGGTAATAATTAATGTATTAGAAGAACTAGGTTATACAGTTTATTCAGAGGTATTAAATGCGAAAGGACTAGTACCGCAGAACCGTGAACGTATTTATATTGTAGGCTTTAAAAAGCCTTTGAAATTTGAATTTCCTCAGGTTCCTAAAGAAGGTCCTTCTCTACAAACAATTCTAGAGGAAGATGTAGACGAAAAATACACCTTATCGGATAAACTTTGGGATTATCTTCAAGCATATAAAGAAAAACATGCAAAAAAGGGAAATGGATTTGGCTACGGCCTTGCTGATCTAAACTCTTACAGTAGAACTTTAAGTGCAAGATACTATAAGGATGGAAGTGAGATTCTCATTCCTCAAGGAGAGGGAAAAAATCCAAGAAGACTGACCCCACGCGAATGTGCGCGCTTGCAAGGGTTTCCAGAAACGTTTAAGATTGTAGTAAGTAACACTGCTGCTTACAAACAGTTCGGTAATAGCGTTGCAGTACCTGTTGTTCGGCTGATTGCTGAAAAGATGGTACAAGCAATTGAGCGTGAAGAAATACTACAAGTCGTGGAAGAGGGTCGAGTCGAGTATGCAACAAAATGAGTCAGAAAAACTCACGAATGCAATTGAGGCGGCCAAGTCTATTGGTCGCTTTTATTGTAAATTCATATCTGCAAATGATGTAGATCTAACAGGTGCCCATCAAGTAGGGCTTTACATTGCAAAACAAGCATGGAATATCTTCTTTGAAGAAAAAGGTGTAAAAGGAGAAAACAAAGACAAATACATTAAAGTTCACCTTGACGGATATTATCCATATGAAAGCCGTGTAATATATTATGGCAGAGGGACAAGAAACGAATACCGTATTACTCGTTTTTGGACCAATTCACCATTTGAGAAAGCAGAACAAGTGGGTAACTTGATTATCTTCATGCCGATGGATCAAGAGAACTTCAAAGTCTATATTTTAGATACTGAAGATGAGATTGAAAAATTCATAGATTCCTTCTCCCTGTCCCTTATCGTATTGTCAAAACTTTTATAGTAAATAGGTTATTAAATCCTATCTGAGAGGGCTTTATAAGCAAAAAAATTGCCACCCCCTGAATTCTAAGGATAATTGAGGTTACGACACTCTCAACAACCTAGAAAAGGAAGTGACAATTTGTACCCTCAAATTATAACCTATTTATTAACTTTTATAAACTATCAAGAACAACTAATTCGAACATTGCTTACTTTATTGATTGGTAAGAGTATGTTTGATAAGCCTACTGAACAGCCAGTAAATAAACCATATCGAAAACTTCAAGTGGACGACCTTCCGGTCATTGAAGTTCTGGAACAGCTTGATTATCGAGTTCTTCTTAGTGAATATCTAGAGAAGAACGGGAAACCACTTAAACCTGTTCAAAGGCGTAAGAATGCAAAAGTTTCCGTACCTAAATCCATGAACTGCCCAAAGTGTGGTGCTCCATCAGATTATCTTTATGCCAACAATGGAGATAAAGGCCAGTATCAATGCAAGGTGTGTACAGAGCTCTTCAGTGAAAAGAACCGTTATTCTAAGGAAGCCATCCTGAAGTGTCCTCATTGTTCCAAAACTCTCGAGAAAATAAAAGAAAGAAAAGATTTTCACGTGTTTAAGTGCAAGAACAATGACTGTTCTTATTATCAAAAGAAGCTCAATGGGATGACTTCAAAAGAAAAGAAAAGGTTCAAAAAGGACCCTCAAGCATTTAAATTAAGATACATTTTCCGTCAGTTTCATATCGATTTCCAGCCGTTATCCAAGGAATCACCAGAACTGCCGGCCGTTGACTTATCAAAGATTTATGCATCACCACATACATTAGGATTAATCCTAACCTATCATGTAAACTATGGCCTTTCGGCCCGTAAAACAGCTGCGATTATGCAGGACGTACACGGAGTGATGATTTCACATCAGACTGTATTGAACTACGAAAATAGCGTAGCTTTATTACTTAAACCTTATGTGGATCACTATCCCTATGAACTTTCAGACCAATTCTGCGGTGATGAAACGTATATCAGAGTAAACGGTCGATGGCATTATTTATTTTTCTTTTTTGACGCCGTGAAAAAGATTATTCTTTCGTATCCGGTGTCGCCTAATCGAGACACAGCAACAGCCATTCGAGCAATTGATGAGGTCTTAATCAAGATGAAAGAGATTCCAGAAAATCTGACCTTTGTGGTAGACGGGAATCCAATCTATCTTTTAGCCCAACATTTCTTCGCTCAACATGGGATTTCATTCGATGTGAAGCAGGTCATTGGATTAACCAATGAGGACCCTGTTTCGACCGAATATAGACCACTGAAACAAATAATTGAGAGACTTAACCGCACCTTTAAGGGCAATTATCGCTCCACTCATGGATTCGGCTCTGAACATGGTTCCATTTCATACGTCACCTTATTTACGGCCTACTTTAACTTTTTGCGTCCGCATGCCGCCTTAGAAGGAAAAGTGCCCGTAGTGAATCCAGAACTCAAGGGGCTTCCAACAATGCCAGCACGTTGGACAAAGCTCATTGGATTAGCACAACAATGGATAGTAGAACAAAGACAAGCCTAACTTTTTGTTTAGCTGAGCCCTTAAGCTAATTCAGCAATCGGCGGAGCGAACTCTTGACAAACCGAACTTGCCAATGGTTTAAAATGGAAACAACCAAGGGCTTATTTGGTATGCCTTCTTTTGTTCCCTTCGCCCTTGTTAAACAATCCTCAAACCATTGGCGTGTTTGTCAAGAGCGATTGCGGCGCATCTCCATCCAGTAAATAGGAGAGAAACTAACCCTTTAGGTAGTTTTCATAAATCTTTTGACACTACCTCCCTTATGGACAATAACGCGGTTTACAATGGGGGAAAAGTTAAGGACATAGATTTATCTAAAAAGTTAGAAAAGGAAATAGAAGAAGTAGTCTATGTGTTTGAGGACTTCCCTGAAACAATTAAACTTGCAGAATTAGCCAGACAAATACATTACCATGTATATAAAAAGAAAAGTTTTCCACCCGATACTATGATTCTTGAGTGGGTAAAGACTGAATACAGTGTATTTAGAGCAATTGAAAGAAATTTGTATAAAAATAATTTATCCTATGATGATATTGATCCACTAATTGCGTTTGCTAGTAGTGCCTTAAATCGAAGAAAGAGTAGAGCAGGAAAGTCTTTGGAACATCATGTTGATTTCTTATTTTCTTCTTATCGTATTCCGTTTAGCCATCCCGGTCGGTCTGAAGGTAATAAAAAGCCTGATTTCTTACTTCCATCAAATGCAGCCTATGCTGATAAGTCATTCCTTGATAGCGACTTAATTTTTCTAGGTGCGAAAACTACTTGTAAGGATAGATGGAGACAGATTCTGAACGAAGCGAACAGAATCGATGAGAAACACTTATTGACACTTCAACAGGGAATATCCCCTAACCAGTTAGATGAAATGGCAGATGAAAAAGTTACGTTAGTTGTACCTAAGCCCTACCACTCATTATATCCAGCAAAATATCAGAATAGATTATGGACCGTTGAAAAATTTATTCACTATGCAGAAGAAAAATATTCATTATAATAGACCCTTCGGGTCTTTTTGTCTTAAACAGGGGTAAAATTAGGGTTAGAATAGGCCTGTAATCAAAGTTAGTGTATGAACTAAGTTGTAGTAAGGACTCATTATTGAGTTTCTTATAAATCGGGTAATGGTATAATCTTAATAGAGTCATAGTTAGAAATGCAAAGATTCTTCCTCAACCGCAACCGCTATTAATTGATATTTGGAGAGATTAGGTATGGACGTAGTTAAGCATAAGAAAACAGGACAAATTTATTCGGCTTATCAAGTTCAAAATATGTCTGAAGAAAAACAACTAGAATTAAAGGGTTTAATTATTTGTAGAGAATGTGGAAAAGATGCTTGGTTTCGAAAAAAATCAGTAGATGGTAAGGAACCCTGTTTTTCAGCAAAGCATGATATAGACTGTAATTTAAAGAAGTCGAATACTTCTTCAAATAAAAAGGAGAACAGAGTATCTCAAAATAAAAGAGAGGCAGATACAAATGATATAGGAATCTTGTTTAAGGATTACTTTAGTAACGCTTCTCTTGCTGGAGATGATAACGAAGAATCTGATGTTTTTGGAAAAACAGGTGATAGTAAAAATATTTATGATAAAGATCCGACAAAAACTGTACAGAAAACATGGACGCTTAAAAGGATATTAGACTGTGCTATAAATAATAATCTTGATAAGCAAGGATTTTCATTGGAAATAGATAATAAGATAATTCCTCTTGAAAAAATGGTCAGTTCTTGGGATGGAGTTACTAAACAACAAAATGGTGTTCAAGGTTTCTTTTGGGGATATCTTCAAAGTTCGGATAACGAAATATGGCTAAATTCTGATAAGAAATATCCCTATAATAGTTTCAGCATTAAGTTAAATGAACAGGTCAAAAAAAGATTTTGGTTAAGTATGGGTAAAATTAAGGGGAATTGGAAAAATGGTGTGCCCGCTATAGTATTCGGAGAACTCAAGTGGGTTCAATCAGGTAAAATTTATGTAGAGATCAATGACCTTACAAGATTGTATATTAATCGTAGAGTATATAAATCTAATAGCAACTAATCTAATTAACTTATTTTAATTACTTTTAGTTACTCATCGGGGTGAAAAACTTGCTATACTACATTTTTACAATAATTGGATTATCTTTGTTAGGGTTTAGTTTAATAATCCGTAATTCAATAAAGGAAGTAAATAATCAAAGGGAAGCCTATGAGTATCTTAATAAATTTCGTGAATATGGTAATAGTCTATTAATTGAAAAAGAGAACTATCAGTTATATGAATGGTTAACCATGAAAGCACCAAAAATGCAGGATAAGGTTGGAGAACTAGGGATTGCAAGAGGATTCATTCCACCTTTTTCTGGTATTCAGTATAGAACATATCAAATAATAATTAACGCTTTACCTACTTTGAGGGATGAAGCAAGAAGTCCAATTCGAGGATTTAATAGTCTTCAAAATAGCATAATGCATAATTATCTTTCTATGATTGACGATGTCTTGTTAAGATATATAGGTGTTGTAGAAAATAATATCGAAAAGTTAAAGGGGCAAGCAAAGAACCCCTTTGTATGGTTAAGAGAAGGGGTTCAGTTTTTTGTGCATCTGCCTATTCTCTTATTATACTGGACTGGACTAATTAAGTACGGCACGTATTATAGGATTTCAAATAATATAATTGTAAAAATCATAAATTTCCTCGTTATAGTAATTGGTTTGATTAGTTCAATAATCACTATTGTAACAGGCTATAATCCTTTTACAGAGATTTTAAGTAAATATGTAAAATGACAACCAAACTATAACTGGCAGCAGGGAAGCCTGCTGTTCTTTTTTATGGAAGGTAAAGGGTGTATATTTATGGAATGAAGGTTTTTTGTCATTTCTTGTAGAATTCTAATATAGGCATTATTAAATAAGTTTTAAGGAGTTTAGTCGTGTATATTTCAAAGTTGAGTGTAAAGAACTATAGAAATTTTGGTGAAGAGAAATTTACGATTCCGCTGAAACCATTTACTGCTATTATTGGAGAGAATAATATAGGGAAGTCAAATCTTATTGATTGCATAGGTTTGGTCTTAAGTCAGGATATCACTATGTTCAAGAAAAGGTTTTTAGACATTGATGATATAAATTCAAAAACAAAAGAGAACTTTAAAAAATCCATTGTAAGAGTTATTGACGAAGA
Source organism: Niallia sp. FSL W8-1348 (assembly GCF_038006745.1). NCBI lineage: Bacteria > Bacillati > Bacillota > Bacilli > Caryophanales > Bacillaceae > Niallia > Niallia sp. FSL W8-1348. The sequence continues at coordinate 2,135,586 of NZ_JBBOVV010000001.1, read as the reverse complement.
AACCATTGATGATTCTGAAATGAAGTTTCCTGAAGTTAAGGTCGAATTAATATTAGATGAATTAGACGATGATCAACTTGCTGTTGTAGGGGATTGGTTTTATGAAAAGACATTTACTAAGGCCAAATTAACTTATTGGTTTAAACCTAGGGCTGGTTTTAAAAGACAAGAATGGATTGAAAGGCAAGTTGCCAATTTGAGGGAACTATTAAGTGAAGGTAAGGTGAAAAAAGAAGAATTATATAATCATGTTGAATTCCCTATCGATCAATATGAATATGTAATTTTTGGTGGAAATAACCCTACTAATAAATGTGACCCATACTTCTTAAAAATGTTAAAATTAGAGGTTTTAGACGCTCTACGTGATGCAAAAAAGGAACTAGTAGCAAATGGGGAATATAAATTATTATATCGTATTTTAAATAAAAATTATGCAAATGATTTTATTGAGGTCCAATCAATTCTTGGGGAATTAAATCAGAAATTAAAAGAAAATAAAAAATTAGATTCTATTAAGAGGGAACTAACTACATATTTAGACAGGGTTTCTTTATCTAACCCATCGGAATTAAACAGTATTGACTTTAATTTCTCTTCTCCAGAGGTTAATGAAATATTAAAGAAATTAAGTATTGTGTATGGAGAGAATCCTGTTTCAATTGAAAGAAATGGATTGGGTAAGAATAATTTATTATTTATTTCTCTTGTACTCTCGCATCTAGCGTCTCAGGCGGATGATAAGACAAAATTAGCGTTTAGAGTTATTGGGATAGAAGAGCCTGAGGCACATTTACACCCACATTTACAAACACATCTGGCGAAAAATTTAAGTAAGGTTAATAGTATTGGGAGCAAAGAGGATAAAAAGAAGGATGATAAAGAGGAAAAGAAGAAGGATACCCAGATTATCATTACATCTCACTGCACTAATATAACTACCTCAATTGATTTAAATAACCTAGTTATTCTTTACAAAGATAAGGTACAGATAAAGTATCATTATATCCTTGATGGTTTTTCAGATAAAAAAGAAGGACAAGACCATATTAAGTATTTGAAAAAATATCTAGATGCAACAAATTCATCTATGTTTTATGCAAGGAGACTTATCCTTGTTGAGGGAATATCTGAGCAAATATTGGTTCCATTATTCTTTGAAATGCACCAAAAGAAAACGTTAGAAAGTATTGGCTCTAACATAATCAATGTTAATGGGGTTGCTTTTAAGCATTTTCTAGAAATAATAAAAAACGGATACTTTATTAAGTGTGGTGTACTAACCGATAAAGATGCGGGAAAGAAAACGGAAAAACGGGCTGAAAAACTAAAAGAGCACTATAAGGTTAATAAGGATGTAATTGCCATTGAAATCAACGATGACACATTTGAAAAAGAGATAATAAAGTATAATGATAAGGGCAAGGGAAGGGAGTTGTTGTTAAGGGTTTTTAAACAACTTCACCCTATAAAATATAAAGAAGTAGAGAAGAATTGGACAAAACAGATTGACATGAAGACTTACTTCGAAAACATAGAAAATGATAAATCTGATTTTGCATTTGCTTTACATGAAGAACTATTAAAAGATAGTACAGGCTTTAAAATTCCTGATTATATAGTTTCTATCTTCAAGTTTATTATGGGGGAAGAAAATGAAGAGAAAACTAAATAATTCGTTGATAATTGCTGCTGCTGGATCAGGTAAAACCACAGAGTTAGTAAAGCAAATAATTCAAAAGGCAAATGAATTACCGAATGATAAGTATTTGGCAGTTATAACCTATACGAATTCTGCCACAAATGAGATTTTAGAGAGGTTACAAAAAAAGGTATCAATTCAACCAAATATTTTTGTAGGAACAATACATAGTTTCCTTATTAAGTTCCTAATAAAACCCTATGGGAAGGTTTTAAGACTAGTTCCAAATGAACTGATTATTACAGATTATGAAATTAAGGTTAATAACTCTTCAAAAAATCCATTTGTCGAGAAAAATATGATAGTTAATCGACTTTCTGAGAAAGGAGTTCTGACCTACGATTATATAGTTACTCTTTCGAAAAAAATACTGGAGAACGAGGAAGTAAAAAAGCGTTTTTGCAACAGAATAAGGTATCTATTTGTAGATGAGTTTCAGGACTCTACAAATACCCAGTTTGAAATTTTTGATACCTTAAGAAAGGGGAAGAATTCTGAAGTCATACTAGTTGGTGACCCAGAACAACGCATAATGAATTTTAGGAACAAGCCCCGAAAAAGGAAAGGCTCCACAGGGGCTAAGAAAGTTCCTTTGCACCCAATAGATGCATTGCAAAATAAAAAAGTTTATTCCATTAGTAAGTTAAATTGCAATTACAGATCGAGCGAAACAATTGTGAATTTTATTAATCATTTTCATTCCAGTATTCAACAAGAATGGGCAAATAAAGAGAGTACCTCTAAGAATCCAGTCATGTTCATTCCATCAACTAAATTAAAGACGATTATATCTGATTTTAACAATTTATGCGTAAATAAAAGTTATTGTAAAGTGGTTCCTAAAACAAGATTTTTTTTAGCGCATGAAAATAAAGTTTACAAAAATTATAGAAAAGTAGACTTCAGCCACAAATCGAAAGAAAATTTGCCGTTGTTCACATGTGTTTTTGAGTTTTTGTCGGCTTTTTATAATATAAAAAAGGATCAGTTACCTCAAACGTTAGAATTGGAAGAAATTGAACTAAGGAAGAAATGTCTTTTATTGTTTTATGAGATTAATTACAATATAAACTTCGATTTGGAAGATTTTGCAGACTTTGTAGAGTCTACATTTAATCGCAAGAGGCAAGAAACAGACGAGGAAGTTAAGTTCAATATAAAAGAAAGAACAAAAAGATTAGTAGACGAACTCTCAAATAGGACGATTCCCGATAATGAGGATTTGTCTAAAGAATTAGAGGAATACCACGATTCTTTTCTTACAATCCATAAATCAAAAGGTCTACAGGCCGATGCAGCACTAGTTATCGCAAAAAATGAAAAGGAACTATTAATGTGGCTGGAAGATGACAAGGAGAAAAGGCTTCTCGATCAACAGGATAAATGCAGATTGGGATATGTAGCATTCAGTAGACCGAAAGAGTTTCTTTGTATTGCGTGTCTTACCCTTATTAGCGAATCAACACAGAAATTGCTTAATAAATTTAATGTTAACCATTATTCACCATCAGAAGAACAAGTCCAAAATACACTTCAGACATTATAATCTGTATACAGACTCTTGCCACTAGTAAGGACTAAATCAAAACGCTTAGATAAATTTAGTAAACTAAGCGTTTTTTTATGGTAAAAAGGTTTAGCGATAATCATAAAAATAAAAATGGTAGTATCGTGGTTATTGAATTATCATAACCACAGATACTCGCCACTAATTTATTTTGGTGACTTATAAAAGTGATAATTAGAGTATCTCTTCATTGCTTTTTTAAATGGTTGTTTGCTCTGAATATTTTTTGAAATTATCTAGAATCGCCTGCCATCCTTGTTGTTGTAACTCAATTGGATTCGTAGTTTCAGCATCAAAAGTTTCAATTACTTGGGTTTCGTTTTCATGACCTTTAAAAGTGATTATAACTTTTCTTCCATCACCCAGTGTATAAGCAATAACCTCGTGTAATTTTACTTCATCATATATTCCACCAAAATCGAAACCAAAACTGCCTTCTTTGGCTTCCATTCTTGAATGGAATTTCCCACCTGCTCTTAAATCATTCTCAGCAAATGGTGTGTGCCAGTCATCAGAAGCACTGCTCCATTTTGTTATATGAGTTGGCTCTGTCCAATATTTCCATACCTTTTCTATGGGTGCTTGAACTGTTGTTTCTACTGTTATTTTTTTAGATGTTTCCATTTAATTTCCCGCCTCACTTAATATGAATATTTTTTAAGCGATTTGTTCACAAAAGATGCATGACTATATTGTAGATGATTTCTAAAAGTTACGCTACATCTTCATTTTTACCACCCTTGTAATCCATTTCTTTCATTCCACAAACCTTATAATTAGCATCGGATTTTGAAACTGATATATACAACATATTTTAATTGCCAAATACGCAATTGATATGATAAATAGGATGGAAAGCAATACTTTAAAAGTGGAGGGAAGGAATGGAATATCAGGATTTTAGTCAAGAACAGAAATGGTATATAAACGGCGTTTTGGGAAAATATATGGATACTTATGTAAGGGACCATCTTATATGGACACCTGAACAAATGTATCATGATTTTATAGAATACTTAAGGTCTTTTCATAAAAAGGGATGGTATGGGAAACAATCTTATAAAAATGGGGTTTATTCCTTTCTAAATAAAGAAGAGGAACTCTGGATGGTTTCAGAAGATGCAGAGGAGTTTATACTGTCGAGGTTCCAAAAGAAATATGAAAAGAACTTCAAATTAGCAAGAAAAAAAGGTCCGTTAATCGATAGAGTAAGATTAGGGTATCGGTGGAATGAGGATCTTTTCTTCGATATAAACTATGGACTATATAAAGGTAGCCATAACTATAAAAAAACTGAAATTGTTGAAGGGGAGTCACTGATTCCTTGGACGGTTGAACATGTAAATACTGAATTGGCAGGCTATGATACAGATTTGCCCACTGTTTTGGAATCATTATCGACAAGCCCGATTGAAAAAATGTTTTATCAATATTGGCTTGATAATTATTATAAAAAGGACACTTCTTTTCCAGCCATTATTCCAGAGGTCTGTGGAACAAGGTCATTTTTTTGGGCTGAACAATGCAATGGGCATTATTATTTAAAATTATCTGATATACCAGATAAAGAAAGAAGAATGCACGATACAAATTCAACTAATATTAGATTCGATTTTCAAATATTAAATTGGTGTAAACAAAAAATGTTATTTGTAGAATTGGATGGTCATGAGTACCATAAAACAGTTGAACAGCGAAGTAAAGATGCAATTAAAAGGGCAAATTGCCACAAAGTATGGTTTTCAATTGAATGTAATGACAGGAACACAAATTAACAGGAATATAAAGGCCTGTTTCGATAGTATTCATGACTTCTTAACAATTGATTAACAGAAAAGTAAGCAGGAAACACAATCTTGCTTACTTTTGCCATTTTCTGATTAATAACAAGGGTGAAATAATTATGGATAAAATAATAAATGAATTGGCTGATTTGGCAGCCAAACATAAATTGGTTCCCTTCTTAGGGGCTGGGTGTTCAGTTCCACATTTGAAAGTTGATTGGGATACGATAAGGGACGGATTGGCAGAAGAACTATCTACTGATGAACAGGACCATTTAGTTGTGGCTCAGCAATATGTAGATACTTTTTCTAAAGAAAGATTTTGCGAATATTTAAGAACAAAATTGTTAATAGAGGATTTTTCTGATTCATTAGGTTTCGCACACTTAGCAATGATGAGTCTTGGAGTAGGGGTGCTTTATACTACTAATCAGGACAATATAATGGAAAAATGTTTTGAGAAATATGGCCGAGATTTAAAAGTAATAACAACCTTATCGGATTTAGCAAATTCTATGCCCGGTGATAGATTTTTTATTAAATTCCATGGGGATTTATACGTTCCGGATTCAATAGTGTTTACAGCAGGTGATTATGAAAACAGAATGGGATCAGTTGACCATTTTCTGAACATTAGATTAAGGTCTGACCTTCTTGCAAAACGGCTATTTTTTATAGGGTATAGCCTTCGGGATAAAAATATACAGGAAATTTTAAAGGAAATTGAAGTAGTCTTCAGAGGGAATATGCCTGTTTCATATATGCTTGCTTGGGAGTATAGTGATGAATTAGAGGAGCATTGTAAGCAGTATGGTATCAAGTTAATTGACCCCATGAAGGAATTCCCTGAAAGTAGAAGTAACCAAGAAGCATTCGAAAAATTTTTAAATGAATTTGTAACACAAACACTGATTAAAAAAACAGATAAGGAAATTAAAAGCATTTTTACACCTAATGTGCCTCAAACGCAAAAAGTTGTTTCACCATTAGAAATACAAGCCCTTAAACAGGTCATTAATGAGGAAGGTTTTATGCAGGGATGCCAAAAATTTCGGGCTATTATGGATTCTTCACTGATTCCAATAGATTTTGAAGAAAAAGTCCTCGAAATGTTTGAAACGCTTGCTCAAAAGTGTTCTAGCACTGAAGAATCAGATTATTTAAATGCCGCTGGTTCCCATTTGAATTTCTCAAAAGTAGAAAACCTTTTTGGGGTATTGGTTTTATTAATGACTACAGCAAATGCTAGAAAGAAGGGTAGTGGACCATTTGGTCAACTATATATGCATGTAAAGGGAATGCCTAAGGAAACTTATATAGGTGCTGTAGCGTTTGCGATAGAAAAGTTATTTTCATGGGAAAGACCAATAACGGATACCTTTAGGAGCCATGTCAGTACTTGGATGGATTACAGTCGAGATTTTAATGAATTTGACCATAAAACCCAAAGTTTTATCAAACATTGGATTGATGAGGCTTGGAAAGGGCAAACGATCTATGAGAATCCGATAAAAAGGCAGCAAAGACTTAATCAGTTAGGACATCCATTAATGGGGAAAAGTATGGATAGCAGTGACATTCTTTCAAGAATGATGAACTCATTACCGAAATCCTTTGGCAAGCCATATGAAGAATAAGTTCACCGAGCCCAAAAGAGAATACGTAGTCACCAACCAAGAAAGTAGTTAAATGTAATCTCCGCATGAAAACCGCATGGAAATTAAAACCAATGCGATTTTATTTTTGTACCGCTTATTTGTATACATATCTTTGCATATATCTTGAATTTTTTAATGGATATTAATGAACAATAATATGGTAAATTGCAACGAAGGGCTGAGGTATGTGGATAAAGGGAAGAAAATGAATGAAGTAGAGGACTTGTTCGAAAGTTTTCATCAACTCCATGAAAATTATGGTCGGCTTTGGTTGGATGAGACATTTCTCCAATGGGATTGGTGGCTGTCAGTTATATTATCAGTAGGAGCATGGGTATTCTGGATTTTCTATAGAAAAAAGGATAGTACCAATCGTCTATTATATGCAGGCATATTAGTAATTTTAATTTCGCTGTGTTTGGACTACATAGGTGTAGCAATGGGGTTATGGTATTATACGGGTAAACTTACTCCTTCTTTTCCTGCATGGCTTCCTTTTAATTTTTGTATGTTACCTGTAACAATCATGTTTTTAATTCAGACAAAGCCCCATATTTCAGCATGGAAGAAAGGATTGTTTTATGGAGCACTGGTCGCATATATCGGTGAACCTATTTTTGTATGGGCAGGCTTTTACGTTTTAACTGGATGGAAATATACATATTCGCTCCCAATATATGCTCTTATCTTCATTTTTGCAGATTGGCTGACGAAAAGAAAATCATTCTCTGATACAGTCTAAAAATAGTTAAAGGTTATGTTAATAAAAACAAGGAATCTAAAAGATGAAATGGAATTAAACTGTGTCAGGATTAATCATTCCCCTAAGATATTCCTGATTATTTAAAAATACGTTAGACAGTCTAAAATCTTTTGTGTACTCCTTTATATGTAAACCAAAAAGCCAGATAGTTATAAAGACTATTTGGCTTTTTGGTTTATTTATTACTTAAACGAGTCCCCCTAAGGTTTCCAATATTTAATACTAACCGATTCACTTATATAGTCCACGACCGCATAAATCCTTGAAGATGAATAGATTCACGCTATACTTTTATTAAATAACAATTTGAGGTGGCACTTTGGAAGGGATAAACATTTATAAAAGGTCAGACGGTTCTTAAAAAGAGTCGTTAAAAGAAATGGATAATGGTAGTGTCAAAAGTTCTATGAAAACTCACTGATCTCTTCCAGTGATTGGGTGGTGAAGCCACGCAATCGCCCTTGACAAACAGAGGGGGTAGAAGTAATGAAATTAAAAGAATATATCCAGATATATTTCAGTTTGTCGACAAAATGATTTTTAAAAAGTTAAATAGAATTTTTATGCGTTGCTTGTAGTGGAAGGGGTGAGACTCCTGTGGGATTAGCGAGACAGCTGAGACCCTGCAGGCTGTAAGCCGAAGCGGCTCAGCGCGAGCCCCACGGAAAGCGAACCCCTGGAGCGGAAAGCAACATCCCATTCAAAGGGACTAATAAATATACTATATACAAACTTTTATTTTAAAATTCAGGAGTTTGTCTACAGTCTGGAATATATCCAGATATATTTTTTATTAATGTCACAAAAAGTATTATCCTTTATATTTTTGATGATAGAGGGTGTGAAGTTATCGCAAGAGACATAGAAATATTACGTCCGATCTATTACAAATACAGGGATTTGGTGGATGAATGCTGTCTAGAAAAAGTAGAAAAACAGTTTAAGTAATTATTTCGGCGAATAATCAGCACTTACGAAAACAAGGGGGAGTCGTATGAGAAAAATTGGTGGTATAGTAATCATTATTATTAGTTTGGTACTTGCTCTTAGCAGTGCTTTAAACTTTCAAGAGGATATTATTTTTGCCAATATACTGTTATGGGTTATTAGTCTTCCTCTCTATATCAGTGGCCAAATAATGAAAACGTCAAAGTCTGAATTTAAACATCGAGGAAAGCGATGGATATTCATTTATCTATTTTTCTTTTTTATCCTCCCTTTATTGGTCTATTTACATGTAAGTTATCAAGATTTTAAGGAAAGTATATTTGTAGATGATCAGTTTATTATCTATGAATCCGCATCAAGTAAACTAGGAGTTATATCACTTGTTGGTTTTATTATTCTTATCTTCCTATGTGCTGGTCGATTTCTTAATCCAGGATTAGAACGAAAGGGATTATTAAATGTCATCATTTATGTATGAGTAAAATGTTTGTGGGAGAATAAATATCCTTTTTGTCTAGTTGGGGGACGAGTCCCCCAACTAGACAAAAAGGCCACCAAGCGAAAGCGCGGTAGCTGGAAAAAATTAAGTATTAAAAAAGAGAGCTTCCTTTTGTAAAGTAGAGTTTGACTAGAATACTACGAAAAGGAGAGGCTCTCATGAATCAATGTAACACAAAAATGCCATCATTAAAAGAATTGGAAAAAACTTTATTTCGAACACTACAAATGACCTTTCAAGAAATCCTTGTTCAAACATTAGAAAATTGGGATCTAGAGATTGCTCAGCAACGAGACAAAAGAAGATTTGCTTTACGAGATAAACGAGAAATACGAGTAGATACAGCGTTTGGAGCAGTGGAGCTGAAGCGTAATTATTATTTCGATCGTGTAACCAAAAAATATATTTGTCTGTTAGATCATTATTTACAGTTTCAAGGGAATAAAGGGTTTAGTCCACTATTAGAAGAATGGGGGCTAGAATTAGCGACAAATGGTTCCTCCTATCGAAAGGCGGTGGAAACGTTCGAACAATTTTTAGGCTATTCGGCGATGAGCCACGAAGCATTACGGCAACATCTTCTTCATACAAGCGTACTTCCCGCTAAGGAAAAACGTCCTTTTCAAAAGGTGTTGTTTGTCGAAGTAGATGGATTATATGTGAAGAGTCAAGAAAAGAAAAAGCGTGGATGGGAGTTGAAATTCGCCGCTGTACATGAGGGATGGAAAGAAAACGGAAAGCGAGTCAGGCTCCGAAATAAAAGGCATTTTCTCTATGAAGAAAAAGAACCCTTTTGGGAAGCTTTTGAAACATTCTTACAGAATCATTATGCGTATGATCCAACCCAAACCTTGCTTATTATTAATGGCGATGGAGCAGGCTGGATAACGGCATGTCGGGAGTATTTTCGGGAACGCGCCTTTTTCACCATGGACCGTTTTCATGTCGCTCGTTCGATGAAGCAACTAATGAAGAGCCATCCTCGATACCGCTACATGAAAAGAGCGTTAAAAAACTACCAGGTAGAAACATTACTTCTAGAGTTGAATAGCGCAGTAGGAACAATGGATACACCAGAAGAAGAAGAAAAACTAGCACATTTCCTCGGCTTTTTAACGCATCATCAGGAAACCATAAAAGATTACCGTAGTTGGTTACAGGAGAAAGGCGTGGACACGACAGCGTATCGTCCAATGGGAAGTGCAGAAGCAATGATGAATCAATTAGCCAAACGATTAAAAAATGGAAGAGCATGGAGCAAAAAAGGCGTCATGAGCATGGCACGTTTGTGGATTGGGTTGAAGGATGATCTATCTATCCAAACGATATATGGAAAATGGGAAAAAGCCACGGAAAAATCAAAGAAAGAGCATCGACCGAAAAGAAAAATACCCACAAAATTAGTAACAGAAACCGTGCGTCAGAACATGCCATACTTAAATCAAGCGATTGGAAAACCCGTTCACTTTGCCTTACAGGGATTAAAAGGTTTTTAAAAAATGAGAGAATCAACAGTTGGAAGAACAAAACCAATTGGAAAGCGGATACAAACTTAGAGGTTTTACTTTATAAAAAAGGGAGCTAAAAAAACTCCCACAAAAACTTGACTCAATCATCATTTATTTTGTAATTGACAGAAAAATAAAAAACAAGTATTATAATTGAGAATGATAATCATTATAAAAATAGAAAAAGAGGGACATACATATGTTTAAAAAACAAAGAAAGCCATTTATTCATATTTTATTATTCTCAATTGTAGCAATCCTTTTATTAGCGGGTTGTTCAAGTCAGTCAACACCTAAATCAGATGAAACAAAATCAGATGATTCAAATACAGATTCTCAATATCCAATAACTATCAAACATGCGTTTGGTGAGACAGTAATTGAGGAGAAGCCTGAACGTGTTGCTACTATTGCATGGTCCAATCATGATGTTGCACTTGCTCTTGGGGTTGTACCTGTAGGTTTCTCAGCAGCAAACTACGGAGTGCAAGATGAAAGCGGTATGTTACCTTGGACGAAAGCGAAAATAGAAGAATTAGGGGAAACAAATCCGAATATTTTTCAAGATACAGATGGTTTAGACTTTGAAGCGATTGCTGATTCTAATCCAGATGTTATTCTTGCAGCATATTCAGGTATTACGCAAGAAGAATATGATACATTAAGTGAAATTGCTCCAGTTGTTGCTTATCAAGAAAATCCTTGGGTAGCAACTTGGCGTGAACAAGTAACATACAATTCTATGGGAATGGGTATGGAAGAAGAAGGAAAACAGCTTATTGCGGATACAGAAAAATTAATTGCAGATAAAGCAAGTGCACACCCTGGAATTAAGGGGAAAAAAGCAGCATTTGTAAGTGTCAATGGTGCTGATTTATCTAAGTTTTACATCTACACACCAGCAGATCCACGTGGTGAATTCTTGACAGAATTAGGAATGGAATATCCGGAAAGTATTACAAGTCAAATTACTGATCCAACTAGCTTCTATTTGGAAGTAAGTGCTGAAAATGCAGATATACTAAACGATGTAGATATTTTTGTATCATATGGAAATGATCAAACACTTGCTGCTTTACAGGCTGATCCGATTTATGGAAAGATTCCTGCTGTAGAGAGAGGATCTGTTGTTATTATTGAGGATAATACTCCACTTGCAGCAGCAGGAACTCCAAGTACACTTTCTATTGAATACTCTATCGATGAGTACTTAACTTTACTCTCAGAAGCTGTAAGCAAAGTGAAATAAATGGAACATACATCCGTTTTAAAAAATAAGCAGTTAGTAATTCCGAGAAGATTTATTAGCGTATTAATACTTTCAATTGTCTTACTCGGTATAAGTATATTGGTGTCTCTTGCTTTTGGGTCTCGTACTGTTGGATGGAACGAAATAATGGATGGTTTATTCCATCCTGATGTCCAGTCACACGGAGCAAATGTTGTTCGCCAAAGAATTGCTAGAACTGTTTTTAGTCTTATGTGTGGTGCTGCATTAGGAGTTTCTGGGGCTCTTATGCAGTCCGTCACACGTAACCCTATTGCAGATCCTAGCATATTAGGAGTAAACACAGGTGCGGCACTATTCGTCGTTTGTGGAATATCCTTTTTTCATATTGGTACTGCTAGTCAATACATTTGGTTTGCATTAGCAGGAGCAATCTTAACTGCCATTTTTGTATTCGGAATTGGTTCGATGGGGAGTGGCGGTGCCACCCCCCTTAAACTCGTTTTAGCTGGGGCGGCGACAAGTGCAGCATTATCCTCTCTTGTAATGGCAATTATGATCCCGCGCTCAAATGTGATGGATCAATTTAGATTTTGGCAGGTAGGCAGCGTTGGTTCTGGAAATTGGAACTCTATCTCTATTTTTATTCCTTTTCTTATCGTCGGTATTCTAATAGCCTTGTTTTCCGCTCCAGCCCTAAATGCTTTAGCGTTAGGGGATGAAGTTGCTACAGGATTAGGTGTACGTACTGGTACACTTAGACTTATCGCAGCATTTGGAGGAGTACTATTATGTGGTGCGGCAACAGCACTAGCAGGCCCAATTGGTTTTATTGGATTACTTGCAACCCATGTGATTCGTCTCATTATTGGTCCTGATTTGCGCTACATTATTCCGATGTCCGCTGTAGCAGGAGCTATTATATTAACTATTTCAGATGTATGTGGCCGAATCATCGGAAGTCCTGGTGAACTTGAAGTGGGAGTAGTTACTGCTTTTATTGGTGCTCCTATTTTAATCTTAATAACTATGAAAGCGAAAATGCGTACGTTATGATGAATGAATCAATGAATCTTATTATGGTAGGTAGATTAAAAAGACGTCGTCGTTTTATACTTGTGACTTGCCTCCTAGCAATTATTTCTTTTGCGCTATGCTGGACGATGCTTATGTTAGGAAACACTATATATCCTGTTTCAGATGTAATCAGTGTTTTACTAGGTGAGCAAGTAAAAGGAGCCTCCTTTGCAGTGGGAACCATCCGTTTTCCAAGAATGGTTGCAGGTGTTTTTGCTGGCTTTGCATTTGGTATCTCTGGATATGTGTTTCAAACGATGCTTCGTAATCCGTTAGCAAACCCAAATGTTATCGGAATAACAACTGGTTCAAGTGCTGCTGCTGTATTTTGCATCATTGTGCTTCATGCAAGTAGTACTTTTGTTTCGATTGCCTCTATTATCGGCGGACTAGTCACAGTAATTGTTATTTTTCTATTGTCAAAAGGTTCTTCTTTTTCGATTGGTAGATTAATATTAATAGGAATTGGAATACAAGCAATGCTCAATGCGGTAATATCCTATCTATTGCTTATCGGCCAACATCATGATGTACCTACAGCCATGAGATGGTTAAGTGGTAGTTTAAATGGAGCTAAAATGGAGAATGTTTATCCACTTATTATTGCTGTCCTTCTCTTTGCTCCAATTATCATCTTACTTGGCAAGCGATTAGATATGTTAGAACTTGGTGAGCAAACTGCAACTTCCCTTGGAATTCATACAGATAGGACAAGGCTAATATTGATAATCAGCTCTGTACTTATTATTGCGCTGGCTACTGCTACAACAGGACCCATTGCATTTGTTGCTTTCCTTTCTGGACCTATCGCCAAAAGACTAGTTGGTATTGGTTTTTCTAGTGTTATTCCAGCAGGTCTTGTGGGGATCATTTTAGTTTTAGCATCGGATCTTATTGGCCAGTTTGCGTTCGTTGCTAGATATCCAGTAGGTGTTATTACTGGTATTCTAGGTGCTCCGTACTTAATTATGCTATTAATTCGAATGAATCGAAGGGAAGAATTGTAATGGAAAAGATACATGAATTTCGAGCTGAAAAGTTAACATCTGGCTATGAAAATAAAATGATATTACAAGACATTGAGCTTGAAATTCCGAGTAATAAAATCAGTGTTATTATTGGAGCAAACGGTTGTGGAAAATCCACTCTCTTAAAAACGCTATCGAATCTTATTAAATCTTCGTCTGGTAACATAACACTGGACGGAAAATCGATTAGCAAATTTCCACCAAAGCAATTAGCACGGATTCTCGGTATTTTACCTCAATCTCCTATTGTGCCAGAAGGAATAACAGTAGCAGATTTAGTTGGTCGTGGGCGTTTTCCTCATCAGGCCTTATTTAGTGGTTGGTCCAAGAAAGATTATGAAGCAGTTGCGGAAGCAATGGAAATTATGAAGATAACAGAATTTGCTAATCGTGATATCGATGAGCTATCAGGTGGCCAAAGGCAACGTGTTTGGATTGCAATGGCTTTAGCGCAACAAACGGATATTCTATTTCTTGATGAGCCGACAACGTTTCTAGATATAACGTATCAAATAGAAATATTAGATTTGCTAACAGACCTTAATCGCAAATATGGTACGACCATTGTGATGGTTCTCCATGATATTAACCTGTCCGCCCGTTATGCAGATTATATTTTTGCACTTGAGAAAGGTAAACTTGTTGGAGAAGGAAAACCGGTAGATATTATTACAAGTACATTGGTAAAAGATATTTTTGGTCTTAATTGCACGGTGATTAATGATCCTGTTTCAGGTACTCCTTTAGTTGTGCCTCGAGGAAGATACCATGTTAATGTTTAGTAGAATAAGATTTAGATAGTTAATGGATATAAAGCCTGCCTCTATAGAAATAGAGGCAGAATTAATATGGATTATTCTTCTGTTAATGCATATTCTGATTCTTCCATTGCTCGCAGCGTTTCAGCAACTTTCACCATCATCGAACATTCGACTCGTTTACGGAAAATATCGCAACTAAAGTCATGCGTGCCTTGTAAAGAACCAGTTGCATGTAGTGTGTTTGCAGGGCAGCCTCCACTACAGTAAAGCTTTGCCCAGCACTTTTGACATTCTTCCTTTGAATAACAATTATTTTCTTTAAACTGACATTGCAGTTCCGGCTTGGTGATGCCAGCCCATACATTGCCCATACTAAATTCTTTATCACCAACAAACTGATGACAAGGAAAGAGTTCTCCCCATGGAGTGACAGCTAAATACTCGGTTCCAGAACCACAGCCAGATATTCTTTTTTGAATGCAAGGGCCTTCAGAAAGATCCAGCATATAATGGTAAAAGGTAAAGCTGTTTCCATTTTTTCCGAGGTTTAGCATTTCTTTAGCTAGCACTTCATATTGATGGTAAATTTCCGGAAGGTCTGCTTCTGTTAATGCATAAGGTTCTGATGAATCACAAATAACTGGTTCCATCGATAGTTTATCAAATCCAAGATCTGCTATATGAAAAATATCATTGGTGAAATCAAGATTGTTATGGGTATAAGTTCCGCGAATATAGTATTCTTTATCCCCACGTTTTTCAACAAAGCGCTTAAATTTCGGGATGATATAATCATAGCTCCCTTTGTTATTAACCGTTTTTCGGAGATGATCATGAACTTCTTTTCTTCCATCCAGGCTAAGCACAACATTATCCATTTCCTTATTTAAAAAGTCAGTCACTTCATCATTCAATAACATGCCATTGGTTGTAAAGGTAAAACGGAACTTTTTATGATATTCTGCTTCTTTACTCCTAGCGTAATGGACAATATCTTTTACGACTTTCCATGCCATCAGTGGTTCTCCGCCGAAGAAATCAATATCAAGATTTCGATGGTGCCCAGAATTCTCTAAAAGAAAATCAATGGCACTTTTTCCAACTTGGTAGCTCATGAGGGCTCTTTCTCCATTGTATTTCCCTTGGCTCGCGAAACAGTAATCACAGGATAAATTACAAGTGTGGGCAACATTGAGGCAGAGTGCCTTTACGTATGTACGTCGCTTTTTTAAATGGATAGATAAATCTCTATATTCATCCTCTGTAAACAGCTGCCCTGTAGTTTTTAAGTGTTCTATATCCTCGATTGTCTCGAAAATTGCTTTTTCTGAGATGGTAGGGTCAGCGGTATACTTGTTAAGTAGGCCATCAATAATATCTTTAGTAGATGTCGTCTCATAAAGAGCAATGATTTCATAGGCAAGATCATCAACAACATGAACCGAACCACTATAAGTATCCATCACAATATTGTATCCATTAAGTTTATACTGATGAATCATTTGAAAATAAGCTCCTTTTGCTTATGTAGTTAGTTTAATTTTCACGGTGATATTCGGATTTCAACCAATGGGGAATGAGATATTCCCCATTGAATAAAGGTAGTTCTTGGTAGACAATGGGCAGTCTATCGGTTCCAAGGGTTCTCGCATTTTTGATTAGCAATTCCACAAGAAGTTTTGCAAGCTGATTGGCAGGAAGTTTGGCATTCCCCACAGCCACCATATTTTACGGTATCATTAAGTTTACGAGTGCTTAATGTAATAATTCTCTTCATTTATTTGCACCTTCTTTCTAACATATTAATGATGCAAAAGTTATTATTGTGAATTTATTCACAAACTTTTACATCCTGTATTTTAACAAGACCTGATTAGGTCGTCAAATCATGAGAAGCTCAGCTATTGTCGATTTATCCCACTCTTAACGGACAGCAAGATTCCCTCCTCAAGCTTATGAGTATACGAGGAAGATAGGTGGGAGATCAACTATCCGTAAAGGTCAGATTGTCAGCTAACCATCAGTGGGGAGGAAGGAAAACCCCTCTAATGGATAAAATAATATAGCATATTTTGTCAGAAAATATGCTATTATTATTTTATTCGCAATACAATGAGAATTAATTTGAAACAGCATGGGGGAGTAGGATGAAGACCTGGATACTACAAAAACTATATTGGATCATACCAGTTGTGCTGATTTTATTAGGACTGTTTTTATTATTTGTCGAAAATTTTTCTAAGGTTACAGCACAACCAGAACCAGATTGGAGTAGAGGATTATTAGTTGGGAAATCTCAAGTAAATAAATTACCAGCAATAATAGAAACAAAGGATGGTCATTACTTGTTCTCCTTTTTTCAGGAAAATAAATTGCATACCGTGACCATGAACAAGGAGTTTCAGATAGCGGAAGAGAAGAATTATGATATACCTGTAGACAAATGGACGCAAATATATCAGGGAAATAATCAGCTTATTTATTTTGACTATAAAAATATTTTTGACCAAGATAAGACGCAATTGGTTGCAGATGTAGAGGCGTTCTTTCCGTTACGGACGACCATTCTTTATGTAAAAGAAAACAAGCTTTTTCAATTAAATCCTGAAACAAAAAAATCATCGGAAATAATGGCGATTGATTTAGAGAAAGAAAAGGTATCGATAGAGGAAAAGGAGGATGGTATTCACCTTCTGTTATTTGCAAAGGCAAAAGGTAATGTAGATCTCACTTTATATCGTATTGAAAATGGGAAGATCAATCGTTTATATAACACAAAAGTAAAGGTCGATCCTGGCAAAATAGTGAATAATATTTCCTTTACTTTTGAGGAGCAAAAGCTGGCATTATTGCTTCAGGAAGAACTGGAATTAACGCAAGGAAAACCAGAGTATTTCAACTATTTTGCTGAAATTGATATAACAAAAGGACAACAACCTGAACAGTATGAATTAAAGTTTGAGGATCCTGCGATAGAAAGCGGCAAGTTAACGGAAATTTTGGATATTGCTTTTACATATAGAGATGGAAAGCCACGTCTTTTATTTAAGGCGAATGGTTTTACAGAAACAAAATATAATGAGAAAAAGGGCTTCAATATTTATGAAGCGGAAATAGGTGAGGAAGGTAAAACAAAGTCAGAACGACGCAGTAACACAGCTGCTATTTCCACTATTCCTCAATGGTTAAATGAGGATACAGTTGCGTGGATGGATCTTGATGGAGCTGGCAATAAAGTTTATGTTTCTTCCAATGAGCTGGCAAAGATAAACAAACAAATTAAACATACATCTGAAGATTGGTTACAGGCATTTGGAAAGACATTTGGAATGATTTCGACTTCCTTCTTTGCCTTTGCGCTTTCCTTCATTTGGTTAATATGGCCAATTTTATTTGTCCTATTTATGTATGTATTTTTTAGTAGAACAGTAGATTATGATCGACCTTGGATTTTTCATACAGGTATCGGGGTCTATTTAATTGCAGCTGTCCTATTTAAGGATCGTTTCTTTGTGCCCAATATTTTATCAAGTGCGCCTGGGTATTTAACATTTACGGGGAGTACCTATTTCTACCTCTTTTTAATTGCGGTTATTGCTTATTTCTTAGCTATAATGACAAAAAGAGTGAATGAATGGATAGGTGCTCCGAGGATTATCTATTTTGTTGGGGTACATATTATTTTGTTAACTATATTATTTGGACCATATATTATTTATTAGAAGGAGCAATTGCCGGTGAACCTTTTAGAACATTTTATCCCACTCTTAACGGACAGTAATACTCCTCTCTCAAGGAAGAAAGGTAGGAGCTCAACTGTCCGTAAAGGTCCGATTGGTTCAACTAACTATCAGTGGGGGAGGAGGGAAAACCACCACTGATGGAAGTTTCACTTTATATAACAAGATACTATTTGGATTCGTGTGCCGCCAATTATTAGAAAAAAACGATTAAACATAATTGGAGGAGATAAGATGCGAACAGAGCAACAGATGCTAGATTTAGTGTTAAAAGTAGCGAATGAGGATAATAGAGTGAGAGCTGTTTGTATGAA
This sequence comes from Niallia sp. FSL W8-1348, assembly GCF_038006745.1. Lineage (NCBI taxonomy): Bacteria > Bacillati > Bacillota > Bacilli > Caryophanales > Bacillaceae > Niallia > Niallia sp. FSL W8-1348. The sequence goes on along the minus strand of NZ_JBBOVV010000001.1, from coordinate 2,117,009 downwards.
TGGCTCAAGAACAAATCTGAATGTACCGAAAGATGCTTTTCAAGATTTCGATATTGTTTATATAGTAGATGATATGCAGTCATTTTTGGCTGAACCAGATTGGATTGATGTTTTTGGTGAAAAAATCATCATGCAAACACCAGAAGATTTCTCGCTTTTTCCAGCAGAGCTTGGTGGAAGATTCACCTATCTTATGTTATTTACAGATGGCAATCGGATAGATTTAATGCTTATTCCAATTGAAGAGAAGGAGAAATACTGTCAAGAGGATGGACTGACAATTGTTTTGTTCGATAAAGATGGTAGTCTTCCTTATGTGCCACCTAGTACAGATAAGGATTATTGGGTAAAAAAGCCGACAGCCGAACAGTTTGCTGATTGCTTTAATGAATTTTGGTGGGTCTCTACCTATGTAGTCAAAGGGTTATGGAGACAAGAGATCCTTTATGCGATTGACCATATGAATATTGTAAGAGCGATGCTGTTAAAAATGCTGGAATGGAAGGCTGGCATCGAAACAGATTTTTCACTTAGTGTAGGTAAAAACAGTAAGTATTTAAAGCGATATATGGATGAGCAAACGTGGCAGAAACTCATGGATACCTACCCGAGTGGAGAGTATAATCAAGTCTGGGAAGCGTTATTTTCGATGACAGCATTATTTGAGGAAACAGGATTAGAAGTCGGAAAGCAGTTGAGTTATCGTTATTCAATAAAAGAGGCAGAAAAGGTGAAAAGCTATTTAAAACATGTCCGTACGTTGCATCCTAATGCAACAGAGATATATTAAGGGTTTTTTGGGCGGTTCTTTTGCATCAGCAGATTAACCGCCCTTTTCACTCGCGTAGTAATGGGTGTCTTAATTTTTAAATAAAAAGCTGAATATCTGATTTCAAAGCATCCTCCAGATAGACCTTGGCATCGACAATTTCGACTTCTGGATAAAACTCTTCTTGCTTAAATCCGAGTATATCAACAGATAGTTTGCAGGCAAGAAACTTTACTTGTTTCTTTCGTGCACCTTTTAAGAAGGCTATCAATGGCGGGGCATCTTCATCTTCAAGCATTTCTTTCATCATTGCTTTACCTAGACCAGCATAATTCATTTTAGATAAAGGAAGTTGCTCAATGTCTTTGGGAGTGAGAGTACTAAACATTTTTTCATAGAGTGACTTGCCTTCCATATCGATTTTTTCTGGGTCTCTAAGCAATAAGAGCCCCCAAAAGGTGAAAAACATTGTTACTTCGATATTTATTTCCCGGGCACTATTGGCCAAGATTAAACCAGCCATTGCTTTATCATAATCACCACTGAACATTAACAAATTTAATCTTTTTTCCATTGAATAATCCCTTCTTTGTTTTAGAATATCCTTAGCTTTTTTTAAAATGATGTTTGATATGCGGACTTCACTAGATTGTCATAATTCCGGAACGGAAGATGAATAAACTATTAAGGGGATGATTAGGATGTTGTATCGAAAATTTACTGTAAATGATTTTGAGTTATATTTTCAGCTAGTATCTGATAAACGAGTGATGGCACAGATTACAGAGCGAGCCATTCCATTAGAAGAAGCAAAAGCGAACTTCGAGAAGTTAGTAACTCGCAATGAAAGGGATCATGTCTTTGGGTCATATGCCTTTTTTCAACCAGAAACAGAAGTGTTTATTGGGCTTGGGCATTTGACTTTAGACGAACAAAAGTCTGATGAGGCAGAACTTGGCTATATGCTTTTGCCAGAACAATGGGGAAAGGGATATGGCAGTACGATTGCGGGGATATTAATGTCATTAATGGAGCAAACAAATGTAAGGGTTATAAAAGCCATTATAGATCCGGCTAACAAGGCTTCGAGAAAAATATTAATGAATAAAGGCTTTTCTTCAGATTGGGTGGGGGAGATGGATGGCTTACCAGGAGAGATTTTGAAGAAGGAACTAAGATGATACCTATTACAATTAAAAGACCAACAATAGACGATGTTGATTTATTGCATGATTTTTTCAAGCTTGTAATAACGGATACCTTTCAGAAAGAAGGGATAAAAGATCAAACGGGGGATTTACTTGCCGAAATAGAAACGAAGAAACGTTATCTTGCAATCGATTTGGAAAGCAACGGGGAGGAACGGGATTTTTTAATTGCTAAACTAGAGGATTTAATAATTGGTACAATTGAATTCGGTCCTTCTAGTGCGCTTATTTGTCAATGTACCAACGATCAATTAAAAGATGTAAAGGAAGTAGGTACGATATTTGTACACCCACACTATCAACAAAGAGGCATTGGAAGTCTTCTATTGAAGGAAATTTATAAGGAGATGGATAAAAGAGGAGTAGAGGCATTCTGCTTAGATAGCGGTTATGTTCATGCACAGCTTGTTTGGAAAAAGAAGTTTGGAACTCCTGACTATATCTTTAAGGATTATTGGGATATAGGGTATGACCATATGATTTGGAAGTTAAGTATACGGGAAGTTAGGAAATAAGAAGGTTGTTTTTAGAATATTCATTAAAAAGTGGTTGAGAACTTTTGATGATTCCCGTATTATCTAATTTATATGCATTTTTATGAAGGAGTATTAGAACTATGCAATCAAGAATTTCTTTATCAACGTATGCTCTAATTGGGACGATGCTTTTCGGTATGTTTTTTGGAGCAGGCAATTTAATTTTTCCTATTCAGCTTGGACAGCTTGCTGGAACAAATTTCTGGCTTGCGCTAGCTGGTTTTTTAGTTACGGCAATTGGCCTTCCGTTTCTCGGGATATTAGCAATTGGATTATCAGGGAGTAATGGGGTACGTGAGCTTTCGAATCGGGTTCATCCAGTATTCGGCTTTCTATTTTCTCTCTTTCTTTACTTAACGATTGGCCCATTTTTTGCTATTCCACGCACAGCAACGGTTCCATTTGCTGTAGGGATTGAACCATATGTAGGGGATGGACATATCGCTCTATTTTTGGCTATTTTTAGTTTTCTTTTCTTTTTACTGGTTTACTATTTTTCATTAAATCCAGCAAAAATTATGGATGTGATAGGAAAATATTTAACGCCTGCTTTTTTACTGTTTTTATTTCTATTAATAATTATAAGCCTTGTTCGTCCAATGGGGAGTTTTCAAGAGCCGCAAGGAACTTATCTAAATAATGCTTTTATGACAGGGTTTAAAGAAGGATACAATACGATGGATGCTCTAGCATCTCTTGCTTTTGGGATTGTTGTTATTAATGCAATTAAAGCGAAAGGGATTAGTGATGTAAAAAGTATTGCTAAAACGACATGGAAATCAGGAATATTTGCTATGTTGTTAATGATGCTGATTTACGGATTTATCACATATATGGGGTCTTCAAGTGTACAAGCTGTGGGAATGTTTGAAAATGGCGGGCTCATCTTTGCAGCTGTTGCTAAACACTATTTTGGATCTTTCGGTGGAATTTTGCTCGCAATTATTATTGTACTTGCATGTTTAAAAACAAGCATAGGACTGATAACGTCTTGTAGTGAATTTTTTCATGAAGCATTTCCGAAGATTAGCTATAAAAGCTTTGTGTTTATCCTATGTGCAGTTTCTTTCTTATTTGCAAATCTAGGCTTAAACAAAATTATTCAATTTGCTGTACCTGTGCTTATGTTTTTATATCCTTTAGCAATTGTGCTTATCGTACTTGCACTTGTTTCTCCATTATTCAAAGGAAAGCAGAGTGTGTACTTAATGGCGATGGTATTAACGTTTTTTGTAAGTATACTGGATGGTTATCAGGCACTTGTTAAGAGTATGCCAGAAGCTAAGCTTATGTTCTTTAATCAGATTGGGGCATTTTACGAGAACATACTCCCATTTTACGATCTAGGATTAGGCTGGATAGTACCCGCACTTGTCGGTGCAGTGATTGGGTATTTTATTCATAAATAGGACGCAGAGGGGCGGTTCGCCTGCTTCCCTTTTTGGGGGGCGGAAGAACCGTCCTCTGCTTATTCTAAATCAGCTTCTAAATTTGCAATAAATCCAGAGGAGTTAAGGGTGAATTTAAATAGCCCGTTAATTTCTTCACCTGGGAAATTACCTGTGAATAAGACTTTCATGTCGATAATATTTTCAGATGTGGTATATGTTAATACTTTTGTTTGTGTTTGGTAATTGATGAAGTATGTTTCAAAGTAATGCTGAATTTCCTTTTTTCCAACGAGCGCTTTTCCTAATGAGTCTTCCTTGATAATAGCATCCTCAGAAAATGTTGCTAAGTATCCTTGAGTATCGTAGTTATTTGACACATTGATATAGTCAGATATGATTTGGGGAAGTTTATCCATAGTGTTGAAACCTCACTTTTCAAAATAGTATTTTGCTTTGTGTACATGGTCTACTTTAACCCCCAATACCTGACAACATTATGTCATATTAAGAGTTGGATTTTGTATTTGAATATAGATTGAGCATTTGTTGGATTCTATTCTTTAATTCTTTCCTTATGTCTGTAGGCTCAATAACCTCTAAATAGTTCCCGTAGGATAAGAGATAGCTGTACAGCCATTCTCCTTTCATATGAGAGATTGTTATGTGATAAAATCCATCTTTCTCGATTGTAATATGTTCTTCATCGAATTCGTCAAATATACGATAGCTAACCTCAGGGCTAACTCTTAGAACTAAATCGGCTCGTTCTTGATGGTCATCGTGGAATGGGGGAGAAAACGAAAGAGTTTCAACGTTATCCATTTGTTCTAAATGATCATCTGTTACTTCTATTTTTGACATACGATTAATCTTAAAAATTCGAGAAGCTGCTTTATCTAAACAGAAGGCTTCTAAATACCATGATTTGTCCTTAAATAATAATTTCGTAGGGAGAACTCGTCGGAAGCCTTTGTCTCCATTTGAATTTATATAGTGAAAAGAGATTATTTGACGATCTAATATAGCTTGTTTAAATAGAGAAAAATATTCCTTTTCTTTTGTGTCACTTCCCCAGGATGAAAAATCTACTTCAATCCATTTTGTATCACTTTTTTTAAATACATGACTCAGTTTCGTTAAGATCTCATCTATTTCTGGATAATTTGTAACAGATAGACTTTGGAGGGAAAATAAGATTTCATCTTGTTCTTTTTCTAAAAGAAGTGACTTGTTCAATATAAACTGGTCCATCAAGGTAATTCCTCCGCCTTTACCTTGGGTCGTATAGATAGGGATACCTGATTCAGTAAGTGTTTCAATGTCGCGGTAAATCGTTCGAACAGAAACTTCGAACTTTTCGGCTAATTCGTTTGCCGTTATGGATTTTTTTTCTAGTAAGATATATACAATTTGAAACAATCTACTTATTTTCATGTGTAAAAAGTCCTCTCCTTATCAATGTTATTAATTCAGTTAAAAATGTTTTATAAATATGACACGCTGTAGTCATATTATACTCACTATATTTGAAAGGTAAGTAAAATATAGTGAGTAGATAGGAAGGATCAAATAAAGGCGAAATTATAATTATCACAGGAGCTTCCAGCGGAATTGAGAAAGCTATAGCAATTGCTTTCAGAAAAGGGGGAAAAATCGTTCTTGCTGTAAGAAAAGAAGATTGTCTCCAAACGAATGTACCCCCTTTTCATTATTCAAAGAAAGGAGAAGAGGAATCAGAAGATGACATGATGTTGTCAGGTTAATTAGTTTATACTAAATTTATATTACTATTTGATGATTTCATGGAAAGAGGATGGGGAAATAGATGGAAACTAGATGTGCATGGGCAAATTCGAGTGATTTGATGCGAGAATATCATGATAAAGAGTGGTGTGTTCCAAGTAATAATGATCAATATTTGTTTGAAATGCTAGTACTTGAAGGAGCACAGGCTGGATTATCTTGGTCTATTGTATTAAAAAAGCGCGAGGCATATAGGAAGGCTTTTCATCATTTCGATTTAAAGTACTGTGCGAACCTGACAGAAATAGAAATGGAAAATATCCGAACCAATACGGAAGTTGTTAAACATCTGTTAAAGATTAAGTCAGTTAAAAGCAATGCAATAGCAATTATGGAAATTCAACGAGAATACGGCAGTTTTGCAAAATTTTTATGGTCCTATGTAGACGGAAAACCAATCATATCAAACTGGCAGTATGATAGCCAAATCCCGGCAGAAACCGATCTTTCAAAAAAAGTCAGCAAAGATTTGAAAAAAAGGGGCTTCAAATTCGTCGGTCCTGTAACCATCTATTCCTATCTGCAAGCAATTGGGGTAGTCAACGATCACATTACTAGTTGTGCTTTTCATGGGAATAAAGGGAAGCATGGGGACGGCTCTACTGATTCCCTTAATAATTGAAATCAAAGGGATCGTTATGAATAAAGAGAGCAAGGAAATAGATTTTACTGAAGCGCTGGAGCAAGCAAAATATATCCGTGGTTTATATAACCAGATGGAACAGTTAAGTATTGGAAGGAAATGGACAATGCAAGAAGATATGCTCGGGTTTTCAACAGATGTTGGTGTACTAGGACGCTTTAGTGATGGCAAGCAGTGGTACATGGGGGTATGCTGGAGACGAAAAGGAAGAACTTAAGCACAAGTTGTCCGGTGGATTATGGTATTAAGTAATCATCTAGATATTGATATAACAAAAGAATACCAAGCTTTTATAACCAAGCTCGATACAAACCTTACAAAGAGCATAAAGGAAGCGGAGGAAGGAAGCAGAGGGACGGTTCTACTGATCCCTCGCTTTTTTTGTTCACATACTAAGAAAAACGATCAAGGGAAGCGAAAGAACCGTCCCTATGATCACTTAAATAAATGAGGAGTTTCTTCCCATAACTTAAGTGCAGTTCCTTTATCTATAGCCCAAGGTTTGACGCCGACTCGATTTTGATTACTATCGTCTGTGGCTAAAGGAGCTAAATCTCCATTTTCGCAATAAACCCCGCCATATCCTGCTAATTGTGGGCTTGTTGCACACCAAACAATGGTTGCGGCACCTTCTTTTATTGTTTTATGTTCATTGTTATAGCTATCGTAACCACGTTCTCCGTTTTTATTGATTGCTCCCATTGCGGACAATTCTTCATCTGTTAAATTATGAGAAAGGTTTGTAACGATACTTCCTGGATGTACCGCGAAGGAGCGGATATTGTCTTTTTTATACAGTTCATCAAGAGCTACGCTAAATAATGAAACAGCTGTTTTGGATTGTCCATAAGCCACCCACTTATCATAAGGCGTGTGTGTAAAGTTAGGGTCCTCAAAATGAAAAGGAGAAAACCAGTGTGCTCTTGAGGTTAAATGGACAACTCTCGCTCCATTCGCTTGCTTTAGTTCGGGAAGCAACGCTTTTGTTAAAAAGTAATGGCCTAAATAATTTGTTGCTATTTGTAGTTCATTTCCCAAGCTATCATAGGATAGAGGAGTAGCCATGATTCCGGCACTATTAATTAGTATCTCTAATTTTTGATGATTTTTTTTGAACCATTGGCTGAATGAGTTTATGGAATCCCTGTTGCTTAAATCAAATGAAGCAGGATAAAGCTCAATATTTGGAATTCCAGCTAAAGAAAGTTTAGCCTTACCTGGATTTCTTACTGGAATAACAATTGTTACCCCGGCATTTGCTAATGTTTTCGTTGTTTCTAAACCAAGGCCAGCTGCTCCACCAGTAATAATGACCGTTTTACCTGTTAAATCTATATTTTCAATTACTTCATCTGTCGTTGTTCTTGCTGAATTTCCTGTTAGTAATGGTTGTTGCATTATTTTCCGCCACCTTTGAGGGTACTAAAGTGAGAAATTTTGTATTGCACCTTTTCTAAAATTTGCTGGCGTTTGGCTAATTCCGCTTTCATTTTTTCTGCATGTTCCTGTAAAATACTATAACATTGCTGGTTATCGTTTTCTTTATAAGCATCTACATACTTTTTAATTTGTTCCAACGGCATATCGGTATCTTTTAAATTAACAATAAATCCTAAATATTGAACGATATTGTCATCATATACTTTGTAGCCTCTGTCATTTTTCATGGGGGCATCAATGAGTCCCAATTTTTCATAATAACGAATAGTAGGAATCGATAAGCCAACAAGCTTAGCAACTTCTGATACTTGATACATTTTCTCACCTCGTATTTTAGACGATACAACATGAAGTTAACTTTATGTCAAGGGGAAGCGTGGGGACGGTTTTACTGCTTCCGAATCATTTCCATTTATGGTATAATAAAATTAATTAGATGAATGGAGGGTTGCTTTAAGATGTGGAATTCTATCTCGATTTTATACTTTATGTAACTAATTTTATAGTACTTAAAGGCTCTGCCTGTGTGTAGAGTAATCGGGATTAGTCTGCCTATTTTTAATTTAACCTTTCATTAACGTTATTAATAATGATGTGGTGTAAAAAGGGAGAGAAATGTGCTCTCTTTTTATTTATTAAAATTGAATAATATTTTTCTCTAGATACCCAATTTTTATGAATTTAGGGTTTTTTCTGGATAAATGTTATTCCTTTTCCTTCTTCCGATTACTTAACACGCAGGCGGCCACCTGTGTGTTTTTTTATGAACAGAATGGAGGAATAGTAAATGGCAGAAAGACAAAAGGCGATAATAGTAGGCGTTCATTATGATCAGAAAGAAGATTTTTCGAATTCGATGGAAGAGCTAGCTCAATTAGCTGAGGCTTGTGATATAGAGGTAGTTGGGGAAGTAACACAGAAGTTGGATCGGGTTCATTCTGCCCATTATATTGGAAAAGGGAAGCTTCAGGAATTAACAGCTTTACTTGCTGAAAAGGATGTGCAAACAGTTCTTTTTAATGATGAGTTGTCTCCATCACAAGTTCGAAATTTGGAAGAAGCTACAAATTGTAAAATCATTGACAGAACGGTATTAATTTTAGATATTTTTGCTCAAAGAGCGAAGACAAAAGAAGCTATGCTACAGGTTGAAATTGCAAAATTGCAGTATATGCTACCTCGATTAGCGGGTTTAGGCGAATCATTAGGACGCCAAGGCGGTGGATCTGGACTAATAAATAGAGGGTCTGGGGAAACAAAGCTAGAGTTGGATCGAAGACGTATTGAGGACAGAATCAGTCGTCTGCATAAAGAATTGGATACGCTTGTTGTCCAACGTAAGAATCAACGGAAAATGCGGAAAAAGAAAGAAATGCCAAGTATAGCACTAGTTGGCTATACGAACGCTGGTAAATCTACTTTAATGAATGTGCTGATTGAAAAATTTCACGCTGCGACAGAAAAAAAGGTTTTTGAAAAGAATATGTTGTTTGCAACATTGGAAACATCTGTGCGAAATATAACATTGCCAAATAATAAGTCCTTTTTATTAACAGATACTGTTGGATTCATCAGTAAATTGCCACACCAATTAGTAAAAGCATTTCGATCTACCTTAGAGGAAGTGGCTGAAGCTGATTTACTCATTCATGTCGTAGACTTCTCCAATCCGAATTATAAGGAGCAAATAAACGTAACCAAGCAAACATTAAAAGAGCTAGGGGCAGAAAATATCCCTACTATTTATGCTTTTAATAAAGTCGATTTAGTAATGGAAGAAGTTTCAATGGCAGGAACAGATACAGTATACCTTTCTGCAAAAAAACAAATGGGAATAGATGAATTGATTGGAGTTATTACGGAAAATGTTTTTAAACAATATATTTCCTGCGAAATGAACATCCCTTACGATAAAGGAAATATCCTGTCTTATTTAAAAGAAAGGGCAAATATCCTTTCAACCGAATACAAAAACGAGGGAGTATATCTATCTATCGAATGCAAAGAAGAAGACTATAACCGCTATAGGGAATACGTAATGTAAGTGCGCAGAGGGACGGTTCTACTGCTTCCGCTATTTTGAAAAGGGAAGCGAAAGAACCGTCCCTCTGCTTTCATTCTACATCCTGTATATACATCGAAAAATCTGCTGACTCTCCGTTTACTATTAAGGCTCCATCATCGGTGAAGCGGGGCATGACTAAGCGTTCTTTTATTTTATTGAAAGTGGGAAGTTCCTCCAAATTTTCATTCTCTAATCGATATAGTTTTACTGTATCGGTATTTTTGTCCACTATACTTAGTGCAAGGTAATTTTTATATACTGCATAATTATTAAAGGGGGGAGTCTCTATTTTGTGAAAAGTGCCATCGGTGAGATCGATATAGCCTAAAATAGGTGAATTTTCATCCTCATTTGAAAATGCAGCATATATTTTATTGTTCATTAAGATAACATTTTCTGCCGCTTTATAAGGAGCTCCATATTTTCCAATTTGTTTTAGAGTGGTTAGATCATAGACGTAAAATTCAGTTGTATTTCCGTTATTTGATTTAAACTGTTCAGGTATAACAAGTAAATTATCATATAAACCGGCTTTGCTGTTTCTGCCTATTCCGGTGAAATCATGAAGGTTAGTTTCCTCCATTGTTATTAAATTTAACTGCTTATAACCCGAAGCATCATTATAAATTAACATATCCTCTTGGAGTTGAATATCCCCCAGAACGGTCTTTTTCTGTTCTTTCTGCAATGTTGTCTCTCGATTTAAAATATAGATATTATTGTTTTTTTCTCCCCAAATAAGCCAATTTTTATTTGCAGCCAGTGTATAAATATCAATATTCTCACTAGACTCAATAAGTACTTCCCGTGAGTGAGACGTAAGGGAATAAGAATATATCGTTTTTTTATCTGCGTAAATTAATTCGTTTGTATCTTTTATAAAGATAGAATGAATGAAAGAAGAATAATCACCATTTGGAATAGTTACTTTTTCCAATGGTAAATTAAAAGAAGATCTTGTTGAAAACCAATTGGATAGCGACGGACCAATTAAAATAATGAGAAGGCTAATAATGGCAAGTGTGCTGAATATGGGACGAAATAATCGTTTTTTCGGATGAATGGTACTTTGTAACTGCTGATTTGCTTTTCGTAAAATTCTTTGTTTATTTTCTTCGGAAAGGGTGATATCAGCTGGGATTGATTCATCTAATAATTGTTTAATGTTATTTGGCACGATCTATTTCCTCCTCACTTATGGTTAATTGCGCTTTTTTCCGTCCTCTCGCTAGTCTTGTTTTAACAGTGTTGCTGGAACAGTTTAATATCTCGCTAATTTCTTTTATAGATAATTCAGCATAGTAATATAACCATATGACTTCCTTGTATTTAGCTGGAAGTTTATTAAGCAATGCGGCAAGATAATGCTTATCTTCTTGTTTTAAATAGGCTTCTTCTGGTGTCTCCTTATAGATTAGAAAAGTGCTAGCAAGCTTGGAAACTTCTATTTTTCGAAAGGCCCAGCTTTTAAAATAATTTCGGCACTCATTTACAGTCATACGATATAAATACGTTTTAACACTAGATCGACCCTCAAATTGTTCGAGATGTAAGTAATAACGGATAAATACTTCTTGCACAATGTCCTCTGCTTTTTCTTTGTCTTTCACAAGGGCATAGGCAAGTCGGGTTAAATAATGGCCATATACATCCATCGCGTTTGTGAGCAATTTATCTCTTTCATGCTTTTCCACATTTCCCTCTCCTTTCTACCTATTGTTTAGACAAAGCAAACAGAAGAACGGTTTCTATTTTATAAAAATTTTATCCCACTCTTAACAGGCAGTAAGACTCTCCCCTCAAGCTTATGAGTATACGAGGAAGATAGGTGGGAGATCAACTGTCCGTAAAGGTCCGATTGGTTCAACTAACCATCAGTGGGGGAGGAAGGAAAATCCCCACTGATGGAAGTTTCACTTTATTCTAGCACTACAAAGTAAACAATGTTCATATAATTTAAATGGAAGCAAAAAGGGGGCCAATTGAGATGAATGTTTATGATTGTGTGGTTATAGGGGCTGGTCCAGCGGGAATGAGTGCGGCGCTTATGTTAGGGAGGGCAAGAAGAACGGTTGCTGTATTTGATGATGGGACGAACAGGAATAGAGTAACCCATGAATCACATGGTTTTCTTACGAGAGATGGGATAAGTCCTCAAATGTTTAAAGATTTAGGTATAAATGATCTGATGAAATACCCAAGTATTTCTTACCATAGAGCTACAATAACGAAAATCGAAAAGGTAAAAGCAGGAGGAGCTTTTCTTGTTAAAACAAAGAATCACGAAGAATACTTAACGGAGAAAATCATTTTAGCAACTGGAGTTCAAGAGGTAATCCCGATTCCAAATGTGAGACAATATTATGGAAAAAGCCTATTTAGTTGTCCGTACTGTGATGGGTGGGAACTAAGGGATCAAGCCCTTATTCTCATTGTCCATACCGAAGCGCAAATCTTACATATGGGGAAATTAGTTTATAATTGGTCAAAGGATTTAGTGATAACAACTAATGGAGCAGCTGTTTCAGCAGAGACTAAGGGGGCTTTTCAAAAGCGAAATATCCCAATTATCACAGAACCGATAAAAGGCATAATTGGAGAAAATGGATTCCTTCAACAAATCGAGTTTAGATCAGGAAGGAAAATGGCACGAACTGGTGGTTTTGTTGTTCCCTCTTATTACCGTTCCAATCAGTTTGTGGAACACCTTGGATTAGAAGTTCATCCTAATGGGGCAATAGTAACGGATGGATCCGGCCGCACAACAGTCAAAAATATTTATGTGGCAGGAGAAGTGGAAAAGGTAGCTTCATCCTCTATTCTCCTGTCCGCTGCAGATGGAAGTAAGACTGCTATAGCGGTGAATACAGACTTAATGCTGGAACGATTTTAAAGGAATTAAAGGGGTGGTTCTTGTGCTTCTATTCTTTCTAGTAGAGAAAAGGGAAGCACAAGAACCGTCCCCATGATTCCCTACTAGTTTAGAAAAAACATCGCTTAGAAGAACTGTAATGGTAGAATAGATTCAAGTAATATAAACGGCAAGAGGTGGAATGAAAATGCGATTTATCATGGCAAGTGCCTATATGTTAGAGGAAGTTAATGAGATTTATTTAAAATGTAGAGAAAATTTAATAAAGCAAAATATCTTTCAGTGGGACGATCAATATCCAAATATTGAATATTTTCAAGTGTGCATAGATAATAAAGTATTATTCGTTTTATTAAAAGAAGACAGGATAGTTGGACATGTTGTATTAAATGAATGGCAAACAGGGGAGTGGGAGGTTATTCAGTGGAAGCGAAATAAGCCTTTGATTATTCATTCTTTCATGATTGATCCCAGTTATCAAGGAAAAGGGATCGGTTCTACGTTTGTACAATATATGGAAGAATATGCCCTTGCCCAAGGATATGATAGCATCCGATTAGATTCATTTTCAGGAAACCTTCAAGCTTTAAATTTATATAAAAAGCGTGACTATGTGGAAAGAGGAGAGATTTTCTATAAATCTAAGCCGGAAGGACATCGCAAATACCTTTGTATGGAGAAGGAACTAATATGAATATGACCTCTATTAACGAAACCAATTGTGAAAAAGTACAGCTATTTTTTCAATCTCAGTGGGGAAGCCCTGAGATAGATACCTTTCCATGGAAATGACGGAATTTCTATTAGAGATGAAATAGTACTTGTAAAGAAGTTATCGGATAAGCTACAAAAAATTTGAGGTGAGAAACTTGTCTATCGCATTAGCATTTTATGAAGAAAAATATAAACCAGAGCTGGAAAATTACCTTTTATCAGAGGAACAATTATATTATACGAGTACACCTCTTGATGCTCTAGAGAAATGTTTAGTGGAAGAGGATCGCCATCCGGTCGTTATCTTAAAAGATGGTATGGTTGCTGGCTTTTTTGTCCTTCATGGCTGGGACGGAGTAAAAGATTATAGTGAGAATAAAGGGGCGATTTTAATGCGGGCTTATTCTATTCAGCATTCTTATCAGGGGCAGGGAATTGGAAGGGAATCAATGGAGCAATTAATCCCTTTTGTGAAAGAACAATTTCCAGCTAAAAAGGAAGTAATCTTGGCTGTAAATGTGAAAAATACTCGAGCCCAATACGTATACCATAAAGCAGGATTTGATGATAATGGAAGAAGAGTAATGGGGCCAAAAGGAGAACTAATTATTTTTAGCAGAGAATTGTAAAAGGCCTGTTCCGATTTAAGCAGTCAAAATTAAATAATTACAATATGCAATAAATTAACTATTATGATAGAAGAAGTAGGAAAAAAGCAAGGAGACTGGTGTGAGATTAAGGAGGAAAGAGAGGATGAACGTAAAGCTTAGGCAGATTTCGGAGGATCATTGGGAAGAGGTAGCGAATATTTATAGGTTGGGGATTCAATCAAAGCAGGCAACATTTGAGACGAGTGTTCCAACTTGGGAGAAGTGGAGCAGCAGTAAAGATTTATCATCCAGCTTTGTTCTACTGGATGAAGACGCAGATAGAGTAATCGGTTGGACTGCTATCAGCAAAGTATCAAATCGCAGTGTATATCAAGGGGTAGGCGAGCATAGTCTTTATTTGCACCCAGATTATCAGCGAAAAGGATATGGGAAATTTTTATTGGTCAAATTAATCGAACATTCTGAATCAAGTGGTTATTGGACACTGCAATCAGGTATATTTCCAGAAAATATTGCAAGCATCCAGCTTCATAAAAGCTGCGGATTTAGAGAAGTTGGTATGCGTGAGAAAATTGGCAAGTTAGATGGAGTTTGGAGAGATGTTGTATTGATGGAAAGAAGAAGTGCGAATAAGAATTTTACTGAATAAGTTAGCTACATCTCAGAAAATATACCGAAAATAAAAAGCAGAAAGGGGAAGTTATTTTAAAATGAGCCCTATTAATCTATTAAAACAATATATTGACGCGACAAACACTCATAACTTCGAAAATGTTGAACGATTATTACATCCAAAAGCGGTATATTGGTTTACAGATAAAACATGTACAGGTATGGAAGAAATAAAAAAATATTTTGAGATTGCATGGGATACGATTAAGGAAGAAAAGTATTCAGCCGCAGATGTACAGTGGCTAGTTGTGGAGAATGACTCGGCAACATGTATTTACAATTATCATTATGAAGGATATTTTAAAGGGAAATTTATAAAAGGAAGTGGACGAGCAACAAATGTTTTTGTAAAAGATAGTGAACGAAATTGGAAAATTATTCATGAACACTTGAGTAGCATCTAATGAAATTGATAAAAGAGGACCACTCAGTTTACTATCGTCTCATCAAGATTCGAAGAAAAACTGAGTGGCCGACTTCATGTTCAGTACAAAATCATCGGATTATGATTGAAAAAACTGGCACCCTGTTATAACTTCAACGTCATAAACACACTATTCGGATCTTCCACATAATCCGAAAACGGGCCGCAATACTGAAATCCTAAATTTTCATATAGTCTTTTAGCAGGCAAGAAAGCATCCATGGAACCTGTCTCTAAACTTAATCGGCTATAACCACGATTTTTGGCTTCTGTGATAATATGGACAAGTAATTTTTTCGCTACGCCCTTGCGTAAGTGATGAGGAGATGTTTTCATCGATTTTATCTCTCCATGCTTGTTATTAAGTTCCTTTAACGCACCGCAGCCAGTTAGCTCCCCGTCTTCCCATGCACTCCAAAAAGTTACTTCTGGTTTTCTCAATCCTTCTACATCAAGAGCATGTATGCTTTCAGGCGGTGAGTGGAGGGTCATGCTATGTAAATGATCTTCTAATAAAGCGATAACTTCTTTTGATGTAACATGATCGATAATAATTTTCATCCCCATCAACCTTTCTATTTATTTAATACTATTCTACTTTTTTACTTGTTCCAGTGGAATGAATTATGTGCATTTTAATTGGAAATATTTAATGGAAATATCTTTAGTTAAAAATGTTTGCCTTTGAGGTATTTTTTTTGTTATTATATTCACATTAGATTTCAATTTGAAATAGGGAAAGGAAAATGAAATAAAATGAATATCTTAGTAGTAAAAGCAAACAATCGTCCAGCTTCTGAAGCTGTATCAAGCAAAATGTATGAAACGTTTATGGAGTCTATTAAAGGTGCTGAAAACCTTAATGTAAATGTATATGATGTATATGCAGAAGATACTCCTTACTTTGGTCAAGAATTATTTGATGCTTTTGGTAAAGTACAAAGCGGAGAAGAATTAACAGATATCGAACAACGCTTATTAGCTGCTAAACAAAAAGCGATGGATGCTTTAACAGCTGCTGATGTAGTAGTTTTTGCATTCCCACTTTGGAACTTAACTATTCCAGCTAAATTACAAACATTTATTGATTATGTATATGCTGCAGGCTTTGCATTTAAATTTGATGCAGAGGGTAACATGATCCAATTAATGACAGATAAAAAAGCAATTCTTTTAAATGCTCGTGGTGGCATTTATTCTACTCCAGAAGCTGCTTCATCTGAAATGGCAGTTAACTATATGCGTGCTGTATTTGGCGGCGTATTCGGAATGGAAATCATTGACGAAGTGATTATCGAAGGTCATAATGCAATGCCTGATAAAGCTGCTTCTATCATTGAAGAAGGTCTACAAAAAGTAACTGCTGCTGGAACTAAATTAGTAGCACAAACTGTTTAATTAATAGATAAGATAGCAAGCTAAACTCTGTCTGAAATTTATTTTTCAGATGGGTTTTTTTATGGAAAAAAGATTATACTAGGAAAAGGGCATATTTAGGACATATGTCCTTTTCCTATTTTTAGAATTCGATTATCTTTAAAAAGGAAATTAAATAACAAGGGGTCGAACAAATGAGAGGTATTTTATTTGCATATATGGGTGGTGCATTTATTACTCTACAAGGAGTGGCAAATGCAAGAATTAGCCAAGATATTGGTTCATGGCAGGCAGCTGCAATTACACAATTTACCGGGTTTGTACTTGCCTTTTTAATCTTATTGCTTGTTAAAGAAGAAACCTTTTCAAAATATAAACAAGTAAAGCCGCTGTATTTGGCTGGAGGATCTTTTGCATCAGTTATTATTTTTAGTACGATTACAGCGATGCATTTAGTGGGCGCTACATTAACAATCTCAACGGCTTTAATTGCACAGCTATTTATGACCTTTATAATAGATAGCAATGGCTGGTTCGGATTAGAAAAAAAGCAAATGAAGGCTCCGCAGTTTATTGGCATTGGTATGATGATAATAGGTGTTCTTTTATTAAAAATGTAAGGAGAACCATTCATGAAAGTAATTGGTAATCTGGAACAGGTAGAAGAATATATTCGCACATTTCAATTAGAAGCAATTTTTCCTGAGAAGTTGAAAGAGCATTTACACCTTTATGCCTTTAAACAAGGGGAGTTTATTTGTACACAAGGGCAGACGGCTGAATATATTTATATTTTGGTGGATGGGAAAATTAAAATATATACAACTACAGCGGAAGGAAAAACATTAATCCTTTCTTTTAAAACGCCATTGGAAATGGTAGGCGACGTGGAATATATAAGAGATACGGATATTCTTAATACAGTGGAAGCTATAACAGACGTAATGATGATCGGTGTTCATAAACGACATTTAAAACAATATGTGAGCGATTATGCACCCTTTTTACAGTTTTTGTTGGATATTATCACGAAGAAGTTTTATATCAAATCAAGTTCGATGCGCTTCAATTTATTTTATCCAGTCGAAGTAAGATTGGCTAGTTATTTATTGTCTGTTTCCTTTGATAAGGAGGATCCATTATATGATACGGAGCGTAATAAGATTAACCTAAAAGATACAGCCAATCTAATTGGTACTAGTTACCGTCATTTAAACAGAGTGATACAGCAATTTTGTCAGGATGGCTTGATTGAACGGAAAAAAGGGTTTATTGTGGTGAAAAATCGTGATGGTTTAACAAATTTAGCTGGTAAAAGTATTTATGAAGAAGGATTGGGTGAATAAAAAATATGATTTATGGCTTACTTATTGCTTTTATTAGCGGTAGTCTTGTTGGGTTGCAAAATATATTTAATAATCGAGTAAATCAGAAGGCGGGCCTTTGGGCTACTACAACGCTTGTGTTAGCGTTAGGGTTTATTGCGTCTTTTATTCTGGGCTTTATTACGGAAGGAACAGGACTTTTTCATTTAGAAAATATGCAGACATGGTACTGGTTTAGTGGAATTATCGGGGTCGGTGTTGTTGTTTGTATGACAAAGGGGATTAGACATTTGGGGGCAACATATGCTGTTTCGATCTCCTTATCTTCTCAGCTTATTTTTGCTTTGCTGTTTGATTCCTTCGGTTTATTGGGATTAGATAAAGTTCCATTTACTTCAAAGCAGTTAATTGGAGTATTGGTCATTATCGGTGGAATCCTTGTTTTTAAAATGGGTGGAACATCAGAGAAGAAACAGCCAGTGAAAGAACTGGTGAAAAGATAGGAGAGGATTTTTATGCAGGGATTATTGAATAATAAGGGAGAGACAATGCTAAATACGACTCCAGCAACTAAGGAAAAAAGGAACATAAAGTACTATCAAACTTTGCTTTTTGATGTGGATGATACCTTATTAGACTTTGTAGCTGCAGAAGATCAAGCTTTTCGCTTATTGCTACAGGAACAAGGGATATCATACAGTGATGAATGGAAAAAGCAGTATCAAGAGCTAAATCAAGGTCTATGGAAGGCGTTTGAAGGAGGAGAAATTACGCGTGATGAGGTAGTCAATACAAGATTTACGCTCTTCTTTGAAAAGCTGGGCAAGAAAGTAGACGGCGTTTTATTACAGCAAAGCTATCGTGCGTATTTAGGAGAAGGAAGTCAGTTACTAGATGGAGCGCTTAATCTAATACGAAAGATTTCAAATCATTTTGATTTATATATTGTGACCAATGGTATATCTAAAACGCAAGAGAAGCGTTTAAAATCCTCTGGACTATACCCATATTTTAAAGCAGTATTTGTCTCAGAAGACACTGGCTATCAAAAGCCAATGAAGGAGTTCTTTGATTATTGCTTTGAGCGAATTCCACAGATCAACAAAGAGTCTACTTTAATTATTGGTGATTCATTAAGCGCCGATATACAAGGCGGTTACAATGCAGGAATTGATACATGCTGGGTCAATCCATTGAAAAAGGAAAATAATTTAGATGTGCAACCAACATACGAAATCACAAGTCTTCAAGAGCTGCTCGTTCTTCTTGAACGAGAAAAACAATCGGACCATTAATGGATCGATTGTTTTTTGTCTTCCTTATCAAATTTTTGAATAATGCCAAGACAAGTTCTGGAAAGTAAGAAAGTACATGTTTCTGTCAACAAAGTATGATACCAATGCCAGCCCTTTTTATATTTTATTAAATTTGTGTATCTTTCGAACAGAGCTTCCAAGATAGTCATTGGAATACTAAAGTAAAAGGATTTGAGTATAATTCCAGGTATTTTGGAATGATAACTTATTTGATTAAAAGCGACGCAAGTGATTGGGAATAACAGATAATCAAATAAAATATTGATTTGAAAATTTTTGGGGAGAAATCGAACAGGGAAATTAAGCCATTTTTCAGTAGTAACAATACTATCAATAAAGCTGGACACATAGCCTTTAAAAAAGAAAACCAGAAACCAATCCTTTACTGGTTTTTTTCTAAAAATAACTGGTAAAAGCCCAATTCCCAAAAATAAGAGAAATCTTAATATCTTCCGTTCCACTATAATCACCCGTCTAGTTGCAAATTATCCTTCCTTCTGGTCGTGATAGGATTTTATTATCTTACCCAGATAGCAAGAAAATATGAAAAAAAGCATCCGAATAGATGCTTCAGATTGTAGAAAAACCCCCTATTTTTAAAAGTATGATTTTGAAAAAGGGGGTTTTTGATGTTTTAATTGATTTTTACCACAACATATGGAATATAAGGTATTATTAAAACACTATATGTTGTATATCGGAATTGTAAAAAAAGCTGTCGAGACTTTCTCGACAGCCTGAGCATCCGAATAGATGCTTTTTTGTCTTTTTAGCTTACTCTTAATCCGTAAAGGTCCGATAAGAGTAACTAACCATTATGGGGGATAAGGTAAAACCCCCACTTATGGAAGGTTTCTTTATAATGCGCTTTTTCGTTCAATTAATTCCGATTGAAGCAAAACGGTCTTTGGTATTTTTCGCTGATCTAAGATTTGCTCCAAAAGCAAGGAAACCCCTGTCTTGCAAAGTTCAGGTATATCAATATGAAAGGTAGTCAAAGGGGGTGATATATACTTCGCGACACTAATATTATTAACACTTATGATACTAACTCTGTTTGGAATCGATATATTATATTCATTAAAAGCTTGGAGACTTCCAACTGCAATCGGATCTGAAGCAATAAAAAAGGCAGTTGGTAACTCTTCTTTTAAGTCGTTAATTACTTTTTTCGTAACAGTATAGCCATCGTTTACAGAGAAATGCCTTTCGCCAAATATGTACTTTTCATCATGTAATCCTAAATCCTGTATATATGTACGAAAAGTAATTTCCCGAATATCCATTTCATCCTCATTTGTATCAGGGTTGTGGTATGTTCCCCCGATAAATCCGATTTTTTGATGTCCTTTTTCAATAAAGTAATCAATTGCCTTTTTTGTAATTCTTACTGTATCCGGCAGAACAGCATCATATAAATCTGGAACGGGGTTTGTATCAATGAAAACCCCCCTTTTTGTTTTCTTTCTTAGTTTTTGTATCTCTTCTGTTGAAAATGCACCTACAGCAATAAAGCCGGATATATCATTAGGAATACTTTTGACGCCATCTTCGTGTTTAAACAAATGCAACTCTATATTATGATTAAGAGCATTTTTCTCCAATTCCAATCGCATTTGTTTAAAATAAACATCTTCTAGCTCCTCTTTTTCCGTGATCCAGTAAAGGAGTGCTACTTTTTCTATTAATGGTTGAATACTTTTTCTTTCATAGCCTAATTCAAGCGCCGTATCTAAAATTCTCTTCTTAGTTTCTGGAGAAATGGAAAGTGTTGAATCATTGTTCAATAATCTTGAAACGGTCGATGGAGAAAAACCTGCTTTTTTTGCAATATCTTTAATGGTGACCATGTAAACCTCCTAAAAGCACTGTTCTACAATACTTTCATTATAAGCTATTTACTAATAAATTAGTAATGTTTTTTAGTAAATTGTTTTCCTTCGGTTGTTCTATGGTAAGTAAAGTGATTGATTGGTTTTTATAAGAAGGTTAAATTTATTTGGTGTTGAATCGTTACTTATTAAATAAAAAATGTTACTAAATATATTTACAAAGAAATAGATGTGTAGTATCCTTTTGTTAGAAAACGTTTTCAGTAAAATATTAAAGCAAAGGGTGGAAAAAAAGATGAAAAAAAGGCTGACAACAATACTTTTGAGTAGTTCTTTAGCTTTGGCACTAGCAGGTTGTGGACCGTCTGGTGAAACAAATAACGATACATCTTCCAAGAAAAATAATAATGGATATGATCTCCTTGTATGGGAAGATCAAAGTAAATCCGATGGGATTGCAGATGCAATTAAAAAATTTGAAGAAGAAAATAATGTGAAAATTAAAGTGGAAGAAAAAGCATATGCAGATCAATTAGAGGATTTACGATTAGACGGTCCTGCAGGCACAGGTGCTGATGTTATTACGATTCCCGCTGATCAAATTGGAACAGCTGTCACAGAAGGGATTTTAAAAGAAATCACAGTGGATGATACCCTTAAGGCATCGTATACAGAGGCAGCGATGGATTCTCAAATTGTAGATGGTAAAGTATACGGGCTTCCTAAAGCAGTAGAAACAACCATTTTATACTATAACAAGGACTTAGTGAGTGAAGACCAATTGCCTAAAACCACCGAAGAATGGTACGAGTTCTCTAAAAGTGTAACAAAGGACGGTAATTATGGATTATTGGCATTATGGGATCAAATCTATTATGCAAATGGTGTTTTAAGCGGATATGGCGGTTATGTATTCGGGCAGGATAGTTCTGGCACTTATAATCCAGAGGATATTGGCTTAGCGAACGATGGAGCTATCGATGGAGCAGAATATATTTCTAAATTCTATAAAGACGGATTATTCCCATCAGGCATTATCGGTGAGCAAGGTATTAACGTTCTAGACTCTCTATTTACAGAAGGAAAAGCAGCGGCAGTTATTTCTGGACCATGGAATTTAGAACCATATGCAAAAGCAGGCATCAATTACGGGGTAACGGAACTTCCAATGTTAGCGAATGGAGAGCATATGGGCTCCTTTATCGGAGTTAAAAGCTATAACGTAAGCACATATAGCAAAAACGCTGAGTTAGCGGAAGAGTTAGTAAAGTTTTTAGCGAATGAAGAAAATTCGAAAACACGTTATGAAATTACGAAAGAGGTCCCAGCAGTGAAAGCATTGGCAGAGGATCCAGCTGTAACAGAAAGTGAAAATGCGAAGGCGGTAGCCAATCAATCTCAATATTCTCAACTAACACCAGGCATTACAGCAATGGATGCAGTTTGGCAACCTGTTGACTCTGCACTTCAAACGATTGCTACTGGAAAAGCAAAACCAGAAGAAGCTCTAACTACGGCAGTAGAAACAATTAAAGGTTCTATTGCTGCGAATAGTGGAAACTAACTTGAGACAAGAAGGGACAGTACGAAAAATTACTCGTCCCTTTTAAAAGGAGAGAGGTGAAGTTTAGGTATGAGCTTCCAGGCAAATACAGTTGATAAGGATACAAAGTTTGCGAAAAAGGCTGCGTTATTATCCATTATTCCAGGATTAGGACAGTTTTATAATAAGCAGTGGGGTAAGGGAGCATTCTTCCTTGTCTTTTCTATCGCATTTATTATTGTTTTTAAGGATTTATTTAATATGGGGCTTTGGGGGATTGTTACACTTGGTGAACAAGTACCCCGGGATAATTCGATCTTCTTGCTGGCAGAAGGGATCATCGCTTTAATTGTAATTTTTTTCGGATTAGCATTTTACTACTTTAATATAAAAGACGCTTATGCGATCGGAAAGAGGAGAGAAGAAGGCTTTGATATTCCTTCTATAAAAGAGCAGTATCAAGTTCTTTTGGCAGAAGGCTATCCATATATCATTACAAGTCCAGCCTTTATTTTACTTGTTTTCTCCGTTATTTTTCCTATTCTATTTTGTTTTGCCCTTGCGTTTACTAATTACGATTTATATCACTCAGCACCAGCTAACTTAGTGGATTGGGTAGGGCTGGAGACATTTAAGAAAATATTTACTGTTGATATATGGCGTGCTACTTTTTTTGATGTATTAGGATGGACATTAATTTGGACATTAATCGCCTCAACGCTTCAAGTAGCAATTGGGATATTCTTAGCAGTGGTCGTTCACCAGAAGGAATTACGCTTTAAAAAATTCTTTCGGACCATTTTAGTATTGCCATGGGCAGTTCCTGGATTTGTTACGATTTTAGTTTTTGCTGGAATGTTTAATGATAGTTTTGGAGCAATTAACAATTCTATCTTGGCATTCCTTGGAATAGATGCCATCCCTTGGCTAACAAGTCCGAATTGGACGCGACTTGCATTGTTGCTTATTCAAGGCTGGCTAGGGTTCCCATATATATTTATTGTAACAACAGGGGTACTTCAATCTATTTCAGATGATTTGTATGAAGCAGCTACTATTGACGGAGCATCGCCTATTCAAAAATTTAAGAATATCACCTTGCCATTAATTTTATATGCAATGGCACCAATTATCATTACGCAATACACGTTCAATTTTAATAACTTCAATATTATATATTTGTTTAATGCTGGAGGGCCAGCAGTTCCAGGCTCCACTGCAGGCGGTACAGATATTTTAGTTTCTTGGATATATAAATTAACGATGCAGAACAGTCAATATGCGCTTGCTGCTGCATTAACGATTCTACTAAGTATTTTTGTTATTAGCATTGCTTTATGGCAATTCAGAAGAACGAATTCGTTTAAGGAGGTAAAATAAGATGACGAAAAAAATAGTCAGTATCAAAAAACAGCGGACGATTCGAATGACGCTGACTTACCTTCTTTTACTTTTTGTATGTGCTGCTATCATTTATCCGTTAGTCTGGACCATTGGTGCAAGCTTTAATCCTGGAAATAGCTTGGTGAGTACGCGTGTTGTCCCTGATAATCCAACGATAGGTCATTATAAAGACCTATTCCAACAGGAAGGTACTCTATATTATGGAAAATGGTATATGAATTCCATGAAAATTAGTATTCTAACGATGGTATTTTCCATCTTATGTGTATCCTATACAGCTTACGCTTTCTCCCGTTTCCGATTTAAGGGAAGAAAAAATGGTCTCATGCTATTTTTGTTATTACAGATGATTCCACAGTTTTCCGCTTTAATCGCGATTTTTGTTTTAGCGCAAATGCTTGGATTAATCAATAGTCACTGGTTGTTAATATTCATTTATGTCGGCGGTCAAATACCAATGAATACGTATTTGATGAAGGGATATATTGATTCCATCCCATTGGATTTGGACGAGAGTGCGAAGATTGATGGTGCTAGCAACACAAGGATTTTTTGGAGAATACTCATGCCTTTATCTCGACCGATGCTGGCAGTAGTTGCGATGAACGGATTTACTGCTCCATTGGGTGATTTTGCGATATCTTCAGTAATCTTGAGAAATCCAGAGTACTATACACTTCCAATAGGGCTCTATAAATTAGTCAGCGATAAAATGGGAGCAAGCTACACCACCTTTGCAGCTGGAGCTATTCTGATAAGTATTCCGGTTGCGATTGTATTTGTAGCTTTACAGAAGCATTTCGTATCTGGATTAACAGCAGGAGGAACAAAAGGATAAGAATCGGAGGGCATTAAGATGACAGATAAAACAGTAGCAGATAATCGCTTATTGCATGGTGGAGATTATAATCCTGATCAATGGCTCGATTATCCAGAAATATTGAAAGATGATTTACGACTGATGAAACAAGCCAAAACAAATACATTCACATTGGGCGTATTTGCGTGGAGTGCACTTGAACCAACAGAAGGTGAATTTCAGTTTGGTTGGCTCGATGAAAGAATCGATGCTATTCACAAAATGGGCGGAAGAGTAATTTTGGCAACACCAAGTGGGGCAAGACCAGCATGGATGTCGAAAAAATATCCAGAGGTATTAAGAACTTCTGAGAAGCGTACGAAAATGTTGCAGGGGGGACGTCATAACCATTGCTTTTCTTCTCCCATTTATCGAGAAAAAGTTGCCATCATTAATAGAAAACTAGCAGAACGTTATGGAAATCATCCTGCATTACTAATGTGGCATATTTCTAATGAATTTAGTGGTGACTGTCATTGTGATTTTTGCCAAGCGAACTTCCGCAGCTGGTTAAAAGATAAGTATGAAACATTGGAAAAACTAAATCATGCTTGGTGGGGACCGTTTTGGAGCCATACGATTACTGAGTGGTCGGAAATTGAATCGCCTTCTTCTATTGGAGAGAGTATGGTACATGGATTGAATTTAGATTGGAAGCGTTTTGTCACTGACCAAACAATTGATTTTTACAAGCATGAAATAGTGCCATTAAGGGAAATCTCTCCATCTATCCCTATTACAACAAACTTTATGGCAGACACGCATGATTTAATACCCTTTCAAAGTTTGAATTATAGTGAGTTTGCAAAGCATGTGGATATTGTTAGTTGGGATTGCTATCCTGCTTGGCACAATGATTGGGAGGAAACAAAGGACTTAGCTGCAAAAGTTGGTTTTATCAATGATTTGTATCGCTCTTTAAAACAACAGCCTTTTCTCATTATGGAAAGTACACCAAGTGGCGTCAACTGGCATGATGTGAATAAAACGAAGAGACCTGGTATGCATTTGCTATCCTCCATGCAATTTATTGCACATGGTTCAGACAGTGTTCTGTATTTTCAATGGAGAAAATCAAGAGGATCCTCTGAGAAATTTCACGGGGCAGTAGTGGATCATGATAATAGTGAAACGAATCGAGTCTTTCAAGAGGTTTCAGCAGTTGGTGGAGCTTTAGAGAAGATTGCTGAAGTAAAGGGAACGCATAAACAAGCAAGAGTAGCAATTGTATATGATTGGGAAAATAACTGGGCTTTAAACGATGCACAAGGATTCTCCGATTCAACAAAGCAATATCCTCAAACGTTGCAAAAGCATTATCAAAGTTTTTGGAAAAAGGATATTAGTGTCGATATAGTTACATTAAATCAAGAGCTTGCTTCCTATGATTTAGTTATTGCTCCAATGCTTTATATGATGTCTGACGAGACTATTTCTAAATTAGAAAGCTATGTTTTTAATGGAGGGACATTAGTAAGTTCTTATATTAGTGGTCTTGTCGATGATACGGATCTTGCACATCTATCAGGGTGGCCAGCCCTATTAAAACGTATATTTGGCATGGAAGTAAAAGAAACAGATACACTTTATCCAAAAGATCGAAATGCGCTTATTTATAATGGAAAGCAATATGAAATAAAGGATTACTGTACTATTTTTGAAAATAAGGAAGCAGATGTTTTAGCAACTTATATGGAAGACTTTTATCAAGGAAATCCTGCAGTTGTAAAAAACAGCTATGGTAAAGGAAAAACTTATTTTATAGGGGCTAGAACAGAACAGTCCTTTTTAGACGATCTCTATGAAGAAATTCAACAGGAAGTAAAGCTTCATACAGAAACTAACATTTTGCATGAAGAAGGTGTGTCTGTTCAAACAAGAGAATCAGACGATTACTATTACTTCTTTGTGATGAATTTTACCGAACAAAAGCAAACCATTATGTTAAAGGAATCCTTCTATGATTTGCTTACACAGGAAACAATAGATGAGCATGTAGAGCTTTCCCCTTATGAAGTAATGGTATTGAGAAAAGAAAAGTAATTTGCTGATGATGAAGGGACGACAGGGAAGTACTGTCGTCTTTTTGCTAGTTCCTAAGTAGCAACCATCGCACCACCGTTTACATGAATTGTTTGCCCTGTGATATAAGAACCGTCATCGGAGGCAAGTAGCACATATACCGGGGCGATTTCATATGGCTGGCCAGCGCGCTTCATTGGTACATCCGTACCTAAAATGGCAATACTTTCGGCAGGTTTGGTTGCAGGCTGGATCGGTGTCCAAAATGGACCTGGAGCCACCGCATTAACTCGAATTTCTTCGCTTACAAGATTATTAGCGAGTGCTCTTGTATAGCTAACAATCGCACCTTTTGTAGTTGCGTAATCGATCATTTTACTTGCACCGATATAGGCAACAACTGACGTCGTGTTGACAATGCTAGCTCCTTTTTTTAAATGAGGTAAGGTGGCTTTTGTTAAATGGAAATAGGAATGAATGTTAACATCAAAGGTCAATTCCCATTGTTCATCTGTTATTGACATTAAGTCCTCTTGTAAAAATTGGACAGCTACATTATTTACTAGAATATTGATTTTTCCAAACGCCTCTAACGTTTTTTGCACAATGAATTCACAGTGTTCTTTTCTTCGTAAGTCTCCTGGAATAAGCAAGCATGAACTGCCGTAATGCTCGATTGCCTGTTTCGTTGTTTCTGCATCTGTATGCTCATCGTAATAAGAGATAACGATATTTGCCCCCTCTTTTGCAAAGGCCACTGCCACCGCTCTTCCGATGCCACTATCTCCCCCGGATATAATAGCGGTACGACCTTTTAATTTACCTGTTCCAATATAATTGGGATTATCAAAAATGGGAAGGGGTTCCATAAGGTATTCAAAGCCAGGCTGTCTTGTTTGGTGTTGAGGCGGAAAAGTCCATTTCATCTCTTCACATTTTGTTTCCGATCCATAATATTTTTTCTTCGTCACGGTGTTAACCTCCAAATCACATTTAATAAGGGGTAGGCGGAGGGGAGAGATCAATATAAGGATGGGTAGTAGGTGAAGGCTGCGTGACATGGTGTGGATGGTTCATTGTGCCGCCATGTTGATTACAGTTTAGTGGTGGTCCAAGAATAGTGGATTGATTAATAGGTGCAATCGCATTTGCATAAGCCGCTTCATTTACACAATAAGCTCTGTTAGCAATCTCTTTAGGCAAAAAGCGGAGAAAATCAGAGCCATAAACAATATCCGGTGTTGGTTGATCAAAAATAGTAAGAAAATGAGTATTGTTTCTCAATGCAACAATCCAGTGAAACCATCCTTTAGGGAACTGAGAAGCCTGCCCTGGTTTTACATGATAAGTCATAATACTTTGCGTAAAAGGATTGAAGACAGATGTTATTACTTCCCCGCTAATGACAAAAACAAGTTCATTTACATTTGTATGCCAGTGCGGCTGTACGATGATTCCTTGATTTAGATGCACATTGAATAACCCAGTATGTATAGCTGGTAATTGATCAGAAAATAATTGTGTAATGTAATTATAGGAATCCCTTTTATAATTCACAGACTGAGTTGAATCGCCAAAGAGCTGAAAGGAAGGAGAAGCTGGATTAACAGACATAATGTAGCCTCCTAGTTGTTTAGTAGAGAATTTTTCATGTATTACAAGCTTAAATATATACAAAATTAGGTTGGCCTATGAGTGGAAAATTAGTTTGTTTTATAGTGGACTGAAATGCAATGGTGGAAAATCTCATGAAAATATAGATATATCAGGCAAAGCGGTGGGAAATCAGCCAAACAATGAAAATATCAGCCAAAGCGGTGGGGAAATCAGCCAAACAATGAAAATATCAGCCAAAGCGGTGGGGAAATCAGCCAAACAATGAAAATATCAGCCAAAGCGGTGGGGAAATCAGCCAAACAATGAAAATATCAGCCAAAGCGGTGGGGAAATCAGCCAAACAATGAAAATATCAGCCAAAGCGGTGGGGAAATCAGCCAAACATCGAAAATATCAGCCAAAGCGGTGGGGAAATCAGCCAAACATCGAAAATATCAGCCAAAGCGGTGGGGAAATCAGCCAAACATCGAAAATATCAGCCAAAGCGGTGGGGAAATCAGCCAAACATCGAAAATATCAGCCAAAGCAACAAGGAAATCAGCCAAACATCGAAAATATCAGCCAAAGCAGCAAGGAAATCAGCCAAACATCGAAAATATCAGCCAAAGCAGCAAGGAAATCAGCCAAACTCCGAAAATATCAGCCAAAGCAACAAGGAAATCAGCCAAACATCGAAAATATCAGCCAAAGCAGCAAGGAAATCAGCCAAACATCGAAAATATCAGCCAAAGCAGCAAGGAAATCAGCCAAACATCGAAAATATCAGCCAAACCAGCAAACATAACGATACCCCACCACCAACCTCAATCCAAAAAAACACCACCCAATCAAAAATGATTAAAGTGGTGTCAACTATTCAACAATCAATCGTGAAAATTAGTACCATCTGTTACTTCTTTAACAACGCCAGCGCGTATGACAAAATCTCCAAAATGTTCATGTTCTAGGCGTTCTTTTGCATAACGAGGGAGCAGCACACGGAGCTCTGAAAGGATTTCTTCCTCGCCAACATTTTCGCGATAGAGTTTGCTTAAGCGACTTCCATTAAAGGCAGCTCCTAAATACATATTGTATTTTCCGGGACCTTTCCCGATAAAACCAATTTCTCCTAAAGCATGGCGGGCACAGCCGTTAGGACAGCCAGTCATACGAATGGTAATCTCTTCTTCGCGCAATCCATTTTCATCAATAATTTTCTCAATCTTATCAATTAATACTGGTAAATATCGCTCTGCTTCGGCCATGGCTAGTCCGCAAGTTGGTAGTGATACACAAGCGATTGAATTACGGCGTAGAGCAGAGAAAAGCTTTCCATCCATTATGCCGTATTGTTCTATTAAATTAGCAATTTTCTTTTTATTACGGCTTGAAACATTAGCGATAACCAGGTTTTGATTGGCAGTTAATCGGAAATCTCCAGTGTGTACTTTAGCAATTTCACGTAATCCGGTCATTAAAGGATAGTTTTCATAATCTTTAATACGACCGCCTTCCACAAATAAAGTGAAATGCCATTTTCCCTTGATGCCTTTTTCCCAGCCATAGCGATCTCCATTATGATCGAAGCGGAATTCTCTTGCTTCTTGTAGCTTCCAACCTAATCGATTTTCTAGTTCTTCTACTACATTCTCTAAACCAAGGCGATCCACGGTATATTTGAAACGAGCATTTTTACGAACAGAACGATTACCGTAATCACGTTGGATCGTAATTACTTTTTCAGCAATCTCAAGAATTTGCTCTGGAGTACAATACCCAATCACTTTTGCAAGCTGAGGGTAAGTTGCTTTGTCTCCATGAGTCATTCCCATCCCACCGCCGATTGCTACATTGAATCCAACTAATTTTTGATCTTCTGTAATAGCAATAAACCCAAGATCCTGAGAAAAAACATCAATAT
Source organism: Niallia sp. FSL W8-1348 (assembly GCF_038006745.1). NCBI lineage: Bacteria > Bacillati > Bacillota > Bacilli > Caryophanales > Bacillaceae > Niallia > Niallia sp. FSL W8-1348. The sequence continues at coordinate 2,086,666 of NZ_JBBOVV010000001.1, read as the reverse complement.
CATTGGAAGGAGGAACGGCAATACCAATTTTAAATTTTCTAGGCAAGTAAAGTTTTCCGTACATTGGCTCTACTTCAGTTTCCTCCACTGTTGGAGAGAAAGCAACTTTTTCCTGATCTAACCAAAGTTCATGATAAGCGCGTGTACGAGGTAATAAATGATCACTTAATTTTTGAGACCATTCATAAACCTCACTATGTAACTCTGATTGATACGGATTTGGGTTACACATAACATTACGGTTTACGTCTCCACAAGCAGCAATTGTATCAAGCAAGGATTGATGAATATCTTGAATAGTTTGTTTCATATTCCATTTTAAAATGCCATGCATTTGGAAAGCTTGGCGTGTGGTTAATTTTAATGTATGATTTCCATATTTTTGAGCTAAATCATCCATTGTCAACCATTGAGCAGGTGTTGCTACTCCACCTGGAGTTCGAACACGGAGCATAAATTGGTAGGCAGGCTCTAGCTTTTGTTTAGCTCTTTCATTGCGAATATCACGGTCATCCTGCAAATAACTGCCATGGAATTTCATTAAACGGTTATCATCTTCTGAAATACCAGAGCTTATTTCTTCTTCCATGGATTCTTTTAATGTGCCACGTAAATAATTACTTTCTTCTTTAATTCGTTCCACATCACTTGGTGATCCATCTGGTGCTTTTAATACTTGTTTAGCCATTTATAGAAAACTCCTTTCCTGTAAAAATTAATTAATAAACGTCACGTTGATAACGCTTGTTTTGAATCATAGCTGCTACATATTCTTCCGCTTTTTCTAAAGACATTTGGCCTTCTTTTTGAATAATAGCAAGAAGTGTTTGATGTACATCATGTGCCATATGCTTTTCATCTCCACAAATATAGAGAACTGCCCCGTCCTCTAGCCATTCAAATAGCTCTTTGCTATGTTCAAGCATACGATGCTGAACGTAAACCTTTTCTGCTTTATCTCGAGAAAAAGTGATATTCAATTTCGTTAACACGCCATCCTTAAGCCAATTTTGCCATTCTGTTTGATAGAGAAAGTCTGTTACGAAATGCTGGTCTCCAAAAAATAGCCACGATTTTCCTTGTGCACCAATTTCCTCTCTTTCTTGCATAAAAGAACGGAATGGGGCAACGCCTGTTCCAGGTCCGACCATAATAATAGGTGTTTCTGGATTTTCAGGAAGTTTGAAATTTTCATTGTTTTGGATATAGATAGGCAGCTTATCACCTGGCTGGATACGTTCTGCTATTTGAACCGAACAAACGCCATTGCGATCTCTTCCGTTTGCGTGGTAACGAACTGCCCCGATTGTTAAATGTGCTTCATCAGGATTTGCTTTGTAGCTACTGGCAATCGAATAAAGCCGAGTAGGCAGCTTACGAAGCAAGGATACAAATGTTTGAGCATTTGTGTCTAATGGACCAAACTCACGGATAAGATCTAATAAGTCTCGACCATTCATATAATCTTTTAATTTTTCCTCGTTTCCTTTACCTAGCAATGCAGCTAAAGACTTATTAGCTGTTATTGCGGAAAACTTTTGTAATAGTGGCTTTGTTAAAACGGTAATTTCGTAGTAGGTTAATAGAGCTTCACGAAAAGCGAGCACTTCACCTTGTTTATTGATCGTTACACTTTCTGTTGGTGAGAAGTCTAGCTCTTTTATTAAAAGGTCGACCAGCTCTGGATCATTGTTTGGAAATATTCCAAGGCTATCGCCTGGTTCGTAGGAAATTCCAGAATCCTCAAGAGAAAGTTCAACATGGAATGTTTCTTTATTTGAACCGCGACCATTCAAATTAATGACATCAAGTACTTCAGCATAATACGGATTGGTGCGGGAGTAGCCAGAATCTTGGACAGATGTTGGTGCTGTATTTACTGTATTGGTGACTGTTGACTTCGATTGGAGATTTAAGCCACTTACTACACCTTCAAACCACTCATTTGCCGGTTCATCATAATCAAGATCGCAATCTACACGTGGGTAAAGTCTGATTCCGCCTAATTCCTCTAAACGCTTATCAAATTGTTTGCCTGTTTCACAAAAGAACTCATAAGAACTATCGCCAAGCGCCAATACGGAGTACTGGAGACCCTCTAGCTTTGGTGCGCGTTTTCCATGTAGAAATTCGTGGAATGCTATTGCTGTATCTGGCGGGTCACCTTCGCCATGTGTACTAACAATAATAAGAAGATTTTGTATTTTTTTAAGATTATTAGGCTTAAAGTCACTCATTGATTGCACAGTAACATTAAATCCGTTTTCTTTTAAACGGTTACCATGATTTTTGGAAAGATTTTGTGCATTGCCTGTTTGAGAACCAAAAAGAATTGTAATGTCTTTGGTAATTGGCTTTGCTGCCTTTTGTTCTGTTATTTCAGTTGTTAAGTTAGGTAATTCTGCTGTTGCCACTGTTGTCGTGGAAGCAGATAAATAGCCACTTAGCCAAATTTTTTGTGATTCTGTTAAAGTTGGTAATAGGCTGTTTAATAATTCAGTTTGTTCTTGATTAAATGGGCTGTTTATTACTTGAAGCTGCAACACTTTCACCTCGCATAGATAATAACGTTTCTTGGCATTGTTTGATTAGTAAGATAATTCTTGAGATTCATTTTATAATGAAAAGGGAGGATTGTCACTGTATATTTATTAATCCTATCAGACAAATCGGATTAGAAAAACAAAAGAAGCCTGTTACTATTTGGAACAAGCAGTGGAATAATGTTTTTCTAAGGTTGTTTTCGTAAAGTTTGTTGCGATTACCCGTAGCCGGAATACACTTCGCTTTCCGTGGGGCTCGCTCTGAGCCTCCTCAGCTTCGCCTCCGGGGTCTCAGGCTGTCTCGCTAATCCCCGTGGCCTCTTCGTGTATTTCGGCTGCTCCATTTTTCCAACTAATTCTTTTTTTTCGATTGATAAAACAACAATCCTTTAGAAAAAAGCCTTTTCTAAAAGCCTTTCATCTATTCCAAAAGCTAAGGATTGGATAGATGTCTTTTAGAATCACCATCTAATAGTAGATTTATCTAACTAGTGACTGAAAGTTGGATAGGCGACAAGACGTTAAAACGCCAAAACCAAGCCAAGCACAAAGAAAAACGCCTAAACCATCCTCATATGATACGTATTCTAATTGTACTTTACTGCAAATAAAGGAATTAGTAAAATACATATAAATAATTGCAACTATTAGTAATTTTAATAATTGGCTACTATCCTTCTCATTCAAAAAAGCGGAAGTAACAACTCATCTAAACTAGTTAAACCATATGGAGGAAAAAATCATGCAGTATGATGCCTTAAAAACATTTGTAACACTTGTTGAAGTGAAAAATTTTACAAAGACAGCAGAAATGTTGCTGATGTCACAGCCAAGTGTTAGTTTGCATATAAAAAATCTCGAAAAAGAATTTCAAACAAAATTACTGGACCGCTCACCCAAGTATCTAAAGGTAACCCCAACAGGTCAAATGCTATATGATTGTGCGGTTCAGATGATACGCTTATATGAGCAGACAAGACAGCATATTACAGAGCACCATCATGCGATAAAAGGGGAGCTTAAAATAGGTGCGAGCTTTACAATTGGTGAATATATACTCCCTTCTTTATTACTTGATTTGCAACAGCAGCATCCTGAGTTGCAAATACAAGCAACGATTGGGAATACGGAGGAAATTGTGGAAGCGGTAAGATTGTATGAAGTAGATATTGGCTTAATTGAAGGACAGACAAACAATAAGGAATTGCAGGTTGTGCCTTTTATGGAGGATGAGTTATTTATTGTTGCATCTGTCCATCACCCGCTAGCAAAGCGAGAGCAAGTTTCGATTTCAGAACTCCATGATCAAGCATGGATTACAAGAGAGGTCGGATCGGGGACAAGGGAATACTTGAATCATGTTATTCGTTCCAATGGACTAAGAGCAAAATCATTTTTGACAATTAGCAGTAATCAAGGAATTAAGGAAACCATTATTAATGGGTATGGCTTATCTCTTTTATCCAAAAGTGTAATAGAAAGAGATGTAAAGAATGGGAACCTGTGTATTATCCCAGTAGTAAATACTCGTTTTACAAGAAGATTATCCTATCTATTTGCTCCAATTATGAAGGAGAAGCAAAATGTTCTTACATTTATGGAAACTCTTAAAGCGACATTTCCTTATACAGAGTAAGTAACATTGTCTAGGTGAAATGTATAACTGGAAGTAATTAGTTCCATCCTATAAAGGAAAAAGCAGAAATTCCTTCTATAATCATAGAAAAATGACTAGCGTTTGTAGTATGATAACAAAGGAATTTTATTATATAGAAGAAAAAGTGATGAACCTTCCTTTTTCTAATAAGGAGAACTACTCGCAGATGAAGAAAAAAAATAAAACAACTCGCTTGGTTCTACTAGGACTGCTTTCAGCAATTATAATTATTCAAACTTTCGTTCCGATATTAGGATATATCCCGACTCCTGCACTAAGCTTAACAATCATTCCGGTTACCGTTATTATCGCGGCGATTGTTTTAGGAGCATTAGATGGCGCGATTATCGGAGGAGTATGGGGAGTTATCACGTTTATTCGCGCATTCACTTTTCCAACAAGTGCCCTAGCACCGATAATTTTCACAAATCCATTGATATCTGTTTTTCCAAGAGTAATGATTGGAGTTGTAGCAGGAATCTTATTTTATAAAGTACTGAAAGACAGAATGAATGAGACTTTAGCAATGAGTATATCTGGTGTTATTGGGTCCTTAACCAATACTATTCTTGTGCTTGGCTTTGTCTATTTATTTGTAAGAGAACCTTATGCAAATGCTATTGGAGTGAATGTAGAAAAACTTCTACCCGCAATCTTGGCCGTTGTTGGTACAAATGGGGTCCCAGAAGCGATTTTATCAGGTATTTTAACGCCAATCATTGCCAAGCCATTATTAAAAATAAGAAAGAAATAAGAAATGGAAAATAGCTGATGTAGCCTAGTGCTAATCAGCTATTTTTGCAAAAGAAAAAGGGTCATTTTTAAGTTTGGTCATGCACTAGTAAAATCTTATTTTATATAATGAGAGAGAGTATCTCCCTTCTTAAATACTAGGAGATACCAAAAATAATTCCGACTAAACAACTAGTAAAACTTATTGACAATAATAACAATTATGATAAAATTTAGAAAATAACGATGCTTATCAAGAGAGACTGAGGGAATTGGCCCAAAGAAGTCCGGCAACCTGCTCACAGGCAAGGTGCTAAATCCAACAAAATGGATAACCATTTTGAAAGATAAGGTAAGGAATAAGTACCTACAATCTTTCCGAATGGGAAGGATTTCTTTATCTTTTGGGTTTGTCTATTTCTAAACGCTAAAAATTCAAACAGCCATTTGGTAAGAGTATTGGATATCAAAAAATGTCTGGCATAAGGGCTATTCAAAAGGTTTTATAAAGATTTCACCTTTCTTAAGGAGGGATTTGTTGGTGGGGGAAACAAATCAGCTAGACAAAGTGAAAACTCAATTAGAGGCAATTCTAAAAACCATGAAATTTGGATCTGTCACATTAGTGATACAAGACGGGAAAATAATCCAAATTGAAAAAAATGAAAAAATACGCTTAGGAAAATAAGTGGTAGTAGCCTGTTATGAGGGAATATTCTGATTAAGGCGTTTTATAAAGAGGCTGACTAGAAAACTAGAGGCAACTTTAACTGAGAAAGTGGGTTAAAGCTGCCTTTTTGTGTTAATTGTCACATAATCCGTGATAGTTGAACTAGTGTTTGGTAAAAGGGACTAGCGGCTTTTGCCCTTGCTTAAATAGGTATTAACGTTTTTCTAATAAGATTGGAGGGTTTTTTTATGAGTCCATTATTAACTTATGAAACTATTGATACGTATCCTCCTGTTGACTTTTCAAGTGAAACGGAAACAAAGGGAGCCTTAGAGGTTTTAAAGTGGGCTTATGATACGTACGAAGATGATATTGTCTATGCATGTAGTTTTGGAATAGAAGGAATTGTCCTAATCGATTTAATTTCCAAAATAAAAAAAGATGCACATATTGTCTTTTTAGACACAGATGTACATTTTGATGAAACATATAAATTAATTGAAAAAGTAAAAACACGGTATCCAGATTTGCAAATTGAAATGAAAAAACCAGCGATTACATTGGAAGAACAAGCTGCTCAATATGGAGATGAACTTTGGTTATCAAATCCAAATAAATGCTGTGAGATTCGTAAAGTTATTCCTTTAAATGAAGTATTGTCTGAACCGATTGCTTGGATATCAGGCCTTCGAAGAGAACAATCCGAATCAAGAAAAAATACGCAATATTTTAATAAAGATAATAAATTCAAGTCCGTTAAAGTTTGTCCGCTTATTCATTGGACATGGAAAGATGTTTGGAGATATGCCCATAAGAATTCTTTAGATTACAATATTCTTCACGATAAGGGATATCCTAGCATTGGCTGCAGGACATGTACACAGCCTGCCATTAATATGGATGATTTACGATCTGGAAGATGGACAGGAAAAGGCAAAACAGAATGTGGGTTACACTTACAATAAGGAGTAGAGGTATAGGGATATGATCGTTATTTTAGCAGGTATTATGTCATTGTTTTTTGCAATGAACATTGGCGCGAGTGGTGCAGCAGCAAGTCTTGGTGTTGCATATGGATCTGGCGCCATTCCTAAAAAAAGAGTTGCTCTTCTCATATGTGGGGTTGCCATTTTTCTAGGCGCTGTTATTGGAGGAAGCGAAGTAGTAAAAACGGTTGGGGAAGGGCTCATTCCAAGTGATATCCTTGATGCCAAAATCGTCTTAATCATTTTATCATCAGCGGCTCTCTCCTTATTTATTGCTAATATAATGGGGATTCCCCTATCAACAAGTGAAATTACAGTTGGTAGTGTAGTAGGAGTAGGTGTGGCCTTCAAAAGTTTGTATATTGCTAATATTTTATGGATTGTTTTCTTTTGGATTTTAGTTCCTATTGTTTCTTTTTTTATCGCCTTAGGTGCTGGGAAATATATAAGGAAGCTAGAGGATCAAAATGAATGGATCCGCAATCCAAACAATGAAAAATATTTATCGATTTTTGTCATTATCATTGGGTGCTTTGAAGCATTCTCAGCAGGAATGAACAATGTTGCAAACTCTATTGGCCCATTAGTTGGTGCCAATCTCATATCGATGAATACAGGAGTAGTTATTGGAGGATTCTTTATTGCAATTGGCGCCTTTTTCTTAGGTGGTAGAGTATTACAGACAAATGGAAAGAAAATTGTTCAATTTAGCAAGCTTGAAGGAGGATTAATCTCAGGAACCGGTGCAACATTAGTAATGATTGCGTCTATCTTTGGAATACCAGTTCCGTTAACACAAGTAACTAGCTCTGCAATTATAGGAATAGGTGTTTCTAAGAATGGATATGAGATACTGAAAAAGAAATTGGTGTTAAGAATATTTAAGGTATGGCTTGTTTCTCCAATTTTATCACTAGTTATTTCGTATAGCTTGGTTCAATTATTTATTAAAGCAGATATCTATAGTGTTCTTATCATTCTTAGTGTATGTATTGCTACACTTGGAATTATAAGTTTAATGAAAACCATTCGTGAAGATAACAGTACTATTTATGAAGACGGTGGCGGTATTTAAAATTAATAACTTAGTAAAAAAAGTTAACTACTAAAATAGTCGAAAAAAGAAAGGTGTGCTAAAAATGTCACTAAGCCAACCACATGGTGGAAAATTAATTAATTTATACAACCCTAATTTTGATGTATCTAAACTCACGGCAGAACTAGAAATAGACACTATTGCACTTAGTGATTTGGAGTTGATTGGCAACGGAGCGTATAGCCCACTAACAGGATTTTTATCACAAAAAGATTATGAAGCAGTGGTAGATAACATGCACTTGTCAACTGGAGAAGTGTGGAGTATTCCTATTACATTGCCTATTTCAAAAGAACAATCAGAAACTATTGAACTTCACGAAACCGTAAAATTAGTACATCAAGGAGAAGTGTATGGTGTACTTACAGTGGAGGATATTTATATTCCTGATAAAAATAAAGAGGCTGTTTCCGTTTATCGTACCGATGATTTAGCACATCCTGGTGTCAAGAAAATGTATGACCGGGGAAATATTTATCTTGGCGGCCCAATTAATCTTTTAAAGAAAGTAGAAAAAACAGATTTTAGTAGCTTTTACTTAGACCCGGCGGAAACGAGAGCAGTGTTTGCAGAAAAAGGGTGGAAGACAGTAGTCGGATTCCAAACAAGAAATCCTGTTCATCGTGCCCATGAATATATCCAAAAATCAGCCCTTGAAATAGTGGATGGTTTATTTTTAAACCCATTGGTAGGAGAAACAAAAGCGGATGATATTCCAGCCGATGTACGTATGGAAAGTTATCAAGTACTATTAAAAAATTACTATCCAGAGGATCGTGTCTTCCTAGCAGTATTCCCAGCAGCTATGCGTTATGCAGGGCCGAGAGAGGCAGTGTTCCATGCCATGGTTAGAAAGAATTATGGCTGTACTCATTTTATTGTAGGTCGTGATCATGCTGGTGTCGGAAGTTACTATGGAACCTATGACGCCCAAAGAATTTTCGATCAATTTACACAAGAAGAGCTAGGAATTAATCTATTATTCTTTGAACATAGTTTCTATTGTAAGAAATGCGAAAACATGGCTTCCACAAAGACTTGTCCACATGGCAGTGAGCATCATGAAATTTTATCTGGTACGAAGGTTCGTGAACTTTTAAGAAATGGAGAGATTCCACCAAGTACATTTAGCCGTAAAGAAGTAGTGGAAGTGTTGATCAAAGGATTGCAGAAACAAGAAATTCATTCTTAAAGGAGAGAGAACTTTTGAGCCAAAGTGCAAATATTACATGGCATGACCATGCTGTAACAAAGAAGGAAAGAAGAGAAAGAAACAAGCATCACAGCTATGTATTATGGTTTACTGGGTTATCTGGTTCCGGAAAATCAACGGTTGCGAATGCTGTTGCCAAAAGATTATTTGAAGAACAAACAAATAGCTATGTGTTAGATGGAGATAATATTCGTTTTGGAATTAATAAAGACTTAGGATTCTCAGATGAGGATCGTAAAGAAAATATCAGAAGAATAGGAGAAGTCAGCAAGCTGTTTGTAGACAGTGGCCAAGTAGTATTAACTGCCTTCATTTCTCCATTTCAAGAAGATCGTGATAGAGTAAGGGCTTTATTAGAAGATAATGAGTTTATTGAAGTATATATAAAGTGTTCGATAGAGGCTTGTGAGGCTCGAGATCCAAAGGGATTATATGAGAAGGCAAGAAAAGGAATCATTAAAGAATTTACAGGGATTAGTTCTCCGTATGAGGAACCGGCTCATCCAGAAATAATAGTGGATACCGAAAAACATTCTATTGAAGAGTGTGTGGAACAAATCGTACAATATTTAAAAGGAAAAGGTTATTATATCTCTTAATGTAGGGAAAAGGAGAAACTTGGGCGAAAGTCAAGATAATTACTTTCCGTTCATCGTTATTTCCTTTCCCCACTTTTTTAATTGATCCTATAAAGAAACAACAAGAAGGGTGGATAAAATGGGGAAGGTATACCTAGTAGGTGCAGGACCAGGAGATCCAGATTTAATAACGGTAAAAGGACTAAAATGTATCAAAAATGCAGATGTTATTTTATATGATCGCTTAGTAAATCGAGAGTTATTAGAATATGCCAGACCCAAAGCTGAACTGATTTATTGCGGTAAGCTGCCGCATCATCATGCCATGAAGCAAGAGTTGATCAATCAAACCTTGGTCAAACATGCCAAAAAGGGCAAAATCGTAACAAGGCTAAAAGGCGGTGATCCTTTTGTATTTGGAAGAGGTGGAGAAGAAGCCGAAGAATTAGCAAAAAATCAGATCCCTTTTGAAATAGTCCCAGGCATTACTGCAGGCATTGCTGCGCCAAGTTATGCAGGTATCCCGGTGACTCATCGTAACTATGGATCTTCGTTTGCGTTTGTAACAGGACATATGAAAAATGGAGAGGAAGACCATATTAAATGGGAGGCACTTTCTCAAATTGATACTCTGGCCATCTATATGGGAGTGAAAAATCTACCATATATTCAGTCAAAGCTTCTGTCTTTTGGAAAAAATAGCACTACACCAGTTGCATTAATTAATTGGGGAACAACCTTTAAACAAAAAACAATTATAACGGACTTGTATCATGTAATAGAGGATGCAGAAACAGGGAAGATTGAAAATCCATGTATGATTGTGATTGGCGAAGTAGTAAAAATGAGAGAGAAAATCCAATGGTTTGAGGAAAGCTTCGGAGAAACCATTCCGAAAGAGGTAGTTTAATGGAAGCAGTATTATATATATGTCATGGAAGCAGAGTAAAAGAGGCAAGCGAGCAGGCTATCTCATTTGTTAAGAAGTGTATGGAGACAAATGAATTTCAAGGCATACAAGAATATTCTTTCTTAGAGTTGTCGGAACCTTCCATAGAAGAAGGATTTCGAAATTGCGTAGAAAAAGGTGCTACTACTATTCGTATTATACCGGTTCTGCTGCTTACAGCGGCCCATGCTAAAAAGGATATTCCAGAAGTATTAGAAAAGCTTTCATTGGAATATCCGCACGTCCACATACAATATGGCAGGCCGATTGGTGTTCATCCTCAAATGGTTGAAATTGTGTCAGATAAAATCAGAAATAATTCCCTTTACAAAAAAAACGATGAAAAGATCCATGTCGTTCTTGTTGGGCGTGGCAGTAGTGATCCAGATGTGAAACGGGATTTAGGTAAAATCGCATCTTTAATCGAAAAACAAGTAGATCGGATTGATGTACAAGATTGTTATTTAACAGCAGCACAACCTAGCTTTGAAGAAGCGCTTCAAATGGCAGAACATTCTTCCTACCGCCATATATTAGTGATTCCCTATCTTCTTTTTACGGGGATTTTAATGAAATCAATGGAAAAGACAATCAAAGAAATGAACAGTATTGATAAGGAATACGTGTTGGCTCCTTATTTAGGCTATGATCCATTCATTGCAGAGATTTTAAAAGAAAGAATAGAAGAAATGAGTGTTGGTAACGAATATGCTATCATTACTAGTTGATATAAAGGATAAATATTGTGTAGTAGTAGGTGGTGGCAAGATTGCTTATCGAAAGGTAAGAATGCTTCTTGCGGAAGGGGCAAGTGTAACAGTGATTAGCCCTGAAGTTTGTAGTGAAATAGAAGAACTTTCAAAAAACGGAGAAATAAAGTTGGTTAGAAGAAAAGGAATGGAAGAGGATTTTGCCGAAGCCTTTCTAACCGTTGCAGCAACTAATGACTCGCAAGAAAATCGTCGTATCTCCCAACAACTTAAATCAATTAGTTTGGTTAATGATGCTTCCTCCTATGAAGAAGGAAATTGTCAGCTTCCTGCTAGCTTTAAAAAGGGGCGTCTTCATTTAACTGTTTCCACTAATGGGGCAAGTCCGAAACTCGCAAAGAAGATAAAGGAAGAATGGCAGCATACGTATGATGATAATTATATTGCGTATATTGATTTTTTATTTGAGGTTCGTACTCTTATAAAGAAAAAGTCACTTTCTCCGGAAGTTTCTGATGCTATCTTAGGAGAGATATTAGATGATGCTTATAAAGAATCGGCAACTTTAAGACATATTTATTATGAAAAACTCCTAAACCTTTAAACAGATAACCAGGTTTAGGAGTTTTTTAATACTTTAGTACCCTTTATAAAAATTACTTTTTGTCTCCAAGTATTATGTTGTTCTCCATCTCTGTTACTCCTAGTTTCATCCATTTATCATATTGTGTCATTTCCTTATTTAACATATAATTTTCTTATAATGGCATTATTTACATAACTTTAAAAAGTCTTCATTTGTTTATCCCACTCTTAACGGCCAGTAAGACTCCCCTCAAGCTTATGAGTATGCGAGGAAGAGAAGTGGGAGATCAACTGTCCGTAAAGGTCCGATTGGTTCAACTAACCATCAGTGGGGGAGGAAGGAACCCCCACTGAAGGAAGTTTCACTTTATAAAAAAATAATCTTCCAAGCTTCGCCTTTTAAACTGTAGATTGATAGGAGGATACATGAGATTTAGTACAAAGCTTTATTTTGGTTTAGGAATTATCTTTATTTTAATCACCATTCTAATTATTGTACTCCTGAGTATGCTTCGACAGCAAAATGACAAAATGCATCTACTTGTCCATGACAAAACAGAAAGAATAAATGCTGCTTATACATTAAAGAATGAAGTGAATAATTTAAGCAGGCAGCTTTATGAATTGTCCTCCCAATCTTCTAAAACGCTCAATGATATAACGATGAGACATATGGAAGATACAAGAAAGGAAATAAACAAAGCACATAATTTTTTAACAGAGAATGATAAAAGAGAAGAGGCGCAGGATCTTTTAATAAAATTTGAAATCCTTTACGAACCATTTGAAGAAAAAGGGCAACAGATAATAGAAGCTGAAAATAAAAAAATGAATACAAATTTTTGGGTCAGAGAAAATGATGAAAAAAATAGATTACTGCAAATTGCCAGTTCCCTTTATACAGTACAGATTCAAGAAATGCAGGATGACCTAGAAAATTCGAAAAAAACATATGATATCGTTGTACTGATGACGTATATTTATATTATTGTCGGGGTCGTATGCAGTATAGCGCTAGCTATCTATTTAATTAGAGGATTAACGAAAAATTTGCGCCAAGTTACTACTGTTATGTCTGGTATATCCTACAAAAAAGGTATAAAATTCCCACGATTAAAGGTTGCGTCAAAGGATGAAATAGGAGAAATTTCCCGTGCCTTTAATGAAATGGTAACAACTTTAGAAAATTATTCTCAGGATGAAATAGAAAGCCGTGCAAAGGCAGAAGAGAAAAGTTGGCTTGATTCACAATTGGCAGAAATTACAACGAATTTTTCTATGGCAGAAACAATGGAATCTCTTGCAGACTACTTTATTAGCAAAATAACACCAGCAGTTGGTGCCCAATATGGTATCTTTTATCTATTAAATAAGAAGGGGAATGTTCGTTATCTAGAGGAAATAGCAAATTATGCTTTTCATAGTCAAGAACAACAATCTATTATCCAACTTGGGGAGGGGCTAGTAGGACAAGCTGCGAAAGAGAATAAAAGTATCAGTCTTATTGATATCCCTAAAGGATACATAAAGATTAAATCCGGGTCAGGAGAGGCAGAGCCAAAGCAGGTCTTGATTCAACCTATTTCCTATGAAGGAAAGGTATTGGCAATTGTGGAATTAGCCTCTTTACAATATGTTAGACCTTTGCAACAAAGTTTACTTAAAGAAGTGGTGGAATATTTAGGTATATCGATTCAAGGGATTATCAATCGACTGGAAGTTAAGAGATTGTTAGAAGATGAACAACGTTTGACAGAGGAGCTACAAAGCCAATCGGAGGAGCTGCAAGCACAGCAGCAAGAATTAATGGCTATTAATGAGGAACTGCAGACTCAATATAGAGTTTCAGAAGAAAAAAATGCAGAACTCGAAAAAATAAGCAAGAAATTAGAAGAAAAAGCACAGCAGTTGATTTATAGTTCCCAATATAAATCAGAGTTTTTAGCTAATATGTCTCATGAACTGAGAACACCTTTAAATAGTATGCTGATATTGTCGCAAATGCTAGTGGAAAAGGAAAATGAAAATTTAAATGCAAAGCAAATTCAATATTTACAAACAATCTATTATTCTGGCAATGAATTATTAAGGTTGATTAATGAAATTTTAGACTTGGAAAAGATTGAGACTGGGATGATGGAGATAATAGAGGAGCCTGTGAAAATGGAGGGAATCCTAAATTGTTTGAAAAACCAATTTTCTCCTATCGCTAATCAAAAGAAGCTTGATTTTCTGATAAAAATTGATAAAGAAGTTCCTACTTGTATTGAAACAGATAGCCATCGTTTAAATCAGGTATTAAAAAATCTACTGTCTAACGCGTTTAAATTTACGGAAAAGGGAAAGGTAGAGCTCTCTGTTCAAATGGAAGATACTTCTAAGTTGGCCATACCTGATGAAGTGGTTTTATCCTTTACTGTGAAGGATACAGGGATTGGTATTCCTGAGGAAAAAATGAGTATTATTTTTGAGCCATTTAAGCAAGCGGATGGAACCATTAGCAGAAAATACGGTGGTACAGGACTTGGATTATCTATCTGTAAGGAAATTTCCCGCTTGCTTGGAGGGGAATTAGAAGCAACCAGTATCGAAGGAATGGGAAGCTCCTTTTCCATTTATTTGCCTATAAAAGGACAAACGAAAAAGGGAACAGTCTTAGCTAAAGAACCTATTTCTATGGAAGGGAGTTATCGGCAGATTGCAACCGCAAAGGGAGAGTTAATAGAGAACATCGACTCTAATAAGAGTGTTCATTTAACGGGAAAGAAAGTCCTAATCATAGATGATGATATACGCAACATCTTTTCCATCCATGCAGCTTTAGAGGAGTATAATATTGACATACTTTATTCGGAAAATGGTAAGGATGGTATAAATCTTTTAGAGGAAAACCCGGACACTGATCTTGTATTAATGGATATTATGATGCCAGAAATGAGTGGTTTAGAAGCTATTTCCATCATAAGAAAAAAGGAGAAGTTTAAAACATTGCCAATTATTGCATTGACTGCAAAGGCGATGAAACATAATCGAGAGCAATGTATAGAAGCGGGAGCATCTGATTATATTAGTAAACCAGTTAATTTAGAACAATTATATTCGCTTATTCAAGTTTGGCTTTATAAGGAATAATAGAGCGATACTGATATATAGGTAACGTTGGTAAATGGCTTGTTAATAGATAGGAGGCTTCATATATTTATGCAGTATTCGGCTCAATCTATAGAACAAAAGAAAAATCTATCTTCTTCTGTATCGGAACCAATCTACATTTTAATGGTAGATGATTTACAAGAAAATCTTTTGGCGCTAGAAGCAGTATTAAATTCTCCTCGTTATCATTTAGTATTTGCTAAATCAGGTGAAGAAGCTTTAAAATGCATTTTAAAATATGACTTCGCTGTTATTTTACTCGATGTCCAAATGCCAGGTTTAAACGGGTTTGAAACAGCAAAATTAATTAAAGAACGAAAAAAATCACGACATATTCCCATTATTTTTATTACCGCCATCTCACAAGATATTCAACATATTACACAAGGTTATCAAGTAGGGGCAATTGATTATATTGTAAAACCTTTTAATCCAGAAACATTAAGAAGTAAAGTGGCTCAGTTTGTTCAAATTTATGAAAGCCATACGAAAAGTCTCCATGAGATTAACTGGCAAACAACATCAGAACTGGAGAAAATGAATAAGGAACTAAGAATAACGAAAATGGATTTGACTAAAAATACGGTATTCTCTTCTGTCTTACAGAAAGCGTTACAGGATACAATTGTCACCTTCGATGAAGATGGAACCATTATTAGTGTTAATCCAAGTGTAAGAAATATGTTTGGTTATGAAGAAGATGACCTTATTGGGTCTTCTATCGAAGTTCTCTTGCATTCTGTTGAATCAGAAGTTTCTGGAGAGACACCTATTACCTTCGATATACTCATGCCAAATTTTATTGGTAGAATGATAGAGGCAAAAGCGAAGCGGAAGAATAATATTATTTTTCCCGTTGATTTATATATTGGGGATGCAATGGTTGAAGATTATCAGCTATTCGTATGTACGATTCGAGATATTTCTGAAAGAAAAGAGGTAGAGCTATTAAGAAAACAACAAGTTGATCAACTAGAGCATGCTGTAGAAGAAAGAACGCTAGAGTTATTATCTATGAATCATCAGCTGCATAGGGAACGGGAGGAAAAATCTAGGGTAACAGATGATTTAATGCTTTCCGAAGGACGATTTCAACAAATATTCGAGGCGAGTCCATGCATGATGGCAATTCGTTCCTTGCAAAACCCAGTTTTTATTGCTGTAAATAAAAACTGGGTGGCAAGTACAGGTTATACGATGGAAGAGTTGAAGGAAGACAGTTATCAATGGGAGATATCCAAAGATATAAATGGCTTAGAAGAGAAATTTCATGAGGATGAATGGCAGACCCCATTTAAAAATCAAAGAGTCTTTTTCATGCTGAAAAATGGGGAACAGAAGCAAGGATTATTATCTACGGAGATTATAACAATTGAGAATAAAAATTGTGTGTTAATCGTTTTGAACGATATAACAGAAAGATTGGCTTTTGAAAAGGAAATGGCAAGACTAGATCAATTAAACCTAGTTGGGGAAATGGCCGCTGGAATAGCTCATGAGATTCGTAATCCGATGACAACAGTTCATGGATTCTTGCAAATTGGAAAATCGAATCCTTCAAATTTATCATTAGAGCATATGGAGTTAATGATTGATGAGTTAGATCGGGCGAATAAGATTATCAAAGAGTTTCTAACATTAGCAAAAAATAAGACGAGCGATAAGAGAAAGTACTCGTTAAATAAGATTATTGAAATTATTTATCCCTTAATTAATGCAGAGGCATTATTGACTGGAAAAAAGGTGAATCTCCAGTTGGATGATTGTCCTGAACTTTATTTGGATGAGAAAGAAATAAGGCAGCTTTTACTGAACCTTGCTTTAAATGGTTTAGAAGCTATGGATGCAGAAGGAATTCTCACAATAAGAACATTTTGCCAAGAACAATATCTTGTGTTGGAAATCATCGATAGCGGTACTGGAATTGATGAGGAAATCTTAAATAAATTAGGAACACCTTTTTTTACAACGAAGGACAATGGTACAGGACTTGGCCTTGCGGTGTGTTATCGAATTGCAGAACGTCATAAAGCGAGAATAAAAGTTAAGACAAGCGAGAATGGTACGAGATTCTCTGTATATTTTGAAATAGTGGAAGGAAAATAGGGATTGCTTAACTAGCAGTTCTTCTATTTTTCTTTTTTATTGTTAGAAATCCATTTCCTTTATAGCAAATGAATAAGGATTTTAAAATTCATGTTATTTAAAAAGGAATTCTAGAAAGAAAAAACGAAAGTATACAAAAAATGATAGAGAGGAGATTTCAAATGGTTCCACAAAGGGTTTCGTTGCTAACGTTAGGAGCTTTCCAATTACCGGAATTGCGCAGGTTTTATCAACTTCTTGGCTGGGAGGAAAAAGAATCTAGTTCGAATCAATATGCTATTTTTACGACAGCTGGCGTTTTGTTAACCTTGTTTCCATTGGAGGAATTAGCGAAGGATGCTGGGATAGAACTACAAAATCCAAAGGAGGGCTTTAGAGGAGTTACCTTTGCTATTATTGTAAATACGCCAGAGGAAGTAGACGTTGTAATGGAAAAGGTGAAAGAAGCGGGAGGAAAGGTTCTTAGAGAACCAAGTGATGCATTTTGGGGCGGAAGAACCTCTTATTTCGCTGATCCAGAAAATAATATTTGGGAAGTAGCATGGAATCCGAGCGCGGTATTTGATGAACGTGGAGCAATGATTGAGTTCTAATCGATGAAATAATAAAAAACCAATGGTGTTTGTGTTTTCCATTGGTTTTTTTGACAGTCCGACTTCTGCTTTTCTTACATAGATTACTTATGTTTTACAAAATCCATTACGTAGCGGATATATTTATCATCTCTTGCAAGCCATGCCCCATAGTTTCTACGGAGGAAGATTTCCCCTTGCAAGAAGGTCGGAAATGTTTGCGGGAGTTTGGTTTTTTTATGATTGATTGCCCACTGGTTTTTGCTTACTTGATAAAGGAAGAATATATCATCTTGTTTATTTTCAAACAAGGTTCCGAGTGGAGAATCTTTTTTATTGTATTCATTCTTTTTTGGATCTTCTCTTAACGGTTCTAATGCAAAAGTATCTAAGCAATAATTTTGATAGGCTTTATCGGTTAAGTTGCAGCCAGATGCTTTGACATGACCACCACCGCCATAGGTACCTGCTACTTTGGATACATCTACATGATCATGAATGGTACGGAAACCAAGCTTTTTCCCGCCAATATTAACAATCGCTATGTAATCTAAATGAGGGTACTCTTTTCCGAGCTCATTCCCTAATTCAGAATGGTATTGCTCTGCATATACAACGCCTGCATATAAACCATCAATCTCCTTTTGCACGAGTTCACGTCGTTTGCGTCGGATGTAACGGTCAATTTTCTTTTCTTCCATATCTAGTATCTGTACTTCTAGCTCATCAAAAAAGAAATGCTCATTTTCCTTTAAACGTGTTACCATTTTCTCAACAAATTCATCAAAAGAAATTAGATAAAAAAGTGCATTTAGACGTTGTGCTTCTAAATTATTATTTCTTTCCCAATCCCAGGTATCGTATTGTCTTACTAGTTCAACAAATTCATCCACCGCTGGAGAGGGTGTCATATAGCCATTTTTGACAAGGTATTCATATAATAAAGAAGTGGCACTAGTTAACGTTCCATCCTCATCTTGAACAGAAACAAATCCCCATTCAAAATCATTTAAATGAAGTGCCGTTTTATGATGGTCAATAAGTTGAACTTTTCCACCCTTTTTATAATAATCATCTAGTCGAATTGTATTTTCCTCATTAACAGAAAGATCGGTAATAAAGAGGAAGGTATTTTCTATTTTTTGATCTAAGAATTTTTCTACTTCTTGATTCAGAAAAGAAACGGAGTTATAACGAATCTCTACGTCTTCTCCGAAAGCCAGCTTTGCCACAATGCCGCAGCCAACTCCATCTAGGTCATTATGCGATAATAGTTTGTACATTTTTTTCACCCCTGCCCAATAGTATAATCTAATATGGAAAAAATAGAACAGCTTACGACTAATTTCTTTTAGAAAACAATCTGAAAAACAATTCATTGGAAAGAAAAAAGGTGTCTCAAATAGGTTATGCACCCTGCTTGAGACAGCCCTACGTATAGTTATTTCAATCCAATGTATACAATTTCGCCGTCTATTTGAATTTCTTTCATTTCTGCTATTCTTTCAAAGAGGAGCTTATGAAGAATAACGCCTTTATGAATGAGGGAATGATATTCCATCATTGTATTTTTGAAAATGGATGAACTGTCGATATATAAATCCATTTTTTTATCGACAGGCAGATTTTTCTCTTTGCGCAAATCTTGGATAGACCGAATCAGTTCTCGGATGTTCCCTTCCTTTTTTAATGCTACTGATACGGTAGTATCAAGCATTACGGTAAAGTTCTTATTAGAGGCCTCATGATATCCAGGTAAATTTGTTTTTCTTTGAAGGAGTATTTCCTCTCCTGCTAGGGTAACACTTTCTTTACTTTCTAGCTGAAAAGTTAAATATCCTTTATTTCTGAAGAAATTTATCTCTTCTTGTGTAGCGGTTTGTACTCTCTCTTTAAGTTGCTTTGTATTACTTCCTAGTTTTGGTCCTGTCTTTTGAAAATTGAGCTTTAAAGAATATTGAACATAATTATCTTGAGAATCTATCCAGTTAATGCTTTTTACATTAAGTTCATCTTTTATAATTGGCTCAAATTTAATAAGCTCGATATCTGGCGAATTCGTTGCTGAGAAAATCAGTAGTGTTGCTAAAGGTTGCTTTGTTTTTAGTTGAAACCGGTGACGGAGACTTCGCCCTAGTTCAACTATCTCTTTAACCTGTTCCATTTGTTCTTCTAATTGTTTATTCATTCTTTCTGAATTCTTTGAAGGAAAGTTAGTCAGATGGACGCTTTTCCCTGTTAAGGCAAGATAAATGCTTTCAGAAGTGAAAGGAGTAAAAGGAGCAAGCAATTGTGATAACTGAGTTAATACAGTATATAGTGTTTGAAAGGCAGAAATTTTATCCTCAGACATTCCGGCTATCCAAAACCGTTCGCGATTTCTACGAATATACCAGTTGCTTACATCGTCCATTAACTCACCAAGTTTCCGAGCTGCATTAGTCACTTGATATTGTTCCATCTCTGATTGCACGACCATTGTCGTCGTTGCTAAGCGAGAGAGAATCCAGTGATCCATATTAGGCATATTTTTAACTTTAGGTAAATCTGTCTCAAAACCATCTATCTCAGCGTATAAGGAGTAGAAATGAAATAAACTTAAAAATGTATCAATGATTTTTGATTTTGCCTCTTGGACATTTTTTGCTGAGAATCTTTTTTGGTTCCATGGAGCGCTATCTGCGATAAGCGCCCATCGTAGTGCATCTGCACCATATGTTTGGATAAGCTGGACAGGGTCTAGCGCATTGCCCTTACTTTTAGACATTTTTTGCCCATCCTCATCTAATACATGCCCTGTAGCCACAACATTCTTATATGGTACTTTACCAGTATAGAGGACAGATACAGCCAATAGCGAATAAAACCATCCTCTTGTTTGGTCAATTCCTTCTACAATAACATCTGCAGGAAACTGCCGTTGAAATACTTCATTATTTTCAAATGGAGTATGATATTGGGCAAATGGCATGGAGCCACTATCAAACCATACGTCGATTACTTCAGGTGTTCGATACATCTCTCCACTGCAAGATGGACATGTTAAGACAAGTTCATCTACGTAAGGTTTATGCAATTCTAACTGGTCAAATGGGGCCTTAGTATATTTTTTTACTTGTGCAATACTTTTTGGAGCAATCTCCTTTTGACAGGAAGTACATTGCCAAACATTTAGTGGTGTTCCCCAATATCGGTTTCGACTTATATTCCAATCGACTAAACCATCAAGAAATTTTCCGAAACGACCATCCTTTATATGCTCAGGATGCCAAGTTACTTCTTGATTTCTAGTGATAAGCATTTCTTTTACGGCAGTAGTTTTAATAAACCAGCTTTCTGTCGCGTAATACAAAAGAGCTGTGTCACAGCGCCAGCAATGTGGATAGGAATGTTCATACTTTTCTTTATGGAATAACAACCCCTTTTGGTGAAGCATTTTGATTATCTCCACATCCACTTTCCCGTCTTTTACAAAGGCGCCAGCTAGAGGAGGAATACATTCTTTGTATCTTCCCCTTTCATCGACTACGTGTACAAAAGAAAGATTGTTTTCTTGCACAAGTCGATAGTCATCCTCTCCATAAGCAGGAGCAATATGGACAATTCCTGTTCCGCTTTCACTTGTGACGAAATCGCCATGATGAATGGTATGACCTTTCACAACTTGAATATAGGAAAATGGTGCTGAATAGGAGAGACCAACTAAGGCTGATCCCTTTAATTGTTCGATTACTTCCCCTTCTGTGCCAATAACCTGCTGCAATCTATTTTGAGCAACAATGAATATTTCTTCCCCTACTTTTACTTTTACATAATCTAAGTCTTTATGAACTGCTAAGGCCACGTTCGCTGGTAGCGTCCAAGGTGTCGTTGTCCAACCTAGTATATATTCATTTGCTTTTGTAGTTAATTTAAATTTAACGGTTGCACTTAAATCTTTTACATCTTTATAGCCTTGTGCCACTTCATGTGAGCTTAAGGAGGTTTGGCAGCTAGGGCAGTATGGAGAGACGCGGTGTCCTTTATACAGCCAGCCCTTTTCATGAATAGTTCCAAGGATATTCCAAACCGATTCCATATATTCATTACTCATGGTCATATATGGTTCATCCATATCAACCCAATATCCTAATTCTTTCGTAAAGGTTCTCCATTGCTTTTCATAAGAGAATACACTTTCTTTGCACTGTTCAATAAATGGAATAACCCCGTATTTTTCGATTTCTTGTTTTCCAGAAATACCGAGTTTTTTTTCTACCCCTAATTCAACAGGGAGTCCGTGGGTATCCCAACCGGCTTTGCGAATTACTTGTTTTCCGTTCATTGTTTGAAAGCGGGCAATAATATCTTTGATAGTTCTGCCTAGTGCATGGCCGACGTGTGGAAGGCCATTAGCTGTTGGCGGTCCTTCGTAAAATACAAAAGAATCATTGTTTTTGCGCTGTTCGATTGATTTTTGAAAAATTCGTTCTTTTTCCCAAAAGGCGAGTATTCTTTTTTCACGGGCTCTGTCTGTTTCTTTTGGTTTTTCCATGCATATCCCTCCATTTTTAATCAGTAAACATTCCAGTATAGAAAGATATTTTCGGAAATAAAAAACACCCGTCCCTTTGTAGGGACGAGTGTATTATTCATAACCCGCGTTACCACCCAAATTCTGTTTGGCAAAAAAGCAAACAGCGCTTAGTCAACGTACTATCATACGTGTTCCTTTTAACGGTGGAAATCCGTCAAGACTTACTAACGGTTCAGCCTTGCATCTCAGAGATGATTTTTCCGGTTTGCTTTCCTTACTGGCTTTCACCATACCCAGCTCGCTAAAAGGGACACAAAACGTACTTTTTCTCTTCATTGATTTCTATGAATTGGAATGTTTTGTATAGGATAGCACTTTTAAATGGGAAGTTCAAGAGGCATATGCCTATATTTCATCATGAAAAAAAGCTTAATAAATAAGTGAAAATACAGCCACAAATCTGTCATAGTATCGAGACTGGGATTTTGTTAGAATGGTAGGTAGTGATTGAATAGGCTTGAAAGGGAGTAGAGACATGAAGAAAGTATTAAATATAGCCTTCTTTTATGCTATTTTAGGATTAGTTAGTGGTGTTTACTATAGAGAATTTACAAAAATGAGAGATTTTGCAGGGGAAACTCAGCTCTCCGTTGTTCATACCCACTCATTTGCCTTAGGAATGATGATTATGCTGATTGTCTATTTATTCTGTTATACGATGAAAATACATACGCTTAAAAATTTTGATGTGTTCTTTTATTTTTATAATATTGGTGTACTTTCAACGATTACATTAATGATTATTCGTGGGACACTGCAAGTGCTTGAATTTGATTTATCAGTTGGGGTAGACTCTGCTATTTCTGGAATTGCAGGCTTAGGCCATATTTCTGTTACGATTGGATTAGTGTTGTTTTTTCTTCTTTTGAGAAAAAATCATAGCGAAAATATTCGAACGAAGTAGAAAAGATCTGTTTTTCCGAAGCCAATTCGTAGGAGTGTTGCTTCGGAAAAACAATCGATTTTATGGTAAAGCTTTGCTACCTTGTTTTTCTATCGCTTATATAATGGGAAAGAGCCAATAATGGAAAAATCTTATTATAGCTATGATAATAGATATAGAATTGATTTGGTAAACCAATTCCTGTAGGATAGGTAATTGCATCATCCTCTTGTTTTTTTTCTAGTATATAGCTTATTCCCCTTTTTACTTCTTTGCTTGCTCCTTCCCCTGCTGCAACTAATGCATCAACAGCCCAAGCCGTTTGTGATTCTGTGCTGAATGGGAGAGACACATAGGATAATTTTTCACAGCTTTGGCAAGATTCGCCCCATCCTCCATCTGATTGTTGAATTTTTTTCAACCAAGCTATAGCTTTCTTGATTGTTGGGTGATTTACATCCATACCAACAGCGGCTAAACCAGTAATTGCTGCCCATGTTCCGTAAATATAACAAACACCCCATCTGCCATACCAAGAACCATCTTTTTCTTGATGGTCGATTAGCCAGCTTGTGGCTTGCTTTATATGAGGATGCGTGTAGTCTAAATGTGCAAAGTTTCCCAAGTATTCTAGCACTCTTCCCGTCAAATCAGCAGTAGAAGGATCAACTGCTGCATCTTTTGCATTTTCAATTGGAACTAATTTAAGTATTTCCCAATCGGTATTTTTTTCAAAGGCTCCCCATCCTCCATCTCTGTTTTGCATGGAAAGTAAATAGTTTGTTCCTTTTTGCCAAGCCTGATGGACAGTTTGGTCTATTGCTGCTGGAGCTGTTATGGCTCGTAAAACTGCAGAGGTATCATCATTGTCTGGGTTATTTGTATTAATGTCAGAAAAGCCCCATCCACCAGGTTCTGTATGGGGGTTATGAACCTGCCAATCTCCTTTTTTTGTATGCTGTTTTGTCAGTAGATATTTCGTTGCTTTTCTTATCGGGGTAGTGTCAGTAGCCATTCCCGCTTGCTGTAACGTATAACTAATTAACCCTGTATCCCAAACGGTGCTGGTAGAATTCTCGAGGTGACTTTGTTCCCCTCTTTTATCAATGAGGGATGAGAGACCAGTAACTGCTTTTTGAATAACAGGAGAGTCCTTTTTATAGCCAAGCGCAAGTAGTGCATAAATCATAAAGAAAGTTGCGCTTGCATAACTGTAAAGCGTTCCATCTTCTTCTAGTCGATCTAACATGTACTTTTCTCCGTATTGAAAGCCTAGGTGATGGAGATAAGACGGGAATTTTCCTATTCGTTTCATCTCTTTCCATAGGAAGGTAATTGGAGAGCGCTCATCTTCTAAGTGAGCATAGGATGGATAAAGGGCTATATCTCTTGCAAATAAGTCATCTAGCTGTGGTTTTGTTTTAGCATCGATAGTGAATTTTTTATTCGCTGCTATTAACATTGGTATGAAATGAATACGAGCATAGGCACTAAACTGATAGAAATTAATAGGTTGAAAGGTGGGCAAAAGTAGAAATGTCATCGGAATATAGATCATATGGGACCATGGGTAAAGACCATTGACGGAAAGCATCCATTTTATCATAAAATGAGCTTTCGCTAATCCGCCATTTTTTACTATAAATGCTTTTGCTTTCTTCATTTGATTGTCGTTCTTCGAATAATGTCCAGAGTATAAAAGAGCAGTATACGCAATAATGGTTGCGGATAAATGCCCGTTAGGCTCATCACTATATGCTTTCCAATAGCCCTCTCTATGCTGAGTGGCACGCAGTGTCTTCGTTAAAAGGCGAATATTTTCTTCTTCTGTCTGGATGTCTAAAGCTCTTATGGTGATGATATAAAATGCATCTGTCATTAAGCTTCCCTGAAAACGAAAAGGAAAAGATCCATTTGCTTGCTGATGTTCGACAAGTTCTTTTACACGTCTTTGTTGTTCTGTTTTAACCGATTCGAGAAATGTATTCAATAAGCTCACCTCAAATTCAACATCGTATTAGTAAACTTTATGCAACTTAGGGAAAGTCATATTCAGAAATATTTATATTTTCTTTTTTTAGTGGTTGAAATTGGAAAGATAGAGGACTATAATAAAACATAATTTCATCGAGCGAACATGTAGATCAGAAGGAGTATCCTAAAAAACTTTTTCAAAAGAGAGCAGTCGGCAGCTGAAAAGATTGTGTTGAAGTCTTAGGAGAAGACATCTGTGAGTGTTACTTTGAACGTTGTATAACTAACTAGTAGAAGTAACCGGCCGTCACCGTTATGATACAAGTGGTTTTTTTAAAAGAACAATTTGGGTGGTACCGCGGATAATCCGTCCCTTTTATAGGGGCGGATTTTTGTTGTTTTTTTGCATAAATTTAAGGAGGTGAGTACCGTGGATGACGATGATGATAACGATATGAATCAAGAGAATTTACTAACTTTAGGAGGAACAACGATATGGAATTTTCAAAAAGGGTACTCATTTCTGAGTGTGAGCAACATATTGGTAAAGAAGTAATATTAAAGGGCTGGGTGAAGAAAATTCGCCAACTAGGAAAGGTTGGCTTCTTGTTATTGAGAGATCGTACTGGAACAGTACAATGTGTTTTAGAGCAGGAGCAAAATCAGTTGAAAATAGAAACAGAAAGTGTAGTTCGGGTGACTGGAGTTCTTGTAAAAACGGATAAAACAGCAAATGGAGTAGAACTGCAAGTAAACGAATTAATCGTACTAGCTGAAGCGGATCCTTTGCCATTTGAAATTAATAAGAAAAAAGTAAATGCAGGGTTAGACCACTTATTAAATCATCGAGTTTTATCTTTAAGACACGAGCAAATAAATGCTATTTTTACAGTCCAATCCATGTTTGTAAAAGGTTTTGCAGAGTTCTTAACAAAGGAAGGGTTCACCCGGATTTTCACTCCTAAAATCGTTTCACAAGGAGCAGAAGGCGGGGCCAATGTTTTTACCTTTAACTACTTTGATAAAAATGCTTATTTAGCTCAATCTCCGCAATTTTATAAACAAATGATGGTTGGAGCGGGGTTTGAAAGAGTGTTTGAAATTGCTCCTGTATATAGAGCAGAAGAACATAATTCCTCTAGACATTTAAATGAATATACCTCGCTAGATGTCGAAATGGGCTTTATTGAAAACGTCGAGGAAGTAATGGAGATGGAAAAGCAGGTTCTTCAATATACTTTTGATTATGTGAAGGAGCATTGTCAGAAACAGTTAGACATACTAAAGGTTGAAATACCAGTGATTAACGATATTCCCCAAATGACATTAGCAGAGGCACAGCAACTATTAAAGAAGAAGTATCAAAAGGATTCCCCAGAAGGAGATTTAAATACAGAAGGGGAAAAGTGCATTGGAAACTATATAAAGGAAAAGTACGGAAGTGATTTTGTTTTTATAACCAACTATCCGAGAACAACTAGACCGATGTATACAATGCCAAATAAGGAGAATCCGGTGTTAACTGATTCATTTGACCTTTTATATAAAGGAAGTGAAATTACCTCAGGCGGACAGAGAATTCATCGACAAGCAGAGCTGATAGCATCTTTTAAAGAAAAGGGACTAAACCCAGATGAGTTTAAGGCATATATCGATTCTTTTGCATATGCAATTCCACCACATGGAGGGTTTGGAATTGGCTTAGAACGAATTATCATGAAGTTTCTAAACCTAGGAAATATTCGGGAAGCAAGCGCGTTTCCGAGAGATTGCGACAGGATTATTCCATAAAATGGTTATTTAAGTCTAGTACTCATAAATAAAAACTAGCCCCTTACTCGTAAATTCGTAGGTTAATTTGGAGAAATGTTTTCTAGAAAACATAACCAAAGCAGAGCTACATTACGAAAGGAGCTAGTTTTATTATAATATCCCGAATTTGATTGATTAAAACATAAAAACGAGCATATTTTTATAAAATTTTAATAATATGGGTTTCTTTTCTATCTAGAAAAGGTATAGGACAAGGAGATAGATTATACATAGTTGGAGGGGGAAACATATGATAGAGGATCTAGAATTAGTACTTGATGCAAAAGCTGTGCTTGGAGAAGGACCATGCTGGGATTTTAGAAACAATATTTTATATTGGGTAGATATTGAAGGAAAAAAAGTACATATGTATAACCATATTTCTGGTGAGCACAAACAGGTTCAACTAGAACGAGAAGTATCGGCTGTTATCCCTTGTATAACAAAAGATACAGAATTTATTGTTACATTAGATAATGGCTTTCATCTTTTAAATATAGAAACAGAGCAACTAAAGTTTATTGGCGATCCAGAGCGAGATTTAAAACAGAATCGTTTTAATGATGGGAAATGTGATGCTTATGGTCGTTTATGGGCAGGTACAATGTGCAGAGATGGAAAGACGAAAGATGCAGCACTATACTGTCTTGATAATGAGGGAAAATGGACGGAAAAAATAAGTCATTTGAGTATTTCGAACGGCATTGCATGGACTAGTGATAATGAATACTTATACCATATTGATACACCTGCTCAAACAGTAACACGTTATGAATATGATTTGGAAACAGGAAAATTAGGAAAAGCAAAGCAGATTATTGATTTTTCAGAGGAAGAAGGATTCCCAGATGGTATGACAATTGATAGCGAAGGAATGCTATGGATTGCTCATTACGGTGGAGGAAGAGTGTCTAGATGGAATCCAGAGAGTGGGGGGAAATTAAGTGAAATATGCTTGCCAGTGCCGAATGTGACGTCTTGTACATTTGGAGGGAAAAAACTAAATGAGTTATATATAACGACAGCGAGATCTGGTTTGGATGATGAAGAATTAAAAAAGTATCCACAATCAGGAGGGTTATATAAAATCAAGCTACATATTCAAGGAGTAAAAACGTATTTATATCAAAACTAATTCTCTTGGCTATAAAAAAAGAGCTAATCAAACAGGATAATCATTTAATTAGCTCTTTTTTTATTTAACAACTAAAACTGGACATTTTACGCTTTTGATTACTTTATGACTAACACTTCCCAATACCAGTTCTTGCAAGGAATTTAATCCGCGGCTGCCAATGACAAGTAAGTCAAAGCTCTTTTGATTTGCATACTCGACAATTGTAGGACCCGGCTCTCCATGAAGAAATAGTAGTTTATAAGTGATATTATTGGATTGTAAGTATTCTTCCATTGATAAGAATTTTTTCCGCCTAGTAAGTTCTAAATCAGCCTTCCCTTGAGCGTGCAATACATCGTATTTCGATTGAGTGATATCTAGGACATGAACAACTGTAATTACAGCATTCTCCTGAAGGGAAGCTAATTTTACTGCTTCTGTTGTTGCTCTTAACGAGTTTTTTGAACCATCAATTGCTAAAAGAATAGTAGAATACATGATTTACGCCCCTTTTTCTGATTTAGTGATCAGATAGTTTCGCATTTTGTTTGGGAAATACAGCAAGTTTATCTACAATCTTTTTACTTGCAGAATCTAAGCCAGTAATGGTAACTGTATTTTGATTTTCCTTCAGCTTTAACGCAATTTTATCAATGGCACCGACTGCAGAATCATCCCATACATGAGAATTAGTAAAATTAATGGAAATTTGTTTGTTTTTAATCGTTGTATCAAATGCTTGAACAAAGCTATCAACAGAAGCAAAAAATAGTTGTCCTTCCACTGCATAGTTGTAGCCTTGCGACGTTTCCTGTTTATGCATTTTCACATGGGAAATCTTCGCAGCAAATAAGACAGCACTTAAAATAACCCCAGCAATTACCCCTATCGATAAATTATCGGTTGCGACAACAATTATCACGGTTACGAGCATAACGATTGCATCTCCTTTTGGAGCAGTAACTAAGTACTTGAAGGAAGACCAGTCAAAGGTGCCGATACACACCATAATCATGATGCCAACTAGGACTGGCATAGGAATCTGTACAACAAGGCTGCCTAATACCATAATTAAAAACATTAGAAAAACGCCTGCAACAAATGTAGAGAGTCTCCCTCTCCCACCTGATTTCACATTGATAACAGATTGACCAATCATCGCACAGCCAGCCATTCCGCCAAAGAATCCTGTAACAATATTAGCTATTCCCTGTCCCCTTGCTTCTCTGTTTTTATTACTGTCTGTATCTGTTGCATCATCAATGATAGAAGCAGTTAATAAGGATTCCAATAGACCAACAATCGATAAAGCCAGCGCATATGGGAAAATTATTGCTAACGTTTCAAAGGAAAACGGTACATTTGGAATAAAGAAAGATGGCAATGATTGCGTAATTTTTCCCAAATCACCAACAGTAGATACATTTACATTTCCAACAATAGCAACAGCGGTTAAAATAATAATAGCAATTAGCGGTGCTGGAATGACTTTTAAAAATCGCGGCAAGATATACACAATTAATAACGTGATGATTACAAATAAATAAGTAATGTTTGTTACGTTAATAAGATGTGGCACTTGAGCCATAAAAATTAAGATCGCTAAAGCATTAACAAATCCAATCATCACTGCTCTCGGGATAAACTTCATGAGCTTCGCAATTTTTAATACGCCGAAAAGAATCTGAATTATCCCTGTAAGGATTGTAGCAGCAAATAAATATTCTAATCCGTAATCTCTAACTAATGGCCCCATTAATAATGCCATTGCTCCTGTTGCTGCCGAAATCATACCAGGTCTTCCACCTGTAAACGAAATAACCACAGCCATAGTAAAGGAGGCATATAATCCGATCATCGGATCTACCCCGGCAATGATGGAAAATGCAATTGCCTCTGGTATTAATGCAAGAGCAACGACCATTCCTGATAAAATATCCCCACGGATATTTGAAAACCATTCTTTTTTTATTTTTTCAATCAATTGATTCACCTCAATATCTTTCTGCTTGATACAAAGAAGTCTACCATGTTTTTTCCCAAAAAGGAATATGTTTTGGGAAAGTTTTTACAAGGAGAGAATTTCTATCTATAATAATGAGAAGAGATAATGTTGGAGGCAATTAAGATGAAATATGGTTATATGCGACCTACCATTGCAGATAATAGCTGCGAGCAACAGTTAAAAATACTGAAGCCTATATGTGAGCAAATGTATCAAGAAGAACATGATTCGGCAAAAAATAGATCCAAGCTATCGGAAGTAATAGCCTCTCTATTAAAGGGAGACAAAATTATTGTAGCCCAGTTATTTACAATTGCAGACTCGAGTAGGCATTTGATGGAGTTATTAGACATACTTGAAGACAAAGGTGCTTATTTGCAATCAATAAAGGAAGATATTGATACAGAAAGAAAAAAGGAATATTCATTGTCTGAAATGCTGTCTCATTTAATTGAATTCCAGAATGAGATTATTCGGGAAAGAACAAAAAAAGGCATGGAATACGCGAGACAGCATGGGAAAGCAAGTGGAAGACCGAGAAAAGCTGATGAAAATGTAAAAAAAGCAATGGAGATGTATCAGTCTAAAAAATATACATTAAAAGAAATAAAAGAAGAAACAGGAATTAGTAAATCTACATTATATAGGTATTTAGAGCATTAATGAGGGATTTCATTTTTAAAGAGTGGAAGGAAGAAGCAGAGTTTATCAAAGAAAAGAAAGCAAGAAATAAGTCGTTCATCCGAGGAATGAACGACCAAGTCGAAGTGAAACGAGTTTTTTATTTTGTCTTAAGTAACTGTTTTACGATTCTACCTAAAGAATTTTCCTCTATAAAAGGAGCTAGCTTTGCTAGTAATTGTGGGGATAGTTTATCAGCATCCATATTGGATAATAATTGATCAATAGCATCCTCTTCTAAAAAAGGAGCAAGTTCAATCAGCTGTTCCAATTCTATTTCTCCATTCACTGCTTT
Source organism: Niallia sp. FSL W8-1348 (assembly GCF_038006745.1). Classification (NCBI taxonomy): domain Bacteria; kingdom Bacillati; phylum Bacillota; class Bacilli; order Caryophanales; family Bacillaceae; genus Niallia; species Niallia sp. FSL W8-1348. Next base: position 2,055,773 of record NZ_JBBOVV010000001.1, on the reverse strand, counting down.
ATCCACTAGTTCATTAAAGGAAGCTTCTCCTATAAAAGGAGCCATTTTTTGTATGAAAGACCATTCCCCCTTACTTGATGCGATTGAAACTAAGTGTTCAATCGTATCTTCTTCTAAAAAGGGAGCCAAACCAATTATATGTTCCTCATTAAACATGTCATCTATTCCTTGCAAGACAAGATTATTTAAAGCTGTATCACTAATAAAAGGAGCCATATTTGTGATGAACTTCCAAGTTAACTGCCCATTTTGCATTTTCCATATTAAGTTGTCTATATATTCTTCATCTAAAAAGGGGGCAAGCTGGACTAATTCTATAGGTTCAATCGATTCGCTAATGACTTGATTGGCGATTGAGTGTAAGGTGCTAGAAGATAAAAAAGGTGCAATTCGATGAACAATCTTCCAATCTATGGTTTCTTTTGTTACTTGTATGACGATTTCATCTAATGCTTCTGTTGACAGAAAAGGAGCTAGATGAACAATTGTGTCTAGATTCCAAGCGGTTGCATTCATTTTTTCAGATACTTTACTTAGTTGACTAGTTTTAATAAGAGGGGCGATATCAATCAGCTCCTTTACGTCGGTAGCTCCTGAATTAATTAAATCAGCTACTTCCTCGGTTTGGTCGGCCGATAAATGCTCAACCATTTTCCCAATTTGCTTGGAAGGTTTTGGTTGTTTATTCCCAGCGCTCATTAAGAGATCAATAGAAACCTCCAATTCATTAGCAATAATGGGAATGGTCATAATATCAGGAAGGGATTCTCCTCTTTCCCATTTGGATACCGCTTGATGACTGATATTTAATTTATCTGCTAATTCAACCTGTGTTAGGTCTTTTTCTTTTCTCAATTTTGATATATATGCCCCAATTTTTCGTGAATCAACCATACTTGTCATCTCCTCTACTTTTCCAGTGCGCACTGTCTAATTCGATACTAGCATACTTGCCAAAACATGCCTATCAACGGTTAGTTGAATAGCTGAAAAATAGTGATTCTACTGGTGGTAGAATTGTTTTTGCATGATGGTTTTTAGTGGAAAGCAATGCAACATTAGAACATAAAAAATCCACAAAGAGTCTCAACTCCTTGTGGACTATTATAATCTTACACTAGTACGCCTTCTTTATATTCTTTTGTTAATGTTGGCCAGTATTCCTTATTTGCCTCAATTAAATCATCAAGAACTGCCTTTGCTACTTTTGCTGATGGTAAAGTTTTATTTAAAGTGAATGCTTGTAACGCTTTTTCATAAGAACCTTCCACAATTGCTTCCACTAAAATTTTCTCAGATGCTAATTGCTGGTCAATCATTGCTTTGTAAAAGTAAGGAATGTCTCCAACAAACTCAGGTTTAGGACCATCACTTGTAATAAGTGCCGGTACTTCAATCATTGCATCCGCAGGTAAGTTTGGAATTGTTCCGTTGTTTTCTACCATAACTAAATATCTTTTTCCTAAATTTTGTGCAAGGGATACTGTTACATCTACAATAAATGTTCCGTGTACGCCTACTGCAAAGGAATCTTCTAAAATGCCAGTCTCTTCATATTTCTTAACTGTTTCAAATAACGTTTTTTCACGGCCATCCATTACTTCATTTGCACGAGTATAATCTTTGTTTGAAGTTTCCACAATATAATCTGGGAACAGATAGTATTGTAAATATGGGTTTGGCAGATATTCTGGAAAATGATCCATAATTAGTTTGATATTCTTAAAGGTTTTAATCCAAGAAGAATCTGCATGGCGATAATCAATTTTGGAAATGTCTTCTGTTAGTAATCCATATTTATAGACATGTTCACGAATTTCAGGCAATTTTTCTTGACCCTCTACCTTAATGCTTGTAAACCAGCCAAAGTGGTTTAGACCGAAGTAGTCAACCTCTAGTTCTTCTCTTTCTACTCCAAGGATAGCTGCAATATTACGCATTGTTGCTACCGGCATATCACATATATTTAATACTCTTGAGTTTGGACGTAATTTACGAACACCTTCTGCTACAATAGATGCAGGATTTGAGTAGTTTACAATCCAAGCTGTTTCTTTTGCGTATTTTTCTACATAATCGATTAACTCGATCATTGGAAAAATGGTTCTAAGTCCATAAGCTAATCCACCTGGTCCACATGTTTCTTGTCCGACTACATGATGGGAAAGGGGAATTTTTTCATCCAGTTCACGCATTGCATATTTGCCAACTCTCATTTGTGCAAACACAAAGTCTACATCATCAAATGCTGTTTGTGGATCTGTTGTATCAATGACTTTAATTTTATCTGTATATTCTTCAATAACTGCTTTTGCTGCAACAACTACTTGTGATTGTCTTTCTCCATCAATATCATAGAAGCGAATTTCAGATAGAGGCAGGTCCTCTAAACGATCCATTAAGCTTCGAATAATTCCTGGTGTGTATGTGCTTCCTCCGCCTGCAACTGCTAATTTATATGTTTTCATATTAAATACCTCCTAATTGTTGGTCTACTTGGTCTCGAACAGATTTAACATTTAAACCATAGACGACTTGAACATTATTTCCTGATTTAATAATTCCTTTTGAACCTGTTTGTTTTAGTGTTTGTTCATCTACCACATTTGGATCTTTTAAAATTAAGCGTAATCTTGTATAACAATTATCTACATTTTCAATATTTGCTTTTCCGCCTAAGGCGTTGACAATAGTTGCTCCTAAAGCAGATGGTGAATCGCTTGGTGCGACACCAGAAGCAGCTGCTTCTGCTTTAGCTATTTTATTTGTTTCTGTTACTGCCGCATCTTCTTCTCTGCCTGGTGTTTTTAAATTCAACTTAAGAATTAAGAAGCGGAAAAGAATGAAGTAAATAGTTGCCATTAATAATCCTACTAAGATAAACATTGGCCAGTTAGACTTGGTTGTTCCAAGCGGTAAATTGTATAGTAGAAAGTCAATAAATCCATTTGCGCCAATTGCATGTACGTTAAAGATACTTAAGAGCATCATCCCTACGCCTGAAAGAACAGCATGTATTACAAACAAGATTGGAGCTGTGAAAAGGAAAGCGAATTCTAATGGCTCTGTTACCCCTAGTAAAAAGGAGGTAAAGGCAGCTGGGAGAAGAATTGCTTTTGCGATCGATTTCTTCTTTTTATCTGCAGTCACGTACATTGCTAGTGCTGCGCCCATCAGCCCAAACATTTTGCTTAAGCCACGCGCATCCCAGTTAACCGTACTGCTTAACGTTTTAATACTTGAGTCTGCCATTTCAGCAAAATAGATATTTCTTGCTCCATAAATAATTTCGTTTCCGATATGTGCAACTCCGCCTAATTCTGTGTATAGGAATGGAGTATAGACTAAGTGATGAAGACCTGTTGGAATCAGAATTCTTTCTAAGAATCCATAAATAAGTAATCCAACTACCCCAAAATTTTTAATACCACTTGCAACTGCTGTAATTCCATCTTGAACGAATGGCCAAAACTCTGCGGAAAGTGCGCCTAAAATCATCGCACTAGGAATAGCTAAAATAGCAACGAAGCGATGTCCTGAATATATGGCCATAACCCCTTTGAATTCTGTGTCACAGTATTTATTGTGCAAAATACCAACTAGAGCACCTAGAAGAATTCCGGAGAATACTCCCATTTCTAGCACTTGGACATTTAATACCATTGCCTGACCAGACAATTGCATTTGCTCCGGTGCTACTAAACGACCAGTTAAGTTTAGTACTTGATGCATAGCATTTATAAAGATAACGAAGGTCACTAACCCAGTTAAGGCAGCGTATCCTTTATCTTTTTTAGCTAAGCCGATCGGGATACCAACAGCAAAGATTAAAGCTAGATTTTGCAGAATGGCTACAGCTGAGGAAGAAATGAACTTCCCTGTATTTTGGATAAGTGGATTTTCTAAAAACGGAATATATTGTGCTAAGTTTCCATTTCCGAAAACATTCCCAAATGCGATAAATAAACCGATAATCGGTAGAATGAGAATTGGTGCAAATAAAGATTTTCCAAAGAGCTGGAGACCATTTACAACCTTTTTCATCTATAAAACCTCCCTTTATGGTAAGCGTTGTCAAATGTTTTTAATAACCGAAGTATATAATTGAATATATCATTTTGAAAGGGGTTGCAAGCATTGTGTACTATGTCTTTCAATCCTGTAACATGTTACAAACCTTCGGCAAGGCAAAATAGAGGATGTTCTACGAGCATCCCCTTAACTGGTCAGTATTCTGTAATAATCCCTTTTTTAATGGCTACAAGTAACAGTAAATCAATGAGCATAAACATGTTGGATTCATAGGAAGTTACTTCAAACTCTTGTTGGGACTCAATAGTCGGATCGAGGACAGTAAAAATAATATCAGAAATTTTAGCTGTTGAACTTTTACTATTTCCGGTAAAAAGGATTGTTTTAACGCCCTTGTCTTTTGCGATTTTCACTTTCTCTAGAACTTTAGCTGTTTCACCAGAACGTGAAAAGGCAATGAGTAATTTATATTTTTGAATATTATTGAGGAAAATGGCTCGACTATCACTTGTTGTTGTATTGGAAACATAATAACCAAATAACTCTAGTTTTTTAGCGAAATAGCTAGAAAATACGGTGGAAAAGCCTGCACCATAAAAGTAAATCATTTTATTATCATTAATTTGTGTAAGAAATTGTTCAATGCTTGTCTCATCTAAAGAATCGATGGTGCGTTGATAATTTTGTTTAAAGGAAACCACCGATTCCACTAGTGGTTGGTGAATACTGTCTACGTATTCAACTTCTTGATTAAGCATTTTAGTGACTTTCAAATTTAAGTTGTATATGAATTCACTGTATCCACTAAATCCAAGCTTTTTACAAAGGCGGATAATGGTTGCAGTGGATACGAATAGATCATTTGCGGCTGCGCGGATGCTTAACGTCTCTCCTGCTAATTTCTTTTGGATGAGAAAATGGATGATATCTTTCTCCGACTCGGTTAGGTTTTTATCGTTCGCATAATCAAGAAAAAGCATATCTATATTTTTCAAGCTTATCATCAGTCCTTGTTATTATTTTCGTCTAGTATGTATGCTCTTATTATAATGAATAAATAAGTACGAGTTTATGTTTTTCTAATATGTATTAAATAGCATAATATCAAAAAGGATGCCCATACTACTAAATACAATGTAAATTTTGGAGGTTTTACTTCGTGTCCCAATCAAATATAAAACTGACATCCTCAGAAATTGCTTCCCTGTGGACATCGTATTTAAATAATTGCATGTCCAAACAGGTTCTCACACATATGATTCAATATGTAAAGGATCGAGAAATTGCTGATGTTATTCGTTTTGCTTTTCGGTTTGCTCAAAAGCAAGGAAAGCGTTTTGAAACAATTTTTCAAAAAGATGAATTTGCCATTCCACTTGGTTTCTCAGAAGCCGATGTTAATACGAAAGCTCCTGCTTTATTTACTGACTCTTTCTGTTTAGCATATATTAACCATATGGCGAAAGCTGGCCTACTGGCATACGGAGGATTTTTGGCTATGAGTACAAGGGAAGATTTGATAGCCTTCTTCCATCATGGATTACATTATACCTCAAAGTTATATCATTTAAGTACTTCCATTCTTGAAAAAAAAGGATTGCTCGTTTGCGCACCTTATACTTCCATTCCAAAGGAAATGGATTATATTGATACACTAGTGTTGCATAAATGTTGTTAGAATATTCAGTTTAAATATGTCCCCTGTTAAGAGCCAAAAAAGTAAATACCCAACTAAAGGTGGATCCATCCATTTGGAAATTTTTTTACAATTAGACTTAAGAGACGACGACAATTTGTTTATTAAGGAATGGTTTTTCCTTCAATCTTTCGAAGCCAAATATGTGCTGGTTTCCACAAAGCTGCCCGTAAATATCGGCTAATTTGTAGGGTTTTTCGTTTACTTTTTGTCTCGATTTGTGCGAGAACATGCAGGCAAAAAACAATAAGTGCGATAAACACTTGATTCTGAATTGCCCATTCGCTTTGGCCGTAAAACTTTTTGATATGGAGATGTTGTTTAATCCATTTGAAAAATAACTCAATCGCCCAGCGTGATTTATACATCTTTGAGATTTCTTCAGCACTTAAATCAAAACGATTTGTGATTAAATGAAGCTCATTTCCTTTTGAATCAATCACTTTTAGAAGACGAAAGTAATTTTCGGCACGGTTTTGCGTCGTACCAATCAACACCATTTGATCCGACAAAACAGATGTATTCTCGGGTAGTTTAAAATCGTAAACCTCCCGTATGACTGCGTTTTTTCGCAGCCTAGAAAGGAAAAAGTAGCCGTCATCTGTCATCCGATCAAAGCGTTCGTAGTCTAAGTAACCACGGTCAAACACATACATACATTCCTTGTCATCAACCATTACTTCAAGCTGACCGCGGTCATGTTCTTTGGCCGTTGTCATAATGGCCTTTTCGGGATAGGATATACCTTTTTCCATAAACACAAGGCGTAAGTGCAATTTAACACCCGCTTTTGTTTTGCGGAATTTTGCCCATTTATGATTAGTCAAATTGAGAGGCAATGTGCTTGAATCAATGATTTTTAATGGCATCACAAGTTTCGTGTTGTGCGTTTTGGCATGAATTTGTGAAACTAAATCAAGGAAAAGCTTTTGGAATAAGTCTGGATTCATGCCATTTAAACGGCGTGAGAGTTGGGAAATACTGATAGAATCAAGATCAATGCCCTTTTGCAGTTGATCATCGAAAAGACAATCGCTCAGCGCATGCAGACTTTCGACTTCTTCTAGCTGCGCAAAAAGTAATAATTTTAGAAATGACTCTGTCGTTAGTTTTTTCGTATAGAAATCTAATTTCAACGTTTTCACGTTTTCTTCAAATAATTGAAGATTTATTGGTGAAAACCATTGTCCAAATGAAGTTTTTCGTGTAATCTTGTCCATGCGATAGTCCTTTTTAGTGGATTTGGACGGGTTACCACCTAACTTATCCATTATAAAGGACTTTTTCTTTGCATAAAATGATAAAATTGAACATTTCAAGTATTTTTAATAGTTAAATTAAATTAACGCAACACTAGTGATATTGATAACAAAAAATATTTAAGTGGCTACTCCTTGTTTCATAAAAAAAGACCCTTAAATGCAGTAGAAGTTTCTCATCTTTATATGAATACACAGACAAATAATATGGGACTAAAGATTACAATGGCTTTTGCTCAAACAACGACGAATAAAAAAGTACAAGCATATATGCTAAGAGGAAGAGATATTTCACAAAAATATTTAAAAATATTTACGGATACATTAATGAATGAGGGAATCCAAAATCCCAATTCTTCGGATATAGGTGTCACTAACTCGACCGTACGAACTTTCTCTGATAAGTTAATGATGTTTCATATTGGTTTATTGAGTGCCGCTGGCGTAGGCAATTATGCAATGGCGGGTGGAGCTAGCCAAAGAAGCGATCTTCTGCTTAATTATGAAAGGCTATCTATGGAAATTGGTCAATATGCAAAAGACGGGGCCGATTTAATGATTAAAAATAAGTGGCTAGAACAGCCGCCGCCAACTAAATAACATAAGTAGTTAGTTCACATGATGGCAAAATAGAGTTCACAGCATACAAAGAAGAGGATGGGACATAACTAAATAGATACTCTGTAAAGACGAACAATTTCTAATCTATCTAGTAAATAGCGGCTGCTTTCGCATACTTTTTACAAGAGGAAATATAATTAGTTGGAAAAACAAAGCAGCCGGAATACACGAAGACTCCTATGGGATTAGCGAGACAGTCTGAGACCCTGCAGGCCATAGGCCGAAGCGGCTCAGCGCGAGCCCCATGGAAAGCGAAGTGTATTCCGGCTGCGGGGGATCGCACCAAACTTCATGGAAACATCCTTTGAAAAACAAATAAAAGCCCGAACAATTATACGGAACATTCATTAGCATCTTCGTATAATTGTTCGGAATTATCCTTGGCTGGAATACTTATGTCCCAGCCTCTTCTTTGTATTTTAAGCTTCCTGCTCATTATTTATTCTTTTGCTGTTTTTTTTGACGGTGTGAGCGCTTTCCTCCAAGATGTACATTACTGGTAATTGAGAGGTAATATTTGATTCTCCTATATAGACTTCTGTAACATAATACGCAATATTTATATCGGAAATTTTCGCTAATTGGCAGTCTTTGCTATTGGTGATACTGATGATATTGCAGCCTTCTATTTTTAATTGGTTGGCAAGGTGCAGTGTGTGATCTGTTTCACCTGAAACGGATAAGATAATGGCCGTGCTGCTTTTCAGCTCTTTACTGTTAATTGGATAAAAGGGATCTTTTATAAAAGTAGAAAATTTCCCTAAGCTTGAAAAGTATCTGGCTCCATACTCTGCTAAAATACCTGAACTTCCTGTTCCTACAAATATTACTTTATTAGATTGGATTACCATTTCAGCTGTTTCTTGTATGTATGTTTCAAAGTTGCCTTTCAGCGTACGTTCTAAAAACTCTGAAAGATAATATTTTGTTGATTTTAAGTTTTCTTGTTCATTTCTATCTAAATATAATTTTAATTTTACCTTAAACTCCGAAAAACCATCACAGTTTAGTTTTCTGCAAAATCTTAGAATGCTAGATGTTGAAACATGGGTTTCATCAGATAATTCTCTGATGCGCATATAAATAACCTTATCGATATTTTTTGTAACATAGTTATAGAGTAGCATTTCTAAATCATTAAAGGATTGAATCATTTCATTTGTGAACAAATTTTCTTCCCCCTACTCTAAATAATATTTTTTCTATATTTCCCATTACCTCGTTCTTAACGAACAGTAAGACTCCCGCCTCAAGCTTATGAGAATAGGAGGAAGGAGGTGGGAAATGAAGAAATCCCAACTGATGGAAGTTTCACTTTATTATAAAACAGGTTGTGACTAAAATGTAACAAATTCCTTCTGGAGAAAAAAGATACTAAGTGTTTATTTTTCCTTGTAATATATTTGAAAGCGTATACAATTTAAATGAAAGGAGGAATGAGATGGCTGAGAAAGAGTGCTTTCCAGAAAAATTTCTATGGGGATCAGCTTCAGCTGCGTATCAAGTGGAAGGAGCTTGGAGTGAAGAGGGAAAGGGTCCATCGGTATGGGATCATTTTACGAAAATTCCTGGAACAACTTTTCAAGGAACAAATGGCGATGTGGCAGTTGATCATTACCATCGCTTTAAAGAAGATGTCGCATTGATGGCTGAAATGGGTTTAAAGGCATATCGATTTTCTATTGCTTGGAGCAGGGTTTTACCTGATGGGAGAGGAAAAGAGAATAAAGCTGGGCTACAATTTTACGATCAGTTAATTAATGAACTTATAAAATATAATATTCAGCCCATTATCACGATTTATCATTGGGATGTTCCGCAAAAGTTAATGGATTTGTATGGTGCTTGGGAATCAAGAGAAATCATTCAAGACTTTAATGCGTATTGCATCCTTCTTTACAAGCATTTTGGTGATCGAGTAAAGTATTGGGTTACACTTAATGAACAAAATGTATTTATGTCTTTAGGATATGAGCATGGATTACATCCTCCTGCTGTGAAGGATAAGAAGAGAATGCTTGAGGCCAATCATATTGCTAATTTGGCTAATGCGAAAGCGATTCAATCTTTTCGAAGATATGTGCCAGATGGCAAAATTGGACCCAGCTTTGCTTATGGTCCTGTCTATCCATTTGATTGTAATCCAGAAAATATTCTTGCTTACGAAAATGCAGAAGAGCTTCATAATCATTGGTGGTTAGATGTTTATGTTTGGGGAAGATATCCAAAGACAATGTGGAAGCTTTTAAGCGATGAGGGGTTGGCACCAACCATGGAGGAAGGAGATAGCGAATTATTAGCATTTGGTCGCCCTGATTTTCTTGGAATCAATTACTATCGTACAGGAACGGTGGAAAGTAATCCTATAGACAAAGCTGTGGAAGGGGGAGAAATGAACACAACAGGAAAAAAAGGCACATCTAAGGAACATGGAATACCAGGTTTATTCAAATCAAAAAAAAATCCCTATTTAGACTCAACTAACTGGGATTGGGAGATTGATCCGCAAGGTTTACGGATTGGACTCCGGAGACTTGCGAGCAGATACCATTTGCCGTTATTGATTACGGAAAATGGGCTGGGGGAATTTGATCAATTAGAGGAAGGAGAGATTCATGACGAGTATCGCATTGACTACCTTCGCTCCCATATTCAAGCATGCCGAAGTGCAATAAAAGAGGGTGTTGACCTAATCGGGTATTGTACTTGGTCCTTTACAGATTTGTTAAGCTGGCTTAATGGCTATCAGAAAAGGTATGGATTTGTTTATATAGATAGAGAAGAGCAGGATGAAAAGGAACTAAAACGAATAAAAAAGAAGAGCTTTTATTGGTATAAGAAAGTAATCGAAACAGATGGTTGTGAGTTATAGTATTCTTATTTTTGAATAATTGGAGGAAATTAAATGAAAAAATTACTTTTAGTATGTGCAGCTGGGATGTCTACGAGTTTATTAGTAAATAAAATGAAGGATGCAGCAAAAGAAAAGGGAATGGAGCTTGAGATTTTCGCATTGCCAGTGTCGGAATGTCAAAAAGTCGCACATGAAGTGGATGTTGTTTTATTAGGACCACAAGTACGTTATCAAAAACCACAAGTAGAGGAGATTATTGCTGGAAGAGTACCAGTGGAAGTAATTGATATGCGGGCATATGGCATGATGAATGGAAAGGCAGTATTGGACAGAGCGTTAGAATTAATGGCATAAGTCGATTAGCAACTTGCACCTAGAGAAGCCTACAAAAACAGCTTTCCACTGTAAAAATAACGATAATTATTTAGGGGGAATTATATAATGGGTTTTATGGCGGCTTTTGAAAAGTTTGCGGAGAAAACGTTAGTGCCAGTTGCAGCAAAATTAAACTCACAGAGGCATATAGTTGCTATCCGTGATGCATTTATTCTATCTTTTCCTATCACACTTGCAGGTTCATTAATTGTCCTACTAAACTTCGCGGTTTTAGCTCCAGACGGCTTCATTGCCAAAATCTTATTCTTGCATAAATTATTTCCGAATTTAGCTGACTTGCAGTCGGTTTTCTCTCCAGTTTTAAATGGATCTGTTAATATTTTATCCATGTTTATTGTCTTTCTCGTTGCCAGAAATATGGCGATTTCCCTTAAAGCAGATGAATTGTTAAGTGGACTCACAGGTCTTTCCGTATTTTTCATCATTTATCCACCTTATACAAATGTAGAAGGAACAAACTTTTTAACGACTCAATGGGTAGGGGCACAAGGATTATTTGTTGCGTTAATCGTAGGGTTGTTAGTTGGAGAGCTGTTCAGTAGATTATCTAAGTCAAAAAAATTACAAATAAATATGCCGGACTCTGTACCTCCTGCTGTTTCTCGTTCTTTTAAGGTATTATTTCCAATTATAATTATTACTGTTTTGTTCGCTATTGTAAACGCTTTAATAAATGCGGTTTATCCAGAAGGACTGCACGGATTTATTTATGCAGTGATTCAAACACCATTAAAGAGCTTGGGAACTAATATTGTATCTTTAGTTATCCTAGCGATTGTTTCCAACTTATTATGGGTATTTGGTATTCATGGTCCTAATACAATTGCTGCCATTCGTGAAGCAATGTTTGCAGAGGCAAACTTAGAAAATCTGAACTTCGTGGCAGAGCATGGAACAGCTTGGGGAGCTCCATATCCTGTAACTTGGGCAATAAATGACGCCTTTGCAAACTATGGTGGCTCTGGTATGACACTTGGATTGCTTATTGCCATTTTTATTGTTGCAAAAAGACAAGATTACCGGGATATTGGAAAGCTATCCCTTGCACCAGGGTTATTCAATATTAATGAACCAATTATCTTTGGTTTACCAGTAGTATTGAATCCGATTTTAATTGTACCGTTTATTCTAGTTCCAGCTATTAATATTATTATCGGATATGTTGCGATTGTCTCAGGACTAATTCCGCCAATTGCCTATTCCGTACCATGGACCACTCCAGGGCCACTAATTGCCTTCCTTGGAACAGGTGGAAACTATATTGCATTATTGCTTGGTTTTGTCTGCTTAGCTGTTTCAACGCTTGTATATTTACCATTTGTAATAGCTGCTAATAAGGCTAATGCAGTAAGTTACGGAGGACAAAAAAGTGATTCGGATGTTTCTGCTTAAAGTGTGAGACAAAATGAACCAATATACTATTCAGTTTTTCTGTGGGCAAATAAACTATGTTCGGGCTTTTTTTGAAAATTATCAGGATGATTACATCAGAACCAGTATAACGGTTATTAATAAGATTAAAGCCGATCTAGTGGTTGATACAGCCTTGTCCCCTGAACTAGCTATACGCCATGTAGAGAGAACATTCCAGCAATCCAAATATGGTTGTGCACTGCATTTTAATGTTTCTATGAAATAATATAAAAATGATCAAAAAAAGGCTTTCTCCAAGCATGTAACTTTGGGAAAGCCTTTCAAATTAGACAAAATAAATTTTATCCCACTCTTAACGGACAGTAAGACTCTGACCTAAAAGTTTATAAGAATACGAGGGAGATAAGTGGGAGATCAACTGTCCGTAAAGGTCCGATTGGTTCAACTAACCATCAGTGGGGGAGGAAGAAACACCCCCACTGATGGAAGTTTCACTTTATCCCACTCTTAACGGACAGTAAGACTCTGACCTAAAAGTTTATAAGAATACGAGGGAGATAAGTGGGAGATCAACTGTCCGTAAAGGTCCGATTGGTTCAACTAACCATCAGTGGGGGAGGAAGAAACACCCCCACTGATGGAAGTTTCACTTTATCCCACTCTTAACGGACAGTAAGACTCTGACCTAAAAGTTTATAAGAATACGAGGGAGATAAGTGGGAGATCAACTGTCCGTAAAGGTCCGATTGGTTCAACTAACCATCAGTGGGGAGGAAGGAATCCCCCACTGATGGAAGTTTCACTTTATGCAGTTTCATCTTGATCAATAATATCAATAATTTGGTTTTTTAATACTTCGGAGGTAGGACCAAGAATGGCCTGAATTCCGTTTCCGACATCGAGGACACCCTTTGCGCCAAGCAGCTTTAATTGATCATGGTTTACTTGTGACTTATCAATAATGCCAACGCGAAGTCTTGTAATGCAGGCATCTAAATTGTTAATGTTTTCTTTCCCGCCAAGTGCTTGCAATACTTGTAAGGCTTTTTCTCCTTTAGAAGTGTTTGTTTTTCCTCTTTTTTTATAATCTTCTTTTGAGGAAAATATGTAACGGCATATAGTAATCATGAAAATCAAATCTCGGACGCTCTTTCTCTTAGAAAAGGAGATTTTGCTTTAGTTATTTCTTTTTCAGGTGATACAAGATTTATCGTTCGCTTGGTGAAAGTATTAAAAGGACAGGGAATCCCTATAGTGGCGATAACTGGGAGAGAAGATTCTTTTTTGGCAAGAAATGCAGAAGAAATCATTCTTGTTAGTGATAAAAGTGATTCTGATTTTAAATCACCAATAATTGAAGAAATTAGTATGTTAAGTATTATTAACTCTATTTATTTAGTATACTCGTTATTTTTAAATAGCTTAGAGGGACCATAGACCATCGAGTCAAGGAATAATAGGAAAATCATTTTGATGTCAGATTTCCTTAGAAGGTAAAATGTGCTTCTTTCTTTTTACATTTTGTTATATTATAATTACTATTATAAATCTAAGCAGGAAGGGATTTCGATTTTATGAAGTCTCTTTTTGTTTGTGTACCTACATTTTTATATCATTTGTGTTAATTTTATATAGCTGCTAACTTTGTTGCTTTTAAGCCATTTAATCGATAGAATTCTTTGTTGGAATCCTAATGAATAAATAGGAGCAATGAGTTTTTACTGTTGTCACTTTTATTGTATAGTTAAGTATAGATTGATAAATTGTTTAGAATAGGGTGTTGAAAAATGAGTGAATATAGAGTTTTACTTTATTATAAATATGTACCAATTGATAATCCAGAAGAGTTCACAAAAGAGCATTTAGCCCTTTGTAAAGAGTTAGGATTACTAGGTCGTATTCTTATTTCGCATGAAGGGATCAATGGAACGGTTTCTGGTACGGTAGAGCAAACAGACAAGTATATAGAAGCAATGAGACAGGATCCGCGTTTTAGCGATACTATTTTTAAAATCGATGAAGCGGATGGTCATGCTTTTAAGAAAATGCATGTGCGTCATAAAAAAGAATTAGTTAATTTAAGCTTAGAAGATGATGTAGATCCACTTGAGATAACTGGTAAGCATTTAAAGCCAACAGAATTTTATAAGGAAATGCAAGATCCTAACGCAATTGTGATTGACGCTCGTAATGACTATGAATTTGATCTTGGTCATTTCAGAGGCGCTATTAAGCCAGAGATTGAAACATTTAGAGAATTACCGCAATGGATTAAAGAAAATAAAGACATGCTAGAGGGCAAAAAAATTCTTACTTACTGTACTGGTGGGGTAAGATGTGAAAAATTCTCTGGCTGGTTACTAAAAGAGGGCTTTGAAGATGTAAGTCAATTAGATGGTGGAATTGTAACTTACGGAAAAGATCCAGAAGTACAAGGCGAACTTTGGGATGGTCAATGCTATGTGTTTGACCAAAGAATCAGTGTGCCAGTCAATCAAAAAGAACATGTGATTGTTGGACGTGACTTCTTTACAGGAGAGCCATGTGAAAGATATGTAAACTGTGCAAATCCAGAGTGTAACCGTAAAATGTTATGCAGTGAAGAAAATGAAGAAAAGTATATGAGAAGCTGTAGCCATGAGTGCCGCACACATCCAAGAAACTTCTATGTAAAACACAATGGTCTTACACCAGAGCAAGTAGAAGCAAGAGTGAAAGAAATTGCTCAATGGGAAGAAGAAAGAAAAGTAATGTAATGATAAGGGCTGTCCTTCGAGGGCAGTTCTTTTTTGTCTGTGTTGTTGGGAGAAGGCGCTTTGGCTGATAAATTGAAAGTTTGGCTGATATTCAAGCAGAGTTGGCTGATAAATCGAAAGTTTGGCTGATATCTAAGCAGAGTTGGCTGATAAATCGAAAGTTTGGCTGATATCTAAGCAGAGTTGGCTGATAAATCGAAAGTTTGGCTGATATCTAAGCAGAGTTGGCTGAAAAATTGAAAGTTTGGCTGATATCTAAGCAGAGTTGGCTGATAAATTGAAAGTTTGGCTGATATCTAAGCAGAGTTGGCTGATACACAAGCAAGCTTAGCTCATAAAACAGAAATTAGGCTGGATATGCCAAAAATGCAGCTCATACCAACCTTCTTTTTTATAGGCTAAGCTAAGAAAAATTAGCTTAATATTTTAATTTTGGATGGAGGAGAATTAGTCGTATTAATAAATGCTAATAATTGTTCTGCCATATATTCAGAAGGATAACAAAAGTCCTCCTTGACCCATTCCATGATCAAGCCAACAATTGCATTGGCTTGATAACTGATATGAAGGTTTCGGTTAATTTTTGGATCTATTAGGGCATACTCAAAATCTTCATTATTTACTTTTTTTAACGTTTGATAGATACGTAATCGATAATCGTACAGGAAATCAGAAGAGAAGACTAACTTATAAAACAAGGCATGCCTTTGCACATGTTCAAATATTTTAATTGATTTAGCTGTTAATGTAGGATATATCAAAGGTTTCTAGATGAACATAGGGAAAGCGATAGGCCCAAATTAGATCTGATAGAACATCATTTGTTAGATCCTCTAGTAAATCTTCTTTGTACTGGTAATGGCGATAAAAAGTTCCGCGATTAACATCTGCATGCTCGACAATATTTGTTATGGTGATATCTTTAAAATCCTTTTGATCCATTAAAGTGATAAGGGCGTTTTTTAATGCTTTTTTTGATTTTTTCACTCTTCTATCAGAGTTAGTTTCGTTGGTCTTCATCACATAAACCTCCCTACTACTTCAAAGAATTTGAGTAATAAAACAAAATCCTACTCGTTTGTTCAATAAGATACATATCTTCTTTTTTTGCTGATTGAATAAGTTATTTTAATAAAATTATACTATAAGAGTAGTGAATACGTTAAATAATTCAATTAGTATTGCTAGCGATTTCAATAGAGGGAGTGGATTTAAAAATGAAATTACAAGACAAGGTTGCAGTAATTACAGGTGCAGCATCTGGGATGGGGAGAGAGATTGCTCTCATTTATGCAAAAGAAGGAGCGAGTGTTGTTGTTTCTGATTTGAATTTAGAAGGCGCAGAGGCTACAGTTCAAGAAATTAAAAATAATGGTGGCAATGCAGTTGCATTAAAAACAAATGTAGCGTTAGAAGACGATATTCAGCAGTTGATTGATAAAACCATTGATACTTTTGGAAAAGTAGATATATTAGTGAATAATGCTGGGATTATGGACAATATGGAGCCAGCAGCGGATATTGAGGATAAAATATGGGATAGAATCTTTGCTGTTAATACAACGAGTGTCATGCGTTCTACTAGAAAAGTATTGCCACTATTTTTAGAGCAACAAGGTGGCATCATAGTAAATATCGCTTCTGCTGGAGGATTATATGGCGCTCGTGCAGGTGCAGCCTATACGGCTAGTAAGCATGCGGTTGTTGGTTTTACGAAAAATACTGGTTTTATGTATGCAGATAAAGGGATTAGATGTAATGCGATTGCTCCAGGAGCAGTTATCACAAATATTGGTGCTTCGATGACAAATATCAATCAATATGGCGCGGCAAAACAGCAACTAGGTATGGCTATAAACCCAAGAGCTGGTAGTGCAGAAGAAATTGCAAAGGTTGCCTTGTTTTTAGCATCGGATGATTCAAGCTTCTTAAATGGAACAGTCATTACGGCAGATGGTGGCTGGACTGCTTACTAATATTGAAGATAGCGTATAGGTGTCGACAGACTTAGTATGTGGGAGTTTGTGAAGGATAAGTGGAAACTAACCATAAGCGGGGATAAGGACCCTCCACTGATGGTTAGTTTTTTTATTATAATTCGAATGTCTCACCCAGTTCTAATACTTTTCCTTTTAAACCGAGCTCTTCTAGTTTATTCACAAACGCCTTAGCGTCTTGCTCGATAGCAGGGAATGTATTGTAATGGATAGGAATAACTAATTTGGCTTGATACCATTCGGCTGCTTGTAGCGCATCCTCTGGTCCCATTGTATAATGGTCTCCGATTGGTAGAAACACGACGTCTAAATGATGCCTATCACCAATCATCTTCATATCGCTAAAAAGTCCAGTGTCTCCAGCATGGTGTAACACTTTTCCTTCTGCTTCAATGATATATCCAGCTGGCATTCCGCCATACAAGATATTTTTATTTTCTTCGTCAATAATCCCAGAGCTGTGGAATGCATGTGTCATTTTCGCTTTAGCGAATCCTAAATCGACTGTTCCTCCGATATTCATACCAATTGTTTCGACACCTTTCCAGGCCATATAGGCAGCTAACTCAGGATTAGCGACAACTGGGGCATTATTTGCTTTTGCAATTGGTGCGGCATCGAGAATATGATCCATATGTGCATGGGTCAATAGAACAGCGTCTACTTTCACTTCCTCCACTTTTGTTGTGGCTGAAGGGTTTCCGCTAATAAACGGATCAATAATGAATGATTTTCCTTCTGTACTAATTTCAATCGCGGATTGACCATGATAAGTAATTTTCATGCAAAATCATCTCCTTAATTCCACAAAAAGGTGGATTATTGTCTATTTTAGATTAAAACAGAGAGAGGGAAAGTGCCAAATGATATGCTTGTCTGTTGATTGGAAAAAATCGGTTCCTTGTAAAGCATGTTGTTGCAATGCTCCTGATGAACCCAATTAAAAGTTAAGATACTCTATACTACCCAAAAAACAGTAAAGTAAAAAAGAGCAGAATAAGGAGACCACTGAAAAAGTCTTTTTTTCGAACGAAATTAAGACCAAGCATGTTTGAAAGTAAAAAAAGGTTGGTTTGGAGAGGCGTCCGCTCGCCCCATGGAAAGCGAGCGGACGCCTCGGAAAACAAATCCATCATCTTATATTTAAAAAGTGGCTATTGCCCATCATCATTATCTAGCCAGTTTTTCAGTGTCCTCAGAATAAGTCAGCATTTTTTCTCATAGTACTTCTCGATTTTGCCAAACAGCCATTACTATTTTCTTTTCTTGTTTACTCAAAGGAGATAATGGCTCTCTGCAAATTCCAGCTTCTATATTGTTTTCCGTTAGGACATATTTTATAGCTCGCAATGCTCCAAGTTCTAAGATTGTATGTACGGTTGGGCGTAATTTGTTGAATTGTTCTTCTGCGAATACCCATTCTTCCCGTTTTATCAATTCAACAATTTGTTGCATTTCTTTTGGAAAAACATTTCCTATTATACTAGTAATTCCATCATATCCATTTCGCATATTATCCAAAAGAAGTAAATCAAATCCTGTTAAAACAGAGAAGGAAGAGCCAAGCTCCCTTTTGACTATCGGAGCATTGCTAGGATTTCCTGCCTCCTTTAAAGCTTTAATCTGAGGATACTTCTCTACTAAATGATATAGGGTATTTAATTCTAGGTTAAATCCAGTCCGGGGTGGATTGTTATAGAGCATAATAGGTAAATCAGTAACAGCACAAACTCTTTTCACATAAGCTGCTGCTTCTAGCTGACTCATACGTAAATAGGGAGGAAATCCAAGCATAATTCCATCCAATTTTTCTCTTTGAGCAGCTTCCGCTAATCGTATGGCATCTGTTGTTCTTACGGCAGCAACTCCACCAATGAGGAGAAGACTATCCTTCCCCGCTGACTTTGCTTCCTGATAGAGAATCTGTCGTTCTTCAATTGTCATTGAATGTTGTTCTCCCGTAGAACCACTAATAAGAAGAGCTGGGACATGGTTCTGTTTATAGTAATCTATTAATGAATAGATACCACTAAGCGACAGCCTCTCTTTTTGATCAAAAGGGGTAACCATCGCAACACTAAATGGAACAAATGGATTTTGTGTAATCATTCTCCTAACTCCTTTCAAAATAGATTATACTTAAACTATTCAGACAATGGCAAAAGAAAGCTGTTTACTGGAAGTATTTCTACCGATTTATCCCATTTTCAACGGACAGTAAGAGTCAATCGTAAGCTTTAAGAATTCAATGAAGATAGGTATGAGACCACTGAAAAGTCTTTTTTTCGTACGAAATTAAGAGCAAGCATATTTGAAAGTGAAAACAAATCCATCATCTTATGTTTAAAAAGTGGCTATTGCGCATCATCATTAACTAGCCAGTTTTTCAGTGCCCTCGATAGGTATAGGTGGGAGATTAAAGGCTCGATTGGTTCAACTAACCATCAGTGGGGATAAAGGAAAACCCTCACTGATGGAAGTTTCACTTTATCTTTTTCATGTAATGAAATCAATAGGAAACTCGAAGGGAGTAGGATTTTAGTGATTAGAGTAGCACTCAATTTTGCAATTATGTTGGAACAAGTGAAAGAAAAAGGATTTATGGAAGAAGAGATTATCCAAGCCCTCGAAACGGATGATTTTGTTTTTTTTGAAAATTGTGGGAATGGGTTGCCGGATTGGGAAACGCTTTTCTCCTATTATAAAGAAAATAGAGAAGGAGTAAAAGCGATCATTTCAGATGATTATGAAATAACCTTTTTAACTAAAGGAGCACTAAAGAGGCTTTTATTATTGAAATATCAATTAGTGGAAGGAAGAGATTATGAAGACCGCGGAGAAATACTTGGGACAATAACCTTATCGAAAGAATCTTTTCAGCAATTTACGAAGATAGTAGCAAAAAACTGGACTTTTGTCGTATTGGAAGAAAATATAGACAATGCTATCTTTGATATAAAGTTGTCTGTAAACGATTAAATGAATTTAGGACAAGTGGTTGTTATTTTTGCGTCGAACCTTTCTTTATATAAATAGAAGGAGGTAAAAATAACCTATCTAGTCAAAAAGAGGCTAATATTGATTAGTCCCTTTTTTTACAACAAAAACAGAACATATGTTCCTTTTGGGAGGTTTAAAATATGAAGGAATGGCGTTCTTCACAGTCAGAAGCATATACCACGTTTTTAGAGGAAAACAAATCATTATTAAGCAATCCAATTGTAAGGAGTTTTTTGCAAAAAAAGGTAAATGTTCATCTGTTAAAAAAAGCGATCGAATGTCCGACAAAGGAAAATAAGGAAAAAGTGGATAAAGCCTTTAAAAAACATTTCTTTACTATTCGGTTTATTTCTTATATCACTTCTTCGATGGAGTATAGCACCATTAATTTTAATAAAAATGTAACGACATATCAGAAAAGGTTTCCTTTAATACTGACTGAAAAGGAAGAAGGAGGAGAGAGGGACATGCCTCTAAATGATAGGGAGGCAGAAATGGAATGGATAGTGGAGAAAGAAGATTTACGTTCTGGGATGGAGGAATATATTTCAGATGAAACGATATATTCAGCCATTCTTGGCCTGACCTTATCACAACGAACGATTCTTACCTATGCTTACCTTTATAAATTATCGGATACAGAAATTGCCCGGATACTTAGTACGTCCCAGCAATATGTGTCGAAAACGAGAAAAACAGCTTTAAAGCGTATTCTTACATTTACGAACAAAGGGAGGAAGGAAGATGGAATTAATAGACATGACTCAATGGATGACGATGATCAGTAATTTTGGTTTTCCGCTAACTTTATCATTATTTGTTCTACTTCGATTAGACAAAAAAATGGATGAACTTCTTAAGGAATGGAAGAAAATTGATCAAGATCAACGAAAGGAAAATGCCAAATGACAGATATGTACACGATGGTGAAAAGGGCCAAGGCAGATCCAGAAGTACTAAATGAATTAATTCAACTGTTTGAGCCAAAGGTCAATAAATTAATGAAAAGAACAAATCCTAATGATATGGCAGATCTTTCTCAAGAGCTAAAAATAATGTTAATACAATCTGCCTACCAATATGACTTAAATAGTGTTCCAGGCTTTTGGGAGTTTAAAGATAAATATAAAAAAGAAGAGAGCTGATAAGCAAAATCCGAACCCATCATGCCGATTGGCTTGCAATGGCTGGGTTCGGATTATGGTAAAGAGCACATTAAACCTTCCTTTTTAATAAGCTAGTAGTAATTTCATAAAGATGGTTTTTGTAATCTCCTTCAGGTAATTTACTTAGTTGTTTGATGGCTTTTTCCGTATACTTTTTCGCAAGGAGTTCTGCTTTTTCAACTCCTTTGTATTTAGTTATAAGCTCAGAAATTAGCTGCATATCCTCGTCAGTCAAAGCATCTTTTTTATCTAAAAGAGGGATAAGCTCTTTAGGGTTTGCTTGGATTGCATAGATAAGTGGCAAATTGTAATGACCTTGCTTAATATCTGCCATTACAGGCTTTCCTAATGTTTGAGAATCTCCTTTATAATCTAGAATATCATCCATTATTTGAAAAGCCATGCCAATATAATGTCCCATATTCCAAGCGTTCATAGCGAGTGGTCTGCTTGCTTCACTCTCGATTGCGCCGGAATAGCAGCTTACGGCAAAAAGCTGAGCTGTTTTTCCGGAGATTCTTGTTAAATAATTTTTAACCGTAACAGTAGATTGATAACGAGCATTTAATTGATCTAGCTCTCCGCTTAAGATTTTTTCCATGCTGCGGGCATTGAATTCTAAATGGGAAAGAGATGTTGCGTGCTTAGATAAAATTGTAAAACAAACACAGAATAGATAGTCACCTGCATAGATGGCAAACTTATTCCCGTTATGAGCATGGATAGTTGGAATGTTATGTCGTGTTGGTGATTCATCAATGACATCGTCATGGATGAGTGTTGCCATATGCAATGTTTCCAATGCCGCTGCCACAGCAACCGCACGACCTTTATCTTTTGAAGGACCTATTTGTGAACAAAGCAGGGAGTAGGCAGGTCTAAGTAGCTTGCCGCCGGAATAGATTAAATCCTTAATCGTCTTTTCAACTACTTTATCACGAACACGAATATTACTTTTAATTAATTGAAGTACTTTAGACAAGTCATTTTTTAATTCTGGATACGTATCCCACATTTGATGTACACGCATAGTCTAACCTCTTTCATTACTAGATTCGTTTATTTCCGATAAATCTCGATAATATTGTAGTTTTTCTACATGTGTGATTAAATAGTTGGCTAGTATTCCTATGGCTATTCCCGATAAGATCCCGATAAAGGATAGAACAGGTAAATATAAGAATACAGTCCATGTTTGTGCCACAAAACCTGCAACGGCTAATTGTCCAATATTATGAAGAATTGCTCCGGTGGTACTTACACCGATTAAGCTAATTCGTTTTGTTCCAAGTTGTTTCGCACCCCACATGCCGATAAAGCTTAAGAGAGCTCCACTAGCACTATACATAAAAGTAGAAAGCGTTCCTCCTAATAATGTTGCCAAGCAAAGTCTAATTGCGACTACTTTAAAGGCATCTTTTGTAGAAAGTGTATATAACGCCAAGCATGTGATAATATTTGCTAATCCAAGTTTTGCTCCTGGAGCAAATGCAAAGGGAAAAGGGATAGCCCGTTCCAATAAGCTTATAATTACTGCTTGAGATGCAAGTAGTGCTATATATACAAGGCGTTGATTTTTCGTCATATTCTCAACTTCCATTCTTGCGAATATAATTATTCCTATAAATAAGTTGATTGTAGGTTAAACAAATACTGATACCTATTAATCAGTACAGGACAAAAAAGAATAGGTATTTGCAGATTCTTTATTCTATAACTTACCCTATTGTTAACAGGTTGATTGGAGCTGATATACGAGACTCCCCGCGGAAAGCAACCTATTGGTTTAAAAGCTTAAGGTTTATAAAACGGTTAAAGAATAAAATCCAATAGATTCTTTTTTCTCCTTTACTGATTCAAAGGATTGCTAGAAACATGGAGAACGTTGTATTCCCTATGTTTCTAGCATATTGTCAATTATTTATAGTCTTTATATATCGCTCGTTCTTTTCCGTACCACCAGTCGCCCAATTTTCTTTGAAGGAAAGGAACAACCCAGTAGTCTAATCCAAATGTACGACCAGATCCATTCATTAAAGCGATAGATGCTGGTAATGCCCATACTTTATCCCATCCAAGCATTGCACATAAAGTGAACATTACTAAGAATGCAGCACTTGCAGCATTTGCTAACCATGTGAATAAACCTGCAAGAATTGCTAATCCGATTGCTAACTCAATAAAGATCATCATTTTTTGCATAAATAGCGCAACTTCTGGTGTTGGAAGCATGATTTTCATAATCCACTCAAACCAGAATGGCATTTTACTTAAAATTGGTGTTGCAAAATCAGTAGAAGTTGCCGCTTCACTAGCACCACTTGTAGCAGTTTGTAACCATTCAAAAGGCATTTTAACACTTGTAGCAGTTAACCAAGAATCTTCACCAAGACCATTGAATAGGTTTGGAACCTTTGACCAGCTGGAAATAGAATCTTTCCATGTTGATTCTCCCCATAGCTTCGCACATGCTTCTATTATCCAGAAACCTGCAACAAATACGCGTAAAGGTAAGCTCCAAAGGACATTGCCATAGCGTGTTAAGAAATCGCGGAAGATATTACGCTTATCTTTTGTATGGAAAAACTCATGCATTACATATTGGTACATATAATAGCCACTTCTGATACCAAAGAAATAATATAGATTAACCATATGCTTCATGAAGTTTGCAAACCAACCGCTTAGATGAACACCACTTAAATTAGCAACACCGTATCTTGCTCCGATGGAAACCATAACACCATGGTACTTTCCTACATATTCTTCCTTTTCACCACCGCTAATTTCTGCAATAATATTTTTAGCTGCAGTCATAGCAGTTTGTTCAGCAGCCTCAACAATTTGTGGAGTAGGCTTTCCAGGCTCTTCTTCAAAATATGCTAAGTCACCAACTACATAAACATCTTTATAGTCTTCAGATTCCATATGAGCATTTACTTTTAAGCGACCTGCTCTTCCAGCTGACATGCCGTAATCTTTTGTATCAGAGTTTGCGCGAACACCCGCTGTCCAAATAAGTGTATAAGTCGGTAGCTCTTCGCCGGATTTTAGTACGATAGCATCTTCTTTGACTTCAACAATTGGAGCGCTTTTTAAGATTTTAACTCCTTGCTTCACCATATAGCTTTCTGCTTTATCAGCATCTCTGCGTTCTAGCATATTTAATATAGTAGGAGCAGCTTCTACAACATATAAAGTAATATCATCTGCATCTAGTTTATAGTCTTTCGCTAATCGTTCTTTCCATTCAATAAGTTCCCCAACCATTTCGATTCCCGTGAACCCAGAACCACAGACAGTAAAGGTCAGCATGGCTTTTCTTGTAGCTTCATCGTGAACAGTAGCCGCTTTACGAACGATCTTTTCAATATGTTCTCTTAATCTAACAGCATCTTCCCAAGACCAAAGGGTAAAGCCATTTTCTTGTACTCCAGGTGTTCCAAAATCATTTGGTTCGCCACCCATTCCTAAGATTAGATAATCAAAAGAAAATTGACCGTGCTCTGTTGTAACTACTTTGCTTTGATAATCAACATGCTTAACGTTGTCTGTAACTAATTTAACCTTTGTGCGATTAAATAAACGGCGTAAATCAAATTGAATAGCATCCGGCTCTACTCTATGTGCAGCAACCTCATGTAATTCAGTCATCATTGTATGATAGGAATGTCTATCTATAAGTGTAATGGAAACTGAATCATCTTTTTTATACTTTTTAGCAAGTTTTTTTGCGGCATGAACGCCTGCATAACCTGCTCCGATTATGACAATATTTTTTTTGTCCATTCTTCCTATTCACTCCCATAATAGTTAATTACTTTTTTGTGAAGTTTTGAACAATACTAATATAACAATGTGGTTTATATCTGTCTATGGACTTCATAGAATGTATACAATTTAAAATTTCGATTGTTCACATTTTCGAAACATTTATAAACAGAGTATTTTTGTCATAAATTCTCCATATTTTAAGAAGGTGCTGATAAACACTATTAAGACAATGGTTAATCCGTAAATCGGCTGTTTTATAGGCTTTTGTCCACTAAAAAGTCGATAGACAGTGGCAGAAAGCAATGATAAAATGACGGTGTTATAAATGTGAAAAAATTCACATTGTGAAAATAATAACAAATTATATGGATTATAGAAAAAAATAAAACAACCATAATGTGATATTCATAGAAGGGATGATTTGAATGAATAAATTTAAAATGGCGGTGATCCTTTTTCTTTCCCTCCTTTTATTAGTAGGCTGTGGCAAGCAAAAGGAATCTGATGCAGGAGTAACTAGTACCCCATATAAAAGAACGGAATTTTTAATGGGAACAGTAGTTACGATTAAAATCTATGATAAGGACAAGGAAGCCGTATTAGATCAAGTGTTTGATCGAATAGAGTTATTAGCAAGCCAAATCACGGTGAACGAAGAGGGCTCTATTGTGGATGAAATAAATGAAAATGCTGGTCGTAAGCCACTTCAAGTACCAGATGATATCTACCGTTTAGTGAAAGCAGGAAAAGAATATAGTGGTTACTCAGGAGGGGACTTTGATATAACAATTGGTCCGTTAACTAATTTGTGGCATATTGGATTTCCAGATGAGAAAAAGCCAACGCAATCAGAAATTGATGCCGTTCTCCCTTTTATTAACTATTCAAAGATAGAATTAAATGAAGAAAACCAAACAATATATTTGCCGGAACAAGGAATGATGTTGGATTTAGGAGGAATAGCAAAAGGGTTTATAACAGACGAAGTTGTTAAAGTATTAAACGATAATGGTGTGAAATCTGCCATTGTTGATTTAGGCGGAAACATTTATGTAAAAGGAATGAATCCTTCCGGAAAACCTTGGGAAGTTGGGGTTCAGGATCCTTTTTCCGATAGGGGCGAAATGGTAGGGAAAATGGAAGAAAGCAATACTTCTATTGTTACATCTGGGATATATGAACGGTATTTAGAGGTAGATGGAGTGAAATACCACCATATTCTTAGTCCCAAAACTGGCTACTCTGTCAATAATGATGTTGCTGGTATAACGATTGTTTCCGATAAGTCATTCGATGGAGACGGATACTCTACAACAATATTTATAAAAGGGGTAGAAGAAGGGTTAAAAGCAGTAGAACAAATGGATGGAATGGAAGCCATTTTTGTAACCAAAGATAAAGAAGTTTACTTAACATCAGGACTAAAAGGTAAATTTACATTAACGAATGAGAAATTTAAATTAGCAAATTAATAAGGAAGAAAGGGGTCATTAGGAATGTCGATTCGTTCATTTTTAAAGTTAGTAGAAATACAAACAAAAATAGCTAGTATATTCCCATTTTTTATCGGAATATTATTCGTATTATACCGTTATGAAGCACTCCATTGGAAAAACACGCTTATATTTTTTAGCTCCATGTTAATCTTTGATTTAACAACAACAGCCATTAATAATTATATGGATTATCGAAAAGCAAATAGTGATGAATACAGGAAAGAAAAAAACGTGATTGGGCAAGAGGGAATAAAAGAAAGTACGGTTATCGCAACGATTTTAACACTCTTTTTAACAGCGACGGGATTAGGCGTTTGGCTCACAGTGGAAACGGGATTATTGGTGCTTTTGATTGGTTTTATATGTTTTTGTATTGGCATCTTGTATACCTTTGGACCAATTCCTTTATCAAGAATGCCTTTAGGAGAATTATTTTCTGGCGTAACAATGGGAGTTGGAATCGTCTTTCTAACAGTGTATGTAAACGCATTTGATTATGGTATTGCATCATTAGTATGGGAACAGGAAATGATTATGCTGCAAGTGAACATTATAAAAATAATAGAAATTATCATTGTATCCTTACCGTGTATGTTTACGATTGCAAACCTAATGCTGGCAAATAATATTTGTGATGTGGAAGACGATATAAAGAACCATCGTTTCACTTTACCATTTTATTTAGGAAAGAAATATTCTTTATGGTTATATAATGGCCTTTATGCTGGATCCTTTGTTGCGATACTGATCTCTGTATTTCTCCATCTACTACCAGCTATTGCATTAATAAGTTTAATAGCGATATTACCAGTATATAAGCATATTCGGATTTTTAACCAAATCCAAGTTAAATCAAAAACATTTAGTTTAGCAGTCAAAAATTTAATTATCGTTAATGGATTTCTAGTAGTATCGTTAGCTATGTCCTTCATTATTAGATAAGGCTGTTTTCTAAAGAATTGTTGTTTTTCAATCGGAAAAAAGAATTAGTTGGAATAATGGAGCAGCCGGAATACACGTAGACGCCACGGGGATTAGCGAGACAATCTGAGACCTCGGAGGCGAAGCTAAGGAGGCTCAGAGCGGGCCCCGCGGAAAGCGAAGTGTATTCCTGGTGCGGGTAATCGCAACAAACTTTACGAAAACAGCCTTAGATAAAAATATAACGGATAAGCAAAACACTGGTGCTTTTCTCATAAGGGGGGATTGGTTTGGGAATTGTTTTAGAAGTGGAAGGATTAAGCTTTCGATATGATAAAAAGCAGGATAGAGGCAATGTAATGGACGTTTCCTTTCAGTTAAGAGAGGGAGAATGGACGGCGCTTATTGGCCATAATGGCAGTGGTAAATCAACATTAGCGCATTTGCTTGTTGGATTGCTTCAATTAGATGAAGGAAAAATTAAGTTAAATGGATCGGTTACAAAGAAAGAGCAAAGTTTTGAGCATATTGGGATTGTTTTTCAAAATCCAGAAAATCAATTTATTGGAACAACGGTAGAAGATGATGTTGCTTTCGGACTGGAAAATATAAATATGTCTTATGAAGAAATGCGAGAAAGAGTGGATAAAGCATTATTAGATGTAGATATGCTCGATTATCGTATGGCCGATCCTTCTCAATTATCAGGCGGCCAAAAACAAAGAGTTGCGATTGCAGGAATGCTAGCATTAGAGCCAAAGGTACTCATATTGGATGAAGCCTTTGTTATGTTAGATCCAAGAAGCCGAAAGGAATTAATGGCTACGATACGTAAATTAACAAACAAGGGAATGACGATTCTATCTATTACTCATGACATGGAGGAAGCAGCACATGCTGACAAAGTAATGGTCATGGAGCGAGGGAGAATTAAAACAGTAGATTGCCCCTCACAGCTCTTCTTTTCAGATTCAACACTAGAAAAGCCGTTTGCAGAGAAACTGAGAGAAGCATTGAAAAGTAGAAAACGTAAGGTTCCAGATAAATACATGACAGAAGAAGAAATGGTGCTATGGATATGCAAATCGAATTAAAGGATGTATCCGCAAATTATCAAATCGGACCAATCCGCAAACCAAACGTATTAAATTCCGTAAATCTTACAATTGAATCAGGAACTTTTACAGCGCTCATTGGGAGAACTGGTGCTGGGAAATCAAGTTTACTTAAGACATTAAATGGCTTGCTTCTACCATCCGAGGGAAGTATTCGTGTAGGGAATACAGTAATCAAGTCTTCTAACCAAAAAGACGCTATCCGAAAGATACGAAAACAAGTAGGGATGGTTTTTCAATTTCCAGAGTCCCAATTATTTGCTGAAACAGTCGAAAAGGACATTTGCTTTGGACCG
This sequence comes from Niallia sp. FSL W8-1348, assembly GCF_038006745.1. NCBI lineage: Bacteria > Bacillati > Bacillota > Bacilli > Caryophanales > Bacillaceae > Niallia > Niallia sp. FSL W8-1348. The sequence goes on along the minus strand of NZ_JBBOVV010000001.1, from coordinate 2,027,020 downwards.
CTTAATTTTGGTGTTCCATTAGAAGAAGCGAAAGAAAAGGCAAAAAAGGTAATAGACCTAGTTGGTTTAGAGCCGTCTATTTTATCGAAATCACCGTTTTCCTTATCTGGTGGGCAAAAAAGAAGAGTAGCGATTGCAGGGATTTTAGCAATGGAGCCATCTGTGCTTGTCTTAGACGAACCAGGTGCAGGCTTGGATCCGCAAGGTAAAAAGGAGATAATGTCTCTTATTTCTACTTGGCATCAACAAGAAGGTTTAACGACCATTCTAGTGACGCATGATATGGAGGATGTAGCTTTATACGCAGATCGAGTTATTTTAATGGATCAAGGAAAAATTTTAAAATATGAAAAAACCAAAAAGATCTTTTCAGATACAGAGTTATTGGAGAGTTGGGGGCTAGAAATACCGCAGGCTCGACATTATCAAAGAAGGATTGAACAGGAAACAGGAATAAAACTACCAAATGTGTGTTTAACGTTGGAAGAACTAGCAGATGCCTTGGTTGCGGTGGGATTAGTATGAATAAATTAATTTTAGGAAGGTATTTTCCAGGGGAATCATGGCTTCATCAACTAGATGCTCGGGCAAAGATGATTTCAGTCGTTTTACTTATAGCTATGCTATTTATAGCAGATAATTGGCTAGGCTACTTGTTTTTATGGTTAATTACCCTGTTTATCATGCACTTATCACAAGTTCCTCTTCGCACGTATGTACGGGGAGTAAAACCGATGATCTGGCTCATTTTATTCACAGTAGTGCTACAAGTGCTATTTACTTCTGGCAGCAAAGTATATGTAACATGGGGACCTATTTCCATTTCAGAGTACGGCTTAATAAATGGCCTATTTATTTTTAGTCGTTTTGTTATGATTGTATTTTTATCCACCGTTTTAACATTAACAACAAAGCCAATTGATTTAACAGATGGGATAAATAAACTTTTATCGCCGTTGCGTTTAGTAAAGATTCCTGTTGATGATATTAGCATCATGTTATCCATTTCCTTACGTTTCATTCCTAATTTACTTGATGAGACACAAAAGGTAATGGATGCACAAAGAGCAAGAGGGACAGAGTTTGGCGACGGGTCTTTATTCAAGCAAATGAAAACATTAGTGCCGATATTTCTTCCCTTATTTGCGAGTTCTTTGAATAGAGCAGAGGATATGGCTAATATGATGGACGTTAAAGGATACAATTCTGGAATAAAACGATCTACATTTAGAAGAGTATATTGGAAGAAACAAGATACATGGTGTTTATGCGGGGTATTTTTCATTGGAGTGGTCACTGTATTATTAAGAGGATAATAGAGCGGCAGTGTCAATCTGGTACCCTTTGTCAAGGACATATGAAAAAAAGAATTAAGAATCCAAAAGGTGATTTTTATATTGTATGAGAACACTGAAAAAATCCAATATTAACAAAGGCAGTTGAAATTCAATTTAATGAACTTTTAACTGCCTTTTTACTTTATAACATTGTTATCAAACCGCAAGATAAAAATTTGTATACTCACAAAAACCCTAAAGATATTAAAATATTTATAAAAGTAAAAAAAATCAAACTATACCATATATGGGCGGAAAATAAGTCAAAGAATAATGTAGATATATTTAGATTGATAAATAAACTCACTAGTGTTGCATAAATATTGTCGCAATTTTCAGTCTGATTATCCTCCTTGTTTAGAGCCAAAAAGGTAAATACCTATTCAAAGGTGGCTCCATCCATTTGGGTTTTTTTTACAATTAGACTTGTGCGACAACAACAATTTGCTTATTAAGGGATGGCTTTCCCTTCAATCTTTCGAAGCCAGATATGGGCTGGTTTCCACAATGCAGCCCTTAAATAACGGCTAATTTGTAAGGTTTTTCGCTTACTTCTTGTTTCAAGTTGTACGAGAACATGTAGGCAAAAAACAATCAGTGCGATAAACACTTGGTTTTGAATCGCCCATTCACTTTGACCGTAGAACTTTTTGATGCTGAGATGCTGTTTGATCCATTTAAAGAACAACTCAATTGCCCACCGTGATTTGTACATCTCTGAAATTTCTTCGGCACTCAAATCAAAACGATTGGTAATTAAATGCAGTTCATTTCCTTTTGAATCCATCACTTTTAGAAGACGAAAGTAATTTTCAGCACGGTTTTGAGTCGTACCAATCAACACCATTTGATCTGACAAAACAGCTGAATTCTCGGGTAGTTTAAAATTATAAACTTCCCGTATGACTGCGTTTTTCCGTAGCCTTGAAAGAAAAAAGTAACCATCATCTGTCATTCGGTCAAAGCGCTCGTAATCTAGGTAGCCACGGTCAAACACATACATGCATTCTTTATCATCAACCATGATTTCAAGCTGACCACGATCATGTTCTTTTGCCGTTGTTAAAACAGCCTTTTCAGGATAGGAACTCCCTTTTTCCATAAACACAAGTCTCAAATGCAACTTGACACCCGCTTTTGTTTTGCGGAACTTTGCCCATTTATGATTGGTCAAATTAAGTGGCAATGTGCTTGAATCAATGATTTTTAACGGCATAATAAGCTTTGTATAATGTGTTTTTGCATGAATTTGTGCGACTAAATCAAGGAAAAGCCTTTGAAATAAATCTGGATTTATACCGTTTAATCGGCGTGAGAGCTGAGAAATACTGATTGAATCAAGATCAATGCCTTTTTGTAGTTGGTCGTCGAAAAGACAATCGCTTAGCTCATGCAAACTTTCGACTTCTTGTAGCTGTGCAAAAAGGAGTAATTTTAGAAATGAGTCTGTTTTTAGTTTTTTCGTATAGTAATCTAATTTCAACGTTTTCACGGTTTCTTCAAAAAGTTGAAGATTTATTGGTGAAAACCATTGTCCAAATGAAGTTTTTCGTGTAATCTTGTCCATGTGTTGGTCCTTTTTTAGTGGATTTGGACGGGTTACCACCTGACTTATCCATTATAAAGGACTTTTTCTTTGCACAAAATAATAAAATTGAACATTTTGAGTATTTTTAATAATGAAAATAAATTAATGCAACACTAGTGAAATAAACTATCTTAATAATTTTCTATTATTTACGTTAACTATAGTGTGAAGATTTCACTTGGATAAAAACTAACTTGTTATGACGTAAAGAACAGATTGATAAAATAGAAATTTCTAAGGGGAATTATATTGCTGTTTTATCTGGAGATTATATATTTACCACATATGATGGTGGAGAGCACTGGGATAAAAAGATGATGAAAGAGCCCATATTATTACATCAAATATCTGAAAATGGTGATTTACTAGTTTTTACGTCGAAAAAAAATATTGATTAGCGATAAAGATAACTGGAATACAGTTGATTTACCAAACGATAAGATTGCACCGTTAGATATTAAACTATTGGGTGATAAATTATTTATTTTAGACGAAGATTCTTTGTTGAGCTATAATTTTGAAAATGAAAAATGGAATAAGTGTAAACTTAATACAAATTTAAGTAAGATAATTGAAAAATCCAATAATTTATTCGGGCTTACAAATAATGGAGAGATTATATTATTGAAATTTAATGAAGACGCAAAGGAATTTGATTACCAATCCATTTATGATGTTACAAATTTAAATATAACCTCTGAAAATCTTACAGATTTAGAGTATGTAAATAATAAGTTAATTTTAGCCACTACACCAATATATTATTGGGAAGAATGGGAAAGAAATAAAACACCATAAAATAGGAGTGGATATTTATGTAAATAATTATTAGAATATTCTTAATATTTAGTTTTCTGATTATACTAGTTCCTCTAACTGTGAATGCTGATTACTATACTAAATATAACCAAAATGTTACAGCGTATTCTGCTAGTAAATACAAAACAAACGGTAACACTAGATTTGTAGCATCCGGATTAGTACCAAAAGCTGGTTATGTTGCGATGAGAAATGATGCTCCTGTTCCTTTTGGTTCCACCGTAACTACTCCAAGTACAATAATGCAAGGTGATGGACAATCTTTTTCAAGTTTTTCTGTTCAAGATAGAGGGGTATCTACATCGCTTACACCTTATGCAATTGATATATGGTGGGGGTTTTGCAGGGATAAAGCGTATACAGGATCAGGTGCTACCGTATTAGGTTGCAGCCAAAATGACAAGAAATTTGTAGGCGCAAAAAACTTCGGTAAAAAAACAATGGATTTAAAATTTATAACTAGATAAGCACTTAATATATCTGTTAAACATCCTTTTTAGTAAAATGTAAAATGTAAGTGATTAAAGGGACGATTTTTTATGTGGAATCTAATGATTACTAAGAAAATGATAACATGAAAGAGAAACAGAGAGACAGTTATTCCTTACATTCAAACCTAATAACAAGCGTCAATTACAGGCTGTTTTTTGACCCTTAGGCACTTACTTATACCTAAACACCATGTCACAGGTGTAGTCAATGAAAGGGTAGAAGCTATATCAGATGAAGGCTTATTTTTCTTCTATAAAGGCGGTGGTCGAAGTGCCTATCACCTAAAAATGATGTTTAAAGTCCTTTTATTTTCTTACTCTCAGAAGGTCTTTTCCTGTCGTGACATTGAAAATGCAACTAAGTGAAAGATTTCAACTATGAGGTTAGCTGGGATGCAAAAATCGGATTTTGTATAACATTTGAGTTTTTTTCTGATAAAACACTACAATTTTGAATTTCACACAGACATAGCCTTTGTTGTTTAAAAAGTCCTATTTTATAAGGGTTTTTTATATGTTTTTAAATGAGTATGATTTAGCAATTTTATCTCAGGACCATAAGATATTTCATAAGTAAGTCTGTCTTTACCAATTGGTGAATGATGACCAACAGAAGGTTGTACTTCCAAAGTTAAAGTTAATATAAATCCACGGAAACCATTGACACGTTTTGTTTGAATCAAGTTAACAAGCGAGGGTTCTATTTCTATCCCATCACTCTTTGGATAGGATTTACTTAAATCATTTCGAATATGAGGAATTAAAACTAAAACTAGCATATCCTGTAACCTAAGATTAGTACTATCCTTATTCGTATTATTTATTCCATCTTTTACAATAGATTCATTTTGTTCAGCTGTAACAGAGTATTTATATAGAGTAAAAAAACATAACATCATCATTAAAAATAAAATAAAAAATTTCTTCATAATATGTATTCTAGGCTCCAAACTAAAGCGTCTTTATTTACAATATATTATCTGTTTTTTATTTCTAAATTATTCAACAGGTTTAGAACTGTTTTAATTATTAAATGGGAATTATATAAAATGAAGTTCCAGTATTATTAACAAGGAGGTGTCGAAGGTGTATAAAATGGATAAATTAAAAAAGCACTTAGCCGTAAGCTATTAGTAAGGTCAAAAGGGGAAGATGTATTTTGTATTTCATTTTCTTCAAATATACCTCTTGGAAGTTTACAAGCCAGATATTTTCGCTTCCCCAACGTCCTCAAGTAATCCTCTCCATTCATAAAAAAACACAAATTCATCTAAAATGATGCTCCACTTTATCCCAAAATCAACGGGAAATTTACAATCATTTACCATTCCTTAAAATAGATTCAACGATTTATTAACATTGGAACCATATACTAATTTTGTACATAGCTCAGATAGATAAAACTTTGAGGTGAAAAAAATGCAGGCTAACAGGAGTATCCATATTTTAAAAGAGATATCAATTGTACAAGCAAATAACCTTAAGTCTTCTAAAAAAGGTTCCTTTTATCCATTTATTAAAAGAACGATGGATCTCTTTATAGCAAGTATTGGTATTGTCATTACTTTCCCGTTGATTTTATTATTTGCTGTTCTTATACGCATAGACTCGCCAGGTTCCCCTTTCTATGTTCAAAGTAGAGTTGGAAAGAATGGCAAATGCTTTAATTTGATTAAATTGCGTTCGATGAGAATGGATGCAGAAAAAGATGGTGAAAAATGGGCAGAGGTAAATGATCCACGTATCACGAAAATAGGTGCATTTATTAGAAAAACAAGAATTGACGAGTTACCACAATTATTTTCTGTTTTAAAAGGTGATATGTCCATTATAGGACCTAGACCAGAGAGACCATCTTTTACGGCGCAATTCAGCAAAGAAATAAAAGGGTTCTCTAACAGGCTGCTTGTGAAACCTGGATTAACAGGATTAGCACAGGTAAATGGGGGCTATGATATTACACCAAAGGAAAAGTTAAAATACGATCTTCAATATATTAATAACGTAACATTTTTTTTAGAAATGAAAATTTTACTAAAGACAATAAAGGTAGTGTTAACAGGAGAAGGTGCAAGGTAATTGGACTCCATTAAGAGCCAAATTAACAGTGGAGCAAAGTGGACCAGTATATCAACGTTAGTGATTACTTTATTGCAGATTGGACAGTTCATCATACTGGGAAATTTAATGAGCGCAAAGGAATTTGGCATGATAGGAATGTTAACGACGATTACTATCTTTGCCCAAATTTTTGTAGAGTTAGGATTAGGTGCAGCTGTTATACAGAAACATCATGCAACAGCTAGGCAATTGTCTACGTTGTTTTGGATAAATATTCTTCTAGGAATTCTTATCTGTCTCTTTATGCAGGCAGCTAGTCCTATTATTGCAGATTATTTTCAAACGAAAGAGCTAGAGGGGAAAATTCGTCTCTTATCGATCTTATTCTTGATTGCCCCAATCGGTCAGCAATCACAGTATTTAATGCAGCGCGACTTATCTTTTCAACTATTAGGAAAAGTAGAAACAATATCAACTATTTTTAGCTTTAGTCTATTAATCGGCTTATTATTTTTGACGGAACAAAATCCAGTAAATGTGTATGTATGGTCACAGGTTTCTCTCTATTCTCTGAAAGGAATTCTTTATTATATTTGTTATCTTCCAAAGTGGAAACCAAGCTTTGTGTTAGATATAAAAGACTGTAAAGAATTTTTTTCTTTTGGTATATATCAGCTTTTATCGAGACTGGTAAATCGTCTAGGCAGTAATATCGATATGTTGTTAATTGGGAGATTTATTGGGATGGAGGCATTAGGCCTCTATAATTTAGTCTATCAAATAGTGACCATTCCAGTTCTTAAGTTAAATCCTATTATAACGAGAGTGGCGTTTCCAGTGTTTGCGAAAGATAAAAATAATAATCAGGCATTAGAAACAGGTTATTTACACATGACCAAATTGTTAGCGATTGTTTCTTTTCCGTTATTATTAGGTCTGTATTCCGTATCAGATTTGGTTATCCCTTTATTTTTTGGAGAGCAATGGATCGAGGCCATTCCAATTTTACAAATTATGATTATCGTTGGGATATTAAGAGTCCTTATGAATCCAAATGGCAGCATTATCTTAGCAAAGGGAAAGGCAAATATTGCATTTTATTGGGATTTAGGAGTACTGGTTTGCTACGGAGCAGCATTGTTAGCTGCAGTGCGGAGTAATCAGTTAGAAATAGTGGCATGGGCATATGTAGGGGTAAGCATTCTTAATTTTATTGGTGGAAGAATGCTATTAACTAGAATGATAGGGCTCCAACTGAAAAGTTATGTAAAAGTATTGTTGCTACCATTTATTCTTGCAGGAGTTAGCAGTGGGATTGCCTTACTATTAAAAAATCAAATGATTTCTATTCATAATAATTTGGTTTGGGCGTTTATATGGTCTGTGTTAGTAAGCGGGATAAGCTATTTATTGTTACTACATGTATTGAAAAAGCTTGAAGTTCGAGAAGAATATCAATAATTGGGGATAAGCCTAAAGAAAGAAGGAAGTGTATCATGAAAGTATTGTGGATAACCAGTGTATACCCTAGTGCAGATAATCCTGGAAATGGGGTGTTTCATGAAACACAGGTAAGAGCATTATCTTCTTTAGGAGTAGAGGTAACAGTCATTAATCCCATCCCATTAAACGCTTCTATTTTTAGATTATGGAAGAGAAAGTATCGAAAAAAAAGGATTCCTTTTATGGAGGAAAGGGATGGAGTAAAAGTTTATAGACCAGTGTACAGAGCAACTCCTGGTCAATTACGCTGGTTTCAGCCAGATAAACGAATCGCAGGGAGCATCCTTGAAACCTTGAAGAAAGAAAATATAGACTGCGATTTAATCCATGCGCATTTTGCGATGCCATCAGGAGGAGCTGCAAGAATTGTTGCTTCCAAATATAAGAAGCCGTGGCTACTCACATTACATGGGAGTGATGTTCATATTTATCCGTCCTTTAGCTGGAGTGCAGAGCGAATTTTTCAAAAAACAGTCAAATCCGCAGATAATGTCATGGCTGTAGGCGAACACCTTGCTGAGGCAGCGGAGTTGAAAACGGGGAGAATTTGTACTCCATTACCAATAGGAATTGACCTATCAAAATTTAATCTAGCGCAAGCAAAGATTTTGAAAGCAAAGCATAAAGAGGAGCTAGCGTTACCTAACAATAAAAAAATCATTCTCTATGTTGGACGTCTTGTCAAAGAAAAAGGAATTTTTGAATTAGCAGAAGCGTTGCCCTATCTTCCAGAAGAATATGTAGCTGTTTATGTAGGAGATGGACCTGAAAAAGAAAAATTAAAAAAACACAAAATGTATAAGGAACGATTATTCTTAGTCGGGCAAATTCCTAATGAAAAGGTGCGAGACTATTTATTGGCAAGCGATATTTTTATTTTACCATCCTATTCGGAAGGACTGCCTACTGTAGTTATCGAGGCAATGGCTTTAAAAATACCAATTATTAGTACAAATGTAGGTGGGATACCTGATTTATTTGGTGAATATAACCATCTATTAATGGAGCCTCGATCTGTACAGCAAATTGTGACAAAGGTAAAAGAACTAGCAGCTGACCTACCTTTCTATGAAGAAATAACGGAACAATTATATCAGCGTGTTCAGGAGAATTACTCTGCAGTTGATAATGCAAAAAAACTGGTAGAGAAGTATCAGGAAGTAGCCAGTATATTTATCGATTCTACTTATGAAATAAATCACTCTTGGGAGGAAGCGAAATGAGCAAGGTTCTAGTTACAGGTGGAGCAGGTTTTATCGGATCACATATTGTAGAGGGTCTGTTAGCAGAGGGATATGAAGTAGTCGTAATAGATAATTTTTCATCAGGGAAATTTGAAAATATTAAAGATTTACCTATCAAAATTTGCCCATTTGATATAACGGATCCAAAAGTAATCGATGTTATTTCTGACTTAAAACCTTCGTTTATTATTCACCAAGCAGCACAAGTGAGTGTGGCAGATTCGGTTCAGAATATATTGCATGATGAAAATGTAAATGTAAAAGGATCTTTGCATGTGATCAAAGCAGCTATTTGTGCCTCTGTGGAGAAAATACTATTTGCTTCCTCTGCCGCTGTATATGGCAATCCAGAGCAGCTTCCTGTTAAAATCGATCATCCAACTTTACCGGAATCACCATATGGTTTAACAAAATTGACAGTTGAAAAATATCTAAAACTGGCCTATAAGTTTTATGGGTTGTCCTATGGAATTTTAAGGTATAGCAATGTCTATGGACCAAGACAGGATGGGAAAGGCGAAGGAGGAGTTATCTCTATTTTTGCAGATCAGATTTTGGAAAATAAAACACCTATCATCTATGGATCTGGTGAACAAACAAGGGATTTCATTTATGTAAAGGATGTAGCGAGTGCAAATGTTCAAGCATTAAAGCAACAAGGAAATCTTTGTGTCAATATTTCATCTAACGACAAAATTTCGATCAATCAACTTTGGGAAAAGATGGGCACTATTGGAAATGTGTCACTTGAGCCAATATATAAGGCTGAAAGAGAAGGAGATATTCTGCATAGTATTCTTTGTAATGAACAGACAATGTCGCAATTGGATTGGAAGCCTAAAATAGATTTAGAAAATGGATTAAGACAAACCCTTTTCTCATCTAAAAAAGTTTTACAAAAGTAATCATAAGATCGGGAGGAAGGATTGTAGAAGTTGGGAAATAATCGTACAGTAAGCAAAACAATAGGATTCGCTGTTATATTTATCACTTGTCTTACCATTTTATATTTGACAACGATATATAAATTAACTTGGATACTTCCTATCGTGTGTATATGGGTTGTCATTCAAATAGGTATTTATTTGAAATCAATCATTACACTTGATCAATTATTTAAAAATGCCATGTATGCCTTGCTGCTTTCTACTTTTCTTAACCAGTCAATCATTAGTATTAATATAGGTCCCTTTTCGATTTTTTTGTACAGAATATTGTTAATATTGGCAATTGTGTTGTATATAAGTACTGCTTTGTACAGAAAAAGAGTGATAGAGGACTTTTATAACAGTAGGATACCATTTATTTGGCTGTTTTTTGGTGGATGGATTCTTTATGGAGTCATTTCTGTTCTTTGGTCTGTCTCCATTATGGCTTCACTTAAATATATGTCCTTATTGGTTATGGGAATAGCGTTCGTCTATTTAGCAAATAGGACATTTAAAACAAGGCGACAGTTACAATATTTCTTAGCTGGCTGGCTTGGAATGACTGTTTTGTTAGTAGGGATAGGGTTTGTGAATTATTGCTTTTCTATTCAGTTGCCTAGTTCTGGGCTGTATGGGGCTTCAAGCTATAAATTGTCTTATCCGACAGCTGTTTTTTTTAATCAAAATGATTTTGCTGTATATCTCGGAATCTCTTTTTTCTTCTTTGTGGCCGTTGGCAAAAATGCTAAGAGAACCATGCTTAAAGGATGCATGCTTATTTTTAGTATGCTGGTTATTCTTCTTATTTATTTAACAGAGTCACGAGCTGCACTTCTTGCGTTAGTAGGAGGAGGACTGGTTTATCTGTTCCTATTGATTCCAAAGAGGTGGAAAAGGTTAACCTTACAAATTATTTGCGGATTAGTATTACTAGGAGGTCTCTTCGTTGCTAATAGAGGAATAGTTAAGGTGCAGAATCTTATTGAGTCAGCCGAACAATATGAGCTTAATGAAGTACTACCATCGAATTTAGCGAGAATCAATCTGTTAAGAAACACATTCTCTTATTTACTAGACTCTTATGGATTTGGGATAGGAGCGGGCAATATCCCTTATTATTTAGAGCATAAAAGCTATTTTCCAACAGGAAATGTCTATCAAGTGCATAATTGGTTTGCAGAAATTGCCGGCAACTTTGGTTTAGTGACTTTACTTGGCTACGTCATTATGCTGATTTATGCATGGTTCGCCTTCTATCGAATATACGAAAAAGTAAGCAGTCGGACAGATAAAATGCTGTTAGAAGCATGTATGGTCGGAATGGTGTCTTTCCTTATTTCTAGTATTAGTCCAAGTTCAGTGATGAATTTATATTTTCATTGGGTTTTTCTAGGGTTTATTTTATCTACACTGTCTGTTTATAAAAATAGAAAGCTAGAATTTTAACTTTCATAGGAGAAAGGGAGAGTTTGTTTGTGAAGTCTGTTTTATCAGTTATAGCAGCAAGATCGAAAAAATATTTTATCCCTTTATTGTTACTGAGTATCCTGTTAGGTGTAATAGGATGGTTTGCTCCTGCTGGTAAAGAAAGTCCAACTGTAAAAGCAGAAGCAACTATTTTACTTGGAAATTATGAAAATGAATACATAAACAATAGTGAGGTAATCGCATCTTTATTAAGGAATGAAACGACCTTTTATAGCTATTTGCCAGATGTGGACATAGACTTGGAGCAACTTCTTATTTCTGCTGAGCCACCAAAAAAGTTAAACCTTGTTTTGACTGCATCAAGTGAACAGGAAGCAGTGGCTTCCTTATCTGAATTAGTAACGGCCTTTTTAGAAATGGATCAATATCACTACCAAGAAAAAGATGAAATTATTTCAGACAGCATTAATCAGCTCCAAGGAAACCCTGTTCCAGCAGAATTAGTTGTGGAGCAGCAACGATTTTTATATGAATTAAAAACGAAACAATTGAATCAGCAGCCTGCCGTGTTAGTAAAGGATGTCACCGCAGAAAAAGGAGAAGGTCGAGTAGTGTCTCAACAAGATCGGGCACTAATGGGGATTATGATTGGAATCATGCTCAGTTGTTTATGGATACTTTATCCACTGTTTTTGAAATCCGAATCTGATTAAAGAGGTGAGTGTAGAATGGCTCCATCTATATCTATTATTATGCCTTCATACAATTGTAAAGAGTATATATCTTTTAGCATCGAGTCTGTCAGAGCGCAAACATACACAAATTGGGAGCTATTAATTGTTGATGACCATTCAACCGACGGCACCGTTGAATTATTAAAAGAGTGGGAGAAGGTTGATAAGCGAATTCGTGTTTTTTATCGAACGGTTAATGGAGGAGCTGCTATTGCTCGGAACATAGCACTTGAACATGCCTGTGGAAAATACATCGCTTTTTTAGACAGTGACGACAGATGGAAGAAGGAAAAACTTGAAGTTCAACTAGCATATATGAAGGCAAATAACTATGCCTTCACCTTTACTGCTTATGAGTGCATTGACCAAACGGGATCACGATTAAAAAAGTACATTCGTGTTCCAAAGGAAGTTGATTATCAAACGATGTTAAAAAATACGATTGTTGGCTGTTTAACGGTTTTAATTGATCGAGATCAAGTTGGGGATTTTCAAATGCCTAATATCCGTACTCGTCAAGACTTGGCAACATGGCTAATGATTTTAAAGCGTGGATTCCGTGCGTTTGGCTTAGATGAAATATTAGCAGAATATAGGGTAGGGAATGAATCTATTTCCAAAAATAAGTGGAAGGCTGCGAAAAACAATTGGCATGTTTATCGTCATATAGAACAGTTGAATTTCTTGCAGTCATCCTGGTATTTTTCTCATTATGCCTATAATGCTATTCGGAAAAGACTGTATAAAAGGTAGAGGAGCTTACAAGATGAGAACAATCCATGTTATTGTTGCGACTGGTGTTTGGGATTTAGACAATTTAACCTATCGTAGACATCGTTTTGCTGAGTTTTTGCAAAAGCAGCAGGAAACAGAAGAAGTAATCTGGATTTGCCCAGGGAAAAAACAGACTCCAGAAGTAACAAAGTTAGAAAATGGTATTTATCAATGGGTAATCAGTGACTTGGGCAATCATAAAGCACAGCGATTTGCTCGATTTATTCCCCTTTTCTACCAAAAAAAGCTCCGAGGTTTAAGTAATTATTTAGCAGAAAAGAAAGGGAGCTGTTCTGTTAAACTATGGTATACCTACCCTGCTTTTCCGTCTTTACATAAGATATTTACTTGGGATCAAATCGTCTATGATTGCAGTGATTTATGGGCAGAACAGCTAAGTGGAAAATTTTCTATCCTTTCCTATTTTAAGCAAAAAGTAATTGATCAAAGTGAACAAAAAATTGTCGGGAAAGCAAGTTATATTATTTGTACTTCGAGCTTTCTAAAAGAGGAATTAATAAGCAGAACGCCGGCATATCGAAATAAGATTTATACGTATGAAAATGGCGTGGAATATAGGCTTTTTCAAAAGCAGGAGAATAGTGAACCTCTTATAGAGAAGGATGGCTTAACGATTGGATATATAGGTGGAATTAAGCCTAAGCTTGATTTTGCTCTTATACAGGAGATCGCACAGAAAAGGAAGGAATGGAGCATTTTATTAGTGGGACCAGATGGGACGAATAGCAGCCAAGCGTTTATGGAACTGTTGAAAGCACCAAATATTCGTTGGACTGGCAGTGTACCAAGGAATCAAGTTGCTGATTATATGCAAATGCTTGATATTGGAATCATGCCATATAAGGATACTTCATACAATAAAGCTATATTTCCATTAAAACTTTTTGAATTTCTTGCTGCTGGCAAACCAGTGATAGGAATGAACTTGCCTTCCACAAGAGAATATGCAGAAGAGGGAGTTTACGAACTTTTGCAGGGGGAGGTGGAAGCTGATCCATTTATTCAAGCCTGCGAAAAGATGGCAAACAGCGCTGATAATCAAGAGTGGAAGGAAAGAAGAAAGCAACTTGCAAAGGAAAAAGATTGGGAGAGTATTTTCCAAGAAATCATCCATATAAACAAAGAAACTAGCATGTGAGGAAAAAATAGCTGCTAGTTTCTTTGTTGTTCGTCTGTAATTAACGGCCAGCTCAAGCTACGAATGTTCCCAGGAATCTCCCGCTTCAATCAGACCACAAGGTCGATAAGTGGGGGTAGTTCAAATTTTACTATAGATGTCCATTTCATCCATTATATCTTGTAAGGTAATTTGTGCTAATTCCCTTTCCATTGATTGTTGGATAGTAGAAAATGCATTATTTAATGTAGGGCGGATTTTACTGCCTATAGGACAATGGTGATTTGGATGATCATGTATAGCAAACCATTCGCTTTTTGATTGAACGGCTAAGTAAATATTTAAAAGAGTAATATCTGCAGGAGATTTTAATAAGGTTGCCCCAGAAATGCCTGCCCTGCTCGTTAGGATTCCGCCTTTTTTCAAAAGTCCACACATTCTTCTTATCACTACAGGGTTTGTATTAACGCTTTCTGCAATAGAATCAGAGGTTATTTGTTCATATGGTTTCGAGGCAATTAAAGATAGGATATGAATAGCAACAGATAGTCGGCTGTTAGCCATAATAAATAGACACCACCAATCAAATTTTTTGTCATTCATTCGGAATACGATATAATTGTTGCGTTGATAAAAATGAAACGCTATTCAAAAGCGCTTTCATTTTGTGTCTAATCCTATTATACAATGGATTTTGCTATCAAAAGCCGTTAATTTATCATTAAATTGTGAACAAATAGACACAAAAAAAACGTTGGTCACTTGAAAGAAAATGGTTATTCATGCTTTATAATAAAAACAGCAATTGATCGAGGAAAAAAGGTTATATATAGATGGGATCTTTAGTAGATGAGGTGGAAGAATGTGAAAACAGTTTTAGTTGTAGGTGGGGGAATAACTGGTTTATCTACCATGTATTATTTGCAGAAGGAAAATAGGGAAAGAAATTTAGGGCTTCGTTTAGTATTAGTAGAGGCAAATGACTATCTAGGTGGAAAAATTCATACGGTTATGAAAGATGATTTGATTATGGAAACAGGAGCAGATTCTATTGTTGCTCGGAATAAAAATGTTCTTCCCTTTGTAAAAGAATTAAATTTAGAAAAGGAACTTGTTTATAATGCAACAGGAATATCTTATATTCATACACAAAATAAATTATTAGAAATACCGAAGGATTCTATATTTGGGATCCCAATGACGTTAGAAGCTCTTTTTACTAGTGAGCTGATTTCAACTCGGGGGAAAATAGAAGCTTTAAAGGACTTATTTCGCACAAATACACACTTTACGAAAGAATCATCAATCGGCGAGTTTTTAGCGTACTATCTTGGTAGAGAAATTGTAGAAAAACAAATTGCGCCTGTTCTTGCAGGTGTATATTCCGGGAATATTTATTCGTTAACAATGGGATCGACATTGCCTTATTTACTGGATTATAAAGAGCAGTATGGGAGTGTTATTCGCGGTCTAGGAAAGAATAAAGAAGCATTTCAATCTGCTGCTAATAAGAAATTTATCTCTTTTAAAAAAGGTTTATCTACCATTATCGATCGCCTAGAAGAAGTATTAACAGATATAACGATTCTAAAGGGGATTGCTGTTACGAATATGGAAAAAGAAGAAAATCACTATAAAATTCAGTTATCAAATGGAGTGCAACAAATAGTAGACACTGTTGTATTATCCACACCTCATAATGTTTCCAATAGCATTCTAAACATGGAAGAATTAACTCCTTCGTTTAGTAAATTAAAGAATTCATCAAATGTTACTTTGTATTTATCCTATGATATTCCCGATGAAGAACTACCTAAAGATGGAACAGGCTTTATTGTAGCAGGAGATAGTGATATTGTTTGTAATGCATGTACGTGGACAAGTAGAAAGTGGCAGCATACATCTAAACATAATCAACTATTATTACGTTTATTTTATAAAAAAACGAATCCAGCCTATGAGAAATTAAATAGTCTTTCGGAAGAAGAACTGATAAAAGAGGCAAAGAAGGATATTGAGAAAAGTTTAGGAATTACTTCGAATCCAAAAAGCTATGAAGTGACAAAATGGGAGAACGCGATGCCAGTTTACTCTTTAGAACATAAGCAAGCTGTAGAAGCACTTACCCGAAACTTAGCTGACTTATATCCTAATGTGTATTTAGCTGGTTGTTCTTACTATGGAGTAGGAATTGCGGCATGTATAGCAAATGGGGAAGAAACAGCCGAGAAAGTTTTACATTCAATGGAATAGTCAAAAAAGCAGGGCCGAATAATAGGGCTCTGCTTTTTTCGATCAACCATGTAAAATATCTAGATGATGGTTTTGTATAGTTTTTAATAAAATGGAGAATTTTTTACAACTTAACTAGTAACAATTTTTCACAAGATTTATAATAAATGAAAGAACATTAAGAAATGAGGAACCAACTAAAATGAAAATGAGACAGATGATCACGGTACAGGAGTAAATTTAATGGATCATACAGTAATGGTATATATTGTTTTAATAACGATGTCCGGTGCATTGCATATAATATTAGCGATTATTGCCTATATGAATAGGCAGGCTTTTGAAGGAATGAGAACGCTATTATGGCTTTCGTGTTTTGTAGCGATTTATGCATTTGGGTATGCATTAAGTCTTGCTAGTACAACGATAGAGGAAATGAAGTTTTGGACAGCACTTCAATATTTAGGTATGCCATTTTCAGCACCTGCTACATTGATCCTTGTTTTACAATATATTGGATATGACAAGCATATAAATAAAAAAACATACTTTCTCTATTATTTAATCCCAATGATCTCTTTTTTACTTATTGCAACAAATGAATTTCATCATTTATTTTATCAATCAACCTATTTAGAATATCGTAACACGACTCCTATTATGCAAATAACAGTGGGACAATGGTATTTAATACATGGTGCCTATACATTTGGGACACTTGCTATAGCTTTTGTATTACTTTCCATCTATTGGTTTAAAGAAAAAACAAGACAGACAAAGCAAGTCATTATTTTGTTAACGGGGATTCTTCTCCCGATTAGTACCTCATTAGCTTATCTAGTTGGACTTACTCCAAGCGGTTTGGATCCGGTACCGATAGCAATGCTATTTACGAGTTCTTTATATTTATATGCCATCATATCGACAAAGTTTTTATTGGTTCCGCCAATAGAAAAGGATTATATATTTGAAAGTATGGGAGATGCTGTTCTTGTATTAGATCAAACTTATCATCTAAAAGATTTTAATAAAGCAGCCTTTACTTTATTTTCAGATGTGAGAATAGGGGAGCATATAGCAGCTGTATTAGGATTGGATAATCAGATTCTTCCATTATTGAAAAATATCGATGCGAATTCTATCATAACAGAAGTAGAAATGAGTAATAAATCAGCACTAGATTATTATCAAGTAAAGGTCTCGCCGATAAAAAAAGGAGAGTCGACCATTGTTGGTACTACGATAATTTTCACTAATATTACGGAACAAAAAAAAGAACAAATGAACTTAACAAAAATCGCCTACACGGATGTGCTAACGCAAATTTATAATCGGGCTTATGTGCTATCTGTTGCTGAAAAGATGCTTGCCTCTCATAATAAAATGGCTGTTATTTTGTTTGATATTGATCATTTTAAGAAAATAAATGATACATATGGACATTTTGGTGGAGACGAAGCGCTAAAGCATGTGGCCGCTCTCTGTAAAAGTGTGGTTCCAGAGAATGGAGTCTTTGGTAGATATGGTGGTGAGGAATTTATTATCTTTTTATTCGAAAACGAAGCAGATGAAGCCGTTTCTATTTCTGAAAGTTTAAGAAGAGTAATAGAAGAATCACCTTTACCTTATAATGAAATAGTGATTAACATTACTGCCAGCTTTGGCGTTGTAGTAAAGGAAAACGGTTTAGCTCTTACCCCATTGATCAATGAGGCGGATGAAGCACTATATGCTTCCAAAAGAGAGGGGCGAAATACGGTTTGTGTGGCAGTAGATGGAGAATATACCAAATTATCTTCTAAAATAACCGCGGGAAAATACTGATAATAGAAGGCCATAGCGCTTGTCTCCTTCTTACAGTATGAGATTGTTAGAGGTAAATAGATACGTATGTCATCTTTTCTTACGTTATTTGTTAAAATATTTAGAAAATACGCAAAAATGTATTGCGCAAAAAAGAGCGGTGTATTACAATTTTTTATATAATCTAAACTTATCTTATATAGTTAGAAAAATATTCTAACTCCAGCGCAAAGTGATATGGAGAAAAGTCAGTTAATCGTTTTTTCTCGTATTTAAGCAACCGCGCTTTTCTTAAGACATATGCATTGCTTTGAATGTTTATGATTATCTCATAAATATCTCATGCAATATCCAGATGTTTGTAGGGGGAGTATCACATGTATCATGCTAACACTATATATATTATTGGAGAAAGCAAAACTTCCTCTAATAATGCAATTATGCAGCAATACAATGGTTTCTTTATCGCATTAGTTGTAGATAGAGTTTCTCATACGATTGTTGATGCGGAATGTTCTTCAACTATTAATATCACCTCTTCCTTTATTCGATCTATTGTTGTTGGGAAGTCGATGTTAGATACAGACACAGTTTTAAAGGAAGTAGAAAATCGTTATTTTGGATCTTCTCAAAAGGCAGTGATGGTTGCTTTTAAGAATGCCCATATTAAATATAAACAAATAGTAAAAGAATTAGTATAAACTGCTTTTTCTGTTATACGCAGAGGAAATCCAGTTGATAGAGACTTTGTTCTCTATTGGCTGGATTTTTTTATTTTGCACGAATAAAGATGGCTATTAAGAAAAATGTGGGGGGTTTTTTAATGGAGAAAATTTATATGTCAGTTGATATGGAAGGGATAACAGGGTTAATTGATCACACACAGGTTGATTCCAATAAGTTAAATTATGAAAGAAGTCGCATCCTTATGACAGATGAAGCAAACTACGTCGTAACAAGTTTGTTTGACTATGGTGTAGAAGAAGTAGTCGTGAATGATAGTCATAGTAAAATGAATAATTTGTTAGTAGAGAGATTTCATCCGAAAACAAAGCTAATAACAGGGGATGTAAAACCGTATTCGATGGTACAGGGCCTTGATGCTACATATGATGGGGCAATTTTTGTTGGTTATCATGCACGAGCTTCTGTTCCTGGTGTTATGACACATAGCATGATTTTTGGGGTTCGTAATATGTACATAGATGATGTGGTAGTTGGCGAATTAGGGTTTAATGCATATGTCGCGGGATATTATGGCGTTCCTATTCTTCTTGTAGCAGGAGATGATCAAGCTGCAAAAGAAGCAGAGAAACTTATTCCGAATGTAACAACAGCAGTTGTGAAAAATAGTATATCAAGATCGGCAGCTTTGAGTTTGACACCTGTTCAGGCCGGAGAAATATTGAAAGAAAAGACAAAAGAAGCATTAGAAAGGAAAAATCTAGTAAAGCCCTTGGTGCCACCAGCAAGCCCTTTGCTCCGAATAGAGTTTGCAAACTATGGACAAGCAGAATGGGCTCATTTGATGCCAGGAACGGAGATAGAGCAAGGTACCACGATTGTTCGGTTTCAAGCAAAAAGCATTTTAGAGGCCTATCAAGCTATGCTAGTTATGACTGAACTTGCGATGAGAACAACATTTTGTTAGGCGGTGAAGAGCAATGAAATCTTATTATGTAAAGCGCTTTTTCTCGATGCTTGTGACGTTATGGGTCATTATTACGATTACATTCTTTTTAATGCATTTTACACCAGGCTCTCCATTTAATGATGAAAGAACGACAAATGAGGCAATTCAGAAGAACTTAGAGGAGCAATACCATTTAGATAAGCCGTTAATTGTGCAATATGGAATGTATTTAAAACAAATAGCTACCTTTGATTTTGGTATTTCGATAAAAAAGTCTTCTCAAACAGTTAATGAGATGATTGGCAGAGGGTTTCCTGTTTCCTTTGAGCTTGGCATGGTTGCATTAATTGTCGCCGTAATCTCAGGAATTACCCTTGGAGTTGTCGCTTCCCTTAAACACAATGGAGTCATCGACTATTTAGCGATGACAATAGCAGTAATTGGTATTTCCATTCCTAACTTTGTTTTAGCAACAATGCTTATTCAGCAGTTTGCTGTTCATTGGAAAATACTACCTACAGCAACATGGTCAAGCTGGAAGCATATGATTTTACCGACTATAGCACTTGCAACTAGTCCTACTGCTATCATTGCCCGTTTAACAAGAACGAGTATGTTAGAGGTATTAACACAGGATTATATAAAAACGGCAAAGGCGAAGGGGCTTTCTCCATTCAAAATAATCGTAAAACATGCATTACGCAATGCTCTTTTGCCAGTTGTAACATTATTAGGTGCTTTGGCAGCTAGCATTTTAACAGGAACATTCGTCATCGAAAAAATATTTGCTATTCCAGGTATGGGAAAATACTTTGTAGATAGTATTAATAACCGTGATTATCCAGTTATTATGGGGACAACTATTTTTTACAGTACTATTTTAATTATCATGCTATTCCTCGTTGATTTAGCATATGGCATATTGGATCCTAGAATAAAACTTCAGAAGAAGGAGGGATAGCGATGGGCTTGCGTCAGGAAACTTTTTATGAAAAGAAGGAAGAGATTGCTCTTGATGAATGGTTTGTGCCAATACAGAAAAAGCAAGGGGAAGCTGAAGCTGTTGTTCGCCCAAGCCTATCCTATTGGCAGGAAGCGTGGAGGAATTTATGGAAGAATAAATTAGCGATGGTAGCATTATTCTTCTTAACTTTATTAATCATTATGTCTATTATTGGACCGATTATTTCTCCCCATTCGATTTCAGAGCAAAAACTAATTAATCAAAATCAGCCACCTTCTTCAGAATATTGGTTTGGGACAGATAGTTTAGGCAGAGACGTGTTTGCGAGAACTTGGTATGGAGCAAGAATATCATTATTTGTTGGGGTTACTGCAGCTGTTATTGATTTTCTGATAGGGGTAGCCTATGGTGGACTATCGGGATATAAGGGCGGAAAAGTAGATCATATTATGATGAGAATAGTAGAAGTACTATATGGGCTCCCTTATTTATTAATTGTTATTTTAATGTCTGTTGTGATGGGACCAGGGTTAGCGTCTATTATTATCGCCCTATCCATTACAGGATGGGTTGGAATGGCACGTATAGTAAGAGGACAAGTTCTTCAAATAAAAAACTATGAATTTATCTTAGCATCGAAAACCTTTGGAGCTAAAAGTTACAGAATAATTAGAAAAAACCTCCTTCCCAATACAATGGGTCCAATTATCGTTCAGATGACTTTAACAGTTCCATCAGCGATATTTGCTGAAGCATTCTTAAGTTTTTTAGGATTAGGCATCCAAGCACCTTTAACAAGCTGGGGGGTAATGGCGGATGAAGGATTATCTGCCATTTTAACTGGGCATTGGTGGAGATTGTTTTTCCCGACCTTATTTATCTCGCTTACGATGTTTGCTTTCAATGTATTGGGTGATGGACTACAGGATGCGCTGGATCCAAAGCTAAGGGGTGGAAAATAATGACGAACATACTAGAAGTTACTAATCTACAAGTATCTTTCTCCTCTTATGGAGGAGAGGTACAAGCAGTCAGAGGAGTGAATTTTTCATTAAAAAAGGGGGAAACATTAGCTATTGTCGGAGAATCTGGCTGTGGCAAAAGTGTTACATCTCAAACGATTATGCAATTGATTCCAAGTCCACCAGGAAGAATCAAAGATGGATCTATTTTATATAAAGGGATGGATCTGACAAGGCTAAAAGATGAAGACATGAGAAAAATTCGTGGAGCAGATATCTCGATGATTTTTCAAGATCCAATGACAGCTTTAAATCCTACGTTAACTATTGGCGATCAGATTATGGAAGGGATTAAGCAGCATAAGCAAATTTCAAAAGTCGAAGCAAGGAGCAAGGCTATCGAGATGCTTCAATTAGTTGGAATCCCTAATCCAGAAATGAGGTTGAAACAATATCCTCACCAATTTAGTGGGGGGATGAGACAGAGAATTGTGATAGCGATGGCATTGATTTGTGAACCAGAGATTTTGATTGCAGATGAACCTACAACTGCTCTCGATGTAACAATCCAAGCACAGATTCTGGACTTATTCCGAGAAATTCAACAACAGAGAGATGTCTCCATTATTTTAATTACACATGATTTAGGAGTAGTTGCACAAGTAGCAGATCGTGTCGCTGTTATGTATGCGGGAAAAATAGTTGAGATGGGGAATAGAAGAGATATTTTCTACTCTCCCCAGCATCCGTATACAAAGGGACTATTAAATTCTGTACCCAGATTGGACCAAGAAGGAGAGCTAGTCCCAATAGATGGAACACCACCAGATTTATTTTCACCACCAGAGGGATGTTCCTTTGCCGCTAGATGTCCCTATGCAATGGAAGTCTGCAAGAGGGTGTATCCGTTAGAAAGTAATTTAAATGCAGATCATCTAGTTAATTGTTGGCTTCAGGATGAGCGAGCAAAGCGAGTAATGCACACGATCTAATGATGTAAAAAGGAACTGTAGGAAGTTTTATTTTGCTATTTTTTGGCTTTAAAAGAAAAGCCATTTTATAGATTGCTAGATGAAAACGATGTGGGGGGAACACGATGAAAAAGATATGGATAAGTTTTTTGACAATGATAGCAATCTTTACTCTTGCTGCATGTACAGCAAATAGTGATGCAGGGAAGGAAGAGACAAACGGGGAGAAGGAAGAAAAGATATTATATTTAAACAATGGACAAGAGCCTAGTTCTTTTGATCCTCCGATTGGTTTTGATAGTGTTTCTTGGACTGCCTTAAACAATTTAATGGAAGGTTTAACCCGATTGGATAATAATCATGAGCCGCAAGCAGCCATTGCAGAAAACTGGGATGTATCAGAGGACGGAAAAGTATATACATTCCATTTAAGAGACAATGCAAATTGGTCTAATGGAGATCCAGTTACTGCCGGAGATTTTGCTTTTGCATGGAAGCGATTATTAAATCCAGAAACGAAATCGCCAGCTGCTTTCCTCGGATATTTCATTGAAGGGGGAGAAGCATACGCAAACGGAGAAGGTTCGGCAGATGATGTAAAAGTTAAAGTAGTTGATGAAAAGACATTTGAAGTTACATTAACAAGCCCACAGGCTTATTTCCTAAATGTTATTACTAATCCTGCATTTTTCCCGATTAATGAAAAGGTAGCAACGGAAAATCCGGAATGGTTTTCAGAGGCAGATTCATTTGTAGGAAATGGTCCATTTCAATTAACAAAATGGGAGCATGACAGCTATTTTGAGATGGAGAAAAATGAAACGTATTGGGATGCTGATACGGTTAAATTAAATAAAATACATTGGGCAATGGTAGACGATTCCAATACAGAATATCAAATGTTCCAAAATGGAGAATTAGATACTTCGGATGTTCCAGCAGAATTAAGCGAGCAGTTATTTAGTGAAGGAAAAGTAAAAGTAGAAGACCAGGCAGGAACATACTTTTATCGATTTAATGTGACAAAAGAGCCCTTCACAAATAAAAATATTCGTAAAGCTTTTGCTTTAGCTGTTGATCAGCAGCAAATTGTCGATTATGTAACAAAAAATCAGGAGAAGCCTGCGTATGGTTTTGTTTCTTATGGATACTTGGACAATAAAGGGAATGATTTTCGTGAAACGAGTGGAGAGTTAGTAAAAACAAATGTGGAAGAAGCAAAGAAACTACTAGAACAAGGAATGAAGGAAGAAGGATATACAACATTGCCAGAAGTGACGCTCACTTATAGTACTAATGATACACATAAGGCTATAGCAGAAGCTCTACAAGCAATGTTTAAGGATAATCTTGGAGTAGATGTAAAGCTTGCCAATATGGAATCAAGTGTTTTTACACAGGAACAAACAGCATTGAAGCTGCAATTATCCAGAAGCTCTTTCCTTGCAGATTACGGCGATCCAATTAACTTCCTTGAAAACTTTCAGACAGGTTTAGCAATGAATAGAACGGGTTGGTCAAATGCTGAATATGATCAATTAATTAAAGATGCCAAGAATGAATCTGATGAAGCAAAACGGTTTGAATTAATGTATAAAGCAGAAAAGCTATTACTGGATGAGGCACCAATTTTCCCCATCCATTTCTATAATTATGTGTATTTGCAAAATGATAGTGTAACGGGGATTGTTCGTCACCCAGTTGGCTACCTTGAATTAAAATGGGCAGATAAAAAATAAGTAGAGTGAAGAAGGGATGAACGAATAGCATCCCTTCTTTCCTTAAATCATTAGATTATCGCTTTCAGAAAACTAAAAGGGAAAGGGATTAAAAGAGTGATAAAGCCAGAACGTTTAAAAAAAGGAGATACCGTTACCGTTATTGCCCCAGCTAGTCCGCCATCGCTAGACTCTTTACAAAAAGGTATAAGCTATTTGGAAGAAGAATTAGGGCTAAAGGTAAAAGTGGGAGACCATGTTTATGATCAATATGGTTATTTAGCTGGGGAAGATGAAGCTAGATTAACAGATTTAGAGAATGCTTTTCTAGATAAAGAAGTAAAAGGTATTATTTGTGCATGTGGAGGATATGGAACAGCAAGACTGGCAAGTCAGATTAACTATTCGACCATTGCCCAAAATCCAAAAATATTTTGGGGTTATAGTGATATAACTTTTCTGCATACAGCTATCTTTAATAACACTGGATTAGTTACTTTCCATGGCCCAATGCTTTCATCGGATATTGGCAAAGACGACTGTCATCCTTTGTCGAGAAATCTGTTCCAACAATTATTTGAACCGCAAGAAATGATTTATACAGAAGAATACTCAACACTTGAGGTTTTAGTAGAAGGAAAAGCTTCTGGAAAGATTACAGGAGGAAATCTTTCCCTTATCACAAGTTCAATCGGTACACCTTTTGAAATAGATACAAAGTCGAAAATCTTGTTGATGGAAGATGTAAATGAAGAACCACGATCTGTGGATCGTATGCTTAATCAATTAATGCAGGCAGGGAAGCTAACCGATGCAAAAGGAATCGTTATCGGCGACTTTCATCAATGTCATTCTAGAAGAGACAAATCGCTTGCGTTAGAAGAGGTGATAAACCACTACATTCAACAAGCCGGGAAACCGACTATAAAGGGATTTCAAATAGGCCATTGTTCTCCTCATATATCAATCCCGCTTGGTGTTAATGCAGAAATAAATACGAAGGAGAAAGTATTAATGATTGATAGTGGGGTGGAATAAATTAGAAGAGGTTATCCCGCTCTCAACGGAGACCACTGAAAAAGTCTTTTTTTCGTGTGAAATGAAGAGCAAGCATATTGGAAAGTGAAAATAAGGTTGGTTTGGAGAGGCGTCCGCTCGACTCCTATGGGAGCTGCGAGAAAGTCCGAGACCCCGCAGGAACTTAAGAAGCGAGGAGGCTTGGCGCTCGCCCCATAGAAAGCGAGCGGACGCCTCGGAAAACAAATCGATCATCTTATGTTTAAAAAGTGGCTATCGTCCATCATCATTAACTGGCCAGTTTTTCAGTGCCCTCCTCTCAACGGACAGTGAGACTCCCCCTCAAGCTTATGAGTATAGGAGGAAGATAGGTGGGAGATCAACTGTCCGTAAAGGTTCGATTGGTTCAACTAACCATCGGTGGGAATTGCGCTGAGCCTCTGGTGTCTCAGACTCTACGTGAATTTCGGCTTCTCTGTTTTTCCAACTAATCCATTTCTTCTATTGAAAAAACAGCCATTACTTTTGAATAGGAGCAAGTTAATCGAAATATTGAACAGCACAATAAAAATAGACTTTATAAAATAAGGATGATACATAGTGAAAATAACCAGAATAGAGACATTCCGTGTCGCAGTTCCATTAATCAAGCCTTTTAAAACAGCATTACGAACCGTAACCATTGCAGACTCTGTATATGTAAAAATTACATGCGAAAACGGAATTGTTGGTTGGGGAGAAGCACCGCCAACTTTAGTGATAACAGGAGATAGCCTAAAAAGTATTGAAGCATCTATACATGAAGTGTTTAAACCCTTTTTATTGAGTAAAAGCATTTTACAGCTCGAATTACTGCTTCAAGGAATCCAGCAAATTTTAGTAGGAAATGTGAGTGCAAAAGCAGCGATTGATATGGCACTTTATGATTGCTTTTCCCAATACTGTAAACTTCCGCTTTATCAATTATTGGGCGGATATAATAATACATTGGAAACGGATTATACGGTTAGTGTCAATGATCCGATAGAAATGGGAGAAGACGCGGTCTCCTATGTTAACCAAGGGTTTAATGTCTTAAAGATTAAAGTTGGAAAAGATGAACTGCAAACAGATATTAATAGAATAATAGAAATCAGAAGAAGAGTAGGCAATGAAATTAAATTAAGACTAGACGCTAACCAAGGCTGGAACCCAAAAGAAGCTATTACAGCTATACGAAAAATGGAAGATTTAGGACTTAATATCGAATTAGTTGAGCAGCCGGTTAAAGCAGAGGATATACAAGGGCTTAAGAAGGTAACAGATTCAGTAAATACATTAATCATGGCTGATGAAGCTGTATTTACTCCGAAGCAAGCTTTTGAGGTGTTAAAAACACGAAGCGCTGATTTAATTAATATTAAATTAATGAAATCAGGGGGAATCTATCGAGCACAGATTATTAACCATTTAGCTGAAGTTTCTGGAATGGAATGTATGGTCGGAAGTATGATTGAAACTAAATTGGGTATTACTGCGGCAGCGCATTTTGCAGCAAGTAAAAAGAATATAACTCGTTATGATTTTGACGCACCATTGATGCTGGCTGAAGACATAGTGGATGGTGGTGTTCAATATAACGGAAGAAACATAACTTTATCTGATCAACCTGGATTAGGAATAAATCATATTCTTTTACATAAAAAGGAGAATGTGGGATGAAAAAATACGATGTGAAAATAGTGGATGTTCCCGTTGCAACCTTATGGACAAATGAATATTCAGCAAGAGAAATAGATAGTCTGGCAATTGATAATCCTTGTGATATAAAAGCATGGTTAGATAGTCTTGATTATGAAAAGGGACTGGGGCTTTATACAGGTAACTTAGTGCAATCACAAGTATTATACGGGCAAGAGGTATATATCTTGGAAGAAAAAGAGGAATGGGCATTTGTTGCATTGCCCAATCAGGCGTCACAAAAAAATGAACTTGGTTATCCAGGATGGATACCAAAAAAACAATTGATAAAAAAGCAAACGTATTCCTTAGAAAATGGGCCAATTGCAGTTGTTGAAGCATCGATAACAGCTCTCTGTGACGACCATAAAGATGTGATACTGCCATTATGTTTTCAAACACGGTTGCCAGTAAGACGGCAAGAGGGTGAATGGATAGTAGTGATGACACCTACCGGGGAAGGGTGGATAAAAGCAACGGATGTATCCATTTATTCCTCCTCACAAGACGTCCGTAAAGGCACAGGGAAGGATATAGTAAAGCAGGGAGAACGATTTTTGCATCTTGACTATTTATGGGGTGGCATGAGTTCCTACGGTTATGACTGTTCGGGTTTTAGTTACACCATGTGTTTAGCAAATGGTTACTTAATACCAAGAGATGCGAGTGAGCAGGCAGAGACGGGGAGAAATGTTCCTTTAGATGAAATAGAGCCAGGAGATTTATTATTTTTTGCCTATGAGGAAGGGAAAGGAAAGATTCACCATGTAGGTATCTATTATGGAGAAAATAAGTTACTTCATTCCCCCAACACCGGAAAATCAATCGAAATTATTCCTTTAGAAAATACAATCTATGAAAAAGAATTATGTGTAGCAAGAAGATATTGGGAATAAGGAGAGAGAAGGAATGACACAGCAGGTTCTATTAAAAGTGGATAATGTATCGAAGCATTTTGAATTAGAAAAGAATATGACATTACAAGCTGTATCAAATGTATCCTTTCATATCAAGAGAGGGGAAACGTTTGGCATTGTGGGTGAATCAGGCTGTGGTAAATCTACATTGGGTAGAACAATTATTGGATTATATAAAACATCAAATGGACAAATTTTATACAATGATACCAACCTAGAAAGTGTTTCTACAAAGGATACATTTGCGTTTCGCAGAAAGATGCAAATGATCTTTCAAGACCCTTATGCCTCTTTAAACCCTCGTTCTACTGTACGTGAGATTTTGGCAGAGCCTTTGGAAGTCCATGGAGTGTATCAAACAAAGGAAGAAAAAAATGCCCGTATAGATGAACTGTTGGAAAGTGTAGGACTAAATAGAGAACATGCTAATCGATTTCCACATGAGTTTAGTGGGGGCCAAAGGCAAAGAATTGGGATAGCAAGAGCGTTGGCGTTAGAGCCAGAATTTATTATTGCTGACGAACCAATTTCCGCATTAGATGTTTCTGTTCAAGCCCAAGTAGTAAATCTGCTAAAAAGATTACAACGAGAAAAACAATTAACCTATCTATTTATAGCCCATGACTTATCAATGGTAAAGCAAATTAGTGATCGAATTGGTGTAATGTATTTAGGGAATTTAGTGGAACTGACAGATAGTAAAGAGTTATATTCCAATCCACTACACCCTTATACACAGGCACTCCTTTCTGCTATTCCGATTCCAGATCCAGATATAGAGGACAAAAGAGAACGAATTATATTAAAAGGGGAATTACCAAGTCCAGTGGATCCGCCAAGCGGCTGTGTTTTTCGAACGCGTTGCCCGCATGCAATGGATATTTGTACTAATGATAAGCCAGTTTGGCAAGAACGAGAAGATGGCCATTTTGTTGCATGTCATCTTTATTAGGGAATAACGATTAGGATGAATATGGAGATATTAAGCAAACGAATAAACGAAATTGTACAGGAGTATAAGGCTCATGGTCACTTTGGGATAGCTATTGAGTGGAAGGAAAAATGTTTTTACTTTAACGCGAAGGATGTCTTTCCAAGTGCTAGTCTAATTAAATTGCCAATTCTGTTAGAAGGCTTTATGCAGAGCTCAAGTGGAACCTTAGTGTTGGATGATTTAGAAAGGGTTAAAGATATCCAGAAAGTAGGAGGGGCGGGTATCGTTCAATATATGTCCCCACAAAGTCGTTTATCTGTTCATGATCTACTCACTTTAATGATTATTGTTTCAGATAATATGGCAGCCAATTATTTGATTGAACGACTTGGCATAGACAGCGTTAATAGAAGATGTCAGCAGCTTCGGATGTCCTCAACGATTCTCCAGCGCAAAATGATGGACCAAGAAGCAAGAGAAAGAAAACTGGAAAACTATACTTCGCCTTTAGATATTATTCGTTGTTTAAAGGCAATTCAGAACAATAAGAATCAGAGCTGTAAAAAAATCTTATCCCATCAGCAACTTGTTGATAAACTACCGTATTACTTTGAGGAGAATAGTTGTATAAGGATTGCGAATAAAACTGGAGAGTTAGATAAGGTAGAGCATGATTGTGCTATTATAGAGCACGAGGATGAAATGATCTATGTTGCTGTTTTAACAGACCAATTAACGACAAATTTTAAAGGGAAACAAGTTATCCAGTTAATTGGAGCAAGTATTCTTGAATGTTTATCATAAAAAAAGTCTGAACCTATTAGGCAGACTTTTTTTATAAATGAAATGTTTATGCGAAAAAATAAAATCTTGTTAAATATTTTAAACAGTCTTGAATGAAAGCCTAGTTCAAATTATAATAAATAATGAAAATCATTATCAATTATTAAAAAGCGTTCTTATTTAATTAATAAAGAGATAGGTACAAATGCTCTCTTGGAATAAAGAATGAAATAAATGAAAAAATAGGATTAGCAGAATAAAACGAAAATTACTCATCGATTGTTAAAAGGGTATATAGAAAAGTAAGGGAAGGAGAGGAGAAAGCGTGGACATACTATCTACAGATCAATTGAAAATTGGCTATGAAGATAAAATTATCGTTAATGATTTAAATTTACGTGTTCAAGAAGGGAAAATTACTACCATCATTGGACCAAATGGTTGTGGGAAATCGACGATATTAAAAACTCTTGCACGGATTCATAAGGCAAAGGCCGGGTATGTATATTTAGATGGAGAAATGATACACAAAATCCCCACAAAAAAAATTGCCCAAAGAATGGCTGTGCTTCCTCAATCTCCAGAAGCACCGAATGGATTAACAATATTCGATTTAGTTTCCTATGGTCGGTCTCCTCATCAAAAAGGCTTTGGGCGTTTAGGGGAGAAAGACAGAGAAGTAATAAATTGGGCATTGGATGTCACTGGTCTTACGGAGTTGAGGGATCAGGAAGTAGATACCTTATCAGGTGGACAAAGACAAAGAGCGTGGATTGCAATGGCGATTGCACAGGAAACAAATCTTCTGCTTTTAGATGAGCCGACTACTTATTTAGATATGGCCCATCAGCTGGAAGTACTGAAATTATTAAAAAAACTAAATGAAGAAGAAAATCGAACCATTGTGATGGTTATCCATGATTTAAACCATGCAGCAAGATTTTCTGATCATATGGTAGCGATGAGAAACGGACATTTAATGAAAGAAGGAACAGCAGAGGAAGTAATGACCGAAAAGGTTTTGAAAGAAGTTTTTCAAATAGATGCCGTTGTAGTCAAAGACCCTAGAACAAATAAGCCAGCTTGTCTTTCTTACGATTTAATACATCAAAAGGAAAGAGTATTAGTAGCATCTGCTAAGTAATCAATGGAAGAGGATTGCTTAGCTTTTTTTGTTTGGCTGTTTATGTAATATATGGTTATTTTACGGTGAATATTGCTTGTTTCCGCCTTTTCTTAGCATGAAAGGTAGGCGTTTTTCATATAATGGATTGAGTAACGTTTCACATAAATTTGCTTATTATCGTCGTACCTATTTATAATTTTGGTATACTATTAGAATAGTGTAGTCAGAAATATGTATAGAAGGTTGAGATTAATGGATAAGAATATATTGATTAAAAAGTTTCTTGAAATTTTGCCCGAAGAATGTGTAAAGATGGATGAGGCGTTAAATAAATATACGTATACGAAAATTGGTGGAAAGGCTGATTTTTTACTTTTTCCGCTTACGTACGAACAATTACAGTCAGCTTATAAAATAGCACTTAGCGAAAATATGCCAATCACTATTTTAGGAAATGGTTCCAATGTGTTAATTAGAGATGGTGGTATTCGTGGAGTTGTCTTTAATTTAACAAGGCTAGACAAAATTTCCCTTGAAGGTAATAAAGTGATTGCCCAGAGTGGAGCTGCCATTATTGAGACCTCTAGATTTGCCTTAGAACATTCTTTAACAGGATTGGAGTTTGCTTGTGGAATTCCAGGATCTGTAGGTGGTGCGTTATATATGAACGCTGGTGCTTATGGAGGAGAGGTTTCTGACGTATTGCAATCCGCCAAGATATTAACGCGAGCTGGAGAAATTATAATAGTAACAAAAGAGGAATTAGAGCTTGGCTACCGCACAAGTAGTATTGGGAAAAATGGCTGGGTAGCGTTAGAAGGAACTTTTTCTCTTGAAACAGGAGATTATGCAGAAATTAAAGCGAAAATGGATGAACTGACTTTCTTGCGCGAATCAAAACAGCCGTTAGAATATCCTTCATGTGGAAGTGTTTTTAAAAGACCACCAAACTACTTTGCAGGAAAACTTATTCAAGATAGTGGACTTCAAGGAACGAAAATTGGTGGTGCTCAAGTATCTACAAAACATGCAGGTTTTATTGTAAACGTGGAGGATGCCACAGCGAATGATTATTTATCCTTAATAAAGCATGTCCAAAAAACTGTGAAAGCAAACTTTAATGTAGACCTCGAGACAGAAGTAAGAATCATTGGTGAGGAATAAAGAGCAGGCTGTTAATGAAATAAGAACGAAAAGGGCATCTGAAAGAGAGTAATCTTTTTCAGATGCCCTTTTTTTTAAAAGAAGGCTATTTCCGTAAAATTATTGCTCTGCCGCCTTCCTGGCTTTGCCTGTGGAGTCTGGATATCTATGTGTATTCATGCTGCTCAGTATTTCTTCCCTATTGAGTAAAATTTTTTGAAAGTGGCTTAAAAGAAAAAAGATTTATATACTATTCTTCGCACAAATAACCGCATCATTAGATACAGGAAGTAACCAAATATCGCTCCGAAGACATTTAAAATAAAATCATCTATATCTGCCGCTCGATCCATGGTAAAGAAATATTGGATAAGTTCAATAGAAAGAGAACATAGAACAGCAAGCCCTATTGTGACACATGTTCTAAATCGTTTTTTATATAACATAGGCAGGATAAAACCAAAGGGAATAAACAGAATGATATTTCCTAAAGTATATAACATCCAAAAAAAAGGTGGCTTATATTTATATTGATACAAAATTTGGACATAGGGAGTTAAGTTCATTTTCCCCTCGGTTATATTTGGCGGTGAGAAGTGAAAAGGCTTTAATGTTATGTATATGAGTGTCAATAAATAAAAGAAAAAAAGATTGAGCATAAATTCTCTAGAAAATAGGATTGCTTTTCTTTGATTATTTTGATGAATACGAAAATAAATCCATAACGGAACGACAAGGATAAGAATAAAGGGGAAATTTAATAGTAACTGAACTCCGCTTATGGACCATAGTATGATAAACAGAAAGAGGACAATGATAAAAAAAATCCCGTTTTTTAATACTTGCACAGATAATCGAAGTCCTTTCTTTTTTGTTCTCCCAAAAGTATATGTAGGCTTGTTCAAAAGTAGACTATCCAATTGGAACAGGAGCGAATTACTTTACTCTTTGTACGGAAATACGCATACTAGGAGTGAATGCGAGTGTTTGTCTATACATTAATGAAGGAGATGAATTTTTTGAGTAGTAAAGTTCAAATCGGTCAAACGGCTATGCGTGTTACGAAGCTGGGATATGGAGCAAATTCTGTCGGTGGTCATAATTTATTTCCGAATTTAAATGATGAAACAGGAAGAAATGTGGTAAGGAATGCATTAGATGCGGGAATCGACTTTCTGGACACTGCCTATGTTTACGGGTTAGGGAGATCAGAGGAGTTAATTGGTGAGGTGCTAAAGGAAAGAGGCAACCGCCAAGATATCGTCATTGCAAGCAAAGCAGCTCATAAATTAGTGGATGGCAAAATGGAGCTTGATAACAGCAGAGAATTTTTACGTAAATCTGTAGAAGATAGCTTAAAGCGTCTGCAAACAGATTATATTGATTTGTTCTATGTTCATTTTCCAGATGGGGTTACTCCAATGGCTGAAGTGGCAGGAACACTAAGAGAGTTAAAGGATGAAGGAAAGATTCTTGCAGTTGGAGCTTCGAATTTAGATGCTGAGCAAATAAAAGAATTTAATCAAGATGGTTATTTAGAGGTATTTCAAGCAGAGTATTCTTTATTTAAAAGACAAGCAGAGGACATATACTTACCATACTGTGTAGAAAACAATATTAGCTTTGTTCCGTATTTTCCTTTAGCCTCCGGACTATTGACTGGAAAATACTCAAAAGATTCAGCTATTAGTGATGGCAGAAAAAATAATCCGCTTTTCCAAGGAGAAGCATTTATTCGCAATGTAGAAAAGGTGGACCAATTAAAGCAAATGGCTGAAGACAAAGGCTTTGACGCGACACATTTTGCTTTGGCTTGGTTGTTGGAACAACCTGCCGTTGATGTCATTATTCCAGGAGCGAAATCAACAGACCAGCTTAAGAACAATTTACGAACATTAGAAGTGACATTAACAGAAGAAGATGTGAAGAAAATAAGCAATATATTTGTGTAAGGTATCATTATTTTGAAAGACTGTTTTTTAAAAGACTGTTGTTTTTCCAATAGGAGAAAAGAATTAGTTGGAAAAATGGAGCAGCCGGAATACACGTAGACGCCACGGGATTAGCCAGACAGGTGAGACCTCGTAGGCTCTGATCCCCACGAAAAGCCAAGTGTATTCCGGCTCGGGTAATAGCAACAAATAATTTTACGAAAACAGCCTTTTAAAAACAAACGAAACCGATAGCAAAGCGATGGAGGGGTAGAAAACACTTCATCGCTTTTGCTTATATAAAGGGTATTTATGAAAAAGTCTTTAGTGATAGTGGGATGGGCGTATATTATTTTTGTATAACTTCAGTTCAGTCTAGAATTCCAAAAGAAGAGAAAGGGTGCATTAGGGAAGAGTCGAGTTATGTTAGATATCCTTACATTTTTTGTTATTAAAATCCTAATTTAACAATGTTTCTGCTTTTTGGTAAGCGAAATAGAAGAGATGAATTTCTCTGAATAACTAATAAGAAGAAATTATACCAATTTTACTATCATAGTGTTACAATAGGTAAAAGTTTAAATATACAGATTTTTCGATTTAGTCGGATAATTGGAGGGGTAGAAGTGACACAATTGAGAAGTAATATGATAAAGAAGGGATTCGATCGAGCGCCACATAGAAGCTTACTACGTGCTGCTGGTGTGAAAGAGGAGGATTTTGACAAACCGTTTATCGCTGTAGTTAATTCATATATTGATATTGTTCCAGGTCATGTACACTTACAGGAATTTGGAAAAATCGTAAAAGATGCGATACGAGAAGCAGGTGGCGTGCCATTTGAAATGAATACAATTGGCGTGGACGATGGTATTGCGATGGGACATATTGGAATGCGCTATTCTTTGCCAAGCCGTGAAATCATTGCCGATTCCATTGAAACGGTAGTGGCAGCACACTGGTTTGATGGGATGGTTTGTATTCCTAACTGTGACAAAATAACACCAGGAATGATGATGGCGTCCTTACGCTTAAATATTCCTACTATCTTTGTCAGTGGTGGCCCGATGAAGGCTGGAGTTACTAGTGATGGTAGAAAGATATCTTTATCATCTGTGTTTGAAGGGGTAGGAGCCTATCAATCTGGTAAAATTGATGAAAGCGGTCTAAGAGAATTAGAACAATTTGGCTGTCCGACATGTGGTTCCTGTTCGGGAATGTTTACGGCGAATTCCATGAACTGTTTAGCTGAAGCACTTGGTCTTGCGTTGCCTGGAAATGGGACAATTCTTGCTGTTGCTCCAGAAAGAAGAGAGTTTGTAAAAAAATCTGCTAAACAGCTGATGCAATTAATAAAAGACGATATTAAACCAAGAGATATTGTCACAGAAAAAGCAATTGATAATGCATTTGCGTTGGATATGGCATTAGGGGGATCAACAAATACGGTACTTCATACATTGGCATTAGCCCATGAAGCAGGTGTAGAATATCCACTTGAAAGGATTAATGAAGTAGCATCACGCGTGCCTCATTTATCTAAGTTAGCCCCTTCATCTGATGTACATATTGAAGATCTGCATGAAGCAGGCGGTGTTTCAGCGGCTCTATATGAATTATCTAAAAAAGAAGGAGCCCTTCATTTAGATACAATAACGGTTTCTGGGAAAACACTTGGAGAGAATATTGCTGGATGTAAAGTGAAAGATTACGGTGTTATTCGCCCGATTGATGATCCGCATACGCAAACAGGGGGATTAGCCGTATTGTTTGGTAATCTAGCCCCTCAAGGTGCGATTATTAAAACGGGTGGTGTCCAAGATGGAATTCAACGACATGAAGGACCAGCTATCGTATTTAATTCACAAGATGAAGTATTAGAGGGATTAGTAAAAGGGAAGGTAAAGGAAGGTCATGTTGTTATCATTCGCTATGAGGGACCAAAAGGGGGACCTGGTATGCCGGAAATGCTGGCACCTACTTCTCAAATTGTTGGAATGGGTCTCGGTCCAAAAGTTGCGCTTGTAACAGATGGGCGCTTTTCAGGAGCTTCACGTGGTATTTCTATCGGACATGCTTCACCAGAAGCAGCAGAGGGAGGACCGTTGGCATTCGTAAAAGATGGCGATCATGTTATAATCGACATCGAAAATCGAACAATGGATGTTATTGTTCCAGAGGAAGAGTGGGAGCAAAGAAAAGCAGAATGGAAAGGTTTTGAATCGAAAGTGAAAAGCGGCTATTTAGCTCGCTATTCCAAACTTGTTACATCTGCAAATACTGGTGCAGTATTAAAATACTAAGACGAAATACATTAGCGAAAAACGAAAAGCAGGTTGGATACACGAAAAGTGTATTCAACCTGCCTTTAATATTTATTAATGCCCAGTTTTTTTATAGCTGGTCTATTCTTTTATTATTTCTTTTTTGTTATTAGGATCCATACTCTGAACCTGGAGAATATCTAAAAGAAAAACGAATACAGGTATCCCGATGATTAATCCCTATACTCCAAAGAAGTGCTCAGAGAAGATAAGGACAATAAAAGTGAAAAACACTGGTAAGCATGGATTATACAAATGAATATTATTAAAATAATAATATAGGTATAGCCTCCAATGGTGTATCCAATCGTCAACAATGGTATTAGGGAGATAATAACTCCTGCCACTGGAATAAGACCAAGAACAAATACCATAAGAGACAAGCCTAGTAATTGAGGGAAATCAAGAATCCATAATCCGATTGTCGTTAAAATACAGTTCACTAAAGCAATAATAACTTGAGCTTCTAGCACTTTTCCAAACGTTAAAACAAATTTTTTGCCGAAAAATTCAATTTCATTATAAAAAGGTGCTATTTTACTTGTTCGAAAGTTTTCTCTATATTTGATCAGTCGAGGCTTCTCCAAAAGGAAGAAGAAGCTTAAGATAATAGCTAATATGAATTGTATACTTATCGAGCTAATGCTGGAAAAATATTTGACTACAATGCCTAGTCCTTGTTCCAAATAGCTGTTAATTTGTCTTTCTTGAATTATGGAAACAATATAATTTAAGACAGCATTATCATGTGGACGGGAGTAAAAATCCATTAATTGTCTAACTAGTGCCGTTATTTCTTCCACTA
Source organism: Niallia sp. FSL W8-1348 (assembly GCF_038006745.1). Classification (NCBI taxonomy): domain Bacteria; kingdom Bacillati; phylum Bacillota; class Bacilli; order Caryophanales; family Bacillaceae; genus Niallia; species Niallia sp. FSL W8-1348. The sequence goes on along the minus strand of NZ_JBBOVV010000001.1, from coordinate 1,989,992 downwards.
GCATTGGTAAATATTTAATAAAACTATAGGAAAGTAATCCGATCGTTATTAGATAGAGGATGCTAACTATAACGTTTCGTTTTACATGAATACGCTTAGAGATAATTTTTTCCATCCGGTCCATTAAAAATGAAAGGATAAAGGTAAAAAGCATTAAATTAATCATGCTTCTAAGGGCGTAGATACCCAGAATAATGAAAGCAAAGATGAAAAACCTTTTTACACTTTTACTTGTAAGAAAATTGATAATTGTTTCCACTCCATTTCCCCTTTTTTGATATATTTTCTCTTTTCTATCTTTCTTCCTATATTTTAACCTAAATTGAATTTTAATAATATAAAAAAGCCGACATTTTCGAAAATTTAGCAAGAAGAAAAAAAGAGGCATTCTAGATAGGAAGTTTTTTGCTTGAATCTTTCCTCCTTTGACTTATATAATTAGGAAGTAAAACTAAAACGTTATGGTTAGGAGGAGAAGCGATGGGGCTGTGAAATTAAGAATTGGTGATTTGGCAAAAGTTACAGGTGTAACGAAAAGAACCATTGATTATTATACAAACCTTGGTCTTCTTCAAGCAGAACGTTCTCAAACAAATTATCGTTACTATAGCGAAGAGCAGATTGAACAAATTAAAACGATAGAGGAATTTAAAAAGAGAAAACTATCGCTCGAGGAAATTAAGGAACAATTAAATAAGCATAAAATGAACTCCTTTGATATCGAAGAATTAAAAACAAATATGAAGGATCTTAATGAAAAAATCCATCAGATGCTTACAACAGTTGATATTCAGGACCATCATAAAAAAAAGGAAGTAAGAAATACTATATCTCATGAAAGTATTTCTTTAATACAAGCACTGTTGCTTTTGCTAAATTAACTGTAATTTATCCCACTCTTAACGGACAGTAAGACTCAACCATAAGCTTATGAGAATACGGTGGGAGATCAACTGTCCGGAAAGGTCCGATTGGTTTAACTGACCATCAGTGGGGGAGGAAGGAAAACCCCTACTGATGGAAGTTTCACTTTATAGGATGCATTTATTTATATGATTGAAGTAGTAATTTTACAAGCAACAGCGTCTCTTTCTTTGTATAGGAGAAATGCCGCGCGTGGCTTTTATTAATCAGGAGGTGTAAGCCCCTTTACGGGCTACTTATTGGAAATTTTTAATTTGATTTTATTCGTGATATTAATTGCATTAACTGCTTTTTTCGTTGCAACAGAGTTTGCAATCGTAAAAGTCAGGAGTTCAAGAATTGATCAGTTAGTTGCTGAAGGAAAAAAAGGTGCGTTAGCAGCAAAAAAAGTAACGACCCATTTAGATGAATATTTATCTGCCTGTCAATTAGGGATAACAGTTACAGCGTTAGGTCTAGGTTGGATTGGGGAATCTACTTTCGCAGAAATTTTAGAACCGTTATTTGTTCGTTTATCTATTGGGAATGCGCTCTCGCACTTGATTGCCTTTATTATTTCTTTTTTACTTGTAACTTTTTTGCATGTCGTTGTCGGAGAACTTGCTCCAAAAACGGTTGCTATTCAAAAAGCGGAATTAATATCCTTAACCTTTGCAACGCCAATTATTTGGTTCTATCGACTATTATATCCTTTTATTTGGTTGTTGAATGGATCGGCACGACTTTTGACAAGTATCTTTGGATTAAAGCCAGCGTCAGAACATGAACTTGCACACTCGGAAGAAGAGTTAAGAATTTTAATGTCAGAAAGCTATAAAAGCGGTGAAATCAATAAAAATGAATTAGCATATGTAAATAATATTTTTGAATTTGATGAACGAATTGCAAAAGAAATCATGGTACCAAGAACAGAAATGGTTACTATTAGTGTTGATAATACGTTTGATGAAATAATGGCTATTTTAGAAGAAGAGAATTATACTCGCTATCCATTAGTGAATGGGGATAAGGATAATGTGATCGGATTAATTAACATTCGTGAATTTCTAACAGCGACTATTCAAAACAAACAAGAGATTCAACTAGAGGAATACATGAAACCGATTATCCGTGTGATTGAAACAGTTCCTATCCGTGAATTACTAATAAAAATGCAAAAGGAACGTACACATATGGCGATTTTGCTTGATGAATACGGTGGTACTTCAGGGATTGTTACAGCAGAAGATATATTAGAGGAAATTGTCGGCGACATCAGAGATGAATTTGATGAGGATGAAATTTCTGACATTCGTAAAATTAAAGATAATCATTATATCCTTAATGGGAAAGTATTGATTAGTGAAGTTAATGACCTTTTAGGGACACATTTATCTGAAGATGAAGTGGATACAATTGGCGGATGGTTCCTGACTAATAATTTCGAAGCAGTTGAAGGCGATATATTAGAAGAAGAAGGATATATCTTTAAAATTAAAAATATTGAAGAACATCATATACACTTTATTGAAGTTATGAAGGATGTAAGTGTAGTAGAAGTGCAATAGTAAGAAGGGGGAAACCCCTTCTTTTTTGTTTGGAATTGTGTATAGATAGGTGTTTTAGTGGCATTTTAAAAATGGATTAGAATTCGAATACTGATTTTATTGAATTTTATCAATTAAATTAATTTAATTGTGTCAGCAGTGTGTCTGTCAAAAGTATGTTTACTTTAAATTGTTATAATTCTGTAAACGCTTTATTATGAAAGTATGAAATAAAAGGAGGTAAAAAAAGATGTCAAACGAAAATAAAAATGGTTTTCGTGTAAAAATACAGCGTTTTGGTAGTCATTTGAGCGGCATGATTATGCCGAATATTGGAGCATTTATAGCTTGGGGGTTAATTACAGCCTTATTTATTGAAACAGGTTGGACTCCTAATGCGAAGTTGGCGGAACTAGTTGGTCCGATGATCACTTATTTATTACCATTATTAATTGGTTATACAGGCGGTAAAATGGTATATGCTGAACGTGGTGGTGTAGTCGGTGCGATTGCTACAATGGGTGTAGTCGTTGGAGCAGATATCCCAATGTTCCTTGGAGCAATGGTAATGGGTCCACTTGGTGGTTTCTTAATCAAAAAAGTGGATGACTTATTTAGAGGGAAAATTAAAGCTGGATTTGAAATGCTAGTAAACAACTTCTCAGCAGGTGTTCTTGGAGCAATTATTGCAATTATTGGTTTTCTATATGTAGGTCCAATTGTTGAAGGTTTAAGTAGCATTTTATCAAGTGGAGTACAATGGATTGTAGATGCAAAATTATTGCCTCTTGCAAGTATTTTCATTGAGCCGGCAAAAGTATTATTCTTAAACAATGCGATTAACCAAGGTGTTCTAGGTCCAATTGGAGTAGAGCAAGCGAAAGAAGTTGGTAAATCGATTTTATTCTTATTAGAAACAAACCCAGGACCTGGTCTAGGGGTATTATTAGCTTATTGCTTATTTGGTAAAGGGACGTCAAAACAAACAGCACCTGGTGCAGTAATTATTCATTTCTTAGGTGGGATTCATGAAATTTACTTCCCATACATCTTAATGAAGCCAATGTTATTATTAGCTGTTATCGGTGGCGGTATGGGTGGAGTATTCACCTTTACATTATTCAATTCAGGTTTAGTTGCTACACCGTCTCCTGGTAGTATCATTGCATTAATGGCAATGGCGCCAAAAGGACAACATTTAGGTGTAATTGCTGGTGTTATTGTTGCGACTATTATTTCTTTCGTAATTGCAGCTATCATCTTGAAAACAAGTAAAGAAAAAGAAGAAGATATTAATGCAGCAACAGAAAAAATGGAAGCTTTAAAAGGGAAAAAGAGTTCAGTAGCAAGTGCAATTACTGCAACTACTGCAACTTCTGAAGCAACAGAATTTGATTATAAAAATGTGAAGAAAATAATCTTCGCATGTGATGCAGGTATGGGTTCAAGTGCGATGGGTGCATCTATTATGCGTAATAAAGTGAAAAAGGCAGGAATTGAAGGAGTAGATGTAACAAATACATCTATTGCAAATCTTCCAAGTGATGCAGATCTTGTTATTACACATAAAGATTTAACAGCAAGAGCAGTAGAAAAATTACCAGCTGCACAGCATGTTTCTGTTGAGAACTTCATGAACAGCCCTAAATATGATGAAATTGTTGAGAAATTGAAATAAGCTTATGCTTATTAACAAGCTGTCGGCCAACTCTGGCCGGCGGTTTTTTCTGTTGATACTTGCACATATAGCTGTAAAGAACAAAGTCATTTAAAAGATTTCTATTTAATCTACCCAAGTGTAAATGAAAGTATTTACTTTTCAGTATTTATAGAGGGAGATAGGGAACCCTAAATTAAAATTGACAACAATAAAGTTGAAAAAAATATGTTTAAAACTGTTTGAATAAGTGTATTTAGTAGTTCTATAATTAAATTATGTCAGGGAATTAAGGAGATAAGCTATGATTATTTCCGCTCGTGAAAGAATTATTTTACAAATATTATTAGAAAATATAGAAGAAGAAATGACGATTAAAGGGATTGCTGAGCATGTAAATGTCAGCGAAAGAACCATTCATCGGGATTTGAAAAATATAGAAGATATTCTAGAAGGCTTCCATCTTAAATTGAATAAGAAAGCGGGAGTTGGGGTAAAAATCATTGGTAACCCTAATGATATTTACCAATTAAGGGTATCTATATTAAAACAGGATTATGTAGAGTACACTCCAGATGAACGAATCCTTGTTGCTTTGTGTACTTTACTAGATCATCAAGAACCGATTAAGCTGTTTTCGTTAGCAAAGGAGCTTGGGGTAACTACTGCTACCGTAAGCAATGATTTAGATAAGTTAGAACCAACTATTGAAAAATTTAATCTGCGATTACTGCGAAAAAGAGGTTACGGGATTGAACTAGTTGGAACAGAAGAAGATAAAAGGAAAGCAATTCGCAGTCTTATTTCTGATCGATTCGATGTACCAGAGTTTCTTAAAATGGTAAAGGAAAATATTCAGAAGAAGTCTAGCAATAAAATTGACTCTATATCTGAACGGCTTTTAGGGCTTGTTCAAAAGGAGAAGTTGCTTCGGATTGAAAATATTATTGAAGATATTAATGAGCAATTGCCTTATCCATTGGCAGACAGTTCATATGTTGGGTTAGTTGTTCATATCGCCCTTGCAATGGAAAGAATACAGCGGGGAGAAAATATCTCCTTTAAGGAAGACTATTTAAATGAACTTTCCAAAACAAAAGAATTTGAGTTTGCAACACAAATTGTTGAGAGATTGGAACGAACGTTTGATATAGTGATTCCAGAAGAGGAAATTGGCTATATTACGATGCACTTAAGAGGTGCCAAAGTTCGTTATGATAATAAGGTTGGTATTAAAGATGAAAATGTAGAAGTGGCTATGCTAGTAAGAACTTTAATTACGAATGTAGAGAAATTGCTGCATACGACATTATTAGGTGATTCTTTGTTCCAAGGGTTGTTAGCCCATCTTCAGCCAACATTATATCGGTTGGATCAAAAAATGAGGATCTCCAATCCTTTATTAGAAAACATAAAAGAGGATTATGCTGAATTGTTTGCAGTAGTACAAAAAGCAGTGGAGCTAACGCTTGTCAACAGAGATGTTCCTGAAGAAGAAATTGGCTACCTGGTCTTGCACTTTGGATCTGCTCTTAATGATAAAAAAATAACAAAAGATTTAAAGTTATTGATTATCTGTTCAAGCGGAATTGGAACATCGAAAATGCTTGCGGCAAAAATAATCAATCAAATTCCAAGCCTATCAGAAGTTAAAACAGCTTCTGTATTTGAGCTAAAGAATATTTCGATTGATGAATATGATGCAATTCTTTCGACAATCCCACTGGAGGATATCTCTAGAGATTATTTAGTAGTTAATCCTATACTAAGCGATAAAGATTTAGAAGAAGTGAAAAGCTATTTGCAGAAGAATAGTGGTCATCTTTTAAAAGAAGCGAAGGTTATAGAAGCTCCTAAACAAAAATGTATGGATTTTCAGTCATTTCTTCTGTTTACAGAGAAATCGCAGATTCTATCTACTGTTTTAAAAGAAATGCATATATGGGATGAGGGAGTAAGTTTAGGTGAAAGCTTAAAAAGGGGATTAGAGGTATTGAAGCAGCAAGGCTCTATTTTAAGTAATACAGAGGTGTATGAAGCTCTAGAGGCAAGGGCTGAAATAGGTGGTCTTGCTATTCCTGAAACCAATTTAGCACTCTATCATACAAGTAGTAATCAAATTGAAAGTCCATCTTTCGATATCATTGACTTGCCCGAGATGGTGAGTTTGAGGGCAATGAATGGTGCTAATGAAATGGTGAAACGAGTCCTACTTTTACTCGCACCATTAAATGCAAGTCCAAGTGTAATGGAAGTATTAAGTTTTTTAAGTGCATCTATTATTGAATCGGAGAGGAGTATCGATCTATTCAATAATGGCAATAAAGAAGAACTATTGAATTTTATTAGCAGCCAGTTTTTAAGACATCATTTGTAAAATTAATAGGAGGAATAAAAAATGAGCATTTTAAAAAAGGAAAATATTATTTTAAACAGCAGTGTAGCAGGTAAAGAGGAAGCGATCAAAAAAGCCGGTCAAATTCTAGTAGACCAAGGCTATGTATCTGAGGATTATATTCCAGCAATGTTACAAAGAGAAGAAATTTCATCTACTTATATGGGTAATTTCTTAGCAATTCCACATGGTACAGATGAGGCAAAAACAGCTGTATTAAACTCTGGACTATCTGTTATTCAAGCGCCAAATGGAGTAGATTTCGGTGATGGTAATATTGTAAAACTTATTATTGGTATTGCTGGGAAAGATGGCGAACACTTGGAGTTATTATCACAAATTGCTATTGTATGTTCTGAAATTGAAAATGTAGAAAAATTAGTTGCTGCGAAATCAGAAGAGGAAATAATCCAAATTTTAAGCGAGGTAGAATAATACTATGAATGCTATTCATTTTGGAGCTGGAAATATTGGTCGAGGATTTATTGGTTTATTATTGCATCAGTCAGATTATGCTATAACGTTTGTAGATGTTAACGAGCAAGTAATCGATGAAATTAATCGTGTTGGTCAATACAATGTTTTGCTTGCTAATGAAACAAAAGAGCAGTTCACAGTAAAAAATGTAAAAGGGATTAATAGTAAAATAAATCCTGAACAAGTAGTAGAACGGTTTATCCAGGCAGATATTGTTACTACAGCTATCGGTCCAAACATTTTAAAATTTATTGCACCACTGATTGCAGACGGAATTAAAGCACGTATGAAAAATAATCAAACACCTGTAAATGTGATTGCGTGTGAAAATATGATAGGTGGAAGTAGTGCCCTTAAGCAGTTTGTATTAGAGCATTTAAATGAAGAAGAAGCAGCATGGTTAGAAGAATATGTAGGTTTCCCTGATTCTGCTGTTGACAGAATTGTGCCAAACCAGAAAAATGACAATTTATTAGACGTTCTAGTTGAACCTTTCCATGAGTGGGTTATAGATGAAACTGCAATCAAAGGAGAGAAACCAGAAATTGCCGAAGCTCATTTTGTAGGTAATTTACAGGCTTATATTGAAAGAAAGCTTTTTACTGTAAATACTGGCCATGCTGCAACAGCATACTTAGGCAATATCAAGAACTATGAGACCATTTCAGAAACAATCCATCATGAAGGTGTGAAAGAAAAGGTACTTCATGTTTTACAAGAAACAGGAAAAGTACTTGTAGCTAGATATAATTTTAATGAAGCAGATCACCAAAAATATATTGATAAAATTTTAGGTCGTTTTGCAAATGCTTATATTGTGGACGACGTAAAACGAGTAGGTAGATCGCCGTTACGAAAATTAAGTGGTAACGATCGCTTAGTTGCGCCAGCTCTAGCTTATTATAAGGAGTTTCATGAAATTCCTGCTCATTTAGTAGAAGTTATGGCATCCGCTCTTCATTTTTACACACCAGAAGATCAAGAGTCTGTTGAATTGAAGAAACTAGTGGAGGAAAAGGGAGTTCAATCAGCTTTCGTTCAAGTATCAGGCTTAAGCGAAGATCATGAACTAGTAACAGAAGTTATACGTGTTTATAACAATATTCATGCATAAAGAAAAATCCAATGTGGCCGTGTTTTCAAGGCTACATTGGATTTTTTTGATAGTTAACATAAGGCAGATATGTTTCTTAAGTCTATTCCTATCTAGACCGAGCGCCTTTTGCCTAGCAAACTTTAGGTCACTATTAACGTGCAGCGGTTGTAGAATTTACCTTTGATTGTTTGCGTTTTTCCCATAGTTTTTTAGCGAAGGGATAAATGATAGGTCCCCACGTAATCATTCGTCTGAACATTTTTTTCATTATCTCTCACATCCTTTTATTCTTTATAAGGTCTTTTCCCGAAAGAACGATTGTATAAACAATAATCCCTATTCTAGTTAAATTTGGTAATATTAGAGCGAAGTACCTTCTTGTAATTTAGAAAAAAAGAGAATATAGTTTTCATAGATACTTGCAACATATAAGTGATAATAAACGTCTAATGTATGGATAGACCGAAAGAAGAAATTATTCCATGAGTAAAAGTAAAGGATAGGTAATTGATGGATAGATTAAAACCATATTGGGAAGGATTTCGACGTTTCTGGAAAAAGAGACATCTTACCCAAATTATACTTTTGGCTTTATTATTAGTTGTTTTAATAGCGATATTATATTTTACGTATTTAGCAACACAAGCAAATGTCAGTACGCTAAAGGCTGGATTAAGCCAAGCTACGATTATTTATGATAAAGATGGGGATGAAGCAACCCAAATTAGAACGGAAAGAACAGAAGGCATCGAATTGAAGGATGTACCTAAATACGTTCCAGCCGCAGTTGTTTCAATTGAAGATGAACGTTTCTATCAACATAATGGATTTGATATAAAAGGGATTAGCCGCGCCTTCTTTAAAAATATCTTTGCAGGAAGAATTACCGGTGGAGGAAGTACGATTACGCAACAGTTAACAAAGAACGCTTTGTTAACATCCGAACAGACTTATAAGCGAAAAGCAGAAGAATTATTTCTTGCGGTAGAAATAGAGAAGCATTATGAAAAAGAAGAAATTTTGCAAATGTATTTAAATCATGTTTATTTTGGCAGTGGAGCATGGGGGATTAGCCAGGCGTCACTGAAATATTTCAATAAAGATATTAAGGATGTATCTATAAGTGAAGCTGCATTACTTGCGGGAATATTGCAAGCGCCATCTGCATTAGATCCATATAACAATTATGATGGTGCTGTTAATCGTCGTAATCTTGTTCTAAAGAAAATGGTAGATTTAAAACAAATAACAAAAGACGAGTATCAACAGGCAGTAAATGAAAAAATTGTCTTGGAAAATGGGGGAGGCTCTTTTATTGAAAGAGAATATCCATATTATGTGGACGCAGTTATCGATGAAGCGATAAAAAAATACGGTCTTACCCAAGAAGAACTTTTAAAAAGAGGGTATAAAATTTATACGGAGATGGACCAAAATCTCCAGTCTACATTAGAAAAAACCTTTGCTAGGGATTCCTTATTTCCGAGAAGTGCTGATGGAACATCAGCACAAGGCGGAGCAGTATTACTCGACCCAGAAACAGGAGGAGTAAGAGGGTTAGTTGGAGGTAGAGGGGAACAAGTTTTCAGAGGTTTTAACCGGGCTACTCAAATTAGAGTACAACCAGGATCTACGATGAAGCCACTTGCTGTTTATACACCCGCTTTAGAAAAGGGCTATAAGATTGATTCGATGTTAGAAGATAAGCCATTTAAGAAGGGGGATTACGAACCACAGAACTTCACGAAGACATATAAAGGGGAGGTTCCGATGTATGAAGCCTTAGAAGACTCCTTAAATGTTCCAGCAGTCTGGCTATTAGACAAAATTGGATTGGAGAATGGTCTTAAATCACTTGATCGGTTCGGTATTCCTTATGAAAAAGAGGATGAATATTTAGGGATAGCTTTAGGTGGGATGACCAGAGGGGTTTCTCCATTGCAAATGGCGAGTGCTTATTCTGCCTTTCCTAATGAGGGAATTCGAATGGAAAGTCATTTGATTACCAAAATTGTTGGACCGACAGGCAATGTTATTGCCGATTATGAACCAACGTCAACAAGAGTTACTTCTAGATCTGTTACCAATGACATGACATCAATGTTGCTAGATGTTATTAAATCAGGAACAGGTCAAGGGGCAAAAGTGACTGGATTCCAAATTGCTGGAAAAACTGGATCTACTCAATTGGATAATAGTAATATTTCTGGTACGAAGGATCAGTGGTTTGTCGGATATACTCCTAATTTAGTTGGAGCGATGTGGTTAGGCTATGATAAAACAGATGATACACATTATCTACCAAGCAAAAGTTCGGGAGATGTAGTACCTATTTTTAAAACTATTATGGACCAAGCTGTGCAATATGTGGAGCCAGAGAATTTTAATGTTTTATCTGTAAGTGATAGACTTGCAAATAAAGATAGTGGAAATGTTAATAAAAAAGTGGAAGAAACGAAAAAAGTCATTAAAGAAAAAGCGGAGGAATTAGAAACCACTATTAAAGAGAATTCGTCAAAATGGAGCCAGGTCGTAGATGAAATAAAAAAAGATGCGAAAAAGGTAAATGAAAAGGTAAAAGGGAAGTTACAAGAAATACTGGGAAATTAGTATTTTCAACAGGGTAGAAAAATATACTGGAACTAGTAGTTAATGCGACTATAGACAGTATATTTTTCTATCTATTTTTATTCTTCCGTTACTGGAATAGTAGATTGTAGAGAAAGTCTATGTTTGAAGTATAACTTGTTGTAGAAACTATAGAGAATAATCAAGATAAATACGTTTAATTAAATGAGGCATGTGATAAATATAACAGAATAAATGAAAAGGAGGAGACGAAATTTTAAGGAGTGAAAGTTAAGCAAAATAATGGAAAAGTCAACTAGGTTCAATTATAATTAATGTAAGCGTTTTATATTATTTATAAAGCGAATAATAAGTTTGGAAAAAATGTTTGTGACAGAATTGTGGACATGGATTTTAACAATGGCATCTGCTATAATAAAAAGGTTGATAAAATCTTGAATTCGCGGAAAACATAAGAATAGAAAATGTTAAAATTGGTAAATTTATACTTACGTTTTTTGTCACAAATAATAGGTTCGAGATGTGATATCATCATACAGGTAGTAATAATCGTTATTTTACCTCATGTAATATGAATGTTCTATGTCTAAATAGCGAACATTCTGTGAATATTTTAACATTTGAACTTAAACGGAAGGAGCTGTACAAATGAAAAAGGGAGTTTTAGTTTCGCTTTTAGCAATTGTACCATTATTCATTTTAAGTGGCTGTGAATCGATGGTTGTATTCGATCCGCAAGGTCCTGTCGCTAGAAGTATTACGGACTTAATTAACTGGTCAATTTTATTAATGGCTTTTGTATGTCTTGTAGTTTTTGCACTATTTGGCTACATAGTTTGGAAATATCGTGCAACGAAAGAGAATGCTGATTATGAACCAGATGAACATGGAAGTACTAAGCTTGAAATTGTTTGGACTGTAATCCCATTCTTAATTATTATTGCATTAACGATTCCAACTGTAAAAACAATTTATGCATTAGAGGATGTACCAAAAGATTACAAAGACCATGATCCAATTGTGATTAATGTAACTTCTGCAGATTGGAAGTGGATTTTTAGCTATCCAGAAGAAGGAATTGAAACAGTCAATTACGTAAATATTCCTGCTGGTGTACCTGTTGAGTTTAAATTAACTTCTGCTGGTACCATGCAATCATTCTGGATTCCTGCATTAGCTGGTCAAAAATACACAATGTATGGAGCTGAAACAGATTTATATGTTGTGGCAGATAACCCAGGTAACTATGAAGGACAAAATACAAGCTTTAATGGTAAAGGTTATGCAGAGATGAAGTTTGATGTCGAAGCAAAAACTTTAGAAGACTATGATAAGTGGGTAGACGAAGTAAAAGAGAATGCCCCTGAATTAACAGAGGAAAAATATAAAGAAATTATCAAGCCTACACACTTAGGCCGTTTGACTTTCTCTAATACACATTTAGAATGGATCGATCACGGTAAAGGTGGAGACTCAAATTATTATTTAAACCCTGAGTTATATCGAGTTCATGGATATCCAGGTAGAACATTTGAAAAGAACCAAGAGTCTGACGGGGGTGAAAAGGATGCACATTAAGTGGGATGATATCGTTATTACTGGCGATCCCCTTATATTATCTGCTCAAATAGGTATTACGCTAACAATGCTTGCTATTGTAGTTGGTGTTACTTATTTTAAGAAGTGGCAATATTTATGGGATGAATGGATAACAACGGTTGATCACAAAAAAATCGGTATCATGTATATTATTGTTGCCGTATTAATGTTCTTCCGTGGTGGAGTCGACGGTTTGATGATGAAATATCAAACCTCAGCTCCTGAAATGAAATTCTTAGATGCACAGCATTACAATGAAGTATTTACAACGCACGGCGTTATTATGATTCTTTTTATGGCGATGCCAGCGTTAATCGGATTAATGAACGTAGTAATACCTTTGCAAATTGGAGCACGTGACGTTGCGTTTCCACAGTTGAATGCATTAAGCTTTTGGCTAACATTTAGTGGGGCGATGCTTTTCAATATTTCTTTCGTAATTGGTGGATCTCCTGATGCAGGATGGACATCCTATTTCCCTCTAGCTGGGAAAGAATTTACACCAGGGGTTGGTAACAACTTCTATGCAATTGGGCTGCAAATTGCCGGTATTGGTACGCTGATGACGGGTATTAACTTTATTGTTACCATCTTGAAAATGCGTGCAAAAGGCATGACTTTAATGAAAATGCCAATGTTCACTTGGACATCTTTAATCACAAACGTTATTATTGTGTTTGCATTCCCTATTTTAACGGTTGCATTAGCATTGATGACATTTGATCGTTTATTCGGAACACATTTCTTCACGATTTCTGGCGGAGGAAATGCGATGCTTTGGAATAACCTATTCTGGTTATGGGGACATCCAGAGGTATATATCGTAATCTTGCCAGCGTTTGGTATGTTCTCAGAAATCATCGCAACATTCTCGAAAAAGCGTTTATACGGTTATAACTCGATGATTATCTCTATTATTGGTATTGCTTTATTGAGTTTCGTTGTTTGGGTTCACCATTTCTATACAATGGGATCTGGACCAGTTGTAAACTCTGTTTTCTCGATTACGACGATGTTAATTGCGGTACCAACCGGGGTTAAAATTTTCAACTGGCTATTTACAATGAGAAAAGGTCGCATTCAGTTTACAACGGCTATGCTATGGTCTCTTGCATTTATTCCAACCTTTACTATCGGTGGGGTAACTGGAGTTATGCTTGCAATGGCTGCAGCAGACTATCAATATCATAATACATTATTCTTAGTAGCTCATTTCCACTATGTATTAATACCAGGTGTTGTATATGCAGTATTTGCTGGTTTCTATTACTGGTGGCCAAAAATGTTCGGTTATGCTCTAAACGAACGTTTAGGAAAATGGCATTTCTGGTTGTTTAATATTGGTTTTAACGTAACATTTATGCCAATGTTCTTCTTAGGTTTAAAAGGGGCAGTAAGACGTTCTTATACGTTCTCTGCAGAATCTGGATTTGCACCATTGTTTATGCTATCTGCAATTGGTTCCTTAATTCTTGCAGCAGGTTTCGCTGTACTTGTTTATAACATTTACTATAGTACTCGTTATGCAGATAGAAAGATTTCTACAGATCCATGGGATGCAAGAACATTAGAATGGCATACAGCTTCTCCAGTTCAGCCATATAACTTTGCTATTACACCAGAAGTTAAAGCATTAGATGCATTCTGGTATATGAAGAAAAATAACGAAGGTTTAGTATTAAAAGAAGAAGAATTAGAAGAAATACACATGCCAAGCAATTCTTGGCTGCCAATTTACATGTGTGTTGTATTTGGTGTAGTTGGTTTCTTCCTAGTATTTGAATGGTTTATTCCAGCTGCAATCTGCAGTTTAGGTATTTTTGTAGGCTTAATAATTCGTTCCTTTGATTATGACGAAGGTTACCATATTAAACTGGATGTTATTAAGAAAACGGAACGCGCATGGAGAGGTGAGAAATAATGGCAAAAGTCGATAAGTCTTTACCACTAGAATATCAGACAGAGCAAAGCCGCTTAAACATTCTAGGCTTCTGGATCTTCCTTGGTGCGGAGGTTGTATTATTCGCTACCTTGTTTGCAGCCTATGGATCTTTAAAGGATAACTTTGCAGGCGGTCCTACTCCAGCAGAATTATTTAAATTAAAAGATGTAATGATTGAAACACTTCTACTATTAACAAGTAGTTTCACATGCGGTATCGCTATCTGGTATATGCGTCGCCAAAATTTAAAAGGATTATTAACTTGGTTAATTATCACTTTAGCATTAGGTGCAGGATTCGTCTTTGTGGAAATAAATGAATTTATTCATTATGTACATGAAGGAGCAACAATGCAGACAAGTGCATTCCTTTCCTCATTCTTTGTATTGCTAGGAACACACGGATTGCACGTATCTTTAGGTATTGGTTGGGCTATATTAATCATTATTCAATTGATTAGACACGGCCTAACGCCAACAACTGCTCGTAAGACATTTATTATAAGTTTATATTGGCACTTCTTAGACGTTGTGTGGATTTTCATCTTCACATTCGTTTATCTAGCAAGGATGGTGTTTTAGATGGCGAAAAATCATGAGAATGAAAAGTTTCCAATCAGTCATATTGCTGGTTTCATCGTATCTTTATTACTTACCTTTGCGGCAGTAGCGGCTAAGAAATATACGGATCTACCAATGATTACTGTTATGTGGATTATCGGTGCATTGGCAGTTATCCAAGCTATTCTTCAACTGTTTATGTTTATGCATCTTACAGAAGGCGAAGGAAAAGTACAAACAATTAACATCATTTATGCATTCTTCTGCGCGATTGTCGTAGCGGGAGGAACAATTTGGGTAATGACATCAGGACACGTTCATTACTAATAAAATATGTATAAAGTAGAAAAAAACCTCCATTTGGGGGTTTTTTCTTTTGTATAAAACATGACAAAATAATTAGGTAATAGGAATGGTTGTTTCTTGAAATTTTGAGATAATTCATCCCCGTCTCCGAAAAGGCATTATCTCTCCATTTATAGGAGCTATAAATATTTCTATAAGTGAGCAATCAAAATACTGCGCTTATTCTATGAAAAGCGAACTTTCATATTGTAAATAAATACTTATTAGTAGTAATTAATAAATCATTTTCAAAAGATAAAAATACTAGCAGATGGTTGCTTTTTTAATGACTTCCCTCCAAAATAAAAGAGAGAAGGAATATTTCATTTAATGAGGAGGCCTATATGACGATTAGATTTGGAATCATCGGAACTAATTGGATTACAGAATCTTTTATTGAAGGCGCTAGCGAAATAGAGGATTTTCAATTAACTGCTATATACTCAAGAACAGAGGAAAAAGCGAAAGCGTTTGCGAAAAAGCACAATGCAGAATATACATATACTAGTTTAGAGGAAATGGCAAAGAGTGACAAAATCGATGCAGTATATATTGCTAGTCCTAATGCCTATCACGCACAACAGTCTATCATTTTTTTGAAAAATAAAAAGCACGTTCTAACAGAGAAAGCAATTGCTTCCAATGCGGTTGAAGTGAAACAAATGATTGCTGCTGCGAAGGAAAATAATGTCCTATTAATGGAGGCGCTTAAAACTACCTTTCTTCCTAACTTTAAGGTTGTACAAGAGAATTTACATAAAGTCGGAAAAATCCGTCGTGCTTTTGTAAGCTATTGTCAGTATTCTTCCCGGTATGATGCTTATAAGGAAGGTACTATATTAAATGCATTTAAGCCAGAATTGTCAAATGGAGCATTAATGGATATTGGTGTTTATTGTCTTTACCCAATGGTACTTCTTTTTGGAAAACCAGAGAAAGTAAAGGCGAATAGTTTCTTATTGGAATCTGGGGTTGACGGAGAAGGAAGTATTATCTTAGGTTATCCGGATATGGATGTGATACTAATGTATTCTAAAATAGCAAATTCCTATATTCCGTCTGAAATTCAAGGAGAAGAGGGAAATTTATTAATCAATCAAATGAACACCCCTACGAAAGTAGAATTTATTCCTCGAAAAGGGGAAGTGGAGAATCTAACCCTTCCTCAAAAAGAAGCTTCTATGTTTTATGAGGCGCAAGAATTTATTGAATTGATTAAGGCAGGAAAAGTAGAATCTTCCGTAAACTCCTATAACGTTTCTTTGTCTGTAATGGAAATTATGGATGAGGTAAGAAGACAAACGGGAGTTGTATTTCCTGCGGACACAAACAAGTAAGTGAGTTTATAAAACATTATAAGGGGAGAGGAACCATGTCACTATACGGTGCTATTGAAGCTGGCGGAACAAAATTTGTCTGTGCAGTGGGAGATGCAAAAGGAAACATTCAAGAAAGAATTTCTATTCCAACGACAACACCAGAGGAAACAATGCCAGAGGTTATCGCTTTTTTTAAGAGGTTTCCAATCGACGCAATTGGAATCGGATCATTTGGTCCGATTGATGTGGATAAAAATAGTCCTACTTATGGAAATGTAACAACCACTCCAAAATTAGCTTGGAAAGACTATCCATTATTGAAAGCAATTAAAGATGAATTTTCTGTACCAACTGGTTTTAACACAGATGTAAATGTAGCTGCTTTAGGAGAGGCAAAGCTTGGTGCTGCTAAAGGCGTAGATAATTGCTTATATATTACGGTTGGTACAGGCATTGGTGCGGGCGCTTATATTAATGGAGAACTGTTACAAGGGTTAACCCATCCAGAAATGGGCCATATTTTAGTAAGAAGGCATGCAAAAGATACGTATAAAGGAAGATGCCCATACCACGGTGATTGTTTAGAAGGCTTAGCTGCTGGACCAGCAATTGAAGAACGCTGGGGCGAAAAGGCTTTTCATCTAAGTGATAAAGAGGAAGTATGGGAAATGGAAGGCTATTATATTGCCCAAGCCCTTATGCAATATATTTTAATCCTATCTCCTAAAAAAATTATTCTTGGTGGAGGCGTAATGAATCAAGAGCATGTGCTGACACATGTTTATCGTCATTTAAGCGATCTATTAAATGGTTATGTTTCGTATCCAGAAGTCCAAGATAAGATGAATGAGTATATTGTTAGACCAGGATTAGGAGATAATGCTGGCATAACAGGAGGGCTTCTTCTTGCGGAAAAAGTTTTGGAGGAAAGTAAAGCGCCAATTAACTAAATAAACGTGATAATGAGACCATTTAAAGGAGGGTATCTTTTAAATGGTCTTTTTATTTGTATGCGGCATTCCGAGCAGGGGAATCGCGAAAATCCCTATTTATTATGCAAACCGATAAAATTATGAACAAACTATTTCCTATCCTTTAACAATCCATTAAACATGCTGGTAACCTATTGATTCGTTTAGTGAAAGTCGCTTTAATTAGTTAAAAGCAGAAAAATAGGAGAGTATAGATGAATATTTTAGTAATAGAGGATAACCAAAGTGTTTGTTCTATGTTGGAAATGTTTTTTATCAAGGAAGGTTTTCAGGGTACCTTTTTTCATAATGGCTTGGAAGGATATAAGCATTTTATGAATAATAAATATGATATGATTATTTTAGATTGGATGGTTCCAGATTTAGACGGAATAACTGTTTGTCGCAAAATAAGAGAAACAGATAAAGGGACACCAATTATTATGTTAACTGCAAAGGATACTGAATCGGATCAAGTGCTTGGATTAGAAATGGGAGCAGATGATTATGTCACGAAGCCCTTTAGCCCTTTAGCTTTAATTGCTCGTATAAAGGCAATTAGAAGAAGAAATTCTAATGTAGAAGAAGTAAGAACGAATGCAATCATTAAATTAGATAAAGAAACAAGAGAGGTATTTATGTATAATCGACCTGTATTAGGATTAACACCCAAGGAATTTGATTTACTTGCATTCTTCGTTCAGCATCCAAAACAAGTATTTTCTAGAGAACAAATTTTACAGCAAGTATGGGGATTTCAATTCTATGGAGATGATCGGACGGTTGATGTCCATATTAAAAGACTCAGAAGAAAAATAGGAAGGGATAGTCAGCCCTTTTTACATACAGTATGGGGTGTAGGCTATAAATTCGATGAAACGGTGGTAGTACATGAGAATTAAATACATCTATCAGCAGCTAATAAGTCACTTAAGCGTCATCCTAGTAGCCTTGTTAGTATTAAGCCTTGTTTTTTCTCATTATATAGAGAAATTAGTATTTTCCATGAAGGCAGATGAGCTTCAAGGATACGGATATAATATTGTTCAAGATGTGCAAGGAGATGATTTATGGTCTGCTGCAACGTATTCGACGTTATTACGGTATTCCGAAGAACTAAAAGGGACAGGAATAACAATCGGTATATTTAATACACAAAGAAATCGAATATGGTCTTTTGGGAAAGATTTGAATATTAATATTACTCATGCAGAGTGGGATGAAATAAAAGACGGCAGTAGTACGGTTATTAAGCCTAGCACGCGAAGAGGAGATCAAGAGGTTGCACTAGTTGCGATACCGTATTCCGTAAATAATGTCGTTGTTGGAGGAATTATCTTAACATCTCCTCTTGTCGAATCGAAAGAAATGATACAAGAAATCAATAAGTATTTAATTTATATCCTTTTTCTAGTGTTTGGAATTGCATTATTAATGAGTTTTATTTTTTCAAGAGTACATGTCAATCGGATAAAAAAACTACAGGAAGCTACAAGCCATGTTGCGGAAGGGGATTACAGTGTGAAAGTCTCTTCTTCTACGTTTGATGAAATAGGTGAACTCGGGCAAGATTTCAATCAGATGGTAGATCGACTAAGAGAGTCAAAAGAAGCAATTGATGCTTTAGAAAATCGGAGAAGACAATTTATGTCGGATGTTTCTCATGAATTAAAGACCCCTTTAACAACAATCAGTGGCGTCATAGAAGGCTTAAATAATAATATGATACCAGAAAATGAGCGGGAAAAAGGGCTCAAATTAATTAGCCAAGAAGCGAAAAGGCTTATTCGTTTGGTAAATGAGAATCTTGATTATGATAAAATCCGTTCAAATCAAATTGTTTTAATGAAGGAATTTATTTCTCTCCAAGAAGTGTTAGAGATTATTGAGGAGCAACTGTCTATTTTAGCCGAAGAAAAGAATGTGAAAATTTATGTAGATGTGGATAATGCTGCGGTAATTTATGCAGATTATGATCGTCTCATTCAAATCATCATGAATATTACGAAAAATAGTATTCAATTTACAGAGAACGGAAGTATTTGGTTATCCGGGCGTATGGAAGTGGACAGAACAATTATCGAGGTGAAAGATACGGGGATTGGAATTGATGCCCATGAAATAGAAAACATCTGGAAGAGATTTTATAAAGCAGATATTTCAAGAACCAATAACCCTTACGGAGAATTTGGGCTTGGCTTATCCATTGTTAAGCAGCTAGTTCAGTTTCATGAAGGAGATATTCATGTAATGAGTGAAAAAGGAAAAGGAACTACTTTCACGATTTACTTCCCTCTACCAAAGGAAAAAGTAACAGAGTTCGCGTAATTGTATAAAATAGGCTGAATAGGTTCGCTAATGAATTCTATTTTGAACGGAAGGTAAGTGGCTGTAAAGGATTAAACGAATTGGTAAGAATAAATTGTTCCAAAATTCTTCTATGTCTTTTCAAACTTTGT
The DNA here is from genome assembly GCF_038006745.1 of Niallia sp. FSL W8-1348. Taxonomy (NCBI): domain Bacteria; kingdom Bacillati; phylum Bacillota; class Bacilli; order Caryophanales; family Bacillaceae; genus Niallia; species Niallia sp. FSL W8-1348. The sequence goes on along the minus strand of NZ_JBBOVV010000001.1, from coordinate 1,970,133 downwards.
TCATAATTTATTCATATATAGTGGTTACTATGTATGTATAAACAAGTTAATAGAAATGAAAAGAATATTAATGAATTGAAATAAATGTTCGAAATTAGAAATAGGAGGAACAAAAGATGAGCGACTTTGAAAAAAGAAATGAATGGGAGAAAGAACCACTACAAGAGAAGCAACTGAACTTGAGTGAAGATGATTTCTCAGAAAAGAAACAAGAACCAGAAAATGAGGAAGAGGCAACAATTAAGGAAGAAATGGATACGCCACAAGAAGAACAACCTATGCTCCCGACAGATGATAGCGAACAAATCTCTCCTGATAAAGAGGAAATAGAGGAAATTAAAGCTACAGAACAAGCAGTGGCAAGCTCAAGTGAAGAAGGAAGAGCTTTTAATAATCAAAAAGGAAATTCGAAGGCCAAAGGCTTTTTCTCCTTGCTGGCAGCAGGTATCTTTGGTTCCGCATTAACATTTTTTACGATTCCCCATACGGATTTATACAATGATTCTTATGATAAGCTGGAGAAGCAAGTGGCAGAGCTTTCTAATAAAGTGGAAAGCAAGACAGGGGCAATTACTGCAAGCACTACATCAAATACAGCAACTAGTGATGGGACAGTAGCCATTGCTGATATGGTAGAAACATCATCTAAAGCAATCGTTGGAATTGAAAATCTTCAACAACAACAATCAAATCCATTTTCACAGGAATCCAGTGATGTGGAATCTGGATCAGGTTCTGGCATTATTTTTAAAAAAGATGATCAATATGCATATATAGTGACAAATAACCATGTCATTGAAGGAGCAAATACATTAGAAATCTCTCTATATAACGGAGAGAAAACAGAGGCTAAATTAATTGGTGCAGATGCGTTAACAGATTTAGCCGTAGTAAGAATTGATGCCAAGTATGCAACAGATGTCATTAATTTTGGAGATTCATCTACACTAAGACCTGGAGATCAAGTATGGGCCATTGGCAATCCCCTTGGCCTAGAGCTATCTAGAACTGTAACACAGGGAATTGTTAGTGCTGTAGAACGTAGTATTACGGTTAATACATCTGCAGGAGATTGGGAATTTAATGTTATCCAAACAGATGCAGCCATAAATCCAGGAAATAGCGGCGGTGCTCTTATTAATTCTTCGGGAGAGGTAATAGGTATCAACAGTTTGAAAATTGCTGATTCCGGTGTAGAAGGACTAGGTTTTGCGATTCCAAGTAATGATCTTATCCCAATTGTGAATGAGATTATCGAAAAAGGTAAAGTAGAGCGACCATATCTTGGAGTAGGTTTAGCAAGCTTAGAGGAAGTTCCTCGCATGTATCTTCAAGACCTTCCAAACGAAGTTTCAGAAGGTGTAATGGTTACTAATATTGATTCCAATTCTGCAGCTGCAGAGGCTGGGTTAAAAGTTCAAGACGTGATTGTATCCATTGATGGTAAAAAAATCACTAATTCAACCGATTTACGAAAATATCTATATACAGAAGTGAAAATTGGAGACAAAGTAGAACTAGAAATTTATAGAGATGGTAAATCTCAAAAAGTGGAATTAACGTTAACAAGTAACAACACAAACAATTAATCGACACGTTTCATGTGAAACATACGAAAATTGTCGAAAAAATTCCAGCTTATTTAATTGTAAGGTGGAATTTTTTTTAAATCTGTTAATAATTTCGTCATAATTATATGATAATATAGTGTAAGAGTTATAATAGGGGTATGCCTGTTATATCCAAAATTTTGTGCAGAGAGGATTTTAGCTTAATATGAAAAATAAGAAGGTTCTTATTCCTATACTAGCGGTAGTACTAATAGCGTTAATTATAGGAGCGGTTTATCTAACACAACGTAGTGAAACGGTTGCAACAGTGGACAAGGAAAAAATTACACAAGAACAATTAAATGAAGAGCTAAATAAGCAATATGGCGCAAGTGTATTAAATATGATGATCTCTAATAAAGTAGTAGATCTTGAAGCTGATAAAGCAAAAGTAAAAGTAACAGATAAAGAAATCCAAGCAGAATTGGACAAGATGGTAGAACAATACGGTGGGCAAGAAACATTTAATATGCTATTAGCTCAAAATGGAGTAACCGAAGATCTATTTAAAGAGCAAATTGAGCAAAACCTAAAAGTGACAAAAATTCTTGAGCCATCTATCGAAATCACAGATGACGAGATTAAAACATATTTTGAAGATAATAAAGCAAGCTTTGACACTCCAGAACAAGTGGAAGCAAGTCATATCTTAGTAGAGGATGAAAAGACTGCTAAAGAAGTGAAGAAGAAGATAGACGAAGGTGGAGACTTTGCTGAATTGGCGAAAGAATATTCAACTGACACACAAACTGCTGAGAATGGTGGAGAATTAGGTTATTTCTCTACAGGCCAAATGGTTGAAGCGTTTGATAAAGCTGCATTCGCTATGAAGGTAGATGAAATTAGTGATCCAGTTAAAACGGATTATGGCTATCACATTATTAAAGTAACTGGTAAAAAAGAAGCAAAAGAAGCAACATTAGAAGACTCAAAAGCTAAAATTAAAGAAGATTTATTAGCTACAAAAGTACAAGAGCAAGCTAGCACATGGTTAACAGAGGCAACGGCAAAATATAAAGTAGAGAATAAATTAGAAAAAGATGCTGAGTAAATAAAAAAGCAGATGGCAAAGGCCATCTGCTTTTTTATTTAATAGAGAGGACTAATATCTACATTGGCAGGCAGTTCAAACGGGTTTGTACTATTGATATGATCATAAAATAATATCCCATTTAAATGATCTATTTCATGTTGAAAGACAATTGCCTCATAATCTCTCAGTTTAATCTTTACCTCTTCTCCATTTATATTGTAGGCACGAACAGTTATTCTCCGATAGCGCGGTACATAGCCTACAATGGGGCGATCGATGGAAAGGCAGCCTTCACTCTCGGGAATATAGGTCATTGCAGTCGAATGGCTGATTATTTTTGGATTGATGAGCATAAATTCCAATGCCTCTCCATTTTCCTGTCTAATATATGCCGCAAACATTCGTTTATTTAAGCCAATTTGGTTAGCGGATAATCCTACACCAGCACGTAATTGATATTTTTCCGATAGAATTGGATCTTGGCTATTTTTTAAATATTGTAGCATACACTCTAGCTCTTCTTGATCCTCTTTAGTAGGAGGAATGGTTACTTCTTTGGTTTTTTCGCGAAGGATAGAATCTCCTTCCCTCACAATATCCTCCATTTTTATAATATAGTCTTTTGTAAATTTACTCATCTAATAAACTCATCTCCAGCAAATATGATATATATGTAAAATAGCAGAAGATGATTAGTATGTCTAATTGTTAAGTATGAAATGAATGATTAGCTACTGGGAGAAAGAAGATAGAAGGTAAATCATAAAGACAAATCAAATATTTTTAGAGAAAACGTACATATAAAATAAAGAAGAGGAAAGGATATAAAAGATATAAGTTTACCTATTTAAAGATGGAAAGGAAGAGTAAGATGAAAAAAATGACGCTATTAATGCTAGCTTTACTAGTAGCATTAACCAGCTTTGGTTCTTTAACTAGTGCAGCACCATCTCCAGCAACACCAGAAAAAAGGGAGATATCTCAGGATGATAAACAGTTTTTAATAGAAATGGCTAAAAGTCTTGGGATTAAAACAGAAGGAAAAGATCCAGTTGCCATAAAAAAAGAGATTCATGAAGCATTAATAAAGAAAGAAGCAGAAAAATTAGGTATCAAAGCAGAGGGAAAAGATATACATCAACTGGCGATGGAAGTACATACTGCTCATTTAAAGGAAGAAGCAAAATCGCTAGGAATTAGTACAGAAGGAAAAGATGCTAAAGCATTAATGAAAGAAGTTTTTGAAGCGAAAATTTCGAAAAAAGCCAAGGAATTAGGAATTGATACAAAAGGAAAAACGATGCAACAATTAGGCAAAGAAGTACAAGAAAAAATGACGATGGAAGAAGCAAAAAAATTAAGTATCAAAACAGAAGGAAAAGATCTTAAACAAATTGCTGATGAAATAAGAGAAATACAAATTTTGAATAAAGCGAAAGAGTTAGGATTAGATACAGAAAATAAAAAGCCAAAGGAACTATTAAAAGAAATGATGATAAAATACCCAGAAGAAGTAAAGAAATTAAAATTATTTCCTTCACATGGGGAGCATTTCATGTTTAAAAAGCACTATAAACTTAAAAAAGAAGATTAAAAATGAACAAGAAAAACCGCTTGGAAACTTCGAGTGGTTTTTTATTTGATTTATTTGTTCATTATATTGAACAAAATTAGAAGGTTGGAATTTTTCAAAAGCGGGAAAAGGAAGAAAAACCAACAGGATAATTCCTTCAAAAAAAAATAGGAATGATGACTAGGTGTTCAATATATTGAAATGATTCATTTGACCTATTAACAAATGAAGTTTTGAAACCTATTATCTATTTTTCGAAAAAAAAAACATAAATGCATGTTATTTTGATAAAGGATTAGTATGCTTAAATTAGCAGACTTAGACAGTGAAATTTATATATTGAAAATTTACACAAAAAGTTTCTAGAAGAAATGAAAGAACGATTTAAGGGAAAAGGAATCTGTTTTTGTAGCTGCAGTAAAATGGGAGCAATAGGAGGAATAAAGATTGAAGCAATATTCCAAACTACGAATTACGGAAAAAGATGAAAATATTTATAAAGCACTGTGTGATTTGTATAAGGAAAAAGGGGGAAAAGTAGGAATTGGTCCTACAGAAATTGGGATAAGAGTTGGAAGAGATTCCTATGATGCTTCTGCGTATTGCAACGCATCTCTAAAAAAGCTAATTCATTTTAAAAAAATTGAAAAAATAGATAGCGGAAAGTACATACCAATAGAGATGGGTAAGGAAGAACAATAAGTTAGTTTAAGGTTGAGCCTCATAAAAAATGTTTGTAGAGCAGTGTTTATTTTAACACGATAAGCTTTGCTAAAACGTTCTTTTATGGGGTTTCTTTCTTTTTGGCTGTTTTCTAAAGAATGGTTGTTTTTTAATAGCATAAACTTTACGAAAACAGCCTTCTTTTATATGTATTGAATACGGGGGAATTTCGAATTGGTTAGTTGTGGGAAAGAATAGGTATATTAATAACGAAAAAAGGATTGAAAGTTAGATAAATTATTGTATAATAACTGGGTATGAGTAAACTTTAAGTTTATAAATACCAAACTTTTGTGCTTTCAAGTTTACTATTTCTAAACAAAAAGTAGGTTAAATCATGGAAATTGGGAAAAAGATAAAGAATTTACGGTTGAAAAAAGGACTTACACAAGAAGAATTAGGAGAAAGAACGGATTTAAGTAAGGGATACATATCCCAACTAGAGAGAGATTTAAGTTCTCCTTCCATTGAAACATTCTTTGATATTTTAGAGGTGTTGGGATGTACACCAAAGGAATTTTTCGATGATGAAGAGCGAAAGCAGAAAGTAGTCTATACAGAGGAAGACATTACAGACTTCCTTGATGAAGAAAAGGGATATCGTATTCAATGGCTAGTTCCTGAATCAAATGAAAAAGAAATGGAGCCAATACGTCTCTTCTTTTTGAAGAATGGAGAGTTTAAGCAATTCGAGCCTTCTTTATCAGAAACATTTGCTTACGTAGTAGAAGGAGAGATTTTGCTGAAATTAGGAAAGCAAGAGTATAGAGCTAAAAAAGGGGAATCTATTTACTATCATGCTACAGAGGAACATCAATTAGTGAATCTAGCAGATGGCGTAACAGAACTAATTCTCGTAGTTACCGATTCTTACTTATAATGAGATGGATCTTTTTTAATTTTTAAAAAAATTGGAAAAATAGAGCAGCGGGAATACAAGTAGACGCCATGGGGATTAGCGAGACTGTCTGAGACCACGGAAAGCGAAGTGTATTCACGTTGCTCACTTATAGCAACAAACTTCACCAAAGCATCCTTAAGTGAAAATAAATTAAGAGGGGGATATTATGTCCGAGCAGCATATTATTCGATTTGAAAATGTAACAAAAAGTTATGATCAAGATACAACTGTTCTAGAAAATGTGAGCTTTGAAATTGAGCGAGGTAAATTTTATACACTGCTTGGGCCATCAGGCTGTGGGAAAACAACTGTACTACGATTGATCGCTGGATTTATGGAACCTTCAGAAGGAAACATTTATTTTAACGGTAAGCTAATAAATAAAATACCAGCGAACAAAAGACAGGTAAATACAGTTTTCCAGGATTATGCGCTTTTCCCTCATTTAAATGTATTTGAAAATGTGGCTTTTGGTCTTCGCATTAAAAAATGGAAGAAGCAAGTGATTGAAGAAAAAGTAAAAGAAGCTCTACGTTTCGTTAACCTAGAAGGATATGAGAAGAGAGAAATCAGTGAGATGTCTGGTGGACAGAGACAGCGTGTTGCTATCGCCAGAGCGATTGTAAATGAACCAGAGATTATTCTTCTGGATGAACCATTATCAGCGTTGGATTTAAAGCTTCGTACAGAAATGCAATATGAATTAAGAGAATTACAGAGAAGATTAGGAATTACTTTTATCTTTGTTACCCATGATCAGGAAGAAGCATTGGCGATGTCGGATGAAATTTTTGTTTTAAATAAAGGGCGCATTGAGCAAAGCGGAACACCAACAGATATTTATGATGAACCAATTAATCGCTTCGTTGCAGATTTTATCGGCGAATCCAATATTGTACCAGGAACAATGAAAAAAGATTTTGTTGTCCATTTTGGCAGTAAAACGTTTGATTGTGTAGATGGCGGTTTTAACGAAAATGAAGCAGTAGAAGTAGTTATTCGTCCAGAGGATTTAGAAATAACTTCTCTTGAAGCAGGAAAATTAAAGGTGAAAGTAGACTCTCAATTGTTTAGAGGGGTTCATTATGAGATTTGCGGATACGATGAAGACGGAAATGAATGGCTTGTCCATTCTACTAAGAAAGCAACAGTAGGAACAGAAATAGGTCTTTATTTTGAACCAGAAGCAATTCATGTTATGCGCCTTGGAGAAACGGAGGAAGAGTTTGATAAACGACTAGAAGCATATGAGGGGGCAGCCAATGAAAAGTAGTACTAAATGGTATACTGTACCTTATTATCTTTGGATTGCACTCTTTGTAATTGCTCCAGTTGCGCTTGTTGTCTATTATTCTTTCTTTGATATTGAAGGGGCATTTACGTTTGAAAATTATCAGAAGTTCTTTACACCGGTTTATTTAAAAATGACGTTGAGTTCCTTTTGGTATGCATTTCTAATTACGTTTTTTTCTCTAATCATTGCTTATCCGACTGCTTATTTATTAACAAAAACGAAGCATAAGCAATTATGGCTGTTATTAATAATCTTGCCATCCTGGATTAATCTTTTATTAAAAGCATATGCGTTTTTAGGGATATTTGGGACGCATGGTGCGGCCAATCAAATGCTTGATTTTCTAGGGATAGGGGAACACCAGTTATTATTTACAGACTTTAGTTTTCTTTTTGTAAGTGTCTATATTTTTATTCCCTTTATGATTTTGCCTATCTTTAATGCATTGGAAAAGATGAATCCTAGCTTAGTTGATGCATCACAAGATCTAGGGGCATCTGCTTGGACGACATTTAAAAAGATTGTTTTTCCCCTTACACTAAATGGGGTGAAATCTGGATGCCAAGCTGTATTTATTCCAGCATTGTCTTTATTCATGATAACTCGTTTAATTGCAGGTAACCGTGTTATAACACTAGGTACGGCGATTGAGCAGCATTTCCTCATAACACAAGATTGGGGAATGGGTTCAACAATAGCTGTATTTTTGATTATTAGTATGATTATTATTATGGTTCTTACAGGGAACAGAAAGAGAGGGATATAAAATGAAAAAGCTATCAAAATGGTCTATCTTTTATTTATGTATTGTTTTTGTCATTTTATATGCACCTATCTTTTATTTAATCTTCTATTCGTTTAATAGTGGGGGAACCATGCATGATTTTGATTCCTTTACACTTGACTGGTATAAGGAATTATTCCAAGATACGAGATTACTTGTTATTGTTTTAAATACAATTATTATTGCCCTTTTGTCTGCAGCTATATCAACTATTATTGGAGTGCTTGGGGCAATTAGTATTTCTATGATGAGGAAAAAAGGGTTTAGGAATTCCATTTTGTCTTTAAACAATGTGCTGATTGTAAGCCCAGATGTTATCATCGGTGCGTCTTTCTTAATTTTCTTTACGATTATTGGGATTAAACTAGGATTCTTTTCTGTTCTTCTGTCTCACATAGCTTTCTCGATTCCTATTGTTGTTATCATGGTTTTACCGAAGCTAGAGGAAATGAGTCCAACTTTGGTGGATGCAGCATTAGATCTTGGAGCTAGTTGGAAGGATGTACTTACAAAAGTAATTATTCCTTATATTTCACCAGGAATATTTGCTGGCTTCTTTATGGCGTTAACCTATTCCTTAGATGATTTCGCTGTAACTTTCTTTGTAACAGGTAATGGCTTTACAACACTATCTGTGGAAATTTATTCATTAGCAAGACGAGGTATTTCTTTAAATATTAATGCGCTATCGACCCTATTATTCTTATTTACGCTGCTCCTTGTAATTGGCTATTATTTCATTACACAGCGTGTTAATAAGACTCCACAAGCGGGGGTGAGAAAATGAAATCTCTAATACGTGGTTTAATTTTTATCTTTGCACTGTCTTTCATTCTTCTATTTATTGTTCATCAATTAAATTCGAGCAGAGGGTATACAAGTGGAAACACATTAACTGTATATAACTGGGGAGATTATATTGATGCTGATTTAATAACCAAGTTTGAAGAGGAGACTGGAATAAAGGTAATTTACGAGACGTTTGATTCAAATGAGGCAATGATGACAAAAATTCAGCAGGGAGGAACAAGCTATGATATTGCTATTCCCTCTGAATATATGATTGACAAAATGAAGGAAGAAGATTTATTAATTCCGATTGATCATACAAAGATACCTAATTTAAAAAATATTGACAGTAGGTTTATGGATCTTTCCTTTGATCCAGACAATAAATATTCTATTCCTTACTTTTGGGGAACCGTTGGAATTGTTTATAATCCAACCATGCTTGATAATAAGGAAATTACTTCTTGGAATGATTTATGGGATAAAGATTTAAAAAATGAAATTATGCTGATAGATGGTGCACGGGAAATCATGGGCATGAGCTTAAATAGCTTACATTACTCTTTAAATGATAAAGATCATGAGCACCTAAAGGAAGCAAAAGAAAAGCTAGATACGCTAACTCCGAATGTAAAGGCGATTGTTGGAGATGAAATTCGGATGCTTATCGAAAATGGAGAAGCGTCTATCGGTGTTTTATGGTCTGGAATGGCTGCTGAAATTATGTGGGAAAATGAAGATGTGGAATACGTGGTTCCTGAAGAGGGATCTAACTTATGGTTCGATAATATGGTTATCCCGAAAACAGCTAAGAATATCGACGGAGCTCATCAATTTATTAATTTTATGTTAGATGCTGAAAATGCAGCCCAAAATACAGAATACGTCGGTTATTCTACTCCGAATAAGGCAGCAATGGAATTTTTGCCTGAGGATATTACTGGGGATGAGCGTTTCTATCCGGATGAAGAATTGACTTCTAAATTAGAGGTATATGAAAACCTCGGTCATCGCTCTTTAGCAGAATATAATGATTTATTCCTGGAGTTTAAAATGCATCGGAAATAAATAACGTCAATAAAAACAGTTCGTTAAATTTAGCGAACTGTTTTTTGTATGAAAAAAATATATATGAATACGTGAAAAGGTTGAAAAGATAAATCTATACCTTGAAACCAAATAGCGTTTTCATCGTATCTAAAGTAAGGGGGGATACGATGAAAAAAACTGTAATGCGCGTTTTTATAATCCTTTTCGTAATCGGAACTATTTTCTTCTTTGTTTATCGTACTTCGAATACTGAGATTGCCGAACAAAAGGAAGCTGTCACTACCATTCAAACGGTTTTGGAACATACATTCACAGGACCAGAAGAGAAACTGGCCAATTTGTGGGAGACTATTGATAACAAGGAAATAGAGGATAATGAAGTGGAGGCAGCATTAGCAGAATGGAATTCATATACAGCTAATAATTTTAAACCCTACTTTACAGAAGAATTCTATCATTCTTATATTGCTTCATATGGTGAGAATTTCTTGCAAAAGGCTCATTGGAACGGCTATCAGTTAAAAATGAGCAATCTAGAAGTGGAGAAAGCAGATACTAAATTAGAGAATATTTACAATTTCTCTTTAACTGTTCATTATCAAAAAGAGAAAGTTGTAAATGTTACTGGGCAAGCAAATATAAATAAGGACGGATTGATAACTGGGATGGAAATTAAAGGGAATAAACTATGGGAGGAATTAATGGATATAAATTAATATACCCCTTATTCTCGCGGAGGATTGTTTTTTATAATTGGCTGTTTTCTAAAGGATTGTTGTTTTTTTAATCGAAAAAAAGAATTAGTTGGAAAAATGGAGCAGCGGAATACACGAAGACGCCACGGGGATTAGCGAGACAGTCTGAGACCCCGGATGCGAAGCTGAAGAGGCTTAAGCCTAGCCACACGGAAAGCGAAGTGTATTCCGGCTGCGGGTAATCGCAACAAACTTTACGAAAACAGCCTTATAATTAATAAGAACTTCATTGATTCTTATATATCGTGGTATGCAACCTGCCTTTATGGAAAATACTAACGGAAAACAAGGTAGGTTTTAAAATGAAAAAGATAATATTCTTCTTATGTTTTCTTTCGTTTCCATTAAGTATCTCCGCACAAGAGGCGGATCCATCTAAGAATCAAGTGAGAAAAGAGTTAGCAATTGTTATTGATGATTTCGGTAATAACATGAAAGGAACAGAAGAGATGCTTAACTTACCTGTTCCAATCACGGTCGCGATTATGCCTTTCCTATCTACGAGTAAAGAAGATGCTATCCGTGCCCATAAAAAAGGTCATGAGGTTATAGTTCATTTGCCATTAGAACCGAAAAAAGGGAAAAAAAGCTGGCTTGGACCTGGTGCGATTACAACGGATTTATCAGATGAGGAAATTAGAAAACGGGTGAAGGATGCGATTGAAAGTATCCCTTATGCTGTTGGAATGAATCATCATATGGGATCAAAGGCTACGGAAGATAAAAGAGTGATGAGAATTATCCTTGAGGAATGCCGTAACCACAGTCTTTACTATTTAGACAGTAAAACAACGAGCAAAAGTGTCATAAAGGATTTAGCTGAGGAATTAAATGTACCTTATTTAGAAAATGGTCTTTTTTTTGATCATATATACACAAGTCAATATATTACGAAGCAAGCTAGTCGTTTAGCGAAAAAACTAGATACAGAGCAGGAGTTTATCGCGATTGGGCATGTTGGAGTTTCCGGACCAGCAGTAGTAAGTGTTTTAAAAGAATATATTCCTGTTTATCAAAAAGATGCCGATATTGTACCACTTTCTACACTAGTAGAAGGTTATGAACTGCTGGATACCGATTTGCCATAACCAAATTTTAAAGAAATAGAAAAAAGAGCAAGCCATCACGCTATAACGAAATCGAAATATGACGCTGGTCTATGCTCTCTTTATTAGATTAAACTATGAAATGGGTTTCATAACAATAGCCGTTTTTGAAAATACTGACAAAATGGCTTCATACTTTGAAGGAAAGGCTGTTCCAGCTGCGAGTAATAGCAATAAACTTAACGAAAACAGCATAAAGAAAAGAGGACAGACGATATTTTCCGTCTGTCCTCTTATGATGATTAGCTGTTTAAAGAATTATCATCATTTGGTTTTTGGATAGATGTTTGTTCCATTTTTGTATCCAGTTTATCTAATCGTTTTTTAGCAAATTCCTTGCCGCCAAGACCAAACGCAAGACCAAATGCTAATGCAAGACCGCCGAGGATTAAAATAAAGGCAGAATTGACGATAGAAGATGCTACTCTTAATTGGTCAAGAGCCATAAAAACAGAAAGAGTGATAATCGCATATTTTGCGATAACTGGTAATACTTTGAAGTGAGCACCTTGTAAAATGCTGCTTAGTAACTGCTGGACGAGATAGCCTAACCATAAGCCAACGCCAAGAATGACAATTGCAGCGATAACCATTGGTAGGTAAGCAATAACCGCAGTAGATAATGTTACTAAAAATTCTAGTCCTACTATATTTAAGGCTTGTACAGCCAATAAGAAAACGATCAGAATTTGAACAATAGTACCAATAATGTTAGAAATACTAGTATTGGCGTTAAGACCCATTTTTCGTACGTAAGTATCTAAACTAAGTTTTACTAATAACGTAACGACCATTTGTTTTACCCATTTTCCTATCCAAATACCAATTAAGATGAGGACAATGGCAGTAGCGATATTAGGAATCATCGTCAGAATATCATTTAACATATTAATAGCTGGCTGAGAGATTCCTTGGATATCCAACTTTTCAAGCGCTGAAATAACAGTTGGAATGAGAATGAAAATAAAAACAATGTTTCCGATAACAGAAGATAAGCTTACATTATCTAGAAGTTTGTTAATGCCTAATCGATTAGCTAAAGCCTCTGTGCCGATTGCTTGCAGGAAGTTGGTTAGAATGGTACGCACAATTTTTGCTACAAACCAACCTACTAAAACAATCAGTGCTGCAGCTAAAAGTTTTGGTAAGAAGGCAAGAATGCTTTGAAGCATATTGGCAAATGGTTCCGAAACACCATATAAATTAAGAGCACCTAAAACGGCAGGTAAGAATAATAACAACACTAAATAAAAAGCAATATTAGCTACTTTATCCATTACATTTTGCGGGCTATTCTTTTCTGCAAGATTCCACTTCTGTAATTTCTCATGAACCTTTAAGGTGCTTCCTGTTTTCTTAATAAGGTATTTTAATCCGGAAGCAATGACCCAAGCAATTAATAGAATCAACGCTGCTTTTAATATATTAGGAATTGCTCCAAGGATAGATGAAAGCATATTCACTAGTGGAGAAGTAATCACCGTTAAATTTAAAATATTAAAGAATAGGGTAAAGACAAAAACTAATAATAAATAATAAACTATTTTACTTATTATCTTTTCAGAAGAATATTTTTTAGGTTTTCCTTCGGGAAAAATTTTATTATCTAAGTTTGTTTTTTGCAGTCCTTTATAGAGGGCTTTTTCAATGATTTTTGCAATAATCCACCCTACAATTAAAACAACTACCGCTAAAATAAAATCAGGTAGCTTGTCCCAAAAGGAATTCCAATTCCAGTTATAGTACATATACTTCACTCCTTGATTTGATTTAGGCATTTTTTAAAGAATATTGTTCCGCATAGGAAGTAAATTTGTTTACAGAGTCGATTTCCTTCTCTAATCCGCGTTAACTTTATTTCCCATTAGAAACAACAACTTAATCAGCCATAATGTATTCTACTTAATACCCAGTGATGGAAGGATTAAACGTTGGATAAAATGGAGTTTAGTAAATAGGAGAGTAAATGAAAAAAGAGAATGCTTGAATGAAAGCCTTCTCTTTTGGTGTTTAATAAATATTTAAATTTATTTTTCGTGTGGTTATCTTAACGCCTTTTCTTCAAAATTATATAAGCAATCATTACTGCCTACCATAATTAGAATATCGCCTTGATGGATTACTTCATTTGCAGATGGAGAGACGATTGTTTCTCCTGCTCGTTGGATTCCGATAATGGTACAGCCGTATTTTGCCCGCACATCTAGGTCTAAGATGGATTGGTTATGTATTTTAGAGGAAGCGACCATTTCCACAATCCCATGTTCTTTAGAAAGCTGAATATAATCAATCATACTATCTGAAATGACATGGTGTGCAATTCTTTTTGCCATATCTTGTTCTGGATGAATCACTCGATCAGCACCGACTTTCTCGAGAACGCGTTTATGATAGACATCTGCTGCTTTTACCCAAACTTGGCTAATACCCATTTCTTTTAAAAGCATCGTAGTGAGGGTGCTGGATTCTACATCATCGCCAAAGGATACAAAAGCATGGTCAAAATTTCGAATTCCGATTTGGGTTAACGATGCTTCCGTAATATGTGTCATTTGCACACAAAGTGTAGCATATGCTCGATATTTTTCAACCTTTTCTAGAGACTGATCAATGGCTAATACTTCTGCTCCCTTTGTATGGAATTCTTCTACTAAACTGCCACCAAAGCTTCCTAGTCCTATTACAACAAATTGTTTTTTTTTCATGTTATCCTCCTAAGGATGAAAAATACATGCTTTTGCCATTATTATACTTTTTTCTAGATGAGAATGAAAATAATTTTTTCATGGGATGAGTAGATAATGGGGTTTTTTGGGGGAAAATAAAAGCCACTTTTTCAACATTAAGAAGAAAAAGTGGCTTTGTCCATTCTAAAAATAAGTGTTATTCAGAAAGATATGCAGTTAGCATCCATAAATGTTTCTCAATCTTGCCAATTAAACCAACTGCTAAATCATTTGTAATCACATCTTCTAATTCATCAGCATGTTCTGCTAATGCTTTTAATTGCGTATTGATATGGCTGAAATCTTCCACTAAAGATTTCACCATTTCAGTTGCAGTTAATTTGTCTGTGCTTTCTTGTAGTGTAGAAGTTTCAATAAATTCTTTTAATGTAGAAACCGGTTTTCCACCAATAGCAAGCAAGCGCTCTGCGATTTCATCTACTGCTTCAGCCGCTTCGTCATATAGCTCTTCAAATTTTTCATGTAGTGTGAAGAAAAAAGGTCCCTTTACATACCAATGATGTTGGTGAAGTTTTGTGTATAATACGCTCCAGTTAGCGATTTGTACGTTTAATTCTTTTTGTAATTCAACTTTTGTTTGTAATCCCATGTTAACAAACTCCCTTCAACTGATTATATTTTAATTATAACAAATTCTAAATTAAAATCAATACTTATTTGTAATTATTTTAATTTAGTTTTTATTATAATTAGATAAAATGAATGGTCATCTTGTTGTTATAACAGGCTGAACTTAAGATTTTACTTTTTATTTTTTGTTGTCCTATTAAATTATATACCCTAATTATATAAGAAAGGAAACTAAAGGAGGAAGAATTCATCAAATAGACAAATTTGAAAAAAAGACTCAGCAATGCGCCGAGTCTAGATGATAATTAACCTTAAAAAGAAAGAGAGTTGGAAGAAAACATATAAGACTTATGGTGATATCGAATGCTAAACATGAGTCCCATTGCCATCATATTTGTCATTAGGGAGCTGCCGCCATAGCTAATAAAGGGGAGAGGAATTCCTGTTATTGGTAATAGCTGTATTGTCATGCCAATATTTTCGAATACATGAAAGGTAATCATGCTAATGACTCCAACGCTAATATAAATACTATATGGATCGGCTGTTTGTAAAGCGGTTCTAACAAGATGAAATATTAAGAGAAAATAAAGAATAATGACAATGCTGCCGCCGATAAAACCATATTCTTCGCCGATAATTGTAAAAATAAAATCTGTATGTCTTTCTGGAATGTAAACTTCTTCTTTTCCTAATCCTTTTCCGCTAATAAGGCCTGAACCTATTGCCATTAATGATTTAACTAACTGCATTCCTGCGTCTCCAGCATTATGAGGATCGAGCCAAGAATTAATACGATCAAATTGATATGGATCGACTCCCAAATATTTTTCTAACAATTCTCTTCCGAAAATAGCTAAGTAGAAAACGAGGGAACCAAAAGCTGCTGCCACTCCATATAAAGGAATAAGTATCTTCCAAGAAATCCCTGATACTAACATCATTCCAATTAAGATAGCCATTAACACGAGTGTCGTCCCAAAATCCTGGACAATAACTAAGCCAATCGGAATTCCAGCTACAATGCCGAGCTTACACATTAATAGGAAATCAGTTAAGAGCGTCTTATAGATTGTTTTCTTATGGTGATTATTTATTACTTTCGCAATCGCTAAAATATAAAAGACCTTCATATATTCAGATGGTTGAATACTGCCAAGGTGAGGAATAACATACCAACTTTGCGCTCCACCTCTTTTTGGTGTGAATTCTGTTACTGGAGCAATTAGTAGACCGATCAGTAGAATAGCCCCTATCCCGTATAAAATCCAAGTTATTTGTTGAATCTGTTCATTATCAAAGTACATAATAATGGCAATCGTAATCGAGCCGATAACATACCACATAATTTGTGATTGTAAGTAGGAATCTTTTGGACCTTGTGCACTGTATATAGCAATACAGCTAACTAAACAAAATAACATAAGTAAGAGGCATAATGTCCAATCGAATCTTTCAGAAAATCCTTTTTTTGTTCTCATTCCGGCAAACCCCTAGTTCAAATTTCTTACATGTATATAGACGGAATAGAATCCAAAATTGTTTCCTTATTTTTCATAATCCTATAAAAAAGATGGCTCTGTTGATTTAGATAGAGGGAGGAAAATTAGATAAACTCTAAAAAACAAAACAAAGAGGATGGGACATAACTAAATAGATACTCTGTAAAGACGAACAATTTCTAATATAGCTAGTAAATAGCGGCTGCTTTCGCATACTTTTTACAAGAGGAAATATAATTAGTTGGAAAAACAGAGCAGCCGGAATACACGAAGACTCCTATGGGATTAGCGAGACAGTCTGAGACCCTGCAGGCCACAGGCCGAAGCGGCTCAGCGCGAGCCCCATGGAAAGCGAAGTGTATTCCGGCTGCGGGGAATCGCACCAAACTTCATGGAAACATCCTTTGAAAAACAAATAAAAGCCCGAACAATTATACGGAACATTCATTAGCATCTTCGTATAATTGTTCGGAATTATCCTTGGCTGGAATACTTATGTCCCAGCCTCTTTGCTCACATTAAGTGATTAAGGAAAATTTGCGCGATTCCGAAGTAAATAAACAACGAAAATATATCATTAAGTGTAGTGATTAATGGCCCTGATGCAACTGCTGGGTCAATGTTCAATTTATAAAGAATGATGGGAATGATGGTACCCGATAATGTTCCGATTATAAGTGTGCAAATTAAGGACAGACCAACTACGAGACCAAGCATTAAATCACTTTGCCATACATAGGCAATCAATGTAATAATCACACCACATGTAATCCCAATAATCAAGCCAACTAACAATTCTCTAAATATCAATTTCGTTACAACGGTTTTATTAATTGTATTAGAAATAAGTCCACGAACAACAACTGCTAATGATTGAGTTCCTGTGTTACCAGTCATACCTGAGATCATGGGCATAAAAAAGGATAAAGCTACAACTTTTGTTAGTACATCTTCATAGTTGCTTATAATACTGCCAGATACAACACCGATAAATAAAAGTAAGATTAACCATGGGAGTCTTCGATAGGCTGCAACAGTTGCTTTTGTATCAAAATCTATTGATTTACCTGAAGCAGATAGTTTTTCAATATCTTCGTTTGCCTCTTGAAAAACAACATCAATCATATCATCGACTGTGACAATCCCCATTAATATGTTTTCTTCATTAACGACTGGGATAGCTAAGAAATCGTACTTCTGTATGGTTTGCGCTACTTCCTCCTGGTCCTGATCCACGGTTACACTAATAACTCGTTCATACATAATGTCACGAATCTTATCCTGTGGTTCAGCAATCAAAAGGTCACGGTAGGAAACAACACCGACTAACTTTCTTTTTTGATCCACTACGTATAAATAGCTTAATGTTTCCGCAAAATCAGCAAAGGACTTTAGTTTATCCACGGCTTCACGTGTAGTGTAATAATCACGAATCCAAACAAAACGGTTGGTCATGAGACGTCCAGCAGTTTCATCTGGATAATTCATTAAGTTTTGTACAATGAGAGATTCTTCTTTTTTCATACCAGAAAGGAGTTCTTTAATTCTTTCTGGGGCTAGTTCATTTAAAAGGGAAGCTAGGTCATCGTTATCCATTAAGTCTAGAACTTTCCCTGTCTTGTCCATTCCTAATGTATTAAGAACTTCAAGCTGCTCCTCTTTATCTAACTCCTCTAAGAGATGGGCTAATAAGTCGACTTTAAGAAAAAGCAAAAAACGTGCCCTATGCTTATCGGGGAGACCCTCATAAATTTGAGCTATATCATAAGGTTGTAGCTCATCAACGATGGATTCAAATTCAGATTTTTTATTGTCTTTTAGTGTCTGAATGATGTGAAGTGTGATTTGATTTTCTGTCATTTGGTGTATCATACTTCTCACTCTCCCTTCTCTAGGTTTAGGCAATTATTCGACATATACCCTGTTTTATTATATGTAATTAAATGAAAGAATGAAATGGATAATTCTTTGTAAAAAAGGAGATTTTGAGAAAATATCTCATCACACATGAAAAAACAGTGTTAAATATTCTGACAACTTACTTGAAAAGATAAGATTCTGGATTAAAATTAGGATATATCATGAATAAATGGTCACAGGCATCTGCCACAATTGCGACATTTTTTCGTATATCCTTAATAATTGGGTTAAGGGTCTCTACTGGAAACCGTAAATTTCTTGCTACGAAAAATATGCTTAACTAGCATATTTTTTCGTAGTTTTTTTGTGTTTATTCCGAAATTGAAACAAGCAAGGGGGAAAAACAATGGGGAATTTGTTAATCAAAAATGCACAGATAGTAACAATGAACCAAGCGGAAGAAATTGTTATGGGAGATATTTATATGGAGGATAATATTATTAAGGAAATAGGGGTGGATATTCATAAACAACAGGTGGATAAAATAATTAATGCAACAAATAGAACGGTAATCCCTGGATTTGTTCAGACACATATTCATTTATGCCAAACACTTTTTCGAGGAAAAGGGGATGATCTCGAGTTGATGGATTGGCTCAGACAAAGAATCTGGCCACTTGAGGCTGCCCATGATGAAGAATCTATTTATTATTCCGCCATGCTTGGAATCGGAGAGCTGCTGGAAAGTGGAACAACTACCATTGTAGATATGGAAACAGTTCACCATACTGACTATGCTTTTCGAGCGATTGCTGAAAGCGGCATAAGAGCAGTTTCTGGAAAAGTGATGATGGATAAAGGGACTGAAGTTCCTTTAGCCTTACAAGAAAAAACTGTGGATTCTATTCAGCGAAGTGTGGACTTATTGGAGAAATGGAATGGCTATGATGATGGAAGAATTCGGTATGCATTTTCGCCGCGGTTTGTTGTTTCTTGTACAGAGGAGCTGCTGAAAGAGGTAAAGATTCTTTCAGATAAATATGGAGTAAAAGTACACACCCATGCATCAGAAAATAAAGGAGAGATTCAAATCGTCCAAGAAGAAACAGGGATGAGAAATATTGTTTACTTAGATCACCTCGGCTTAGCAAATGACCGCTTAATTTTAGCGCATTGCATTTGGTTGGATGAAGAAGAAAAGCGGATTATTCGAGAAAAAGGAGTTCATGTCAGCCATTGCCCTGGCTCTAACTTAAAGCTGGCATCTGGAATTGCGGATACGCACCATCTCCTTTGCCATCATGCTTCTGTTAGCTTAGGAGCAGATGGTGCTCCGTGTAATAATAACTTGGATATGTTTAATGAAATGAGGCTGGCCGCACTTATACAAAAGCCGATTCATGGTCCAACGGCAATGGATGCAAAAACCGTTTTTCGAATGGCAACTATTGGTGGGGCAAAGGCGGTGGGGCTCGAGAAAGAAATTGGCAGTCTCGAAATTGGCAAGAGAGCAGATTTAGCAATTTTAAACCTGCAAAATTTTCATACCTTCCCTTCTTATGATGTGGACCCAATCTCAAGAATTGTCTATTCCGCAACACGAGCTGATGTAGAAACAACTATCGTAGACGGACAAATAGTAATGGAAAATAAAATCATGAAGACAGTGGATAAATCTATCGTGCTAAAGGAAGCAGATAAAAGTATTAAAAGGCTGTTAAGTAAAACGAAAATAAATTAATTTGGACAAATGATGGACGCCGTATTTTAGGGAAGATGGATAGTTGAGTTAATCCGTTGCCCTATAGTACGGTGTATTTTTGTTTTAGATGGTGGAATTGGCTGATATAAGAGCAGTTTGGCTGAAAAGGATCGAGTTTGGCTGATATAAGAGTAGTTTGGCTGAAAAGGGATCGAGTTTGACTGATATATGAGTAGTTTGGCTGAAAAGGGATCGAAGTTGGCTGATATATGAGTAGTTTGGCTGAAAAGGGATCGAAGTTGGCTGATATATGAGTAGTTTAGCTGAAAAGGGATCGAGTTTGGCTGATATATGAGCAGTTTGGCTGAAAAGGAATCGAAGTTGGCTGATATATGAGTAGTTTGGCTGAAAAGGGATCGAGTTTGGCTGATATATGAGCAGTTTGGCTGAAAAGGAAGCAGAATTGGCTGATATATCAGCAGTTTGGCTGAAAAACAAGAAAATTTGGCTGATATTCCCCTCCGTTGGTTGAAATATCACAAATTTGTCTGAAAAATTCACTTTTTTAATGGTATCTGTCCTCGGACACACCCATAATAGAAAGTTTAACGAATATCCACCATGGATTACTCCTAAATAATCCGTAATCCAAGATGCTTAAATTCCTTTTTTTTCTAAATTGGAGATTATGTAAGCTATTTTGCCTAATATTTGTTAAACTAAAATGGTTACAATATGTAAAACTAGATGTATGATGGAAAGTATGAATACATGGGCATTCATTTAAAGTCTAATAACATAGAACAAGGGAATATTTCTTGTAATCAGATAGATAAAATGGAGTATAGGCAATTTCAGTAACAAGAAAGTAAGCTATAGCTCTTCCGTTTACAAGCTAATAATGTTTGGAGGTTTACTTGATGAAAAAAGGTAATAATGATATTCGAGATGTGGTTTATATCCATCTAAATGAGAAAGAACGCTTTGTCCTCTCTTATGGCATAGAGTTTAGAGAGTTTTACAGAATACTGGCAGATACTCTTTCCTCTATTTTGTTGTTAAAGCATCAGTATGAAGATGGAGAATTTCATATACATACACAGTTCGAATATGTTCCAAACAATAAATTAGCCCATTTATCGAGGGAAGATGTTTATGGGTACGGAGATTTTGTATGGGTCGATTTTGATGAGACAGAGACATTGGATATTTTAGAGGGCCAGACAATTGCCGAACTGCTTTACTTAGGACATAAGCTGGAGGCGCTCAGAAAGCCATTTTTTCAGCAACTGAATAACCAATATGCTTATTTGGCTCATGATGATGGTTGGTTTAATAAAATTTATTATAAAAACATGGATTCTTTTTATCGATTGTTTTCAGAAGTCCTTGCACATAAAGTGACAGACCTTAAATTGGAGAAGGCGCTGCTTGGTATGAAGAAGAAGAGACTTTATCCTCCGCTCCCACAAGAGATTGTTGTGGAGTTAAAACGTTATATGAGAGAAGGCGTAGTTTTATCCATTGAAAGAGCCTATCAGACACGATTGAAATTGGAGATTCCGATATGGGTTTTAGGGGATTTTGATAATATGGATGATATGTACGAAGAATATGAGAAGAACAGTAAGCAAAAAAGTGATGCATTGCTTGTTTTTGATAAAAAATTAAGAGAGTGGCAATTAGCTACGGTTTAATTGGAGACTGATATGAGTAAAAAAGTATTTGTAGGCTTTCCAGCAGCATTAAAGAAAATGACTTTTGTGGAGAGACCGAATCGGTTTATTTTACATTGCTATGATGAAGAAACAGAGCAAATCGAAAAGGTACATTTAGCAGACCCGGGCCGACTAATAGAGCTTTTGGTTGAGGGGGCTATGATTTATGTTCTCCCAAGCACAAATCCTAATCGTAAAACAAAATGGACGGCAGTATATGTCGAGTCAAACGGACTGCTTGTATCAATAAATACTTCATATCCTAATAAGCTAGTAGAAGTTATGCTGAAAGAAGCGATGGTGGAGGAGCTTTGGCCGTATCGTTGGATTAAATCAGAATATACGTATGGAAGCTCAAGATGGGATTTTTTATTAGAAGATAAAGAAGGGAATCAATTGCTTCTCGAAGTAAAAAGCGTCACTCTAGCAAATGATGGAATTGGGATGTTCCCTGATGCAGTCACAAAAAGAGGTTCAAAGCATGTGCAAGAATTAACTGCGATTGCGAAGGAAGGCACTATAAAAACAGCGATTTTATTTGTTGTGCAAAGAGAAGATGTTGAAATAGTGACAGGAGCAGCAGCAATTGATCCGGTCTTTGCCAAAAACTTAGAAGAAGCTGCACGCGCAGGGGTGCAATTATTAAGTTATACTTGTATTTTGACAGAGCAGGGAATTGAATTGGGTAAAGCTATCCCAGTTGATCCATTTTTAAAAATTCAATAAAAGAACATTTATTTCTCCTTACTTTGATTGTATAATCAAAAAGACGAAAAATGAAAATAGTTAGATAATGGTGAGACTTTTTGTAAAGGGTTGATTGATTTCAAAAAGTTTCTTAAAAGGGAAGTTGGTGAAAATCCAATACGGTCCCGCCACTGTAAGTGATTGTATCATGGGTAAATGCCACTGTACGAATGTATGGGAAGGTTCCATGTTGCGCAAATCATAAGTCAGGAGACCTGCCATTTTCTATACACCTAATAAGCCTACGAGGATAGGGAGGTGTGGACTGCGCTTTGAAAATAATTTTGAAGACATCCCAACATCTCTATGGTCGATAATAGAGATGTTTTTTATTTTTCCCATATTTTAATTAGGAAGGTGAACAGAGATGAAAAAGTTTTATTCCTTATTTCTAGCAATGATGCTCGTCTTGGGTGTGCTTGCTGGATGTGGAGAAACGAAGACAGAAGATAATATAAATAGCGGGCAATCTACTACAGAAGAGGCTAGCTTTCCAGTAACCATTAAGGACGCCTCAGATCAAGAGGTAGTGATTGATGAAAAGCCAGAAAAACTAGTTTCTTTAATGCCTAGTAATACAGAAATTGTATTTGCATTAGGATTAGGGGATGAGTTAGTAGGTGTCAGTGATTATGATAACTATCCAGCAGAAGCAGCTGAAAAAGAGAAAGTTGGCGGGATGGAATTTAATGTAGAGAAAATAATCTCTCTAAATCCAGATGTGGTATTAGCACATGCATCTAGTGCCCATAACTCAACAGAAGGATTGCAGCAAATCCGCGATGCTGGTATTGATGTAGTTGTTGTAAATGATGCAGCGAATTTCGAAGACGTCTATGGAAGCATTGATATGATTGGACAAGCTACGGGAACGACAAAGGAAGCAGAACAACTTGTTGCAGATATGAAGGAGAAATTAGCTGATATCAAGGAAAAAGCAGCTACCATTTCTGATAGTAACAAAAAATCTGTTTACATAGAAGTAAGCGAAGATCCTTTGTTTACGACTGGTAAAAATACATTTATGCAAGAAATGCTGGATACTATTAATGCAAGCAATGTTTTTTCTGAAGAAGGCTGGATTCAAGTGGATCAAGAGGCGGTAATTGCGGCTAATCCAGATGTCATTATTACTACATATGGAGCCTACGCAAAAGAAGAACCAATTGATCAAATTAGTTCGAGAAAAGGATGGGAAGATATTACCGCTGTTAAAGAAAAGCAAATAGTAGATGTCGATTCTGACATGGTAACTCGTTCTGGTCCTCGTTTAGTTGAAGGAGTAGAAGCAATTGCAGAAGCGGTGTACCCAGATGTTTTTAAATAAAAGAAAAGCGGCTTATTTTTATGCCGCTTTTTTTCTCCTTTTCACGATGGTGATTGGTATATCGATCGGAACAATCTCTGTTCCCATTTTATCTGTAATAAAAATACTAACAAGTTATTTAGGACCAGATAGCTTAGTAAACAATGTCGATCCGATGCATGTAAATATCGTCCAAAATATTCGTCTACCTAGAGTGTTATTGGCGGGACTTGTCGGAGCAAGCCTTTCGATCGCTGGAGCTGCCTTCCAAGGATTATTAAGAAATCCATTGGCAGACCCGTATACGCTGGGCGTTTCTTCTGGTGCATCTGTTGGAGCAGTAATTACTTTGTTTTTTCAGTTTAGTATTCCTATTCTTGGCGGTCTTACTTTGCCATTTATGAGTGTATTATTTTCTTTTATGACCATTATATTTGTAGTCTTTTTTGCTAAGAAAATGGATCCCGCAATGCGAGTGGAAACAATTATACTAACTGGAATTATTATTGGTTCTTTTTTAAGCGCGTTCATTTCTCTAATGATTGCATTAACAGGAAACGAACTTCGGCAAATTATTGGGTGGTTACTTGGAAGTGTATCGATGAGAGGATGGGAATATATCAGAATTTTTCTGCCATTCTTTCTTGTTGGAACAGGTCTTCTTCTTTCGCAAGGAAAAGAGTTAAATGCTTTAGCATTTGGGGAGGAAAGGGCTCAGCATTTAGGAATTCATGTGCAAAGAAGAAAAATGATTATTTTGCTAGCTGGATCTATGCTTACTGGTGCAGCCGTCGCAGTATCTGGGACGATTGGTTTCGTAGGCCTTGTGATACCTCACTTTGTTCGAATACTCGTAGGACCTGACCACAGACATTTAATGGGTGTTTCTCTGTTTGTCGGTAGTGGATTTATGATTTTGGCTGATTTGCTAGCTAGAACGATAATTACTCCAACTGAACTTCCAATTGGAGTAATAACGGCATTAGTCGGTGCTCCAGTATTTGCTGGTTTATTGCTGAGAAGACGGAAAAGGGGTTAAAAAAATGCTCGATATAAGAAATCTCTTTTTTCAATATGAAACAAAAAAGATCCTACAAGATATTTCCTTTAAGGTGAAAAAGGGAGAAATGGTAGGAATTCTTGGTCCAAATGGTAGTGGGAAAACAACCTTAATGAAAGTTATCAGTGGTATTTTAACACCACAAAAGGGACAGGTTCATATAAAAGATAAACCAATTAATGATTATAAAACAAAAGAATTAGCGAAGGTAGTTGCTGTCCTGTCTCAGCACGTGAATGAGTCTTTTTCCTATACAGTTCGGGAAATCGTTTCATTAGGAAGATATGCGCATCAGTCTGGTTTGTTTCAATCAAGGAGTACGAGGGATGAGGAAATGGTTAATCAGGTTATGCAGCAAACAGGTGTCCTTACATTTCAAGATAAATCGATTCATGAATTATCTGGCGGTGAGAAACAGCGTGTGTATTTAGCGCAAGCCTTGGCTCAAGAGCCGGAAATTATACTTTTAGATGAACCTACCAACCATTTGGATTTATCCTTTCAAAAGGATTTATTGGATAACTTAAGAGAATGGAGTAAGAAAAGGGATTTAACGATTATTTGTATTTTTCACGATTTAAACTTGGCAGGCTTATATTGTGACCGACTGCTTTTATTACATGATGGAAAAGTAGAAGTAGACGCTGCTCCTTCTGTTGTATTACAAGAGAACAGGGTGAAGAAAATCTATCAAACTGATATTAAGAGGACGTTTCATCCGATCCGCCCAGCTCCTCAAATGGCGCTAGTACCTAGAAAGATAGAGAGACATAAGCGAGAAGTGGATCCTTCTGCTATTACGATTACTTCCGAACGAGTCGAAGTGAGAGTTCCGGTTCCGCTCTACACGCTTTCTTCTGGCGTTGTCGGGGCAGGAATGGGATGGTATAAAGGCTTTGTGAATCGACATGTAGATAAGACATATCGCTGTGAAGATTATCGAGAGGATATGGAGGAATATTTACTTCGAAATGGCTTTATTCCATCAGAAACAGTAGGAATGATGACTGCTGTTTATACGGAAGATGCCACATTTCAATTTATTAAGCGAGAGGGATTTTCTGTATTGCTTGTTGTAACAGCAGGGGTTGGGAATGCAGTCGATGCAGCACATAGCAGCGAACACTCGTCCTTCTTACATCCAGGAACAATTAATATTTGGATTTTTGTTAATGGAAAAATATCGGAGCAGGCATTCTTGCAAAGTGTGATTACTGCAACGGAAGCAAAGGCAGCTGTCTTGCGAGATCGAAAGATAAAAGATCAGGAAACAGGAACGATTGCAACAGGCACTTCAACAGACAGTATATTGGTGGCCGCTACACAAGAGGGGAATTATTTAGAATTTGCCGGTACGATCACATCACTCGGAAAATGTGTGGCGGAAGGTGTTTATAACTGCATAACAGAAGCACTAGATAAAAGAGAAAGAAGGTTATCTCAAGAATGATTGGTCATTTAATTAGCATTACATTTGCCATTATCTTAGATAAGCTAATTGGTGATCCGCCTAGCCTGCCACATCCTGTAAAAGGAATGGGGAAGTTGATTTCTTTTCTAGATCAGAGATTCAATCATGGTAAAAATCGAAGCGTGAAGGGATTATGGATGTTAGTTATGGTTCTATTGATTACCTTTCTGGCTAGCTTTTTTCTTGTATACATTAGCTACCAGCTCCATTGGTGGGTCGGGGTAATAGTAGAGGCTTTGCTTATTGCAACAACAATCGCTCAAAAAAGTCTTAAGGATGCGGCACTAGAGGTATATGAACCGTTAGAAGTAAATAATTTAGCGCTAGCACGACTAAAGCTTTCGTATATTGTAGGGAGAGATACTGAGCGATTAGGGGAAGCGGAAATAGTGCGGGCAACGGTTGAGACAGTTGCAGAGAATACGAGTGATGGAATTACTGCCCCACTATTTTGGGCATTTATTGGAGGAGCGCCATTAAGCCTTGTATACAGGGCTATCAATACATGTGACAGTATGGTTGGCTATAAGAATGAGAAGTACAGGGATTTTGGTTATTTCTCTGCAAAGTGCGATGACTTGGTTAACTATTTCCCTAGTCGCATTACAGCAATGCTTATACTCTTATTTAGTCATTGCCCATTCTATCGTAAACGAGAAGCCTGGAAGTTATTATTCCAAGATGCAAAGAAGCATCCTTCCCCAAACAGCGGCTGGGGAGAAGCTGTGACCGCTATTATTCTTGGGGTACAGCTTGGAGGCATTAATTATTACCGTGGGAAAAAATCGGATAGAGCCAGGATGGGAAAAGCATTACAGCCCCTTAATAACAGTCATATTATAGCAGCAACAAAAATCGCGGAGAAAGCAGTCATATGGTTTTATCTTTTTTTATGTATCGGAGGGATAGGATTTGAATTGGCCTATGCATGGAGCTAACCCACAGTATTTATATGAACGTGCAAGTATAGAGATGCCAGAAAATGCGCTTGATTTTAGTGCGAATATTAATCCATTAGGTCCACCGCCTATCCTATTAGACAAGTGGGAAGAACTATTTCAGACTGTCCATCTATACCCAGACCCTTTTGCTAGTCGTTTAAAGGAGAAAATTTCGGAACTGCATGGAGTTCATCCAAAGCAACTTTTGATTGGTAACGGAGCTGCCGAAATTATTTCCTTACTGGGTAGAATCCTTGCAGGAAAAAAAGTATTATTGTTGCAACCTGCTTTCTCTGAATATGAAGAGGTATGTCGTATTAATGCTTGTGCAATCTCCCATCATTATTTAGCAGCAGAAAATGATTGGGAGCTATCTCCTTCAGTATTGAAGAAGGAGATTTCCAAAATGGATGCGGTATTTTTATGTAATCCCAATAACCCCACAGGTACATTTTATCCAAAACAGATTATAGAAGAGATGTTAGTTATTTGTGAACAAAATAATTGTTATTTAATTCTTGATGAGGCTTTCTATGATTTTGTTCAGGACTATGAAGATATGGTTCCTCTATTAAAACAATATTCGAAGCTCATTATTTTGCGATCATTGACTAAAATGTACAGTATTCCAGGAATACGTCTTGGATATGTTTTCGCATCAAAGCAAGTTATCGAGCAGTTACAACATTTTCAATCTCAATGGAGTATTAATGGAATTGCTTTACAGGTTGGCGAATTATTAATCGATCAAGAAGAGTTCCAACAAAAAACGCAAATCTTTGTACAAATAGAAAAGAAAAAGTTATACAATTTTTTTATAAAAGAGCAATTCATGCACTCAGAATCAGCAGCTAATTATTATTTATTAAGAGACCCACTGTTTATTGATCAAAAGGAGCTGCTTACTTTCTTATTAAATAATGGCATCATTGCAAGACATACATATAATTACCCAAGTCTAGAAGGAAAATGGCTAAGATTTGCCGTTAAAAGCAAAGAAGAAAATCAGCAACTGCAAGGAGTGTTAACTAAATGGAGACAAGTTCATCCATCATCTTTGTAACTGGTGGCGTAAGAAGTGGAAAATCTTCTTTTGCAGAAAGCTTGGCGATCGAATATGCAAGGAAAGAAAGAGGCGATTTGTATTATATAGCTACTTCTCTTAATACAGACGCTGAGATGCAAGAAAGAATAGAACGGCATCAACAGATAAGAAAGATGCACAAGGTGAAGTGGAAAAGCATGGAACAGTCAGCAGATATCGGCGAATTGACGGGAATATTTTCAAAAAGGGACGTTGTGTTACTTGATTGTTTAACGTTATTAGTAAATAATGAGCTTTTTTTTAAAGATCAGCCGCAAGATTTAATAGAGGGTAAGTTGAAAAAAGAAATAGTCGAGTTAAGCCGGACTTGTCGATATTTTATCCTTGTTAGTAATGAAGTGACGTATGAACCGTTAAGCGATCCGTTTGTACAGAAGTATTGCCGGATACTAAATCGACTTCATCTTTTTCTCGTACAATATGCCAAAGAGGCTTACTTAGTGGAAAGTGGAATCGTACAAAGGAAGAAGGGAGAAGCAGGATGAAGGGTGTGATGATACAAGGGACTTCCTCGGATGTTGGGAAAAGTCTGATTGCTACTGCTTTATGCCGTATCTTGGCAAACAAGGGAATAAAGGTAGCGCCATTTAAATCACAAAACATGTCTAATAATTCCTATGTAACAATGGATGGAAAAGAAATTGGCCGAGCCCAGGGAATTCAAGCGGAAGCTGCAAAGGTGGAAGCAACAGTTTGGATGAATCCAATCCTCCTAAAGCCAAGATCTGATTCGCAATCAGAGGTTGTCCTCCTTGGAGAAGCAACTACTACTCTTTCTGGTAGAGACTATCGGGAACAGTTTTATCAAAAAGGAATTCGCGTTATTCAAAAAAGCCTAGAATATCTGCATAGTCACTATGAGATGGTGATTATGGAAGGCGCAGGAAGCCCGGTGGAAATTAATTTAAAAGACAGAGAACTTGTAAATATGAAAGTTGCTGAGCTGGCCGATATTCCAGTAATTCTTGTAGCTGATATTGATCGTGGTGGTGTATTTGCCAGTATTATCGGTACACTTGCTTTGTTTTCTGAGCAGGAACGAAGAAGGGTAAAAGGCATCATTATTAATAAATTCCGAGGGGATCAATCGCTTTTTGAAGACGGGGTTCGCTGGTTGGAAGAAAAGACAGGCATTCCTGTTCTTGGAGTCCTTCCTTTTATTCATGACCATATGATTGAAGGGGAGGACTCATTGTCTATTCGGGAGAAAAGATTGGCCAATACGGAAGAAATAATAGATTTAGCAGTAGTCAACAATCGTTATTTATCAAATTTTACAGATATAGAACCATTCTTTTTTGAACAAGATGTTAGCGTCCGACTTGTCCATAAAGGAGAAGATTTAGGAAATCCAGATGCAGTCATTCTTCCAGGTACGAAAAGTACAATTGCTGATTTGGAAGCGATGAAAAGGAGTGGATTGGCTGATCAAATTAAAAATTATTATGCCAAAGGCGGCAGAGTAATAGGATTATGCGGTGGCTATCAAATGCTTTGTACAGTCTTGAAGGATCCCCATGGGACGGATACAGGAATAATAAACGAGGAAATAGAAGGCATAGGTCTGATCCCGGCGACAACGACCTTTGAAAAGAAAAAACAAACGATTCGAGTGGAAGGCACCTATCATCCATATACGGAGTTAGCATGTGAAAAGGTCGAAGGTTATGAGATTCATTTAGGAAAAACAGAATATACCTCTAAGGAAAGATGTCCGTTTCTATGGCTGGATAGCAGAGAAGAAGGCTATTATCGAGAAAACGGAAGATTGATAGGTACTTATATGCATCACCTATTCTATAATGATGTGTTTCGCAATACATGGTTAGATCAAATTCGTTTGCAAAAAGGACTGCCAAAACGAAAACCGCTAGTTATGCAGGAACAGAAGGATAAACGCTTTGACGTGCTTGCAGATGAGATAAAAAAACACTTGGATTGGGAAAAAGTAATGGATATCCTTCAGGCTGGTGATTAGGATGAAAAAATGGATGATTGGATTTCTATTAAATATTCAATTCTTTACAGCAATACCAGTTAGGGTAGTACTTCCAATGGAAAGGGAGTATGTTCAAAAAAGTATAAAAACATTTCCACTGCTTGGTCTTTTCCAAGGTTTTATTTATGTGAGTATCTTCTTTTTATTAAATGAATATACCCCCTTTTCAGCTCTTGCAGTAGCCTTTTTTGTTTGGCTTAGTATGATTTTGTTAACAGGGGGGCTTCATTTAGACGGCTGGATGGATGCAAGCGATGCCTACTTTTCTTATCAAGATACCAATAAAAGATTAGCGATTATGAAAGATCCGCATGTTGGTGCATTTGGGCTCTTATCTGTCATTGTTTTATTAAGTGCAAAATTTCTTTTTATCTATGAAATAGTGACACATATGCAGGAGTTCACTTATCTTTTTGTACTGCTTCTTCCATTTTTCTCTAAAACGGTAATGGGCTGGATCTTATTGTTTGTTCAGGAAGCGAAGAAGGACGGGCTAGGAGCATATTTCAAAAAGTCTGTGCAAGGACAGCGGACCTTTTTTTATAATAGTTATTTTGGTCTTGTTTTGCTAGTTTTCTTATTGCTTTTTCCGCAATGGCTACCACTATTTTTTTTGTTTCTTTTCATAAGCATAGGCTGCTACTTTTTATTAAGTCGATTTATGAAGCGGGCCTTTGGAGGACTAACAGGCGATTTATTAGGAGCAAGTGTAGAAGGGACGGAGTTAGTATTATGGTCGACACTATGGTTATTGCATTATTTCGTCATGGTCTAACAGCAGAAAATGAACGGAAAGCGTATATGGGATGGACGGATGCTCCTTTAAGCGAAAATGGAAGAGACAAGCTTCAAGAAAAAGGGAGACCGATTCCTGAGTATGAATGGATTTGTACCAGTGATCTAGTACGAGCAAAGGAGACAGCAGCTTATTGGTTTCCTGATCAAAAGTTGTGGAGAAAGGCTTGTTTTCGTGAAATCAATTTTGGAGATTGGGAAGGGCGAACATATGAAGAATTGAAATCTCTTCCTGATTACCGTAATTGGCTGAATGCTCCATTTAAGGTTTCCGCAACAAATGGCGAATCCTTTAAAGAGATGGCTCAGCGAGTGGAAGAGGGCTGGGAGAGTCTAATGAAGCGAGCAGAACAGCATCATCGTATAGCGATTGTCACACATGGCGGCGTTATTCGTTATTTGCTTAGTGTATATGGGGCTGAAATAAAGAATTTCTGGGACTACACCATACAGCCAGGAGAAGGCATAGAGCTAATATGGTCGAGAAAAGAAAGCTTTAGGAGGAAGGAAAGATGCACTTTATTACAGGAGGTAGCCTTCACGGGAAAAAAAGCTGGGCATTAACGTTTGCAAAGGAACAAGGTTTTGTAAATGGAAAGGTAATTCGTTTATTTGACGCAAAGAAGATAGATATCGAAAGTGACAAAGAGCAGTCTACTGATTTTTATATTATGGAAGGTCTAGAGTGGATGATTAAACATCGTCTTCAGGAGGAATCATTGGAACAAACGATAGTTTATATGAAAACCTTTGTGGAAGAGCTGCTTCAATGGGAAAGGATAGAGAAAAATAGATGTGTGTTTTTAATTGGTAGTGACATTACGAAAGGCATCGTTCCTATTGATAAAGAAGATCGGATGTGGCGTGATGCTACAGGGCTTATTTTTCAGCAGATCGTTAAAAAAGCAGATAGAGTGGATGTTATATGGTATGGATTAAATGAGCGATTGAAATAGCAGTATAGGGTTTGATTTGGGGGATATAGGAAAGTTTGATATTGCAGAAGTTTTGAGCGAAAAAAGTGATTATAAGTAGGATGAAAGCCAAAAAGCATAGCCTCAAAGGGAAAAGCGGTGTTCATAAGCAGAATGAAAGCCAAAAAGCATAGCCTCAAAGAGAAAAGTGGTGTTCATAAGTAAACTGAAAGCCAAAATCCGCAGCTCAACAAGCAAAAAAGTGTCATTAACTAACATAAAGCCAATAAACCTAGCCTTACACAAAAATAAAAACGGAAAGTGGGATATCAGATGCGTATCTATACAAAAACGGGAGATAAAGGGGAAACAAGTATTATAGGAGGAAGAGTAGCAAAGGATGATATTCGAGTAGAAGCTTATGGAACGGTGGATGAATTAAATTCTTTCGTAGGATTAACAGTCGCACAATTAGACGGAGAGCAATTCGTTGATATAAAAGAAGACCTGGAAAAAATTCAGCATGAATTATTTGACTGTGGGGGAGATTTAGCGAGTGTTTCATCAAGAAGACCGCTTAAATTAACAGAAGATGCTATTTACTATTTAGAGGAGAGAATTGATGCTTTTATAGAGGAAACTCCAGATCTTGAGCGCTTTATTCTTCCTGGTGGAACAGAGGCAGCAGCAACTGTTCATATTGCACGAACAGTGACGAGAAGAGCAGAACGATTAGTTGTCACGTTAGGGAAGACAAAGGAGGATATTTCAGACTTACCGTTAAAATACTTAAATAGACTTTCAGATTACTTTTTTGCGTTAGCAAGAGTAATTAATTATAGAAGTAATGTGGCTGATGTGGAGTATGTTCGTAGTGCAAAAGTATTTCGAACAAGTAAAAAGGGAGAGAAAAATGAAGGGAAAGAAGATTAATATCCTAGCCATTTTTATCGCTATATCGGTCGTTGGTGCATTTATAAAAATTCCGAGTTTTATTGGAAGTGTGGCGCTTGATAGTTTTCCAAGTTTAATTGCAGGAGTGTTTTTTGGTGGATTGGCAGGAGGCATGGTAGCGGCTTTTGGTCATCTTGTTTCAGCCCTTATAGGGGGACTTCCACTTGGAATGTTTCATTTATTTATTGCGCTTGAAATGTTTATTCTTGTTGTTATGTATACGAAAATCTATCATATGGGAAATAAAATTGTCTCTTATTTATTCTTTGTGTTAGCAAACGCAGCGATTCTTCCACTTCCATTTTTATGGCTTCTAGGAAAAGGGTTTTACATTTCAATGGTTCCAGTACTATTGATTGGTGCAGTATTAAATGGGATTATTGCACAGTTGTTAATGCCAAGACTAGAGCGTTTCAGAAGAGTATGGGGTGAGGTCAAGCAATGAGAGATGTGCAAATTGTTCCTTGGAATAAAAAAGAAGAGCTAGTTATTAGTGTAGATAATAGTGGTGGAATTGGACAAAAAGAGGGAGATATAGTTTTTGCGTCCTATGATATTGTTTCTTATTTTTCCTTTAGAGTAGCTGTAATGGAGTGCATAGCTGCAGGAGGAGTTCCCGTTTCTATTGTTTTGCAGAACTTTTGTGGAGATCCCGCTTGGCATCAGCTTGTTTCTGGTATACATAAAGGTATAAACGAACTAAATTTAAATAGTGAGATTGGAATAACGGGAAGTACCGAAAGTAACTTTTCATTACAGCAATCTGCAGTAAGTTTAACCATTATTGGAAAAAGGAAAGCAGGTTCAAGGGAGCTATCGATTTCCAATGGGAAAATAGCTGTTATTGGAAGTCCGCTTGTCGGAGAAGAAGTAATTTTACAAGGGGAAAGAGTAGTTCCATTAGCAATATTTATGCAATTGGCGAAGAATTATAATTATCGAATACAGCCTGTAGGTTCTAAAGGTATTCTTTATGAATTGGGTCAGTTAAAGGGAACACTGTTTAAGAAGGAAGAAGTGATATGCTCACTTGATCTCTTAAAATCAGCAGGACCTGCTACATGCTTTATTGTAGAGTATGAAAAAGAAGCAGAACTAAAGAGAATAGCGGGTTCCTATTTTCATGAAGTGATTATTACTCAGCGCTCTAATTAAAAAAGCGCAAGCGAGGAGAAAAATTTAAATGAATAAGCTTCATTTTAGCCCTTTTTTCATATGGTAATAAGAGTTAAAATGGAAAAGGATTATCTGGCTTTAGCACCTGTCTATTACAGGAATATGTGTTTTTGATTAAATTGTTATTTGACTTACATGTTTTATTTTTAAAGGTATGATTCTAGTGGTAGAATAAACAAGTGCATTGATTAAATGGAGGTAAACTCATAATGAAAAAGAAACTTGGATTATTATATGGCGGAAAATCTGCTGAACATAAAGTTAGTATGCAAACGGCGATGGCTGTAATTAAAGCGTTAGATACGGATAAATATGATATTCACCCGATTTACATATCTGAGAGTGGTGAATGGGTGCGTGGACCACAATTAATGGGACCAGTTGAAAATGTAAAAGAGCTTGCGTTCCATTCACATGAGCAAATTGGTTCAAATGCTCTTTCTACTACTCTTTTCCAAGCAAATGATGAGGCTACCTTAGACGTGATTTTTCCATTGCTTCACGGACCAAATGGAGAAGATGGAACAGTACAAGGATTGTTGGAACTATTAAATCTTCCTTATGTGGGGAATGGTGTTCTAGCATCTTCTGCTGGGATGGATAAAGTAATTATGAAGAATATTTTTGAAGTAGCTGGACTAAATCAAGTAAAATATAATTCTTTTATCCGCAGTGATTGGCAAAGTGATAAGGATGCAGCGTATGATCGCGTAGAAAAAGAATTAGGCTTTCCTTGTTTTGTTAAGCCCGCTAATCTTGGTTCAAGTGTAGGAATTAGTAAATGTACGACAAGAGAAGAATTAGAGACGGCTTTTATCGAGGCATTCCAATTTGACCGCAAAATAATCGTGGAAGAAGGCTTAACAGCAAGAGAAATTGAAGTAGGGGTGCTAGGAAATGATCATCCTGAAGTTTCTGTAGCTGGCGAAATTGTTCCGAAAAAAGATTTTTATGATTATAAAGCAAAATATGAAGATGGAGACACGGCTTTAATTATTCCTGCAGAAATCACGGAAATGGAGTATGCAGCTATTAAAGAAGATGCAATTAAAGCATTTAAAGCACTTGATTGTTCTGGCCTTGTCCGTGCAGATTTCTTCTTAACAAAAGAAGGAAAAGTTTACATTAATGAAGTGAATACAATGCCTGGATTTACACCATTCAGCATGTTCCCATTATT
The DNA here is from genome assembly GCF_038006745.1 of Niallia sp. FSL W8-1348. Lineage (NCBI taxonomy): Bacteria > Bacillati > Bacillota > Bacilli > Caryophanales > Bacillaceae > Niallia > Niallia sp. FSL W8-1348. The sequence goes on along the minus strand of NZ_JBBOVV010000001.1, from coordinate 1,934,768 downwards.
ATGGAAACATACAGGTTTAGAATATGATGCTCTTATCAATAAATTAGTGGATCTTGCTGTAGAAAGACATACAGAAAAACAAAATATTAAATATACGATCTAATAGAGAGAATAAGAAAAGGAGAGGTGAGCAACAACATAGCCTCTTCTTTTGTTCCATGAAACGGAGATTTGCTCCTCTAATGATCTATAACTGTGAAAAAAGGAGGTATTTTTTTGATTAAACGTACATATGCAGAAATTGCTACAATGGCAGGTAGTGTAGAAACGTTCGAGCAATATGCGAATGTTCAAATTAATGGGATTACGATTGATTCGAGAAAAATAGAAGCAGGGCAATTATTTATCCCATTTAAAGGCGAAAGAACGGACGGACATCAATATGTGGCAGATGCAATAAAACAAGGTGCCGCTGCAGCATTTTGGCAAAAGGATGTTCCTAATCCACCAGAGAATCTACCACTTATCTTTGTTGACGATTCATTAAAGGCTATTCAAGCTCTTGCTAAAAGCTATCTTCGCCAACTGAATGTTAAGGTAGTTGGGATAACAGGGAGTAATGGAAAAACTTCTACAAAGGATATAACAACAAGTCTTCTTTCCTTAAAATATAAAGTGCAAAAAACAGAAGGTAATTATAATAATCATCTTGGTCTTCCTTTAACTGTTCTAGGTTTAGAAGAGGATACGGATATTGCGGTGCTAGAAATGGGAATGAGTGGCCGGGGAGAAATTGACTTTTTGAGCCGGCTAGCAGAACCGGATATTGCTGTTATTACGAATATCGGTGAATCTCATATGCAGGATTTAGGTTCAAGAGAAGGCATCGCAGAGGCAAAGTTAGAAATTTTAAATGGATTGAAGGATAAAGGAAGATTTATTTACTTTGGAGATGAACTACTTTTATCAAGTCGTATGAAAAATAGTAAGGTTGATACAAAAACTTTTGGAATGGATCATGCTAATGATTTATATCCGCTTGAAATCAATGCGCTAGAAAATGGCAGTGCTTTTCATATTAATAAAATAGCCGCTCCATTCCAATTGCCTGTTTTAGGAAATCATAATATTTTAAATGCGTTAGCGGCAATGCTAGTAGCAGAGTATTTTGATATTCCTTATGAAGAAATGAATAAAGGACTTCAATCGCTAAAACTTACAAATATGCGCATGGAGTTAGTTGAAGGAAAATCTGGTGTGAAAATTATTAATGATGCTTATAATGCCAGTCCTACTTCTATGCTTGCAGCTATTGATGTATTAAAGAAGCTGCCAGGCTACGACCAAAAAATTGCAGTACTTGGTGATATGCTAGAATTAGGCGATAAAGAAGAATCTTTTCATTACCAAATGGGAGAACGTCTCGAAGATGTCGATTACGTTTTAACATATGGAAAGCTGGGTAGTTTCATTGCAGAAGGTGCAAAAACAGTCCTTCCAGCAGATCGAGTATTTGCTTTTTTTGAAAAAGAACCGTTAATAGATAAATTAGTCTCTTATCTAAATGAGGAGACAGTAGTTTTAGTTAAAGCCTCTAGAGGAATGAAGTTAGAGGAAATAGTTAAGGCTATCCAATAATAGAAAAAGCTAAGCCTTATCAGATACGCGAAAAACGTTCTCTTTATAGGTTTGGCTTTTTTTCTGGAGTAAAAAGTAAATTTTTTCAGAAGCCAAGTGACCGATTGGAAATTAACGGACATCATTTGTCCCACTCTTAACAGGTAATAAGACCCGATTGTAAGTTGCAGAAAAACGAGGACTAGGTGTTAAGGGTAACTAAACATCAGTTGAGGGAAGAGGAATAACCCGCACTGATTGAATTTTCTTTATAAGGTGAAAAAAGAAATGATGGATAAAAATACTATTAAAGTGTAAAATGTCTCTAATAGGAGGAGAGATAAAATGACAGCTTGTTTATGTATACATGGATTTACAGGTTCTCCGATGGAGGTGGAACCACTGGCTGAATATATTCAGAAACATACGAATTGGGAATGTGCTATTCCAACTCTTCCTGGTCATGGCAATGAATTAAGCTTAAAGGGGATTATGTATAATGAGTGGATTCAGCATGCAGAAGAAGCATTAAAAGATTTATTAAAGAGACATGAAATCGTGTATGTTGTCGGTTTTTCCATGGGTGGATTAATAGCAAGTTATTTAGCTACAAAATTTCCCATAAAAAAATTGATTTTGCTGAGTGCAGCAGCCTACTATGTGAATTTTGCTCAGCTTCATCAGGACATAAGAATAATCTGTGCTGATTTTTTTAAAGGAAGAATTAGAGAAAATGAGCAATATAATCGCTATATGAACAAAATAAAAAGTACCCCGTTAGCCGCAACAATCCAGTTTAGGAAACTCGTCCAATATGTGAAACCATTATTAGCTAATATCCACGTACCAACATTAATAGCCCAAGGAGAGAAAGATGGCATCGTACCATTAAAAAGTGCAAGCTATATATATAATACTATTCGTGCTGAAAATAAGAAGATGATATGTGTAGAGGAATCTAAGCACTTAATTTGTCATTGTGAGAAAAGAGAAACGTTATTTCAAGAAATAATAACATTCCTCGAAGAACCTTCATAAGTTAAAAGTAACCACAAAAAAACGGGCGTATAGAAATAGGCTCGATTGGAAAGAGTAAAATTGGCAACGTCTGTAAACTTAGTTATAACTTTTTTCTAAAAGGAAACAGCAAAAACGAAAGATGCTTTATCCCACTCTTAACGGACAGTAAGGCTCCCCCTCAAGCTTATGAGAATACGAGGAAGATAGGTGGGAGATCAACTGTCCATAAAGGTCCGATTGGTGGTTCAACTAACTATCAGTGGGGGAGGAAGGAAAACCCCCACTGATGGAAGTTTCGCTTTATGCCAAAATGACTATGGCAAAAAAGACTTTGCAACGTTCTTTTTGTCATAAAGCGTTTACATTATAAAAATAGGGAAAACATGCATAAAACCTAGATTTTCGGATACCCAATTTATTGCAAAGCGTATTTCTTAGTGATAAGATTATTTTAAAAAGTAGGGTGACAAACTTAACATTTGGGGCATAATGTTAGGGAAGAAAAACAATCTTTGTAAACGATAAATTGGTCAAATAGAGAGAAATGATTTTTAATAAAAATTATTTAGGGTATCTGATTTTTTCTTTTAAAACGGGCGATATAATAATTATTTCTTTGTATTTGGCTAACTTTTCTTACTTAGCTAATTTTGTTTAAAGCTCCGTGAAATGATCATGTTTTTTTCGAACGTGAATTTTGAAGATTCTCATATAGGAGAAATAGACATAATCACAAATTGGTAACAGAGCTATTAAAATTAAAATAAATAGAAGTCATTTGAAATTTCCTCCTATTTATAACTCGGTTGAATAGTATCTCATAACTAATAAGAATTAAATATTTGCATATACCCTCATCATTCTCCTGATAAAGGTTGTAAGGCTATTGAAACCAACAATAACTTTCATCATTTATATAATAACGACAATCGTTTCTTTTTAATTGTATGGGGAAAGGCATAATGTGATGAATACGATATGCCATTTTAATATGTTTCATTTAGAAAAATGAGGTACATACGAATGGTTGGCATGATGGAGTTAATCCATCTGCTTAAGGATATTTTTAATGACTAGAAGGAGATTGGATATATTGGTAAAGTTTCAAGATTTAGGTATTAGTCCTGCAACAATGAAATCATTAAAGAGAATGGGATTTGAAGAAGCCACACCTATTCAGGCAGAAACTATTCCATTAAGCCTTCAAAATAAAGACTTAATTGGTCAAGCACAAACAGGAACAGGGAAAACAGCTGCTTTTGGAGTGCCTTTAGTTGATAAAATTGATGTAGCGAACGAAGTAATTCAAGGGATTATAATTGCTCCGACGCGAGAACTAGCAATTCAGGTTTCAGAAGAACTATACAAAATCGGTTATGGAAAACGTACAAGAGTTTTATCTATTTTCGGAGGACAGGATATAAACCGTCAAATCCGCGCATTGAAAAAAAATCCTCATATTATAGTTGGTACTCCTGGACGTATTTTGGATCATATTAATCGCAAAACGCTTCGTTTAGATAGTGTTCAAACAGTTATCTTAGATGAAGCAGATGAAATGCTGAATATGGGATTCATTGATGATATTGAATCAATCCTTTCAAAAATTCCAGCTGAAAGACAAACGTTATTATTCTCAGCTACAATGCCAGCACCTATTAGAAAAATGGCTGAGCGCTTCATGAAGGATCCTGAAGTGGTAAAAGTGAAAGCGAAGGAAATGACAGTACCATTAATTGAACAGTATTATATTGAAACACAGGAGAAAACGAAATTTGATATTCTAACAAGATTATTGGATATTCAATCTCCAGAACTAGCAATTATTTTTGGTCGTACAAAACGTCGTGTTGATGAGCTTTCGGAAGCATTAAATCTACGTGGCTATACAGCAGAAGGAATTCATGGAGATTTAAGTCAAGCGAAACGTATGTCTGTTCTTCGTAAGTTCAAAGAAGGAACTATTGATGTATTAGTTGCAACAGATGTAGCTGCACGTGGTCTTGATATTTCTGGCGTAACGCATGTATATAATTTTGATATTCCTCAAGATCCAGAAAGTTATGTACACCGTATTGGACGTACTGGCCGCGCTGGAAAAGAAGGAGTAGCGATCACATTCATTACGTATCGTGAAAGATCTTATCTACAAGTTGTGGAAAAAACAACGAAGAGAAAAATGGAAAAGATGATTCCGCCAACAGTGGATCAAGCTATCGAAGGGCAGCAAAAAGCTGTGATTGAAAAAATATCGCAAATTGTGGATGAAAATAATTTGGATTCTTATCGAAATGTTGCAGATGAACTGCTTGAGCAAAAAGACGCTTCTACCATTGTAGCAGCAGTCCTAAAAATGCTTACAAAAGAACCAGATACAACTCCGGTTCAACTAACAGAAGAAAAGCCATTACCATCGAAACGCGATCGTAGACCATATGATAAAAATAATGATCGTGGTGGTCGCAAAAACTATAATCCACGTCAGCGTCAAGGATATGGCAGCAATAAACGCCAAGGGCAATCAAGTAATAGTTACAATAAATCAAAGTCTTACCGTTAAGTTTTGTACACAAAACCTCCATGAGAAATGCCTCATGGAGGTTTTCATTTATTCCACTCTTGATCCCTACAGCTGAGACAGGGAGAGGAAAATAACTGCCATTAAAGGTCTGATAAATGCAACTAACCCTTACTGATGGAAGTTTTCTTTTTTATTTTAATAACAGAAAGCATCGAAAAATTTGAAACCACCTTATACATTTTTCGTATATAGTTAATAGGTACATACAAAAATTCAAAAAAAGGGGAAATCTAATTGGTAACGATACCTCAAAACAGATTATCGAAAAAAGGAATAACCGTATGGCGCTTAACTGGATTAATCTCTTCTCTTATCATGATGGTTATTGGTGGAGCTTTAATTACACTCGCTATTCTTTTTGATTGGCACATACTTGTCAGTATAGGGACGATCATCTATCTGCTTTTTCATGTTGCTCTAACGATTGGTATCTTGCCACCGTTAAAGTGGAAAAGGTGGAGGTATGAAGTAAGAGGAGATGAGATTGAAATTCAGCAAGGTGTTATCGTAATAAAGCGAACACTCATCCCGATGATTAGAGTGCAGCACGTAGATATGAAGCAAGGACCGTTATTAAAAAAGTACGAGCTTGCAACGGTTTCTATTTCAACCGCAGCCACGATACATGAGATTCCTGTCCTTGAAGTGGAGGAAGCAGAGGAAATAAGACATTATATTTCTAGTAAAACGAAGGTGGCGGAAGAGGATGTTTAAGCAAAGCAGACTTCATCCAGTTTCCATAATCTACGACATCTTAAAGCGGTTAAGAGAATTTATTTTCCCGTTTATAGGAATTATTGTACTTGGAGGAAAACCTTCTGAGTGGGGATTATATACAATTTTAGGGGCATCCGTCTTACTGTTAGTCATACTCATTAGTGGATTTTTATCTTGGAATTATTTCACTTTTTATGTGGTTGATAAGGAATTACGAATTGAGTATGGCGTATTTGTAAAAAAGAAGCGCTATATCCCCTTTGAACGGATTCAAAGCATTGATTTTACTGAAGGAATTTTTCATCGACCTTTCGGATTAGTAAAAGTGAAGATAGAAACGGCAGGGACTACAGAAGCGGAAGGTGAACTTACCGCTATTTCTAAAGCGGTTGCTCAAGATTTAAAAAGATATATCATTCAAAAGAAGAATGAACAGATTGGATCAGAAGAAGTGGTAGAAGTAGTAGAACCTGTTCAACAAGAAATCTACCGTATTACGAATAAGCAATTAGCTATTTTGGCATCTACGTCGGGTGGAGTAGGAGTCATAATTTCGGCGGTTTTTGCTTTCATTTCTCAGTTTGAAGATATTATTCCATATAAAAAAATATACGAACATATTCATCAGTTCATAACAAGTGGTTTGGCGTTAATTTCAATCGTTGTTTTTGTTCTATTTGTCCTACTGTGGTTGTTTTCATTATTGATTACATTGCTGAAATATGCGAATTTTACGTTATCGAAGACGAAAGATGATTTAATTATTACACGAGGACTAATTGAGAAAAAGCAGATTACTATTCCGTTGCAACGTATTCAGGCAGTTAAAATAACGGAGGCCATGCTTAGACAGCCATTCCAATTAGTAGGTGTTTCCATTATTAGTGCAGGGGGATCTTTTAATGATCTGGAGGCTGCGAATGTGTTGGCTATTCCATTATTAAAGAAAAAGCAGTTACCGCATTTATTAAAAGAAATGGTTCCTGAATATGAATACAGTGACCAGCTTACTCCACCCCCAAAACGATCTGTTTGGAGATACATTATAAAAAATAGCTGGATAGCCCTGCCTATTATCGTTTCACTTATCTATTTTTTTCATGGATGGGGAGCATTATCGCTGTTGTTATTGTTCATTTTACCATCATGGGGGTACTGGAATTACCGCTCAGCAGGCTACCATATCTCGGGTAAACAACTAATCTTATCCTTCCGTCAATTTAATAAAACGACTTTTATGATGAGGCGCAATCGAATCCAGGCCCTTTATTACACAGAGGGATGGTGGCAAAGGAAGGGAGACCTTGCTTCTATTCAAGGTATAGTGCTTTCTGGTGCAGGAGGAGCAAATGGTGTAGTTACAGATCTTGCAAAAGAGGATGTAGAGAAAGTGTATGAATGGTATTCGCTAAGGTAAGAAAAAGGTTAGGACAATAACTAAACAGATAACCTGTAAAGACGAATAATCAATAATTTAAGTATTAAATATAGGTTGCGGATAATAGCAACAAACATGAAATGGGAACATACTTTTTAATAAAAAAAGCCCAAACAGTTATACGAAACTTTCATTAGTGATTCGTATAACTGTTTGGGTTTATCTTTGGATCGAATACTTGTGTCCCACCTTCTTTCGTAAGAAGAAAGGGAGATTACTGACTAAGAAAACCAATAATAGCAAGCCCGAAGATTACGATCCAAATAATAATTGATTTTCCTTCTGGTTTTTTTGCTTGGCGAAACTGTTGTTTTAAATAGTACCATTCTTCTTTATAACTGGATATAATGTTCTTTCCCTTTGATTCCGATAAACTTCCAATGATTAGGCCAGCTAGAAATCCAAAGATATGGGCAACAATATTTATATTTGGCTGTAAAAAGGTCATAATTAAGCTAAGTACAGCAATCGTCGTAATAATTTGGGCGTTGCTCTGTGAAATAATGTCTTTTCGAAATACAACTAGACTAATATAATAACCAAACAATCCAAATATTGCTCCACTAGAGCCTAAGTGAACATAAGTAAGTGGTTCAATGAGAAGGGTAATAAGATTCGCCGCAATACCAGTAACTAAATAAATGAGGAGAAACTTAAATTTGCCTAGTATTCTTTCGAGAGCCGGGCCGAATAAGAAAATACTAAAACTGTTAAACAGAAGATGGGCAAATCCTCCATGAATGAAAATGGGAGTGATTAATCGCCACCATTCTCCTTCTACTATATAAAGATTGACGCCGATCATTGTATCTAATAAATACTTATTCGGAAAAATAGGAAGATTGGTTAATAAATATAGTATTAGATGAATGAGTAAAATCATTGAAACGATAGGATAATAAGTAATATACTCTTTAAAGCTTTCTCTTCTGGTAAACAACTGTATTTGATACCTCCTAAATAGCTTCTTTCTACAATAATAGCCAAACAATAGGAAAAGATACAATATATTATGCTCACAATGAATAGAATAGAAGGAGTTGTCTTATGATTAAAGGCACAGGAATTGATATAACGGAAATAGAAAGGATAGAAACTTTGCTTCAAAGACAGCCGAAGTTTGCAAATCGAATTCTGACCGATAAGGAAATGGAAAAATTTCAGCAACTATCTGGCCATCGCAAAAATGAATTTTTGGCAGGAAGATTTGCGGCGAAAGAGGCATTTGCCAAGGCACTTGGTACAGGGATTGGAGCAGATTTAAGTTTTTTGGATATTGAAATAGGTTATGAGGGACAAGGAAAGCCTTTTATTTTAAAACCATTTTCTGAAGGCGTCCATTTATCTATAACCCATAGCAAGCAGTATGCTTTTGCTCAAGTCATCATTGAAGAATAAGGGAAACGAGATGAATTCATCGTTTTCCTTATTTTTTTGTTTGAGGTAAATAGAAAACTTTAATTATTAATATGAATTAGATACAAGGAGCTTGAAAGTATAATATATTGTTTTTTGATGGCTGTTTTTCTAAAAGGTTGTTGTTTTTTCAAAAGGAGAAAAGAATTAGTTGGAAAAATGGAGCAGCCGGAATACACGAAGACGCCACGGGGATTAGCGAGACAGTCTGAGACCCTGCAGGCTGAAGCAGACCGCGGCTCAGCGCAAGCCTCAAGGAAAGCGAAGTGTATTCTGGTTGCGGGTAATAGCAACAAACTTTACGAAAATAGCCCTTTTGATTTAATAATATCATCCCCGTTTATTTAAGAATGGATAAAAATTTGCCAAAGGAAGATAAATATATAGAATTCCAACAAAAAGACTTATTATTCCAAGTAGCATATTCCTGAAGGTTGTCTCATATATTCATAGAGAAATAGGAGAGACAAGTATGGTTTTCAGTTTCTAATAGAAAATTCCAAGGAATAAGAAAGAGGGATTTTTTTACTAGAAATGCTGTTTGCTTATTTTTCTCTCTTTCTACGTGAAATGAGAATAGGGGAGTTGAAAAAATGAACAAGAAGATTTGGTTGCTATTTGTAGGGCTAACGGTCATGCTTTTGTTAACTGCCTGTGGAACAAAATCGAAAGAAGATGTTCTGACTGATTTAAAAGAAAAGGTCGAGACAAAGGGGTATAAAGCAGACGCCGAAATGACTCTCAAAATGGGAACAGAGCCACAAACTTACGAAGTGGAGGTCTGGCATAAAGACCCAGATTTTTATCGAGTAAATCTAAAGAATTCAGCAAAGAATCAGAGCCAAATGATTTTGAAAAATGAAGAAGGCGTGTATGTTTTAACACCAGCTTTAAACAAAAGCTTTAAGTTTCAAAGCGAGTGGCCAGAAAATAGTAGTCAGGCTTATCTCTATGAGTCTTTAGTGAAAGATATTGAAGAAGATAAAGATGTGAAATTTTCTGCTACTGATAAGTATTATGTGTTTGAAACAAAAACACGCTATCAGAATAACAAAATGCTTCCAACACAAGAAATTACTTTTAGCAAAAAAGATCTTTCGCCTGTAAGTGTAAAGGTTAAGGATGTAGAGGGAGTAGCTCTTGTTACAGTTAAATTCTCCAATGTGAAATTTGACGTATCCTTTGATAAGAAGGATTTTGATTTACAAAAAAGTATGACAGCGGCTAAGATGGTTATTCCAGTTATGGGAGAAGTCGAAGATAAAAACTTTACTGTTAAATATCCGGAAGAACCGTTAGAAGGAGTTAGCTTAGTAGAAGAGAAAAAAATGGCTTCGGAAAACGGAAATCGTGTGATTTTGACATATGATGGGGAAAAGTCCTATACGATTATTCAAGAAAAAGCAGTGGTAGCACCAGCTACAGCAGGACCAATTGTTAGTAAGGGAGATCCCGTGGATTTAGGATTTACCATTGGGGAAGTAACAGATTCTAAAGTATCTTGGACGTTTGAAGGCGTTGATTATACTATTGCATCGACTGATTTAACTCGTGATGAACTAGTTACAGTTGCACGCTCTGTACAAGGAGAAGCAATAAAATAAGCATTTGTTAACAGCTTCTATTTTAGAGGCTGTTTTTTTGTTGTTTTTTCAACATTCTGAGTTGATTTTCGCTGGGACACTTGACTTCAGTGGAAAATGAGTGGAAAGGGAGATCCAACAGGCGAAAGTCGAGGATAGGAATTGACAAGCTGTTAAATCAGTAGAATAATTTAGAATACAAGCTTTTTATTTCATGAAGGACGTGTGAAGATTTTGAATCAAGAAGATACTTTTTATCGAGATACATGGGTGGAAATTGATCTTGATGCTATTGCATTTAATGTTAGTGAGTTAAGAAAAAGATTACATCCTGAAAATAAATTGATAGCGGTAGTAAAGGCAAATGGATATGGGCATGGAGCTTTGCAAATTGCTAAAACAGCATTACAGTCTGGTGCGGATAGCTTGGCTGTAGCTTTTTTAGATGAGGCGATTAGTTTAAGAAATAGTGGTGTTACTGCACCAATTCTTGTACTGGGCGCAAGTAGACCAAAAGATGTTATGACAGCGATAAAAAATCAGGTGACTTTAACTGTTTATCATGTGAACTGGCTGGAGGAAGCTCAACAATTTTTAAGTAAGGATGCTTCTTTAACGATCCATTTTAAGTTAGATACGGGCATGGGGAGAATTGGTTTAAGAAAGGAGCAGGAGATCCAGCAGGTAGAGGAATTACTGGTAAAGCATTCGAATATTGTCGTGGAGGGAGTTTTTACTCATTTCGCGACAGCGGATGAAAAAAATTCTTCTTATTTCGAGAACCAAATTCAACGCTTTAAGGAGCTACTTTCTTCCTTTTCAAAGCTGCCAGCAATTATTCATTGCAGTAATAGTGCGACCAGTCTTTTACATCCAGATTTACAATATAATGCTGTTCGTTTGGGGATTTCGATGTACGGATTGACACCATCTCTTGAGATTGAGCCTGATATACCTTATCTATTAAAAGAAGCTTTTTCCTTGCGCACAAAATTGGTCCAAGTGAAAAAGTTAAATAAAGGGGATAAAGTAAGCTATGGTGCAACGTATGAGGCGGAAGAAGAGGAATGGATAGGTACTTTGCCAATCGGCTATGCGGATGGATGGTTACGTAAACTGCAAGGACAAGAGGTTCTTATTGACGGAAGGAGAGTACCAATTGTTGGGAGGATTTGCATGGATCAATGCATGATAAGGCTCCCTTTCTATATAGAACCAGGTACAGAGATAACACTGATTGGGAAACAAAAAGATGAGATTATTTCTGTTAATGAAATTGCTGCTAAATTAGAAACGATTAATTATGAGGTTACCTGTATGATTTCTACAAGAGTCCCTCGTGTGTATAAACAAAATGGTGTTTTTACAGAAACAATGAATCCTTTAATTTAATTGTATATATAAAGGATAGAGGTATAATGCAAATATTTTAGGGCGATTATTGTAAAAAACATTATTTTAACTCTAGACTAAATAAATAGTAATGGATGATGAAAATAATGAATACATTAATTATGGTCACAGATACCATTTAGAGATAACTAATATGAAAAATATGGAATTACAGCTATTATTTTTGAGAATATTTTTCGTTTTTTCCATTCTTTCATGCATAAAAGGGATAATTTTTGGCGGATAATACAGTAGAATTGCTGAATGGACTTTGCAGAAACAATGAATAGTGGTATGATTAAAAAAAGCAGAGCTAAAAATGGTGTGTAGTGATGGTGGAGGTGTATGTTTGTGTCTGAATCCAGCGCAACGACAGAGATCATGATAAAATTACCAAAGCATTTGTTAACTGAATTGGACGGCTTCGTTAAGCAAGAAAATGTTAATCGTAGTGAATTTATTTATCAAGCAACGAAAATGTATCTTCGCGAACGGAAAAAGAGACATATCCGCGAATCGATGAGACGAGGATATATGGAAATGGCTAAATTAAATTTATCCATTGCATCAGAAAGCTTTCTCGCAGAATACGAGGCAGAGCATACAGTAGAACGTCTTGTAAGCGGAGGGTAATCCTTTGATTGTCAAACGTGGTGACGTTTATTTTGCAGACCTATCCCCAGTTGTTGGTTCAGAGCAAGGCGGAGTCCGTCCTGTACTTGTCATTCAAAACGACATCGGGAATCGGTTCAGTCCCACAGTCATTATTGCAGCAATTACAGCTCAGATTCAAAAGGCTAAATTGCCGACTCATGTGGAAATTGATGCGAAGCGATATGGTTTTGAAAGAGATTCAGTAATTCTTTTAGAACAAATTCGTACGATAGATAAACAGAGGCTAACGGACAAAATTACTCATCTTGATGAGGGAATGATGGAAAAAGTCGATGAAGCTCTACAAATTAGTTTAGGTCTCATTGAATTTTAAGAATAGAATGCGCTCGTTTGTAGCGCTTTTTTTTATAGTAACCGTTCTGCATGTGAAATAGCCTGTATATTGTTAGTAAAAGAACCTCCTATCTTTAATGGAGGTTCTCAGTTTGTCGACAAAAAGATTTTTAGAAACTTACATTGAATTTTCATGCGTTGCTTGGAGTGGAAGGGGTGAGACTCCTGTGGGATTAGCGAGACAGCTGAGACCCTGCAGGCCAAAGGCCGAAGCGGCTCAGCGCGAGCCCCACGGAAAGCGAACCCCTGGAACGGAGAGCAACATCCCTATTCAAAGGGACTAATAAAAATACTATAGACAAACCTCTATATCTAAAATTCAGGGGTTTGTCTACACTTTGAGAACCTCCTATCTTTAATGGAGGTTCTTTCTATTTTAATTTTAAAAGCACTAATAATAAAAAAGTAGGCATCTGTCTCTATGGTGTGACAAAAAATTTTATTAACTCGTATAAAAAGGTTTCAAAAAGAATCAGAATGGGAATATAGAAAAGTCATCTCCTATATAAATATAGGATCAGTCAATTTTCAACTGAAAATAATGCCCAAAAATACCGATTGTTTTTCAATATATCAGTTTTTGAAAATAGAAAGTCTCTCTTAATATGATAAAATGGAGAAAGGCTAATTATAATTATAGAGCAAGTAAACAGGTTAAATGAAATGTGCTGGAGATCTATAAAAAAAATGTATTAATCTATATGATGTAGATAAATACCAAGGTCTATATTTAGCATTTGCTTCTGTCATATAGAGAAATCCCTATAAAGGGATTGGTAAGTTTGTAAAAATATATTAAAAGAAAGTTGGTTGGTTTTGGGTGAATAGAGTAAGAATACCAATATTAAAACTTTATGACTATTTACTAGTATCTATTCAATGGGAGTTAGATGACCAAACAGCCCTTCAGTTTCAAGAGGATTTATTAAATAAAATCCATGAGACTAGTGCAAGTGGAGTAGTTATTGATTTAACTTCCATTGATTTTATAGATTCATTTATTGCAAAAGTGTTAGGTGATGTAATCGGTATGTCGAAGCTAATGGGGGCTAAGGTGGTACTGACAGGAATTCAACCTGCTGTTGCCATCACCTTAGTAGAACTAGGTATCAGTTTAAACGATGTTTTAACTGCCTTAGATCTAGAAAAAGGTTTGGAGAAATTACAACAGGAATTGGAGGATTGACCTATGGGAGACCAATCCTGTGTAAAAATCGTAAATGAATGGGACATCGTTGCTGCTCGACAATTAGGCAGAAATATTGCAAAAGAGCTCGGCTTCGGTACCGTCGATCAAGCACGTATTACAACTGCAATTAGTGAACTAGCAAGAAATATATATTTGTATGCTGGACAAGGACAGATTTGTATTGAAAAGCTGTTTGAAAATGGGAAATCAGGTTTGAAACTAATTGCAATAGATAGTGGTCCTGGAATCAAGGATATTAGACAAGTGATGCAAGACGGTTTTTCTACCTCCGGCGGGTTAGGTGCTGGATTACCAGGTGTAAAAAGGCTGATGGATGAGTTTGATATTAAAACCTCTATCGGTGAGGGGACAGAAATTCAGGCAGTGAAGTGGCTAAGATAGGGGGAGAGATAATGGATTTCCGGGAAATGATGGAATCTAAGTATCGAGATCTTCTTGTGAACTATATTAAAGATGAATCGGAACAAGCTCTTTATCAAGGGCAAAAGTTTAGTAGAAAATCCATTGAACAAAAAATATCGCCAGAAGATATCATCAGTTTACATAAATCAATTCTTATGGATTTATACCCAGAGATGCCTGAATATGTAACAAAATCCTTTGATATTCTTTTAGAGGTCATGATTGGGTATGGATTTGCCTATAGAGAACATCAAAGCCTTCGTCATGTTCAACAAGAATTAAGAAGTGAAATGGAGATCGCTGCAAATGTTCAGCAAACATTATTAAGCACTGATATTCCAAAAGCAGATGGGTTAGATATCGGCGCAATCAGTGTTCCTGCTAAAATGATGAATGGAGATTATTATCACTTTGTTCATGATGATGATCAGGTGATTAATATTGCAATTGCGGATGTAATTGGAAAAGGAATTCCTGCTGCTATGTGCATGTCGATGATTAAGTATGCGATGGATAGTCTCCCTGAAAATAGGAATAAACCAAGTAATGTATTAGAAAACTTAAATAGGGTTGTAGAGCAAAATGTAGATCCCAGTATGTTCATTACGATGTTTTATGGAGCGTATGATGTATTGTCACATGTATTTCATTATGCGTCAGCTGGTCACGAACCTGGCTTATATTATCAAGCAGAAACCAAGCAGTTTAGTGAGTTGAAAACAAAGGGATTACTACTAGGCGTCGATAAAAAAACAAAATATCAGCAATTTGAAAAGCAAGTTTATCCAGGTGATATGATTATTTTAATGTCAGATGGAGTAACCGAGTGTAGAACGAAGGAAGGCTTTATTGATAAAGAAACGCTTCTTGGATATATAAGAAAACATATGCACTTAGATGCACAAAATATTGTCAAAAATGTCTATAAGGAATTAGAAAAGATTCAAGACTTCCAATTGCGTGATGATTTTACTTTAATTATTTTTAAAAGAGAAGTTTAACATCGTAAATGATCGGGTATAAGACAATATCGTAATAATGTAAAGGTGGGTCGGGATGAATATCATAATCGATGTAAAGGAAAAAGAATTGGATGTAGAAGTCAAGGTTTCTGGTGAAATTGATGCGTATACTGCTCCAAAACTAAGAGAGCGAATTTATTCCTTTTCTGAACAAGAAGGAATAAAAATGATAATAGATTTGTCAGATGTTAACTATATGGACAGTACTGGTTTAGGGGTATTTGTAGGCATATTTAAGAATGTTCGTGCAAACAATGGCGAATTCAAGTTAATAGGTCTATCAAGCCGTTTAATTAGATTGTTTGAAATAACTGGATTGGCAGATATTATAGACATAAATAGTAAGATAGAAGGTGGAATCCAATGAGTCATTTTGAGTACATCGAAATGAAAATTCCTTCTAAACCAGAGTATGTTGGGATTATTCGCTTAACATTATCTGGAATTGCAAGCAGAATGGGCTTCAGCTACGATGAAATTGAAGATTTAAAAATAGCGACAAGCGAAGCATGTACAAATGCTGTGCAACATGCGTACAAGAATAATGACGCAGGAGAAGTTTTAATAGGATTTCGATTATATAATGATCGCTTAGAAGTTATTGTAGCTGATAATGGAAAGAGTTTTGACTTTCATTCCACTACAAAAGATTTGGGCCCTTATGAGCAGGATGAGTCAGTGGAATTTCTTCGCGAAGGAGGACTTGGCCTATACTTGATCGAAACATTAATGGATGAAGTAAAGATTCACCATAATAACGGGGTAACTGTTTTCATGACTAAATACCTCGAAGGAGAGCAGGTGGAGAGGGATGCAGAAACAATCTCAACCTAATCGCCATTTACCAAAAGAAGAAGTAAATGCATTAATAAAACAATTTCAGAGCACACAAGACGAGCAGGCACAAGAAAAGCTTGTTATAAATTATCGTGACTTAGTAGAAATGCTGGCACGAAAATATTCTAAAGGAAAAATGTTTCATGAAGATATTACACAGGTTGGGATAATCGGATTAATAGGAGCTATTCATCGATATGATGAAAGCTTTGGGAAAAGTTTTGAAGCGTTTGCTGTCCCAACGGTTATTGGAGAAATCAAACGATTTTTAAGAGATAAAACGTGGAGTGTTCATGTACCTAGAAGAATTAAAGAACTTGGCCCTAAAATAAAGAAAACCGTTGAACAACTTACTACTGATTTACAACGTTCACCAAAGGTAAATGAAATCGCCGATTATTTAGAGGTATCCGAAGAAGAAGTGCTAGAAGCAATGGAAATGGGCAGAAGCTATCAAGCGTTATCTGTTGATCATTCCATTGAAGCGGATTCGGAAGGCGGAACTGTTACACTTCTAGATATTGTAGGAGATGTGGATCAAGGGTTTGAAAGAGTGAATCAAAAGTTAGTACTGGAGAAGGTATTGCATGTATTAACGGAGAGAGAAAAAAGCATTATTCAATATACATATTTGGATAATCTTAGTCAGAAGGAAGCTGGAGAAAAACTTGGGATTTCTCAGATGCATGTTTCAAGGCTTCAAAGAAGAGCAATTAAGAAGCTTCAAGAAGCAATACAGGCAGAATCCAGTAATTCGGAGTTTATCTTATGAACGAGTTGAAAGACAACAATGTTCATGTACTCGCCTATCAGACTAGCAAGAAAGGGAAAACCCTTTGTGGAGATAGCTTTTTTTATACATCAACGGATGATTACTTTGTTTGTGTATTAGCGGATGGTCTTGGCAGTGGCGAATACGCAAATGAAGCATCCGTTGCAGTTACTGAGATCATAAAAGAAAATCATGCGAAATCAGTAGAGGAATTAATGGAACTATCGAACGATGTTCTAGTAAAGAAAAGAGGAGCTGCTGTTTGTGTTTTTAAAATAAACTATGCTTCTAAGACCATTGTTTATAGCTGTGTAGGCAATATACGTTTTTTTCTGTATTCTCCTTCAGGTAAATTAACCTATCCACTCCCGGTAACGGGGTATTTATCTGGGAGACCTCAACATTATCATACACAACGTTTTACTTTTGAGAATCATGCCAAATTTCTTGTTTTTTCCGATGGGTTTAATATTCAAGGAATTAAAAACTTGCTAAAAGGATATTTACCGATTAGCTCCATAGCGGATAACATTGTTGGGAAATATAATAATTCAGACGATGATTCTACCTTTATTCTAGGAAGCTTGCTTTAAAAAGTAAGCTTTTTCTTTTTGTCTAATAGTAGGTTTTTAAGTAGATAGAGCGGCAAAATTAAGGAAGGGAACGTAAATTCATGTGTTGATAATATGCTTTCATGAGACCTTTTGATAAAATAGAAGTAAGTGAAAATAAAAGGTATTACTTTTAGTGGGTAAGAGAAATGGAAAGACTGTTTCAAGTGAGTTGGATGGAGATTAGAAAGGATAGTGAGTCGTATGGAGAAGGTTTTGGAACAGCAAAAAGGGCAGGATTATTTATCTATTATTGCAAAAGAACAGAATGTTTCAATGAAACAGGTGAAAAGTGTTATTACATTAATAGAAGATGGGAATACCGTCCCTTTTATTGCTAGATACAGAAAAGAACAAACTGGGGCACTAGATGAGGTGCAGATTAAGGATATTATTGATCGTTATACATATATTCAAAACCTAGCACAAAGAAAAGAAGAAGTTATTCGGTTAATTGAGGAACAAGGAAAACTGACAGAAGAACTTCGCAAGAATATTACAAAGGCAATCAAGTTACAAGAAGTAGAAGACCTTTATCGTCCGTATAAGCAAAAGCGTCGAACAAAAGCAACTATTGCAAAGGAAAAAGGCTTAGAGCCATTTGCAGAATGGTTATTAAATAGGAATCAAGAAAACTCTTTGGAAGAGGAAGCGCGTAAATATATTTCTGAAGAAAAAGATGTACTAACAATCGAAGATGCGATAAATGGAGCGAAGGATATATTGGCAGAGCGCATATCGGATGACGCAGAGAGCAGAAAATGGATTAGAAACAAGACGATGCTTAGTGGGAAAATCCAATCTAGCTCTAAAAATGCTGAAAAAGACGAAAAAAATATTTATGAAATGTATTATGAGTATGAAGAACCGGTAAACAAGATTGTTCCTCATCGGACATTAGCTTTAAATAGAGGGGAAAAAGAAGATATCTTAAAAGTAGCGATTATTGCTCCTGTCGATGTGATAATAGAATATTTAGAGGAAAAATGGATAACAAATACTCGTTCGCCTGCAGCGAGCATTATAAAAGAGGCGTTAGAAGATGGTTTTAAACGTCTTATTCAGCCTTCTATCGAAAGAGAAATAAGAAATGAGCTAACAGAAAAGGCTGAAGAACAGGCAATACATATTTTCTCAGAAAATCTTAGAAATCTATTATTGCAACCACCATTAAAAGGGAAAATGGTTCTTGGTGTAGATCCAGCATATCGGACAGGCTGTAAATTAGCAGTAGTAGATGAAACAGGAAAAGTATTAGAAATTGGTGTAATTTATCCACATCCACCTGTATCAAAAACTGCAGAAGCAAAAGATAAATTTCAAAGCATTCTTAACCGCTATAATATAGAAATGGTTGCAGTCGGGAACGGAACAGCATCAAGGGAAACAGAACAATTTGTTGCAGAAATGCTAAAGAAACAAAATAAAGAGATCTTTTATTTAATTGTGAATGAAGCAGGTGCAAGTGTCTATTCTGCTTCAGAAATTGCTAGAGAAGAATTCCCGGATTTTCAAGTAGAAGAGAGAAGTGCGGTGTCAATTGCAAGAAGATTGCAAGATCCACTTGCTGAGTTAGTGAAAATTGACCCGAAATCTGTTGGTGTCGGTCAATATCAACATGATGTATCGCAAAAAAAATTAGCTGAATCATTGCACTTTGTCGTAGAGACCGCAGTTAACCAAGTAGGTGTTAATGTAAACACTGCATCTTCTTCCCTATTACAATATGTCGCTGGCCTTTCCAAAGCGGTTGCTAATAATATCGTGAAAAAACGAGAAGAAGAGGGCAAGTTTAGTAATCGTAAGCAATTAAAGAAGATACCACGTCTAGGAGCAAAAACATATGAACAAGCAATTGGCTTCTTGCGCGTCTTGGATGGAGAAGAGGCTCTAGATCGAACAGGTATCCACCCTGAGCATTATGATGAAGTGAAAAAACTCCTATCTAAGTTAGGATTTAAGTCACAGGATATTGGCACGCAAGCGTTAAAAGAAGCCTTGACGAAAGTAGCATTAAAGGAGATTGCCCAGGAACTTAATATGGGAGAATTAACATTAAAGGATATTATTGATGCATTAGTTCGTCCATCTCGTGATCCACGTGAAGATCTTCCCGCACCGCTATTACGTAAAGATGTATTGAAGCTAGAAGATTTGCAAACAGGAATGGAACTACAAGGTACGGTTAGAAATGTAGTCGATTTTGGAGCGTTTGTAGATATTGGAGTAAAACAAGATGGCTTAGTTCATATTTCTAAGCTGAGCAACAAGTTTGTTAAGCATCCACTTGATATAGTAAGTGTAGGGGATGTTGTTACAGTTTGGGTAGATAGCGTAGATCATAATAAGGGAAGAGTTGCACTTACGATGCTGAGCCCAAAAGAAGAAAAATAACGAATGGAAGCAAGCCTACGTTTACTAAAAAACGCAGGCTTTTCCTACATAAGAAGAGTTGATTGAAAGTTATTCGTACAATAATCAAGTAAGAGCAAAAGTTAACTAGGAGTATTTTTACGGCAATAGTAATACCAGCATTGATTCAATAGCTTTACTTGATAGCTGTTTTTTTCATAGAAAGCTTTTTTAATTTGGTTTTGTAACCAATTAGGCATTATATCCACTCCTTGCTTTTATTTCGTTATGGCTAATTTAAGAACTCTCCTTCTTTTAAATTCCATTAGTTTATATAAGAGAAGCGAGAAAAAAGGCTGTTTGTACTTGTTTGAAAAAAACGGAAATTTAGACACCACTCTAAATAACATAACGGGTAAAATATGCTTTGGTTTAAGTGGTATCCATGATTTGTGTAGATTTTAGTAAGTGATAAGATTATTGTATGCTATAATAGTTTGTCTTGTTGAGGAGGGATGAGCAGAACGATGACAAATGAAGAATTACAAAGGTTAGTGGAGGATATATCATGGGAATATTTTAAAAGGAAGTTTGAACACGAAGCATCTTTTAATCCCAGATTAAGAACCACTGGGGGAAGGTATTTATTAAGTTCGCATAATATTGAAATTAATAAAACGTATTATGAGATGATGGGATTGGATGAATTAATAGGGATCATTAAGCATGAATTATGCCATTATCATCTTCATTTATTAAAAAGAGGTTATCAGCATAAGGATGCAGACTTTAAGTCTCTTCTAAAAAGGGTAGGTGGTCCAAGATATTGTTCTCCCTTACCAGCTGAAAGTAAGAAAGGAAAATCAAAGAAATTACTTATTTATTCTTGTGTTTCTTGTAAACAGAAATATACGAGAAGAAAACGAATGGACATAAAAAAGTATGTTTGTGGGAAATGTAGAGGGAGATTAATATTAGAAGAAATAATAGATGTGGATAGACAATCTTAACGTGGTTAATTTTTATTTTAAAAAAGTTTTAAAAGGCGCTTGACTTATTATTTATATGTCCTTATAATGTAAAGAGTCGACAAGAGAGCGGCTGATTAATTCAACTGCTAATAACTATCTTGTTTAGATAGTGGACAAGTCGATAAAAATTATTCCGCAGTAGCTCAGTGGTAGAGCATTCGGCTGTTAACCGAACGGTCGTAGGTTCGAGTCCTACCTGCGGAGCCATTTTTGGGGAAGTACTCAAGAGGCTGAAGAGGCGCCCCTGCTAAGGGTGTAGGTCGCGTGAGCGGCGCGAGGGTTCAAATCCCTCCTTCTCCGCCAGAAAGCAATTTTAAAGATCATGGCCCGTTGGTCAAGCGGTTAAGACACCGCCCTTTCACGGCGGTAACACGGGTTCGAATCCCGTACGGGTCACTTGTTAGTTGTTATTAGAAAAAATGGTCCGGTAGTTCAGTTGGTTAGAATGCCTGCCTGTCACGCAGGAGGTCGCGGGTTCGAGTCCCGTCCGGACCGCCATTTATATTTATTTGTTTATTGGGCTATAGCCAAGCGGTAAGGCAACGGACTTTGACTCCGTCACTCGTTGGTTCGAATCCAGCTAGCCCAGCCACGAGCCATTAGCTCAGTCGGTAGAGCATCTGACTTTTAATCAGAGGGTCGGAGGTTCGAATCCTCCATGGCTCACCATTTTGAATATTAGAATTAAGCGGGTGTGGCGGAATTGGCAGACGCACTAGACTTAGGATCTAGCGCCGCAAGGCGTGGGGGTTCGACTCCCTTCACCCGCACCATCTAATGAACGAAAAAGATTTATGAATGTACAATGGATTATCTCTTATAGTGCGGTCGTGGCGGAATGGCAGACGCGCTAGGTTGAGGGCCTAGTGGGGGTTAACCCCGTGGAGGTTCAAGTCCTCTCGGCCGCATCGAAAAAAGTGTTGACAGCCGATAAAAAGTATTGTATGATTATAAAGTCGCTTTCGGAAATATGCGCCCGTAGCTCAATTGGATAGAGCGTCTGACTACGGATCAGAAGGTTATGGGTTCGACTCCTTTCGGGCGCGCCATATTCGGGAAGTAGCTCAGCTTGGTAGAGCACTTGGTTTGGGACCAAGGGGTCGCAGGTTCGAATCCTGTCTTCCCGACCATGAATATCAAGCAAAAGTGAATATTACTCTCAATTAATGCGGGTGTAGTTTAATGGTAAAACCTCAGCCTTCCAAGCTGATGTCGTGGGTTCGATTCCCATCACCCGCTCCAAATTATTTTATTGCTCTTTGAAAACTGAACAAACAAACGTCAACAATAATCGTTTTATAATGAATGTTATAAAACAAAACAAGTAATAAAAAGCTAGAGTTTAGCAATGAGCTAATCAACTCTTTATTGGAGAGTTTGATCCTGGCTCAGGACGAACGCTGGCGGCGTGCCTAATACATGCAAGTCGAGCGGACTTTAAAAGCTTGCTTTTAAAGTTAGCGGCGGACGGGTGAGTAACACGTGGGCAACCTGCCTGTAAGACTGGGATAACTTCGGGAAACCGGAGCTAATACCGGATAATTCTTTCCACCACATGGTGGAAAGCTGAAAGACGGCATCTCGCTGTCACTTACAGATGGGCCCGCGGCGCATTAGCTAGTTGGTGAGGTAACGGCTCACCAAGGCAACGATGCGTAGCCGACCTGAGAGGGTGATCGGCCACACTGGGACTGAGACACGGCCCAGACTCCTACGGGAGGCAGCAGTAGGGAATCTTCCGCAATGGACGAAAGTCTGACGGAGCAACGCCGCGTGAGTGATGAAGGTTTTCGGATCGTAAAGCTCTGTTGTTAGGGAAGAACAAGTACAAGAGTAACTGCTTGTACCTTGACGGTACCTAACCAGAAAGCCACGGCTAACTACGTGCCAGCAGCCGCGGTAATACGTAGGTGGCAAGCGTTGTCCGGAATTATTGGGCGTAAAGCGCGCGCAGGCGGTCCTTTAAGTCTGATGTGAAAGCCCACGGCTCAACCGTGGAGGGTCATTGGAAACTGGGGGACTTGAGTGCAGAAGAGAAGAGTGGAATTCCACGTGTAGCGGTGAAATGCGTAGAGATGTGGAGGAACACCAGTGGCGAAGGCGACTCTTTGGTCTGTAACTGACGCTGAGGCGCGAAAGCGTGGGGAGCAAACAGGATTAGATACCCTGGTAGTCCACGCCGTAAACGATGAGTGCTAAGTGTTAGAGGGTTTCCGCCCTTTAGTGCTGCAGCAAACGCATTAAGCACTCCGCCTGGGGAGTACGGCCGCAAGGCTGAAACTCAAAGGAATTGACGGGGGCCCGCACAAGCGGTGGAGCATGTGGTTTAATTCGAAGCAACGCGAAGAACCTTACCAGGTCTTGACATCCTCTGACACTCCTAGAGATAGGACGTTCCCCTTCGGGGGACAGAGTGACAGGTGGTGCATGGTTGTCGTCAGCTCGTGTCGTGAGATGTTGGGTTAAGTCCCGCAACGAGCGCAACCCTTGATCTTAGTTGCCAGCATTAAGTTGGGCACTCTAAGGTGACTGCCGGTGACAAACCGGAGGAAGGTGGGGATGACGTCAAATCATCATGCCCCTTATGACCTGGGCTACACACGTGCTACAATGGATGGTACAAAGGGCAGCAAAACCGCGAGGTCGAGCAAATCCCATAAAACCATTCTCAGTTCGGATTGTAGGCTGCAACTCGCCTACATGAAGCTGGAATCGCTAGTAATCGCGGATCAGCATGCCGCGGTGAATACGTTCCCGGGCCTTGTACACACCGCCCGTCACACCACGAGAGTTTGTAACACCCGAAGTCGGTGGGGTAACCTTTTGGAGCCAGCCGCCTAAGGTGGGATAGATGATTGGGGTGAAGTCGTAACAAGGTAGCCGTATCGGAAGGTGCGGCTGGATCACCTCCTTTCTAAGGAAAATGGAATTTACATTCCATCATAGATTGTTGACGATTTGTTGTTCAGTTTTGAGGGAGCAATTAATTCCTCAAAACAGTAAGAAGTTTGAGGGTAAAGAGAAACAAGTAGATCAAGGAAGTGCCTGAGTGAGCACCGGAGCGTACGACAGTACGTGAGGAGCAGAGCAAAGAAGCTGACGAAGAGATGCGAAGTTTATCTTTAGCCGAAATTGTTCCTTGAAAACTAGATTATGAATAGTAAAAACAAGAAAGAAACCGAGTAATCGCCATCTTAGATTCTCTATGTTAGAGAATTATTTCTTTGAAAAGTAATCGTATTAAACGAATACCTATTCAAAGAATGGAGGGTAAAGAGAAACGAGCAGGTCAAGGAAGCGACGGAGCGAGCACCGGAGCGTACGACAGTACGTGAGGAGCAGAGTGAAGAAGCTGACGAAGAGATGTGAAGTTTATCTTTAGCCGACAACTAAGTTAAGTTAGAAAGGGCGCACGGTGGATGCCTTGGCACTAGGAGCCGATGAAGGACGGGATTAACACCGATATGCTTTGGGGAGCTGTAAGTAAGCTTTGATCCAGAGATTTCCGAATGGGGGAACCCTCTATCCGTAATGGGATAGAATCTTTACCTGAATACATAGGGTACTGAAGGCAGACCCGGGGAACTGAAACATCTAAGTACCCGGAGGAAGAGAAAGCAAACGCGATTCCCTGAGTAGCGGCGAGCGAAACGGGATTAGCCCAAACCAAGAGGCTTGCCTCTTGGGGTTGTAGGACACTCTATATGGAGTTACAAAGGAACGGGGTAGACGAATCGATCTGGAAAGGTCAGTCGTAGAAGGTAAAAACCCTGTAGTCGAAACTTCGTTCCCTCTTGAGTGTATCCTGAGTACGGCGGGACACGAGAAATCCCGTCGGAAGCAGGGAGGACCATCTCCCAAGGCTAAATACTCCCTAGTGACCGATAGTGAACCAGTACCGTGAGGGAAAGGTGAAAAGCACCCCGGAAGGGGAGTGAAATAGATCCTGAAACCGTGTGCCTACAAGTAGTTAGAGCCCTTTTATGGGTGATAGCGTGCCTTTTGTAGAATGAACCGGCGAGTTACGATTACATGCGAGGTTAAGTTGAAGAGACGGAGCCGCAGCGAAAGCGAGTCTGAATAGGGCGAAATAGTATGTGGTTGTAGACCCGAAACCAGGTGATCTACCCATGTCCAGGGTGAAGTCCAGGTAACACTGGATGGAGGCCCGAACCCACGCACGTTGAAAAGTGCGGGGATGAGGTGTGGGTAGCGGAGAAATTCCAATCGAACTTGGAGATAGCTGGTTCTCTCCGAAATAGCTTTAGGGCTAGCCTCAAGATTGAGAGTATTGGAGGTAGAGCACTGTTTGGACTAGGGGCCCCCATCGGGTTACCGAATTCAGACAAACTCCGAATGCCAAATACTTATTCTTGGGAGTCAGACTACGAGTGATAAGATCCGTGGTCAAGAGGGAAACAGCCCAGACCACCAGCTAAGGTCCCAAAGTATACGTTAAGTGGAAAAGGATGTGGAGTTGCTTAGACAACCAGGATGTTGGCTTAGAAGCAGCCACCATTTAAAGAGTGCGTAATAGCTCACTGGTCGAGTGACTCTGCGCCGA
Organism: Niallia sp. FSL W8-1348; assembly: GCF_038006745.1. NCBI lineage: Bacteria > Bacillati > Bacillota > Bacilli > Caryophanales > Bacillaceae > Niallia > Niallia sp. FSL W8-1348. Next base: position 1,909,255 of record NZ_JBBOVV010000001.1, on the reverse strand, counting down.
AAATGTACCGGGGCTAAACGTATCACCGAAGCTGTGGATTGACATCTATGATGTCAGTGGTAGGAGAGCGTTCTAAGGGCGTTGAAGCTAGACCGTAAGGACTGGTGGAGCGCTTAGAAGTGAGAATGCCGGTATGAGTAGCGAAAGATGAGTGAGAATCTCATCCACCGAATGCCTAAGGTTTCCTGAGGAAGGCTCGTCCGCTCAGGGTTAGTCGGGACCTAAGCCGAGGCTGAAAAGCGTAGGCGATGGACAACAGGTTGATATTCCTGTACCACCTTTAAATCATTTGAGCAATGGGGGGACGCAGGAGGATAGGGTAAGCGTGCTGTTGGATTAGCACGTCCAAGCAGTTAGGCCGGTAATGAGGCAAATCCCATTACCATGTCAGCTGAGCTGTGACGGCGAGGGAAATATAGTACCGAAGTTCCTGATTCCACACTGCCAAGAAAAGCCTCTAGCGAGATTTATGGTGCCCGTACCGCAAACCGACACAGGTAGGCGAGGAGAGAATCCTAAGGTGAGCGAGAGAACTCTCGTTAAGGAACTCGGCAAAATGACCCCGTAACTTCGGGAGAAGGGGTGCTCTTTTGGGTGTTAAAGCCCGAGAGAGCCGCAGTGAATAGGCCCAGGCGACTGTTTAGCAAAAACACAGGTCTCTGCGAAGCCGCAAGGCGAAGTATAGGGGCTGACACCTGCCCGGTGCTGGAAGGTTAAGAGGAGGGGTTAGTCGTAAGACGAAGCTCTGAATTGAAGCCCCAGTAAACGGCGGCCGTAACTATAACGGTCCTAAGGTAGCGAAATTCCTTGTCGGGTAAGTTCCGACCCGCACGAAAGGTGTAACGATCTGGGCACTGTCTCAACGAGAGACTCGGTGAAATTATAGTACCTGTGAAGATGCAGGTTACCCGCGACAGGACGGAAAGACCCCGTGGAGCTTTACTGCAGCCTGATATTGAATTTTGGTACAGCTTGTACAGGATAGGTAGGAGCCTTGGAAGCCGGAGCGCCAGCTTCGGTGGAGGCATTGGTGGGATACTACCCTGGCTGTATTGACATTCTAACCCGCACCCCTGATCGGGGTGGGAGACAGTGTCAGGTGGGCAGTTTGACTGGGGCGGTCGCCTCCTAAAAAGTAACGGAGGCGCCCAAAGGTTCCCTCAGAATGGTTGGAAATCATTCGTAGAGTGTAAAGGCACAAGGGAGCTTGACTGCGAGACCTACAAGTCGAGCAGGGACGAAAGTCGGGCTTAGTGATCCGGTGGTTCCGCATGGAAGGGCCATCGCTCAACGGATAAAAGCTACCCCGGGGATAACAGGCTTATCTCCCCCAAGAGTCCACATCGACGGGGAGGTTTGGCACCTCGATGTCGGCTCATCGCATCCTGGGGCTGTAGTCGGTCCCAAGGGTTGGGCTGTTCGCCCATTAAAGCGGTACGCGAGCTGGGTTCAGAACGTCGTGAGACAGTTCGGTCCCTATCCGTCGTGGGCGTAGGAAATTTGAGAGGAGCTGTCCTTAGTACGAGAGGACCGGGATGGACGCACCGCTGGTGTACCAGTTGTCTTGCCAAAGGCATCGCTGGGTAGCTATGTGCGGAAGGGATAAGTGCTGAAAGCATCTAAGCATGAAGCCCCCCTCAAGATGAGATTTCCCATAGCGTAAGCTAGTAAGATCCCTGAAAGATGATCAGGTTGATAGGTCAGAGATGGAAGCGTGGCGACATGTGGAGTTGACTGATACTAATAGATCGAGGACTTAACTAAAATGAAAAGCGGAAACGCCTGTTTATCGACGTAGAAACTGGAGGAGCATCGACTGAGATAAAGGAAACACGATGAACGTAAGTGAATCGATGTTGACTTATCGTAGGGAGATGATCGGAAGTTTGATAGGCGATAGGCGTTGGAGCTGGACAAAATGATTACTCATTTCTTTCTTTTTACTTCATAATCTAGTTTTGAGGGAATAACCTCAAAATAAAATAGTCTGGTGGCGATAGCGAGAAGGTCACACCCGTTCCCATACCGAACACGGAAGTTAAGCTTCTCAGCGCCGATGGTAGTTGGGGGTTCTCCCCCTGTGAGAGTAGGACGTCGCCAGGCTTTTATTATTTAATATCGTCGCGGGGTGGAGCAGTCTGGTAGCTCGTCGGGCTCATAACCCGAAGGTCGCAGGTTCAAATCCTGTCCCCGCAATCAAACAATGAAAAAATCCTTAGGAATAAACCTAAGGATTTTTTGTTCGTCTAGGAATTTTTAAAATGGAGACACTGTGGATAACTAGATACACAAATGAAATTTGGAAGTTGAGCATGTTTCCACGAAAAAACAAGGAGACTTACTTTAGACTCATTAAGTTATTGAGTATAATAAAGGATAATACCATTATTAAATTTGTATTAGGAGTAATTTATGAATAACTTTGAATGGAAGGCAGATAATGCGGAAGAAACAATTGGTTTTGCTGAACGAATTGCATCACTCTTAGAAGCCGGAGATGTCATCACTTTAGAAGGTGACCTTGGAGCAGGCAAAACAACTTTTACAAAAGGAATAGCAAGAGGGTTAGGAATAACTAAAACAGTTAATAGTCCTACCTTTACAATTATTAAAGAATATCAAGGGAAAATGCCTTTATATCATATGGATGTTTACCGATTAAAGGATAGCGATGAGGATTTAGGATTTGATGAGTACTTTGAAGGGGATGGAGTTACTGTTGTTGAGTGGGCTCATTTAATTGAGGATCAACTGCCACTGGAATACCTGCAAATTCAATTATTTTATGATAACACATCGGGTAGAAAAATTGTACTATCCCCAAAGGGCTCTCGCTATATGCAATTATGTAAGGAGTTATTTTAATGAAGATATTAGCAATAGATACATCGAATTTTGTTTTAGGAATTGCTTTATATGAAAATGGGAAGGTAATTGGGGAGTATATTACAAACTTGAAAAAGAACCATTCGATTAGAGCGATGCCTGCAATTGAACAGTTAATGAAGGATTGTGATATAAAACCAAAGGATCTTTCCAAGATTGTGGTAGCAAAAGGGCCTGGATCTTATACAGGTGTTCGGATTGGAGTAACCATTGCTAAAACACTTGCGTGGACTTTAAACATCCCATTAGTGGGTGTCTCTAGTCTAGAAGTACTTGCTGCATCGGTGGGAAGATATTTTGATGGGTATGTTTCTCCCCTATTTGATGCAAGAAGAGGACAGATTTATACTGGGCTATATCAATTTACCAGCAATGATATGGAAGTCGTAAAAAATGACCAATTGATTCTGTCTACTGATTGGGTAGAACAGCTTGCGTCATTAAAACAGCGAATATTGTTTGTAGGGAATGATTTGCCTATACACCAAGATATTTTTACAGGGGGATTAGGGAAGTTTGCTCATATAACAGATGCAGTGGATTTTAATCCTAGACCGTCTATTCTCGCAATGTTAGGTGAAGCGAGACCGGAAGAAGCGATACATACATTTACACCTAACTATATTCGATTAGCAGAGGCAGAGGCAAATTGGCTTAAGGCAAATAAAGAGAAAAAGGAAGACAGGGGATAATGTCAGCATTCGAATTTCGCTATATGACAGTCGCAGATATCGATAATGTTTTTAAAATCGAAACAATCTCTTTTCCTACTCCCTGGAGTAAAGAAGCTTTCTATAATGAGCTAACACAAAATCGATTCGCGAAGTATATTGTGATTCAATATGAAGAAGAGTTGGTCGGGTACTGTGGAGTATGGATTGTGGTAGATGAAGCACATATTACTAATATCGCGATTTTACCAGAGTACAGAGGGAGAAAGCTTGGTGAAACATTACTTACTAAAGTAATGGAAGAGGCAAGGAAAATGGGAGCTACTTCTATGACATTAGAAGTCCGTGTAACGAACGTCGTGGCACAGAATTTATATAGAAAACTGGGATTTCAAAATGGGGCAATCAGAAAGAAGTATTATACAGATAATCAAGAAGATGCTTTAGTAATGTGGGTGAAATTATGAAGAATAATAATGTGATTATAATGGGTATGGAAACAAGTTGTGATGAAACTGCAGTTTCTATTGTAAAAAATGGAACCGAAATTCTTTCCAATATCGTTGCTTCTCAAATTGAGAGCCATAAACGATTTGGCGGAGTTGTTCCAGAAATTGCTTCAAGACATCATGTGGAGCAAATTACGCTTGTAATAGAAGAGGCACTTTCCCAGGCCGGTATAACGTATGAAGAAATTGATGCTATTGCCGTAACAGAAGGACCCGGTTTAGTAGGGGCTCTTTTAATAGGAGTAAATGCAGCGAAAGCAATTAGTTTTGCACATGATATCCCCCTTGTCGGTGTACATCATATTGCTGGCCATATATATGCTAATCGACTTGTGGATAACTTAGAATTTCCTTTATTGGCACTTGTGGTTTCTGGAGGCCATACAGAATTAGTGTTAATGAAAGAGCATGGTCATTTTGAGGTTATCGGAGAAACAAGAGATGATGCGGCTGGAGAAGCATACGATAAAGTCGCAAGAACGCTCAATCTTCCTTATCCAGGTGGACCTCATATTGATCGATTAGCAGGAGAGGGAAATCCGAAAGCGGTGAAACTACCAAGAGCATGGATAGAAGGTACATATGATTTTAGCTTCAGTGGATTAAAATCAGCAGTTATCAACACTGTGCATAACGCAGAGCAACGAGGAGAAGTTATTAGACCAGAAGACTTGGCCGCTAGTTTTCAAGAAAGTGTAGTGGATGTATTAGTATCAAAGACTGTGGAAGCAGCAGAAGAATATCAGGTGAAACAAGTTGTATTAGCTGGTGGAGTTGCGGCTAACAAAGGTCTTCGAACAGCGCTTGTGGATAAATTTAAGGAAATGGATTCTGTGAAACTAACTATCCCTCCATTATCTTTATGCACAGATAACGCCGCAATGATTGCTGCAGCGGGAACTATTTTTTATGAAAAGGGGCAACGAGCTGAATTGGATTTGAACGGAAATCCAGGATTAGATATAACTATCCACAATGAAAAAGAATAAGACTTTTTACTTATATGCATAGAAAAGAGTAATTGTGAATAAATATGATGTTATATACACAAACTGTGGATAATGTGAGTAATTTATTATGTTTTTGTGGATAATGTGTATAAACATGTGGAAAGCTTATATAATAACTTCTTAATATGTGGATAATAATGTGGAAAAAAAGTACTGGGTAAGTGAATACCCAGTACTTTTTACTTATCTGACAATTCGGTCCATTCATCCATTAAACGCTCCATTTGATCTTTTAGCTGTTCAAGGTTTTTATTTAGCTCTAAAACTTTTTCGTGGTCCTGAAAGACTTCAGGTTCGCAAAGAAGGGCTTCATGTTCCGATACTTTCGATTCTAATTCTTCAATGGTTGTTTCAATTTCTTCGATTCTTCTTACTCTTTGTCTTTCTAATTTTTTTGCTTCTTTGCTCATTTGGTAAGAAGTTTTTTCTTCCGTTCCTGTATCTTGTTCTAGTTGAATAGCAGCTGTCGCTTCTAATGCTTGAATTTCTGCTTGTTCTAGCTTCTTTTCCACATAATAATCATAGTCACCTAAGAATTCTGTGGATCCTTCCGTAGCTAATTCAATTACCTTTGTTGCTATCCTGTTAATAAAATAACGGTCATGGGAAACAAATAAGATGGTGCCAGGATAATCAATTAAGGCATTTTCGAGCACTTCCTTACTGTCTAAGTCTAAATGGTTTGTTGGCTCGTCCAAGATTAATACATTAGGTTTTTCCATCATTAGCTTCGATAATGCTAATCTTGCTTTTTCTCCACCACTTAAAGAATTCACTGTTTTTAAAACATCGTCTCCTGAAAATAAGAAATTACCGAGTACAGTCCGAATTTCTTTTTCAGGTGTCAGTGGGAAGTCATCCCATAATTCATTCAGTACTCGTTTATTTGACGTTAATTCTGCTTGTTCTTGATCATAGTAGCCGATCATAACGTTTGATCCCAGTGTAATCGATCCGGCATGCTTTGGCAGCTTTTCAATAATTGTTTTTAATAATGTAGATTTACCAACACCGTTTGGACCGACAAGTGCGACACTATCGCCTCTATTTATATGAAAGTTGATATGTTCTGATACGATATTATCTTTATAGCCAATGGAAAGATCATTAATTTTCAAAACATCATTTCCCGTTTGCTTGGTAATTTCAAAACCAAAGGACGCCGATTTTTCATTTCCATCTGGGCGATCCATTCGTTCCATTTTATCTAATGTTTTTCTGCGGCTTTGTGCTCTTTTAGTAGTAGATGCGCGTGCTAAGTTTTTCTGGATAAATGTTTCCAGTTTTGCGATTTCATCTTGTTGTTTTTCGTAAAGTTTCATTTCTCGCTCATAATTTGCCGCTTTTTGCTCAAGATAACCGCTATAGTTACCAATAAATTTTTGAATATAGTGTCTAGATATTTCGTAAACTTGAGTTACCACTTTATCAAGGAAATAACGGTCATGGGAAACAATTAGTACAGCACCCTTATAGCCTTGCAAGTATTGCTCTAACCAAGATAGTGTTTCAATATCAAGATGGTTTGTCGGCTCGTCCAAGATCAGAATATCTGGTGTGGTCAGGAGCAGTTTGGCTAATGCTAATCTTGTTTTCTGCCCACCACTTAACGTAGAGATTTTTGTACTATAATCGAATGTATTAAAGTTTAGTCCGTGTAAAACGGAACGAATATCTGCTTCGTATTGATAGCCGCCGCTTTCTTTAAATTCGAATTGCAGATGATCATACTCTTTTAAAATTTTCTCAAAAGCATCTGGGTTTTCGATTGTGCTAGGGTCAGACATTTGTTGTTCTAGTTTTCTTATATGCTGCTCTTTTAATTGAAGTTCATGGAAAACAGTTAACATCTCATCCCAAATAGAAAGACTTGATTCGAGGCCAGTATTTTGGGCAAGATAGCCTATTTCGACATTTTTCGGCTTTATGATTTCACCGGAGTCATAAGATAGCTGTCCAGCGATTATTTTTAATAAAGTAGATTTCCCAGCACCATTTCTTCCCACTAGAGCGATCCGGTCTCTTGTTTGTACTTCTAATTTTATATTTGATAAGATAAGTTCAGCTCCAAAGTGCTTGGTCAGCTGATTTACTTGTAATAGTATCATTTCTTCACCTCAGGGGATTATGTATCATAAGTGTAACCTAAAAATACGTTATACTGCAATAAAGGGGAAACGGGAAAAAAGTGATAATAAATACACATTCTCCTTAAAATAGTGTATCATTTTGCTTAGAGGTGTTATTATGGGGGAGTTTACACATTTTAATCAAGAAGGCCATGCGAAAATGGTTGATATTTCAGAAAAAAGTGAAACCGCTCGCATAGCTGTAGCGCTATCTAGTGTTAAAGTAAGTGAAGAAATCTATCAAAAAATCACGAAGCAGGAAATAAAAAAAGGGGATGTTTTAGCTGTTGCCCAAGTAGCTGGAATTATGGCTGCCAAAAAAACGGCTGATATCATACCTATGTGTCACCCTATTATGTTGAAGGGTGTCGATATATCGTTTCGATGGGAAGAGGATGCAGGGGATTTTCACTTGATTATTTCAACGACGGTAAAGACAGTTGGAAGTACTGGTGTAGAAATGGAAGCTTTGACCGCTGCATCTGTTACAGCATTAACAATTTATGATATGTGTAAAAGCATGGATAAAGGAATGGTAATTGGCCCCACTTATTTAGTCGAGAAATCGGGTGGAAAAAGCGGCGATTACAAAAGAGAGCAGTCGAAATAACTGCTAATTTTTAAATATAGGTAGGGGATAAGTATGCATAATGAGGTAATGAAAATACCGCAGGCAACAGCGAAGCGGTTACCATTATACTATCGTTTTTTAAAAAACTTACATTCATCAGGCAAGCAGAGAGTCTCTTCAGCTGAATTAAGTGAAGCGGTGAAAGTAGATTCTGCTACCATAAGACGGGATTTCTCTTATTTTGGCGCCCTTGGAAAAAAAGGGTATGGATATAATGTAAACTATTTATTATCATTTTTCCGTAAAACATTAGACCAAGATGAACTAACTAAGGTAGCTTTAATTGGTGTTGGTAATCTTGGAGTTGCCTTTTTAAAATATAACTTCTTAAAAAATAATAACACAAAAATAGAAGTAGGATTCGACGTTGTAGAAGAAAAGATTGGCACTTTAGTGAACGATGTGCCTATTTATCATATGGATGACTTAGAAAAGGTTCTCCAAGAAAATGGTGTGGAAGTAGCGATACTAACAGTTCCTGCAAGTACAGCTCAGGTAATTACGGATCGTTTAGTAGAAAGTAATATTAAAGGGATATTGAATTTTACTCCAGCGCGGTTAAATGTGCCTGCAAATGTACGGGTTCATCATATTGATTTGGCTGTGGAATTACAATCACTTGTGTATTTCTTAAAGCACTATCCTACTCCAGATGTAGAAGTAGAGGTTGAGGAAACGGAAGAATAAAAAGGAAATGCGTGTATAAGGGTGTAGGGCTAACTACATTCTTATACACGCATTTTTTTGAGATTTGCTGATTTTTGCTCTGGCCAGTTGCTTGCTCTTTAAAACTCCAACTACATATTAAAAGCTTTTAAATAGCTATTACTTCGGTTTTTTTGCATCATTTTGGTTTTTTTTCAGGATGAAGTGGAAGTTGATTAACTTTATTCCTGATCCGATGTCAAAGGTTGCCAGAATGACTAATAAATACGTATAGAATCCCCAGTCTTGGTTTCTTTGTAGATCGTGAATAGCAAAATACGTAAACAGAGCTCCAAAAATAATATATAGAACTCCTGAAAATAACGGTGATCTTCTCATTTTATAAAAATCCTCCAATAAATTGTGTTACGCCCGAGTACTTTTCCTGCCATTCGATAATTCTGTCATAGTTTAATTGCAGAATAACTACCAGTGTATTCATTGCGACATGGGCGAAGATTGGCACAAGGATTCTTTTGGTCTTTACGTAAAGAAAAGCAAATGTAAAACCCATGCTTGCATATAGGAGAATATGGACAAAATCCATATGAGCAACTGCAAAGATAAGGGAGCTTACAAGTGCAGAGATAAAAAATCCGAACCGTTGATAAAGAGAGCCGAAAATAATTTTACGGAAAACAATTTCTTCTAAAATCGGACCAATGATACTCACAACCAGAATAACAAAAGGCGCGGAATCGATAATACGCATGATTTGTTCTGTATTTTCTGAACCAGGTTTAATGCCTAATAATTGCTCAACTATTCCGGCAAAGCTCTGGGCAAATAAAGAAAGAAAAACTCCGCCGATAGCCCATCCAATAGATGCAGGCAAGCTCATTACATCCGAACGCATTGGATTTCGCACTTCTTTTCTTAATAAAAGAAGGCAGATGATTAAAGTAAGGATAAAACTAAATATTAGCCAAATAACGCCAGCTTGAAATTGTATCGCTTTAGAAGCTGGATTGTAGCCCAGTAAATCAGCGATAAAAAGAACAACTGGAACTCCGACAAATGTAGAAAGCTGCATAGCGATATAAGCTATTAAGATAATCCAATATTCTTTTTTCAAAATAAAAGCTCCTTTAAATAATAATGGTTTAATAAAATGGTGATGAAAGAATATATATAAGTCGTTCGTACTTATTATATTGGAGAATAGAAACAATCATACTTTCTATTCTACTAATAAGCAGTGCTCAGTTTCAAATAGTAACAACTAAAATAATAGAAAGAGTGAATATTTAAGGCTTTAACGTATATACTTTGTAAGGGAGCTAGAGTCTAGAAAAAAAATTTACGAAAAAATAAGTCTTGTCTCTTGCATTATGAGAAAAGATTAATTAATATAATAATTGTGTTAGCACTCATAGTGATTGAGTGCTAATAAGAAAATATAATGTATATAATTTGAGGAGGTTGTTTCACTTGTTAAAGCCATTAGGAGATCGTATTATTATTGAGCTTGTTGAAACAGAAGAAAAAACTGCAAGTGGTATCGTATTACCAGACTCTGCTAAAGAAAAGCCTCAAGAAGGTAAAGTAGTAGCTGTAGGAACTGGTCGCGTATTAGATAACGGAGAGCGTGTTGCGCTTGAAGTATCTGTTGATGACCGCATTATCTTCTCAAAATACTCTGGTACTGAAGTGAAATACGAAGGTAAAGAGTACTTGATTCTTCGCGAAAGCGACATCTTAGCTATCGTTGGCTAATTCTATTTTAAACATAAGAGATTAACTGATTATAAAAAATACATGATAAACAATACTTGAGGAGGTTTTTCAAAATGGCTAAAGATATTAAATTTAGTGAAGAAGCTCGCCGTGCTATGCTGCGTGGGGTTGATGCTCTAGCAGATGCTGTTAAAGTAACACTTGGACCAAAAGGACGTAACGTGGTTCTTGAGAAAAAATATGGTTCACCACTTATCACAAATGATGGTGTAACAATTGCTAAAGAAATCGAATTAGAAGATGCATTCGAAAACATGGGTGCAAAACTAGTTGCTGAAGTAGCAAGCAAAACAAATGATGTTGCTGGAGACGGGACAACTACTGCAACAGTTCTAGCACAAGCAATGATTCGCGAAGGTCTTAAAAACGTTACAGCTGGAGCTAACCCAATGGGTATCCGCAAAGGGATGGACAAAGCAATTGCAACTGCAATTGAAGAACTAAAAGCTATCTCTAAACCAATCGAAGGCAAAGCTTCTATTGCCCAAGTTGCTGCAATTTCTTCAGCTGATGAAGAAGTAGGACAATTAATTGCAGAAGCAATGGAACGTGTTGGTAACGACGGTGTTATCACAATCGAAGAATCAAAAGGTTTCACTACTGAGCTAGACGTAGTAGAAGGTATGCAGTTCGACCGTGGATATGTATCACCTTACATGGTAACTGACTCAGATAAAATGGAAGCTGTTCTTGAAAATCCATATATCTTAATTACAGATAAAAAGATTACAAACATTCAAGAAATTTTACCAGTGTTAGAGCAAGTTGTTCAACAAGGTAAACCATTATTAATCGTTGCAGAAGACGTTGAAGGCGAAGCAAATGCTACATTAGTATTAAACAAACTTCGCGGTACTTTCACTGCAGTAGCTGTTAAAGCTCCTGGATTCGGTGATCGTCGTAAAGCAATGTTAGAAGATATCGCTGTTTTAACTGGCGGTCAAGTAATCACAGAAGATCTTGGCTTAGAGCTTAAAACAACATCTATTGAATCTTTAGGACGCGCTGCAAAAGTAGTAATCACAAAAGAAACTACTACAATTGTAGAAGGTGCAGGTTCATCTGATGATATCCAAGCACGCGTTAACCAAATCCGTGTTCAATTAGAAGAAACAACTTCTGAATTTGACCGTGAAAAATTACAAGAACGTCTTGCAAAACTTTCTGGCGGTGTAGCAGTAGTGAAAGTTGGAGCTGCAACAGAAACAGAATTAAAAGAACGCAAACTACGTATCGAAGATGCTCTAAACTCTACACGCGCTGCTGTGGAAGAAGGTATCGTAGCAGGTGGTGGTACAGCACTTCTAAACGTATACAATAAAGTAGCTGCTATCCAAGCAGAAGGCGACGAAGCAACTGGTATCAACATCGTTCTACGCGCGATCGAAGAACCAGTTCGTCAAATCGCATTCAACGCAGGTCTAGAAGGATCCGTAATCGTTGAGAAATTGAAAAACGAACCAGTGGGAACAGGATTCAACGCTGCTAACGGCGAATGGGTAAACATGATCGAAGCTGGTATCGTTGATCCAACTAAAGTTACTCGTTCTGCCTTACAAAACGCAGGTTCAGTTGCTGCTATGTTCTTAACAACAGAAGCTGTAGTTGCTGACAAGCCAGAACCAGCAGGTGCACCAGCAATGCCTGATATGGGCGGTATGGGTGGAATGGGCGGCATGATGTAATAAACGCCCTCAAACCCTTGATATATAAGGGCTTTATGTAAGATGAGAGTGGAATGCTAACATTTTTGTTAACATGAAGTTTTTAAAGGACGCTTCTCATGAGTTGAGCAAACTTATGGGAAGCTTCTTTTTTATATCTGAAAGTTTAGTTGGAGGAATAAGAAAGTTCCTTTTAGAGTAGTCGGCCCCGTTTCAAGTGTTCATATTAAGCACATGTGTGATAAAATGAAAAAATAAATATGAGATGAAAAAGATGGCTAGTAAGGAGTTGCCGTGGCTTTTGATGTTGTCAGAGGTGGACGCAATGTGAAAGGGGTAAAAAATGGTGGTAAATAAAAACAAGAATCAAAAGATAATAGGAATAGTTTCATTAAAGGAAGCGCTATCCGCATTAAAAGTCGCAGATCTTCAAGACATCCGGAAAAAGCTGCAAATTAAAAATATAAGCTCGATGAAAAAGGCGGAGTTAATTCAATCTTTGGCAGAGGCAATCCCTGTTCTTTTCAGAAATATTATCAGTCAGTTCGATGAGCGACGATTATTTTTAATAAAAAATATCATTGCCAATAATGGAGTTATGAGCGCAAACAATCTAGAAATCGAGGAGATGGAGTATCTCCATAAAACTGGTTTTATGTTTACTAGTTTTCAAAATGGTAATCCAATCGTCATGATCCCTTTGGAATTATTGCCTTCTCTAGTGAAAATTATTCAAGACGAAACGATACTTACAGATGTTAAGCGGAATACGGAATGGATAAAGATTACCCGCGGATTACTCTATTATTTTGGAACGGTGCCGCATGACGAGTTAGTGCATTTAGTTGAGAAATACACGCCTATTCACCCAGATTACCTTGCCTTCAATCAGGTTATATTTGATGCGATGGAATACTATCAAGAAATATACATTAACAGGTATGGCTATTCTTACTGGGAAGTGCTAGACCCTTTAGTTATTTTAGAGGAGCAGGCATCTAGAAAGAATATTGATTACTATCCATTCTCGAAGAAACAGCTCCTTGAAGCAGGTGAAACGGACTATGTGGAGTGTCCAAAAGGTTATTCTCAACTTTTATCTCTATTTACGAAAGAGTATCGGATGTCAAAACAAGAGGCGAAGGAGTTTGTTGAGGACTGTATTATGCATGCGAAATTAGGCAATCAACCTAGTCAGCTTCTTCAATATTTACAGACTCAACTGACATTTGAAAGCTTAGAAGCAGTGCAAAGACTGATGGATGCCGTTGTTCTTCTTATGAATAATACGAGGGAATGGTATTTAAAGGGATATACATCGGAAGAGCTATTCGCGCAGGAAAAGAAGGTCTTACCGCCTTTGCCCAATAAAAAAGGAGAGGTCATTAGTCTCCAAACCCGTCAAAAGGTGGGGAGAAACGATCTTTGCCCATGTGGGAGCGGGAAGAAATTTAAGAAATGTTGTGGGAGTTGAAAATCTGAACAGTGATAAAAAATGTTAAAAGTTTAGTGGGTGGACAAAAGGATAATGAGTTATATTGCAGAATATCTTTCACAATTTATTGTCTAAAAAGAAGGATTTGGTGTTGGTGGCAAAAAGGAATTCACAAGCTTGGGCAGAGGCCAAAAAACGATGCAAATTGAATGAGACTGATCTACAAATGGCTAAGGAGTTGGGGATGACAGCTAAGGGCTTAATTAAAAATATCCCCACGCCTAATCAGCTATGGAAAGCACCTGTAAAAGTATGGATTCGTGATCTATATGAGGAGAAGTTCAATAGGGTCATTACATTTAAGCCTGCTCTCAGTGAAGAATTAAAAAGAAAGCCCAAAAAACAAGAAAAACTGATTGTTTCTGATCACTGGGGTGATGAGGAGGACTTACCATTTTGATGAAATCTAAGACTGATCGATTATCTGATGAAGAAATAAAAGTCATATTGAGAGCAGCTGATGAAATTATTGCTAAAGGTGGAAGAACACTTCTTGCCAAAATCTTAAAGGGCTCACGGGAGAAGAAAGTATTACAGCTGGAGCTGGATAAGTGTCCTGTCTATGGTTATTATAAATCAGAAAATCTAGATGAAATTATGCAAAAAATTGACTGGATGATCGATTATGATTTTCTAGATATTGAGTATTATGGAAGACTACCAATGATTGTTTTTACAGAGCGGGGGTGGTACATAGAGTCCGATCAATGTGCGGATGAACTTTTAAATGAATGGAAGGAATGGGTCAAGCAGGGAAAGCAAAATCCCGATATGAGCTATCTAAAGGATCGGAATAGGAAAATGATTCTATTGCTGCTTGAGAAGATTAAAGAATTCGGAGATCAAGGACTTATCCCTTATCTAGAATTATGGGAGAAAGTTGATTATAAAAAGGTAAGAGATGAGATTCGAACAACTATAAATGTATTAAATAGAAAAGAGCCGTTTGATCATTCAGTTGTAAAGGAAAAAACAGAATCTATCAAAGAAGCATTAGAGGGTATTGAACCGCATGACCTACTTTTAAAATGCTGGGTATGTGGAGAACGATTTACCTTTACAACGGGAGAGCAGCAATTTTATAAGAAAAAAGGTCTTTCATACCCGAAAAGATGTAAAAAGTGTCATAACAAAAAGGATAACGAATTTTCCTATTAATTAAGAAAATCTACTTTAAGAGCAGACTAATAGATTAGAGGTTGTGGAGTATGACTAAACCAAAAGAAAAGGTAGAGGAAAAGAAGGCAGAATTACTGAAATTAACAATTGAGTTTAGTAAGCAATTTTTAAATGAAGAATATGAGGGAGTAATTGAAAAATTAATAAACAAAATGGCTAGAAAAAGAGACATTCCATTCCTGTCAGGCCGTATTGAAATATGGGCTGCGGCAGTAATCCATGCTTTGGGAACGATTAATTTTTTATTTGATAAATCTAGTCAACCATATGTGTCTGCTACAGAAATTTTTGAGTATTTTGGCACCAAGCAAAGTACGACTTCGCAAAAGTCGAAGAAAATTAGAGATATGTTTAATATGACCTATTTTGATAGTAATTTCTCGATAGAGTCAGTTGTTCAAGGTAGTCCTTTTAATAATCTTTCAATAGTAAATGGATTAATCGTTCCTCAAGATATGTTGAATGATCAGCAGATTGAAATCGAAGAATGGGAAATTCAAGCTGCCCAAATATTAGGAATAAGCGGTTTAGAGAGTGGTAATAAATATAAAGCAAGTTATATGGACAAATTACTCAATGTAAAAGAGACAAGTTTAATGAGTTTTTATGAATATCTATTACAACATATGATATTTCCTTTTACTGCGTTATATGAAGAGGAAGTTGGCCCTTTAGAAATCGCAGAATTTGAAGTCAGCTGTATTCATTTAGACCAAGAGATGAAAGTAGACGAAAATTATGGAATTCTTGTTGAATGCAGGTTGGGTAGGAAAAAAGTAATACTGCCATTAGCTAGCATCAAATTGGATGAAGGACATAAGAATTTTAAATGGATAGATTTATATCAAGAATGGTTCTGGTCATACAGATAATGTTCAATAGTGGATCGTTCTTTGAATGCATTTTTTAATAGACTGAAAATAGGAATGATAAAAAAGTGGAAACTATGGAAAAATCTGATATTTTAAGTGGTAATACCTTTAGTTATTTTGATGTGTTTGAAGAGAAAAAAGGGCTTGTCTTAGGAACTGAAGTAAATGATATAAAATATATTATTTATGATCAGTATTGTATGAATCCAAGTTGCAAATGTGATGATGTTATTCTTATCTTTACAGAAAGCGAAAATAATGATTCTGAGTTTGCTATAAGATTATCTTTGAAAAGGAAAAGGTATGAGATTCTTGATATCTATGGTATTTCTAAGAGACAAGTGGATGAGATTGTTAAGGGTTCATTAAAAGATAGTGCAGAAGCAATGGAGCTATTAAAAAAGCGATATAAGGAGATGAAGGAAGCGGGAAAGGCAGTTTTACAAGGAAGTCCGGAAATAAATAGCAATAAAATTGAATTGCCAGTGGAAAAGCCTAAAAGAAATGATCCTTGTCCTTGTGGGAGTGGGAAAAAATACAAAAAGTGCTGTGGTGTATAGTTATTTGTTATACTAAATTTAAATTAATATTCCTCCTTAGTCCAGCAGTGTTGGCTTTTGAAATATCCGAACCCATTAGTATTAAAAAATTAGATGACACAAAAGAAATTCTATTGTAGTGCAAACTTGTATGATTGTTCTAATAAAGAAATTTATAAAATAATGAATCGGAAGAGGGATGTTAATGAAATGGTCTGAAGTACGTCAGCATTTTCCAGAAAGGTGTGTCTTAGTAGAAGCATTAAAGTCTGAAGCAAAAGGAAAAGAAAGAATCATCGAAGAAATGTCGGTAATTGATGACTTTGAGAATGGCAATGCAGCATGGAAAGTGTATAAAAAGCTACACGGGGAAAATCAAAATCGTGAATTATATATCTTTCACACGAATAACGAAGAAATAAAGGTAATTGAGCAGCCATATATAGGAGTACGAAGAAGAGTATGAAATTTCAACTGGATGACCGCTTACCTCTAGTCTCTGTTGAAATTGAATATGTTGGACAGAAAAAGACATTTAGCAACGTACTCCTTGATACCGGCTGTTCTTCAACCATTTTAGATACAGACTTATGTGAAGAAATTGGTCTGATGCTCGATTTAGAAAATGCAATTACACGAAAGATGTACGGAATTGGCGGTACGGAAATCTGCATTGAACAAAAAGTAAGTGGTATGAATATTGATGAGTTTCGACTGAATAATTTCACTATAGAGCTCGGTGATGTTAGAGAAATGCATGGATTTGACGGAATCATCGGGAGTGATTTTTTTCTTGCACATAAATTAATCATCAACTTCGAAAATATGGAAGTGCGCAAAAACTAGGTTAAGGTAAACACCACCTCCATATTAATACGCGATCACCTTCTGAGTATTTAATCAAAATGCTAACATTTTGCTAACGCAATCCCATAAAAACGGTAAATCCCCGTTAAAGATGTTACAGCCAACAATATCCAATACCGCGCTTTTAGCACCTCTCGTTAACGATATTACACACTCTAAACTCACGGGCGGCATGATGTAATAAGGGGGATAAACCCTTTATAAGGCCACGCTTCGAAGACAACATGGTTTGATCACATAATAAAAAAGATCTCTCGGAAATTTATTTCTGAGAGATTTTTTTATTATAAAGACATATTTTACCACTAGCGTTGCATAAATAGTGTCTTAATTTTCAGTTTAATTGTTCTTCCGGTTTGGAGCCAAAAAGGTAAATCCCTAATTAAAGGTGGCTCCATCCATTTGGAAATTTATTTACAATTAGACCTGTGTGACAACGACAATTAGCTTATTAAGGGATAGCTTTGCCTTCAATTTTTCGAAGCCAGATGTGTGCTGGTTTCCATAAGGCTGCCCTTAAATAACGGCTTATTTGTAAGGTTTTTCGCTTACTTTTTGTTTCAATTTGTGCTAGAACATGTAAGCAAAATACAATCAGCACAATAAAAACTTTATTCTGAATGGCCCAGTCACTTTGTCCGTAGAATTTCTTTATGTTGAGATGTTGCTTAATCCATTTAAAAAATAACTCAATCGCCCAACGAGATTTATACATTTCAGAAATTTCTTCGGCACTCAAATCAAAGCGATTCGTGATTAAGTGAAGTAGGTTCCCTTTTGAATCCATGACTTTTAAAAGGCGAAAGTAGTTTTCAGCTCGATTTTGAATCGTACCAATGATCACCATTTGATCCGACAAAACAGTCGTTCCTTCTGGGAGTTTAAAATCACAAACTTCCCTGATGACGGCATTTTTTCGCAATCTGGTGAGGAAAAAGAAACCATCATCGGTCATTCGATCAAAGCGTTCGTAGTCTAAGTATCCACGGTCAAACACATACATGCATTCTTTGTCATCCGCCATGATTTCAAGCTGATTGCGATCATGTTCCTTTGCCGTTGTCATGATCGCTTTTTCAGGATAGGAAATCCCTTTTTCCATAAACACAAGGCGTAGATGCAGTTTCACACCGGCCTTTGTTTTGCGGAATTTAGCCCAACGATGATTGGTCAAATTCAGTGGCAATGTGCTTGAATCGATGATTTTTAACGGCATGACCAGTTTTGTATAGTGTGTTTTAGCATGAATTTGTGATACTAAATCGAGAAATAGCCTTTGGAAAAGGTCAGGATTCAACCCATTTAATCGACGTGATAACTGAGAAATACTAATAGAATCAAGGTTGATCTCCTTTTGAAGTTGGTCATTGAAAAGACTATCACTTAGTGCATGAAGACTCTCAATTTCCTGTAATTGTGCAAACAGGAATAATTTTAGGAACGATTCGGTCGTTAATTTTTTCGTATAGAAATCTAATTTTAATGTTTTCACTTGCTCCTCAAATAAATGAGAATTAATTGGTGAAAACCATTGTCCAAATGAATTTTTTCGTGTAATCTTGTCCATGTGAGATGTCCTTTATTAGTGGATTTGGACGGGTTACCACCTGACTTTTCCATTATAAAGGACTTTTTCTTTGCACAAAACAAAATAGTGAAGATTATGGGTATTTTTAATATTGAAATTTAATTAGTGCAACACTAGTGATAAAATATGTTTATTGTTTGTCCGATATTATGCATCTGAAAAAGTAAATTAGGGTGAAAATGATTTAGTTATTCGGAGGTTTATAATAATTTACATAAATAAATCGTTAATGAAAATAATAAAAAATAAGTCTATACAACTAATTAAATTTATTTACGGAGGTTAGCTATGTACTGGAATGGTGTAGTAGAAAGACTTAACCTTACAGCAAAAGGTTCATGGTTTATTCATTTAACAGGATCGATACTACTATATTTTTCAATCACTACAACTAAAAATATTTCAAGAAATGAGTGGATATTACTTTGTGGAATGGTTGGATTTTATGGCTGGTTAATTAATATTGTAATATTCTATATTTTCGATCTTTTAGATTCAGGAGATTCCTCAATCGGTGGGATACCTGATTATTTTATGTTTATTGTAGGACCTGTTACAATTGCAATCTTGTTTTTAAATCGTTATAAATCTCCTACAAAGCTAATTAGAGTAATTTTATTTTCATTATTATCATTTTTAATGGAGTATATATTAGGAAAACTAGGCTTTTTAAAATTAAAGGGATGGAAACCTATTTATTCCATTCCTTGTTATTTGCTAGTATTTGGGGTTGCTTTACCTTGGACACTAAAGCTTATAAGAAAATCGTAAAAGACAGGTTCAGGAACTTTTGGATATTAAGTTCTTTTTACAGGCATCCTTTTTGGAAAAACAACTTTGGAGATGCTGATATAATAGAAAAGGACTTGTTAAAAACGAAAGTGAAATGCGAACATTTTACTAACTAGAAGATAATGATCGAGGTCTCTAAAAGTTTGATCGAACTTTTAGAGACCTATTTTACTATTGGGAAAAAAATGAAGATTCATATTTCCCCTTATCTAGACTATCCATGATTTCTGCTAAGATATATCAGACCCTTCATCAATCTCTCATAATTTCGAAGATAATGTGAACTTCCCCAGAGTATTTGCTTAAAGCAAAAAAACACGTATAATTATTAGTATTAAAAGATAGAAATGGAGTAAAAAAATGGTCCAATCAATTAACACAAAAGTCGATTTAGTTATTAATGCAACCTCGCATACGGGAATTTCAGAATATGGGAAGATTATGATTGGGGACAAAGGATTTGAATTCTTTAATAGCCGTGATGCTCGTAAGTTTATACAGATTCCTTGGGAAGAAGTTGATTATGTAATCGCTTCGATCATGTTCAAAGGAAAATGGATACCCCGTTATTCCGTCCAAACTAAGCGAAATGGGACGTATACATTTTCCTCTAAAGATCCGAAGAAAGTTTTGCGAGTAATCCGTGAATACGTTGATCCGAAACGCATGGTCCAATCATTGAGTTTCTTTGATGTTATTAAGCGTGGATTGAGAATTAAATCAAAAAAGTAAGAGTTTTTGAAAGTAGAAGAAGTACTGAATATTATGGATTTAAACGATTAACCTGCATCTCCGTAATGATCTTGAAAGAGTCATCACTGGTAAGATGATAGCGGAACCAAAAAAATATTTTCCCTATTGAAAGTGAATATTCGGTATGCTATAATTTTTTTGGAAGCTTACTAAAGTGAAGCGAGAATAATTAAACACTCCATTTAAAGCGTTTGCAGAAATTAAATAACCATCGGCATTATTTTTACGTGTTACTGATTCGATCAGGCATGAGTAAAAAAGTATGTTTGAATGAAGCATTAAGGGGCATTCTATACCCATAGCTTCATTTAAATTGACTTTTTACTCATGCCTTTTTTATTGTATGAAATCTGTAATCGCTTTATGTAATCGCTTTAGATGAGCTATGAAAATGCAGCTGAAAAGATATTTTAGTGGATTCTCCATATTTAGCTGTAAAAAATATAATAGGAGGTAAAAAGATGGTAGGAATTATCATTGCTAGTCACGGTGAATTTGCCAGTGGTATGTTGCAATCTGGGTCGATGATCTTCGGGGAGCAAGAAAATGTAAAAGCTGTTACATTGATGCCGAGCGAAGGACCTGCAGATGTAAAGGCAAAAATGAAAGAAGCAATTGCCTCTTTCGACAACCAAGACGAAGTACTATTCTTAGTCGATCTTTGGGGTGGAACTCCTTTCAACCAAGCCAATAGCTTGTTTGAAGAAAACAATGAAAAATGGGCAATCGTTGCTGGTATGAACTTACCAATGTTGATTGAAGCTTATGCATCACGCTTCACAATGAACACGGCACATGAAATTGCCGCACATATTTTAGGGACAGCAAAAGAAGGAGTTAAAGTAAGACCTGAAACATTAGAACCAGCAGAAACAGCTGCTACTGCAACTGCTCAACCAGTAAATGCTGGTGCTCCTGGTAAATTTGAATACGTATTAGCTCGTATTGACTCTCGTTTACTTCATGGACAAGTAGCGACTGCTTGGACAAAAACTACGCAACCTACACGTATTATTGTTGTATCTGATGAAGTAGCGAAGGATGACCTTCGTAAGAAATTAATCCAACAGGCTGCTCCTCCAGGTGTAAAGGCACATGTGGTTCCTGTGAAAAAAATGATCGAGCTTGCAAAAGATGATCAACACTTTGGTGGTCAACGCGCATTGCTTCTATTTGAAAATCCACAAGATGCGCTTAGAGCGGTTGAGGGTGGCGTTCCATTGAAGACAATCAACGTAGGTTCGATGGCACACTCACCAGGTAAAGTTCAACCGAATAAGGTATTGGCTTTTAACCAAGACGATATTAATGCATTTGCTAAGTTAAAGGAAGCTGGTTTAAGCTTCGACGTACGTAAAGTTCCGAACGATTCAAAAGGTAACATGAATGAAATAATCAAAAAGGCGCAAGAAGAGTTAAACAAACGAAAATAATCCTATTATCGAAGAAAAAGGAGGATTAATAAACATGGATTTGAATATGATTCAAATAATATTAGTCATTATTGTAGCGTTTTTAGCTGGTGTGGAAGGAATTTTGGATGAATTCCATTTCCATCAACCAATCATTGCCTGTACGTTAGTCGGTTTAGTTACAGGGCAATTAGTACCATGTCTTATCTTGGGTGGAACCCTTCAGATGATCGCTTTAGGTTGGGCGAACATTGGAGCTGCCGTTGCACCGGATGCTGCGTTAGCATCAGTTGCATCTGCAATTATTTTAGTATTGAGTGGTCAAGGGGATGCGGGAGTATCTTCAGCAATCGCGATTGCTGTTCCACTTGCAGTAGCTGGTTTATTATTAACAATCATCGTTCGTACAATTGCAACAGGATTAGTACATTTGATGGATGCGGCAGCAAAAGAAGGAAACATTAGAAAAGTTGAACTATGGCATATTGTTGCTATCTGCTTACAGGGCTTACGTATTGCTATTCCAGCTGCATTAATTATCGCAATTGGTGCAGGTCCGGTGAGTGACTTACTTACAGCTATGCCAGATTGGTTGACAAATGGTTTAGCAATCGGTGGGGGAATGGTCGTAGCAGTTGGTTATGCAATGGTAATTAACATGATGGCTACAAAAGAAGTATGGCCATTCTTCGCAATTGGTTTCGTATTAGCGACTGTTTCACAAATTACACTTATTGGTCTTGGGGCTATCGGTGTTGCTCTTGCTCTTATCTATATTGCGCTTTCTAACAAAGGCGGCTCAGGTAATGGCGGAAACGGAAACACTGGTGATCCACTAGGCGATATTATCGATAATTACTAAGAAGGAGGGGACATACAATGGAAAAAGCATTAAAATTATCAAAAAGAGATCGTATTTCGGTTTGGTGGCGTTCTACTTTTATTCAAGGTTCTTGGAACTATGAACGTATGCAAAACGGTGGTTGGGCATTTTCGATGATTCCTGCCATTAAAAGATTATATAAATCAAAAGAAGATCGTGCTGAAGCACTAAAACGTCACTTAGAGTTCTTTAATACACATCCTTATGTAGCTTCACCTATTATTGGTGTAACATTAGCGCTTGAAGAAGAACGGGCAAATGGTGCGCCTGTTGATGATAAGGCAATTCAAGGGGTTAAAGTAGGTATGATGGGACCATTAGCTGGTATTGGAGATCCAGTTTTCTGGTTTACAGTTAAACCTATCCTTGGTGCATTAGCAGCTTCTCTTGCATTGACTGGTAACATTCTTGGACCAATTATTTACTTCTTTGCATGGAACCTTATCCGTATGGGCTTCACTTGGTATACACAAGAAGTTGGTTACAAAGCTGGGTCTAAAATTACGGACGATTTATCTGGTGGATTACTTCAAAACATCACTAAAGGGGCATCCATTCTCGGGATGTTTATCCTCGGTGCATTAGTTAACCGGTGGGTATCGGTTCAATTTACACCTGTTGTATCCTCGGTAGAGCTTGACGAAGGTGCTTATATTGATTGGGATCAGTTACCTGCTGGAGCAGAAGGGGTTAAAACCGCTTTAGAGCAACAAGCCGCAGGGCTTTCGTTAGATCCTATTAAAGTCACTACATTACAAAGTAACTTAGATAGTCTAATTCCTGGTTTAGCTGGATTATTGTTAACACTACTTTGCATGTGGTTGCTTAGAAAGAAAGTTTCTCCAATTGTTATGATTCTTGGATTGTTCGTAGTGGGGATCGTATTCCACTTAATCCACTTAATGTAATAAGTAAATAAGGCGATATAAAATAGAGAAGCACCTCTTGATATAAATTTCAAGGAGGTGCTTTTCAAATGACAAATGGCAAGAAAAATGGGATAAATAATAAAAGAAGAAATTAAACAAATATATTTTAGGAGGCTGCTTATGCTTACTATTGGTTATATTGGAAATGGAAAAAGCACAAACAGATATCATCTGCCGTTTGTGCTGCAAAGAGAGAATATAAAGGTAAAAACAATTTATCAAAGAAATCCTAAGCGGGAAAGCTGGGATCGAATTGCAGGAGTAAATTATACATCGGATTTAAATGAGCTATTAAATGACAAGGACATTCAACTTGTCGTTATTTGTACAAGACATGACAGCCATTTTGAATACACAAAACTAGCATTAGAACATAATAAACACTGTTTGGTTGAAAAACCTTTTATGGAAACCTCTGAACAGGCAAAAGAAATATTTGCAATGGCAAAAGAGAAGGGATTAATTGTTCAGGCGTATCAAAACAGACGTTTTGATAGTGATTTTTTAACTGTTCAAAAGGTTATCGAAGAAGGAAAGCTCGGGGACTTGCTGGAAGTGGAAATGCATTACGATTATTATCGTCCCGAAGTACCAGAATCTGCACAGTCCTTTAATCCTGCGGAGTCATTTTTATATGGACATGGCTGCCATACACTAGATCAGGTTATCAGCTATTTTGGCAAGCCGGATAACATCCATTATGATGTAAGGCAATTATTAGGACAAGGAAGAATGAATGATTATTTTGATTTAGACTTATATTATGATAAGGTGAAAATATCGGTAAAATCCAGTTATTTTAGGCTGAAGGAAAGACCTAGCTTCGTTGTACATGGTAAAAAGGGATGCTTTGTGAAAGAAACGAAAGATCGCCAAGAAGAGCATTTAAAGTTATTTTACATGCCTGATAACAAAGATTTTGGTATAGATACAATAAAACATTATGGAGTCCTAACATATATGGATGAAGAAGGTACAATCCACGAAGAAACAGTGAAATCTGTAAATGGTGATTATGGAAGAGTATATGACGATTTATATAAAGCGATTATAAATGGGGAAGATAAGACCATAACAGACGAACAGATTTTGCTGCAAATGGAAATACTAGAAAATGGTATTAAAAACTTGAAATAGTTCGAATGACAAGTATTATATTTTCGATTGAAGCCCCTTATTAGGGGTTTTTCTTTTTGAATGGCTGTTTTCGTATAGTGCTTTTGCTATTAATCCGCAATAGTGGGGAGCCTTCTTTAATAAATGTGATTTGTTTTCTTTCCTTTGCATGGAAGTTTTACAAAAAAGGAATAATAATCATATTTAGTTTGATAGGAGGAGAATAATGAAGGTCACTGAAAATCCTTTGTCTTTTTTTGCCCTTGGTGGAATCAATGAAATCGGAAAAAACATGTATGTCGTTCAATATGAGGATGAGATTTTTGTTATTGATTGTGGCGGAAAGTTTCCTTTTTTAAAGTAAGTCATAGTATACCTGACTGTCTTGGAGTTGTTTTTCATACTCCGGAAGGAAATATTGTCCAGACTGGGGATTTCAAATTTGACTTAACCCCTGCCAATAACCAATATGCCGATATACATAAGATGGCAGAAATCGGTCAGCAGGGAGTCTTAGCTTTAATATCAGAAAGTACCAATGCGGAGCGTAAAGGGCTGACTCCCTCTGAACAAATGGTAGGTTCTCACATGGATGAAGCCTTTATAAAAGCAAGCGGGAAAATTTTTGTTTCTACATTTGCATCGAATGTCAATCGTGTTCAGCAAGTAGTAGAGTCGGCTATGAAAACGAATCGAAAAATTGCATTGCTTGGGCGCAGTATGGTCAATATTGTAGATGTTGCTATGGAACGTGGGTATCTTACTATGCCTGAAGGGATGTTAATCGATGCTAGCGAAGTCGATAAACTACCAGCAGAAAAGGTTGCCATACTTTGTTCAGGCAGTCAAGGAGAACCAATGGCAGCTTTATCACGGTTAGCAAGTGGAAACTTCCGTGATGTCACAATCTATCCTGGAGATACCGTTATACTTGCAGCGTCCCCAATTCCAGGAAACGAAAAAGATGTTTCGAAAATTATCGACAACTTATTTCAGTTGGGAGCTAAAGTGATTTATGGCTCTGGCAGTACTACGGGAATGCATGTTTCTGGTCATGGCTATCAGGAAGACTTAAAGCTGATGTTAACCTTGATGAAACCAACTTACTTCATTCCCATTCATGGTGAAACTCGTATGCTCCACCATCACCGGATGTTAGCTGAAGCAGTTGGAGTGGAAAAAGGAAATACCTTTATTATAAAAAACGGAGAAGTAGTCGATATCGAAAATGGAGTTGCTCGTCAGACCCGCTCTGTTCCAGCAGGAGATACATATGTGGATGGAATGGGTGTTGGCGATGTTGGAGATATCGTATTACGAGATCGAAAACAGCTATCTGAAGACGGAATGCTTGTTGTCGTTATCACCATTAGCAAGGCAGACAGGAAGATAATTTCTGGACCAGATACGATTACTCGGGGATTTGTTTATGCACGTGACTCAGATGAACTACTAAAAGAAGTAAACCGTTTGGTCAAAACGACTGTGAACGACTTGCAATCGGAGAATATTCACAAATGGAATGTAATGAAACAAAATATAAAAAAATCAGTTGGACAGTATTTATTTAATCAAACAAAGCGCAAGCCAATGATTCTTCCTATTATAATTGAGATTTAGAAACGCTGACAAGGGTGCCTACTGACTGCACCCTTGTTTAGAAGACGCTATTGCATTTCTTGTATTAATTATAGAAAGCTGTATTTCTACCTATTTCTAGCAAAAGTGATTATTTTTGTAAACGAATTCATTTTTCCTCGTTAAATATATATTTATTCAAAAAGTTATTTCGAAACTTCCCTTTAGGGTCATGTTTCAGAAGCAATTGCTGAAAAGCAGGCATCTTTTCGTATAATGACTGTATTTTGGAAGGCGAAGTAGTAAACAGTTTCCCCCAATGCGGTTTTGCTTGAAAAGGTTCAAGCTGGGCTTCGATTAATGGCAGCACCTGTTGAACTTGCTCCCATTTTTCCTGCCACGTAAAGTGAAAGGCGACGGAATCCTGCTTATAGGATGGACTTAACCAAAGTTCATCTTGGGCAATTGTTCGTACTTCTGATATAAATAAATGTGGTGCAATATGTTTACGGATTTTGCTAAGTGCACAAAGAGCGTCATAGGCATGCTCTCGGGCCAGAATGTACTCACTTTGTAACTCTTGCCCTTTACTCGGAGTGAAGTCCATTCGGAAGTGTGGCATGCGATCGAGCCAATCCCCGGGTACACCAAGCTGCGCTGTGCAATTCTTTGCTCCGACCCCAGGTACAGGATGGAGATTTTCTTTAGCCGTTTTTGCTCCAAAAAAGTCTTCTCCCAACGAAAAAGTTTGATCATTTGTTAGTTTACTTTTCAGCCACACTTGATTAAATATTTCGTCCTGCCAATTTGTAAACAGACTGACACTATAGGCACTGGAATAAATAGTATCAAAATCGTGAGCTAATTGAGCGAGCGGAAGATTTTCATAAACATCTTGCCTCATTTGATAAGTTGGCATGATGTCTAATGTTAGGGTTGTGACGATTCCAAGACCACCTAGTCCAACGACAGCGCCATGTAAATCCGCCTCTGATTTTTCTCTGGAAAAGGTTACAATACTTCCATCTGCTGTCACAACTTCCATAGAGGATACTGCTGCAGCTAGATTTTGATTGTTATTGCCTGAACCATGTGTTGCTGTTGCACATGCTCCAGCAACCGAAATGTGGGGAAGAGAGGCAAGGTTATGTAAGGCATAGCCTTGTTGTTGAAGTGCATGACAAAGATCTCCATACTTAATTCCGGCCTCCACGGTTACAGTTCCCTTTTCGTGATTAATGGTTAAGACCTTATTGAGCTTTTGTAAAGATACTATATTCTCATTCGAATCTGCAATGCTATTAAACGAGTGACGTGTTCCGATTACACGTAGTTTTGCTAAGCTTGATACTAAATGTTGAACCTCTTCAACAGATGCAGGTTCATGCCAGTTAGTTGTGCTATATTGAAAATTACCTGCCCAATTTCTTTGTAAACCCATGAGTCCCCACTCCTTTTGGCTGTTTTATCAGTTTAACTATACACATAAGAAGAAAGAATTTTCAATTATTATAATCCGTAATAGTAGTTTGAGATAAAAAAAGCATCAAAACATGACAATCTGTTAGTTTCAAGGGCATAACCTTCTATTCCTATAAGTGCTTTTTTTAATTACAAAAAAACTTCATGCTGTATTTTAGTATTATAATAATTTTAAAAAAACTTTTTAAAAAAGATTTGGATTAATCTCTTATGTTAGTTAAATCTTCTTAATAGCATATGTCGTTTTGCTAAATTTCATAATATAAATAAGGCTGCTTGTATCTCTTTTTTTTGAGCTTAGTAGCCTTTTGCTTTTTTTGCCTACCTTTTATTCCACTCTAAACGGACAGTAAGACTTCTCCCCGTCAAGCTTATGAGAATACGAGATAGGTGGGAGAACAACTGTCGATTGGTTCAACTAACCATCAGTGGGGGAGGAAGGAAAACCCCCATTGATGGAAGTTTCCCTTTATCCTTTACGTTATTTAGTTACAAAATAATGAATTTAAGTTAAATAGTCTAGTGGAAAAGAGCAAAAGACTTTAACATTAAAGGAAGTAGCTAGTTTTTGATAATAGAAGATTAATAGCTTTTAATTAATATAGAAAGAAGGAGCGACACAATGAGCGTATCTGAGAATGTAATTATCACAACACTAAAAG
Organism: Niallia sp. FSL W8-1348; assembly: GCF_038006745.1. Classification (NCBI taxonomy): domain Bacteria; kingdom Bacillati; phylum Bacillota; class Bacilli; order Caryophanales; family Bacillaceae; genus Niallia; species Niallia sp. FSL W8-1348. The sequence continues at coordinate 1,881,166 of NZ_JBBOVV010000001.1, read as the reverse complement.
GAAAAGAAATTCTCTCTAATCCTTTTTTAAATAAAGGAGTAGCTTTTACGAATGGGGAAAGGGAGGATCTAGGTCTCGTAGGTCTGTTGCCCCCACAAGTGCTCACTCTTGATGAACAAGTGAATAGAGTTTATGAGCAATTCTCACTGTTAACCACAAATCTTCAAAAAAATCGTTTTCTTTATGATTTATATAACCGTAATGTCGTTCTGTTTTACCAACTTATAAAGGAACGCATAGCGGAAATGCTCCCAATCATTTATACACCTACTGTCGGTGAGGTTATCCAGTCATATTCTCATAGCTATCGCCGTCCGGGTGGATTATATCTTTCTATTGATAATCCTGAAGGCGTGGAAAAAGCATTTCATAATCTTGGAAAGTCTAAAAATGAGATTGATTTAATCGTCATCACGGATTCTGAAAGTATCCTTGGTATTGGGGATCAAGGGGTTGGTGGTATAGATATTGCGATAGGTAAACTAGCAGTATATACAGCTGCAGCAGGTATCGATCCAAGCCGTGTTCTGCCAGTTGTGTTGGATGTTGGTACGAACAATCAATCTTTAATTGAAGACCCTATCTATATTGGTAATAAATTCCCTCGTGTCCGTGGTGAACGTTATGACGAGTTCGTTGATTTGTTCATTCATACTGCAAGAAAGTTTTTCCCAGAAGTACTTCTTCATTGGGAGGATTTTGGCAATGTGAATGCACGAAATATTTTAAATAAATATGGTGATAATATTCTTACCTTTAATGATGACATCCAAGGAACAGGTGCGGTGACTCTTGCTGCTGTTATGTCTGCGTTGAAAGTCACAGGAGCTTCTCTGAAGGATCAACGTATTATTGTCTTTGGACCAGGTGCTGGTGGTCTCGGTAACGCGGATCAATTGGTAGATGCCATGCTGAGTGAAGGATTAACAATGGAAGAAGCTTATGATCGTTTTTGGGCTATTGACTATCGAGGGTTATTGACAGATGAAACACCTGATGTCTTTAAATTCCAATTGCCTTATGTAAGAAAAGCGGAGGAAGTAAAGGATTGGGATAAGAATAAGAACGGAATCATAGCATTAATGGAAGTAGTTAAGAGAGTGAAACCAACTATCCTAATTGGTACTTCTGGCCAAGCAGGCGCTTTTACGGAAGAGATTGTGAAAGAAATGGCAAAGTATGTGGAACGTCCAATCATTATGCCTATGTCCAATCCTACTAAACTGGCTGAAGCAGTGCCGGAAAACTTGATTAAATGGACAGATGGCAAGGCTTTAATTGCAACAGGCAGCCCTTTTGCCAATGTAGAATATAATGGTGTTTCCTATGAAATTGGGCAGTCAAATAATGCATTTATATTCCCAGGCTTGGGACTAGGAGCTATTGTTGCAAAAGCACAAATTTTTTCAAAAGGAATGTTCGCAGCAGCAGCCAATGCCGTCGCGAAGATGTGCGAGACTAACCAACCAGGTGCATCATTACTTCCTTCGATTGAAAAATTATATGAAGTATCTATCTATGTTGCGATTGAAGTGGCAAAGACTGCTATAGAGGAAGGGATTACAAGAGCAGATATTACGGTTACGGATGTTCCAAAAGCTGTAGAAGATGCAGTTTGGCAGCCTGAGTATAAAGAGATTAAGAGCGTCGGTATTTGGGCACATGTTTAATAATGATGAGGATTGATTAGTAAACTAAGTTTGTTACTTCTAGTAATAGTCGACCTTTCGACACTAGGAGTAACAGGCTTTTAATTTTTGTAGAGATTTATCTTATGTCTACTAGTTAGATCAGAGTAATTAGAACTATTTTTGTAAAAATGGCGATGAAGAAAAAATACTAGTATCGACAAAAAATGACAAGTTCTTTATAATAATATAGTAATATACATATATGATATTAGAACTATTGTTTTTCTATAATGAATAAAGGCAAACTTATCGAAAGGTAAGGACGCAAAGCTACGAGTCTAAAATCCTTCTGGATAATGATAGTCGGGTTGCCAAACATAACATCAAGCGATTATTTGGCTATCCCTATTTATCTATGTCTGGGATAGCTATTTTGTTTTGGACTTCTGTGGAAAATGTTGAAAATATAAAGTAGGTAGACTAAAAGAAAAGGAGATTAGTGATGATTGTAGTAGACAAAAAGAAGTATAAGATGGCAATAGATGAAAACGCAAAAGAAGTACATGTTCAGGTACATGGATTGATGAGAGCGGAAGACGCTGAAGGGTATATGGTTGATTTACAGGATACGATAAATAAAGTATCAAGAAAAGATTATACCTTTGTTGTTGATGGTACCCACCAAACGCCTGTTCCGTCAAAGGTTGTACCACAGCTGGAACAAACGATGCAATTTTATTGTAGCTTAGGTTTTAAGGATGTTATTGTAGTGAAACCCTCATCTAAAATTGCTCAAGTGCAAATTAGAAATGCCCTTGAAAGAATTGATTTTACTGGTACATTTATTGATCGTGTATCTCATTCTATGTAAGGCTAGGTATCAAGTAATACGAAGGGGTTTTTTATCTAATGAGTAGAAGGGACGTTGGGAAAATTGCAAAAAACACAAGCTTTATACACATATGAGATTATCACAAAGGAACAAACAGCTTTAATCGAAAAGGCTGCAAATTGTCTTGCCAGCTCTTTTATTGGAGTAGATGTAGTGGGGAAATGGGTTCAAGAGCCGATGGTTGGTCAATTAAATATAGGCTATGAAGATTTCTATCAATTTACGAAGGATTATCTAGATTCTACCATTGAGCAAGGATATTGTGCAGTCGCTCTAGATAGCAGTCATAATGTGGTTGGTGTACTTGCTGGAGATACAAATGCGCCGGAGATTATTGGAGAAGATGTATTTGAAGGTTCTTTTTCTGATATGAATGTTATCCTTCACGTTTTGGAAGATGTGGATAAACGTTTCATGGCAGATTATAAAGAACGTACTGGGAATGATATGAAGAATGGGGAAATGCTACATTTATTCATGTTAGGAGTAACGGCTGAACAGGAACGTCACGAAGTTATTAAGGAATTAGGAAATATATTAATAACGAAAGCAGCTGCACAAGGATTGAAGGCTGTTTTAGGAGAAGCGACAAACCCTAAGTCCATGCGTGTGATGGAGAAATATCATAATATGGTGAAATATAGAGATGTAGATGGAAATTATATTGTTCATAAGTATCAAGAGAATAGCAGACTTAATAGAATCCCTTCAACAATAGCTGACGGAACATATATCATTATTAAAGAACTGAAATAAATAATATAAAAATAGGAGAGTTAATTAATCATGGAAGCTATATTGCTAGGTATTATTGTTATCTTATTAGTTACAACAGTGTATTTTGCTTACCGATATTTTTCACTGAAACATCATCCGCATATCAATAATGAAATAATAAATGGGATGAAAGAAATAGCAGCAGGTAATATGAGTAGCAAAGTGGAGGGGACAAGCTCTTATCATGCTACATTTAATCAACTAATTGAGTTTTTAGATCGTATTAGAGAGAAGTTTTTTTCCTTTTCAGTAAATGTGCATAAAAAGGGAGAAAACTTAGCTGAAATTGGTGAATATGCTACAGAAAAAGCTGATATTGTTAGAGCTGCTATTGACGAGGTAGGCAGAGGGTTACAAAAACAATTAATAGCTACAGAGGAAAGCGCGCTATCGATGGAAGAAATGGCTCAGGCAATCGAAGATTTATCGATAAGATCCAATCAAATTTCTGAACAATCCAATACTACTTTAGAATTGACGGAAGAAGGAAATGAGAAGTTAAAGGACTCTTTAGAAAAAATGGAGCAATTTAACCAAACGATCAATACAACCTTCCATGCTATTAACAAACTTGGAGAAAAGTCTCAAGAAATAGGTACAATTGTAAAAGTAATTACGGGGATTTCCGAACAAATTAACTTATTGGCATTGAACGCAGCAATTGAAGCAGCTCGTGCAGGGGAACACGGTAAAGGCTTTGCCGTTGTAGCAGATGAGGTACGAAAGCTGGCTGAACAGTCTCGTCAATCTTCTTCTGAAGTATCAAATATTGTAAAAAATATCCAAGAAGAAACGGGTATAGTTGTAAAATCAATGCAACAGGGAACAGAAGAGTTTAAAGATACAAACACGAACATTTTAGAGGTTGGAACGATGTTCGAAAAAATTCTCGCTACTACAAAAACCATTGCCGAAAATAATACAAATTCTTCTGCAAGTACGGAGGAATTGTCTTCTTCTTCCCAGCAAATTATGACAACCATTGTACAGATAGCATCTATCTCACGAGAATCGGTTGAAATGTTTGAGGAATTAATTGAAATTAGTGATGATGAACTACAAACGATGCAAAAACTAGTGCAAGAAGCAGAGAACCTTTTAGCATTGAAAAATGATGTAGACAAACTACTATCTACTTGGAATCAAGGTGCTGAAACAGAAGTGGATCAACTTGCTCAAGATAAGGTTAGCGTAGCAATATAAAGATAAATAGCTTCTCATAGGTTAATCACTCCTATGAGAAGTTTCACTTTATGTCCGCCTTGGTGTGGGCCTTTTTATTTGGACTTGTCTGTTGTAGCGGGATTATCAAATTGTTTAAATAAAAACTACTTCTAGTAAAAATATCAAGGAGGTCAAACGATGAAGGAAATACAAAAATTGTTTCCTAGTATGGACGGAAATGACTTTCAAAGAGAGGAATTATTGTCCCATTTTAAGACGATTTTAACGAAGATAGATGAATTAAAGGATCCTAACAAACTAACACTTGGAGAGATGCCAGAGTACACAGAGGATTATTATAATCGTATTATTCAAAAAGCCGACGTCCCGACAACGGGTGTGCCAATGGATGAAGTGATGGCAGAGCTTCTAAAGTTGGTAGATGGCCATCGTTATGTCAATCGAAACTATGTTGCCAATGCTGCGCCTCTTCCGAATATTGCTAGTATTATCGGGAATTTAGTGATGGTGCTTGTTAATGGAAACAATCTTTGGGATGTGGAAGGCCCAGCAGCAGCTACGGCAGAGGTCGAAGTCACAAGTATGTTGTCCAAACTAATCGGATATGATGAAAATTTAAGTGCAGGATATACAACGTGGGGAGGACAAGGGGCTGTCTTTAACTCTTTACGTCTTGCAATCGCCCGCTATGCGCCAACCTCTAATCAAATAGGTATACCTAGAAATCTATACTGCTTCTGTTCCGAACTTTCCCACTATAGTTTGTATAAATCTGTAGAGGCAGCGGGAATTGGCGTAGAAAATATGATTCGTGTGAAAGTGAATCACGACCATTCTATGAATATAGAAGACTTGAAAGAAAAAATGGAGCAGGTAATAGCAAAAGGCGGTGTTCCTCTTTATGTTCTTGCTACAATGGGAACAACCGATACATTTGGAATTGACAACTTAGAGGAAATTAAGCAGGTTGCCGAAGAGCTAGAGAGCACGCATTGCCTAAGCCCAATCTATATTCACGCAGACACAGCGATGGGAGGGATGTACACCTTCTTTAATAATTACGACTTTGAAAGCAATCCTTTAGGATTGGAGGACAATATTAAGGAGGTACTGAAATCTTATCAACAGAAGTTTAAACATATCAAACTTGCAGATAGTATGGTTTTTGATTTCCATAAGTTGGGGCAAACGCCGTATATTACGAGTTTATTTTTGATTAAGAACAGAGAGAACCTTAAGTATGTTGATTTAGATGAAGAGGAAACTCCATATGTTGGGAATCGTGGTTACGGTAGCTATCATACAGGCTACACACTCGAATGCTCGCGAATGGGAAGCGCTATGGCGATTTATGCCTCCCTATTAGCATTCGGCATGGAAGGATATCAAAAGCTTTTAGCTAACTATATTCGCGTTAATATTAAATTTAGAGAGACGTTAACAAAAGAAATTTCGAATGTAGCAATTACGAATGAAATTTCACCGATTACGACATTCCGCTTTTATCCTGAAGAGCCGAAATGGAAAGATGAATGGAATGGACTTTTAACTGCTGAAGAAATGATAGAAATCAATCAATTTAATGATGAGTTTGCAGAAGTAATTGGTGCTGAACGAGATACGGTCTTCTATGGAAATACAAAAAAGCAGCGTCTCGTAGAATCAGCAAATTCAAGCAAGCGAATCCCTGTATATGCACATAAATTTTTCACGATCTCACCGTATTCAACGGTAGAAGAGGTTGACCGTTATGTTGAATTTCTAAGAGAGCATATAGTATTTTTTCTGAAAACAAAAAACGCCGTTCCATTGAAGTAAAATCTCAAAATTTCAAAGGAGAAAATTACTTATATCGTGACGGTTTTTAGAAGTCCATACATCCTGAGTATTATATTTGATAAATAAATTTCTCTTCAAAATAGAAGGGGAATTTATTTTTGTCTTTGCGAAAATAGGCATTATTTATAAAAGGATTTCAGCCTCAGACAAATTTTCCCCTTAAACAGCAATGTATTTTAACAAAGTGTAAATAATTTACTCTACTTTTACAAAAAGTCGTACTTTCATTGCAAAAACAATTATCTCTTCGCGAGTTATCTGAATTTTCTTCATAATATCTTTACATTCGCCCCCAAAGTAGCTTTATATTTCTTTTCTAAAATTTAATTAGTAGAGAAAATAACCTATATAAATTAAATTCTATCAAAAGGAGTGAAGTACTTTTATGCATTTTGCTTCCACGTTAGCTTGGGCGTATCCAGTAGACAAAGTGGTCCAGCTTGCCAAGCAGAGCGAATTATTAGGATTGGAAGTTTGGGCAGAACATGTTTGGTTTCATGGAACAAATCCAAAAAAAATCCATGAAGCAAATCAGGATGGCTCTCTCAACCTGACTGTACATGCGGCTAGCTGGGATTTAAATATTTGTTCTTTAGAAAAAGAAATAAGAGAAAGCTCGGTAAGACAAATCCAGCATTCCATTGAGTTAGCAGATGAGATAGGTGCAGACTCGATAACATTTCACCCCGGGAGGTTGACGCTACCACAGATTAAACAAGAAATATACGAAACGCTAATGAAGGAATCTATTTTTACCTTAATGGAAACAGCAAAGCAATACAAGAAAAGCCTTAGTATGGAATTAATGGAGGTAAAGCCAAAGGAATTTGTGACAAATCCTGATACGATGAACCGATTGATTGCGGATTTTTTACCGGAATTAAAAACAACTTTTGACGTCGCTCATATTTCGGAGGATATTCCTGGGCGTGCGTTTGCCCAATTACTAAACGTGGACAAAATTCATATAAGTGATAATTCTGTAAGCCAGCTACATGTTCCACTTGGGACAGGAATACTAGACAGCTATGTATTAGAAGAATTTCTATCTATCTCTCATCTCCCTGTTGTAGTCGAGGGCTTTGATGCATCGGAAAGCTTGAACTGGTGGAATCATAATCTTCACTATTTAAAAAGCCTGGAAATGATTAAGGGGGTGCATCAATGAAAGTTCTGGTGACGAACGACGATGGTATTTTTGCTCCTGGCCTTCAGGCGTTAGTGGAAGTATTGCAGCATTTTGCGGATGTTTATGTGGCTTGTCCAGATCAGGAAAGAAGTGCAGTCAGTCATTCCATTACCTTAAGAGTCCCCTTAAAGGCAAAGCCACTGCCGCTTTTTCCTGGTGCGAAAGGGTGCTGGGCAGTTAATGGAACACCAGCAGATTGTGTGAAGCTCGGAATCGAAGTACTCATGAAAGAACCACCAAACTTTGTTATCTCAGGAATAAATCTTGGACCAAATCTAGGCCGCGATCTTTATTACTCAGGCACTATGGCTGGAGCAGTGGAAGGTTTGCTTTATGGAATTCCTGCTGTAGCAGTATCATTAAATGCCTTTTCTGACATGGATATTAATTATGAAAAAGTAAAAAAGCTTTTTTATCCCATTATGGAGGTACTGTTACAGAATAAGCTTCCAAAGGGTGTTTTCCTAAATGTGAACTTACCTTATTTATCAAGAGAAGTTTATAAGGGGGTCCGTATTGTTCCTCTAGATATGAATGTAGCAAGGTATTCATATGTTGGCTTAAATGATCCACATGGACAAGTTTATTACTGGCTGAAGGATCAGCTTCATAATATGAAGGATTTGGATAAAGAAAGTGATTACTATCTATTGAGAGAGGGCTTTGTGACAATATCACCGATTGAGTTTAGAACATTTCATAGAAGAAAAAAAGAACAAATTGAACGATGGTTTGCTCATTTAAATTTTGGCAGTACAGATGAGGAGGAAATTGATTATGCGTAAATGGTTGCTTGTATTAATAATGGGAATATTGATGGTATTTGCTGCAGGATGTGGAAGTAAGGAAGAAACAAGTAATGCTTCTGAAAATACTGATTCGGCAGAGTCAAAGCTAGAGGGAACACTTAATTTCTATACCTCTCAGCCGGATGCAGATGCTGCTAAATTAGTAGAAGCATTTCATGCTAAATATCCGGATGTGAAGGTGGAAACGTTCCGTTCTGGAACAGAAGAAGTAATTTCAAAAATTAAAGCAGAAAAAATGGCTGGAAAGATTCAGGCAGATGTACTACTAGTAGCGGATGCGGTAACATTTGAAAGTCTAAAAGAAGAAGATATGCTTCAAACATATGAATCGGAAGAAGCTGCTGAAATTCCATCAGAATTGGTCGATCCAGATCATACTTACTATGGAACGAAAGTAATGGCTACTGGATTGGTTGTCAACACGCAAAATGTAAAAGAAATGCCAACAAGCTGGAATGTGCTTGCTTCTAAAGATACAAAAGGAAAAATTATCATGCCAAGTCCATTATATTCCGGGGCTGCTGCTTATAATTTAGGTGTGTTCACTCGCCAAGATAACTTTGGTTGGGATTTCTACAAAAATATTGCTACAAATGATGTAACAGTTACAAAAGGGAATGGTGATGTACTTAAAGGAGTAGCTGGTGGGGAAAAAGACTACGGTATGATTGTTGACTATCTCGTGACACGAGCTAAGGCAGAAGGATCTCCAGTAGAGTTGGTTTATCCTGAAGAAGGTGTACCAGTTATTACGGAACCGATTGGAATTATGAAGGATGCGGAACATATGAATGCAGCTAAAGCTTTCGTAGATTTCGTTCTTTCTGAGGAAGGACAAAAGCTTGCTTCTGAGCTTGGTTATACACCAATTCGTAAAGGAGTGGAAGCTCCAGAAGGACTTAAAACAATTGATGAAATGAAGGTTATTTCTGCAGATGTTCAAGCGTTATTCAAGGCTAGAGAGGCGGATAAGAAGGAATTTGAAACAGTAATCAGTGAATAGAACACTTTTTAAGAAGGAGTGGACATAATGAACTCACATCTTCAGCGTTCAGAAAGGAAGACGGAAGCTTTATTGCCGTTCTCCTTTTCTCATTTTTCCCGAAATTGGTGGGGAGTTCCAGGTTTTCTATTACTAATATTTGTATTTTTGCTTCCGGTTTGTCGGCTCGTCTGGCTGAGTTTGTCCTCTAGTGAGGGCGTTGGTCTTCAGCTTTATCAGGAAGTACTGTTAGAAAAGGCAACGTGGAAAACAATACAGAATACGATTGTTATTACTATTTCAAGTACATTACTCGCCTTAGTATTAGGAGTAGGGCTTGCATTTGTAATGGCCTATTTAAATATTAGGGCAAAAAAGTGGCTGCAATTGCTCATCTTTTTACCCTTTTTAATCCCGTCGTATGTAGCAACACTTGCTTGGGTGCAATTTTTTGGTGGAAATGGTCCAATTCAGTTTCTTTTTAATAAATCTATCAATTTGTACAGCACGGGAGGAATCATTTTTGTTCTTGGACTTTCCCATTATCCACTTGTTTATTTGATGAGTGTAGAGGTACTCCGCCGGATACCTAGAGAATTGAAAGATGCTGCCAGCACTTCTGGAGCATCTGGGAGAGTTGTTTTTCGAAAAGTTATTTTTCCGATGGCGCTCCCAGGAATTGCAAGTGGTGGTATTCTTGCTTTTTTATCTAATATTGATAACTTCGGTATTCCAGCTTTCCTTGGTATTCCAGCCAATATTCGTGTTTTAAGCACTTATATTTATGAACAGATCATTGGATATGGTCCGTCTGCCTTTTCGAGGGCTGCCGTGCTTTCCGTTATTTTGGGCGTAATTGCTCTTATTGGTACATTAGTCCAATGGGCGATAATTAGAAAAAGCAATGTCAGTGAAACCGCGGCAAGAGATATGGAGCCAAGGTATTTCCTTTCAAGAGGCTGGCGGAATTTAGCGGAGTTGGTACTATGGATTTTTCTATTGCTTACAACGCTTGTGCCTTTGATTGTTATGGCGTCGACATCCTTTATTAAAGCATATGGATTATCTCTATCATGGGAAAATCTTTCTTTAAAAAACTATATGTATCTATTATTCGAGGATGCTAAAACTGGAGCCGCAATAGGAAATAGTATAACCCTTGCTTTGACAACGATGTTAATTTGTATGGTAATTGGAACAGCTATTGCCTATCTTCGCTTTAAAAAGCCATCGTTGTTTGTGAAAGCTTCGGAGATTATCGTAACGATTCCGTATGCTTTGCCAGGAACTGTTTTTGCTTTGGCTATTATATTAATGTGGCTTCAGCCTTTACCGGGAGTACAACCAGGTATTTATGGAACGATATGGATTTTACTTATTGCTTATATAACTCGCTTTACTGTATTGCAAATGCGAGGAAGCCTGACTGCCTTTTCACAAATTGATCCTACCATGGAGGAAGCAGCAAGAATTTCAGGTGCAAGAGCTGTGGCTAAATGGAGAAGTATCCTTTTTCCACTGCTAATGCCTGGTGTATTAAGCGGGGCAGCTCTTGTGTTTTTGACTGCCTTGACAGAGCTTACTGTTTCCAGTCTTCTATGGTCGAGTGGTTCTGAAACGATTGGTGTAGTTATCTTTAGCTTTGAGCAAGCAGGATACACCACTTACTCCACCGCATTTTCAACCTTAATCGTCGGAGCTGTACTGATAATGGGAATTATGTTTGTTCTATTAGAAAAAATATGGAAGCAGAAGGTGATAAAGAGTGATTAGTATCGATGGGTTAAAAAAGAACTATGGGGACTTTACAGCCTTGGATAATATTAATTTAGAACTTCTGAATGGAGAATTTATTGCTATTCTTGGTCCTTCTGGATGTGGGAAGACGACATTGTTACGGCTTTTGGCAGGGTTTATGAAACCGACAGAAGGAACGATTACCATAGATAATGAACTGGCAGCAAGCTCTAATAAACTTGTTCCACCTGAAAAAAGGAATATTAGTATGGTATTTCAGTCCTTTGCATTATGGCCGCATATGACGGTGGAAGAACATATTCGGTTCCCTCTAAAACATCATCGATTTGGCAAAACAAAGGGTAAGGAAGAACAAGCAATAAAAGTTGTGGAAGCATTGGAAATGGTGGGGCTTTCTCATTTAAAAGACCGTTATCCTGCTGAACTTTCTGGAGGTCAAAAACAACGTGTTGCCCTTGCTCGTGCTATCGTCTCGAAGCCATCGCTACTTTTGATGGATGAACCATTAAGTGCGCTTGATGCAGAGCTTCGCATGGAGATGAGAAGAGAGATAGGGACGATTCACCGGAAACTAGGGACTACCATTATTTATGTTACTCATGATCAAGGAGAAGCCTTGGCGATGGCTGATAGAATTGTCGTGATGAATGACGGAAAAATAGAGCAGATTGGTACTCCAGAAAGTATTTATAACGCTCCGCAGTCAGTATTTGTGTCCACCTTTGTAGGGAAAAGTAATCTGATAAAAGGGGAGTGGGTTGGAGAGAACCGATTTATTCCAGCGAATTTTCCTTCTGTGTCTTGGCAAGACATTGGAATATCAAAAGAAATAAAAGCTCAAAATCTATACCCTGTCCGTCCGGAACAATGGAAACTCGGTGAGGCAGAACAGAATCAAATGACGGGAATTGTTCAATTTGCCCAGTTCCAAGGAAATGAAATTCATTATAGTATTCAGTCGGGCGAAGAGACGATTAATGTTTATGCTTCTGTTTTTGAAAAACGATTCTTACCAGGAGACACTGTTTCATTAAAAATCTATACCGGTGTAGAGGAAAGAGTTCTGTTAGCCAGCAGCAGATAAAAAAGGGGGAAAAGAATGATTGATTTGCATATTCACTCTGAATATTCTGATGGTAGTTGGTCTCCCAGAGAAATAGTAGAAGATAGCATGAAAAAGGGGCTAAAAATTATTTCGATTACAGATCATGATGTGTTGGCAGGATATGAAGAAGCTGTAGCCTATTGCGAAAGTGATTTGAAAATTATTTCAGGTATTGAACTTAATACGGATGGCCCATTAGGAGAATTGCATATTTTAGGTTACCGATTTGACCCCCAGCATCCAAAATTAAGAGAACATATCTCTTGGAGAGTAGAGGATCGTATACAATGGGGGAAAAGAATTGCAGCCAAATTGAATATACTTGGGTTTAACATTTCTTTTAACAATTGCCTTGACCGTGTAGGGAAAGGTGTACTTGTTCGCACACATATTGCAGATGAACTAGTTGCAGCAGGTTATTTTCAAAGTAGTAAACAGGCATATGAAGAATTATTGAAAAAGGGAAAGCCAGGCTTTGAAGAAAGAGGTAGCTTTTCGGCAGAGGATGCGATTAAGCTAATCCATGAAGCTGGTGGTCTAGCGTTTCTAGCTCATCCTGGAATTTATAAGCAGGATGTTAATCTGAAGCAGCTAATCGTTTCAGGCTTGGACGGTATTGAAGTATATCACTCCAAACATTCCGAGGAGGAACAAAACGATTGGTGCAGAATAGCAAAAGATTATAATCTCTTTATTTCTGGAGGAAGTGATTTTCATGGACCACAATCTCGAAATCCTTTTCCGATTGGAAGTGTGGAGATGGCATACACTCAAGAATTAGCATGGTGTAATGAATTTGCAGTGTTAAAACCTTGATGGAAACAAGAAATAGAAAAGAGAAAAAGAGGATGGGACATAACTAAATAGATACTCTGTAAAGACGAACAATTTCTAATATAGCTAGTAAATAGCGGCTGCTTTCGCATACTTTTTACAAGAGGAAATATAATTAGTTGGAAAAACAGAGCAGCCGGAATACACGAAGACTCCTATGGGATTAGCGAGACAGTCTGAGACCCTGCAGGCCACAGGCCGAAGCGGCTCAGCGCGAGCCCCATGGAAAGCGAAGTGTATTCCGGCTGCGGGGAATCGCACCAAACTTCATGGAAACATCCTTTGAAAAACAAATAAAAGCCCGAACAATTATACGGAACATTCATTAGCATCTTCGTATAATTGTTCGGAATTATCCTTGGCTGGAATACTTATGTCCCAGCCTCTTTTCTTTTTTGTTCACGTGAAATATTCTAGTTTAGCATCAGGAAAGAATTTTTTCATATAGGAATGAAGATGATCTTTAATATCTTCTTCTTCCTCTTTTTGATAAATATATTTTCCAATCCCATATTTTCCCCATTTATACCTTCGTTTTTCTTCATCCAGCTCTAATTTTGTCATCGGATAATTTTTTTGAATGACTCTTTTGGCTGGCTTAGTAAAACGGTGCTGGATAAACTCGAATGTTAAATCTTTTTTTGCTTCGGCAGGCAATTCAGCGTCTAGTCGTTCGAACATATGAAAGTATCCTTCTTCCCAGCCTTCATGAAGATAAATTGGTGCCACAATAAATCCAAGGGGATATCCAGCTCTTGCGACTTTTCCAGCAGCCTCAATTCTTTTGGCTAGAGGAGAAGTCCCAGGCTCAAAATGTTTGATGACGTAATCAGCATTTACACTAAAACGAAAGCGGGTTTTTCCATTATGTTTGGCATCAAGTAAGTGATCAACATGATGAAACTTTGTTACAAACCTTAGTTTTCCGTACTCTGATTGTCCAAAATGCTCAATCGCACGTTTAAGGGTATGGGTTAAATGATCAATACCGACAATATCAGATGTACAGGATGCTTCAAATCGGGTAAATTCTGGAGCGCGTTCTTTCATATAGTTATCGGCAGCTTCTAAAATTTCCTCGACATTTACATAGGTGCGGATGTATGGCTTGCTTCCCATTGTAGTTTGCAAATAGCAATAATGACAATGTCCCATACAGCCGGTAGCAAAAGGTATGGCATATTCGGCAGAGGGCTTAGATGTATCAAATTTGAGTGTTTTGCGAATGCCGACAACAAGCGTTGACTTTGCCACTCGGTAACGTTGAAAATCATTGTCGCCAGGAAGATTTCTAACTTGATTATGGGAAGTGGTATAGCGAATCTCTATATCCATCTTCTTGAATTTCTCCAGCAGTTCTTTCCCTAATGGATACTCTAATGCTTCCGGTTCAAAATAGACAAGCTTTGGAGTGAAGGGTTTAATCATTCCAATCTCCCTTCTGAAACATCTCCATAGTAATAATAGTAGGCTTCTTGAGCTTCTGCTTCTGTAGCATATACAGCAACTTCGTTTGAGAGAGGGTAGTAATTTTCGTATAGAAATAAAGATAATTCATTAGAATCGTCTGGATTTTTTACAACAGCGGCTGCTTGGATATTCGCTACATCTTGGGTATGCGGGTTTCGGTAAAAAACATAGACGATGTCTCCAGCTTGATAGGCATGATTTTCATTATACAGTTCCATTCACTCACTTTCTACATTGAATATAATGCCATTTTTCCCTTCCCAATCACCAGTTATGTATCACTTTTTATGGAAGTTATGGGAAATGAATAAGGGATAATTAATTCGTTTGAAGTTTACTTATAATAAGTTTGATGTACAGCTTAATCAAAAAAAGGAGTGTTTGGAAATGGAAGCTAGCAATTCAATAGAATCTACCTTGTTGTCGTTTAAAAAGGGAATAGGTGATTTTACACAAAAAATGCCTGAGTTTGCAAGTAGATATAATGCTTTTACAGAAGCCTGCTTTGAAGAAGGTGCATTAACTCAAAGGCAAAAGCAATTAATTGCTTTAGGAATTAGCCTTCATGCTCAGGATGAGTATTGTATTATCTATCATACAAAGGGCTGCTTAGATCAAGGGTGTTCCGAACAGGAAATTCTAGAAGCAGTAGGCGTAACTGCTGCATTTGGCGGGGGAGCGACCATGAGCCAAGGAGTTACCCTTGTACAAGAATGCATTCAGGAATTGAATCGTTTAGAACATTAATAGCTGAAAAATAACAGTAATTATAGGAGCAAAACAGAATATGGCAAATCAAAATTTAAAGAAACAAGTTATTAACATTATTTCAGGTCATCGAACGGGAGTACTTTCATCAGTTGAAAATAATAAACCCCATTCCCGGTATATGACATTCTACCATGAAGATTTAACTTTGTACTCGCCCACTCAAATGGATACAGAAAAGATGGATGAGATAGAAAAAAACCCTCATGTTTCTGTATTGTTAGGCTATGAAGAAAAAGGACAAAGCGATTCTTATGTTGAAATAGCTGGAACTTGCTCTATAAATAATTCTGAAACATTGAAAAAGCAGTTTTGGGATGAGTCGTTTCAACAATGGTTTGAAGGTCCAATGGATCCCAATTATGCATTTCTTCAAGTGCAGCCTGACGTTATTCGAATTTTAAATAGGAATGGCGAACCTGCACAAGAGTTAACACTAGGAAAATAATGAATTATTTTAGGCTCTTCTTTCCTTTACTTAAGACGGAAAGAAGAGCCATCAATCATTTCTACATCGTTTCTAATGCTCACTTCTTCTATTAACTTAAAAAGGGCCTCATCCTTCTTTTTAGCTTCTATCATGCAATCGATAACAGGAATGCTTCCTTTTATTAGGTTTAGGAAATTGAAAAACATATCTATATCAATATAATCGGCATGATGACGGAAGTGCTTTTCATCCTTGGGACTGGAAATATGCATTTTAATTGGTAATGGAGATGTACTCCATGTTTGAAGAATACGACTCCAGTTATCTTCCCAATTGGGATTATGATGATGGGCGAGATGATGATGATAATCAAACACAAGTGGAATCCCTAGTTTCTCGCATAAGTAAAGAGTATCTTCCAATGTGAAAGAGGTATCATCATTTTCAAGCATGATCATGTCTTGAATAGAGTTTGGGACTAGCATCCAATTATCAATAAATCTTTCTAATGATTTTTCGGTATCCTTATAATTCCCTCCCACATGCATAACACAACGATGAGTTGTATCAATCCCCATTCCCTTTAATAATAAATAGTGTAATCTTAAAGTTTTAATTGAGTTTTTCCATATATGTTTTTGATTGGAATTAAGGAGAACGAAGTGATCAGGATGAAAATCAAGCCTAATCTGATGCTTTCTGGCAAATTCACCTATTTCTTTTAAAGGCTCATTTAAAGGTTTCATATAATCCCAATCTAGCAGCTCTTCGTGATTGGCTAATGGAATTAGCCTGGAGGTAAGGCGGTAAAAATGGATATCGGAAGCAGCAGTATGTTTTAGGAGCCGAAGCGTATTATGGAGATTTTGCAAGGCGATCCGTTCCAGCTTACGAAGGCCTGCATCCCGGTCATCTATTTTTTGAAACTGTTTAAATGTCATCGTCTTTGAAGGAGATGCATTTTTTACTATCATGCTCATTGCGACATATCCAAGTCGAACAATCGTCATCCATTACACCTCCTCGTTCGTATTAAAATGTAGAGAAACACTTACCATTCTATTGTTCCACCAGAAACCCTCTTTACTCCTCTAATAGAGGCAATGTCCTCGATAAGCTTAAACATAGCCAGATTTTTTTGTTTTGCTTCTATCATAACGTCGAAATCTTGATTAAGATTTTTAGCCATTTTTAAAAAGGGAAGTACAAAATCAAATGAGACAAAGTCAGCATGAGAACGGAAGGCCAGAGTGGATTTCGGGGAGGAAATATGAACTTTAGGAACCATTCTACGATTTTTCCACGTTTTAAAAATGCGCTCCAAATAAAGAGCTAAGTCAATATCTTCTTTATTGGCTATATGGTGATGATAATCAAGAATCATGGGAATGTTTTCCTGCTCACAGGTTATCAGTGTTTCTCTCACATTATATGTTTTATCATCATTTTCAAGGGTCATCTGGTTCTTAATTGCCAAAGGAAGTTGCTGGATGTTTTGCTGGAATCTCTGCAAAGAAGTATCTTTATCACCATAGGCTCCGCCAATATGAATATTAATAAGACTGGTATCAAGGGCGTCCATAGCTTCTAGCATTTTATAATGGAAGGTCATATCTTTTATTGCATTTATGGTTACTTCTTCCCTAGGGCTAGTAAAAAGCGTAAATTGGTTGGGGTGAAAGCTAACCCGCAGCTTAAATTGTTTAACTAATTGGCCAAGTTCTCTCCACTGTTCTTGAAAAGGAGTTATGAAATCCCAGTCTACATCTGGATGCGTTGCTAAGGGCACTAACGAACTGGATAAGCGGTACAATGGAATTTCATTGGCAGCATTATAGTAGAGAATTCTTTTTGTATTTTTTAAATTTTGAGCTGTAACAGCTAGTAACTTTTCTGTGGCTTCCTGTTTAGGGAGTGCTGAATATCGAAAGAAGGTTAAAGCCTTTGAAGGACTTGCATCCCATAATCCTAGTGCATTAGCCACATAGCCAAAGCGAATCTTCATCTGTTTAGTTCCTTTCCATAGAGTCCAGTAGTTTCTCTTTTTATATTGCCTTATCTCCTGGAACTCTATGTGCTGTTTTTGCTTAGTTAATAAAACGATGCATAAAAAAATCCTGAGAATGTCTCTTTCCTATACCACTCATTCCTTCGGACGAACCCACACTTTTGAAAAATCTACATAGCCAAAATGGCTAATTTTAATATTGCTTATATCGGTTGAAAATGGAATATACCGCTTTTGATAATAAAGGGGAATCATAATCGATTGATTAATCAATTCTTTTTCGATTTCTAGATTTAAAGCTGTCCATTGTTCAAATGGTGTTTCCTTATATTTACCCATTAAGTTTGTAAGTGTTTCATTATTTGCTATCATTTGGGAAAGTGGGGAAAACCCATTCATTAAAAAGTGGTAAAATGAAAAATCTTGATTGAATTCAAAAACTTCTCCATGTACGAAAAGATCTACGTTTAATGTCTCAGGATGCTTTGTTAATATATCAGCAAAGGAAAACCATTGGATATCTGTAGGGATATTTTCTTTTGCGAATATTTCTGCAAGCCATTGTGTAGTATTAGCAGTATGTCTGGCACCTCTTATCACAATTGGTTTAGAAAATACTGGCCGTTCTACTTCAGAAATAGTCAGCTGTTGATTTTGGCCGACTATTATACTCTTATCATTCGGTATTAGTCTTGGACTTAGGTTACCAATAGTATGACGGTTTTTAGCGATAATCCAATGAAGGTAATCTCTTACTTTCTTCTGTCTAATAGCAAAATCTCTACAGGAGTTCATTACGATAATACCAAACCCCGAGTCGCTTTCTACTTCGAAGGAGGAAGAGGTATTCTCCTCCATAGGAGAATGATAGATTCCTTTAAAATCCTCAGGCACTTGAATGAATTCTACTACATCAATTAATGGTCTTTCTCGAAAATGATCTTGAAAAGCAGTTAAAGTTGTCTGCTTATCACTGTTTTGTTGCAGGATGAAGTAACCAGTGCCCAATAGTTTTTCATTCGTCTCTCTATAGATGCTTGCACACATCATACTAAGCATAGGAAGGATATAGCTGCATCCATTGGGATGGAGAATATCGAGTATAAGTGGAGACTTTACTTCAATTCTTTCGACAGGTGTCCATAAATCTTTGTAATAAGCATGTGCCCGAAGCTTGTCAAGACATTCGGCCACATCATTTGCTGTCAGAACAGAACCGTCATGAAATTTAATGTCTTTTTTTAGATAGAGTCTTAATTTAGAAGGGGTGCTATCCCAACTATGGGCAATTTCAGGTAATACTTTCCCATCTTCTGTATGAGTGACAAGCCGATTAAACACATTTGCCACTAAATGCGCACTGAAGACATCTCCAGCCTCAAGCGGATGGACGGAATGGAAAGGATATCTTTTTGGTACGATTAATTTATCATTTGACTCTTGGACAAAGCCAAGTTTTGTGTGAAATTTATTCATTAATCTCATTTTACTGTTTGTGGACCAATCATACATTAAGTATTTGCTTGTTTGTTCTACTGGTTCCAGATCAAATCGCTTTAAAACTTCTTCCTCGTAAGAAGTTTCTACCTCTTTTTTCCATAACAAAGTTGAGATGTTTCCGCGTCCTCGTCCGGGTGTAAATGATAGCCAGCCTTCCTCCATCCATTTTTTTAAATAACGTGTTGTTTGTTTCGAGCTCAATTGCAAGGTTTCAGAAATTTCCTCCATTCGAATACTGCCAGAAGGATAATATCTCCAAAGTGTAAGTAATTTGTTATCCATTCTTTTTCCTCCTAAAAGGGGACATTGTTTTGTTAATTGTCTATTTTTAGAATTATTCGTCTAGTTTAATATACAGTAATAACAAGGGGGAGACAACATGAAATGGAAGGAATTACCGCGAAATATCAAAGTTAGGATGATTACCTCTTTCTTTAATCGGGCGGTATCATCAGCAGTTATGCCATTTATGGCTTTATTCTTTGCACAGGAATTAAACAAAATTTGGGCGGGCTTATTTTTGATCACTACTGTGGTTATCGGATTTTTGATCAATTTAGTTGGAGGATATATTTCTGATCGCTTTCCGAGAAAAAAGGTTTTAATGATAACATCCTGGCTGAATGCATTCTTCTTTTTAATCATGACGATCAGTCTATTTCCGACCAATAAAATAATTGTATTGTTTGCTTTGGCATACGTTGGATTTATTATCACAAGCAGTCTAGGGCGACCAGCAATGCATGCGATTATTATTGATTCCACAACACCAGAAAATCGAAAAGCTATTTATGCGCTCGATTACTGGCTGATTAATTTATCGATGGCTATTGGGGCAGCACTTGGAGGACTTTTATATTTGAATCATCAGAAAGAATTATTCATCATGCTGACTTGCACATCTACATTGATTCCAATTGCCTACGGGGTTTGGCTGCAGGACAAGTTCACAGATCAGTTACAGAAAAAGCACAAGAATGTCTTGGTTGACTTAATCAGCAATTATAAAGTGGCATTTAAAGATACAGCCTTTGTAAAAGTGGTTACAGGCTCCACCTTTATTTTTGCAGCTGAATTTTCATTAAATAGTTATATTGGGATTCGCCTTGCTGAAACTTTTGAAGCAGTTCGGATTGGGAGTTTTGAAATTGTTGGGGTACGAATGCTAAGTATATTAAATATAGAAAATATGCTGCTCGTAGTCTGCTTTACTTTCATTATTAATCGGTTCACAGATAAGATGAATAAAAAGAATGCTTTAATAACAGGTCTTATTATATATGGAATTGGATATGTGACTGTTACTTCGGCGAATACGTGGTATATGCTCGTTTTATTTAATTTGATAGCAACGATGGGCGAATTAATTTATTCACCGATTCGAAATGCAGAGCAGGCAAATATGATTCCAAGCGATAAACGTGGATCATACTCTGCTTTTTCCAACCTATCATTTAGTGGAGCAGATTTAATTGCAAGAGCTAGTATTATTATCGGGGCATTCTTAATTCCAACAATGATGTCTGTCTACATTGGCTTCATTGTAATGATGGGGACTATTCTTATTTATACAGGATTATTCGCGAAAACCATAAAAGTAAACAACTTAGTCAATAAAGGCGTTAGTGGCGACTAGAGCAGTAAGTTAGATTTATCGAGGGTGGGACAAAACAAAATAAATAATGGATAAAGACGAACAATCTCTAATTTAGTGGTGAATCCAAATCGTTCCAGTATTTTTTTCAAAAGAAACTAAATGGAGCAGACTGAATACACGTAGACTCCTATGGGAGCTGCGAGAAAGTCCAAGACCCCGCAGGAACGAGGAGGCTTGGCGCTCGCCCCATGGAAAGCGAAGTGTATTCAGGCTGCGGGTGATTACCACAATCCTTCGTTCTTAAAATAAATAAAAAACCCAAACAATTATACGAATTTTTTTATTGTTCGGGGGTTAGATTTGGTTGAAATATTTATGTCCCACTCTCTCTTTGAATTTTAGTCTTCTTCTGGACTTCCGCCGAAGGCTTCGGGAATCATTGTAAATCCTTCGATTACGGTGTCTTCTTCGACTTCAATCATCAAGTAGCGTTTGCCGCTAAATTCGATTTGCTTCACATATCTTAAGTCAGGAGGGCTGATGGCAATGTTAGCAATCTTGGTGCTGATCTTAATCGATTTTGATGTGAATTTTGGCAAGATATTACTTGCTTTTAATTCATATTTATCATCATCAATAATTTTTTTGAAAGCAAACTCGACTTTTTCTGGACTAATGTCCTCTACTCCGCTCATCTTTAAGACTTGTTCCACGTCTTTGGAGTCTAATTTTGGAACCTCTTCTTCTTCATTTTCGACAATCATTCGGTTAATTTCCTCGTATACATTCGAAAGAGTAGAAGTGCTCAATTGATCTCCAGTCACATCTTTAATGATTTCCTCAAACACAATTTTATCATCTTGAGCAGTCATCATTTCCTCGCCGTTGAGAACTTCCTCGATAAATTGGTAATCTGGCTCATGGATTTTGCCGGCAGCATAGAGAATATGGTTAACATCTGCTGCATTATCTGTGAAGCTAGGGAAAAGAAATCCGCCCATTGGCGCATTAAGATTTATAATGGGATCAACAACAATATTGTATTTAAACTCTTTCTCTACATAGTCAAAAAGTAATTCTTTCTTAGGCTCTTGTGTATTATTGATGCTGCATAAAATGAAAGGATGGGAGAAAACCGTATCTCGTTCGCTTTCTTCGGATTCTTCACTGCGCCGTTTCTTCGGCTTTAAATATTCTCCGCGAATGAATGTGATGACAATGTCTTTTTCATATTGTCTGCTATTAAGCAACTTGTCCACAATCTGAAGCATTTGCTCTTTCCAATCCTCTACTTCTGAGCTAAGTAATCCTTTATGTAGGATAAGTTGGCTATTATTTTCTGCCTCTCTATGAAACCTTAATTCAAACAGCTTTTCATCCAAATTACCGGCAAGTAATTTCTTGAAGTTATGTAAAAATAACTCTTGTTGATCTTGATCAAGCATGCCAAAGGGCTGACTTTGATAATGGAATATATCACTTGATTCTTTCATGACATAAACATTAAACATATCTGTTATTCTAAGTAGATCATTATTCATTTTGAATTGTTTTCGGATGTTTGCGATATCTTTTTTATTCATTTTAAGTTACACTCCTAAGTTACTTTGAAAGTAAATGATGGATGTTTGATTAGCCTTAGAGCTCTGTGTTCACACTCATTTTAGTCATTTATCCATTCTATCATATTTGGTTTCCCTATTATAAGAATCAACATGTTCTTTTGTATTATTTGAAAAAGAAACAATTGGATGAAATAATAGTAGAAAATGGATTAGAAAGGAGTCAGTGCTGTGAAAGTATTAGTTGTTGGAGCAAACGGGCAAATAGGTAAACAGCTTGTGACATTATTACACGAAAGTAATGAGTTTTCTGTTAGAGCATTGGTAAGAACGTCAGATCAGCAGAAAGCTTTTGACAAAGTCGGAATAGAAACTGCATTAGGTAATTTGGAAGAAACGGTGGAACAGCTAGAGTCTGCAGTGAAAGGTTGTGATGCCGTCGTATTCACAGCAGGTTCAGGTGGGAAAACGGGATATGATAAAACATTATTGATTGATCTTGATGGTGCTGTGAAAATGATGGAGGCAACAAAGAATGCAGGGGTAGAACGGTTTGTAATGGTTAGTGCGTTGCAGGCGCATCGTCGAGAAAACTGGAATGAACAAATTAAGCCATATTATGTAGCAAAACACTATGCTGATCGCATTCTTATGGAAAGTGGATTAACCTATACCATTATTCGTCCGGGCAGATTAACAAATGATGCTGGTACTGGTTTGGTTGCAGCTGCTGAGAATCTAGAAAAAGGAGTGATCCCAAGAGAAGATGTAGCAGCGACAATAATGGCTTCTATAAAAGAAAAAAATGTGTTTAATAAATTATTTGATTTAGTCTCTGGTGAAACGGAAATGGAGAAAGCGGTGAAGAATTTATAAAGAGTAATTAGTGAAGCAGCGTTCTATGCAGCTTGTGGGTTTGGCTGATAAATCGGAAGCTTGGCTGAAAAGAGTGAAGTTTTGGCTGATAAATCGGAAGTTTGGCTGAAAAGAGTGAGTTTTTGGCTGATAAATCGGAAGCTTGGCTGAAAAGAGTGAAGTTTTGGCTGATAAATCGGAAGTTTGGCTGAAAAGAGTGAGTTTTTGGCTGATAAATCAGAAGTTTCGCTGAAAAGCATTAATTTGGCATTGGAAACCTGCCAGTTTTAGCTGGAAAACCAAAAGTTAGCTCGGAGTACTCATACCCAAAAGGCCAACAAAGGCAGGTAAAATAGACGCAATAACATATAAAATAGGTTATTTCTAATTAAAGCGGTAATTTCTTGTTCCTTTTTAGAATATAAATTTTTTTAGTAAGAGGAAATCCAATAATATGGAAGAGAATTCCTATGACAATTAAACCAGTATTTAATAGGATATTAAATACTGGTTTGTCTCTTAGAAAAATGTCTTGGAGGCCGGAATAAAGAAAAATTATTGCTAGAATATACCAGATAAAGTTAATTCTTTGATAATGTTCCATTTGGGAATCAATATCTGAATATATAACGAACTTTCCTAAGGCAGTATCTTTTCGAAAATAGTGCTATCTGTTGGCTGATGCGATATGTTCCACATTTAATGCTAGATTATTATTTTTTGGCGTACTCTTTTTTAGAAATGCGATTCTGTAAATAAAATTACCAGGTGTGCAGTCTTCAAATAAATAAAATCCTTTGGAAATTTCTTTAAGCGCATACTCTTTTTTACACATTTTATTTAACCACGCTTCTTCTTTTTCAATATTAATAAAGGAATTTTTATAAATACTTCTTTTCACTTTTTTCATCGTATTGGTTTCACGCTCTCCTCTTCTGTATTAGCATTTCATTCCTCCTTAAAAGCATCAATAATTATTAAGTATTCCCATAATAATTCATTAATTCTAATAAAAGTGTAAATAAATTGCAAAAGCTGTTAATGCAATTGTCACATTTTAGTACTATTTTTGAATTGTATTCCAAAAGAAATGAAGTTATAATGTACTCATAACTACCATATTAGTATATTAATATGTTTTAAGGGGGGAGATTTTTAAAATCAATGAAAATGAATGACATTTAATCCTCCCTTTTTATATACTAAACAAATATAAAAAGGAGAAGAGGATCTATCATGTCAAATAATAGTGCGAAAGTATTTGCTTATAACCAATTGAAAGAAGAGATTTTAAAATTAAAGCTTATACCTGGTACAAAGATTAGTGAAAAAATTATGTCGGATTTATTACAAGTTAGTAGAACACCTATAAGAGAAGCTTTTTTAAAATTAGCACAAGAGGAATTATTAACAATCGTTCCACAAAGTGGTACGTTTGTCTCTCTAATTAACCTAAGTCTTGCTGAAGAAGCACGCTTTGTCCGAGAGATAATTGAAACCAATATCATCGGTTTATGCTGTGAGAACATGACAGATGAAATTGCCTTTAAGCTAGAAATGAACTTAAAGATGCAAGAAATGCTGGCTAGCAATGAAGTGGGAAAACAAGAAAAAGAAAAATTTTTAGATTTAGATGAAGGTTTTCATAAGGAACTTTTTATTTGCTGTGGAAAAGAGCGCACTTGGAGAATGATTCAAGATATGGCGGGGCATTTAAATCGGTTTAGATTACTAAGACTAAAAGATATAAAGGATTTAGATTGGGAGATATTAATCAGTCATCATAAAGAAATTTACGAAGCAATTTTAGATAAGAACAGAACAAAGGCTGAACAATTAATGTCTGAGCATATGAGATTGATGCTTTCCGAAAAAGGAGTTTTACTGCAAGAATTCCCTGAATATTTTTATCCGCAACAATAGATAACCAGTTTTTTCGAGAGACAGCAAGATTCGAAAAGAGGAGGAAAATGAAATATGCAAATGACATTTCGGTGGTATGGGGAAGGCAATGACACAATTACTTTAAAACAAATACGCCAAATTCCAGGAGTCAAAGGGATTGTCTGGGCACTACATGATGTGCCTGCAGGAGAAGTATGGCCTGTAGAGCGTATTGCAGAAGTAGTAAACCAAGTAAAAGAATACGGATTAAATACCGAAGTTGTTGAAAGCGTTAATATTCATGAAGATATAAAATTAGGATTGGATTCAAGACAGCCATATATAGAAGCATATAAAGAAACGTTAAAGAATCTTAGTCAATTCGGCGTGAAAGTAGTATGTTATAACTTTATGCCTGTCTTTGATTGGCTGCGTACAGATTTATTTAAAGAAACAGAAGATGGCAGTACTGCATTGTATTTCGATGCTCAGAAAGTACTTTCTCTTACACCTGAGCAAGTAGTCAAAAACATGGAAGAAAATACAAAAGATTTAACGCTGCCTGGATGGGAACCAGAGCGACTAAAAGATTTAAAGCGTTTATTTACTTTATATAAAGATGTATCAGAAGTAGCTTTGTTAGATAATTTGGTATATTTCTTAGAAGAAATTACTCCAGTTGCAGAACAATGTGGAATTAA
The DNA here is from genome assembly GCF_038006745.1 of Niallia sp. FSL W8-1348. Classification (NCBI taxonomy): domain Bacteria; kingdom Bacillati; phylum Bacillota; class Bacilli; order Caryophanales; family Bacillaceae; genus Niallia; species Niallia sp. FSL W8-1348. Next base: position 1,855,390 of record NZ_JBBOVV010000001.1, on the reverse strand, counting down.
AATGGCTATCCATCCAGATGATCCACCATTTTCGATTTTTGGTTTACCGCGTATTGTAAAAAATAAAGAAGATATCCAACGGATTTTAAGTAGTGTAGACAGCCCAGCTAATGGTTTAACCTTCTGTTCTGGCTCACTAGGGGCAAATCCAAGTAATGATTTAGTTGATATTGTGAAAACATTCACTAATAGAATTCCCTTTGCTCATATCAGAAACGTAAAACACTTCGAAGATGGTAGTTTTATAGAAACTTCTCATCGTGTGGAGGATGGGTCTGTACCTATAACAGAAATCGTTAATGGTTTATATGAAAACGATTTCGGTGGTTATATTCGACCAGATCATGGAAGACATATTTGGGATGAGGTATGTAGACCGGGTTATGGCTTATATGACCGTGCATTAGGTGTAATGTACTTATTAGGAGCATGGGATACAAATAAAATTTTAACAAAAGAAGTCCTGCAAAAATTATAAATTGTTTAAGCGAATATGGAAAAGGGAGAGGCCCTTTAAACTTATCTTTTTCTAATGAAATTTTCAATTAAATGAAAACGTTTTACCTATGTCCATGTTGATTATAAATAGGAGGCGTTACAAATGGGAAATAAGCAGAAAGACGTTACACTTAAAAGGAGTATTGGATACGGCTTAACAGATATGATGGGCGGAGGGGCTTTTACCATTATAGGAGCATGGCTTTTGTTCTTTTATACGAGTTATGCTGGTTTGACGCCAGTTCAAGGTGCTTCCATTATTGCCATTGCCCGTATAGTAGATGCAATCGTAAGTTTATTTATGGGAAGCTTTTCAGATAACTTTTTAAAGTTTAAATTAGGAAGAAAATTTGGACGGCGAAGATTTTTCTTATTGATTGGTTCACCATTGATGCTTATTTATGTATTGCTGTGGACGTCGGGAATGAATTATTTATACTATCTCCTTACTTATTTAGCATTTGAAATTATTGCCGCAATGGTTTTGATACCATGGGAAACACTCCCTTCAGAAATGACAACAGACTTTAACAAAAGAACAAAACTATCAACAGCTAGAATGTTTTTCTCTGGTCTTGGAACCTTTTTGGCAACCTTTATACCTGGACAATTATTTAGTATTTTAGGGCAAGATAATTCTCTTGCTTTCTTCATTAATGGTGCCTTCTTCGCAGTCGTTTTTGCGGTTTGTGTATTTATTTCTTTCCGTTCTACATGGGAGCGAGAAGTAACACCGGAGGAATTGCAACAGCTTATGACTCAGAAGAAAGAACACAAAAATAGTTTAAAGGTTGTAATACAAACATTCGTGGATTTTGCCTCCACGTTTAAGGTGAAAAGCTTTCGTAAGCATTTATTAATTTATATTTGTTCAATGACAGCGAAAGATGCTTTTAACGCAGTATTTGTATTCTTCTGTGTATACGCTTTAAATAGTACTTCTACCGTAGCTGCGAATCTACTTTCATTTAGTATTATTGGGCTTCCCGGTGCCATTCTTTATGGGTATTTAATGATCAAAATTGGTCCATCTAATTTATTTAAAATATCGTATTCCACGATGATTCTCTGTTTATTAGGATATGGTGCGGTTTATTTATATCATCCGAGTAATTTAATCCTGACATTAGGTATTATTTCATTCCTGTACCAAATCGGAAGAAGTATGCTGGAGTTCATTCCTTGGAATGTCTTTCCGTTTATACCAGATGTAGATGAAATGATTACGACGAAGAGAAGAGAAGGGATCTTTGCTTCAGTAATGACGTTCTTTAGAAAGTCTTCTGTTGCTCTTGCGACTTTTTTAGTTGGCGCCATTTTAGAGGCTGGGGGATTTGTACAAGGTTCAGCAACACAGCCACAGAGTGCTGTTCACACTATTATGTATATCATGATTTTTGGGGTTGGCCTACTGCTGCTTATATCATTAATTGCCGCCTTCACGTTTAAATTAAATAAAGAAACGCATGGAGTACTCGTAGATGAAATTGAACGTTTAAAGAACAACGGTTTAAAAAAGGATGTAGATCCACAAACGAAGAAAGTCGTTGAGTCCTTGACTGGTTATTCCTATGAAAGGCTTTGGGGTGGAAAGGAAGATGAAGAACTAACGCAAACAAAGATTAATTAAGAGGAGGAGAACAAAGTGAAGACTTTTATGGATAAAGATTTTTTACTTCAAACGGAAACAGCGAAAATATTATTTCACGATTATGCTGCAAAAATGCCAATCTATGACTATCATTGTCATTTAGATCCTAAGGAAATCTATGAAAATCGCCGATATAAAAATATTACAGAGCTGTGGCTAGAAGGTGACCATTATAAATGGCGTGCTATGCGTGCTAATGGGATAGACGAATATTATATAACTGGTGAAGCCGATGACTATAGCAAATTTGAAAAATGGGCTGAAACTGTCGAGAAGTTAATTGGAAATCCACTCTATCATTGGACACATTTAGAGTTAAAACTATACTTTGGCGTAGACGATATTTTAAAAAGAAGTACAGCAAAAGAAATATGGGAAGTATGTAATCGGAAAATACAGAACCCGGATTTTTCAGCAAGAAGTTTAATTGAAATGTCTAACGTAGCACTTATTGGTACAACAGATGATCCAATTGATGATCTGCGATTCCATAAGTTATTACAAGAAGACGAAAATTTTTCTACAACTGTCTTACCAGCTTTCCGTCCAGACCACCTTATGGCTATTCAAAACAAGTATTGGGCGGAGTATGTTGAAAAACTAGGAAATCTTACAGAAGTGGAAATTACCAGTTATAGTACTCTTTTGGAAGCGATAGATCATAGAATCGATTATTTTCATGAGATTGGTTGTAAATTGTCTGACCATAGTTTAGAAATCGTGGTGTATGAACCCTCCACCATCGAAGAGCTAGATGCTATTGTGGTAAAAGCCTTGAACGGCGATACTATTTCAATGAAAGAAAGTAATCAATTTTTAACAAATTTACTAGTCAATCTTGGAAAGGCATACAGCCAAAGAGGATGGGTTATGCAATATCATATTGGAGCATTAAGAAGTGCGAACTCTCGTTTGTTTCAATCACTTGGTGCAAATATTGGCTGTGATTCGATGCAAGATAGTCCTGTCGCTATTCCATTAGCAAAATTATTAGATGAGCTGGATCGAGATGGGAATCTCCCTAAGACCATTCTTTATGGTTTAAATCCAAATGATAATGAAGTTTTAGCAACAATGGCTGGGAATTTCCAAGAAGGAGGAACTCCATCCAAAATCCAATTTGGTTCTGGCTGGTGGTTTAATGATCATATTGATGGAATGATAGCACAAATGAAAACACTTGGAAACCAAGGATTATTATCGAGATTTATTGGAATGTTAACAGATTCCCGTAGTTTTTTATCCTATAGCCGACATGATTATTTTAGAAGAATTTTATGTAATCTTATAGGGAACTGGGTGGAAAATGGGGAGTATCCAAATGATACAGAATGGCTCGGACAAATTATCCAAGATATATCCTATTTTAACGCTCAGCGCTATTTTGATTTTCCGTTAAAAATGAATTATTAATTGTGTGAAAATAAAGAAGGCGAAGAAAGTTGTTATTGCAAGTGTGGCGGAAAGTATTGCTGCATATGGTGGTGACTCTTCATGGCGCCAGGTTGATAGATAGAAAGAAGGAGTCAAATGGAGTCTTCTTCTTTCTATGGTAGGAAGAAATTATTTGAGTTAGAAAATCTGTAAGCTGAAAAATACTTTAAGTATCTTCTTCTTACTTTTAATTATAAAAGCTCTTTAGCAATTTTTTGCATACATATAAAAGCATTTTTATCATCAAAGTCGTTTTGTGAATACCCTAAGCTTTCACATGCATAATATAAATGCTCTAACCAATCCTCATTTTTTTGTTTGATTGCTATTTGGCATTCCTCTTTTTATCTTACCATATAAAAATTTACATTTATTTTGAAGGAAAATAAAAAAGGGATAATCTTTAACAAAACCACTCTTCAGCTATTAAGAAGAGTTACCCCAAAAAGGCTTTAAATAATTATCGATTTACTTGAGAATTATAATGCTTGCCCATTTATCGCAATAACATTATTAAACCAATTATAGGATGGTTTAATAAATCGACAAAAGAATTCAATTTTCTAAAAGAAAGCGTTGACACTTATTTTAAGTCATGATAAATTACAGGTAACAAATATAAAACTTAAAGGTTCCGTGAAGGAATGTTACCTTAAGTGGGCATAACCTGAACTGACTAGAAAACATGCTATTGTCTTGCGTGTATTTTAGTCGGGTCAGGTTTTTTTATTTGTTAAAACCAAATTCCATAGTGAAGGAAGGGTCAAAAATGAAATATGAGCAATTAGCAAAAGATATTATTGCCAATGTGGGTGGAAAAGAAAACGTTTCCAGTGTTGTTCATTGTATTACGCGTCTCCGCTTTAAGCTTAGAGATGAAAGTAAAGCAAATACAGAAATACTAAAAAATATGGATGATGTTGTAACTGTTATGAAAAGCGGTGGTCAATATCAAGTGGTTATCGGTAACCATGTTCCAGACGTATACAAAGCAGTTGTTTCAGTAGGCGGCTTTCAAAGCCAACAGCCTGTAGAGGAGGAGGAAGGTTCTAAAGGATCTCTTTTCAATCGATTTATTGATATGATTTCGAGTATTTTTACTCCCGTTCTTGGAGTTCTAGCAGCATCAGGGATGATCAAAGGGTTTAATGCACTATTTTTATCAATAGGATGGCTAACAGATTCTTCTGGCACTTATCAAATTTTAAATGCAACAGGAGATGCACTATTTTACTTCTTACCAATCTTCTTAGGGTATACAGCAATTAAGAAATTTGGAGGAACACCGTTTATTGGAATGGCGATAGGGGCTGCATTAGTTTATCCAACCTTATCTACTTTAACAACAGGTGATCCTTTATATACCATATTTGGAGGTACATTATTTGAATCGCCAATCCATATTACTTTTTTAGGAATACCAGTAATTTTAATGAGTTATTCTTCTTCCGTTATTCCGATTATTCTTTCAGCATTCTTTGCTTCTAAAGTAGAGAAATGGTTAAGAACTGTTATACCAGATGTAGTGAAAGCATTTATTGTTCCGTTATTTACGTTATTGATTGTCGTTCCTGTTACATTTCTCGTTATTGGTCCAATTGCAACATGGGCAAGTACATTAATTGGTCAAGGTTCTTTATTCTTATATAACTTAAGCCCAGTCATTGCAGGATTATTAATAGGCGGGTTCTGGCAAGTACTGGTTATCTTCGGTCTTCATTGGGGTCTAGTACCAATTGCTATTAACAATGTAGCAACACTTGGCTATGATACGATTTTATCTCCTGTATTTGCAGCGTCCTTTGCGCAAATTGGTGCAGTCCTTGCTATTTTAATTAAAACGAAAAATCAAAAGCTAAAAACATTGAGTTACCCAGCCTTTATTTCCGGTATTTTTGGTGTAACAGAGCCAGCAATTTATGGGGTTACCTTACCATTAAAGAAACCATTTATTATTAGCTGTATCGCTGCAGGGATTGGTGGTGCTATTGCAGGTCTTACAGATGTAAAGGGTTACATCATTGGAGGTCTTGGTATTTTTGGTATTCCTTCATATATTAGTCCTACTGGAATCAATATGAACTTATGGGGAGCACTAATATCAATCATTGTTGGCTTTATAGTTGCATTCTTGTTAACACTATTCTTTGGAGGCATTAACAAAAGTCAAGATTCAACTGGAAAAACTACAGCATCAAACCAAGTAGCAGCAACAAAACTAGAAAAAGAGGAAGTAAAAAGCCCTTTGAATGGAGAAGTAAAAGCTTTATCAAAAGTAAAAGATGAGGCATTTGCATCCGGTGCACTTGGCCATGGTATCGCAATTGAACCGAGTGAAGGAAAATTATATGCTCCTGCAGATGGGACTGTCTCTGCTTTATTTCCAACGAAGCATGCAATTGGTATCACAACTGACACTGGTGTAGATATTTTAATTCATATCGGAATGGATACCGTTCAATTGGAAGGGAAGCATTTTACTGTACACACTACACAAGGTGAAATTGTAAGAAAAGGGCAATTACTTATCGAATTCGATATGGATGAAATAACGAAAGCTGGGAAGCCTTTAACGACGCCGATCGTTATTACAAACTATAGAGAGTTTCATTTAGAAGTTACAGATAAAAAACAGATACACCAAGGAGATTTATTATTTCGCCTAGAAACGAAGGGATAAGTTATAGAGAAAGGAATGATAGATAGTATGGCGTTTCCAAAAGGATTTTTATGGGGTGGAGCAATTGCTGCCAATCAAGCAGAAGGAGCTTATTTAGAAGATGGCAAGGGCTTAACAACTGTTGATTTATTGCCAACAGGGGATAAAAGGTTTGAGATTATGATGGGAAACCTTCCGTCTTACGAGCCGCTTGAAGGAGAATTCTATCCTTCACATGAAGCAATTGACTTCTATCATCGATATAAAGAGGATATTGCCCTTTTTGCAGAAATGGGATTTAAATCACTGCGTTTATCGATTTCATGGGCAAGAATCTATCCGAACGGTGATGATTCTACACCAAATGAAGCTGGGCTACAGTTTTATGATGATATTTTTGATGAGCTATTAAAGTATGGAATCGAACCAGTAGTAACTATTGCTCATTTTGATGTACCTATTAATCTAGTAAAGAACTATGGGAGCTGGAAAAATCGTAAACTAGTTGATTTCTTTGAAAAATATGCAACTACCTTGTTTGAGCGTTATAAGGATAAAGTGAAATATTGGATGACTTTTAATGAGATCAACATGCTTTTACATTTGCCATTTGTTGGTGCAGGATTGGTGTTTGAAGAAGGAGAAGATAAGCTTGAAGTGAAATATCAAGCAGCACATCATCAATTGATTGCAAGCAGCTTGGCTGTAAAAGCAGGGCATGAAATCAATCCTAATATGAAAATTGGTTGTATGCTGGCAGCAGGCCAAACATATCCATATTCCTGTAATCCAGATGACGTCTTTGATGCAATGGAAAAAGATAGAGATTCATTCTTCTTCATAGATGTTCAATCTCGAGGAAAATATCCTGGCTATGCCAAGCGATTTTTCAAGGATAAAAATATATCAATTAAAATGGAAGAGCAGGATGAAGCATTATTAGCGGAATATACAGTTGATTATATTGGTTTTAGCTACTATGCGAGCAGAACTACAAGTACAAATCCAGAAATTAATAAGCAAACTTCTGGGAATGTATTCGGTTCTATTGAAAATCCATATTTAGAAAAATCAGAGTGGGGTTGGACAATCGATCCGAAAGGTTTCCGTATCACAGCAAATCAATTGTATGATCGCTATCAAAAGCCGTTATTTGTAGTAGAGAATGGTTTAGGGGCTATCGATATACCAGAAGAAGATGGAGAGATAAAGGATGATTATCGTATCGATTATCTACGTAAACACGTTTTAGAAATGTCTGAGGCGATAGAGGATGGTGTAGAAATAATTGGCTATACCAGCTGGGGGCCAATTGATATAGTAAGTGCTTCAACAGGTGAAATGAAAAAACGCTATGGCTATATTTATGTAGATAAAGATAACGAAGGGAATGGGACATTAAATCGATCAAAGAAAAAGAGTTTCGATTGGTATAAAGAAGTCATTGTATCCAATGGAGAAAAGGTATAAAAAGGAAATTGGGAAGTTGGTTATCAACTTTCCTTCTTTCCCATTTTTTAAACAATACTATCACGATCACTTATCTATTATAATGAAAAAAAGCCATATTAAACTACAGGTGGTCTAATGAAAATAGAAAAAGTATATAACAATAACGTAATCGGTACATTTAATAATAAAAAAGAAGAATTAGTAGTAATGGGCAGAGGGATTGCTTTTCAGAAGAAACCTGGTGATTTAGTTGATGAAACAAAAATCGAGAAAATATTTGCTTTAAAAAATAATGATATGTCGGAAAAGTTTAAAACACTCCTATATGAAGTGCCGGTTGAATATATCGTCATAACGGAAGAAGTTATAAAGATTGCTAGCAGCAGGCTTGGGAGGAAGTTAAATGATAGTTTTTATATTTCTCTAACCGATCATCTCCATTTTGCTGTGCAAAGAATAGAAAAAGGATATGAAATTAAGAATGCATTATTATGGGAAATAAAACGATTTTATAAGGAAGAGTTTGCTATTGGAATGGAGACGGTTCATCTAATTAAGGATAAGTTAGGTGTTGAACTACCAGAAGATGAGGCGGGATTTATTGCTATGCATCTAGTCAATTCAGATTTAAATCAAGAAATGCCTAATATCGCAAACATAACAAAGGTAATGCAAAATATACTAAATATTGTTAAATATCATTATAAAATGGAATTTGACGAGGAATCTTTAAATTACTTTCGGTTTCTTACCCATTTGAAATTTTTTGCGCAAAGACTATACAGCAAGACATACATGGATGATGATGACCCATACCTCTATGAAATGGTTAAACATAAACATCAGGAAGCATTTAAATGTACGGAAAAAATAAATGAATACATTGAAAATCAATTCAATTATTCTTTAACAGATAATGAAAAGTTATATTTAGCAATTCATATACAAAGGGTAGTTAATCGTTAGTAGTTTGCGGGGATCATTTTCTTTCTTTAGGCTTTGTTAAAATAAAAGGCTGTTTTCGTAAAGTTTGTTGTGATTACCCAGCCGGAATACACGTCGCTTTCCGTGGGGCTAAGCTTAAGCCTCCTCACTTCGCCTCCGGGGTCTCAGACTGTCTCGCTAATCCCTGTGGCGTCTTCGTGTATTCCGGCTGCTCCATTTTTCCAACTAATTCTTTTTTTCGATTGAAAAAACAACAATCCTTTAGAAAACAGCCAAGTAAAATGTTGTTTTAAAGGCAACTGAGCAATAATAGATGGATAGCATTCTTCTATATTACATGATAAAAAACATTTTATTTAACAAAGCCTTAAAAATGAGAAAACAGGAAATTATTTCTATATAGATAATTACTGTGTAATCGATTGGTCTGTAGTATCTTTTTCTTCTGCCTGTTCCTCTTTGGAAGCTTCGTAAATCTTCTCGTATTCTTTTCTCACTTCTCCACAAGTGATGCATATACCACTGTAATAATAATTATATTTATGATATTTTCTTATCTTACAAATAAGGGAACCAAATAACATACGTAACACTCCTTTACCTTTTCCATTCTACCGTACGAGCGAATTATATTCGGTTAAATAACCGTTACGAACCTACCAAGTTTATTGCAAGCATGTCTTCTTTATCTTTTTTATGACAAACTCCCCAAAAACATTACATTTACTATAAAAAATAGTTGGAGAAAGAAAAGATGTAACGGAAAGTGGTAAGTTTAGAAACTTTTTCATGGATTGGATCGTAAAAGGAATAGTTGTAATACAAATGTAAATGAATATACGTACATTTACCTAGATAATACTGTAAAATAATAGTTAATCGATAGTTGGAAGAAGACGATTGTAAAAAGGAGAGATTCTTTGTGGGGGTTATACTAAGTAAAGGTCAAAAGGTAGATTTGACAAAAGCACATCCTGGATTAAGCAATGTTGTAATAGGTTTAGGATGGGACATCAATCATCATGAGGTCCATTATGATTTAGATGCTTCCGCTTTTTTATTAGGTAGTAATAATAAAGTATGGAGTGATAATGATTTTATTTTTTACAATAATCCAACTGGCGCTAATGGATCGGTAATATATAGTGGAGATAATCGGACAGGTCAAGGTAGGTTGGATGATGAACAAATTAGAGTAGATTTGGCTAAAGTACCAACCACTATTCAACGCATCGCCTTCACTATTACAATCCATGACGCTTATGAAAAAAGGCAAAATTTTGGACAAATATCTAATGCCTATGTCAGAGTATATAATGAGAGCGAACAAGTAGAACTTCTTCGTTTTCATCTTGGAAGAGACTTTACAATTGAAACAGCGATTGTTGCAGCAGATATTTATCGTCATCAAGGCGAATGGAAATTTAACGCAGTTGGCAGTGGTTTTCAAGGTGGGCTCGCTGCTTTATGTCATAATTTTGGCGTGACTGTAGATGATGAGCATGCAGCAGTTGTTCATTCTAATACATCTATACAACAAATCTATCAAGAACCAACTCCCCCTTCTTTTCAGCCTTTTGAAGCACAAAGTTATGGCTCACAAGAAAGAGGCAGCTATGAACCTATAAGACAATCCGCATATGCAAATAACACACAAGCTTCTGGACAAGCGTCCTCCTATGATCGTTATTCTAGTGATCAATTGCAATGTATGAGATGTCGCAGTACAAATGTCCGTACTGGTGAAAAAGGATTTGGAATCGGGAAAGCAGCTATAGGAGGACTGATTTTAGGACCAGTCGGTTTACTAGGTGGCTTTATCGGAAAAGGACAGCTTAAAATAACCTGCAATAGTTGTGGTTTTAGTTGGTCACCATCTCAGACAGATTATGCGGAATGGGGAAGACAACAGAAACAACGAGCAAAAGATCTCTTTATGCGCTATAAAAACCCAGAAGTACTAGACGCTGTAGTTGCTGCATGTGCATTAGTTGGTATGGCGGATGGAAGATTAGATCCTTCCGAAGAACAAAAAATGAAGGAGTTTATCCATCAAAGCGAAGAATTGCGTGTTTTTGATACAAATAAAGTAATTCAGCAATTTAATCAGTTTGTTCAAAAAATCGAATATGACCAAATTATTGGTCGAGCTGAATGTTTTCGCGCATTAGGGAAGGTTCGTTCCAAGCCTGAGGTTGCAAGACTTGTAGCTAGATATTGTATTGCAATAGGGTATGCAGATGGACATTTTGATCAAAGAGAAAAACAAGTAGTAGTGGAAATATGTCGAGAATTAGGATTAAATCCACAGGAATTTTTAGCCTGAAAATGGGCAATGATAGAATAGAAGATGGAGTTACAGAATTGATAGTTTGTTAGCAAATAAAAAATATTCTGTAGTTAAATAGAGAAGAATGATAAATTAATCGAAAATACAACAGGAGGAGAAGCATGGCAGGAAATCATAGTTTGATAATTGACAGAATAATCGGTAATATCGAAAAGGTGATGATTGGAAAAAGGGACGTTGCAGAATTGAGCTTAATTGCTTTACTTGCTCAAGGACATGTTTTATTAGAAGACGTGCCAGGTGTTGGGAAAACAATGATGGTGAGAGCTTTAGCAAAATCAGTTGGTGCTAATTTTCGTAGAATTCAATTCACCCCAGACCTACTACCCTCTGATGTAACAGGAGTCTCCATTTATAATCCGAAAGAGCTGGAATTTCAATTTGTTCCGGGGCCAATCATGGGGAATATTATTTTAGCAGATGAGATCAATCGAACTTCTCCGAAAACACAATCCGCCCTTTTGGAAGCAATGGAAGAGAGTAGTGTTACGATTGATGGAATTACCCATCATTTACAAAAACCATTCTTTGTGATGGCGACCCAGAATCCAATTGAATATGAAGGAACCTATCCTCTTCCAGAAGCACAACTTGATCGCTTCTTATTGAAAATGCATATGGGATATCCAACTGTAGAAGAAGAAATGGAAGTGCTAACTAGAGTCCAAGTAGCAGCGCCAATTGAAAAATTAGAGTCTGTTGTGAGCTTGGATGAGCTGCTGACTCTTCAATATGAAGTAAGGCAAGTGTATGTGGACGATACGATAAAAAAATACATAGTAGAACTTGCGACTGCAACAAGAGATCATGCAAGTATCTATTTGGGAGTTAGTCCTAGGGGTTCTATTGCTCTAATGAGAGCAGCACAAAGCTATGCCTTTATTCAAGGAAGAGATTATATTATTCCAGATGATGTACAATTTTTAGTGAAAGCTGTTTTTGCTCATCGAATTATCCTGAAATCAGAAACAAAATTTGATGGAATTACAGCTGAAGAGATTATCGATCGAATCCTTGGGCGAGTGCCTGTGCCAGTGCAAAGGTTAGTGAAGTAATGAAAAGATTTTTGCAAAAGCTAAATCGGATTTGGAAATTAATCTTGCTATTTTTACTAATAGCGATGGTATTTTCTTATGCCATGTTCCAAGGTGGGTTTGTAAGCTGGTTTTTATTTTATAGCTTTTTACCATTTGCTTTATACGGTTTATTCGTTGCGGCGTATCCTATTAGAGACTGGCAAGTAAAACGAAAGATTTTAAAGTATGAATATAGTGCTAAAGAAGAAATGCATGTGGAAATTGAATTAACGAGGAATACATTTTTCCCAGTTTTCTATATTGTGGTGAGAGATTCTTTTAGCTCCACTATCGGAGAAAAAATAATGGGAAAGAAAATGTTGATGCCTGGTTTTAAGCGTAGACTCACTTTTAAATATACGGTAAAAGAGTTGCCAAGGGGAGAGCATGTATTTGATCAGATTTTTTTACAAATGGGTGATCCACTTGGCCTTATTGAGAAAGAAAAGGCCTATATCCAAGTCGATCGAATTCTTGTGTATCCTCCTGTTGAAGAAATGGTATACAAACCGCTGGAAAATCACTATGAACAGGGAATGACCTCTTCAAAAGAGAGAGTTCAACGAGATACGACGATGGCTGTGGGCATAAGAGAATATCAGCCAGGTGACCGTTTTTCTTGGATTAACTGGAAAGCAAGTGCAAGGCGTAATACCATGATGACGAAAGAATTTGAACAAAAACAGTCTCATGACATTATGATTGTAATGGATTGTCAGGAGAATAAAAGATTCGAAACGGTAGTCTCTTTTACTGCTTCTATCATCCGTGCCATTTTAAAAAAAGGTGCCCAAGTTGGCTTACTATCAGTTGATTCTGATCGGACGATTTTTCCAATAAGAGGAGGAGAAAGCCAGCAACAGCTATTACTCTACCATTTAGCGAAAGTTCGTACCGCAAAGAATATAACACTATCTGAGGTGCTAGATAATGAAAGTAGTCAATTACAGCCACAGGCTACCATTATGTTAATCACGTCTCAATTGACGAGAGAACTAGTCGATAAAGCTGGATGGCTAGCTAGCAAAAGATATAATATCGCTGTGTTTGTCATTGCAGGTAAAAAGGAAGGTCTATCTAGTGGAGAAAAAACATTAAGTGCTTTCGCTGCAAAAAGAGGCATTCGAGTTATCCCTGTTTCAGAAGGCAGGTTTAAAGAGGCGTTTGGGGAGGTGGTGGCTTAAATGAGTACATCATTTAACAAAAAAGACATCACAATAGCCAATTTTCTATTATACATTTTAGGATTTTTTTTAATATGGGAATGGCTCAGGCCATTGGAGGAATTAACAAATACAGACAATGTGATTGTTTTTAATCTATTTCTTGCACTCTCTTTATTGTTAGCCTTTTTGCGAGTTCCGAGCTTGTTAAGTGGAACAATTAAGACGATATATATAATATTTATTCTTCAATATCTATATTATGAAGGCTCGTTCTTAACTTTCCAGTGGATTCAGCCTTTTGTTACGGAGTTTATTGATAATTTAGCATTGGTATTTAATACTAGTTGGCCGGAAATGACGAACATGTTTAAAAGCTGTCTGTGCTTTATTTTGTTATGGCTAATGGCATATTTAATTGATTACTGGCTAATTAAGAGAAGAAAGATTTTTACTTTCTTTTTACTGACCATTATTTTTATTACAGTGTTAGATACTTTTACGATTTACAGTGCTAATAATGCTATTATTCGTACAGTTATCATTGGGTTTACAGCAATGGGAATGTTAACATTCTTTCGAATAAATGAAAAAGAAAACGTTGGGAATACGCGAGGCTCTATTTTGAGATGGATGATTCCATTGTTTCTATGTGTAATCGTGAGTGCAGGGATTGGCTATTTAACACCAAAAGCAGATCCTATATGGCCAGATCCTGTTCCGTTTATTCAGACAATGGGGAATAAAGGAGGAGAGGATGAAGGAGAAGGCCAAGGAAATGGTGTCCATCGAGTTGGATACAGTGTAGATGATTCCAGATTAGGTGGAGACTTTATTGGGGATTCTTCCTTAGTCTTTGTTTCGGAAGTAGAGGAGCCGCATTATTGGAAAGTGGAAACGAAAGATACGTATACAGGTAAAGGGTGGGTACAGTCTGAGGAATCTTTAAAATTAAGTCGAGATAACTTTGAAGTATTAGATCATGGTGGCGACATTCCATTTGTTTCCTTTGTGGAAGGGGAGAGTGTGAAGCGAACGGAATCAGAAAGCACGGTGCAATTTGCCAATGCTTTTTCCTATCTACTTTATCCGTTAGGTGTAAAAGAAGTATCCGCAACTAATTCGTATATGGAAATTGAAAGCGGAAATGAGCGTGGTGTGTTTAACGGATATGTAGAAAGCTACTCTGTTAAATATGATGTACCAGAATATAGTTTAAATGCTTTAACAACAGCTGATATGGAGGCCTTTGTGAGGGATAATCCAGATATGGCGAATCGCTATCTTCAGCTGCCTGATTCGCTGCCGCAAAGAGTGCAAGATCTTGCTGCTGATATAACAAAAAATGATGAAAATGTCTTTGCGAAGGTAAGGGCGATAGAAACCTATTTCTCTGCTAATGGTTTTGTCTACAGCCAAAGTAATGTTGCAATTCCAGAAGGGGATGAGGATTATGTGGATCAATTCTTATTTGAAACAAAGCTAGGTTATTGTGATAATTATTCCACTTCAATGGTTACATTGCTGCGTTCGATTGGTATTCCATCTCGATGGGTAAAAGGCTTTACAGAAGGAGAATTTGTAGAGACAGATGGGGAGATTCGCCGTTATGAAGTAACAAATAACAATGCACATTCCTGGGTAGAGGTCTATTTTCCAGAGGTTGGTTGGGTTTCCTTTGAACCAACACAAGGATTCTCAAATGCTAATACGTATCTGAATGACGTGGAAACCGATCGAAATACGGAAAGTACTGAAACACAAACGCCAGAGGGACAGGAGCAACAACCGGAAACTCCAGAAAACAAACCGGAAGATCCAGAACAAACAATGGAGCCTACATCACCAGCTACAGAAGGATGGAGAAATTACACAACTGCCGCAAAAGAAAATTGGCAGTGGATTGCTCTAGTTCTAGTAATCATTGTTGTGGTTGGATTTACTGTTTATAAATTTCGCTATAAATGGATGCCATATTATTATATTTGGAAGTTTAAAGACATAAAGGATGAAGGTAATTTTCCAAAAGCGTATATTGTGTTGCTGCATTTATTAGAGATAGCCGGACTTCAAAAGAAGGAAGAAATTACCTTGAGGGAGTATGCGAAGCAAATAGATCACATTTATTCCAGTAAAGAAATGAGCCAATTGACTGCTAAATATGAGGAATATCTGTATAAAGGTCAGATACAAAAAGAGACTTGGGAAGAGTTAAGGGAATTGTGGGAAAATTTAATTAAAAAAACAACAGCTTGACCATCGATTCGACATGTTGTTACAATATTCTCATCTATATATTATTCCTTCATATATCCTCGATAATATGGTTCGAGAGTCTCTACCGGGTCGCCTTAAATGATCTGACTATGAAGGCAGATAAGTCTTTCCAGTTTAGCTTTATGTGGGAATCCAAAGACTAGAATTCTGCCTTCGTTTTTATTTGAGGCCGATTCTAGTCTTTTTTTCTAAAAAAAAGACTGTGAATTTAGAGATAAGAAGCATGAATGATGAAGGTGTTTGGAAATAGTAATAAGAGAAATTCAAATAGATTAATTGGGGTGAATAGGAATGGGGAAAGCGCATATCGAAGGTCAGGAAATGATTGTTGTCCTAGACTTTGGTAGTCAATATAATCAATTGATTACAAGAAGAATAAGAGAATTTGGTGTATATAGTGAGTTGCATCCACATACCATTACTGCTGAAGAGATTAAGGCATTAAATCCTGCAGGAATAATTTTCTCAGGTGGCCCTAATAGTGTATACGACGAAAATGCATTTGGCGTAGATGAGAAAATATTCGATTTAGGACTTCCTATTTTCGGTATTTGTTATGGGATGCAATTGATGACCCAGCATTTTGCCGGAAAAGTGGAAAAAGCAAAGCATCGTGAATATGGAAAAGCAGCGATCAATATTGAAAACAGCTCTAAACTATTCGCTGACCTTCCAACAGAACAAATCGTTTGGATGAGCCATGGTGATTTAGTAGTTGAAGCTCCAGCGGGGTTTACTATTGATGCAACAAGTGCATCATGTCCTATCGCTTCTATGAGTAATGAAGAAAAAGGATTATATGCAGTTCAATTCCATCCAGAAGTTCGTCACTCTGTATATGGAAATGAATTATTGAAAAACTTTGTGTTCGGTGTTTGTGGATGCAAAGGTGATTGGTCCATGGAGAACTTCATTGAAATCGAAATGGAAAAAATTCGTCAAACAGTTGGCGACAAAAAAGTTCTTTGTGCCCTTAGTGGTGGAGTAGATTCTTCTGTTGTTGCTGTTTTGATCCACAAAGCAATTGGTGATCAATTAACATGTATATTTGTTGACCACGGTCTTCTTCGTAAAGACGAAGCAGAAGGCGTTATGAAAACTTTCTCTGAAGGCTTTAACATGAATGTAATTAAAGTGGATGCAAAAGAACGCTTTATGTCTAAACTAGAAGGCGTAAGTGATCCAGAGAAAAAACGTAAAATTATCGGAAATGAATTCATCTATGTATTTGATGATGAAGCAGCAAAATTAGAAGGAATTGATTTCTTAGCACAAGGTACACTTTACACAGATATTATTGAAAGTGGTACAGCTACTGCTCAAACAATTAAGTCCCATCATAATGTAGGAGGACTTCCTGAGGATATGCAGTTCCAATTAATTGAACCTTTAAATACGTTATTTAAAGATGAAGTGCGTGCTCTAGGAACAGAATTAGGAATTGCTGATGAAATTGTGTGGAGACAACCTTTCCCTGGTCCTGGTTTAGGAATTCGCGTATTGGGTGCAATTTCAGAAGAGAAATTAGAAATTGTTCGTGAGTCTGACGCAATTTTACGAGAAGAAATTAAAAAAGCTGGCTTAGATCGTGATGTATGGCAATACTTTACTGTTCTTCCGGATATCCGCAGTGTCGGGGTAATGGGGGATGCACGTACGTATGATTATACAATCGGAATTCGCGCCGTTACTTCCATTGATGGAATGACTTCTGACTGGGCAAGACTGCCTTGGGATGTACTAGAAGTAATTTCCACAAGAATCGTTAATGAAGTGGCGCATATTAACCGCGTTGTGTATGACATTACTAGTAAGCCGCCTGCTACGATTGAGTGGGAGTAATTTTTCATAAGTGAACTATTCCTCATTATGAATTGATTTAAAAAGCAATAATTGGAACATAATTATAGTAACCAATGATTTTGACGTAATTTATTTCAAAGTCATTGGTTTTTTTTATTGGAATAAAGCCGTTACTATATGATGTACTGCTAACAATGCTTTAACAACACCCTAGGTTGTAAATTAATAAATGTTGTAAGTGTAATTCTATATGGTGTTCCGAAGGTCGCCCACTGCTCGCTATCAATCAAGAAAAAAAATAAATGAAATTCAGTTTTATTTTAAATTCTTTAAATGTTTTTCTATAAGATAAGCTGTTTCTTCAATCGATTTATCTGTTACATCAATAACATATGCATTGTGCTTTTCAAATACTAGCTTTGAATACTCTAATTCTTCATAAATTCTTACTAAATTTGTATAACTAGATGAGTTACTCAACCCTAAAGAATCTAAGCGGTTACTTCTAATTCTTGATAAATTCTCCGGTTTACAAACCAATCCAATTATTTTCTGTCCTTCTACTTTATCTAAAATTTGAGGTAAAGGAACTTCAGGGATAAGTGGTAAGTTCGAAACTTTATAACCTTTATTTGCTAAATACATACTTAAAGGTGTCTTTGAAGTACGAGATACACCAAGTATTACTGCATCCGACTGAAGAAATCCTTGTGGGTTCTTTCCATCATCATATTTTACTGCAAATTCGATTGCTGCTATTTTATTAAAATATTCCTTATCTAACTTATGAACAATACCAGGCTCTTCTATTGGGGTAAAACCTGTTTTAGATTTAATAATTTCAAAAAAAGGATTCATTAAATCCAAGTAATGTAAGTCTGTTTCTCTACTAAAGTCATTAGCGACAGTAGCTAAATGGTTGTCGACTAATGTACTAATCACTACGGCTTTGTCCTTTAACGCATCACGTAATATATCCATTAATTCTTCTTCTTTGTTAACAAATGAAAATCTGTAGCTATTGTTGAATACCAAATCTGGATATTGAGCAGTTACGGCTGCTAATAGTTTTTGTGAAGTTTCCCCTATTGAATCGGAAATTGTATATACAATGATTTCATTTTTCATAAAAAATCTCCTCTATCCATTTAATTCTGCATTTCTTGCTTGTTGAATAATGAAATTTAGTATTCTAGTTTTAGTGATTTTACCAATCACTTTCCTCTCATTGTCATCATCAACAACAGGTAATGAATCTACTTCAAAATCTTGAAGAATACTTGCCACTTCTAAGATATCCATGTTCTTTTTACAAAACTTAATGTGAGGTACACGAGTCATGCAGACAGCTACAGGTGTATTATCAATATTTGTATTTAATGATGCCCGCAATAAATCCTTTCTTGATAAAATACCTAATAAAAGTTTTTCTTCCCCAGTGACATACAATGAGCCTACGTCATACATAAATAAAGTTGTTATGGCATCTCTAATGGAAGTATCTTGATTAATCATTAACGGCGGCATCATTATCTCATTTACTTTTGTATTAAAAGTTTTAAAAAAGAAAAATTTTTCTAAATCTGATCCCGAATAGGTGTACCCAATTTTTGGGGTAGCTTGTAAGATTCCGACAAGCGTTAAAAAAGATAAATCCGATCTTAAGGTGGCTCTTGAGACATCCAATAAATCAGAAACCTTTTCTCCACTCACCGGTTGATATTCTTTAACAATTTTAATAATTTGTTCTTGTCTTTCGCTTAGTTTCATTATTATCTCCTAAAAATATAGATTAATTAGACTACAAAAATATGAGTATTATCATTATGCGTTCTATTATACATATATAAATTAATTATTCAACTTTAATATGTGTATTATTTTTGTATTGACAATTATATATGTGTCATATTAAAGTGAAAAAGAGATTAATGTGATACATATATAAGGAGGCGGCTAATGGAAAAGTTGATTTATTTTTTCAAAGAAGGACGTAGTGAAGACAAAGAACTCTTAGGTGGCAAGGGAGCAAATTTGGCTGAGATGACTCGCTTAGGTTTACCAGTGCCTCCAGGATTCACAGTTACAACTGAAAGCTGTATGAAGTATTTAGAAGAACCTTCTTTTTTTGAAAGATCGTTAAGAAAAGACATTTTGAAAGCGATTAAAAACTTAGAGGTAGAGACAAAAAAATCTTTTACAGGCGATGAAAAGATTTTATTGGTTTCCGTAAGAAGTGGTGCAGCATTTTCAATGCCAGGGATGATGGATACAATTCTTAACTTAGGGTTAAACGATCTTAGAGTTCAATCTTTAGCTAGATTAACTAGTATGGATTTTGCATTTGACTGTTATCGAAGATTATTACAAATGTTTGGTGATGTAGTATACGGCATCCACAAAGATAAATTTAATGTGCGCCTGCAAAAAATGGAAAAACAATTTAGCAAAACAATGGCAGATTTTCAAGAAAATGAACATTTGCAATTAATTGAGTCTTTTAAAGCGCTATTTATTGAAAATGATACTTTTTTTCCTCAAGATCCTATAGATCAATTATTTGAAGCTACCAAAGCCGTTTTTAAATCATGGAATAATCACCGAGCGAAAGTTTACCGCGACATGCATGAAATTCCTCATCATTTAGGAACCGCAGTAAACATTCAATCAATGGTTTTTGGAAATAGTGGGAATGACAGTGGTACAGGTGTAGTTTTTACAAGGAATCCTGCAACAGGTGAAAACAAATTGTTCGGCGAATTTTTGCTAAATGCTCAAGGGGAAGATGTGGTAGCGGGTATTCGTACACCAGAATCTATCGAGGCATTACAGCAAATCCTTCCCGAAGCATATGCGGATTTTAAAAGGTATGCAAATATACTGGAACAACATTATAAAGACATGCAGGATATTGAATTCACTATTGAAAATGGGGAATTATTTATTCTTCAGACAAGAAACGGAAAGCGGACGGCTAAAGCCACTTTGAAAATTGCATTAGATTTAGTTAATGAAGGTTTGATTACAAAAAAGGAGGCTGTTTTACGTATTTCACCTGAAACAATTGATCAACTCATTCATCCTATTTTTGATGTGAAAGCTATCCAAAACGTCGAGTTATTGGCAGAAGGATTACCTGCTAGTCCTGGTGCAGCTACAGGAGAAATCGTTTTTACATCGGAAAAAGCTAAAGAGTATCGTGCTCTTGGAAAGAAAGTGATTCTTGTACGTCAAGAAACTTCACCGGAAGATATTGAAGGAATGATTGTCAGCGAGGCTATCGTTACAAGTCGAGGTGGAATGACTTCGCATGCAGCAGTTGTTGCTCGAGGAATGGGAACTTGCTGTATAACAGGATGTGAAGCATTAACTGTCAATGAAGAATTGAAAACAATTACTTGTAGAGAACGTATTTTAACTGAAGGTGACCTTCTCTCTGTCGATGGCAGTGCTGGTAGATTGTACCTTGGTGAAGTACCGACTGTTGTAGTAGAAAATGACCAAAATTTGCAGCTGCTTCTCTCTTGGGCTGATGATTATGCTGAATTACAAGTTCGTGCGAATGCTGAGACAGTCCAAGATTTAAAGAAAGCGATCGAATTTGGGGCTACCGGTATAGGATTAGCAAGGACGGAGCATATGTTCTTTGGTGAAGAACGGGTGCTCGAAATGCGACGATTGATATTGGCGGAGAATAAACAAGAAATCAAATTAGCGTTAGAAAAATTACTTACTTTCCAACAAGAAGATTTTTACCAGATGTTTCAAGTCGTTAAAGATAAGCCGATGGTCATTCGCTTATTAGATCCACCTATGCATGAATTTCTGCCTCATGACTTCAAGGAGATCAAACAATTAGCGGCGAAGTTAGACAAATATCCATCAATGGTTGAAGAACAAATGAAACGGCTTCAGGAAACTAATCCGATGTTAGGACATCGTGGTTGCCGCTTGGGAATTACCGAACCACAAATTTATCAAATGCAAGTAGAGGCTATATTCAATAGTGCGATTCAGTTAACAAAAGAAGGTAATACTGTCTTTCCTGAAATTATGATTCCTCTCGTTGCTGAAAAAGAGGAACTAGCTTATGTTAAAGGATTTTTAATGGATACGATTGAAAATATCTTTAAAAAGCATCAAATGGAGCCATTTCCATATGAAATAGGAACAATGATTGAATTACCACGTGCCTGTATAATTGCCGATCAACTTGCTCAAGATGCTGATTTTTTTAGTTTTGGGACAAATGATCTTACGCAAATGACATATGGTTTTTCAAGGGATGATATTGGAAAATTTATTAATTCTTACAAAGAGAGAAGTATTATGACGCAAGATCCTTTCCAAACTCTTGATCAGAATGGTGTAGGGGAATTAATTAAATTTGCTGTAACGAAAGCACGTCAAACAAAAGAGAACATGATGATTGGTATTTGTGGAGAAGTCGGTGGAGATCCTAAATCGATAGCTTTCTTCCGGAAAATTGGCATTGACTATGTATCATGTTCACCTTATCGTATTCCTGCCGCTCGTTTAGCTGTTGCCCAAGCAAGTATAATTAAATAAATTCTGTGTCGAAAAGCGAACGATTTCATGTTTTTTATTACAATTGTTCGCTTTTTTGTGTTGACGAGCATTCGTCAAACTGTTAAACTAGATTTACAACTGAAATAGATTTAACTCGTATAATATTGGGGAATACGGCCCGAAAGTTTCTACCGAGCTACCGTAAATAGCTTGACTACGAGGTAAGTGTGTATATAGGGAATATTTATGAAATCATTTATATTTTATTAAGTAATTTTCCCTTCCTATATAGCACAAACCCTTAGTCAACGCTCCTTAATCGTAGGAGTGTTTTTTTGTTTTAGTAGATTATTAAAACATGCATGAGAGGGGAAAGATCAATGAAGAAGTTTTTCAAGTTTGAAGAACTAGGCACAAATTACCGCAGAGAATTTTTAGGTGGTTTCACTACATTCCTTGCGATGGCTTATATTTTAGCAGTAAATCCATTTACATTAACATTAGGGGACGTTGCAGATCTTCCTGATGCGTTGCGTATGGATTATGGAGCAGTGTTTGTAGCGACAGCACTTGCTGCAGCAGTAGGATCTCTTATTATGGGTATTTTCGCTAACTATCCAATCGCATTAGCTCCAGGTTTAGGTCTGAATGCCTATTTTGCTTATACCGTTGTATTAACACAAGGACATCCATGGCAATATGCGTTAGCAGCAGTATTTATTTCCAGTGTGTTTTTCTTACTATTAACAATCTCTGGACTTCGCGAAAAATTAATTAATGCTATTCCAGTTGAATTAAAACTTGCGGTAGGCGCAGGTATTGGGTTATTTATCACATTTATCGGATTGCAAAACTCTCAAATCATTGTTGATAATCCAGCGACGCTTGTACATATTGGTGATTTAACCAATCCAAGCACATTGCTAGCGATTTTCGGTATTTTTATTACGATTATTTTAATGGTTAGAGGAATTCATGGTGGTGTATTCTATGGAATGATCATCACAGCAGTAGTTGGAATGATCTTCGGTGTAATCGATACTCCATCTAAAGTCGTTTCAGCTGTACCAAGTATTGAGCCAACATTTGGTGCGTTATTCTCAGCGCTTGGTGATCCAGGATTTTATACACAAAGCATGTTAGTAGTTATTTTAACGTTCTTATTTGTTGATTTCTTTGATAATGCAGGTACATTGGTGGCTGTGGCAAATCAGGCTGGTCTTATGAAAGATAATAAACTACCAAGAGCAGGAAAAGCATTATTCGCAGATTCAATTGCATCTATGGTAGGTTCTATATTCGGTACATCTACAACAACTTCTTATATTGAATCATCCGCAGGGGTTGCGGCAGGAGCTCGTACTGGCTTCGCGGCAGTGGTTACAGCAGGATTTTTCTTACTATCGTTGTTCTTCTTCCCGTTATTGGAAGTTGTAACGTCTGCTGTTACAACGCCGGCTTTAGTTGTAGTAGGTATATTGATGGTTTCATCCCTTGGAAAAATCGATTGGACTAAGTTTGAAGTAGCGGTTCCAGCGTTCTTGACAATTATAGCAATGCCTTTAACATACAGTATTGCAACAGGGATCGCTGTAGGATTTATCTTCTATCCGATTGTGATGATTGTAAAAGGACGTATTAAGGATATTAATCCAATTATGTACGTATTCTTTGTTATTTTTGCTCTGTACTTTATTTTCTTACAATAGACATTCTTGTTAAATCGGATCAATATCTTTTAAAAAGGAAAGGGATATCCATTTTTGGATGTCCTTTTTCTTATTTTTTCGTTGACTTACTATAAAGACTTTAATAACATTGAGTTACCGAGAAGTCTGTTGAAGTGGGGAAATAAGTATGCCTAATTTACTAATAAAGAAAGCGCTGAATAATAATGTACTCATTGGAGACCATCCATCCTATGGAGAAGTAGTGCTTATAGGAAAAGGAATAGGCTTTAATCAGAAAAGCGGAGATTATATTGATATGAATATTGTGGAGAAGCTATTTGTCTTAAAGGATGAAAAAGAGCAATCTAATTACCTGAAGCTTCTTCCTCAAGTGGATAATGAGTTGCTAGATGTAATAGTTTCATCTATAGAACTGATTAAAAACAAGACGAATGCAAAGCTGAATGAGCATATCCATATAGCGTTAACGGATCATATTGTGTTCGCTGCATCCCGCATTACGAACGGGCTTGTATTAAATAATCCGTTTCTGATTGAAACAAAGGCGTTGTACCCGTTTGAATACACAATCGCAGAAGAGGTTGTGAATTTAATCGGAGAACAAACAGGGCTTCAATTACCAGTAGGTGAAATCGGTTTCATCGCTTTGCATATTCATAGTGCAATGATGAACAAAAGTTTGTCAGAAGTCAATCAGCATTCACAGTTAGTTACACATCTTGTGAATTTAATAGAAGAACAACTAGAAATAAAAATTAATAAAGATAGTATCGATTATATGCGCCTTGTTAGACATTTGCGTTTCGCGATTGAACGTGTCAATACAGGAGAAAAAGTAGAAGAACCAGAAAAAATAACTTTGCTATTGAAGAATGAATATCCCCTATGCTATAATCTTGCTTGGAAGCTCATAAAAGTAATGCAACAAGTACTTAAAAAGCCAGTCTTTCAAGCAGAAGCAGTATATCTGACGATGCATCTGCAAAGACTTCAGAAAAAAGTTAAATAATAGCAATTATTAATAAACGTGTTACTGATCCGATCAGGCATGAGTTAAAAAGATGATTGATTTAAAAGTTTTAGGGTAACCTACCCTTGAAGGTTTATTTCAATCTCTATTTACTCATGCCTTTTTGTTTTTTATCCTTGATTGAGAACACTTTTTGAGCCGAAAAAAATAACTTAGGAGGCTGACAAAATGTTTAAAAAGATTTTTGGTGTTTTACAAAAAGTTGGTAAAGCACTTATGTTGCCAGTTGCGCTTTTACCTGCAGCGGGGATACTTCTTGCACTAGGTGCAGCGCTTAAAAACCCTGCGCTATTAGATTTAGCTCCATTTCTAGATAATAGTGGAGTAGCAATGGTAGCATCGATTATGCAAAATGCTGGAGATATTGTTTTCGCAAACTTACCAGTATTGTTTGCGGTTGGGGTAGCTGTTGGATTAGCTGGCGGTGAAGGTGTTGCTGGTCTAGCCGCTATCATCGGGTACCTAATTATGAATGTAACGATGGGTACTGCTTTAGGATTAACAGCTGAAGACGTTAATGGATTAAATTATGCTAGCATCTTAGGAGTTCCTACGCTTGCTACTGGAGTTTTCGGTGGTATTATCGTAGGTCTAATAGCTGCTGGAATGTATAATAAATTCTTTGAAATTGAATTGCCATCTTATTTAGGTTTCTTTGCTGGTAAACGATTTGTACCAATTATTACAGCGGCAACTGCTGTGATTTTAGGATTAGTAATGATTATTGTTTGGCCACCAATTCAAAATGCTTTAAATGCATTTTCACAAAATATGGTGCATGCAAACTTAACGCTTTCTGCGTTTATTTTTGGAGTAATTGAACGTTCTTTAATTCCGTTTGGATTACATCACATTTTCTACTCACCATTCTGGTATGAATTTGGTTCATATGTAAATGCGGCTGGTGACACTATTCGTGGAGATCAACGTATTTTTATGGAACAAATTAAAGATGGAGCAGAATTAACTGCAGGTACATTTATGACTGGTAAATTCCCATTCATGATGTTTGGATTACCTGCGGCAGCTCTTGCTATATATCATGAAGCTCGTCCTGAGAAAAAAGTAATCGTTGGTGGGTTAATGGCATCAGCGGCATTAACTTCTTTCTTAACAGGTATTACTGAGCCGTTAGAATTCTCATTCTTATTTGTGGCTCCAGTATTGTTTGGAATTCACGCTGTATTTGCAGGTTTATCTTTTATGACAATGCAGTTATTAAATGTAAAAGTAGGTATGACATTCTCAGGTGGTTTAATCGACTATGTGTTATTCGGTTTAATTAATCCACAGACAAATGCATGGATTATTATTCCTGTAGGTTTAGTGTTTGCTGTTATCTACTATTTCGGTTTCCGTTTTGCAATTCGTAAATTTAACCTGAAAACACCAGGTAGAGAAGATGAAACAGAAGAAAGTGAAAGTGGTGTAGCAGGAACAACTAGTGATCTTCCATACGAAGTATTAGAAGCAATGGGTGGACAAGATAATATTGCGCATTTAGATGCTTGTATTACTCGTCTTCGTGTATCTGTTAATGATATTAAATCCGTTGATAAGAATCGATTGAAAAAACTAGGTGCTGCTGGAGTGCTTGAAGTTGGTAATAATATTCAAGCTATCTTCGGTCCTCGTTCAGAGACGATCAAAGGTCAAATGAGAGATATTATGAGTGGGAAAAGACCACGTCCTGCTGCTCAGCCTTCTATGGAGAAAGAAGTACAAGAACAAATTGAAGATGTAAATCCAAGTGCTTTACAAAGTAATGTAACTGGCGAAGATTCTTTTGTTGCTCCAATCAAAGGGGAATTAGTAGCTATTACAGATGTACCTGACGCTGTATTTGCAGGTAAAATGATGGGAGACGGTTTTGCAATTATTCCTTCAGACGGAACAGTAGTATCTCCGGTTGATGGGAAAATTGTTAACTTATTCCCAACAAAACATGCTCTTGGAATTTTGGCTGAAAACGGTCGTGAAATTCTAATTCACTTTGGTATTGATACAGTTAAATTAAAAGGGGAAGGTTTCGAAACACTTGTTTCAGAAAATGATCAAGTTAAACAAGGACAACCTCTGTTGAAAGTGAATCTTGACTATATTAAAGAAAATGCAACAGCAACTATTACACCAGTTGTGTTTACGAACTTAGCTGAAGGTGAAGCTGTACAAATCAATAAACTTGGTAAAGTTGAACTTAAAGAGGAAGATGTAATAACGATTACTAAGTAATAGAATATATAGAAAGAACTCGGTCTCATGATCGAGTTTTTTCTATGTTATAAGTAGAAATGAAAAGTTTAGATGATGGTGTTCAAGACGTTGCTTTAACTAATGATCCGTATAGGTCACTTTATTGGAATAATATATAGGAGTAAGAATAAACCAGAAGTAAATAGTCATATCAACAGGTTGCTCTTGATTTCTATTTTTTTGTTTAATTATTATTGACGAAAGTACTGATAGCTGTTATTATATAAAAATAGCCTTACAAGAACCTATTGATTCATTTGATTAATAGTGAAAGAAAAATTATATTAAAAAAGTAATTGACTTATTTAATATAGGCTGGTATGATATAAAAGTTGCCTCTGATAAGCAACAAACAAATTGCTCTTTGAAAACTGAACAAACAAACGTCAACAATAATCGTTCTGTAACGAGAGTTATAGAATGAAAACAAGTAATACAAAAGCTAGAGTTTAGCAATGAGCTAATCAACTCTTTATTGGAGAGTTTGATCCTGGCTCAGGACGAACGCTGGCGGCGTGCCTAATACATGCAAGTCGAGCGGACTTTAAAAGCTTGCTTTTAAAGTTAGCGGCGGACGGGTGAGTAACACGTGGGCAACCTGCCTGTAAGACTGGGATAACTTCGGGAAACCGGAGCTAATACCGGATAATTCTTTCCACCACATGGTGGAAAGCTGAAAGACGGCATCTCGCTGTCACTTACAGATGGGCCCGCGGCGCATTAGCTAGTTGGTGAGGTAACGGCTCACCAAGGCAACGATGCGTAGCCGACCTGAGAGGGTGATCGGCCACACTGGGACTGAGACACGGCCCAGACTCCTACGGGAGGCAGCAGTAGGGAATCTTCCGCAATGGACGAAAGTCTGACGGAGCAACGCCGCGTGAGTGATGAAGGTTTTCGGATCGTAAAGCTCTGTTGTTAGGGAAGAACAAGTACAAGAGTAACTGCTTGTACCTTGACGGTACCTAACCAGAAAGCCACGGCTAACTACGTGCCAGCAGCCGCGGTAATACGTAGGTGGCAAGCGTTGTCCGGAATTATTGGGCGTAAAGCGCGCGCAGGCGGTCCTTTAAGTCTGATGTGAAAGCCCACGGCTCAACCGTGGAGGGTCATTGGAAACTGGGGGACTTGAGTGCAGAAGAGAAGAGTGGAATTCCACGTGTAGCGGTGAAATGCGTAGAGATGTGGAGGAACACCAGTGGCGAAGGCGACTCTTTGGTCTGTAACTGACGCTGAGGCGCGAAAGCGTGGGGAGCAAACAGGATTAGATACCCTGGTAGTCCACGCCGTAAACGATGAGTGCTAAGTGTTAGAGGGTTTCCGCCCTTTAGTGCTGCAGCAAACGCATTAAGCACTCCGCCTGGGGAGTACGGCCGCAAGGCTGAAACTCAAAGGAATTGACGGGGGCCCGCACAAGCGGTGGAGCATGTGGTTTAATTCGAAGCAACGCGAAGAACCTTACCAGGTCTTGACATCCTCTGACACTCCTAGAGATAGGACGTTCCCCTTCGGGGGACAGAGTGACAGGTGGTGCATGGTTGTCGTCAGCTCGTGTCGTGAGATGTTGGGTTAAGTCCCGCAACGAGCGCAACCCTTGATCTTAGTTGCCAGCATTAAGTTGGGCACTCTAAGGTGACTGCCGGTGACAAACCGGAGGAAGGTGGGGATGACGTCAAATCATCATGCCCCTTATGACCTGGGCTACACACGTGCTACAATGGATGGTACAAAGGGCAGCAAAACCGCGAGGTCGAGCAAATCCCATAAAACCATTCTCAGTTCGGATTGTAGGCTGCAACTCGCCTACATGAAGCTGGAATCGCTAGTAATCGCGGATCAGCATGCCGCGGTGAATACGTTCCCGGGCCTTGTACACACCGCCCGTCACACCACGAGAGTTTGTAACACCCGAAGTCGGTGGGGTAACCTTTTGGAGCCAGCCGCCTAAGGTGGGATAGATGATTGGGGTGAAGTCGTAACAAGGTAGCCGTATCGGAAGGTGCGGCTGGATCACCTCCTTTCTAAGGAAAATGGAATTTACATTCCATCATAGATTGTTGACGATTTGTTGTTCAGTTTTGAGGGAGCAATTAATTCCTCAAAACAGTAAGAAGTTTGAGGGTAAAGAGAAACGAGTAGATCAAGGAAGCGCCTGAGTGAGCACCGGAGCGTACGACAGTACGTGAGGAGCAGAGCAAAGAAGCTGACGAAGAGATGCGAAGTTTATCTTTAGCCGAAATTGTTCCTTGAAAACTAGATTATGAATAGTAAAAACAAGAAAGAAACCGAGTAATCGCCATCTTAGATTCTCTATGTTAGAGAATTATTTCTTTGAAAAGTAATCGTATTAAACGAATACCTATTCAAAGAATGGAGGGTAAAGAGAAACGAGCAGGTCAAGGAAGCGACGGAGCGAGCACCGGAGCGTACGACAGTACGTGAGGAGCAGAGTGAAGAAGCTGACGAAGAGATGTGAAGTTTATCTTTAGCCGACAACTAAGTTAAGTTAGAAAGGGCGCACGGTGGATGCCTTGGCACTAGGAGCCGATGAAGGACGGGATTAACACCGATATGCTTTGGGGAGCTGTAAGTAAGCTTTGATCCAGAGATTTCCGAATGGGGGAACCCTCTATCCGTAATGGGATAGAATCTTTACCTGAATACATAGGGTACTGAAGGCAGACCCGGGGAACTGAAACATCTAAGTACCCGGAGGAAGAGAAAGCAAACGCGATTCCCTGAGTAGCGGCGAGCGAAACGGGATTAGCCCAAACCAAGAGGCTTGCCTCTTGGGGTTGTAGGACACTCTATATGGAGTTACAAAGGAACGGGGTAGACGAATCGATCTGGAAAGGTCAGTCGTAGAAGGTAAAAACCCTGTAGTCGAAACTTCGTTCCCTCTTGAGTGTATCCTGAGTACGGCGGGACACGAGAAATCCCGTCGGAAGCAGGGAGGACCATCTCCCAAGGCTAAATACTCCCTAGTGACCGATAGTGAACCAGTACCGTGAGGGAAAGGTGAAAAGCACCCCGGAAGGGGAGTGAAATAGATCCTGAAACCGTGTGCCTACAAGTAGTTAGAGCCCTTTTATGGGTGATAGCGTGCCTTTTGTAGAATGAACCGGCGAGTTACGATTACATGCGAGGTTAAGTTGAAAAGACGGAGCCGCAGCGAAAGCGAGTCTGAATAGGGCGAAATAGTATGTGGTTGTAGACCCGAAACCAGGTGATCTACCCATGTCCAGGGTGAAGTCCAGGTAACACTGGATGGAGGCCCGAACCCACGCACGTTGAAAAGTGCGGGGATGAGGTGTGGGTAGCGGAGAAATTCCAATCGAACTTGGAGATAGCTGGTTCTCTCCGAAATAGCTTTAGGGCTAGCCTCAAGATTGAGAGTATTGGAGGTAGAGCACTGTTTGGACTAGGGGCCCCCATCGGGTTACCGAATTCAGACAAACTCCGAATGCCAAATACTTATTCTTGGGAGTCAGACTACGAGTGATAAGATCCGTGGTCAAGAGGGAAACAGCCCAGACCACCAGCTAAGGTCCCAAAGTATACGTTAAGTGGAAAAGGATGTGGAGTTGCTTAGACAACCAGGATGTTGGCTTAGAAGCAGCCACCATTTAAAGAGTGCGTAATAGCTCACTGGTCGAGTGACTCTGCGCCGAAAATGTACCGGGGCTAAACGTATCACCGAAGCTGTGGATTGACATCTATGATGTCAGTGGTAGGAGAGCGTTCTAAGGGCGTTGAAGCTAGACCGTAAGGACTGGTGGAGCGCTTAGAAGTGAGAATGCCGGTATGAGTAGCGAAAGATGAGTGAGAATCTCATCCACCGAATGCCTAAGGTTTCCTGAGGAAGGCTCGTCCGCTCAGGGTTAGTCGGGACCTAAGCCGAGGCTGAAAAGCGTAGGCGATGGACAACAGGTTGATATTCCTGTACCACCTTTAAATCATTTGAGCAATGGGGGGACGCAGGAGGATAGGGTAAGCGTGCTGTTGGATTAGCACGTCCAAGCAGTTAGGCCGGTAATGAGGCAAATCCCATTACCATGTCAGCTGAGCTGTGACGGCGAGGGAAATATAGTACCGAAGTTCCTGATTCCACACTGCCAAGAAAAGCCTCTAGCGAGATTTATGGTGCCCGTACCGCAAACCGACACAGGTAGGCGAGGAGAGAATCCTAAGGTGAGCGAGAGAACTCTCGTTAAGGAACTCGGCAAAATGACCCCGTAACTTCGGGAGAAGGGGTGCTCTTTTGGGTGTTAAAGCCCGAGAGAGCCGCAGTGAATAGGCCCAGGCGACTGTTTAGCAAAAACACAGGTCTCTGCGAAGCCGCAAGGCGAAGTATAGGGGCTGACACCTGCCCGGTGCTGGAAGGTTAAGAGGAGGGGTTAGCACGTGTAGTGCGAAGCTCTGAATTGAAGCCCCAGTAAACGGCGGCCGTAACTATAACGGTCCTAAGGTAGCGAAATTCCTTGTCGGGTAAGTTCCGACCCGCACGAAAGGTGTAACGATCTGGGCACTGTCTCAACGAGAGACTCGGTGAAATTATAGTACCTGTGAAGATGCAGGTTACCCGCGACAGGACGGAAAGACCCCGTGGAGCTTTACTGCAGCCTGATATTGAATTTTGGTACAGCTTGTACAGGATAGGTAGGAGCCTTGGAAGCCGGAGCGCCAGCTTCGGTGGAGGCATTGGTGGGATACTACCCTGGCTGTATTGACATTCTAACCCGCACCCCTGATCGGGGTGGGAGACAGTGTCAGGTGGGCAGTTTGACTGGGGCGGTCGCCTCCTAAAAAGTAACGGAGGCGCCCAAAGGTTCCCTCAGAATGGTTGGAAATCATTCGTAGAGTGTAAAGGCACAAGGGAGCTTGACTGCGAGACCTACAAGTCGAGCAGGGACGAAAGTCGGGCTTAGTGATCCGGTGGTTCCGCATGGAAGGGCCATCGCTCAACGGATAAAAGCTACCCCGGGGATAACAGGCTTATCTCCCCCAAGAGTCCACATCGACGGGGAGGTTTGGCACCTCGATGTCGGCTCATCGCATCCTGGGGCTGTAGTCGGTCCCAAGGGTTGGGCTGTTCGCCCATTAAAGCGGTACGCGAGCTGGGTTCAGAACGTCGTGAGACAGTTCGGTCCCTATCCGTCGTGGGCGTAGGAAATTTGAGAGGAGCTGTCCTTAGTACGAGAGGACCGGGATGGACGCACCGCTGGTGTACCAGTTGTCTTGCCAAAGGCATCGCTGGGTAGCTATGTGCGGAAGGGATAAGTGCTGAAAGCATCTAAGCATGAAGCCCCCCTCAAGATGAGATTTCCCATAGCGTAAGCTAGTAAGATCCCTGAAAGATGATCAGGTTGATAGGTCAGAGATGGAAGCGTGGCGACATGTGGAGTTGACTGATACTAATAGATCGAGGACTTAACTAAAAAACTCTTAGCGTAAGCTAAGAAAGATTACTTATTTCTTTCTTTTACTTCATAATCTAGTTTTGAGGGAATAACCTCAAAATAAAATAGTCTGGTGGCGATAGCGAAAAGGTCACACCCGTTCCCATACCGAACACGGAAGTTAAGCTTCTCAGCGCCAATGGTAGTTGGGGGTTCTCCCCCTGTGAGAGTAGGACGTCGCCAGGCAATTAAAAAGACCTAAAAGCTTATTGCTTTTAGGTCTTTTTGTAGGAATGTGTATTTATTCTGTTATTAACAATAATTCATCTTCAATCTCTCTCGCGATGTTATAGGCACCATCAGATTTATTTGAGCAAATAACAGTTGTAATTAGTGAATTAGGGTAAAAAGCAGAGTGAAAGCTAACTCCAGGGTCATATCCCATAATATGATATTTAACAACACTATTATTCCTTTTCTCAATCCATATCCCATAACCATAAAATCCGGTTAACTTTTTTGTTTGAGTAAATGGTGTAAGTAACTTGCGAGTATATTCTTGGCTTAGTAATAGGTTGTTTAGAAGTGCGTCCCATAAACTTACCATATCATCTGCGGTGACAAATGCTCCTCCGTCAGAACCACCTTTTACAGGCAATGAGTAAATATTCGTTTTCCATCTACCATTAGGTAAATCAATATAACCTAATGCAGTGTCTTTGGGAAGTGCATCGAATTCATAATAACCAGAATTTTTCATACCTGCTTTTTTAAAGATATATTCCTCGATATAATCAGTAAAAGAAAATCCGC
Source organism: Niallia sp. FSL W8-1348 (assembly GCF_038006745.1). NCBI lineage: Bacteria > Bacillati > Bacillota > Bacilli > Caryophanales > Bacillaceae > Niallia > Niallia sp. FSL W8-1348. The sequence goes on along the minus strand of NZ_JBBOVV010000001.1, from coordinate 1,822,366 downwards.
TGATTTGCTCCACGATTAATCCCAGCAAGATATATCCTGCATTGTTATATTGAAACTTCTCTCCTACCTTTGATTCCATTGTTTTGTCCTAATCCCTATCAAAAGTGCTCAAATCGTTTTAAAGTGTTTACTGCTAGTGCAAAAAGAATAATTGATAGTATGATTGTTGAAAAAACAGGTAGAAAGAATGTATCGAGATTTTTTTGGTCTATTAAGATGCTAGTTGCTTGATCCCTTAATGTAGCAGGACTCCATTTCATATATTTGGTTGCAAGTCCGGTGAGTAAGGAAAGGGCAGCTAGTAATGTTATGCTTACGCCAGCAATACCGCCACTATTTCTTAAGAATGTTCCTAACCAAATGGTGAAAGTGAGAATAAAAATTATCCATAGGCTATATATTAGGAAGCTAATAAGTACATCTATCCATCGAACAGGTGAAAATAATAAATTTGTATAATACCATGTCAGAACATAGCTTGAAAACAAGGAGGTTAATGCAATGATAACCTGACTTGACCATTTACTGGCTATGTATTGGAAGGCAGTAACAGGGCGTGCCATAATAAGGGTAAGTACATTATTTTGACGTTCTTGGGAGATAACTCCCATTGTGGCTAGGACAAATAAAAGTGTACCAATTGTTCCGTATTGAGATAAAGTAGCTGCTAATACTTCTGCTCCTGTAGGGACTGGAAATTCAATCTTCGCGCCTTCGGGTAGATTTCCGGCCTTCTCAATAATTTGTGGCATATAGTAAGTTGTAATTGGTTGGGAAATTCCTAAAATCATTATAACTACTGGAAGCCAAATCCATTTTCCGTTTCTTTTACTTTCTAGCATTTCTTTTTGAAATAAAGTGATAAAATTTTTCATATCTCAACCACCGTCATATAGACATCCTCTAGAGAATCCTCTGTTACTTCAAAGCGTTGAATTGTGTATCCTTTACTTATTAGAGTAGTTAATAAATCGTTTGTATGCAAAGAAGGTGTTATTTCTAAAATAGTCGCATTATTTTCAGTGGTAAAGTGAATAGTATGTGGCTTTATTAGATTATCAAAAGCGTTTTTTATAGGTTCTACCGTTTCGATATGGATAGCTGTGTGCGAAAAGGTTCTTTTTAGGGAGGTTAAGGAACCATCCCATTTTATTTCTCCATCTTTTAACATAAGAACTTCATCGCAAACTTGTTCTGCGTCGTGAAGCACATGTGTGGAAAAAAGGATAGTCATTCTTTCTTTTAATTTCTCCATAAGTGTAAGAACTTCTCTTCTTCCAGTAGGGTCTAAAGCAGAAACTGGTTCATCTAGGATTAATAGCTCTGGCTGATGTAAAATTGCTTGGGCTAATCCTAGTCGTTGTTTCATTCCGCCAGAAAAACCACCAATCTTCCTGTTCTTTGCCTCTGTTAGTCCTACGAAAGAGAGAGTATTGTTTACTTGTTCTTTTAACAGATGTTTTGGAACTGCTGATAGTTTACCTGCGAATTGCAGAAACTCAATGGGAGTCATCCAATTAAAAAAAGTAGGATGCTGAGGCATAAAACCGATATGACTGCGATAATCCCTTTCTTCGCTGTAAGTAATAGTGCCCTTTGTCGGGGATAATAAACCTGACAGCATATGAAGTGTTGTTGTTTTACCAGCTCCGTTTGGTCCTAGTAATGCAGTGCAACTTCCTTCTTTTATATTAAAGGTAATTCCTTTAATTGCTGTATGCCCTTTAAATACTTTTTGTAATTGATTTACTTGTACGAACATCTTTATGCCTCCTAGTTATTTTTTCTACCAACTACAAAATATAAAATGGGACCAAATAAACTAATAAATAGGATAAGTAGAATCCATAACCATTTTGGTCCATTTGTATCTCCCTGTTTGATACAGCTAATAAGTGCTGTAATTGTTAATATAAATTGAAGAATAAGAATGGGAGCTATAAGTGACCAGTTTACATGTAATAATTCTTCCAATGTTATTTCTCCTTTCGCGCTTTTCTTTTTTGCTTTTGCGGCAAGATAATAAATAGTAAGTAGATAATAGAAGGGAGTGGAAGAGAAATTAATCCCCATATCCCCCAAAACCATGCGAAGCTCCTATTTTTTTTTGCGTGAATAAAAAGAAAGGTTCCTTGTGCTAAGAGGGCGAGAATAAGTAGAAATAATAAATAAGGGTTAATTTCTGTCATCGAATATCTTCCCTTCTTGTTTTCGCGTTAGCATAAAGTAAACAATAGGAGCAACTATGATAGATGCAACTTCTATAATGGCTATAATATAAAGGGTTTGGAATGCTAGGATAGACAAACAACTAAGCAAAAAGATAGCTGTTATAATAAACAACTTTAATTCTCTATAGAACGCTTTTTTCTTTCGGGATTGATAGTGTTGCAGATTATCCTTCAAGAAAAGTGCAGATGGTTCTTCGCTAGTAGAAAGTTTTTCGAGTTGATTCCAATCTTCTTGTAAGTTTTTTATAATTTTTTCTGATTGATTATTATCATTCATCATGGAATGTCCACTCCTTTCTTAGTTTCTTTATGCCGTTATGAACCCGAGACTTTACTGTTCCTGGTCTAATTTGAAGCAATTCCCCGATTTCCTCATAGGTGTAGCCATAATAGTGGCGAAGAAGAATGGGAATACGGAATTCTGCTTCTAAATTATTGAAATCAGTAAAAGTGTCACTCCATTCTATCCCCTGAGATTTTGCTTTCCATGTTAACTGTCTAGATAAAGCAACTTTTGTTTGGTTGATCCAATTTGTTTCCCTTTTTTGCTTTCGAAGTTGATCGATATAGAGTCTTGAAGCAATGGCAATCAACCAGGTCGAAAACTTACTGTCTCCATTAAAAGAGTGGAGTTTTTCGTAACATTTCAACATCGTTTCCTGTGCTAAATCTGAACTGGTTTCTTCATTTAAAGTCAGTTTTAGCAAATATTTATATAGAAAGGAGTAGTGTAATTGAAATAAATTTACGAAGGCATCTTCATTTCCTTTCTTTGCAAGTATGATAAGTTTCTTCTCGTTCTCCAAAATTAGTTTGATGCCCCCTTTCCTTTTCAAATCATAAGACGGTTAACTTCAGCAAATCGTTCATTAATTAAATTATTTTTTGCTGAATTTAATTTAATAATCTCTCTTTATTAAATTATGAGATAGTGTAGAGCATTTTCAATTGTTGTATGATAAACTTCTAATAAAATTAGCTAAGAGCTATTTACTAATAAGGAAGAGTGATTTCGTAATGTATGCTGTAATTGCTTTATTTGATGCTACGTTAGAACAAAAGATAAAAAAGATGTGGGAAGGATTAGAGAGTAATAAAATCTCCTATTATGCGCAAGAGGTGGAAGATAGAGTACCACATATTACTATAGCTAGCTATAAGGAAATCCCTGTAAAGAATTTTATAAATGAGATAGAAATATTTTATAAAAATAAGAGACAAGTCCAACTTGATTTTCAAACAATAGGATCTTTTGTGAGTACACGAACACTCTTTTATTCCCCGACTGTAACAAAAGGGCTAATAGATTTTCATTCTAATCATCATCAATATTTTGCTTCTTATAATAAAGAGGAAGACTCGTTATACCTTCCTGGAAAATGGGTTCCGCATTGCACTTTAGCTAATAGACTTTCTCAAGAAAAGCTACAGGAGGCATATAGTTATTGTTTAGAGATAAATGAAAAGATAGAGGGGAAAATAAATCGAATAGGATTAATAAAAATTGATGGATCCAAGTGCGCTCCGGTTATTTATTCCCAAAGTTTAATAGAACGATAAAAAAGTAGTTGACGATTTAGTCAATAATTGCTATTATACAAAAGTTGCTTCTAAAAGCGACGCCAGTATGATAATTTGACAGTTGAATTTTTTCTGAAAAAAGTTATTGACTTTCAAATGAATATTGTGATATTATATAAAAGTTGCCTCTGATAAGCAACAAACAAATTGCTCTTTGAAAACTGAACAAACAAACGTCAACAATAATCGTTTTATAACGAACGTTATAGAACAAAAACAAGTAACAAAAAAGCTAGAGTTTAGCAATGAGCTAATCAACTCTTTATTGGAGAGTTTGATCCTGGCTCAGGACGAACGCTGGCGGCGTGCCTAATACATGCAAGTCGAGCGGACTTTAAAAGCTTGCTTTTAAAGTTAGCGGCGGACGGGTGAGTAACACGTGGGCAACCTGCCTGTAAGACTGGGATAACTTCGGGAAACCGGAGCTAATACCGGATAATTCTTTCCACCACATGGTGGAAAGCTGAAAGACGGCATCTCGCTGTCACTTACAGATGGGCCCGCGGCGCATTAGCTAGTTGGTGAGGTAACGGCTCACCAAGGCAACGATGCGTAGCCGACCTGAGAGGGTGATCGGCCACACTGGGACTGAGACACGGCCCAGACTCCTACGGGAGGCAGCAGTAGGGAATCTTCCGCAATGGACGAAAGTCTGACGGAGCAACGCCGCGTGAGTGATGAAGGTTTTCGGATCGTAAAGCTCTGTTGTTAGGGAAGAACAAGTACAAGAGTAACTGCTTGTACCTTGACGGTACCTAACCAGAAAGCCACGGCTAACTACGTGCCAGCAGCCGCGGTAATACGTAGGTGGCAAGCGTTGTCCGGAATTATTGGGCGTAAAGCGCGCGCAGGCGGTCCTTTAAGTCTGATGTGAAAGCCCACGGCTCAACCGTGGAGGGTCATTGGAAACTGGGGGACTTGAGTGCAGAAGAGAAGAGTGGAATTCCACGTGTAGCGGTGAAATGCGTAGAGATGTGGAGGAACACCAGTGGCGAAGGCGACTCTTTGGTCTGTAACTGACGCTGAGGCGCGAAAGCGTGGGGAGCAAACAGGA
>NZ_JBBOVV010000001.1:0-1815000 GCF_038006745.1 Niallia sp. FSL W8-1348 | reverse complement strand
CGTAAGGACTGGTGGAGCGCTTAGAAGTGAGAATGCCGGTATGAGTAGCGAAAGATGAGTGAGAATCTCATCCACCGAATGCCTAAGGTTTCCTGAGGAAGGCTCGTCCGCTCAGGGTTAGTCGGGACCTAAGCCGAGGCTGAAAAGCGTAGGCGATGGACAACAGGTTGATATTCCTGTACCACCTTTAAATCATTTGAGCAATGGGGGGACGCAGGAGGATAGGGTAAGCGTGCTGTTGGATTAGCACGTCCAAGCAGTTAGGCCGGTAATGAGGCAAATCCCATTACCATATGGCGGAGCTGTGACGGCGAGGGAAATATAGTACCGAAGTTCCTGATTCCACACTGCCAAGAAAAGCCTCTAGCGAGATTTATGGTGCCCGTACCGCAAACCGACACAGGTAGGCGAGGAGAGAATCCTAAGGTGAGCGAGAGAACTCTCGTTAAGGAACTCGGCAAAATGACCCCGTAACTTCGGGAGAAGGGGTGCTCTTTTGGGTGTTAAAGCCCGAGAGAGCCGCAGTGAATAGGCCCAGGCGACTGTTTAGCAAAAACACAGGTCTCTGCGAAGCCGCAAGGCGAAGTATAGGGGCTGACACCTGCCCGGTGCTGGAAGGTTAAGAGGAGGGGTTAGCACGTGTAGTGCGAAGCTCTGAATTGAAGCCCCAGTAAACGGCGGCCGTAACTATAACGGTCCTAAGGTAGCGAAATTCCTTGTCGGGTAAGTTCCGACCCGCACGAAAGGTGTAACGATCTGGGCACTGTCTCAACGAGAGACTCGGTGAAATTATAGTACCTGTGAAGATGCAGGTTACCCGCGACAGGACGGAAAGACCCCGTGGAGCTTTACTGCAGCCTGATATTGAATTTTGGTACAGCTTGTACAGGATAGGTAGGAGCCTTGGAAGCCGGAGCGCCAGCTTCGGTGGAGGCATTGGTGGGATACTACCCTGGCTGTATTGACATTCTAACCCGCACCCCTGATCGGGGTGGGAGACAGTGTCAGGTGGGCAGTTTGACTGGGGCGGTCGCCTCCTAAAAAGTAACGGAGGCGCCCAAAGGTTCCCTCAGAATGGTTGGAAATCATTCGTAGAGTGTAAAGGCACAAGGGAGCTTGACTGCGAGACCTACAAGTCGAGCAGGGACGAAAGTCGGGCTTAGTGATCCGGTGGTTCCGCATGGAAGGGCCATCGCTCAACGGATAAAAGCTACCCCGGGGATAACAGGCTTATCTCCCCCAAGAGTCCACATCGACGGGGAGGTTTGGCACCTCGATGTCGGCTCATCGCATCCTGGGGCTGTAGTCGGTCCCAAGGGTTGGGCTGTTCGCCCATTAAAGCGGTACGCGAGCTGGGTTCAGAACGTCGTGAGACAGTTCGGTCCCTATCCGTCGTGGGCGTAGGAAATTTGAGAGGAGCTGTCCTTAGTACGAGAGGACCGGGATGGACGCACCGCTGGTGTACCAGTTGTCTTGCCAAAGGCATCGCTGGGTAGCTATGTGCGGAAGGGATAAGTGCTGAAAGCATCTAAGCATGAAGCCCCCCTCAAGATGAGATTTCCCATAGCGTAAGCTAGTAAGATCCCTGAAAGATGATCAGGTTGATAGGTCAGAGATGGAAGCGTGGCGACATGTGGAGTTGACTGATACTAATAGATCGAGGACTTAACTAAAAAACTCTTAGCGTAAGCTAAGAAAGATTACTTATTTCTTTCTTTTACTTCATAATCTAGTTTTGAGGGAATAACCTCAAAATAAAATAGTCTGGTGGCGATAGCGAGAAGGTCACACCCGTTCCCATACCGAACACGGAAGTTAAGCTTCTCAGCGCCGATGGTAGTTGGGGGTTCTCCTCCTGTGAGAGTAGGACGTCGCCAGGCAATTAAAAAGACCTAAAGGCTTATTGCTTTTAGGTCTTTTTGTATACTATAAAAAGTGATCTTTCTAAATGAATAATGGTAGACCTGACAAATGCTCTGTTATTTTGATGAGTATATAGATGGGATACCGTTTTTAAATGAAGTTTGCTTTATAAACTTATTAAATAGATTATGCCCATTCTGCAGCCCATTTTTTCATTTCCTTTAATACACTATGAAAGGATTCTCCTTTTTCCGTAAGAGAGTATTCGACAGTAATAGGAACTGTGGGTATAGCTGTTCGAATAATAATCCCTTTCTTTTCTAAATGTTTAAGCGTTGTAGTTAAAGAATTAGGGCTTATCCCTTCAATGGACCTCCGTAATTCATTAAAACGTTTTGTCCCTTCAAATAATTCTCTTAGCACTAGAAAAGACCATTTATTTCCGATGATATCTAGTGTTTTTTCAATTGAGCATGGAATTTCCATTCTATACCTCCTACTTAATAATTCATAGTAAGTTAAATATAAGTAACTATGTCATAAAAATTTCACTACTTACATTATTATATTAAGTCTTGTAAAATATCAATCAAGTAAACCTAGTAGAGTATTCCTTAAAATATTATGCAGCGATTTAGCAAGTTGAAATAGGAAATATACCAATTTAATTGAAGTTGTCCTCTAAGGGGGTGGTTTTGGTTATACATAATCTTTATTGGATAAATTGAAGTGAAGGATAAACTTAATGTTTAATCGATTGTATCTGATAGCGAATAAGGAAGAGGCTAGTATTTGTACGTATGAGTTAATTATAAGGATGATAGTAAAAAGATAAACTTACAAAAAGGAGAAATGAAAAATGGAATTTGTTACATTAAATAATGGTTTAAAAATGCCTCAATTAGGTTTTGGTGTTTGGCAAGTTGCAGATGAGCAAGCAACTAGTGCAGTTGCAAAAGCACTAGAAGTAGGTTATCGCTCGATTGATACGGCAATGATTTATAAAAATGAAAAGGGTGTAGGGAAAGCAATAAAAGAATCTTCTGTTCCCCGTGAAGAGTTATTTATTACAACAAAGGTTTGGAACAGTGATCAAGGTTATGAAAATACATTAAAGGCTTTTGATGAAAGTTTAGAAAGATTAGGTCTTGAATATGTGGATTTATATTTAATTCATTGGCCAACTCCTCAATTTGATGGTTATGTGGATACATACAAAGCTTTAGAAAAATTATATAAGGATGGAAAAGTGAAGGCTATTGGAGTTTGTAACTTTGAAATTGAACATTTAGAGCGGATATTAAATGAATGTGAAGTAAAACCTGTTCTAAATCAGGTGGAATGTCATCCATACTTAGCTCAAAAGGAACTAAAGGAGTATTGTGCAAAGCATGATATTTTTGTAGAAGCGTGGAGTCCGTTAGATCAGGGTGGAGAAGTATTGCAAGATGAAGTGATTAAAAATATTGCAGATGTACATAAAAAAACACCAGCTCAAGTTGTATTGCGCTGGCATTTACAAAACCATACAATTGTAATTCCTAAGTCTGTTACTCCATCAAGAATTGAAGAAAACTTCCAGGTATTTGATTTCGAATTAGATGTAAATGAAGTGAATTCGATTAATCAATTAAATATTAATAGACGTAAAGGGTCTCACCCTAACGATATGCATGTCCGCTAGAATATTGCCTTTCTCTATGAAATAATGAAGGTAGTTTGTTGGGAGAAGGGGTTATTTCTCTCTTCTCCTATATAATTTAATTTCAGAGATGTTTATTTTAAAATTAGGAATAATTTATTTTTATTTTTTTTGAATAAACTGCTGACAAAAGGGTAATAACCTGTTATTATATAAAAGTTGCTTCTAAAAGCAACGCCGGTATGATAGTTTGACAGTTGAATTTTTTTTAAAAAAGTTATTGACTTTCAAATGAACATTGTGATATTATATAAAAGTTGCCTCTGATAAGCAACAAACAAATTGCTCTTTGAAAACTGAACAAACAAACGTCAACAATAATCGTTTTATAACGAACGTTATAGAACAAAAACAAGTAACAAAAAAGCTAGAGTTTAGCAATGAGCTAATCAACTCTTTATTGGAGAGTTTGATCCTGGCTCAGGACGAACGCTGGCGGCGTGCCTAATACATGCAAGTCGAGCGGACTTTAAAAGCTTGCTTTTAAAGTTAGCGGCGGACGGGTGAGTAACACGTGGGCAACCTGCCTGTAAGACTGGGATAACTTCGGGAAACCGGAGCTAATACCGGATAATTCTTTCCACCACATGGTGGAAAGCTGAAAGACGGCATCTCGCTGTCACTTACAGATGGGCCCGCGGCGCATTAGCTAGTTGGTGAGGTAACGGCTCACCAAGGCAACGATGCGTAGCCGACCTGAGAGGGTGATCGGCCACACTGGGACTGAGACACGGCCCAGACTCCTACGGGAGGCAGCAGTAGGGAATCTTCCGCAATGGACGAAAGTCTGACGGAGCAACGCCGCGTGAGTGATGAAGGTTTTCGGATCGTAAAGCTCTGTTGTTAGGGAAGAACAAGTACAAGAGTAACTGCTTGTACCTTGACGGTACCTAACCAGAAAGCCACGGCTAACTACGTGCCAGCAGCCGCGGTAATACGTAGGTGGCAAGCGTTGTCCGGAATTATTGGGCGTAAAGCGCGCGCAGGCGGTCCTTTAAGTCTGATGTGAAAGCCCACGGCTCAACCGTGGAGGGTCATTGGAAACTGGGGGACTTGAGTGCAGAAGAGAAGAGTGGAATTCCACGTGTAGCGGTGAAATGCGTAGAGATGTGGAGGAACACCAGTGGCGAAGGCGACTCTTTGGTCTGTAACTGACGCTGAGGCGCGAAAGCGTGGGGAGCAAACAGGATTAGATACCCTGGTAGTCCACGCCGTAAACGATGAGTGCTAAGTGTTAGAGGGTTTCCGCCCTTTAGTGCTGCAGCAAACGCATTAAGCACTCCGCCTGGGGAGTACGGCCGCAAGGCTGAAACTCAAAGGAATTGACGGGGGCCCGCACAAGCGGTGGAGCATGTGGTTTAATTCGAAGCAACGCGAAGAACCTTACCAGGTCTTGACATCCTCTGACACTCCTAGAGATAGGACGTTCCCCTTCGGGGGACAGAGTGACAGGTGGTGCATGGTTGTCGTCAGCTCGTGTCGTGAGATGTTGGGTTAAGTCCCGCAACGAGCGCAACCCTTGATCTTAGTTGCCAGCATTAAGTTGGGCACTCTAAGGTGACTGCCGGTGACAAACCGGAGGAAGGTGGGGATGACGTCAAATCATCATGCCCCTTATGACCTGGGCTACACACGTGCTACAATGGATGGTACAAAGGGCAGCAAAACCGCGAGGTCGAGCAAATCCCATAAAACCATTCTCAGTTCGGATTGTAGGCTGCAACTCGCCTACATGAAGCTGGAATCGCTAGTAATCGCGGATCAGCATGCCGCGGTGAATACGTTCCCGGGCCTTGTACACACCGCCCGTCACACCACGAGAGTTTGTAACACCCGAAGTCGGTGGGGTAACCTTTTTGGAGCCAGCCGCCTAAGGTGGGATAGATGATTGGGGTGAAGTCGTAACAAGGTAGCCGTATCGGAAGGTGCGGCTGGATCACCTCCTTTCTAAGGAAAATGGAATTTACATTCCATCATGGATTGTTGACGATTTGTTGTTCAGTTTTGAGGGAGCAATTAATTCCTCAAAACAGTAAGAAGTTTGAGGGTAAAGAGAAACAAGTAGATCAAGGAAGTGCCTGAGTGAGCACCGGAGCGTACGACAGTACGTGAGGAGCAGAGCAAAGAAGCTGACGAAGAGATGCGAAGTTTATCTTTAGCCGAAATTGTTCCTTGAAAACTAGATTATGAATAGTAAAAACAAGAAAGAAACCGAGTAATCGCCATCTTAGATTCTCTATGTTAGAGAATTATTTCTTTGAAAAGTAATCGTATTAAACGAATACCTATTCAAAGAATGGAGGGTAAAGAGAAACGAGCAGGTCAAGGAAGCGACGGAGCGAGCACCGGAGCGTACGACAGTACGTGAGGAGCAGAGTGAAGAAGCTGACGAAGAGATGTGAAGTTTATCTTTAGCCGACAACTAAGTTAAGTTAGAAAGGGCGCACGGTGGATGCCTTGGCACTAGGAGCCGATGAAGGACGGGATTAACACCGATATGCTTTGGGGAGCTGTAAGTAAGCTTTGATCCAGAGATTTCCGAATGGGGGAACCCTCTATCCGTAATGGGATAGAATCTTTACCTGAATACATAGGGTACTGAAGGCAGACCCGGGGAACTGAAACATCTAAGTACCCGGAGGAAGAGAAAGCAAACGCGATTCCCTGAGTAGCGGCGAGCGAAACGGGATTAGCCCAAACCAAGAGGCTTGCCTCTTGGGGTTGTAGGACACTCTATATGGAGTTACAAAGGAACGGGGTAGACGAATCGATCTGGAAAGGTCAGTCGTAGAAGGTAAAAACCCTGTAGTCGAAACTTCGTTCCCTCTTGAGTGTATCCTGAGTACGGCGGGACACGAGAAATCCCGTCGGAAGCAGGGAGGACCATCTCCCAAGGCTAAATACTCCCTAGTGACCGATAGTGAACCAGTACCGTGAGGGAAAGGTGAAAAGCACCCCGGAAGGGGAGTGAAATAGATCCTGAAACCGTGTGCCTACAAGTAGTTAGAGCCCTTTTATGGGTGATAGCGTGCCTTTTGTAGAATGAACCGGCGAGTTACGATTACATGCGAGGTTAAGTTGAAAAGACGGAGCCGCAGCGAAAGCGAGTCTGAATAGGGCGAAATAGTATGTGGTTGTAGACCCGAAACCAGGTGATCTACCCATGTCCAGGGTGAAGTCCAGGTAACACTGGATGGAGGCCCGAACCCACGCACGTTGAAAAGTGCGGGGATGAGGTGTGGGTAGCGGAGAAATTCCAATCGAACTTGGAGATAGCTGGTTCTCTCCGAAATAGCTTTAGGGCTAGCCTCAAGATTGAGAGTATTGGAGGTAGAGCACTGTTTGGACTAGGGGCCCCCATCGGGTTACCGAATTCAGACAAACTCCGAATGCCAAATACTTATTCTTGGGAGTCAGACTACGAGTGATAAGATCCGTGGTCAAGAGGGAAACAGCCCAGACCACCAGCTAAGGTCCCAAAGTATACGTTAAGTGGAAAAGGATGTGGAGTTGCTTAGACAACCAGGATGTTGGCTTAGAAGCAGCCACCATTTAAAGAGTGCGTAATAGCTCACTGGTCGAGTGACTCTGCGCCGAAAATGTACCGGGGCTAAACGTATCACCGAAGCTGTGGATTGACATCTATGATGTCAGTGGTAGGAGAGCGTTCTAAGGGCGTTGAAGCTAGACCGTAAGGACTGGTGGAGCGCTTAGAAGTGAGAATGCCGGTATGAGTAGCGAAAGATGAGTGAGAATCTCATCCACCGAATGCCTAAGGTTTCCTGAGGAAGGCTCGTCCGCTCAGGGTTAGTCGGGACCTAAGCCGAGGCTGAAAAGCGTAGGCGATGGACAACAGGTTGATATTCCTGTACCACCTTTAAATCATTTGAGCAATGGGGGGACGCAGGAGGATAGGGTAAGCGTGCTGTTGGATTAGCACGTCCAAGCAGTTAGGCCGGTAATGAGGCAAATCCCATTACCATGTCAGCTGAGCTGTGACGGCGAGGGAAATATAGTACCGAAGTTCCTGATTCCACACTGCCAAGAAAAGCCTCTAGCGAGATTTATGGTGCCCGTACCGCAAACCGACACAGGTAGGCGAGGAGAGAATCCTAAGGTGAGCGAGAGAACTCTCGTTAAGGAACTCGGCAAAATGACCCCGTAACTTCGGGAGAAGGGGTGCTCTTTTGGGTGTTAAAGCCCGAGAGAGCCGCAGTGAATAGGCCCAGGCGACTGTTTAGCAAAAACACAGGTCTCTGCGAAGCCGCAAGGCGAAGTATAGGGGCTGACACCTGCCCGGTGCTGGAAGGTTAAGAGGAGGGGTTAGCACGTGTAGTGCGAAGCTCTGAATTGAAGCCCCAGTAAACGGCGGCCGTAACTATAACGGTCCTAAGGTAGCGAAATTCCTTGTCGGGTAAGTTCCGACCCGCACGAAAGGTGTAACGATCTGGGCACTGTCTCAACGAGAGACTCGGTGAAATTATAGTACCTGTGAAGATGCAGGTTACCCGCGACAGGACGGAAAGACCCCGTGGAGCTTTACTGCAGCCTGATATTGAATTTTGGTACAGCTTGTACAGGATAGGTAGGAGCCTTGGAAGCCGGAGCGCCAGCTTCGGTGGAGGCATTGGTGGGATACTACCCTGGCTGTATTGACATTCTAACCCGCACCCCTGATCGGGGTGGGAGACAGTGTCAGGTGGGCAGTTTGACTGGGGCGGTCGCCTCCTAAAAAGTAACGGAGGCGCCCAAAGGTTCCCTCAGAATGGTTGGAAATCATTCGTAGAGTGTAAAGGCACAAGGGAGCTTGACTGCGAGACCTACAAGTCGAGCAGGGACGAAAGTCGGGCTTAGTGATCCGGTGGTTCCGCATGGAAGGGCCATCGCTCAACGGATAAAAGCTACCCCGGGGATAACAGGCTTATCTCCCCCAAGAGTCCACATCGACGGGGAGGTTTGGCACCTCGATGTCGGCTCATCGCATCCTGGGGCTGTAGTCGGTCCCAAGGGTTGGGCTGTTCGCCCATTAAAGCGGTACGCGAGCTGGGTTCAGAACGTCGTGAGACAGTTCGGTCCCTATCCGTCGTGGGCGTAGGAAATTTGAGAGGAGCTGTCCTTAGTACGAGAGGACCGGGATGGACGCACCGCTGGTGTACCAGTTGTCTTGCCAAAGGCATCGCTGGGTAGCTATGTGCGGAAGGGATAAGTGCTGAAAGCATCTAAGCATGAAGCCCCCCTCAAGATGAGATTTCCCATAGCGTAAGCTAGTAAGATCCCTGAAAGATGATCAGGTTGATAGGTCAGAGATGGAAGCGTGGCGACATGTGGAGTTGACTGATACTAATAGATCGAGGACTTAACTAAAAAACTCTTAGCGTAAGCTAAGAAAGATTACTTATTTCTTTCTTTTACTTCATAATCTAGTTTTGAGGGAATAACCTCAAAATAAAATAGTCTGGTGGCGATAGCGAGAAGGTCACACCCGTTCCCATACCGAACACGGAAGTTAAGCTTCTCAGCGCCGATGGTAGTTGGGGGTTCCCCCCCTGTGAGAGTAGGACGTCGCCAGGCAAATGAAAAGACCTAAAGGCTTATTGCTTTTAGGTCTTTTTTTGAACGTTAGCAAACTAAATAGCTAATAGATAGTTTGGAACATAAATATCATGATTTGCTCATATCTTTGTGATTTTGACCATATATTTTTTGGTGGATCATATTGTGATCTTTGGATTATATCGTATTAGACCTATTCCCTCAACTAAAGGCCTAATAGGTGGATGCTAACAAAATAGTACATACTTATTACTCTTCATCATATCTTTTCTTATAGAAACAACAAAAATCCTTCACACTCGTTTTTCAATTAGAACTAAGCCACCATATTACACATAAAAAAATCCGACTTTCTTCTATTATATAGGAACTTTTCAGATTTATCTGTCTTTTGTCAAGGGAGATAAAATTGTTTACTTCTCTCGCATTAGGTAATTATAAGTATGATATAGGAATTATAAATACATATGGGAGTGAGAAAATGTATGTTTGAAAATAGTGCTACAATGATATTTATTATTCTCGTAATTAATATTGTTTATGTTTCTTTCTTTACGATACGGATGATACTAACTTTAAAGGGGCAACGTTATCTAGCTGCCTTTATCAGTATGATAGAGGTAGTCGTTTATGTTATTGGTTTAGGATTAGTTTTAGATAATTTGGATCAAATTCAAAACTTGATTGCCTATGCGGTTGGATATGGAATAGGAGTCGTAGTTGGAATGAAGATTGAGGAAAAGCTGGCTTTAGGATATATTACTGTTAATGTAATAACGAAGGAATATGATCGTGATTTGCCCAATTCCTTAAGAACAAAAGGTTATGGTGTGACTACGTGGGCAGCACAGGGCTTGGAAGGTGACCGTATGTCCTTGCAAATATTGACTCCGCGAAAATATGAATTAAAATTATATCAAACAATTAAAGAACTAGACCCAAAAGCATTTATTATTGCATATGAGCCTAAAACAATTTATGGCGGATTTTGGGTGAAAAGTGTCAAGAAAGGAAAATTATTTAATGAGTAAGAAAAAAAGATTTGAAGTGCAAACAAATGAGTCAATTAATGACTGTTTAGACAGAATGAAGAAGGAAGGTTATACACCGATAAAGCGATTGGAAAAGCCTGTTTTTAAAGAAGTAAAGGGGAACGGTCATATGACTTATGAGCCAGTATCACAGCAAATAATCTTTGAAGCTGTACAGTTAGAAAGTTAAATCACGAACAATAAAAATGAATTTATATTAATCGTTCGACATTTACTGTTGACAACATATAAATATGCTTGTTAAGATGGTATAGTGTTAGTAAACAAGATAATAAATAAAATTAATTGAATAGCCCTCATATAATAATGGGAATATGGTCCATAAGTTTCTACCCAGTAACCGTAAAATACTGGACTATGAGGGAAAGTGAATGAAAAAGAGCTGAAAAAAGTAGAAGTTTATTTTTTTCAGGTTTATTAAGCTCTGGACAGATACTTTCTCTCTTTTAGTGTAGAAGTTTTCTGTCTAGGGCTTTTTTAAATGGAATCAGGAGGGAGAACATGACCGCATCTGTTGGTGTTATCATGGGGAGTAAATCAGATTGGGAAACAATGAAACATGCTTGTAGCATATTAGATCAGCTAGAAGTAGCCTATGAGAAAAAAGTAGTCTCAGCTCATCGTACTCCTGACTTAATGTTTGAATATGCCGAAAGTGCTAGAAATAGAGGGATTAAAGTAATTATTGCAGGAGCTGGCGGAGCAGCACACCTTCCAGGAATGGTCGCAGCTAAGACGACTTTACCAGTTATAGGAGTCCCTGTTCAATCAAAAGCTTTAAATGGACTTGATTCCTTATTGTCAATTGTACAAATGCCTGGAGGAGTTCCTGTTGCAACTGTAGCAATTGGAAAAGCAGGTTCTACAAATGCAGGACTTCTTGCAGCCCAAATAATTGGAACTACAGACTTAGGATTAGCAGAAAGACTTTTTTCCATGAGAGAAAGAACGAAAAAAGAAGTGATGGAAAGTAGTGATGAGCTTGTCTAATAGAATAATACTGCCAGGTCAAACAATTGGCATTATAGGTGGCGGCCAGTTAGGGCGTATGATGGCAATTGCAGCAAAAGCACAGGGATTTAGAATTGCCGTGTTAGATCCTACAGAAGACTCACCTTGTGGCCAGGTAGCTGATTATAAAATTGTAGATGCCTATGATAGTCTATCAGCAATTAAGAAGTTAGCGGAAATTAGTGATGTCATTACGTATGAATTTGAAAATATAGATGCAGCTTGTCTCGATTGGCTAACGAACAATACTTATGTTCCACAAGGCTCTGCCTTACTTGAAATTACGCAGGATCGTGTGAAAGAGAAACAGGCAATAGAGCAAGCTGGTATCAAAATAGCTCCATATGTTGTTGTCGAAAAAACGAGTGATATTTATAATGGAATAGCACAATTAGGCTATCCAGCTGTTTTAAAAACAGCGCGTGGAGGTTATGATGGAAAAGGTCAATATGTTATTAGAGAAAGCAGTCAAATAACAGATGCGGAAAAGCTTTTAAATAGTGGTGTTTGTGTATTAGAAAAATGGATTCCTTTTGAAAAGGAAATATCAGTTATTATCACGAGAAGTGGAAAAGGAGAATCTACAGTTTTTCCAGTAAGTGAAAATATCCATCTTAATAATATTTTACATGAATCAATTGTTCCAGCTCGAATTAGTGACTTCGCAAAGGACTTAGCGATAGAAAAAGCGAGCAAGTTAGCTGAGTACTTACATTTAGTAGGAACGCTAGCTGTAGAAATGTTCTTGACGGAAGCCGAAGAGATTTATATTAATGAGTTGGCTCCTAGACCACATAATTCGGGGCATTATACAATTGAGGCATGTGAAACCTCACAGTTTGAGCAGCATATCCGTGCAGTGTGTAATTGGCCGTTAGCAAGTACTAGATTACTAAGACCTGCTGTCATGGTTAATATTCTCGGTCAACATCAAGCTCAGGTGGTTGATAAGATTCCAGATTTACAGGACTGGAAGATTCATCTTTACGGAAAAGAAGATCCAAAGGAAAATAGAAAGATGGGGCACGCTACATTGCTTCGTTCATCTGTTGAAATTGCATTAGATGAAATCGAGAATATGGACATATGGAATGTACAGACAGAAAAAATCGGAGGATAAACAATGATTGATCGTTACACAAGACCAGAGATGGGAAACATTTGGACAGAGGAAAATCGCTTTAAAGCATGGCTAGAGGTAGAAATTTTAGCCTGTGAAGCTTGGGTAAAACTTGGTGAAATTCCAGAAGAGGACGTAAAAAAAATTCGCGAAAATGCTTCATTTGATATCGAGCGTATTAAAGAAATTGAGCTAGATACAAGACATGACGTTGTAGCATTTACAAGAGCAGTATCGGAAACACTTGGAGAAGAAAGAAAATGGGTACATTATGGTTTAACTTCTACAGATGTAGTAGATACGGCCCTTTCTTACCAAATTAAACAAGCAAATGAGATTTTATTAAAAGATGTCGAGAACTTTATTGAAGTACTTAAGAATAAAGCACAAGAGCATAAATATACCGTTATGATGGGCCGTACACATGGGGTACATGCTGAACCAACAACATTTGGTTTGAAGCTTGCTCTATGGCATGAAGAAATGAAACGTAATTTAGAAAGATTTAAAGCGGCAGCTGAAGGGATTGAATATGGTAAGATTTCTGGTGCAGTAGGAACTTATGCTAATATTGATCCTTTTGTAGAGCAATATGTATGTGAAGAATTAGGATTGAAACCTGCACCGATTTCTACACAAACGTTGCAACGCGATCGTCATGCAGATTATATGTCTACTCTAGCATTAATCGCTACTTCTATTGAAAAATTCGCAGTAGAAATTCGCGGATTGCAAAAAAGTGAAACGAGAGAAGTAGAAGAATTTTTTGCTAAAGGACAAAAGGGCTCTTCGGCTATGCCACATAAACGTAACCCAATCGGTTCAGAAAACATGGCAGGACTTGCTCGTGTTATTCGTGGCTATATGCTAACTGCTTATGAAAATGTGCCTCTATGGCATGAAAGAGATATTTCTCATTCTTCTGCAGAGCGTATTATTATTCCAGATGCAACAATCGCATTGAATTACATGTTAAACCGTTTCAGCAATATCGTGAAAAATCTAACTGTATTCCCAGAGAATATGAAACGCAATATGGATCGTACCCTTGGCTTAATTTACTCACAACGAGTATTACTTGCTCTAATTGATAAGGGGCTTACAAGAGAAGAAGCGTATGACACTGTGCAGCCAAGAGCAATGGAATCATGGGAAAAGCAAGTACCATTCCGTCAGTTAGTAGATAACGATTCAGTAATTTCCTCTAAGTTAACAAAAGAAGAAATTGATGATTGCTTTGATTACCATTTCCATATTAAACATGTTGATACAATTTTTGATCGACTTGGATTATAAAAAAATAGAGCTGTCAATAAAATGACGGCTCTCATACAAAATTTAAAATCAGAAAAAATTGAATTTTAAGTAAGGTATTGCAAGTATGAATTTTTCGTTTTATCCCTAATTTTTTTGATAAGGAGACTCTTCAAATGGAAAAGAGAGCTTTATTGTATGAAGGAAAAGCAAAAAGAGTGTATGAAACTTCGGATGAGAATATTGTGTGGTTGGAATATAAGGATTCCGCTACTGCTTTTAATGGTGAGAAGAAAGCAACTATTACAGGCAAAGGTCGATTAAATAATGAGATTACTAGTCTACTATTTTTAAAGTTAAAAGACTTTGGTATTCCATCACATTTCGTAGAAAAATTGTCTGAAACAGAGCAGCTTGTAAAGAAAGTGGACATAATTCCATTAGAAGTAGTTGTTCGTAATTTAGCAGCGGGCAGTTTCTCAAAAAGATTAGGAATAGAAGAAGGCATTCCGTTATCAAAGCCGTTGGTTGAATTCTATTACAAGGATGATGCGTTAGGTGACCCAATGATTACGGAAGACCATATCGAAGAATTAAAGCTTGCGGATATAGAAGAAGTTGCCTTTTTAAAGAAAAAGGCACTCGAAGTAAACGAAGTATTAAGTGGATTTTTCGGAGACTTGGGAATTAATTTAGTTGATTTTAAGTTGGAATTCGGAAAAGACAAAGAAGGAAATATTCTACTTGCTGATGAAATTTCTCCAGATACATGCCGCCTTTGGGATAAAGAAACCAATGCGAAATTAGATAAGGATGTATTTCGACGTGATTTAGGAAATCTAACAGATGCTTATGAAAATATTTTAGCGAGACTAGGGGGCAGTCAACATGTTTAAAGTTAAAGTATATATCACCTTAAGAGAAAGTGTATTAGATCCACAAGGAAATGCAGTGAAGGGGTCGTTGCATTCATTAAATTATAAAGAAGTAGAAGATGTACGTATCGGAAAATACTTAGAATTAACGATTGATAAATCTGAAAGAAACATTGATGAGCTGGTAAAGGAAATGTGTGAAAAGCTGCTTGCTAATACGGTTATTGAAGATTACCGCTATGAGGTTGAGGAGGTTGTTGCACAGTGAAGTTTGCAGTAATCGTGTTTCCAGGATCCAATTGTGATGTGGATATGTTTCATGCGGTGAAGGATGAGCTTGGAGAAAACGTAGAATACGTATGGCATGATACAGACAGTTTAGAAGGCTTTGATGGAATTTTGCTGCCGGGGGGATTTTCCTATGGAGACTATCTTCGTACAGGAGCGATCGCAAGATTCAGTAATGTAATGAAAGAAGTAGTGAAAGCAGCAGAAGCAGGCAAGCCGGTTCTTGGTGTATGTAATGGATTCCAAATACTATTAGAAGCAGGTTTACTACCTGGTGCCATGAGAAGAAATGAAAGCTTAAAGTTCATCTGCAAGCCAGTAGAACTAAAAGTAACAAACAATAATTCCATGTTCTCCTCTGAATATAAAGAAAACGAAGCAATTACCGTACCAATTGCACACGGAGAAGGCAATTACTACTGTGATGAGGAAACATTGGCGAAATTGAAAGCAAATAACCAAATCGTATTTACTTATAATGGTACAAATCCAAATGGAAGTTTGGAGAATATTGCTGGAATCATGAATGAAAAAGGTAATGTTCTTGGGATGATGCCTCACCCAGAAAGAGCAGTTGATGAGCTTTTAGGCGGAGCAGATGGTCTGAAAATATTTAAATCAATCGTTAGTCAGTGGAGGGAAGCAAATGTCGTTAATGCTTGAACCAAGTCCAGAACAAATTAAAGCAGAAGAAATTTACAAACAAATGGGTGTGACGGATGAAGAGTTTGCGATGGTAGAAGGAATTCTCGGTCGCCTTCCTAACTACACAGAGATTGGACTATTTTCTGTAATGTGGTCAGAGCATTGTAGTTACAAAAACTCAAAGCCAGTATTGAAAAAATTCCCAATAACAGGGCCTCAAGTGTTACAAGGACCTGGTGAAGGGGCAGGAATTGTAGATATCGGCGATGGTCAAGCGGTTGCTTTTAAAATTGAAAGTCATAACCATCCGTCAGCAATTGAGCCATATCAAGGAGCAGCAACTGGTGTAGGTGGAATTATTCGTGATGTTTTCTCTATGGGAGCAAGACCAATTGCCATTCTTAACTCATTACGCTTCGGTGAATTAGATAATGACCGTACGAAATACCTTTTTAAAGAAGTAGTAGCTGGAATTGCAGGTTATGGAAACTGTATTGGGATTCCAACAGTCGGCGGGGAAATTGCCTTTGATGATTCTTATGCTGGGAACCCGCTTGTTAACGCTATGTGTGTTGGCTTAATTAATCATGAGGATATTAAAAAAGGGCAGGCACATGGAGTTGGTAATACAGTGATGTATGTAGGTGCTAAAACAGGCCGTGACGGTATCCATGGTGCGACATTTGCTTCTGAAGAATTAACAGAGAACTCCGATGAAAAGCGTCCTGCTGTACAAGTAGGAGATCCATTTATGGAAAAGCTTCTTTTAGAAGCATGTCTTGAATTGATTCAATCAGATGCATTAGTAGGTATTCAAGATATGGGGGCTGCAGGGCTAGCTAGTTCAAGTGCGGAAATGGCAAGTAAAGCTGGTTCAGGTATTGAAATGAATTTAGATTTAGTACCACAGCGCGAAACAGGAATGACAGCATATGAAATGATGCTTTCTGAATCACAAGAGCGTATGCTAATTGTTGTGAAAAAAGGAAGAGAGCAAGAAATTAAAGATCTTTTTCATAAATATGATTTAGAGGCAGTAGCAATTGGGGTTGTAACAGATGATAAAATGCTACGTCTTCTTCATAAAGGGGAAGTAGTTGCAAATGTTCCGGCAGATGCTCTAGCAGAGGATGCACCTGTATATCACAAACCATCTAGTGAACCTGCTTATTACCGCGAGTTCCAAGCAATGGAAAACTATATTCCTACTGTAGATAACTACGGAGAAACACTTCTTAATCTACTAAAACAGCCTACTATTGCAAGTAAAGAGTGGGTTTATGATCAATATGACTATATGGTTCGTACGAGTACAGTAGTTGCACCAGGTTCTGATGCAGCAGTGGTACGTATTCGTGGAACAAAGAAAGCATTAGCGATGACAACAGACTGTAATGCAAGATACTTATACTTAGATCCAGAAACAGGCGGTAAAATTGCAGTAGCAGAAGCAGCTCGTAATATCGTATGTTCTGGAGCAGAACCACTTGCTATTACAGACAACTTAAACTTTGGAAATCCAGAGAAACCAGAGATTTTTTGGCAAATTGAAAAAGCAGCAGATGGAATCAGTGAAGCTTGCTTAGCATTAAATTCGCCAGTAATCGGTGGAAATGTCTCTCTATATAACGAAACAAATGGAACAGCTATCTATCCTACTCCTGTTATTGGGATGGTTGGATTAATAAAAGATACGAAAGATATTACTACCCAAAGCTTTAAAGCAGCTGGTGACTTAATTTATGTGCTTGGAGAAACAAAAGCAGACTTTGGCGGAAGTGAATTACAAAAAATGCTAGAAGGTTCTATTTCCGGCAAGGCACCTTCCTTAGATTTAGAAGTGGAAAAAGCTTATCAAAAAGCAGTACTAGAAGCCATCCGTGCAGGCGTTGTAGAGTCCGCTCATGATTTAGCAGAAGGCGGTTTAGCAGTCGCAGTTGCAGAAAGCCTAATGAGCTCAAAAAATTTAGGAGCAAAAGTAGAGGTTACAGCTGATGCAGTAACAGCACTATTCAGTGAATCTCAATCACGTTTCTTGCTTTCTATTAAACCAGAAAACAAAGAAACTTTTGAAAAATTAGTTCCTGCTACACTAGTAGGAGAAGTGACAGATTCAACCGTTCTTACCATTAGCCAAGGGGAAACTATTCTAGTAAATGAACAGGTCGATTCGTTAACGGATGCCTGGAGAGGAGCTATTCCATGCTTGCTGAAATAAGAGGGTTAAATGAAGAATGTGGCATTTTTGGTGTTTGGGGACATGAAGATGCATCTCAATTAGCATATTATGGACTGCATAGTTTACAGCATCGTGGCCAAGAAGGCACTGGTATTGTGGCAACAGATGGGGAGAAGTTAAAAGGAATTAAAGGAGAAGGGCTAGTTTCAGAAATCTTCACCCAAGAAGCAATCAAAGAATTAAATGGAAAAGCGGCCATTGGACATGTACGTTATGCAACAGCAGGAGGCGGCGGATACGAAAATGTCCAGCCTCTTCTGTTCCACTTCCAAAGTGGAAGCATGGCACTTGCTCATAACGGAAATTTAGTAAATGCTACTGCTTTAAAAAGCCAACTAGAAGCGCAAGGAAGTATTTTTCAAACAAGCTCTGATACGGAAGTCCTTGCTCATTTAATTAGAAGAGGCGGATTTGCCGCGTTTAAAGAAAGAGTGAAAAATGCACTGACAATGATTAAAGGTGCGTATGCTTTTCTTATTTTAACGGAAACAGAATTAATGGTTGCCTTAGATCCAAATGGAATGCGTCCCCTTTCTTTAGGAAAATTAGGAGATGCTTATGTTGTTGCCTCAGAGACATGTGCCTTTGATGTGGTAGGAGCAGAGTTTATTCGTGATATTTTACCAGGAGAACTTTTAATCATCGATGATAATGGCTTCCGTTCAGAGATGTTCTCTGTCGCTTCTAATATCGCAATGTGCACAATGGAATATGTCTATTTCTCCAGACCTGATAGTAATATCAATGGGATTAATGTTCATACAGCACGTAAAAATCTTGGGAAAAGATTAGCACTTGAAGCACCAATTGAAGCAGATGTAGTCACTGGAGTACCAGATTCTAGTATTTCTGCGGCAATCGGATATGCGGAAGCAACTGGCATTCCGTATGAGCTTGGATTGATTAAAAATCGCTATGTTGGTAGAACATTCATTCAACCTTCCCAATCTCTTCGTGAGCAAGGCGTTAAGATGAAGCTTTCTGCTGTTCGCGGAGTGGTAGAAGGAAAAAGAGTGATTATGGTCGATGATTCCATTGTTCGTGGAACCACGAGTAGACGTATTGTGACGATGTTAAGAGAAGCAGGAGCAACAGAAGTACATGTACTAATCAGTTCTCCACCAATTAAAAATCCTTGCTTCTATGGAATTGATACATCAACAAAAGAAGAGTTAATTGCATCAAAATATTCAGTAGAAGAACTTCGTGAAATAATTGGAGCTGATTCTCTTATCTTCTTAAGTACAGAAGGAATGATTGATGCGATTGGTCGTACAGATGATGGAGAAAATAGAGGGCATTGTTTAGCCTGCTTTACTGGTAAATACCCAACTGAAATTTATCCAAATGCTGATCACCCATATGAAAAGGTGTAAGAATACGGAACATAAAAAAAAGAAAAAGCGGCATGAGTAGATGTCGCTTTTCCATTGAATCAAAACAGACTTTTTAGGAGGCACAAAATGGCTGAGGCTTATAAACAAGCAGGAGTTAATATAGAGGCAGGCTATGAAGCAGTAACAAGAATGAAAAAGCATGTGAAAAAAACAATTCGTCCAGGCGTGATGGGTGGATTAGGCGGATTTGGGGGCATGTTCGATTTATCTGTTCTAAATTTGCAAAATCCTGTTTTAGTATCAGGAACAGATGGAGTAGGAACAAAGCTAATGCTCGCTTTTATGCTGGATAAGCATGACACGATTGGAATCGATGCTGTGGCAATGTGTGTAAACGATATTGTAGTCCAAGGAGCAGAACCTATCTATTTCCTTGACTATATTGCTTGTGGAAAAGCAGAGCCTAGTAAGATCGAGGCGATTGTCAAAGGAATTGCAGACGGGTGTGAACAAGCCGGATGTGCCTTGGTTGGCGGAGAAACAGCGGAGATGCCAGGAATGTATGAGGAGGAAGAATACGATTTAGCAGGCTTTGCTGTAGGAGCTTGTGAAAAGGCAAATCTGATAACTGGCGAAACAATTCAAGCAGGTGATGTCTTGATTGGTCTAGCTTCTAATGGAATTCATAGCAATGGCTACTCCCTTGTACGAAAATTATTTTTTGAACAAGCTAATATGTCTCTATCTGATTATATCGAAGAATTTGGTTGTACATTAGGAGAAGAATTAATCAAGCCGACTAGAATTTATGTCAAACCAGTTCTTTCTGCTCTAAAGGAATTTGATATTAAAGGTCTCGCTCATATTACCGGAGGCGGATTTATCGAAAATATTCCAAGAATGCTTCCAGAGGGATTTGGAATGGAATTGGATGAATCGAATTGGGAAGTCCCAGCTGTCTTTAAAAAAATGGAGAAAATCGGCGGGATTGACCGCAAGGAAATGTATAACATTTTTAATATGGGAACTGGAATGGTCCTTGCTGTTAGTAAAGAAGAAGAGGAACAAGTAATTGCTCATTTTGCTCGTATTGGTGAAAAGGCTTATACAATCGGAAGAGTTACAGAGGATGGAGAAATAAAGATCATCCTCAAATAATGGTGGAGGAATGGAAATGAAGCGGATTGCTGTTTTTGCTTCTGGTAACGGATCGAACTTTCAGGCAATAGTAAATGCAGTAAAACGAAGCGAATTGAATGCTTCTATTACCCTATTAGTCTCTGATAAACCGGGAGCTTATGTTATTGATAGAGCGATGAAAGAAGAAATTCCCACCTTTGTTTTTGCAGCAAAGAATTATCAAGAAAAAGCAGACTACGAACGAGAAATTTTAAAACATCTAAAAACGAACAAGATTGACTTAATTGTTCTTGCAGGATATATGAGATTAGTAGGTGGTACGCTTTTACAAGCTTTTGCAGGAAAAATTATCAATATTCATCCGTCTCTTCTGCCAGCTTTTCCAGGTAAGGATGCAATTGGTCAAGCTTTAGAGGCAGGAGTTTCACAAACGGGCATTACGATTCATTATGTGGACGCGGGGATGGATACAGGACCAATTATAGCGCAAGAGGCAATTACTTTAACAGAAGAAGAAACAAGGGAAAGCATTCAGGAGAAAATCCAAGTATTGGAGCACCAACTATATCCAAAGGTAATCCAGCACTTGCTTTATAATAAAGAAGCTTTCCATCAATAGACGTACGGACATTATACTTAAGAAATTAACAGGCATGAAATATCAGGAGGAATAATGATGAAAAAAAGAGCGTTAATTAGTGTTTCTGATAAAACAGGTATTACAGATTTTGCAAAAGAGCTTCATGAATTAGGTTTTGAGTTGATTTCTACAGGTGGAACAAAGAAAGCCATTCAAGATAGTGGGATTCCTGTAATGAGTGTAAGTGAAGTCACTGGCTTTCCTGAAATTTTGGAAGGAAGAGTGAAAACTTTAAATCCGTATATTCATGGTGGCTTGCTTGCTAAATTTGATGAGCCTAGCCATGCTACACAATTAGAAGAACACAAAATTGACCCTATTCAAATCGTTTGTGTTAATTTATATCCTTTCCAACAAACGATTGCTAAGCCAGATGTAACAGTAGAAGATGCAATTGAAAATATTGACATCGGCGGACCAACAATGCTTCGTGCCTCGGCAAAGAATCATCAGTATGTATCAGTAGTGGTTGATCCTATTGATTACCAAACGGTTATTGCGGAATTAAAGCAAGATGGCGAAGTAGCTTTTGAAACAAGACGTAAACTTGCAGCGAAAGTATTCCGTCATACAGCTGCTTATGATGCGATGATTGCAGAATATATGACAGAACTTACGCAAGAGGAAACACCAGAGAAATTAACAGTTACATATGAACTAAAGCAATCTTTACGCTATGGAGAAAACCCGCATCAAAAGGCAGCATTTTACCGCAAGCCTCTAGGATCGGAATTTTCGATTGCAAACGCAACTCAATTACACGGAAAAGAACTCTCTTATAACAACATCAATGATGCAGATGCGGCCATTCAAATCGTTAAGGAGTTTACGGAACCTGCTGCTGTTGCTATCAAGCACAGTAATCCATGTGGGGTTGGAACAGGGAAAGATATTTTTACAGCTTTCTCTAAAGCGTATGAAGCAGATCCAGTTTCTATCTTTGGTGGCATAATCGCATTAAATAGAGAAGTAAATGCTGAGACTGCAAAAAAATTACATGAAATTTTCTTAGAAATTGTCATTGCTCCTTCTTATTCTCAAGAGGCATTAGAAATTTTACAAGGAAAGAAAAATATTCGATTATTGACGATTCCTTTTGGAACAGGCAGCAGTAAAGAAATGAAGTTTACTTCTATTGAGGGTGGGTTATTAACACAGGATTTCGATCGCTATTCTTTAGACGATGCAGCGATTACGATTCCTACAGAGAAGAAACCTACAGAGGAAGAATGGGAAGCACTGAAGTTCGGTTGGAAAATCGTGAAGCATGTTAAATCAAATGCCATTGTAGTAAATAACAAAGAAATGACGCTAGGTGTTGGAGCAGGCCAGATGAATCGCGTCGGTTCTGCAAAAATTGCGTTAGAGCAGGCTGGCGAAAAAGCGACTGGAGCAGTGTTAGCGTCTGATGCATTTTTCCCAATGGATGACACCGTTGAAGCAGCGGCGAAAGCAGGAATCACAGCTATTATCCAAACGGGTGGAAGTATTCGTGATGAAGATTCAATCAAGAAGGCAAATGAATATGGAATTGCGATGGTATTGACAGGAGTAAGACATTTCAAACATTAATATCTTCAACTGTTTTAGATGAGATTGTTACTTTAGGAGAGGAAAGATTGAGAACCGATAGACTCAGTCTCCTCTCCGCGGAAGCAAGTGTCTGTAGCGTAATGGAACGGAATTGTTCTTACCGTTAACTGACTGGATGAAAACAACAGAGTATACGAAAACAGCTATATCTTTAAGCTTGGGGGATACGTGATGAATGTACTTGTTATTGGCCGTGGTGGTCGGGAGCACGCGATTTGTACAAAGGTAAGCGAAAGTGACAAAGTAGAAACAGTTTTTGTAGCGCCAGGAAATGTCGGAATGACCGATGTGGCAGAACGAATTGCAATAAAGGAAACGGAGGTAGCGAAATTAGTTGATTTTGCCCAAACACAAAAAATTGATTTAACCATTGTTGGTCCTGAAGTACCGTTACTTCTTGGTGTAGTAGATCAATTTCAAGCTGCTGGCTTAAAAGTATTTGGTCCGAATCAACGTGCTGCTGAAATAGAAGGAAGTAAATCCTTTGCCAAAGATTTAATGAAGAAATACCATATTCCAACTGGAGAATACCAAACTTTTTCTGATTATGAGGCAGCGAAAGCATATATTGAGGAAAAAGGTGCACCAATTGTTATTAAAGCAGATGGACTAGCAGCAGGGAAAGGTGTAACTGTTGCAATGAATATGGAAGATGCATTGGCTAGCATAAAGGACATGCTTGTTGGTGAAAAATTCGGCAGCGCTTCTGAAACTGTTGTTATTGAGGAATTTTTAGCTGGTGAAGAATTCTCTTTAATGTCGTTTGTGAATGGAGAAACGGTGATTCCATTGGAAATTGCTCAAGATCATAAACGTGCCTTTGATGGAGACAAAGGGCCGAATACAGGGGGAATGGGTGCATATTCCCCTGTCCCGCACATTGATCAGAAAATCGTACAAACAGCCATTGAAACAATTGTGAAGCCAACTGCAAAAGCGATGATGGAAGAAGGCAGAACATTTACAGGCATTTTATATGCTGGCTTAATCGTGACAGACAAAGGTCCAAAGGTAATTGAGTTTAATGCAAGACTAGGGGACCCGGAAACACAAGTTATTTTACCGCGAATGAAGTCTGATCTTGTAGAAGTTATCTTATCAGTATTAAATGGAGAAACGCCAACTATTGAATGGTATGAAGAGGATATGATAGGTGTCGTCATTGCATCAAAAGGCTATCCAGATGCTTATGAAAAAGGCGCTGTTATTCAAGGTTTAGATAGAATGGAAGATGTCTCTATTTTTCATGCAGGAACGAACCTTAATGAAGATGGTGCATTTACAACAGATGGTGGACGCGTTTTGTTAGTTGCCGCGAAAAGCAAGACATTAAAAAATGCCCAGAATAAAGTCTATAAAGAACTAGAGAAATTAGAAAGCGATGGCGTTTTCTATCGTAAGGACATTGGATTTAAAGCAATTAAATAGGAGATGTCCCTGTATGTGGCACTTTATTGGTGATTGCATATGGGGATTTTTTTGTTGTTTTTGATAATTCAGTGCCCGAAAGTATGAAAAACAAAAGCAACGTAACAGGGAGGGCTCCTCAGTACCCGTAAGCATGAAAAACAAAAGCAAAAGGTAACAGAGAGAGCTCCTCAGTGCCCGTAAGCATGAAAAACAAAAGCAAAAGGTAACAGAGAGAGCCCCTAAGTGCCCAAAAGCATGAAAAATAAAAGCAATAGGCAACAGAGAGAGGAACTCCCACTATCAGTAATCAACTGGAAGACAGGATTAAGCTAATTCAATTCCACCTGTTATACCATATATTTGGGCAGTCACATAGCTAGACTCATCGGATGCTAGAAATACATAAATGCTCGATAGTTCAACTGGCTGACCAGCACGTTTTAATGGCGCTTGTTGACCGAATGTTGGGATGGCTTCACTTGGCTGGCCACCAGTAATTTGTAAGGCCGTCCAAATTGGGCCTGGTGCTACAGAGTTTACGCGGATTCCTTTAGATGCTAATTGTTTGGCAAGTCCACGAGTAAAGCCATTGATAGCAAATTTGGATGGTGCATAATCTAATAGGTTCGGACTAGGGTTATAGCCTTGAACAGAGGTAGTTGTAATGATAGAAGAACCTTTTGGTAAGTATGGTAGCGCTGCTTTTACTACCCAGTATAAAGAGAATACATTTACTTCGAATGTTTTACGAAGCTGTTCTGTTGAAAGCTCCATAATATCATCGACCGCTTGTTGCTTTCCTGCAACTAAGGCTAATACGTCGAGTCCATCTAGCTCATTATAGGCTTTGTCCACTAATTCTTTACAAAAACTTTCATCACTTAAATCTCCAGGTATTAGAACAGCCTTTCGACCTTCTGCTTCAACTAATTTTTGTACCTCATCAGCATCCTCTTGTTCTTCAGGCAGATAGTTAATCGCTACATCAGCACCTTCGCGGGCATAGGCAATGGCAGCTGCACGGCCAATTCCGGAATCACCACCGGTTACTAGTATTTTCCGGTTCTTTAATTTTCCAGATCCTTTGTAGCTTGTTTCTCCACAGTCAGGTTGTGGATTCATTTTAGCTTGTACACCGGGAGGCTCTTGATATTGTTTTGGAAATTCCTCTGTATAGTATAAATCTAATGGATTTTTCGGATTTGTCATTGTTAACAGCTCCTTCTTTCATTTGTGTTATTGAATTTACCACGTTAAGCCATTCCTAAACCTATTGATTACATGCAAAAAAGGGCTACCCGAATATAGGTATTGGATCGCCCTTTACTAATTACTTATTTTTTCATATCATCTGGGGAAAAGATTTTCTCTGGACTAAATTGTTCCATTATATTTTCCACTTCCATAGTGGAGGAAGAATCTTTTTTCTCATTATGATGGGATTCCGTATGGGAACTGTTTTTATGTTGAACTTTAGGCATGATGGTGTCCTTTTTTTCATAAAGAGCAACTACCGGGCAATAGCGGACAATTCCTTCAGCGATTTTCATTCCAGCAAGCAATGCTATCAGAAAATAGGATTGTCTATATGGCTTCCTCGACATCTTGGCAGTACTCCATGCGAGAAATGCAAAGCCACAAGCAATGCGAATCAGCGCGTTAATTAAACTTATATTTTGTTTTGGATTCATAAGTTTCGGTCCTCCTACATAAATTTAACAAAACGGTAATATGTTTTCCTATTTTATATGGTAAAATAATGTTAATCTTCGGGAATTACCTGCAAATTCCCAGTCATTTAAAGAAAACTCGCTACATTTTTATATACATGAGACAGATATGAAAAGGGAGGAAGCGTAGTGTTAGCTCAGCGATATCGATGGAAAAACAAAGTTTTGCGTGACCATGTATCCATTTTGAATGGTGAAAAATCCCCCACAGTGGTTCTAATAAATGCCACTTATTTAAATCAGATTTTACGCAAGTGGCTTATAGCGAATATATGGATTTATCAAGATAGAATCATTTATGTGGGCAATGATATGCCAAAACGAATGGATCAAGCAGAAGTTGTTGATTGCACAGATTTCTTTTTAGTTCCAGGATACATGGAACCACATGCGCATCCTTTTCAAATTTATAATCCCCTAACCTTAGCTCAATATACATCACAATTTGGAACAACTACACATGTGAATGACAACCTAGTTTTGGCTATGCAGTTAGAAAAAAAGAAAGCGTTTACTTTTTTAGAGTTTATGAAAGAGATACCTTCCACCATTTTATGGTGGAGTAGATATGATGCTCAAACAGAACTAAATGAGGAAGAACAAGTCTTTTCCCATGGGAATGTGAAAAGCTGGCTGGAGCATGATGCGGTTATTCAAGGTGGAGAATTAACGGGATGGCCAAAGCTTTTAGATGGTGATGATATGATGCTTCATTGGATGCAGGAGACAAAACGATTAAGAAAACGAATCGAAGGACATTTTCCAGGTGCATCTGAGAAAACCTTAGCAAAATTAATGCTACTAGGAGTAGATAGTGATCATGAAGCGATGACAGGAAAAGAAGTGCTAAATCGTTTACTTCAAGGATATAAAGTAAGCCTTCGTTACTCTTCTATTCGGCCAGATTTACCAAAATTATTAACCGAAATTAAAGAATTAGGAATTGATCAGTATGATTATTTTATGTTAACAACAGACGGATCACCATCTTCTTTTTATGAAAATGGGCATATTGATCAATTAATTCAAATAGCAATGAATCATGTTCCAGTAATAGACGCCTATAATATGGCAACCATTAATATTGCAAAATATCATGGGATTGAACATATGCATGGAAATATTGCAACAGGTAGGGTGGCAAATATCAATTTCCTTCAGGATATAAATAATCCAACGCCTGTCTCAGTATTAGCAAAAGGAATTTGGGTGAAAAAAGATGGAAAGGCAATAAAAGAAGCATATCCAACCGTTGATTGGCAGCAATTTGACTTAAGTCCGTTAGATATAAAGTGGAGTGTTAATAGCCTTGATATGCAATTTTCGATGCCATTTGGAATTAGCTTGGAGAATGCGGTCATTACAAAACCATATTCCATCTCTATAAATGTCTCTGATGTTATTCTGACAGAGGAACATGATGAATGTTATTTTATGCTGCTCGATCGAGAAGGAGAATGGCGAATAAACACTTTATTAAAAGGATTTACAAATAAAATTGGAGGAATGGCTAGTTCTTATACTGGGGATGGAGATATTGTTTTGTTAGGAAAAAGTCAGGCAGATATGATAACTGCATTTGAACGATTAAAAGAGATAGGTGGAGGAATTGTACTAGTGAAAAATGGCAAGGTAGATATTGAAATTCCATTGCCATTACGAGGTATGATGGCTTCTATGCCAATGGCAGAACTTATTGAAAAAGAAAAGGAATTGTTGGAATACATTAAAGACAAGGGCTATCAATATGAGGATCCAATTTATACGATTGTATTTTTTACCTCTACCCATTTACCATATATTCGAATAACACAAAAAGGATTATATGATGTAATGAATAAAAATGTACTCTTTCCAGCGATAATGCGTTAAAATATAAAAGAGTCCCATTGTTTAATTAGAATATTCTGATATATTTAATAAGTAAAGATCTGCTCCCTAAAAGGGAGTAGGTTTTAAAGTCACAAAGCATTCCGTTGTGTCGATTGAAAAATAGGAGGGGACTATGAAGAAAAGTTTGTTTGTTTTTCTATTTCTGCTTCTTACCTTAACTGCTTGTAATGATGAACCAAAGGATGTAAGCAATCATAATGGTAATCAAACTGGAAATGGCGTCAAAGATGATCAAGGGCTAGAAGATCTTGCTACTTTGTATCCACTTACTGGGTTGCCTAGCAACACCGAAAGTACAGACCGTGCAGTTACTGTTATGATTAATAATCATCCTGATGCGAGACCCCAAACAGGACTTACAGATGCAGATATTGTGTATGAATTATTAGCAGAAGGGGAAGTCACTCGTTTTCTAGCGGTTTATCAAAGTTATAAGCCTAAGGTAGTTGGTCCAGTCCGTAGTTCCCGAGATTATTATATCGAGCTAGCAAAGGGGTATAATAGCTTGTATATTGCCCATGGATATAGTCCGGAAGCGAAAAAGCTACTTACTAACGGTTATATTGATAATTTAAATGG
Organism: Niallia sp. FSL W8-1348; assembly: GCF_038006745.1. Taxonomy (NCBI): domain Bacteria; kingdom Bacillati; phylum Bacillota; class Bacilli; order Caryophanales; family Bacillaceae; genus Niallia; species Niallia sp. FSL W8-1348. The sequence goes on along the minus strand of NZ_JBBOVV010000001.1, from coordinate 1,787,076 downwards.
GATGGAGTATGATGGAACCCTCTTTAAAAGGTCTTCTGCCCGAGTTGCTCCTCATAATTCTTACATAAGCTTTGCCAATATTGAGAAGGGCGCAAAGGCAAATAATTATTCGCTCACAGGGGCACCAGAACCTTTACTATTTCTAAAAGCAACAGAGTTAGAGGCGATGGAGGGAGAAGAGGCAAAATCGGTTAGTATTAATTATGGTAAAAACCCAAGTTTTAATTCGCAGTTTATCTATGACGAAGATGCACAGAAATATATTCGTTTTTCAAATGGAGAACAAACGGTAGATAATGAAACAAATGCATCTGTTGCAGTTGATAATGTTTTTATTGTAGAGACTAGCCATAAGGTAGTTGACAATAAAGGAAGAAAAGAAATTGATTTAACATCTGGCGGCCAGGCTTATTTATTGCAGCATGGCAAATGGCAAGAGGTTAATTGGAAAAATATAGACGGACGCATTCTCCCATTTAAAGGAGACAAACAGGTTGGATTTGTACCTGGGAAGACTTGGATTAATATTATTCCTTCTACTCCTGGACTAAAGGATGCTGTTATATGGAAAGAATGATTGACTATTTAAAAAGTCAGTTTTCTAAAAGATTATTGTTGGTTAACAATAGAAAAAATTTAGATTAATACGGAGTAGACAGAATACATGTAGACTTCCATGGAAAGCGAAGTGTATTCTGTCTGCGGGTTTATAAAAACTGTTTTTAAAACAATAAAGCTTATTCATTAAAAGAGTCAAAAGAAAAAATGGAGGTTTCCTATGCAAATTGATAAATTAAGAGGAAGAGAATTGGATCAGTTATTTAAATCTATTCTTTCCCTCGAAACATTGGAAGAATGCTATCAGTTTTTTGATGATTTATGTACGGTGAACGAAATTCAATCATTATCACAACGGTTAGAAGTTGCAAGGATGCTTCGAGAAGGCAATACGTATCACACGATTGAAAAAGAAACGGGTGCAAGTACTGCAACTATTTCTCGTGTAAAACGTTGCTTAAATTATGGAAACGATGCATACGAATTAGCACTATCACGTATTAAGGAAGAAGAACCGACAAAAGCAGAAGAATAAGAATTAAGGATTGTCCTAAATAAGAGATTTAATCACAAGATAATATGTACGTAGCTAACGACGAGCCTCGCTACCTCCTATTACTTGAAGATTTCTCTTTTTGGACAGTCCTTTTTTTGTCCCACTCTTAACGGCCAGTAAGCCTCCTGCCTCAAGCTTATGAAAATACGAGGAAGATAAGAGGGAGAGCAACTGTCCGTAAAGGTCCGATTGGTTCAACTAACTATCAGTGGGGGAGGAAGGAACCCCACTGATAGAAGTTTCACTTTATCCCACTCTTAACGGCCAGTAAGCCTCCTGCCTCAAGCTTATGAAAATACGAGGAAGATAGGAGAGAGAGCAACTGTCCGTAAAGGTCCGATTGGTTCAACTAACTATCAGTGGGGGAGAAAGGAACCCCACTGATAGAAGTTTCACTTTATCCCACTCTTAACGGCCAGTAAGCCTCCTGTCTCAAGCTTATGAAAATACGAGGAAGATAGGAGGGAGAGCAACTGTCCGTAAAGGTCCGATTGGTTCAACTAACTATCAGTGGGGAGGAAGGAACCCCACTGATAGAAGTTTCACTTTATCCCACTCTTAACGGCCAGTAAGCCTCCCGCCTCAAGCTTATGAGAATACGAGGAAGATAGGAGGGAGAGCAACTGTCCGTAAAGGTCCGATTGGTTCAACTAACCATCAGTGGGAGAAGAAGGAAAACCCCCACTGATGAAAGTTTCACTTTATTGGGAAATTAACCTTTTCTAGAAGAAATCTAAATATATTTACTTTGTTAAAAATGAAACAATCGAGAATTCCTTTTCGTCCAATAGTAAAAAGAGAGGTTCCCTCCTATTCTTTTTAAGAGTTGAAAAAGAATAGGTTTTGGAAGTTAATTTGGTGTTTAACTCCGATCCCCAGGTGCTGATGGGCTTTCTGACCATTCACCGTGTTTCCTTTATTTCAGACGATACCATTCCCGTTTGTATGGCGGTAAGCAAGGTGTTTGCCCTTTTCTAATGTTTATGAAATATTTACAAGCAATTAAACAGAAGGATTTCTTTTTTGATGGAATATCTAATGCTATAATGAAATGATGTAATGGTTAGAATGGAGGAAGTTTGCATGTATGATGTGCGCGAATGGCGTCATGTATTTAAATTAGACCCAAATAAGGATATCTCTGATGAGGCACTTGATAGTTTATGTGAATCTGGTACAGATGCAATCATCATTGGTGGAACGGATGGTATTACGTTAGATAATGTACTAAACCTAATGGCTCGTGTCCGTCGTTACACGGTTCCTTGTATATTAGAAGTGTCAACAATAGATTCGGTTTCACCCGGATTTGATTTATATTTTATTCCTACAGTTTTAAATAGTACTGATACAAAATGGATTACTGGTCTTCATCATGAAGCAGTAAAAGAATATGGAGAACTAATGGATTGGGATGAATTCTTAATCCAAGGTTATTGTGTGTTAAATAAAGACTGTAAAGCAGCGAAGTTAACGAGTGCGAAAATGGATTTATCCGAAGAGGACGTTGCTGCATATGCATTGATGGCAGAGAAAATGTTTCATTTGCCTATTTTTTATCTGGAATACAGTGGAGCCTATGGTGACCCTTCGTTTGTAAAGGCAGCTAAAAGTCAGTTGAACGAAACGGTACTGTTTTATGGTGGAGGAATTGAAACGCTAGAACAAGCAGAGGAAATGGGAAACTATGCAGATGTCGTGGTAGTCGGAAATATTATTTACAAAGATTTATCTGCTGCATTGCGTACTGTTGAAATAAAAAAGAGCAATCGTTGAATATACAATAAATCTAAGTTAAAATAGAATATATGTTCTTATGGTGGTGAAAAGATGCAATTTTTAACAGATAAAATATTAAATGGATTAAACCCTGAACAGAAGGAAGCTGTTAAAGCAACAGATGGCCCTTTGTTAATTATGGCTGGAGCGGGAAGTGGAAAAACTCGAGTTTTAACACAGAGAATTGCTTATCTTATGGTGGAAAAGGGAGTGAATCCATACAATATCTTGGCAATTACGTTTACAAATAAAGCAGCAAAGGAAATGCGTCAGAGGATTGCAGCTGTTTTAGGTGGCGCAAGTGAAGATATATGGATATCAACCTTTCACTCTATGTGTGTACGCATTTTAAGAAAAGATATTGATCGAATTGGCTATAACCGGAATTTTACGATATTGGATACAACAGATCAGCAGTCTGTTATTAAAGGTATATTGAAAGACCGAAATATTGATCCGAAGAAATATGATCCCCGTGCTATTCTAGCAAGTATTAGTTCTTCAAAGAATGAACTCGTTACTCCAGAAGAATTTGCGAAGACTGCAGGCGATTACTTCTCACAAATTGTTAGTGATGTATATACAGAGTATCAAAGACGTTTACGCAAAAACCAAGCGTTAGATTTCGATGATTTAATTATGCAGACAATCCATCTTTTTCAAAGAGTACCAGAAGTGTTGGAATACTATCAGCGTAAATTTCAATATATTCATGTGGATGAGTATCAGGATAGTGCGACACGTTGCTAATTGAAAAGATTAGCCACTAGCTTAAAGCTAGGAGAACTAAGAATCTGAAGAGTCGAATGATGGGGTAACGCCCTGAAAGGCTCGCCTAATCCTCCGAATAGCGTTCAGGTGGTGCAAAACACTTGAAGGTTATAAGCTCGGTGAAGTCGGTTGAAGGTCATCCTAACGAGAAAGACGAGGAAAGCTCTCTGGAGGCAGAGGGTATGGCTGATAGACCGGGGTTCTACAAGATAGTCTATGGTGAGAAATTAGATGTCACAGCCATCTATTGACGAAATTCCGAATGTACGGCTCTAGAGGTATAGCTATTCGAAATGGATAGTCCCGCATGTCGGGGTTAGTGAGGTAGAGTAAAATTTGTCTTTATGAAATACCTTATGGTGTTACAGGCACCATCCAGCTAACAGGGCTAGAGGAATCACCTACGGATTGTGAATGAATAGATAGGATTCTTGGAACGTGGTAAGCCGATAACGTGGAGAGTTTGCACTCTATGAAGCGGTAGCAGGGAAAGCATATATGTCGAAAGTGTATATGTATAACCTCTTTTATGTCGGTGAAGGTAATGGCACAGTACCAAAGAAACTGTGATAACAAACAGTGGAGGGATAGCCATTAGTCAACTGTTAGAAGACGACATTATTATCACAGAAATTTCAGGTTCGAGTATGACTAAGAGAAATGAAAGCTGAAATTACAAACCCAATTTGGGAATGTAAAGAGGTGAGTAATTGACTGAAACCCATGCAAAGCCGAAGGAGTTAAAAAGTCAAAAGCTGAGAAACAATGAGTATTACAACACGCAAGACATGTTTGACCAGTTATATCAGCTAAGTTCGGAAGGAAAAACTTTTAATAAGTTATATGAATTAGTTGTAAACCCTGCAAATGTTAAACTTGCTTTTCGTAACATCAAGAAAAACAAGGGAAGTAAGACAGCAGGAGTGAATCAAAACACTATATTCGAAATCGGACTTAGAAGCCCTGATATGCTTGTACAATATGTTAAAAATCGCCTAGATGATTATAAACCTCATAAAGTGAAACGTAAGGAAATCCAAAAGCCAAATGGCGGCATTCGTCCTTTAGGAATTCCTACTATTGAAGATAGACTTATTCAACAATGCTTATTACAAGTTCTTGAACCTATATGCGAGGCTCGCTTTCATAAACATAGCTATGGATTCAGACCTCATCGGAGTCAAATCCACGCATATTCAAGGGCTGTAACATTAGCAAACAAAAACAAACTACATTATGTAGTAGATGTTGATATTAAAGGTTTCTTCGATAACGTTGATCATGGGAAGTTGCTTAAACAACTATGGACAATTGGAATTAGGGATAAACGTATTCTTTCGATTATAAGTAAGATGCTCAAAGCTGAGGTTAAAGGAATTGGGAAACCTACTAAGGGAACTCCACAGGGAGGAATTCTTTCTCCATTACTTTCAAATGTAGTATTGAATGAATTCGACTGGTGGATAAGTAATCAGTGGGAAACATTTAAGACGAGAAAGGATTACACAAAGATACGTGTAATTGGTGGAAAACAGCGGTTTGACCAAACGGTGAAATACGCCACCCTTAAAAGGTATACCAAGTTAAAGGAAATGTTTATTGTAAGATATGCAGATGACTTTAAAATCTTTTGTCGAGACCACAAAACCGCATTTATTATATTTGAATCTTCTAAGCAGTGGTTAAAGGAAAGATTAGGCCTTGAAATCAGCAATGAGAAATCGAGAGTAGTCAATTTACGTAAGAACTATTCGGAGTTTCTAGGGTTTAAGTTCAAAGTAGTTCCAAAAGGCAAAAAGCGTGTTGTTAAATCGCATATGACAGATAAATCACGACGCAAGGTAATTGAGAAAATAAAAACAAAAGCTGAATTTATTCGAAGAAAACCGAATAAGGCTGAAGTAACTAAATTTAACTCAACTATCTTGGGAATTCACAATTATTATCGGTATGCGACACATACGACAAAGGATTTCAGTGAAATTTCTTACTCAGTCAAACGAATCCTGTATAACAAGCTTAAAAAAGCAAAGAGTTCAAAGGGAGTTATCACACCATTCTTTCAAAAAGCATATAAAGATTATCTTAATAAAAAGAAATTCTTTGCGTGTGGCATGATTTTATTCCCGATAGATGGGGTGAAACACAAAAGCCCTTTGAACTTTACTCAGGAGAAAAACTCTTATACCGAAAGTGGACGAATCTTGGTTCACAATAGCCAAGAGGCTGTACCACCGATCATGGTACATTATTTGATGGAAAACCCAATAAAATCGGAGAGTATGGAATACAATGACAATCGACTCTCAAAATATATTGCTCAATTAGGTAAATGTGCAATAACACGTAAAGATTTAATCATTGGGGAAATGGAACTCCATCATAAAAAGCCTAGAAATAAAGGTGGAACGGACGCTTATCAAAACCTTATATTTATATGTAAGGAAGTCCATAAGTTAATCCATGCGGTAAAGGAAAGCGCCATTAATAAGTACCTTAATGTACTGAATCTTAATGAAGAACAACTGAGTAAAGTTAACGCTCTTCGTAAAAAAGTGGGCAACTGTGTAATTGATAATGTAACGAGCTAGTAGTTGATGGGGCGCCGTATGAGGTGAAAGTCTCACGTACGGTGCTAAGCGGGGGAAAAGATGGAGATTACTTCAAAGTCTTACCTATCGCAACCGAATAGATCGCAATATATGCTTGTAAAGCTTCTAGCAAGCAGATTCCGCAATCTATGTGTAGTGGGTGATTCCGATCAGTCCATTTATGCATGGCGTGGTGCTGATATTTCAAACATCCTTTCTTTTGAAAAGGATTATCCGAATGCAAAAGTAGTTATGTTGGAACAAAACTACCGTTCCACAAAACGCATTCTTCAGGCTGCAAATCAGGTAATTGCTAATAATTCTGGTCGTAAAGATAAAAACTTATGGACAGAAAATGAAGATGGCAACAAGATTTACTATTACCGAGCGGATAGTGAGCAAGGGGAAGCACAATTTGTTATCGGGAAAATTCAAGAATTAAGAAGAGAAAGTTCCCTTAATTTATCAGATATAGCTATACTTTATCGTACGAACGCACAATCCCGTGTAATGGAGGAAATGCTTCTTAAGTCAAATATTGAATATTCGATTGTTGGAGGTATAAAGTTCTACGATAGAAAGGAAATTAAGGATACGCTTGCTTATCTACGTTTAATTGCTAATCCTGATGATGATATTAGTTTCCAAAGGGTAATCAATGTTCCTAAACGTGGAATTGGATCTAGCTCGGTTGATAAGATTGCGAATTTCGCAGCAATGCATGATATGTCCATGTATCAAGCATTAGAAGCTGTTGAATTAATTGGCTTAAGTCCCAAGATTACAAAGGCTGCGAGTGAATTCCGTGATTTGATTCAAAATTACACGAGAATGCAGGAATATTTATCTGTGACAGAGCTAGTTGAAGAAGTTATCGATAAATCTGGATATGTAGACATGTTAAAAGCAGAAAAATCGATTGAAGCGCAAAGCAGATTAGAAAATATTGAAGAATTTATGTCAGTATCGAAGAACTTTGAAGAAGCAAACGATGATAAATCATTAATTGCTTTCTTAACAGATCTAGCATTGGTTGCTGATATTGATAAATTAGATGAAGATGGAAAACAAGCAGATTCTGTTGTTTTAATGACGCTGCACTCAGCAAAAGGTTTAGAATTCCCAATAGTTTTCTTAATCGGCTTGGAAGAAGGCGTATTCCCTCATTCCCGTTCTTTAATGGAAGAAACGGAAATGGAAGAGGAACGCCGCCTTGCATATGTAGGGATTACACGGGCAGAGAAGCAATTATATTTGACAAATGCGCAGATGAGAACGTTATTTGGACGTACTAATATGAATCCACCATCTCGCTTTGTTAAAGAAATTCCGGAAGATTTACTAGAAGGTCTAAGTCCAGTTAACAATCGACAAAGAATGGCTCCATCACAAAGTGGAACTCGAAACTCCTATGTGCAACAACAGCCAACAAGAAAGGCTGTTATTCGTCCTGCTACTGTTGCTACAGGTGGAGAAGGGATTGGATGGAATATAGGAGACAAAGCTGTTCATGGAAAATGGGGTACTGGTACGGTTGTTAGTGTAAAAGGAGAAGGCGATTCAAAAGAGCTAGACATTGCTTTTCCTAGTCCAGTAGGCATTAAAAGACTATTGGCCAAATTTGCACCGATTCAAAAAGGATAAGGAAGAAAGGAAAAGGGTATATGGAACAAAACCTTGCAGAAAAGCGAGTAAAAGAGCTGCATAATTTATTAAATCAATATGGGTATGAATATTATGTTCTGGATAATCCTTCTGTTCCTGATGCAGAATACGACGCATTATTAAATGAATTGATTCGTTTGGAAGAACAATTTCCAAGCTTAAAAACCAATGAATCACCATCCCAGCGAATTGGTGGAGAAATATTGGATATGTTCTCGAAGGTTCAACATCGAAAACCAATGTTGAGCCTAGGGAACGCATTTAATGAGGCGGATTTACGCGATTTTGATCGGAAGGTCCGCGCGGTTATCGGCGATAATTTTTCGTACGTTTGTGAATTAAAAATAGATGGACTTGCTGTTTCTCTTCGATATGAAAATGGTTTATTTGAGCAAGGCGCAACAAGAGGGGATGGAACGACTGGTGAAGATATTACAGCCAACCTAAAAACGATTCGTTCCATTCCTCTTCGCTTAAATCAACCGGTGAGTTTAGAAGTTCGTGGAGAGGCATTTATGCCGAAAAAATCATTCGAGGCTCTTAATAAAATAAAAGACGAAACTGGGGAAGAACCATTTGCAAATCCTCGAAACGCTGCAGCAGGTTCTTTACGCCAATTAGATCCACGAATCGCTGCATCACGTAATCTGGATGTTTTTCTTTATGCAATCGGAGATGTGGGTGAGACTGGTGTCCAATCACATAGCGAAGGTCTTGATTTATTAGATACACTTGGTTTTAAGACGAACAAAGAAAGAAAAAAATGTACAACGATTGATGATGTTATACAGTACATCGACAGCTGGCAGGACAAACGTCCACACTTGCCATATGAAATAGATGGTATTGTTATAAAAGTAGACAATTTAGCTCATCAAGAGCAGCTTGGAACAACAGTGAAAAGTCCGAGATGGGCAATAGCTTATAAATTCCCAGCAGAAGAAGTAATGACAAAGCTTCTTAATATTGAACTAAATGTCGGTAGAACCGGTGTTGTAACACCAACAGCATTACTAGAACCAGTAAAAGTTGCTGGGACAACAGTGAAAAGGGCTTCTTTACACAACGAGGACCTCATACGTGAGAAAGATATTAGACTTGGTGACACGGTAATTGTCAAAAAAGCCGGCGATATTATTCCAGAAGTAGTGAATGTTCTAGTGGAAAAAAGAACTGGAGAAGAAGTAGAGTTTCTAATGCCTACTCATTGTCCGGAATGCGCTAGTGAACTTGTCCGTTTAGAAGGAGAAGTGGCATTACGCTGTATCAATCCAAAATGTCCAGCGCAAATCAGGGAAGGCTTAATTCATTTTGTCTCTAGAAATGCAATGAATATAGATGGACTTGGTGAACGAGTAATAAGCCAATTATTTTCTGAAAAATTAATTGAAGATGTTGCCGATTTATACACATTGGAATTTGAACGATTGATTCAATTAGAAAGAATGGGCGAAAAGTCTGTTAATAATTTATTACAGGCAATTGCGAATTCAAAACAAAATTCCCTTGAAAGGCTATTATTTGGCTTAGGGATTAGACATGTGGGAGCAAAAGCAGCAAAAACGATTGCGATGGAGTTCAAACATATGGATCAGCTTATGGTAGCAACCAAAGAGGATTTAACAGCCATTAATGAAATTGGGGAAAAAATGGCTGATTCCATCGTCACTTTTTTCGAACAGGAAGAAGTATTGGAATTAATTACGGAGTTAAAAGCTTATGGCGTTAATATGGAATATACAGGTCCATTACCAGTAGCGACAGAAGAGGCAGATTCCGTCTTTGCTGGCAAAACAATCGTTTTAACTGGAAAGTTAGAACAACTTTCTCGTAATGAAGCAAAAGAACAAATCGAATTACTTGGTGGGAAAATAACAGGAAGTGTAAGCAAGAAAACAGATTTGGTTATTGCAGGAGAAGATGCAGGCAGCAAACTAACAAAAGCAGAGCAACTTGGCATTGAAGTTTGGGATGAGGAAAGACTTATGGAAGAATTGAAAAATAAAGGTGTGTTTAATGAATGAAAAAACACGTGATGATGTTATTGGTACTAGTATTGATCCTATCAGCTTGTGCACCAAACTTTAATAAAGAAGAAAAAGTAAAGACAGAAGATGTAGATAGTAATACAACAGAAACGGCCATCCTGCCAAACTATAAAATCTCCGACGATTATTATAAGGTGGTTGTTCCATTTAAAGCCTCTGAAGCAAGGGGATTAGTTGTTAATAATTTAAATACACGCTATGATATTGCCGAATTTGAAACAGGCTTAATGCGAATAGCACAAAATGCCTATGACCCAGAAAAATACTTCTTCCAAGAAGGGCAGTATTTAGATCGTACTTTGATTTCAAATTGGCTGGGGAGAAAATCAAGTAAGAATGCTGAAGGCTTAAATCCAGCTGGCAAGGAAAACGGAAAAGAGCCTATTTATTTAGCCCATATACTGGAGCATGATTACTTAGTGAAAACCGATGATAATAGTTTGAAGCTTGGTGGAATATCAATTGGTTTAGCTATGAATTCTGTCTATTCCTATGAAGAAAAGGGAGCGGCAAAAGAACTTAAACTAGATCGAACAAAGCTTGAAAAAGAAGGAAAGAAAATTGCAGCAGAAGTAGTAAAAAGAATTAGAGAGGTGGAAGGACTTGAACAGGTTCCAATCATTATTTCTCTTTTTGAACAAAAAGAAAGCTCTTCTGTTGTACCTGGAAACTTCTTTGCTTACTCAAAAGTTGCAGGAAACAGCAAAAGTATAGGTGACTGGGAAAGCATTAATGAAAAATATGTATTATTCCCAAGCTCAGATACAAAATATAAATCAGAAGTTGACTCGTTTTCTTATTTTAAACAAGATATAGAAAAGTATTTTCCAAACTTTAACGGTGTGGTAGGAAGAGCCTTCTATGTTAATGATAAAATGCAGAATTTAAGTATCGAGATCCCAATTCAGTTTTATGGAGAAGCAGAGGCGCTCGGCTTCACCCAATTTGTAGCGGGGAAGGTTATGGAACATTTTCCACCAAATAATAATTCCTCTGTACAGGTTAGTATTACTTCTGTATACGGTCCAGAATCATTAATTGTTCGTGATGTTGATGCAGACGAACCGTATATTCATATTTATCAGTAATGACAAGAGAGAGTGCTAGGCATTATGCTCCCCATTCAAAGAGGGAAAGTAATGCTTGTCCTCTTTTTTTGTATAATGACTAAAAATTTTCAAAAGATACAAGGTTTTTTATAAGCAGAGTAGAGTATAGTATGGAAGAGGAATCTATTTGAAGGAGTTGTGAGTATGTCGTCAAACCCTAACTTAGATGATTATATGCAAAAGGGCATGTACGGAGCAAAGGAAACGAAGCCAGAGGAACGTAGAAAATTTCTTGGTACCCTTAGAGAAAGAGTGGTGGTTGCATTAAACCAGTCACAAGTAATTGAACCATCACTCTATGAAGAGATAACAAATGCTATGAAAAAAAATAGTGGAGCAAAATTATATTTAAATGGCCATTTAGACTATTCATACTTATCCAAGTACATCAAGGAAGCGAATCAAGTACACATGGAATATACGATTGTCACTAATAAAGATGCAGATAGTGATATAGGTTTATTAATTGCGTACGATCATGCGATAAATACAGAAAATATTTATGTAGGCCAACAAAAAACAGATGATATAGAAGCAGAAACTTTCAAAGAGAATAACAAAAAGGGATTATTTACGACGATTGGAAAATGGTTTAGTAAATAAGGAAATGCTCAAAAGGAGAAATCTTTTTGGGCTTTTTTATTAGGGGATATCTAAAAATTAATTATTTGGAAAAACTGAGCAGTATGAATACACGTAGATTTCTGTAGCCTCAGGGAAAGCGAAGTGTATTCAGGCTGCGTGCAATAGCACCAAACTTTACGAAAATAGCCTTTAATGATGGAGGGAAGTTGTTGTAAGTAATTAATTAATCTATCTCGAGTTATTTGGAGCGTAAGTTAAGGGGCATATTTTTGGTGACATAGGCATGTTTATTTTTCTTTAAAAAGGTAATTTAAAAAAAGAGTACAAAATATTTGTTTTGTAAAATTAAATTGTGTACCATGTGTGTAGTGGTAAAAATAATATATTATTGGAGGAATGAATGATGAGCGATACAATACTTACGACATCTGTTACAGCAACTGGAGGAAGAGAAGGTAGAGTAGAATCTGAAGATTATGTTATTCAATTTGATACAGCTATGCCAGGCACGCAAAGAGCAAAGGAATTAGAGGATGCAACAAATCCTGAGCAATTATTTGCAGCAGGGTATGCAGCTTGTTTTGACGGAGCATTACAATTAATGGCACAAAAAGAAAAAGTGAAATTCGAATCAGAAACGACTGCAAGTGTTAGTTTACTTAAAGACGAAACAGATCAAGGATTCAAATTAAGTGTGAAATTATCTGTAAAAGGAACTGGGATTGAAAAGACCGTTCTAGAGGATCTTGTACACAAGGCGCATAATTTCTGTCCATACTCTAAAGCAACAAGAGGAAATATTGATGTCCAATTAGAAGTTGTTACAGCTTAATAAGATAAAAGAGAGCAGAAGGAGGTTGGATATTCCTTCTGCTCTCTTTTTTTGTTCATCTCAATTTATCCATCTGCATGGAATTAAGTCAGGTTTTGTAAAAGCTTTAGAAGAGCTTGCTTTAATTTGTTGACCTCTTCAGGCGTTTTGCCAAAAAGCTTGGTAATCTCTGTCGGAATACATTCTGCTTTTTGCTGTAAAGACGTACCTTTTTCTGTTAAGGTAATGAGCACAGAGCGTTCATCCTCAAGGGAACGTTTCCGCTGAATCAATTGCTGCTGTTCCATTCTCTTTAACATCGGTGTCAATGTGCCAGAATCAAGGTATAAGTAATTCCCCATCTCCTTTACACTAAGACTTCTATGTTCCCAAAGTAGTAAAAGTACTAAGTACTGGGGATACGTTACATCTAGTTCCTCTAATAAGGGTTTATACTTCTTCGTTAATTCTCGCGAGCTCGCATATAAAAGAAAACAAAGTTGATTTTCTAATTTTAAAGCGTCTAATTCATTCATCTTTCGTCACCTAGCTTTTTAGTCTTCTTCTAAATATAAACTATTGTATCGAATTTTGCTTTAATTTCCTATCGATTTGCCAAGAAGGGAAAGAAATAAAGCAATTTATCTTCTTCAAAATTTATTTTATCTAACAATAAGTATAGAAAGGAAGGAGTTTCTTCTAAGCTTGAAGAAATTATTAGAAAAAAGGAAATTAATGGAGAGTATGTATGGATATAACATCGTTAAGACCTAAAAAAAGGTCACCCCTTCGTATTTACTTCGGAAAAAAGTTTTATATAACCAAGAGATATGCCCAATGGATTATATCAAGGAAACAATATGCGAAGAAAAAACAGATGGCGTTTTTACCTCATTCCTATTTTACCCATAAAACCATGCTGCTAAGGGAATTAAAGGATGTTGATATGAAGCTGCAATATAATAAAATTATAAATTTAAAGATTGCGGTTTCGGCATTAAATCAGATTGTCCTAGAACCAGGAGAAACATTTTCGTATTGGAGAACGATTGGAAAGCCAACTTATAAAAAAGGCTATGTTGATGGGATGGTTCTTTATGCCGGAAGCTATCGAACCGGAGTAGGTGGCGGTTTATGCCAGCTTTCTAATCTTATCTATTGGATGACATTGCATACACCCTTAACTGTAGTAGAAAGACATCGCCACAGTTATGATGTTTTTCCAGATTCCAACCGAACACAGCCGTTTGGTAGTGGAGCAACATGTTCCTATAATTATTTGGACCTACAAATCAAGAACGAAACAGATGCCACTTTTCAGCTATGCCTGGAAGTGACGAATTCCCATTTAAAAGGAGAATGGAGAGGGGCATCGCCCAGTTTAATTCGTTATGAGGTTTTTGAAAAGGCGCATCAAATCATGCCAGCTTATTTCGGAGGCTATATTCGTCACAATCAAATTTATCGAAAAAAATTTAATAAAAGAGGTGTCTTATTGGAAGAAGAGTATATTACAGAAAATCATGCATTAATGATGTATGAACCACTTCTTTCATCAAGTGAAAAGATGCAGTAAAAAGGAAGAGGAAAGTACCTCTTCTTTTTTATGGAGTAATAGTAAGGTAAGAACACCCTGTTAGACAAGATGGTATAATAGAATAAACTGTGCTGATTAAAGGTAGAGCTTTTTTAATAGACTGGTTTTATTGGAAATTAATGAGATGAAATAAGTTGTCGATAGCGGTGGAAATTCATAATCTTTGAGGAAAACGCCTTCTAATAAGATATATTCCTTCTTTCGGTTGCTTTCCTAATGATTTGTTTGATATTATCAGATTATTGTGTTGTACGTATAATGATGGAGGTGACATATATATGTCAAGAATTACAAAGGAAGAAGTAAAGCATGTTGCCAATCTTGCTAGACTTGAAATAACAGAAGAGGAAGCAGAGCTTTTTCAAAAGCAATTAGATGCTATTATTTCTTTTGCAGAAGAACTAAAAGAATTAGATACAGAGGGAATCGAGCCAACTTCCCATGTTTTAGATATGAAAAATGTGCTACGTGAAGATGTACCAACAAAAGGCTTACCTGTTGAGGAAGTTTTACGCAATGCACCAGATCATCAAGATGGACAAATTAAAGTTCCATCTATTATTGAGTAAGGAGGGGAAATTACATGAGTCTTTTTGATCAAAAGATGGCGGATTTACAAGAACTATTACATAAAAAAGAGATATCAGTAACTGATTTAGTAAAAGAATCGTATAATCGCATAAAAGATGTAGATGAGAAAGTACAAGCATTTTTAACCTTAGATGAAGACAATGCTTTATCACAAGCAAGTGCATTAGATGACAAATTAGTAAACGGGGAACATTCAGGTAGCTTATTTGGAATGCCGATTGGTATTAAAGATAATATTGTGACAAAAAACTTGAGAACAACATGTTCTAGCAAAATCTTAGAAAATTTCCAGCCGATTTATAATGCTACTGTTATGGACAAGCTGCAAGCAGCAGGAGCTATAACAATTGGAAAGCTTAATATGGACGAGTTTGCTATGGGATCTTCTACAGAAAATTCTTATTATCAAAAAACGAAAAATCCATGGAATCTTGAAACAGTTCCTGGTGGATCATCAGGTGGATCTGCAGCATCCGTAGCTGCAGGAGAAGTATTTTTTTCTCTTGGTTCAGATACTGGTGGTTCCATTCGTCAACCAGCAGCATTCTGTGGGGTTGTCGGTTTAAAACCTACATATGGAAGAATTTCTCGTTTTGGTTTAGTTGCATTTGCTTCTTCACTGGATCAAATTGGACCAATTACACGTACGGTAGAAGATAATGCTTTCTTGCTTAATGCTATTTCCGGATTAGACCCAATGGATTCCACTTCGGCAAATGTAGCTGTGCCTGATTTTACAAAAGGTCTAACTGGAGATATCAAAGGCATGAAAATAGCGGTTCCGAAAGAGTATCTAGCAGAAGGAGTAAGCGAAGATGTTCGCCAATCTGTTCTTGATGCATTAAAAGTATTGGAAAAATTAGGAGCTACATGGGAAGAAGTATCTTTGCCACATAGTAAATATGCCCTTGCAACTTACTATTTATTGTCTTCTTCAGAAGCATCAGCAAACCTATCTCGATTTGATGGTGTTCGCTATGGTTATCGCACGGATAATGCCGAAACATTAATTGAACTATATAAACGTTCTCGCGCAGAAGGATTTGGAGATGAAGTAAAGCGTAGAATTATGCTTGGAACCTTTGCTTTAAGCTCTGGCTACTATGACGCATATTATAAAAAAGCACAAAAAGTACGTACTCTAATCAAAAAAGATTTTGAAGATGTATTTGAAAAGTATGATGTTATTGTGGGGCCAACTACCCCTACACCTGCTTTTAAGCTAGGGGAAAAGGTAGACGATCCATTAACAATGTATGCCAATGATATTCTAACGATTCCAGTAAACCTTGCTGGTGTTCCAGGGATTTCGGTTCCTTGTGGCTTCTCTAACGGTTTACCACTTGGTTTACAAATTATCGGAAAACATTTTGATGAAGCATCTGTGTATAAAGTAGCTTATGCATTTGAACAGGCGACAGATTATCATAACCAAAAACCAACGCTGTAAGGGGTGAAAAAAATGGAATTTGAAACAGTCATTGGGCTAGAGGTCCATGTAGAGTTAAAAACACAATCAAAAATATTCTCAGCAAGTCCCAATCACTTTGGTGCTGCGCCGAATACAAATACAACAGTAGTAGATTTAGGCTATCCTGGCGTACTACCTGTTTTAAATAAAAAGGCAGTAGAATATGGCATGAAAGCGTCTATGGCATTAAATTGCGAAATAGCGACAGAAACAAAATTTGACCGTAAGAACTATTTTTATCCAGATAATCCGAAGGCATACCAAATTTCCCAATTTGATAAGCCAATTGGTGAACATGGCTGGATTGAAATTGAAGTCGATGGCTATAAGAAAAAAATCGGCATTACCCGTGTTCATTTAGAAGAGGATGCAGGGAAACTGAATCATGAAAAAGGATATTCGTTAGTGGACTTCAACCGTCAAGGAACGCCGCTAATTGAAATCGTTTCTGAGCCAGATATCCGCACACCAAATGAAGCGTATGCGTACTTAGAAAAATTGAAATCCATTATCCAATATACAGGCGTATCTGACTGTAAAATGGAAGAAGGTTCTTTGCGTTGCGATGCCAATATTTCGATTCGTCCGGTAGGCCAAGAGGAATTCGGAACAAAAACGGAATTGAAAAACTTGAACTCCTTTAACTTCGTACGTAAAGGATTAGAATATGAAGAACAACGTCAAAGAGAGGTTGTCTCTTCAGGCGGAGTAATTAATCAAGAAACACGTCGCTTTGATGAAGCGACAAATACAACATTGCTAATGCGTGTAAAAGAAGGCTCAGATGACTATCGTTATTTCCCAGAACCGGATTTAACAGATTTGTATATCGATGAAGACTGGAAAGCAAGAATTCGCGCAGAAATTCCAGAATTACCAGATGCAAGACAAAAACGTTATATGGAAGAATGGGGCTTACCAGAGTACGATGCAAAAGTATTAACCGTTACGAAGGAAATGGCTGATTTCTTCGAAGAAACCGTTGCAAACGGAGCAGAACCAAAACTTGCTTCAAACTGGGTAATGGGAGATGTTTCTGCCTACTTAAATGCAGAGCAAAAAGAGCTAGCGGAAGTAAAGCTTACTCCAGAAAACCTTGCGGGCATGATTAAACTCATTGGAAATGGCACCATTTCTAGTAAAATTGCAAAGCAAGTGTTTAAAGAGTTGATTGAAAATGGCGGAGATGCTGAAGCAATTGTTAAAGAGAAAGGACTTGTCCAAATTTCCGATGAAGGTGCATTGCTGAAAATCATCGGCGAAGTATTGGATAACAATCCTCAATCCATTGAAGACTTTAAAAATGGAAAACAAAAAGCAATTGGTTTCCTTGTCGGTCAGTTGATGAAGGCAACAAAAGGACAAGCTAATCCGCAAATGGTCAATAAATTGTTAGTCGAAGAAATGAATAAAAGATAAGAAGGGGATTTATCTCCTTATAGCTGTCAGTAAATGTTGAAAAACGACTTTGTTGGCGGCTTTTTTTATGGATGAAGGAGGGGAATAAGTATATATATTCTAGTCGAACGTGGATATCAGCCAAAGTAGCGATAAATCAGCCAAAGTAGGAAGGAAATCAGCCAAAGTAGCGATAAATCAGCCAAAGTAGGAAGGATATCAGCCAAAGCAGCAATAAATCAGCCAAAGTAAGAAGGATATCAGCCAAAGCAGTGATAAATCAGCCAAAGTAGGAAGGATATCAGCCAAAGCAGCAATAAATCAGCCAAAGTAGGAAGGATATCAGCCAAAGCAGCGATAAATCAGCCAAAGTAAGAAGGATATCAGCCAAAGTAGCGATAAATCAGCCAAAGTAAGAAGGATATCAGCCAAAGCAGCAATAAATCAGCCAAAGTAAGAAGAATAATCAGCCAAAGTAGCGACAAATCAGCCAAAGTAGCGACAAATCAGCCAAAGTAGCGACAAATCAGCCAAAGTAAGAAGGATATCAGCCAAAGTAGCGATAAATCAGCCAAAGTAAGAAGGATATCAGCCAAAGCAGCAATAAATCAGCCAAAGTAAGAAGGATATCAGCCAAAGCAGCGATAAATCAGCCAAAGTAAGAAGGATATCAGCCAAAGCAGCGATAAATCAGCCAAAGTAAGAAGGATATCAGCCAAAGTAGCGATAAATCAGCCAAAGTAAGAAGGATATCAGCCAAAGCAGCGATAAATCAGCCAAACCAGCAATAAATCAGCCAAACCAGCAATAAATCAGCCAAAGTAGGAAGGATATCAGCCAAAGCAGCGATAAATCAGCCAAAGTAAGAAGGATATCAGCCAAACCCACAATAAATCAGCCAAACCACCCTCATCCAGCACTCCCCTCCACAACCTCCAAAATCAAAGTAAAGGAGCAATTCCAAAAAGAGCAACTCCTTTATTTTGATTTCCATTCATTCGACAGTATTTCCCAGGAAAAGTCGACAATCAACAATTTCCTAAAAAGCTTGTCCAATGAAGGGGAATTAGACTATTTTCTTCGGGTTAATTCGATCCTTTTTTATGTTTTTATCATTTATTTTTGGTTCTTGACGATGAATAAAATTAATAATATTAGAGCGATGTAAAAAGATTAATAGTAATAAAAACAAGAAAAAGAGCCAGTCATGCTGGATGTTGGGAGAAAATAATGCATATAAGAAAATCGTTATCCCAACGGAAATACTACCTATGAATACATATTTTGTTACAAAAATAACAGCAAAGAAGGCGAAATAGGCAATTAAAAACAAGGCTGGGCTGGCAACGAGAAGAGTGCCGGCTGTTGTGGCAATAGCTTTTCCACCGCGAAACCCAGCGAAGATTGGAAAACAATGACCAATAACAGCTATTAATCCAGTATATAACGGATTAACATCTACCATAAGCAAGTACGGTAGACTTGCCGCAAGAGCTCCTTTCCCAACATCAAGCAGCAGAACAGCAATCCCGGCTTTTTTGCCTAATACGCGAATGGAATTAGTCGCTCCTGGATTAAAGCTGCCATGTTTCCGAATATCAATGCCATAAAAAACTTTACCGATAATTAAGGCAGCCGGTAAAGAACCGATTAAGTAGGAAGATAGGATTAAAATAATCAAATGCATTTCTCCTTTTCCATCATTTAAAGTTTACTAGTTTAAAACACTATCTTTGTTCTCTTCCTTTTATTCTATGCAGAAAGAGGGAGAAGTTTGTTCCCTTCTCCCTATATTATAAATAATAGAGCAATTTTTTTGTTGCATTTTTAATATCCAAGAATCTTATTTTATTCGTTTAATGCTTGATTATTAATTTCCAATTTTTCAACCGTTACAATTACTTCATCTGTATCAACATAATCAACGGAAATTTCCATCCCTTTTTCTAGGAAGATACTATAAGGGAAATCGTTTGAAGAAACTTGGAAAATAGTTTTATTGTCTTTCACCATGAATTTTACAATCGTACTATTTTCAACCTCTGATTTATATACATAGCTGACAGTCTCAGTTATCGTTTTTTGATCGGCAATATTGTTAGGAACGGTTTTATCATTTTTCAATAGCGTGACAAGGGCATATTTATAATCATTAAAAAGTTTTGTTTTCTCTGTGCTATAGCTATAAACCTTTTCATCCTTAGCATTAATCAACATGATTTCTCTTAACACGTGATTGCTGTCCATGAGTGGAACAACCCATGTGAACTGCCCATAAATCGTATAGAGTAGTGGAGTGCCGGCTTCATATTTTTGCGCTCGAAAGGTT
Organism: Niallia sp. FSL W8-1348; assembly: GCF_038006745.1. NCBI lineage: Bacteria > Bacillati > Bacillota > Bacilli > Caryophanales > Bacillaceae > Niallia > Niallia sp. FSL W8-1348. Next base: position 1,767,217 of record NZ_JBBOVV010000001.1, on the reverse strand, counting down.
TTCTCTGCCACATTGATAGCAGATTTCCCATTTAACGATCCATTTGCCTCTGTATAGAAGGTAAGTGCACCGGTACGAGCATTAATCATGGAGTAACCAACCATACTTCCGCTATCGGATTTCGGACGGGTGAAGTCAGTGAACCAATGCAATTGTAATTCTTCATTGAAGACACCATTCACTTCATCCATGTTGTCCCAGGCGGTTGGTAGTTTCATATCTTCTTTTGCAAAAAGGGTATTCCAGAAGCCATGAATATATTTACCATACCATTCATTCCAATCTTCCGCTACGCTTGTAGGAATAACATGGTCAATAAATGCAGGTATATTGTTCATTGTATAGTCTTCAATTTTTCCAGTGGCTGGGTCAACGATATAAATCCCTTTAATGTCAACAATTTCTCGGAATTTATTGTATTGTCCATAAGGTACAACATAGTATGGCTTATCATTATCATCTGGTTCGAAGCTTGCTTCAAGCAAAATCGTATCTTTATGTTTATTTCTGACTAGTCTTTTTAAATCTTCTTGGAAGTAGGCAGATGGAACATATTTCATAGAAGTTTTAACTAAGACGGCATCTTCATTTTCATCCTCTGCACTCATTTTAATAAAACCAGGGACGTCATCCCCTTTTATCCATTTAAAAAAGCCAGTATATTCAATTGGCGTTACCCAGTATAGATGATCGTCAATTTTTTGTAGAGTAGAGTTTCCTAAATCATAATAGGAAGGATGAGGAAGTTCCCCGAGTTTTTTCTCACTACGATATCGTGCATAGCTCTCCGGTACAACTACGATATGTTTTTCATTAGTAGAAACAGCTTCCTTCTCAATAACAGTAGCCTTTTCTTGTACAAAATGATATTTATCTCCGGTAATGGTTAATGGATAGACAAATTGGACGTATAGACTAAATAGGACAAAGTATAAAAAGAGAATTCCAGTTATTTTATACCCCTTTACTTTTCCAAAAAGTAAATCTAGTAATAAGAAGAAAGCAAAATAAATAGCACCATATTTAAAAAGGGCCTGTAAGGAATGATCGATTAACTGAAAATAATCTAGACAAAAAATAATAAGGATTCCAGCAAGCAATCGCATGACTTGAAAGATAAGAAACCTTCGTTTTTTTAGATGGATTTTCCATAGAAATGGGTTTAATGTTAAAGCCAGTAATGCAAATAAATAATGCATACACATTCTCCTTTGATTAAATTGCTACAGAATAAATACGAAAGTAAGGCTAAAAAGTTTCAAGTAATAATGGTACTATTACAAAGGAGAAACCATTTAGGAAGAAAATATTGAGGCATTTTCATAAAGTTTGTAACTAATAACCTGTAGCCTTAATATACGTTGCTTTCCGTAGGGCCAATGAGCTCTGCGGGATCACATCTTCCCCAGAAAGTCATCGTATATTTACGCTGCTCGGTAAATGAAAAAAATAATCAGCCCAAAATAATAAAAAACTGTAGGGGAATGACCGACACTGTACGTCTATTATTATAGAATGGCTAGGAAAGGGGGGAGAGGCCATTAGTGATCAAGTGTTAATTGAAAAAGTAAAAGCAGGAAATGATCACGCATTTCGTTTGTTAGTGGAAAAGCATCGGGACTATTTGTTTCGTTCTATATACAGTGTTTTGAAAGATCAAAAAGAAGCAGAAGATGCTACTCAAGAAGTGTTTATTAAAATCTATACCTCTCTCCCCAATTACGAGAATCAAGGTTTTAAAACATGGATAACAAGAATTGCTGTCAATCATGCTATTGATATGAGAAGAAAAAAACAAAGAAGAAAAGAAGAGATGACAGAAGAATTGGAATCCCACATAGGAGGCTCTCTGGCCGATGATGTAGAAATAGAAGTGCTAAAGCGGGAACGACAAAAGCTTGTGCAAAAAAGACTGGAGGAAGTACCCGCTAATTACAGGGATGTCATTTATGGTTTTTACATTCAAGAAAAAAGTTATCAAGAAATGGCATTAGAGCAAAATGTTCAAGTGAAAACAATTGAAACGAAGCTGTATCGCGCAAGACTCTGGATCAAAACACATTGGAAGGAGGAAGAATTTTTATGACAACACATTATTCTAAAGATGATTGGATGAAGTATGTAAACGATGAACTGAATGAGAAAGAAAGAGCATTTCTTGAAAATCATTTGTATACATGCGATCAATGTTTAGAATTGTATATAGATGCAGTAGACATGCAAGAGGAGATACTTCCTTCGATTTCAGATGAAGCAGCTTTTATGAATGATATTATGCAAAAAATATCCTTTGAAAATATGGAGATAGAAAAAATAGAGGAAAGGAAACGTCCTTTTTATCAATCATCCATATTCCATTATGCAATTGCCGCGAGTCTTACATTGATTCTGATGTCGGCAGGATTTTTTCAATCGATTATAAAACATACAGAAACAATCCAAAAAGCGGAAGTTTCTTTGAAAGAAGAGCCAAAATCAGGAGGTTTAGTGGATAAGACCTTTGCCTGGATGGATTCATTTGATAGTAGTAAAAAGGAGGATTTTAAGAAATGAAAAACCCGATTGTCGCAACAATCTTAGCATTTTTTCCAGGTGGTGGTCTTTTTTATATTGGGAAAAGGTTGCGAGGCTTTTTATATGGGATGGCTGTCTTTGGACTAGCATTTATGTCCATTGTGATTTTTAGTTCAGGGTACCTCAATGAGTTAACATTTATAGTAATTATTATTGGTTTCATTATCTACTGTATTAGTTTTATCGACACATTAATCACGACCAGTAGCTATTTAAAAGAACGGGTTAATTTGGCTAGTAATACAGAGGCTGGAGACGTAGCACCTGTATTAGTAAAAACAGCTGAATCAGAGCGTTTTTATACGATTGTTTTATCATTTGTCCCTGGCTTAGGTCATATTCAGTTAGGCTTAGTCTATCGAGGAATAACATTATTAACAACTTTTCTAGGGTTAGGGATTATGATTTTATTTATTGCTTTCCTAACCTATACGAATGAATTCCTGTTATTTTTGGCGATTTTGCCTGTTATTTGGATTTACGGTTTTTATGACGTTTCCCAGCAGTATAATAAAAAACTGAAAGGGGAAAAGCTTGAAGATATTACAATCTTTCAGGATTTTGAAAAGAATAGAGAAGAGGGAAAGAAAAGTAAATTTATTGCAACCTTCTTATCTGTTTTTCCAGGAGCGGGCCATTTATATTTAGGCTTGCAGCAAAGAGGGATTCAGCTAATGGCTGCTTTCTTGTTCTCTATTTTTATCCTTAATGAATTACGATTAGGACTATTTTTATTCGTTATTCCTATCATTTGGTTCTACAGCTTCTTTGATGGATTACAAAAAGCATCAAAAGTAGGAGAAGAGGAATTGGAGGATGTCCCGGTCATTGCTTATTTGATTAATTATCAAAAATGGTTTGGGATTGGTCTACTTGTAATTGGTTTATATTATTTAATAATCAATATTATTTTACCGATCTTTTCACCCATCATCAGAGAAGTAATAGATATAGATTTACGATTTTTCTTTTATCAATATTTTCAGACGGGAATTGTGTGCCTAGTTCTTATAATCGGCGGTATTCATCTGCTAAAAGGAACAAAGAAGAAAAAAATATAAGAAATGTAGAAGAAAGATAGAGATGGCTATTGGCTTTTTGAATTCATACAAGAAGCCAATGCTGACAGAAGGGGAGAAGAGAATGAGGCAATGGCGAGTGGGCACTTTTTCAATGGGTTTATCTTTATTATTCCTTGGCGTATTTTTGTTACTGACACAGTTTTTTCATTGGAAAATTGTGAGTGTTTTAAAAGTTTGGTGGCCGGTTATTTTAGTTGTTTTGGGAATAGAGATTTTGCTATATCTGTTTTCTTCTAAGCAAGAAAAGCCGTATTTAAGCTTTGATCTTTTCAGTATTATTGTCGTTGGGATCATTGGGACAGCAGGCATATCAATGGTCTTTCTCCAATCCTCTGGAATTATGGATATTCTGGAACAAGGATTAAAAAGAGAAGAGATAACTAGAGATTTACCTGAATTCAATTATGCGATGAAGGCTGATATTAAAAGAATTGTCATTGAGTCCGAAAATCAGCAAAGTCCGATTACAATTGAAGGAACAAACGATGACGTCCTATCCTTATTTGGAACTTTCCGAACAGTTCAATCAAAGGATGTAGTTGTTTCCAAACCAGAAGATTATCTTCATGTTTCTCAAAAGGGAGATACTTTGTTTATTCGTTTAAAGCAATTACCGTATCGCATGTCTGAATTCTATACTGATTATTCTTCTATACATACGACGATTCTTGTGCCAACGAGTAAGAAATTAGATATTATTGATTTAAATAATGATGTCACTTTAAATCCACGTGACTTAAAAAATAATTGGACGGTTAATAATGTCCCAGCAATCGATTTAATATTGGATGAAACAAATAATGTGAAGGTTTCTGTAAATGATACAGTAATAAATAATAGTGATCGTGCAGAATGGGAGTTTTCTAATACAGAAAATACAATGGAGGAAGGAAAGACGAATGCAGTCTTGCAAAAAGGAAAAGGTGGTTCTGCTATACATGTCTTTAACAGTGGTACGTTAGAGTTAACGAATCACTAATCATAATAAAAAGAGGATAGATTTGACTCAGACAGGGTATTATTTGAGGGAAATCATCCTTTTTTGAATGGAATATGCATGGCTGATTTTCTCGAATGTTTGCTTTCTTTTTTACAGATTTCTTCTAAGGGAGCGGAATAATGGAGCTTTGTGTCGGAAAAAAGTTAATCAAACGTTTGATTAATAGAAAAAAACAGTAATAAGAATTAGGAAAGTATGGTGAACTGATAGATTGGGTTATAATGTGGGAAGATACTTGGAAACATGGACACTTATTATTCAATGGTCACATACGATGGTAATAGATAGATTTAAAAATTGCTTAAGCAAGAAGTATCGTATATGATGTTAATGGCTATGGAAAAAAAATGAATCTTGATTATAGGATGATGAAAATGAAAAGGGCAAGAATAATATATAATCCTACTTCAGGTCGGGAAGCTTTTAAAAAACATTTACCAGAAGTGCTAAAAAGATTAGAAGAGGCAGGTTATGAAACTTCTTGTCATGCAACGACTGGACCAGAGGATGCAACATATGCAGCAAGAGTTGCAGTAGAAAGACGATTTGATCTTGTCATTGCTGCAGGTGGCGATGGAACCATCAATGAAGTGGTTAACGGAATGGCAGAACAAGAATATCGTCCAAAGCTTGGAATTATACCGGTAGGAACAACAAATGACTTTGCAAGAGCACTGCATATTCCAAGAGATGTTATAGGTGCAGTAGATGTAATCGCAAAGGGCGATACAATCCCGATTGATATTGGAAGAATGAATGATAAATATTTCATTAATATTAGTGGTGGTGGACACTTAACAGAAATCTCTTATGAGGTTCCAAGTAAACTGAAAACCATGCTTGGACAGCTTGCTTATTATTTAAAAGGCGTCGAAATGCTACCGTTCATTAAAGCATCACATGTGAAAATCGAATATGATGGCAAGCTGTTTGAAGGAGAAGCGATGTTGTTTCTTGTTGGCCTGACCAATTCTGTCGGCGGCTTTGAGAAGTTAGCACCAGGAGCTTCTATTAATGATGGGCTGTTCTCTTTGTTAATCTTAAAAAAGGCAAATCTTGCAGACTTTATTCGAATTGCTTCACTGGCTTTACGTGGGGAACATATCAATGATCCGAATGTCATTTATACGAATGCCAATCACATTAAAGTTAGCTCCGATGAGAAAGTACAATTAAATCTTGATGGAGAATTTGGCGGCTTATTGCCTGCTGAATTTATTAATTTATATCGTCACTTTGAGTTATATGTACCAATTGAAGAAATTCGTGATGAAGACCGACCAGATATCAAGGATTATAAAGGAATGTTACAAACAGACAATAACGAGGAGTGAGAGGAATAAGAAATCCCCTCACTTTTTGTTTTGATTTCCTAAGATTTCCCGTAAGCCCATGACGCTTTCCTGATAATATGTTACAATTACCACGCTTATTTTTTTCGGAAATATCGATGTAAAGGAAGACGATAATGAGTAAAACATTACCCGTTCAAAAGAACGATATAATAGATATAATTTTTGAAGATTTAACCCATGAAGGTTCAGGAGTGGCAAAAGTAGATGGTTATCCCCTATTTATCCCCAATGGACTTCCAGGAGAGAAAGCAACCGTAAAAGTAATCAAGACAAATAAGAATTACGGTTTCGGTCGTTTAGTAGAAATAAAAGAAAGAAGTCCTTATCGCGTGGAAGCACCATGTCTTATTTACAAGGAATGTGGAGGCTGCCAATTACAGCATTTAAGCTATGAAGGACAATTGAAAATGAAGCATAAGCATGTTATGGATGTTCTAGAGCGGATTGGAAAAATTAACACGACGGTACATCCAACACTAGGGATGGAAGATCCTTGGCGCTACCGCAATAAGTCACAAGTTCCAATCGGGGAACAAGAAGGTGGTCTCATCGGCGGATTTTATCAACAACGCTCCCATCAAATCATTAATATGGAACAATGCCTCATTCAGCAAGAAGAAAATGACTATGTCGTAAATACAGTAAAAGATATTTGTTCGAAATATGGAGTTCGTGCATATGACGAGGCACGCCATAAAGGTGATTTACGCCATATTATGGTAAGAAGAGGGGCCATTACGAAGGAAGTAATGATTGTATTAATCACTCGTACACAGGATATCCCCAATCGAAAGGCAATTGTTGATGAAATTGTTGAAAAAGTCCCAAATATTAAATCAATTATCCACAATGTGAATAACAAAAAAACGAATGTGATAATGGGAGAAATAACTCGAGTGCTATGGGGAGAAGAGACCATTACTGATTATATTGGTGATGTAAAGTTTGCTATTTCTGCTCGCTCCTTTTATCAAGTGAATCCAGAACAGACAAAGGTGCTCTATGAGAAAGCATTGGAATATGCTGATCTAAATGGGGAAGAGAAAGTAATCGATGCCTATTGTGGTATTGGAACAATCTCTTTATTTTTAGCAAAAAAAGCAAGACAAGTATTCGGTGTCGAAATTGTTCCACAAGCAATTGAGGATGCAAGAAAAAATGCCCTCATAAATGATATCCACAATGTGGAATTTGCAGTTGGAGAAGCAGAAGTAGTTATCCCCAATTGGTATAAAGCAGGGAATGAAGCAGACGTGTTAGTTGTAGATCCTCCAAGAAAAGGCTGTGATGAAGCATTATTACAGACAATTCTTGATATGAAGCCGAGAAAAGTAGTCTATGTATCCTGTAATCCAGCGACTTTAGCTCGTGATCTACGCGTATTGGAAGATGGAGGTTATAAGACAGAAGAAGTGCAGCCTGTGGATATGTTTCCGCAGACAACGCATGTGGAGTGTGTATCGTTGCTACAAAGAGAAACTATATAGAAATCCTTAGTTTTAAACACTTTCACAAGCATTTCGTGTTTGTGGGAGAAGGTGAAAAAACGAGAAATAAAGTACTGAAAAAACACATTACCGTTTCGGTGGTAATTGATCTGGGGTGTGGGAACACAATAGAATAAAAAAATGTAAGGCGTTCAATTAAAATGAGCGTCTTTTTTTTACGCCTAAAAATGGAGAATAGAAGGTGGAATATGAAAAAACTAACTTTAGGAAGTTTATTTGATGGTATTGGTGTATTTCCATTAGCTGCTTCTCGTTACGGGATTCAACCAATATGGGCAAGTGAAATTGAAAAAGCACCTATATCTATTACGAAACGACATTTTCCTAACATCTATCATTTAGGAGATATTACAAAAGTAAAAGAGGGAGAAATTCCACCTGTTCATATCATTACATTTGGTTCTCCTTGTCAGAACCTATCCAATATTGGTAAACGAGAAGGTCTTACAGGAAGTCAATCGAGTTTATTTTTTCACGCAATCCGAATTATAGAAGAAATGAGGTGTGCAACGAATGGAACATATCCAGTTATCGCTGTTTGGGAAAACGTCATGGGAGCTTTTTCATCAAATAACAGGCTGGATTTTAAGGCCGTGCTTGAATCGTTCACAAATACCGAAATTCCAATGCCTGATTCTGAAGTCTGGGCAAACGCCGGAATGGTCCGAGGGAATGATGTTGATATCGCTTGGCGATTGTTGGATGCCCAATATTGGGGAAGGCCCACACTTGCTCAAAGAAGAAGACGTATCTTCCTCGTGGCAGATTTTGGAGAGTCACGTGCCACAGAAATATTATTTAAAGCCCGCGATTTGCAATCGGTTTTTACGTCTTGCGGAGAGAGCAAGCTATCCTCCACCATTGCCAGTAGAATATCTACTCAAAAAGCAGGGGGGAAAATACCCATCATCCGTCCCTTTCAAGAAAGAAGAATGCGAAGTACGGCAAAGGAAAGAAACGAAAAAGGGTTTCACGGCAGTTTCGGAAAAACAGGAGATCCATTTCCCACTTTACTCGCAGGATCCGTGAACTATTTTACATTTTGGTACGAAGGAGAAGAAAAGGAAGGGTTTATCCGTCAGCTTACTCCATTAGAATGTGAACGTTTGATGGGATTACCAGAGGGATGGACAGCCCTTGGGAATAAAAATGAAGCTATAAGTGATTATGCTAGATACAAAGCAATTGGAAATGCGATTGCTGTACCATGTGCCGAATATATTATGGCTGGTATTGCAGAAGTTTTATAAATATAACCAAACTAACGTGTGACAAATTCTATCTGTCATGCTTTTTAATTGTCTAAAACAAGTAGGAGCGTGATTTTTTTGGAAGAAAATGAAGCAAAAGTGATGGATTGGATTGACAATCACTTTAATTTGAATGAGATAGAGATTAAAGACTTTCTGTTTTTTCCTCATGGTAAATTGGTACATGATAAAAATAGGGAAAACATGGTTGTCTTTTGGTGTGTGAATGATTGTTTATAAGAAGTATAAGTTGTGTAAAATACAATAAATCTTTCCGTTTTGACTTTATTAACATATATAAACTATATGTTAAAAACAACTTAGTACTAATTAACGCTGAAATTCTCAGTAATATTTGCTATACATTTTATTTTATGAAGTATTATTTTTATGTTAAATTATATATGAGTATGATATTCGGTAAACGGGCCATTTAATGGAATAAAACTTCTTGAGGATTCTATAAATTTGAATGTGTTCGATAGAAAAGTCGTAAAATCTATTGTTAAATTAATGATTGGAACTTTGAAAGAGAGGTGTTCAATTTGACTTTACAACAATTAAAATATGTATTAGAAGTAGCAAGCAAGGGGTCCATGAATGAAGCAGCAAAAAGTTTATTCATTTCCCAGCCAAGTTTGTCGAATGCGATTAAGGAACTAGAGAAGGAAATTAAAATTACTCTATTCATTAGAACAAATAGAGGGGTTACTATTACTAATGAAGGAGCTGGGTTTCTAGGTTATGCTAGACAGGTATTACAGCAGTTTAACATGCTAGAAGAAAAATATTTAAGTGACAAACCAGCTAAGCAACATTTTTCCATTTCAACCCAGCATTATACTTTTGCAGCTAATGCTTTTGTAGAACTTGTTTAGGAATTTGGGGCTTCTGAATATGAGTTTACACTTCGTGAAACGAAAACTTATGAAATCATTGAAGATGTTAAAAATTTACGAAGTGAGTTAGGGGTAATTTATTTAAGTAATTATAATGGATCTATTTTATTAAAATTATTAAAAGAAAGGGATTTGACCTTTTCAGAATTATTTATGGCAAAACCACATGTGTTTATTAGTAAAAGACATCCATTAGCTGACAAAGAATCGATTAATTTGGAAGAATTAGATGACTACCCTTGCCTTTCTTTCGAACAAGGAGAGTACAATTCTTTTTATTTTTCAGAAGAAATTTTAAGTACTAGAAGTGTGAAGAAAAGAATCAAAGTCAGTGATAGGGCAGCTATTGTAAATTTTATGATTGGTCTCGACGGTTACACCATTTCTTCGGGAATTTTTCCCAAGTATCTTCATGGGGATGATATTATTGCTGTTCCCCTTAATGTAGATGAACTTATACGTGTAGGAATAATACAGCATAGGGATGTCACGTTGTCGCGACTTGGTGAAATATATGTGAATGCTTTAAAAAATGTTGAACAGGAATTATAAATGAAAATTTGTCTTCCCATTCAGCCTGTTATAACTTTTAGTTATATCGAGGTATGGCTTTTAAGTATTATGCTATACTCGGGAAACTCCCTTATAATTATGGATGTTGATGATTTATATTGGAGAGTGAATGTTGTATGGGAATTCAAGTATTGTTTTCATTTGTTATCTACGCACTAATAAATGCTTTTACACCGGGTCCGGGTAATATTCTGGCGTTAAATACGATGACGAATTATGGATGGAAAAAAGGAAAGCCTTTATACTTCGGGATCTTTGCTGGTTATTTTTTTGTACAAGCGTTATGTGCCTTCTTTATTTTTGGATTAGACAACTTAATAAATCCAATTATGAATGTACTTACATATGCAGGAGTTATTTATATTTTATGGCTTGCCTATGGGGTTGCAATCAGTAAGCCTGACAATAAAAAATCTGACAAACAGCCCTCTTTTTGGATTGGCTTTGTCCTGCAAATTGTTAATGTAAAAATATTTTTATTTGGGATTACCGCATTAACAGGATATATTACACCTTATTACTCATCACTGGAGACGCTTTTATTTTTTGAAATGATTATTGCTATAGTAGGTACGATTGCTACCCTGACTTGGATATTTTTCGGCGGGTTATTACAAAAGACATATTTCAAACATTATCGAATAATAAATATTATATTGGCGTTATTACTTTTGCAGTGTGCGGTTGCACTTTTACTACAGTAAAAAATTAGAGTTTCAAATGTCCTAGAGAAATAGATAAGTTTCAGATTGTGAAGAAACTTAAAGTAATGGCTGCCTTTACAGGGCAACTTTTTCTTCTTGTGCAATGGAGTTAAATACTTCCTAACCGTGGCGTTATGTTAACCTGTTGTGTATGACATATACAAGGCTGGACAGCAATCAAATCAATAGTTTGCGGATGGAGCTAATCGAATTTATCACAATTTGGTGATGTATTAGCGTGTGTTAATATGCGGTCTAATAACTCTCAATTAAATTGTAAAAAATAAATAAGTATTAGCTCTCCTAAAAAAACGGTTAATAAGGTTCCAACTCCAATTGGTCCATTTTAAATTATCGCCATTATCAAGAATATAAGGTAAATGAATGTTCTCGAAAAAATATTTGGGCTAGTTAATTGTTGTATGATTCATGTTAATCGATCAACTGGAATCGGTGCAAAATTTGTGTGTAAATATGTTGCATTAGAGGGATTTTCCGGAAGAGAAGTAGAAACGATTTTCAATCTGCTTCTAAAAGTAAGAAAAAACATAGAAAAAGACTGGGAATTCGTAAAAAAAGGAAACAAGAGAAGTTACTGATTGTAGAGAGGAGCGAAAGGTTTTTATGAATATAAATATGACAAGATGTACATTGGGAGATTCACGAAAACTTCAAGAAATTGGTTATGAAACATTTAAGGAGACGTTTGAGGATCAGAATTCTCCAGAAAATATGAAGGCTTATTTGAAAGAGGCTTTTAACATAAACCAAGTAGAAAATGAGTTATCCAATCCTTTATCCCATTTCTTTTTAGTTTCTTTTAATGATGAGGTCGCTGGATATTTAAAGGTTAATATCGGGGATGCCCAGACTGAAGAAATGGATGGTGACACCCTTGAGATTGAGCGGATTTATATTATTAATAAATTTCAAAAGCTTGGCCTTGGTAAATACCTGTTCAATAAAGCTATGGATATTGCTATAGAACAGAATAAAAAGAAGATCTGGCTGGGCGTATGGGAAAAAAATAAAAATGCCATTTCTTTTTACAAGAGATTGGGTTTTACTCAAACGGGAGCGCACTCTTTTTATATGGGGGATGAAGAACAAAGGGACTTAATAATGGTTAAAAAGCTCTAATAATTAAGTGGAGAGGTGAATGAGGATGTATATCCCAAAGCATTTTAGAGTCACAGACTTTGTTGAAATCAAAGACTTTATTCAGAGGAACTCTTTCGGCACGATCGTAACGATAGAAGAAGGAAAACCTATAGCGACTCACTTACCTTTGGAGTTGCATAAACAAGGGGATGACTACTATCTCACTGGACATTTCGCTTATGCGAATCCACAGTGGAAAACTTTCGGGGATGATCCTGTTCTTGTTATGTATCAAGGGCCCCATGCTTATATTTCATCCTCGTGGTACAAGTCTGAAAATGTCCCCACATGGAATTATCAAGCTGTCCATGTATATGGAACGGCTAGTCTGATGAGTGAACAAGAATTGCTGGAAGACCTAAAGTCTCTATTGCAAAAGTATGAACAACACCGTGAAAATGCTGCGTTATGGGAGAACTTCTCTCCAAAAACCAAAAACCAAAAACCAAACTAAAGGTATTGTTGGATTTAAAGTAAAAGTGCAAGAAGTTCAAGCAGCCTTTAAATTGAGTCAAAATCGAAATGAAGAGGACTATATCAATATTATTGATAAACTAAATAAAGAAAAAGATTCAAACTCTCGACAATTAGCCGAAGTGATGAAAGCTAGGAAAACGAAGTGATCAATTCTATCTTATAGTTTAGATGTTTATATCGTGAATTCGATTTTTAAACAATTGCGGGAAAGCAGCCCAGTGGATATCGATTATTCTGCTAACAGGCACTTTAGTACAAGTATATAAAAAGGAAAAGAGGGATAATAAAATGCTAACCGAAAAAGTTCATATTGCCGTACCAACAGCTTTTTTTGAAGATGAGTCTATAAATGTTCAAGGAACAATAAGCCATATAAAAGGCCTGTATAAACAAGGAGTAAAATCTGTTCTTGTCTCGGGAACTACTGGAGAACAGCATAGTCTAAACCTCCAAGAGAAAATTGAAATAATAAACGGATTAGAACTGGAAGAAGAACTTATTAGTAATATGGAAATTATATTTGGTGTAGCTTCAATTAGACAGAAAGAAGCAGAGGAATTAGCCGAAAAGATTTGTCATTCAAAAATCTCAGGTATCATGCTTGGGTATCCCCCTTATGTTATACCGACTCAACAAGAAGCATTTGTTTATACAGAGAGGATTATCCACCTTAGTAATAAACCTACAATTTTATATAACAATCCAAAAAGAACTGGATTTGATCTATCGGAAAAAAATATTATTCAATTAAGTAAGAATAACTTAGTGGTTGGAATAAAAGATGCTGGCAATAAAGAAAAAATTGAACGAATAAAAAAAGGTATGCATAACGTTTTGTCCTTTTATGCTGGTGGAGAAATGGATTTAGAAGAAAAAGTATTACATGGATATGATCGTCTTTCTTCCATTGCTGGGAATGTTTTACCGACGGAAATTAGTCAATGGTTCAAAAAAATGCTTATGAAGCAAATAGTAAGTAAACAAGAAAGCGAAAAAATAGAAAAAATTATGGAACAAGTTTATCAAGGTAACGCTATTGTGAATCTGAAAAAGCACATTAATCATAAGGGGATTCCAATGGGGGGATGCAGAAGTCCAATAGGAAACATTTAATTATACAGTATATTTTAGACCGATTGCTTAAATGTTTACCTCTACTAGTAATACGGATATTTTACATTATTGATCTATTCCAATATATCTCAAAATCAAGTCTTACATAAACGGAGGCTTTAGTCGAAGAACATACGCAAATTATCTTGGATTCAAGTCTCCGGTAATCGGGCTCTATTCCTTAATAGAGAGCAGCGCCCATCTTGCATATAAGGCCATTATGTTGAGGAAAATCATTAGTTTAGTAAGATTAATTTAGATTGGTATGAAGGGGTAGAGAAGCTTTGATTAATTTTAAAAAATGTAGATTAGAAGATATTGAAATACTTAAGGAAATTTCTATAAAAACGTTTGTGGATACGTATGGGGAAGATAATACAGAGAAAGATATGTCTTTGTATATTCAGAACACATTGACGCATAAAGCATTAACGGAACAAGTGACCAATCCTGATTCGCTTTTCTATCTTATGTTTGATAATGAAAATTTAGTTGGTTATCTTAAATTAAACAAGGAAAAGGAACAAAGTAAGATTTACGATGAGGACAGTGTAGAAATTGAGAGAATTTATGTGTTAGATGAATTCCAACATCGAGGATTCGGACAACAAATGCTTAATAAAGCTATTGAAATAGCAAAACAATTAGATAAAGGATCACTTTGGCTTGCGGTGTGGGAAGAAAATAATGGTGCAATTTCTTTTTATCATAAAAATCATTTTAAACGAGTGGAAACAATCACTTTTGTTTTAGGGGAGACACCGTTTACTGGGTTGGTTATGAAAAAAGTTTTTTAAATATAGGATATCGTGGAGTAATGTAATGTCAAGCAACTGGTGTTTTACTTTAATAAGGTTTTCGAAGCGGTCTTTCCGCAAACGGGCGCGATTGTTGAATAATTATATATTGATTTGATTACACTCAGAAGTTAAACATTCTGAGTGTTTTTTTATGGGAAATGATATTTTAACTACAAATGTCATGATGTATTTGTATCTTTCAAAAGGATCTGTTAAATAAAATCAATATCTTTTATTGATTTTATTTTTTTTCACGTCGCAGTTCATTGAGAATAATTTTATTTGATAATCACTAAGGAGGGTTATTTTGCATGAAACAATTTACAATTCGTTCTCCAACTGCTAGAAGGTAAATAGTAAAGATTTTAATCAAATAAAATAATGTACAGAAAGGAAAATGAATAATGGAACTAAAATATGTTATTCCAAATATGGAAAAAACGTTTGGAAATTTAGAATATGCAGGTGAAGGTAAGGTGGAACAGCGCCGTATAAATGGGCGTATGACAACATTGTCACGTAGTTATAATTTGTATTCTGATATTCAACGTGCAGATGATATTGAGGTGAACTTGCCACAAGAAGCTGGAGAGAAATTCTTTGAACATGAAGAAAAAGTGGAGTTGGTTAATGCTAAAATCACTGCTGAAGGTTATAAAATTGGTGATCGTGGTTTCACAAAATACATTTTACATGCTGACGACATGATTAAAGCATAAGGAGGAAAAAACATGAGATTAGCTGAAGGAATTGTGATTGATAAAGAAAAGACATTTGGATTATTAAAGTTTTCGTCACTACGTCGGGAAGTGTTTTTACAAAATGAAGATGGTACAGTATCATCTGAAGTAAAAGAACGCACCTATGATTTAAAGTCTCGTGAACAAGGTCGCATGATTCAAGTGAGTATCCCTGCTTCTGTTCCATTAAAAGATTTTGATTATAATGCGGAAGTGGAACTAATTAATCCTGTCGCAGATACAGTCGCAAATGCAACTTTTCGTGGTGCAGATGTTGATTGGTATATCAAGGCAGATGGCTTGATTTTAAAGGGGAAAACAGCGACACCAAGCACTAACAATCAAAAATCTACGCCTAACAAAGATAAATAATGAAACTTTATCAAAAAAGAGGGAAGCGAATCCGACCAAGTGACGCATCTCTCTTTTTTCAATTTATCTTCTTTGGATTGTTTGGTGTATGGCTTGTTTACTTTATCCCTTTTCATGTAAAATTTTTACTTTCGACAACGTGGGAACTTGATCCATTTCAAACTCAATTTGTAAGTATATATGGATTAACTTCATTAATCATTAGTTTGATCATAGTGGCAATATGTGCTTTTGTTTATTATCGGTATTGTTATAACCATCTAAAACAATTGATGCATCGACAAAAGCTCGCAAAGATGATTTTAGACAATCAGTGGTATGAAACAAAACAAGTGATGAATGAAGGATTTTTCAAAGATATCCCATCTAGTAAGGCGAAAGAAAAAATTAGTCGTTTTCCAAAGATGTATTATCGGTATGAAAAAGGCATGATTCATATTCAAGTGGAAATAACGCTTGGTAAATATCAAGAACCACTTTTAAATTTAGAAAAGAAGTTGGAAAGTGGCTTGTATTGTGAATTAGTGTCAAAGGAATTACATGATTCCTATGTAGAGTACGTTCTTTTTTATGATATGATTGCGAACCGTATTTCAATTGATGACGTCATTGCGGAAAACGGTAGTTTAAAGCTCATGAAATCGATGGATTGGGAATATGATCAGCTGCCACATATGTTGATTGCTGGCGGAACAGGTGGTGGAAAAACGTATTTTATTCTTACGTTGATTGAAGCACTGTTAAAAACCAATGCGAAGTTATATATTTTAGATCCGAAAAATGCAGATTTAGCCGATCTAAATACGGTCATGCCTGATGTATATTATAAAAAGGAAGACATGATGGCATGTATTGACCATTTTTATGAAGCGATGATGGCTCGAAGTGAAGAAATGAAACAAATGCAAGGATATAAAACAGGAGAAAATTATGCCTATTTGGGCTTAGCTCCCCACTTTTTAGTCTTTGACGAATACGTTGCGTTTATGGAAATGCTTGCTTCTAAAGAAAGTACGGCTGTATTAACGAAACTAAAACAGATTGTCATGTTAGGACGTCAAGCCGGCTTCTTTCTTATTCTCGCCTGTCAGCGACCAGATGCAAAATATTTAGGGGATGGGATTCGTGATCAATTTAATTTTCGGGTTGCTTTAGGAAGAATGTCCGAACTAGGGTATGGCATGATGTTTGGATCGGATGTCCAAAAGCAATTTTTCCTAAAACAAATTAAAGGACGCGGGTATGTCGATAAAGGAGATAATGTGATTACCGAATTTTACACACCACTTGTGCCAAAGAATCATGACTTTTTAAAAGAGATAGAGAAACTAGCTCAATGAAGGCTGCCCAGTGCGGCGGCGTGCGAAGCGTAAGCCGCTGTGCTGGGCAAAGCCTGCGTGGCGACAGCCACGCTTTACCCCCCGTTTCTAACAGGGGGGTAGAAAAACAATAAGAAACTGTTCCAAAAGCCAATAACACCTGATGGCACAACGATTTGGAGCATATGAAGAAGATGTCTGCTTTTACGATTTAGTTGACATCTTTTTTGTGTTGGGAGGCATGTACATGAATCAAGTACCTTGGTATCAACAATTAAAAGAAAAACGATTGGCATATGGCGTATCTCAAAACAAACTAGCGGTACATGTAGGAATTTCAAGGCAATATATTAGCGAGATTGAAACAGGAAAAATGACACCAACTCAAACCTTACAACAAGCGATGTTCGATATTTTAGAGCAATTTAATCCAGAAGCACCACTCGAAATTTTATTTGATTACGTGCGAATACGTTTTTTGACAACGAACCCGAAGCCAGTTATTGAAGAAATCTTACGGTTAAAAATGGAGTATATGATCCATGAGGATTATGCGTTTTACTCTTACATGGAACAATATGTCTTTGGCGACATTGTCGTTATGGTTTCGCCAGATGAGGATAAAGGCTGTTTACTTGAACTGAAAGGAAAAGGATGTCGGCAATTTGAAAATTTCCTACTAGCTCAACAACGTACATGGTTTGATTTTTTCATGGATGTATTTCGAGTAAATGGTGTCTTTAAACGGGTTGACCTTGCGATCAATGATAAGACAGGCATATTGGATATTCCGTTTCTAACGAACAAATGTAGAAATGAAGAATGTATTTCCGTTTTTCGCAGCTTTAAAAGTTATCGTTCTGGCGAATTGGTTCATGGAGAAGAAAAACGTGATATGGGAAATACGTTATATATTGGCTCTTTAAAAAGCGATGTGTATTTTTGTGTGTATGAAAAAGATTACGAACAATACGTGAAACACGGTGCATCACTTGAAGATACAGACATTAAAAACCGTTTTGAAATACGTTTGAAAAATGATCGTGCGTATCATGCGGTTGTTGATTTAATGACGTATGAAGATGCGGGACGAACTGCTTTTTCTATTATTAATCGGTATATTCGATTTGTCGATAAAGACGAGAAAAAACGTCGAAGCAGTTGGCCAATGAATACAGAGTGGCAGCGTTTTTTAGATTTAGGTGAAAATAGAAAAATTTATTTAACAACAAAACCTGAACCTTACACATTTGATAAAACACTTAGATGGTTGGCTCGACAAGTCGCTCCTACTTGGAAACTGGCAACTAAACTAGATGAAATCAATCAAACGACCGTGATTAAAGATATGTTAGATCAAGCGAAATTAACCAAACGTCATCAACAATTATTGATGCAACAGGCACTTGAAACAGAGGATGTCATTAAATGATAGATTGGAGAACTGCCATGAAACTATTAAAATACATTTTATTACAATCCTGGGCGGTATCGTTTTATGGTTTATCGAATGCATGCGTCAAGTGACAAAATATTAGAAATTGAAAGGAGAAATGAAAGATGAACTTTGGACAAAATTTGTATAACTGGTTTTTAAGTAATGCGCAGTCTTTAGTGTTAATGGCGATTGTGGTCATTGGTATTTATTTAGGCTTTAAACGAGAGTTCTCTAAATTGATTGGATTTTTAATTGTTGCTTTGGTTGCAGTAGGGTTGGTATTTAATGCAAGTGGGGTGAAAGATGTATTGTTAAGTTTATTCAATAGAATTATAGGGGCTTAAATTATACCGTTTTTTTGCGGAAGATAAGTGATCTTCTTATGTTCTGTAAAAAAATGGTGCACCAAACGGTAGTGCGGT
Source organism: Niallia sp. FSL W8-1348 (assembly GCF_038006745.1). Classification (NCBI taxonomy): domain Bacteria; kingdom Bacillati; phylum Bacillota; class Bacilli; order Caryophanales; family Bacillaceae; genus Niallia; species Niallia sp. FSL W8-1348. The sequence continues at coordinate 1,748,430 of NZ_JBBOVV010000001.1, read as the reverse complement.
AGGGGTGTATGAGCATACCTTGTGTATCAGCAGATAGAGAGCTGCTGTTTTTTTATATCTTTTTTTACAAAGTGGTGATTTTCTATGAGGATGCAAGTTTTTATTGTAAATGTTGATCGGTATAAAGAGGACCAAATTAGAGGGGCTTGGTTTGAACCACCAATTGATTTTGAAGAAATGAAAGAACGTATTGGATTGGATGATCAATATAAAGAGTACGCTATTTTTGAATATGATTTACCTTTTGAGATAGAAGAAACTACACCTATTTCCGAAATTAATCGAATATGTAAAGCATTTGGTGATATTGAAGGTTCCCCTTTATATGATGTTCTTTCTGAAGTTCAGCGTCAGTGGTTTGGTAGTATTGAAGAGTTGATAGAACATATGGATGAAATTATCTATTATCCAAATAGTGAAAGTATGATTGATGTTGCAAAAATATTTATAGAAGAAAGTGTCGATATTCCTCCACGTTTACAAGTGTATATGGATTATGAAGCTTATGGTCATTATCTTGAAGCTACTGGAAACTTTATGATGACATCACGTGGAATTTTTGAATATAAACAATAAATAACAAAATTTATCTACTAGTAAAGTCCTTTTGGAAAGGAGAACCTTAAATGGACATGCAAGTTTATATCGCTAATCTCGGAAAATATAATGAGGGCGAATTGGTTGGGGATTGGTTTACACCACCAATCGATATGGAAGACGTCAAAGAACGCATTGGCTTAAATAGTGAATATGAAGAATATGCCATACATGATTATGAATTACCATTTGATATTGGTGAATACACCCCAATTTCTGAAATTAATCGGTTATGTGCCATGGTAGAGGAATTAGAAGGTTCACCAATTTACCATGAGCTATCTGAAATTCAAGGCTACTGGTTTGATAGTTTGGAAGAATTACTAGAAAACCAAGATGATATTATCTGTTATGTAGATTGTGAAGATATGGAAGATGTGGCTCGATATTATGTAGAAGAAACAGGCATGCTTGGTGAAGTACCTACTAATTTACAAAACTATATTGACTATCAAGCACTTGGAAGAGATTTAGAAATAAACGGGAGTTTTCTTGTTACGTTACATGGTGTGTTTGAATATGTTGGATAAGTAAATATAAAAATGTGAAAACAGTCTGTGTACATGCAGGCTGTTTTCTTCTTTGAAAGGAGAAATTATGAAAAAACTAAAAAGTTATACACGTATTTGGTCAGTTGAAAAAGTCATTTATGCAATCAATGATTTTCGCTTGCCCTTCCCTGTTACCTTTAATCAAATGTCGTGGTTTGTACTTTCTTTACTACTCGTCATGTTACTCGGGAATCTTCCCCCACTCTCATTGATCAATGGAGCGTTATTAAAATATGTGGGAATTCCAGTTGGATTAACATGGTTTATGAGTCAAAAAACATTTGATGGAAAAAAGCCATATAGCTTTCTGAAATCTGTGTTGACTTACTTTTTTCGTCCCAAAGTAACCTATGCAGCGAAACCAATCAAATTACAACAAGTGAAAATGAAAGAAAATATTACAACAGTAAGGAGTGAACTGCATGCGTTATCCGATTAAATATATAGAAAATAATCTCGTCTTTAATCATGACGGCGAATGTTTTGCTTATTATGAATTGCTTCCCTATAATTATTCTTTTTTGTCACCAGATGAAAAAGTTCAAGTACATGATCACTTTCGCCAATTGATTGCACAAAATCAAGATGGAAAAATTCATGCCCTACAAATTAGTACGGCTAGTAGTATTCGTTCTGTTCAAGAACGTAGTAAGGATTTAGTTACTGGAAGGTTAAAAGATGTTGCTTATGCACGGATTGATGATCAAACCGAAGCACTTGTTTCAATGATTGGAGAACATCAGGTAGACTATCGTTTCTTTATCGGTTTTAAGTTATTGTTGAATGAAGAAGAAGTCAGCATGAAATCAATGGGGAAATCAATCAAAAATTCACTATCTTCTTTTGTTCGTGATGTGAACCATCATTTAATGGGCGATTTTGTTTCCATGCCTCATGATGAAATGAGACGTTTCTCTAAAATGGAATCTTTGCTACAAAACAAAATTTCAAGGCGTTTCAAAATACGGCCCTTAGATAAAAACGATTTTGGATATTTGATTGAACATCTGCATGGTCAATCAAATATTGCTTATGAAGAGTATGACTACGTGCTTCCACTAAAAAAATTAAAACAAGAAACATTAGTGAAACGTTATGATATTATCAAACCAACACGTTGTTTAATGGAAGAAAACCAGCGTTATTTAAAAATCGAACAGGAAGAACAAACAACTTATGTTGCATATTTTACGATTAATTCGATTGTAGGTGATTTGGAATTCCCTTCAGATGAAATCTTTTATTACCAGCAACAACAACTCACCTTCCCTATTGATACATCCATGAATGTAGAAATTGTGACGAATAAAAAAGCATTATCGACTGTACGAAATAAGAAAAAAGAACTGAAAGATTTAGATAATCATGCGTGGGAATCCAACAATGAAACAGGAAGTAATGTGCTAGAAGCGTTGGAACAAGTAAATGAATTAGAAGATGTACTCGATCAAAGTAAAGAATCAATGTATAAGTTAAGCTATGTTATTCGAGTTTCTGCACCTACTTTAGATGAACTCAAACAACGTTGTAATGAAGTGAAAGATTTTTATGATGATTTAAACGTAAAACTCGTTCGTCCATTTGGCGATATGATTGGGTTACACAGTGAATTTATTCCCGCTAGTAAACGGTATATGAATGATTATATTCAGTACGTTACATCTGACTTTTTAGCGGGGCTTGGATTTGGTGCGACACAAATGCTTGGTGAAACAGAAGGAATTTATTTTGGTTACAACTTAGATACGGGAAGAAATGTATATCTCAATCCTAGTTTAGCAAGCCAAGGGGTAAAAGGTTCCGTCACTAATGCGCTTGCTTCCGCATTTTTAGGTTCACTTGGTGGTGGGAAATCATTCTCGAATAATTTACTCGTATATTATGCCGTTCTCTTTGGTGGTCAAGCTCTCATTGTTGATCCAAAAGCGGAACGAGAAAACTGGAAAGAAACGTTGCCTGAAATTGCTCATGAAATAAATATTGTCAATTTAACAAGTGATGATTCCAACAAAGGATTACTTGATCCTTTTGTCATTATGAAAAAGAAAAAGGACTCGGAAAGTCTTGCGATTGATATTCTTACCTTCCTTACAGGTATATCGAGTCGGGATGGAGATAAATTCCCTGTATTACGACGAGCGATTCGAGCTGTTGGTCAACAGGAAGAACGTGGCTTACTTCTCGTCATTCATGAATTAAGAAGTGACCCCAATCCATTAGCTGGTCCTATTGCTGATCATATCGAAAGTTTTACTGACTATGACTTCGCTCACCTTCTGTTTTCGGATGGGACTGTGGAAAATTCGATTAGTTTAGAAAAACAGTTAAATATGATTCAAGTTGCGGATTTGGTGTTACCAGATGCAGAAACAAATTTTGAAGAATATACGACGATGGAGTTGCTTAGTGTCTCTATGCTGATTGTTATTTCTACCTTTGCATTAGACTTTATCCATTCTGACCGAAGTATATTTAAAATTGTTGATTTAGATGAAGCCTGGTCCTTCCTGCAAGTCGCTCAAGGGAAAACACTGTCTAACAAACTAGTAAGAGCTGGACGTGCCATGAATGCGGGCGTATATTTTGTCACACAAAATGCGGATGATTTAACCGATGAAAAACTAAAAAACAATATCGGTGTGAAGTTTGCCTTTCGTTCTAGAGATATTAATGAAATTAAAAAGACATTAGAATTCTTTGGCGTCGATAAAGAAGATGAAGGAAATCAAAGAAGACTTCGTGAACTTGAAAACGGTCAATGTTTGATTCAAGATTTATATGGACGTGTTGGGATTATTCAAGTCCATCCTGTTTTTGAAGATTTATTTGATGCCTTTGATACGCGGCCACCTACAAATGAAAAAGAGACGAGGTGATGATGTGAAGAAACGACAATTTAAAAAAGTAATTTTAACGGCAGTACTCATTAGTGCTGCCGTTTTTCTATGTCTTCTATTACTTGGAACTTTTGCGCAAGCTGCGGGGTTAGTCGACGATATGGTATCAGAAGATAACTTGTATTCTCTCTATCCATTGGACCATTACCAATTGGACTTTTATGTCGATACAGGTTGGGATTGGTTGCCATGGAACTGGAATGATGGAATTGGTAAACAAGTCATGTATGGACTTTATACGATTACCAACTTCATTTGGATTATCAGTTTGTATTTATCAAATGCCACAGGCTACTTAATTCAACAAGCTTATTCTCTTGATTTCATTTCCCAAACAGCAGATGCGATTGGGAAGAATATGCAAACATTGGCCGGGATTACAGCAAGTGGTTTTAGTAGTTCAGGATTTTATGTCGGTTTTCTACTTCTGTTTATTTTAGTCATTGGAATTTACGTGGCTTATACAGGATTAATGAAACGAGAAACAACGAAAGCGATTCGAGCGATTTTAAACTTTTTGGTCGTGTTTATTTTGTCTGCTTCCTTTATCGCTTACGCACCAACATACATTACAAAAATCAATGATTTTTCAGCCGATATTAGCCAAGCAAGTTTAGATTTAGGAACAAAAATCTTGATGCCAAGTTCCACCAGTCAAGGAAGAGATAGTGTGGATATGATACGAAATAATCTCTTTTCTATTCAAGTGGAGCAACCTTGGATGTTGTTGCAATTTGATGATTCAGACAAGGAAAAGATTGGCGAAGATCGAGTTGAAACATTAGTTTCCATTAGTCCAGATGCCAATAACGGAAAAGATCGTGAGAATGCGGTTAAAGCGGAAATTGAGGATCATGACAATAAAAATTTAACGATTACGAAGACCACGACACGTTTAGGAATGGTCTTCTTTTTATTTCTATTTAATATTGGAATATCCATTTTCGTATTTTTATTATCGGGTATTATGATTTTCTCGCAAATTCTGTTTATTATTTATGCGATGTTTTTACCGATTAGCTTCCTATTATCCATGATACCAACTTTTGAAAACATGGGGAAACAAGCGATTATGAAGTTATTTAATGTGATTATGCTGCGTGCGGGTATCACGTTAATTATTACAGTTGCTTTTAGTATTTCATCTATGTTGTACAGCTTAACAACAAGCTATCCATTTTTCTTAATTGCTTTCTTGCAAATTGTGACATTCGCAGGCATTTACATGAAACTTGGTGACATCATGAGTATGTTCAGCTTACAAAGCAATGATTCACAAAACGTCGGTCGTAAAGTGATGCGTCGGCCTTATCGCATGTTTAATCGAGGTGGCCGCCGATTGCAACGTAATATTACTCGTACGCTTGCAGGGGCAACTGCTGGAGCGACGGCTGGCGCATTAGTTGGTCAGTCTAAAAAAACAAAAGGGAGTTCATCCCCCTTTCATCCATTACAACGGCTCACATCATCACCAAAAAAGAATCGAGAAAAGGCGGACGAACAGACGAATCCAACTTCATTAAGTCAGAAGTTTGGTCAAGTAACTGGGAAAGTACTTGGTGCAAAAAGTCAGGTTCGAGCAAATATCAAACATCGAAAAGAACAATTGGTTGATTTACCGACGAATACGAAATATGCAGTGATGCAAGGAACAGAACAGTTGAAAAAGCCAGTTCACGATTTTAAAGAAGGTGTGGTACAAGCAAAAGAACAAAGACAAAAAGCAACAAAAGAAAGAACAGTGAAACATCGCCAAACGATTGCAGATAAACGACGAGCATTGGATAAAAAACGTGCACCTTCTCGTGATCAGGCTACTCATACACGACCAGTTACTCAAAGAGAATCGATTGTGGGAAGAATTATACGGCAACAAAAGACATCATCAAACGAACAAGAACAGCTAGCCCATGGGATGCATAATCAAATTGAACAGTCGCATTTACAAAGAAAAAGAACAACTTCTAAAGAACGTCCAGAAATGGAAAATAAACAAGAAATACGAAAAGTTATGAAGCGTCCAGGTAAACCAATCAAAGTAATGAAGAAAAGACAGCTTCAGAAACGTTCCGTACCTACAAATAGGAGGGAACGCCAATGAAGGTCATGCGATTAAAAGTAATGATCATTACGTATGGAGTAGGCTTTATACTCTTTTTGGGATTGTTAGTTTTTGTGGCTCTCTTCATTTTTAATGAAGATGATTCATCAGGAGGAAATTATTCGGGCATTGATGGCGGGGGAAGCGTCTCTGTGTCGGCAGATGTATTAAAGCATCGACTAATGGTAGAGAAATATGCGAAAGAATATGGCATTAGTGAATATGTGTCAACATTACTTGCAATTATGGAAGTGGAAAGTGGCGGAAGATTGGTTGATGTGATGCAATCGAGCGAGTCATTGGGGTTACCGCCGAATTCATTAGATACAGAAGCATCTATCCAACAAGGGGTAAGATATTTTGCGGATTTAATTCAATCAGCAGAATCTAAAGGAGTGGATGGAAATACGGTTATACAAGCGTATAACTATGGCGGCGGTTTTATTAATTATGTTGCGGAAAGAGGAAAACAATATAGTTTTGACTTAGCCCAAAGCTTTGCGAAAAAACATTCAGAAGGAAGTAAAACCGCTTATTCCAACCCAATTGCGGTAAAAAAGAACGGTGGTTGGCGATACCTTTATGGCAATATGTTTTACGCTGATTTAGTTAATCAATATTTTCACTCCCCACAATTTGATGGTGATATCGTGCAACTAGTGATGGATGAAGCGTTGAAGTACGAAGGCTACCCTTATGTATTTGGTGGGGATAACCCAAACACTTCTTTTGATTGTAGTGGACTTACACAATGGAGTTATCAAAAAGCCGGAATTAATTTGCCAAGAACAGCACAACAACAATATGACTTTACAGAACATATATCTTTATCGGAAGCAAAACCGGGTGATTTAGTGTTTTTCCATTCAACGTATAACTCTGGAACGTATGTTACCCATGTTGGAATTTATCTTGGAGACAATCAAATGTATAACGCAGGTGATCCAATTGGCTATGCAGACTTAACGACTGCTTATTGGCAAAAACATTTAATTGGGGCAGGGCGCATTAAACAATAGGAAGGGTTGGAATAAATGAAAAACATATTTAGAAAAAAAGAAAAACAAACGGTGGAAACAAAGTCATCGAAAGCAAAAGTAAAAAGTGTTGGAACGCGTAAGAAATCCGTCACGGTTTTGTGGATTGTATTAATCAGTAGCCTTGTCTTTGGGATTTATAAGAACTTTACGGCAATTGATCAGCATACAGTTCATGAAAAAGAAGTCATTGAAACAAAACTTGTGGACACAAGTGCAATTGAAAGCTTTACGAAAAACTTTGTGAAAGATTACTATACGTGGCAAAACAATAAAGAGTCTATTGAACGACGAGAAGAAAAATTAAGTCTTTATCTAACAGAGGAATTACAAGCATTAAATACCGATACAGTAAGAGCAGATATTCCTACTAGTTCGAGTGTGAGTGATATTGATATTTGGTCGATATCACAAGAAGATGATGATACTTATGCGGTTGTTTATACAGTAGAGCAAAAAATTACAGAAGATAAGAATAGCAAAGAAATCAGTTCTACTTATCGAATTTTACTTCATCAAGATAGCATAGGAAACATAGTTATTACCCAAAGTCCTACCTTATGGAATACGCCGAATAAATCAGATTATGAACCACAACAACCTGAAAGTAATGGTACAGTCGATTCCGATACTGTACAAGAAGTGACAGAGTTTTTGGAGATATTCTTTACATTTTATCCGACTGCAACAGAGAAGGAGCTTGCTTATTATGTGAAAAATTATGCCTTACCTTCAATTAATAAAGACTATATATTTTCTGAGCTGATTAACCCTATGGTCCAACAATCTGGAAAACAGATAAAAGTTTGGTTATCGGTGAAGTATTTGAACGAAACGACAAAGACAATGGAAGTCTCACAATATATACTTTATTTAGAAAAAGATACTAACTGGATGATTGTTAGATAAAATTGTTAAAACTTTTACTTATTAATTTGGACATTTTATTAATATTCTTTTTTTCATTATTTGGAACTATTGAACTCTGTATTTAAATTTCATTTTAAATACTTAGTATATACGATAAACAGGGAATATCATTGGTTTAAAGGTGTTTTATGAATTTAATAGCCTTTATAAAAATATATCGTTTGAATTATTGTATACTTAGTATATAATAATATTAGAATTAGGAGGTTTGATAAAGTGATCCAGGTTAAAAATCTAACAAAAGAATTCTTGCAAGGACAAGAAAGAACCGAAGTATTAAAAGACGTCAGTTTACAAATTAAGGAAGGAGAATTTGTGGCAATTATGGGCCCGAGTGGGTCAGGGAAAAGTACATTACTCCAACTTTTAGGTGGCCTTGATGTACCTACTGAAGGAGAAATAATTATTAATAATAGTTATTTAAATAATATGACAGAAAAGGAAAGAACAATATTTCGCAGGAAAAATATAGGTTTTATCTTTCAAAACTATCAATTATTACCTAACCTTAGTGTGGAAGAAAATATTGCTTTTCCTCTTCACGCCGATGGAAATTTAACAAAAGAAAAAAAGCAGGTAATTTTAGAGTTACTTAATTCTGTTGGATTGAAAGGTCTAGGCCGTAAAAGAGCTAATTTGCTCAGTGGTGGGCAACAGCAACGCGTGGCTATAGCCCGTTCATTGGTTAGCAAACCAACAGTATTATTAGCAGATGAGCCAACAGGAAATTTAGATAGGAATACAGCCGAGGACATTCTGGGTTTAATTACAAAATTCAATAGAGAATACAATCAAACAATTATCATGGTTACTCATGATATTTTCGCCGCTGGGTTTGCGGATCGAATTATTCTGTTCAAAGACGGGGTAATCGATCAAATGATTTCTAGAAAGGAAGAAGATTATGCTAAATATGTGGCGAATTTCATGGCGTAACGTAACACAAAACAAAAAAAGATTTTTCTTTTCATTGCTTGGAATAATTATTGGTGTCGCTTTTATTACATCCATGCTAATCGCAGATAGAACAACAAATGAAGTTTTTAAGTACTATGAACAAATGTATGTAGCAAATGCTGATTATTGGCTTTTAAGCGATGAACAAACTTTTTCAGAGGATAGTGTTTCAGCCAAATTAAATAATACAATGGTTACTGAATCATTGTTTGTACTTGACAAACAAGCATTCATTGATCTAAGCGATAAATCGCTGAATCAACGGTCCGTACGAATTACAGGTGTAAATGATCAAAATAGCTCTTTATTAAAACTTCCTGTTATTGAAGGTAGTTTAGACAATGAGGGATTGATATTACCGGATGTCCTAGCCAATCTATTAAACAAAAAAGTTGGAGACACCATTCGGTTTAGTGATTTGGGAGAAGCTAAAATTTCTGCAATTGTTGAGTATACCCAATTACTTGCAAGTCCAAGTAATTGGGAAGATGCTGAGTCCACCAGCTTTAGAGTAATGGCTCCACTTAACATGTTAAGAGAGTGGACAAGTATGGATGATGAGCTTTCTTATGTAAGATTTCAAACAAATGAAGAAGGAGAACAACTTTTTCAATCTTTACAGCAAGAACTTAAGGATTCAAATGTATATATTCAACCAGTTGTCGCGGATGATCGACAAAGTAATGATATTGGGGGACTCTATACATTCTTTTACTTAATTGCTGGTTTATCAATGCTCATTAGTGGCTTCATTGTCTTTAATATGATTTATACAAGTGTGATGGAAAGGAAAAAGGAATTTGCAATAATGAAAAGCTTTGGTTATCTGCAAACCTCTATTTCTAAGCTTGTTTTGATTGAAGTAATACTATTGTCATTAATTGGTACCATTATTGGGGTACCAATTGGTATTTGGCTTGGTGACATTTTTATGCAAACATTACTCAGTGTGTTTGATTTTGATATGGTTTACACTCTAAATTGGAAAATGCCTACAGTTGTGGCTATAGTAATAGGAATTGTATTCCCAATTATTTTTTCCTTATTCCCTATATACAATGCTGGAAAAACGTCAGTCCTCTTAACATTAAAAATGGGTAATCATACAGACTCATTAAAAGGACAATATGTATTTAGAGGTATTGTTGGAGTGGGGTTACTTACTTTTATATTTATCGATCATTTTGTTTCCTATTTAGCTATTTTAGCAAGTATTATTTTGCTGTTCCCATTCTTGTTAAAAGGAATAAGTAAAATCTTTAAACCTATTTTCAAAATATTTCTCGGCTATTCAGGAATATTAGCTACCCATAGCCTTACGAAGCAGTTAAATCGAAATGCCAACACTTCCGCTATACTTGCTATAGGGATAGCAGTAATTTTATTGTTAAGCTCTGTTATAGAATCAGCACCTGAAGGTTATGAGAGTGAAATTAGAAATACGTATGGAGGTGATATAAGAATTACATCAGAAGCTCCTTGGTCTAGTGAGGATATAACAACTTTATTTTCTTATGATTCTATTGCAAATGTTGTCCCTTTAACAGAAGCGACACCTATTACATGGGAAACTATTAATGCTGAGGATAGACAATTTTCTATTTTTGCCATCAATGATAATGGGCCAGCTTTATTTGAAGATTCAGGAAAAGATTCACTATATCTAGAGTTACAAGAGGAACCATCTATTCTGCTTGGTAAACGAGCTTTTGATGAATGGGGCGGAAAAGTTGGAGAATACATGAATGTAAATACTCCCTCAGGGAAACAAAAAATTAAAGTTATTGATGTCGTAGATACCTCACATTATTCAGGATATGTTGGTTTTATCGATGAGGGGCATTTAAATAAAGAATTTGGTTGGGGAAATAGCTTTGATATGCTATTAACATTAAACAGTAAATATAACGGTGAGCAATTACGTGATCAGTTATGGAAGGATTTCAATGGGCACCTTTCAAAAGTTAAAACAGTCGAGGATGAAATTAAATCAACTACTTCTGCGCTGTCTGGTATGAACGAATTAATACTAATCATGCTCTTCCTAATTATTGGTCTAGCAAGCATTGGTACAGCTAATACTCTTTTGATGAATACCTTGGAACGTACATCTGAAATTGGAACAATGAGAGCTATTGGATTTACTAGACAGCAAGTAAGGAAAATGGTGATTGGAGAAGGTTTACTCATAGGTTTAGCAGGAGTTATTGGAGGAGTGGCATCGGGTGTGATTTTACTCTACGTTATTAGTAAATCAAAGCTTTTAGGGGATTTTATATCCTTTCAGATGCCTATTAATAATATTGGGGTAGCATTGATTGCTGGTCTTTTACTAAGTCTCTTTGCATCTTGGATTGCCAGTACGACAGCTAGTAAAACAAATATTTTATCATCACTCAAAGAAGGTTGAGAAAATATGTCAGTAAAATATGGAATATTAACACTGCTATTCCATCAAGAAAATCATGGATACGAATTAAAAATTGAGTTAGAGTCTCTTTTAGGAATCAAAGGTAAAATTAATCCTGGTCAAATATATACTACCCTTGATCGTCTAATTCGTGATCAACTTGTTTCCACGGCAGGAATAGATGATCAAGAAAGAAAGTTATACAAGTTAGAGCCGGAAGGTGAAAAAGAATTAACAAGATGGTTGTTAGAGCCTGTACCTTACTCTTCTACTAAAGACGATTTCCACTTCAAATGGAGTTGTGCTCGCAAAATCCATTTTGATCAAGAAATTATTATGCTTGATCAACAAAAAGCACTAATAATGAAAGATGTAATGGAGTTGACTAAATTAAAGACTGAGTTACTTATTAAAGGTGAAGAGAATAAATATTTATTAATAAGTGGTACGCTCTTACATTTAGATGCAGATTTAAATTGGATACATCAGATTGAAAATCGAAATCGTTCATAAATATATCAAGGCGTTCCCTTATATACTATTACTGTTGTTTTAACTAATTAATTAAAAAATTAAAAAGGAAGTTTTTTATGGATTTAATTATTAAATATAATTGGGAACTGTTTATTTTCATAGAATTGTTGTCATTTGGATCGCTAGTTTTATTTGGTATATTTCGATACTTTTTTGATAAATCTAGACTTAGTATTATGTTTATTTTTATCTTTCTCTTTATGTTAATAATTGAAGGGGCGCTTGGGATATATGTCTATTCGCAAACGGGAGAAATTTCAACCTTCCAAATTGTTATTATTGTTTTCATCATTTATGCGTGTACATTTGGCATATTCGATTTTATGAAATTGGATCGCTGGATGCGTAAAAAGATTGGTACATTACGTGGAATTGAATTATTGTCGGATAAAGATTATAAAATTATAAATCGAAATAATAACCCTGAATATATTGCAAAAAAGTATCGTCTTTCTTCTTTTATACATTTAATTATATTTGTATCAGTTCAAGCTATTTTTTGGCGGGTGGGTACAGAAAATATTTCAGAAATAAAAATGTATTTAAGTAATCTTTCATGGATAAATAAAGGAATAGCCGAAGAATCACCTTATCCTAATGATGTAACCTTGGGGATTGGAGTAATTTGGGGAATTGTTTTTATAGCTGATTTTATTTATTCGTGGTCTTATACACTTTTTCCAAAAAAGTAGTTATGTAAAGCCGTTGTCGAGTTGTAAATAAGTCATAGAATAAATTAATCAAAATAAACATGCTGAAAATGGTGGTTTCTCTAAAAATTAAGATTTTAGAGGTGTATTAAGTTTGTTCTAATTTAATGATATGGCGGTTAAAAGGAGGAATTCTCCATGTATATTAATTTCTCTATTAACTATATACCATTCAATATTTTAAGAGAAATTTTAATGCACTATGAAATGGCAAGTTTTTCAATCTATCGACATACAGTACCTAATGAAATATCTAAAATTTATGCCCAACTGGCTGAAGTTCAGTTGGGTTTTTTTAATAAAAGTGCTGATTTTTTTGGCATTTCATAAAAAATCTTGTTGAAGGTTATGAAAGGGGAAATCATCACCCGCCTTTGCAGTTGCGAAGGGAGAGGAAATGCATGATAGAACCAGATCGTACCGAGTGGCAAATTCGCTGTGCATTTAATGCTTTTTGTAAACGTGTATTGAAGAATGAAGCAATCAATATTTACAACGAAAGGCAAAAAAGGCAGGCAAAGGAGATGACATTTTCTGATCTTACACCACAAGAGAAAAATCTACTTTATACCTTAGATAAGCAATATGAAGGGGAAGAAGGAGAAAGTCTACAAGTGGCTGGTAAGAGAATCACTCCAAGGTTACTTGCTGAAGCGATGCGTACTTTACCAATAGAAAAGCGTAATACAGTCCTACTCTACTACTTTTTTGATAAATCAGATGTAGAAATTGCTGAACTACTAGAGATTCCACGTAGTACTGTTCAGTATAGACGGACAAGCTCTTTTAATGGGTTAAAGCGATTTTTGGAGGAACATGCAGATGAATGGGATGATTGATGCTAACACAAAGGACAACGAACGTGGTTTATTACCATACCTAATTATTTTAGCTGCAAATAAGGGTGAGCCAGAAGCAATAGAAGTGGTTATTCTGCATTATGGAAGCTACATGACAAGTTTGTCCATGCGTAAACTTTATGATGAACAAGGAAATACGTATTGGGGCATTGATGAAGATACCCGTGATCGTTTACGTTCGAAGCTTATGCAAGCTATTTTAGCTTTCAAGATTTGATTATATGGTTAGGTTTTCCCTTTCATTTCATTAATCATATATTTGTTCTTTGACAAAGAAAGCAAGGGAGATAACGTCTTGCAGTATATATTGGAAAAATCAGATACTTTCTACTGATGATGAGCCACTTGATTCATGCGCTATGACTTTCAATAGAAGAAACGTGCGATCATCTATGAATCTAATGCAATTGTGGTGGATTGCTGGCGATAACCCATCAAATAGGATAATGATACTCCTCTATCGTCATGGTTCGAGCGTTCAAAGCGTCGCAAGCTATGAATAGAGCTGGAAGGAATACTTGCAGGGGTGAAATTCCCGTGGAGCTGTACCAACAGCCGTCTGATTTTTAATTGATTAATTATAAGGGGGCGTGTTTTTTGAAACAGAATTTGATTCTTTATAGTATGCAAATTGCTATGTTAAAACAACTGCTAACCCGTAAATTGATTACTGAAAAGGAATATTACATGGTTAAAAATAGATTAATGAAAGAATATGGCATTATTTCTGATATTACAGGCTGAATTGTGTTTCTATTGGCGATACAATAGAAAATAGGTAGGAACACAAAAGGAGGAACTGTTATGTCAAAGGTAGAAGTTATTCGTGCCAATAGTAACTTAGCCAACCAGAAACGTGGAAAAGAAATAAAACAGCTTAGGGTAGCAGTATATTGTAGAGTAAGTACAGACTCAGAAGATCAGTTAAGTAGCTATAAATCACAAGTCTCTTATTACTCTGATTTAATTCAGAAAAATGTAGAATGGGTGTTAGCTGATATCTATGCGGATGAAGCCATCACAGGTACACAGATTACTAAACGTGAAGATTTTCAACGAATGATTAATGACTGTATGAATGGAGATATTGATATGGTGATTACGAAATCAATATCTAGATTTGCAAGGAACACATTAGATACGTTGAAATATGTTCGTATGTTAAAAGAAAGAGATATAGCCGTTTATTTTGAAGATGAAAAAATCAATACGCTGACAATGGATGGTGAATTGTTACTTGTTGTTTTAAGTTCAGTCGCACAACAGGAAGTTGAAAATATATCTGCAAATGTTAAAAAAGGATTAAAGATGAAAATGCAACGTGGAGAGCTAGTCGGTTTTCAAGGGTGTCTTGGTTATGACTATCATCCGGAAGATAAAAGTATTTCAATAAACGAAAAAGAAGCGGAAATTGTTCGTTATATTTTTCAAAGGTATGTTGAAGGAGCAGGAGGTAGTATCATCTCAAGGGAGTTAGAGAATTTAGGCTACAAAACAAAGAGAGGTACTCCAACATGGGCTGAAACAACTGTACTTGGAATTATAAAGAATGAAAAATATAAAGGCGATATTTTAATGGGAAAAACTTTTACATTAGATCCCATTTCAAAACGTCGATTAGAAAACTTTGGTGAGGAAGATCAGTACTATTTACGAAATCACCATGAACCAATTGTCAGTGCGGAAATATTTGATAAAGCACAGGAAATCAGGATAAGAAGAAATCGCGGGCGAAATACAGTAGAAAATAATGGTGGGAAGCGAGAGAAGTATAGTCGTAAATATGCGTTTAGCTGTATGATTGATTGTGGTTACTGTGAAAGTACATTAACAAGACGCAGATGGCATAGTTCAACGAAATATAGTAAAACGATTTGGCAGTGCGTTACAAGTACAAAGAAGGGAAAAAAGTTTTGTCCAGACAGTAAAGGAATACCCGAAGAAGCTATTGAAAAAGCTTTTCTAGAAAGTTACCGAATTATGTGTAATAATAACAAAGACGTATTGGAGGAATTTTTGCAACGAATGGAAGAAACATTGAGCTCCAATACGATTCATAAAGAAATAGCTAAAATGGAAAAAGAAATTCAAGGATTAGAAAACAAAAAGAATAAATTAGTGGATATGAGACTGGAGAATATTATCGATAAAGATACGTATGAAGATAAATATAATTCACTCATGCAAGATATTAATGAAAGGGTTCAAACAAAAGAAAAGTCGTTATCAAACTTGGAAGAAGAAAAGGATATTAAAAAACGCTTATTAGCTTTCAAGAAAGTTTTGGAACAAAATGAAGTGATTGAAACTTTTGACCGATATGTATTTGAAAGTGTCGTTGATAAGGTAATTGTAGGTGGAGTAGATGAAGATGGAAACAAAGATCCTGCGATGATTACGTTTGTATATAAAACAGGTTTAAGTAATAGTCTTGATGGTGAAAAATTTAAACCTGCACGAAGAAATGCGAAAAAAGAAAACACAAAAACATCTAACGAATTGTGTTCACATACAGTCAACGAGGATAATAAATTGTGTTCACATAGTAGTGACGACACATGTGGAGGCAGTGGCGAGGCTATCGTTGGTATAACAAGGGTTTTTTGCAAGGTATGTACACATTGACCACAATTTGACCACATACCTTGCAAAAAACTTATTTTGAGATGAATTTCTCAAGTAGATCAACTGATTTTTCTTTCATTGATTCAGTGACATGAGCATAGACATCTCCGGTAGTTTTTATGCTGCTATGTCCTAAGCGTTCCTGAACTTCTTTTAATGTCATACCAGCTTCTAGACAAATAGTTGCGTGGGTATGTCTAGTATCATGAAAGCGAATTTTGGGAACATTAGCAATTTTTATTGCTTTATTAAATTCTGTGGTCAACGATCTAGGATAAATGGGTTTTCCTGTTTGTGTAGCAAAGATTAAATTAAGGTCCTCGTAACTGTTACGAAGAGCCATTTTCATTTTGTTTTGCTGCGCTTTCCATCCCTTTAATACATTTATTGCGGAGTCACCAATTTTTATCACTCTGTTAGAAGATTGCGACTTTGTTGTGGAAAACTTATAACCATCTTTATTATATATCAATGATTTATCCACATTAAGATACTGGTTCTCTATGTCTAAATCATCCCAAGTGAGGGATAAAATTTCACCGCGACGGCAACCAGTGAATAATGCGGTGTGGATAAGTGCATAAAGACGAGGATTCGTTAATTTAGTTACATCTAAAAATATATGCATCTCTTTAACAGACCACGTTTTTTGTTCTACTCTTCTAGGTCTTGGCTTATCCACATCAATAAGAGGATTAGTCTGTATAATTTTCCATTTACGTGCAGCATCCAATGCGCCATAAAGAATGGTATTAAGATACTCTATATACCGAGGGGAAAGTCCTTCATCAGTTAAATCATTTATAAACTTTTGCAGGAGTAGAGTATTTAATTTTTTTACTTGGTAATCCCCTAACACAGGTACAATTCGATAATTAACAGCATTCGTATATTCCTTAAACGTTGTTTCCTTTATTTTTCGTTTCATTGTTAGTTCGAACCAACGCGCAAATAAATCTTTTACTGTTATTTCAGTTAGATCTGCAGAGACTTCGCCGTTATCCTGTTTCTGTAGCTTTTTAAATGCCTCGTCGATTTTTGCGAGGGCTTCTTTTTTGTGTCAGCTCTTCTAGTTATTTGTCTTCGTTTTCCGCTGATTGGATCTCTAGGAGCTTCTTCGGTTACTTTCCACTTATGTAAGCGACAAATACTCCACACCTTCTAATAATTGCCGTGTTTTGTGATAATCACATTAACATCAATTGTTAGGAGGTTTTTTATGTCAGTAGATGAACGTAAACAAATGTGGCAAGATCGCATCAATGCTTACAGATCTAGTCGAGTACCAAGTGTCAAAGCTTGGTGTAAACAAAATCAAGTAGGTGTTCAAAGTATGTATAGCTGGATGAAAAGATTGAAAACTGAGGCGACTCACGTCGCTTATCCTCTTAAGCAATGGGTTGCCATTGATTCATCCAACTTAATTGAAGATACAGCTACTTTAACGGTTAAGGTAGGCGATGTTTCAATTGAAATTAAAGAAGGCTTCAGCCATTCACTTTTAAATGAAGTACTTCAGGTTCTTCAATCCCATGTTAAGTAAAACACCTATTCAACGAGTCTATTTAGCGATGGGTGCAACAGATTTGAGAAAGTCCATTGATGGTTTGGCAGCGATTGTACAAATGAGTTTCCAACTGGATCCTTTCTCTTCCAATCTATTTGTGTTCTGTAATCGGAAACGAGATAAACTAAAGATCCTTCATTGGGATCATAATGGGTTTTGGTTATATTATCGCCGACTGGAAAATGGCGTTTTTCAATGGCCAGATGGACAAACTACTAAGCCGCTATCGATCAGTCCTCGTCAATTCAACTGGTTGCTGGATGGACTTCCACTTGAACAAAAACAAGCTCATCCAAAAATGAGTGCAAAAGTTATCATTTAGAGAGAATTGACCAACTATGTCACCTCTCTTTATGGTATTCTATTTTTATGGGAAAAACTACGAATGAACTACAAGATACAATTGAAGAACTCGCAGCGAAAAATGCGGATTTAGAAAAACAAAAAGAAGTCCTAGAGGCAAAAATCAAATGGTTGGAAGAACAATTCCGACTAAGCCAACAAAAGAAATTCGGGGCATCTAGTGAAAAAACCAATCCGGATCAGATCGAACTACCTCTTTTTAATGAAGCTGAAATGACAGCGGATGTAAAAGTGGAAGAGCCTACACTTGAAACGATTACTTATCATCGAAAGAAGTATGTAGGACAACGGGATGCGAAGCTTGAAAACTTGCCTATGGAAACGATCCATTATCGTTTATCGGAAGAAGAGCAGGTTTGTTTGTGTTGCGGCGAAACGGTACATGAAATGAGCACGGAAACACGTAGAGAATTAAAAATCATCCCTGCTCAAGTAAAGGTTGTTGAGCATGTACAACATATTTACAGCTGTCGCCAATGTGAACGTGAAGGAATCGAAACACCAGTTGTGACAGCTAAAATACCTGCGGCAGTTTTTCCAAAAAGTCACGCTTCCCCTTCTTCAATGGCCTATATTATGAATCAAAAATACGTAGAGGGAATGC
Source organism: Niallia sp. FSL W8-1348 (assembly GCF_038006745.1). Lineage (NCBI taxonomy): Bacteria > Bacillati > Bacillota > Bacilli > Caryophanales > Bacillaceae > Niallia > Niallia sp. FSL W8-1348. The sequence continues at coordinate 1,729,687 of NZ_JBBOVV010000001.1, read as the reverse complement.
CGTTGTATCGAATTGAAAAACAATTTGAACGACTTGGTGTCTTCCTATCACGCCAAACGATTGCCAACTGGGTAATATATGGTGCAACGAAATGGCTCTCACCACTATACAATCGCTTGCATGAGTTACTACTTCAACTTGACTGTCTACACGCGGACGAAACAACCGTTCAAGTTTTAGCGGAACCTGGTAAAGCAGCAACTTCCAAATCCTATATGTGGTTGTATCGATCTGGTCGGGATGTTTCACCGATTATCTTATATGACTATAAAACTTCTCGTCATAGTAAACACCCGAAAGCATTTTTAAAAGGATTTGCGGGCTATCTTCATGTCGATGGTTATGGAGGTTACCATGATATGAAGGATGTGGAGTTAGTTGGCTGTTGGGCACATGCACGCCGTAAATATGACGAAACGCTCAAATCTTTGCCTACGGGTGTAGATAAATCTAAGAGTCTCGCAGCTGAAGGTCTTCAATTCTGTACACAATTATTTAAAATTGAAAAACAGATAGAAGAGGAATTTGAAGATTGTAGCCCTGAACAGCGAAAAGAAGAACGTCAAAAACGTAGTCAACCCGTGTTGGACGCTTATTTGGCATGGTTAAAATCCAAACGCCCTCAAGTTCCACCTAAAAGCAAATTAGGTGATGCCATAAATTATAGTTTAAACCAATGGTCAAAACTCATTGTCTTTATGAAAGACGGGCGACTTGAACTCGATAATAATAGAGCAGAACGTTCGATTAAACCATTCGTTATGGGAAGAAAAGCATGGCTATTTGCCCAATCGATGAAAGGAGCAACTGCCAGTGCGGTCATCTACAGCATTGTCGAAACGGCCAAAGAGAATCAATTAAATCCATTAAATTATTTAACTTATCTTTTTGAACAGCTGCCACAAATAGATATAGATGATCAGGAAGCACTTGACCAGTTCCTTCCGTGGTCAAAGACTATTCCAGAGGAATGCCGGATTCCAGCTAAACTTAAATAGAGAATACACTAATGCCCACCTGAAAAACTAGGTGGGCATTATTTTACGCTTACCTATAAAGAACAAATGGGTGCGGGATTCATTTTTCAAAAGGAAAGTAAAGAATTAATTGTTGAAAGCGAAATGTGGACAGGAAGACATGTGATATTTCAAATTCCAATCAGTGAATAAATAAAAAGAAGGGAAACAATATATGGGAATTAATCTTATATAAACAAATGGTTATTTGTCGATAGGGGATTAATGTGAATTTGCTTGAATTAATATGCAAATAGTCAAATGAAAATTATGGAGGAATATTTGTGTTAAAAATAACGCCTAAATGTTTAATTTGCGAAGATTGCATTAATAAAAGGGATGACAAATAGCAAAAATACAACCAATGCCGAACAGAATGAGGGAAAGTGAACCCTCTTTTTTTGCGTGAAAAATTGAAGAAATGGATAAAAAAAGCAATATATGTCAAAAAAATTAGTTTTCTCTTTGTTATCTTATTTGTAAGGAGGTTCATGTAATGAGCTATAGTTCTATCATACAGAAAACGATTGAGTATATAGAGGTGAACTTACATGAAGAGCTATCTTTAGAAAGTGTTGCTCAGTTTGCTGGATTTTCAAAATATCATTTTTTTCGTGTTTTTCAAAAAGAGGTTGGTATAACTGCATCTGAATATATCCGTTATAGAAGAATTGCTAACTCAGCTAACATGTTACTTTATACGGATGAAAAGATAATAGATATCGCTCTCTATTATCGCTTTGAAACGCAAGAATCATTTACTCGTTCATTTAAGAAATATTACAATTTACCGCCAGGACAATACCGTAAAATGATAGGCAAATTAACTTTACAAAGGGAGGAAATCGTGTTGAAAAATGAACAGCTATTAAAAGGATGGAAGTTAAGTGGGAGTCATCCGTTTAATTATCAGATGGGAATTGATAGAGAAAACGCTCATAAAGGGAGGGCATCTGGATTCCTAAAATCTGTTACTGCCCAATCTCAAGGTGAGTTTGCAACAATGATGCAGGAATTTAAAGCCGAGAAGTATCTTGGCAAACGATTAAAGCTCTCTGGATTTTTAAAATCTAAAGAGGTTGATGGATTTTGTGGATTTTGGATGCGAGTCGATGATGCACTACATGATGTATTGCAATTCGATAATATGGGTGACCGCCCAATTACAGGGAATAATGAATGGAATCATTATCATATTGTTTTAGATGTACCTGAAAACAGTGCAGTCATTGCTTTTGGTGTTTTACTTTCGGGGAAAGGGCAGGTATGGATTGATGAACTTAAATTTGAGGAAGTAGATAAACAAACACCAACGACCAACATTGATTTTTCTGCCGACCTTTTAGATGAACCTACCAACTTATCCTTTGAAGAATGGGAGTAGATAATATGATGAATTTTCTAATGGCTTTAATGAAAAGTTTTTTACATCTTGGCGGTATTAATATGGCACTTATTCTTTGTTTGGTAGCTGGAATACTTTATGTAGTTAATAGAGAGAAGAAAGGAAGACATAATTTTTAGACGTTATTTATAAATTACAGCCTGTATGTGCTTGGAAAATGTTAAAAATACAGGCTGAGTGTAATTCAGTTGCGATTCATTCACTGATAAGATTATCCTACTTATTAAGTAAATGATGCAATAATCTTTCTTTATCGTCAAAAAACTGCTTCATGATATGATAATGGTTCGTTTCTTCAAGAGTGGTTTCTTTAGCCCCTTCCTCTGTAAGTTCGATAATCTTAGCATTTGGATACGACATGATGATGGGAGAGTGGGTAGCAATAATAAATTGCGAATTTTGACGGACTAATTCATGAATGTGGGCTAACATGGATAGTTGTCTAAGAGGGGATAGGGCGGCCTCTGGTTCATCTAATAGATAAATGCCATTTCCCCCAAAACGATTGATAAATGTTGCCCAAAAAGATTCCCCATGCGACTGCTCATGAAGCGACACTCCCCCAAAGGAATCAATCACTCGTGGTCCTGGAGCAGGTTCACTGTCTAATGCTTCGATGTTGGAAGCCACATTATAAAAAGTCTCTGCCCGTAGAAAAAATCCATCTCTTGGTTTTTGGAATCCCCTTATTAATTTTATATACTTTTCCAATGGAGAATGAGAATCAAAGGTTGAAAAGTTAAAATTGAAAGTACCACCCTCGGGATTAAATCCAGTATTAATCGCAATGGCTTCTAATAACGTTGATTTGCCCATCCCATTTTCGCCAACAAAATAAGTGACATTTGGATGAAAGGATAGTTCATCCAAAGTCTTTATGCTTGGTAAACGAAAGGGGTAGTTCTCAAATGAAGCTATGCTGTCACGTTCCAGTCTTAAACCCCTTAAATATTGATGTTCATTTGAATTTTCCACAAGAAATACCTCCGTATTTATGTTTTTGTTTCCTTTTTAAAGCAGTTCATAAATGGCTTTCTTAATACCAAATAATAACATAGAATGGATTTAGACTTATTTAAAAATTCATTTTCTGTGGTAAATTGCTGATAATCATAGTATTTGAGTTTATAGGTGAATATAGGGAGAGTGGCATAGTGGAAATAGAAAAGTTGAAAAAATCCATTGAAGAACTGCCTGAAGGCGAAGCAAAGTCACTACTATTTCATATTTTATTCCGATTGAATCTTGTAAAAGAAACGGATTATTCAGAGACGAATTTTATAAATGACGTGGAAAGCATATACGAAACGGTGTTCAAATTATCAAAGGAACGGTCGGAAGCGAAGGAGGAAGAGACTTTTCAAAAGGTACATATTCTCTTTGGGCTTTCTGGTGCAGGGTCACTAAAATATGCTTTAAAGAAAATGGGCCTATCTAAGAGGGAAAAGGTTATTTCCTTTTGGGATATATTCTCGATTGGTCTTATTGAGCAACTACATGAAAGTGATGGGCAAGAAGCAAGATTTCAATGGATGAAAAATGTGATGGATGATGACCAATTTCAAGATTATCAACAGGGATTTTATAACACTGTCAATCAAATAAATTCTGTTCCTGACAATGTGCCAATTACGCTATGGGTAGCTGATAACACTCATGAACAGACAGGACTACGATATGTTCTATATTTATTGCGGAATAAAACGAATGAAATCAAGGTGATTAATGCAACAAAGGCATATGCTGAACATTTTAATCGACCAGATATTCAATATACTATTCTACAAACAGGAGAAATGTCCCCAGAGCAATTGCAAGTTATCTACGAGAAAGACCAATCAAAATCATTATCAGAGTACGAGAGAAAGGAACTTGAGGAAGAATGGATGGCTCTTGCCGATTCCAAGGAAACCTTGCGTATCTGGAGAAATGAAGAGATAAAGAGCGTTAGAGAAGTCTTTTACGACCAATATATGATAAATATGGCGAAAAAACTTCAGATTGACCGAGAAAGAGTACAAGAACCTGAACCTTTTATGAAATCTGCAAGACTAATAGGAGAAGTGATAGGGCATTTAGACCAATATATGGGGGATGCATTCTTTGAGTATCGGCTAAGAAAGCTGATAGAAAAGGGTGTTTTTGAGATGGAAGGTAATTTGAAGGCTATGAGATATTACAGTGTGAGATTGAAACGCTAATGGTTGGCTGAAGAATATAATTTATTTTTGGAGATTCTATCCAAAAAGGTATTTAAATGAAGGTAGAAAGGTGACTCTAAGCATGAATAAGAAGACAAGAATAAAAAGAGGAGACTTATTAAATCGAGATGATATATGGAACAATGTTAGTGATGTGCTGATTGAATTTGGCTACTCATCAGAAAATAAAATAGCATATGAAGCATTTATTGTTCTTCAATACTATTCAGAAATGGAAAGTGGAGGTCATGAAAGTTTATTAAGGTGGAATTCAGACCATATAGAGAAAGTAGGAATCACTCGATATTTGGAAGAACTAATCGATGTTCTTGAAAAAATAGATGCTCATGAGTATGCCGAGATTGAAAAAACATATGGCGAGGAAATGTGGAGATTGTACATTGCTTTGGAAAATAATGAAATAGATGAAAATAAGTTTTATAGCGTTATCGAAAAAGCGAACGGAGAATATTATAACCTCAATGAAAAATTGAGAGAATTAATCGAAACCTACTTTGTAATGATACACACCGATTTAATTAAAGTTGTTGATGATTAATTCTTTTATTGAAGCAGTGAAAAAAGTTTGTACATAAACTAAATTTATAAATTACATTATGAACTTAAAGGTGCAAAATGAAAAATTACACTGAATATCTACCAAGAGATAAGCATGACTCCGAAAGAGTAAACCAATTAAAGAACCTAAGTAGAAAAGAACTCGTTCTTTTGTTACCAGGTCTTATGGAATGGATTCAGGACATGAACTGGCCGGTAGCAGAGGAGGTTTCAGAACTTCTATTAACTTGTCCAGATGAAATTGTACCACTAATTAAAAATGTTTTAGCCACGAATGATGACGTTTGGAAGTATTGGTGTTTAATAATTTTGGTGAAAAGATTGCCAGAGGATTTAAGAATGCAATTTAAAATGGATTTAATAAGACTTGCTGAAAGTCCAACAGCAGGAGAAAGGTTAGAAGAACTTGATGAAATTGCACTGGAGATTTTACAGATGTTTGAATGAATATTAGGGAGCTTATAAATGGAAAAAACGAATGTAAAGGTTTATTTTTCAGCGAAGGCAGATGACTTTTCTATTGAGTATTTTACAAATGTGTTAGGAATAAGGCCGACAAGGGCATATAAAAAAGGTGAAGCTATTAATAGACCATCTAATCCGAATGTGACCTCTACAGGAACGCATTATCGGCAATATACCAGTTGGGAGTTAGGTACAGATTACGAGCAGTCTTATGATATTAGTGAACAATTGGATTTCGTTTTGAATCAATTGGAGGGGAAGGAAGAACTGTTAAATCAGTTAAGAGAAAATTATGAATTAGCGTATAGATTTACCATCGTTATTCAAATAGAAAATAATGAAAAACCAGCTATGTACTTAGATAGGAGATTTATTCATTTTGCCGATTCCATAGGTGCAGATGTGGATTTTGACCTTTATGTTTATAGCTGATGGAGACATAAGACTACAAAATAATGAAAAAGCAGGGAAGAACTATCACCCTGCTCATTAAACGATTAAAATTCCCCTTCGCTAAAGTAATCATATAATTGACTTTTTAAGCGTTCCAATTGAATGTTTTGCGAATGAGGAAGTCCATCTTTTTTCGTCTTTTGGGAACACATCCAGCACGAACAATGAACTTTCCCTTTTGCGAAATATCCAGGAAAGCGAGATTGCCAACCTAAATGTTTGGCAATCTTTATTTTACGCTGAATCACTCTTTTCCGATGATGTCGAAAATAGGAACGACTACGATTTTTTTGATGTGGTTTCATTTGCCATCACACTCCTTGGGAAATGGCTTAGCCTGTAAAAGTCCCCCAAAGGAAAATTAGACCCTTACAGGCAGAGCCTGATGGCAAGAAATGTGGTGAGAAGGTCCAAGTTAATCACCTCTTGTAGATGTTTTTCTTTAATTATACAACAAATGGATTATTTGAATATCTTATCAATCTGTTCTCGGTCATAGTCTAAAATCCAATCATTTAGTTCTTCATAAAGTGAATGTAAATCTTCTTTGTTTGAGGCGATAACGTCACAGCCTCGGTCATCATATAGATGGTAAATCATTTTCTTTGTAACATTTACAAAATAAATATCAATACCAGGGCGGTATAACCCTTTTAGAATTTGGGATGGATGTGGAAAATCCTCATAACTGATAGCAGTTAAGAGCGGTTTATAACGAATGTCGCTCTTTTCACAGGACAGAGCAAATCGGTGCGTGACCATTTCTTCATAATCTTCACCGTCTTCATCTTCCCAAAAAACACTTGGTAACACCCTATGTTGCAGTTTTCGTCTTAATTCCTTGTCTTTTATATATTTTTGATAGACCTTTGTTGGTCTCTTTTGTAAAAAGGTATCGTTCTTCTCACAATGAATGTCTGTGACCAGTAACATTTCATCGGTATCATGAAAAACTTTATTGAATATGCCATTAATTCTTTCTTCGATTTGCTGAAGATTGTTCTTATCTTCATGTTGTACCCAGGGCATAGAAATTTCAAAACGGATACCATATTCCCATGAATAAAATAGGGGCGGTCTTAGAGTAAGGTTATCAAAATGCTCTTTCATAAATTGGGATAAAAAGTTTATCATATTGTTCCTCCAAATATATGGTTAATAATTGCGTACTTTATAAAAATAGGATTTGAGGTAATATTGGTTTAGGAGGTGTCTATAAATGTCAGATGTAAAATTGTTCACAGCTATTTATATTCCAGAAACACCATTTGTAAATGGGGGATTAAAGCCTAAGAGTACAAAGAAAAATAATTTTGATTTGCTGGAAAGCGAAAAAATAGCGGATACTCTTTATCATTTTATTATAAAAAGGATGAAATACAAATACACAGCTATTATTATATTGGGGATTTAGAAGATGCCTTGGAAAGATATTTATTTGTGGAGAACAATGATTTATATGATGACTTTGTTTCACAGTTTTGGGGTGGTGGACAAAGGTATTGGGAAAGTGGTATGGATACCTATTTAGATATTTATAGCCCCGAAACCGTACTTGAACAGCTAAATCAAGCATATAAGAATCATTTTTATGAAGAGGATGAACCGACCCCTTTGTGCCATATATTTGGACAACAGATGTGGCATAGTAATGCCTATCTTATTGCCAATCGAACAGCTTTAATCGAACTTAAAGAAGCGATTGATGTTGCATTAAAGCATAAAGAAATAAGGTTAGGGTTATCCCCTTCAGATGGTGAGGGTTACGATTTATTTATTAAATGTGTTGAGGATGATTTTGAATGGGAAGAGTTAGAAATGCCATATCACGATAGAGATTGTTATGTACCTGATGAAACGGTAGGGATTCCACCACACAAGGTATTTAAGCAGTATAAACGTCATTTGCGGTAAAAACTTTATCTGACTAAAGGGAGAGATTAGATTGAAACGGGAAAAGTGTCCTTGTTGTGGTTTACCAACAATTGAAGAACGGGGAATATTTGATATATGTGAACTTTGTCATTGGGAAGACGATGGACAAGACGACCCAAATGCGGATGAAGTGTGGGGAGGACCAAATGGTGATTATTCCCTTACAGAAGCGAGAAAGAATTTTAAAGAACACCTCATTATGTATCGAGATAGGAGAAATATAGAAAAACAAACCGATAAAGAAGTTGAATTAAAAAAATCTTTAATAAGTATGTTTGTTGAATTAGACAAGTGCAAACCTGATTCGTTGGAATATGAGGCACTTTGGAGGAAGATAAAGTCATACGAAAAAATTTTAATGGAGATTTCTTATGAAACATACGGTTAGCAATTTGATTATATAAAAAGTGGGTGTCATGTTGGAAAATATGATGGATTTAGTATCTTTACTAAGAATGAAAAAAGTAAGAGTGATAGAAATACCTAAGTGGGGGACATATCTGCGAAAGCAATGGGAAGATAACTTTGTCAATCATCTTAGCGATAAAGAAAAGAAATCTATTTATCTTTATGATGAAGATGGTTGCTGTGGCTACCTATGGCATGTATTTAGTTATGAAAGAAGGAAATGCTTAAAAGAAGAACAAGCTGATATAACATTTAACAAACAATCAAAACAATCTTGCTATGTTTTTTATCAGCATACGGATGATGCTTTTATACTTGAAAATGCGTCACCTTTAACAGCCGAGGACTTTATAAATGAAGAAGATGTTTACGTAGTAGATAAAGAGTTTAATTGGACTTATGTAAAAACTCATGAAACAGGTTGGTGTGGTCCATATTTCAGTCAAAAAGACAAAACAAACTAAGCTTTATGGATTGATTAGCAGTCAATCGTGATGACATTGATAGTTAAAATTGACGGATATTATCACCAAGTTCTAATTAAAGGGAATAGGTGTTCAAAACAGGAACTTATGAAAAGGTACATAAATTCCAAAACTCTTACTTCAGATATTTTAGACCTTCCAGCTATATTTTGCCGAATTAACTGTTTTGACCAACTTGCCTATAACGAAGATACAGAGGTTGATTTTGTGATTGATACCGACACCGATAGAATATATAAACCATCTTATTAAGTGGGCAACTCTGCTCACTTTGTAAAGGTCATCATTTTGATGATAGAGGAGAGAAAATAGCTTGAAAGTTATATTTTCGATATTAACAATTTTATGTGTTGCAATCGCTTTAATAGGTTGCCAATTACAACAAGAAGAAACAATGGTTCTTTTAGATGGAAAAATATCAGAAATTAAAATTTCAGAGTCGAATGGAACAGGAGAAATGAATGAGGAGATTATTCTATCAATTAAAGATGATGAATCATTAGATGTTTTTGAAAAGGCGATTACGACTGCTGTCAAACAACCAGGGGAGGTTAAGATATCTGAACCTGATTACGATGTAATGGTGGAATACGAGGCGGAAGAAGGGGGACTGCCTACACATGGAATTCATTTATGGTTAGGAAAGGAAAATGAGAAGAGTACGTTTATGTATATTACCGATGATTCTATTTATCTTACATCCCCACAAATGACAAAGGAGTTAAGAAGGTTGATACTATCGAAATGATTAACGTAACAGGAAATAATGTGGAAGATGCGGAGAAAAGGAAATGGATTTGAATGATATTGAAAGACAACTGGTACTGATAAATGAGAAATTGCAGAAACCGTTCCCCTATAGAGATACAGATAAAATCCAAGAAGATTACAGTAATGCTTTTTCCAAGTTATCTGATGATGATAACTGGTTGACAGCGGATTTTAATACTTATTGCATGAACATCGCTGGGTCTTTAAGTTATGTTTTAATAGGGAAATCAAATAAAATTCCAAAAGGTCAAATAGAAATGTTGAGGTTTTCATTCTTTGAGTTCTTTAAACAATATAGATTTTTTGAAGATAACATAACTCAATATGATGGATTTTACCAAGAATATATGGATTTTGAAAAGGCAAGAAAATTGCTGTTGCAATATTTATCTACATATATGAAATGAGTTGTGGGATTAAAATGCTTTATACTCCCTAATCCCTTTAATCCTATTCCCTGCAGTAACTATGTAACCCCATAATAAACTCCTGTGCCACATAATAAACCCCTGTCATAATCAAAACAAAGTTCTGATATGCCTGTGGAAAACGTGTGGATAAAGGCAGGAAGAAATGAAAAGATAAGAAGGGTGGGAACAGGAATCCCATCCTTTTTTGCCTGACTAAAAAATAGAAGAAAAAGCCTGATAAGCCCTGTTCTATCAACGTTTGGATAAAAAGTGTAAGGGGTTCGTAAGAACCCCATAATCCCGAAAAGAGTGAGAAAAAGCAGGAGAAAAAGGCAGGAAGAAAAGCAAGAAATCCCACGACATTATTTTAATTAAAAATAAAGTTGTGGCAGAAAAAAGTGAGAAGAAAATCGGGAAAATGGGTGAGTTGTGCAGAACTCTATTTTAACTGGGTGAAAATTCAGAAATAAAAATGTAGGAATAACAAGGGTTTGAGAAAATGAGGGAAGCAAGACATTATTATTACTGAACAGTATTGTAACCCCAAAATAAATATTTTCGAACCAAAATAGAAATATCTAATTTTTCCTCATTTATCATTTAAAAAATTTAACGGAGGTCTGTTATGGAGAAAGAACAGTGTGACATAATACAGCCAAATGGCGTTAAAGAAAAGAAACTAGATGTGATTGATGGATACACGATAAAGTACCATGCAAACGGGAAAACGATATGGTCGAAGGGGAAAATGATTGGGGATTTACCAGTAGGTTATTGGGAATGGTATCGTGCTGATGGAACCATAAAACGTTCAGGATACTTTGAAAATGGAGAACCTATTGGAGAATGGATCACTTATGACAGCAAAGGTGAAAAATACAAAACGACTAATCGGGATAAAAATAACTAATTAGGAAGTTTCAATGTTTCCATAAATAAAATTAAGGGTTCTTAAGTAAAAATTACATTCCAATTCCGAAGGTTTTCCGGTACTTTTCCCGGCAGACCTTCGTTTTTTATTTCCAAAATCATAAAAAATCCCATCGCAAATCAATCTTAGTCCAATCCCCATTCCAATCAGTAACCAATTTTAATCCCTTTGCTTCCTTCTATTCTGTACGTCTGTAATCATTGTCCAGTAAGAGTTCAGTCTTTTTCTTTTCAATATTTCCCCACACTCCTGTATTCCTATTCCACTCATAAAATAATTCTTTCTCCAATCAAAAAATTTTCTTATTTAATTAAGAGGGTTGGTATTGGAGAATAAAACTAATACCATCATGTCAATAAGGGGTACCGCCAGCATTTCGGAAAAAAACCACGCTAAGAAAATTTCGACAAAAAAACAGCCGATTTTAACTTCTTTAAGGATAAATCGGCTGTTTTATATTCAAAACTTAGTTGTTTGTAATATCAAAAGAAAATGTTTCTTTTAGTCCCTTTTTTCCTTCAGAAGTGATTTTTATTGCTCGTGTTTTCGGTAGACGTTGAATCCAATTTAACTCTAATAATCTCTCTAAGACGGCATTTCCTAATGCTCCCGCAAGATGGTGACGTCTTTCGCTCCAATCTAAACATTTGTGAGTAAAAGAACGACGTTTCTTCTTAACTTTTTCAAGGTCAATTTGAAAAGTTAAGAAAAATATTTCTCCTTTTTCAGTAACAGTAAACCCGTCTTTTTCTTCATAAATAACACCTTTTTTAATTAAAGAATCTGTTAATTGTACTCCTAAACTCCCTGCAAGGTGATCATAACATGTTCTTGCAAAACGCATCGCTTTATCTTCCGAAGCCTGTTTTAATGATTTAATTTCAATTGGTGGAGCTATTGATAAAAATGACTCCATAACTTGAGCAACTTCCTGATTTCGAATTCCATAATATCGATGTCTCCCTTGTTTTTCAACTGTAACTACATTCGCATCGACCATTTTTGTCAAATGAAAACTAGCCGTCTGTGGTTTGATTCCTGCCATATATGCTAATTCGCTTGCAGGATGGAATCTACCATCTAATAAGACTGTTAATATTGCTGCACGAGAAGCTTCACTTACAAGAGTAGCAATCATTGCTACATTTGGATTTGCATTCATTTTAATTCCCCCCTTAATGTAATCCATATTTCGATGATAATCGAAATGTTTATATTCTACAATAAATAAGGAAGAACATATGAATAGGAGGAGAAATAAAGATGAAAAAAATGGCTCAGGTTCCAAACACAGATATTATTAAACCTAAAATTCTATACTACGGAACTCCTGTGATTTTACTAAATTCGCTAAATGAAGATGGAACAGTAAACATCAGCCCTATGTCATCATCATGGGCATTAGGAGATTGTATTATATTAGGAATTGGACTTGGAGGGAAAGCTATTGAAAATTTAGAACGACATCCTGAATGTGTAATCAATGTTCCGAGTCCTTCATTATGGGAGAATGTTGAACAATTAGCCCCCTATACAGGGAAAAATCCCGTTCCAGATTATAAGAAAAAGAATGGATTTACATATGAAAAAGAAAAATATGATATTAGTAGATTAACACCTACTGAGTCTAAATCGGTCAAACCTACTCGAATTATGGAATGTCCAATTCAAATTGAGGCAAGGGTGAAACACATTCGAATTCCTGATTACTCTCCTGATTTTGCAATTGTTGAGACACAAGCTATACATGTACATGCTCATAAGGAAATCATTATTGAAGAAAATCATATTGACCCAAATAAATGGAGCCCACTTATATATAATTTTCGTCATTATTTTGGTCTTGGTAACCAGTTAGGTAAAACTTTTCGATCTGAAATATAAATATATTATTTTTTAAAGTGGACAATCCTTTCCTAATTGAAGTTAAATATTGTAGTAAGAAACCTAATTTCACATGTTAAGGAATTAGGCTTCTTTATTATTTTCTCTTTTGCTAAGAAGTGGTATTTCGATTTCCTTATAGCACCTAATACAACACAATATTAATTGTGTTGTATTAGGTGCTATAATAACTATGAATCTATAGGTTTAACGCAACACAATTTATTAAGAAGTGAACATTTATGGATGCAACACAACTTACAGAAGAGGAGAAAAATACATGAATGTTGCAAAACAGTTTTCTTCTTATCTTAAACAGGAGAAGAAAACTGAGAACACTATTCAGGGATACACATTAGGTATTAGACAGTACATAAAATGGTTTGAAGGTTCATATGACAGAAAATTAACAAATTTGTACCGACAAAATATCTTAGATTACATTAGCTATTTAAAGAATGTCAAAATGTTAAATGCCAAAACTATCAACCACAAGATTAGTAGTCTTGCTAAATTTAATGAATTTCTAATAAAGAAAAGCGTTCAACAAGACCAGGTGATTTTAAAAACAGATATGATAAAGGTTCAAACTGCGTATGCTTCTCCAACCCAAATTGTTGAATTAGATGTAAAGAAGTTTTTGCAAAGTGTGTTAGAGGATAAGAACAAACGCAATTATGCAATTGTCACTCTCCTGGCATACACGGGAGTGCGTATTTCAGAGGCATTATCTATCAAATTTAGCGATTTCAATTTACAGACTGGGGAATGTATAATTCGAAGTGGAAAAGGAAATAAACAACGAATTGTATTGCTAAATAGTAAGGTAACTCATGCTATCAAAGATTATCTTATCGAACGAAAAACATACAGTACAGCACATGAATCTGCTTATCTTTTTATTAGTAAAAAGCGGGAAAAGCTCGACCGTACGGTCGTCAATCGTATCTTCAAATCATATAGCAAGGTTATTACTCCACACCAGTTACGACACTTCTTCTGTACCAATGCAATTGAAAAAGGATTTAGTATTCATGAAGTTGCAAATCAAGCTGGGCATTCTAATATCCATACAACATTACTTTACACAAATCCAAATCAACTGCAGTTAAAAAATAAAATGGAACTCTTATAAAGGAGCAATGGGGAAACAATGGGAGTTAAACAATTACTGTCAGAGGCACAACGAAATGAGTTAATGGATTTATCACGTTTAACAGAATGGGATTTGGTAACATTTCATACCTTTTCTAAACATGACTTACATTTAATATTCAAGCACCGTAGAGGATACAATCGTTTAGGATTTGCTCTTCAGCTTGCATTAATTCGTTATCCTGGCTGGTCTTTAACCGAGTATATAGATATTCCTATGTCAGTAATTAACCATATCGCAAGACAGCTACAGATTCCTGCAGAAGAATTTTCTAAATATGCTAATCGTAATAACACATTATGGGAGCATCTTAGTGAAATTCGTGAAGAGTATGAGTACAGTAATTTTTCTTCTAAACATGAAGAAAATCTGTTGAAACATCTTACACAACAAGCTATGGAAAACAGCAACTCACTTCATTTAATTGAAATAGCACTGTCCATGTTACGGAAATCAAAAGTTATTCTTCCTGCCATGTATGTAATTGAAAATATAGTTTGGGAAGCCAAACAGCAAGCAGATCAATAGGTATACAGTATTTTGTATGATGACTTAACATCTGAACAAAAGAAAAGAATAGATGCTTTACTTCTACCCACAAACAATGGAATTTCGCCATTAGCTTGGTTAAAACTGCTTCCTTCTCAACCATCACCAGAGTCTTTTCTCAAGGTTGTGGAGCGGTTTGAATATGTAAAAGATATAGGGCTTGTAGTTGATACGAGCAAGATTAATTCCAACCGCCTTCGGCAGCTTGCAAGATTAGGATCAAAATATGAACCGTATGCCTTTAGAAGATTTGATGAAGTAAGAAGATACAGTATTTTAGTTGCTTTTATGCTAGAAATTACACAAGATTTAATCGATTATGCAATTGAAATACACGACCGTATCATGATGAATCTTCAATTAAAAGGAAAAAAAGCACAAGATGAGATGCAAAAAGTAAATGGTAAAAAACTGAATGAAAAACTTGTACAATTTATCAAGATATGTGGAGCACTTATTGAAGCGAAAGAAGTAGGGAAAGATGCTTTTACAGCTCTAGATGATGTTATGCCGTGGGATAAAATGGTGGAATCGGTTGAGGAAGCCAAACAGTTATCAAGACCTATAAGCTATGATTATTTAGATTTGTTGGAGACTAGATATTCCTATATCAGGCGGTATGCGCCTGCCCTATTAAGGGTCTTCCAGTTTGGATCAACTAAATCGGCAGAGCCAGTACTTCAAGCGCTTCATACTATACATGATTTAAACATAAACGGAAAGCGAAAAGTACCGATGAGTGCACCTTTGAATTTTGTATCAAATCGTTGGCAAAAACATGTGTATGACGACGAAGGTAATGTTAACCGACATTATTACGAACTGGCAGCATTAACAGAGTTGCGAAATTACATAAGATCAGGAGATATATTTGTTTCAGGAAGTAGACAGCATAAGGCATTTGATGATTACTTAATATCTGAAGAGGATTGGAGAAACATAATAAATGTGGAAAATTACTTGGCAGTTCCTTTAACGGTCGAGGAGTACTTAACAGAAAGGATTACTTCGCTAAACCAACGTTTGGACTGGTTATCAAAAAACAGTGAAAAATTAGAAGGTGTTGATATCAGCCAAGGAAAGCTATATGTGGAAAGGTTAGATAAAGGGACTCCAGAAGAAGCAAAAGCATTTAGTATCCGTCTACATAATATGTTGCCAAGAATAAAGCTCACAGATTTACTATTAGAAGTAGCCAGCTGGACTGGATTTCATGAGCAATTTATTCATGCTTCAACGAACAAATCTCCTGATCAAGAAGAGAAGAATATAGTATTAGCAACTCTGATGGCAATGGGAACAAATATTGGTCTTACAAAAATGGCAGAGGCTACTCCTGGAATCTCTTATAGACAAATGGCAAACACTGCACAATGGAGAATGTATGATGATGCTATGGTTCGAGCTCAGTCTGTTCTGGTTAATTTTCAACATCGGCGACAATTAGCAACATATTGGGGAGACGGTAATACATCGTCCTCAGATGGAATGCGGGTACCTATTGGCGTTCGCTCTTTACATGCTGATTCAAACCCGCATTATGGAACAGGAAGAGGAGCAACTATCTATAGGTTTATAAGTGATCAATTTGCTTCCTTCTATTTAAAAGTAATTAATACAAATGCCCGAGATGCACTATACGTCCTTGACGGTTTACTTCATCATGAAACAGACCTCATGATTGAAGAACATTATACAGATACCGCTGGATATACAGATCAAGTTTTCGGATTAACACATCTTCTAGGCTTCCGCTTTGCACCACGTATTCGTGACTTAATGGATACGAAACTTTTTACTATTAACGGTGTGCAAGAATATCCAAATGTTCAGGCACTATTAAAAGGTAAAATTAATTTAAAGGTCATTCAAGAAAATTACAATGATGTTTTACGGTTAGCATACTCAGTAAGAACAGGTAAAGTATCTAGCTCACTTATAATGGGGAAACTTGGATCTTATGCAAGACAAAATAAATTGGCAACCGCTCTTGGTGAAATGGGACGAATAGAAAAAACTATCTTCACCTTAGACTATATCTCAAGTAAATCAGTGAGAAGGAAAATACAAAAAGGTTTAAACAAGGGTGAGGCTACAAATGCCTTAGCTAGAGCCATATTTTTTGGAAAGAGCGGAGAGTTTAGAGAGCGAGCTCTTCAAGATCAATTACAACGGGCCAGTGCACTTAATATTATTATTAATTCGATAAGTGTATGGAATACGGTTTATATGGAAAAAGCAGTAGAAGAATTAAAACATACAGGCGAATTTCGAGAAGATTTAATGCCGTATATATGGCCTTTAGGTTGGGAACACATCAATTTCTTAGGAGAATATAAGTTTGAGGGATTACATTCAACAAGTTTACAATCCTTACGCCCTTTAAATATGAAAGAGCCGATTTACTCTTAACGGGGTAAATTTTGGCTCTTTTTTCAAATAAGTTCTCTTAGCGTGTTTTTTTTCCGAAATGCTGGCGGTACCCCACGTAGAGCAGGCACCGAATAAACCAAAATACGGAGCTCCAATTGTTCGACTAGCAAAACTTGTCGGAGTTATCTGGTTGATCAGATCCCCAGCTAGGATAAATTGAACTTGATCTTTTTGGATGCCCCCTTTTTCCATGGCTTTTTGACAGGCTTCTTCAAAAAGGACTTTATGTGCCTTTTCATAGGAATCCTGTCCAAGCCATAAATCAGCATGAAGGAGATCGAAATCTTCTGCGATCGCTCCGTTTGCTTCAAATGGTCCTCCAACTGTTCCAGTTGAAAGTATCACTGGTTTTTGTTCAAAAATCCATGTACGATGACCTGCCAGCATTATAAACCACCCCACTGGATTAAAATGGTTTTGATGAGGGCAATGACAAAAGCAGAAAAAACACCAAATAAAATAACCGCCCCTGCTAATTTAAACATGTTGCCGCCTACGCCCAGTACAAATCCTTCGGAACGATGCTCAATGGCAGGTGATATGACCGCATTGCCAAAACCAGTTACGGGTACAGCTGTTCCAGCCCCTCCAAATTGGGCCATTCGATCATATACACCAAAACCAGTAAGAAGCATCGTAATAAAAATTAACGTACCCACTGTCGGATTTCCGGCCGTTTGCTCAGTAAAATCAAAAAAATAAATGTAGAAGTCAGAAATACACTGACCGATCAGACAGATAAGACCACCAGTTATAAAGGCCTTTATACAATTTTTAACAACCGGTCTTTTAATCTCTCGTTGTTTTTGCAATTTTTGGTATTCCTGTTGCACAGGAGTAAGTTGTTTCTTTTGATTATTAGACATAACTCGATCCTTTCTCTTTATGTTTGTTCCTTCATTAGACTTTTCAGTTTATTTAAATCCTTTTTTAAGTTTTTCTCATTCGTATCGTTTTTTTTCAGTCTCTGTTCTATGTTTTCAAGTTCCCAGAACATTTTTTTATCACTCGAAACAAATACATTGTGATCTGGATACATTTTTTTTAAGTCAGATTTAACTGACTTCTCGATATTTTTTAATCGGAAACGGTTGAAATTTCTGACTTTTATCGCTACTAAAAGCTCATTATTTGTATTCACAGCCTTTACATCCGAAATTTCTTCCTTAGTGATAATCTTTTCTTTAGCATGATTGGCAACAGATTGATCAATTGGTTTACTTGTATGTACTTGTGAAATACTCAAATCATTATAATTATCTAACTGATTTTGGTTTCCGTTACACCCTGAACCCATTCCGATAAGGATTAAAATGAAAAATAATATTTTCACTTTCATGAAATCACCTCCATGTTTTACCAGTATTGGGATGCTAAAAAAGGTTGGCCTCTCAACCAACCTTTTCGCCATACTCATTATTGTTGTTTGTATTGAGGTTCTTCTTGTTCGATTTGTTGAACACGTGGTTCAACATTATCAATAACAGATTGGGTTTGTGTAGCAGCATCTTGATAAAGTTGCTTAGCTTGTTGATTATCCGTACTGAGAGCAAATGTTTCAAAGCTAGCTTGAGCGCTTTTTAATCCTGCTAAAGCTGTTTTAACGTCATTGATGACTGTCATGAATAACACCTCCTATGGTTGACATTAATATGGTGCTAAATAAAATATATATTTATTCATTTAGTTTTAAATATATATCAATATTAAAAAATTCAAATATGAAATATTTTAATGTTTTTGGTAAAAATACATTTTGTAAGTAAAACTCTGCGAGAGGAAGGGTAGTGAAAATTGAAAATCACGCTTTTTTACAAAAGTGATTAAAATTCAGTTGATTTATTCATGGTTACTGTGAGTTTTAGTCCAAACATAGACATATTTGCTTTTTGTTTTAGAAATGGAGTAATAGTTGCAGGTTTGTGTTATAAATTATTTAACATACGAAAGTGGAAAATTATCAAAGGAGAATAGGAAATATGCATAAAGATTATAGTGAAATGGTTTTAGGACCAAAACCACGGGCTAGACAAAAGAATTTTTTTGTAAGTTTAGAGGAGAGTTTTAAAAATCCTATTATACATAAGGAAATTCATGGCGATAAAGTGTATGTTCCCTTAGATCTAAGTAGGATTTGGGACAGGATACATTAAAATAAGCATATTCATTTGTGTATAGCAACTTCTAGGGTAATTGAGGGACAAGGTGAAAGGACACTTTCGTTTTAGGGTAATAGAATTATCCTAAGTGTTAGAGTAGCCAATAGGGACAATGCCCCTATGTCCCACCCACATACACTCAAGGACATTTACATCAATTTAAATAAAGGGTCTCAGAATCAATAAGAAACGCATTTTTTCTATTGGCTATCATAATCATATAATCATCCCGTCTTCCAAAAATGTAAGTAGGACATATTTTTGGAATAACAAAAGTTCCAACTTCAATTTTTATCTCCTTCTGGCTACTTCATTCCTAAAATAGATAGTAACGCTCTTCCTAAAAGAAATAATCTTTTAAAAATAAATTTCCTCAAGAAAGAAGCCTCCTTACAAAAGCACTATATAGGTCACGCTGGTAAAACTTAAATCATACATAAGCCATTCGCTGCCCAATATGCTTGAACGAAAAATCAAGATTCTCTTTTTTTATCACTCATAGTATCCCCCTCACTTCCTCATCCTCCCTTATATACCATAATATTGTCCATCATAGTTAAGAAGTTAGTGTCACTAAGTCTCCTATATTCAGGGTTTCGATTTCTTCTTTCCCCTTTTGTAAAAGACCGGGTTAATTCCCTTATGAACTGATCTAGTTCATTTAGATAGATGTTTGCTAAAATCGAACTGATGATTCCACCCTGCGGAGTCCCGCTGAATGTGTGTTGTGATATATCCATTTCTCCTATAACCGGCACGTAAGAATTTCCAGATAAGGTGGATGAATTTTTCATCTTGGATTCTTCTTTTCAGAATATCTACCAACTTGTGATGATTAATGTTATCGAAGAAGCTTTCAATATCATAATCACATATCTAATTATCACCCTCAATATAGAGCAACAAATCAAACAACCATTTGAAATCACAAGTGTTAAATATTATTGCCCCTTTTGTAAAATATGAATTAGAAAAAGCAAAAGATACGTATATGTCCATGCATTGGAGGAAGTTGCTGCAAT
The DNA here is from genome assembly GCF_038006745.1 of Niallia sp. FSL W8-1348. NCBI lineage: Bacteria > Bacillati > Bacillota > Bacilli > Caryophanales > Bacillaceae > Niallia > Niallia sp. FSL W8-1348. Next base: position 1,709,425 of record NZ_JBBOVV010000001.1, on the reverse strand, counting down.
GACCTATTTAATTGGTAAAGGTATGGACCCACAGACCACTTATATAACGAATCGAATCTTGGGAAATTAATGAAATGTTTAAAAAATGACTAGTTGATATGATCCATGCTATAGAGGAAAAACTAGTAGAAATGATTTAAAATGTTTAAAAGTATTTTTAAACTGTCAGCTCGAAAACAGTGGACTTGATGTTTATTAGGAGGACATTTTTTTATCTGGACCTAAGGAGAATTACATAATAAATAGAGTAATGGGCAGCTTTAAAGCTGTCCATTACTCTATTTCCCACTTTTGTCATCTTCTCTTACAAGAAGCAGTTCTAAACAAACGGTGTTGAAACTTATTAATCTATACCTTTTTAAATCATTATTCATCTATATTATCCGGGTCATTTACATCTTCAGGATCTTCAATTGGTTCTTCTGTATCAGGCACTAAATCAGCTTCATCATCTTTATTTTCATCTACATTATCTAGGTCATTTGCATCTTTAGGATCTTCAATTGGTTCTTCTGTATCAGGCACTAAATCAGCTTCATCATCTTTATTTTCATCTACATTATCTAGGTCATTTGCATCTTTAGGATCTTCAATTGGCTCTTCTATATCAGGTGGTGGTGGATCATTATCCTCTTCTACATTATTACACCCCATTAACATGATGGCAGATAGAAAAACTGCTGTTAATAGTCTTAACCACTTTAGATTCATTTTTTACCGCCCTTTCTATCGTCATTTATATTCCTAAATTATTTTCTCCGTTTATTATTTTTTTATTCTAATTTTTATTCTACAGGTTATAAGCATTACCCAAGCTAAGCCTCCATTAAGTTGGACAATACAATGAGGTGAAGTTTTGGGAGTAATTAATGCTAGGGAATCAGATATTGCCTCTTTTTAGGAAGATTATTAAGAGCTGAAGGTGATAAGGAGATGTTACTGTTACTAGTTGGGAACGTTGGAATAAATAAAAAAGGATATGATGATAAGGCATATCGTTAATAAAATGAAATTAGAAACTGAATCGTACTATAAGCTTTGAAAGCTTCAAAAAGGGGGGCCTGGATTTAAGATAATAAATTTGCCATTAAAAGGGTAATTTACCAGTTCAAATGCCTAATGCAGCACATCCGGAGTATTAGGAGGAGGGTTAAACAGACAAATCATATATTTACGTCTTAAATCAGCAGCCATCGAACTGGAATATACTATACGTAAAATTACATAATAAAGTTTGTTTTTCATTCGCCATTTAGTTTGCTCCAAATTCAAGTACTTAGGATTTGTAAAATTCATTCCTATCAATCGGTTGAGGGGGTTTCTCCATCCATCCGCGTTCAACTAAAATGTTAAATCCTTCCCCACCGTACTTCATTACATCCACAAAGAATAGGGACCACACAGCTGCTAAATCCTTTCTCATTGTAATAGATAGAGCGTATCCGAGAGCAGAAACACCAACTTGATTTGAAGAACCAATGAAAAACATAATTAACCTTTCGGAAAATGGTAATGTTGTTGAATCGGTTACCTCCATAGTCAGGGGGGTACCCATGAAATTACAATTTCCCTTCAAAAATTTTGAAAATGCTTCTATTTGTCTTTCAGTAAGTTTTTTTCCTTTTAATAAGTAATCTTTTATTTCTTTGTCTTTCATTACCTGTATTAATCCCATTAAAAGAACTAGACCAATTGTATTTCTTTCAACTGCTGCAAAAAGTTCTCCTATTTCTAAAGTATTTAAAGGTCTTTTCTCACCAAACCATGTATTTATTAACGATGTTGTGTTGTATAAATTCTACACTTTTTGGGTATTCCATATTTGGTGGTCTATCATTTAAACTTTTTAAACTCATAAGATTTAACGCTTTCCCATGTAATTCTGTTTCACTATATAAACATTCCGAAAAAAGTTGATAAATATCGCTGCGAGTAACTTTAGCAAGAACAGTACCATAATATGGAATGATTACATTACTAAAAAACGGTAATACTAAAAAGGCAGCTCAAAGAGTTTGAATTCAAAAATATCTGTTACCTTTTCATTTAAATATAGGGGTGATATCAATAGATAATATATTTGAACATCTTAAGGAAATACGTTTATTAGAAGATAAGCTCTATCATTTAGAATTAAATGGTTGGCTAAAAATGAGTTTTTAACTTGGGAATGGTGGATACTAGTCGTTTTTTTAGTTGTGCCTTGGTTTATATGGGCTAAACTTGTTAAACGAGACATTATTTTAGAAATTTTGTTATTTGGTACCATAATTATCATAACAACAACCTTATTAGATGTAGTTGGCTTACAATATAGGTTTTGGGATTATCCAATTGCATTCTACCTATTATTCCTAGGGCCTTTCCCTTTGATTTTTCAATGATACCTGTAGCTTACATGTTGTTATATCAATATTTTAGAACATGGAAATCTTTTATTTTAGCCCAGATCATTATGGCACTAACATATGCATTTATAGGTGAACCCTTTTGCGAGTGGGTCAAATTTGTTAATTATATAGAGTGGAGATACAGATATTCATTCATATATTACTTCATTGTTGGAATTGTAACTCGAGCTTTAATTCTAAAACTTGCCTCTTTATCTAAACCTCAAGATCTTACAACTAAGTAAAATTTAAATTGGAGGAAAAGACTTTGGAAGAAGTTACTATTGGTTTACTGACGATTAAAGTCATCGTTGGTTTTGCTACTTTATTTTTTATTATTATCATAACAGGCAGAACGTCCATCTATCAGTTAACCCCGTTTCACTTAGTTTTTGTGTTAGTACTTGGAGATTTATTAGGAAATACCATTTATCAAGATAAGATAGGGATTTTTCATTTTTTATATGCCATCGGATTGTGGACGTTTCTTATGTTGGGAATAGAGTTTATGACTCTAAAAAATAAATCGACACGTTCTCTCTTATTAGGCAATCCTAACATCATCATTCGAGATGGTGTTATGGACAGAAAGTTACTTACAAAGAACAAATTGGATGTAAATCAAGTATTGAGTATACTCCGTCAAAATAATGTCTTTTCAGTTCGCGAAGTCAAATACGGTATATTGGAAGCTAATGGGCAAATAAGTTTATTATTAAAATCCAAGTATCAAAAACCAGACAAGCAAGATCTCAATCTTCCAGAAAGTCCAGTAGACCTCCCAACGTCGTTAATTATAGATGGGGAAATTATATGGGATAATTTACATGAACTCGGATTTGATCAACAGTGGTTAGATAACCAATTAACTACCAATGGATTTGATAATGTAAAGCGTATACTTTACGCAGATTGGCGAGAGAGTGAAGGCATACATGTAAGTCCTAAATAAAATTTGTTAGGATAAGAGCACATCAATTTTCTTGGTGAATAAAAACTTTAGTCTTCAACAATCAGGCGCTTTAATGAAGTAACTAAAGCCTAATTTTTCACTTATAACACCGAGAAATTAGATATTTTGATTTCCTTAACGTTGTAAATCCGCATTTTCCTGACGCTACCCCCTATAGAATGAGCTAATCGCAAAAATTCGGACCGAAAAAAGAAAAAGTGATTTTATTGGAAATCCTCCTTTGAAATTGAATATGTAAGAAATGAATAAAACCATTAGCCATCAAGGGAACCAAAACCATGTTTATAGGGGATTATAATTAACATAATCATGTTTATAGACACTGAAAAAAGGATCTTCCAGTAAGAAAATCCTTTTTTTTGCTGCTAAAAGTTTTAGTTTTTAAAAATATTCGAATCTTTTCCTCAACGACTATAAACGCTTTCACATGTTCCAGGCGCTGGTTCATAAAAACAATGTTGTTTAAATTGACCACTAAAAGGTTGGCCATACCATGTTGGAGGACACGGACCATATGGATTAAAGTACCAAAGAGCATATTTCGCTGGGTAATCTCTCCAATATTCCAAATTCTTTCTTGCTAATCTTCTTTCAGATTCTCTTGCTCGTTGATAAAATATATTGCCTTTTTGCACAGCTTCAAAGGAGTAATTTCCCCCTTGTACTTGAAAAATAACATCTTCAATGGTCCTTACATCCATGAAATCCGCACAATCAGCTACAGCACGGTTTACAATCACGTTTCCAACATATAGCATCCCCTGTACTCCTTCACCTTCAGCCTCTGCTCTCATCATCCTTGCCATTAAATCAACGTCTGCATCTCGGTAAGCGACTCTTGCCATTTTTCCACCTCCAAAATACAGTATGAAAAAAAGCAACATTCATGTCTCTTTTTTACAATTTGTTAGGATAAGAGCACATCAATTTTCTTGGTGAATATAAACTTTAGTCTTCATCAATCAGGCGCTTTAATGAAGTAACTAAAGCCTAATTTTCCACTTATAACACCGAGAAATTAGACTTTTTATATTTTGATTTCCTTAACGTTGTAAATCCGCACTTTCCTGACGCTACCCCACTTGGGACGTGATTTAAGTCGCGTTAGCGATTTTGTTCTTCCGACCGACTTTAGTTGTTGAATCGATAGAGGTTAATGTTTTATAGAAAAAAACTTATTAAGAAACATGCACTAGAAAAAATATAAATCATATATAGGTGATATCCCGTTTGATGCTTAAGGAGGATATGATGATACCTATGTTACCTAGTGAAAAATATTTCGGTAATTTTGAACTGGTTTATCCATTTTATGGGGCTATGCCTACAGGTGTTACTGTTTCAGAAACCGGTCGTATTTTCATTTGCTTCCCGAAATGGGGAGACGATGTTAAATTTACGGTGGCGGAAATTGTTGAGGATAAATTGCAGCCTTATCCTAATTTACAAACCAATTTGGTTAACCCCGAGAATTTTACAAGGACTTTTATCAGTGTCCAAAGTGTAGTTGCTGATGGAAGGGGAACACTTTGGGTATTAGATACAGCTGCACCCAATTTTTCTGAACCTATTAAAGGGGGGGCAAAATTAGTCGCTGTTGATCTAGAAACGAATACAATAAGAAAAGTATATACCTTTACAGAAGATGTTGTCCTGCCTACAACTTATTTGAATGATGTCCGTTTTGATTTTCGTGTTGGAAAAGCAGGGTATGCTTATATAACGGATTCTTCTTCAACAGGACCAGGAGCTATAATCGTCGTAGATTTAGCAGATGGAACGCCTTCAGACGGTTAAATGGGGCAAATTCAACTTCACCCGATCCCTATTTTATACCGAAAGTAGAAGGAAAAGTATTAATGAATCGAAATAAAGATGGCAGTACTTCTCCATTTAGACTGGCTTCTGACGGTATTGCGATTTCGCCTGATGGAAGGGTATTATTTTTTTGTCCACTAACCAGTCGTCATCTGTTCTCGATCACAACAGAAGCCCTGAGAGACAGAAGCATACCGGACATGGAATTACCTTATCATGTGGAGTATTGGGGAGAAAAAGGTGCATCTGATGGAATGATCACTGATGCAAAGGGAACTGTTTATGCTGGAGATTATGAACACAACTGTATCCGCAAGATATTGCCAAATGGCACAATGGAAACGATCATACATGACCCGAGAATGTTGTGGCCGGATACTTTTTCAATTGGTCCGGATCAATATTTGTATGTCATTGTGAACCAATTACATCGACAGCCTAGATTTCATTATGGAAAAGACTTACGACAGAAACCTTATAGTTTACTTCGTATCAAAATTGATGAATTTCCTGCTCCGACCTTTTGATAATAAATAAACTTAAAATTAGGAACAGTTTATTTGGTAAATGTTAAACTGTTCCTGGAAATTTTTATAATGTTGGTAAGTTCAATTCTGTATTTATATTTCGGACTTACGATATATCTGGTTGAACATTTTTTTTGTACATGAAAAAAGGACCGCAGCAGCCATCATCCCCAGCTACACAAATTAATGAATTCCTCCCATTTATGAATTTTACCGATTATAAAAAACCTTAAAGAATGTTTCCTCCTATTTTTGGAACAATACAATTGATTGTATTAACGAATAAGGAGGTTAAGTAGAAATGGATAATCAAAAATTAGCCGATCATGAATCATTGGATTTGCATGAAGTTATTAATTTCAAAACCCTTTGCTTAGCGAAATCAAAACTAATGCAAGGATTGGTATTTGATCAAGATTTGAGAGCGTTAATGCAAAAAGATGTTGAACAATCCATCGAAGCGCTTGGGGAATTACAGGCAATTTATCAACGTGCACCTTTTGAAGCTCCTGTTCCTCAAAACCGTCCAACGCCAATAGTCAATTGAAAAGGAGGCAAATTCATTGAACCATGACTATTTAGACCCTATAAACTCACTGCACGTACCAGAGCTGGCAGATACCACATTTGCGATGGATTTACTTCTTCGTGCCAAAGAAGGCGTGCGCAATATTGCTGTCGCATTAACGGAGTCCGCATCACCTGATGTTAGAACGGTCTTACGAAACCAGTTAATGCAAGGGATTGCCATGTACCAAGAAATTACAGAACTAATGATTAATAAAAAATGGTTCCATCCATACGAACTAAGTGAACAGTATAAACTAGATCAACTTTCAGCCAACAATACCTTGATGATTGGCAAAATGAATCTATTTCCTGTTGAGACCAATAGAAAAGGTATGTTTGACCGGACACCTGATGAACACTAACACTGGAGGCTGTGACCAATGAAGGCAGTAACATATCAAGGTATTAAAAATGTTGTAGTGAAAGAAGTTCCAGATCCAAAGATTGAAAAACCAGATGACATGATTATCAAAGTAACGAGTACAGCTATATGCGGGTCTGATTTACATTTAATTCACGGCATGATTCCTAACCTGCAAGAAAACTATGTTATTGGTCATGAACCAATGGGAATCGTCGAAGAAGTTGGTCCAGGCGTGACCAAACTAAAAAAGGGAGATCGTGTCATTATTCCTTTTAATATAGCATGCGGTGAATGCCATTACTGTAAAAATCATTTGGAAAGCCAATGTGATAATTCAAATGATAATGGTGATATGGGTGCCTATTTTGGATATTCTGGTACGACGGGGGGCTATCCAGGTGGGCAAGCTGAATATTTAAGAGTGCCATTTGCCAACTTTACTCATTTCAAAATTCCAGAGACTTGTGAAGAACCAGATGAAAAGTTAGCAGTTATTGCCGATGCGATGACTACTGGTTTTTGGAGTGTTGACAATGCAGGCGTAAAGGATGGAGATACCGTTATAGATACACCACCTTCATTGAGTGAACAAACGACTAATGCATCAACATCAAGATTTGTGTTTAAACCGTCATTTGAAAAGACAATTACTGTTGGGTTTTGAACAATTTGATGTACAAATGGAAAATACAGCATTCGATTTCTTTTTGATTTGAACCATGTCCTATCTGTAGCTTTCAAAAAGTCAAAAGTGAGCGTTCCATTTTCTAGCTTTTGATAACCTGTTTTACCAGCATACTCATGTTTATTTTTAAGCTTAGCCACTATGTATTGAATCCCTAATAAGTGACACAGGTTTTCTTCTTTGAAACGCAGTTTAATCGATGGTCTATCGGTATCATCTAATTCAAAATGAAAAACTCTTCCACATAAATGTTCCTTGTAAAACTCTTGGAATAGTTGAAGGGAAACGTCTTTTATATTTGGTTTTTTCTGTATCGTAAGTAAATCTGTAACTGATAACATTTCTTAATTTCCCCTAAAACGAAAAATTGACCCTGGAAACATCATCTCCATTATTACACCCTAATAACAAGAAAATTGAAAGAAAAACCGTTGATAAAAGTTTCATCCACTTAAGATTCATCTTACCGCCACCCTTTCGATTGTTGTAAATTCTAAATTATTTTCTAGGTTGGTTAACAACTAACCAACCTTTTGTCTCGCATAACTATTGTTGTTTTACCTTGAGTTTATTCTTCTTGAACACGTGTTCTTTTATTGTATTACATTACCTCTATATGGATCTTGACTTTGCATGTAGTTAGAAAATTGCTGAACCGATTGTTGAATAGTTTGTGGAGTTTCTTTTTCCAAACCGTACCATCCGTTTTTAAACATTAAGTTATATAGATTGCGGTGACAGTCTTCTGTTTCTTGGGAAACAGACGCTATTGTACGATACAACGATTCATGGCTAGCTTCTTTTAATGCAGTCGAGTATGAGGAAGATATATATTTTTCCGTAGTTAAGGCATCGTTTAGAAAATCTCTATCGTTCATTTGCGGCGTCTTAGGGACTGGTGTTTCAGGATTTTTAATCCTATTTGGAGTATTATTTTCCACTATAGTTTCCTCCTTATTGATTCATATTTTGTGAAGGTTGAGATACATACTGTTGCATCTGTTGAAGCAGCTGTTGATAGTGTCGATCATGCATTTGTCCAGCTTGTTCAAGTGCTGCTCTTACTTCGGGATTTTGACATTGTTGAGCGAAAAAATGCATTTTCTTCATCGCAAGTAAATTCCAGCTTAACATATCGTTTACATAGAGATGATCCTTTGTTGACATTATTTCAGGCGGTTGTGTCATTAAAGCTTGTGCTTGTTGATTATTCATACCCGTCTGCATTTGTTGCATGATGTTTCCTCCTGTTAACAATGTTGTAATCACTTTAGGTAGATTGCCACACAGCGGTCAAAAATATGCAGGTATTTTAGACTAGTTTTAAAGACCCCCCCACCTCTAGATAGCATTAAATACTCCCCACCTATACTTAGGTGGGGAGTATTTGTGGCTAAACTAAATATTAATTTATCCTATTCCAGACCCTGTTTAAATCTAAGGGGACATAGACTTTATCACCATGAATTTCCTTATGTATGATAGGATTGGTAAAACTTTCATCTAAATAATTTTCAATTATTTTCTTATGTCTAGCTCGTGGTTTTGTTCCTAAAATATTTTCAGTATAGTCCTTGTACATTACTAATGTATACCTCGCTTTTTTCACCATTTTCTTGTTTATAGAATTCGCTGTATTAGAGGCAACAGGGGATTTATCCGTCATGTTAAAGAAAGAAAACCATCCATTAACAGCAAAGGATCTAAACTTGACGGTTGCTTCAATTAAAGAGTCTCAGACTGTTATTATGGATGGTGTGATAATGGATGAACCACTTGCGACGATTGGACGAAGCCGTGCTTGGTTACACACTGAATTAGAAAAACTTGGTGTAACGGTAGAAAATGTTTTTCTTGGACAAGTTAATTCCTATGGAGAGTTAACAGTTGACCTGTTTGACGATCAATTACAAGTCGCATCTCCTCAAGAAAGACCTTTAATTCTTTCGACCATGAAAAAGTGCCAAGCAGACTTAGAGCTGTTTGCTCTTGGAACCGAATCAAAAGAAGCTAAGCAAATGTATAGTAAAAATAGTGAAAAACTACAAGAAGCTATTGATAAAGTGATGCCTATTTTAAAAGGATAATGGTTTATTTCGCTATCTTGGATGATCTTAAGACACATAACAAAAAAGTAGTACCATTTTTTTATATAATATCATTAAGTCGAATCTTGAAAATAAAATCTTTGGAAAAATATTTTTTTAAAATTGATTCGGGTATATGTATATATAGAAAGTTTTTCTTCAGCCGTTAAATTTAAAAACGCTAGGAAATTTTTTCAACTAAATATTCTGCTACAAATGATGTAAATACTCTAGAAGGAAGTCGTGATACCTATTCGTTAGTAGGGAAAGAGCAGAAGTATCAAAATCGTATTTATGTTATCGCCTAGTGTAAAATAAAGGGAGTAAACTGGGAATGCACCTATATCATATATTATAATTGAATAAATTTAATGTCTATCTGCAAAAACTGCCTCACCTCGGGTAGTTTTTTTGTATCATTAATAGACATTTTCCTTTAAACAGGGTTACTTGACCTACAAGGGCTAGGGTTATTAGTTATCGTTTTTTTGCGCTTATGTTGCGTCTACTTGCACTTCAGAAGTTATATTCAGTGAAGTAAAAGTTGTCTATAATTCTAACGTTTTTGGCATATACATAGAACACGTCCATTTAGACAGGAGAGTTCTTAATAAATGCCATATTTTATGAAAGCAGTTGCTATTCTTGTAGGCAGCATGTCAATAGCGTTGGGAATAAATACTTTTTTAATACCAAACAAAGTTTTAGATGGCGGAATTATTGGCCTAGGTTTAATTATTAGTTATTTATTAAATACAAACGCCGGGTTCACGATAATGGTATTGAGCATCCCCATTTTTGCTCTAGCTTGGTTTAAGTATCGTTCATATTTTTTTAATAGTTTGCACGGTATGCTTTTATCATCATTTTTTATTGACCTTTTTCATAACGTTAATCAAGTTCCTATAAAATTTTCACCAATTCTTAGTTCATTTACAGGTGGTGTATTCATTGGTTTTGGCATTGGTCTTATGCTTCGCTTCGAGACAAGCACAGGTGGAACAGATTTATTAGCCCAGTACTTTTCTGAATTCATTAAAATTAATGTTGGGATCATCATTTTCATTATGGATGTTTTTGTTATTTGTCTTGGGGGTTTATTCGTTTCAACAGAAACTTTCTTTCTTTCGGCTATAACTATTTCATCTGGTGGAATAACTACAAGCCTTTGCACTTGGAATTTTAAAAGCAATGATTATTGACCAAGTAATTCCAATTAATAACAATTAGGCAACTGTCTAGTCATTGGACAATCGCGGAGCATATGATGAAATTGTTATTATCAAATAGGTAAAAATCATTAACAAGGATGTTTTAATAAAAGGTTTGTGTCATTTTGAATAATTTACTTTTGATAAGTCTATTATCAATTACCGGAGGCCACTTACCTTTTCATAACCAGAAGCATTAACGAAATTTACCTATTTGTACTTTTAAACATGTCGATTGTTTTTTGAATATTATGGATGAAAATTATGGTCGGGAGATGAAGAGGAGTGGAAGAAGTAGAAGAAATACAATATCGTGAAGAGTTGCTGAAATGGTGTGATAACATTTATTTGCATTGGGAAAGAATGAAACCAAGGTTTTCAAAATTATTTGATTTGAAGACCTTAGAGGAATGGGAAGAGTCATGTCGTGGGTTGAAAGAAAAATTACAGATAGATACAGAAGCTGATCTTGATGAATATCACACAGCAAAAAACTTATATGAACAGTGGGAAATGTTGTATGGAGAATCAATAAGTGGTAAAGAAGACGTTAATTCCGATGTGAGGGAAGGTGTGGAGTTGTCCACTCAATCTGATCGCGAAATCGAATTGTCGGATCGGGAAAGTGATAAAGAGGACGAACTTATACGGGTGACAATTAATTTGGAAATACCGAGACAGGATTTAAGGAAAATTTTATTAGACTATAAAATGGAAGTCTAGCCATCCCAAATAGAGAGGGGTCAAAATTCGTATAGAGAAAACGCCAAACCCTATGTTCAAGGTGTTGGCGTTTGTTCATTTTTTACTCTTTATAAATAGTTATTTACACAACACTATTATTAAATTCCAAGTATCAAAAACCAGACAAGCAAGATCTCAATCTTCCAGAAAGTCCAGTAGACGTCCCAACATCTTTAAAAATAGATGGGGAAATTTTATGGGATAATTTACATGAACTCGGATTTGATCAACAGTGGTTAGATAACCAATTAACTACTAATGGATATAATAATGTAAAGCGTATACTCTATGCAGATTGGCGAGAGAGTGAAGGCATACATGTAAGTCCTAAATAAAATTTGTTAGGATAAGAGCACATCAATTTTCTTGATGAATATAAACTTTAGTCTTCAACAATCAGGCGCTTTAATGAAGTAACTAAAGCCAAATTTTTCACTTATAACACCGAGAAATTAGACTTTTTATATTTTGATTTCCTTAACGTTGTAAATCCGCATTTTCCTGACGCTACCCCTCCTATAAATTGTAACATTTTAGGAGGTGTAAATTCACTGGGAATTAGAGTAAAGATTTTTAATAAAATTCTTAAATTAAGTACTGATTATTTTTATACCTATAATAACCAGTATTTTTAGATTCAATACTTAACAATACTTATGTATTGAATTTTAAACAAATCCTTTATTAATACGATTTTTAATAAACGAAATTTTCCGTCCATTGATTTAGTTTACATAATATCGAAATCAAACCCCAATTTTGGGGTAAGAGGATCAAAAAAAAGCACCTTCAAAAAAAGATGCTTTACTTCCAATATTCATAATGATTTGCAATGAAGATCTGTAAATAATCATTAAAATTAATTTCCGTTAACTCTCTGACATTACTCCATTCAAAATACTTAATATTGCTAATCAACGAGTAGAATTTAGGGTTTTTTAGAAGGCTAATTATTACTGAATTTCTAATTTGATACTGTTTTGATTCTGAATCAGGTTTATTTTCAATAATATTCCGAATAACACCGAGTAAGAGATCTGTTATCTCCACCCCTATTTCTTCCCCTTTTGGCACTAACTGACTTGTTAATACCACATAATGTTCTCCCCGATACAATGATTGAATATTGAGCTGCTCTTTTATTAAATCATTTAACTGAAAGCTTTTATATTCTGTAGAGTCTTCTATGTAGATGTCAGTTGTGATGTCTACAGTACGACCATATCCCCTCAAAAGACCATATATTATACGTTCTGGGAATTTTGTATAAATCATCCTATCGATTAAATCCTCACCAAATCCCCTTCTATTCGCTAACATTGAGTAGTCATAATGAATAACGTTAAATTTAAGCAAATGATGATATTCAGCAATAAGATTTAAAGCCTTAACGATATTTGTACGATAATCAGCTTTACCCGTAACATCTTTCCAGTGAAGCTTTACGGTTCCATCTCTTAATTGTTGGGATAAAGCTTCAATTTCTGGTAAAGAATAGATCTTAGAAGGAATTGAAAGTCCACCCATAAGATTAGGTTTATCCTTTCTTTTCCCACTCTCATCAAAAAACACTTTTATATTTTCATTTTGAACCATCATTTTCCCCTCTTCGGAAGGTTGACAAAGAATATATTATTAGGTAATATTGGTTTACATATCAGTTCTCACTCTGGTAGTGCGAACTATATAAAGACAAAACATTCACTCATCCTGGTGATGCGTGAAATTTGTTGCTTACCTAACTGCCTACCTTGGTAGTTTTATTTATTTTCTTTTCTTACATAATAGCATGATTTAAAATTTTCAAACACTTCCTAATTTCAGGGAAGTGTTTTTTATAGTTAAAACAATAATATAAATCGGACAATACTTTAATCTGACGATAAATCGAATATCAGTTCCATCTGTCCAAGCTTTCTATCTTTCTATACAATAACGGTAAATGAGATCGGAGGTTTTTACTATGAGTGGAACGGACGGAACACTAACTGTAAGAGATATGACGAACCGTTTGAACATTGGTGACAGTACATTGCGTAAATGGTGCTTATCTTTAGAAGAACACGGTTATAACTTTTACAGAACGGATCAGAACAAGAGGATATTCACGCAGCAAGACTTAATCGTTCTCCAACAATTTCAAAAACTTGTTCAAGAGAAAAACATGTCAATGAATAACGCTTCTTTAGTAGTAACAACAAAGCATCAGAAGGCACCGTTCTCTGATGAGACGGAAATAGAACAGGAAAACAACGTTCCTTCAATGCGTTCTGATAATCAATTTATCGAACGTTTGATGACATACATAGAACATCAAGAAGAACGCCAAAAACAGCAAGAACAGTTTAACAAAGCATTATTGGAACGGTTAGATCAACAACAGAAATACATAGAAGAACGGCTTAATAAGCGTGACGAAACACTGATCCAATCATTAAGGGAAGTCCAGGAGACAAAGAAGCTAATTGCAGCTGCAGAAGAGAAAAGGGAAGAAGAAAGCAAGAAAGGGTTCTTTCAACGCTTATTCGGTAAATAACAGTGGATTTAAGGATACGTGGTGTTTTGATTTATGAATGCGATACTTGTGGTACATTCTTCAACACTTGGGTCGTGGTTAAGTCGCGTTAACGATTTTGTTCCTAAAAAAACATGTTAATCAACTGTTCCAGTTCGCTTAATTTCCACCTTTATATTTGGTTTTATCTTTAGTGCTGAATATTTTTGTCTTAAATCTTCCTCAGTTAAATAGGAATATTTTCTAACACTTCTTATTTTTCTTCCGATGCCAATGGGATCCGTATTTAAATTTTTAAATTCCTCAAGTATATATCCAAATTCTTTGTTTAGGGCTTCACCAATTAGTTGCTCCATTTTGTTTAGTGAATCTTTATTTTTCACAGAAATAGATGGTTGAAATTCTAATGTTGAAACGGAAATCGTTGCATTTAAATGAACCAATTCTTCGTTCTTTATTTCAATGTTTCCTTTGTACTTTATTGGATGAAGTGTAATCTTATAAATATCACTTTTAGGAAGGTTGAGTTCGGCCATACCTCTTTTCTCTAGTTCTTCAGCAGCAATCTCTACAGTTATATCCCCTAAAAATGCCTTATTATTTGTGAATAATTTTATGTAAAGGGTGTTTATCAACGAAATAGATCCAACAATTTTATCTTCTTTGAATAATGCAACACCATCTATAGAAGGTGCTACCCCATTTGCATTTTTTATCATGGGTAGGGTAGGATCGATACCAATTTCATATAGTGTGGTTATAAAATCATGAAAGTTGGAGTTGACTAACATTTCTTTCTTTTCGTGTTTATCCAATAGTTGATAGATATAGGATCCCATTTCGGGATATTCTTCATAGTTTTTATTTTTAATCGTCTCCTCAGCATTATCAGTAATGGCCAAAAAGATTAAATCACTGATACTGCTATCTCGTTGCATAGTATCCAGAAAAGAAGAAATTCCTACTGTTTCTGCCATATTTTTATTAAACAGTATGGTCCTTAATTGACCAGACGTAATATCATGGCTTGTCCGTTCCTCTAGTTTTTGTCTGATTTGTTTATTAGTCGTTCCGTCGGCAGAAAGGGTTACACTTGTCTTTTCTTCTTTTCGGTCAAATTGTAACAAACTGATAGTGCCTTTGTATGTATTGTCATCAAGCAAGTCAAAACCAATAATCGTTGAAATTCCTTGCATTTCTATTATTTTTTCAGGGGCCATACATGCAGTACAAAGAAGAGAACACAGCAGAATAACAATTTTTTTCATTCTTTCAACTCCTTCTGGAACGAGTATTGATTTTTGATTTTATAATGGTTATTCCATACAAGAAAATCGGATAGATAAACCACAGAAAAAATCCAATTTTGCCAATTTGATCAAAAAAATAATTATTATCTACTCTTTTAGTAATTAAAAAACTGCAGATAAAAGGGATAATGGAGATGAGCCATATTCCATATTTCTGTTTTATATGAAAAATCTGTTTAATACCCATGGAAGAAATATACAGAGTGATACATAGGTTTGGAAAAATAACTAAAATCCATAATGGAACCGCAACAAATTCAAAGCGCTCAATAAATGGAAAATGGACCGTGCTAATCATGCTGACAACAGGCCATACATTCTTCTCTAATTCTTTCGCGCTAAAAAATAAAATAGAAACAACAGTTGTTATTAAAACAAGAATGGTCGTAAACCAGACTGCTATTTGACTAAACAGCTGTAGTTTATTTTTCTCCTTTATAAATGGAAAAATAAAAAATAACGTCTCGAAACCTAACATTGTATAACTGCTCTTGAAAACTCCTTTCATAATTTCTGAAGGAGTTGTCGTCATAATAGGTAAAATCCTAGTTAGGTTTATGGTTTGAAGTGGTTGGTACACAACAAATAGCAGCCATATAGTCAATAAAAAGGATAAGAAGCAAACACCGGTCACTACTCTAAATCCGCCGGATACAGCATAAATGGTTAATATTAATAAAGCCAATACCCCGACCCATTCATAGACACCTTCATATCCCCATGTTAGTGACAACTCGACATGACTAATGGTAATCGAATAATGGACGGCAATAAAGTAAATGACAATAAGGAAGTTAAAAATACTACCAATCAAGCGTCCGAATATATGTTCATGAATTTCAAAAAGAGTACCACCTTCATTTTTTTTTAGGATAGAAATCATTAACCATGTAATCAAGCTAACGAATAAACCAGATAGTAAAATGGATATCCAAGCATCTTTTTTTGATTCTAGATACACAATTCTTGGAACTCCAAGAATTCCCATACCAATTTGCGAAGTGTGTATGATATAAAACGCCATAAAGGCGTTAACAAATCGTATATTTGATTTCATTTTGCACCTCAAAATTCATCTAAATCTGTTATATTTCTTAATCGCTCCTTTAGGCGAATGGAGTCTTTTGGTCGATTTACTAACGGTCGCCTCATATAAAAATGGTGGGGGAGACGTATTAAAAAATATTGCAAATCTTTCATTCTTAGCGGATATAGAGGTGCAAGATAAGGTTTATTTAAAGAAGTTAATTTTAACAAGTGAACCATTAGAATACATATACCAAAAATGATTCCATTTAACCCCCAAACACCTGCTAAAATAATGATTGGAAATCTAGCAATTCTGACAGCAGTGCCCATTTCATAAATAGGAGCCGAAAATGCCCCTAATGCACTAAATGCAACAATGATAATTAAAATATTGCTAGTTAATCCTGCCTCAACCATTGCTTGGCCAATGACAATACCTCCTACAATTCCCATTGTTTGTCCTACTTTTGAAGGAAGGCGGGCACCAGATTCTCTAAGTAACTCAATTAACAATTCTAGTAAGAGTGCTTCTAATAAGGGCGGAAAAGGAACTTGTGAACGTGATTGTCCAATGATAAATAACAATTTAGATGGTATGAGTTCAAAATGATAAGTCATGGCAGCCACATAAATGGCTGTTAAAAAAATAGAACCTACCATAGCAAAAAATCGGATAAAACGAATAAATGTACTTAAAGACCATCTCAAATAGATATCTTCTGTTGATTCGAAAAATGAGAAAAAATTAGCAGGACCTATAATCCCTACTGGGCTACCATCTATAAAAACACCAATTCGCCCGTTTATAATCGAGTAGATGAATCGATCGGGCAGCTCTGTTAATATAAATTGTGGAAATAAAGAGTAATGATTATCTTCTAGGCATTGAGCCAAAACGGCACTGTCACTTATATTATCCGTTTTTAATTGTTTAATCCTTTCCTTAAGTGTCTGAAGAGTGTCATCGTTCGCAATATCTTTTATATATACAATTCTTACTTGCTTTTGAACGCGTTCCCCAATCTTTATTTCATCCGTGCACAAATTATAATCATTTAGATTTTGTCTGATTATCTTAACGTTAGAAGTTAATGATTCAGTGAACGAAATTTTAGGTCCATATACTAACGATTCTGTTTCTGCTTTCTCAATAGAGCGTTCAATGGGATTTGCGCAGTTCACCATGAATCCCTTTTTCTCTTCTAAGAAATAAATATAAGCAAATCCATTTAATAGGGAAGAGATAACTTCTTGTTCCTCTATATTTACCATTATTTCTTCTATAGGAATGTTTTTCATTAAATAGGTGTAATGTAAGTATTCTACAGAAAGTTGTTCAATGTATTTAATGACATATTCATTTAGAATCTCTGGCTTAATTAAATTCTTCATGAAAATAATATGAATCCCCACTTGTCCAGCTTCAATCTTTCGACAATTCAAGTCGGGTGATTCATTAAGAATCGATTTAATTTTTTCATAACCTGGCAAGCTCTCATTATTATTACGCTCTGTCATTCTTATCATTTCCTTCAACGTTTTTTATAGTGTCTGTTAAAAAAATTATTTTATACAGAATATGGATAGAAGGATCGTAGAACCAATACATCATAATGGACAGCGTTAAACCATTATTGCTCATAAGCCCCAAAATGAACTTGGACAATAAGAGTAATATTTATTATACTGCTTAATGTACCAAGGAGGCTGACATCATGAAACGAATAAAACATTCTAAAGAATTTAAATTACAAGTCATCAAGGAAGCCCAAGACACAGGGAAGAATACCCTTGTAGCTCGCCGGTATGATCTGAATCCCAATATGGTTAGTCGCTGGGTTCGTGAATACAAAGATGGTAAATTTGGTGAAGTAGATGTGGCTGTGCTGCCAGATATAGACTCCAAAGAATTATCCAAAGAAAATGAAAAACTTAAAATGTTATTAGGTGAAAAAGACCTTGAAATAGCGATCCTGAGGGATCTTATAAAAAAGAAAAACCCTCACTTGCTGAAAAGCATGAAGTAGCTAACAAATGGATTCAAAAAGGCTACTCGATTTCAAAGGTGCTTAAAATCATAGGTATTCCTCGATCCACATACTATTATCAAAAGAATTATCGTGTTGAGGAGAAAAAAGTAAGTGAGGGACGTCCAGCACCAGGTTATTCGATCCAAGAGGACGGTCAAAAGATATCAGACGAACAGATTAAAGAATTTCTACTAGAAGAGATTGCCGGTGATTGCTATAACTATGGTTATCGCAAACTCACTAAGGTCTTAAGGCGAAAATACAAACTTAAAATTAACAAGAAAAAAGTATACCGGATTTGTAAAGAATTGGGCATCTTACGCCCACAGCGCCAAAAGAAAGTCTCATACCCTAGGAAACTAGCAAGAAATCGCATTATTACAAGATCTAATCAGCTATGGGAAGCTGACATTAAATATGGCTTTATCGAAGGTGAGGATCGCTTTTTCTTTGTCATGTCCATCATCGATGTTTATGACAGGGGCATCATTACCTATCATATGGGATTAAGCTGCACTGGAGATGATGTCAAACAGACACTGAAAAGGGCATTATTAAAACGCCAACAATATGATGAATTGGAAAAACCTGTAATCCGAACAGACAATGGACCGCAGTTTATTTCCCATACTTTTGAAAAGTTTTGTGAAGATTCCAAAATTGAGCACGAAAGAATTCCACCAAGAACACCAAATATGAATGCTCATATTGAGTCTTTCCATCGCATTTTTGAGGACGATTGCCTATCCAGATGGCAGTTTGAAACCTACACAGAAGCATATCAAGAAGTCATGAATTTTATGGAGTTCTACAACGAGAGACGTATGCATTCTAGTATACTAGATTTGTCACCAAAGGAATTCTATCAAAAACAAGATTCATTGGTGATCAAGGAGGTTCGGGTGTAATGGATGTATTCATTCAAAGCATCAGCTTGATTTGGAGTGGCGGGCATGATAGCCTCGTTCGGCGATGCCAATGTTGTAAAACAGCTGGCTTCTTGGCAGGAGAATCATGCCCGCAGAGGCTCCATGTCAAGCAACATGGCCTTTTTGAAGAATAATGAAAGAAATCTATAAAATAAAAAACTGAGGAAATGAAAGAATAAGAGAGTTATTGTCCAAAATTCGGGGGTTAATCCGATTGTGTCTAGTTTAAGAGGTTGGTTTCTTGTCAGTTATTACCCGTTTATTTTTAATGGAGAGACACTTAATTCTGCCTTAAGGAGCGGTAAGACTTTCTTAGCTTTGGAAATTTGAGGTTCTTAGGATGCCAAGTAATTTGTTTAGCCATCGCTAAAATAGTATTTATTTTGGTTAAAAGAAGAATAAAATATGATTTTATCAAGTGAGTGTTTATCCAAAAGTTTGTTAGTTGCTGGTACTTTTATCTATATTATTTTATGTTATGGAAACAATCTTCCTTATTACATCCGTACAATGGGTCAGTGTTTTAGTTTGTGAATAAATGTACTTAAAGTAAAGGATGCGTTTTTTCCATAACAATACATTTTAAAAAGTCCATTATATGCAGGATCTTATTCAAGCCAAGCGTATCTTGGACTGTTTTTGTTTATTAACCCTTTTAAGGGTAGGATAGAGGCAAAAGGATTTTTTAAATCCACTTAAATTTTCAAAAAATATAAGTGATATGAAAGGCTGGAAATCAAATTATATATTTTAGAAGCATAATGGGGTGACTAAAATGGAAATATTTCTAAGTGGGGAGACCGACATGGAGGTAGCCGAACAATTTAGAGAGATTAGAAATGAATTTGAAGCTAAACTAGAAAGCCTTAAGGATAAAAACTATGGTAGTGAATTACAAAGTATTGGAATAACTCCAATTGTCGTAAATCTCTCTCCTGAGTATGAGGAATCAGGCTTTTTTAAAGAAAGAAAACTATTTAAGAAAAAAGAAAAAGATGCAGGTTACAGGCTTCGAATAAACTTCGAGAAATTTGTTAGTGGTGATTACAATATAAAGAGATTATTATTAGCAAAAAATATTATTATCAATCAGATCATTAGGAACTAAGGCAAAAAAGGACTTTGATGCCATATCCTTAGAAAAAGATATTTATAGAAAAAATTATATATTTTAATGTAATGAGTCAATTTCATAAGTCTAACTTTTAAAAAATCAAAAACTTGCAGAATTTAATTCCTTTTAATTTTTTTACTTTGATTAAGCAACTTGTTGTTGATTTAACATTTGATTAAGACGGTCTGCAGCTAATTTTGAAGCATTATAAACTAACGTAACGAGGTCAAAATGGACTTTAGCCTTTTTTCCTGTACGATAACGAACATTGTTTAATTGGAAATATCCCTTAAGATAAGCATTCACACGTTCTACCGCCGTGCGTCTTTTGAAGATTTTTTTCCATGTTTGAGATCCACGTGCTGGCGCTGTAAATTTTCTTAAATCTGTAGTGATTTTTACTTTATACACCTTTTGACATAGAGCATCATTGGCTAGTGGACAGTCTTTACATTCGTTTGGACGTGTGTATTTTAGTGTTTCATATTTTACTTCAAAGCTATCATAGCGATAGGAATGTTCACGGACACAAGTAGGAGCGAAATGCTTATCAAAACCAATTGGTTCTGGTTCATTGCGTTTATTATAAGCAATCACAGCTCGATGACCCATTCGATGTATTTGCGTATAAATGGCTTCAAAATCGTAACCAGCGTCCATTGTTTCATAGAGTAAAGAAGAAAGCGATATTCGTTCATGAATTCCTTTTAATAAAGGAATCGCAGCCTTTCCGTCATTCAAGTTGGCCGAAGAAAGAAGGGATTGAAGAATATATTGACTGGATGTTCCAACAGCCAAATGAGCTTTAAATCCATACCAAAAAACGTTTTTTCCTTCACTGTTTTTCTTCACACCCCACTGTGGATCTTGAGGAATTTCAGCTCGAAGGTCGGCTAAAGGAATGTCTAACTGATCTTCGATTTTTTTATCAAAAAGAGGCAGATTGGCTTCCAGTTCCGCCTTTTCAATGAGCCATTTTTCATATTCTTCTTTTGATTTACGCCCACGCTTTTTCGGTTCACTTTTCGGTTGTTCTTCCTTTGGTGGTGCTCCATCTTTTGCGAGAAAGTGTGTAGCGTCAATGGCTACTGTGTCATCGGAAATAAAACCTTCTGAAATCGCTTGATGAAGCAAGGTTCCTTGGACTTTTTCAAGTACATTCGATTCACTGAGGATTGTGACCATTCTGGAATAAGCTGCTTCTGACGGAATAGTATCTGACACTAAAAAGCCACAATCAAGGCGAAAAATCATGTCATTCTGTAATCTTTTCACTAAATCTTTAATAAATGAAATACGCTCTGTGATTCTAGCAACGAGTGAATAAATCATCGCTGCATAGTTCAACTTAACGGGTCTTCCAAAACGTGATTTCTTCGTTACCACAGCGAAGATTGGGTCTATATCAATAGAAGAAAAAATAGCTTCAAAACGTTGGGTAGGTTCTAAATTATATAATTCTTGTAGGTCAAATAGGCTTCCTTGTCGTATAATAGTCATAGGGAGTCTTCCTCCAGTCTTATAAGTTTGTGTGGTGCTTACTTATTTCGACATTTTGGGGAGGTACTCCTTTTTTCGTACATTTGATAGCTTGTGGCTCTAAGGATTTAATTTATGAAATTGATTCGATTATATAAATTGGTTCATTTGTTATTATGTTTAAAATAAATTGTTTTCAATATGCATTTGCAATCAGTATACAAAGACAAAAAGATGCTAAAAAAACTTTAGCATCCTTCTTATTTAGTTTAGATATAAGTATTAGACTTTAAACAAGGGGAATTTTGTTAGATCAGTAGAGGTAGTATAGTCTTTTGACCAAATGGTATGCTCTTCAAACCACTTATAGGCCTCATTCATATTTTTTCTAAGTTCAACCTCATCTTTTCCCACTAAAATCATACTTGCTATTTTATCACCGCTAAAATCTCCGCCTGTATAAGAATCCCCTATTTGTCCATGTATTTGATAGTCTTTGATATAATCAAAAGGTATATTAGTAGGGATTTTAACCAACTTCCCCCATTTAGGAGGGCAAAGAATCCATCCGCCTAAATTATTTAATTTTGGTTTCACATTTTCTTCAAGTCCACATTGTAACCTTAAAACAGAGCGATTTAAATTAATGCTACAACATTCTTCAAGCATTTTATTTACTCTTCCTAAACCAGTTCTACTTGTAATTTCACAAACTAATAACTTTCCGTTATTCTCCTCAAAAACCTCTAAATGAAAAGTGAAAATATCTGGTGAAGGCATAGCCTTTAGTACCTTTTTGGTATAATCAATCAATTTATTGAAAGTTGGATTTTTTGGTTCAAGCATGTAACTAGAAGTGAAGCCATCATTTAACCAACAGCGATTCAGGGACAAATAAGCAGATGGCCAAACAAACATTAATTCACCGTCTTTTACTAGACCGTCAATATGATATAATTTTGCTTCAATATAATTTTCCACCATCATATTTTTTTCGAAATCATTTTCTAAAAATTTTTGTAAATCAGATTCACTTCTAATTAAAACTATCCCCATTGAACTAACTAGATTTCTAGGCTTAACAATTACCGGATATTTGTATTCCTCAATAAACTCAATTAAGTCAATGGGAGACTTTAATTCCCTATATTCTGGGATAGCAATATTATGATAATCAAGATGCTTTTTCATAAGTAATTTATCACGATAAGTAGTTGCACTTAATAAGCCCTGCCCTGGAATATTAAGATATTCCCTTAAATGTGCTAATCGTATGAGGTCAAATTCATCTAACCCTAGAATTCTTTGAAATGGTTCCTCATAGTGATAATCTAATGCAAGCTTATGAATATTTCCATTTGTATTATAGTTTTTAAACGATTCAATATTTTTGTATTGGGTGCTATTAAAAGAACTTGCTACCGCTTCATCTGAAAATAAGATAATATCTTTATGAATCTCTGGTAACCATTGATCATATGGCGTTTCGTCAATCATAAAAGGCATACTTCGGGGCAAGATTAACACAAACGTTATTAAAGAGAATTTTGATGATGTCTTAAGGCTGGCACATTCAATTCGAGAAGGAAGAGTTTCTGGGTCATTAATCATGGGGAAATTAGGTTCATATGCAAGACAAAATAAAATAGCTACAGCTCTTCGAGAGATTGGGAGAATTGAAAAAACAATCTTTATTCTTGACTATATTACGAATGAAACATTAAGAAGAAGGATACATCGTGGACTAAATAAAGGAGAAGCCATGAATGGATTGGCTAGAGCTTTATTTTTTGGTAAACGTGGTGAATTCAGAGAACGTGGGATACAAGATCAACTACAAAGAGCTAGTGCATTAAATATATTAATTAATGCAATAAGCGTATGGAATACTGTGTATTTAAGTGAAGTGACAAAGGAATTTAAGAAAAATAATGTCCTAAAAGGGGTCCTACCAACGAAAAGCGCAAAACATACGCTAAGAAATTTCAACAAAATAAAACCCAATGATTCCTACGCTAAGTAATCATCGGCTTTTATTTTACAAATGTCCTTTAAACGTTATGGGGGAATCCTATTTATATTCTCAGATACATTGATTTAAGTTGATTACCAAGATGAATGAATTACAAGTGGAAACTTGATAATAAGGGAAGCATCAGGAAAACTGCAGTTTTCTGATGCTTCCCTTATTATCTTTCAATTTAATGGGATATGTTCTGTACTCAAGTTCATCATTTGGGACTAGGAATATGTATAAATCTAAAACAATTAAACAAAAATTTACTATATTTACAATGTCGTTATGCTAAAATTGTAAAAAAGAGCCATATGAACGGAGAAATAACGGAAGAAACGACAAGTGTTTCTTTTAACTACGGAAAAGAACCAGACTACATAAAAGTATATCTCGACAATATTGTTGTGTTAGCAGAAATACAAGGATGGATAAGTAAAGTATTATACGAGCTTATAAAGGGCGTAACTTATGCAAATAAAGGCCAATTTATCATTATTAACTCAGGATATAAACGAATTGTAGCTGAGAATTTAGGGATTAAACAACAATCAGTAACTAATGCAGTTAATCAGTTAACCAAAAAGAATATTCTAATAAAAAAAGAAACAGGCGTTTTCTTATTAAATCCTCAATTCTTTGGAAGAGGTGAATGGAAAGATATATCTAAAATTAGATACGAAGTAGAACTAAGTGCAGACGGAAAAGTTATGAGATTAAAAGACACAAATTGAAAAAATCATTAAAACATCGTGTTCATTCTTTTGAACACGATGTTTTCTACAACTGCACATATATGTTCACTTTGAGTTAACATAAAACCATTTATAGGTAGTGATAAAATCAATTGATAACTCTACAAAGTTATTCAATTTTAAACCCGATTCCACCATCTACAATAATGTTTTGACCCGTAACAAAAGATGCATCGTCAGAAAGAAGCCATTTTACAGCTTTTGCTGCTTCAAATGGATCACCAATTCTACCTAATGCATTTAACTTCTGATAGGATTCATTTAGCTTTACTTTTTCCTCTGGAGATAGAATAGAGAATTTTTCTTCTAGCATAGATGTACGAAATGCACCAGGACAAAGGGAGTTAATTCTTATATTTTGATGACCATATTCTTGAGCAACTGATTTCGTCAAAGCTATAACCCCACTTTTTCCTGCAGCATACACACCAGTTCCTGCAGAACATAAGAGTGCATCCATAGAAGATGTATTAACGATGACGCCACTATTTTGTTTTGTCATTACTTGTAACTGATATTTCATACAAAGCCATACACTTTTTAACGTAACATTAATTAAATGGTCAAAATCTTCTTCCCTGAACTGATGTGTAGCATTAGAAGAAGCCTCTGTGTTGGCCGCATTATTAAAAGCAATATCTATGCTCCCAAATGTGGAATATGTTTGGCTAACAAGCTGTTTGACATCCTGACTATTAGTTACATCCGTTTTAATAAAGATCGATTTGGGAGACCACTTTTTTAACCTGGAAAGGGCCTCTTCTCCTTTTTCAATACTTCTAGAGGCAATAACAACATGCATACCCTCTTTTGCCAATAATTCTGCTGTAGCTAAACCAATCCCCGATGTCCCACCTGTAATGATACCTACCTTTTCTTCAAACATATATTTCTCCCCTTTTAAGTTCAATGAAATCTGAATAGATTAATTCTATCAAATTTTGGAATGTTTTTTAGAGAAATACTGTTTGTATATCTGTATACGATATACAAAGTTAGTTAACATAATGTGCCTTATCGGCACTCAAACAGTAAACAAGAGGATAACTATCAAGTTATCCTCTATCCTTTCCAGTTCCAGGTATAATAAAGTCTGATCTTTTATTGGGTTCATGTTCTTTTACATAGATATCTTCAGAAATCATCCAATTATTTTCCCATATGTTCCTAGAAGCATCTCCATCTCTTTGAATTCCCCTAGCTAGCCTTATTTCCCTCGAACAATCAACCCAAACAGTAAAATCATATTTATTTTTTAATTCTCTACGAGTTGAATATACGCCTTCAATGATGACAATTCCGCCGATAGGCACTACATGCCATTCTGCTAAATCATCCTTTTCCCAATCATATCGCTGATATCGTCCTTCTATTTCTTGACTAATTGGCTTTAGCACATCATTTAATAAACGTTCCCAATCAAAGTCTGCACCAATAGGCTTTTTGGTTGGATGAGTATTTATAATTTGGTTAGAAGGAAGATAAAAATCATCCATATGAACAATGGTCACATTAGCAAACTCTTCTTTTAACTTTTCAGCTAATGTACTTTTTCCAGAACCCCCACAGCCATCAATTCCTAATAAAAGTGTAGATTGTTTTTTAGAAATTCTATGTATAGAATCGACTAATTGTTGAAAAAGGTTCATTTTAATCACCGCCTTGTACTAATTACAATGATATAATTCTGTTCATTTCAAAAAAAACCTTTATAGTTTTAAATATGTATACTTTATACATATTTAGTTAACATAATCCGCATTCTAGGCAGTCTTATATAATTCACACTCTCTCCCTTTGGCTTAAAAACAAGTGTATAATTGGAATATATTATCATAAGAGAGGTGTTTTTATGAAGAATAGACCAATTTCATCCGTATTCATCACAACAGTTCTAATTGGACTTTCACTTTTAATTAGTGATTTTTTTAATAGTAAGAGGGCCTCATATTTAGAAGGGCTTTTCTCCGTTAGTTCAGTACTTTTTATTATGGGTTTAGGAGCCGTATTATATATTTTATTAGTACCGAGCTATGCTTTAATTGAAAATAAATTCAGATCCTCAAAATTCTTTTTAAAGCTCTTACTTTATATACTCATTGCTATAATACTTTCTCCAATTATTACATTGATTGTAGAACACAAACTATATTTAGATACACATATTACATCAATTTTAATCAGTTCCTTTATTGTATTTTCACTTCTAACTTATAAAAAACAAGTGAATTCTTAATGTATACAGTATGCAAAGCTAGTTTACATAAAGTCTCTTAAAGGAACCAAGCAAGCAAAAGAACCCTTGCGGCAGTAGGGTTCAGCTAAGGATTCTTTTGCTTGAGTATGCAGCTTTTTATACACCGTTGATATGACGATGATCTTCAGGTGTGTGGTTGAAGAAAGAATGTATAAAAAGCGCTCCTTTTATACATATGCAAAAACAAGAAAAATATATATTTATTGGTAAAATATGATATAATTTAGTCGTTGTAGCATTCATTCTTCAACGAGCATAAAAAGCAACCTCGCTTGCCAATTGTCGAGGTTGCTTTTTATTTTGCTTACCTTTTGACCAGACCCATTATAACCTAATACTATATTTTAAATATGTACAGTAAGCCCGAAATAAAAAACAGCGTACCTTCATGGTACGCATGATAAATAGCCGTATTTTTATGATTTTTTATCAAAAATACGGCCTCATCTATCTTCTATTACATGTTGCTTGAATCATTTTAGACCAAGGCATGTATTGATCTAGAATTTCAGGATTTTGATGGATGCCGATATTCGGTAGATCCGTCAAAAGTTTCTTTATATATTCATAGAAATCAATGCCATTACTTTTTGCAGTTTCTGCGATACTCAAACAGATGGCATTCGCTTTTGCACCGGCTTCACTAACACTAAAGAGCCAATTTTTTCGACCAATGACATTGGGGCGGATGGCGTTTTCGGCTGGATTATTATCAATCTCAATGCGGCCATCGTTCAAGAATGCTCTAAGCCCATTTGCTCGATTCAACGTATATTCAGCTGCCTTTGCGAGGGCATTTTTTCCGTAGAATGGTGATGTTTCAATCCAGTTAAGAAATTTGTCAACGATTGGCTTCGAGTATTTTTGGCGTTTTTTTCTGCGCTTGCTCGGAGACAAATGTTTAAATTTCCTTTCTAGTCGATATAATTCATCACAATACTTCACACCAACTTGGCCATTCTTACTGTCGGCTTTCAACCAATAACGACGAACATGTGCCCAACAATTTGCGAAGGTAATTCCGCCAATCTTATCATAGGCAGAGTAACCATCACAAATAATTGTACCGGAATACCCCTCCGTGAAACTTTCAAGGACGGACCGAGCCCGTGATAAAGAGCTTTGAAATAGAATAATCAAGGGACCTTGGCTTGGCACACTTCGATATACCCAGTTATAGGCATTGGATTGACCAGATTTCCCATCAGAACGATGAATAATTTGGGAATACGTTTCGTCGACATGTAGAACAGACTTAAACATCATCAACTCTTTCATTCGTTCATAAATAGGTAGTAGCCAATCATGTGCTGCATGTATGACCCAATTAGAAAGATTTTTATCATTCGTATCTAGACCATAACGTGACCATTCCTTGACCTGGCGGTAAAGGGGTAAGTATTGCGCAAATTTATCATAGATGACTTTCGCAAGCACGCTAGGGCTTGCGATGCTACGTTGAATCGGTGGCTGTGGTGCTTTTCCACGCTTAATTTGTGCGGATTGTGATGCATCACTTTTGCAGTTCCTACATTCGTAGGCATGTTCAATATGCTGTACTTTCATCATTTTTGCGGGAATAAATGTAGCTTCTTCACGGACAACCGTTCCGCCGATTTCAACCATTTGATGTTGACAACAGTCACAGATGGTATTGTCTGGATGATGATGGATCGCTTCTATTTCTACATCATCTCGCAATGAATCATTTCTCTTTTTCTTCTGGATGTTTCGAACAACAGTATAAGAAATCGTCTGTTGGCTTTGTTCTTCTGTGTGCTCAGAATCAGTAAAAGACGGGTCATCCTCAAATAAGGACACTTGCCCGTCGGGCGTATTGTATTTGGATTTTTCTGTTTTAGAGCCATATAAGAGTTTTGTTAAATGTTGAAGTTGTTGCGTCAACGATTCAATCTGTTTCAATGATTGATCCAACTTTTTCGATAACTTTTTATTTTGTTGATTCGAATGAGCTAATTGTTCTTCAAGCAGTCGAATTAATTTCTCATCTTTACTTTTGTTATTAGAAGAAGCGTTCGACACAACATTCACTACTTTCCGTTCAGTTTCGTTCCTCCTATTATAATCAGTTTGAATAGTGAAATAAAGATAAAAGTACCAACTTGAACGATTTTAGAACGCGCCTTTTAGTGATGGTTGAATGGCTTTTGGTTGCTGAATGGATAACCCTTCAAGTAACCATCGGAGCTCCTGTTGTGAAAGATTACGTACTTCATTTTCATCTTTTGGCCATTGAAGTTTTCCACTATCTAAACGCTTATAAAGCATGGCGAAGCCATCGCCATCAAAATACAGACATTTGTAGCGATCTTTACTCCATCCTGAAAATAAGAAAATGGAATCGCCATATGGATCAAGTTCGAAAGAATCTTGAATCAGTGTGGCAAGCCCGTCTATGCCTTTTCGCATATCGGTCTTTCCGCAAATGATGTAGATATTTTTCACACTTGTATAATCGTATTTCACAGATGTTTCAACTCCCTCATAACGGTTTGGATAACGTGCTCACCTACGCCGCCATAGAAGGATATTTCCGCGTTTGCCGTTTTGATCGTGCAAATGCTTATTGAAGGATCTTTTGAAGAAGTGGATGATAAAGAATGTTTAGTATCTGGGTGTAGTGTGACGGGGACAATCGTTAATTTTTGTTGTGGCATAAGACATGCACCTCCTTTGATTCATACATGTATCGTACCAGAAGGTGCTGCGTGTTTATATGCGTTGTTTGAATGGGGGCTTACTATGTACATGTATATATTTTACTTTTATCAACTATTAAAAGCAGCTATGATCAACCGCACATGTAAGAAAAAGACCTTAAAGTTTAAGGTCTTTTCCATTTTTAATAATTCGTTTACCTAATGGCTTTGAAAAGCCTGTACTTTTGTCTTTATAGCCCATATTAAGGTAGAACTTATGGGCTATCTTTCTCTCTTCTCTATTTCCACTATTCAACATAATATAAGTTGCTTCTTGTCCTATCGCCCATTTTTCTGCCTCGTTCATTAATTTCTGGCCAATTCCTTTACGTCTATGGTCTACAATAAAAGCGACAATTCTTACATAGGAGCTATCATACTCATAAAACAAGTTATGACATAGTCCCACCATTCCAACTACCTTGTTATTCAGTTCAGCTACTAATGTATAATAATTAGGTTGAGACTGGATTTTACTAAATCTACCCTCTAGCTTTTCTAAAGAAGTCGGATAGCCAAGCTGATCCATTAAATGCACCAATTGAGGTATGTCTCCTGTCTGAAACTCCCTTACTCTCATTATTTTCTCCTTTAACCTTTTAGTCTTTGTCCGTAGTAAATTCTATAATCTTAATTAGAATCCTCTGGGACTGATAGAATATACAAGGTTAGTTACTATAAGTCATGTTCTAGGAATAAAAATCTTCTTTTAAAATCGCAAAAATTTTTGTATCACGAAATTTACCTTTAATAAATTCATTTTTTCTTAAAATGCCTTCAAATTTCATTCCTACCTTCAACATAACATTTTCTGAACCAATATTGTCAATATCACATCCACCTTCAATTCTGTTCAGACTAATGCATTCAAAGCCAAATTTAATTAATTCGCTAAGAGCTTCAGTTGCAAATCCATATCCCCAGTAATTCTTGTTTAAGACATAACCAACTTCTGCCTTACTATGTTGATTAGACCAATCTACAAAAGCACATGTGCCAATAACCTTGTTACTTCCTTTATGGACAATTGCCCAATCTGCAGATTGTCCCCTCTTATATCCCTCAATAACTACATTTACAAAGTTATTCAACGTTTCTTCTTTGTTTCTATTAGCTTCCCAAGTCATATGATGAGCTACTTCTATATCAGAAGAGAATTCAAATATATCGTCAACATCATCTAATGTTATCTTTCTTAATAAAAGACTTTGGGTTTCTAGTAATGGAATTTCACTCAAAAACTTTTCTATAACCATAATTAATCCCCTTTATCAATCAAAATCTCTTATCAACTATTTCTTTTTTCCTTCTAGATTTCCCTGTTTGTTCTACGTTTTATAAAGGATTTCATAGTAAAAAAAAGAACTGTAAAGAGGATCTTAATTTTTACATATAGGGAGATAAGCAAATGACGAAAAAGAATGAATGCTTAGGCTGTAAGATTGCTAAAGGATTGGTCCCTCCTGGACATATTATTTATGAGAACGAACATATTTGTTGTACGTTAGATATCGCTCCTTTTAATGAAGGGCATTTATTAATATTACCAAAGCAACACTTTCACGATATTGATGAGATAGATATAGATACACAAATAGAGATAAATAAAGCTACAGTAAATATGATAAAGCTAATTAAAAAAGTGTTTAAGCCACACGGCGTTACTACCTGTGCAAATGGTGGAAGGTTTAATGAATTGGGCCATTACCACCTTCATATCATTCCTAGATACAAAGGCGACGGTTTTACTTGGAGTGAACCAATTGATAATAAAAGTGCTGAAAACTACCTAGAAAAGACTAAGGATTTGCTAATTAATAATCTTTCAAACTAGTCATCCCTAGTTACCACAATTACAATTATCGGCATTTAAAAAGAGGCTGGGACATAACTAGCCAAAAATAATGAAAAAGGGTTCTCATCATCGCATTTTGATGATGAGAACCCTTTTTTGTTGATCTGTTTGATTGGTCTATGCACATTTTACGCTGGAGGCGATGTACTTTCGTACATTCACCGCCATGAACGCAAACCCTAATTCGTTTTTCACGTTCTCTTTGCCTCTTACGGACATTCGAGTGAAACGCAAATTAGCCTTCAGATATCCAAAAACTGGTTCTACGTCAATCTTACGTTTTCCGTAGATTTTACCCGTTTTTTCTTCTGAAAGCAGCTGTTGAATGCTTTTCTTTTGTTGTTCCCACTTTTCGTTATAATGGATTCTTCGGTTCTTTCCTTCCTTCGCCTTCGTACATTGTGAACGAAAAGGACAACCTGAACAGTCTTCACATTCGTACACATTGAATAACCTTGTAAATCCGTAACGGTCTGTGCGATGCGATTTGTAACGAAACGTCAACTTATTCCCGTTGGGACAAGTAAAGGAATCATCTTCTTCATGATAATCCCAATTCGCTGTCTGAAATGGGTCATTCTTAACGCGTTTTTTCTTCTCTTTTCGATACATACTATATGTGATAAGAGGCGTACGCTTTCTGTTCTGCACATCGAGGTAATTCTCTTCACTTCCATATCCCGCATCTGCGACAATATAGTTTGGGAGTTCGAAGTAGTGATGTTCAATTGCGTCAAGAAACGGACAAAGTGTTCGTGTGTCCGTTGGATTTGAAAAGACATCGTAAGCAAGTGTATATTGATCTTCTGTCGCAATTTGCACATTATACCCCGCCTTCAGTTGGCCATTCTTCATGTAGTCATCCTTCATACGCATAAACGTGGCATCATGATCTGTTTTTGAATAACTATTCCGTTCGTTAAAAATCTCCATGTCTTTTTCATACTTTAACTTACGTTTCACAAAGTCTTGAAATTGCTTATACGCTTTCTTCGGTTCTTTTCTGCTTGATCGCAGTTGTTTTCGTTCATCGGCATCTTCACTTGCTTCAATTTCTTTTGTCAACTCTTCAACCTTTTCTTCTAATTTTTTAGTGATTAGAGATAATTCTTCAACAGAAAGTTCGTCCGAACTTTCTCGTTCGATCTGTGGAATAATTTCTCTTTCTACTAGTTCGTCATACAGCTGGGTTGATTTCTCCAAGAGGCTCGCACTATACTTTTCGATTGATTTGCGCCAGACAAATGTGAACTTATTGGCATTTGCTTCAATCTTCGTTCCATCAATGAAGATTGCTTCATTATCAATCTCGTTCTCTTGAATAAGTTGACATCGAAACTGGACAAAGCACTCACGAAGAAGCACTTGAACTTCTGGGTGAACACGAAATCGATTGATTGTCCGATAGCTCGGTTCGTAACCTTGAGCTAGCCACATCATACGTATACTATCTTTGAGAAGCGCTTCAATTTTTCTTCCTGAAAAAACTGACTGTGTGTAGGCACATAAAATGATTTTCATCATCATGCGTGGATGGTAAGCAGGACACCCCGTTTTCTGTAAGAAGCCGGCAAAGGCTTCATCTGGAATATGTTCAACGAGATGATGAACGGCGAAGGCAATATCATTTTCTTGTAATTTTATTTCTAAATCTAAAGGCAAAACCACTTGATTCATGTTATAATTTTTAAACATAAGGACCCTTCTTTCCGATAAGATTTTGTGTGGTAACTTTATTTTATCAGAAGTGGTCCTTATTTTAATGTAAAAATAAACAAAGCCGGTGACATTTTACTCGTCGTAAAATGTCACCGGCTTTTTCGGTTCAGAGGAGGGTTTTGTCCCAGCCTCTTTTCTTTTTACTAAGTATTAAGAACTCTAAGGAATGTTCCTTTTAAGGACTTTTCTAGAGCATACTGATTTAATTCTCTTACTTTGGTGGAGAGCTCTGTTGCTTTCTTCATTCGGGCGTTCCCTACCAGCACAAAGGGATCGATAATCCGAACCTTTTTCTTTTGGTGTATGTCGTAATTTCTCTCATCATTTATTACCTTTTTACTTATATCTTTCATTTTTTTTAGCACTTCAGGGTCTTTACTGTCAATTAACTTCTTCCAAACTGTTTCATCATCTGATAATAAGTCATCAAAATGAATAATCTGCTTGGCTATTGCGATCTTTAATATATCCGTTAGTATGGCATATCCATATACATTTAATGGGTGAAGAAAGAAGTCAACTACCTCAGTATAGTAAGCTTTAACAAACCATTCTGCTGCCTCAATTGTTTTTAAACAAATTTTACCGTCAACCACTCTTAATTCATCTACAAATTTACAAGCATCGTCTAAAGAAATCATATTATAGGTAGATAAATCACGAAGCGTGTAATCGATGCGATCTGCACACAGCGAAGGAAGAGGTTGTTCTAATAAGGACCATTTCTCAATAGGCAATATAGATAAGATATTAAATCCATGCTTTTGTAAAACAGAAGGTATTTCTGACGATTGAATTACTTTTTCAAATATTTGGTCGTGAAAGTCCTGTTCTGGATTATCTAAAACGAAATCTATAACATGAGAAAAAGCTGTATGGGAAATATCATGCAGCAAGCCAGCTATTTGTTCTTCTATAGAACCACCTAATTTTTTAATCAATAGCATGACACCTACAGAATGTTCAAATCGTGTTACATTCCACTTTGGATTTACTAAATAACTTGCGCCGCCTTGGTGAATCTTTTTCAGCCTCTGAAGGGGCTGAGTATGTATTAATTCTGCTAGGACTGGTTCTAAGTGAAAAGATCCATAAATGAAATCATGAATTTTCATAAAACGACTTCACTTTCCCTTCTTTTATCATATCTATATTTATCTAGTAGAATAACGTTCTGCAAGCTTCTCTTTATGTGATCTGAATATTTCTTCTAATGAAATATCATATTTGTTAGCAATAACAATCAAGTTACCTAACACGTCTCCTAGTTCTTCCGTTAATTCTTTCTTATTTTCTTCTAAAGTTCCAACTACTTCGTCTGGTCGATCTCTTCCAATTTCTAAAGCCCTAATAGCTCGTGCTACTTCACCTGTTTCTTCAGCCAGAAAACCAATTCGAATAAAGATATCTAAATCTGACCAACCTCTCATTTTGTAGTAGTCCTTTACCCACTGTTGAAATTCTGTTACGTTCATTGAATGGTTCCACCTTCCTTTTTTAACTTCAACTAAGTTTACCAAATCATCCATTATTATGTATAATCAATAACGGTGACTACATAGGAGGGGATCTTTATGAAAAGAATAGCTGTATTTTGTGGATCAAGTAATGGAGCATCTGACCTTTATATTCAAGGTGCAAGGGATCTAGGAAAAGAACTTGCTAAACGTAATATTTCGCTTGTATATGGTGGAGCAAGTGTTGGAGTAATGGGTGCTGTGGCTGATGCTGTGTTAGAAGCTGGCGGACATGTCATTGGTGTCATGCCTACTTTCCTTGAAGAAAGAGAAATTTCTCATAAAAACCTGTCAGAGCTTATCGTTGTTGAATCTATGCACGACAGAAAAGCCAAGATGGCCGAACTTGTAGATGGATTCATTACATTACCAGGTGGTCCAGGTACATTAGAAGAATTCTTTGAGATTTTCACATGGGCTCAGTTAGGGCTACATCAGAAGCCTTGCGGATTGTTGAATATTAATGATTATTACACACCACTTATTTCTTTATTTAATCACATGACAGAAGAGCAATTTCTACAGGAAAAATATCGTTCTATGGCTCTTGTAGATACAAAACCACAAGGTTTATTAGATCAATTCAATACATATCAACCTCCTTCAGTGAAAACATATATCACAAAAGCTCAAAGCTAATAAAAGAACAGGATTAGTTACTATCTAATCCTGTTCTTTTGTTTATTTGCAATGTAACTTAATATAATCACTGTTATAGGAAATCATTTAAAGAATCAATAAGATAACTAGAATTATCTATTATCTCGACACAGTAAATGCTTGCAAGTACAATTATAACACTAGTGTTGCGTTAATTTAATTTAACTATTAAAAATACTTGAAATGTTCAATTTTATCATTTTATGCAAAGAAAAAGTCCTTTATAATGGATAAGTTAGGTGGTAACCCGTCCAAATCCACTAAAAAGGACTATCGCATGGACAAGATTACACGAAAAACTTCATTTGGACAATGGTTTTCACCAATAAATCTTCAATTATTTGAAGAAAACGTGAAAACGTTGAAATTAGATTTCTATACGAAAAAACTAACGACAGAGTCATTTCTAAAATTATTACTTTTTGCGCAGCTAGAAGAAGTCGAAAGTCTGCATGCGCTGAGCGATTGTCTTTTCGATGATCAACTGCAAAAGGGCATTGATCTTGATTCTATCAGTATTTCCCAACTCTCACGCCGTTTAAATGGCATGAATCCAGACTTATTCCAAAAGCTTTTCCTTGATTTAGTTTCACAAATTCATGCCAAAACGCACAACACGAAACTTGTGATGCCATTAAAAATCATTGATTCAAGCACATTGCCTCTCAATTTGACTAATCATAAATGGGCAAAATTCCGCAAAACAAAAGCGGGTGTTAAATTGCACTTACGCCTTGTGTTTATGGAAAAAGGTATATCCTATCCCGAAAAGGCCATTATGACAACGGCCAAAGAACATGACCGCGGTCAGCTTGAAGTAATGGTTGATGACAAGGAATGTATGTATGTGTTTGACCGTGGTTACTTAGACTACGAACGCTTTGATCGGATGACAGATGACGGCTACTTTTTCCTTTCTAGGCTGCGAAAAAACGCAGTCATACGGGAGGTTTACGATTTTAAACTACCCGAGAATACATCTGTTTTGTCGGATCAAATGGTGTTGATTGGTACGACGCAAAACCGTGCCGAAAATTACTTTCGTCTTCTAAAAGTGATTGATTCAAAAGGAAATGAGCTTCATTTAATCACAAATCGTTTTGATTTAAGTGCTGAAGAAATCTCAAAGATGTATAAATCACGCTGGGCGATTGAGTTATTTTTCAAATGGATTAAACAACATCTCCATATCAAAAAGTTTTACGGCCAAAGCGAATGGGCAATTCAGAATCAAGTGTTTATCGCACTTATTGTTTTTTGCCTGCATGTTCTCGCACAAATCGAGACAAAAAGTAAACGAAAAACCCTACAAATTAGCCGATATTTACGGGCAGCTTTGTGGAAACCAGCACATATTTGGCTTCGAAAGATTGAAGGAAAAACCATTCCTTAATAAACAAATTGTCGTCGTCTCTTAAGTCTAATTGTAAAAAATTTCCAAATGGATGGATCCACCTTTAGTTGGGTATTTACTTTTTTGGCTCTTAACAGGGGACATATTTAAACTGAATATTCTAACAACATTTATGCAACACTAGTGCAATTATAAATATTAATTGTATTTTTCTGTAAGGGGAGAAGAAGCATGAAAAAATTATATAGCGTGGATAAAGCATCAATCTCAGATATCAACCAGATTATTAAATTAAGGGTAGCTTTGCTTAAAGAGGTAAATGAAATTCAAACAGAGGAAGAAGAAAATCAGATCATACATGCTACCAAAAACTATTTAAAAACTGAAATCTCCAATCATAATTTTGTTTCTTACATAGCAAAAAATGATAAGGAAGTTGTAAGTGTAAATGGAGTATCCTTTTTTAAAAGACCTCCGTATTTAGAGAATTTACAAGGTGTAGAAGCTTATATACTTAACATGTATACCTTACCCACTTATAGAAAACAAGGATTGGCTAAACAATTACTTGAGAAATGCATTGAAGAATGTAAGAACAGAGATGTAAAAAGAATTTGGTTACATGCTTCTAAAGATGGTGAACCCTTATACAAAAGTATGGGCTTTAGTTTTAAGGGTAGGGGTAGGGGTAGTACCAGCGTAGCTGACACCACCCGCAAAGTATATGGTTATTATTGGTAAATAATAAGGGGAGAAATTGGGGTCTATGTAGCAATGTAACCAAATCCCGTAATAAACATTTGCTGATATTATAAACTTTAATGGATACAGAAGAAAACCACCCAGAAGTGATCTGAACCCAAAAAGTTAGACACGGGATTTAGGCAGCTACTAGGGCATGAGTTCGATATTGCACCGGACTCATGCCTTTTAATTTTGTCTTAATCCGTTTGTGGTTATAGTAGTGAATGTAATTCTCTAATTCTTCTTTAAAATGCTCCATACTCTCAAATTCTTTTAAATAGAGTAATTCAGACTTTAATAAGCCAAAGAAATTCTCCATGACTGCGTTATCTAAACAATTCCCCTTACGTGACATACTTTGAGTAATCTCATGTTTCTTTAAAGCATGTTGGTACTTCTTCATTTGATAATGCCAACCTTGATCCGAATGGAGGATAGGGGTGTCACCCTCTTTCAAATGCTCAAAAGCTTTGTCCAGCATTTTCGAAACAAGTAGATAAACAGGACGCTTTTCTATGTTATAAGCGATGATTTCTCCGTTGAATAAATCTAGAACGGGGGACAAATATAGCTTCTCCCCGTGTAGATGGAATTCTGTTACATCCGTTACCCACTTTTCGTTTGGTTTCGATGCTTTAAAATCACGTTCCAAAATATTTGGGGCTATTTTCCCTACTTGCCCACGGTAGGAACGATATTTTTTCATACGCACAAGACACTTTAATCCCATCTCATTCATAAGACGGCGGACTGTTTTATGATTTATTTTGATGCCTCGGTTATGTAATTCTAATGTGATCCGACGATATCCATATCGTCCCTGATGTTCATCAAAAATCTCCTGAATTAACTCTTTAACTTCCTTATATTTATCTGGGCGATCCATTTGTTTTACCCAATAGTAATACGTACTACGCGCAATACCAGCGACCTTTACTAGATCAATCACTTTAAATTCTTGCCTTAATTCATAAATTATTTGCGCTTTGTCCTGTTCTGTAGTTTTTCCTTTTCTTGAATTAAGGCATGTAACTTTTTTAAGTAAGCATTCTCCATCCGTAAACGTTCATTTTCAGCTCGTAATGCCTCTTCAGACCCTTCTACTGGTTGAGGTTTATTTGTTTCCTTTTTCATTGGTGGGCGCCCCTTTTGTGTTGGTTTCAGGGCGTCAATTCCATGTAATTCAAAACCTTTTTGCCATTTTAGAATGGTACTATGTGTTGCAATGTTAAATATTGCAGCAGTTTCCCTTATAGACGTCCCTGTCTCTCTCATATAATTCAGTACGTCTAGTTTAAACTGTGTTGTATAAGATGTATAGGGTTTTATTAAAGCATCGGCACCATGATATTCATATTGTTTTATCCAATTTAATAAGACTGTATGATGTACCCCTATGGATTTCGCAATAAATTTTACCCCCTCCGTTCCCTGTAGATAACGAATAACTGCTTCTATTTTTTCCTCTATATTAAATTTAGACATATAAAAACTGCACCTCCAACTGTTAGTTTGTGTCTAACAATTGGGGTGCAGTTCAGAAAAATCAGGTGGTTTCTAATTTTAATAAGTACCTAATTCATAATAAGTAGTAAACTTTTAATTGCCCTATAGCCAAAGCTTACACCAAACCCTATTAAAACTAGGCCAGCAATAACTGATAACCATTTTAAAAATCGCTGATTAGCAAATTTCCGTCCAAAGTTAACTGATGTTGCAACAGTTAAATCCCAAGCAGCAATTCCAACAAAAATAGCACTGCTATAAAGTAAAGCTTGTCCTGTACCTATGGTATTTAAAGTTGTTGTAAGAACTGAGCCATAAATACCAATCCAAAAAATAATATTTAACGGATTGGATATAGCGATCAAAAATCCCGATATAAATGATTTCGATTTAGTCTCTTTTTCAACTTCATCGGAAATAGTCACTTCCTTAAAAGCATCCCTTATGCTTTCATATCCTAAGTATACTAATATTAGAAATCCAAAAATCCACATAATCAATTGAGCCATTGGCGTGGTCAAATAAGTAGATACACCAAAATATATTAAAAGCATTAAAACAATGTCAGCTGACATCCCACCTAAGCCAACGGCCCATGAATGCCAGAATCCGTTCTTTATTCCTCTCTTTATCATTTCTATATTAATCGGTCCGACTGGTATAGAAAGTGAAAGGCCTAAAACAATATAACTTAAAACATTCATAATTTAACCGTTCTCCCTGTAATTGGACATCTTACTACGCTTTCTTCATTTGTTTCAGGTAGTAAGTATTGTCTCCATTCTCTGTTTGTTGGGTCTCCATAATCCCCAATATCAGGATGTGAATCTATCATATCATAATTTTTTAATCGCTCACGAATGATTTTCCTTACTTGTTGCCCTTTTTTCGTATCTGCTGTAATGTCGTCTAGTGTGCCACGAGGCTGCATCGTTATTTCAAGACCATGAGAAGTAAATCTACTTTTCCTATCCGAATAAAAAGGTGCCCGGCAAACTAAGAAAATAGGTTCTCCCCCAAAACAAAACTCCCATTCTGGATGATTCGGATCCTCTGGCACATTAGGAGGCCATGGTTCTGGATCGTTTTCATTTAAGAATTTAACGACATTCCAAAATCGTTTTTTGTATTCCTCTGCTTGAAGTTCATTTTCTGAAGGTTTAAAAAAGATAACCAATGTTGTTCTTTTACCAATCGATCGATAGGTTTTTATGTATTCATAAACTCCATCTCTTATTTTTAATAATTCATACTGATCATAAGCTGATTCAGCAAATATATAACGAATACAAATCTTCTAGTTCTGATTTTGCTAGTATTTTTTCAAGTTCACGATGAACAGAAAAGTATTCTTGTTTTGTTTCCTTCCAATTTTGAAAGGTCTCAGTTGGTAATCGATATGCAGCGTCATTATTTTCTGCCTTTGGTTCATTTGCTGTTTCACCTAGAAAGCGTAACAGAATTCTCTTTTCATAGAAAAGTAAATGACAAACTAATTCCCAAATGGAATGTGCCCCTTCAACTGGTTTCCAAATTGCCTGTTCCAAAGTAATATTCTCTAGTACTTTTTCAAGTGGTGGAAACCAGTCTTCTTTATCTAAGCAGCTTGCCCATTGTTGTAACAAAAGTGTCCTTACATCCATTTTCTATTCCCTCCAATCTTATCCCTTTTAATAGATAATCCCTTTGGTCAATATTCATTTGCGGCATGTTGTTCTGGCATAACTTACAATTTCGAGATGAACCATCTGATTACCTCCCTTACCCAATTGCTGAGCAACGTTAAAAAAGCACACATTTTATTATTTGTTCCAAAACTCATCAATTTCTGAACGCAGGGAAATTTAAATAGTTTTATAGCTTTCTATCTACTATATGTGTTCATAAACTCTGTAAAGAAATCTATGTTCAGATATTACCCCTAACATTAAGTTATGTTACGATAAAACAGAGAAATTTAAAAATAAGGGGAGAAATTAATGAAGGTAGGATATGCTCGTGTTTCAACAGGCATTCAAAATCTTGATTTACAATTGGATGCTCTTAAAGAACATGGTTGCGAAGAAATATTTACAGATAAAATTAGTGGCGCCAAAGATAAAAGACAAGGATTGGAAGAAGCCCTTCGATTTGTACGCTCTGGTGATACGATAGTAGTTTGGCGCTTAGATCGATTAGGGAGAAATATGCAGCATTTAATTAAAATTGTGAATGACCTTAATGACCGAGGTATTAGTTTCCACAGCTTGCAGGAAAACATTACGATGGACAAGGCTAGTGCAACAGGGCAGCTTATGTTTCATCTATTTGCGGCCTTTGCTGAGTTCGAACGTAATCTTATTCAAGAACGTTCAGCAGCTGGTCGTG
This sequence comes from Niallia sp. FSL W8-1348, assembly GCF_038006745.1. Taxonomy (NCBI): domain Bacteria; kingdom Bacillati; phylum Bacillota; class Bacilli; order Caryophanales; family Bacillaceae; genus Niallia; species Niallia sp. FSL W8-1348. The sequence continues at coordinate 1,668,182 of NZ_JBBOVV010000001.1, read as the reverse complement.
CTGCTGCAAGAGCCAGAGGGCGTTTAGGAGGAAGACCGGAGAAGTTAGATAAAAAGGAATTAGAAATGTTGAAGACATTGGTAGCAAATGGGACACCCGTTACTGATATTGCTCAAATGTGGGGAGTTTCCCGAACAACTGTTTATCGATATTTAGAAAAGAAGTAAGTCTTTGCTTACGAAAGGATGGGGAGGAAATGGCATCAAGAGGGAAAGAATTACTTACAGCAGATCAAAGAGCAGAATTTGTAAAAATACCGGATGAAATGAGTAAACAAGAACTAGAAACCTATTATACTTTTTCGCAATTTGATATGGAAATTATAAAACGACACAGAAGAGATCATAATCGCTTAGGGTTTGCTGTCCAATTATGTGTATTGCGCTATCCAGGGTGGTCTCTCACAGATGTTGAACCTATACCAGACTATGTACTCCACTATATAGCAAAACAAATAAATGCTAATCCCGATTCATTTTCTTTATATGCCCAACGTGACCCAACCAAGCATGAACATATGGAAGAAATTCGACAGGTATATGGATACCAGAATTTTTCTGTAAGTACATATCGGGAGTTAGCTCAGTATCTTTTGAAACATGCACTTCAAAATGGCAATTCTATGTATCTACTTCGAACTGTTCAAGAAGAACTTAGGAATCGAAAAATAATCCTTCCTGGAATGACTACAATAGAGCGACTTGTGTGGGATACCCGTCGGAGAGCAGAGGAAAGGATTTTTAACTCTTTAACTGCTACTCTTTCACCGTGGCAAAGACACAAATTGGATAAACTTATAGATCCCTTTGCGGAAAGCAGGAAAACCCCATTGGCATGGTTGAGAGAACTTCCGGGTCAGTCATCACCGGATGCCTTTCTAAAAGTAATAGAGCGTTTAGAATATATTCGGGAGTTGAAACTTCCATTAAACATAAATGAAGTTCATCCTAATCGGTTACTACAATTATCTCGCATTGGGGCACGTTATGAACCCCATTCGTTTCGCAGATTTAAAGAAAATAAGAAATATACCATTCTTGTCGCATACCTAGTAACTCTAAGTCAGGATTTAATTGACCAAGCAATTGAAATTCATGATCGGCAAATGATGATTTTACAATCGAAAGGTCGTAAAACACAAGAGGAAATGCAAAAAGAAAATGGAAAAGCAGTTAACGAAAAAGTTGTTCATTTTGCAGATATTGGGGCTGCACTTATTCAAGCACGAGATGAAGGGCTTGATCCATTTAGGACCATTGAAAAGATAATGCCTTGGGATAAAATCGTTACTTCTGTTGAAGAAGCGAAAAAATTAGCTCGACCAATGGATTATGATTACCTTGATTTGCTAGAGAATCGATTTACTTATCTGAGAAAGTATACCTCTACTCTTTTGAAATCATTAGAATTTCATTCTACAAAAGCAGCAGAACCATTATTACGTGCATTAAAAACATTGAACGTGATGAATGAATCCGGAAAAAGAAAAGTACCAGATGGAGCTCCATTAGATTTCGTCCCAAAACGATGGCAAAAGCATGTATACGATGAGGAAGGAACAATTAATCGACATTATTATGAAATGGCTGCCCTTACGGAATTAAAAAATCATATTCGTTCAGGAGACGTATCTGTAGTCGGCAGTAGGCTTCATAAAGACTTTGAGGAGTACCTTGTTCCCAAAGATGAATGGACAACAACCAATCTTAAAGAAACTAGACTGGCAGTTCGTTCATCAGCAGAGGAATACCTTGAGGAAAGAAAGAAAGCTCTAGCTGAACGCCTTACATGGGTTTCAAATAACCTTGATAGTCTTGAAGGAATAAATATAGAAAAAGCAAAACTTAGAGTGGATCGTTTGGAAAAGAATACCCCAGAAGATGCACGAACTTTCAGTTTATCCTTATATAATATGCTTCCGAGAATTAAGCTTACTGATCTTTTAATGGAGGTAGCGCACTGGACAGGTTTTGACGAAATGTTAATACATGCTTCCACTAATCGCCCTCCAAATGGAGAAGAAAAGGTCATTTTGATGGCTGCGCTTATGGCAATGGGAACGAATATTGGATTGACTAAAATGGCAGATGCTACACCTGGAGTTACTTATCATCAGATGGCCAATGCCGCACAATGGAGATTATATGATGATGCTATAAATCGAGCACAGGCAACTTTGGTAAATTTTCAACACAAACTTGCTCTAGCTTCTTATTGGGGAGATGGCACCACATCTTCATCCGACGGAATGCGAGTACAGGTTGGTGTTTCATCGTTGCATGCCGAAGCAAATCCCCACTACGGCACAGGAAAAGGGGCAACCATTTATAGGTTTACAAGTGATCAATTTTCCTCGTTTTATACGAAAGTCATTAATACCAATGCAAGAGATGCTGTCCATGTCATCGATGGGTTGCTTCATCATGAAACAGAATTAAATATTGAAGAGCATTTCACAGACACGGCCGGCTATACAGATTCTGTATTCGGATTAAGTCATTTGTTAGGTTTTCGTTTTGCGCCAAGGCTTCGTGACTTAGCTGATTCCAAACTATACACAATTCAAAAGCCAAGTGATTTTCCTGACCTAGAAAAATTACTTCGTGGACGGATTAACACAAAGATTATTCAGGAAAACTTTGATGACGTGCTCCGTTTAGCCCATTCGATTCGAGAAGGAAAAGTGTCTGGTTCGCTTATTATGGGGAAATTGGGATCATATGCAAGGCAAAACAAGTTAGCTGCTGCATTACGAGAAATGGGAAGAATCGAAAAAACTATTTTTATTTTAGATTACATATCTAATGAAGCTCTACGTAGGCGTATTCAACGAGGATTGAATAAAGGAGAAGCTATGAATGGCTTGGCAAGATCATTATTCTTTGGAAAACGAGGGGAGTTACGGGAACGAGGACTGCAAGATCAACTTCAACGTGCAAGCGCTTTAAATATTATAATTAACGCTATTAGTGTATGGAACACCGTATATCTTACCGAAGCAACAAAATTGTTGAAGGAAAAAGGGGATTTTCAAGAAGATCTACTAAAACATATTTCGCCATTAGGATGGGAACATATCAATTTTCTTGGGGAATACACCTTTGATATGAAGAAAATAGCAAGCTTACATTCGCTGCGCCCTCTTATTCAATAAATAATAAGCCGAATTTTCTTAGCGTAGGAAAACTCGGCTTTATTTATGTCGAAATTTGCTTAGCGTATGTTTTGCGCTTTTTGTTGGTAGGACCCCAATAATAAAAAAATTGACTAGACACTATTTAGTGTCATATAATTAGGACACCAAATAGTGTCTGATATATATAAGGGGGGGAGGATTTTGAATAATACTTACCAAAAGCATGATGTTTTTGTAGCTATTGCAGATCCTACAAGACGTAAATTAATACGTTTGTTGGCAGGTGCTGAAGAGTTACCTCTTCACGAATTAACTCCTCATTTTCAAATGGGTCGCACTGCTGTATCGAAACATTTGACTATCCTTAAAGAAGCAGATTTAGTTACTAACCGTAAAATTGGTAGAGAAACAAAGTACCGACTAAATCCAGCTCCCTTACAGGAAGTGAAAGATTGGTTATCTTTTTATGAAAAGTTTTGGAATGAAAGAGCGCTATTATTAAAGAATTTATTGGAGGAATAGATAATGGCAGATTTATTATTAGATTTTCAATTTAAGAGTCCAATCAATAAGGTATGGGACGCTTTAACAAATTCCGATACACTTGCACAATGGGTCATGGTAAATAATTTTAAACCAATTGTAGGATATAAGTGTCAGTTTCGAAATGTGGAAATAGACTTAATTGTGGATAGTGAAGTATTGGTAGTAGACAAGCCTTATAAGCTATCTTACACATGGGTAGGTGGGCCGATAGACACTATCGTCACATGGACATTGAAAGAAGAGAATGGAACTACCTACTTACATCTTGAGCAAACTGGATTTGAAACAGAAGATGTTCAGGCATTTAATGGTGCGAAGTATGGTTGGGCATTTAAGATTGAAGAGCTTAAAAAAGTGTTAGAGGAAATGTAAGACCAAACTTTTGAACGATATAATTTTAATTTTAGGAGGGAATAACATGGAAGTTTTTGCTGAATTTTTAGCGGGGATTGATGATCCTTTCCACAGAGAAAGAACGGAAGAAGTACTTACTTGGATAATAGATAAATATCCAAATTTAAAGACAGAAATTAAATGGAATCAACCCATGTTTACGGATCATGGCACATACATTATTGGCTTTAGCGTATCTAAAAAGCATTTAGCCGCCGCTCCGGAAAGTGTAACAATTACTCATGTAGAGGATGATATCGTAAAGGCGGGCTATGAATACACAAAGGAGATAATACGTATTCCGTGGAAAAGTCCGGTAGACTACACACTACTTGAGAAAATGATTGATTTTAATATGAAAGATAAGGCAAACTGTACAACTTTCTGGAGGAAATAGAAAAACATAGGGTAGCCCTTAGGACGTGTATGAGGGATTCTGTGAGACTTAAAGGAGATAGTGAAATGAGTTTTTTCCAAGATATGATTGCGGTATTTAAAAAGAGAGAATTAGTATTTATAGAAAGCTACAAAGAATCAGAATATGTATATACCTTTGTGTTTGAAAAAGAGAAAGATTTAACCTGGAAAGCAGGTCAGCATGGTTTGTTTAGTATTACTCATAAAAAAGTGAAAAATCCTACTAAACCATTTACAATATCATCTGCCCCAAGTGAAAATAAGATAATTAATTGAGTGTAGTATCTAGGTGGTTAATCAAGCGTCATTCAATTTGTTTTAATATCAAAATCAATCCCAATTCCTGACATTGTAAGTAGATCTGCCTTAGTTCAAATTCATACCTAAATTACGTCTCTACTAAAATGTAGGGGCGTTTTTAAATAATCCATTTTGGTAATCCCAATGGAATTCAAGGAATATTTTAAAGAACATATCGCATGATAAAACAAAAAGGATTTTTTATGTTTGGTCTATTGCTTGCAATTTTCGTGTTTAATATAGCATGTTTTAAAGTAAATAAATTACTGAATAAAAATCAAATTGCCCATATTTGGATGTTTACCGTCGCTTTTCAAACAATGTCTGAACTTTATATTAATTTGAAATATAGAGCGTATTGGTATTTTACTCCAAACGTGGATGTGTACGCGTTTCTTCCTTTAGCATTATTAGTACCTCCTGTGAATATTTTGTTTTTAAATTGGTACCCATATAACAACTCGATTAAAGAGAAAGTATTTTATTTTCTTTATTGGGAGATTTTTATTGTGGCTTATGAAGTAATAACACTTCTGCCGGAACCGTGGGGATACTTTAATTACGGGTGGTGGAATTTAGGATTATCAATATTAGTAGATCCAATACTGCTTTTTATATTGTTAAAGTATTATAAAACGTTTGTGAGAACAGCTGAATAAAAATGTGCAGAGTTATGTCTAAATCATTGTATGACAAAGGAAGAGACTATATTAAATACTTAAATCAATTGGGAAAAATATAAAAAATCAGGATGTTTACCTTACAAGCCCTGCTCTTCGGAGTGGGGTTTTTATCCGTAGGAATAGAGTTGTAAAACACAACTAATACTATGAAAAAAGAGGTGTGATTATGGATGAAATAATAAAAAATTTAGATATACATGCCAAAGGAATTTGGTGTCCTATTGCATGGACAGTAATCTTAGTCTTGGTAGTATTATTAATACCAAAACAAAAACTCAACTGGTTACAGATATATTATACTTACGGTGTAATAGGATTGCTTACTTGGATTTCGAATAGCATTTTTGGAGTGTTTTTAGATTTAGTGGATTTTGGAGATGCGTCAGTAACTGGTTTTGCAGAAATGTTAACGTATACTTTTATTCCCTCATCATTAGCAGTTCTATTTTTGAATATGTTTAGTAGAGAAAAAAAGATTATATTAACAGTAATTTTCTTAATAATATCTTTATTCATCGAGTGGACATGCCATGCTTCTGGTTTTATGGAATATAAAAAATGGAATTTACTATTTAGTGTTCCGGTATACTTTGTTATTTATTATTTTGTTCTTCCATTTCACTACCGTTTAATTAGCGAGATACGGTCAGAAGATTAATATTAGATATTCAAGACCTACAATTTTGGGATTAATATAACGGTATAAGATAAAGCCCTCTCAGCTTTTGAGAAGGGCTTTTAACTATCAATCGTAAGCATGTACATGTAATCACTAAAGCCTTTTTCAGCATTATACTATTTTAAGATCATCAAAATAGGTATTTGCTGATTTGACAGAGGAAATAAAGCCTTTTAATATAGAAGACGGAATTGATTTGAAGAGAATTTCATGGGATTCAGATGTTGAAGTATTGCTAAACTATTTTGGCTAAGATGTAAGTTTCACCTTATAAATGGTCAAAGTATACGATAGCTTGATATAACTTTTAATCATGATATAAGTGTTAAATATCAAGAAGGTTGACCTTATATCCATAATGAGAGGATTTGAGTTTGAATATGATAGATAATTTTTGGCGTGATTTGCCACGACCATTTTTTGTACTAGCACCAATGGAAGAAGTGACCGATGTAGTTTTTCGCCATGTAGTCAGTGAAGCAGCTAGACCGGATGTATATTTTACCGAATTTACAAATACGGAAAGTTATTGTCATCCAGAGGGAACCCAAAGTGTGCGTGGACGTTTAACTTTTACAGAAGATGAACAACCAATCGTTGCACATATATGGGGAGACAAGCCAGAATATTTTCGGCAAATGAGTATTGGTATGGCAGAGCTTGGGTTTAAAGGCATCGATATCAATATGGGCTGTCCAGTACCGAATGTGGCATCCAAGGGGAAGGGAAGCGGGCTTATCCTCCGTCCCGAAGTGGCTGCAGAAATAGTACAAGCTGCAAAAGCGGGTGGGCTACCTGTAAGTGTGAAAACAAGGCTTGGTTATACAGAGATAGAAGAGTGGCGGGACTGGCTAACACATATATTGGAACAGGGAATTGCTAATCTTTCTATTCATTTGCGAACAAGAAAGGAAATGAGTCAAGTAGATGCGCATTGGGAATTGATTCCAGAGATTAAAAAACTTCGTGATCGTATTGCACCAGATACACTTTTAACGATTAATGGGGATATTCCTGATCGTCAAACTGGCTTGAAGCTCGCTGAACAATATGGTGTGGATGGAGTTATGATTGGACGCGGTATTTTTAAAAATCCATTTGCCTTTGAAAAAGAACCAAAAGATCATAGCAGTAAAGAATTGCTTGATCTTTTAAGATTGCATCTTGATCTCCATGATAAATATTCAAAGGAATTAGAGACACGTTCCTTCAAAGCTCTTCATCGCTTTTTTAAGATCTATGTCAAAGGCTTTAGAGGGGCGAGTGAATTGAGAAATCAATTGATGAGTACACAGTCATCAGATGAGGTACGTGCAATGCTTGATGACTTTGAGTCAAAAAACATGGATACGATGGGGACAGGAGAATAATAATTAACAGTAGTTGGCTGGCATGAATGCGGTATGGAACCGGATTTATGCCAGCCAATTTTTATAGGGAAAATACACATTTTCGATGGGAGTCAATATCATCATAGTTATTTCTCACTATATGAATAATTTGTGAACAAATGCCTAGTAATTACTCCATACTCATTGTGAAATTATTACTAAATAATAGTATTTTATATAATTAATTGGTACTATAAAATTATAGTTTGTGTAAAATTGCACAATGTGATGTTTAAATAGATTAGAAGTACGATTGTTTGAGGCAAAATTCAATTTGAAGATGTGGGGATGCGAAATGATAAGCTAATCGCCACTAGTATATAAAGATGAGGTGTAGCGAGTGTTTCAGTTACTTACAAGAAGAACAGAAGAAATAGATCTCTTAAAAAAGAAAATAGAAGAGTTAAATAATAAATTAGATGAAAGAGAAAATAAATTTCAGCTCTTTTTAAATCATTTGCATATAGAATTACTAAATACCATTGAGCAACATGAAATTGTTAATGATCAGCATAATGTTCTAGATGAGATGGTACAAGCGTTATTAAAAGAGTTTACGAAAGTGGAGAAAAGCACCAAGCAGTCAAATGACGTTTCTAACATTATTTTAAATAATGGTAACCATCTAATGAATTCAACCGAAGAAATGGTGGGCTTATCCACAGATGGGGAAAAGGCAGTAGAGGATGTTTTAACATTAATTAATGATTTAGGGAAACAATCTCAAAATACGTTTATAAGTATGAAGAAACTAAGTGAAAGTTCTAAAGAAATTGAACATATTGTGTCTGTGATTGAGCAAATTTCTCAACAAACAAATCTGCTTGCATTAAATGCTTCCATTGAAGCAGCAAGAGCAGGGGAAAATGGCAAAGGGTTTGTAGTGGTAGCAAATGAAGTAAGAAAGCTTGCCGAAACTACTAATCAAAGTACAAGCATTATTTCAAGCTTAATTAAGCAAATTCAAACTGAAATGACAGATGCTTTTAAAAATAATGAAAAAAATGCCAGTTTAGTAGATGAAGGAATTCAGTTAAGTTCTCTAACAAAAAAACATATCAATCGATTAATGGAAATAATTACGCAGGTTCAATTAGATATGAAGAAGTTACTGGAAGAAATTGAACACCAAAAAAACTCTAACGAAGAAGTAATAGAAAAGTTTAGTCAAACTACTAATCTATTTGATGAAATAAAACAAGTTATTATTCAGCACATTGATGATGCCGATGTTGTTGGCAAAAAGTTATTAGAAGGTGTAGAGAAAGTAAAGGGTTTTTCAAAGGAAGAATCATAAATTTATCTGGGGGATTTCTACTTTAGGGTAATCTCTGAAATCAGTAGAAAAAAAGTAAGATAGATAACTAATTATAGAATCTAACATGTTTAAATCAAAGCCACTCATACATTCCGCAGCATGGGTGGCTTTGATTTTATATGGAATTGAAGTTTATAAATAATTAGTGAATTTCATCCGGAAGGCAGATTTAATTCTTTTTAAGAAGTATTACTATTTTATATAAAAAGAGTTCAGTAATAGTGGGGATGAGAAAGAAAAACGGATGGAAGTTTTCTTATGTTTTACGCTTCTCTTAGAAGAAGCTATCTAGAAGTATTGCGTGTTTATCCCACTCTTAACGGACAGTAAGACTCAACTGTAAGCTTATGAGAATACGAGGAAGATAGGTGGGAGATCAACTGTCCGTAAAGGTCCGATTGATTCAACTAACGATCAGTGGGGGAGGAAGGAAAAACCCACTGATGGAAGTTTCACTTTATTTGCTTTGTTTGATTAGATACATGCGGATGATATAATATTCTTATGATGATATAGGAAAAAAGGCATATTTAGTTTCTAGTTTTAACCTATAGTACTAGAAAGCTTTACATCGTTGGTCATATAAAGATAGAAAGGGATTGTCCTATGGCATTTTTAAAAGTTAAAAACGAATCGAAACGGTATCATTTAGGCGATAATGTTATCGTTGCTAATGATGATATTAGCTTTGAAATTGAAAAAGGTGAATTGGTTGTTATTCTTGGTCCAAGTGGGGCAGGAAAATCTACTGTATTAAACATTTTAGGAGGCATGGATCAACCCGATGAGGGACAAATTTTAATTGAGGGACAAGATATTGCTAACTATAGTGAGCGCCAATTAACGGAGTATCGAAGAACGGAAGTTGGTTTTGTTTTTCAGTTCTATAATTTAGTGCCTAACTTAACGGCTAAGGAAAATGTTGAATTAGCTTCACAAGTTTCTCCTCATTCTTTAGATGTGGTTACAACACTCGAACAGGTGGGACTGGGTAATCGTTTGGACAATTTTCCGGCACAATTATCTGGCGGAGAACAGCAAAGAGTGGCTATTGCAAGGGCCTTGGCGAAAAATCCTAAACTTTTACTATGTGATGAACCTACAGGAGCATTGGATTATACAACGGGAAAACAAGTATTAAAACTACTGCAAGAAACTTCACGCCGTACTGGAACTACTGTTATTATTATCACCCATAATTCTGCATTAGCACCAATGGCAGATAAAGTCATTAAAATCAATGATGCCAAAGTTCGGTCCATCGAACTAAACCCTAACCCCGTATCTGTTGATTCAATCGAATGGTAAGTAGGTGTGAAAAATGAAAAATGTTTATCTTAAATCATCATTTAAAGAAATAAGCAGTTCGAAAGGGAAATTTATTTCAATCATTTTAATTATTCTCCTTGGTACGATGCTTTTTGTGGGAGTTCGATCAACTGGTCCAGATTTAAGTAATTCTGCAAGTTCTTATGTAAATAACTATCATTTAGCAGATTTACAAATTATCTCGACCATGGGGTTAACAGAAGAGGATGTGCAGATACTTCAAAAGGAAGAAAATCTGGTTGTAGAGGCAGGATTTTCAGCCACCTATGAAAAAAATAAAGAAGAATTGGTACAAATTCTTTCTTATTCAAATGATGCCAACCTGAATAAATGGAAAGTCATAGAAGGGGATTTACCAAAATCTAATCAAGAAATAGTGTTAGATTATAAAGCCAAAGAATTCGGTTTTAAGTTGGGAGAAGAGTATAAAATCAATTCTCCAGAAATTGAAAATAAAACTTTCACTATTGTTGGATTCGTGAACTCTCCGCTTTATTTAAGTACTTCTGATCGGGGAACCACTGATAGTGGAAATGGGAATATTGATTATTTTGCTTATATTCCAGAAGCTGCATTTTCGCAAGATGTATACAGTCAGTTATTCATTAAGTTTTTAGATACAGAGAACCTAGTTGCTGATAGTAGTGAATATACTAGCGTTTTAGATGAAAATGTTTCAAAGGTAGAGCAGCTTTACGCTGACAGACCGGAAAAACGATTAGAGGAAATTCAAACAAAAGCAAAAGAAACTCTATATGCTAATTTACAAGAAATCGAGCAGGGAAAAGAACAGGTAGAATTAGCAAAAATGCAAAGCGGTGCGGATCTTTCTTCACTAGATGCTGAGAGTGAGAAATTAAATAAACTGGAAAATGACATTGACGAAAAAATAGCAGAAGTGGAGACAATGGAAGAGCCAGTATATTACTTCCAGACTCGATCTTCCAATCCTGGGTATCAGGACTATTTCGATAGTGCGACAAGCATTACCGCTATCGCAGGTATTTTCCCAGCATTCTTCTTATTTATCGCAGTGCTCGTTACTTTTACAACGATGTCGCGAATGGTAGAAGAAAACCGCGGAGAAATCGGTACTCTGAAGGCTCTAGGATATAAGAAAATAGAAATAGCCCAGAAATATATTATTTATACACTCTTAGCAGGAGTTCTTGGTGTGGGGTTAGGTACAGTTATTGGTACAAAAACGCTTCCCCCTTTTATCTTTCATCTTTTTGAAGAGTATAATATTCCAACCTTTGTTGGCCAATATCACTGGAATTATATAGTTCAAGCCCTTATTGCAGGATTATTTGCTACATTAGGATCAGCACTCTATGTATTATGGAAAGATCTTAGAGAGAAACCGTCAACACTTATGAGACCAAGAGCGTCTAAATCTGGTAAGCGAATCTTGCTTGAACGAATTACTCCTCTATGGAACAGACTAAACTTTAATCAAAAAGTAAGTTATCGTAATCTGTTTCGGTATAAATCGCGAATGATTATGGCAATTGTCGGGATCTCTGGGTGTACTGGGTTGATTCTTGCTGGCTATGGTATTAAGAACTCAATTGAAGATTTGCAGCCTAAGCAGTTTAGTGAAATTCTTCACTATCAGGGTATCGTTACGATGGATCGTCCGACAGCACTTACACATTCTTCCCTCATTACTGAGGAAATGAATGCGGTTGTGGAATCAGTAAGTGTAAAAAATAAAACGCGTAGCTCACAGACAGTAAGTATGATTTCACCTAGCCGTACGGAGAAATTCAACAATTATGTATCATTACATGATGTAAATAAAAATAGGGTAACTGTTTTGCCGGAAGTTGGAGCTCTAATTACGCAGAAGCTGGCGAAGGATATGAATGTCGAAAATGGTGATACATTATCTATTAATAAAGATAGTAAAACAGTCAAAATAAGAGTAGTGGGCATTGTAAAAAATTATGCAGGACATTTTATGTATATTGCTCCAACTTATTATGAAGAACTTTTTGGAGACTACGAGCCAACATCTGTTTTAATAAAAACGAAAAAGTTATCAGCATCTGAACAAAAAAACCTGACAACGAGCTTGCTTGAAAATTCAGATGTGAAAAATGTTAGTTTCTTTAAAGAAAGTGGCGGAATTCAGCAATTTGGTTCCTTAAATTCGGTGGTAATGATCATGATTATATTATCTGGGGCTCTGGCACTGGTAGTATTATATAATCTTACTAATATTAATATTTCAGAACGTATTCGAGAATTATCGACTATTAAGGTGTTAGGTTTCTATAATAAAGAAGTAACATCTTATGTGATGAGAGAAAGTATGGTTCTTTCATTATTAGGAATATTATTAGGTTTCATGGTGGGAACGTACTTACACAGGTTTATTTTAACTACTGCCGAGAGTGGGAACATTGTTTTTCCGTTAACTATTCATTGGTCTAGTTTCGTTTATGCCGGGCTAATTACACTGTTTTTTAATTTCTTAGTAATTGGCATTGCACACTTTAAGTTAAAACATATCAATATGATTGATGCGCTTAAGTCAAATGAATAAAAAGTAATACTAAAAAATATAGAGACCCTATTTCGTATGAAAATACTGCGAATAGGGTCTTTATATTTTACGAACGAGGGACATTAGTATTCCAACCAAATATAAACTCGAACAATTATACGTAGATGAAAATAAAACTTCCGTATAATTGTTTGGATTTTTTATTCATTTTAAGAAAGAAGATTTGTGGGTATCACCAGTAGACTGAATACACTTCGCTTTCCATGGGGTTCGTCACTTCGCTCCTGTGGAAAGTAGAGCAAAACCTAAGACCCCACAGGCGGAGGCTTAGGTTGCTCCCTGTGGAAAGCGATTGTCTGTAGTGCGATGGAACAAATTGGTTTCGCTACTAAATAAGAGATTGTTCATCTTTCCCCATTATCCATAAAGTTTTGTTCTTTCAAGTAATTCAGCACCGTCTGTGAAAATTCGTGATGAGATTCTTTCGTATATTTAGCAATCGTATAGATTTGAGCAAGGTTTTTCAGTCCTAATCGTTCTGTCATTTCTTTAAGGTGAGGGACGTCCATATAGCGATTCCAGCCTTTTTCGTCTCGTTCTTTATAGATTTCCAGTATTTCTTGGTCGGAATAGTCTTGATAGGTATCATAGTGAACAAGTCCATTTCTTGGCAGTCGATCACGTGGGGCTGGATTTTCTGCTGGATATCCTAAAGAATAACCAACAACAGGTACAACATTTGCAGGTAAATTTAATAGTTTGCCAATTTGATCGCAATTGGCAAGGGTGGAGCCCATATAGCAAATACCAAGTCCCGCATTTTCCGCTGCTAATGCACAGTTTTGTGATACTAAGGTTGCATCAATGGCTCCTATCATAAAGCTCATAAAATTATCAAAATGTACAGGAGCCTCATTAAGGGAAAGCCATTTCCTCATTCGATTAAAATCAGCACAAAATGTTAGTAGGATAGGTGCATCAACAACCATGGATTGGTCCATATGGGCGCTGTACAATTTGTTCTTCCGTTCTTTATCTTTGGTAACGACAATCGAATAAGACTGCATATTGCCACTGGATGAAGCACGAATGCCTGCATCTAATATTTCCTCCAGCAACTCTTGACTTACCTCCTTATCTTCATATTTCCGAATCGATCTATGCCCGTGGATAACATCTTTTAATTCCAAACAATCACCCCTAATTTGTTTTTTCATCATTATAAAGTTCCATTTTGCGCGCGAAAATCCTCTAAAAATGTAAATAATTCTACTCAGTGTATGTAGTTAAATGGAAAGATAAATTAGTGCTTTTCTCGAAAATCGATTTCTGGGAAAAGCTAGGCAAACTTTTGAATATGATTAATCACTATTTGAAAAAATAGAAATGAAACTAAATCCAGTTTAATTCGTAATAATAAAGGAAGATATAAAACGAAAAAAATAATACGAAGAAGTAAATATTCCAAAGAAAAAGGAGTGTTAAGGATGGAAAGTAAAGGCTGTATAAAATGCGGTGGAACAGATGTAGGAACAAAAGATGTAGCAATGACAGGAACAGGTTTATCAAAGCTAATGGATATTCAGCATAATACATTTACGGTTGTCTTTTGCAAGAAATGTGGATACTCAGAGTTTTATAACAAACAAACATCAAAAGGGTCCAATATTTTAGATTTATTTTTAGGGTAAGTGAACACGAGACTAATTACGAATAGAGAGTTATTTAAATAATTCCATCCGGGAGACCAATCATATTTGAAGGGGTCTCTTTATTTTAGCTGGTTTCTAAAAGATTATGTTTTTTCAATAGGAAAAATTATTCAGGCTGCGGGTAATCGCAACAAACTTTACGAAAACAGCCATTAAATAAAATCTAAATTTGCGAGTGACAAAAATGAAGCCTTTAAAAGAAATTAGTAGAAAAATACATCGATTAATTTATATAGTTTCTGCCTTGCTTATGGTATTGTTAGGACTTTCCTCCAGAAGATTCAGTAATCATCTTCCTACTTTTATCGCAGAGAATTCGGGGGATATGCTTTGGGTGATGATGGTATATTTTGGTTTTCGGTTTCTTTTGATAAGAAAAAGTCTCCTTTTTGCCGGAATAATGAGTCTCCTATTTAGTTTTGGAATCGAATGCAGTCAATTGTATCAAGCGGATTGGATAAATGATCTTCGTAATACAACAATTGGTGCGTTAATTTTAGGAAGGGGATTCCTTCTAATCGATCTAATCCGCTATTTATTAGGGATATTATTAGCTGGACTATTAGACAAATTTTTGCTTTTGAAAAAACATGGTAATTCCATAAGAGAACACTAAAAAAGTCTTTTTTTTTTCGTGTGAAATGAAGAGCAAGCATATTTGAAAGTGAAAATAAGGGTGGTTTGGAGAGGCGTCCGCTCGTCCCATGGAAAGCGAGCGGACGTCTCGGAAAACAAATCTATCATCTTATGTTTAAAAAGTGGCTATTGTCCATCATCATTAACTAGCCAGTTTTTCAGTGCCCTCATTCCATAACAGACTATTTTTTTGTTATTTCTTGCAAATTCACTATAATATTCTTCATTTACTTTATAATAGATATAAAAAATAGGAGTCGCTTTCAAAATGAATAAGACAATGGGAATATTAGCACATGTTGATGCAGGAAAAACCACTTTTTCCGAACAGCTTCTTTATCATACAAATAGTATAAAAAAACGTGGTCGTGTAGATCATCAAAATGCCTTTTTAGATAGCCATCTAATTGAAAAACAACGAGGGATTACTGTATTTGCTGACCAAGGCATTATTGAATATGGCGATTCTACCTATTATTTAATTGATACTCCTGGGCATGTAGATTTTTCTCCAGAAATGGAAAGAGCGATTCAAGTAATGGACTTTGCCATTATTATTATTAGTGCAGTAGAAGGAATCGAAGGACATACCGAAACGGTGTGGAATTTATTAAAAAAACATCAGATTCCCACTTTTTTCTTTATCAATAAAATGGATCGGATTGGAGCAGCTGTACAGCATGTCCTGGAAGAAATTCGTTCTCAATTCACTATAGATGCATGTGATATTTCCTCGTTTAATGACAGTGGAATGTCAGAAGAACTCATCGAATTTATTGCAGAACGAGATGAGGAGCTCCTTGATTACTATATGGATAAAGGCTATCAATCAGCATTGTGGATGGAAAAGATGCAAGAAATGATTGTTTCTTCCCGCCTTTATCCTTATGCTTATGGTTCAGCCTTACAGGATAATGGTATAAAACAATTTTTCGATCGTTTTGATCAATTAACAAAGACGACTTACACAAAGGATGAACCTTTTGCAGGAATGGTTTATAAAATTCGTTATGATGAGGCAGGAACGAGAATTACCTTTTTAAAAGCAATTAGCGGTACGCTGCATGTGAGAGAGGAACTTACGTATGGAAATGGTGAGGTAGAGAAAATCACACAAATACGTAAATATAACGGTAATCAATTTCAACAAGTAAACGAAGGCTTGGCTGGAGAGTTGTTTGCGGTAACAGGTCTTACAAATGCAGTTGTAGGAGATGGAGTCGGAGAGATGCAGGAAAAGGCAGTGTGTGAATTGGTGCCAACTCTTCGTTCAAAAGTAGTATTTGAAGCGGGAATAAATAAAAAGGACGCACTTAAGTTTTTTCGGATATTAGAAGCAGAGGATCCATCTCTTCAAGTAACATGGGAAGAAAAACAGCAAAATATTCACTTACACGTGATGGGAAAAATACAGTTAGAGGTTCTTCAGGAAATTGTATTAGAAAGATTTTCTTTACAGGTGAACTTTGATCAACCTGAAATATTGTATAAAGAAACGATAGAAACAAAAACTATTGGGTACGGACACTTTGAACCATTACGCCATTATGCTGAAGTACATCTTCAGTTAGAGCCAGGAAAAAGAAATGAAGGTATTACTTTTGAGAGTGCATGTCATAGCGATGATTTATCAATAGCTAACCAAAATCTTATACGTCAGCATCTGTTTGAGCGTGATCATCATGGGCTTTTAACAGGGTCTACTTTAACAGACGTAAAGGTGACTCTTTTGACTGGGAGAGCCCATAATAAACATACACATGGCGGTGATTTTCGGGAAGCGACTTTTCGTGCATTGCGTCAAGGATTGGAAAAAGCACAGAATCGTTTATTAGAGCCTTACTATTTTTTTAAAATAAAGGTGGATATCGAACAAATGGGCAAGGTTTTGGCAGATGTACAAATGGCTCATGGAACATTTGACACGCCCGAAACAGTAGATAACAAAGCAATGATTACTGGAAAGGTCCCAGTTGCTACATTTATGGAATATAGCACAATCCTTGCTTCTTTTACACAAGGAAAAGGACAGCTTTCCTTAACATTTGCGGGTTATTTTCCTTGTCATAACGAACAAGAAGTAATCGATAGACTAGGCTATGATAAAAATGCGGATCCAGCGTATACATCCTCATCGATTTTCTGTGCAAAAGGTGCAGGATATACGGTTCCATGGGAGGAAGCAGAGGAAATGATGCATTGTTTGCAGAAAGGATGAGCGGATGATGAAAATTCGCAAGCTAAGAGAAGAGGAGAATCCTCCTTTTGATTTATTATTATGGGTAATCGGAAAATAGTGTGGAAAGAGGGTTAAAAAGTACCCTCTTCCATAGCCTTAGACAGTGTGGAAAAATCAGCACCATAAATTTCTTCATACACCCATTCATAACCAGTTTGTGACCAACTTGGGAATTGATCGGGTAACATTTTTCCAAAAGTAACTTCAACTTCTTTGAATTTCTTTTTCTTTTTAACTTTACGATAGCCTTGAGTAAACAAAATCTTTGCTCTAAGGGCTTCAAAAGAATAACCACGACCAACATGGTTCATTGTCTTAATTAAACGATTGAGGGATTCCGTATAAGCGTTTGTAATAGGAGAATTGAAATAGTTGAATATTTCTTCTTCCCAATTATTCATAGCCCTAATCAGATCTTCAAAATAAGTCATTAATTCTTTAGGTACATTTGAAACCCAATTTTGATAGAGTATATAGGCATCGTTGATTGATTCAGCTTCATAGATGTCAAAGAATTGCTCTTTGAGTTCATAAGCCTGTCCGAGTAATGGAAAGTTCTGAGTCCATACCTGTAGCTTTATCTGGTCATCAAAGTCTGTTAAGTCTTTACTCCTTGTAAGAAGCACATAACGATCTCTCATAAGTTGTCTACGTTCTTTGGCTGTAATATTTTTACGGTTAGCTTTTCGGATTTTCTCTAAGGCTTCATTGGCTAATTTAACGACATGGAATTTGTCAATTACGATTTTGGCATGTGGTATCACTGTGTTAACAGCACTCTTATAAGGATTCCACATATCCATTGCTACAAGTTCAATTTTATCAATGTCTTGGAGCTTTGAAAGATAACTGATAACATTATCTTTATTGCGTTTGCGTAAGATGTCAATTACTGACTTGTTTTCAACATCTGTGATGACACAACGATAGTTTTTAAGTAAATGGACTTCATCAATACCAAGCCATTTAGGAGTTCTAAAATCAGTTTGAGCTTCAAGCTCATCAACGTAGTCATTAAAGATGTTTCGTACAGTCTTTTCGTCAACGCCAATCTCTTCTGCAACACTGGTAAACGTTTTTACAAGGCTTGCTTCTTGAATCCAATTAATTAGCCTATTGGTAACAGAACGGCCTTCATCTATATCTGGAAGACTTTCAAAGAATGTAGCCCCACACTCATTACATTTGTAACGTTGTCTTTTAACGAAGATGCCAACTCGTTTAGCGTGCATCGGCAAATCAAAGAATAATTGTTCCTTTTTACCATGCTTATATAGATTAGCAACCGTACCACATTTTGGGCAATAAGAAGGAGGTGGCAATGTAGTCTCAACTAAGAACCTATAATCATATTCACTCTCCTTCATATCAAGAATCTTAAAACTTGGTAGATTGAGCATATTAGTTGTCATTATTTCATTTCCCTTTGTTTTATTGAGCATTTAATAAGAAAATCATATGAATTGCAGTTAAATAAGAAAGGCATTACTTAGCTATCACAGTAATGCCTTCATTAGTACAAACAGCTTATTTAGAAAACAGTCCACAATTGCTTAGTATTTCATCTGAGCCAAGTAAGGTAGCTTCTTCTATCCCCACATTATTGGTTTCCATGAAAGACTGCACTGCATGGTAGCCTACTGCATAACCAGCAAATGGTGATAAGCCAACAGGTTGATAGCCTTGTTCCTTTGCAATGGTATCACCAAACATATAACTGCTGACCTCAGCAAACCCTTTAATATCTAAAGCATCCTTTATAACTTCTTTTGAATATTCTAAGTCCTCTTTATCAAAAGAAGTAACCCAAGGTCCTAAAAGATCTTCTCCATAAAGTTCTTTTGCAAATGACTCAGCTAAACCCTCTATAATTAAGTAATCACCAACGGTAACGTCTCCATGATCCCAATCAAAATATGAAAAACGGATATTATGATGGAATTCATGTGCAATTACAGCAGGAATCCTTGGAATATTATAGGAGTTTGGGTAAATAGATACTTGAATAAACCCTGGAATTCCTCCAAAACCACAATAACCTTTTTGTAATTCGAGCTTCTTCGGGTCAGCTATATACATACCAAATCTCAATTCATCAGCATTAATATTTATATTATTTTTTTCAATAAAATCAATACAATGATTCAAAGTGCTATGTGCTGTTTGAAGAGCCTGAATTTCTTTTAAACTTTCTAATGCTTGTCTTCCAGTTTGAGTATCTGATACATTAAGATAGCCAAGCATATTTGTAGCCATTATTACATCATACCCATTAGGTTGCTTAGCCTTTAATGGAACATTAATCATATTCCACATCTTTTCAAAAGGCTTCATCATTGAGTACCGATAAAAATTTTCTTTATCTTCTTCCATTGAAAACAATTTATCGTATTGTTCAATTGTATCCTCAATTATTATTTTCATTGCTACCACCTCTTATTTGATTATTCGTAAAGACCTCCATCGCCTCACTCATGAGTTTTGCTAAACCCTCACCATACTGATCTATATTTTTTGTGAAACGTTCATCATTAATATAAAGTTGACCTAATCCATAAAAGGCATCAAGAGAGTACTTACTAAAATTTTCATTTAAAAAGTCATACCATTGTTTAATTGTTGCTTGTACCTCTTGGGATTCGGGGGATTGATCACGAAGGCATGCAAGTTTATTGAAGATCATATCCCATCTATCAGATAAATCATTTTGTTCATCTTTGGACATTCCCTTTAGTTTTGCGTTTATCTCATCAATAGATTGATTTCCCCAACGGCGACGAGCCTCTTCTTCAAATTGGTTGAATCCAACGTTAATTCCCTCAAACCTCTCTTCATTCGTCATTTGTATTTCTCCCGCCATATGTTTAATCGTCTTATCAATGGTTTCAATCATTTTATCGACTTTTTTTCGTTTCTCAATCAACATTTTTCGTTGTAAAATCAATGCTTCTTGTCGGTTAAATAAAGGGCTGTTAATAATCTTTTTAATTTCCTTTAAGGTGAATCCAAGTTCCTTGAAAAATAAAATTTGTTGTAATGTTTCAAGGTTTTCTTCTGAATAGAGTCGATAACCAGAATCAGTGATTTCTTTTGGGGTCAACAATCCAATCTGATCATAATGATGAAGTGTACGAATACTAACACCAACCAATTCTGCCACTTCTTTTACCTTCATATCCATCACTTTGCACCTCCTTCAATTACCACTATAGAGTATTACGTTACGTTAGAGTCAATAGAAAGAAGATACTTTATGAAAAGGGATTTTGTATTGAAATACTTATTTTTAAATGAAGAGCTTTTTTGTGAGCAATTATGAGGGTTTATAAGAATTCCACACTATTATCCGATTTACGATAAGATAAACATTATCTATTTATTTGGGGTTTTCCACACGATAATCCGAATACCCATTATTATTAGCAGATCCATCTGAGAATTTAATAAAAGAATATCTTAAAAAGGGCCTTTGCTATATTGCAGAAGATGGAGATCGAATCAGTGGTGTATATGTTTTATTGCCAATTAGGGAAGAAACAATAGAATTGATCAATCTAGCAGTTGCCGAAATCTATCAAGGAAAAGGCTTAGGGAAAATGTTAGTTATGCATGCGATTGAGGAGGCAAGAAACCTAAGATATAAAAGAATAGAAGTAGGGACTGGAAATAGCAGCATTTCTCAGCTTGCTCTCTATCAAAAATGCGGGTTTCGGATGAATCGAATTGATAAAGATTTTTTTCTCAAACACTATGAAGAAGAAATCTATGAAAATGGTATTCAGTGTATCGATATGATTAGGCTCACACAGGATATATAATCCATTTTAGAAAAAGATAAATATTAGTAATTAACAGATTTATTACAAAGGTAACAAAGTGTGATTTTCCCTTCGAACCCTACGGAATTCTAGTAAATGTACGATATTTGCTAGGTTGCTTGTAAACTAATTTTAAAGTGAATGACTTATTATTTTAATAGAATTGTAATTTAGAAACCTCTTTCATGTGTTATAACAATAGAGAAAGGGGTTTTTAGATGCGTTCCTTAAAAAAACTAATGGCCATTTCGCTAAGTAGTGTCATCTTTTTGACATCGGCGATTGTGGTACAAGCAGAAACGAGTCAAGAAACACTTAACAAAGCAAAAAATCAATTGAATCAAAATCAGCAATTGATTAATGAAAAAGAAGCAGAAAAGCAAAAAACTTTAAAAGAGTTGGAAGCTGTTCAAGATGAGTTAAAATCTGTTGAAACAGTAATGCAACAAAATAAAGAAAAAATAGCTAACCTGCAAGCGGAAATTGAAGTAACGCAACAACAAATAGAGAAAAAGAAAGAAGAAATTGTTGTTTTAGAAGATAAAGTATTAGCACGTAAAGACGTTATGAAAGATCGTCTAGTTTCCTTGCAGAATACAGACCAAACGAATGTCGTTTTAGAAGTACTGTTGAATGCAAAAGACTTCGCTGACTTTATTAGCAGAGCAACAGCTATTTCCCTGATTTTTGATGGTGATAAAGATATATTAGAGCAGCAGCAAGCAGATCTTCAAAAAATTGAAGAAGAGAAGCTAGCGATTGATCAGCAAGAAGAAGAATTAACAGGACAGTATGATCAATTAGCTGTTACTCAAAACGAATTGCAACAAAATCTTGCTAAAAGACAAGAAGCTGTTTCGGCTGTACAGAAAAAATTTGCTTCTGTTTCAAAAGAAGTAGAATTAGCTGAAAGTCAAAAAAGTGCAGTGCTTGCCCAAATAAGCCAAGCAGAATCCACATTGAAGAAAGAGCAAGAAGAAGCGAAGAAGAGAGAGGTTGTAAAGGTAAACACGTCCAATAAAGTGGCGAGTGTATCGAATAAAACAACTTCCAACAAACAAACTTCTAGTAAACCAAGTTCTAATAAATCTTCAAGCAGCAAAGATGTTATCTATGTAAGTGCCACTGCATATAGTCATCAAGATACAAAATCAGATATTACAGCACTTGGATATAATATTAAAAAGAATAAGAACATGAAATTAATTGCAGTCGATCCAGCAGTTATTCCATTAGGTTCAAAGGTTTGGGTAGAAGGCTATGGAGAAGCTATTGCAGGAGATACTGGCGGGGCGATTAAAGGACATAAAATAGACGTCTTAATGCCATCAACGAGCAAAGCGAAGGCTTGGGGACGCAAGACAGTGAAAATTAAGATATTGGATTAATTTAATAGATACTTTTCTTCTTGTTAGTTAGACTCTCTAGTGTGAAGAGTCTTATTTTTTTTGAAAAAAAAGAGGAGTGCCTTCTATTTAGGCAACTCCTAACACTGTCTATTTTCAAGGGGGGACTTGAAAAAGCTGTTTAATGACTATATCTATATCATAACCATAGATTATGAATAATATATGACAAAACTATCAATAAATCTTGAAAGAATTGTTAAGATTAGTAAATGAATGAGCGTTATAAAAAATCTATTAGTGTATGTCTAGTATTTAGGCTGCGGATATAGCAACCTTTACGAGAATAGTAATTATTTTTTTAATTTAGCCCATGTTTCATCCAATGCTTTCATTGTTTCCTCACGTGATTTTTGCTTTCCTACATATGCTTGAAGACTTGCGCCGAACTCTTGACCAGCCCCATCAGGATACTTCATAAATTGCCATGTGTATGTTTTGCCTTCCTGTGAGTATTTTTGAATTTCTGCCCCTAATGGACCAATATCATCTGCTGTTGCAGTAATCGTTTCAAATGCTGGAACATATTTAAATTCTTTTACAATCGATTCTTTTGCAAAATCAGAAGTGACCATCCAGTTTAAGAAATCTAGTGCTGCTTCTTTATCTTTTTCAGGAGCATCTTTATGAACAACCCAGTTTGTAGGTACGTCGACCATTAGTTTATCTGATTGTGCTTCATCATCACTTAATGGCATAGGGATAAAGCCTACTTCCAAATTAGGAGAAATTTTATCTATCATCGGCTGAATCCAGTTACCTTGTTGAATCATTGCGGCCTCACCAGTTGCAAATAAAGTTACTTGTGTATTATAGTCTGTTGTTAATGAATTTTTATTACCATAATCAATTGTTAAATCCAGTAGATCAAAGTACTTGTCAAAATGCTCATTACCTTCGATTTTTGCTGATCCGTCATTTAATCCTTTAATAAATGCATCCGCATCCTCTTGATAAGCAAATGGTACATTCAGTCCGTGGTTAGCTAAAACCCACCATTCACCATAACCGATAGAAAAAGGAGTAATTCCAGCAGCTTTTAATTTTTCGGCAGCTGCTTCTAATTCAGAAAATGTCGTTGGCAATTCCGTAATACCTGCTTTTTCAAATAATGCTTTATTATAGGCAAATCCATACCCCTCAAGGTTAACTGGCTGACCATAAATTTTTCCATCCACTGTCATAGGAACTAAGGCACTTTCATAGGCATCTTTTACCCATGGCTGATCCGACAAATCCTCTAATTTATCAAGCCAAGTTAATGCCTCTTGATATCCACCATTTCCGAAAATGTCAGGAGCTGTATTGGAGGCGAATTTCGCCTTTAAAGCGGCTGTTCCATCTGCTCCACCACCGACTGTTTCAATATTAAAGGTTACATCTGGATGTTCTTTTGAGTATTGGTCTGTTAATGCTTTTAACTGATCTGCTATTTCTACTTTTCCGTTAAACAAGTCAACCACTACTTTATCACTTTTACTTGAACCGTTATTACTGGACGCTCCCTCATTTGAACAAGCACTTGCAAAGAGAAGAGAAGCAGATAAGATACCGGTTAATAAGGAATACTTTTTCATTTTGTTAAACTTCATTTGATTTCCTCCTGTTTATAGAAAATATCTTATTTATATGGAAGAGGTGGCTTTGTGAACACAGCCTCTTAGCTCCCTATTTAATAGATCCACTAGTAATCCCTTGTATAATATGTTTTTGCATCGAAAAGAAGAAGATTAATAGTGGGATAATTCCAATCATAAGCGCTGCTAGTGCAAGATCCCATTGCTTTGTGTACTGGCCAAAGAAGAAGAAAGTAGCAAGTGGAATTGTCCGCAACTCTGGATTTTGTAAGACTAGCGATGGTAATAAGTAGTCATTCCATATCCATAGGCTATTTAAGATAATGATTGTTACGGTAATGGGCTTTAATAATGGAAAAACGATTCTCCAGAACACTCCAAAACGAGAGCAGCCATCTATAATAGCAGCTTCTTCTAATTCCACTGGAATTCCTTTAATAAAACCATGGTATAAAAAGATCGTTATCCCAGAGCCAAAACCTAAATACATGAATACTAGACCCCAAATACTGTTAAGCAAGTGTAAGCTCGAGGCTGTTTTAATAAGTGGAATCATAATTGATTGGAATGGGATAATCATAGCAGCGACAAACGCCATAAAGATTATATTGCTTATTTTCTTTTTTGTGCGGACTAGCATATACGCAGCCATCGAACAGAATACAACTAAAACAATATTACTTGCAATGGTCACAAGAAGCGAATTGCTAAATACCTTTAGAAAATTTAACTTTTCAAAAGCGTTTACATAATTCCCAAATTGAAGAGAACTTGGTAAAGCAGATGTATTTGTTAGTATTTCAGAAAAAGGCTTAAGTGAATTAGAGATAACATAGTAAAAGGGAATCAAAAATAATAAGCCTAAAATAATACCGAATACTTCCATTATGAATGTTTTGCTTGTATATTTATTCTCCATCAAGATTCCACCTCTTTTTTCTTAGTAATCGTGACCTGCAAAATGGAGATGGTTGCTACAACAATAAAGAAGATAAGCGCTTTTGCTTCCCCGATTCCATAGCGATTATTTACAAATGCCTCGGTATAAATATTAAGTGCGAGCATCTCCGTTGATTTGAACGGTCCTCCATTTGTTAAAGAAAGGTTGGCATCAAATATTTTAAAGGAAGATGCGGTTGTTAAGAATAAACAGATCGTAACAGCAGGAGCCACAAGCGGAATTTTAATGTTTCGCAAGACTTGAAAACGGCTGGCACCATCAATTTTTGCCGCCTCGATTAGCTCTTTCGGAATGTTTTGTAAAGCTGCAATGTAAATGAGCATAATATATCCTGCACCTTGCCAAACGCTAACAATCACGATTCCCCAAAAGGCAGTGTTTTGATCTCCTAGCCATGCCAATTCGAATAGTGGGATTCCTGTTAGTTCGCCAATAGAAGCAAACCCTCTAATAAAGATAAATTGCCAGATAAAACCGAGTAAGAGACCGCCAAGCAGATTTGGCATAAAAAACACTGTACGTAATAGATTACTAGATTTTAGCTTTTGTGTTACTAACAATGCTAAGCCGAATCCAATCGTGTTCGTTAAAATAATGGCTACGATGGTGTAAATAGCAGTTAATTTAAAAGATTGGAGAAACTGTTTATCTTCGGTGAATATATACTTGAAGTTTTCAAAGCCGACCCATTTAATTTCTCCAGTGATGCCATTCCAATCGGTAAAAGAGTAATAGATACCAGAAAAAAATGGAATGAGAACGACAATTGTAAATGCAATAAAGACAGGACCTACAAATAAAGAAAATAATCCTGCCTCCTTCCAGTTTTTCTTCTTTTTTGTAGAGAGTGATTTCTTTCTACCTATATTTGTCTGGTGTATAGAGGGAATTTCTATTTTTTCAATATTATTTTGATTATTCACTTTCTGCACCTCCTGTTTTTATAATATAATGGTTGTATCTTTTGGGTAACCGCTTACATTGACGGGTAAGGTGTAATATATTGACCATTCCCTGTGTATTATTTTTCTATAAGGATTTTTCTGATAAGCTTATTGCTATATTACGACTAGCCTTCTGTAAATAATTATTGGAAAGGAGGAGAGAGAAGTTTAAAAATGACATCCTTTCTCGTTCTTGTATATCGGAAAAGAAGAAGTTGTTTTAAGTTTCTCGACCTTATGAGATGGGGTATTCGAAAAAAATTAATGATTTTCTTACTTCTTGCTACGATTCTCCCGTTTGGAGGCAGTATAATTCTTACTTATTTTCAAACGATCCATAATATTAACAAGGAATCGGTAGCATATAATACAGAGTTAATGAAGAAAGGAAACGAGGAACTCACCACTTACTTGGAGGATATTGCCTTAATGTCCACTCTTTTATATCGGTATACACCGTTCATGAATGTACTGACCCAAGGAGTTGGAGAAAATAGCAAGGAGAATATGGAGGAAGTACGCAGAGTATTAGCATATGTCTATAATTCTCGATCAGAAATAGAACAAATGCATTTATACATAAACGAAGGGAGAGATTCCTTTACGAACTATCACTCTCGAATAAGCGGAAGAGGGAAAAATCAGAATATCTATTTTCACCCTTATTATCGAAAATTAGAGGAAAGTGAAACAAACTATTCTGTAATAGAACCACCTCATACGATATACAGTTATAATGGTTTATCCATTATTCCAAACTCAGAGAAGACTACAGTATTATCTTTTCACAATAAAATTAGAAATGTACCATCTAATGATATTTTGGGATTCGTATCTATTGATATAAACCTTTCTAAAATTGAAGGGATAGTGAATAGGCTATATAAAGATACAGAAAATCTTTCTATTATAAATGAAAATGGAACCGTTATCTATTCTTCTGATGAAACGTTAATCGGAAAGAAAAGCAGGGATAAATGGTTTTATGAATTGCGAAATAATCCACAGCAAAACAAATTAAATTGGGAAAGAAAAGATTTTTCTGGTGTCATTTTTTATGAAAATATTACAGTGCAAGATAATCATTTGTATATGATAAAAAGCATTCCTTATGCCAGCCTTTATAAAAGTGCAAAGGAAACCGCATTTATGAATACGATCATTGCCTTATTGGCTTTAATTGTTGTCTTGATTATAACGATAATTATTTCTTTTAAAATTACAGCACCTATTAAAGTATTAATTGAAAAGATGAAAAAAGCAGAACAGGGTATCTTTGAGACAGATTTTGAGATCGTAGGACAGGATGAGATTGGGATGCTAGGCAGACATTTTAAATCAATGGTTTTGCAAATAAATAGACTGATAGATAAAGAATATAAATTGCAGTTAGAAAATAAATCATCCCAATTAAAGGTTTTGCAATCACAGATAAATCCTCATTTTCTGTACAATAGCTTTCAGTCTATCGGTACACTTGCTCTGAAAATGAATGCTGTTCCGGTTTATACCTTATTAACGTCTCTATCGGCTATGATGCGATACAGCATGGATATGAGAGAGGAAATGGTACCGTTCTCTAAGGAAATAAACCATTCACAATCTTATCTAGCATTACAGAAACAAAGATTTGAGGATGAGTTAGACGTAACATTAACACTTGATCCAAATACGTATGAGATTCTCGTTCCTAAAATGATTCTGCAGCCAATCATTGAAAACTGTTTTAAACATGGGTTTAGCGATAATATGGAGGACGCAAAGATATCGATCCGTTCGTATCGAGAGGATGATTATTTAGTCCTTATTGTTCAAGATAATGGGAAAGGTATTAGTAGAGAAAGGCTTGAGAGAATACGTAATCGATTGTATCACAACAAAGGAAGAAAGGCTGGCAAAGAAGGAGAGTCCATTGGGTTAAAAAATATTTATGATCGTTTGCAGCTGTATTATGGAGGACAAGCGATGTTAGAAATTGAAAGTATAGAGAATAACGAATTTACTGTAATGATTCATATTCCTGTATCTTTACAAGAGGGAGTGGAAGGGCATGAAGGCACTTATCGTTGATGATGAAAGACATGTTCGTGAAGGAATTAAGCTTCTTGCTGACTGGGCAGGTAATGAGATTACGGAAATTTATGAAGCAAGTAATGGAGAAGACGCCATTCAAATTATTGAATCGGTCCATCCGGAAATTATCTTTTCTGACATGAAAATGCCTAAAATAGATGGAACACAGCTCTTAAAATGGATGGATGAACATTATGCTGAGGGGAAAACAATTGTCGTGACGGGGTATGACGACTATCATTATATGAGAAAAGCCATGCATTATGGTAGCTCAGACTACTTGTTGAAACCTATTGATCCTAAAATGTTGAATGATACATTAATGAGGGTAGTGCAAGAATGGAAACAAGAGGAAGTGGAAAGAAAAAATAAACAGGATAAAAACCAACTTATTAATAAAATGAAGCCCGCGTACCGAGATCAGCAACTAACGCACATGATAAATAATGATCCAATAGATAAGAATGTTTTGGAAGAATTTCTTTTAATAGAAGCAAAGGCATATACAATTGCCCTCATGCAACTAAGTAATGGAGCTATTGAGCAATTCAAAGGGGATCGAGACCTAACACTATTTACTTTATTAAATGTAATAAATGAGGAGCTTAGCAGGCATAATAGTGGAATTGCCTTTCATTATGTAACTGCTAAAGGAGAAATTGTTCTTCTTATCAAAAGAAGAAAAGAAGAAGCAGTTATTCTAATACGAGGGGTACATAATACGCTTAAAGAGCTACTAGGACTATCTTGTACGATAACGATTGGTTTAGAAGTAACGTCCATTACACAATTGAACCTTTCTTATCAATATGCTAAATCTATTATGATGAATAGAGATGTATCGGGAAATCAACAAGATAAAATAATAACGGATAAAAAGGAAAAAGAGATAAAAAGCTTAATGGGGTATGCTAGTTCCATTAAAATGGCTGTTCAGGCAGGCGAGTTAAATGCTTTTCATTCGCTCATTGGTCAAATTCAAAAAGATCTAACTAGTAATAACCAACTGTCATGGAGGCAACTTATCCATTTGGAAAATGAATATCAAATGATTAGTACAAGATGGCATAAGGAATTTAATCTCCCAATGAATATTTCGACCAACATAGAGGAACAAATTAATCGGTTTATAGACAAAAATGATCATTTTCAGTTAGAAGCTTATAAAACAAGGAAGAAAAAAGAAATTGCTTTGTTTCTTCGCCGCGTGAAAAGACAAAATACAAGAAAGTCTCAAAATGTTATTCATGAGATTGAAAAGTATGTAAAGGCAAACTTTCATCGAGAGATTAAACTCCAAGAAATATCCAATCATTTTTATATTAGCAGAGAATATATTTCAAGAAAATTCAAACAGGAATACAACATAAATATTTCCGAGTATGTAGTGTCCATCCGAATGAAAAAAGCACAGGAACTATTGAAAAGCAGTAATCTAAAGGTATATGATATTGCCAATATGATTGGATACCAAGACGATAAATATTTTCGCAAAGTATTTAAAAAAATAGTAGGTGTATCACCAAATGAATATCGTGAAAAGAAGCTAGAGGATATAAAGTGAAATTCTAGCATTAGCTTGTCTTCCACTTGCTTTAAGGAAATAGAGAAAATGGGTGTATAAATTGAACTATGATAAATTACTACATATCGAAACGGAAGAGATACAATTTGGATTCAATAAATCTTACCATTATCATCGGTATGAACCAACTCCATATGAGCATTTAGAAAAGTTATTTCATGAATTTCCTCTTCATAAGACAGACTATGTAGTCGATTTTGGCTGTGGGAAAGGCCGCTTAAACTTTTTCATTCATTACTTATTTCAATCTACCGTAACGGGTATTGAAATGAATGAGGAATTTTACCAGGATGCGTTATACAATCTAGAAAAATACAGGAAAAATAGGAAGGTAAGAGAAAGGAAGATAAATTTTCATTTAGGAAAAGCAGAAGGTTATGCTATACAACCAGAAGATAATTATTTCTATTTCTTCAACCCTTTTTCCTTGCCAATCTTTCAAAAGATTATCAGTAATTTGTTATATTCGCTAGAGGAAAAAAGCCGTATAGTGAAAATTATCCTCTATTTTCCCTCAAATGAATATCTATTTTTTATGGATAATCATGCGTTTTTTGAAAAAGAGGCAGATGTACATGTAGGGAATAAGACAGATAAAGACCATTTTGTTATTTATAAATCAATCTATTAATTTACTGGCTTTCTGCCCGTTTTCGTTCTAGAGAAAATGGGTTTTTCTGTTTTCTTTCATTTTAGCGTTTGGAAAATAATGCTAGGAATGAAAGGATTGTCTAAAGTTGATTTATCCTTTATATTCAGTTATATAAGTAAAAAGACATAGGTGAAAAGTCTTTTAAAATTGTAAAATACGTAAATGAGAAGAACAACTGATTCAATGAACTGTCCCTCATGACCGTATTTTTTAGAGGGGAAATTACTATTTTTACATTGCCAAGCGTTGATACCGTAACTTATTTACCAGTGGAATATTCCATTCCTATTATCCTATTATCAGTTGTTATTGCATGTTTAGCATCTTATACATCACTTTCTATGAATGAAAGGATTGTTTATAGTAGCTTTTTCCACCGATACGTATGGTTAGGGTTAGCATCCATTACGATGGGATTTGGAATTTGGTCTATGCACTTTATTGGAATGAGTGCATCGAGACTCCCAGTAGAAATGAGTTTTAATGTCCCATTAACGATTCTTTCGATAGTGCCAGCTATTCTAGCAACCTTTTTAGCTTTCATCCTATCAAGTAAGGCAAGGAATTCTACTAGATTAATTGTATTCGCTGGAATGTTTATGGGGATTGGCATCAGCGCTATGCACTACATTGGGATGAAAGCAATGATTTTAGAGGCTGATTATGCTTATCATTTAGGGTATTTTATTTTATCTGTTTTCATTGCAATTCTTGTTTCATTTTTTTCGTTATTTATTTTTTTGAAGCTACAGCCATATATGAATAACTTTATCGTGAAAGGTATTACCTCTCTTTTGATGGGGATCGCGATATCGAGTATGCATTATACAGGAATGCATGCTGTCAAGTATTATGTGGATTCGGATTTGGAACTTATTCACTCCCATATGCATCACATGAGTATAAAATCAATTATTCTTGGTGTAACAATCGGTATTGTTATTATTCTATTATTGTCCATTTTATCAAGTCTACTGGATCGCTATGTGGATTATCGCCTAAACTATTTTGACGCCTTAACGAAGCTTCCAAATCGTAGACAATTTGAAAGGTTAATTGAATCTTCCACTTATTTAACTGGAATGGCTATTCTTCATATTCACGATTTAAATAAATGGAATAGTAAGTATGGCTATTACTTTGGTGATAAAATTATCACTTATATTGAAGAATTATGTACGAAATTAATGCCCCCTAATGTAGAATTGTTTCGAATAGAAGGCAACCGTTTCGCATTCTTAAGTATGACTAATGAAGACTTAGAGAAATTGCTTGCAGGACTTAATCATTTAACAACTATTTTATCTAGTCCAGTGACAATTGATGATCAAATCATCAAGATAGAAACAGCTATTGCTCTATCTGTTAATGAGAAAAAAATTTCTTCCAAACAAATATATAAAAATGCTGTTGCCGTTTTAACCCATTATTCGATTCGCTATGATAATGAAATTATAAAGTATGATTCAGATAAACATAAACGGACTTTCGCTAATCATCTTGTGAATGAGATAGAGGATGCTCTCATAAAAAAACAGCTATACTTAGTCTATCAGCCTAAAGTATTCCTAAATTCAAAGGAAGTAGCTGGAGTGGAAGCCTTGTTGAGGTGGAAGCATCCTATATATGGAGAGCTTTCACCAGCTGTGTTTATTCCGATTTTAGAGGCGTCTGATAAAATGTGGGAGGTTACCGATTGGATCATTGAAGAGGTATGTAAGCAACTTGCCTTATGGGAGCAGCAAGGTAGAAGCATCCCTATAGCTATTAACATTCCAGGTCCATATGTGACCTCTCCAAGATTAATAAGAAGCTTGACAACCAATGTAGACAAATATGAGCTAAGTCCGTCACTAATAGAGCTTGAAATAACAGAAACTAGTGCTGTTGGTAATATTGAAGGGGCAATTCAATCCGTACAAGCTTTTAGAAGTGCAGGCTTTTCAGTTGCTCTTGATGATTTTGGTACAGGGGTATCTTCCCTATCTTATTTAAAAAGAATTCCAGTCAATACATTAAAAATAGATAAGTCATTTATTGATGGAGTACCTGAATCGCAAAAGGATGGAGAAATTATTAAGGCTATTATTGCCCTAGGGAGTTCTCTGCATTTGAGCATTGTGATAGAAGGGGTAGAAAGAGAAGAACAGATTGAATATTTATCTGCTATTAATGAGTTGCCAATTATCCAAGGCTATTATTATGCTAAACCAATGAATATCGTTGCTTTAGAAGAGTGGGTTTTTCGTTTAAAGGACAATATCAATAAATAGAGAATAAGGATCATCCGCTTCGATAAAAAAAGAAAGGATGATCCTTTTCTTATAGTAAAAAAATTCTAGATAAAAATAGTATGATTGGGGATTAATCGCAGTCTGTGGTGAGCTATGACTGTTATTCTGTAGATAGGTTAATATCTTTAGAGAATACCCCTGTACTTTTTGTATCACAGGAAGTGTTATCTAATTGGATAGATGCTGAACTCGGAGCACTTACTTTTCTAGTTTTAGCGAAGAAAGACTGATAAAATATGAAAGAGAAACAACAAAAGATCATTACTAAAAATAAGCTGTTCAGAACGAAACTCATTTATTCATCCTCCTTTGATTGTGCCGATAATGTAACTATACCGTTTATTAATGAAGGTAGTATAAAGAAAGAGTTAAGTTTAAGTGGAGTCAGTGTAAAGAAGATTAGCAAATCGATAATAAAGAGGTGTTTTTATGTATTTATCAGTGAAGGAAACCGCAGATCTGCTTTCCATTTCAGAAATAAAAGTAAAAAACTTAATTTTACAAAACCAAATCCGGGCCATCTATGATGGAACAGATTATCTTATTAACAAGGAGCAATTTAACACCCACTTTAAACAAGTAGAAACATATAAAAAGTTCGTAGAAGAAGTATTAAATGAACCAATTCCCGAAGATTTGGATATTAAAGATGAGGATTAATTTTTTATAAGTAAATAGGATATATCTTTATTAAACGCTTGGCTTAATGGAGATATACCCTTATATTATGTTTATACTTCTAGCCACGAATGAGACCAATTTTCGATTTCTTTCATAATTGGTTTTAATGAACGCCCTTTTTCTGTTAGCGAGTATTCAATTCTAACAGGAGTTTCAGGGTACACTTCTCTTACCACAATACCTGCTTGCTCTAAATCCTTTAATCTCTCCGATAAAAGTCTTCCGCTTATGCCAATGGAGGATTCTATAGAACAGAAACGTTGAGGACCGTTTAACAGCTGATAAATAATTAAACCAGTCCAGCGTTGGCTTAAAATACTCATTGCTTTTTCAAACCGTGGACAAATTGACGAATGGTTCATTTTACATCCCCCCCTCTTAATAAGTATACAATAATTATTATTTTAAGTAAAAATATTATGAATCGTAATTAGATTACTTTACAATTGTTATTTATTAAATTAAAATTACTTACATAAAGTAAGTAACTTAGGAGGAAGAATAAATGGCATTTCATGACGATTCAACTATTTATGCGAGAACAGTAACATTAAAAGTATCTAATCTTGAAAACTCCCTTTTATTTTATACAGATATAATGGGGTTTTCTGTTGCAAGCAAAGAGAAGAAGAAAGCAGCTCTGTGTGCTGGAGCAGGGGAACCCTTTCTGTTCTTAGAAGAGTTAGAAGAGGTCGAGCCAAAAACGATACGCACAACAGGACTATATCATTTTGCTATATTAGTTCCATCAAGAGAGGATCTCGGTTTAGTATTAAACCATTTACTAGATACAGGATATCCATTGCAAGGGGCCTCAGATCATTTTGTCAGTGAAGCAATCTATTTAGCAGATCCAGACGGGAATGGGATTGAAGTCTATCGTGACAGAAAGGCAATAGAATGGGAGTGGGATGGCGGCCTCGTTAAGATGGATACAACCTATATGGATACAAAAGCGGTTCTTAAGTCTGCTAGAAATGGTCAATGGGGAGGGCTTCCTGAAGGAACTATTCTAGGCCATATCCACTTACATGTAGCGGAGTTAACAGAGACTGTTGATTTTTATGTGAAAGGATTAGGTTATGATATCGTTCAAAAATATGGTTCACAAGCGTTTTTCCTTTCAACAGGAGGATATCATCATCACATCGGTTTAAATGTTTGGAATGGAATTGGTGCTCCAGCTCCAAAAACGAATCAGGTCGGTTTAGCTTACTATGATTTGAAAATACCTAGCCAAGAAAAACTAGAAGAAATAAAACAAAGACTTACACAGTTAGGTGCATTAATTATGCAAAAAGAGGGTAAATGGTACACATCGGATCCTTCCGGAAATACTATTCACTTAACTGTCATTTGAACGTATAAAAGAATTGCTTAATTTCTCTTTTCTTATTAAACTTTTAATTAGATTATACAAAAATTTCAGTTTAAGTATTAATCAACATTTAATAGGGGTGAGGAATTAGTTGCACAATAATGAGGGCGTCTATCAATATTTCATCGACAATACAGAAAGACTAACAGAAGAATGGTATAAAAATCTAACAAAAAATGACCCTAAAGGTGTATATGCATCAACTGATTCATATACAATTGAAACAATAAAGAAGCAGAATAATGATTTTCATCATCGGCTTGCTGGTCTATTTATTAAGGACAAGGAAGAATTCCTTGAAGATATAAAGGACTGGATTTTTAAAATTGCGACCGATCAAGCACACTTAGATACACCTATTCATTTTATTATTCGTGAATTTATTCGAACGAGAGAGCAATATTTTCAATTGATTAAAGAATATGCAACAAAACATCATGTTGGGCAGGAGCGCGTCATTGAATGGAGTCATGGCGTTGTAAAGGTTCTAGATGAAATTATTTTGAAATACACAGAGGAACATCACAATTATTCAAATAGGCAACTAGTAGCACAACAGGAAATGATCAACGAACTAAGTTCTCCAGTCATTTCTTTAAGCAACTCAAGAGCGCTGTTGCCGCTTGTTGGAGATATTGATACAGCCCGTGCTGCTTCTATATTAGAAAATACGATTAAACAATGTGCAGAGAAGAAAGTATCCCGATTATTCATTGATCTATCAGGTGTAGTCATTATTGATACAATGGTTGCCCATCAAATATTTCAACTGATTAATGGTTTAAGCCTAATTGGTGTGAAAACGACGTTATCAGGTATTCGACCTGAAATAGCAACAACAGCTATACAATTAGGATTATCTTTTACAGATATTTCAATTGCTTCCACTCTTTCTAAAGCAATTGAGCAAGATGGTAACTTAAAAAAATAAGTTTATTTTCATTATTAGAAATCAGTGAAAGGAACGAGTGCTATTTTTGAAGTGCGCCCAATTTCTGTGTGCAAAAATTTATCGACTATTATGCATATAGGTGGATAAGGGACAAGTAAATTGTTACTTATTTGTATTTTAGTACGGAAAATTTTGCGACAGGAGTACCTTGTTGGCTCACACAATCTTACAGTTCACTGTAAAAGGGTTTGCCTGCCGTACTTGTTCTCTTTCATCGATTTAACAGTAGTTAATCTATTTTTCAGCTGTTATTAAAGTTGAAATCTAGCATTTCTGCTTCATCTATCAGCCGTTCTTGCGCGTTATAAACATCACTTGTGCTAATAGTGACATTTTCCACAGAGAAACCTACATTGCCTCATCTCGATTTAATACCTCATTAAGTTCTTCTATATAAATATTATTCCAAAGTAATCATTTCATTGTCTCGCTTCCTTTTCACCGAAAGAAGTTAAGCTGTATTATATAGAATTTAGATAAATGTAAAAAACTAGGGTGAAGGTACCCTAGTTAACAAATATTAATTTAAATTTGTTTCCTTCGATATAGGAATGGGAAGGATTTTAAGCTTCTTTATCTTAAAGTTAATTCTTTCGTAAGAGCAAAGGAAACAGCAGCTTTTGCATGTAAAAACGTTGTATCAAATAACGGAATAGAACTATCTTCTTGTTTAATAAGTAAAGGAATCTCTGTACATCCTAATATAACGCCTTCCGCCCCTTGATCGATAAGCTCTTCAATGATTCGCATATATGTTTTCTTCGATTCAGGAAGAATGATTCCTTTGCATAATTCATCAAATATGATGTGATGAACAGATTCTCTATCTTCTTTTTCAGGGACAATCGTTTCTATCCCTTGATCTAAAAGAGCCTCTTTATAAAAGGCATGCTCCATTGTAAACATGGTTCCTAATAAACCAACTTTTTTCAAACCAGCTTCTTTCGCTTTGTTGCCTGTAACCTCTGCAATGTGAAGCAAAGGAATAGATAAGGATGCTTGTACTTCTTTTGCCATCTTATGCATAGTATTTGTACAGATTAAGACGATATCTGCTCCTCTGCTTCTAATGTTTTTGCAGCATTTATCATTAATTCAGTAGCCTTTTCCCAATGACCAGCTTTTTGAAGGGCGACGATTTCTTCAAAGTCAAAGGAATAAAGAAGACATTTTGCGGAGTGTAATCCTCCCATCTGTTCTTTTACGAATGTATTTATATATCGATAGTAATCAGTAGTTGACTCCCAGCTCAAACCGCCAATAAGTCCAATTGTTTTCATGGTAAAACTCCTTTCGAGCATTTTCCCCATGATATCATGGTATACTGGTATAGAGTAGAGCCAGAAATTAAATGCTTTTATAGTACCAGTTAGTCTTTATCCCCCCCTTTACGGAAAGTAAGACTCCTCCCTCAAGCTTATGAGAATACAAGGAAGATAGGTGGGAGCTTAAAGGGCCGATTGGTTCAACTAACCGTTAGTGGGGAGGAAGGAAAAACCCCCACTGATGGAAGTTTCACTTTATTGGAGGATTTCTCATGATCTTTATCACGATTGACCGATCCAAATCAATTTCATTAACTCAGCAAATTTATGATCAAGTTCGTAATGGCATATTGGAAAAACAATTAAAAGAAGGAGAGAAGTTGCCCTCTTCTAGAGAATTAGCAGGTTCTATTGGCGTATCTCGAAATATTGTTCTTGAGGCTTACGAGCGCTTAATTGCAGAAGGGTATTTGGAAGTTAGGCCAAAGTCAGGGACCTTTGTAGCGCAAGGCACCTCTCTTTCTTTTATAGAAAGAACAAAGAGGAAAGATACTCCTAAAAAAATGGCCGAAAACCAGGCGTATATAGATTTTAAAGCTGGCAATCCAGCAATAGATTATTTTCCAAGAAAAAAATGGGCACAATTAACAAAGGAAATTTGTTTACATTCTACTGAAGCCGTCTTTGGATATGGAGATGCATCAGGAATGAAAGAATTAAAGGATGCGCTTGTTGTTTATTTAAAAAGAGTCAGAGGAGTACAATGCAGAGCAGAGCAGATTTTTATCACATCTGGTGCTACTCAAGGTCTTAAACTTATTACGGAAATGCTTGGTAAAGAGAACAAAGCCATTGCTGTGGAAGATCCAGTAACAGATGAAATGAGGAATATATTTACCTTTGCTAATGCGGATATTATTCCTGTGCCAGTGGATGAGAATGGCATCGACCCAAACGGCTTGCCAAAACAGGCACCTAGCTTTGTTTTTGTTATCCCTTCCCATCAATTTCCGTTAGGCGGTATACTCTCTATTCAAAGAAGGCTTCAACTAATAGAATACGCTCAAAAGATGAATTGCTATATTGTAGAAGATGATTATGATAGTGAATTTACCTATGAAGGGGCACCTGTTCCATCTATTCAAGGAATAGCACCGAACCATGTTATTTACGTGGGGACTTTTAGCAAAATACTATCACCTGGTTTGCGGATTGGTTATGTTATATTACCAGAGGAACTAGTCGATTCCTTTGAGAAAATTAAATGGTTTTCCGATCGCCATACTTCCTCGCTGGAACAATTAGTATTAGCGCATTTTATCAGGGAAGGATATTTAGATCGCCATGTACGTAAAATGAAAAAAATCTATAAAGAGAAAAGAGAACGATTAGTTGCAGCTATTCAGCAAAATTTTCACAATGCTACAATTATTGGTAAATCAGCAGGCATGCATCTAGTTGTGGAGATTCCAGGTATAGACTTTCATTCAGCATTAATACATAAAATGGAACAATTTGGCGTGAAGGTATATCCAATTGAACAATATAGTTTAGAAAAAGGAAAGCATAAGGAAAGAATCGTAATGGGATATGGAGGATTATCGTTAGAGGAAATGGAAAAGGGGGTCCACTTATTACGAAGAATGCTAGAGGAGAATGGAAAAGCCTTTTTTAATGGAAAAACTATCTAAAATTCATTCTTTTTTAATGCGATGTATGTAAATATAATTATATATGTAAATTATTATCCTAAGGAGTATGTAAATATGAATAAATCAAGAAAAAGCATCTTTTCAAAAAAGTGGTTAACCATACTTTTTGGGGTACTCATTGTTCTCTTATTTATCCCAACGCCTTATTATTTAAATCAGCCAGGTTCTATTGAAGCACTTGCACCTAAAGTGACAGTAGAAGATGGAACAAAATCAGAAAAGGGAAGTCTTAATTTAACAACTGTTTATTCGATTAAAGCTAATAATCCCTATATATATTTGTACGGATTAGTCGCACCACATACAGAAATCCGCAAAGAAGAAGAAGTAAAAGGAAATCTTAGTGATGCAGAGTACAATAAGCTATTGCTCCACATGATGGATACTTCCAAGCAAAATGCTATTATTGCTAGCCTTCATGAAGCAGGAAAGAAAGTCGAGTTTGACTATAACGGGATTTTCGTTGCCCAAGTATTAGAAAACTCTAAAGCAAAGTCTATTATCGAAGTTGGAGATATTATCCAAAAGGTAGATGGCAAAGAATTTACGAAAAGTACAGAGTTAATTGCTTATTTAAGAGAGAAGCAGGCAGGAGACAAAGTTCAGCTAGAATTTATGCATGGGAAGGAAAAGAAGGAAGCAACTGTTGAAGTAATTGAATTAGATAAAAAGACAGGTCAAGTTGGAATTGGTATCGCTCCTGAAGATAATATGACAATCAAGCCGTCTATTGACGTTGCGATTAATAGTGAAAATATTGGTGGTCCCTCAGCTGGATTGATGTTTTCATTAGAAGTGTATAATCAGATTGTAGAAGAAGATTTAACAAAAGGGTACAAAATTGCAGGCACCGGAACAATGGATGCAGAAGGCAATGTTGGCCAAATTGGCGGAATTCAGCATAAAATTGTCGCAGCACATAAAGAAGATGTAGATATATTCTTTTATCCACGAGATATCATGGAATATGACACAAATGAAAAGGA
Source organism: Niallia sp. FSL W8-1348 (assembly GCF_038006745.1). Lineage (NCBI taxonomy): Bacteria > Bacillati > Bacillota > Bacilli > Caryophanales > Bacillaceae > Niallia > Niallia sp. FSL W8-1348. The sequence goes on along the minus strand of NZ_JBBOVV010000001.1, from coordinate 1,628,607 downwards.
AATTAAAGAACAAGTGAAAGAAGAAGGATATAAAGATATTAAGATTGTCCCAGTTAGCACATTAAAAGAGGCAGTTCAGTATTTGGAAAAGCTTCCTGAAAAGAAATAATCTTTAGTGTGAGCACCGCCTGCTTTTAAAGACCATTTAAATGATAAAAATTGCTTAGTTAGAATCTCCTTCATTTATTTAAGGAGATTCAGTTTGTCGACAAAAAGATTTTTAGAAACTTACATTGAATTTTCATGTGTTGTTTGGAGAGGAAAGGGGGTGAGACTCCTACACTTCGCCCCAGGAGTCTCAGACTGTCTCGCTAATCCCACAGGAGCGTCCTCTTATTTTCCAGTTATTTAAAATAATGGGTAAAACCACCTGTGATAAGTCTGAAATAAGTTTAAAAAAATTTTTTTATTTCACTAATAATCAACTACAAACGTTGGTATATCAACTTTTTCGGAGGGAGTCTACGTGTATTCCGGCTGCTTTGTATTTCCTACTAATTATATTTCCTTTAAAAAATGATGGAACGAATTGGTTTCACTACTAAATTAGAGATTGTTCGTCTTTATTCATTATACATTTTGTTTTGTCCTGGCCTCTTTACGTCTTAAGAGGCATGTTGCTGTAATCATAGATGATTTCTCCTAAATTTTAGCGTTTAGAAAAGAAGGAAATGGGAAAGGTATATATAGAAGTGGAAAAGTACGAATGGATTGCCGCCACGGCACTTACAAGGAGGTTCACCATGTCAGAATTTATCAATGGTCTTTTTAATATTCTTTATGGAGCTTTTGGAGTGCCTCTCCTTTTAATCGTTCTTATTATTCTTGTCATTGTTGTATCACAAAGAAGAAGAAAAAAGAAAATGAAACAAGAAGATTGGATGGGGCATTCCCCTGTAGAGAAAATTGAAAAAGAGGATGAAAAGAAAAAATAAGGAAGAGCCTAAAAAAGGCGACAAACTCTCTAGCGTTTGTCGCTTTTTTTTGCCAAATCATTTTAAATCACGCTATTTTTTTCATTAATAAAAGAAAGAATATATCCTTTTCCTCTTATGTTTTCAATGCTAATGATAAGCTTCGTTTTTTTGCGTATTCGATAAATGATGGAATTGATTTCTTCATTACTTACATCAAACGTGCCTCCATAATTTTGGCTTCGCTCTGACCATACACATTGAATCAGGTCTTCTTTTGAGACAAATTGATCCTTATTTTTGATAAGAAAATCGATGCATTTAAACTCTTTCTCCGAAAATTTCCACGTTTGATTATACCAGGACAATTCTTGTTTGAGTGGATCGAGATAAAATTCCTTTGATAACCGTTTCTCTATCCCGTCAATAATCGGTATAATATCGGAAGTATCATCCACAATAGAAGCAACAGAAAGTTTAATTAAATCATTTGCTAGTGAAATTTTATCAGAAGCTTTGAGGATGGTCTCTTCGTGTGCATTTAAGCGTCTATGATTTAAAAAAGTTCCGTGCTTACTATTCAAATCCTTGATGTAACATTGATGATCTTTATAATAAATCGCAAAGTGCTTTCGTGATACAAAAATATTGCGAAACAAAAGATCAGGATCCCAGTTTGTCCCTTTTCTACCTGCAATCAAAATCGAGTTATTCAGTGGGATAAAGTCTCCCGCCTCAAATGGCGCCCCCTGTTCGACAATTAAGAATATTGACTCCTTCATATTTTTACTCCTATAAACGAATTATCATAAATGTATCATTCAATATCTATTGATTAATCATTATATTATTATGTAAACTTCAAAAAGAATTCTTCTCTTTTATCATATCAAAAAAACTGGTTGGTGGGTATGATTTACAAATCGGAAAAATCTCATTTTAAACGAATTTTTAAAGCAATAATCTATAACACTAAGACAGAGAAACAAAAGACAAATAAATTAGAATGGAGCCTATTCTCGCTACTAAATCATAAAAAAATTGGAAAATGAGGTGAAAAACCTGCTATTAAGAAAGTGAATATAGACAAAATCGATTAGTTTATCCCACTCTTAACGGACAGTAAGTCTCCCACTCAAGCATATGAGTATACGAGGAAGATAGGGGGGAAATCAACTGTCCGTAAAGGTCCGATTGGTTCAACTAACCATCAGTGGGGGATGAAGGAAAAACCCACTGATGGAAGTTTCACTTTATATTTCATTAGCAGTTACTCGAATGACTGAAAATAATCATTCTCGCGTTGAGCGAAGGAAAAAAATACAAGAAGAACAACGTTCATCAAAGAATCAGAAACCAAAGAAAAGATTTTGGAAAAAGTTCTTATATTTTAGCCTTATCGTTGGGATTGTGCTCTTTTTGATTGGAGTGGGAGCAATTATCTTGATTATTAAAGATGCTCCGAAGTTTGATGAAACATTATTAAAAAACCCTTTATCCTCTAGCTTATTTGCTAGTGATGGAAAAACAGTCATCGCCGAGGTAGGGGCAGAAAAACGTGATGATATCGGAATTGAACAAATTCCAGAGGTATTAAAGGATGCTGTTTTAGCAACCGAGGATGCTCGTTTCTACAAGCATCATGGAATCGATGTAAAACGAACATTGGTTGCAATCTTTAAAGTCATTACGACAAGATCGCTAGAAAGTGGTGGTGGAAGTACTATTACCCAGCAGCTGGTGAAAAATTCCTTTCTATCGATTGAGCAAACACCAACAAGAAAAATCCAGGAATGGTACATGGCAATTCAATTAGAACGCCGCTTCACTAAAGAACAAATTCTAGAAATGTATTTCAACAAAAACCTATACGGTGGAGATGTATATGGAGTAGCAAAAGCATCTGAGCGTTTCTTTGGGCTGAATTTGGACGAATTAGATCAATTAACACTTGAACAAGCTGCGCTATTAGCGGGAATTCCACAAAGTCCGAATCGATACATGCCAACCGTTGAAGACAATCTTGAACGGGCAGAAACACGAAGAAATATGGTTCTTAACTATATGAATAGACATGGTTATATTTCCAAATCAGAAATGACAGAAGCACAAAGTATCCCCATCGAAGAGACGTTAAACATTCAGAAGCCGAAAGCAAATAAATATGAGGCATTTGTGAATAGTGTTTTAAAGGAGGTACAAGAAAAGACAAATGCGAATATTTTTGAAGATGGATTAGAAATTTATACAACTATCGATCCGGACATACAACAATTAACAGAAGATGTACTGTCAACCAGTGATTATGTAAGCTTTCCAGATAATGAGAAGCTTCAAACAGCTGTAGTAATTACCGATACACAAACAGGAGAAATTAAAGCCATTGGTGGTGGGAGAAATTTTCAAATTAATTCCTATAATTATGCCACTATGATGAAACGTCAGCCTGGTTCGACGATTAAACCGATACTTGACTATGGACCTGCCATTGAAAAATTCAAATGGTCAACAGGGCACATGATAAAAGATGAAGAATATCATTACAGCGATGGGACGCTGATACGAAATGCAAGTCGTACCTATGCAGGAAGTAAGACGATTCGAGATCACCTTGTTTGGTCACGTAATATACCAGCATTAAAAACGTTTCAAGAAGTTGGCGTAGATGCTGCAACTGAATTTGCTAGAAGTCTAGGCTTCCCGATTTCAGATGAACAAAAAGGAAATGAGGCAAACTCCATTGGTGGAATAGATGCGGCTTCTCCACTTGTGATGGCCGGTGCCTACTCTGCTTTCGGTAATGGTGGTTACTATAGGGAACCCCATACCGTAACAAAAATTGTCTATTCAGATGGGCGTGTTGAGAAATTAACACCGGCTGAGAAAAAAGTAATGGCAGATTATACAGCTTTCTTAGTAACCGATATGTTACGGTCAGTAGTCCATTCAGGTACAGGAGCGAAAGCGAATATTTCTAGTATAGACCTTGCTGGAAAAACCGGAACGACGAACTTTGATGAACAAACCGTTACAAAATATAGCTTACCAAAAAATGCTGTAAGGGATGCGTGGTTTGTAGGGTATACTCCACAATATACTGGAGCCGTATGGACTGGGTTTGATAAAACGACATCTTCGAGTGACTATTTAAATAGCACAACGGACGACCTGTCCTTACTCGTTTTCAAAGCGATAATGTCGAAGGCGGCGACAAGTCAAGATCGATTTAAGCAACCGGACAGTGTTGGGAAATTGGGAATGGAGTATTACGTAAAGGGTGGAGAGAAACCACAACCACCAAAACCTGCGACACCAACCGATTTTGGCGCCATTTATGATGAAGAAGCAAATCAAATTCAATTATCATGGAATCACTCTCCTTTTAGTGGTTTTGAAACAAGCTTTGAAGTTTCTTATACAGTAGATGGAAAAACAACAAACTTAACATCTACAAAGGATAAAAGCGTCGTCCTTCCAAATCCTGAAAAGGGAAAAGAATATGCCTTTACAGTTGTGGCAATTGTAGAAGGTGTAAAAAGTGATATAGCTTCAACTTCCATCACAGTTGAGGAACAAGCTAAAGCACCAAACAGTCCAAGTAATCTACAAGCAACTTATGATCAAGCATCAAATAGCATTTTGATTCATTGGCAACCTAGTAAGGAAGGTGAAAATATCCAATACATTGTTTCTTTTACGGTTAATGGAATCCTGCAAACCTTAGCACCGACGTCAGAACTACAAGCCACATTGATGGGGCCTCAGCCTGGACAAACGTATATTATTACGGTAACTGCCACAAATGAAATAGGTTCTAGTGAAGCGGTGTCTACATCTGTTACAGTTAATCCGACTCCTGATCCTGGGGGATGGGACGGAAGCGGAGATGATAATGGGCTTGGTGACATTATCCATCCTGATTCAAATGCTGTGAATGGTACAACTCCATAAGTTTAATAAGAAAATGGTCACCAGCTCTCCAATGGTTGATCATTTTCTTTTTTTCATATTCCGTTTATATCCAATAAAGATCCAGAAAAAGATTTTGAGATAGGTCTTAAGATGCAAGAAACTTTTTTTTTCGGATAAATAAAGAAGCGGAAAAAACAGGGAAGAAAGGTACGATTGGCACTAGAGGAAGGGAATAATAATCAGTAATCTAAAGATAATAGTGTCATTATACAAGAGTGAACATTCTGCATTCCTATTGTGAAAACTTAACTCAAACAAGAAAAACAGGTAGGAATACCTAACATTTTAGAAGGATCACTTGACTGTTATTATATTGTAAAGAGATTGAATCAGTTTCGAAATCCATGAAATAATCTAGTTTGCTACAATGAAGGATAGCCCTACATAAGACATAATGATGATAGTTGAGCATAAATATATTATTTAGAAATGGTAAAAAAACACTCTAAATGAATAGCAGGGGGAAGTTATGACATTAGAAAAAAAATTAATTGAAAAGACGTATTATGAAGGATATTTAAAAGATAGAGATGAGTCGCCAATTGAGGTTTTAGGACAATTATATATAGCAGAACAAAGAAAGAATGTTCCTGATTTAACTTCCATCCGCTTTGCACAAGGCGAATTATATTTTCAATACCATGACTATGAAGCAGCTATTTTTAAATGGGAAAACATTAGTAATGAATTAGAACCATGGGCAAAAAAAAATCTTGCAGATGCTTATTTGGAATTAGAGGAATATTCTACTGCTGAAAGCTTTTATAAATCAATCGTAACAGATTCAGAGCTTTTACAAACAGAAATATCTCTTCAGCTGTTTTCTTTATATTTCCAAAAAGGGAATCATGAAATGGCTTTAGGAATTATCAATAATCTAGTTGCTACTAATCCGGATTATGCCAATATACCAACTATTGCAAAATCCTATTATGAGGAGCAGCAAAATTGGGAAAAGGCAGTCGAACTTGCTGTTAACGAAGGAAAAAGAACAGATGGATTGAAATGGTATGATGCCTTGATTCATTATAGCAATTTAGGTGTTATCCAGCAGTTTGAGCCTGCGTACTTTATGGAAAGTTTGAAAAATCTGCAAGAGATAGATTTTGCTACTTTTGAAAGATTAGCCATATCATTATGGAAAAACTATCAAGATACTCCCCACTATCTAACATGGGTAACTGTATTCAATAGCATCTATGAACCAGTGCCTAGTGAAGCGGAAGAAGGATTAGCGCATATTTTGCAAAGAGCGTATGCTTATTTAATTAGTGGCAGTTATTCTATTAAAGAAGTGCAAGAAATCGTTCCAGCGCTTTTAGCTAATTATTTCTTATCTTCAACTGGACAACAGGTTGTAGAAGCAGGATCTGCAGTTTTAGCTTGGAATGAAATGTTTAAACAGTCGATTGAACATTCTGTTGTAGCGAAAGCAGAGATGGTAATTAATGAAACAACTGAAACGAATGTATCATTCCAGCAATTTATGAATTTATTTGAATCTATTATCACGTGGGCTGAGAAACATGATATTCCACTTGATAAAAAGTTTACTCAAAAGGTACAAGATTTTCTGCCAACGGATCATTATCAATTATTAATGGTGGGCTCAGCTGGCAGTGGAGTGAATGCATATATTAATGAGCTTGTAGGCGAAACCATTCTAGCGGAAGATGCAAATGCAATTCTAACGGTAAAAGATAACGATTATCTTGAAATTAACGAAGTAACTAATTCTGGTTTAAAATCAATTGATACACTCACAAATTTCTATAAGGAACTACTAGTTCAACAAGAAAGTCCGAGAGTATTTCAATTAGACACTCCTTCACATTATTTAAACCAAAATAGATGGACAGTGACAACTGCTCCTTTTGTTGAAAATGCGTCTTATGCAGATTATGCAATGCTTGCTGATAGTCTCTTATTTGTTATTAATGAACGATCCGTTTTTTCTTATAATGAATATGAACAGTTAAAGCAATGGAAGGAAAAATCACCATTTTTAACGCTTCAATTTTTAATTTATATCGATGATCTCGATAATGAAAAAGTAGCAGCAAAACGTTTGCAGAAGGCAACGTCTGCTATTCAGCATTATTTTCCAGATAGCAAAATCTTTATTTATTCCAAGCAAGAGGATAGAGAAGTTCAATTAGATGAAGTTAGTCGTTACTATCAAAACCATTTTACAGGCAGAAATATGAACGAAGAACGACTGCAAAGCTGTATTTCTATTATTCAAGATTTAATTACCAATCTATTGGATAAACGCTTGGATATGGAAGATAGTTTAAAAGCGTCTCTTCGAATATACGAGGAAATGGTTAGTAAGCTGACTGGAGCTAAAAATCAACTGATCGATATGGAAGCTGCTAAAAATGAATTAATTACAAAGCAGTTTGATGAAATTAAAACGGAAACACAAGAGGCCATTAAGAACGAGATTCCAGCTATTTTAAAAGGCTGCAAAGACTTTGTAAAAGAAGATAGTGATTATAGTAAGATGCATGTTTCTCTTAATGAAGAGATGAATAAACGTGTAAATCAGTATATTAATGATACATTATCACCACGCATTCATCGTAGCATTGAGGAGTGGATTCAAGCCTCTCATAAACAATTAGAAGATGGCCAACTATTTCTTCATGAGCTAAGTGAAGGATTTAATGGAATTTACAAAGAGCATCCTTTAGAGCTATCCTGTGACTTTGTGATTATAGAAGATTGGAAAAGAGATGCACGCCGATTATCAAGCGGACTTCGGATCGAGCCATTAAATATTTTCAATCGTTTTAATGCATCACAAGTATTTTTAAAGAGTGCTGGAAAGCTGCTTGGTGCGATTCAACAAAATAATAAAATGCTTCAGTCTAGATATCAAAAATACCTTGAAACAGAGGATTTTTCTGAAGTAGCATCATCTGTTTCGACAGCTGTTTTACAGCATTTTGATTTCTATGAAAAAGGATTGGAAAATGATATTAGAATGTTCTTTATCCGTCCAAAAGTAACACTAGAGCAATTTGCAGAAGAAAAAACAAAGGATATTGAAGAATACAAGGATTTATTAGAACGATTAAAGAATAACCCAGAAATGTTCCATGACCCATTGAAATTATTTGAATTACGCTTACTACAGTACGATTGGCTTGCCAATACATCAAAGCCAGTGACGACATGGATGTAAGGCAATAAAAAAAGGGAGCAGAATAGTCGATATATCGATTACTCTGCTCCCTTTCTTGTTGTCCTACTGGTGTAAATTATTACAGTTTAAATGAACTTTTCAAGGAAACGATGCGGTTAAATACTGGCTTTTCAGGAGTTGTATATTTTGGATCCACATTAAAATATCCATGACGGAAGAATTGGAATTTATCTTGTGGTTTAACATCCTTCATATTTGGCTCAATGAAGCCTTGAATCACTTCAAGAGAATTTGGATTTACATAATCCAAGAAAGTTTTACCTTCTTCCATTTCTTCATTTTCGTCTGTAATAAGTGGTTCGAATAAGCGGAACTCGGCAGGTATCGCTTGAGATGCTTCTACCCAGTGCAATGTTCCTTTTACTTTTCTGCCTGTAAATCCAGATCCACTTTTCGTTTCTTTATCATACGTACAGTGTAACTCGATTACATTTCCTTCTTCATCTTTTATAATTTCTTCACACTTAATAAAGTAAGCATGCTTTAAACGTACTTCATTACCAGGAAATAGGCGGAAGTACTTTTTCGGAGGATTCTCCATAAAGTCTTCTTGTTCAATATAAATCTCACGAGAGAATGGAATTTGTCTAATACCCATCTCTGGGTTTTCTGGATTGATTTCAGCATCTAACATTTCCACTTGACCTTCTGGATAGTTAGTAATGACTACTTTTAACGGATTTAGAACACCCATTGTACGAGGAGCCTTTAACTTTAAATCTTCACGAACAAAGTGATCAAGCATTGCAGAGTCAACTGCTCCAGAGCCTTTTGAGATTCCTAATTCCATACAGAAATTACGGATAGCTTCAGGTGTTACCCCTTTTCTTCTTAAACCAGAGATAGTAGGCATACGTGGATCATCCCAACCATCTACATATTTTTCATCTACAAGGAGCTTTAATTTACGTTTACTCATTACGGTATTGGTAATATTTAAACGGCCAAATTCGATTTGTTGTGGGGTGCTTTCCATCTCACATTCACGTACAACCCAATCATAGAGTGGACGTTGGTCTTCAAACTCTGTTGTACAAAGAGAATGTGTTACTCCTTCCATTGCATCCTCTAATGGATGAGCAAATGCGTACATTGGATAAATACACCATTGATCTCCTGTATTATGATGAGTTGCATGTGCAATACGGTAGATAACGGGATCTCTTAAGTTAATATTAGGAGAAGCCATATCAATTTTTGCACGAAGAACCTTTTCCCCATTTCCGAATTCGCCATTGCGCATTGCTTCAAATAATTGAAGATTTTCTTCAATCGAACGAGTGCGATAAGGGCTTTCTTTTCCAGGCTCTGTTAATGTGCCACGGTATTCGCGAATTTCATCAGCAGATAAATCATCTACATAAGCTAGTCCTTTTTTTATTAACAGAACTGCACGGTTGTACATTTCTTCAAAATAGTCAGAAGCAAAAAGAAGATTTTCCCATTCGTATCCGAGCCATTCAACATCTTCTTTAATAGAGTTTACATATTCAATGTCCTCTTTTAAAGGATTTGTATCGTCAAAGCGTAAGTTAGTTTTACCTCCAAATTCATCTGCTAGTCCAAAATTAATAAAAATCGACTTAGCGTGACCAATGTGCAAATATCCATTTGGTTCTGGAGGAAAGCGGGTAATGACGGTATCATGCTTTCCTGTTTCTAGATCTTCTTTCATGATGTTTTTTATAAAATTAGAGCCAATCTCCAAGATTATAGCCACCTTTCTAATATGTATGAATACTTTTAGAATTTAGTATTAAGCCTAGCCATTCGTCTATAAGGAAAATATCCAAACGATCTTAGTATGATTATATCAATAATATAACCAATATTTTATTATAAACTTCATAGAAAGGAAACGAAAGTACAATTAATTTGTTAATTTTTATTGATTTGGATGGTTTCTTGTCAGGTTATGGAGGTTTTTGTTAAAGTTATCCATTTTATTAGGTGGTGAAGATTGTTCATATGGTGGATGAAAGCCAAAAAAGGAGGGGGAAGAAAGAAAAGTGGTGTTCATAAGGTGGATGAAAACCGAAAAAGGAGGGGGAAGAGAGAAAAGTGGTGTTCATAAGGTGGATGAAAACCGAAAAAGGAGGTGCAAGAGAGAAAAGTGGTGTTCATAAGGTGGATGAAAGCCGAAAAAGGGGGAGCAAGAGAGAAAAGTGGAGTTCATAAGGTGGATGAAAGCCAAAAAAGGAGGAGCAAGAGAGAAAAGTGGTGTTCATAAGGTGGATGAAAGCCGAAAAAGGAGGAGCAAGAGAGAAAAGTGGTGTTCATAAACAAGATGAAAGTTGATAAGGAAGGAGCCAGAAAAAAAAAAAAGAGCGTTCATCAAAATAAAAAGAGGATGGGACATAACTAAATAGATACTCTGTAAAGACGAACAATTTCTAATATAGCTAGTAAATAGCGGCTGCTTTCGCATACTTTTTACAAGAGGAAATATAATTAGTTGGAAAAACAGAGCAGCCGGAATACACGAAGACTCCTATGGGATTAGCGAGACAGTCTGAGACCCTGCAGGCCACAGGCCGAAGCGGCTCAGCGCGAGCCCCATGGAAAGCGAAGTGTATTCCGGCTGCGGGGAATCGCACCAAACTTCATGGAAACATCCTTTGAAAAACAAATAAAAGCCCGAACAATTATACGGAACATTCATTAGCATCTTCGTATAATTGTTCGGAATTATCCTTGGCTGGAATACTTATGTCCCAGCCTCATTTTACAAAATAGCTACAATACCAATCTCACAACAGCCATACATACAACTCCGAATAATACAGTAGTTAATAAACTTTTACTAAGAAAAGCGACAATAATCGTAGGAATCGTTGCAAGAAGTGCTTCCCAATTAATGCTAATACTATTGCTTCCGCCAGTTTCTAAAAGACTTTCTACGATTAAACCGGTAAAAATGCATACAGGAAGATAGGAAAGCCACTTTTCCACAGATGCGGAAATAGTAAAATTGCGTGCAACTAAAAATGGGATTACTCTCGGAATAAACGTTACAAGTGTACAACCAATCAATAAAAGAAAAAAACTAGTATTGCTAATCATTTATCTGTCACCACCCCAATTGTAGCAACAATGATTGTTGAAAGAATGACACTTAAGCTGCTTGATAAAAAAGTAGAGAAAGTAAGCATGCAGATAATCATCAACGTGATTAACAATAAATAGTGTTTCAGTTTAGTAGGTTCAATTGTTTGTAATTGCAAAATCAATAAAGCAATAAACATAGCTGGCAAAGCATAATCCAATCCGAATTGTTCAGGATCGGGGAACCAGCCTCCAATATACCCTCCGACTGTACAAGCTGCAATCCAAACAAGGTAGGCAGTAAGATTTAGGCCGTTCATCCATCGATCATTAATTGGCTCTTTTCTGGCTATTTTGGTAATAGCTACTCCAAATGATTCATCTGTTACAAGACTTCCAATGCCAATGTTTTTCTGTATAGAATATTGTGTGAATTTAGGTGCTAGTGCTGAGCTTAACAACAAGTGGCGCAAATTTACAATAAATGTTGTAAGAATAATAGCGCTAATTGGACTTGATGTTGCAATCATCGCACAAATAATAAACTGGGAAGCCCCTGCATAAACAAATGTGGCAAGCAGGAAAACATGCAGGATAGATAAACCGGATGATACGCCGACTACTCCCATTGCGAGACCAATGCTAATATAGCCAAGCAATGTTGGAATACAGTCTTTCACTCCATCTAAATAGGAGAGGGTGTGCAGCTCTTCTTGTTCTTCTACTTTAATACTTTCCACGGTCAATCCCCTTTATCGCAAATTAGTAATTGCCTATATTATATAAGGACGTAAAAGTTTAGGCAATGTCTTACTATGAGGATAGTAGGGAGGGATATTTCTGATTATTCCACTTTTAACGGACAGTAAGACTCCCTCCTCAAGAAGAAGATAGGTGGGAGTCTTACTGTCCGGAAAGGTTCGATTGTTCAACTAACCATCAGCTGCTCCATTTTTCCAACTTATTCTTTTCTCCTATTGAAAAAACAACAATCTTTTAGAAAAACTCTCATGGCGGCGTTACCCGCCGCCACCGTCTATCATGAAAACTTGCTCCTATCCCATGATAGAAAGTCTAAACCACTTAACACCTGACCATAATTAATAGTACAATACGACCAGTCCGAAGACTGTTTGGTGGATCAATACAAGTTGATACCCCGTTAGAAAAACTGGTTGTGACAGTTTAAAAGAACCGTCTAATGTGTTTATAAACACGAATACAAAAATTTTGTATGATGACTTCTGTCGCTTGTATTGTATTAAAAATCTTTGAGGTGATTATATGGAAGCTATGATTGAACGGTGTGCAGGCCTAGATGTACACCAAGAAACAGTAGTTGCTTGTGTTTTATTTGGTTCATTAGATAAAAAACCAAATAAAGAGATTCAAACCTTTCCAACAACCACAAGTGGCCTTTTGGCACTTAGCGACTGGCTATCCTCACACAAAATAACGGATGCTGTAATGGAAAGTACCGGTGTATATTGGAAGCCCGTTTGGAATGTTATAGAATGTGACTTCCAATTAATCCTCGCCAATGCCCAACATGTTAAAAATGTTCCCGGAAGGAAAACAGACGTAAAAGATGCGGAGTGGTTAGCTAAACTTTTGCGTTCTGGACTAATTGAAAAAAATTTTGTACCGCCCAAAGAAATTCGTGATTTGCGAGATTTAACCCGGTATCGTAAAAAACTCATCCATACACGAACTTCTGAGCGCAATCGAATCCACAAAATTCTACAGGATGCAAATATTAAACTAACTTCTGTTTTATCTGACATTTTTGGTGTCACTGGTTGTCGCATTATTGAAGCCCTAATAAACGGCGAAAAAATAGGTGTGTTTGAACTTCAACAAATGGTTGATTCAAGAGTTAAGGCGAGCACAACAGATATTGCAGAAGCCCTTAACGGTGGAATACGTAAACATCATATTGATATGTTACGTTTCCATTGGGACCATATCAATCACATCGATGAAACAATCGAAAAAGTAGTTGAACGCATAGACCAAGCGCTTATTCCTTATCAAGAGGAGTGCGAACTACTAGATACCATACCGGGTGTGGATAAAAATGCATCCGCAATCTTTATAGCTGAAATGGGTGTAGACATGTCAGTATTTAAAAGTTCTAAACATCTAGCCTCATGGGCTGGAGTGAGTCCAGGAAATTATGAGAGTGCCGGTAAAAAAAAAACAGGTAAAACTCAGTACGGAAACAAATCATTAAGAACCACCGCTGTTGAATGTTCCATGGCTACAGATAGACAGTATAATCGCATATCTGCACATAGAAAAAGAATTATGAAACGACAAGGAAAATCGAAAGCACGGATCGCTTCCGCTCATTTAATCCTAACAATTGCTTACAATATTTTAAAAACAAGGCAACCATATCAGGAACTAGGCCCTGATTATGTTGATCTCGAACAAAGTAAAGAACAAAAAATGATTCAATACTTAAAAAGGAAAGGGTATCGTATTGAACCCACTAATGAACAAATTGCTTAATGAATAACAAAAGCACTATATTTAATCATTCCTAGCCTTTTAAAAAAGTTCAAATTTAGAAGGTTCAGCTTAGTGTTGCCTTTTACCTAAAGAGTTTTCATACAAAACAATCGAAAAAGTAGTTGAACGCATAGACCAAGCGCTTATTCCTTATCAAGAGGAGTGCGAACTACTAGATACCATACCGGGTGTGGATAAAAATGCATCCGCAATCTTTATAGCTGAAATGGGTGTAGACATGTCAGTATTTAAAAGTTCTAAACATCTAGCCTCATGGGCTGGAGTGAGTCCAGGAAATTATGAGAGTGCCGGTAAAAAAAAAACAGGTAAAACTCAGTACGGAAACAAATCATTAAGAACCACCGCTGTTGAATGTTCCATGGCTACAGATAGACAGTATAATCGCATATCTGCACATAGAAAAAGAATTATGAAACGACAAGGAAAATCGAAAGCACGGATCGCTTCCGCTCATTTAATCCTAACAATTGCTTACAATATTTTAAAAACAAGGCAACCATATCAGGAACTAGGCCCTGATTATGTTGATCTCGAACAAAGTAAAGAACAAAAAATGATTCAATACTTAAAAAGGAAAGGGTATCGTATTGAACCCACTAATGAACAAATTGCTTAATGAATAACAAAAGCACTATATTTAATCATTCCTAGCCTTTTAAAAAAGTTCAAATTTAGAAGGTTCAGCTTAGTGTTGCCTTTTACCTAAAGAGTTTTCATACAAAACAGGTAAAACTCAGTACGGAAACAAATCATTAAGAACCACCGCTGTTGAATGTTCCATGGCTACAGATAGACAGTATAATCGCATATCTGCACATAGAAAAAGAATTATGAAACGACAAGGAAAATCGAAAGCACGGATCGCTTCCGCTCATTTAATCCTAACAATTGCTTACAATATTTTAAAAACAAGGCAACCATATCAGGAACTAGGCCCTGATTATGTTGATCTCGAACAAAGTAAAGAACAAAAAATGATTCAATACTTAAAAAGGAAAGGGTATCGTATTGAACCCACTAATGAACAAATTGCTTAATGAATAACAAAAGCACTATATTTAATCATTCCTAGCCTTTTAAAAAAGTTCAAATTTAGAAGGTTCAGCTTAGTGTTGCCTTTTACCTAAAGAGTTTTCATACAAACAGCCAAAAATAAAAACCATTCTCATCATATCCAGAAGAATGGTTTTGTTTATATTTTTTTTCTTTTCGTGTTAATCTTTCCTGCTTTGTTTTTGTTTTTTTCGTAATTGGGACGATGGTTCCCCACGTTCCTCTTCGCATGGTTGTATCGAACCCATTTTCTCGCAATACTTTTTCTCGTTTCTTTCTTGCCGTTGATTTAGCCATAGTTAGCCTCCTTTTGATGACAATCATTTTTACTCTTTAATTATACATCATAAAGGAGGGAGATGTTACGATTTACACTATAATTTCTCGTTAAGAAATCGATTGTTTAGATAATTTAGGATGACGGTGCATCATTGAAAATAGGAAGATACCACTTGCTAATAAGAGAATACTGGTTGAAAAGAATACCATAGAGAAACCGAAGTTACCTGCGATTACTCCACCAAGGGCAGGACCAATAATATTACCGAGAAAACGAAGGCTTGTTTCATATCCCATTACTTCTCCTTGCATGGCAATGGGAACTTCTTGCCGTATATAGGCAACCCGTACAGGGACCATTCCCCCAATTGCTACACCGAGAATAAAGCGGATAATCAATAGCTGCCAGTATTGGTTAACAAAACCACCAGGGAAATAAATAATCCCAGCAATAAATAGGAGAATAACAAGTACTTTCAGGTGACCAGACCGATCCCCCATTTCTCCCCATTTTCTTGCCATAAGTAAGTTACCTAACCCTGCAGCTGAGAAAGCTAAGCCGGCGAAAAACGCGATATTCTCGGGACCATGCAGTTCACTGACATATAAAGACAGAATAGGCTGGATGCTGAAATGGGCAATTTGAATAAAGGCTGAGATAAGAAGCACGGTAATGAATACGGGATTTTTAAGAATATAGGCCAATACTTCTTTACTTGTATAGCTGCTTTTTGTACCCTTTTGAACAGGTAGAACAAACTCTTTTGTAGTAAATACTAGAATTGCAGATATAAAGATTGCAAGAGAAGTAAATCGGAAAGTCGCTGCATAGCCAAAGCTATCTGCTAAAACTCCTCCAAGTAATGGGCCAATCAATGCTCCCGTAATACTTCCTGTCTGTAATGTTCCTAATACTTTACCAGCAACTTTTTTGGGAGTTTGAGTGGAAATAAACGCTTGTGACATGGGAATAAATCCTGTGAAAAATCCAGTGAAAAAGCGAAGAATAAAGACTTCCCATACGGAATTGGCAAAGCTCATAAGAAATATCGAAATACCTAAACCGATTGCTAAAATAATCAGGATCGTTTTTCTGCCAAATTTATCGCCAATTTTTCCCCATATGGGTGAAAATAAGAAAGCTGCTACAAAGGTGACAGAAAAACAAAGCCCTGACCAATGTTGCACAAATTCTGATGAATATTGACCAAATGAATCAATATAAAGCGATAAAAAGGGGAGAACCATGGTCATGCAGGCACTTATAAAAAAGTTGGCAAACCACATGATTCCTAAATTTCGTTTTGAATATTTTTGGTTTTCCATTTTGTAAAACACTTCTTTCTAATATAGTAGAAATTGTTTAAGGTCTCCTCCATCTAGTATGGATAGAGAAGGCAAAAGGAGGGATGAGGAGATTGTTAGAGATTACACAATAAGTTTCGATTAACTAAATATTAGTTTAACGTAAAATTTACATAAAAGAAAGCATTTTGGAGTGTTCTTTTCTAACAGTCAAATCTAAATAGGTGTTGATTTTTCTATAAAAGTCTTTATTCTAAACGTTCGTAGCTATTTATAGAAAGTTAGATTAACATTAATTACCACATGAAGATAAAGTTACTTTTATCAAAACAAATCGTATGTTGTTCTTTCTGAGAAAACAAATGTATTTTTAGAGAGGAAAGCACTTGATTATTTATTATGGAATAGTGATAATAACAATAGTGAACAATTTTGAAAATTAATACTATTTAATGATTAGTGGGAGTTGTCGAAATGAAGGTTGTCAAATTTGGGGGTAGTTCTTTAGCTACAGGAAATCAATTGGAAAAAGTGTTGCAAATAGTAAAGGCAGATAAGGAAAGAAGGGTAGTCGTCGTATCTGCCCCTGGAAAAAGGTATGATTCTGATACGAAGGTTACTGATTTATTAATACAATGTGCGAAAGCGGTATTAGAAGGAAGCGGACCTTCTCCTTATTTAGAGGAAGTATTAGAACGGTATGCTAGTATAGCCAAAGAATTGGACTTATCGAGTGATATAATAACAAATATTAAAAACGACTTATTAGATTTAATAACTACTTCTTCTAATAAAGATGCATTTATGGAAGCAATGAAGGCAAGTGGAGAAGATAATAATGCTAAATTAGTCGCGCATTTTTTTAAAGCTAGAGGATTGGAGGCAATATACGTTAGTCCCAAAGAGGCAGGTTTAATAGTAAGTGATGATCCTGGAAATGCTCAAGTGCTTCCTGGATCCTATGACCGATTATATTCCTTAAGAGAAGAGAAGCGAATAATTGTATTTCCAGGGTTTTTTGGGTACAGCGAAGCGGGCGATGTAGTTACTTTTTCCAGAAGTGGATCAGATATTACTGGAGCGATTCTCGCTAATGGTGTAAAAGCAGATTTATATGAAAACTTTACTGATGTAGATGCTGTTTACTCCGTTAATCCTTCCGTTGTTAAGCAGCCAAAGGAAATTAAGGAGTTAACTTATCGCGAGATGCGTGAATTATCTTATGCTGGATTCTCTGTATTCCATGCCGAAGCCTTAATTCCAGCATACCGTGCAGGGATTCCTGTTCAAGTAAGAAACACAAATAATCCCTCTGCACCAGGAACAAGAATTGTTGCTTCTAGAAATAATACCAATGGACCGGTAATTGGTATTGCCAACGATAAAGGATTTTGTTCCATTTATATTAGTAAATACTTAATGAATCGAGAAGTAGGCTTTGCTAGGAAAGTTCTCTCGATTTTAGAGGAATATCATATTTCTTATGAACATATGCCGTCTGGAATTGATGATTTAACAATCGTTTTCCGTCAACATCAATTGACAGGAAAAAGTGAACAAGAGATTTTGGCAAGAATTTCAGAAGAACTGCAGGTAGAAGAAATAAAAGTTGAACATGATTTGGCACTTATAATGCTCGTAGGAGAAGGAATGCGACGTAATATTGGCACAAATGCCCGAGCATCCAAAGCACTTGCCGAAGCAGGTGTAAATATCGAAATGATTAATCAAGGATCATCTGAAGTAAGCATGATGTTTGGTGTAAAAGAAACGGTTGTTAAAAAAGCAGTTAAAGCACTTTATGAAGAGTTTTTTCAGTAAGAATTATTTCAACAATTTATAAATAAAAGAGAAGTTCATTTTCTAATAAGAGTTAGGAAAATAAACTTCTTTTTTTATGGTTTGTGTCAATAATTAGAATGTTAAGAAATTTTAAAAAGTTTTCTTGTATATAAATAAACAAAAAGTTATAATAAATGCATTACAAAAGTTAGAAGCTTTAATAGAAGATAGTAAGCAGAAATTTTTTTTTATCTTATATTGTTAGAAAATTCTATATTGTATAAATGTAGAATTTTACATCAAAAGAGGGGGATTTAAATTTGAAGAAAAAAGGAATGTTATTTGCTTTATTTATGTCCATTTTTCTTGTTTTAGCAGCTTGTGGGACAAGTTCTGAAAAAGCAAATAGTGATGGAGATGGCAAAAAGAAACTGAGAGTAGTTACAGACGCGGCTTATGCACCATTTGAATACATGGATAAAGACAAGATTATCGGCTTTGATGTAGATGTTTTTACTGCAGCAGCGGAAGAAGCTGGCTATGATTTTGAAATTGTCAATGTTGGTTGGGATCCAGTATTTGCAGAATTAGAAAATGACACAGCAGATGTTGGTTTATCAGCGATTACGATAAATGATGACCGTCTTAAGTCCTATGATTTCTCTGTTCCGTATTTTGAAAGCACCAATAAAATTTTAGCGCCAGAAGGTACAGATATTGAAAAAGCTGCTGATTTAGCTGATAAGACAGTTGCAGTTCAATCTGGGACAACAGGTGCAGATGCAGTCGATGCACTTTTAGGAAATGGCAATAAACAAGTAAAAAAGTTCGAAAATAATAATTTGGCTATTTTAGAAATGAAAAACAAAGGCGCAGATGCTGTAGTGGCAGATAATGCAGTACTAGAGGCTTATGCTAAAAATAATCCGCAAGATAACTTTACGGTAATTGAGGATAAAGAAGGATTTGAATCAGAATACTATGGCTTCATGTTTCCAAAAGATAGTGACATTGTAGACGATTTAAGCAAAGGTCTTAATGCTATTTTAGATAATGGAAAATATACAGAAATTTATCAAAAATGGTTTGGCCAAGAGCCTGACATTGATAATTTAAAAGCACAACAATAGAGAATATCGCATATGAGGAAGGGTACTCAAATGGGCATTACCCGCTTTGACAATGAGGGAGCACAATTTTTCTTCCAGATTGTATCTTAGTGAGGGAATGTCCCTTCTGGGTGCTCTTTTTTCGAGAAAAGAGGCAGTTTTCTAACAAGTGTCAGTCATATTGTTGTTTGGAGGCGAGGTTATGGATTTTAATTTTACGATTATTTTGGAATATGCAGACTTATTTAAAAAAGGTATATTAGTAACCATTCAATTATCCTTATATGCGATTGTGTTTGGGACGATTTTAGGATTATTAATTGGTCTTGGAAAAATAGCAAAAAATCAATGGATTGCTTTTCCTTTTCACTGCTACATTGCTGTTTTTCGTGGTACTCCTCTTTTTGTACAAATCTTAATTATTCACTTTGGCTTTATCCCGTTATTTTTAAATACAACAAATGCGATGATAGCCGCCATTGTTGCATTATCGCTAAATGCTGCTGCGTATATTGCAGAGATTTTCCGAGCGGGGATAGAGTCTATTGACCGTGGTCAGATGGAAGCTGGAAGATCTTTAGGAATGACACATGTACAGTCCATGCGGTATATTATTCTACCACAGTCCTTTAAACGAATGATTCCGCCCCTTGGTAATGAATTTGTCGTGTTAATTAAAGATTCTTCTTTAGCAGCTGTTATTGCTGCTCCAGAATTGATGTATTATGCAAGACTAATGATGGGGCAATATAACCGAGTTTGGGAGCCTTATTTAACGGTAGCTGTAATCTATCTCGTGTTAACATTAACATTAAGCTTCTTCTTAACTCGTTTGGAAAGAAGGTTGAAAACAGAATGATTGTTGTTGATAAATTAAAAAAGTCTTTTGGTTCTAATGAAGTCTTAAAAGATATTAGTGTAACTATTCATCCACAGGAAGTAGTCGTGATTATTGGTCCTTCTGGGTCAGGTAAGTCTACCTTTTTGCGATGCATCAATTTATTAGAAAGTATTACAGACGGGACGATTCATATTAAAGGAAAGAATATCATTGATAAGTCCACAAATATTAATGAAGTACGAAAAGATGTGGGGATGGTTTTTCAGCAGTTTAATTTATTTCCACATAAAACAGTTCTTCAAAATATTATGCTTTCACCAATGAAGGTGAAGAAAATTTCGAAAGAAAACGCTCAGAAAAAAGCATTAGAATTATTGAAGAAAGTAGGATTAGAGGATAAAGCAAATGTATATCCAGATTCGCTTTCTGGTGGGCAAAAACAGCGTGTTGCTATAGCGAGAGCTCTCGCTATGGAACCAAGTATTATGTTATTTGATGAGCCAACATCTGCGCTTGATCCAGAAATGGTAGGAGAGGTATTAGAGGTTATGAAGAATCTTGCAAAGGAAGGAATGACAATGATTGTTGTAACCCATGAAATGGGGTTTGCAAGAGAGGTTGGCGACCGTGTTATTTTCATGGATGGAGGATATATTGTCGAAGAAAATGCGCCAATAGAGTTATTTATAAGTCCTAAGGAGGAGCGAACAATCTCCTTTTTAGGTAAGGTCTTATAGAATATACCAACAAAAACGTGAAACTCCACTTGTTAGAGGAGTTTCATGTTTTTTCAGACTGTAGACAAACTCCTGAATTTTAGATATAGAGGTTTGTCTATAGTATATTTATTAGTCCCTTTGAATAGGGATGTTGACTTTCCGCTCCAGGGGTTCGCTTTCCGTGGGGCTCGCGCTGAGCCGCTTCGGCTTTTAGCCTGCAGGGTCTCAGACTGTCTCGCTAATCCCACAGGAGTCTCACCCCTTCCACTCCAAGCAACGCATGAAAATTCAATGTAAGTTTCTAAAAATCTTTTTGTCGACAAACTGCAAAAACGTGAAACTCCACTTGTTAGAGGAGTTTCACGTTTTTTTAGTAGGAAGAAGGAAGCATTTTTGAAGACAGGAAAAATAGATTTGTAAACGATAACAATCAATATATATCTTGATTTATCGAAAAAGTATTAGCAACGTAATTTATTCTGAATATTTTGATGATTAAAAATACTTATTATACATTGCTGAAAATTACCGTTACTATAAAAGAAATTACAACTAAGGGATATAGTGAAAGCAGCTTTTTTTCTTAACTTCCCAAGAAGTATTCCTTATTTATATGCAAATTTATTAGGAGGGGTAGTATGTTAAAAAAATGGCATAGTGAATTAGCCGAGATGTTTGATCAAATGGTTGAATGGAGAAGACATTTTCATCAGTATCCGGAACTATCTTTCCAAGAGGTGGAAACACCAAGGATGATTGCTGAAATTTTAGAAGGATTCGGTATTGAGGTAAGGAGAAATGTTGGTGGTAGAGGAGTTGTTGGGAAGATTTATGGTGGAAAACCTGGTAAAACAATTGCATTAAGAGCTGATTTTGATGCATTGCCAATCCAGGATGGAAAGGATGCACCGTATAAATCGAAGGTACCAGGTGTGATGCATGCATGTGGGCATGATGGGCATACAGCTACTTTATTAGCAGTGGCTAAAGTCCTTCAAGATAATAGGGAAAGTATTGCAGGGAATATTGTCTTACTCCATCAGCATGCTGAAGAGTTGTCTCCAGGTGGAGCAAAAGCGATGATTGAAGATGACTGTTTAAAAGATGTAGATGTCGTTTATGGTGCTCATCTTTCTTCTCTAAATGAATTAGGGAAATATTATTATAAACCAGGATATTCTCAAGCAGCAGCAGATGCTTTTGAAATTACGATTAAAGGAAAGGGTGGACATGGCTCCGCTCCTCATGAAACAGTAGATGCGATAGCTATTGGTACTGCGTTAGTTAGCCAGTTGCAATATATCGCTAGCAGACGTGTGGACCCATTAAACCCAGTTGTATTGTCTGTTGGATCCTTCCATGGTGGAAATGCTAAAAACGTTATAGCCGGTACAGCGGTGATGACTGGAACTGTAAGAACGCTGGATAAAGATTTACGTTTATTTATGGAAGAAGAAATAAAATTAATGGCCACCGAAATTTGTGAAAGTATGCAAGCTACATGTGAGATTAATTATATTAAGGGTTACCCTGCTGTTTATAACCATGAGGAAGAAGTAGAGGTTTTTGAAAAGGTAATTGAAGATTCACTAGATAAGGATATGTTAGTTCGTTCCGTGCCAATTATGGGAGCGGAGGATTTCTCCTATTATTTACTTGAAAAGCCTGGAATGTTTTTTCATACAGGAGCAAAGGTAGCACAGGGAAAAGCTTATCCTCACCATCATCCAATGTTCGATTTTGATGAAAGAGCAATGATTTATGCGGGAAAAGCATTCTTGAGCATTGTCGATAATTATGTATCGCTACAAGTAAAAGAAAATCTTGCTGAACCAGTTTTGTAAGAAAAATGGCATTTTCAAAATTAATGGGATGGGAGCGAATAATATGTTAGAAAAATGGTACAAAGAAATCGAGTCAATGTATGACCAAATGGTAGAGTGGAGACGATATTTACACGAAAATCCTGAGCTATCTTTTCAAGAAATAAACACAAGTAAAATGATTGGTGATTTATTAGAAAGCTTTGGAGTCGAAGTAAGAAGAAATGTCGGTGGAAATGGAGTAGTCGGCAAAATCTACGGTGCCAAGCCAGGTAAAACAGTTGCTTTACGAGCTGACTTTGATGCACTGCCTATTCAGGATGAAAAAGATGTCGCATTTAAATCGAAAGTGCCAGGCGTTATGCATGCATGTGGACATGATGGACATACAGCTACTTTATTAGCAGTCGCAAAGGTGCTCCAAGAGAATGCGGAGAATTTAGCTGGGAATGTGGTGCTGTTACATCAACATGCTGAAGAACTGCCGCCAGGTGGAGCCATTGCAATGATTGAAGACGGTTGTTTAGACGGAGTCGATGTCGTATATGGAGCACATTTGGCTTCGGGCACTGAGTTGGGGAGCGTTCTGTACGGGATAGGGCCTGTTTCGGCTGCGAGTGACTCCTTTGACTTGAAAATCCAAGGAAAAGGCGGGCACGGTGCTTCCCCTCATCAAACGATTGATGCTGTTGCAGTGGGTGCACAAATTGCTAATCAATTAAAACATATTGTAAGTAGAAGGATTAATCCACAGAAGCCTGCAGTTATTTCGATTGGTTCCTTCCATGCAGGAAATGCAGGGAATGTTATTGCAGATACGGCTGAATTAACTGGAACAGTCCGCACATTCGACGAAGATGTTCGCTTATTGATAGAAGAGGAAATGGAGCAGCTAATCAGTGGGGTGTGTAAAGCATTCCAAGCAACTTATGAATTTAGTTATTTAAAAGGATATCCATCTACAGTAAACACTGCAGATGAAACGAATATATTAGAAAAGTGTTTAATAGATGTTCTGCCGGAAAGTAAGCTTGAAAAAATAGACAAGCCAGGATTGGGTGGCGAAGACTTTGCTTATTATCTCCAAAATCGCCCTGGCTGTTTCTTTTCCGTAGGGGCTAGAAACGAAGAGATTGATGCGATTTACCCTCATCATCATCCGAAATTTACCTTTGATGAAAGAGCAATGCTGCACACAGCTAAAATATTTTTAAGTTTGGTAGATTACTATACGAATGCAGAAAAGAAAGCAGCTTTAGTGAATAGTTCTACTATATAACTCGAAAAAATCTAGTGTGTTCATACTGGTGATAAGCGCCTTTCAGCTAGCAAACTTTCAATCACCTCTTTTGCGTAGTTAGTCGACCAGTTTGTACGCTGATAAGCAAGGCGCTTACGCTTTTCATATAGGAGGGGAAGTATGGGTCAGTATATTTTAGAAGTAGATAAATTGCAAACGGCTTTTCGGACTGATAAGGGGGAGGTTGTTTCGGTAGAAGAGGTTACCTTTCATCTTCAGCCAGGTGAAACGATTGGTATTGTTGGGGAATCTGGCTGTGGGAAGAGTGTTACTTCCTTATCAATTATGAGATTACTAGGAAAACATGGTTATATAAAAAAAGGATCGATTAATTTAAGTGGAAAAGAATTAACGAAACTCACGGAAGCTGAAATGCGCAAAGTTAGAGGGAATGAAATATCAATGATTTTTCAAGAACCGATGACTTCTTTAAACCCTGTTTTTACTATTGGTAATCAAATGGTGGAATTAATTCGTTTACATATGGGTTTAAGTGCAAAGAAAGCCAAAAGCTATGCAGTAGAAATGCTGAAAAAAGTAGGGATTCCAAGAGCTGAAGTGATTATTGATGAATATCCACATGCGCTTTCTGGAGGAATGCGTCAAAGAGTAATGATAGCGATGGCTCTTTCTTGTAAACCTAAGCTGTTAATTGCAGATGAGCCAACAACTGCATTAGATGTAACAATTCAAGCGCAAATTCTGGAATTAATGAAAAGTTTAAAAAGTGAGTCCGAGACAGCTATTATGATGATTACTCATGACTTAGGAGTAATTGCAGAAATGGCGGATAAAGTTATTGTCATGTATGCGGGACAAGTAGTAGAAGAGGCAGATGTCTTTACTCTTTTTGATGAGCCCAAGCATCCCTACACGAAAGGTCTAATCGACTCTATCCCGCATTTAGAGTATGATTCCCAAGAAAAATTATATTCCATTCCAGGCTCTGTTCCAACCTTGCAGCAAATGCCAAAAGGCTGTAGATTTCACACTCGCTGTCCCCATGTCACCGAAAAATGCATTTCTGACAAGCCTCCCCATATTAGTTTAGACAACAAACCAGATCATAAGGTTCGTTGTTGGTTATATGAGACAAATCAGCAAGAGGGCATATACAAAGAAGAAAGGGAGGTTCATGTATGAGTGTAGAAATGTCGGTTAAAAAAGACGGAATATTCAAAGAGTTAAACCCGTTAGTCGAAATTCAAAATTTAAAGAAATATTATCCGATTAAGAAAGGGATATTATCGAAAACAGTTGGCCATGTAAAAGCGGTAGACGGTCTGAATTTTTCGATTTATCCTGGCGAAACGATTTCTCTTGTTGGAGAGTCAGGGTGTGGAAAGTCTACGACAGGAAGAGCAATCGTGAAACTAGATCCACCGACAGAGGGGAAAGTGTTATTTGAAGGAAAAGATATGGCGACGATTCAGAATAAGGAGTTAAGAAAAATTCGGACAGATATGCAAATCATCTTTCAAGATCCTTATTCTTCACTTAATCCACGAAAGCGAATCGGCGATTTATTGGCGGAACCATTAATTGCTCACCAACTTGCTACAAAAGAAGAAGCAAGTAAAAAGGTAGATCGAATGCTAGAAATAGTAGGATTGACTAAATTTCATAAAAGTAGATACCCTCATGAATTCTCTGGAGGTCAAAGACAAAGGGTTGGTATTGCAAGAGCCCTTATGCTAAATCCAAAATTAATTGTTTGTGATGAACCAGTATCAGCGTTAGATGTGTCTATTCAAGCGCAAGTATTAAATCTGTTGAGGGATTTACAAAAAGAATTTAATTTAACCTATTTATTTATCGCCCATGGGTTAGGTGCGGTTAAGTATATTAGTGATCGCATTGCTGTTATGTATTTAGGGAAAATTGTGGAAATTGGAAAGACTGAAGAAATTTTTAAAAATCCTAAACATCCCTACACGAAAGTGTTATTAAGTGCTTATCCAATTCCTAATCCTCATCTTCGCAATCGAGAGAGGATTGTGGTGGAAGGAGATGTTCCAAGTCCTGCAAATCCACCAAAGGGCTGTAGATTCCATACTAGATGTCCAATGGTTCAAGCTATTTGTAAGGAGAATGAGCCGCTATTAGTTGCAACAGATCATTCAGTTGCCTGTCATTTTCCACTAAATTAAAGGAGGGAGATTCACTTGTTCCAATATATTATCAGGAGACTATTAATTGCTATTCCAGTGTTGTTAGGGGTAACTATATTTAATTTTTTAATTATTAACCTAGCTCCTGGTAACCCTGTGGATATGTACATTAATCCAGATACTACTCAGGCGGATATTGATGCAAAGAAGGAAGCGCTAGGGCTTAATGATCCTATCTTTATTCAGTATTTTAGATGGCTTGGAAATCTTCTGCAAGGAGATTTTGGATTTTCCTATACAACGTATGAACCAGTGTTGGATTTAGTGTTAAATCGAGTTGGACCAACGCTGCTCCTCATGAGCACTGCCTTAATTATTGCTTATATTATTGCCATTCCAATTGGAATTTTAAGTGCAACTAAACAATATTCTTGGATCGATTATTTAACAACCACTTTTTCATTTTTAGGCGTATCCATTCCTAATTTTTTCTTAGGATTAGGAAGTATTTACGTATTTGCACTCGTTTTAAATATTTTACCAACAGGTGGGATGTTTACATTAGGAAGCAATGGTGGATTTATGGATACATTCTTTCATCTCATCATGCCAGCAGCAATATTAGGGACTGGGATTGCGGGAAGCACCGTGCGTTATGTTAGAAGCAGCATGCTAGAAGTACTTGGACAGGATTATTTACGTACTGCTAGAGCAAAAGGATTAAGGGAATTTATTGTTACGAATAAACACGGATTAAAAAATGCACTTATTCCTATTATTACAATTATCGGGATGGAGATTCCGGTATTAATAGGAGGAGCCGTCGTAACGGAACAAATTTTTCAATGGCCTGGTTTAGGGCAATTAACGATTCAGTCCATTTCATCACGTGACTATCCTACTTTAATGGCTATAAATTTTATCGCTGCACTTGCAGTATTATTCTCTAACTTGCTTACTGATATTTTATATGCCGTTGTGGATCCACGAATAAAGTATAACTAAGGAGGAGTGAATATGAGTATTCCTAATGTGAAAATGGATACGGAACTGCCAGTTAATAATGTGGTGATTCCTGTTCAAGAGCAGCTAGGGAATGAAGAGAGCTACCTAAAATTAATAACAAAACGCTTTTTTAAACATAAGCTAGCCGTCGTTGGACTGATTATTTTTTCATTAATGGTTCTGATTGCAATCTTTGCTCCAGTTATTGCGCCACATAATCCGTATTCTGTTGATGGCGAATTTGCTGCTGCTCCTTCTGCAGAGAATATCCTTGGTACAGATGAAGTGGGAAGAGACTTGTTTAGCCGATTATTATATGCTGCTAGAGTTTCTTTGTCGGTAGGAGTTGGTGCAGTAGCAATCTATGTTGCCATCGGTACAATTCTCGGAGCAATTGCTGGATACTTTGGAAAATGGGTAGACATGGTAATCATGCGTATTACGGATGTATTCATGTCATTCCCTTATTTAATGGTTATTTTAGTGCTTGTAAGTATAATGGGACCTAGTCTATTTAACGTTATTTTAGTATTAGGTTTACTTGGGTGGCCGTCGATTGCCAGACTAGTAAGAGGGTGTGTATTAACAATTAAAGAAATGGATTACGTGAAAGCTGGTGTCGCTTTAGGTTATTCTACACCTAAAATTGTCTTCCAGCATATTTTGCCTAATTGTATTGCACCAATTCTTGTAAATGCTACATTTGGTATCGCTTCTGCCATTATTATGGAAGCATCTCTAAGCTTTCTAGGGATGGGGGTTCAGCCTCCAACAGCGAGCTGGGGCAATATGCTTAACGAAGCTCAATCTATTACTGTACTAGCAACACAGCCTTGGTTATGGATTCCGCCTGGAGTCATGATATTACTTGCTGTCTTATCCATTAATTTTATGGGAGACGGTTTAAGGGATGCAATGGATCCAAAGAGCTTTAAATAAGAAGGCAGTTGTCTAAAAGATTCTTGTTTTTCAATAGAAAAAATAGATGGGGGAAATTTGATGAAGAAATTTAAGACAATTTTTAGCATAGTTTCCATTGGGGTTTTATTATTACTTTCAGCATGCTCGGGTGTAAATAATCCAGCATCTTCTGGTAGTGGGGCAAAAGAAAATACGATGTATCTCGGACTTGTAAATGCCCCAGTTAGTTTTAATCCTATTAACTCTTCTGATATTGCGGCATCTTGGTTAGAAAAGTTTATGTTTGATACCTTTTTGGAGATGACTGGACCATTAGAATTTACACCAAAGCTGGCGGAATCCTTTGAAACGGAAGATAATCAACTATTTACAATCAAGATTAACAAGGATGCAAATTGGACAGATGGAACACCGGTTACTTCTGCGGATGTTGCTTTTACTTTAAATTTAGTTGCTAATCCAAAGACAGAAACAGCAGTGGGAGCGTATTTGACCGTATTAGACGGTTTGACAGAAAATGGGAAATTTCCGGACGGTGTAACAGAAATACCATCTCTAACTATTGTTGACGAGAAGACAATTCAATTTAAAACAAAGGCACCAGTTGACCCGAATATGGTGAAAGAACAACTTGGTTCGAAATTTATGATTCTACCAGAACATAAATTAAAGGATATTGCTCCAGAAAATCTGCAAAAAGATCCTTTCATGATGAATCCAACAGTAACAAATGGACCATTCAAGTTTGTTAAATATGCAAAAGACCAATATGTAGAATATGCCAAAAATGATGATTACTATTTAGGTGATGTAGAACTAGATAAATTATTTGTGAAGATCATGCCAGCTGCGAACCTTGTTGCACAGTTGCAGACAGGCGAAATTAATATGAACGCTGCTGGTGGTATCGGGAAAATTGCTGTTCAAGATTTTGAGACTGTAAAAGGATTCGATAATGTAACAACAACAACAGATAAAACATATGGGTATCAAAATATGAGTTTTAATATGGAAACAATAACAGATAAGAAAGTAAGACAGGCAATTGCCTATGCAATCGATCGTCAAAAAATTGTCGATCAGTTACTTAAAGGAGAAGGAGAAATTGTGGACGGACCGTATACGTCTATAAGCCCTTATCTTGATACAGAGTTAGAGACATATACGTATGATCCAGAGAAATCAAAACAATTGTTAGAAGAAGCGGGCTGGGATTTTAACAAGACAATTGAATTTGTTGTTCCAATCGGTAACAAAGTACGTGAGCAATCAGCCAATATTATTGCGGAAAATCTCAAAGCAGTTGGATTAAAACTAAATACGACTACGTATGACTTCCCTACCATCATGTCAAAAGCAAAAGCTGGTGATTATGACTTGATGCTAATTGGCTTTACTAATACAATTGATCCAGATTTAACAACGATTTATGGATCTAGCGGGTCAAGTAACTATACAAAGTATAACAACCCAAAGGTAGACGAGTTGCTGGAGAAAGGGAAACAAGAACCAGATACGGAAAAACGGAAACAGATTTACAACGAACTTCAAGCAATTTGGAGTGAAGAGATGCCAATCTTTACATTATATTCCGACTATGACTTTGCGGCAGTATCTAAAGATGTAGCATTCGGAGCACCAAAGGTATTTGGTTTCCATAATGAATTATATAAATGGTCGTTGGCCGGTGCCAATTAAAGAAATAAGACGAGCGACTAAGCCCACTAATCTGGGCTTAGTCGTTCTTTTTTTGTTAGAGGTTAGTAGAAGGACGGTGGGGACTGAAAAATTTAAGCAGTTAAGGGTGCGATGGTAACAGAGAAGTGTTCCCTGTGCCCGAGAACAAGAGGAAAGGCGGGAAAAGGTAACAGAGAAGTATTTTCTGTGCCCGAGAACTAGAGGAAAGGTAGAAAAAGGTAACAGAGAAGTGTTCCCTTTTGGAAGCTGAATTCTTTCTTTTTGAGTTTTTGCAATAAAATAAAATTAAAAGAAAAATCACTTCTATTACACCTTTATCATTTTATTAAATATGAAAATTATGGTTTTCTATCTTGCTAAAAAGAGGTATGATAAAAATAATTTAGCAAACCTAAATAAATTCCATCGATGGTTGGAAATGAATATTTACCAACAGAATTAGGCTGGAGGGAAAAATGGCAAAAATATTTGGTAGACTTCGAGAATATAAACTAAGTGTAACGATTGCTCTTATTCTTATGTTAACAGAGCTCGCAGTCGAATTAGTTCAACCGCTAATTATGGCTAAAATCATTGATGATGGTTTGGCTCACCAAGACACAAAAATTGTGCTCATTTGGGGAGGAATGCTCATTTTATTTTCGCTTGTAGCTTTTGCTGCTGGGATCATCAATACATTTTATTCTTCCCATGTTTGTCAGAATTTTGGCTATAGTCTTCGCAATGAGTTATATCAAATCATTCAATATTTTACCTATTCGAGCAGCAATGTGTTTGCAAGTTCCTCATTGATTACCAGATTAACCAATGATATTACACAACTCCAAAACACGATATTTATGGGATTGCGATTTTTATTAAGAGCACCTCTTTTAATCGTTGGAGGAATCGTTATGTCCTTTTTAGTTAATGTGAAATTAGCGCTCATATTGGCGATTACGATTCCATTAATTGTTGTTATGTTTATTTGGGTTATCAAAATAGGAAGAACCCTTTTTCAATCTGTACAAAAGAAACTGGATCATGTTAACAGTGTGATGCTTGAGAATTTAACAGCAGTCAGACTTATCCGTGCATATATCCGTAAGCAATTTGAAAGAAATCGTTTTATGCATACGAGTGAGGACTTAAAAGATCTTACCCAAAAAGCATTACGAATTATGGAAACTACTGTACCACTCTTATTATTTGCCATGAATCTATGTATTATTGGGATACTTTGGGTTGGTTCCGGACAAATAAATACAGGAGAGGCGCAGATTGGAGAGGTAGTAGCCGTTATTAATTACACACTAAGAATTACTTCGTCCATTTCTGTAGTAAGTATGTTAGTAATGGTTATCTCTCGTTCAAAAGCATCAGCTGATCGGATTCAAGAGATTATTGATATCGAAGAAAAGGATGCGGATAATTTCGACGGAAGTGCGAAATCAAAAATTAAAGGAAAAATTAATTTTCAGCATGTATCCTTTCGTTATCCTTCTAATAGAAGAAATACGATTGAAAATCTACAATTTACAATTAAGCAAAAAGAAAGGATTGCTATATTAGGAGCAACTGGATCAGGAAAAACGACACTTTTTCAATTGATTCCGCGACTTTATGAACCAACAGAAGGAACTATTCTAATAGATGACAAACGTATTGATTCATACTCTTTAAATGCTTTAAGAAAACAAATTGGGTATGTACCACAGGAATCGATGCTTTTTACCGGCACAATTAAAGAAAATATTATGTGGGGAAATCCAAATGCTACCTTTGAAGAAGTAGTGAAGGCTGCAAAAGATGCCCAAATCCACGATACTATTATGTTAATGCCTAATACATACGATACAAGAATTGGGCAAAAGGGGGTTAATTTATCGGGAGGACAAAAGCAACGCCTTTCCATTGCAAGGGCACTTGTTAGAAAACCAAGTATTCTCCTTTTAGATGATAGTACAAGTGCATTAGATTTGAAGACAGAGAAGAAGCTTCTCGATGCAGTCGCATCTTATCAATGTACGCTTCTACTAATTACTCAAAAAGTATCTACAGCTATGAAGGCAGATCGAGTGATGCTTATAGAAAACGGAAAAATTGTAAGTTTTGCCTCTCATGATCAATTATGGAAAACAAACAGCCTTTATCAAAAAATAGTAGAATCCCAACTAGGGGAAGGAGAGTGGGACAATGCAAAGGGAACTAACCGATCCATTTCGCTATCCTAAACCTAACTTAAAGCCAGATGCTTCAGTAGTTAAAAAAGGGAAAAAACCAAAGAATATGGGAAAGACCTTATACAGGTTATGGCGCTATCTTGCACAAAAAAAGAGATTATTATTTCTTGTATTAGTGATGGTTGCCTTAAGCTGTGCATTAGGTTTATTAGGACCATATGTTTTAGGAATGTCTATTGACCGTTTTATTGTAAATAGAAGTTTAGATGGCTTTACAGGAATGCTTGTAGCGCTTGGTTGTATTTATTTTCTCCATTCAGTGGCGTTATTTTTGCAAAATTATTGGATGATTGGTATTTCACAAACGACTGTTTTCCAATTGAGAGCAGACTTATTTCATCAATTTCATGAATTACCGATAAGTTATTTTGACAAAAAACAGCATGGTGAATTAATGAGTCGTGTAACCAATGATATTGAAAATGTAAGCTCCACCTTAAATAGCTCGGTTATCCAGATTTTTTCTAGTATTATCACATTGATTGGGACAGTAGTCGTTATGTTTTTGCTTAGTCCGTTATTAACGTTTCTTACTTTAACAATTGTCCCAGTTATGTTTATGGGAATGAAATGGATTACAAGTAGAACAGGCGTGTTATTTAAGGAGCAGCAAAAAAACCTAGGAGATCTAAATGGGTTTATTGAGGAATCCATTTCTGGTCAAAAAATCGTTAAAACTTTTTCTTTAGAGGAAAAAATGATTAATGATATGAAAGAAAAGAGCGACGAGCTAAAGAATTCCGCTTATTGGGCACAAGTATACTCAGGATTTATTCCGAAACTAATGAATATGTTAAACAATGCTAGCTATGCCATAATTGTTGGAGTTGGTGGGCTATTAGCATTGAAATCAGATGCTGTGTCTATCGGGGTTATTGTTATTTTTGTAGAATATTCGAGACAATTCACTAGACCATTGAATGACTTATCAAACCAATTTAATACATTGTTATCTGCGATTGCAGGTGCAGAAAGAGTATTTGAAGTATTAGATGAAGAAAGAGAAGAAGTAGATGAAAAGACAGCAATTGTAATGAAAGAGATTAAAGGAGAGGTTCAATTTAGTCATGTTTCTTTTTCTTATGAGTCAGATAAGGAAATATTAAGGGATATTCACTTTAAAGTAAAACCAGGTGAAACAATTGCGCTGGTTGGACCAACTGGAGCTGGAAAAACAACCATCATCCAGCTAATAACGAGATTCTATGATGCAACGACAGGGAACATATTGGTGGACGGCCAAAAAATTACAAAAATAAAAAGAGAAAGTCTTCGCTCGCATATGGGATTTGTCCTTCAGGATAGTTACCTATTTGAAGGAACAATCAAGGAAAATATTCGCTATGGCAGATTGAATGCCACCGATAAGGAAGTCGAGAATGCTGCAAAGATGGCCAACGCTCATGGCTTCATTGAACATCTTTCGGAAGGCTATGACACGATTCTTTCTGCAAATGGAAATGGAATAAGTCAAGGGCAGAAACAGCTGTTATCCATCTCCCGAGCCATTCTAGCCGATCCGTCCATTCTTATACTAGATGAAGCAACAAGTAGTATTGATACAATTACCGAGGTGAAAATTCAAGATGCTTTAAAGCGCTTGATGAAAGGGAAAACAAGTTTTGTTGTTGCCCATCGACTAAATACGATTAAACATGCAGATGTGATTCTTGTTTTGGATAAGGGGATGATTGTTGAAAAAGGATCGCATGAAGAATTATTGAAGAAACAAGGTTTTTATTATGAATTACATCAAAATCAATTTTCCGAAGCGAGCGAATAAATCCTAACAAATGAAACAACACTGCACCAGTTGGTCAATAATATATTTTAGTCTGAGAAGAACAGTTCCACCCTTTTAACTGTTATAGTAGGGTTTGAAGGAGAACTGTTCATTTTTTGACAAAAAGTATTGGATAAAAATGATATTTGACTGACCGGTCATTTTTGTTTACAATAAAGATAGATTCGGTGTATGTCAACAATCCGAAAATAGCCCGATTTATGCAAAGGTGGATGTTGAGAATGAAAACAATTGACCAAATTATTGAATTTTTAAAGAGTATCGGAGTAGACGCAGAAAAGGTTTATAGGAATCCAAAGGAGACATACTAGTTTATGGAAAGTGTAAAACAACTTAAAACATATATAGAAAATAATAACTTTAACTTACATGAAATATCTAATGAATTGAATGAATGGAAAAATAGCTTAATCATATATAACTTTGCTTTAGACGAGATCAATACAAAATTAAAGATTTTAAATGAAGAATTTCAGTTTATTCATAACCATCATCCGATTGAACACATTAAATCACGAATTAAGGATCCAAAAGGCATCATGCAAAAACTTCATCGGAAAGGGCATCCTATTACAATCGAAAATGCGAAGAAATATATACATGATATTGCGGGTGTCCGTATTACTTGTTCCTTTATTTCGGATATTTATGAAATTTATAATATAATTGAGAAACAAGATGATATTAAGGTAATACAAGTAAAGGATTATATTCAAAATCCAAAACCAAACGGATACAAAAGTTTACATTTGATCATAAGTATTCCTGTCTTCTTAAGCACAGGCATGCAAGAAGTATTAGTAGAAATTCAAATCAGAACGATTGCGATGGATTTTTGGGCAAGCTTAGAACATAAAATATATTATAAATTTGATAAATCTGTGCCCGCACATTTACTTAGTGAATTAAAAGATGCTGCTGATGCAGCCCATGAATTAGATGTGAAAATGAAGAAAATTAAAGATAGTGTCGATATATTCCAAACAATAGGGAAAAATCAGACGTTAATATAATTGGTAGGGGCTTCGTTGTGAGAGGGGCTCCTTTTTTTTGAGCAAAATAGAGCTAAAATCATTAAATATTATTCAATCATTACTGACTCTGGAGCTATCAAAAATATAATCATTCCCAATAAATAAGGTTTCATATCAATTTTTCAGTAAATAATTTATAATAAAAGGACATATTTTAAGGTTAGATGTAATTCGTCTAACTTTTGCTTAAAAAGGAGAACGAAATGAAAGATCAGCTATTTTGGAATACATTTAAACCATTTATACAACAAAACTGGGGGAAAGCAGATTTTAAACAAGCAACATCTATCCAAGAACAATCGATTCCACTTATATTAGAGGGGAAAGATGTTATTGCTGAATCCCCAACAGGAACGGGGAAAACACTGGCGTATTTATTACCGGTTTTAAATAAAATGGATGCAGAATCAAAGAATATTCAAGCGATTTGTCTTGCTTCCTCTCAAGAGCTTGTCATGCAAATTTTAGCGGAAGTGCAGAAATGGGGAGAGGGTAGTGGAATTCGAGCTGCCTCTTTTATTGGAGGCGCAAATGTAAAAAGACAGTTGGAGAAGCTTAAAAAACATCCGCATCTTGTAATTTGTACACCAGGGAGAGCACTGGAGTTAATTAAGCAGAAAAAATTGAAAATGCATGAAGTAAAAACCGTTGTTTTAGATGAAGCGGATCAATTATTGGTAGCGGAGCATATAGAATCCGTTCGACAAATAATTAAAGCCACTTTAAAGGAAAGACAAGTTGTCTTGTTTTCTGCGACATTACCGAAACAGACAGAGCTTATTGCAAATGAGCTTGTTCAAGATGCGGAAATTATTCGCATAAAGAAAGATAAAGTAATTGAAGCAGCAGAAGTAGAGCATATTTATTTTCAAGCAGAATATCGCAATAAAGTAAAACTATTAGAGCCAATCTCTCGTTTGAAAAACGCAAAGATTCTTGTGTTCGTAAAAGATATTGGTAATTTAAGTGTTATTCATGAAAAATTAACCTATAAAAAAATTCAAACAAGCATTTTGCACTCTGATTTGAATAAAATGGAGCGTCAAAAGTCATTAAATGATTTCCGAGAAGGAAAGAGAAATATGCTACTAGCAACAGATGTGGCAGCAAGAGGACTTGATATTCAACATATCACACATGTTGTTCATTATGATTTAGCAACAGATCAAACACAGTATATACACCGTTCCGGTAGAACGGGTAGATTTGGTGCATCCGGAGTAGTTGTTAGTTTAGTGACGGAAAGAGAAGAAAGAGAATTGAAACAGATGGCTAAAAAGCTAAATCTAAATTTATCACGAAAAAACTTTTACCAAGGAGAAATGGTGGATTATAAAATTAGAACAAAAAAATAATAAGCCAATTGTTTTAAGCTGTCATCAACCTTAGAGAGTAGGTTAGACGACA
The DNA here is from genome assembly GCF_038006745.1 of Niallia sp. FSL W8-1348. Lineage (NCBI taxonomy): Bacteria > Bacillati > Bacillota > Bacilli > Caryophanales > Bacillaceae > Niallia > Niallia sp. FSL W8-1348. Next base: position 1,592,517 of record NZ_JBBOVV010000001.1, on the reverse strand, counting down.
GCTTTTTTATTTTGGATGGAAAAAAGCACCGTAAAAAGAAAACTGCTGGTAACAGCAACAAACTTTACGAAAATAGCCAAAAGAATAACAGGTGAAAATGAAAACAAAGATAAAAATGAAAATATAGGCATAAAAATGGAGAAATTTCACAAGATAATACCATAAATAAACAAAGCACTTAAAGGAAGGGTTAAATGGTAACTTTTGCTTATCTATTAATATTTACATCTATGGGTGTTTTAACTGTTGGATTAGATATATTTGTGTTTCATGAAGGGATTATGAAATGTATAAAAAGAATATATGAAGCGGAAGTTGGTGCAGGTGCAATAACAATTGTATTTACCGCAATATTTGGCTTTGTGTGGTCTGTCATTGTCGATTTTCGATTATGGAAAAATAAAAAACAGGGTAAGCAGAAGACCCAAGGATAAAGTTTATCCCACTCTTAACGGACAGTAAGACTCCTCCCTTAAGCTTATGAGAAGAATACGAGGAAGATAAGTGGGAGATCCACTCTGCCTGTATAGGTCCGATTGGTTGAACTAACCATCAGTGGGGGAAGGAGAACCCCCACTGATGGAAGTTTCACTTTATGATTTAAACCCATTGTATACTAATAAGTCATTCTAGTTTAACCGATCTTGAACAGTCTTGAAAGCAAGCAGAAAAAAGTTTCTTTCATGGGATGAAGGTATACATATCAAGATGGTATTTAGTTTGTAGACAAAGGAACCAAGGCGTTTGCGCTTTTCTAAAAGGAAGGTATGACAGCATGTTAAAGGAAAACATTTCGTTAACTCAATTGGCGGCAGTTGTTTTTAATTTCCATATTGGAAGTACGATTGTAATAGGCCTTGGTTTAAAAGCAAAAGAGGATGCATGGATTGCTCTACTAATTGCTTTAGGGCTAGGAATCATTATCACTATGTTTTTTATTTTTATGATAGCTTTAGCACCTGGGAAAAATTTATTTGAAATGTTTGAGTATTGCTTTAATCGACCGATTGCGAAGGGGCTTAGCATCGTTTATGCTGTTTATTTTTTTTATTATGGCTGTCGAATCATTCGGGACTTTGGAGAATTAATTGCCAGTACTGTTCTACCTTTAACACCAATTGAAGTTTCAACAATAATACTAGTGTTAGTAATGGGCTATATATTGTATATGGGATTGGAGGTTCTTGCGAGAACAGCTGAAATCTTCACTCCGTATGCATTTGTGTTTATCATGCTTTTATTTATTTTCTTGTATGCTGGCGGAAATCTTGATTTCTCTAATATCCGGCCAGTGTTAGCAGGGGGATTCAAGCCTATATGGAGTGCTATTTTTCCATATGAAATTGTCCGGCCATATGGACAATTGCTGGTTTTGACCTACATAGTTAGCAGTGTATCTAATGCTAAATATAGCAAAAGAATAATTATTTATAGTGTGCTTATTTCAAGCCTTTTATTGCTGCTTTCATCGTTAATGATTATTTTGTCTTTAGGACATGATATTGGTTTGCGCTCCAATTTTCCTTTATTAAGTGCAGCCCGGCTCGTTTCAATCGGTAATTTCCTACAAAGAATTGATGCAATTGTCGTTTTCTGTATGATGTTAGGAACTCTCGTAAAAAGCTGTATTTATATTTATGGGGGATTAAAAGCTTTAGAATATGTTTTTAATCAGACGTTTCGATATTTTGCGATTCCGATGGTTTGTATTGTAGGCGTTTTTACAACATTAATTGCACGGAATTATACAGATCATCTGAATGAAGGGCTGCAGTCTAATCCTTTCCTATTACATATTCCTTTGCAGTTCGGATTACCAGTAATGATGGTATTTATTATGTTAATAAAACATCGGAACAAGACTAGCTCTAAGAAAAAGATGACTAGTAAGTATACCGAACAAGGTTCTTAAAAAGTTATGTAATGAAAGATAAAAGATAATCTCAGAGTGAAGGAATGTTTATCTTCCTCCAATTAAAATAGCAGGTAAACAAGATAACTTAAAGTTATATGTAAATTAATCCGATAAGGTGCTGAAATGATTATGTTGACAGAAAAACTATCTTTAACCCAAATATTTACGATGATTATAAATTTCCTTCTTGGAAGTTCAATCGTAGTCGGTGTGGGAATTGATGCTAAAAGGGATGCGTGGCTCGTTGTCTTAATCGGAATGTTTATCGGCTTAATTATTATGAGTTTTTATCTTTATTTAATGTCATTGCTACCTGGAAAAAATATATATCAGATAATTGAATATTGTTTTTCTAGAAAGGTCGCTGTTTTATTTGCGCTCGTTTATTTAAGCTATTTTATCTATATTTCTTCAAGAGTAATTAGAGACTTTGGGGAATTAATTACTTCAGCTATTCTTCCAGCAACACCTATAGAATTCACCATTTTAATGCTAATGTTAGTTATTGGCTATATTTTATATCTAGGCATAGAGGTGCTGGGGAGGACAGCGGAAATATTTAGCCCTTATATGTTTGTATTTATATTATTACTGTTCATCTTTTTATACGCAGGAGAGAAAATTAATCTTACTAATGTACAACCAATTCTTAGCAGTGGAATTAAACCAATCCTTAAATCGGCTATTCCGTCTATCATTGCCTTCCCTTATGGTGAGCTAATCGCATTTACTGTTATTTTTGCCCACATAGGGGACTTTAAGATAACTAGGAGGGTATGTTTAATCAGTGTATTTGTAGCAAGCTTAATCTTATTGTCTTCTGTATTTCTCATCATTGCTACTTTAGGAGAAAATACAGCAGCTCGCGCCAATTTTCCATTATTGATTGCTGCAAGGCTTGTTAGTATTGGAGAATTTCTTGAAAGAATAGACGTGTTAGTTGTGTTTATTATGATGTTAGGGATACTAATTAAAAGTTCTGTGTTTTTATATGGTGGCTTAAAAGGAATTGAGTATATTTTTAAAATTCCTTATCGCTATTTTGCGATGCCAGTTTCCTGTATTGTAGCGATGTTTTCTATCTTTATTACACTAGATTTTTCCGATCACCTTGTAGAAGGACTAAATGTCGATTTATTCATTTTACATGTTCCGCTTGAATTTATGATTCCTATTTCAATCACGTCTATAGTACTAGTGAAAAAATGGAAAAAACAAAGGAATGAAGAAAGGGGGCTAAAGGTATGAATTATTTTAAAAAATTAATGTCTATTAATAGCAAAAAAGAAATTCCCTCCAATGTCGTTCCGACCAAAGCAAAGGAAATAGGCATAGATCATCTGACCTTTGAAGCATTAAAAGAGATAATCAATGAAAACTTTGGCAATACTACTGATTTGCAGTCTGATGTGATTCGAGTAGGGAAAAGTGAAGGGTGTATTTATTATTTAGAAACAGTAGTGAATACAGAAATGTTAAAAGAAATGTTAGGAAATACATTAGAGAATTCAGCAGATAAAGATATTGTTATCGCTACAGTGGACGATTTGCAGGAGTTAAGTAAAAAAAGTTTTGGTGTTTCTGGTTATAAATTATTGAAGACAGTTAATCATATCGTTTCATCTATTTTGGAAGGTCGCATTGTTATTGTTTTTAGAGGGGTTGGGCAGGCGCTTAGTTTAAATTATATCAACAGTGAAGGAAGAGCAGTAGCTGAGCCTACTACACAAACAGTAGTAAGGGGACCAAAGGACTCTTTTGTAGAGGATGCGTCGACAAATATAAACTTAATAAGAAAAAGAATAAAAAATCATCACTTGCGTTTTGAAAAATTTATGATAGGAAACGAAACACGGACAAATGTATACATGGGCTATATGTATTCCATTGCAAATGAAAAAATAGTAGCGGAAGTTCGAGCGCGATTAAATAAAATTGACATTTCTGCTGTGTTTGAGTCTGCAAATATCGAGGAACTGATTGTTGATAAAAGTTTTACTGTTTTTCCACTAGCCATGAATACAGAGCGTCCAGATGCAGTAGCGACTTATTTAATGGACGCAAAGATTGCCATTATCATTGATGGATCGCCGTTTGTATTAGTTGTTCCAGCAGTACTTACTGATTTCTTTACTTCTCCGGAAGATAACTATCAAAACTATTTTATGAGCAGTTTTGTTCGTTTAATTCGATATATATCTTTTATGATTGGGTTAATCATGCCTTCTGCGTATGTTGGTGTTTTAACTTTTCATCCAGAGCTTTTACCAACTACTTTGTTATTAAGTGTTATTGCACAACGGGAGAATGTTCCTTTTCCCGCCGTAGTCGAAGTCTTTATTATGGAGATAACCTTTGAAATTCTAAGAGAAGCAGGGGTAAGGATGCCACGGGCTGTTGGTCAAACGGTTTCTATTGTTGGAGCATTGGTTATAGGACAGGCAGCGGCTGAAGCGGGGATTATTTCCAATATTATGGTTATCATTGTTGCGATTACTGCGATTGCTAATTTTGTTTTTCCCAATTATAATTTCGCAAACGCATCGAGACTCATTCGATTTGTGCTGATCATTGTAGCTTCTATATTAGGTCTATACGGTGTACTTTTAATACTAGTATTCATGGTTGCACACTTAAGTTCATTGCGTTCCTTCGGAGTTCCTTATTTAGCACCAGTAGCTCCATTTATCATAGAAGATCAAAAAGATGTATTTGTCCGCTTTCCACTATGGTCCATTAGTAAGCGTCCATCTTATTTAAGCCCAAATATAAAGAATAAGCAAAAGCCGCAAGGATCACCATCTCCTCCTAAACCAGAAAGTGGGAAGAAACAGTGAAAAAAATTGGCGTCTTTCTATGTATACTAAATTGTTTATTTTTACTAACTGGCTGTTGGGATAGAAAGGAATTGGCAGAAATTAAATTAGTAGCAGGGATGGCCATTGATAAAGGAGAAGATGCCAAATACAAAGTGACAGTAGAGGCGTTGAATGAGAAGGAATTAAATACCCAGTATGCATCTGGAAATGCGGCTACAATAGTAGAAGGAATTGAGGGAAACTCTATTTCAGAGATAACGCACCTTTTTAATGAATACTTTGCCGAGTTTTTAATTTATTCCCATATGAAACTGCTAGTAATCAGTGAAGAAGTAGCAAGTGCAGGTATGCTTGATTTTATTGATTTTCTGGAAAGAAATAGAGAAATACGGGATGATTTTAACATTATCATTGCAAAAGATGGAAAAGCAGAAGATATTTTAAAAATATCTGCCCATTATCGAAAAGCCTCTTCTCTAAAGATATCTCCTCAATTAGATCATTTATTGGAGGATTGGGGGGGAGATCCTAAGATGAGCATCATTAATTTTATCTCAGAACTTACCCTAGAAGGGAAAGAGCCAGTTTTAGCGGCTGTCCGCTTAAAAGGAGATAAGGAAAAGGGAAAGAGTATGGAAAATATCATGCAGGTTACTCCTGATGCAATTGTAGTTGTAGATTCATTAGCGATATTTAAAGATGGGAAATTGGTTGGATTTCTTAGCATGGAGGATTCAAGAAACTATTTATGGATTCGAAATGATTTAAAGACTACATCTTTGTCTGTTGAATGCCAAAAAGGAGACTATAGTTCCGTTCGTGTTACCGAATCAAAAACAGAAGTCACTTCTAAATGGAAAAATAATAAACCTGATATTCATGTGAAAATAAAGGCAGAAGGGTATCTTGAAGGAACACAATGTTATAAAAGTGTAGATAAGCTAGGAACAATTGAGAAATATGAAAAATTAGTAAATGATACTTTTTCTCAAAAAATTAAGGATACGATTTCAAATGTACAGAAACAATATCAAGCCGATATCTTTGGTTTTGGAGAAGTGATGAGAAGACAGGATTACCATTCATTTATGAAAGTAAAGGATAATTGGGGAGAAGAATTTTCGAATGCAGATGTAAAAGTAGATGTAGATTTTGTTCTAAGAAGGTCTGGTATACGTTCTAAAAGCTTCTTGACGGAAACAGAAAAATAAAGCAAAGAAAAAACTGTTCAACTTGAACGGTTTTTTCTTTGTATTTGGCTGTTTTCGTAAAGTTTGTTGCTCCATTTTTCCAACTAATTCTTTTTTTCTATTGAAAAAATAACAATCCTTTAGAAAACAGCCTTGTATTTTTAGGATTAGTCCTTACTAAGACTAAAGTTGTAGAGGAAAATCAAGCTAAGGCATGTTATGAAAAAAACGTCAAGAAGGTAACATAGTAGATAAGAAAGGAGCGAAACACAAAATGAAAAAATTTGGTTTATTTCTTATCGGGGCAACAGCCTCTATCATCCTTTTATCACAGATAGGTCCAATGTTAGGTTTAGTTATTAGTGCAGCGATTCTCTATTTTGCCTTTAAGCAATACACAAAAGCAACAAGCACATCAGGTAAGATAGGATGGGGGACAGCAGGAGTTATCATGCTGATCATAACTGCAAGTAACCTGCCAGCCATTATTGGATTAGCAGCAGCATATGTATTGTATCTTGTTTATAAAAAATGGAACAACAAACAAACTATTATTACAAAAAAATCATCTGATGACCCTTTTCAAAACTTTGAAAAGCAATGGTCAGAACTAAATAAATAAGGAGAGGGTAACATGACAAATTTATTAGAAAGAATAAAAAATACAGTAATGGCAGACATTAATCATTTATTAGATAAGAAGGAAGACAAAAATCCACTTGCTCTTTTGAATCAATACGTAAGAGAATGTGAAAAAGAAACAGATAAAGTAAAAAAACTGTTGGAAAGACAATATAAATTAAAAGAAGAATTTTCTAAAGAATTACACCAAGCTGAAGAAATGGCAGAGAAAAGAAAAAGACAGGCTGAGGTTGCAAGCAAAGCTGGTGAAGAGGAACTTTCTGCATATGCCCAACAGGAACAAGCTCATTTTGAAGAAAGAGTAGTACGTTTAGCAGAATCACTAAAAAATACAGAGCAGCAATTGCGTGAAATAGAAACAAAATATATGGACATGAAGCATAAATTAAAAGATATGAAAATACGTCAAATGGAGCTAATGGCAAAAGAAAATATAACAAAAGCACACCATACGATGAATAAAGTTTTAGAAGAAAAACAAGTAAATCCAACAAATCAAGCACGCTTTAACGAAATGGAACAATATATAGATAAGTTAGAAGAAAAAATAAATACAGAATACTTTAAACAAACAATGGATGAAAAACTAGCAGCATTAGAGAAAAATCAGTTAAAAAAAGAAGATGACTCCATTTCCTTATAAAAAAATGGTATTCTAAAAGGGGCTGTAAACAAGTAAAGGTCAGCCCTTTTTACTGATGATACTAACAAAAATATAAAAACTCGTTGAACTAGTTATAGATAGGTTGATTTCGACTTCAGGATGCACGACTCGCGGGACTTGCGGTGAGCAGAGATCTTGCACTCCAATCAATCTGTAACAATGAGGTTAATCCTTACCACCAACTAGAAAAGAAGGGAGAGAATAGCCAATGTTTAAACAATTAAAAGATAATTATGCAAATTGGGTTTATGTTGTTGGGGGATTTTTGCTATTAGAAATCTTCGTCTTTAATCCAGGACTAATCTTTTCCCTTCTTGTTTCAATTGGCATGATCTATATAGCTAAGAAATCATTGAAAGGCGGAGCCGGAAAAATCCTTTTCTGGATTGGTCTCCTGCTTTTAATCGTTAGTGTTCTAAATATGGTTACAGTGAAGATTATATTATTATCAATCCTTGCCTATTATATTTTTCAATTATTTCAAAAAAAGAATACGACCGATATTATCAAGCCAATCATACGGGATAAGGAAACAGTAACACATACAGAAGAACCAATCTTAAAGAAAAAGGAAATATTTACTAATTCCTTTTATAATCGTAATGTCACACCAGATCATGTATATGAGTGGAATGATATAAACATTCAGTGTGGAATAACGAATACAACGGTAGATCTTAGCTATACTGTTTTACCAGAGGGAGAAACAGTCATTATGATAAAGAATATTGTAGGCGATGTAAAGGTATATATTCCCTATGATATGGAAGTCAGCATCAATCACTCTATTTTATTTGGTTCCTATCATATATTTGGAGAAGCAGAAGAGAATGTATGGAATCAAAATGTAAGCATTCGGACTGCTGATTTTGATCAGGCGGAAACAAGAGTGAAGATTTTTACCTCTTTTATAGCTGGTAACTTAGAGGTGAAAAGAATATGAGTATTATCACGAGACAAATTTTGTGGGGAGTCTGTACATCCCTTTTTTTACTTGTATTCTTTTCCATTAGCTATTTAGTTGTTTTTCCGCCTGCAAACTGGAGTGCTTTATGGAAAAAAGAAGTAATGGATGTTCCGTTTGGTTTATTTTTAATAAGTGTCGATATTACACTAGGTATCTTAATTGGTTATTTATCAGGGGTTTCCTGGAAAAAACAAATTCGTTCCATTGAAAAAACATTACATACAATGGATAAAATGGAGTATTATCCAGTCCAACCAATTGGCTCAACAGAGGAGCTCCAATCATTAAGCTATCGAATTATTCAACTACAAAATCAGTTAGTAGAACAAACCAAACTCTCTCAAAAACTCGTCAATGAGAAAGCAGAGGATCAAGAAGTGAAGGTTCAAAGTATTATTATTGCAGAGCGTAATCGTTTAGCAAGAGAACTACATGATTCCGTTAGTCAACAATTATTTGCTGCCTCCATGTTATTATCAGCAATTAATGAAACAAGGCCGAAAACGAATGATCAAGAGTCCAAGCAATTACAGCTAGTGGAGGAAACCATCCAACAGTCTCAATTAGAAATGAGGGCGTTATTGCTTCATTTACGGCCAGCCGCATTAAAAGGAAAATCTTTAAAAACAGGGATAATTGAATTATTACATGAATTGCAGCAAAAAGTATCCTTGGAAATAGAAATGAAATTAGAAGATATTGATTTGGATAAAGGGATTGAAGATCACCTTTTTCGGATTCTGCAGGAATCAGTATCCAACACATTAAGGCATGCGAAAGCAAATTCTTTAGAAATCCAGCTTATTCAGCGAGAGGCATTTGTCATCTTACGAATTATCGATGATGGTGTCGGCTTTAATGTAGACAAAAGAAAAGCGGGGTCTTACGGTCTGCAAAATATGCACGAAAGAGCAGCTGAGATTGGTGGAGTATTAAAATTAATTAGCTTGGAAAATAAAGGTACACGATTAGAAGTGAAAGTTCCAATTTTGGAAAGAGAGGAGGATACAAATGATTAGGGTATTACTAGTTGATGATCATGAAATGGTACGAATAGGGGTTTCGTCTTATTTATCCGCACAAACAGATATCGAAGTGGTCGGAGAAGCAGAAAATGGCAGCAGGGCAGTGGAGCTTGCTCTCGAATTAAAACCAGATGTGATTTTGATGGATTTAGTTATGGACGAAATGGATGGAATAGAAGCAACACAGAAAATTGTAGAAGCATGGGATGAAGCAAAAATTATAATTGTTACTAGTTTTCTTGATGATGAGAAGGTCTATCCTGCTTTACAGGCTGGTGCTACAAGCTATATGCTGAAAACATCGAAAGCAAGTGAAATAGCAAGAGCTGTACGAGAAACATTTCAAGGGCAAATAGTGTTAGAACCAGAAGTAACCGATAAAATGATGTCCAAAATGAGAGAAAAGAAATCTACCCCTCTACATGAGGAGTTAACTGCAAGAGAAATGGAGATTCTGTTATTAATGGCAGAGGGGAAAAGCAATCAGGAAATTGCAGACCAATTATTTATTGCCCTAAAAACAGTAAAAACGCATGTCAGCAATATACTAAGTAAATTGCAAGTGCAGGATCGTACCCAAGCTGTTATCTATGCATTTAAGCATTCTCTTGTAGAATAATAAAGACTAGTAAATCCCTTATATACGTGAATAAATCCCTTAATCAAACGTTTAATTAAGACATTTCTCTCTCTTCTATAGAGAAAAAGACAATCAAGGAAAATATTTTTCGGACTTGTCTCATATGATGATAAAGAAGAGAAAAATAAACACACATCTTTTACTTACATGCTTGTGGAAGATAGATTGAGGGAGAGATTCATGAGTTCATTTTATAAAGGGACCTTCTTATTAATTATCACAGCGTTTTTTGGCGAATGTATTGAATTCATTATTAATATGATAATGGCAAGGGAACTTGGAGAACACGGGCTAGGTTTATTTATGACCGTATTGCCTACTATCTTTCTCATTGTGCTGCTTGCTACCTTCGAATTGCCAACATCTATTTCGAAATTTATTGCGGAGAAAGATTCAAAGCATCATTTGTCGATGCTGCAACAAGTTTTAAAGTGGACCATCATCTTTACTATTTTTCTAACAATCATCGCATCTATCATCATACCTTTTATCCCTATTTTTAATTCCTATCATCCACTTTTAAAGTGGTTAGTCATTCTCCTATTGCCGATTATTTCCTTTACTTCTATTGCAAGAGGTTATTTCATGGGAAAACAGCAGATGGGGAAAATTGCAGCTTCTAACTTTCTCAAAAAAATTGTCCAGTTAGGATTATTAGTCTTTTTGTTTCAGTGGTTTTCATTTGATTTAAATACCTCTGTATTGATTGCCTTTTTTACCATTGTCGGAAGTGATACAGTCGTATTATTGTACTTATTGCATATGTTTTTCGTGCAATATCAGCGGATTAAAAAAGGAAAAAATGAAAGCATGAGTGGCAAGGTTATTTGGAAGGATTTGTTATCTGTATCTATTCCGACAACAGGCCTTCGAATATTTCATGCTCTAACCCATGCCGTTCATCCCTTCTTAATTAAAGGGGCACTTGTAGCGTCAGGAATTACAGCTGCGAATGCAACGGAACAGTATGGAATGCTCGCCGGAATAGCGATGACAATTGGTTTTTTCCCAGCTTTTATATCCCATAGCTTTATGACGATGCTAATACCGACCGTTTCTAAGGCATATGTACAAAGGGATTATACAAAACTACAAAAATTACTGCAGCAAGTGATGATTATAACTGCAATTTATGGAACCATAGCTGTAGGAATTTTCTATTTTTACGCAGATACACTTACGATGACCTTTTTTCATTCTAGCCAGGCTGCGATAATTGTTCAGCTTTTATGGCCCTATTTTTTATTGCATTACTTCACGATCCCAATGCAAGCGTACTTAATTGGCTTAGGCTTGTTAAAGGATGCGGTTTTTCACAGTGTTTGGTCAACGACTTTCTCTTACGCAGCCATTTACTATTTAGGATCTTTAAGTCAGCTGCAAATGAGTGGAATTGCAATTGGGATGAATTTAGGAGCAGTTATTTTAGCATCGCTGCATTATTTAACGATATGTAAAAAGATAGGGATTTCAATCTGGTTGACACCAGTAAATAAATTTCATTAAAAAATTTTAAAAAAAGTGTAGGGATTCAGACGTTCTCAAACGTTTATTAAGTAGAATGGTAAAACCGGGAAGGGGAAAAGAAAGAAAATGGAATCCCTAATAGATAAAAAATATTTAGAGGAAAATCAAGAGGCGTTATTTGAAGAAGTAGTGAAAGAATACGGAAAATCAATCTATATTTATATATTATCACTAGTTAAACACAAAGAACTTGCAGAGGATTTGTATCAAGAAGTACTGATTTCAGCTTACACCTCTTTTGGAAGTTTTGAGGATTTTCAAAAAGTGAAAAGCTGGTTATATAAAATTGCCCTTAATAAATGTAGAGACTATTGGAGAAAAGAGAAAACATCTAAGAAATTTTGGGAAGAATCTGTCTATACATACGCAAGAGATACTTCTGTTGCTTTGGAACCAGAGGAAACGCTATTAAGTAAATGTGAGAAAGAAGAAATGATTGATACATTAGAAGAGTTACCAAACATGTATAAAGAGCCTTTACTACTTTTCTATTATCATAATCAAACATTAGTAGAAATTAGTAATCATACAAAAACCCCATTATCCACAGTAAAAACAAGAATGAAACGGGCGAAGGATCAATTGAAGCCAAAGGTCATGAATAAAAAAATTGCTTATTTATAAGCAAAAAACTTTAATCAGTGGAGATATTTTTCATCCCCACTGATTTGATATTGCTTTATTAGTCACTAGGTAAGTTTCCTCAACTGATAGTAATAGACTTATGTTTCTTACTAGCTATTTCTCTGTTTGTTATAGTAATTCACTGAATACATGGCGCCTTCATTTACCATATTGTTGTCGCCTATATCATCTGGAGCGGGATTTCCTGCTTTAGAAAGTAAATCTTCTTTTTGCGTAGAATTGAATTTATCTTTAACGCGATTAAACATCTCTTTTCCTTTAGATGTAAAAAGGAAAAAGCTTCCCACTCCTGCTCCAACAATTGCAAAGGTACGCATTGAATTTTTTCCAAACATGAGAGAATCCCTCCTATTTATTCCTTCTCGTTTCATTCTATTTTTTATTTACCCTATTTTTAAGTTTTACAAACTTTGTTCCGGGAATAATAATAGAAAAGCTAGTAAGGGGGATTTAAGTGAAAAAATACCGTTTAGAGAACTGGGATTGGTATCAGTTATTGGAAGAAGCGGATATACAAGAAGTTTCTCTTGAAAAGGGACCAGTAATTAATACATGGTTTCGGGAAATAAAAGATAATCGAAATAATTATCTTCATATAGATACGTCCATAGAAGAACAGGAAACCTTGAGTGGATCCCTTATATACCACAGGGAGATTAATGAAAAAGAAGATTATGAAATTTTTCATTTCTATTTATCTAATGATACGTTAATCACCTTCGACTATAAAGATAATAGCTTACATATAGATAGAAATAATTTATTTAAAGAAATAAAGCGAGCTCAAAATCCAATTGAAGGGTTTATGGTTATTTTAGGAAAGATAATGACAGAAATTTTGTATCATATTGATTCATATGAACAACAGTTAGATGAATTGATTTGGGATGTAAAACAAAAGAACAGCATAAAAACGTTAGATAAAGTATACCAATCAAGACATGAATTACTTATTTGGAAGAATGTCATGATTCCTTTTCTTGAGATCAGATACTCGTTAGAGGAAGCGTTTGGAAATGAGATTACAAAAGGAAAAGAATACGCGCGTATTAGTAAGAGAATTGAAAGAGGATTAACCTTGGTGGAAGAATACCAAAAAGAATTAAATAATTTAGTCGATTTTGAAGAGGTTGTGTCACAACATAGAGGGAATGAAATTATGAAAACTCTTACAGTATTTACTACGTTGTGCACACCGATTATGGCTTGGGGAGCATTATGGGGGATGAACTTTAAAATAATGCCAGAGCTAGAATGGAAATTTGGATATGTTATTTCTTTAGCAATTATTATTGTGTCAACTATCATTGTATTTTTCTATCTTAAATCAAGAGGATGGATGGGAGATTTACTAAAGGCACGTAAGAAAAATTCATTTTTTCGCTAATGCTTTTTCCAATCAAAATTAGACTCTCTCATATAAATTAGCATATAATAATGTGGTAAACATGTTAATGATGAAGAAAAACTCCCAAAGGTATACAAGGAGGATTTATGGAAGAGTCAAAATTTTGTAGTGAGTCATTGGTCGTAAAAACAAGTATTGTTTTTCCAACAGATACTAATACGTATGGGACGTTATTTGGCGGAAAATTAATGGCCTATATTGACGATACAGCTGCTATTGCAGCGATGCGTCATGCAAGAAGAGGGATCGTAACTGCTTCGACTGATTCTGTCGATTTTTTGTATCCGATTCATGAAGGTAATGCTGTTTGTTTAGAAGCTTTTGTCACCTATACAGGAACTTCTTCTATGGAGGTTTTTGTAAAAGTAAATGCAGAAGACTTAATTACTGGCGAACGTCATTTATGTGCACTTAGTTTTCTAACAATGGTTGCCATTGATGAACATGGAAAACCAACTAAAGTTCCGAAGGTTATTCCACAGACAGAAGAAGAAAAGAGTCTGTATGAATCTGCGAAAGAACGTGCAGAAGCGCGAAAGAAACGGAAGAAGGAAACAGAAGAACTTGCTAAGAAATATAGAAATTTAGGATAAATGGTAAGGGGAATGTCGGGAAATGACATTACTTTCTGTCATTTTCTCGCATACCTATTGGGCAGCAGTAGGACCGTTTGCTAAGCAAGAAACGGGTTTGTCGAAGGATATTCAGCTATTCAGATAAGATTTTCATTATTGGTAAAAATCAATTTGAAATGCTGTCGAAATAACAAATTATTTTCCAGGAAATGATGAGAATTTCCGATATCTTGTCTAATTACATTGTCTGATTTTGCAGGAATACTTTCTTTTTCTTTCCCATGAATCATTCTATTACAAGGGATACATACAAGGGGGCAAAAATGAAATTATTTTCCCTATCGTATTTTGTGATCACAAGGAAAATTGATTTAAATATGCAAATTATTGAAGAAGAAAAGAACCTTATTCTATGGAGTGATAAAGTTACTAGCGAGGAGCAAACATTTCTTTTAAAGGCGATACATGACATTTCTTTTAAACCATCAAGAAATCAGTATAAAATGCTTTACTTGCATACAAATCGTGGAGTATTCTCCTTTGTTGTTAAAGATAATCCTGAGGAAATGATTCGGTTAATCAAAAGTCGAATAAAGGATTATCAATAGGAAGCATTGTTTAATCAAAAAGGTTTGAGCAAGGAGGTTATTGGCCTCTTTACTCAAACCTTTTTTAATCTTTTTCAGATAGAATGCCGAATATACGTAAGATACTAATAAATAAGTTTAGGAAATCAAGATATAAATTTAAAGCCATTAAAGGAACTTGATCTGCTGTTACGCCATAATGCTTCATTCGATTGAAATCGTAAAGAACATAGCCGCTAAATACAAGAACACCAATAAAGGAGTATGCCAGCATTCCGTTTGATCCGAGGGGCCAGAAGATATTAAAAATCCCAATAGTAATTAGGGCTATTAAGGAAGCAAGCAACATGCCTCTTAAGAAAGAGAAGTTACGCTTTGTTTTTGTCGCATAGATAGCTACTCCAGCAAACACAATCGTTGTAGTACCTAAGGCATTGATAACAACATTTCCTCCGACTGCTGATACATAATAAGATACGATTGGAAATGTGGTAATACCTGAAATAAACGTAAAGGTGAATAAGAATCCATACGATAATGATTTTCCTTTTCTTGCAAAAATAGCAATTAACAAAAGAACGACTTCTAAAATAGATAACGGTAAGAATAAATAGGTCGGGACGAAATTACCGATCATGGTGCCGATAAAGGCTATTCCAAGCGAAAGAGCAAAAGTTCTTAACACTGAGGGCATATATTCATTACTCGGATTATATGCATACATTATTCTTCACTCCATTATTGAGTTTGTTTATAAGATATTACGAAACATTACTCTAAAAAGTTTCAACTATTATTCTTTTTCGCGGATAGCTTCTGCTTTTAATAAATCACGGATTTCCTTTAATAATTCTTCTTTTGTATCTACTGCTACAGTCTCTTCTTTGACTTCTTCTTTCTTTTTAAATTTATTTAGGAAGCGGATTACTAAAAAGATAGAGAATGAAATGATAAAAAAGTCAACGATAGTTTGTAGGAAACTGCCATATTTAATACTTGCATAAGACCATGAGGAGAAATCTACTCCGACAACAAAGTAGGCGAAGAGAGGCATAATTAAATCCTCAACTAGTGAGCTAACGATTTTGCTGAATGCGGTGCCGATAACCACCCCAATTGCTAAATCCATTACGTTTCCTTTTATTGCAAATGCTCTAAATTCTTTCCACATATGATCCTCCTAATAATTCTTCATCTTATTTTGTTCATTAAAATATTATTATTCTTACATGAAAAATAATTAATTTCAAGCCTTTGGTATAGATAGGATTTATTAAACAGAGCTTAGAATAAACAAGCAGTTTTAGTACATTACCTTGAAATTCGAAAATAGTTCTTTTGGCTCGCTTTCGGTTATTTCTATATATTGAACTTTTGCGAAGCGATTTCCTTTTTTTATTTTTTCTAAAAAAGTATGTAGAGATTCAGTAGAAGCAACGGCAATACATTCCACTGTTCCATCTGCTTTATTTCGGACCCAGCCGGTCACATTATTTTCTAAAGCTAATGTTTGGACGAAGTATCGAAAGCCAACACCTTGAACCTTTCCCTTAAAAATAAGATGAAATTGTTTCATATCTTACCTCCTGTTTGGATGTTTTTTTATCAAGGTACCTTCTATAGTTATAGCGATTTATTTCCTTTTTCAATCAATCATCTCATATTTATTTGTACTGTCGCAAGTTGAGTCATAAGGTAGATTGAGTCAAGTTTTTGTGGGAGTTTTTTTAGCTCCCTTTTTTATAAAGTAAAACCTCTAAGTTTGTATCCGCTTTCCAATTGGTTTTGTTCTTCCAACTGTTGATTCTCTCATTTTTTAAAAACCTTTTAATCCCTGTAAGGCAAAGTGAACGGGTTTTCCAATCGCTTGATTTAAGTATGGCATGTTCTGACGCACGGTTTCTGTTACTAATTTTGTGGGTATTTTTCTTTTCGGTCGATGCTCTTTCTTTGATTTTTCCGTGGCTTTTTCCCATTTTCCATATATCGTTTGGATAGATAGATCATCCTTCAACCCAATCCACAAACGTGCCATGCTCATGACGCCTTTTTTGCTCCATGCTCTTCCATTTTTTAATCGTTTGGCTAATTGATTCATCATTGCTTCTGCACTTCCCATTGGACGATACGCTGTCGTGTCCACGCCTTTCTCCTGTAACCAACTACGGTAATCTTTTATGGTTTCCTGATGATGCGTTAAAAAGCCGAGGAAATGCGCTAGTTTTTCTTCTTCTTCTGGTGTATCCATTGTTCCTACTGCGCTATTCAACTCTAGAAGTAATGTTTCTACCTGGTAGTTTTTTAACGCTCTTTTCATGTAGCGGTATCGAGGATGGCTCTTCATTAGTTGCTTCATCGAACGAGCGACATGAAAACGGTCCATGGTGAAAAAGGCGCGTTCCCGAAAATACTCCCGACATGCCGTTATCCAGCCTGCTCCATCGCCATTAATAATAAGCAAGGTTTGGGTTGGATCATACGCATAATGATTCTGTAAGAATGTTTCAAAAGCTTCCCAAAAGGGTTCTTTTTCTTCATAGAGAAAATGCCTTTTATTTCGGAGCCTGACTCGCTTTCCGTTTTCTTTCCATCCCTCATGTACAGCGGCGAATTTCAACTCCCATCCACGCTTTTTCTTTTCTTGACTCTTCACATATAATCCATCTACTTCGACAAACAACACCTTTTGAAAAGGACGTTTTTCCTTAGCGGGAAGTACGCTTGTATGAAGAAGATGTTGCCGTAATGCTTCGTGGCTCATCGCCGAATAGCCTAAAAATTGTTCGAACGTTTCCACCGCCTTTCGATAGGAGGAACCATTTGTCGCTAATTCTAGCCCCCATTCTTCTAATAGTGGACTAAACCCTTTATTCCCTTGAAACTGTAAATAATGATCTAACAGACAAATATATTTTTTGGTTACACGATCGAAATAATAATTACGCTTCAGCTCCACTGCTCCAAACGCTGTATCTACTCGTATTTCTCGTTTATCTCGTAAAGCAAATCTTCTTTTGTCTCGTTGCTGAGCAATCTCTAGATCCCAATTTTCTAATGTTTGAACAAGGATTTCTTGAAAGGTCATTTGTAGTGTTCGAAATAAAGTTTTTTCCAATTCTTTTAATGATGGCATTTTTGTGTTACATTGATTCATGAGAGCCTCTCCTTTTCGTAGTATTCTAGTCAAACTCTACTTTACAAAAGGAAGCTCTCTTTTTTAATACTTAATTTTTTCCAGCTACCGCGCTTTCGCTTGGTGGCCTTTTTGTCTAGTTGGGGGACTCGTCCCCCAACTAGACAAAAAGGATATTTATTCTCCCACAAACATTTTACTCATACCATAAGGTATAGATAAATAGATCAGCAAATAGTTCAATTGGTGTGAGTGAATGGCGTTGGGAGCAAAAGGGGAAATTAGCTGGAAAAAGCTAGATTTGTAGATTGGAGAGCAATTTGGTACTATAAGTAGGTATGTATCATGCTCTGAAAAATATTAGGTACTTTTTTTGAGAGGCTTTAATAAAATAACTTGTAGTGAGTATGTCCCTTATTTACTAATCTGGGCTACCATTAACCGTAAATCGAATTATCTAGTTTCCCAATAGTGGAGTTTAGATTCGTTTGAAAAATAGGAGAAAGATAATGAAAAGAAATAAATATATCTGGCTATTATGGGTCGGAGTAATTATAATTGCAGGAATTTTAATAGCTTCTATAGTAAATTCCTATTTGATAGAGAAACATAAGAATGAAATTGACATAAATCATACTGTTATTAAGAAGGATTTACAATGGGTAAAAGAAAATGCTTATTTTGAAATGGATATGAAAGTGAAAGAGAAAGAGTATGAATTGTATATTGTAGGTGAAGGAGAAAGGAAATATCAGCAAGTAGAAGATAGTGAGTTAGGAAAAAAAGATGATACGATTGTGACGGGAGATTTTTCCTTTTTCTTATGGACTGAAGAGTACGGACATGAGGCAGCTAAACAAGAGCTTGAATTGCCCAACCCAATGACCTTTAATTTGTCACAAAAAAATATTGGAACGTTTCTTGTTAATCAGCAAAATATTGCTGCTGTTTTTCAAGGAGAAGAGGCTAATGAAGTAATGGCTTATTTCTATACGATCCATAACGGAGAATTAGTTACATTGACTGATTATGGTATGCGAATATTCAGTAAAGACATTAAGAATATTCAACAAAACTATATACAGACGTTAAGAAAAAAGGATAAAGAAATAATGGAATTTGATACATGGATGCTCGAGCAAAATAACGGTAAATTATTAAAAGTAGATGCAACTTCTGTTGATAATAAGGAAATTATTAAAAATTGGCTCGATGAGGAAGAATTTTATTATCCTTATAAGAATTTATCCGTTACCTCTAGTTTAATGAATTTAGCAGAGCAAGGGATGTTAATAGGGGCTCAATATCCAATTGGTACAAATATTAAAGAGATAAAGAAAATAAACTCCAATTATATGGAGGAAGAGTATAATCAGAAATACAATCAATTAAATTTTCCTGAGGTTACTTATTACTATGACAAGAGTACGGAGCTGGTTACTTCGATTTCTATACCAGGAGTTCGTTTAAAAGAATCGGTACAGTCTATTCAAGACACGATAGGGAAGCCAGAGGATTATGTTACAAAAGAGGATGGGTATGTAGCAACCTATTCAGCAGGGAATTATAAGTTAATTATCCAATTAGACTTATCTCAACGAATTAAAACGATTAGATTGGTGAAATAGAAATCGTTTATCCCACTCTTAACGGACAGTAAGACTCAACTGTAAGCTTATGAGAATACGAGGAAGATAGGTGGGAGATTAACTGTCCGTAAAGGTCCGATTGGTTCAACTAACCATCAGTGGGGGAGGAAGGAAAACCCCCACTGATGGAAGTTTCACTTTATCCTATCAAAAAAGGATGTCTCATGGAATATTCAGTCGCAAACATTCCATGAAACATCCTTTACTTAATCCTTAAAAAGCCCAATCACCATTACGGAATACAGGTTCTACTGTACCATCAGCAGTAATACCGTCAATGTTCATTTTGTCTGAACCAATCATAAAGTCAACATGTGTAATACTGTCGTTTAATCCTTTTTCGGCTAATTCTTCACTAGACATCTTTTTTCCACCTTCTATACAGAATGCATAGGCGCTACCGATTGCTAAGTGATTTGATGCATTTTCATCAAATAAAGTATTGTAGTATAGAATATTTGATTGAGAAATAGGAGAACGATGTGGTACTAATGCTACCTCACCAAGGTAATGGGAACCTTCATCTGTTTCTACTAATTGACGAAGAATTTCTTCTCCTTCTTCTGCCTTCACTTCCACAATACGTCCATCTTTAAATGTAACAGAGAAATTATTAATAATATTTCCACCATAGCTTAATGGTTTTGTGCTTGAAACAGTTCCATTTACGCCTGTTTTGTGAGGAACAGTGAAGACTTCTTCTGTTGGCATATTTGCCATGAATTCAAAGCCTTTTTCATTGATAGAGCCTGCCCCGCACCATAGATGTCCTTCAGGTAGTTCGATGGTTAAATCTGTACCTGGAGCCGTATAATGAAGCTTTTTATATGCTTTCCCATTTAAATAATCTACTTTTGTATGAAGTGTTTTATCATGCTCTTTCCAAGCTTGGATTGGATCTTCTTGATCGACTCTAATTGCTTTGAAAATAGCATCCCAAAGTAATTCAACTTTGCTTTCTTCAGGAGCATCAGGGAAGACAAGGTTTGCCCAAGCAGTTGATGGAACAGCAATGACTGTCCAGCTTACTTTATCTGATTGGACATATTTTCGGAACTGGCTTAAAGCTGTACCAGAAGCTTTTTGGAAATTGCTAATTCTTTCAGAGGCAATCCCTTTTAAAAGATCAGGGCTTGAGGATACAACAGACATGAAAGCTGCCCCTTCTTCTGCAAGTGCAATTGTCTCTTTTGCTCTCCATTCAGGATACTCCCTAAATGCTTCATCTGGCGCTAATTCATATTTTGTTCGAGTAACTGTATCATCTCCCCAGTTGACAACAACGTTATTTGCCCCAATTTGGTATGCTTCTTTCACTA
This sequence comes from Niallia sp. FSL W8-1348, assembly GCF_038006745.1. Classification (NCBI taxonomy): domain Bacteria; kingdom Bacillati; phylum Bacillota; class Bacilli; order Caryophanales; family Bacillaceae; genus Niallia; species Niallia sp. FSL W8-1348. The sequence continues at coordinate 1,571,812 of NZ_JBBOVV010000001.1, read as the reverse complement.
CTAAACGAACAAATTCAGCAGATTCAATGGATGTATTGATAACAAGTGTTTGTCCCTTTTGAATGTTAACACCGACTTTTACTGCAAGTTCTGCATATTTTTGCAGATTTTCTTGAAATGTACTCATTTTCATTCTCCTTTTCTTTAAGCTATAAGCTCTATGTATAAACATGAATCCCAAAGATGGAATGGATGCTGCTTCTATTGTAGCTTTTTTAGAAAAAGAAATAAACTGATTCATCGTAACATTAGGATAATAATTGGTCTTGTTTAGGTATGAGTAAAATGTTTGTGGGAGATGTTGTACCCTGTTTCTCAATGGATGGGGCGTAGATCCATCCATTGAGAAACAGGTCACCAAACGGAAGTGCGGTAGATGGAAAATAAAATCAAATGAAAAAAGGACTCTCTTCTTGTATAGTAAAGTCTGCGAAAACCACAAATACAAGGAAGAGGAGTCCTATGAAAAAAGATACCATACAATTACCCACATTAAAAGAACTGGAAAAAGATTTATTTGTTATGCTTCAAAAGACATTTGGTGAAGTTCTCACGAAGCAACTCGAAGAAATGGATCAACAGATTGCAGAAAATAGAGATAAAAAGAGATTTTACCTTCAGGATAAGCGAGCCGTAGAGATGGATACTTCATTCGGTTCTATTATCATCAATCGGAATTACTATAGGGACAGGGAAAAGGGTGGATACGTTTATCTCCTTGATCACTATTTAGAGTTTGAGGGGTCAAAAGGTTTCAGTCCCCTAGTTGAAACGATGGCAATGGAAATGGCAGTTCAAGGTACATCCTATCGTCATGCTTCCTCCATGATTGAGAAACTACTAGGTTACAAAGTAATCAGCCATGAGACTATTCGTCAACACCTTCTACAAACAGAAGTTACTTTCGTCAAGCCGACCGACCAATTGAGGAAAGTGCTCTTTGTAGAAGTAGACGGACTATATGTGAAAAGGCAACGTGGAAAACGACGTGGGCGGGAAGAAAAGATTGCTTCCGTACATGAGGGCTGGATAGTCAACGGGAAACGAACATCCTTAATCGCAAAACGTCACTATGTCCACAAAGGTAAAGAAGCGTTCTGGGAAGGATTTGAGCAGTTCTTAATAGATAATTACAACTACAATCCGAGTGAACATCACCTCGTAATTAATGGGGATGGAGCCCAGTGGATTACGGCTTGTCAGGATCACTATAAGAATGCATTCTTTGTCATCGACCGATTCCATGTAGCTCGTGAGGTTAAAACGCTTTTCAAAGGCCATAAGAGATATAGAGTCATTCGTAAGAAACTGGCTCAATATGATGCGAAAGGATTCCTAGTGGAACTTAATAGTGCAGTTGGTACTCTTGAAAACGAAAAGAAAGAAGAACGGTTAGAAGAGTTCATACAACAGCTGTCAAAATATCCTCAGGCCCTTGGAGATTATCGCGAATGGTTGAAGGAAAAAGACATAGACACAAGCCACTATCGTCCAATGGGAAGTGCGGAAGGAACGATGAGTGTATTCGCTAAACGGCTTAAAAACGGCCGCAGCTGGTGCGATAAAGGAATACAAGCATTTATTGACTTTATGGTTGGTATGAAGGATGAATTAGAAATCAAGACGATTTTAGGACGAATTAACCCTAACGATCAAACCGCTTCTGTTTCTCAGCCAAAATATTATGTGGAAAAGTTAAAGAGTTCAGTCGGAGAGCTAACAAGAAATAATTTATCATATTTAAATCGGCAAAAAGGAAAGCCGATATACCATGCTTTACAAGCCTTACGAGGTTTTTAAAAAATGAAGGAAATGAACAAAAACAAAACTAAATTGTTTAGATAACGCTTTCATTTAGGTGGGAAATATAACTAAATAAGAGGGGAGTTTTTCTATCCAAAAAAAACTCCCACAAAAACTTGACTCAATCTCTTGTTTAGGGTTGCAAACAAATAATAAGTATTTTTGGTAGAATAGAGATATTGGATTTTTTATTTTGGGAGGTTTTTATGTCTAATAGCTTACAAGCAGTTATCTTTGATTTCGATGGTGTTATTGCAGATACTGTTCCTTTATATTACGAAGCAACGAAAAAAATGGCCGTAGAAATTGGTGCCCCCTTTACAAGAGAGGACAATGTAAGATATCAGGGCGTTCCGCGAAAGGTTCTGATTGACGATTTAGTCGCACGAACAGATAAAGTGGTTTCTGATATAGAAAAAGAGAGGCTTGGAAATCGGAAAAGTGATTATTATAAGAACTTAATTGCCGAATTTACGGTAGACAATATGTTGCCGGGAATGTATGGATTTTTGAAAGAATTGCGGGAGGCTGGTATCAAATTTGGTATTGCGTCCTCTAGTTCAAACGCGCCTTATCTTTTGGAGCGTTTTGGAATAAGAGACTGGTTTGACTGTATTGTAGATCCTCATTCTTTAAAAAAGGGAAAACCAGATCCAGAAATATTCTTAACAGCAGCCGACTGCTTAGGCATTGATTATCTCCATTGTGCAGCTATAGAAGATGGACAAGCCGGGTTGAGTGGAATTTTACAAACACCTATGTTTTCTGTTGGCATAGGGGAAGGGAAAGTTTTTGAAAAAGCAGATTGGCAAGTTTCTTCTACATTAGAATTAAAAGCTAAAACTTTATTAGAGAAATTTAATAATAGATGAAAAAGGCTGGAACATAAGTATTCCAGCTAAGGTTAAACCCGAACAAAGAAATGCTAATGGAAACGTATAATTGTTCAGACTTTTTTTCATTGTTAAAAAGGATGCTCTATGAAGTTTGTTGCTGTTACCCGCAGCCGGAATACACTTCGCTTTCCGTGGGGCTCGCGCTGAGCCGCTTCGGCCTTTGCCAGCAGGTCTCAGACTGTATCGCTAATCCCACAGAAGTCTACGTGTATTCAGGCTGCTCCCCGCGGAAAGCGAGTGTCTGTAGCGCAATGGAACGAATTAATTTTTACACTTGACTATATGTAAAAACATAAATAATCAGTATAGGAAAGTAACCTTTATTTAAGAGCTAAATGAGAGATTGTTCGTCATTACAGAGTATCTATTTAGTTATGCCACAGTCTCTTTACCTTTTTTTATTCTTCTTTTTTCATCGCCGCTTTTAATAAATCACCCAAACTGTTTCCAAAGCTTTCGTCCTTACTGTATTGCTGGACTAGTTTCCGTTCTTCTCTTTTATTAATTGTTTTCTTACGGTCAGTAGCTTTTTCCACTACGTTACAGTTTCTGCATTGGAAGTAGGTTCCTGCCACTCCGTTATGAATTTCCATTTTTTTATGACATTGTGGACAACGTTTATTGGATAGTTTTGGATCCTTTCTTTTACTGAAGGAGCAATCCATACTGGAACATACAAGGACTTTTCCGTTTTTCGTATTTTTTTCTTTTAAGAAAGATCCGCACTCTGGACATTTTGATCCAGTTAAATTTTGCATTTTATACGATTTCTCACTGTGCTTAATTTCACGGACAAATCGTTTTGTTTGCTCTTTTATCTGTTCCATAAACTGTTTAGCATTAGCTTTTCCTTTGGCAATATCCTCTAATTCTTGCTCCCATTTTGCAGTTAAATCAGGAGTAGTCAAATCATCATTAACGAGATTGATAAGTTGTTTCCCTTTGGAGGTAGAATGCAATTTCCCGTTTTGTCTTTCTAATACTTCAGAAGAAAGCAATCTTTCAATAATTTCAGCACGAGTTGCTGGGGTTCCAAGTCCAAACTTTTCCATTTTTCCAAGAATGTCAGCTTCTGTAAATCGTGATGGAGCTTCCGTGAATTTTTGCTCCATATTCACCGATTGGACTTTTAATTGTTTCCCTTTTTGCAGCTGTATGCTTTTAGAGGAATCTGCTTTGCGAGCATCTAAAGCCTTAAAACCGAGGTCTACAACATTTGTCTCCTGAGCTACAAATGATTCTCCGTTGATGTTTAATGTGGTGGAAATGGTTTCGTACTTATATTTTGGATAAAATAGTGCCAAAAATCTTTTTACAATTAAATCATAAATTTTTACTTCATCATTATCTAACCGATTTAAAAAGACTGGTTGTTCGGTTGGAATAATTGCATGATGGTCAGATACTTTGTTGTTATTAAAGACATTATTTGCTTCGACCTTGCCTTTGTTGCGAATGATAGGTTGAACTTCTTCTTTAAATGCCCCGGAAATGCTTTCTAATCGATCAAGCATGGTTGCCTTCATATCTGTTGTTAAGTAACGAGAGTCAGTTCTTGGATAAGTGACTAGTTTATGTTGCTCGTATAGCTTCTGAAGTACATTTAACGTCTTTTTGGCAGAAAAGCCGAATCGTCGGTTAGCATCTCGCTGGAGTTCTGTTAAATCATAAGGCATTGGCTGATGTTCTGTTTTTTCTTTTATGGTAAGAGCCTCTACAACTGCAGGCTTTCCTTTAGTATTGGCAACAATCTCTTCTGCTTTTTCTTTTGAGAAGATTCTTCGCTCATGATTCTTTTCATATTTAGCTTGTAGGGAGTCTACGTTTGCTGTAATGGTCCAATATTCTTTTGGCACAAAGGCTTGAATTTCTTTTTCTCTCTCTAGAACCATGGATAGAGTTGGAGTTTGTACACGTCCTGCTGACAAGGGATCATTGAATTTTGTTGTTAAGGCTCTTGAGACATTTAACCCAATTAACCAATCAGCCTGAGCTCTACACACTGCCGATTGATACAGGCGATCAAACTCTTTACCTGGCTTTAACTGCTTAAATCCATCTTTTATTGCACGGTCTGTCTGAGAGGATATCCATAATCGTTTCGTTGGTTTATTAAAGCGAATTTTCTCGAGAATCCATCTTGCGACTAATTCACCTTCTCGCCCTGCATCTGTTGCAATGATACAGTCTGTAATATCTTTCCTTTTTGCGAGCTGATCAATTGCCTTGTATTGATGACTTGTTTGTTTCATCACTTTTAATTCCATTTTATTTGGAATAATAGGTAAATCATCTAGATTCCAATTTTTATATTTAGGATCATAATGTTCGGGCATTTTTAATTCAATTAAGTGGCCTAAAGCCCATGTAACAATGTATTTATCTGATTCTAAATAATTTTTATTTGATTTATTGCAACCAAGCACTCTTGCAATTTCTCTCGCCACACTTGGTTTTTCACATAACACAAGAGATTTCATTTAAACACCTTCCAATAGAAAATTTTGGCTGATTCATATTGTTCCTATATGAAGTAGGTTGATTTCTGGATATCCATAAATTAAAGCCAACAGTATTCTTTCATATATAGTTGTATAAGATAAAGCCTTTGAGAATTATACATACCTTCTATTATAACATGAGGGAACGATTGGCATGGGGGTTAGTATGTAATGGGAGATTAATTGGAGGAAAAAGGAACGGCGTCCTTTAATCTTGTTAGAACGCCGTACTTTACAGTATTTTACTCAGTTTCTTCTACTCGGTTTTTAAATGCTTCTTGTGTTACGATAAATTCTTCATCGCCAGGAGCATCCTCCGTATGCGTATGTTTTTTTGTATCCTTTGGAAGAGGACCTGGATGGTTTTTCTTCTTATGATTAAAATGTTCTCCACGTGCCAATAATAACACCCCTTTCTTACCTTTCTATTTTTCATAAAAACGTCCTATCCTATACGGATGAGAAGAGGAAATTGTATAATGGAAATAGCTTCATTCGACAGGAGGGGTTAGGTTAATGGATTTTTCGTTTCTTGTTTCAGAGGACAAAATAAAAAAAGCGTATCAAAACGGGGAATTTAGCAATCTTCCGGGATTCGGAAAACCACTTCCAAAGGACAGCTTGGCGTCTGTCCCAGAAGAATTGCGAATGGCTTATCGGGTATTGAAGAATGCTGGCTATTCTTTAGAAGAGGATAGGATTAGGCAAGAGTTATTGTCCATGGAAGATTTAATTCGATCCTGTAAAACGGAAGAAGAAAAAATGGATTTACAAAAGAAATATAATGAGAAATTATGGAGATTTAATAAAATGGTTAGAGAGCGAACAGGAACTAGTCATTCGAAACATTTTTCAGAGTATCAGAAGAAAGTGGAGGATCGGTTATTTCTTAAGTAAGCTTTTTAGGTTTGGCTGGTATATGTAGTTTTTTTGATCATAAGTAAATTATTCGATCTTTATTTCATAATAAGATAGACTTATTAATAAAAGGTGATGATGACATCGCCCTTTTTTTTTGAAAAAAGCGGGACTATCGTCATGAATCATGAAGTTAACAAAATTTACATAAAATAAAACTAAAAAAATGAAGAGAAATGTCGAAAAAAAGGGTAAGACTTAGAATCGAAATTTTGGAATAAGATAGGTGAATAAGATGGATAAAACGTCCTTGATAGGAATTATACTTGCCATTATTGCTGTTGGAGTAGGGATGGTATTTAAAGGAGTTAGCCCTGCGGTATTAATAAACCCAGCGGCTATTCTAATTATTTTAGTAGGTACAGTTGCAGCAGTGGTCATTGCCTTTCCTACTTCAGAGATTAAACGAGTTCCAAAGTTATTCGGTATTCTGTTTAAGGAACAGAGAATACAGGATACGAAAGAGTTAATCCGACTGTTTTCAGAGTGGGCACAATTAGCTAGAAAAGAAGGTCTACTTGCTTTAGAAGCAAAAACAGATGAAGTCGAAGATCCGTTCTTGAAAAATGGCTTATCCTTGTCAGTTGATGGTCAAAGTGCCGAGTATATTAGAGATGTATTAACGGAAGAAATTGAGGCAATGGAAGAAAGACATCGTTCAGGAGCACTTATTTTTACACAAGCAGGTACTTATGCTCCTACATTAGGGGTGCTTGGAGCCGTAATCGGACTTATCGCGGCATTGGGCAATATGTCAGATGCTGAAGCGCTTGGACATGCTATTAGTGCTGCATTTGTCGCAACGCTAATGGGGATTTTCACAGGCTATGTTTTATGGCATCCATTTGCAAATAAACTGAAAAGAAAATCACAAATGGAAGCAAGTCAAAAATATTTAATGATTGAAGGAGTCCTATCCATTTTAGAAGGGGAGGCACCTAGAGTCATTGAACAAAAACTAGCATCGTATTTACCAGTTTCAGAAAGAAGACAATTTCTGGAGGAAAACGAAAGTAGTGTGAATGCGAATGAGTAAAAAAAGAAAAAAGAAGGTCCATCATGATGAACATGTAGATGAATCATGGTTAGTTCCTTACGCAGATATTCTTACTTTATTGTTAGCTTTGTTTATCGTTTTATACGGCATGAGTTCTGTCGATGCAAAAAAGTTCTCGGAAATTGCACAAGCTTTTAACAGAGAATTACAAGGAGGGACAGGGATATTTGAATATCCTAGTCCTGCGCCATCGATGAAAGGTGAAAATACAGAGGCTGATTTAGTCGATCAAGAGGAAAAAGTAGATAAAAAAGAAACAAAAGATGTCGCTGAGGAAGATTTGAAAGAATTACAAAAGCAGCAAGACCAAAAGGAATTGGCAGGTATTCAACAGAAAGTGAATGCTTATATTAAAGAAAATAAATTAGGAAACAAGCTTGATACAGAGCTTACTGGTGAAGGATTGCATGTGTCGATAAGAGATAATGTCCTGTTTGCATCAGGAAGTGCTGAAGTTCGAAGTAAGGATAGAAAAATTGTTTCTGAAATAGCCAATTTACTTGTGATGGATCCACCAAGGAGCATTATAATTAGCGGACATACAGATAATGTTCCCATCAGTAATTCTCGCTATGACTCCAACTGGGAGCTAAGTGTAACAAGAGCATTAAATTTTATGAAATTACTTCTTGAAAATAAAAAACTTGATCCTAAATCATTTAGTGCCAAGGGGTATGGGGAGTTCCAACCTATTGCAAGTAATGATACCTCTGAAGGAAGAGCAAAAAATAGAAGAGTTGATATTTTAATTCAACCAAGAGTAGCAACAGAAGACTAAGGAATGTTAGTCTTCTTTTTTTGTATACATGAAATGCTCGAACTTATAAAAAATTTTCACAAAAGGGAAGAAAATCTTGTTGTTTAATAAACAAAAGTTTATAATATAAACAAAAGTTTATAATATAAACAAAAGTTTCAATAGGCGGAGAAGTCTCTTCTTTTCTACGTCTAGTTGGTAGTTTCACTTTATTTGAAGGGGAGATGGAAGTGAATGATAAAGAGATCTATATTCTTCAGCTAATTAAAGAAAATCCCTTTGTTACTCAAAATGAACTGGCTGAGAAAATGGGATTGTCCCGTTCTGCAGTAGCAGGATATATTTCTTCTTTGACAAAAGAAGGAAAACTATTAGGAAGAGCCTATGTGTTACCGAAAAAGAAAGAAGTTATTTGTATTGGTGGAGCCAATGTTGATCGAAAAGTTCAAGCAGAGGAAACAATCCAGTATGGAACGTCCAACCCAGCTTCTTCAAGTCAATCACCTGGAGGAGTTGCAAGAAATATTGCAGAGAACTTAGGAAGACTGGGACTTGAGACCTCTTTATTTACAATCGTAGGAGATGACCATGAAGGAGAATGGTTATTAGATAATACGAAAATTTATGCAGATATCACTCCTTCTCTCTTGTCTAATTTGCATCGAACAGGTACGTATACAGCTCTGTTAGATTCAGATGGTGAGCTTGCCGTTGCTTTAGCAGATATGTCTATCTATGACAGCATTGATGTAGAGACAATTGATAAAAAATGGGGCTATCTAGCAACATCAGAATTAGTGATACTAGACACTAATTTTTCTGCCGATGTTTTAGAGTATATTATTGCTAGATGCAGGCAAGAAAAAATGGCATTATGTATTACGCCTGTTTCTGCACCAAAAGTAAGGAAATTGCCAGAAAATTTACAGGGAGTTACATGGCTTATTGCAAACAGTGAAGAGGCTGAGGTACTAGCTGGAATGGAAATAAAAGAAGAAGGCGATTTCTTTAAAGCAGCGGAAATCATTCTTGCAAAGGGTGTAGAAAAAGTTGTTATTACCCGAGGCGATAAAGGACTAATCTATTTTACTAAATTAGGTGAAGCTGGTGTTATTTTACCTCCTGAAGCAGAAGTGGTCGATGTAACAGGAGCCGGTGATTCATTAGTTTCGGGTATTATGTATTCACATATTAAAGGCTTAAGCACGGAAAATGCTTGCAAAATTGGAATCGCGTGCTCAATTATTACGCTGCAATCTTATCAGACAGTAAATCCATTATTAAATAATAAAAAACTGCAAGAAATATTTGGAAAATACTTTCGTTAAAAGGAGCAAATAACATGAAAACAGAATGGTTGGAATTCTCTAAAGAAGTATTAGAGGCAAAGAAAAACGATCTCCCAATTGTAGCATTAGAATCAACAATTATATCCCATGGTATGCCTTATCCGCAAAATGTTGAAACAGCTAAAGAGGTAGAGGATATTATCCGTAAAAATGGAGCAGTCCCTGCAACCATTGCGATTATTGACGGGAAAATTAAGATTGGTCTTTCGGACGATGAAATTGAATTTTTAGCTAAGAGCGATAATATTGAAAAAGCAAGTAGACGTGATTTACCTTATCTAATTGCAGGCAAAAAAAATGGCGCTACAACTGTGGCTGCTACCATGATTTGTGCGGAACTAGCAGGGATTAAGGTGTTTGTAACTGGCGGAATTGGTGGTGTTCATAGAGAAGCAGAGCAGACCATGGATATTTCGGCAGACTTACAAGAGCTGGCTAAAACCAGTGTAGCAGTCGTATGTGCTGGTGCTAAATCAATTTTAGATATTGGCTTAACGTTAGAGTATCTAGAAACATATGGCGTCCCAGTGGTTGGATATGGAACAAAATCTCTACCAGCCTTTTATACGAGAACAAGTCCATTTGAAGTGAATTTCTCTGTAGAAACACCAAAAGAAGCAGCAGCGATGATTCAAACAAAATGGGCACTAGGACTAGAGGGTGGGGTCGTTATTGCCAATCCAATTCCAGAAAAAGATGCCCTAGAGGAAAAATACATTACGGAAATTATTGAAAAGGCATTACAAGAAGCAAAAGAAAATAATATCACTGGGAAAAAGGTAACTCCGTTCTTATTAAGTAGAGTAAAAGAGTTAACGGAAGGGACAAGCCTAGTTGCTAATATTGCATTAGTTAAAAACAATGCAGAAGTAGGCTCAAGAATGGCAGTGGAGTTAAATAAATAAGTAATCAAAGACTATTGAAAGTGGAATAATGCTTCATGACAGAAGCGGTATTCTCTTTGAATGGTCTTTTTTCTTACTAGTAAGAGTGGAACCCACTTCTCAAGGATATTTTAACAATAGAAGGAGCTCCCACTTTTCTAGTTTTCTTGTCTTTTTTTGAACTTTACATATTCAAGAATACCGGCAAAATCTTCTTTTGTAATACCATCCTCTATGGCTTCTTCAACTAAACTAATCCAGTCTTCGTCTATCCCGTCTATTGCTGAATGGTGATTGTCTAGTAGTTCTTCTACATTGGTATCAAGGGTGTATGCAAGTTTCGTTAGTACTTGAAGAGAGGGATTTTTTTGAATCCCTCTTTCAATATAGCTTAAGTAAGATTTAGAAACACCGGATTTGTCGGAAAGTTCATTGATAGAAAAACCTCTTTTTAATCTTAATTTCTTTATTTTTGCTCCAACCAACATGACAATATTCTCCTTACCACATATAGAAGTATAATTTCATTATAACGAACGAACTGTTCAATAAAAAATACAGAAAAGCTAGAAAACGAGAGGATATTCAAGAAAGCGAACGAAATTCGTTCTTTAAAAAGAAAAAACGGCTGATTTTGGAATTTTCGAAAATGATAGATTTGCACTATACTAACTAATAAGTTCTTAAAAAAGAACGAATTGGAAATTTTAGAACATATCTACATACTGTGATGAACTTTTACTCCTATCAATTATTATTTATTCAAATTCAAGTAAGCTTAATGGAAAATAAAGGGGAGAAAAATGTATAGAAAAAACTGTGATAGATGCCTAAGACCGTCGTATAGTAGTAGCGAAATAGGAAAATGGATTTGTCCTATATGCCAAAATGATTTGACTGATTATCCTTTTTTTGATGCGATTACATTTGAACAAATATATATAAATTATTCTTTTAAAAAAGTGCTAAAAAGCTATCAAACGCAATATTATGATAGAAGTCAATCTAAATAGTACTGCTGGCTTACTAGTAAAATGTAAATAATGCTTAAGTAGGATTCTTTCGATTGGATTCGAGGGATTCAACATATTTTGTAGAAACAACAAGAAATCTTTTAGTAATTTGTCCTAATTTTATGACAAATTACTGCAATATTCTAACAATAAAAGCGTTATAATGAGAAAACAGTAAAAGGATAAGGGAATAATTAAATGTAAAAGGCAAACCAATACGAAAGTTTGGGACGCAAAGTCACGGATCTAATGTGCGAAACAATGATGGCCGGACTGCCAAAATACAAATGTATTTTTGGAGGGAAGAATTAAGTGATTAATAGTCAACTTTTTACCGAAGAATTGGATTCAGAATGGATTCAATTAATTAATGAAGCCAAAGATATTGGAATGAATTTGCAAGAAGTAAGAGAGTTTTTACGAAGCGAGAAGGATTACTTAATTCAAGAAAATACGAAGTAAACATTTAAATATAGTACCTTTTGAACACAAAAGTAAAAAACATCTACGTATAATTTCTCACAATAGAAAAAATTGCATTGTGAGAAATTATACGTAGAAAAAATTTTTTAGAGTTATCATAACTTATTTAAGATATATAAGTTGGAAAAAATATTATTTTTTTTGTTGCAATCTCCATCTATTAAATTCCAAAAATTCGCGAAATTCTTTTTTAGATACTCCAGAATCCATTGCTTCTTTCACAATTTTTAACCACTCAGAATCTAAATCATCTTTATTTTGCTGATCATTTATTAAATGATCAACTGGTATATTAAAAACAGCGGCAATTTTCTCTAAAAATTGAATCGATGGATTGGATTGTAAATTTCTTTCTAAGGAACTTAAATAAGACTTCGCCACTCCTGCCTGTTCAGCTAATTCTGACAAGGACATTCTTTTCTCCAAACGTAGCTGCTTTACACGATCCCCAATCATACGCTCACTCACTTTCACTCTTAACAATATGTATATTTATCATAGCATTTATAGATAAAAAGTTCCATATAAAGAACAAATTGTTCTATCCACTATGCTTATAAATCAATGATGTAAATAATTATTTTTAAATTTTGTTCACAATATTGAAATATATCCAATAGTATTTACCCTTTGTTAAATAAAATGAAACATTTTTTTATTTGTTTTTCAATCCTTTTTAGACAATTTGTCTGAAAAAGGGTAGAATGGTAACGAATAATTTGAAAATGTTGGTGAATTTCATGTTGAATAAATATTATGTGATATTCGAAGAACTTGAAGCGGCAATTAGAAATGGGAAGTATCCACCGGACACTATTTTGCCATCTGAAAATGAATTAGCAGAGCAATATAACACATCTAGAGAAACGATCCGTAAAGCTTTAAATATTTTATCCCAAAAAGGATATATCCAAAAGCTCAGAGGGAAGGGTTCCTTAGTACTTGATCTGGAAAAACTGCAATTCCCGATTTCTGGATTGGTTAGTTTTAAGGAATTAGCAGATAAAATGGGACATTCCTCTGTGACCATTATTGAAAGCTTTACGAATAAACAACCATCTTCTCTTTTACAAAAAGAAATGCAGCTAAGTAAAGAAGATTCTATTTGGGAAGTTTTTCGTGTAAGAGAAATTAATGGGGAACGCATTATTTTGGATAAAGACTATATTGTTGAAAAATATGTGCCTGGATTAACAGAAGAAATATGTAGAAGTTCTATTTTTGACTATATTGAGAAGCAGTTAAACTTAAAAATTAGTTTTGCGAAAAAAGAATTTACGGTAGAAGAGCCTACTGAAGAAGATTATAACTTACTTGATTTAGAGGGATTTCATTCAATTGTTGTTGTTAAAAACTATATCTATTTTGAAAATGCCACGTTATTTCAATATACAGAATCTCGACATCGCCCAGATAAGTTCCGATTTGTTGATTTTGCAAGGAGAAACGAAGCTTAAAAAATAATGATAGCATGTTTTATTTTCTTTCTATGGGGAACGTTACTTATAGAAAATAGGAAAAGGAGATGCTAGATATGAGTAAGAAGATTGCTACATTAATTACTGATATGTTTGAGGATTCTGAGTACACAGAGCCGGCTAAAGCGTATAAAGAAGCTGGACACGAGGTAGTAACAATTGAGTTAGAAGCTGGTAAAACAGTACAAGGAAAACAAAAAGAGGCAACAGTAAGTATTGATAAAGGAATAGATGAGGTTTCTCCTAATGAATTTGATGCTTTATTCATTCCAGGGGGATTTTCTCCAGATCAGCTTCGTGTAGATGATCGAGTAGTTGTCTTTACTAAGGCATTTATGGATGCAAAGAAGCCAGTTTTTGCAATTTGTCATGGACCACAGCTACTTATCACTGCGAAAGCGCTAGAGGGTAGAAGTGCTACTGGTTATAAATCAATTAAAGTGGACATGGAGTATGCTGGTGTTACTTTCAAAGATGAGGAAGTAGTTGTATGTGGGGACCAATTGGTGACAAGCAGAACGCCAGAGGATATTCCTGCATTTAATAGAGAGTCGTTAAAGCTTTTAAATAAATAAAGGAAATATCAAACTAGAAGGGGCTGTACGTACACCGATTTATGGTAAGAAGAATATAATCTTTTTATCATGAGTTGGAGTAGGTATCGGTCTCTTTTTTGTGTTATCTTTAAGAAGAGAAAAGCGACATTCAAAAGATTCGCTGCAAAATATTCCGCAGAAGCAGCAATGATAAAAAACAGCAAAAAAAGTGCCAAATGAATATAATCTGGATGAGGGAAACGAATAATAATGAACGATTCCATGCAAGAGAATAGATAGAAAGAAGGATTGTAAATGATTGTATTAAAATCCACACGGGAAATTGAGCAAATGAGGAAGGCTGGTGAAATTCTAGTTGGTTGTCATAAGATGATTGCCAAGATGATAAGACCAGGAATCACTACTTTGGAAATTGATCAGAAGGTTGAAGCATATTTAGCGGAAATGGGAGCGACTCCCGAACAAAAAGGGTATCGTGATTATCCATATGCAACTTGTGCCAGCATTAATGATGAAATTTGTCACGGTTTTCCAAGGAAAGAGCCTTTAAAAAAAGGGGATATTGTAACAATCGACATGGTTGTTAATTATAATGGTGCTTTGGCTGATTCTGCATGGACCTATGCGGTTGGTGAAATAGCTACAGAATTAGAGAAATTAATGGATGTCACAAAAAAAGCTCTCTATGCGGGAATCGAACAGGCGAAGGTTGGAAATCGAATCGGCGACATTGGATTCGCTATTCAGCAATATGTGGAAGAACAGGGCTTTTCTGTTGTGAGAGATTTTATTGGCCATGGTATTGGGAAAGTAATTCATGAAAAACCAGAAGTACCTCATTTTGGTTTAGCTGGTAAGGGACCTCGCATAAAAGAGGGAATGGTATTTACGATTGAACCAATGGTTAATGTTGGCGATTATAAAATGAAAATGGATAATAACGGATGGACAGCAAGAACAGTAGATGGTAAACACTCTGCACAATATGAACATACTATTGCTATTACGAAAGAAGGAGCAATAATCCTTACAGATCAAGAGGCTTGATCTGTAAAAGGTACATAGAAGAATGAAGCAAGCTAGGAATGATCTGTTTTCCTGTAGTAAGCTTATGCAATTTAAAAACAAAACGATTTTTAAATAAATAATCAGTGGGGATGTGCGCCACTGATTATCTTTTTTATGAGTTGTTATTGTTTACGCAAGTTCCCAAGTTCTTCAGCGATTGCTTGCATTTCATTTGGGCTAAAGGAATCTTTTTTCATCACATGTTCGTAAATTTCTTTAATGTCATCATAGAGATCTTCATCAAAATGCGTGGATTTAATCGCACCTATGTTTAATACTTTTAACTTTTCTTTTATTTTTTCAATCATGAAATTTACGTTTTCTGTTGTTTTAATATCTAAATTCATGCCTTTCCCCTTTCTTGGACAATAAAGTTGTTCTATTCATCTTTTCATGCAAACATAGAAATGTCAATATAGAGAATCATTCATAAGTTGTTGCCATTACTTACAAAGTAAAATAAGTATGTAAATAAGAAAATGGAGGAAAATAAGTCTGAAATAATTATTGAAATCACTATCTCAAAAAGAATGCATGACAAATAAACCATCATTGGATGATTTTTTTAAAATTTATACGACAAAATCAAGATGCTTCTAACACATGATAACCATGGTTTTTAGCTAATAAAATCGCTTGTTCTACCGTGATTTCACGGTTTACTGGAAGAACATCCGATTTTAAATATAATTCAGCGTTATAGGCTTCTTTCTTTTTGAGAATATTGTAGATAGCTGTTAAAAGCATTCGTGCAATCGCAATAATTGCTCGTTTGTGACCACGGCGTTTTCTTAGCCGTAGGTAACGGTTTCGAATTTCGGGATGTTTTTCACTTTTAACCACTGCGGTTGCACATTGCACCAAAAGTGGTTTTATGTAACATCCAGCTCTTGAAATTCTTACTGACTTTTTCTTGCCGGCACTCTCGTTATTTGTGGGTGTAAGTCCTGCCCAGGAGCATAAATGCTTAGCTGTCGGAAACACGTCCATATCAACACCTATTTCGGAAACCACGGCAATGGCGGAAAAAATGTTTTTAAAAGACGGAACAGTTAAGATTAAGTTGATTTCATCATGGTAGGACGCGGCAAGTGAAAGAATAATTTTTTCAAGATCTGCTTTACGGGCTCCAAGGTCTTCATAATGTTGTTTAATAACCTTTAATTTTTCAGCCTGTTCAGATGTAATGTATCCATCAATAGCGAGCTCGAGTTCAGGAAGTTTATGCTTCATGGAGCCATGAATTAAAGGTTCTAAATCAAATGAGGTGTCTAATGGATCCTTTAGTAGCTTCTCAATAATGTTCATGGAGCTTTTGCCGAAGGTATCCGAAACAATATTTCCAAGCTGAATATTAGACACAGTTAAACTGTTTTGAAGACGGTTTTTCTCACTCGACATAAAGTTAGTCAGCTTGAAGCGATAACGCATAAGGTCACGAAGCTGCCTAATCTCAAGTGGAGGCATAAAGCTTCCGGCTACAAGATCATGTTTAAATAAATCAGCAATCCATTTAGCATCTTTTTTATCGGTTTTTTTACCGCGGATTGCCTTGACATACTTAGGATGCGCCAAGGTGATGTTACAGGAATCTTCTAGTACATTGAACACAGGAATCCAGTATTTCCCGGTAGATTCCATACAAACATCCTGACAATCATTTTCACAAAGCCATTGTGACAGCTCAAGCAATCCTTTTGTATAGGTTGAAAAGCGATGGCGTTTGTAAGTGGTTACTCCTTTGGAAGTGGAGGCAATACAAGCCACAACAAAGGATTTGTGGACATCAATTCCACAACAAATGGGATAAACAATTTTTAAAGCCATAGGGAAAACTCCTTTATAAGATTTATAGGGATAGACAACATTGACTGATTGCCCAGCAATAAACGAGTAATGTTTATACAAAGATAAGTCTGCGTGCTCGAAGTCACACTTATTTGTGCTTGGAAAGGCAATCTACACATATAAAAATGCGGTCACTCCACAACTGGAGCAGCCCACTCACCTCCGCGTGATTTGTAGTTGATTGGTATCCCTATGGCTATAGATTTGCCAAAATAACGCTCAGTGCAAACTTGTTTCATTACGTTTTGTGCCTTGAGCGAAGCGAAAGGAATGGATATAAAAATGAAAGTACGTGTTTTATTTATTTGCTTAGGGAATATTTGTCGTTCACCAATGGCGGAGGCGATATTCCGTGATTTAGTTAATAAAGAAGGATTGCAAGATAAGATTGTTTGCGATTCAGCAGGAACAGGTGGATGGCATAGTGGAAATCCTCCTCATCAGGGAACAAGAGATATTCTTAAAGTGAATAATATTAAGGATGCAGGTATTTTTGCCCGTCAATTGGCGAATAAGGATTTAGAAGAATTTGATTATCTGATTGCAATGGATAACAGTAATATAGCGAATATTAAAAATCTGAATGACATGTTAGATGGCACAAAAGTCCGCCTTTTAATGGATTATACAGACGATGCTGCGGGAATAGAAGTACCAGACCCATATTATACCGGTAATTTTGAAGAAGTTTTTGCATTAGTGAAGGATGGCTGTGAAGGTTTGCTAAGGGAGATAAAACAAGTGTATTCCTTATAAGGTAGCCTGTTGTCATCCTTCAAGAAATAGTTGTATATAAATGTGGCTTAACAATGAACCAAACAACAATTTTGGAGAGGTGGCAGGGACTATGAAAATGAGTATAACAAAAGGTTTTTTTATAGGCAGTCTTATTGGAACGGCGATAAGCCTGTTGGACAGGCATACAAGACAACAGGCTGTAACGACTATACAGCATGCGAAAGATACTGTAACAGATTTAGACCAAATGACGTCAAGTTTGAATCTAACTTCAGAAAAAATAAAGAACTCAGCTACGAAAATTTCCGATGATGCAGCTTTTGTTAAGAAGCAACTTGAGGAATTAAAAGGAATAACGCCAGTAGTTGCAGGCATTATTCGAGATACTAAAGAAGCATTTTCGAAAGGGAACACGATCAATCAGGAAAGAAAGCTAGTCTCTAGCATACAATATTTACCTAAGACGGAATAGCTGTATGAATGCTTTTTAGAATGTCTAGTAGCTTAAATGATACCAATATCTATAAAAAAATCAGCCCAGCTTTGCTTGGGTATATGTATATTTAGAGATGGAGGTATCATTCAGGCTACATCTTTTTATAGTACATAATACAAGCTCTTATTAGGGACATGTTTTTATTTACACGATAACGGGCAAAGGTACATACATAAATGAACTGTTAGGGCGGTGATTTTGTATGGGAAAGGTCATTCATTTTTTTAAGGTTCTCATCAAAAATATTCAACAAGATGATGTATTTGATTTGGCAGCACAGTTAGCCTACTATTTTTTATTGTCTATTTTCCCACTACTCATTTTCGTAATGACACTCCTTCCATATCTTCCTATTACAAAAGAAGACTTGCTAGGCATAGTGGAGGGATTTGCTCCTGGAGATATTATGAATACGATTGAATCAAATATCGATCAGGTGCTAAACAGAAACGTGAGTCTTTTATCATTCGGGATCATCGCGACAATATGGTCTGCTTCAAATGGCTTAAATGCTATCATAAAGGCTTTAAATAAAGCCTATAATGTGGAAGAAACCAGATCATTTATTGTTGCAAGAGGGATGTCTATTTTGCTGACACTTGGCATGATTGCGGTAGTAGTAGTGGCGCTGTTATTACCAGTATTTGGAGAGCAAATAGGGATGTTTTTATTTTCACAATTTGACTTAACAGATGAGTTTTTATCTATATGGAATACGTTAAGATTTCTTGCATCGCCAATTATTTTATTTATTGTGTTTCTTGCCCTTTATTGGGTTGCTCCAAATAAAAAACTGAAATGTATTTCTGCCATTCCCGGAGCAATTTTCGCTGCGATTGGCTGGGTTCTTGCCTCCTTGGCTTTCTCCTATTATGTTGGGAATTTCAGTAACTATTCCGCAACTTATGGAAGTATTGGGACCATTATCGTTTTAATGATTTGGTTCTATATTACTGGCATAATTATCATCTTGGGTGGAGAGATCAATGCTTACTTTACGGAAAAGAGAAAAGAACCTTGTTAACCAGTATCCGTAATTTACCTCTATAAAAGAACACTAATAGAACAAACTAATAGTGGGGAAAACAATTAATAGGGGGGATTTAGAATGACAAAACATACAAAAAAAGATGGCGGCACAAAACAAAAAGGGAAAAGTAAGCCAAAACATAAAACATCTAGTTCTGCTAACGGACAAAACGGCTACCACTAATAGAAGTGTATAACCTTATTAATAGAAAGCCTTCAAAGATTTAGTCTTTGGAGGCTTTTTAAATATGTTATGGCGGGGAAATCAGCCAAATCGGATGAGAAATCAGCTAAAGTGGTCGAGATATCAGCCAAAGCAGCTGGAAATCAGCCAAAGCAGCCGGAATATCAGCCAAAGCAGCTGGAAATCAGCCAAAGCAGCCGGAATATCAGCCAAAAAAGCTGGAAATCAGCCAAAGCAGTCGAGATATCAGCCAAAATAGCTGGAAATCAGCCAAAGCAGCCGGAATATCAGCCAAAGCAGCCTTAATATCAGCCAAAAAAGCTGGATATCAGCCAAAGCAGCCGGAATATCAGCCAAAAAAGCTGGATATCAGCCAAAGCAGTCGTGATATCAGCCAAAAAAGCTGGATATCAGCCAAAGCAGCCGGATATCAGCCAAAAAAGCTGGATATCAGTCAAAGCAGCCGGAATATCAGCCAAAGCAGCTGGATATCAGCCAAAGCAGCCGGAATATCAGCCAAAAAAGCTGGATATCAGCCAAAGCAGGCGTATCAGTCAAAATAGCCAAAGCGAATGTCATCATCAATCAACCCGCCAAACAATATGGTCTTTTAACTTTTTAATAACCGCAAGCTATTCAAAATCACCAAGATTGTACTGCCTTCATGCCCAATTACACCAAAAGGGAGGGCAACTGCTTGTAAGAAGTTCGAAATGATAAGCAACATAATAACAGAAATGGAAAAGATAATATTTTGTTTAATAATACGATTCATCCGCTTAGATAGTTGAATGGCCTCTGCTATACGTGGCAAATCGTTTTTCATTAATACGACATCTGCTGTCTCTAACGCAACATCGGTCCCTTCTCCCATTGCAATACCTACATTTGCAGTAGCAAGAGCAGGTGCGTCATTAATTCCATCTCCAACCATTGCGACGATTCCATATTTCTCTTTTAGCTCTTTAACGGAAGCTACTTTCTTCTCCGGTAAGCATTCAGCAATATATTCATCAACATGGCTTTCTTTGGAAATAGCATTAGCTGTTTTTTCACTATCTCCTGTAATCATAACCGTATAAATGCCGTTCTGCTTTAAACGATCAATTGCTTCTTTTGATTCTTCTCGTACAACATCCTTTAGAGCAATCAGGGCGATTATTTCTGTGTCCTTTTTGACAAATACAGCTGTTTTTCCTTCATTTGATATTTGTTCATATATTTTGTTTTGGAAAGCAATTGCTTCTTTTTCTCCCACAAAAGCGGCTTTCCCGATTCGCCATTCCGTATTATTAATTTTTGCTGTAACGCCCCAACCTGAATTATCTTGAATGCTTTCTGGTTGTGTTAACGGTTCATTGTATTTCTGCTCAGCATATCGAACGATTGCTTTTGCGAGGGGATGGTTTGAATGACTTTCAATGCTAGCCGTTAATTGAACAATTTCTTTCTCCGTAAATTTATTATCGATAAATACATCTGTTACCACAGGCTTTCCTTTCGTTAACGTTCCTGTTTTGTCAAAAGCAATTGCGCTTACATGGGCGAGATTTTCTAGATGGACGCCACCTTTAAAAAGGATGCCAGCCCTTGCTCCATTTGAGATTGCTGATAAGGTAGCTGGCATTATACTAGCTACCAATGCACAAGGAGATGCGACTACTAAAAAAATCATTGCTCGATAGAATGTTTCATTCCAAGACCAACCCAACAGAAAATGCGGAAGGATCAGTAATAGGCCAACGATAGATAAGACTATTTTGACATAGGATCCTTCAAATTTTTCGATAAAAGCTTGAGAAGGTGATTTCTCACTTTGTGCCGATTGAATCAAGGTAATAATCTTTTGAAAAAGTGTTTCGTCTGCATGCTTTGTAAGGGTAACAGTAATTGAGCCACTTATATTTACTGTTCCAGCAAATACTTCATCATTTATTTCTTTGGTTAATGGAATGGATTCACCTGTAATAGCGGCTTCATCAATCGCCGTTGTCCCTTTGATAATTTTTCCATCTACGGGGACTCTTTCCCCGGGCTTAATTAAGATGATGTCAGAGATAGTAAGAGAAGATACTGGAACTGCTTGTTCACGACCATCTGGAAGTATTTTAATTGCTTCTTCTGGTTGTAACTTCATAAGGGCAGATATTTCCTTATTACTCTTATTCATTGTATATGTCTCTAACGCGCCGCTTACAGCAAAGATAAATATTAATATCGCACCTTCAGCCCAATATCCGATAATAGCAGAACCAATTGCAGCAAAAATCATTAGCATTTCGACATTTAATTCTTTATTATCAATGGTTTCGGTGATTCCCTCTTTTGCCTTTGCATATCCACCAATCACAAAAGCAAGCAAGTAGGCAGCGATAGAAATAGATGAATAATCGAAATGGTGTAAAATCCATCCAATCACAATTAAAATTCCGCTTATTCCAGCAGCAATTAGTTCGAGATGAGGAGATAGCTTTGCAAATAAAGATGGCTTCATTTCTACCTTTGGTTGTACATAGGTTTTGAATTCCGTTTCTGTGGACATTTGTTTTTTCCTCCTTTTAAATGATTATCTGTTCTTATTGAGAGAGAGAATCAAGTTCACTACCCTTAAAAAACACGAAAGCTGCCACCTAAGAAGGTGACAGCACAAAATAACGAATAGAAATAGTTTTTTATTTAATTTTATAAGATAAGCTTACCACATATTGTATGTGCTGAATATCATTTTGCCTCTGTTAAGTAATGATTTCTCGATTCTTTTTTCCCAAAGATAAAAATGATGGAACAAACAACAAATAAAATTGCCGCAATTACTATAAAATAGCTAATATGCTGGAAATATTGAATAAATACTCCTCCCAGATAAGGACCAATTAAACTGCCAACACTAAAGGCCATTCCACATAGAAGGTTTCCGGTAGGAAGAAGATTGGTTGGCACTAAATCAGTCATATAGCTAATCCCTAAAGAAAAGGTAGAACCAACTGCCATTCCAGCAAGGAAAAGACAGATAATTAAGCCGATTAAATAAGCCTCAAGTATACTGGCGAAAGAAAAGCAGGTAGTACCAATAATCAGAATCGTTACAAGTGTCCGTCTTCTGCCAAATTTATCGCTGATCATCCCTAATGGAAGCTGAAACACAATGGCTCCTATCGAAAAGGCAGTAAGTAAAAGAGAAATCTGGACAACACTTAAATCGATTCTTAATCCGTACACAGGAAAACTTGAGTTTAAGCTTGATTCTAAGAAACCATAGGCGAGCGGGGGAAGAAAAGCAATCCACGCATATTTCATGGCACTAGAGAAACGCTTCATTGTATCCAAAAAGGAATTTGTTTCTACTGTTTGTTCTGGAAAGTCATTTTTAATCCATAGTATAAAAATCCAAGCGATAAAGCACATAATAGATGAAAGAATAAAAGGCAGTGATTCATTTACTTTTACTAAAGGAGTTAATAATGGTCCAACTGCGAACCCAATCCCAAAGAATACACCGTATAGAGAAATGTTTCTTCCCCGTTTTTCTATAGGTGATGCAGTGGTTATCCAAGTTTGTGTAGCAAAATGGAGTGAATGATCGCCTATTCCAATAAACAAACGAAGAAGAAACCAAAACCAAAAAGACTTCCAAAGTGGAAAAAGTGCTAGTGACAGAATAACAACAAGACCGCCAAATACGATAACGGGTTTATATCCATATTTACGCAAAGGATATTCCATAAAAGGAGAAATAAGAAGAATCCCCATATAGAGTCCTACTGCGTTTAATCCATTTAAACTAGAAGATAGGCCATCATTTTCAAAAATGACTGCTATTAATGGCAGCAGCATTCCTTGACTAAATCCAGAAATACTGACGATGCTTATTAGTACGGCGAATTTTTTACTGTTCATAATTATACTCCCTTGTTTCTTACACTGTTGTCTATATTTAGTCTCCCTAAATGATGTTAAAGGGGAATGAACAGTATTGCAATAGATTTTTTTTGAAATAAAACTACTAATTTTCCTATCAAAAGAGAAAAACATTTTTAAGAAATTGGTTATATTTGGGCGGAGTAGCAGTATAATAAGTTTAGCCTGCAGTTGGATGGGAAATTATATGAGGGTGATAGGAGAAAGGAAGCGAGAAAAAATGGTTAATAAAATATTTACGATTGCAGCATTTATTGGGGTTCCCTTATCGATAATAGGTTCCTTATTACATTGGTCAAGTATTCTTATGTTCGTTATTTACTGTCTTACCATCATTTCGTTATCTAGTTTTATGGGCAGAGCGACAGAGAGCTTAGCGATTGTTGCTGGTCCCAGAATTGGTGGGTTATTAAATGCTACTTTTGGTAATGCGGTAGAATTGATCATTGCTATATTTGCTTTACGAGAAGGGTTAACAGAGGTAGTATTGGCATCCTTAACTGGTTCTGTGTTAGGGAACTTATTGCTTGTGGCAGGCTTGTCCTTTTTTATTGGTGGATTAAAGTATAAGAGACAGCAATTTAATGTTTATGATGCTCGTCATAATTCAGGATTATTAATATTTGCAGTCATTGTTGCATTTGTGATTCCTGAAGTATTTACGATGAATATGAATGCAGAAAAAACACTTTCTTTAAGTATCGGAATCGCTATTATTTTGATTGTATTGTATTTAGCAGCATTGTTTTTCAAACTAGTGACTCATCGTGGTGTTTATCAAGTAGAAAAAAACGGAGAGCATGGTCATGCTCATGAGGAAACTCCAGAATGGTCAGTGAAAAAAAGTATCACTATTTTGGCGATTGCAACACTGGCTGTTGCTTATGTATCTGAAAACTTAGTACATACATTTGAAGTAGTAGCAGAATCTTTTGGATGGTCTGAGCTGTTTATTGGGATTATCATTGTGGCTATCGTTGGAAATGCAGCAGAGCATGCTTCAGCTGTTGTAATGGCATATAAGAACAAGATGGATATTGCGGTTGAAATTGCTATCGGATCAACCTTGCAAATTGCCATGTTTGTCGCACCATTACTAGTTTTAGTGTCTTTGCTTTTCCCGAGTGGAATGTCATTAGTCTTCACACTGCCAGAACTTATTAGTATGGTAACAGCCGTGTTGTTAATGGTAAGTATTTCAAATGACGGAGAGACAAACTGGTTTGAGGGAGCAACCTTATTAGCTGCTTATGCAATAATGGGAATTGGATTTTACTTGCTTTAAGAAAGTAGAATATGGAGAAATAGCAAGGCCTAGCCGTTTTCTTTACAACGGCTAGGCTTTTTTTGCGTGAATTCACCTTTCTTTTATATAAAATAAGTCTTTTTAAGTATTCGTTGATTTAGATATGTTGTATAGGGAATCTATCATGTCGCTTCCATCGGATCACCAACCTCTTTTCCTTTTATAGTTTGGATAAAGCTCTGATTGATGAATATTCAAAGGTTTATATTTTCCTCCTTTACAAAATATAAGCGATCTAAAATAGCTACCCTCCTTTTATTTGATGACCTTATTATACAATAATATCGGATAAATGTAAATATTCTGATTATTTATTTTTGTTAATAATGGACAAGTTTTAAGTGCCTGAGGCATATGAATGAAAGAAGTGGAAAAAGGATGTATGGAGAAAGGAGATATAAAGGTATGTCACTGTTTTATCGATGCCTTTTCTATGTTGGTGGGCTTTTTATATTAGCATTTGGGGCTACGTTAACTATTAAGGCAAATTTAGGAGCCGGCCCTTGGGATGCTCTCAATGTAGGCCTATCTCATTTAGTTGGATTAACAATAGGAAGCTGGATTGTTATAGTAGGTATCATTCTTATATTCGTCAATGCTTTGCTTTTACGCAAAAAGCCAAACTTATTGTCCCTTGCCACAGTGTTTATTCTAGGATTTTTTGTTGACTTTTGGATGGCTCATTTAGTAAATCGTTTCCATTATTTTATGTTTATGAGCCAATTAATTTTACTAATTACTGGATTAATCATTATTGGTCTAGGCATTGCCCTCTATTTGCAATCTGAATTTCCTTTAAATCCAATTGATGATTTTATGGTTACTATTCAGGAAAGATATGGCGTTAATCTTATGATTGCCAAGTTAATTGGAGAAATACTTGCTTTATTGTTTGCTTTTTTAGTAAATGGTCCCATTGGACTTGGTACATTAATTATCGCTTTTGGGCTTGGTCCTGCTATCCAATTTTTCCATCCGTACTGTTCTAAGTTAACGGGGAAATTTGTAATGAAATAGGAGGAAAGAAAAAAATTCTTTTAATAATGGATAATCTAAGCGAACTCCGAAAAAAATAACCATAGTTATGGATGATTATTTGAAGGGAGTTCAAACTTGCTATGTATAAGAAAATAACGATTGTGCTTTTATCTTTTTTCTTAATGCTTCCAATGTTAACTTATGCGGAAAAAGCAAAAGAGAAAGAAAAGGAAGAAAATGTACCGAAATCCAAGATTATTACCATACCTAATTCCGTTATGAATATAACGAAGGAAAATACGTATCCAAATCCAACACAAGATGTACCTAAACTGCAGCCTAGTGAATTAACACAACAGCTTATTAATTCTTCAAAGGTGAAAATTGATAATCCGGATTTAATTCGTATGCTGAACGAATCCACAGTGAATAGTACCCCATTTGCACTTGGATACAAAGCAATTGTTTATTTAGGACAATGGCCGCTTAACTACGAATCAACAGAAACAGCACCGAATTGGGAGTATCAGAAAGTAAATACGAATTTCTATGATAACCGTGGTGGGAAATTACCATATCAAATCCATTATGTTCAAGAATCACAGAAAACGGTAAGAGGCGGTTTAACGGCAAAGGTTCCAAATGCAGAGCAAGTAAAAAAAATGATGCTCGTAAAAGCAACCCAAAATTCAGGGTTATCTCTCGCATTTGAAACAGTGATTGGAACAGGAACAAAGAAAGATCAACTGTACAATATTCCCCCTAAAAGACTAGGGTATTTATATGGCTACGCTCCTGCTGTCAACGAAAAAGGAAAAGTGACGTATGGCGAAGTATATATGATGCTAAAAGGAAGCAAAAAATCAATTGTCGTGAAAAATGTAACTTCACAAGGAATTGGCGCTTGGATACCTGTTCAAGATCATGTTTCTTTTGGATTTATGGCAAGTGAAAGACCGAGATAAATAGATGTGGAAAGACTGACTTTGGATGTCAGTCTTTTTTGTCGGTTTTGGGGGGAAGGAATGTGGTTCGTTGGGGGATGAACGCAGAAATTGCAGGAGGGAAAGGAAAAAGTGGTGTTCATCAAGGGGATGAACGCAGAAATTGTAGGAGGGAAAGGAAAAAGTGGCGTTCATCAAGGGGATGAAAGCGGAAATTGCAGGAGGGAAAGAGAAAAGTGGTGTTCATCAAGGGGATGAACGCAGAAATTGCAGGAGGGAAAGGAAAAAGTGGTGTTCATCAAGGGGATGAAAGCGGAAATTGTAGGAGGGAAAGGAAAAAGTGGCGTTCATCAAGGGGATGAACGCAGAAATTGCAGGAGGGAAAGAGAAAAGTGGTGTTCATCAAGGAGATGAACGCCCAAAAAGCAGCATCAAGAAAAATGTCATTCATCAAGCAAGCTAACCTCAAACCCAAAATAAAAAAGTGCCCATTTTCCAATGGACACCATTTCAATTAACGAC
The DNA here is from genome assembly GCF_038006745.1 of Niallia sp. FSL W8-1348. Taxonomy (NCBI): domain Bacteria; kingdom Bacillati; phylum Bacillota; class Bacilli; order Caryophanales; family Bacillaceae; genus Niallia; species Niallia sp. FSL W8-1348. The sequence goes on along the minus strand of NZ_JBBOVV010000001.1, from coordinate 1,545,085 downwards.
TAATCAATGCTTTTTTTGTTGTAAAATCAATATCTTGATAGTAACTATTTTTTACAAGAACATTTGGTCCAAGGCATTTGACAGCTGGGCAATGGCAGTTTAATGAACGAGCTAAATCAGTGGAAAGCCACTTTTGGAAAATATCCTCTAAATGATCTGTTTGAATATTTCCAAGTGCTGGTGTATCGCCGAAATCAGTAACGATTACATCACCAGTAAAAATATTTACGTTTAAACGAGAACGGCCATCAGGATCGTTACGAACCGTTACATTTTTGCTAGAGTAAAGGCGACTTAGTAACTGTAGGTCTTCTTCTTTGCTGTTACAAGGATAGAATGGAAGTGTACCAAATAACATCCATACATTTTTATCACGAATATCTAAAAGATGGTTAATGCTGTCTCGGATTTCATCTAATGATAAAGTTTCTAAAGTAGAAGCAAAGTCAGATGGATACATAGGGTGAATTTCATGCCTTTGACATTTCATTTCATCGACAATTTGTCGGTGGATATGTTCTAAATAGGGAAGTGTACGTTTATTCAGCATTGTTTCTGCAGAGACTACAACTCCAGCTTCGACTAGTGCTCTACTATTCGTAATGATGTTCTGAAATAGTTTGGCTCTTTGTTCGTAAGTCGGCTTTCTTGTCATCATCGCAAAACCACGTTCCGCAAATTCCTCTTCTGTGCCCCAGTTATGGGAGATATGTAGCACATCTAGATAAGGAATAACGGCTTCATAACGATCGATCCCTAGTGTTAAATTTGAATTTAATTGTGTTTTTACACCACGACTGTGTGCATATTTAAAAAGAGGAACAACATAATTTTCTACAGATCTTCTACTCATCATTGGTTCTCCGCCAGTAATGCTTAGAGACCGAAGATGAGGGATTTCATCTAGTTTTTTCAGTAATAAATCAATGGGCAATGCGTTTGGGTCTTTTGGCTGAAGTGTATAACCAACAGCACAATGCTCACAGCGCATATTACATAAAGTAGTAGTCGTAAATTCAATATTGGATAAGGTTAATTTTCCATGCTGCTCCATATCCATATAAGCTTCCCAAGGATCTATACTTGGGGTAATCCTATTTTTTTCTGTAATCATGATAAGCTCCTTTTATAAAAAGAATAGTTAAACTATATCTATGTGTAAATAAGGCATAGAATGCAATTTTTATCTTTGAGGGGATAAAGTCCCCTTGTCATTATTAAAGGAAAAATCCTATCTGTCAAACGTTTTTGTTTTAAATAATTCTTTGGCGGGAAAAGAAACTTTAACGAGAAGAAGGGAGATGAATGATATGTCTAATGCAACAAAGCAAGGGAATAAAATTGTAACAGGCTTAGTAATTGGAAGTGTCATTGGTGTCACAATTTCTCTAATTGACCCAGCTACAAGAAAAAGAACGGTGCAGAAATTCGAAAGTATAAAAGATGCAAGCACTCGTTTCGTTCAGAGTTATAAAGAAAACCCTGATGAATTTAAGCAGGATTGGAAAGAAAGATTCCATAATTCTTCTGATGCGATGAGGGACATTGCTAATGACACCCAAGGATTGTACAAGCAGATTCAATCTACCGTATTAGAGCGTTCTAAAGATTTAAAAGAAATTACAGAGGATTTTAAACAACTCTATTTTCAAACAAAACGACAATGTAAACAGATCACAAAGAAAATTACTACCACAAAAGATCAAATTATTGAATCATCCGATTTAGAAGAAAAGCCACAGCTTCCAGTTGAAACAGGAGATAGGGAAGTAATGAAAAGTAATGAGACAGTACTAACAACTTGAACAAATAGTAGAAAAGAAAGGAGCATCTAGTATTTTGGCTAGATGTTTCTTTTATCTATGCATGCTAAAAAAATTATAAAAAGAACAAAAACTAGTTATACAGAGTTGAATAAATAACTAAGAACTCTGTGTAATCCATGGAAAACGCAGATTCCTTTCTTTCAAAGGTGTAAAAAGATAAAACATGTGCAAAGATAAAAAGGAAGGTTGCTGAAAGAAGGAAAATTCGTTACGATTAAAGGGTAGTTTTGAAAGGAGAGAGTATGTTGGGTAGTTCAATTACAGATAAAAATGAGCAAGTTACTTTTCTAAAAACAAGATTAAATATGTTTATGGATGTACTAGATGCGATTGATCCAGAAGAAGCGGAGTTAGAGGATATCGATCGTTTAATTCAAATGATAGATGAAATAGAATCGAAATGTAATGAGTTTAAACATAGAGATTTGTAAAAGTGTAATGCTTGGGTGAAATCATCCAAGCTTTTTTATTTATATAAGGATTTCCAGAATATTTCTGTAAACGATTGCAAATTACTTCTCTATCGTAGAAGAGAAGAGTATAATTTTTTATAGGGAGTTATTTGAGTGTAACAAAAAATTGCAAGGTTTGCTTGCGCTTTTCAATGAGGGGGAGAAGCATGTATTTTGAAAATCTGAAGAAGAGTATTTACGATTTAATTGTAGAAACATCGACCAATCTTCCAAAAGATGTGAGACGTGCGATTGCGAAGGCAACAGCGTCAGAAAATGCTGGAACGCGTTCTGCGATGAGTTTAGCGACAATTACGCAGAACATTGGAATGGCAGATAAGGAAGTCTCACCTATTTGCCAAGATACAGGGCTGCCGACTTTTAAAATTAAAACACCTGTTGCTGTTAACCAGCTAGAAATAAAAGCAGCTATTTACGAAAGTATGGAGCTTGCAACGAAGAATGGTAAGCTTAGACCGAACTCTGTTGATTCTCTTACAGGGGAAAACAGTGGAAATAATTTAGGGGCAGGGACACCTGTCATTAAGTTTGAACAGTGGGAAAAAGACTACATCGATATTCGGTTAATTTTAAAAGGTGGCGGCTGTGAAAATAAAAATATTCAATATAGTCTTCCTTGTGAATTAGAAGGACTAGGCAGAGCTGGACGCGATTTAGACGGTATTCGTAAGTGCATCTTACACTCTGTTTATCAAGCACAGGGACAGGGATGTAGTGCCGGGTTTATTGGCGTCGGAATTGGAGGGGATCGATCTGCGGGCTATGATTTGGCAAAAGAACAGCTTTTCCGCTCTGTAGATGATACAAATGCCATTCCAGAATTAGCAGTTCTCGAAGATTATATAATGGAAAATGCCAATAAATTAGGAATTGGCACGATGGGATTTGGTGGTGAAACAACACTATTAGGCTGTAAGATTGGCGTGATGAACCGTATCCCTGCAAGCTTCTTCGTATCTGTTGCGTATAATTGCTGGGCATTCCGCAGACTAGCTATTTCGATAATTCCTGATACGGGAGAAATCAAGGAATGGCAATATCAAGAAGGAGATAAAATTGACTTTAAAGCAGAGGCTAGTAAGGAAAATGAAGCGGGTACAGCAGAGGAAGTTATTATACTACAGGCACCAATCAGTGAAGAAGATATTCGTCAATTAAAAGTTGGCGATGTGGTGCAAATTAACGGCATGATGTATACAGGTAGGGATGCAATCCATAAGTATTTAAGTACAAATGATGCACCAATTGATTTAAATGGGCAGATCATTTATCACTGTGGACCAGTTATGCTGAAAGATGAGCATGGAAATTGGCAAGTTAAAGCGGCTGGACCAACAACAAGCATTCGCGAGGAGCCTTATCAGGGAGACATTATGAAAAAATTTGGCATACGTGCAGTAATCGGAAAAGGTGGTATGGGTGCCAGAACATTGAAGGCATTGGAAGAGCATGGCGGAGTATATTTAAATGCAATTGGAGGAGCAGCCCAGTACTATGCAGATTGCATGAAGTCGGTAGAAGGGGTAGATCTTATGCAGTTCGGTATCCCAGAAGCAATGTGGCATTTGAAGGTAGAAGGATTTAAAGCGGTTGTTACAATGGACTCGCATGGTAACTCTCTTCATCAAGATATTGAACTATCCTCCTTAGAGAAGTTGGCAATGTTTAAGGATAGAGTGTTTTAATAGAAGTATGGAAGGGAAAAGAAATACCGACATAATCTGCTGTATTTTTCCAAGCATTATTCCTCGAGTTTAACTAAAACTAACAGATAGTTAATCTGTTAGGAGGAAAAAAAGTGGAGAGAATGTATAAGGTTATTTTCTGCGTAATATTTTTACTTTCTATAATGACAAATGAAGTATGGGCAAATGTTTCGAATCAGCCATTACATTGGGGATTCAAAAAGGCTGTGAATGAGCAGCCGGCAGAAGCAGGCAAAGACTTGGATGACTTGCTTGAAAAGTATGGCGCTTATTATAAAGATGAGAGTGATAAAAAGGTATTGTATCTAACCTTTGATAATGGCTACGAAAATGGTTATACAGGCAAAATACTGGATGTTCTAAAAAAGGAAAAAGTGCCTGCGACTTTTTTTGTAACAGGCCACTATTTAAAGAGTGCACCTGACCTAGTGAAAAGAATGGCAGCAGAAGGCCATATTATTGGCAATCACTCTTATCATCATCCAGATTTTACCCAAATCAGTGATGAAAAGCTGAAACAAGAATTAGAAACAGTGGTTACAGAAACGGAAGCTCTAACAGGTAAAAAAGGCATGACCTATTTACGTCCGCCGCGAGGCATTTTCAGTGAACGGACTTTAAAAGTTGCGAAAGAATTAGGATATACACAAGTATTTTGGTCACTTGCCTTCGTAGATTGGAAAACGGATCAGCAAAAAGGATGGAAATATAGCTATGACAATATAATGCAACAGGTTCATCCTGGCTGTATCCTTTTGTTGCACACCGTTTCAAAAGATAATGCAGAAGCATTAGAACAAGCAATTATTGATTTGAAAAAAAGAGGTTACTCCTTTAAAAGTTTAGACGATTTAACGATAAAAAGGGAAATTGGTGAAGGCGTTATCAACTAAATACAACATACTATCCTAAATAGATTGGAACATGAGTCTATTTAGGATTTTTCCTGTTATAGCAGTACTAATTAATATAACAGCAAGCCATTCTATATAAGAAGTGTGTGCTATAATAAATAAGAAAAACAGTGATAGGTGATATTTCTTGCAAACAATATACATTCAAGGACCGTATAACTTTGATTTAGTATTAAGTCGCTTAGCATTAGACCCACTACATAACCTCCATAAAGAAGAGCGCTGGGTAAAAGTACCACTTCGTATAAAGAACAAACATATAGTTGTAAAAGTTCAAGCAACTGGCACAACTGATAATCCAACTTTTTATTTAGAGGTGGATGAGATAGATTCTTCTTCTTTACATAACCTCATCTATAAAGAAATCAGCAGAATTTTCAGGTGGGATGTATCCTTGCTTGCCATTCATGAGCATTTTCAAAAAACAAAGTTAAAGTCACTTTTCGATGAACATTATGGTACACCGATTGTGTTAGATTTTCACCCGTATAATAGTCTAATAAAATGCATTATTCATCAACAGTTAAATCTTAAATTTGCTTTTACATTAACGCAGCGTTTTGTGACTACATATGGTTTTCAAAAAGGTGGCGTCTGGTTTTATCCATTGCCAGAAACAGTAGCAAAGTTAACAGTGGCAGAATTGCGGGAACTGCAATTTAGTACGAGAAAAGCAGAGTACATTATAGATTTATCGAAAGAAATAATAAATGGCCATTTAGATATAGACAGCTTATATGAGAAGTCTGATGAACAGATTATGGAGGAGCTTATTCGCTTGCGAGGAATAGGACAATGGACCATTCAGAATGTATTGCTATTCGGTTTAGGGAGAAATAATCTTTTTCCAATCGCAGACATCGGAATTCAAAATGCGATTAAAAAGCTCTTGGAATTAGAACAAAAACCTTCAAAAGAAGAAATGGAGATAATGATGCCAGAATGGCAACCATATTTAAGCTATGCCTCTCTTTACTTATGGAGAAGTATGGAGTAGACCTTTGTCCTTATCTTTTTTTGTCTAAAGAATAACTGTGGTAAAATATAGATAAATAAGTTGAAAATAGTTTGAAACGAGGAAAGTAAATGCAGAAAAAGACACAACAAAAACAAAAGAGGCTTCTTATGGCTTCGCGAGCATTATTAGTTATTATTGGAGGATTTATTACAGGGTATGGACTAGAAGCTGTGCTTATTCCAAACGCGGTCTCTGATGGAGGCGTTACTGGTCTAAGTATCGTTGGTTCTCAGTTAACAGGATTTCCCCTTGGGATTTTGATTGGAATATTAAATATTCCCTTCGTATTTTTAGGATATAAACAGATAGGTAAAAGCTTTGCTGTATATTCCGTTATCGGCATCATATCTTTAGCTGTTAGTACAAGCTTAATGCACCATGTCCCAACAATTATTGAAGGAGACACACTGCTTATAACGGTTGTTGGAGGGATTATCATCGGTTTTGGAATGGGTTTAGCTTTACGTAACGGAGGAGCATTAGATGGAATTGATATGTTAGCGGTCTTACTTTCAAGAAAATTACCATTTGGAACAAGTGATTTAATTTTGTTTCTAAATATGTTTGTATTTATTTTTGTATCTACCGTATTTGGACTCCAAGGAGCCATTTTATCCGCTATCGCTTACTTTATTGCCTCTAAAGTAATCCACATTGTAGAAGAAGGTTTAAGTGGATCAAAAACCTTTAACATTATTACAACAGAACCTGAATTGATGGTAGAAACGATACGAGATCGTTTAGGCCGCAGTGCCACCTATACATTTGCAGTTGGAGGATACTCCAATGAACAATTTAAAGAAATTACGTGTGTAGTCAGCCGAATGGAAGAAAGAAAAATGAAAGAAATTATTCATGAATTAGATCCAACAGCATTTATTGCCATTTACGATGTCTCCGAAGTAAAAGGCGGTAATTTTAAGAAACGAGACATTCATTAATGAATCCCATTTAATTAAAGGAAAACCTAGTTGTTTAGTAACAAAGCAACTAGGTTTTCTTTTGTTTTGCAAAAGGTTATATATGATGAAAGCAGACTATTTATTTGTTGATTTAAAATTTGTGAATGTTTTCGGAACCCCTATTATATATCCGATCTTTATCTGTATTTTTTCGCTACTTGTCAGTATTCTTTTAATTGCTATTATGTTTAGGGTGATGCAGAGAAAAGAAGTCACGGTTTAGAGATATAATATAATGCACAGGCTGTATGGTGAAAAAATATACAGCCTGTACAAGTTAAAGAATATAAATTATAGCTTCATGGAAGGACCGAAGAATTCATAATGGATATGAGTATCATTGATACCATTGTCTTTTAAGCCTTTTACAACTGTCTGTAAAAATGGAACTGGTCCACAAACATAATAATGTCCTTCTGCAACAATAGCATGTTCTTTTAGCCATTCTGTATCAATATAGCCAGCCTTCTGGAAGAAAGGATTTACTTTATCTTCCTCAGAAGGATTTTCGTATATATAGGAAAGTTGGAGGTTAGCGATTTTTTCTTTTATTCGACTTAACTCTTCGTTAAATGCTTGGACAGAACCGCTTCTTGCTGAATGGATAAAAATGACCTCTCTGTTTGGCTGTTCTTCAGCAATTGTTTCTACCATACTCATAAATGGTGTAATACCAACTCCACCACTAATAAAAACAATAGGGCTTGCTTCTTTAATTAGGGTGAAATCGCCAGCAGGAACAGTAACTTCTACCGTATCCCCAACGTTTTTATCGCTATGAAGATAATTAGATACTCTTCCATCAGGGTTTTCTGCTGAAGCTTCTTTTTTCACTGAAATTCGGAAATATTCTTTATTGCTAGCACTAGATAAGCTATATTGACGATTAAATAAGAACTTTTCTCCAGGAATCGATAAGCGGATCGTAATATATTGGCCAGCATCATATACTGGTAGAGAACTTCCATCAACAGGTGCTAAATAGAAGGATGTAATTACATCACTTTCCTTAACCTTTTTGATAATTTTAAATTCCTTATAATCGGACCAACCGCCACTTTTAGCAGCACTTTCTTCATACATTTCTTTTTCAATGTCAATAAATACTTGAGCAATTACCCCATAAGCATCTGCCCATGCTTGGATAATATCATCAGTAGCAGCGTCTCCAAGAACTTCTTTAATCGCTTTTAAAAGAAATTCACCAACGATTGGATAATGTTCTGCTTTTATCATTAAACTGCGGTGTTTGTGGGCGATTTGCTTTACAACTGGTATAATAGTCTCAAGTCGATCAATATTTTGTGCTGCTGCTAATACAGTATTAGCGAGAGCAGTTTGTTGACGTCCTTTTGCTTGATTAGCATGGTTAAAAATATTAAGCAGTTCAGGATGTGCAGCAAACATATTTTTGTAGAAAACAGTAGTTATTTGTGTACCATGGACTTGTAATACTGGTACAGTTGATTTAATAATGTCAATTGTTTTTTGTGATAGCATTTTTATAACCTTCTTTTAAAGTAATATTTTAAATACATCTTTTATGATAAAAGTCTGTCTGTATAAAAGCAATATTTTAAATACATCTTTTCCACTGTTTTTAACATGTTTAACAAAATGTTCACATTTTCACTATAAGAACCGTAAAAATAACAAAAGGAGATAGGGTTATGCGGTTAACTAATTATTCCGACTACTCTTTGAGAGTGTTAATTTATTTGGCAACGGAGGGTACGGAAAAACTTACAAATATTAAAGAAATATCCGAGGTTTATAGTATATCCAAAAATCACCTTATGAAAATTATTTATAATTTGGGGAAATTGGGATATATCGAGACGATTAGAGGGAGAAATGGAGGATTCCGTTTAGCAAAGGATCCAGCAGATATCAATATTGGCGTTCTTATCCGGCAAACGGAAGAGAACTTCTACTTGGTAGAATGTTTTGAGGATAAGAATGCATGTGTGATTACCCCAGTTTGTTCTTTAAAGCATGTCTTAAATAATGCATTGGAACAGTTTTTTAAAGTATTAGACCAGTATACACTTGCAGATATCGTAGAAAATAAGGTTATGCTAAAAGACTATTTTGCTCAAAAAAGTAAAACAAGCTCAGACAATGTCTGAGCTTGTTTTATTTATCCCACTCTTAACGGACAGTAAGAAGCTTATGAATATACGAGGAAGGTAGGTGGGAGGTCAGCTGCCCGTAAAGGTCCGATTGGTTCAACTAACCATCCGTGGAGGATGAGGAAAACCCCCCACGGATGGAAGTTTCACTTTATCCCATTACTTATTCATTTGTTTCATTCTCTGCAGGTGTTTCTGTTTCAGTATCTTCCGTTTGGTCATCATTTTGGTCAGAACAACCAACTAACATTCCAGTGAATAGTAGAGCAGTCATCATTCCTAATGTTAACTTTTTGAAATTCAAAAGAATCACCTCAACAAAGTAATTTTTGGTACTACCCTAGTGTATAGAAACTTTTTTAATTTACTATTAAGCTACTACTAAAATATGTTAATCATTCTCAGGTCTTTATTCCTAAAAATCTACTATTTTATCTATTACTTCTAACTCATGAACTGTAAAAAATCTAGTTTTATATAAAATCGCACTCTTAATAGTTTTAACAATTCTTTAAGAGAAATTCACTTCTCATTAACCTTTTAAACGTGGTATCAAGTTATGCTGAAACTAAAGAGAAAAAGGAGGGGTTTTTCATGAAAGTGGAGCTTCATTGTCATACTAATATTTCTGATTGTCCGTTATCAATAGAAGAAGTTTTATCATTAGCATTTGCGCAAGATGTGAGCCATCTTGCTGTTACCAATCACGATACAACAAAGGGCCTAAAAGAAGCAATTAAACTGGGAGAGCAACTTGGTATTGAGGTCATTCCTGGAATTGAGATATCTGGTTATGATTTTGAAAGAAATAGAAGAGTGCATATTTTGGGCTATTTTATTGAACCAGGACATCATGCCATTGAAGCGGTTTGTCAGCCACTTGTGGAACAAAGGCATCAAGCGTCAAAGGAAATGGTCGAGCGTTTGATTTCTGCTGGTTACAACATTAATTGGCAACGTTGCTTAGACATAGCAGACGGAGGAACGGGAGTGTACAAGCAACATATTATGCAGGCACTTATTGAAGCAAATTATACTGATTCGATTTATGGTTCTCTTTATAAGAAAATTTTTAATCGAGGACAAAATGGGGAACAGCCTGGAATTGCATTTATCCCAATGAAATATATCGATGCTAAAACGGCAGTAAAGACTATCCTTGAAGCTGGAGGCGTCCCCGTTCTTGCCCACCCAGGACAATATGGTAATTTTGAAATGGTTCCAGGTTTGGTAAAGGCAGGATTACAGGGGATTGAAGTCTGGCATCCTTTGCATAATAAAATGCATGAAAATCAAGCAAAAATGATAGCAAATAAATTTCATTTAGTTATGACAGGTGGGGCAGATTTTCATGGAGCTTACGGAGAAAAACTTGTCTTATTAGGAAGTAAAAGCCCAGGTATCGAGGCTGTTCATGAGCTGAAATCTCGGAAGAAAATGCTTAATAGATAATACTTGCATTTATCAGTAAGGGGCTTACTGCCTGCTAAGTGGGGGATAAATTTGGTTTAAAGGGGGAAAAAGGCGAGATGTCTGAACAAGCATTGTTGGTGGATAGACTGATTTCTGATATACACGCAGGAAATTACAAGCCTAATGACAAGTTGCCATCAGAAAACGAGCTTGCTTGTTACTATCAAGTTCCAAGAATAATTGTTCGAAAGGCATATGAACGCCTACAGGAGCTAGGCTATATTTTTTCTAAACAAGGGAAAGGAAGCTATGTTCAAAATCAAAAACTGCAAATTCCACTTATTTTAACAGGAGATGTAAGCTTTAGCGAAAAAATGAGTGAGTTAAATTACAACTTTGAAACGATAAATATAACGAGTGAAATCATTTCCCATGATACTTCAATTTATCATGCACTTAAAGCAGAACCTAATGAGAGGATTTATAAAATTAGCCGTTTACGTGTAGTTGAGGACTGCCCAATTGCAATTCATACATCGTATTTATCTCAATCCACTTTTAGGAATATTGAGAGGGAAGGACAGGAGATTACTTCTATCTTTCAATATTATCAAGAGCAAGGATACATAGACTTTGAATCGATGCAAAGCCAGCTAGTTGTTGTTTTTCCGAATAAGCAGGAAAGGGAATTATTAAAATGTCCAAGTCTTGTTCCGTTAATCCAATTAGAATCTGGTTGTGTTGATCGAAAATCTGGTAAAGTTCTAGAATATTCACGGAATATTTACCGGAGCGATTGTTTCACTTATCTTATGTAAATTGTCACCATTATTGGTGGCTTTTTTTGTAAAAATGGATTTACAAAATCCAAACAAACTTTATCGTTCTTTAACATTCACTCACTTGGCAACAAGATACAGTAGAAGGGTGAAATAAAACCTATTTCGTAAAAGGGCCAGCATTCTAACATACACTTCACTTTCACTCTTTTTAGAAAAAAGGTTAAAACAAAAGACAAGCATGGAGGTCTTTAAATGAAAAGAAGACGCAGAACGGAAATTTTGATAAATGGCTCACTAGCTCTAGCGGAAAAGATGGCTAAAATGATTCATGAATATTATGAGGTGGTGGTCATACAAGAACCGGAAAATGGTCTAGTAATGATGAAAGTTCGAGAGACATCAAAAAAGACGCTGTTTTATCCAGGAGAAGTGTTTGTCACAGAATGTAAAGTCAAGGTCCACGAAAGCATCGGAATTGGCATTGTGGCAGGTGATCAACCGACGTTAGCGCACCATCTTGCGATTATCGATGCAGCATTCCAAGCAGAACTGCCTGAAACAAATGGATGGATAGAGTTGCTCGAACAAGAGGAGCAAGCCATTTTAATAAAGAAAGCGACGGAGAATAAAGCCATATTAAAAACAAAAGTCAATTTTGAAACGATGGATGTTTCTTGAGGAGGTATGAAAGGTGAAGTTAGATATTGTTCATGACTTACAATCATTTTACCGAAAATTAGTCCATGCTTATTCGAGACCAGGCCAGTTGGCAAATTTAAGGAAAGAAGCAGCTATAGTCAGGGAAGATGGAAATGAAGAATGTCCTACGCCTATCTTATTGATAGCCTTAACTTTATTTGATCAGGAAGTGACCTTTAAAGTCCTTTCTGAAAAAGCAGGAATGATTACGAAAACAATTAATCAATTAACTTATGCAAAGCAGGGAGAGATAGAGGAAGCTGATTACATTTTAGTTCTTCAAGATGCAGAAACAGGAGCGCTTAATAAGGCAATAGAAAAAGCAAAATCTGGAACTTTAAAAAATCCTCATTCATCTGCAACGATTATTATCGAAGTAACGGAAATAACGGCTGAACCTGCCCTTGAGCTTAAAGGACCAGGAATTAAAACAGTTGAATATGTGCAAGTGGAGTTAGCAGAGAATTGGATAGAGTCTAGGCAATCAAAAAATAAGGAATTCCCCCTTGGGGTCGATCTTATGTTTGTTGATCAACAGGATCAGCTATTGTCAGTGCCGCGCACAACTCAAATTAGTGAAAATAGGGTGATGGTCTAATGGGATACGTTGCTGTAAAGGGCGGAACGCTTGCAATTGAAGAGTCGATTAAGTGTCTGAAATTGGAAAGAGTGAAACAGGGAAGAACCATTGAAGTGGAAAAGATACAGGGGGGAATGAGAGGACTCATCGATCAAGTCATGTCGGAAAGTAGTCTCTATGACGAGACTTTAGCAGCTTTAGCGATTAAGCAAGCAGAGGGAAATCCAGAAGAAGCTGTATTCTTACTAAGAGCCTTCCGCTCAACCGTTCCGCGAAAACATTATGGAAGAGTAATAGAATCAAATGATATGCAGATAGAACGTCGTATTTCAGCTAGCTTTAAAGATATTCCAGGAGGACAAATTCTTGGCTCAACAACAGATTATACACATCGGCTCCTTGATATTTACTTAAAGGAAGAAACCGATCAAAGTGTTCAAGCGTGGGTGAAGGATTATTTAAAGGAAAGCTTGGAGATAGGAGAGCAAGCTAGTAAGCTTACCCTCCCAAAAGTTCTTGATTACTTAAGGAAAGAAGGCTTAATTTCCACTTGTGAGAATAATGATCAGGAACCAGATGATGTAACTAGACAAAGTCTTGCATTCCCATCGACAAGAAGTCAAAGGCTGCAAATTTTAACAAGGGGGCAAACTGGTGCAGTCACTTCCTTTGCTTATGCGGTTATTCGTGGCTATGGGGATTTGCATCCGACTGTCGGCGAACTTCGTGTCGGTAAATTGCCAGTGACAATAAATCATCCACTATCTGATGGGCAAGACGAAAATGATGCCTATTATATTGGAGAAGTCAAAGTAACAGAAGTGGAAATGCTTATGCCTGTGTTAGTGGAAAAAGAATATGGCAAAAAGGAAATGGAATTTGAAATCGGTTATGGATTATGTTTCGGTCAAAATGAAACAAAGGCAATTGCAATGGGGATTTTAGATTACTGTTTAGAACATCCAAATAAAGAATTTCCTAGTCATAATGAGGAATTTGTTCTATATCATATTGATTCTGTAGAATCATCAGGTTTTATTTCACATTTAAAAATGCCTCATTATGTCACTTTCCAATCGAAACTAGATAGTGTACGAAAGACAAAAAAGGACAAAAGACAAGAGGTGAAAAGCTAATGAACACGGCTTATAATTTTGCTTTTTTTGATGAAGGATCCAAACGTGAAATTCGGAGAGCAACCTTAAAGGCTATTGCTATTCCAGGGTATCAAGTACCGTTTGCATCGAGGGAAATGCCGATTGGCCGGGGATGGGGAACAGGTGGATTGCAGTTAACCCTCTCGCTCATTGGGAAAAGGGATGTGTTAAAGGTAATCGATCAAGGTTCTGATGAATCGGTAAACGCAGTGAATATTAAAAAGCTTGTTTCTGACACGACAGGCATTATCACTACAGATTACACAGCAGAGGCAACGTTGATCCAATCAAGACACAGAATACCGGAAGTACCGCTCACAAAAGACCAGATTCTAGTTTTACAAGTGCCTTTACCGGAACCACTTCGCTATTATGAGCCAAGTGAAAGTGAAACGAAGAAACTACATGCGGAAAAAGAGTATAGCGGTGCGTGGCTGATGTTGTTCGAGCAGATTATGAAATATGGCAGCATGACAACAGGTGCTGATCATCCCGTTCTCGTTTATGATCGCTATGTGATGGCGCCAAGCCCTATCCCACGTTTTGATAATTCAAAAATGAATGATAGTGAGGCACTGATACTATTAGGGGCTGGTCGTGAAAAGAAAGTATATGCAGTTCCTCCCTATACAAAGGTAGTCTCACTAGACTTTGAAGATTTTCCGTTTGAGCCAGAGCCCTTTGAGGACAAGCAATGTCGTTTATGCGGGTCGACTGGGGTATTTCTAGATGAGCTTGTCGATGAATTAACAGATGAAACAGTATATCAATGCAATGATACAAGCTATTGTCTTGAAAAATTAAATACGGTTGGAGTGAAATAAATGACAGGATTTGAAGTTCCGGTTTTATCCGTAAAAAATCTTAATAAACAGTATGGTCCTGGCTGCTTACATTGTAAGGATAAATCAAGTGATTCATTAGGGAAAAACTATTGCCAGGTGTGTGGAACGGTTTATGCATGCCGTGATGTTTCCTTTGAGGTCTTTCCAGGTGAAGTGCTCGGGATTGTTGGCGAAAGTGGAAGCGGGAAGTCAACGTTAATGCAATGTCTTTATTTTGACCAAGAAGTGACAGCGGCGGTGCATTTGTCAGTAGTTATGAAAATGGCGAGAAAAATCTTTTTCAAGAGTCCTCTCAACAGCAACGTTATATCCGCAACCACATCATGGGAAAAGTTTATCAAAATCCGCTTTTAGGGTTAAGAATGAACTTCTCATCGATAGGCAACATCGCCGAAAAGCTGATAGCAGCAGGAAGTAACCATGTTGGTGTGATGGAGGATAGAGGGACAGATCTTTTGAATAAAGTGAATATTCCCGTCCATCGCCGAAAAGAAGCGCCGAAAAATTTTTCTGGCGGCATGCAGCAACGTGTACAAATTGCAAAGGCTCTTTCCAATAATCCACCCATTCTGCTGTTAGATGAAGTGACGACAGGGCTTGATCTTTCTGTCCAAGCAAGTGTTCTAGATTTGATTAAGGGCCTGCAGCGTGAACTAAGCATTAGCATTGTCCTCGTTTCACATGATTTAGGAGTGATTCGCATGCTTGCAGATCGAACACTTGTAATGTTGGAGGGCAAAGTGATTGAAGAAGGATTAACAGATCAAATATTAGAAGATCCGCAACATCCATATACACAGCAATTGGTTCATTCTCTGCTTTAAAAGGTACCCAAATTATAAATTTTAGGGGGAAATACTTTGTACGTCATTACAAATGGAAGATTGATTACCGAAGATACCGTTTTACACGGTTATGATCTTTTAATAGAAGAAGATAGAATCACAAAAATGGCACCAAAAGGCGAGATAAAGTTTGAAGAAGGAATGGAGATTATTAATGCGGAAGGAGGCTATGTTTCACCGGGATTTATTGATATTCATTCTGATTATATTGAACATATGGCAGCACCAAGACCAACCTCATTAATGAATTTTGATTTGAGTTTAAGAGAAACGGAGAAACAGCTGATTGCTCACGGAATTACAACGATGTTTCATTCTCTCTCTCTTTTTAAAGAAACCGAATATGACTATAAGCCAATAAGAGAACCAGAGAATGTCCGGAAATTTATTGATTTGATTGGACAAAGTCATAGAAGGAAGCATCTAGTTCGTCACAGATTCCATGCTAGATTTGAAATTGATAATGTAGAAGAAATCGATAATCTAAAAAATTATATAAGAGAAAATAAAGTTCATTTAGTTTCCTTTATGGACCATACACCAGGGCAAGGACAGTATCGTCATTTAGAAGTTTATCGAAAAACGGTGAAAAGCTATAACAATATTAGCGATGCATCGATTGATGTATTGATTCGCAATCATCAAACGAAAGAAAAATTATCTATAGAAGATATGAAGGAAATTGCTGCGTTAGCCCAAGAGTATCAGATTGCTATCGCCTCTCATGATGATGATACGCTTGAAAAATTGGAGCTTGTTCATAGCTTTGGTACGACTATTAGTGAATTTCCGATTACGTTAGAGGTTGCTAACAGGGCTAGAAATCTTGGGATGTTTACGACTGCTGGGGCGCCGAATGTCCTTTTAGGAGGTTCTCACAGTGGGAACTTAGGGGCTGCTGAAGCAATCCAAAATCAAGCTATTGATATTTTGTGCAGCGACTATTATCCGGCAGCCATGCTTCATGCCATCTTTACTTTAGTGAATGAATACGATATGGATCTAGCAGATATGATGAAGCTAGTTACGCTTAACCCTGCTAAAGCGGTAAAAATGGATCATGAAATTGGTTCCATTCGTGAAGGAAAGAAAGCAGATATGCTCATTATTGAAAATATAAGTGATGACTTCCCAGTAATTACAGGTGTATTTGTCGATGGGAAGCTTATTCAAAAAACAAACTATCGACTTTAACGAATAAGCAAATAAGAAAGCAGGTGAACAGATGGAAAATCTTTTAGAAATTAAAGATTTATCTAAATCGTTTGATCTCCATAATCTCGGTAAATATATTCGTGCAGTCAGTCATGTCAATATCGAATTAAAAGAGGGTGAATTTACTGGAATAACTGGCAAAAGCGGAAGTGGGAAGTCTACCATTTTAAAATGTATCTATGGAACATACCGAATTCAGAAAGGAAGCATTTGGTACGATTCTAAAAAATTCGGACCTATTAACTTAGCACAAGCTACAGAACGGCAAATGCTTTATTTAAGGAAACATGAAATTGGCTATGTATCACAATTTTTAAATGTGATGCCTAGAACGACGGCGAGACAGCTAGTGCAGCAGGCAATTCTTGAAATGGGTAAAGATCAGAGCTTCGCAAAACAGGAGACAGAAATGATTCTTGCCCATTTTGAATTAGACAAGGAATTATGGGACAGCTACCCAACCACCTTTTCTGGAGGGGAAAAGCTAAGGCTTAATATTGCACGAGCGATGGTGAAAAAACCTCGCTTGCTCCTACTAGATGAGCCAACTGCAAGCCTTGACCATGACTCGAAAAGGAAGGTAAGGCTCTTAATAGAACAGCTCATGAAGGAAGGAACGACAATGGTTGGAATCTTCCATGACTTAGAGTTTATGAATCATTTATGTAATCGAGAATATAACATGCAAAATGGCGTCTTCTCCTAATTTACCTTTTTAACGAAACCTTAAAGAATATTAATAATTCATAATATTGGGTTAATAATAGATTGATAATTAATAGATATAGTAAACGACACTAGTGTTGCATTAATTTAATTTCACTATTAAAAATACTCGAAATGTTCACTTTTATTATTTTATGCATAGAAAAAGTCCTTTATAATGGATAAGTCAGGTGGTAACCCGTCCAAATCCACTAAAAAAGGACCAATCTCATGGACAAGATTACACGAAAAACTTCATTTGGACAATGGTTTTCGCCAATTAATCTTCAATTATTTGAAGAACAGGTGAAAACATTGAAATTAGATTGCTATACGAAAAAGTTAACGACAGAATCATTCCTAAAACTATTACTTTTTGCACAATTAGAAGAAGTTGAAAGTCTTCATGCGTTAAGTGATTGCCTTTTTGATGATCATCTTCAAAAGGAAATCGACCTTGATTCTATAAGCATTTCTCAGCTCTCGCGCCGTTTAAATGGTCTAAATCCAGATTTGTTTCAAAGACTTTTCCTTGATTTAGTCGGACAAATTCACGCCAAAACACACTACACAAAACTTGTCATGCCGTTAAAAATTATTGATTCAAGTACTTTGCCACTAAATTTGACCAATCATAAATGGGCGAAGTTCCGCAAAACTAAGGCAGGCGTAAAGTTACACTTACGCCTTGTATTTATGGAAAAGGGAGAATCCTATCCCGAAAAAGCCGTGATGACAACGGCAAGCGAACACGATCGTGGTCAACTTGAGATTATGGTTGACGATAAAGAATGCATGTATGTGTTTGACCGAGGTTATCTAGACTACGAGCGTTTTGATCGCATGACCGATGAAGGCTACTTTTTTCTTTCTAGGCTACGAAAAAACGCAGTCGTACGGGAGGTTTATGATTTTAAACTACCCAAGGATTCATCTGTTTTGTCGGATCAAATGGTGTTGATTGGTACAACTCAAAACCGAGCTGAAAACTATTTTCGACTTCTAAAAATAATAGATTCAAAAGGTAATGAACTTCATTTAATCACAAATCGTTTTGACTTAAGCGCCGAAGAAATATCGGAAATGTATAAATCACGATGGGCAATTGAGCTGTTTTTTAAATGGATTAAACAACATCTCAATATCAAGAAATTCTACGGTCAAAGTGAATGGGCGATTCAAAATCAAGTGTTTATCGCACTTATTGTTTTTTGTCTTCATGTTCTGGTACAACTCGAAACAAAAAGTAAGCGGAAAACCTTGCAAATTAGCCGTTATTTAAGGGCAGCATTGTGGAAACCAGCACATGTCTGGCTTCGCAAAATTGAAGGAAAAGCCATCCCTTAATCAACAAATTGTTGTCGTTGCACAGGTCTAATTGTAAATAAATTTCCAAATGGACAGGAGCCGCCTTTAGAAAGGTAATTACTTTTTTGGCTCTAAGTAGAGTAAACAATTAAACTGAAAATTATGACACTATTTACGCAACACTAGTGAGTAAACGAAGGTAAATAATTTTAAAAGGTGAGGAGATTCATACTAATGAAGAGATCTTTATTATTTTTGTTATCTTTACTTATGTTATTTGTTGCTGGATGTTCGTCTTCTAGTTCAGGAGGCGCATCAGGTGATAAAGATACACTTACAATTGCCTGGCTCCCTAATGAATCAGGGGCTGATCTTACAGAAGCACGTGATGAAATTGGAAAAATTATTGAAGAAAAGACCGGGAAAAAAGTAAAGCATCAAACAACAACGGATTATATCGTTGCAATCGAAGCAGTTGCAAATGGAAATGCCGACATGGCGTTCTTAGGTGCACAAGGTTACATAGAAGCACATAACAAAAACGATAAAGTACTCCCACTTGTTGTACCAACTGGTGCTTCAGGGACTTTAGATGATGCTGTATACTACAGCTGGTTAGCAGCTGAAAAGGATAATGCGGATCAATATAAAGAAGGCGATGGATTTGCAATTGACAATATTCAAGGGAAGAAATTTTCATTTGTATCCAATAGTTCAACGTCAGGATTTAAAGTTCCTTCCACAGGTATTGTTGATTATTTCAGTGAAAAAGCTGAATTCAAAGATTTAACGGCAGAAGATTTACTTGAAGGCGGAGACGGTAATTTCTTTAGTGAAGTACTATACGGCGGTTCCCACCAAGGTTCTGCAGTCAACCTATTATCAGGGAAAGCAGACGTAGCAGCATTCTGTGATACATGTGTAAATAATTATGTAGAATTAGAAGATGGAGAAGAGAACAGACCAGGTGCGATTTATAAAGTTAAAACAGATGCTGCTGAGCCTTTTAATACTGTTACAGGGAAAGAATTTCAACTTATTTCCGTTACACCAGTATTGAATGCGCCATTTGTCGTAAACACAGACAATATTAGTGAAGATCTTCAAGCACAGCTTCTAGAAGTTATGACCTCAGATGAGATTACAAACAACGAAAAAGTTTTTGTTCCGGAAGACTCTGAGTTCTCAGGATTATTTAAGAAAACGGCGGACGAGCGTTTAGTTGAAGTAAAAGATGAATGGTTTAATCCGATTCGCGAGCTTTCAAAATAAATGGATATAAGGAGAGTTAATCGATGACAACCTTACTAGAAATCAATCATGTGTCCAAGCAATTTGGAAATGATACAAAGGCGTTATCAGATATTAGCTTCTCTGTAAACGAAGGGGAGTTTGTTTCCATCATCGGTCCATCTGGAGCGGGGAAATCAACTCTCCTTCGCTGTATCAATCGAATGATTGATGCATCAAACGGAGAGATTATCTTTGATAACAGCAACGTCCTGAATTTAAAAAAGAAGCAATTAAAAATGGTTCGTACCAAAATTGGGATGATCTTTCAACACTATAATTTAGTGAATCGTTTGAGTGTAATCGAGAACACCTTGCATGGAAATCTAGGCAAAAAATCAACACTTGCCGGAGTCTTAGGTCTTTATAGTCAAGAAGAGAAGGAACAAGCGGTGGAGATTTTATCCGTGCTAGGGCTACAAGAACATATGTATAAGCGAGCGGATCAATTAAGTGGAGGACAAAAGCAGCGTGTTGGTATTGCACGCGCCCTTATTCAGAATCCGCGAATGATGCTATGTGATGAGCCAATTGCCTCACTTGATCCCAACTCCGCTAAGGTCATTATGGATCTTCTTCAGAATATTTCATCGAAAATGGGCATTACCGTATTAGTCAACCTCCACCAAGTGGACGTAGCACTAAAATACTCTGATAAAATCATTGGGATTAACAGTGGCCAAGTCGTGTATAACGGCTCTCCAAACAATATCACCAAAGAGGATATTCAACGTATATACGGTTCGGAAGCGGAAGATCTCATTTTTGATGTAGGAGGCATCTATGCAAGCTGATTTCTTTGCAAAAAAGAGAAAAAGTTCCCTTCGTTTTTTTGTTGTTTTAGCTGCTATTACAATATGTGCCATTATCATGACAGAATACAATGTAGTCAAAGGTTTTGAGTCTCTCCCACGGGCTGTTACATGGGCTTTGGGGAATTTTTATCCAACACAGGAGTCTTTAGTAAAGCTTCCCAATATATTAAAAAGCTTGGTGGAAACCTTATTAGTTTCCATTGCGGCAACGACCATTGGAGCAGTATTTGCAATATTGTTTGCCATTATGGGTTCCAATACGACGAAAATCAATGGCTTCTTTGGAAGTATTAGTCGTGGCATTGCAACGATTTTTCGAAATATTGATGTCGCTGCCTGGGCAATGATTCTCCTTTTTTCTTTTGGACAAAGTTCCTTAACAGGCTATTTTGCGTTGTTTTTCGGTTCATTTGGATTTTTAACAAGAGCTTTCGTAGAGACGATAGATGAAGTAAGTGAAGGATCGGTCGAGGCACTAAGAGCAACAGGCGCTAACTATTTTTCAATCATTTTTCAATCTGTAATTCCGTCTAGTCTTCCCCAAATGATTAGCTGGGTACTCTTTATGATTGAAACAAATATCCGCAGTGCCACATTAATAGGTTTGCTTACTGGATCGGGAATTGGCTTTACATTTAATCTCTATTATAAAAGCTTAAACTACGATATTGCTTCACTAGTAGTTATTACAATTGTTGTCTCTATTCTTTTAATAGAATCTATATCTAACTATGTAAGGAGGGTGATTCTATAATGGTAGTTAATAAGCAAGTGGCTGTAGAAGAACAGCTAGATAAGCAAGAACCATCAAAACGCATAAAAATTAAAACGTTAACGAAATCAACCGTTATGATCAGAATCACTCTTTTAGCATTAGCGATTCTCACGATTTATGCTTTTTATAGCTTTGACTATAAAGAGATTGATTTTGGAGAAGCAATGTTCGCGACCTTTGCAAACTTAAAAGCTATGTTTTTTGAAGCACATTTTCAGCATTTTACATTTACGCATGCTCTTTACCAAGTTTTAGTAACGTTAGGTCTTGCTTTTTTAACCACGATATTTGGTGCAATTATTGCGGTCGTCTTAGGTTTATTAGCAGCGGAAAACTTAACATCGAAACGAGTGTCTGTCATTATTAAAGGAATGGTTGCTTTTATAAGAGCGGTGCCGACCGTTTTATGGGTGTTGATTTTTGCTGTCGCAGCAGGTCTTGGTAGTGTTGCCGCTGTTATTGGGATGACGTTTCATTCTGTCAGTTATTTAGTGAAGGCCTACTCTGAGTCTTTTGAGGAACTAGATAATGGTGTGATTGAAGCACTTCAAGCAAGTGGAGCAAACTTTTGGCAAATCATTTTTCAGGCGGTTATTCCATCTTCCCTCACCTATATGATTTCTTGGACATTTTTACGCTTCGAAATTAACTTCGCAGTCGCTGTTGCGATGGGAGCAGCTGCCGGTGCAGGCGGAATCGGCTTTGATATGTTCATGGCAAGCAATTTCTATTTAGATATTAGAGAAATTGGAACCATTACTTTCTTTATTTTAGCAGTAGCCATTCTCCTTGAAGTCTTTGCGACAAGGTTAAAAAGGAAACTTCGAGTAAAAGGATGATTTAAATAGAATTTGGGTGCAGCACTCATCCCTTAAAAGGGAGGGTGTTTTTTGTTATCTTTTAGGTGGGAATATTTTCTGTAGTTAGCGGATGAGAAGAACTGGATATTTTAGCGCAGAAGCTATAGTATATGAAGAAGGCAGACTGAGGAAAAATAGAAGTAGTATTTTTAATAGAGAGAAAATAGGAGTTAATATAAATGAAAGATAAACAGCAAAATACGATCGCGAAGTTGAAGGTTGGGCAAACCTTTCCATTGACGATAAAGCGTTTAGGGATAAATGGAGAGGGCGTCGGTTATTTTAAAAGACAGGTTGTTTTTGTACCAGGTGCTCTTCCTGGAGAAGAAGTGGTAGTGGAAGCAACTAAGGTTCAGCCTAAGTTTTCGGAAGGAAAGGTAAAGAAGATAAGAAAATCCTCTCCTTTTCGTGTACAAGCACCATGCCCTATTTATGAACAATGCGGGGGATGCCAGCTTCAGCATTTAGCCTATGATCAGCAATTACAGGAAAAAAGAGATATTGTTATCCAATCATTAGAACGCCATACAAAGCTGAAAGTCGATAAATTGGATATTCGTCCAACTATAGGTATGGAAGATCCATGGAATTATCGCAATAAAAGCCAGTTTCAAGTGGGACAGCAAAAAAGTGGTGCAATTATTGCAGGTCTATACGGACTTGATTCCCACCGCCTCATTCCTATCCAAAATTGTATGGTGCAGCATCCGTTAACGAACAAGGTATCAGAAGAGGTTCGAAAAATCTTAGAAGAATTCCAAATCCCAATCTATGACGAACGTAAACAAAAAGGGATCGTCCGTACGATTGTAACTAGAGCAGGATTTAATTCAGGCGAAGTTCAAGTCGTGCTTATCACTACCCAAAAAGAAATGCCAAGAAAAAAACTAGTGATGGCAGAAATCCAAAAAAGATTACCAGAAGTGAAATCATTAGTCCAAAACATAAACGGCAACAAAACGTCTCTTATTTTTGGAGAAAAAACAATCCACTTAAGTGGGGAAGAAGTTATCCAAGAAACATTAGGAGATTTAAACTTCGAGCTGTCTGCAAGAGCGTTCTTCCAATTGAATCCTGTGCAAACAGTAAAGCTGTATGATGAAGTGAAAAAAGCAGCTGCTTTAACAGGAAAAGAAAAAATAGCTGATGCATACTGTGGGGTTGGAACAATTGGCTTATGGCTAGCAGATGGAGCAAACGAAGTACGAGGCATGGATACCATCGAAGCAGCGATCACAGATGCGCAAAAAAATGCAGATAGACACGGTATCAAAAATGCAACCTATGTAGCAGGAACTGCGGAACATTGGCTGCCACAGTGGGTAGAAGAAGGCTGGCGTCCAGATGTAGTTGTAGTCGATCCGCCGCGAACAGGTTGTGATCGTAAATTATTAGACGCGATTAAAAAGGTAAAGCCGAAGAAGTTTGTGTATGTCTCTTGTAATCCCTCCACATTAGCAAAGGATATTGATTATTTGTCTAAGGATTATAAAGTGGAGTATTTACAGCCAGTGGATATGTTTCCGCATACGGCGCATGTGGAGTGTGTGGTGTTGATGTCAAGGGTGTTGTAACCCAATAATAAACTCCTGACATTCATAACAAACTTGTAGCAAAATAAAAACAAAGTTCTGATACTTCTGTGGAAAACGTGTGGATAAAGATGTGAATAAAAAGCAGGATGAAAGAGGGTGGGAACAGGAATCCCATCCTTTTTTGCATGAATGAAAAAGCGGGAGAAAGTAGGGTGGAAACCTTACGGTTTCAGGGTTGGATAGAAAGTGTGAGGGGTTCGTAAGAACCCCAAAAGCATGAAAAAGAGTGAGAAAAAGCAAGAGAAAAAGACAGGAAGAAAAGCAAGAAATACCACGACTTTATTATCAAAAAAATAAAGTCGTGGCAGAAAAAAGTGAGAAGAAAATTGAGAAAATGATGGTTTCGTGCAATACTTTATTTTAACTCGTAACGTAGGAATGCGGGTTTGAATGGGATTTTTTAGCAGTACATTATTATGGTTGTACAGGTGTTGTAACCCCAAAATAAAGTCCTGTACTTTATAAAAAAGTCGCAACATCTTTTATTTCATGTTTAAAATAAAGTTCTGTATCAAAAATCCCTGAAACCCTTGTCATTACTCGGTTCCTGGCATCCTTATTTCTACTCTACTTCTTTTTAAATCGAAAAAAACGTGAACAAAAAGCGTGAAAAAAGGGTGGAAAAACGGTCAAAACGAGATCGGAAATGTGTGAAAATGAGGGGAAGATAGCGTGACTTTATTTTAAACGCCAACGGTGGAATGCGGGTTTGCGTGGGGTAAAGATGTGGTGAGTTTTTTTTAAATGGACAAAAATAATAATTGAAACCCTCGAGAATGCTTGTTTGACGGCATTTTTGAGGGTTATTTATATGTCTGAAATCGAGATGTGGGCGAAATTTTAGGTGTTACGCCGCCCACATCCTCCAGTATCCCTTTTTGATTTAGTTGTTCGGAAACAGTGACCACATCAATAACCCTTTATACTCTTTAATTCTGGTTTTAATTCTTCCTCTGGAATAAGTAATGATAAGGTTTTGAATAGTTTGTCATCACCTTTGTTGCTTAACTCTGCTGCTAATTTATTTACATACCAATTAGGTGCTCCTGTCGCAATTAATCATATCGGCACATGTTTCAACAGATTTTTCAAAGCGATAAATAAATACAACTTCAATATATCTTTGTCCATCTTTCGAGTGCGGCTTAATGACTTCTAATTTTTGAAATAGGCACGAGATTTACTGGTGTTCCATACAATTATAAATTGTTATACACAACTTCCAGTAGCTTGATAATATTGTCTTGACGTTGAAACAGTTCGTCCTGACGTTGAAATAGTTTGTCAAGAGTTTTCGTTATACTTTGAATGGCATTACCTGTGCCATAAAGTTTATTCTGGAACTCTACAAGCCCTTGCTTTATCTTTTCAATTTTATTGTCAATTACATCGGCGTATGCGAGCCATAGTGTAAATTCGTACATAAAAGGATTAGATTAGTCATGCCTAGGTCCAGTTTAAAAAATTGGGTATTGCTAGGCCTAGTTTCGTATTGCAAAAAATGTGCTATTGCCGTTTATTATTTTCAGGATAGTATTTAACAACAAGAGTCAAATTGAACAGTTGTTTTTCAGTCTTTTTTCATATCGAGAAACATATACTCAGTAAGAATGACTTTAGAATAGGAGGATATAAATGACAAACAACAACAACCTGTTAAGCTTTTATGATCCATATGTTTATCAGACATTAAAAACCATTGTTGGTAAATTGGTTACTGTCCAAACCATAAGAGGTAGCGTTCGTGGCTCATTGAAAAATGTATTGCCAGATCACATTGTTGTCGAATCTAACGGAACTCCCTTTTTTATTCGTACCCAGCAAATTATTTGGGTTTTTCCTGGTTAACAAAAAGAAAGTGGAGGGGAAATAATGTTTAAAAGAATAAATAAATTGGCAATTGAACTTCCTATACCCGCACACGGCGATATGAATGCTGCAGCAGCAGTACAAGAACTCTTGGGTGGCAAGTTTGGGGAGATGTCTACCTTAAATAACTATATGTTTCAGTCTTTTAACTTCAGAAATAAAAAAAAGCTAAAACCATTCTATGAGTTAGTGGCAAGCATTACAGCAGAAGAATTTGGTCATGTAGAACTTGTTTCTAATACGATTAATTTGTTATCGGTAGGTAATACTTTTCCAGGGAATCCGGATATCACTCCACTTCAAAATGGAAAGGATGCGAGAAACACCTACCATTTTATTTCTACAGCTCAAACGGCTATACCAGGTGATTCAATGGGAAGACCTTGGACTGGTGATAATGTTTTTAATAGTGGAAATCTGGTTTTAGATTTAACACATAACTTTTTTCTAGAGATTGGTGCACGTACACATAAAATGAGAGTTTATGAGATGACTGATAACCCAGTTGCTAGAACCATGATTGGGTATTTACTTGTTCGTGGAGGAACACATATCCTCGCCTATGCGAAAGCAATCGAAATTGCTACAGGGATAGACTTGACGAAAATGCTTCCAGTTCCAAATCTTGATAACTCAAAATTTGATTATGCCAGACCGTTCATAGAAAAAGGCTTAAGCAATGTGCTATACACATGGAGCGAAACAGAATACAGGGATATCGGAATGATTTGGAAAGGAACAAATCCGGAAAATGGGCAACCGCTTGAAGTGAAAATTGGTACTCCTGAAGGCGGACCAATTCCAAACTTAGAGGAGTTACCTGAAGAATTTGCTCCTGGTATTACTAGGGACGATTATGAATTAATCAAAAAACGTCTAATGGAAAATTTATAATGGATTTTTTGTAGGAAAGTAAGCGTCAAACAGTCCCCACCTATTAAAAAAGATGGGGACTGACTTATAATCTATTTATCATGTTGAATAAGACAGCGAATTGAAAGACTATTTGACCAAGGAAGTACCTGAAAACCATTCTTCTAATTGAGTTAATATCTTCAAAGTCAAAGTATCTTGAGCGCACTCGGTTTACAGCTACATTTCCAACCATTAACATACCTAACTTTCCTTCTCCTTCAGCTTCTGCACGAATTAAACGTGCTAATAGTTTAACGTCTTCTTCAGTAGCTTTTATGACTGCGAAGGTGAATTTCCCTCCCTTTTATAAACATAAAAGAGGCTGGGACATAACTAGCTTCAAATAGTGAGAAAGGTGAATTTGAGGAAACTCAAATTCACCTTTCTCTATTTTGGTGTGTAAATTCTTTTTTTTTAGTTAATGGCCGTGAATTTTCTTAAATTCACAGCCATTAACGCGAGGCCCATTTCGTTTTCTACCTTCGATTTTCCTCGTACAGAAAATCGAGTGAAACGCAAATTAGCCTTCAAGAATCCAAAAACTGGTTCCACATCGATTTTGCGTCTTCGATAAATGGCACTTGTTTTCTCTTCTGAAAGCTTCGCTCTTACATATTCTTTTTGCTGTTCCCATTTTTCATTTACCATTAATTTTCGATTGTTGCCTTCTTTAGCTTTGGTACACGATGAACGGAATGGGCATCCCGAACAGTCTTCACACTCGTAAATTTTGAGCTTCCGTTGGAAGCCTGTGTGGTCATTACGGACAGAATAATATTGAAATTCAAGACGTTTTTGATTAGGACATGTATATGTATCGGTTTCTTCATCATACGTCCAGTTATCGGGATTAAATATGTTTTGTTTATACTTTTTCTTTTGTTCTTTCAAATACATACTATACGTAATAAGTGCTTCTCGTTTTCTATTCGAAAGGATATCATGAAAGTTTTGTTCACTACCGTAACCTGCATCTGCAACAATGTGTTTTGGTAACTCAAAATAATGCTGCTCAATCTCATCTAGAAATGGAATTAACGTACGTGTATCTGTTGGATTTGTATATATACTATAGGCAAGCGTATATTGACCTTCCGTTGCGATTTGTACATTATATCCAGCTTTTAATTGTCCGTTTTGCATATAATCATCTTTCATTCGCATAAACGTCGCATCTGAATCTGTCTTAGAATAGCTATTGCGTGTACCAAAGATTTCAAAGTCTCTTTCGTATTTTTGTTTACGTAGGACAAAATCAATCAACTGCTTGCGTAATTGTTTCGGGTATTTACGTTTATTTCTTAAGGCTTTTCGTTCTAGAACATCTGATGATGTTTCAATTTGTTTATCATATTCAGTTACGACATCGTCCACTTTTTGAACTAATTGAGCGAGTTCTTCCAATGATAACTGTTTATCGCTTTCACGTTGAATTTCAGGTATGATTTCACTCTCTAGTAGCTCATTGTATAGCTGGTTTGACTTTTCAATTAAATTTTGGTGATATTTTTCAATGGTTTTCTTCCAAACAAACGTAAATTTATTCGCATTTGCTTCAATTTTTGTACCATCGATAAAAATCGCTTCTTGATCAATAAGCTTTTCTTCAATCAATTGGCAACGGAATTGAACGAAACATTGACGAATTAAATCTTTCACTTCTGGTTGAATACGGAATCGGTTGATTGTACGGTAGCTTGGTTCATATCCTTGGGCTAGCCACATCATTCGGATACTGTCTTTTAATAGGGCTTCAATTTTCCGTCCTGAGAAGATAGATTGTGTATAGGCACATAAGATAATTTTAAGCATCATACGTGGATGATAGGCAGGACACCCCTCATTTCGTAGAAATGGTTCGAACGCTTCATGAGGGATACTTTCAACTAGATGATGGATATGGAAAGCAATATCATTATTTTGTAATTTTACTTCTAAATCTAAAGGCAAAACGAGTTGATTCATGTTATAATCTTTAAACATAAGGATCCTTCTTTCTGTATAATTTTGTTGTGGTGACTTAATTTTATCAGAAGTGGTCCTTATTTTTTATTTAAAATAATCAAAGCCGGTGAAATTTTACTTATCGTAAAATTTCACCGGCTTTTTCATTTCAGAGGTGGGTTTTGTCCCAGCCTCAAATGTAATACATTATTGTATGAGAAAAGATTTCTTAATATCATCGTTTAACTGCTTTAATATAAATTTTTTCTTATGAGAGGGTAAATGTACAGTTAAAATAAGTAAATCAACTAAATCTGGTTGTTCATTAGCTATTTCTTGCAAGTAATCTTTGCCGAACTCTTTCATAACAGGTAATAGTTTACTCATTTAGTGAAAGTCCACATCAATTTTCTTTTTGTTATCATTTGTTTTCTTTGGCATTCTGACTTCAAGAACACCGTTTTTATAGGTAGCTTTTACTCCTTCATTAGATACAGGGCTTGGCAAGGATACAGTCCTATGAAAGCTACCTGTATAGCGTTCTTTTCTATACATATTTTCTTCTTTAATCTCATTTGTTTTATTGATGGTACCGTTGATGCTTAACATATTATTTTCAATATCAATATTTACATCTTCCTTTTTCTCAAGACCTGGAATATCACATGAAGCAATTACTTCATTTTCAGTTTCATGCACATCAACTCTGATATTACCAAAATTATTGTTTTCCATCCCAAGATCTAGAGGGAAGTCAGAGAAAAAACGGTCAAAATTTCTTCTCATATTTGCTAGTTGTCTAAATGGATCATACGGTATTAATGACATACTAATCACTCCTTGTTTTTTTATCACATATATTTTCTTCTTAGAATTAAAAAATATACAAGGAAAGTTATGTATATAAGAAATTTTATATTGTGAAAAATATTAATGGTTAAATTTGGAGTATAAGGGGGATTTATGTGAATTTTTTTAAAAAACAGGCTAAGCAAATTGATGTTGAAAGTATTAAAAAACAATTATCTAACTCTCCTGATTTAGTTAATAGAACCGTAACAGTCGGAAATAAAACAACAATTGAATTGTACTTTTTAAAGATTCTTGTTAACCGTATATCAATAGAAAAAAATATTATTTCTTTCTTAAATAATTCTACATCTGAAGAAATTAATCTAAATTACTTGTTTGAACATTTACCAATTACCGAAGTTAAAGAACTAGTTGAAACAAATGATATTTCAAAGTATATATTGGATGGTTTCACTTTTATTTATTTCCCTTTTGAAAAAAAAAGGACTATTCGCTGGTGTTGGTGATCCTGTTGAAAGGTCACTTGGAAAAGCGGAAACTGAATCTCTTGTTTATGGTCCTAAAATATCTTTTACGGAATCATTATCCACAAATATTAAAGTATTAAGCATAATATTTCTAATCCTAATTTAGTAAGTGATGAAATAGAACTAGGTGAACGTGTAAAGCAGAAAGTAAGAATTGTTTATTTAAATGATATTGTTGACCCTGAGCTTGTTACCTCGATTAAGGATAGGCTAAATAATATAGATATAGATCATTTCTCAGTCACAGTGACGCCTCGAAAAATCTTGTTTCACATAGATGTTACACAGTCCATAACGTCCAACACTTAGAATATTGATTAATAAATAAGTGGCTGTAAAAAAGCCTATTTTAGGAACGGTTTTACCCAAACAAAAAACAACAAAAAGTTGAATTTAAAGCATTTTTTGGTTTATCTTTTCTCTGATTTAATAGTTTGGTTACTTTGTTTGCTTCATTTAATTTCCCAATTGTTCAGATGTTGTATAACTAATACAACGTTCCACGAACTCCAATACATCTTTGGAAATCGGAAATAGTCCAGTTTCCTGAGCAGGTAGTTTTCTTACTTCCCAAAATTTTTCGATTAAATCATCGTCCCCCTGAAACGTCACTTCCGATAGCTCTATTAACTTTCTAGCAATTTGAATTCCTTGTATTGATTCTGCCTGTATACCTTGGTTTATATAATATTCAATTTGTTTCAATAACAGAATATATTGATGAGTTATTTCATCATTATGACTAAGGCTTGGAATCGTTTGTTCTAAAAAAAATTGTTCATCATCTTGAAAATAGTCAATCCACTTTTTTGGTTTGCTTTGTGAAAGTTGAACAAGTTCGGTGATGTGTTCCCAAGATAGGTCTTTTTTTAAATCTATCATATTGATTAATGAAGTGGTGTTAGCTATGCTTGTTTGAAGTTTTGAAAGCTGTTCTTGTAAGTAATTGAAGTGTGAAATGAGTATTTGTTTATAAGAGAGCTTATCTAATAAATGGTGAATATCCTCTAATGATAGTGAAAGGGACTTTAGAATAATAATTTTCTCTAATTTAAATAAATCCTCTTCTGAATAGAATCGTCTTCCGTACTCATCTTTAAAACTAGGTGTAAGAAGTTTGATTTGATCGTAATAGCGAAGTGTTCGTTTGGATAAATTTCTCTGTCTACTAACTTCTCCAATAGACCATCGTTTCATGGTATCCCCCCTAAAAAAAGCTTGCAGGTTACGTTGCGTAATCTAATATAGTTGCATTATACCATATATAGGAAGAGGGATGAGGATGGAGAACAATCAGACTAATTGGAAAGAACAGGATCCATGGGGGAGTAAAGAATTTATTTTATTAATGATACTGGAGTTTATTTTTGTCCTTGGCTGTTTAAAGTTCATTGTTTCATCGATGTATGCACAATTTTTTAATAATGATTTATATGCAGGTACACTTATGGGGTTAACAATAGCGAGTGTTTTACTAACAGGTGTCTATTTTATTGCCCTCCGTCCAAAAGCACTTTCTTGGCGTGAAGTAGGAATAAAGAGGTTTTTTAAGAAAGATTGGAAGATAATTGTTGTATTTTCTGTTATTTTACTTATTGGCGCTATAATCATTGTTGTACTTACTAGTTTTATAGGAATTTCGTGGGAAAATGGTAAGACAGAATCACTAAAACAAAACGTAGATTTCTTTACAGTTTTTATTGCCTTTGTATCAGCGGCAGTGATTTCACCAATATATGAGGAAATTTTTTATCGTGGATTTTTATATCGCTGGTTACGCACTCGTATGGGGATTTTTGGAGCGATTCTAATTAGTTCAGCTATTTTTACTATTATCCATATCCCTACCTATAATGCAATGCCAGTTAATTTTTTCAGCGGTATCATTTTTGCGCTAGCGTATGAGCGAACGAATTCGATATGGCCATCTGTAATGATTCATGGTATTACGAATGGAATGATGGTTTTGTTGACAAGTTTGGGATAAAGATAGTTTTTTAGTAACCGAAACACGCCACAAAAGATATACTTTATCAAATAAAAAGGGGTACAAAAGATCACTTTGGTACCCCTCAATCATTATTTAAAACACTTTCGTAGTCCAATCCTCACAATTCCAAATATCGGTCGCAATTTCGCGATAGAAATCAGGTTCATGGGATACCATTAAGATGCTTCCGCGATATTCCTTTAATGCACGTTTCAGTTCTTCTTTAGCATCTACGTCCAAGTGATTGGTAGGCTCGTCGAGAATTAATAAATTTGTTTCTGTGTTTAAAATTTTACATAAGCGAACTTTGGCTTTTTCGCCACCAGAAAGCACTTCGATTTTACTTTCAATATGTTTCGTCGTTAAGCCGCATTTTGCAAGAGCAGCACGGACTTCTGCCTGATTCATACTTGGGAATTCGCTCCAAATTTCTTCGATACAAGTGTTGTAGTTGGACTCTTTAACTTCCTGTTCGAAGTAGCCAATGTGTTGATAATCACCGCGTTCCACTGTACCAGAAATTGGATTGATTAATCCAAGTATACTTTTTAAGAGCGTAGACTTACCAATACCGTTTGCACCAACAAAGGCGATTTTTTGTCCTCGTTCCATTTTCAAATTGAGTGGGCGAGAAAGTGGTTCGTTATAACCAATAACAAGATCTTCAGCCGTGAAAATCCAACGACTAGCAGCACGAGCTTCTTTGAATTTAAACTCTGGTTTTGGCTTCTCTTTCCCTAATTCGATAATGTCCATTTTGTCGAGCTTCTTTTGACGAGACATCGCCATATTACGAGTCGCAACACTTGCCTTGTTACGAGCGACGAAATCTTTCAAATTAGCAATTTCTTGTTGTTGACGCTTGTAAGCAGACTCTAACTGCTGCTTCTTCATTTCGTGTATTTTTACGAAGTTATCATAGTCACCAGCATAGCGATTCAACTCTTGGTTTTCCATATGATAGATTAAGTTAACAACACTGTTCAAGAATGGAATATCATGTGAAATTAAGATAAATGCATTTTCATATTCCTGTAAATAGCGCTTCAACCATTCGATA
This sequence comes from Niallia sp. FSL W8-1348, assembly GCF_038006745.1. Classification (NCBI taxonomy): domain Bacteria; kingdom Bacillati; phylum Bacillota; class Bacilli; order Caryophanales; family Bacillaceae; genus Niallia; species Niallia sp. FSL W8-1348. The sequence continues at coordinate 1,512,052 of NZ_JBBOVV010000001.1, read as the reverse complement.
TGCTGTTCATCCAAATAGTTTGTAGGCTCATCTAGTAATAAGATTTCAGGCTTTTCTAGCAATAGCTTAGCTAGCAAAACTTTTGTACGTTGCCCACCGCTAAGATCAGCTACATCTCGATCGAGTCCAACATCGTCTAATCCTAGACCACGAGCAACTTCCTCCACTTTTGAATTAATTTGATAGAAATCATTACTATCTAATGTTTCTTGTAGCTCCCCAACTTCTGCAAGTAATGCATCGATATCAGCACCCTCATCACCCATTTTTGCATAAAGGTCATTAATCTCTGCTTCAGCATCAAAAAGATATTGAAAAGCAGTGCTCAAAGCCTCGCGCATCGTCGTGCCTTTTTGAAGTACAGCATGCTGATCTAAATAACCAACACGAACTTTTCGTGACCACTCAACTTTCCCTTCGTCAGGTTGCAGCTTCCCAGTAACAATATTCATAAAAGTAGATTTACCTTCACCATTTGCCCCTACTAGACCAACGTGTTCCCCTTTTAAAAGTCGAAAAGACACATCATTAAAAATCGCACGATCACCGAAACCGTGACTTAAACCTTTTACGTTTAATACACTCATTTTTTTAACCCCTTCTTTTATATCACATGTAGATATCATACTAGATTTATATTAGATTTTCTAACTTGAAATTATTATTTGTGTAAAGTGAAATTCGATTTTGGAATTATACTTACTTGGTCATCTCACAAGTAGGATAAAAGTCTATTATACAATATGATAGGAGGTTTTCCTATATGGGAATTGTTGAATAAAAGATGAAATAATTGGTTGAGTCCTAAACTAAAATCTTAGGGAGTACATTCCATTGGTAAGGCGCAAAGAGAGAGCGTCCCAAACTTTATCCGAATATCCTTCAGGTAAAATAGTGGGAATTAGCATGATTTACCTTCAGTACATGTTCGGCGTTCACTTATAGTCAAGTAGAGTCTCCCGAAATAAACTATTTGACCTAAAAAAAGTGTAGACCATCCATACTCTCTATTAATTTTAAAAGGAAATGAGAGCGTTGACAGAGGATAAATATATTGGATAAGTAAAAGGGAGAGTAGGGATATGTTATGGAATTCGAGGAATAACTTAAGTCTTTCCTTAATTTAGGGGCATTTTCTTATGCACCTATACACACTAAAGAACTTATGATTAGAACTTTAGCTCAAATGCCTTATTAAAAGATTATTTGTAATGTAGTTTTCATAATTTAAAAACGTGGTAGGAGGAGGAAACTATGGGGAAATTAACTTTTCATAACCCGATTCTAGATCCTGGGGCAGATCCTTGGGTGTATAAAGATAAAGATACTTACTATTTTATGGTAACAAAAAGGACAAGACTCGATTTATGGAAGTCACCTACATTAAGTGGAATGGCACAAGGTACTTGTAAAACGATTTGGACTGCTCCGAGTGAAGGAATCAATTGTGCTAATATTTGGGCTCCAGAAATTCATCGGATAAATGGGAAATGGTATATATATTTCACGGCAAATGACGGGATAGGCGATGATCAATCAAGGAAGATTTTTGTGCTAGAGAATTCGGCGGAAGATCCGTTTAACGGGGATTGGGTAGAAAGAGGATATGTAAATACAGAATATCCTGGTTTAGATGGAACGATTTTTGAACATAAAGGTCGACTTTATTTTGTATATGCTGGATATGGGAACTTTCCTGAGTATGGATCAGCTCTATATATAGCTGAGATGGAAAATCCGTGGACGCTTACTGGTCCGAATGTATTATTGTCAAAACCTGAGTATGATTGGGAAAAGCAAGGTGGAATGGCGATTAATGAGAGACCTGTAATGTTAAAGAGGAATAATAAGTTGTTTCTAGTCTATTCTGCTAGTACCACTTGGTCTGATGATTATAGTTTGGGGATGTTAACAACCTCAGAGAATAAGGACGTCATGAATCCCGAAGTTTGGGTTAAATCTACTGAGCCTGTATTTAAGAAAAGTATCGAAAATAAAGTATTTGCTCCTGGCCATAATAGTTTTACACAATCTCCTGATGGGACAGAAGATTGGATTGTTTATCATGCTATCTCCGAATCAGAAGGAGGAAGCCAGCAACGAAGTACCCGAATACAAAAATTCAATTGGAATGCCGATAGTTCCCCTAATTTTGGAATTCCATTATGTACATCAGCACCGATTACCATTCCTTCTGGTGAGTGATAAGTAGGGAATTGCTAGCTCCTTTTCTCTTTATCTATCTCTGAGAGTCAAATTTTTATTTTTGTCTTTTTAGGGTGCCTGACACCTGATTAGAGGTTATAATTGAGCAATAATAAAAGTCGTTAATCGTTAATCGTTAATCGGAAAGGAGGATTTATGCATTTAATTATAGCCAGCTCCATCTATTTTCTACTATGTACTTCTGTCTTGCTTTTTCATAAGGAAAGAAATTTCATTCTTTTTGTGAAGCTAACATTTATATACATTTTGACATTTGTTTCGTTTAAAACAGATTCTTTTACTATACCAATAGGAATAATATTTGGACTAATATTTCTATTCCAAGTAAAGAAGGATAAAAAAATAGTGCTTCTCTCAGTAATTTATGGAATTCTAACTAACATCGTGCTTCATTATTTTACTCCTCCCATACCGTTAGGCTACATCACTGAATCTACTGAGATGTATGAAGTTGTGGAGAAATTTAATGAAGTAGAGTATGTTAAAACATTCTTAGAAACAGAAGAAATGCAATTAAATATTAAAAAATTTGTAGATAGAGATTTAGATATTCCCTATTTCATGCTCCTTTCTTATATTCTTATAGATAATGATGTTGCAGTTAATGGAAGAGTAGAACTAATGTCAGGTCCCCATGAAAAGCATCTATCAGGGACAAAAATAAAAAAGACGGGAAATACAGAAATTGTATATTTGAATTATAATGGGATAGATTACATTGGTCTCTTTGAATACTCAAAAGGGGAACCTTATTTAAAAGTAGTAGTAAGAGGTAGTGTTAAACAAGGGTTGGTAGATTAGATGGTGCTATATTGTGAGGGTGCTAAATTACTTATAGTGCTATAGGAACAGATAGTAAATTTACTCTTATATAATTGACATATGGTCTAATTAGACTATAATAAGTAAGTGCTGTTAGTCTAATTAGACCAACAACGAATTTGGTGTTCTACTTTTAGGATAGTCTACCAATAATATATTTAGGAATTGGTCAGATTTTATATAAATAATAAATAAGAAGAAAGGATGAAGCAAATGATTAAATCATTTTTAATGATAGGACAGTCGAATATGGCAGGACGAGGGTTTATCGATGATGTGCCCCCGATTTATAATGAAAGAATTCAAATGTTACGTAATGGGAGATGGCAAATGATGACGGAGCCCATTAATTATGATCGCCCTGTTTCTGGAATCAGTCTAGCTGGTTCCTTTGCAGATGCATGGTGCAATATAAATCAAGAAGATATGATTGGCTTAATTCCTTGTGCGGAAGGAGGAAGCACACTTGATGAATGGCATGTAGATCAGACTCTTTTTAGACATGCTATAACAGAAGCGAAATTTGCTATGGAGAATAGTGAATTAATAGGAATTCTATGGCATCAAGGAGAAAGCGATAGTATGAATGGTAATTATACGCAAACAGAAAACATATATAGGAAAAGCCTAGATTTGGCGTTAGGAAAAATTTCATATCGTGAATTTGAATCTCAACTTAAGCAAATCTACAAGGGGTAAACTTTATCATCGCGGAATACCTATTCGCATAATTTTAATGAAGAGTATAAAGAAGGTGTTTTTTTGATCCCACTACTAATTTTAGGTTTATTAAAACAAAAACCAGGTTCTTACGGTTACGAATTATTAGCATTAATGGAGGAGCGTCACTATAAATATATAGTGAATTTTACGAAAGGTTCCTTCTATTATAATCTTCAACAATTAGAAGAAAAGCAATATATTAAAAAAATTGACCAAGTAGACAATACTAGAGAGAAGCATAATTATATTATCACGGAACTAGGAGACAAAGAATTCGAAAAATTGATGTATAAGTATGGGGCTAAGACCGATTATATAAACTTATCTTTTTATGCAGCCATGTTATTTGCTAACGAATATAAAAGGGAGGAACTAATAAAGCTAATAAAAATACAAATCGAACAAACGGAAAAGAAAATCTTTTTATTAGATCAAACACTACAGCATAACGAAACTATCCCTACTTATTTTAAAAAAATGTTGGGAAATTCACGTTCTCATCATTTAGTAAATATTCAATGGTTTGAAGGACTGTTAAAAGATATAAGAAATGAAAATTAATTTAAGAGAAATGTTATAAAAAGTGTGTAAGGATAAATGAAATCAGTATTTATTTAAATAAATTTATGAATGGTTTATTGAATACTTCCATAGCTCTTTGTGTTTGTACAGCTCATTAAAAGGTACGATAAGTGCAATTATCTATCACGGGAGATGAGGAAAAAACCCTACTAATGGAATTTTTCTTTATAGGAATCTTCATCCGATAATATCCGTTTCTTTTTCATCGGGTTTTGTTTTACGATCGAAAATATAATGAACACATGAAGGAGGAAGCGGCGTGCTAAAAAGTATGAACGAGGCAATGGATTATATTGAATCACATTTGTACGATGAGATTGATTATAACGAATTGGAGCGAATCACAGGAACTTCTGTTTATCATTTTCGAAGAATGTTCTCATTCCTTTCTGGCATGACGTTAGGAGAATATGTCCGTAATAGGAGATTATCTAACGCTACTTTTGATTTGCTACATGAAGGAATGAGTGTTACTGAAACAGCATTCAAATATGGTTATGAATCTGTTGATGGATTTTCACGTGCCTTTCGGGAATGGTCGGGAATCAATCCTTCAGAGGTCAAAAAGAAAAACATGCTTAAAGCATTTCCTAAACTCTCCTTCCAATTAACGATTCAAGGAGGAATAAATATGGATTACAGAATCGAGAAAAAAGAAGCTTATAAGATTGTCGGTGTAAAAAAGAGAGTTCCCATTCAATTTGAAGGAGAAAATCAAGAAATAATCAAGCTAGCAAAAAGCATTACACCAGAACAAAGAAAAAAACTGCACAGTTATGCAAATATGAAGCCAAATCAAGTTGTGAATGCTTCCTATAATTTAGAGGAAGGATGTATGGAGGAAAAAGGAAGTCTTGATCATATGATTGGCTTCTTAACCACAAAAGAGTTAGATTTTGATGGATTTGAGGTAGTAGAAGTCCCAGCCCTAACTTGGGCAATATTTTCATCTAAAGGGGAATTTCCAAAGATTATGCAAGAAACCTGGGCAAAAATTGCTTCAGAGTGGCTTCCTGCTTCAGATTATGAATTAGTAGATGCCCCAAACATTTCATTTACAGGAGATTTATCCGACAGAAATAATGTTTATAGTGAAATTTGGTTCGCTGTGAAGAAGAAAGGTGAAAAATAGCAAGTATTATCCCATTTTAAAAATCGGTACTACTGCTAAGTAGTTCGTTATCTCAATCCCATACAATAAAAATCCAGGCTGGTCCAAATAGTGGACCAGCTATTTTTTCTTCCTCCAAAGGCTTATTCTCAAAAACTTAAGATTTTCTTAAGGAATTTATTAACTTCTTCTTATACTTTTAGATGTAAAGTTGATGATAGAAATTATTTTTGATAACAGAAGAGGAGGATAATCATGACAGAAAAAAAGGTATATCTTCTTTTAACAGATACTGGTACATTTTTTACAAAGTTGATAAAACTATATACAAAAAAGCCTTATAACCATGCGTCCATATCCTTTGACTCTGAATTATCAGAGGTATATAGTTTTGGAAGAAAAAAGGTTAGAAATCCCTTCATCGGGGGATTTGTAAAAGAAGATGTCAAGCAAGGCTTATTTAAACAAGCAGATTGTGCCGTTTATTCCCTTACAGTAACAGAAGTTCAACTAGATAACATAAAACGCTATATAAAGAAAATGGAAGAACAAAAGGAATACTATCGTTATAATTTCTTAGGCTTATTCGGATTTATAGTAAATAAGCCAATAAAGAGAGAAAAGGCGTTATTCTGCTCTCAGTTTGTTGCCTCCGTGCTAAAGGAATGTAATATTATTGATTTTGAGAAGCCATTATCACTTATTACACCAAATGATTTACAGGAAGTATCAGAATTGAAACTAGTGTATGAAGGAAAGCTAAAGGCTTATCCTAATAAAGGGGAATCAAATGAATTGTGTGTTCCTATTCCGTACATCCCCATCGAATTGTGATCCACATTTCTCCATGCTCTTGCCAATATATTAAACGAAAAGGGAAGAATTTAAAGTGAATCAGACGATAAACATTTTAGTTGTTGAAGATGACAATGATATTAATCAATTATTATGCCGGATTATAAAAAAGAGCCAATACTATCCACAACCTGCCTATTCGGGTACAGAGGCACTGATTTATTTAGATAAGCAGAGATGGGATTTAGTTTTACTTGATTTAATGCTTCCAGGTATGGCTGGTGAACAAATTCTTGAAAAAATAACGGCAAAAGGTTCTATGCCAGTTATTATTATTTCAGCAAAAAGTGAAAAGGAAACCAAAATTAATAGCTTACGCTCAGGGGCAGATGATTTTATTTCTAAGCCTTTTGATGTTGATGAAGTGTCTGCTCGCATTGATTCTCTGCTTCGTAGATACAAACATACGAATGAAACCCCTAAACAACTATTAACTCATAAAGATATTCACCTTGATTTGGATACAAAGACTGTTTATGTAGAAGGCGCAGAAATCACGTTAACAGTTCGGGAATATAAGATTTTAAAACTTTTAATGACTTCACCGAAAAAGGTCTTTTCCAAATCGAATGTATTCGAGAGTGTATGGAACGAGCCTTTTCATGGGGATGACAACACGGTTAATGTTCATATGAGTAACTTACGGAATAAACTCAGTAAGGCAAATCCAAGTGAAGAATATATCGAAACAATATGGGGAATGGGCTATCGTCTCAAATCTTAAGGTTTTCTTAAGGTTTGCCTTAAGCCTTTCTTACGATTTACAGATCATACTAATGATATAAGTAATGGAGGGAGGCTAATAACAGATGAGCGAATATATTCTAAGAACAAATAAACTAACAAAAAAATATAAAGATGACTTTGCCCTGAAAAATGTTAATGTATCCATTAAAAAAGGGGAGATTTATGGTTTTATTGGTCAAAATGGCGCAGGTAAATCAACGCTGCTACGTTTAGTAACAGGACTTTCCTTCCCTTCAAGCGGGTCAATAGAGCTATTTGGAAATGCTAATTTAAATGAGTTAACAGATGCACAAAAAAGAATGGGTGCTATTATTGAGAATCCTGCCCTTTTTTTGAATATGAGTGCTTATGAAAATTTAGAAGTCCATCGATTGCAAAAAGGCCTTCCCGGTAATGAGTGTATCCCCAAAACACTAGAGCTTGTTGGACTAGCTGATACTGGAAAGAAAAAAGCGAAAAACTTTTCCCTTGGAATGAAGCAAAGACTTGGACTAGGGATCGCATTATTAAGTGATCCAGAATTGTTAATTCTTGATGAGCCAACAAATGGATTGGATCCAATGGGAATTGTGGAGCTGAGGGAATTGATAAAAAAGTTAAACCGTGAAAAAGGACTAACTGTCTTAATATCGAGCCATATATTAAGTGAACTTCATCAGGTCGCAACAAGTTTTGGAATTATCCACAAGGGGAAGCTGTTAGAGGAACTGACAGCAAAAGAGCTGGATGAGAAATGTCGACAACATTTGCGGATAAAAGTTGATCAGCCATCAAAGGGTGCAATCGTTTTAGAAGATACTTTATCCACGACTGATTTTGAAGTTATGCCAGATGGCACGATGAAACTTTATCATTACTTGGATAATGTCCGAGCCGTTTCACGTGCATTAACAAACAATGGACTTGTGATCGAACATCTCTCACAAAATGGTGACAGTCTTGAAAGCTATTTCACGAATCTAGTAGGGGGAGCAGAGCATGACTAATCTTATTAGAGCAGAAATGTATAAATTACAACGAAATAAGACATTTTGGGTATTAATAGGAACGATAACAGGATTAAGTACATTGTTACATTTTCTAATCATAACGGATTGGTGGATGATGGATGGTACTCCTTTTGACACTATCGGTTTAAGTGAATTAAATGCGTTAGCAACGTTTACAGTTCCATTATTTTTTAACTTAATCGTTTGTACGTTAGCTGGTTTTTATATTTCTACTGAATTTTCACAAAGTGGTGTTATCAAAAATCAACTAATAAGTGGTAATAAAAGAACACGTATTTTTATAGCGAAGTTTCTCGTATTTTCATTTGGATCCATTCTTGTTACGATTGTGATTCCACTATTAACAGCAATTATCTCAGTCATTCTATTAGGGCAAGGAGAAATATTTAATCTATCTAATCTGATATACCTGGGAAGAGGATTTAGTTTATTCACACTGCAATTTTTAGGATATACAGCTATCATCATGTTGATTGCTATCGTTACGGAAGACAGTGGAAAGACCATTATATTTTCTATTATATTTTCCCTCATAATGGATTTAGTTAGAATATTTTCTAGTTCATCATCCTTCATTGCGACTATTTATGAGAACACGATTACTTCTCAATTTAGCGAAGTGTTTAAATATACACTGACAAACGGCGAAATCTTAAAGTCCTTGCTTATTGGAGGAGTAACAATCGTTTTCTTTCCCTTATGCGGAGTATTCATCTTTAATAGAAAAGAAATTAAATAATTTGAGGTAAGCGGGTGAGCGTAGTGTTGTATGTTTCCATATTCATATTTATAATAGCGGTCCTTTTGCTCACTCGCTTATTTGCTTTAAAAAAAGAAGTGAAAAAGATAAGCAAGCAATTGGAAAAATATAACGATCGAAAAACGAACAAAAAAATAGAAATGGCCCTTTTTGATAAGAATATGGAAAAACTAGGATTGGAAATTAATAAACTTATTGATCTGTACGTGGCCGAAAATAGAAAGAGAATCAGATACGAAAATGAACAAAAGCAAGCAATTGCCAATATGTCTCATGACTTGAGAACGCCATTAACTTCTATTTTAGGATATATTCAGATGGCTGAGGAAGAGGATGTTACAGCGGATGAAAGAAAAGAATTATTATCTATTGCAAACAAACGAGCAAAAAGGCTGGAGACGTTGTTAAAAGACTTCTTTGAGTTGAGTATTATCGAGTCTACAGATCATCATTTAAAATCTGAACAAATCAATCTAAGGAATTTAACAATAGATGTCTTAATAAGTTTTTATGATCGTTTTCAGGAGATAAATATGGAACCAACCATTCATATACCTGAAAAGGATGTGTTCATTATTGCGGATGAATCAGCTGTAACTCGGGTTATTGAAAATTTACTTTCCAATGCAATTGTGCATTCAGATGGAAATATCATCATAAGCCTTGAGGAACAGGGTTCAACGGTTAAACTAAGTGTGAGAAATGACGCCTATTCCTTGACTGATGAAGATGCCCGCCTTATTTTTGACCGATTTTATAAAGCCGACAGATCTCGTTCTGGAAAAAGCACCGGATTAGGCTTGTCCATTGTAAAGAGTTTTATGGAAAAAATGAGTGGGAAGGTTACAGGACATTTAAATGAAGCGCAATTGATTATTATTTGTGAATGGAAAGCAGCGGAGTAAAAAATACTTGAATGAAGAATGGATCTTACATTTTTCGTTCGATTTAAAAGGAGGTTACCCTTATCAGCAACCTCCAAATAATTTACGCTTTTGTTTGTATGTTTCGATTCTTAAAACCAAGTAATCCAATAGTAGTGAATAGAAGAGAAATAACAATCAGCAAAAATAATGAAAGATAAGGAAGCTCTGTAATTTGAATAGTATAATGAGCATAAGCGTATGGGGATATACTCATTAAAGACCAATCAATAAGCTTAGCTTCCCAAGTAAGCTCTAATATGCTACAGGAAATCCAAATAACCCAGGAAAACTCAGAAATTCTAGGGAATAATCCGTATAATAAGGCTGATAAACCTACAAATATCCAAACAGGAGGAATTTTTGAAACACTCATGCTAAAAATGACTCCAAAATTCCCTCCTAAATCTCCTGATGCAATACCATAAGCTAATCCTCCAGCGATGCCCATCACCAGTAATAAAGTAGCAGAAAATAAGTAGGCAACAATTAAGTGGCTTCTCATCAACTTGGTCCGACTAACTTGCTTATCCAACAGCATTTCTATTCTGCCTTCATTTTCTTCTTTTTTTAGACGAAATACAGTAGTGATGGCATAAATTCCAACAAACAATGCCATCAGATAGATCCCAATACTGATAAAGACATAACCTAATTCCATGTCTTCAACCCAATTTGTACCTCCCAAGTTGGATAACCAGCCACTCATTCCTTCCGTTCAAGATAAACTCGGAGAGAAGGCTGCAAATACTACAATATATAGCACTGTTGCGATAATCCAACCAAAAAAGTTCTTTTTTTGTAATCGCCAAGCCAATGCTAAAGGGCTAGAAAAGCGTGGACTTGCTTCTTTTGGTCCAGAACGTGGGATGAAAATTCCTTCTCCTAAATCTCTGCGTGCAGTAAGTACATAGGAAATAATCATTGGTAATGCACAAATAATAATAAAATATATAAGATAGATCCAATTATCACCTGCAAAAGGTTGTGTTAATCGTTGCCATGCCATGGGGGTAATCCAATTTAAGAAGGAATCCGCCCCTACGGTATTGTTGAGAATAGACAATAGTATTCCTAAACCTAAAACGGTTATACTAATTCCTCGATCACTTCCACTGCTTTCTCGAAGTTGGACAGCTACCCCACTGATTCCTGCGAAAAAGCATCCAATAGTGACAATCGTTATTGCATAAAGAAGGGAGCTCGTTATAGAACCTCCTAGGAAAATGATCGTTATAGCTATAAGTATCCCTGCAATCAAATTTCCGATTATGGTAAGAGTTAAGGCGGCAGTTAAGCTAGCATAGGTTCCTGTAACATAGGATCGTATTAATTCACTTCTCCCTGTTTCTTCATCTACACGGGTGTGGCGAATTAAAGTAAAAAGGCTACCGAGTCCTAATGTTAATGCGATTTGAGAAGTGCCACGCCAAACAATAGCTCCAGTAAGATCAAAAGACATAACAGGACCAAGGATTGCGGAAACTAAAGGATCATTATCAAAATCAAGCAATACATTCTCTAATCCTTCTCCAATGGAAGGACCTCTACTTGCCCAAAAAACAACCTGTAAAAATAGAAGTTCCAGAAATGAAATTTTTCACAATAGAGGGAAGTGGAAATCCAAACGGTAAAGAATTTAAAGATAATCTTGAAATTCTTTATGCTTTGTCATATGCAATAAGAATGATGCCTAAAAAAGGAATAACTCCAGAGGGATATTTTGAATATACCGTTTTCCCCTTAGAAGGCCATTGGGATTTAGATGAAGAAGGCAGGAAATTAGATTATTTAAATAAAGATCATTTAGTGTACAAGTTAATGATAAGACAACCCGATTTTGTGACAGAGCAATTATTTCAATATGCAGTAAATACCGTTAAGCAAAAAAAGACAAATATTCAGTTAGATAATGTTCAATTTGAATTCATAACGGAAGGCATATGTGTTCAAGCAATGCATGTCGGAAGTTATGATGATGAACCCAAAACATTTGAATTAATGGAACAATTTTGTTTGCAAAACAACTTAAAAAGGGCAGAAAAAACACATAAAGAAATCTACATTTCAGATATAAGAAAAACGTCACCAGAAAAATTAAAGACTGTTCTGAGATATAAAGTGATTGAAATCTGATGTTTCAGTATCTTGAAATTGTGTCTTTAATGACATAAAAAACGGATGATGGGGCAAAAACCTCCTCTATAACAAAAAGAGGCTGGGACATAAGTATTCCAGCCAAGGATAATTCCGAACAATTATACGAAGATGCTAATGAATGTTCCGTATAATTGTTCGGGCTTTTATTTGTTTTTCAAAGGATGTTTCCATGAAGTTTGGTGCGATTCCCCGCAGCCGGAATACACTTCGCTTTCCATGGGGCTCGCGCTGAGCCGCTTCGGCCTGTGGCCTGCAGGGTCTCAGACTGTCTCGCTAATCCCATAGGAGTCTTCGTGTATTCCGGCTGCTCTGTTTTTCCAACTAATTATATTTCCTCTTGTAAAAAGTATGCGAAAGCAGCCGCTATTTACTAGCTATATTAGAAATTGTTCGTCTTTACAGAGTATCTATTTAGTTATGTCCCATCCTCTTTGATTATTTTTTTCAAAAACAAACCCTCTGTTAAATTTAAGTTACGCATAAAATATTTTGAAAGTAGGTCCTTGCGGTTAAAAAATTATACCGTGAATCAATTAATTTTAAGTAGAAAAAGAGTTTTATATTACACCGAACAATATCCATATTGTGACAAAAAATAATAAAATTCTATTTTTTTTTGTAAATTCTTTATATTTTTGTAAATGAAGCTTGTTAAGAGATTTATATCATTATACAATTATTCTCGGGTAGGTTTGTTATATTTTGATAGTAATAATACAAATTAGTCTACCTATATTAATAACATAGGTGAATAGGCCTATAACTGCTTTTCGGCTACAACAATATTGTCTTGCAAAGGATGTGACAAAGAAAATAGCTAATTTTGGAGATTTATAGTGGATTGTGTAAAAGTCATGTGTGGGAAGCTACATATATAAAAACTACTATTCAATTAGGATAATTTCTAACAGAAAAGTTCCTTAGTAGTAGTCATCTCGTTTTGGAATATAAGTGTTTACTTGCAGTACTTGTGTAGGTCACTATCAAACAAGATAGTCTCATTTCGAGACGTCCGAAACATGAAGCTAATCTAAAATAAGAGGAGAGAAAACATGAAAAGAAGAAATAAGAGGAATCTTAGTATTATCACGGTAATTGCTATACTTTTTAGTTTATTCTCACCAGTAGCTAATTTAAATGTAAAGGCTGAAACGGTTGTAGCTACAGATCTGCTTATCTCCGAATATATTGAGGGATCGGGTTTTAACAAGGCTATCGAATTATACAACGGAACAGGCTCTGACCTTGATTTAAGTCAGTATAGTCTAGGTATTCATACAAATGGGGCAGAGGAAGTTTCACAAAAACTTACGCTATCTGGCACATTAAAAAATGGTGAAACTTATGTACTCTATCATGGTCAAGCCGATGAAAAAATTAAAGCAAAAGGGAATCTTGAAAATTCAACGGTAATTAACTTTAATGGTAACGATCCTCTTGTTCTATTAAAAGGAGACTCTATCATTGATTCAATTGGGCAAGTTGGCTCATCTGCTGATTTTGCTAAAGACGTTACTTTAGTTAGAAATAGTGATGTTCTAACAGGTGATAAAAATAGTAAAGATATTTTTGATAGAAATGTAGAATGGACAAATAAAGGGATTAATTTCTTTGATGATCTCGGAACCCATACTATAGGTACAGTAATTCCGGAAGAACCTACAGAACCAGTTCCTGCTATTTCTATCGCAGATGCTCGTCAGCTTGGTGCGGGGAATACAGTTACTATAGAAGGAATTGCGACAACTAATTCAGGACTATGGGGAAGCGAAACCTTCTATATGCAAGATACATCTGCAGGGATGTTTGTATATGCTAGCCCTAAATCGGTTAAGTCAGGAGATAAAGTAAAAATAACGGGAGTATTAAAGACATATAAAAACGAGCTGGAAATGGAACCAGCAAGCCTCGATATTATTTCTTCAGACAATGAACTACCAGCTGCACAGTCTGTTGCTGAAGTAACTGGATCTACACAAGGTGAATTGCTTAAATTACAAAATGTGACAATATCTGAAATGACGAAAGATAGCTATGGCACTGCTACGTTCCAAGCTGTATTTGAAAGTGGAGAAAAAGTAAGAGTTATTCACGATAATCGTACCGGCTCTACTTACGATGAATTAATTAAGCATTATAAAGAAGGAGATAAAGTTCATCTTACAGGAATCGGATCTGTTGATGAAACTGGATTCCATCTGAAAACTACTGGTCTTAATAGCTATGATTTAGTAAACAAGCCAGCCGTTTATACAACCCAAACACAAGGTGTAGTTCCAGCTGGTACAAAGGTCGAATTAAATTCTGGTATTGATAATGCGGCTATCTACTACACAACAGACGGTTCCGCGCCAACTGAAACTAGCACAAAGTACTCGGAAGCAATCGCTTTAGAAACAGGTGAAACTACGATTAAAGCAATTGCTGTTAATAATGGCACAGTAAGTGATGTATTTAGCTTTACTTTTAAAATTCTAAATACTGAAAATATCCGCATCCATGATATTCAAGGAAAAGGACATATTTCTGAATATAATGGCTCTTCTGTTACGGACATAACTGGTGTTGTGACCTATGTATTTGGTACAAGCAGTTTTGTTATGCAGGATGTTGATGGTGCGGATACTGACAAAACCACTTCCGAAGCAATTGAAGTATATAAATCATCTCATGGTGTTTCTGTTGGTGATAAAGTATCTGTTACTGGAACAGTTACGGAATATGGCGGAGGAGCTAACCTATCGAAAACACAAATTACTGCAACGGCAGTTACTAAAAATGGTACAGCTGAATTACCTGCTCCACTTGTCATTGGGAAAGATATTTTCCCTCCAAATAAAGTAATTGACAATGATGAAATGAAATCCTTTGATCCAGAAGAAGATGGTATCGACTTTTGGGAATCTGTTGAATATATGCGTGTTTCATTTCCAGATGCTCTTGTAGTTGGACCTCCATATTCTAATGATGTGCCTATTATTGTGGAAAGCACGACAAATAATACGTTAAATAATCAGGGTGGACTAAATATCGCAAAAGACGATTATAACCCTGAAAAAATCTTTTTGGATAATGTAGGCAGTAACTTCCAACCAGGTGATAAATTTAATGGCGATGTAGTAGGGGTCGTTACTTATTCAAGCAATGGCTATCAATTATCAGTCAATAAGAACGAATTACCTACTGTAACAAAGGCAAACTTAACACAAGAAGTTACTCATATTGCACCTGCAAAAGATAAATTAACTGTTGCTTCTTATAATGTTGAGAACTTCTCAAATAACAAATCAAACACTCCAGATGACAAAGTAGCAAGAATTGCCAAGTCATTCGTGGAAAATATGAAGTCTCCTGATATCATTACTTTAATAGAGGTACAGGATAATGATGGAGAAACGAATTCTGGAAATACAGATGCATCAGAAAGCTATCAACGTTTAATCGATGCGATCACTGTTGCTGGTGGTCCAACCTATAAATGGACAGATGTAGCGCCTGTGAACAATGCGAACGGTGGAGCGCCTGGTGGAAATATCCGTGTTGGCTATCTTTACAATCCTGAACGAGTAACATTAGTTGAAGGAACAAAGGGAGCAGCAACGGAGGCAAATGGATGGACGGAAACGGGTAACCTGACATTAAATCCAGGTGTTATTAACCCAGAAGCATTTACTAACACACGAAAACCACTTGCTGCAGAATTTGAATTCGAGGGTCAACGTGTTGTTGTGATCGGAAATCACTTGAATTCTAAAGGCGGAGATCAATCTTTATGGGGAGCTAATCAGCCACCTATATTGTCTTCCGAAACAGAGCGCCTAAAACTAGCAAAAGAAGTAAATAACTTCATTAAGGATGGTCTTGCAAAAAATCCTAACTTAAATGTGGTTGTAGCTGGAGACATGAATGATTTCGAATTCACGCCAGTTCTTGAAACCTTAAAAGGTGATATTTTAACAAATATGGTAGAAAAGGTTCCTGCAGAAGATCGCTTTTCTTACTTCTTCCAAGGAAACAACCAAGTACTAGATCATATTTTAGTAACAAATAAATTAGCTGATGTAACAACAGCTGATATGATTCATATTAACGCAAACTTTACGGAAGCAACTGGACAAGCATCTGATCATGACCCAGTATTGATTCAACTTGATTTACCTAAATTACCAGAAGTACCTGATTTAACGCTCATCCATACTAATGACATTCACTCTGCTTTGGATAACATGCCGAAGACTGTTACTGCTGTAAAAGAAATACGAGCAGCCAATCCAAATGCACTTCTCCTTCATGCAGGAGACCAATTTACGGGTACATTATATTTTAATGAATTCCAAGGGAAAGCAGATTTGGCGATGCTAAACTTACTTGGTATTGATGCAATGACCTTTGGAAACCACGAATTTGATTTAGGTTCTTCAGCAGAAGGCCATCAAGCATTGGTTGACTTTATTAAGGGAGCAAATTTCCCGTTTGTACGTGCAAATGTTGATTTCTCGAAAGATATTAAATTTGCTGGACTTCAAAACAAATCAATCGAATCAAAATTTGAAAATGGTGAGATTTACAGTGGAATTGTTAAAGAAGTAAACGGTGAAAAAGTTGGTATCTTCGGTTTAACGACAGAGGAAACAGCAGATATTTCTAGCCCAGGATCGATTGTTTTTGAAAACTATCTAAAAGAAGCGGAAAAAGCAGTCGAAGCTTTTGAAAAAGCAGGTGTCAACCGAATTGTTGCATTGACACATATTGGATATGACGATAACGCAGCAATTGATAACGATCTAATTCTTGCTGAAAAAGTCGAAGGTATTGATGTAATTGTTGGCGGTCATAGCCATACAACATTAGAAAAACCAGTTATTGTAGACAAGGATGAAACACCTACAGTAATTGTTCAAACCGGAAACTCAAATGGAAATCTTGGCGTTTTAAATGTAAACTTTGATGAAAATGATGTAGTGAAAACTTATGATGGTCACTTAGTAGCTATTGGTGCTCAAACAGAAGATAAAGAAGCTGTTGAAGTCTTAGCACCATTTAAAGCACAGGTTAATAAAGTGGCTCAAACTGAAATCGGTGTATCTACACCAATTGCATTGGAAAGTCCACGTACGAATGGCGATGATACAAAACCAAGTGTCCGTAAAAATGAAACCATTTTAGGAAACTTGATTACCGATGGAATGCTTGAGAAATCAAGAACATTTACTGGTAAAAATGTCATTATGGCATTACAAAATGGTGGTGGTATCCGTGCATCAATCGGTGAAGGACCAATTACAGTTGGCGAAGTAATCACTGTATTACCATTTAACAATACGCTAGCAACCATGGATGTAACGGGTGCTGAGCTCAAAGAAGCATTTGAAATTTCTCTAGGTCAATATCCAACAGAAAATGGTGGTTTCTTACATGTAGCAGGTGGGAAAGTTGTGTATGATGCAGCAAAACCAGCTGGAGAGCGAATTGTATCAGTTTCATATTTAAATGAAGATGGTAAATATGTAGAAGTTCAAGATGATACAATGTACACAATTGCAACAAATGCATTCACTGCTAAAGGTGGCGACGGTTATGGAGTATTTGCCAACGCATATGCAGAAGGCCGTGTAACAGATTTAGGGCTATCTGATTGGGAAAATTTCCGAGATCATTTAGTAAGTCTTGGAAGTGAAGGTATTCCTACTGAAGTGGAAGGAAGAATTGTTGATGTAGCAGATGAGTTTAACTTATCTGTAATGCATACTAATGATATCCACTCTGCTTTGGATAACATGCCGAAGACCGTTACTGCTGTAAAAGAGGTGCGAGCAGAAAATCCAAATTCACTTCTTCTTCATGCAGGTGACCAATTTACAGGTACATTATATTTTAATGAATTCCAAGGGAAAGCAGATTTAGCGATGCTGAACTTGCTTGGCATTGATGCAATGACTTTTGGGAACCATGAATTTGATTTAGGTTCTTCAGCGGAAGGGCATCAGGCATTGGCTGACTTTATTAAAGGAGCAAACTTCCCATTTGTAAGTGCAAACGTTGATTTCTCAAAAGATGCTAAATTTGCTGGACTTCAAAACGATTCAATCGAATCGAATGTTGAAAATGGTGAGATTTACAATGGCATTATTAAAGATGTAAATGGAGAAAAAGTTGGTATCTTCGGTTTAACGACAGAGGAGACGGCTGATATTTCTAGTCCAGGATCTATTACTTTTGAAAACTATCTGAAAGAAGCAGAAAAAGCTGTTGCATCCTTTGAAGAACAAGGGATTAATAAGATTATTGCATTAACTCATATCGGATATGACGACAACGCTGCGATTGATAATGATTTAATTCTTGCTGAAAAAGTCGAGGGCATTGATGTAATCGTTGGCGGTCATAGCCATACAACATTAGAAAAACCAGTTATTGTAGACAAGGATGAAACACCTACTGTCATTGTGCAGACTGGTAATGCTAATAGTAATTTAGGTGTGTTGGATGTAACTTTCAATAAAAATGGGGTTGTAACAGACAATAGTGGACGTTTGATTGCAATTGGCTCCCAAACACCTGATACTGAAGCAACAGAAGTATTGGCACCATTCAAAGCACAAGTGAATAAGGTGGCACAAGCAGAAATTGGTGTGTCTACACCAATCGCATTAGAAAGCCCACGTACGAACGGTGATGATACACAACCAAGTGTTCGTAAAAATGAAACAGTTCTTGGGAATTTAATTACAGATGGAATGCTTGAGAAATCAAGAACATTTACTGGTAAAAATGTTATCATGGCACTACAAAACGGTGGTGGTATCCGAGCATCAATCGATAAAGGACCAATCACTGTTGGAGAAATAATCACTGTTCTGCCATTTAACAATACTTTAGCAACCATGGACGTAACGGGTGCTGAGCTCAAAGAAGCATTTGAAATTTCTCTAGGTCAATACCCAACAGAAAACGGTGGCTTCTTACATGTAGCAGGTGGGAAGATAGTATATGATGCGAAAAAACAAGCAGGAGAGCGCATTGTATCTGTTTCTTATCTAAATGAAGATGGTAAATACGTAGAAGTGAAAGACGATGTAATGTACACAATTGCAACAAACGCGTTTACTGCTAAAGGTGGCGACGGTTACGGTGTGTTTGCCAAAGCATATGCAGAAGGTCGTGTAACGGACTTAGGTTTATCTGATTGGGAAAACTTCCGAGATCATTTAGTAAGTCTTGGAAGTGACGGTATTCCTACTGAAGTGGAAGGAAGAATTGTTGATGTGAGTCAAGAACCAGGAGAAGAACCAGGAGAAGAACCAGGAGAAGAACCAGGAGAAGAACCAGGAGAAGAACCAGGAGAAGAACCAGGAGAAGAACCAGGAGAAGAACCAGGAGAAGAGCCAGGAGAAGAACCAGGAGAAGAACCAGGAGAAGAACCAGGAGAAGAACCAGGTCAAGAGCCAGGAGAAGAGCCAGGTCAAGAACCAGGAGAAAATCCAGGCAATAATCCAGGAGAAAACCCTGGTAATCCAAATCCTGTAAAAGAAGTTAAACTAAAAGTAATTAAAGATGGAAACAAATATAAAATTAGTGATTCTGCACTTGCCAATCTTGCAGATAATGCTGTAGTTTATATCAGTGTTGATAACAAAATCAATGCAACCATTACACTAACGAAAGAACAAATTCAGGCTTTACAAGAGGCTGATGCAACAATCGTGGTAAGTAACGGAAATGTTGAGATTCAAATCCCTGCTTCTATTCTTCCTTTAGCTGATCATGTAGAAATTAAAGTGAAGAAAATGAAAGTGAAAGGTTCAATGGTAGCATATGACTTCACAATTGAGGCTGAAGGGAAAACATACCATAAATTCAATGAAAAAGTTAAACTTACATTCAAAGTTGATTCAAAGCAAGTCAAAAATCCTAAAAATGTAAAAGTTTATTATTGGAATGAAAAGGAAGGTAAATGGGAATTAGTTGGTGGAGAATACAAAAATGGTGCTGTGTCAGTTTATACAGATCACTTCAGTACGTATGGTGTATTTGAAGGTCAACCAGATTCTTCTAAGGTTCCAACTCAAGTTAATGAGCTTCCTAATACAGCGACAAACAGCTTTAACATTTTACTTGCAGGATTTATGTTAATAGTAGTTGGAGTTGGTTTATACTTTGTTAAGAGAAGAAATGGTAAAACAAATTATTAAGTAGTAAAGAAATAAAGAAACTGCGACATAATGAAAAGAAGAGAAATTGAGTACGCTCAATTTCTCTTTTTCAAACGCATACCTTTCCATATATTAGTCCCAAAAGTCAGATTTCTCTCTAACTATTTGGAAGTAGCATAAAATCTTATTGGAAACTGTCCTTTTTCATAAAACGATAACCGACACCCCAAATCGTTTCAATAAATTGCGGATTTGAGGGGTCCTTTTCGATTTTTTCTCTTATCTTTCTAATATGAACGGTAACTGTGTTCACATCTCCCAATGAATCATATCCCCAGATTCGCTCCATTAAATGTTCTTTCGTAAAAGCGATATTTGGATTTTCAACTAAGAATTTTAGTAAATCGAATTCCTTGGCAGTAAACATTTTTTCTTCATCATTAACAAACACTCTTCTTGAATCACTTTGGATAAGGATACTACCAATTTGGAGGCTAATTGTAAAAGCTGAAAGGGAAAAAGGTTTTGTTGTCATTAAAGTAATCGACCATGGAAGAGGAATGTCAGAAGAAGAAGTGAAGTCTCTAGGTACCCCTTTTTATTCATTAAAGAGCAAAGGAACAGGTCTTGGATTGATGATTTGCTTTAATATTGTCGAAAAATACAATGGTAGAATTGAATTCAAAAGCTTAAAGGATCATGGAACAACTACTTTAGTTCGCTTTCCATACTGCAATCGAGCAAAGGCAAAGTACAAAAGGAACTTACAGAAGTAAGCTGCAAGGAATAAGATCTATCAGTCTATTTTATCTTCTTCTTTTTTTACGATCGATTTTAGCGAGCGAATCGTGGACAGACTTAACGATTAAAAGGAGGAACTTCTATATAATAGGTAGACTCACTAGATGCTGTGACGATGCAAAGAGGATAGGCGGTTACTATACTTTTTTAGAATATTTATTTATGATAAAGTATTAAGACTGTAGTTG
Organism: Niallia sp. FSL W8-1348; assembly: GCF_038006745.1. Lineage (NCBI taxonomy): Bacteria > Bacillati > Bacillota > Bacilli > Caryophanales > Bacillaceae > Niallia > Niallia sp. FSL W8-1348. Next base: position 1,490,991 of record NZ_JBBOVV010000001.1, on the reverse strand, counting down.
TTTTAAAATAGGAGGTCAATAAAATGGAAAATAATGATATATTAATTCGTTTAAGATACGCGTTAGAAATAAAAAATAGTGAAATGGCAGAAATATTTAAGCTTGGAGGATTGGAGGTATCTGTACCAGAGGTGGTGAAAATACTTAAAAAGTCAGATGATGAAGCAGAGAATGACGATCAAATAAAATTAACGAATAGTATGTTAGATTCATTTCTTAATGGCTTTATTATTTATAAAAGAGGAAGGCAAGAGCCTAAACCGGGACAACCAAATAAACCAGAATCGTCGATAAAAAACAATTCGAATGTAAACAATATCCTTTTAAAGAAAGTTAAAATCGCACTGGCATTAACTACAGAGGATATGATAGACATATTTAAAAAAGCTGGATTAAATGTATCAAAAGGAGAGCTAGGAGCCTTCTTCAGAAAAGAAGGGCATAAAAATTATAAAGTGTGCTTAGATAATTTCGCCAGGAACTTCTTAAAAGGATTAGCGCTTAAATATAGAGGATAAGCAGTAAAGGACTAGTCAGGTGAAAATATGCTACATACTTATTTAGGAGAAACAATACGTTTTGATATAAAATATAAAAATCGTACTTCCATCGGGCTTTCCATAGATGGCTATGGAAATATAGTAGTTTTGGCACCAAAAAAGACGCCTGATGAATGTGTAATTCATGTGCTAGAGGGAAACTGGGATCAAATTCTCAACAAAATAAAAGAAATGAAGAAAAGAATGGAAGGTCCACAGGAAAAGGTATATGAAAATAATGAAAGTTTTCTGTATTTAGGTAATACTTATCCTATTAAAATCGTCCAAGATATAGCTGTTATACAAGAACGTGTGGAGTTCGAAAAAGAAATACTGCATGTTTATATAAAGCATCTTGATAAGAACAAAATAAAGCAATTATTGAAAAGGTATTATTATCAGAGGTGTAAGGCTTTAGTAGAAGAACGAGTCTTTCACTATCAAAATAATTTCAAAACAAAACCTCGCTCGATTCGAATTACTGACAGTAAAACTACATGGGGAACCTGTGATTCAAATTTCCAATTAACCTTTAACTGGAGGTTAGCAATGGCTCCTCTCGAGGTAATTGATTATGTTGTTGTTCATGAAATGTGTCATATGGTTCATCTTAATCATGACCGCTCCTTTTGGCGTCTTGTTGGAAAGCTAATGCCTGATTACAAAGAGAAAGAGAAGTGGTTAGCTTTGTCGAGCTGGAAAATGACTGTATAGGAGAGTTGGCAGTTATAAAATATTCTTAAGCTCGAGTATTAAATTTGGACCCCATATATTAAAAAAGTAGCGTCTAGTAGTCGTATGTCGACTATCTGGCGCTATTTTCATTTCACTCTTGGACAAGCCTAAAATGAAAGTCATATCATCGAATTAGAGGCAGCATATCCAGCTGGTATAGCCGAATTTGCCCTTTTGTCCGGTGTGGACGAATCTATGCAAATGGCCAAACAGGCATTGAAATTAGCGAAAGCCTAGTTCCTTAAAAATTGGTTGCTACCTTATGAACTAAATATACAATAACCATTTAAAAATAAAGTATTCCACTATGAAACTTTTTCTAACTATTAATCGTAAAAAAACATGTGGGAAAATCGTTTTGTTATTCGAAATAAGTAATACATGAAGCGGTGGAAGTTTTTCATCCCTGTTAATGCGGGAGAGGAGGGATCTTTTGAACTTTGTTGCATGGATGATAGTTGCAAGTGAAATAGGTTTTTGGATTGTGATTATTTTAGGATTAATAACTAGATATATTTTTAAGAAGGAAAAACTAGGTTTCTTCTTTCTAGCATTAACACCTGTAATTGATTTATTATTGTTGGTTACTACAAGTATCGATATGTATCGAGGAGCAACAGCAACTACTGCACATGCTATTGCTGCTGTATATATCGGCATTTCGATTGCCTTTGGAAGAGATATGATTAAATGGGCGGATGTAAGATTTCGTTATTACATCGCAAAGCAAGGATCAAAGCCGATTCAATTGTTTGGGATGGACTATGCAAGACAATATCTGAAAAGCTGGGGAAAACATGTGTTAGCTTATGCAATTGGAGCAGGGATATTATTCATTTTAATATTTTCCATAAATGATTCAGCTCGTACAGAAGCACTAGATGGTATATTAAAACTATGGACGCTAGTATTAGGGATCGACTTGATTATTGCGATAACGAATTTTATTTGGCCCAAAAAGAGAAAAGCATAGTTTTAAGTCCTTTGATGTTCAAAGTTAAATATGGAGGTCTAGGATATCAAAATATAACATTTCTCATTCAATAAACGAGGGGAAGATTTTTCTTTCCCTCGCTTATTAATCTTTGCCCACTAAACTTCATTATTCATTAATATTCATTGCAATTTCCTCTAATTCTTCTTTTACTTGACCAATAAGCGAAATGACAGCTCCTGTCGCTTGAATCCAACTGCCTAATGTACCAATATTCTGTTGGCCATCGTTATTTATTCCTTTTAATTGTTCCGTTCCACCAATCGCCTGCAAAGAATTCCCAATCCCTTGTAATAAACCGCCAATTATATTTTCGATTCTTCCATCTGCTGTGCTATCGAAAAATTCATCTGTAAGTCCAACAAAACTTCCTAGAGCTTGCAGCCAGCTACCTGTAATAATTAATTTTTGCTCGGCTGGGGTATTACTTGTTTTATAAAGCACTAATCCGGTTACAACAGTTGAATTTCCGATAGCTTGAATCTCATCTCCTAGTTTTTCTAATGAGATTGTTCCTTGTCCGTCAGCAGATAAGGCGCTGCCTGTTCCTTGTAATACATTACCAACTAAACGAAGTTGATAATTCGTTTCATTCGATAAATGGAAGGAAGGAGTATTTCCGATAGGATAGTACCGATCGTGCTAATAGCTGTTCCGAAAATTTCTTTAAAATGTCCACTCACTTTTCATCAACCACCCATCATTTTGCACGATATATCCTATTCAAAATTATTTTATTCGGGACAAAAAAAGAAGGGTAGAAGGGGAATATAGTGGCTTATTTATAAACAAAAATAAAAAATAACTTGGAAATTTTCCAAGTTATTTGAGAAATCCTTATTTACTGCCGAAACTGCCAGAAAACTGCTTCACAACCGCTTGAATTTCCTCTAATTTTTCTGGTTTTATTAGACTAATCATTTTAGGAAGAAATTGTTCAATATCACTTTGAGAAAAAGTACCTTCATTTTGTTTTCGGAAGTTTTCCATGAGTATCTCTTTCGCTTCTTCTTCTTTTCCCTCTTGCACTCTTTGCAAAATGAAAGATAAAAATTTTTCTTGTCCTTGCTTGTCCATTATTTGGCCTCCTAATGTATGTATCTCTGCTTATTATAATCCCAAAAGGGGTATTTACATATAATCTTTGTTATTTTTTATCTCACTCTTAATGGACAGTAAAATCTCCACCTCATGAAATCAATTTAGTTGATGTTACTCAACAGATAGCGAGTTACAGCAATACTGTTATAACTTTATATAAGAAGGATCTGTTTCGTAATAAAAATTTTTCTTAGACTTATCAAACACAACAAAAGTAATTAGATACATTAATTGAAAAATGTGTAGAATTAATTTCATTGTATAAAAAGTTGGCAAGGTTATTTTATCTAGAATCTATAAAAAAGGAAAAGACATATATAATTAGAATACAAGAAGTGTTAAATAATATATATGTTGTTGAAACCTTTTTCTGGAAAACGATGCTGCATGAAGTTGGTAACCAGGAAAATAAATTTAAAAGGTACTCTATAGTAAATAAGTGCAATTGGACAAATTGAGTAGGAGGGGGGACACAGCCTCCGGACAGGTCTTATCTTTCTCACTTATCCTCGATGGTGTCTACTTGTATTCAGGCTACTCAGTATTTTTTTAAAATTATTACCTTATTGAAAAACACCAATCTTTTAGCAAAGAGAAAAAGCTAAATACAAAAAAGTAAAAAATAGTAAGTTATACCAGTTTAAATAAAATAATTTAGTGAAAAAAAGATAGCAGGGGAATATCCCCCTGCTATCTTTTTTTGGAATGTATTTTTCTTCATTTTCCGCTTCTAGTAATTTATTTTTACAAAAAATAACACGAAAGATATTGATTTTAATGATATTTACAAAACCTTTACAAAGAGACAATAGAATATTTACACTTGGGATTTATCATACTAATTAGACAAGATACGACATAGACAAGTTGCTATTTTTTTTGGAGGTAAAACATGGTCATAATAAAAAAAATAAAAATGGTACTCATGTTTCTGTCTATACTCGCACTATTATCAGCATGTGCAAGTAATTCAGAATCGGAACAAATAAATGACAGTAAATCACCGATATCAATTTCAGGATCTACTTCTGTCGGACCACTTGCTGAGAAATTAGCAGCAAAATATCATGAACACGATAATATAAAAATTGAAATAAATCAAATTGGTTCTTCCGCAGGTATTGCAAATGCGATGAGTGGAGTTTCCGAACTCGGGATGTCTTCACGTGACTTAAAAGAAGAAGAACAAGGGAATTTAAAGGAAGTAGTCATTGCTTATGATGGAATTGTAGTAGTGACACATCCAAGCAATAAAGTGAAAGAGTTAACCTTAGAGCAGGTCAAACAAATATTCACTGGTGAAATAACGAATTGGAAACAACTTGGAGGAGATGACATGGAAATTGTTGTTGTCTCTCGTGAGGATGGATCTGGATCACGTGATGCTTTCCAAGAGATTGTAGGCTACGGATCCGGAGAATTAATTAGAAATGCAATTATAGCAAGTGGGAACGGAAATATTAAAACGACAGTTGCAAATAATAAACATGCAGTAGGATTCATTTCCTTTGAATACATCGATGATGCTATCTCGACAATCAATATTGATGGTGTTGAGGCTACTGCTGAAAATGTATTAGAGCAAAAATATAAGTTATCAAGACCGTTTCTGTTTGTATATAAAGATGGGAATTTAACGGCGAATGGCCAGAAATTCATCGATTTTATTCTAAGTGATGAGGGGCAAAAGATTGCCGCAGAAGCAGGAGCAATTCCTATTAAGTAAAACCAAAATCTTTAGAAGTAATCTTGGAGGAAAATAGAGTGTCTATTCAAACAACCGAAAAGCAAGCCTCAGAAATGGGCAAGGCAAATAAGAGGAAGTATATGTTTGAGAAGGTCTCAGCAAGAGTTTTCATGCTATGTGCCCTTCTTTCCGTAATAAGCTTAGTATTAATTATTGGATTCGTATTTTATAAAGGGACACATCCTTTTGTGGCTGAGGGGTATAGTTTTTTTGATTTTATCTTTGGAGTAGACTGGGTACCGAGCGAAGGGGAATTTGGGATTTGGCCGATGATTGTCGCATCCCTTTATGCAACCATTGGAGCACTAGTTATTGGCGTTCCAATTGGACTATTTACCGCAATCTTTTTGGCAGAAATAGCATCAAAAAGAATCGCAAAAATTGTTTCACCAGCGATTCAGCTTTTAGCAGGGATTCCATCTGTTTTATATGGTGTGTTTGGTCTAGCAATTATCGTTCCATTTTTGCAAAATACATTTGGTTTAGTAAAAGGTCAAAGTTTATTCGCAGTTATTCTAGTGTTAGCAATTATGATGTTACCAACAATTGTAACAGTAGCAGAGACAGCGATTCGCGCTGTACCAAGAACGTATAGAGAAGGATCACTTGCCCTAGGAGTATCGGAAATCGGAACTATTTTTAAAGTTGTTGTCCCTGCAGCAAAATCAGGTATTATGACAGCAATTGTATTAGGATTAGGGCGGGCAATCGGAGAAACAATGGCAGTTATTTTAGTTGCAGGTAACAGTTTAATCGTGCCTACAAGCTTAACAGATAGTGTTCGTCCGCTAACGACAAACATTGCCTTAGAAATGGGTTACGCTGCCGGAACACATCAAGAAATGCTATTTGCAACGGGTATTGTCTTATTCTCATTCATTTTAATATTGAATTTTGTTTTAGCGAAAATTAGTTCGAAGGGTGGCAAATAAGATGAGACAATGGAAAGATAACTTGTTACGTGGACTTCTTTGGTTTTCTGCTTTCTTATCAGTTGCCGTCCTTGTTATGATTGTTGGTTATATTTTTTATAAAGGATTTCGCTTAATTAACTTTGATTTTATTTTTGGAGATTATTCCCCAACGGGTGGCGGCGGAATTTGGCCAATGATTGTTACAACTATCTATACAATTGTAATTTCCTTAATCATTGCAACTCCAATTGGAATATTAGCGGCTGTTTATTTACAAGAGTATGCGAAACAAGGCCGACTAGTTAGAGTGATACGATTTGCAACAGAAAGCTTAACAGGTATTCCCTCGATTATTTACGGTTTATTTGGGGCAGTATTCTTTGTAACAACATTAAAATTGGGCATGTCTATTTTGGCAGCTTCTTTAACGTTAACGATTATCGTACTACCTGTTATTATTCGAACAACAGAGGAATCTTTAAAAACAGTTCCTCCAACCTATCGAGAGGGATCTTTAGCCCTCGGTACAACGAGACTACAAACATTATATAAAGTTATTTTACCTAGTGCGATGCCTGGGATATTATCAGGAATTATCCTTTCAATCGGAAGAATTGTTGGAGAGTCTGCTGCGATTTTCTTAACTGCAGGTACAGTTGCTGCAATGCCAGAGGGCTTGCTGTCATCTGCTCGAACATTAACTGTTCATTCCTTTTTAGTAACGCAAGAGTCTGGAGATATTGAACTAGCTGCTGCAGTCGGTATTGTCTTGATTGTAATAATTCTTGCTATAAACCTTATTGCAACATATATTTCAAAAAAATTAAACAAGGCAGACTACTAATTTATAAGGGGTATGTTTATGACTACAACAGTAAAGCAAAAAAGTCAAAAGAAAACAGGGAAAGCATTTTTACAGGTAGGTCAAGAAGGTACACCTGGAACATCAAAAATTAGTGTTACTGATTTAAATTTATTTTACGGAGAAAAACAAGCGTTGTTTGGAGTATCACTTGATATTGAAGAAAAAAAAGTAACGGCTTTAATTGGACCGTCTGGTTGCGGTAAATCAACCTTTCTAAGAACGCTAAACCGTATGAATGATTTAATTGATGGCGTAAAAATTGCAGGAGATATCGTCATTGATGGGGAAAATATATATGCATCAAATGATGTTATAAAGTTACGCACAAGAGTAGGAATGGTTTTTCAAAAGCCTAATTTATTCCCGATGAGTATTTTTGATAATGTTGCTTATGGACCTAGAATGCAAGGAATCAAAAATAAAAAGGAATTAAACAAAATTGTAGAAGAAAGCTTACGTGGCGCAGCTATTTGGGAGGAAGTAAAAGACCGTTTAAAAACATCTGCACTTGGTTTATCAGGTGGACAGCAGCAACGTGTTTGTATTGCTCGCGCTATTGCAATGAAACCAGATGTTATTTTAATGGATGAGCCCACTTCTGCATTAGATCCCATTTCTACTTTGAAAGTAGAAGAGCTTATTACAAAAATGAAAAAAGATTATACGATTGTTATTGTTACACATAACATGCAACAAGCAGCAAGAATCTCCGATAAGACAGCCTTTTTCTTAAACGGAGAAGTGGTTGAATACGATGAAACGAATAAGATTTTTTCTACACCAAGAGATCAGCGCACAGAAGATTATGTAACAGGTCGCTTTGGATAATAGGAGGAGCAAATGGTCATTCGTGAAAACTTTGAGAAGAAACTAGAAGAGTTAAAAGGAAAAATTTCAGAAATGGGTGAAATGTCGATAGCTTCTTTGGAAGAGGCTTTTGATGCATTAAAAACACAAGATGTAGAAATTGCTTTAAATGTAATAGAGGAAGATACAGACATTGACAATCTCGAATCGGAAATTAATCATTTTGCAATTTGGTTAATGGCAAAAGAGCAACCAGTTGCAAGAGATTTACGCGTAGTAATTGGTGTAATTAAAATCTCTTCAGAAATCGAACGAGTTGCAGATTTTGCTGTAAACATTGCAAAGGCAACGATTAAGATCGGAAAAACGCCTTCTCTTTTAGATATTACACAACTAGAAAGAATGAAGGAACTATCCATCGAAATGTTGAAAAAAGCAATAAAATCTTTCATAGAGGAAGATATCGTACTTGCAAAAGAAATAAGTAAGTTAGAAGATCAAGTGGATGATTATTATTTGGAAACATATAAGAAACTTACAGCATACTTAAGTGAGCATCCAGAAGAAACAAATCAACTTGTTCAATTATTATTTATCAATCGTTATTTGGAAAGAACAGCAGACCATATAACCAATATGGCGGAAAGCACAGGGTATTTGATTAAAGGGAAGATTTATGATTTTAATTCCTAATAGAAACTCTTTGATAAATCTTTAAATAAAGTAAGATATAGGATCATATCCGAGATTGTAAACAAGGTTCAAAGTATAAAGTATAAAGCTCAAAAGGTTTGTTGATTTATTGCTTTAGGACAGGATACTATGTGTGAAATAAATAACTGTATCGACATATTTATTGTTAGCAAGGCTGGGACAAAACAAAATATATAGTAGGTAAAGACGAACAATCTCTCATTTAGTAGCGAAACCAATAAGTTTCCTAATTCTTTTCAAAAGAAAATAAAATTAGTAGGAAAAACGGAGCAGACTGAATACACGTAGACTCCTATGGGAGCTGCGAGCAAGTCCAAGACCCCGCAGGAACTTAAGAAGCGAGGAGGATTGGCGCTCGCCCCATGGAAAGCGAAGTGTATTCAGTCTGCGGGTAATAACCACAAATTTTCTTTCTTGAAATTAATAAAAAACCCAAACAATTATAACGGAAGTTTTATCAACATCTACGTATAATTGTTTGGGCTTATCCTTGGCTGGAATACTTATGTCCGAGCCTTTAATTTCTGTATGCATATTATTTATCCAATTTTTGAATCATTCTTTGCTAAAGGAAATTGTCTTCACTTGATTCGATTGGATATTTACTTCTACTTGACTTTGTTTTACTGGAAGATCCTCTATGGTCTTCTCGTTTAGGTTTGTTAAATAAGCATGGCTAACTTTTGAGTTGAAGTTAACTATTGCTGTTTCGTCTGCTTCTGTTGGATTGTACATTCTTAATATGAAGCTGTTTTCTTTTTCTGCTTTTTTTAAAGTACTGAGGACCATGTTTGGTTTTACTTCTTTAAAGAGACTGAACTCTAATGGTACCTTTTTATCTGACTTATTAAGTTTCATAGCATCATATGGAATTTTATTATAGGTTGTAATTGGCGTTAAATATTCTTTTGCAATACGAGCAGCATTTGATAATACTGAATGAGTTGCAATAGCGAAATCTAAAGTTAGTACACCAAGCATTTGTGAATCCGGCGTCGGTAGTTTAATACCAGATGGGCGCCCCGGTCTGCGTAACATTTCCTCTTTCCCAAGAAATCCGATACTTCTAAACAGAGTAATAGCAATGGTGTTATATTGATCTCCAATTATTTCGTATTCTCTAGTGCTATTAGTAAGAACACTGACACTATAATCTCTATCCTTAAGGCTTACGAAACTTAGAAATGGAAAGATAGAATCTGGGCGCTCATCCCAATTTTCTTTTTTCCATAAATGCATCGCTGGATCAAAAACTTCCCGGTTAATCGTACCAAATTGATTATCGGCAAATGAAAAAGCTGATGCAATATTTGTTGGAATCAAAGCACGTAATCGATGATCTTTTGCATGGTTATTTATTTCAAACCTTAATTCTATTACTGGCTTAGTGTTAGAAATGGTTGCAGTAATATGAACATCGATTGTACTATTAAGAGCTTGGACTTTACGATTTTCTAAGTTTTCTGGAACAGCCATTGTGTACTGTATGTCAATGGAGGAACCATACTTGTTCTGTTTGATTTCTGTTATTGCTTTTACATCCTTACTATAGAGGAGCGTTTCATCTTTTAATGGAGAGAAATCATATTCATCCCCGTCATCTCCACCATTTTCTAAGAGTAAAACTTGATCAAAATGCTGATTTGATTTTTTATCAAAAATATTTAAGGTTCCATTTTCGTTTACCATAATTTCGTAGAATTCTGTATCCACTTTATATGTTGACAACAGAGTATCCTGAACAGTTTCTTGGCTTTCAACAACAAAAAATGTTTTATATCCCATTGCAGGTAGAGTGTCTTGAAATTGAATCATGTACTTAAAAAAGGGATCATAATTTCCATAATGAACAATTTGACGATCGATTAAGCCAGGATCAATAATTTCACTTCGGATAATTTCATAATCTAATTTCTTTCCATTTATATCCAAAAGTTTGAATGATTTTAATTTGGTGATCACACTTGTTGTTACTGTTTCTTTTCGCTCATATGGCAGTAAGTTAAAGGCAGTTAAGCGGTCATATTGCTTTTCCGTATCCATGGAATCCACGATTTTTCTTTTATAGAATTGAATAAGCTGGTCGACTCTTTCTTCAGCTAGAAAGAAGCGGTTGCTGATTTCCCGATGGACTTTGTCTGAACAGCAGCAGCCAATACTATCATGAGCATGATTCTTCATTATTTCTTTCCAAATGAGTTCAATTAAGCCGTGATGATATTCAAAGCCTAGGCTGTATGCAAGAGAAGCCAGTGGCTCGAGAATATTGGTAATTTTATTCTCAATTCTTGTGTTTGCTGCTTTTATATCCATACGTGTGGAATAAATACTTCGATGAACACGAGAGTACTTACCATCTAGGAATTCTCCTTGCAGGGTTGGAAAGTCTTTATGTTTTTCCAGTTCGGCAAAGACATTTTCATATTTGCTTAAGAAAAATTCGCGGTCAGGATATAACTGATGAAGTTTTTCTATAATGGTAAATATATTCTTCTGGATTGGCATTTGGTCATGACCGTTCGGCAGAATAATATGATTCGTATTTGCTCCTGCATCGAGTACCGTAAAATATTTATCCATTCGGTTCTGAAGTGTAGCATTATCTTCTGGTAAGTATTTTCCGATCGCGTATCCAAGTGGAAATAATTGAACAAGTACTTTTGATCCATCATTTGTTTTCCAGTAAAATTCGGTTTTATCTGTGCCATGACGTTCAGAAGTACCACGCCAAAAAATGGAATATTTAATATCGAATCCATTTAAAATCATCGGCATTTGTGCGGATTGACCAAATGAATCTGGAAGATAGCCAATTTGCATATGATCTCCGAATTTTTCACAATCTTTAATACCGTATAATAAATTTCGTACAATGGATTCTCCACCGACGACCATCTCGTCAGTCTGTGTATACCAAGGACCTATGATTAGTCGGCCCTCTTGTACTAATTTTTTGACTCGTTCTTCGTTTTCTGGTTTAACGGCGAAATAGTCTTCTAAAATAGAGGTCTGACCATCTAACACGTAGTAAGGATAGTCTGGATTAGTTTCTAGCATTTTCATGATTTCTTCCATATTATTAACAAGTAGTATTCTCGATTCCTCCGTTGTAAAATACCACTCTCTATCCCAGTGCATATGTGGTACAATATGAACATTTTTCATTCTTTTCTCTCCAGTCTTAAGTTGATATTTTTTAGGATGGTCAATGTAGGTTTTTCAAATGGTATTTGTTTAACTTTATATTTCGAGGCTGATTTTTGTGCTAACAGCCTATATTTTTTTCGCTAATTTATTTTTGCGGGTCATTATTAACAGAAGCATGGATATTGCAGCGCCAATAATAGCTGCTCCTAGCCAAATACTTGCAGCGGTTAATAAAGATGGTCCTTGTACTAATGCAAGTGAAAAAATCCCAGCTCCAGGTACACTAAGTCCGATGTCAAAATATGCGACAATAGCGCCTGTAACAGCTGAACCCGCGATAAGGGAAGGAATGACACGAAGCGGGTCATTAATCATGAACGGAATCGCACCTTCTGTAATACCAGCTAATCCAAGTAACCATGTTTGTTTTCCTACTTCTTGTTCTTGTTTTGTAAAATATTTTTTTCCAAATATTGTGGCACCTGTTACGGAAAAGGCAGAGACCATTTTAACTGATGCAAATGCTGCATATGGAACAATATTTCCACTTGCCATTGCACCAATACAGAATGTATAAGCAGCTTTGTTAATTGGACCACCAAGATCAAAGGATACCATTGCGCCAATTATCGCTCCTAAAATAATGGCATTTGTTCCGGTCATTCCATCAAGCCAGTTGATCAATCCTTCGTTAAGGAATCTCAACGGTTCACCGATGACGAATAACATGATCGAGCCGACTACTAAGGTACCTATTACTGGATAGAACCAAAAGCTAACAAAACCAGCAAATGTACCGGTTGGCTTTACTTTTTTCTTCAAAAATTTTAAGAAAAAGCCTGCCAATAATCCACCCAGCATGCCACCTAGGAATCCGCTTCCAATTAAATTGGCGGCAACACCTGCTGCAAAGCCAGGCCCTAATGCTGGTTTATCTGCGATGGAGTAAGCCATATATGCTGCTAAAATTGGCACCATTAATTGACCTAAAAGACCTCCGCCGAGCTGTCTTAACAGCCATAACCAGGAGCCTTCTTCATTGTATAAATCCTGAAGACCAAAAGCTTGAGAAAGGAAAACAGCTACAGCTAGTGTCATTCCTCCAGCAACGATAACCGGAATAATATAAGAAATTCCTGTTAATAAGGAGTCTTTAACTTCAGTTTTAAATGACTTTCCTTCTACTTCATCATCAAGACTATCATCAGCTTCTACATATTCTGATTTTGGTGAACCCTCTGCTTTTTGTAACGCTTGTTGTAAAATATCTTTAGCATTCCGAAGAGGTGCAGCTACTGAGGTTTTCACTTTTGGTAAATGTTTAAAACGCTCTTCTTCTTTCACTGCTACATCTACTGCGTATATAATGGCATCGGCCTTTTTTATCAGTGACTTTGTATGGCGGTCTTCCACTCCGTTAGCACCTTGCTTTTCAACAAAAACTTCCACGCCCATTTCCATTCCTGCTTTTATAAGAGCTTCAGCAGCCATGTAGGTATGAGCAATACCTGCAGGACAAGCGGTAATCGCAAGGATAGTTTTATCGAGGACTGGAATGTTACTTGTATTAGAAATTTGCTTATTTAGCAATACATCATCAAGACGGTCATATAGCTCTTCGTTTGTAAATGATTGCAATAAATGTTTTTTGTAATCTTCATTGGACAGCCTAGTGATTAACTCGGATAATAAACTAAGGTGGGTAGAACCTCCTTCTTCTTTTGGAATAGCTAATAAGAATACTAGCTCTACTTCATTATCAGGATCCACACTTTCCCATGTAGAAATTGGTTTGCTTAGTGTAGCCACAGCAAAAGCCGCTTCCTTAACAGTTGAGGATTTCCCATGAGGAATAGCTAATCCTCCTTCAAATCCAGTAGGAGAGAGAGCTTCTCTTTCCATTACATCTTTTAAAAATTCAGCCTCAGAGTGGATTTTTCCCTCTTCTGCTAGTTGATGAATTAAGTACTTTATAATTTCCTCTTTGGTATTAAATGATTTTTTAATATGAAGTAAATTGGGTGAGGTTAAAGTTTTTAATAGCATCATTGGAACCCCTTTCATTTATGAATGAATGACTATAGGGCTATCTTAGCAAAAAAAATAGTAAGAGAATGAAATTCTCTTACTATTTTACAAAGATAAGATAGGAACTATTTTTGTTGTGTATTTATACACAAATACTAAAAAGAATAGGCTAGTTAGAATAGGTGATGATGAGTGTAGAAGGCTATTTCAAAAGTTATTTTTCCTGCTCAACTTCCCAATAATATTCAGCAATTGCTCGGAGAACAAGCATAGCAGGTGTTTTATCCGTTGTGTTAAAACCATTAAGGTTGTTTGCAGGAGAATAGCAATATAAATTAACATCAGCCATTTTCTGTAGCGTATTTTCCTGGAAATGGGTAAGAGATATCAATTTTGCTTTTTTTTGCTTTGCTAATTGGGCCATCTCTAAGATCTGTAGTGTTTCACCGGATAAACTAATAACAAAAAGAATATCAGTATGTTCTAAGCTTTTTACTTCATAAAGTAAATCATGCCGATGCAAATAATATTCGGAATGCTTCCCAATAACCTTTAAGTTTTTGACCATCATCTCGCATAAAGGTGCTGCATCTCCAACAGCAAGAAACATAATCCTATTTGCTTTTTTTATCATCTTTGCAACAATAGATAATTTATCCGGGTCAATAAGGCTAAAGGTCTTCTGTATATTATAAGAAAGACTGTTTTCGGTTAGTTGTTTTTCTATCCGAAGTTCTTCTTTCAAGCTCATTTTCATTTGTGAAAAACCTTCATAGCCTAGCTTTTTTGATAATCGTGTAATAGTATTAGGTACAGTAAATAGTTGAACAGCAATTTGCTGGATGGCCATATTAGCAGCTTTATTCTTATTTTTTATGATGAAATCAACAATTTGGTCATCTGTATCATTCAACTTGTATTCGAACTCGCGAACTCTCTCCTCAAATCCCAGCATGAAGAAACACTCACTTTCGATTGATATTCTTAAGAATTTTTATTGTAAAAAAATAGGAAGATAAATAGATTGCTTAAAAAGTCACTCTATCTTAATAATACACACTGTATAGTAGATTAACCACGGTTTCCTATTAAAATGAAAAATTCGCTGCCTTCGCTCTTATTATGAAAATAGGAAGATACATGGTATAGCTATTAATATTTAGGACATCCTTAATGAAGGCGTATTTTTTGTAGAGAAATTTGGAAAAACTAAATAGTAATTATGTAATAAAAAGTGTTTAAAATTAAAAAGACATGTAGTAAAATAAGATCGTACGTTCGGTATCGTGCATATTTAAAAGAAGAAGAGGTGTATTTATGATTTTAGGAGTTCATGCATATTTACGAATGAATGGGAATTGCAAAGAAGCTGTCAAATTTTATGAAAATGCATTAGACGCAGAAAACCTTGGAGTACAAACATATGGTGATATGCCAGATAACCCAGAATTCCCGCTTTCTGAGGAAATGAAAAATCTTGTTTTGCATGCAAATTTAAGAATTGGTAATACTTTTCTAATGTTATCCGATAATTTTCCTGGACAACCTTATCAAGTTGGTTCCCAAGTGGACGTAGCAGTTCTTTTAAATGATCCAGAAAAATCAAAAGAAGTATTTGAGAAACTAATAGATGGCGGCGAAGTAGTCATGCCTCTTCAAGAAACTCCTTGGAGTCCATCCTATGGACAAGTTAAAGATAAGTTTGGAATTACATGGCAGATTTCTACAGTGGTAGAAGGACAATAAATATATCGGAATAAAACCTAAAAATTGGAAATGTATAAAAGAATAGGATAATAGACCTCTATCTCTTAATCGTTTGGAGTTCTTATTCTACTAAAGTCACCATTTCAGAAGAAGAAATGGTGACTTTAATATTGACAAAAGCATAAAAATAAATAGAAAATATTGTTAACAATTATCTTGTTTCATCGTCTTATGAGAAAGAAACGAATAGTAGAAAGAATCCTTAAAATCAATTCATCCTAATCAAACTAAGTCTGCATCTTCCGTTTTTTACTTACTATATTTTGGTAGCGGTTTCATCATTATTAACTTAGGAGTTATCATAACGTATTGAATATCCTTTCTTTATTTTTTTGTTAAGAGCTAGGCAAACAACAAGTAGGTTAGGGGAAGAAAGTATGAAAAACAAAGGCTGTATTTTGTTAATTATTCTGCTTATATTCGTTAGTGCTTGTGAAAATAGACAAACAACTAGTATCCGTATATCTAAAAATAAACCTCATGAGCAAGCAATCTATAAAGAGCCATTACCTAATCAAGAAAAGGAAAAGATTATTTCCTTTGTAACCAAGTCCCTTGATAATCCAGTTTTTATAGAAGCAAAGGAAGAAGCAGAACGAGTAAGTTCTCAGTTAGGGGTGAAAATGGAATGGTTAGCTCCGATGGTAGTGGATAGTCAGGAGCAAGAAAAAATAGTGGAAAGTTTAATTGAAAGAAAGGTAGATGGCATTGTTATCAGTGTATTGGATACAAAGAAAATGACGCCACTCATCAATAAGGCTGTATCAAAAGGGATAAAAGTGGCGACTTTTGATTCAGATGCACCGGCAAGCAATCGGGCGTTTTATGTCGGGACTGATAATTATGAACTAGGAAAAGAAAGTGGAGAATCATTGGTGAAAATAGTAAAAGAAAAAAACTTGCATCATCGTCACCTAAAAGTATTGATTATGACTGGGGTCAAGGAAAGTGTCAATATGCAAGAGAGAATCGAAGGATTTAAAAAAGCAACGGAAGAATTAGATTTAGAGATTGTTGATATGGTAGAATCCTTTGATGACATTAATAGAGCTTCTGAGCTATTAGAGAATTATGTAAAAGAAAATCCTCATTTTGATTTGTTTTTTAGTGCAGGAGCATGGCCGTTATTTTCTCCGCCTGAAGGGATGATCTCGTATAAAAGGTGGAAAGAAAATGGTGGGATAGCGGTGATTGTCGATACATTTTATCCGATAGTATATGCTGCCAATAAAGGATTAGCAGATGCGTTGGTCGGACAAGACTTTCATGAGATGGGACGTCTTAGTGTTGAAAATATGTATAAATTAATTAATGGAGATGAAGTAAAAGAGACCATGATATATACGGGATTGGAATTTGGCAGTCCGCATAACTATGAAGAGCTGCTAAAAAGAAAAAAGCCGTGGGAGATAAAATAAATGAAGAAATGGCTGAAATGGATCGATCTTTATAGTATCCGAACAAAAATGATTGTCTGCTTTTTAGCACTTAGCCTTATCCCATTATTAATTCTTGGTTATCTTTCTTATCAATATTACATAAATGATCTCCAAAATAGTGTCAATGTTTATACAAACGAAGTAATTGAACGCGTGGATAAAAATATCGAAACATACATTTTGGATATCGAGAATATTCTAGAAATCTATGATGACTATTACACGATTCAGTATTTAAGGTTAAATGAGGCAGGAGATATAGATGGGATACAGAAATATACTGTTCGCTTATGGGAAACGATTCAATTAATTAAGAATATGAAATCTGATTTAGTGGATATAAGAATCATTTCCCATACAGGAGAGACAATAAGCGCTCAAGGTGTATATTGGAATGATAGGAATGACCCTTTTTTTGCGAATATACGAAACATAGATGAAGAAGAATTTGTGGTGAAATCCCCTTATATAGATATGTTTAATCGCAATGTTTTTTCTATTGGAAAGAAAATTCTCTCTCCGAGTTTAAGTGAACCAGCTTATTTAATTATTGATATTGATGTTAGTCTATTAAATCGAATTGTAAACGATATCAAGCTAGGAGAAAAGGGTTATGTCTATTTTACAGATAGAGCAGGAGAGGTAAAGTTTTTTCCAGTAGATACAAGTCATCCTAAATTTATAAAGGAACTAATGAACAATGATAGATTACTAAATGCAGAGAAAGGATCATTTGAAGAAAAGGTAGAGGGAAATCATTATCTTGTTAACTTTAAGCGATCTGAGATTACGGGTTGGAATATTATTGGGGTTACTTATGCAGATGAGCTTAATGCAGATATAAATAAAATACGGCAGTTAACCCTTGTAATTGCTGTGGGTAGTCTGCTTGTCGTTGTATTAATAAGTGTTTATTTAACGAATATCTTAACAAATCCAATTCGTGATTTGCGCAGAACAATTAAAAGGTTTGCAGATGATAATTTAGCCATTCGAGCACAAGTAAAAACGAATGATGAAATTGGGCAATTAGCAAGCAGTTTCAATGATTTAATGAATCGAATTCAATGGCTTGTTCAGAAAACGATGGATGATCAAGTGAAAATCCGCAAAATAGAGATGAAAGCACTGCAAGAGTTAATAAAACCACATTTTGTTTATAATACATTAGATTCGATTATTGGATTATTAGAGCAAGAACGAATTGAAGAAGCATTAGATTTAATAGAAGCGCTTGGCATGTTTTTTCGAACATCATTAAGCCATGGAAAGGATATTATTCTTATTGATGCAGAAGTGGAACATATTCGGAATTATTTTACCATCCAGAAATTTCGCTTTTTTAATAGATTTGATACAAAAGTAGAAGTAGACGAAGAGATTTTAAACTATGAAACGATCAAGCTTATTTTGCAGCCATTGGTGGAGAATGCGATTTATCACGGAGTACGGTTAATGAAAAAGAAAGGGTTAATTGAAATTAGAGGAAAAGAAAAGGAGGGAGTGGTGGTTCTGGAAGTTATTGATAATGGGGTGGGGATGTCAGCTGAAAAGGTGAATCACATTAATAATGTGTTAACAGGAGTAGAAAAAACAGAGGATGAAAATGAATATTTTGGCATTCGAAATGTAAATGAACGAATAAAGTTAACCTATGGAATAGAGTACGGGATTTATTTTAAAAGTAAACCGAATGAGGGAACATCTGTAACAATCATTTTACCTATTGTAAAAATATGAGGAGGAATCTTATGTTTAATTTATTGGTTGTAGAAGATGAAGATATGATTCGTCACAAAATAATCAATAATACGAATTGGTTAAGTCATGGTTTCCAACAAGTATTTGAAGCGGAAAATGGTTCGGAAGCAGTTGGAATATTAGCCAAAAACCGAATTGATATTCTGATTACCGATATAAAAATGCCAGTAATGGATGGCATCCAATTAACGAAACATGTGAAAGAGTTTTATCCAGAAATAAAAGTAATCATTATTTCAGGTCATGCAGACTTTGACTTTGCAAGAAAGTCGATCACGTTAAAGGTTTGTGATTATATGCTAAAACCTTTTCAATCTAAAAAGCTATTAAAACTTGTACTAAATGTAAAGAGTGATTTGATTCGGGATAAAGGAGAACAAGAAAATGTAGAAAAGATGAAAAAACAATTGAAAGAAAATAAGAATTCTTTAAGAGAAAAACTAATCCAAAATCTACTGACCAACTGTTTTGTAGGAAATCTAGAAAATGACTTGAAATATATGGGAATGGAACATCTTAAGAATACTTCCTTTTTCGTAGCTGTCCTAAATATTGAACAGCTCCAAACAACTAAAAGCGAAATAGAGGAAAATGAAAAGTATTTATTTAATATATCCATCTATAAACGACTTGCTTATTTGTTGGAAAAAGAATGGGGGCTGTCTCTCGAACATATTCGGATTGAAAAGGGGTATATTCTAAATTATAAGATTGATCAAATTGTGTTGATTGTATTCGAAGATATCGAGAGTATTAGACATCAACTAGAAGAGATTATCCTTACAGAAGATCAAGAAAAAGGATTCTCTTTAACAATTGGCATAGGAGATAGATATAATCAATTATTAGATTTACATTTATCCTATGAAGAAGCTTGTTCTGCATCTGCATTAAGCAGGATTCACGGTTCTGGAGCTGTTTATTTTTTTCATAATATTAGCAGCGATCATACTTATTACAGCAAGCAATTACAAAAAATAGTAGATCATAAAATTTATCAGGATTTAAAATCAGGAGACTTTGAAGAAGTAAAAAAAGATGTAGCGGAACTGCTTGCAGAACTAAAGAATGCAAATATTCCATATGATGCAGTTGCAACAGCCATTAACAATATCGTATTCATGTCCTGTAAGACAATAAATGAACAAGGGTATGACGTGAACGAGATATTTGAAGAAATGGGCCTCCCCATCTATTTTAACCAAGATAATAATTTTACCTATAAGGAAATAGAGGCACGCTTATATGCTTTTTATTCCACCATTAGTTCTTTCATCGAATCGAAACGTGGGAATCGAATAGAAAGGCTTATTGTGGAAATGAAAGCGTACATAAATGAAAACTATGCCGAAAATATTTCGTTAACTAGCCTATCTCGTGAATTTAATATAAGTACTAGTTATTTAAGTATATTATTTCGAGAAATCACATCCCAACATTTCAGTGACTATTTAACAAATATACGTATCCAGAAGGGCAAAGAGTTGTTAAAGAATACAGATTTACGCATTAAAGAAATCGCCGCACAGATAGGATATAGAGATGCTTATTACTTTAGCTCTGTATTTAAAAAAGTAACAGGAGTTAATCCTACTCAGTATCGGGATGAGTAAACTTGATGGTCGGATTAAAAGTAAAAAACAAAAATCTATTCAAACACTTTGCAGAAAACATTCATTTAGGATGATAGTTCAGACTGTCGACAAAAAGATTTTTAAAAATTCAAATGGAATTTTCATGCGTTGCTTGGAGTGGAAGGGGTGAGACTCCTGTGGGCTCAGCGCGAGCCCATGGAGCGGAAAGCAACATCTCAATTCAAAGGGATCAATAAATATACTATATACGAACTTTTATTTCTAAAATTCAGGAGTTTGTCTACAGTCTGAAACATTCATTTATGATGAATGTTTTTTTTATCCACTCATAACGGCAGTAAGCCCCCGCTGATGGAAGTTTTCTTTATCCCACTCTTAGCGGGCAGTAAAACCCCCATCTCAAGCTGCGGAAAACGAAGAAGCTAGGTGAGGATAACTGCCCGTAAAGGTCCGATAAGTGCAACTAACCATCAGTGGGGATGAGGAAAAACCCACTGATGGAAGTTTTCTTTATAAGAAAATAGGAAATTCGAAAAATATTAAAGGATTATAAAATATATTCCATTTCCAATAGGTAGGAAAAAATATATCCTTTGTATGAAAGCGTTTTACAAACGGTTTAGAGGAGGGAATAGACGAAGTTATTTCTACTCAACTATGCGTTTTATCAAACTATTAGCAACTTCAGACTGGTTAATCAGCTTATGTCTTACTTAAAGAAACAAGGAATCATATCTTATCAACTATTTAAAACTAGGAGGATGTTTTTATGAGGAAATGTAAGGGGTTTCTTTCTTTCGTACTTATTCTATCACTAATGTTCCTAATGGCTGCATGTGGGCAGGATGCAAATGGCACACCAGCAAATGAAAAAGGAAATAAGGCTGAAGGGGGAACGGAAAAAGAAAAAATTACAATTGGTCTTTCTGTCTCCGATTTAACGTTAGAGCGTTGGCAACATGATCGTGATTTTTTTGTTGAAAAGGCAGAAGAGTTAGGAGCAGATGTGTTAGTACAATCCGCAAATGGTGATGAAGCAAAACAATTATCCCAAATACAAAATATGCTTTCACAAGGTATTGATGCACTAGTCATTATCGCTATTAATTCAGATGCCCTGTCAACAGTAGTCGATCAAGCTAAGGCAGAAGGTATTCCTGTTTTAGCATATGACCGATTAATTAATGGAACTGATATTGACGCTTATGTTTCATTCGATAATGTACGTGTTGGGGAAATGCAAGCAGAGTATCTGGTTGAAAAAGTACCTTCCGGAAAGTACTTCTTAATGGGAGGGTCCCCAACTGATAATAATGCCAAGATGTTTAGAGAAGGACAAATGAATATTATTCAGCCACTAGTTGATAAAGGTGATATTGAAATCGTCGGTGATCAATGGGCAAAAGATTGGGATGCAAATGAAGCGTTGAAAATCATGGAAAATGCTTTAACTGCAAATAAAAATGATATTGATGCAGTAGTTGCCTCTAATGATAGTACTGCTGGAGGAGCGATTCAAGCTCTAGAAGCACAGGATTTAGCTGGAAAAGTAGTTATCTCTGGGCAAGATGCTGACTTAGCAGGTGTGCAACGTATTGCAGAAGGTATTCAAACAATGACCGTTTATAAACCAATTAAGGCAATTGCAACAAAGAGTGCTGAAGTAGCTGTTCAGTTAGGAAAAGGAGAAGAAGTATCATCTGATTCAACCGTTAATAATGGAAAAATGGAAGTGCCATTTATAAAATTGGATCCAATTAAAGTAAGTAAAGAGAACATTATTGACACTGTAATTAAGGATGGATTCCATTCTTATGATGATATCTATAAAAATGTTCCAGAAAATGAACGACCAGCACGTCCATAAGCTCCAAGATATTTAATCAAAGGGAGAGCAGCTTATGCTTTCCCTGACTATTAGGTGGTGAATGAATAATGGATACATATACACTTCAAATGAAAGGGATTGTGAAAGAATTCCCAGGTGTTAAGGCATTAGATAACGTTACTTTTTCCGTAAAAAAGGGAGAGATTCATGCACTTTGCGGAGAAAATGGTGCGGGTAAATCAACATTAATGAAAATCTTAAGTGGAGTTTATCCACATGGAACATACGGCGGGCAAATCATCATTAATGGACAAAACGAACAATTTAAATCGATTAAAGAATCCCAGGAGGCAGGAGTTGGCATTATCTATCAAGAGCTTGCTCTTGTAGGTGAAATGTCAGTGGCAGAGAATCTTTTCCTTGGTCATGAGCTGATGAGAAAAAGGGTAATCAATTGGAATGAAATTTATGTAGAGGCTCAAAAGTGGCTCGATCATATTGGATTAACTATTGATCCACAAACAAAGGTTGCCGATCTAACAGTTGGTAAACAGCAACTAGTGGAAATAGCGAAAGCTTTAACAAAAAAAACGAATATACTCATTTTGGATGAACCAACTGCCGCTTTAACAGAAAGTGATGTGGAAATTTTAATCAATCTTTTGCAAGACTTGCGCTCACAAGGAGTTACCTGTATCTATATTTCTCATAAATTAGGAGAAGTTATGTCACTTGCTGATTCTGTAACAATATTAAGAGATGGCCAGACCATTAGTACTAATGCCATTGAAGAATTATCAGAGGATAAAATAGTCACAAAGATGGTAGGAAGAGAATTAACAGAACTGTTTCCATATGAGGAGCATGTTATTAGTAAAGAAACTATCCTAGAAGTGAAAGATTATACTGCATATGATGAGCAAGGAAATAAAGTCATTGATCAAGTATCCTTTTTGCTTAAAAAAGGAGAAATCTTAGGATTTTCCGGATTAATGGGAGCGGGCCGATCAGAATTATTTATTAGTCTCTTTGGAGGGTTAAAGGGGAAAAAAGAAGGAACGGTCATCATCGATGGAAAAGAAACAAATATTCAAAAACCTGCTGATGCAATTAAAGAAGGATTAGCGTATGTTTCAGAGGACCGTAAGCGCTACGGTCTTGTGCTAGGAATGGACATAACAAAAAATACGACGTTAGCTGCTTTAAATAAAGTCGTTAAGCTAAATATTATTGATCAGGCATTAGAAGTGAGAAGTGCAACAGATATAACGGAAAAAATGAAGTTAAAAGCTCCGAGCTTAGAAGCAAAAGTTGGGCAACTAAGTGGTGGAAACCAACAAAAAGTAGTTTTAAGTAAGTGGCTGTTAAATAATCCTAAAATATTAGTTCTTGATGAGCCAACAAGAGGAATTGATGTTGGAGCGAAATATGAAATTTATAAGATTATTAATGAGCTTGTCCAACAAGGGGTAGGAATTGTTATTATCTCATCAGAATTGCCTGAAGTATTAGGGATGTCAGACAGAGTGCTTGTTATGGCAGAAGGGAAAATTTCCGGCGAATTTTTACGAGAAGAAGCTACACAAGAAAAAATTATGACATGTGCCACAGGAGGGAAGAAAAATGAATATTCAACATCAAACAGTTGAAGAGAGCAAGAAAAGAGAATTGAGCTTTAAATTTGATATGCAATCTTACACACTTATCATTGCTTTAGTATTAATTGCATTAATATTTGGTTTTTTCACTGGAGGTGAATTTCTTTCTTCCCGAAATATCTCTAACTTATTTACGCAAATGTCCGTTATTTCTGTCCTTGCTATCGGTATGACGCTAATTATCGTAGCAGGTCATATTGATTTATCGGTTGGAGCATTAGTAGGATTAACAGGAGGAATCGCTGCAATTTTGCAAGTTTGGTATGATTGGAATACCCTTTTAGTGGTCCTTTGTGCAGTAGTTGTGGGGGCACTCTTAGGATTATGGCAAGGATGGTGGGTTGCTTACCGAGCCGTTCCAGCCTTTATTGTTACACTTGGAGGAATGCTTATTTTCCGAGGTATACTCATTGGTTTAAGTAAGGGGCAAACTGTTGCACCTATGAGTGATAGTTTTAAAAAAATTGGAACTAGTTATTTTCCATACATCCCTGGATATATTCTTGCATTAGTTAGTATTGCTTTATTGGTCTTTTGGACGATTCAAAATCGTGCAAAACGAAAAAATATGGGATTAATGATTCCCGCTGCAAAGGTTGATTATGGTAAGGTTGCTGCCTATTCCTTTTTTATTCTGTTAGCAACCTATATGTTAAATCGTTATTTAGGTATTCCAATTCCAATCTTAATTGTTTTAGCATTAGCTGCAATTTTCATCTTTATTTCAAATAAAACGCCATTTGGGCGGTACGTTTATGCAATTGGTGGAAACCAAGAGGCTGCAGCATTGTCTGGAATCAATATTAAACGAAATACACTGTGGGTTTTTATTACGATGGGCGGTCTCGCTGGCGTGGCTGGAGTTCTTTTAACAAGTAGATTAAATGCAGCAACTGTAAGTGCAGGTAATATGTATGAGCTTGATGCGATTGCAGCATGTGTTATCGGTGGAACTAGTTTGATAGGTGGAAAAGGAAAAATTGTTGGAGCGCTAATTGGTGCTTTAATTATGGCTAGTATCGATAATGGAATGAGCATGATGAATATCCAAACCTTCTGGCAGTATATAGTAAAAGGACTGATTTTAATTGTTGCCGTTTGGCTTGATATATCAAGTAAGAAGTAAATGAACATCATGTTAGTCATATATAGGAATGGAAGAATCCTTACCTTATAAATTGGGTGAGGATTTTTTGTGATGAAAATAGGTAAAGCAAATGCAACAAAAAAACATATTCTAAAGAGAGCGGAACGAAAGCTTTTAAAAAAGAGGAAATAGTTTGAGTAAAAATTAGTACCAGGTAATAGTAATTGGTGGTAAAATATAAATAAAAGAAGAGGTGATGTGAATGACAACATCCAAAGCAAGTATTAAGGCAATAGGTTCATACGTTCCTGAACGTATTTTAACAAATAATGATTTAGAAAAAATGGTAGAGACAAACGACGAATGGATTGTAAAGCGAACAGGTATCAAGGAAAGAAGAATAGCGAATGAAAAAGAGTTTACCAGTGATCTTAGCTATAAAGCAGTCCTCAATTTAATGGAACGATACGACAAATCAGTTGATGATGTTGATTTAATAATTGTTTGTACAATGACTCCTGAATATAAAACACCGAGTGTAGCTTCCAGCCTTCAGGCTAAATTAGGAATAAAGAATACGGGAGCAATTGATTTAAATGCAGCCTGTGCAGGATTTACTTATGGATTATATGTGGAAAATGGATTGATTACTTCAGGACTAAATAAAAAAGTTCTTGTTGTAGGAGCGGAAACATTATCAAAAATTACGGATTTCACCGATCGTACGACTTGTATCCTTTTTGGTGATGGAGCAGGAGCCGTTCTTTTAGAATATGATGAAGCAGAGCCAAGCTTTATCTCTTCTCATATAGGTTCGGAAGGAGAAGGCGGGCATCATTTATATTCTACAAGTCTAGCTACGCAAATGAACGGCATGGACTTATTAGGGAATGGCTGTATCGTCCAAAATGGTAGAGAAGTCTATAAATGGGCCATTAAAACGGTTACGAACGGTATGAAAACTGTTGCGGAAAAAGGCAGGATGAACCTAAATGAGGTGGACTGGTTTGTACCCCATAGTGCCAATTTAAGAATGTTAGAATCAATTTGTGAGAAAAGCAATTTTCCAATAGAACAAACATTATATAGCTTAGTTCATTATGGAAATACCTCTTCAGGAACGATCCCATTGTCATTAGATATAGGAGTAAAAGAAGGGAAATTAAAATTCGGTGACCATGTATTATTATATGGATTTGGCGGCGGCCTAGCCCATGCAGGATTATTGATTAAATGGACGGTTTAAGAGAAAGCAGAAATTGCGCTTTTTTTATCAGATAAAACGAAGTATGCGTCTAAAAGTCGAGACTGGGCACTTGAAAAAGTGCTCCTTTTTTGTGTTGCAAGGGGATGGTTCTTTATAAAGAGAGGGAGATGTTTGGTTATTTTGTCTGTTACCGTTGTAGACAAGAGAAGGGAGGAAAAGGTAACAGAGAGAGCAGCTCAGTGACCGTTGTAGCAAAGGAAAGGGGGAAAAGGTAACAGAGGAGGCGCATCAGTGACCGTTGCAGCAAAAGAAAGGGGGAAAAGGTAACAGAGAGAGCAGCTCAGTGACCGTTGCAGCAAGGGAAAAGAGGAAAAGGTAACAGAGAGAACTGCTCAGTGACCGTTGCAGCAAAGGAAAGGAGGAAAAGGTAACAGAGAGAACTGCTCAGTGACCGTTGCAGCAAAGGAAAGGAGGAAAAGGTAACAGAGGAGGCGCATCAGTGACCGTTGTAGCAAAACAAAAGAACAAAAGGTAACAGAGAAATCTGAAAAAACATCATCTCCACAAAAATAACTTCCTTCAAACTAAAAGCAAGAAAATAACTCATTTATGATAAGATGAATGTAACAAAATCTTGTGATATGCCTCTATCCCCCTGGCTTATCCGCTTATAAGGAGCAGGTAACAGAATGAATTGTCCAATTTAAAAGTCTCCCACTAACTAATAAAGAATTTATTAATTAATGGGGGATAAATCATGAAACTAAATAAAAACTTTTCATTGTTACTGATCGGGCAGTCTTTTGCAAATATAGGGGACGTCCTCTATACGGTAGGTGTTATTAGTATTATCTACGAGATAAAGGGATCGGCAACGGCAGCATCTTTCGTTCCTTTTATAATCACAACCTGTATGTTTATATCAAGTATTATAACACCCCTTTTCGTTGGAAAAGTTCCATTGAACCGGTTATTAGCAGGTTCGCAAATTGGAAAAACAGTATTCCTTTTACTCTTAGGCCTATTCTTACCAGGGATAACGGAATCAAATTATTATGTCGTCTTTATGGTGATAGCTTGCATTGCGTTTTTTGATGGGTGTGCAAATCCAATCAGACAAACATTAATACCTTATTACGTTAAACCGGAGAAATTAATGAAAGCAAATGGAATCTCAGAAACAGTAACACAATTGATCCAAACAGCAATGTGGTTTGTAGGAAGTATGTTTCTCCTTTTTTTAAGTCCACAGCAATTAATTTGGTTTGTTGGCGGATTATTTCTTATTTCAAGTACCTTACTATGGTTGTTGGAAAAAGTATCTGCCCAAGTTATCGGTACAGCAGGGAAGATAGAACAAATCAAAGAGGGATGGAAGACATTATTTCATACGCCTGTTTTACAGAAATTGGCTTTGGTTGAATGTTTAGAAAGCCTTGCTGGAACAGTATGGATTGCGGCTGTTTTATATGTATTTATTCAGGATGCTTTAAAGGTAGACCAACAGTGGTGGGGATTTATAAATGGAGCATTCTTTTTAGGATTAATTTTGGGAAGTCTCTATTGCATGAAGTATTCTTCCTTAGTAGGAAGAAAATTGGAGTCATTTCTAATAGTAGGCTCTTTTTTAAGTTTTCTTCTCACGATATTATTTAGTTTAAATAGCATTCCCATCCTTGCTTTAGCAATATCATTTGGAGTCGGTATTTTTACACAAGTAAAAAATATCCCTCAACAAACGGTCATTCAGACAAGTGTTCACAAAGAAAAACTACCGACAGTATATACTTCTTTAGGATCAATTAGTACCGGAGTTTTCGGAATCGGCTCCTTATTAATGGGAATATTGACAGATTTATTTGGAGTAAGGATAGTTTTTATTTTCTCAGGCCTCCTCCTTGCGTTTGTCAGTATGATAATTTATAAAAATAAATCTTTGTTTATTCGTCAAAATTATTTAGAAAAAGAACGAAACTAATCCTCGGAAACTCGACCTCGACTATATTGGTCGAGTTTTTTGAATTATCAGTTCGAAAATTATTGAATAAATAATTCGAATAATTTAAAATGTGAATAAATGGAGGTGTTTTCCAGTGAAAGTTTTTAGCACAACAGGTCGGAAACAAGAGAAGTATCAAGTTGAAATAAAGCATTCGATTTTATGGGAATGTGCTCTAGGGATAGCCGCTATCACAAATGATCGTCTACTGGATTCATTAGAAAAACCTGAGAGCTATTGGAAAGATATTAGATTAAGCCTTTCTAAAGATTTACAAGCACACTTAGACTACGTAGAAACGAATAATACATGGAAAGCGCTGCTTCAATTGCTTCATCAAAAGGATTTTTCCAGCCTAGAAGTATTTACCGAATATATCGATAAACTTACAGAAAGAGAATTAATCTATCAATGTATTCCATTCATAAGTGAAAACTATCAGCCTATTAGAGAGCAGGCTGCTGATAAAAACGAATCTGCGATAGAGCAGTTAAGAGAAGCAACAAAAGATAACCCTTTTTTTCCAAGCTATATTTCTTTTATTTGCAAAGTGGATGAAAAGCAATTAAAGCAGCATCTAATAACGGTCATGAGTGGATGGTTTGAATCAGTCGTACAACCTGAATTAAATAAATTAACATCGATCTTACAAACAGATGCCCAAGCAAAAGAAAAGATGAAACAGAAAATGGAACCAGAGGAATTTGTAGAATGGGCTACGGGAGGGATAAGTTATTTGCCAGAACCAAGCGTTTATAAGGTATTGCTCATTCCCCAGTACATATATAGACCATGGAATATAGCTGCAGATTTAAAAGGAATAAAAGTCTACTATTATCCGGTTTCAAATGAAAGTATATCTCCAAGTGATAAATATATGCCGAGTAATTTTCTTGTTTTGAAACATAAAGCCTTAGGGGATGAGTTTCGTCTAAGAATGGTAAAATTACTGTTTGAAAAAAGTCGAACCTTACAAGAAATAACGGAAAAATTAGAAATGGGAAAGTCCACGATTCATCATCATTTAAAAATTTTGAGATCTGCACAGCTAGTAGGAATAGAAGATGGAAAATATGTGTTAAAGAATAGTGCTATCACATCTATAGCAAAAGAATTGGAGCAATACATTCAGCAATAATAGATTTTGAAGTAAAATCACTTAGGATATGATCAAGACTTAGCATATACAAGTTAAAACAAGGAGGATATTAGCTAAAACAAGGAGGATATTAGCTAAAACAAGGAAGATATTAGCTAAAACAAGGAGGAAATCAGCCAAAATGAGGGGGAAATCAGCCAAAGCAAGGAGGAAATCAGCCAAAATGAGGGGGAAATCAGCCAAAGCAAGGAGGAAATCAGCCAAAGCAAGGAGGAAATCAGCCAAAATGAGGGGGATATCAGCCAAACCAGTGAGGATATCAGCCAAAACAAAGAAAGTGGTGTTCGTTTGAATATTTTCCGAAATAAATCATTCACTTTCATGTGGATTGGAAATGGCATGTCGGAGTTGGCGGGAGCTTTTGGAACTTTTTGCAACTCTCTATTAATCTATGAAATCACCGGTTCTTCTTGGGCGTTAGGAAGTATGTGGCTATTATATTTCATACCATCCCTCACACTTCAACTTTTTATTGGCCCATACATTGATCGCTGGAGTAGAAAATGGATGATGATTTTCGCTCTTTGGAGCAGAGGATTAGTATTTCTATTTCCGCTCATCAGCTATATTACTAACTCATTAGTTCCATGGCATATTTATATTGTCCAACTTATCATTGGGTTAATAACCCCCATATACTCCCCAGCCAACCAAGCGATATTGCCTAGTCTTGTTTCGAAACAACAATTAAGCACTGCAAATGCTTATGTTGAAGGAATGACAAGATTAATGACGTTTACAGCACCAGTTATAGCAGGGATTGTCATTGAATCTATTGGTATTGGCAGTACTTTATTTTTTATTTGTATTGCGCTAATTATTAGTGGAAGTCTTTTACTAGGCATTAATGAGGAAAGAGAAGATAAAGCAGAGAGAAAAGCATGGGCAACTGAATTTATGGAGGGAATTAGCTACTTTTTTCAACAAAGAACAATTGTATGGCTAGGTATTTTTCTAGCATTTGTTCAATTTGGAGTAGGGGTTACCATGGTTATCAATATTCCGTATATCAAAACGGTACTAGACGGAAATAATGCTATGTATGGGTATTTTATGGCAGGTTTTCCTTTAGGTTATATGCTAGGGACATTGTTTGTTGGAAAAATAAAATTTCAATCGAGGAGGCGATTAATGCTAGGGGCTCTATTTATTGGAGGATTGACCTACATTAATCTCGGGATTATAAGTTCTATCATTATTGCTATCATTACAGAAATAATTGCTGGTATAGGAATGGCATTTTTTAGCATCCATAATATAACGATTTGTCAGCAAATCGTACCCAATCATTTAATGGGGAAAATTATTTCGGTCAGATCCTTCATTATTCGAGCAATGATGCCATTTGGCGTATTAATAGGCGGGGCATTAAGTGAACTATGGGGCATTCGACCTTTATATGTTTTCATTGGGGCGGTAATTGTGACCACCTCTTTATTGGGAATAACGCTTCCATATTTTGCATTTCTTGATAAAGAGCATAAAAAGAAGCTTACTGCTTAAGTTCAGATAGAAAAGACTAGGAAAACTTATCGTTGTTTTCCTAGTCTTTTCTATTAATATTTTTTTAATACAATGGCTGAATTATGACCACCAAAGCCAAAGGAATTGGATAGACCAATGGATAAGGACGCTTTTCTAGCTCCTTCAGGGATGTAATCTAAATCACAGGCAGGGTCTGGGTTTTCTAAGTTAATTGTTGGTGGGATAATGCCTTCTCGCAAACTCTTTACAAGAGCAATTGCTTCAGCCCCACCAGCAGCACCAAGCATATGACCAAGCATCGACTTATTTGCGGTTACTGGGATTTTATAGGCTTGTTCTTCAAATAATCGCTTAATAGCTAATGTTTCCGATAAATCTCCCACTGGTGTACTTGTTGCATGGGCGCTAATCACATCTACGTCAGCAGGAGTAATATTTGCTTTTGCTAAAGCATTTTTCATGGCAAGAAAAGCACCTCTTCCTTCTGGATGGGTTGCAACCATATGATGGGCATCTGAGCTTGCTCCATATCCGATGATTTCAGCTAATATAGGAGCATTGCGTTTAATGGCATGTTCTAAGTCTTCAATTACTAAAATAGCTGCACCTTCACTCATTACAAAACCATCACGATTTATATCAAAAGGTCTACTTGCTGATGTAGGTTCCTCGTTTCTTGTAGATAATGCTCTTGCATTTCCAAAACTCGCTAAAGATAAATTTGTAACAGCAGCTTCTGCACCGCCAGCAAACATAACATCAGCATCGCCATTACGAATCGTATGAAAAGCTTCCCCAATCGATGTATTTCCGATTGAACAGGCAGTTACAGGAGAGAGAGAAGGACCTTGAGCTCCAAGTTTGATGCTAATTTGTGCAGCAGCAGCATTAGAAATCATCATGGGCACTAAGTTAGGGCTAACTCGATTTGGTCCTCTTTGATTTAAAGTATTGACGTTATCAATAAGGGTTGTCAAACCGCCGATTCCTGATCCAACATAAACACCTAGACGTTCTTTATCTACTAATTCGATATTTAACTGCGAGTCTGTTAACGCTTCTTCAGCTGCAGCTAAAGCAAACTGGCTAAACCGATCGAGTTTCTTCGCTTCCTTTGCTCCCCATCTATCTTCTGGATGAAAGTCTGTTACAATTCCAGCTATTTTAGTTTTAGAATTAGAGACATCTAAATGTTCAATAGGACGGATTCCAGATTCACCTTTTAGGAGGCACTGCCAATAATCACCTACATTGTTTCCTAACGGTGAAATAATCCCCATTCCAGTTATCACAACTCTTTTCACCACTTATCCCCCATTCCTTTTTTCTTTATTGTATTCTTTTATTATCCTATTACAAGTTGTAGTTTATACTAGTATAAAAAGTACTAGCTTAAAAAGGAGAATACATATGAATAGAGATATAAGATTAGAAGCGCTATCTGATTTTCTAAAAACAAAGCGTTCAAAAATCCAGCCACAAATGGTCGGTCTTCCTGTTGGGAGTAGAAGGAGAACAGCGGGACTTCGCCGCGAAGAAGTAGCACAGTTAGCGGGAGTAAGCACTACTTGGTACACATGGCTAGAGCAGGGAAGAGATATTAAAGTGTCTATTTCCGTTCTCGATGCAGTAGCAGACGCCCTGCAATTAAATTTGGATGAGAGAAAATATGTATATGGATTAGCTTTTGAAGAGGGAAATTCCTTTTTTCCTAAGGAAGAGGAAGAAGGCATCATTACCCCTTCTTTAGAGCGAATTTTAAAAGAACTTCGTTATTGCCCTACTATTATTACCGATCGCCGGTCTTTTATTGTAGGATGGAATGAAGCTGCTAAACAAGTATTCTTGGATTTCGAAAAGCTCCCGCTTGAAAAAAGAAATCTGATTGAATTGCTTTTTTCGAGGAAGGAGCTACGAGCATTGGCAGTCAATTGGGAGGACTTTGTCAAAGGATTTATCTCTATCTTTCGTACGTATTTAGGTCAATATATGGCAGATGAATGGTATGGAGAATTTATTGAAAATATGAAAAAGAACTATCCTGTTTTCAATAAGATGTGGAATGAAAGTGAAATAAGCTCTGCTCCTGAGGTATTAATTGAATTTCGTCATTCTAAGGCAGGCAAAATGATTTATAATTTAACTTCTTTACAGGTTCATGGTGCGAATGATTTAAGATGTAGTATTTACACACCAGTTGATGGAACAGGTACAGAGGAGAAGATTAAGCATTTGATTAAATGAGTGTAAACATCCAAATAAGGGACACAGCCATTGGTTGTGTCCACTAGACTATTGTATAAATTAATCAATAAGCTGTTTAATCCCATCCACAATAGGAGTTTCAGAACGTCCAAGCAACTTCTCAAAATCATTGCTTTCAATTTCTAATGAACCTTCACGAATACCCTTTTGGATAGCCACAAGCATTGGAACAAGAAAGTCTGGTACGCCAGCTTGTGTTATTATGTCTGCATAAGTTGTGTCATCTACTTGTTGGACAGGTACTTCTTTTCCAATTACCTGACTAACAGCAGCAGCGATTTCTTCCTGAGTCAATAGTTTACCAGAAAGCTCATAAATCGTATTTTCGTGTCCGTCTCCTGTAAGGACGGCGGCTGCAGCTTCTGCATAGTCTTGTTGTAAAGCCCAGCCAACTTTTCCATTTCCAGCAGCGGTAACCCAAGGGGCACCAGCAAGGACGCCTTGAATAGTGGATAGTTCATTTTCGAGATACCAGTTATTACGCAAGAAGGAATAAGCGATACCAGATTTAAGAATGGCTTCTTCTGTTGCTTTGTGAACTTCGGCAAGAAAGTTTGTGCTTTCTTGGGCGTTCGCAATACTTGTATATGCGATAAAGGAAACACCAGCGTTTTTAGCTGCTTCAACAGCATTGTTATGTTGGCGAATTCTTGTTTCCGTATCGCCATCTGCTGAAATAAATAATAAGCGGTCAATTCCTTTAAAGGCTGCCTCTAATGTTTCTGGACGGTCGAAATCCCCTTGGCGAACGTCAACACCTTGTGCACGTAGTTTTTCTGCTTTTTCAGGATTACGGACACTAACAGCAAGCTGGTCAGCAGGAACTGATTTTAATAAAACATTCACTATTTTTGAACCGAGTTTGCCAGTTGCACCTGTTACTAATAGTTTCATTCTAAATTCCCTCCTAATTGTTTTGCATTTACATTATAACCAAGTCAATCTTTCTTCATTGATACAGGATGATTGGTTACTTGTTGTATATTAGTTATAGGTATATAGTATATTTATAGTAACAAAAATAAAAGTAGTTATTTTTTTATGACATAGTCACATAAATAGTACCATGGGAAGGAGTGGGCTAAGATGGCACGTTTCTTTGTGCAAGGGGAGCCTTCAGCGATGGAAGAGGAAGGACTTTGCCCTGTTACCTATACGCAAAATTTAACAGCAGGAAGATGGAAAATTATTATTTTATGGCATTTAAGTCAGGGAACAAAACGTTTTAATGAACTGCAAAGGCTTTTACCTGGCATTTCAAAAGGAATTTTAACAAGACAGTTGAGGGAATTAGAAGCAGATCAAATGGTGCACAGAGAAGTATATAAAGAGGTGCCGCCTAAGGTCGAGTATTCTTTAACAGAAAAAGGAGTTAGCTTTATACCGATTCTTGATTTAATGGGGGAGTGGGGGAAGAAGCATTATAAGGATTAAAAAATGGGGACAAATTATTGTCCCCATTAGCTTTTTATAAAACTTTATTCAAGAAGTCTTTTGTACGCTCATTTTGTGGATTTCCGAAAATTTCTTGTGGTGTACCTTCTTCCACAATATATCCGTTATCCATAAAGA
Source organism: Niallia sp. FSL W8-1348 (assembly GCF_038006745.1). Lineage (NCBI taxonomy): Bacteria > Bacillati > Bacillota > Bacilli > Caryophanales > Bacillaceae > Niallia > Niallia sp. FSL W8-1348. The sequence continues at coordinate 1,456,578 of NZ_JBBOVV010000001.1, read as the reverse complement.
TAACGCGGTCTGCCACTTCTCTAGCAAAGCCCATTTCATGTGTTACGATAACCATTGTCATTCCTTCTTGTGCCAACTGTTTAATAACAATTAATACTTCTCCAACCATTTCTGGGTCAAGAGCACTTGTTGGTTCATCGAATAGCATAATATCAGGGTTCATCGCAAGGGCACGTGCGATTGCTACCCTTTGTTTTTGACCACCTGATAATTTAGCCGGATTTTCGTTCGCTTTCTCTTTCAAGCCTACACGTTCTAATAGCTCTAACGCTTTTTCTTTTGCTTGCTGTGGTGTAGCCTTTTTTAAATCAACTGGTGCAAGTGTGATATTTTCCAATACTGTTAAGTGTGGGAAAAGATTAAAGTGCTGGAACACCATACCGATATTTTCTCTAATTTTGTTAATATCATTTTTCTTATCTGTTAAATTAAAATCGTTTACTACGACTTCACCACTTGTAACTTCTTCTAACATATTTAAGCAGCGGAGAAGGGTACTTTTTCCGGATCCAGAAGGACCGATTAAGCAAACAACTTCGCCTTCTGTTACCTGTAAATCAATTGATTTCAATACTTCAAGATTACCATATGATTTTTTCAGATTCGTCACTTTAAGCTTGGCCATTTTTAATCCTTCTTTCTAATACATTTGATACTTTTGTTAGAATCATGATCACAATAAAGTACATAATACCGACGATTAGCCACATTTGGAATGATTCTAAGTTTCTTGCAATAATAATTTTTCCGCTTTGTGTCAATTCGTTAATACCGATGATGGAAAGAATAGACGTATCTTTTAATGTAATAACAAATTGGTTAATAAATGCTGGAATCATTAATTGAATAGCCTGTGGAAGCACTACTTTTCTCATTGCTTTTCCATAAGGAAGACCTAGACTGCGTGCAGCCTCCATTTGACCTTTATCAACTGACTGAATTCCTCCACGAACTATCTCCGCCATGTAAGCACCAGCGTTTAAGCTTAAGGTAATAAGACCGGCAGCAACAGCTGAAATTCGGAAATCAAGGGCTGCTGGGATTCCAAAGTAAATAAAGAATGCTTGAACAATTAATGGTGTTCCTCGGAAGATATCGATATAAATAACAGCAATAGTGCTCAATACTTTATTTTTTGCAATACGTAATAAGCCGAAGATAATCCCAAGTACTGTTGCAATTAAAAGGGAAACGACTGTTAAAATCAGTGTCATTTTTAGACCAGACAATAAGCTTGGAAAGCTCTCTTTTAATAGACCGAAAAAGCCGTTTCCTTCTTCCGCCTCTGAACCTGTTTCTAAGTATTTATCTAATATTTCTTGATATTCACCAGATGCTTTTAAATTAGCTAGACCTGCATTAAACATTTCAAGAAGCTCTGTATTTTGACCTTTAGAAACAGCAAAACCATATGATGCTCCCGCTTCTTTGTCTGTTACAATTTTCAAGCCATTGCCTTGCTTGATTCCATAAGCTAATACAGGATAGTCATCAAATACAGCAACAGAATTTCCTGTTCTTACTTCTTCGTACATATTAGCAGAGTCGTCAAAAGTTACGATTGAAAATCCGTATTCATCTTTGATGCTGGCAGCAAAGCTAGCACCCTCTGTTCCTGTTTTAACAGCAACCTTTTGTCCTTTTAAATCATCATAAGAAGCAACCGTATCATTGTCACTGTCCACTGCCATTATGATACCAGAATCAAAGTAAGGTTCTGAGAAATCAAACTTTTTCTGTCTTTCTTCTGTAATACTCATTCCGGCAATAACCGCGTCCACTTGTTTCGATTCCAATGCTTGTACAGCAGCATTAAATCCAAGTGGCTTCATTTCATATTTGAAACCTTGATCTTTTGCAATTGCAGCGATTAAATCCATATCGATTCCAACGAAATCCCCACTTACATCCTGAAATTCAAATGGTGCAAATGTAATATCTGTAGCAATCTGATAAACTTTCTCCTTAGCTTCTGCTTTTGTTATAGGAGAAATAATATTCAACATAGTTAAGACAACTATAAAGAATAAAATTAATTTAGACATCCTTTTCTTTTGCTTCATTCGTGTAACTCCTTTTCGCTTTTTTCTTGATATTTATAAAGTCCTTCGTATTCATATGTTAGATAATCTAACAAACACATAATTAAAATAATACTAAACAATCTTGAGATTGTACAGATAGGAATATATAGAGAAAATTTACCAATTTTTCTTGAGGCAGTGGATTACATAACGGAAAGTATGTTATACTTTAGGTACTTAGAACGAAAGGGATGATGGGTGAACGATGAAGAACTAATCTTATTTTTCAAAAATTTGAATGAAATAAATTTCAAATTAAACAAAAATAGGATTAGTCTGCCCATTTCCATAAATCGCTTTTCTGTGTGTATCTCTAATGGTATGCGCACAATTATTGATCGATATGCACAGTTTTTTTGTATGCGATTGCGATTATGAACGAGCAAATAATTAGGTATGGCTAATCCTTCCAACGATAATTGGGAGGATTTTTTTCTCCCTTCTGAAGGGATTTGATACGATGATAGAACTTTTAAAGTTAGTAAATGTAGGTTATGAAGTGCTGGATACAACTATTTTTGAAAAAATAAATGCCAGTGTACAACAGGGAGAGGTTATTGGGATTATTGGTAAAAATGGTGCAGGTAAATCGACCTTATTGCAATTAATAAATAAAGATATGGTTCCGACTGAAGGACACATCAAGTGGGTGAAGGACGATACAGTGGCTAAAATGGTCGAACAGGAAACAGAAAACTACGCTTTCAAGGAAGAAAATCCTGTGGAAAAGAAACTACTGGAAAAATGGCAAGTGCCTATAAATGATTTTCAGAAAATGAGTGGCGGGGAAAAGTTAAAGGCGCGTCTTGCTAAAGGGTTTGCGTTTGAGACTGATCTCTTGTTATTAGACGAACCGACAAATCATTTGGATGAACAAAGTATGAAACTGCTGCAGGAACAAATAAAAACATATAAGGGCACGGTTATTCTTGTATCCCATGATCGCTATTTTTTAGATGAGGTCACGTCAAAAATTTGGTCGATTGAAAATAAAAAGCTTATCGAACATAAAGGGAATTATACGAGTTATATGGAAGTTCGAGAGCAAAAGAGATTAACGATGCAGCGGGAATATGACAAACAGCAGAAGAAAATCAAGCAAGTGGAAGGGCAAATGAAGGAGCTTACTTCTTGGTCCCATAAAGCACATGCACAATCAACGAAACAAGAGTTTCCAAAAGAATATTATCGGTCAAAGGCAAAACGAATGGATGCCCAAGTAAAATCAAAACAAAAGCGTTTAGAAAAAGAATTGGAAAAAAACAAAGTAGAGCGGATAGAAGAGGACTATAAGGTAATCTTTTCGATTGAAGCAAATAAAAAGGTTGGCAAACGCTTTTTGGAAATAAAGGATTTATCCAAAACATTTGGCTCACGTGTGTTGTTTGAAAAAGGGAATGTCATGATTAAACATGGTGAGAAGGTTGCCATTATTGGACCGAATGGAAGCGGAAAGACAACCTTATTAAACATTATTTTAGGAAAGGAAAAGGCTGAAGGGGAAGTATGGATTTCTCCAACTGCTAATATTGGATATTTAACACAGGAAGTATTTGATCTCCCATTAGAGCAAACACCTGAACAGCTATTTTTTAAAGAGACGTTTGCAGAAAGAGGAAAAGTGCAAACGCTAATGAAACATTTAGGGTTTATGGCATCTCAATGGAAGGAACCGATAAAAAATATGAGTATGGGGGAACGGGTAAAGTGCAAGCTAATGGCTTATATTTTAGAAGAAAAAGATGTGCTGATTCTCGATGAGCCAACCAATCATCTTGATTTACCATCCCGTGAACAATTAGAAGAAACATTATCTCAATATAACGGAACGCTTATCATTGTATCCCATGACCGTTATTTTCTAGAAAAAACGACAACGACTAAGTTAGTCATAGCGGAAGGTACAATCCAAAGACAATGGACGGAGTCTCCAAAACAGGAAAGAGATAATAAAGAAGAACTTCGCTTGAAACTAGAGACAGAAAGACAAGAAGTTTTAGGAAAATTAAGCTTTATGACTCCGAAGGATAAAGACTATGCAGAATTAGATAGAAAGTTTCTTGAATTGACAAGGCAATTAAAGGAGTTGTAAAGACTAGTTATGGTGGGATGAGGAGGAAATCTCCTTGTCCCACTTTTTTTGGATTTAGGATGGATTGTGAGTGGGGAGGTTAGGACAATAAAACGAAATTTTGGAGTATATCTTAATTACAGTTCATAGGAATTTAATTTGTTAAATAATAAATAATCGCTGCTATTGCCAGTGAGACAATAGCAGTTAAACCAGTTATCGTCGAAAGTTTCACTTTTAAAGTACGGTCCTCTTTTGTTTCCGTAAAATGATGGTTTCTATGCTGACGTCCATCTGTCCAGGCCCCAATAAAAATACCAGAAATGAATATAGCAATGATGCCAACTATCAGAAAAAAGTTAAACATGTTTTTCCCCCATTCCAAATAGTGCAGTTCTTTTCAAAATATACGGTTTCCTCCACCTAAAAGTTACAGAAATATATGATTATTTATGCTTTAATTAGAATAAAGAGGAGGAATGGACATGAGAATACCTGATAAGCTACAAAAAGGTGATGAGATTAGAGTAATAGCCCCTAGTCGAAGTGCGACAATTTTATCCGAAGAGGGAATAGCGCAAGCAAAGAAAAGATTAGAAGACCTTGGATTTATGGTTACGTTTGGCAAACATATTTTCGAATCAGATTTACAGTTTTCAGCGACAATTGAGCATCGGGTTGAAGATATTCATGATGCTTTTCGGGATAAAAAGGTGAAAGGGATTTTAACTGTAATTGGTGGTTTTAACTGCAATGAGTTATTGCCTTATTTGGATTATGATTTAATAAAAGCCAATCCAAAGATACTTTGTGGGTATAGTGATATTACTGCTTTAGCAACAGCCATCACAACAAAGGCTGATTTTATTACATATTCAGGACCGCACTTTTCTAGCTTTCAAATGGATAAGTTACAGGAATACCAAACGGAGTATTTCCAGAAATGCTTGATGGAATCAAAGGAATTTATTGTAGAGCCTTCTGATGTATGGACAGATGATGCATGGTATTTGGATCAAGAGAATCGCCAATTCGAACCAGGGGGATGGAAGGTATATCAAGAGGGGGAAGCGAAAGGGCAATTGTTTGGTGGAAATCTTTGTACTTTAAATTTGCTGCAGGGAACAGAATATATGCCGAATCTTGCAGATAGCATCCTATTTGTAGAAGATGATGAATTAACCATTCCAGAAACGTTTGCAAGAGACTTAACTTCTTTATTACAGACTGCTGGCTCCATAAAAGCGCTAGTAATTGGGAGATTTCAAAAAGCTTCAAAAATGTCAGAGGAGCAGCTCCTATTCATCCTAGATAAGCATCCTAGTTTGAAAAAAATTCCTGTTCTATATAATGTTGATTTTGGCCATATTCAACCATTCTTTACTTTTCCAATTGGAGGAGAAGTAGAGATTGATACGATGACACATGGAATGAAGATAACTACTTTTTAAACGATCCAGAGGAGGAATCGACTTGGAGCTTAAAGAAAAAATAAAAAATCTGCCAACATCTCCAGGGGTGTATTTAATGAAAGACTCCTCTGGTCACATCATTTATGTTGGCAAATCAAAAAAATTAAAAAACAGAGTTTCCTCTTATTTTCAGCATTCGAAAAATCGACTGGGTAAAGTGGAAAAGCTTGTAAAGCATATAAAGGATTTCGACTTTATCCTAACAGATACGGAATTTGAGGCATTGATGCTGGAATGTAAACTAATAAAGGAAATTCAACCTATGTACAATAGGATGATGAAAACGACAAAGGCTTATAATTACATCGTTTTTCGCTGGAAGAAGGGCATCTACCATATGGAGATTGCTAATGAGATGGATAAGGACGACGTTCATTATTACTTTGGCCCTTTCACTAGTAAAGGAACAGTAGAAAATGTGATAAATGGAATAAAAGCATTTTATAAAATGGATTGCTCCCAAGAGAAGTGGAGTCAAGGTCCGTGCTTGAATTATTCCATCGGAAAGTGTATGGGTATTTGTTTTGACCCAATAGCCAAAGAAGCTCACCAACAAATTATTCATCGGCTTATCGCTTTATTGAATAAAAAGAGTAATAGTGTACTAGAAGAGATGTCCACAAAAATGATTGAGGCTTCCAGTAATGTTGAGTTTGAGAAGGCAGCGGAAATTAGAGATACGATAGCAAAAATTAAGGCAATTTTACAAACAGAAACAGTCATCCATTTTATGAAGAAAAATCAACTAATAATTGCAGCAGAGTACTTAGATGATTTTCGTATAAAGGTGTTTTTCATTAGACGAAATGAAATTATCGACCGGGAAATATATATAGCAAATAATGTTGATAGGCAAGATGTAGTGCGGAAGATAAACTCACTCCTTTCGATGGACATTCAACATATCAGTACATTGGAAAAAGAAGAAATGGACGAAGCTTATATTATTTATAAATATTTAAACAGTGGTGATTGTAAGTATACGATTATATCGCAGGAATGGAACAAGAATATGGATAACCTATGGACCAATTTAGTGAAATGACTCTTCCTCAACGAAGAGCAGCTTATTTTTAGATTTATTCTTTTCGGAATAAGAGATAGATCCCCCAAAGCAGAGGAGGAAATAAACATGCTGTCAAAAGAACAAATTTCAGAAATTAAAGAGCTAAAGGACGTTTGTGAGAAAAAGGAAGGCTATGAATTAAAGCTTAACTTCGATATGCTAGAAAACCGAAATGAGGATAATAAAGAGGATTTTTTCCATTATGAAGACGGTAAACTAGTTGGGTTTTTGGGAAGTTACTACTTTGGTAGAAAAGTAGAGTACTGTGGAATGATCCATCCAAATTATCGAAGAAAAGGGATATTTACGAATTTGTTAAATCAAGGATTGGAAGAGGCAAGAAAGAGAGGCGCACAGAACATCTTATTTAATGCCCCTGCTGCATCGCAGAGTGGAAAGGATTTTCTAGTAAGTATTCCATGTACTTATGCTTTTTCTGAACATCAAATGAAATGGCATCAGACAGAGTTAATGGAGGATACAACGATTTCGCTAAGAGCATATGATTATGCTCGAGACAAAGAAATAGAAATTCAGCTTGATGTTTTAGGATTTGGTATGGCGGAAGAGGATGCTCGAGAGTATGTGGAAATACTAAAAGAACAAAATGATAATCAGCGAATGATTATTGAGATAGATGGAAAAGCAGTCGGAAAAATCAGAGTTTCTGAATTAGATGGAGAAGCTTGGATTTATGGTTTTGTGATATTTCCAGAGCTTCGCGGGCAAGGAATTGGCAGAAGGGCTTTAACTAAAGTGGTAAAAATGGAAGAAGCAAAGGGTTTGCCGATTTTTTTAGAAGTAGAAGCCAAAAATGCTCGTGCGCTTAAGCTTTATGAGTCTTGTGGATTTAAAAGCTACCATTCTCAAGATTATTACGAATTTAATATGTAGGTATCCTAAGAAATTGGGATACCTACACTATATTTATATAACTCTTATCGGGCAATAAAACCCCACCGATAGAAGTTTCTTATGTTAAAGGAAGAGTGGTAATACAAGTATTATCATCTTTAAAAGTAGTAAATTCAGTCTTAGTTGTTTTACCATCATAGGAGATGGTAATTTGAAAATCCTTATTGCGAGGAAGCCAAACATCAATAAAACCGTTTTGTTGAGACGTTAGAAGTTCATCTACATAAACATTTCCCTCTTGATCTTCAATATATACAGCAAATTCCTTATTAGCTAATTCCCCGCGGCAACCTGCTAGATTATGGATTGCACATGGATGCGTTTCAGTTAAGTAAGGAGCAAATGAAACGAAAAATTCATCTTTTGGTAAGCGATAGATAAGCTCATCGTTTTCAAGCGTATTTACTGTTAATGTATCAGAACTAATGGAAGCAGTGGTTGCTGACTTCTTACCAGCACTATAATCTTGGACCAGTTGCTTTAGCTCTTTGCCGTCCGTTTTTTCATATCGATTATTTTGATTGATGATCAACAGGACGGTTACAGCAAATATTATTGTAATAAATATCGGAATGATAAGTTTCTTTTTCTTCATTTTAATCGCATTCTCCCTTTCAAGTTTGACTGCTTTTTATAAAGATAACAAAAATAAATCGAGAAATTATGGATGAAAAATGGAGATTTTGTGAATTTTTCGATTCAACTGAAGAAGAGGATAGGTTAGTTATGTAAAAAAAATGTGAAAAAAGTCCTTTCTCTCTCTTGTTTCTCTAACTATTTTCCTATAAAATTTGTAATAGAAGAAAAAGGAAATACATATATTTCATTATTTAAATAGAATAATATGATAAAGGCAAATTCATCGAAAGGTGAAGACGCAAAGCTATAGGGACTAAGATCTTGGAGATTAAGTCAGCCAGTTACCGATTTATCTTTATAAACGGAAGGCTAATCGGTAGAAGATTAGCCTTTTTCCATTATTAGGATAGCAGTAATATGCAGATGATAGTCTCACTAATGATAAGGTGAGGAGAAAGATGGGGATATTCTATTTTTGCTGCGGAATAATGTGTGGTATTTTCTTGTGGATATTAAATGATAAGCGGAAATATAATAAATGGAAATCGAAAATAGAGAAAGAAGATGTTATGTTTCGCTTAGTGGAAAGCTCGAAAGATATCATTTACAGATATGAAGTAAAGCCGCAAATGCGACATTCGTATATTAGTCCTTCTGCCAATTCTATTTTAGGAGATGGCATGGTCAAAGAAATCTATCGAAATCCGTATGTTCCCTTAGAGATTATTCATCCAGATGACTATGATATTATGTATAAAAAACTTCATGGAAAAATTGATTATAGCAAACCTTTAATTCAACGAATGAGATGCTTGGATGGAACTTATAAATGGTTTGAGGAATATGCTACCCCTATATATGAATATGGCGAATTAATAGCTATTCATGGAATCATTCGAAATATTGACGAGAAAGTTATACTACGACAGAATTTAGAGTATCAACTGATCCATGATGCATTGACAGAAGTACATAATCGTTTTTACTTTGAACAGAAGATGGAAGAGTTTGATACAAAAACAGATGAAGCAATCGCCATTATTTTATGTGATTTAGATGAACTAAAGCAAGTAAATGATAAATATGGTCATAAACAAGGTGACGACCTAATCAAAGAAGCTGGAAAATTACTAAACGCTTTTTCTTCTCCGTACATAACGGTCTCAAGAATCGGTGGGGACGAGTTTGTTTTATTAATTCAAGGTATGATAAAGGAAGAAATGGAAGAATTGTATAATAGGATGTCCAGTGAATTAAACGGAAAGGAAGCAAATAGTACGGTGAAGATGTCCATTGGCTTCGCATTCACGCTAAGCTCTCTTGGGAAAATGACAGCATTATTTACACAAGCGGATAAAAATATGTATGAGAATAAGATGGCAAAAAAGAAAAGAGCAAGAGATAATCAACTGGATGTTTCCTTAAAATAATTTATAAGACTTATAAGAGGCTGGAACAAAAGTATTCCAACTAAATATAAACCCAAACAATTATACGTAAATGCTGATTGATAAAACTTCCGTATAATTGTTTGGGTTTTTTATTAATTTTAAGAAAGAAGATTTGTGGTTATTACCCGCAGACTGAATACACTTCGCTTTCCATGGGGCGAGCGCCAAGCCTCCTCGTCACTGCGTTCCTGCGGGGTCTCGGACTTTCTCGCAGCTCCCATAGGAGTCTACGTGTATTCAGTCTGCTCCGTTTTTCCTACTAATTATATTTTCTTTTGAAAAGAATTAGGAAACTTATTGGTTTCGCTAATAAATGAGAGATAGTTCGTTTTACCCATTAGATATTTTCTTTTGTCTCAGTCTCTTATTTTCGGATAAAAAAATGATTTATGCTCCAATACGATTCTTGATGTGATTAGATCCGAAGCTCGTTCCATAATAATAATGTCTTCCTTTTTTCTTTTCCCAATGCAATTGAACGGATGTTTTCTTTCCATCCTCTGTCTCGATAAGGAACGTATCTTGATCAATTCTTCTTCTAGTCTTAACTTGACAACCAGTATTGCTAATATCAACAATATTTCCATTAATCGTTTTTTTAGCTAGATGTATACAGATATCCATACTTGTTTGTTCTCTGATTGTTTTGCGAACTAATTTTTTGGGTTTGTGTTCAGTCTTAAAGAAAAATTGAATAAGTGCGCCAAGTACAGAAGCCTTTGCATAGACCCTACTTGAATAAATATCACTTGATTCAACGAATAATAAGGAAATCAGTCCTTTATATTGGTCAGAATTGATATCCACAAAGGAAACACCTAAGAAATAAGAGTCTTTTTCTTTTGTAACCCATTGTTTCTTTACTTTGATGTCTTTCGCCTTGCCGACATTCAGATATATATCTTCTTTCTGTAACTGTAATCTGTCATATTCCTTTTTATTTAACCTAATCCGTCCACCCGTTTCACTCAGGTCCATAACAGTACAAGGAATTTCTAAGCCGTGGTTATTTGCGATGGTAGCACTTCGTTTGACGGTAAATCTTTCCGTTCCTCTAAATCGAGGTCTTTCAACCGTAATAAGTAAAGCAATAAGAATAGCCAATGCGTTATAAACAACCCAAAATATATTAATGATTAGCATTTCTGTATTTTGATATATCTGAATAGGTGTAAACAGATGAATACCAATCATACATAACGAAACAACAGTCATCAGTAATAGAACAAAGTAGGGAATTGTAAGTTTCCAGTGGAAGTTTCGACTGTCATTTTGAATTCCTTTACTTGTCACATTAAATTTACCTCTCTCTTTGAGGAATACCTCTGACAGTACGGAATATGCCATAAATGGAGCTAGTGATACTTCGTAAATATGACTCCATATAACACTTCTTTTATTATCAGCCATTCTTTTAAAAGCAAGCATGGAAGAGAAGAAGGCTGGAAACCAAAAGATAAGCAATGTTTTAAAATCTGTTTGTATACTGTAAATAGAAAATAGTAAAAATAACAGTGGTGCCAGTAAATAGACCATCTTATAAATTCCGAAGAACCAATAATGAATTCCATCTAAATATAATAATTTTTGCATAAACGATAATCCTTTTATTTTTAAAGGATTCCATTTACGAGCAACTTGAATATTTCCTCTTGCCCATCTGTCTCTTTGTTTAAGCAATTCTGGGAATGTTTCAGCAGATAATCCAACAGCTAACGTTTCATTTACAAACACCGTTTTTTGATTATCAGTCTGTAAGAACATCCCTGTAGCCATATCTTCTGTTATCACACCAGTGGCAAACCCACCGATATCTTCTAATGAAGATCTTCGAAATAATGCATTGCTTCCCACATACATTGTGGCGTTGAAGCGGTCTTTTCCTTCTTCTAATCTACGCATAAAGAAATCTTGTTCATTTGTTAATCGTTGTTCATAGAAAAGATTATATTGAAAAGGGTCTGCATTATAAAAAACTTGTGGTGCTTGTACAAAGGAAACGTCTTTATCTAGAAAGTGACCAACTGTACGTTCCAGAAAATTGATCTTTGGAACCATATCAGCATCCATTGTGACAATGATATCCCCATTTGTAATACTCATGGCATGATTTAAATTACCAGCTTTTGCGTGTTTATTATCTTCTCTTGAAATATAGTATGCTCCAAGCGATTCCGTTAATGCCTTAATTTCCGGTCTTTTGCCATCGTCACATACATATACCTTTACCTTATCTTCGGGATAACGCATTAAGAGACTGCCAGTAATGGTTCTCTTTAATAAGTCTTCTGGTTCATTATAAGTAGCTATAAATACATCAACTGTTGGTAATTCTCGGAAGGAATGTAATGGAATGGTTTTTCTTTTAAATGGTTTCCATGACAGGATAGTAAAAATAATGGACTGTGTGAATCCAGCCCACTCTGTAAATAAAAGTAAAAGTCCGAAAATAAAACTTATTATTCCCACGGTTGGAAGTGTGTAGAAAGTTCGCCAAATTAAATAGACTCCATTTAGCAGAATAAAGGAAAACAAAAGAATGTATTTGGACCAAAGATGTTTTTTTGCTGACATATATAGAAGGAATAGGATAACAGCTAAACCTGCTAAATAATAAAGTTCTATTTGCATATATCTTTGCTCCTTTTATTAGATGTATTTCTTAAATAACGAAACGTATTTTTACCCTTATTGGTAAATCCATCGATTCATTATATAGTGATTCGCCAAATTTTGCATGGATAAAAAAATGGAAAAAGAAAATGGATATTAAAAAAATACAGAAGATATTAAAAGAATACTATTGTTAACGCTTACAAACAGATGGTTTTTCTTCTACAATTTTAACTGTAAGACAAAAGGAAGAACAAATTAAGGGGGAAAAATCAATGAAAAGATGGAAATCCATATCCTTATTACTTGTTGTAATGCTAATTGCGGCTCTGATGGGAGCTTGTAGCAATAGCACAGGTGGTAGCAGTAATAAAATCAGTGTAGGTATTGTCTTGCCAACAAAAGATGAGCCACGTTGGGTTCAAGATGAACAGCGCTTTAAAGATGCGTTAAAAGATTCTGAATACACAACTGAAATTTTATTCAGCCAAGGTTCCTCTGCAAAAGAAAAAGAAAATGTGGAAACATTAATCAATAAAGGTATTGATGTACTTATCATTACACCGCAAGACGGGGCAGCGGCAGCAGCTGCAGTAGAAGCTGCAAAAAAAGATGATATTAAAGTTATCTCCTATGATCGTCTGATTACAGACACAGATGCAGTTGATTATTATGTCACTTTCGATAGTGTAGCTGTTGGTGCAGCTCAAGGGCAGTATTTAATTGATCACTCAGAAGGAAAAGAAGTACCGTTGTATCTTTATGCGGGAGCGGCATCAGATAACAATGCCTTCTTATTCTTTGAAGGAGCATGGAGTGTACTTCAACCGAAAATTGCCGATGGTACATTCAAAATCGCTAACTCAAGTGAGGCAGAAAAGGTAAAAGATAAGCAGGAGCTTAGCCGCGATGAAATGAGTAAAATCCTTGGACAGGTTACGACAAACTGGGATCCAAATGAAGCGAAAAATAAAGCCCAAACACATTTAACTGCAGTTGATACCGAGATGAAGGGTGATGTCGCTGTATTAGCACCAAACGATGGTACAGCACGTGCAATCGCAGATGTATTTGCTTCAGATGGTGATATTTCAAGCTATTTTGTAACAGGTCAAGATGCAGAAAAAGCATCTATTCAATATGTGATTGATGGAAAGCAATCCATGACTGTATTTAAAGATGTTCGCACATTAGTAACCGATGCAATGGGAATTGCCATTGATATCTTAGATGGAAAAACACCAGAAACTACAGGTTCTTATGATAATGGAGAGATCGATGTAAAAGCAAAACAAACAGACGTTATCGTCGTGGATAAAGATAATGTCCAAAAAGAATTAATTGACTCTGATTATTACGAAGCAAGCGAATTTACAGGATTAAAGTAATTTTTAAAAGGGATTAACCAAAAAGTCGACCTCACTTGATGTAATCCATGGAAATTATAAAGTGGATAGATTAAGTGGGGATCGACCCTTTAACCCATTCCCATTAAGATGCAAAGGAGGAAGAAAATGAGTGAATATATTCTCGAAATGAATGGGATTACAAAGGAATTTACAGGAGTTAAGGCATTAAGTGATGTGAATTTCAAAGTTGAAAAAGGAGAAATACATTGTTTAATCGGGGAAAATGGTGCGGGCAAATCGACTTTAATGAAAGTTTTAAGTGGAGTACATCCCTATGGAACATATGATGGAGACATTGTGTTCGAAGATGAAATTCAGCAGTTTCATCGAATTAGTGACAGTGTAAAAACAGGTATTGTTATTATTTATCAAGAGCTTGCATTATTTCCAGATTTAACGGTATATGAAAATATTTTTGCCGGCAATGAAGTCAAACAGGGTGGAGTTATTAACTGGAATCAAACAATTGTACAATCAAAGAAATTATTAGAAAAGGTGAAATTAGATGTCGCTCCAGACACGCTTGTTAAAGATTTAAGTGTAGGAAAAAGACAGCTAATTGAAATTGCAAAAGCATTAAGTAAAGATGTAAAACTTCTAATTTTGGATGAACCGACAGCAGCATTAAACGAAGATGACAGTGACAACTTACTCCAATTATTAAAGGAACTAAAGAAGCAAGGGATTACCTGTATTATGATTTCCCATAAGTTAAAGGAAGTTATCTCGATAGCAGACAAAGCAACTGTTCTTCGTGATGGGAAAACAATTTGTACATTAGATGCTGCACAAGGAGAAATTACAGAAAATATTATTATAAAAAATATGGTTGGTAGAGAAATAGAAGATATTTATCCGAAACGAGATAAGAAGGTAAAAGGAGAATCTGTTTTAGAGTTGAAAAATTGGAGTGCTTATGATCCTCAAATAGGGCGGGAAGTAGTAAAGAATATTAACCTTCATGTAAAGAAAGGTGAAATTGTTGGAATTGCAGGCCTAATGGGATCAGGACGAACAGAACTCGCATTAAGTATTTTTGGTAATGCTAAATCGTATAAAATTCAAGGGGAAATGTTGCTGGATGGGCAGACGCAAAAGCTTAAACACACGAGTGATGCCATTCAAGCAGGAATTGCATATGTAACAGAAGACCGTAAAGGAGATGGATTATTCTTGCTGCAAGACATTAAGAGTAATATCTCCGCTGCTAATTTGAAAGGAATTGCGCAAAAGGGAGTCATTAATCAAAACGAAGAAATTAAGATTGCAGATTCCTATAAAAAGTCGCTTCATATAAAAGCTTCATCTCTTGAACAGCTAGCTGGTAATTTAAGTGGAGGAAACCAGCAAAAAGTATCCCTTGGTAAGTGGCTATTTGTGGCTCCGAAACTATTAATCTTAGATGAACCGACTCGCGGAATTGATGTCGGAGCAAAATTTGAAATTTATAGTGTGATGAATAAGTTAATCGAAGAGGGGTTAAGCATCATCATGATTTCATCAGAGTTAGGAGAGGTACTTGGCATGAGTGACCGAGTATATGTCATGGCGCAAACAGAGATGAAAGGTGAATTGAATATAGAAGAAGCAAATCAAGAAAAAATTATGCAGCTGGCCACACAATAGGAGGGTGGGAAGAAGATGTATCAAGAAGCAAAGACACTTATTCGAGCAAATATTCGTGAATACGGAATGTATATTGCTTTGTTTGTTATTATTCTAGTATTTACAATTATGACAGACGGACTATTTATTTCTTCACGTAATATAAGCAACTTACTAGATTCAGCAGGATATATAGCAGTGCTCGCTGTTGCAATGACGCTAATAATTGTTATTCGTCATATCGATTTATCTGTTGGATTTGTTGCTGGATTTCTCGGTGCTATTGCAGCGATTCTATTAACACAGGCAGGTGTTCCTGTCTATATCGCGATTCCGATTATTCTTATTCTTGGAATTTTAGTAGGTTTGTTTAATGGCCTTTTAGTAGCCCAAGTAGGAATACCGTCATTTGTTGCAACCTTAGCTGGTATGTTGATTTTTCGCGGTGCGTTGCTACAGGTGACAGAGAAGACGGGAACGATTATTATTCAAAATGATGCATTCAATGCGATTGGTAATGGATATATTCCATCGTTATTGGAAGTAAATGGATTGCATCTGTTATCTCTATTAGTGGGATTAGCTGGAATTCTTGTTTATATTTATAGTGAAATATCTAATAGAAATAATAAGCTGAAGTATAAGTTCGATGTTCTTTCTAAACCAATGTTCCTTTTAAAACTAGCATTTGTTTCTGTCATTATTGCCTATATTACATGGATTCTTGCAGGATATAATGGATTTTCATGGACTGTCGTTATTATGCTTGCCGTCGTATTTGTATATCACTTCTTAACAACGAAAACAGTGCTTGGCAGACATATTTATGCAGTTGGAAGCAATCCGGAAGCAGCACATCTTAGCGGAATCAATGTGAAAAAGATTACTTATATTGTTTTCGGATCGATGGGAATGATGGCAGCATTGTCTGGTATTTTATTCACGGCCCGACTCCAATCTGCAACTACTACAGCGGGTACCTTATTCGAGTTAGACGCCATTGCAGCTGCTTATGTGGGAGGCGTTTCAGCAGCTGGAGGGGTTGGAAAAGTAACAGGAGCGATTATCGGAGCAATCGTAATGGCATCTCTTTCAAGCGGAATGAATTTACTAGGAGTTGGTATCTCTTATCAATATATGATTAGAGGAGGCGTTCTTGCAGGGGCAGTTATTTTTGATGTAATGACAAGAAAGTCAAAATAATTAGAGGAGAGACTAAGTCTCTCCTATTTCTGCTAAAACCTCGTTTTCTATCCATTAATCTTGTAATTCTTCACTAGGCTAGACATTTCTTATTCCATTGATTATAAGTATTGTACTATTTAAAAAGGATGCTATGATTTAGTTTGTAGGATGTATTTAATTGGAAGGAGATCGGTGTAGTGCGAAAAACGAGCATGATTGTATTATTAACAGCTATTTTAATTCTTTGTTATTTTACCTTTATTACGGCAAAAAATGTTTTTCGCGCAGATTGGCAGTTTCCCTCTGATCGTGTTACGACTCAAAACCAGCAACGCCTTGTGTTAATCACCCAAGAGAGAGATACTCCCTTTTGGGACAAAGTTGCAGCTGGTGCAAGAAAGCAAGCAGAAGCTGAAGATGTAAGTTTTGAAGTGTGGGGAAGCTATGGCAATAATGAGGAAGATTTTTTGAAAAGTATTGAAATAGCGATCCAATCGAAAGTGGATGGAATAATCGTGCAGGGATTGGATACGGATGAATTTAAAAATTTAACGAAAATAAAAGCATCCTTTTATGGAATTCCTATTATTACGGTTGCCAATGATATACCAATTGCTGATAGTTTACGACGAACCTATGTAGGTTCCGATCAGTTTCTAGCAGGGAAAGAAATTGCCGAACAACTAGTACAAGATATGGGGAAGAAAGGAAAGGTTGTTCTTATGTTTGATTCCAAGGAGGAATATTTTCAAAAACAGCGATTAAATGGTATAGAGGAAATATTTAAACAATATAAAGATATTAACGTTGTCTATGCAAAAACGATTGATACGTCGAAAGAACAAGTAGTTGTTGCAACACAAGATATTTTAAATCGGGAGCCGGATACAAATGCATTCATAGCTATTAATGCGAATGTGCTAGGAACTTTAATTAAAGAAATAAGTAAGCGTTACCAAATAGAGCCGTATTATTTGTATTCTTTTGACGATGGGCCGGAGTCAATCTCTCTTTTAGAAGCGGGAACCTTAGATGCGATGGTGGAGCAATCCCCAGAAGCAATGGGAGAAATGAGTGTGCAGTTGATGATGGAATGGCTAAATGGAGAAAAAGTTCCTTTAGATAAGAATGGCTATTTAACAGACATTAAAGTTCAGAAAGCGAACAATACATATGAATAGTATTCAAAAAAAAATCCTTTTGCTTACAACCATCGTATTGATTATCATGTCTATTATTTGGATAGCACTTACTTATTACAATCATAAAACACAGCAGCAGTATAATGAAATTTTGCAACGCTATTTAAAGTTAAATGAAGTCACCTCTAGCAGTCAAAATATAGTTGCGGATTTAAATAATTATATGATCAATCCATCGGAAGAAAATATGTCAAAGCTTACTCAAAGTAAGAAAAGAATGGAGGACGCAAAACAAGGAGTAATTACGTTAAGAAACGCTGAGAATAATTTCACTCTAACAAATTATGTTCATCTCATGGACAGTTTTATTGAAACCACAAATAGACTTCTTTTATTTTTATCGGAAAATGACGGGGAAGCCGCTGCTCAAGAATTTTCGGAAGTGACGAGAATATCAACATATATCTCAGAGATGTCTCTATCTTTAGTAGATACAGAACTCAAAACCTATGACCGCTTTTACCGCGGAATTATTAAGCAGTCAGGTGAAGTAATGAAACTAGGAATCTTCCTTTTATTATTAATTATGTGTGTGCTCTTTTTTGTGACATACTGGTTTTCGTTAACCATCACAAGACCAATATCGAAGCTAACCCAGGCAGCAAATGAATTATCGAAAGGACGATTTGATTTGCAGGTGAAAGTAGACACAAAAGACGAAATTGCCTTTTTAGCAAGAACTTTTGATCGGATGAGAAAAAATATTAATATGCTTATATCCGAAATAAAGCATAAAGCACAGCTAGAGCACGAATTGCAGCAGAGTAAAATATTGTTGCAGGAAAGTCAGTTTAAAAGCTTACAAAGCCAGATAAGCCCTCATTTTCTCTTTAATACATTAAATACGATATCAAAAAAGGCTTATTTAGAAGGTTCAGAAGAAACAAGTGATTTGTTAGTTAGTGTTGCAGGAATCCTTCGGTACAATTTAAAACAACTAGATCGGTCCGTGACGCTTCGAGAGGAAATAATGGTTTTAAAGCAATATATGGATATTCAAAAAGCAAGATTTACAGATAGACTTCAGTTTTTCATGGAGATAGATGAATGTTGCCTAAATAGAAGAATTCCGTCATTAACTTTACAGCCGATAATTGAAAACGCTGTTATCCATGCGGTGGAACCGAGTGAGGATGGCGGAACGATTTGGATACGAGTAAAGGATGAGATGGAGGAAGTTCTAATTGAAATTGAAGATGATGGGATTGGTATTCCGCTAGAAAAAATACAACAGTTACTAGCAGAAAATTTACATCCTTTTGAAAAGGAATCAAAGGGCATCGGAATAGGCTTTAGCAATGTGGTAAAAAGACTGCGACTTTTTTATGGTGATGATGATGTAATAACGATTAAGAGTCAGGTGGGCTCAGGAACTAAGGTGATCATTCAAATAAAAAAATAGGGTGTGGGATGATGATAAAACTCCTCATTGTAGATGACGAACAATTAGAGAGAGAAGGAATGGAGGCGATTATTAAGAAGGGCTTTCCTGATACAAAGATAATGCAAGCGAAAAATGGAAAAATGGCAATTGAATTAGCGAAAACATTTCAACCGGATTTAATCCTAATGGATATTAAAATGCCTGGTCTCAATGGATTAGAAACAATTGAAAGGATTACGGCTCTAAATTCGATGATTCGCTTCATTATGGTAACTGCTTTTGATACATTCGAATATATGCGCCAAGCGATTAAGCTAGGAGTAAAGGATTATATTCTTAAACCGAGTCGAGCAAGTGAAATAATAGCAACAGTCGGCAAGACATTTCAACAAATTAAAGAGGAACAAAGAGAAGCTGTGATGAGAAAGTTTCAAGAAGAGGCATTCCAAAAAGCACTCTCGCTTGTTGAAACAGATGTGGTGACACAATTGTTATTTGATCATGTTCATGAAGTGCATGTTGATATGCTTGTTGAAATGTTAGAGACACCGTCCACGAATGAAATGTTTATCATGCTAGTGTTGATGCCAACGGGAGCAGAGTCCCTTTATCCTATTATAAAAGAAAAAATCAGAGAAACGAAAAGCTGTTGGATAGGTGCACTATATGGTAGTCATCTTCCAATTATTGTGTTTAGAGATGAAAAGCATTCTTTTCGCACACAAGCAACAGTATTGGCTCATCAATTACTATCCATTCTTAAGCGAACGCAGGGAGCAGAGTACTTTATTGGAATCGGCAATGTCTCCTCTTCCCTGGAGAAAGTTCGTCAATCGTATCACGAAGCCCTTTTTGCAACAATGGATGTTTCATCTCCAGTAAAATATCGATTTTATTCAGATGAAATGTCGGCTACCAATGATTCAATAACTGGAAAGCTTGTAGAGCATCGGAAAAAGGAATTCGCTGATCAAATTCGAATAGGGCAATGGGAAAATGTACGAAAATATATTTTATATATTATACAGTACTACGAAAAGGAAGGGGCAGATGTACTCCATACACAGCAGCGAATATTAGAGATTCTTTGGATTGTGTCACGAGTGATGGATGAGATGGGCATAGAATCAGATATTCCTTTATATGCATATAAGCCATTGAATTTTCGCCAACTGCAATTAGAAACGACGAGATTGCTTGATAAGATGATTCATTCCTTCAAACAAAGAACAGATCGATTAGAAGCAGATGCGATTCATCAGTTGAAACAATATATTCTAACGCATTCCCAAGAAGATATTTCTTTAGAGTCATTGGCAAGGAAAGTTGGTCTGAGTCCCATTTATATAAGCAAGATTTTTAAAGAAAAACAAGGAATTAATTACATTGATTTTTTAACAGAGTGTCGAATTGAAAAAGCAAAAGAATTAATACGAGATACAGATAAGAGTATCAAAGAAATTACCTTTGAAGTCGGTTACCACGATCCGAATTATTTTAGTAAAGTCTTTAAAAAGCTTTGTAATATGTCACCAAAGGAATATCGGAAATTATTATTAGTGAATAAATCATTATAGTTTCTTCTTTCAAAAACAAGTTCCTTATGAAAAAAAGCTAAAGGGAAAACAGCGAATATAAATAGGAGAGAAATGAATGAAACAGATTGGAAAACATTCATGGTTAGTTCTTGTAGTACTATGCTTGGTGGGGGTCATTTCTGGCTGTTATAAGGAAAAAGAAACGGAAGTCAGTCGTCCGCTAGCTACTCCTTCTGCCAATAACAAGAATTCAGAAGAAGGAAACAAGAAACTTAAAATAGGCTTTTCAATGGACACATTAAAGGAAGATAGATGGCTGAGAGATAGAGAGTTATTTAGAGAAGCAGTAGAAGAATTAGGAGCAGAAGTAGAAATCTATGCTGCAAATGGAGACGATGCCCTGCAAATTCTACAGGCAGAAACGTTAATCAGTAAGGGAGTAGATTTATTAGTTGTCGTTCCACATAATGCAGAAGCAATGGCTACAATTGTAAAAAAAGCACACTCTTCTGGAATAAAGGTGCTCTCTTATGATCGCTTAATAAAAAATGCTGATGTTGATTTATATATTTCTTTTGATAACGAAATGGTTGGAGTATTACAAGCAGAAGCAATTACTAAGATAGTGCCGAAAGGAAAATATGTCTACATTGGTGGGGCCGATACAGATAATAATGCCCATCTTATTAAAAAAGGTGTATTTCATGTATTGCAACCTTATATAGATAAAGGGAATATTACGGTCGTTTATGATCAATGGTCAAAAAATTGGGATCCAGAATATGCTTACAGCAATATGGAAGCAGCCTTAAAGGCAAATAATAAAGATATAGATGCTGTTATTGCAGCAAATGACGCAACAGCAGGGAGTGCAATTAAGGCACTTGAAAAGTATGGCTTAGCTGGGAAAATTCCAGTTGCTGGACAAGATGGTGATCTTCCAGCAGCACAACGCATCATACAAGGCACTCAGACAATGACTGTATATAAGCCAATCAAAGCATTAGCAGAAGAAGTAGCACAAATTGCAGTTCAGATGGCCAATGGAAAAACGATCTCTGTTGAGAATAAAGTAAATAACGGAAAAGTCGAAGTGCCGACTATCTTGCTTTCTCCTATTGCTGTCACAAAAGAGAATATGGATGCAACCATCATCAAGGATGATTTTCATTCAAAAGAAGAAGTGTATAAAAAATAATCAGCTGCTTTTTGCAAAGCGTCATTGCATGTTCCACACTGTGAAAAGGGTATAATAGGAATATAAAATACGATTGGAAGGGAGCCAATATGAGTAGTAATGAGTTGAAAAAAGATACAGGCTGGAATTTTGATAATAGCTATGCTCGACTTCCTGAAGTTTTCTATTCTAAGATGACATTAAATCCAGTCAGTTCTCCTCGTTTAGTTAAGCTTAATCAGGATTTGGTAGAGTCATTAGGATTGAATAAGGAACAATTACAACGCCAAGAGTCGATACAAGTATTAAGCGGGAATGATATTCCAGAAGGCGGCTTTCCCCTTGCTGAAGCTTATGCAGGTCATCAATTTGGCCATCCAACCATGCTTGGTGATGGAAGGGCTATGCTGATTGGAGAACAGATTACTCCAGCTGGGGAAAGGTTCGATATACAATTAAAAGGTTCTGGCCGCACACCATACTCTCGAGGAGGCGATGGTAGAGCAGCGCTTAAGCCGATGCTAAGAGAATATATTATTAGTGAAGCGATGCACGGCCTTGGCATTCCGACAACTAGAAGTTTAGCTGTTATTGCAACTGGAGAACAGATTGTCCGGGAGAAAGATTTGCCAGGTGCCATTTTAACGAGAGTCGCAGCAAGCCATCTGCGAGTAGGAACTTTTCAATATGCAGCTTCTCTTGATTCTAAAGAGGATCTTAAAGCTCTCGCGGATTATGCAATTGATCGACATTTCCCAGCAATTGCGAAAGATGAGAATCACTACGTAGAAATGTTTAAAGAAGTAATTAAACGTCAAGCAGCCTTAATCGCCAAATGGCAGTTAGTTGGTTTTATTCACGGTGTTATGAACACAGATAACATGACCATTAGCGGAGAGACGATTGACTATGGCCCCTGTGCCTTTATGGATAGTTTCCATTTAGATACCGTATTTAGCTCTATTGATGTCCAAGGTCGTTATGCGTATGGAAATCAACCGAAAATGGCTGGTTGGAATCTGGCTAGATTTGCTGAAAGCTTACTTCCCTTATTCCATGATGATGTTGAAAAAGCAGTGGAACTTGCTCAAGCAGAATTATATGAATTTAACACCTTGTATCAACAACACTGGCTTGATGGTATGAGAGGAAAGCTAGGATTAGAAGGGGAAGAAGACAAAGATGCAGAGCTAATGGAAAAGCTCCTTGGGATTATGCAAAATAATCGTGCAGACT
Source organism: Niallia sp. FSL W8-1348 (assembly GCF_038006745.1). Lineage (NCBI taxonomy): Bacteria > Bacillati > Bacillota > Bacilli > Caryophanales > Bacillaceae > Niallia > Niallia sp. FSL W8-1348. The sequence continues at coordinate 1,433,591 of NZ_JBBOVV010000001.1, read as the reverse complement.
TTACGGATACCTTTCGTTCTTTAACGTTAGGGGAAATAGACAAAATGGAACTTAGCAACAATCCAGCATTTATGGAATGGTATAAGGCTTGGAAGGAAAGAATCGACCGTCAAGAAGGCGGAGAAGAAAATGCTCGTGAGCAAATGAAAAGACATAATCCAGTTGTCATTCCTCGAAATCATCGTGTAGAAGCAGCCCTTCATGCTGCAGAAAACGGAGATTTAAGTGTGATGGAAGAATTATTACAGATGCTGTCCAATCCTTATGCTTATACAAAGGAACAAATAGAATACGGAGTAGCACCACAACAAGTGAATCCTTCTTATCAAACATATTGTGGGACGTGATTTTAACAATATGTAAATGAAAAAGTTTCCCTTTTCTACTTAAGAAATGGGGAACTTTTCTATTATTATTAAAGAATGCACATCGATAATTAAAAGTGCTTTCATCAATTTTTCCCCTGATAAAAACTGGTACCCCTTGTCCATTTCCCCTTTTTTCCCTTTTCTTTCATTATCCCATTTATCTTTGCAAAAAAGAATAAGGAACTATTAGTCGAAGGCAATGTTTGAAAATGAAACTTTTTTTAATCTAATCAGTATATGTATGTATCGGAAATTTTTCACGGCAACAAAGCAGGAAGTGAATAAATACGTTATGATTAATATAGTCAAAGATAAATAAATTGAGGTGATTTAACGTGATCCTTCATTATAAATGCCCAAATTGTGGGGGAGATATGAGTTTTAATGCAGATACTGGCAGTTTATCTTGCCCTAGCTGTGGAAATGAAGAGAATATCGAGAGCTATCCAGAAAATTTAATGTCTGCATCCTTTGAGGATAATGAGGTTAAGGAGTACCATTGTGACAATTGTGGTGCGGTGTTAATAACGGAAGCAGATACGACTGCAACAAATTGTAGTTTTTGCGGTGCAGGAATAGTCATTGCCGATCGATTGGCAGGCGTGCTTGCCCCTAAAAAAGTAATTCCTTTTACAATTAGCAAAGAAGAGGCAGTAGCAGCGTTTCAAAAATGGTGTAGGAAAGGGCTTTTGACTCCGAAAGGGTTTATGAATGCAGATCGTATAAAAAGTATTACTGGTATGTACGTTCCTTTTTGGTTGTATGATCTTAACAGCAACGTTGACGTGACAGCTGTTTGTACAAAAGTTCGTACCTATACAAGCGGAGATTATATTTATACGGAAACGAAGTATTATGAAGCATATAGGCAAATAAATTTAGATTATGTGAAAATCCCGGTGGATGCCTCAGAAAAAATGAATGATCAGTTAATGGATAAATTAGAGCCCTTTCCATATGAACAGCTAAAAGAATTTAAAACGCCTTATCTTGCTGGTTTCATTGCGGAAAAATATAATTACACGGATTCAGAATTACTGCCAAGGGCAAAAAATAAAGTGAGTGATTATATTGATTCATTTGTTCATTCTACTTTTGCTGGGTATCATTCGATTAATTATCGAGACAAAAATATTGATACGAAGGCTGTTCGCAGTGATTATGTCTTACTTCCTGTCTGGATGGTAAGCTATGACTACGAGAACCAGGAGCATATTTTTGCAATGAATGGGCAGACAGGAAAGGTAGTAGGAAAACCGCCAATTAGCAAAGGGAAAGTCGCATTATGGTTTAGTGGGATTGCTAGCGGTACATTTCTTGCATTGAAATGTGTCTCCTACTTTATGGGAGGTGGTTTCTTTTGAGAAACTGGTTAACAAAGTATAGTATATTCCTCCTTATCTTTATTACGATACTAGCTGCTTTTTCAGGCGGGAAGGTCAAAGCAGCTTCAGAAAACCAAAAGCAATTTATTTTCGACGATGCGCAACTTTTAACAGATACGGAAAGAATGGATCTTGAGAATTTAGCTGAGGAACTAGGGGAAGAAACGGAAACAGCGTTATTGATTCTTACGCTAGATGGTACAGATGGCAAAGATATCAAGAAATACGTTCAGGATTATTATGATGAAGAGGCTCCAGGTTATGACCAGCCTTTTGGAAATACGGCTATCTTAGCAATTGATATGGAAGAAAGAGACATATATTTAGCTGGTTTTAAAAGAGCGGAAGATTATTTGGATGATTCGACGTTAGACTATATCCGGGAAGAAATAACGCCTGCTTTATCAGATGGGGATTATTTTGAGGCTTTTTCGACTTTTATGCAGGAATCTGCTTATTACTTGGTTGATGATCCAACAGCTTTCGAAAATGAGTATGGTTACAGTGGAAATGCTGATGCTGAAAATGGGTACACAGAAGATAGTACATCGGGTGGAATGCCAGCATTTTTTTATCATTGGGGCTTTCAGCTAATCATCTCGCTCGTACTTGCCGGAATTGTTGTAAGTATTATGGTCTTCCAATCAGGCGGGAGAGTAACGATAAATGGAACTACGTATATGGATAAAAGGAATTCTAAAATTGTAAATAGACACGACCGATTTATTCGTAAAACAGTGACAAAACAAAGAAAGCCGCAAAACAATAATCCAGGTGGCGGTGGAGGAATCACTGGTGGTGGTCACTCCCATAGCGGAAGCAGAGGGAAATTTTAAACAGTTATTTTGAATATTGAAAGGGGACAAAAAAATGTCATTTTTTCGCAATCAATTTGCAAATGTAGTGGAATGGGAAGAATTTAGGGAAGATATGATTTTCTATAAATGGAAAAACCGTGAAATCAAGAAGGGGAGTAAACTGATTATTCGCCCTGGGCAGGATGCTATCTTTCTAAACAATGGTAGTATGGAAGGAGCTTTTCAAGAGGACGGGGAGTATGATATTGAGTCGCAAATTATCCCGTTTCTTTCTACTTTAAAAGGCTTTAAATTTGGATTTAACAGTGGAATGCGAGTGGAAGTATTATTCGTAAATACGAAGGAATTTACGGTGAAATGGGGGACAAAAAATGCAATAAACATCCCGGCAGTTGGACTTCCTGGAGGAATGCCAATTCGTGCGAATGGAACGTTTCAATTTAAAGTAAATGACTATATCGCTTTAATTGATAAAATTGCCGGAATTAAAAACCAATATTTAGTGGAAGATGTAAAAATACGAATTACCTCCGTTCTAGATCAATTACTTATGAAGTGGATTGTCACAGAAGGAAAGGATATGTTTAATCTTCAGGCGAATGCTTTTGAAATTGCGAAAGGTATTAGAGAAGATTTAGATAGCCAAATGGTAGAAAGTGGACTTACGATTACTGGCTTCCAAATTATGAGCTTTAGTTATCCAAAAGAAGTTCAGGATATGATTAATAAAAATGCTTCGCACGGAATGGTAGGAAATATTGATAAGTATCAGCAAATTTCTATGATTGATAGCATGGCCAGCGGGAAAAATTCTGGTGGCGGAACTGCATCTGATATGGCTGGAATGATGATGGGCATGAATATGGCCAATCAAATGATGGAAAAAATGAATAAGCAAAATCAGAACCAGCAGCAATCGCAGAATCAAAATCAGCAACAAACACCAGAAGCAGCCCCACAGAATGAGGAGAAAAAGCAGCGGCCGAATTTCTGTCCAAATTGCGGGACGAAAACAGGAGAAGGAAACTTCTGCTCGAATTGTGGGCATAAGCTAGTATAATAATGGATACAGGACGGTTCTAGTAATAGAGAGCCGTCCTGTTTATTTTTTGTGGGAAATTTCTTAACAAATAATAAGCTTAAGGAGATAATAGTTACATAACTGAAATAAGCAATAAAGAGGGAAGCTAATGAGCAGCGAGAATAATATGGAGCGGCGATTAAATACATTTATACAAGTTTCAAAAAATATTACGACAAATGATAGTTTAAAGGAATTAATTCAGCAGATTATCGAAGACGTCATTGGAGCTATTGATAAAGCAGATGCAGGTTTTTTATTACTATGGAATGAGGAAAGTCAGTATCTAGAAATTGAGGCTGCTGTCAATTTTAAGGAAGATATCTACTTGCAGAATAAGCTTCTAGAAGGAGAAGGAATTAGCGGAACTGTTTTTGCAGAAGGTAAAAGCATGCTAATTAATACAATCGAAGAAATTGAAAAAGCGATGTCTAATATGCGTAATAAGACACTTCAATATTATTTGAAGTCGACAGTTCATGCTTTAATGCCAGTTAGCTGTATGTCTGTTTTACTTGTTTATCAACAGCAAAAAATTGGCGTTCTTACAATTGATAACTTTAAAAATGACGGATTTTTTACAGAGGAGGATTTGCGTTTTTTAGAAGCAATTGGTAGTCAGATAGCAATCTCTATTGTAAATGCCCGTGCTTTTTATGAAAAACAGCAAAGAGCTCTGCAATTAGAAACCATTCTTGAACTGCATAATCAATTAAATGAGACAGTGCTGGAAGGGAATGGGATGCAATCGCTCGTAAAAAGTCTAGCTCGTAATCCCAATGACTGTATTTATTATTTTGATTCATTAGGGCGTCTTGATATTTCTCATCCAATCTCTAGTGTAGAAATTCCTTTTTTAAGTGACTGGATTAGACAGAATCGGATAAACTTGCAAACACAACAATTACAGAAAATATATAAAGACGAGGAGTTGTTTGGACAGGCTTTATCGGTCCAATCTTCATTTGGAACCATTGGATATTTGGTGATTACAGGAAAAAGCGTTCCTCTCGATATTGTGGGTGAGCTTTCCTTTCAACATGCAGCTTCTATTATTGCCATTGAGCAAATAAAGCTTCAGGAGCAACTGAAAAATAGGCAAGCGGAAAAGGAAGCTTTATTAAAGGATATTTTAAATAGCCACTTCACACCAGAGGTTCAAAGCTATTTGAAGAAGCAGGAGATGATTCCTGCAAAGTACTTTGTTTTTCTAGTAATCAAAAGCAAACAGCATTCCTTTGATGAATTGAATCAGCTTAATTTGTTAGAAGAAGGGATGCGGCAAGTATTCAAAAAGGAATTTTCGGTGATGATTTTTCCAAACCGGAATAAACTGTTTCTACTGTTAGGAGCAAAGAAGAAAGAAGCGGGGAATGTTCAAGTCATTAGACAATATGTAGAACGATTACAATCCATCTATAAGGAAATAGTCGTATATATTGGCCGTCCAGTATACTCCATGCGCCATCTACCCATGTCGTATAAAGATGCGGAATTGTTAGAGAAAGAAATGGAAAGTCATCAAAGAGAAGAATCCGTATTTGATTTTCAATCCCTTGGCTATAAGCGCTACTTATTTAATGTTCCAGAAGAAGAAGCTGAATACTTTGTAGAGAATATATTGGGCCCTATTCTCTCTAAGTCGAATAATCGAACGAAAAATGAATGGTTAAGTACATTACAAAACTACTTACAATCAAATAAAAATGTAACAAAAACAGCAGAATCTATGCATCTTCATCAAAATACAGTTTATTATCGTCTTCAGCAAATACAGGAGAAATTAAATTGTGACTTTGATGATTTAGATGATGTAACGAATTTAAAGGTAGCGTTGTTTTTATATGAACGGCGAGAACAAAATGGGGAGCGCTGAATCGTCTAAGCAATAGTTAAATGTGCAAAAGAATTTTTAATGAAAATAGCTGTTCCTAATAAAAGATAGGAACAGCTATTTCCTGTTATTCGTTGATTAAGCTTTCTTGTTTATCTTGTACAGATTCATTACTTAAATAGTTTAATGTCGCAGAGCCTAATGTCTTAGCTGCGATCAAAAGAGAGTGTTCATCAATATTGAATTTCGGATGATGATGTGGATAGACTTCCTCCCAGTTAGGATCCATTGCACCTGTAAAGAAGAAAGCACCTTTTACATGCTGCAAGTAATACGCAAAATCTTCTCCGCCCATAATTGGATCGCAAATTCTTACTTGTTGAACTTCCTCAATTTGTTCTGCATGCTTGATGATAAAGTCTGTTTCTTCTTTATGATTTACAACAGCAGGATAGCCACGTTTAAAACGATAATCATAAGATGCGCCAACCATCTGGCATGATGCCTGAATGACATTTCCGATTTCCTTCTCAATTAAGTCACGAGCCTCATCGTGGAATGTACGTGCTGTTCCACTTAATTTTACTGTATCGGCAATAACATTGAAGGGATTTTGAGCTACAAAATTACAAACAGAAACAACAGCAGGATGTAATGGATTCACGCGTCTTGATACAATTTGCTGCACATTGGTGATAAATTGTGCACCGATCATAATCGCATCTTTTGTCATATGTGGTTCCGATCCATGACCACCTTTTCCTTGAATGGTAATATCAAATTGGTCTGCAGCTGCCATTAGAGGACCAGCGTTAATCATGATATTTCCAACTGGTTCTGTTGCCCATAGATGGGTTCCAAAAATCACGTCTACACCTTCTAAACAACCATCCTCAATCATCGCAATGGCACCACCTGGAGATAATTCCTCTGCAAATTGATGAATAAACACGATGTTTCCTTCTATGTCTGCTTGCAGCTTGTTCAATGCTTTTGCTAACACTAATAAAGTAGCCGTATGACCATCATGACCACAAGCATGCATAACGCCGTCTACCTTGGATTTATAAGGGATATCATTTTCCTCTTGGATAGCAAGTGCATCAAAGTCCGCACGTAATGCAACGGTTTTACCAGGTTTGCTGCCTCTAAGTGTAGCAACAACCCCACGACCGCCGACGCCAGTTCTTACTTCATGCCCTAATTTTTGATGATATTCTGCAATATAAGCAGGTGTATATACTTCATGATAGGATAATTCCGGATGTTCATGGAGATGACGTCGAATCTCAATCATCTCTTGTTCATATTCTTTTAATAGCGAAAATAAAGCTTCCATGTTTACCCCTCATTTCAATTTTTTTAAAATTATATGTAGCACGGCAACCAAAAGATTCAGGTTGCACGTAGTGAATCGTCTAAAATTATTTTAAGAAGATAGGATCCCCTGGTCCTAAAGGAAGTCCGCATAAGTACCAAATAGCGAATAAGAGAATCCATGTAATGGCAAAGAAGATGGAATAAGGAAGTAAAGCAGATATTAAGGTTCCAATCCCAATCGACTTATCGTGTTTTCTTGCAAAGGCTAAAAGAATCGCAAAGTAAGCAAGCATTGGCGTGATTGGATTTGTGATAGAATCTCCAATTCGATAAGCCATTTGTGTTAATGCTGGACTATAGCCTAAATACATAAACATTGGTACAAAGATTGTAGAAAGTAATGCCCATTTTGCAGATGCGCTAGCAATTAATAGATTAATAAAGGAACAAATAATGATGAAGCCAATAATCATTGGCAGTCCAGTAAAGTTCATCGCTTGAAGCAATTCGGCACCTTTAATCGCAAGAATCGGACCAATATTACTCCAGCTAAAGTAAGCAATCATTTGTGCAGCGACAAAAGCTAGCACGATAAACGGTGCTAAGTCCGCAATGGATTTAAATAATTTTTCTGCCACATCTTTATCATTTTTAACCGTTTTGGAACCAATACCATATGCTAAAGCAGGTAATAAAAAGAAAAATAGCATAATCGGAACGATAGAAGACATAAATGGTGAGTTAATAACAGAGCCTGTCTCTAAATCACGTAACCAACCATTTCTTGGAATAACCATTATTAAAATGACAGCAAAATAGATGATTAGGGTAATACCTGCAAAACGTAGACCTCTTTTTTCATTGGCAGTTACTTGATCTAGTTTTTGTACCACTCCGGTGTATTTTCCAAAGCGCGGTTCCACAAATTTCACCGTAACCCAAGTAGTGACAGCAACTAATACAAAGGTAGAAATGATTAAGAAATAATAATTCATCGTCGGATTTCCCACATAATTTGGATCTACTACCTTTGCTGCTTGCTCCGTAATTCCCGCGAGCAGGACATCTAAGGAATTTAGAATTAAGTTAGCACTATATCCACCAGCGATCGCTGCATAGGTAGCAATAAGACCGACAATTGGACTTCTTCCTACGCTCATAAAGATGAGGGCTGCGATAGGAGGAAATACGATAAATGCTGCATCGGCAGCAATATTGCCAAGAACCCCAGTGAAGACAATGACAGGCAGTATTAATTTTTTAGGTGCACTTAACACCGTTCTTTTCATAACAGTTTGGATAAGACCTGTCGTTTCTGCAAGACCTACACCTAGCATAATGACTAATACTAGTCCAAATGGAGGGAAGGACGTGAAGTTGCTCACCATACTTGTTAAGATTTGAATAATGCCTTCGCGATTCAGTAAATTAACTACTTCAATTGTTTCGCCTGAGCTCGGATTCGTAGCAGAGACGCCAAGTAACGATAGTAAATAAGAAGCGATTAAAATAATGGCAGACATGATGACAAATAACGTAATAGGATCAGGTAACTTATTACCTGCACGTTCAATGACGTTTAAAAATCTGTCCGCTAGTTTGGTTTTACTAGGCGGAGTTGGTTCTGCGTAATTTGGCCGTTTTTTTGCAAGTTCGCTCATATGTAACCTCCGTGTTGTAATGTGTTTTTGGATTTTTTTAAATTATACGAATATTTAAGAAAATAATCTATGGAATAAATTCTAAATTTATTCATTATTTTTGTGTTGGGACACAAAGATAGATAGGTAGAAAAGTTTCACCTTTTCTGTTTACAATAAATAAATTATAAAGTAGTATGTAATAGGTTTAAAGAATACTAGTGAGGAGTTGAATTTTTATGAGTAATCGAATGTGTATGGAACCTGAACCGGAACCCACGGCCATGAAAGAGGAAGTCATGAATAACCCTTCCTTTAGAAGTTTGAATACTGATAAAGATTCAACTTTATTTGGCAGAGAATTTTTTTGATTTCCTCTATAACTAGAGGAGGTAAAAGCATGAAAAAAATTTATATTTCTACGGAAGAAGGAATGCTGAAAGAAACGGATAGCATGATGAATGGCTGCTGGATCAATTTAATTGCCCCAACAGAAACCGAAATAACGGAAATTGCTACCGGTTTAGATATTCCATTTGCGTTTATGAAAGATCCATTGGATGAAGAAGAGCGTTCAAGAATTGAAAAGGATGGGGAAAATGTATTAATAATTGTTAATCTTCCTCTTGTTTCCTTTGATGAGAAAAATATGCCAATTTATGACACCATCCCATTAGGCATGATTATTGCGAAGAATTGCTTTATTACGGTTTGCTTAAAGGATAATCCGATATTTCATCAATTTTCAGAAGGCAGAATGAAGAGCTTTTTTACGTATAAAAAAACACGATTTTCTTTGCAAATCCTATATTGTATGGCAACTGCTTATTTAAAATATTTAAAGCAAATCAGCAAAAAGACAGATAGTATTGAAAAGGAACTTCACCAGTCCATGAAAAATAAAGAGCTATTTTCTTTGCTTAATATAGAAAAAAGCTTAGTATATTTTACTACTTCCTTAAAATCGAATAATATTGTCATGCAAAAAATGCTTAAAAGCAATTATTTGAAAATGTATGATGATGATCAAGAATTATTGGAAGATGTTATTATTGAGAATCAGCAGGCAATTGAGATGGCAGAAACTCATATGTCTATTTTAAGTGGGATGATGGATGCTTTTGCTTCGGTTATATCTAATAATGTTAATATTGTGATGAAATTCTTAACATCCTTTACGATTATATTGTCATTGCCAACAATGGTTGCAAGCTTCTATGGAATGAATGTTCATATCCCATTTCAAGATGTACCCTATTCTTTTACAATCGCGATTATGATTTCCTTCTTACTATCAGGCGTAACGGCTTTGGTCTTTTGGAAGAAGAAGTTTTTTTAATAAGGAAGCCCAGCTCAAATGTTGCACTAGTTGCTTCTATATAATATATTATTAACTCCTCCTTTTGAAAGGGAGGAGTTTTTTCTAATAAAAAGTGCGGAATTCCTTAGGGGTATATCCTGTTTCTTTTTTAAAGGTGGCTACAAAATGACTTGTATCATTGAATCCGGTTAGAAATGTAATGTCTTTTATTTTCAAATCGCGATTTGTGACTAAAATTTCTTTTGCCATTTTGATGCGATAAGCAAGGACATATTGATAGACAGAGACACCGATAAATCGTCTAAAAAGTTTATTTAAATATTGTGGTGAAATAAAGAGACTTTTCGCTAAATCAGCGATGGCACATTTTTCTCTGTAATTGGATTGGATCCATTGAATACTTGGCGATATATATTGATGATATAAATCATTTGTTTGAAAGGTTCTGTGTAACCCATGATCTCTAATGTTTAATAAGAAGGTATACACATCAATAGACAGCTTTTGATGGATGGAATTTTTGTTTTCGTTTTTTATATGGGACAACATTCTTTTCGTCCACTCACTATAGGAAAAATCAGGACAGTCATTTGCAAGATAAAAGGAATCTGTACCAAGTATTTTGGCTATGCTTGGAGCGAATGTACCGTTAATAGTCAAAAAATTTGTCTTCCATCCTTTAGCGGATATAGCTTCATAATAATGGGAAACAAATGGGGCTATTAGAATCCCTTCAGAAGGCTTTAACCGAATTTTCTGCTGTTCAATAGTAACTTCTCCTAACCCTTCCTCTGTTTGTAGCCAATGATAATAGGGATAGCCTTCTTCTCTTATAACCATTTCCTGTTCCCATTTATAGCCAATACATTCAATCGAAAAAGGATTGAAATCATCCAATAAATTAAAATGAACCTCCATTTATGTATCCCCTTACAATAGTTTCGTATTTTTATATAAACTAGTTACTCTTATTATACTTTTTCTCCGTTGTCCTATCTATAATGAATGTATGAAAATGACGACGGAGGGATGGAAATGGAGAAGAAATTCTTTAATCGTATATTATATGGTGGAGATTATAATCCGAATCAATGGCCTAAGGATATTTGGGAAGAGGATATGCGCATCTTTAAAAAAGCAGGCATTAATTCGGCAACGATTAATGTTTTTTCTTGGGCGAAAATTCAGCCTTCAGAAGAAGAATATTATTTTGAGGAGCTGGATGAAATTGTCGAAATGCTAAGTAAGTATAAGTATGATATTATTCTCGCTACATCAACAGCAGCCTTGCCAGCATGGCTGGTAAAAAGATATCCTGAAGTCGCTAGAACTGATTATGAAGGAAGGCACCATAAGTTTGGACAAAGACATAATGCGTGTCCCAATAGTCTTGTTTATCAAAAGTTTGCGAGCAAACTGGCTGGTACATTAGCAGAAAGATATGGAAGTAATCCTCATGTTACCTGTTGGCACATCAATAATGAATATGGTGGGGAATGTTATTGCGAAAATTGTGAGAAGGCATTTCGTGTATGGTTGAAAAAGCGATATAAAACAATAGAAGCATTAAATCAAGCATGGAATTTAGAATTTTGGGGTCATACCATTTATGAATGGGATGAAGTAGTTCTGCCCAACGCATTAAGCGAAGGAATTGGTAGTGATAAAACTGCTTTTGCGGGAATATCGATTGATTATCGCCGATTTAACTCGGATAGTATGCTGGAAAATTACAAGATGGAACGAGATGCCATCCGAAAATTTGATTCGCATACACCAATCACCACAAATTTAATGGGTACTTATAAAAATTTAGATTACTTTAAATGGGCAAAAGAAATGGATCTTATTTCATGGGACAATTATCCAAGTTATAATACACCATTAAGCTATACGGCGATGTGTCATGATTTAATGCGTGGTCTTAAGGACGGTCAACCATTTATGTTAATGGAACAAACGCCTAGTCAACAAAACTGGCAGCCATATAATTCCTTAAAACGCCCAGGGAAAATGCGGGCACAAAGTTATCAGACACTTGCACATGGAGCAGATACTATCCAATTTTTCCAACTGCGTCGTTCGATAGGTGCATGTGAAAAATTTCATGGTGCAGTAATAGAGCATGTGGGACATGAAAATACACGAGTGTTTCGAGAAGTTATGGAACTTGGAAAAGAACTTCAAGGATTAGGGGAGGAGATTTTAGGATCTACGATTAATAGTAAAGTCGGCATTATTTTTGACTGGGAAAATTATTGGGCACTTGAGTATACAAGTGGACCAAATAAGGACTTAAAGTACGTAGATCAAATCCATCAATATTATCAATATTTTTATAATAAAAATATTCCGGTGGATATAATATCGGTTGATAGTGATCTTTCTAAGTATGAGGTGGTCGTTGCGCCAGTTCTCTATATGATGAAGGCTGGTTTGGCGGAGCGGATTACAGCCTTTGTTGAAAACGGAGGCCAATTTGTTACTACCTTTATGAGTGGTATTGTTAATGAATCAGATAATGTTTACCTTGGTGGTTACCCAGGTCCATTGCGTGAAATAGCAGGAATATGGGTAGAAGAAATTGATGCATTAGCACCAGAGCAGAAAAATGGAGTTGAATTTCATGATGGAAATGCATACACATGCCAGTTGCTATGTGACATTATCCATCTCGAAGGTGCAGAGACTGTTGCTTCCTATAAGGAGGATTTTTACGGCGATACGCCGGCGATTACGAAAAATTCATTCGGACAAGGCAAGGTATGGTATGTCGGTACACAAGTGGAACAAGCGGGAATTGCCCATTTGTTCAATCAAGTGATAGCAGAAACAAATGTGAAACCAATCTGTTCTAACGGAGAAGGATTAGAAATTACGCAAAGAGACACAGCAGATGCCTCTTATTATTTTGTTATTAATCAAAATACAAAAAAGCAACTATTGCCAGAAGAGTTAATTGGAAAGCTTAATCTTTTAACAGGAGAAGTAGTAAACGAAGTAGTCGAACTTGGGCAATTTGATGTGCTTTTATTGAAATAAAGAATACAGGTTTTTGAGCTGCACCGAGTGATTTCGGTGTGGCTTTTTGGTATGTGGAGGGAGGATCGTGATGTTCGAAGCTGGGTGAAAGCCGAAATTGTTGGTGAAAGTGGGGAAAGTGGTGATCATCGGGAGGATGAAAGCCGAAATTGTTGGAGGAAGCAGGAAAAGTGGTGTTCATGGAGAGGATGAAAGCCGAAATTGTTGGAGGAAGCGGGAAAAGTGGTGTTCATCGGGAGGATGAAAGCCGGAATTGTTGGTGGAAGCGGAAAAAGTGGTGTTCACCAAAGTAATGAAAGCAGAAATCCATGGTAGCAGCTAAATAAATGACGTTCACCAAAGAATTGAGAGCCGGAAAGGAGTGCCAGATAAACTGTGTTTTACGACTTATACACTTTATTTGACAACCCCAAACCCCAACCGGAATTTCCAACTTTCAAAGAAAAGGTGTCTGTCATAAAAACCTTTTCTTTGAAACCGAAGATCTATTTACTCCTTCATTCTCAAAAGAAGTACGTTTTCTCCTCTCCTATCATACAGGATTACTATAATAAGTAATAAAATTTATATCTTGATCGTAATTCCCGAATCCTTTTCCGAATAAGGTAACGCCACCGACATTTTCTGCATCTTCTTTAATTTCTACTTTTAAATCCCACATACCGCTTTGTTCTTCTCGAAATTGATCAATCGTGAGATCAGATAATTTTTTTCCATCAGCATAAACGCCATGTTTGGTAATGCGGATAGTAAGCAAGATTCCGTATTGATTGGTTTCATTTGGCCACCAATCAGGGGTAAAGCGACCTCTTGTATCAGAAAAGTCTCCTGGGCTGGTCCATGTGCATAGTTCTTTTCCATTTAAGGAAAAAGTAATATCAGACGGCCAAACATTATTGGAAAAAGGAAACTCTGATGATGCTTCCAATACAATATCAATCATCTCAAGCTTATCCGTCTCTTTTAAAATAGATGGAATGCGATATTCGATAAACCCTTTCGTAAACCAAAGAATAGCTGCTTGATTCTTTTGCGGATCCATAAAGTATTTAGGATCATCATATTCACCAATCGTTTTTGTAGTTGTAGCAAGTCCACAGGTCGGGTGAACATCAAAATGAAAATAGTGTCCAACGGGGATTTCTTGTTTATAGCTTTCATAAGCAGAGTAAATCTTTTGTGGAAACTGGATTTCGATTCGATCCACTTTTAAGATAACGACTTTTTGCAGCCCAGACTTACCAGGTACCGTTTCGGTTTTCACTAAACCTGCATCATTCATTTTCGTGATATGTCTACTGACAATTGCACTACTTATATTGAGTTCTTTAGCTAATTCTCCAATATTCATCTTCTTCTTAGATAATAATTTAATAATGTTTATTCGAGTAGGACTAGATAGAACTTCATATACAGGGATAGGATTTTCCGATATATCTAATTGCATTTGTGATACCCCCCTTTATTACTTTTATATTACTATATGAATAAACTAATAGCAAAAAGAATTAATTTATGTAACTGATTGGTTAAATAAAAAGAATAAAATTATTAATTTAGTATACTATTAAGTTATTGACAACGGTTTCATTCTATAATATATTTTATTCGTAAGTTTATCTTTTAGGTAAGTAACTAGCAATGAATGAATAAGTTAAAACGCAAAGGAGGAATTGATACATAAATTAGCTTATTATCTATTCATATTTTTCTAAAAAATGGTAATGGAGGAATCATAATATGCAAGTGAATTTATTATTAGATAAACAAGGACCGACAATTAGTAAATATATATATGGGCAATTTGCAGAGCATCTAGGCAGATGCATTTATGAGGGAGTATGGGTTGGAAAGGATTCGGATATCCCAAATGTTAATGGAATCCGCAAAGATGTAGTGGAAGCACTAAAGAATATCCAAGTTCCCGTCGTTCGCTGGCCAGGTGGCTGTTTCGGCGATGAATATCATTGGAAGGATGGAATTGGTCCAAGTGAGAAAAGAAGTACTATTGTGAATACTCACTGGGGTGGTGTGACGGAGAATAATCATTTCGGAACACATGAATTCTTTGAATTAATTCGCCAGTTAGAATGTGAAGCATATATTAACGGGAATGTTGGTAGTGGAACTGTTCAAGAAATGCAGGAATGGGTAGAATATATGACAATGAACGGGGAATCACCAATGGCAAATCTTCGCAGAGATAATGGCCAAGAAGAAGCTTGGAAAGTGGAATTTTTCGGAGTAGGCAATGAGTCTTGGGGGTGTGGCGGAAATATGCGCCCAGAATATTATGCAGATTTATATCGCAGATACCAGACTTATGTACGTAAGTATGGGGAGCATACTATTTATAAAATAGCTTGTGGTCCGAATGTAGATGACTATAACTGGACGGAAGTATTAATGAGAAATGCGGCTAATTACATGGATGGACTTAGTCTTCATCATTATTCTATTCCAACAAGAGTATGGCAGGATAAAGGAAATGCTTTAAACTTCCCAGAAGAACAGTGGTATTCCGTTTTAGAACATGCACAGTATATGGACGAGTTAATTACAAAGCATAGTACAATCATGGATAAATATGATCCGGAAAAACGAGTTGGTTTAATCGTAGATGAGTGGGGTTCTTGGTACAATGTAGAGCCTGGAACAAACCTTGGCTTTCTATATCAACAAAACACGATTCGTGATGCAATGCTTGCTGCTATTACATTAAATATTTTCCATAAGCATGCAGACAGAGTACATATGGCGAATATTGCTCAAATGGTTAATGTATTACAGGCGATGCTTTTAACAGAAGGAGAAGTCTGAAATAATTATTGAAATCACTATCTCAAAAAGAATGCATGACAAATAAACCATCATTGGATGATTTTTTTAAAATTTATACGACAAAATCAAGATGCTTCTAACACATGATAACCATGGTTTTTAGCTAATAAAATCGCTTGTTCTACCGTGATTTCACGGTTTACTGGAAGAACATCCGATTTTAAATATAATTCAGCGTTATAGGCTTCTTTCTTTTTGAGAATATTGTAGATAGCTGTTAAAAGCATTCGTGCAATCGCAATAATTGCTCGTTTGTGACCACGGCGTTTTCTTAGCCGTAGGTAACGGTTTCGAATTTCGGGATGTTTTTCACTTTTAACCACTGCGGTTGCACATTGCACCAAAAGTGGTTTTATGTAACATCCAGCTCTTGAAATTCTTACTGACTTTTTCTTGCCGGCACTCTCGTTATTTGTGGGTGTAAGTCCTGCCCAGGAGCATAAATGCTTAGCTGTCGGAAACACGTCCATATCAACACCTATTTCGGAAACCACGGCAATGGCGGAAAAAATGTTTTTAAAAGACGGAACAGTTAAGATTAAGTTGATTTCATCATGGTAGGACGCGGCAAGTGAAAGAATAATTTTTTCAAGATCTGCTTTACGGGCTCCAAGGTCTTCATAATGTTGTTTAATAACCTTTAATTTTTCAGCCTGTTCAGATGTAATGTATCCATCAATAGCGAGCTCGAGTTCAGGAAGTTTATGCTTCATGGAGCCATGAATTAAAGGTTCTAAATCAAATGAGGTGTCTAATGGATCCTTTAGTAGCTTCTCAATAATGTTCATGGAGCTTTTGCCGAAGGTATCCGAAACAATATTTCCAAGCTGAATATTAGACACAGTTAAACTGTTTTGAAGACGGTTTTTCTCACTCGACATAAAGTTAGTCAGCTTGAAGCGATAACGCATAAGGTCACGAAGCTGCCTAATCTCAAGTGGAGGCATAAAGCTTCCGGCTACAAGATCATGTTTAAATAAATCAGCAATCCATTTAGCATCTTTTTTATCGGTTTTTTTACCGCGGATTGCCTTGACATACTTAGGATGCGCCAAGGTGATGTTACAGGAATCTTCTAGTACATTGAACACAGGAATCCAGTATTTCCCGGTAGATTCCATACAAACATCCTGACAATCATTTTCACAAAGCCATTGTGACAGCTCAAGCAATCCTTTTGTATAGGTTGAAAAGCGATGGCGTTTGTAAGTGGTTACTCCTTTGGAAGTGGAGGCAATACAAGCCACAACAAAGGATTTGTGGACATCAATTCCACAACAAATGGGATAAACAATTTTTAAAGCCATAGGGAAAACTCCTTTATAAGATTTATAGGGATAGACAACATTGACTGATTGCCCAGCAATAAACGAGTAATGTTTATACAAAGATAAGTCTGCGTGCTCGAAGTCACACTTATTTGTGCTTGGAAAGGCAATCTACACATATAAAAATGCGGTCACTCCACAACTGGAGCAGCCCACTCACCTCCGCGTGATTTGTAGTTGATTGGTATCCCTATGGCTATAGATTTGCCAAAATAACGCTCAGTGCAAACTTGTTTCATTACGTTTTGTGCCTTGAGCGAAGCGAAAGGAATGGATATAAAAATGATAAAAACGCCTACTTATCATGTTTTTGATTTGTATAAATACCATCAGGATGCAGAGTTAATAGATTCCTATGGTGATGAAATTACTCATGTAACATACACTGTCTCCAAGAAGGATGGAAAAGTAACTGTTTCCCTATGTAATTATGATTTAACAGAAACAAGAGAAATTACACTTTCTAGAAAAGAAGGAGAATTTGTTGTCCTAGAAGCAGAATATCTTACAGCTGATGTAATGGATGCCCATAATACATTTGAAGAACCGGAAGCGGTGTCTATACAACCATTTACTCGTTATAAAACAGATAAAAATAGTTTAATTGTTACCTTACCACCAATGAGTGTTGCGAGTATCATCATAAAGGAAAATTAAGATGGCCTGCATTGGTTGCGAGCTAAAGGAACAGGTTAGTCAAATGGATGTTGATACGCTTGTACAAGAACAACTTTCCTTTGAAACAGATTTAGCGATGGAGGAAGTAAGAGATCAGCGATTGCAAATATGTCATCAATGTGAGCAACTGAATCAGCATACATGTGGAAGATGCGGATGCTTCGTTCGTTTTCGTGCCAGTTTAAAGCAGAAAAGCTGTCCTGATAGAAAGTGGTAGCATCAAGAGTCAACTGAATATAGTGCAAGAAATGTGAAGGTTGCCTATTGCTGCCTTCTTTTTTTATAAATGGCTCTGTTAATCTTTAATGTTGATTATTGGATAAAAATTAAGGAGACCCTAATAAATTGGGTTTCCTTAATTTTTGAATCATCTAACGCCCTGTTTAAGATGGATTAGTTTAATCCTTCTTCCGTTTCAGAATTACATCTTCAACAAATTGATTAAATTTTTCCTCAGCTTCAGTTCTTAATTTGACTGTAAAAAGTAAAGGATAATCAGGATTTTTCTTGCAGAAGGAGTCAAAAATTTCAATATCATCATCAGAACAAAACTCAAAAAAAATGTCCCACGTTCCTTGTTCATTTTTATACCCAATGGCTTCAATAAAATCATCATTTTCTTCGTCATAATAGGTAATATGCCAATGGCGACCTTTTAAATGTTCCTGTATTTCTTCGGCATAGGGTTCAAATGATGTCTCTATATCAATTAATTCCATCCCTTCGGAAAGGTCATTGCTATTTATAGGGATGGGTTCAGGAAGCTCTTCATTGTCGTATAGGATTCCTGCCAAATAGTAAGCTAAATCCTTATTTGCATCTTGTATCGCTTTACGTTTTGTTTCCCCTCTTGTTAAAGGAAAGTCCCATCCAGATTCAGGAAACAGAGTGGGGAAGTAAACACAAAATATTCCTTCATCGTCCTGTTGTATGAATGCTGGATAAACTAATTTATCGGGATTTACCATAGCCACACATCCTTAATTATAACGATTATACATTGAATTTTGACAGTCTCAAACTGTTATATGTGTCTGTCATTTCAAATACAAATGATGATAATAGAAACTCTTTGATATTATGCTTAGTGTTTTCGTTACTGCGACTATCTATGAAAAGGAACCAAGCAAGATAATTGTCGAGATACTTTGTAGCTACACCTTTAAAACGGTTTATCCACTGTTTCATACGGGAGTGCAGACCATTAACATTTTGAATGTGGTACAAGCCTTTAATTACGTGTTTACCGTCATTTGATTTAATCCGAAAATGTTCTAATCCCTTTTCTTTTGCATATGTCTTATAGGCTCTCCAAGCATCAGTAACGAGTACATTATCAGACGACAGCTTAGAACCAATCATATTATCAACTTTAGTTTTCACAATTCGACCCATACAAGCGACTTTGGAAACAGTTGCTTTTGTTCGGTCTCTTGCAACAAGAACGCAAACTTGTTCGTGACTTATACCTCTATGTTTAGACTTTCCTCCACGCTTTCGAGGTTTACGGTCAGCAATGCCACGTTGTCCCTTTTGAGAGTATAGGAAATAGGTCTCGTCAATTTCAACGATACCTTCAAAATGGTCAAAATCCATTTGTTTTAAAGCGTTTAACAGTTTATGTCTCCAATAAAAAAGCGTAACCCAAGTAACCCCTACGATTTCAGCAGATTTTCGCAGAGAATAACCTTTGAACATACAATCAACGAAAATAATCCATTCGTCACCTTTACGAGTGCGATAAAGAACAGTATTTGTTGTATCTGTAAAGGTCTTATTACAACATTTACAGCGATAGCGTTGGCGACCATTATATTTTCCGAATCGAACAACGTGTTCTGACGCACAATGAGGGCATTCAAAACCTTCTTTGAAACGAGTTTCTCGCATTTCATTAATCAGACGACCACCGACAGAGGAAGAAGGTTCAACATAGCGTTTTACCCATTGAAACACACGCTCTTTTTCTGTATGTGATAAATTGCCGATATGCTTTAATAGATTATTGAACGCTTTACTCAACCTTACTACCTCCCCGAATGTTTGTTCTTAAATCAATTATACTAAGTTTTCGGGAAGGTTTCAAATATCAACATTTACCTTTAACACAGCCTTATAAATAAAAAAGAAGTGTAATATACTTGAGATGCGGGAAAGAAAAAAGGAATATTAAGCAAAAGCAAAAAATGGTATGGAAAAAAATTTGCTGCAACCTTATAATGAATTATTGAATTTATGTAAAAAAAATAATGGTTTTTATTTTGTATCACTAGTGTTGCATAAATGTTGTTAGAATATTCAGTTTAAATATGTCCCCTGTTAAGAGCCAAAAAAGTAAATACCCAACTAAAGGTGGATCCATCCATTTGGAAATTTTTTTACAATTAGACTTAAGAGACGACGACAATTTGTTTATTAAGGAATGGTTTTTCCTTCAATCTTTCGAAGCCAAATATGTGCTGGTTTCCACAAAGCTGCCCGTAAATATCGGCTAATTTGTAGGGTTTTTCGTTTACTTTTTGTCTCGATTTGTGCGAGAACATGCAGGCAAAAAACAATAAGTGCGATAAACACTTGATTCTGAATTGCCCATTCGCTTTGGCCGTAAAACTTTTTGATATGGAGATGTTGTTTAATCCATTTGAAAAATAACTCAATCGCCCAGCGTGATTTATACATCTTTGAGATTTCTTCAGCACTTAAATCAAAACGATTTGTGATTAAATGAAGCTCATTTCCTTTTGAATCAATCACTTTTAGAAGACGAAAGTAATTTTCGGCACGGTTTTGCGTCGTACCAATCAACACCATTTGATCCGACAAAACAGATGTATTCTCGGGTAGTTTAAAATCGTAAACCTCCCGTATGACTGCGTTTTTTCGCAGCCTAGAAAGGAAAAAGTAGCCGTCATCTGTCATCCGATCAAAGCGTTCGTAGTCTAAGTAACCACGGTCAAACACATACATACATTCCTTGTCATCAACCATTACTTCAAGCTGACCGCGGTCATGTTCTTTGGCCGTTGTCATAATGGCCTTTTCGGGATAGGATATACCTTTTTCCATAAACACAAGGCGTAAGTGCAATTTAACACCCGCTTTTGTTTTGCGGAATTTTGCCCATTTATGATTAGTCAAATTGAGAGGCAATGTGCTTGAATCAATGATTTTTAATGGCATCACAAGTTTCGTGTTGTGCGTTTTGGCATGAATTTGTGAAACTAAATCAAGGAAAAGCTTTTGGAATAAGTCTGGATTCATGCCATTTAAACGGCGTGAGAGTTGGGAAATACTGATAGAATCAAGATCAATGCCCTTTTGCAGTTGATCATCGAAAAGACAATCGCTCAGCGCATGCAGACTTTCGACTTCTTCTAGCTGCGCAAAAAGTAATAATTTTAGAAATGACTCTGTCGTTAGTTTTTTCGTATAGAAATCTAATTTCAACGTTTTCACGTTTTCTTCAAATAATTGAAGATTTATTGGTGAAAACCATTGTCCAAATGAAGTTTTTCGTGTAATCTTGTCCATGCGATAGTCCTTTTTAGTGGATTTGGACGGGTTACCACCTAACTTATCCATTATAAAGGACTTTTTCTTTGCATAAAATGATAAAATTGAACATTTCAAGTATTTTTAATAGTTAAATTAAATTAACGCAACACTAGTGATTTTGTATAAAATTAATATAATTAGTTTTTTCGAAGAAAAGTCTAATGAGGCCGGTCCTTATCAGACTTTATTTATATTCATGATAAATCTTTCGACAAAGAAATTTAAAAATCTATCATTTTTAAGCGATAATTGTTGACAAAAAAACTCAAAAGTACGTTATTGACTCTCGTTTCAAAAAAGGATTATATTGTCTTAGACACAATATATTGAAGCAGAATATCGACATCTATCTATATTTAGTAGACTTTGTAAGAAATAGAGCGTATTGCTTAGAATATAGCTTTTTTTCTTTTTTTTATTCAAGTCTTTCAAGGAGGGAGAATTTTTGCTTATTGTTTATGACAGTAAGACGGGAAATGTACGCAGGTTTTTTAATAAATTAGGACTTCCAGCGAATAAAGGAATCGAGATAAGTGCTGGATTAAAAGTCTATGAACCATATATATTATTAACTTACACAACTGGGATGGGACAAGTTCCTCAAACAACATTAGACTTCCTTAAAACAAATAATAGGAACCTTCATGCTGTAGTATCCAGTGGAAATAAAAACTGGGGCCAAAATTTCGCTTTAAGTGCTAACAAAATATCAATTATGTACGGGGTACCAATCTTACATAAGTTTGAGATGAGCGGTATGCCTGAAGATGTGGAGATAGTTAGAGAAAGGGTGCAAAATATTAACTATGAGACATATAGAACTAAACAACGAAGTGACACAGCTTAATGAGAAGGGCTTTTTCCGACTCGAAAAAGATAAAGAAGCTGTCGCTGAATTTCTAGAATCTGAAATCAATCCGAAGCTAATTCGTTTTGACTCTATTGAACAAAGATATACGTATATGGTGGAAGAGGATTTCTATTATCCACAGGTATTAGAACAATACAAAATCTCGGAAATCGAGGAAGTTACAAAGCTTGTTTATAATTATCAATTTGAGTTTCAATCTTATATGGCTATTTCGAAATTTTATAAAGATTATGCTTTAAAAACGAATGATAAGAAGAACTACCTTGAAACTTATGAGGATCGAATTATTATTGTTGCTCTATTCTTGGGTCAAGGAGATTTCGAAAAAGCAAAGAAAAACGCAATCGCAATGATTGAACAGCGTTACCAGCCAGCTACTCCAACTTTCTTGAATGCGGGGAGAAGCCGCCGTGGTGAGATGGTCTCTTGCTTCTTATTAGAAATGGACGACTCCTTAAACTCGATTTTCCATAATATTAATACATCTGGACAGCTATCGAAAATAGGGGGAGGCGTAGCCCTTAACCTTTCGAAGCTTCGTGCCCGCAATGAACAGATAAAAGGGATCGATAACGCTGCATCAGGTGTGGTGCCTGTCATGAAGCTTTTAGAAGATACATTTTCTTATGCCAATCAATTAGGGCAGCGAAAAGGAGCTGGAGCTGTCTACTTAAATATTTTCCATTGGGATATTGTGGAATACTTGGATACAAAGAAAATCAATGCTGATGAGAAGTCACGTATCCAAACACTTTCAATCGGCTTAATTGTGGAAAATAAATTTTTCCAATTGGCGAAAGAGAACAAAGAACTATATGTATTTGCACCTTTCAGTGTGTATAAGGAATATGGTATTCATTTGGATGATATGAGAATGGATGAGATGTATGAAGAGCTTGTTGCTAATCCGAACGTGAAAAAGCGTGTGGTGATGTCAGCGCGTGAAATGCTGACGAAAATAGCACAAATCCAGCTGGAATCTGGTTATCCATATTTTATGAACAAATCAAATGCCAACAAAGGACATGCACTTAAAGATATTGGACAAATTAAAATGAGTAACTTGTGTACAGAGATTTTCCAACTTCAAGAGACATCGGAAATCACTGATTATGGACAAGCCGATATTATCCGTCGTGACATCAACTGTAACTTAGGTTCCCTAAATATCCCGAATGTGATGAAGCCTGGTGAGGTTTTCAGAGATTCTGTACATGTTGGAATTGATGCATTAACAACCGTGTCAAATATTTCGGACATTCAAAATGCTCCATCTGTTAAAAAAGCAAACGAAGAGCTTCATGCAGTCGGGTTAGGAGCGATGAATCTTCATGGATATTTAGCGAAAAACAAGATTAGCTACGAATCAGATGAAGCAAAAGACTTTACGGCTACTTTCTTTATGATGATGAATTTCTATTCCATTGAAAAGAGTATGCTCATTGCAAAGGAAAGAGAAGAAACATTTAAAGAGTTCGAAAAATCGGAGTATGCAAAAGGAACTTATTTTGAAAAATACAAACAAGTAAGCTTTGCGCCTAAAACAGACAAGGTAAAAGAACTGTTTGAAGGCATTTATATTCCTACGTGTGAAGATTGGACAGAATTAGCTGCACTAGTGCAAGAACATGGGATGTATAATGCGTACCGTCTGGCTGTTGCGCCAACTCAATCAATAGGCTATATTCAAAATGCGACAGCATCAGTAATGCCGGTTGTTAACCAAATTGAGTCTCGTACCTATGCTAACTCTACAACTTATTATCCGATGCCTTATATGGATGAAACAAACTTTTGGTTTTATAAATCAGCGTTTGATATGAACCAATTCAAGGTAATGGATTTAATTGCTGCAGCTCAAGAGCATGTAGACCAAGGAATATCAACGATTCTTTACGTAAACTCAGATGTGTCTACAAAAGAATTGGCCCGTTATTATATTTATGCAAATGAAGTTGGATTAAAATCACTTTACTATACAAGAACTCGCAATCTAGCAATTGATGAATGTATTGCATGTGCCGTTTAAAAAAGAAGATGATGGAGTAGGAGGAGTGAGGACTCCTACTGTTTTCTGGAATTACTGGGGGTAATGAAATGACAAAGTATGCTGTTAACTGGAATCAGCATGAAGATGATTTCACACAAATGTTTTATACACAGAATACTAGACAGTTTTGGCTGCCAGAAGAAATCAGCCTTTCTTCTGATAAAAATACATGGGTAGAATTGTCGAAAGAAGAGCAAGATACTTACAAAAAGGTGCTTGGTGGACTAACATTGCTGGATACAGAGCAAGGTGGCGAAGGAATGCCTCTAATCGGTATGCATATAGAAGGATTGCAGCGTAAGGGCGTTCTTTCTTTTATGGGGATGATGGAGCAAATTCATGCTAAATCCTATTCGACAATTTTTACAACATTAGCGACAGAGGAAGAAATTGACGAAGTTTTTAATTGGGTACATAATCACCCACAGTTACAAGCAAAGGGAAACCGTATCTCAGAATATTATCAGAAGCTGTTTAGCCCGAAAATAAATAAATATGATCTTTACATGGCAATGGTTGCTTCCGTGTATTTGGAGTCATTCCTTTTCTATTCTGGGTTCTTTTATCCATTGTTCTTGGCTGGTCAAGGAAAGTTAACTGCTTCAGGAGAAATTATTAACTTAATCATCCGGGATGAGAGCATTCACGGTGTATATGTAGGTCTCATCGCTCAAGAGTTATATGGACAATTAACACCAGAGGAACAAGAAAAAGCGACTCACGAAAGATTAGAATTACTAAACACACTATACGAAAATGAATTAGAATATACACAGGATTTATATCAGCAAATAGGGTTGGTAGATGAAGTGAATAAATTCATCCGCTACAACGCGAATAAAGCTTGTATGAATCTTGGCTATGAACCTGTCTATCCGTCCGAGCCAATCAACCCGATTGTTGAAAATGGCATGAAGACAGATACGAAGAACCATGACTTCTTCTCTGTAAAAGGAAACGGTTATGTAAAAGCTACAAAGGTAGAACCGTTGACAGATGAGGATTTTATTTTTTGATTGTAGATAAAAGTTGATTGATCTAGTTTTGACTCATTTCAATTTTAGCCTTCTCCACTAAAGTGGAGGAGGTTTTTGTATTTTTAGCTTTTGGGAGCATAAATAAATGTTTGATCCTTTTTATCAACTTATACAAAATCTTCTTCTTAAATGATTAATGCAATTTTATTTTCTATAAACCAGAGTATATGAATAGTTACAAGTATAGTGACATAAATTCACAAAAAAACTTCAAAACTCGAAATTTTTTTGTATATTATAGTGAATATTTTCATTATTTGTAATACAATAACTCTTTGTGGGGAGGAGAAAGAATGAACTTATTAACAATTACTTTACAGCATTTTAAACCATATTGGCGCAAGCTATCACTTGCCTTATTTTTCTCATTAGTTGGCGGTGCGTTTACGATTTTACCTCCGATTTTAGTAGGGAAATTGGTGGACGAAGTAATCGGTGATAAAGCAATAGCTTTTATACTATGGATTGTTTTCGGAATATTAGCAGCATTTCTCGGAAAAGCGGTATTTGAATCCTTGCAGGAATTTGTACAGGTGAAAATTGGCTTTGATGTGATTACGGATATGCAAATTCGTGCGTTTAAAAGACTACACAGAACACCAATGTCTTTTTTTTCGACGACGCCTCGTGGAGACATGTTATACCGACTAACCCATGATGTGGAATCAATTCAAAACTTGAATAATACGGTCGTACCGCGTATTCTTCAACAAGTAATTAGTGCAGTTGCAGCTTTTATTACGGTGTTTGCAATATATTGGCCTGCTGCAATAGTGATGTTCATTGTATTTGCCATTTATATTTTCCCATCCTTTAAACTAGGCAAAACAATGCGAAAAATGAGCGCTGTACAAAGAGATATGAGCGCAGATATGTATCAGCATCTGCAGGAAAGTATTGAGAGTGTTCGCTTAGTAAGAACATATCAAACACAAAAAGACGAAATAGCTACACAGGAAAGAAAATTGGCGAATTGGAAAACTTATTCTATTCGAGCAGCCTTAATTGGAAAAGTGAATTGGCGTTTGGGGAATTTATTTAATATAGCTACACCTGGTGTTGTAATGCTGATTGGTGGATTGGCAATTTGGCAAGGGAATATTACCATTGGAACGCTCGTTTCTTGTTTGAACTTTATTCCGATTATGTTTCAGCCTGTTCGTTCCTTAGCGGAAAATGCCTTGACAATTCAACAGGCAATTCCAGCACTACAAAGAATTTACGAATATTTTGATCTGCCAGAAGAGCATGAGCAAAGTCTTCCGGATTTTGGTTTAGTTCGAGGGAAAATAGCTTTACATAATATTGGGTTCTCCTATCCAGGAAGTGAAAAGCAAGTTTTGAAAGGTGTATCTGTTTCGGTGGAAGAAGGGAAACATATCGGAATCGTCGGAACGAGTGGTGGAGGAAAAAGTACACTTATTCAAATATTGCTGGGACTTTATGAACCAGAGAAAGGTTCAGTCACCATTGATGGCAAAGATTTATTTAAGTATAACCGCAATAGTTTTCGCAGACAGGTAGGAGTAGTCTCACAGGAAACCTTTCTATTAAATAGTACGCTTCGCAATAATCTTTTATACGGTAAACCAGATGCAACGATGGAAGAGTTAGAGGAGGCTGTTGAAGCAGCAGGATTAAAAGAGCTGATTGACTCTTTGGAGGATAAATATGAAACGATAGTTGGCGAGCGCGGCTTGAAGCTTTCTGGAGGACAAAGACAAAGGGTTGCCCTTGCAAGAGCCATTCTCCGCCAGCCACCGGTGTTGATTTTTGATGAAGCTACCTCTTCTTTAGATGGTGAAACAGAAGAAAAGGTCCAAGAATCATTGGAACAATTAATACCAGGGCGAACAACCATTACAATTGCTCATCGATTGATTACAGTTAGAAAGGCGGACACAATCCTGCTGCTAGATCAGGGGATGGTTGCCGAACAAGGAACACACGAAGAACTGTTAGCTTTAAAAGGGCAGTATTATCAACTATATCGAGCACAATATAGCGAGCTAGAGAAGGAGATGATTGGATGAGTAAGCAAAATGTCTCCAAACAAAAGAAAATCGGTGATGGCAAGCGAGTCATTCAATTTTTAATGCCTTATAAAAAATGGGTTATTGGGGATTCCATTGTTATTGCCATTAGCCAGGTTTTTTCTGCATTAATCCCAACCTTAGCCCTAAGCTGGCTGATTGATACAATCCTGCCGAGTGAGAATAATACTTGGTTATGGGGATTAATGTGGCTGTTGGTATTATCTGCTGTATTAGATTTAGGAATGATGATCATTGATGAGTATTTTTGCCATATTACAGCGAAGTCAGTGACAAATAGACAGAAGCTAAGACTATTTGGACATTTGCAAGTATTGCCTTTCTCGTTTTATCAAAACAATTCTTCTGGAGAATTACTAGCACGAGCTTCCGATGATCCAGATACCCTTCATAATTTTTTAGCATGGGAAGGGTCAACCTTTATGGCAAGTGCACAAGGGGTAGTGATTTATAGTATTGTTCTGTTTTTCATCCATCCTTATTTGATGATTACGAGTGTTGTTCTAGGAATTGTTTTTTACTGGGCGTCGAACTATGTAGGGGCAAGAACAAGAGCAGCATCGGCTGACGCTCGTGCAGAAGCGTCCAAATATTTAGAGAGATTAAGAGAATCAGTGACAGGCATTCATCTATCACGAGTGATGGGTGTTTCTGATAGTGAAGTGGAAAGTGTTGTTTCCATTAGGGACTCTTTCGTAAAACATTCTTTAAGAGAGCTAAAAGCAAGGATGCAATCCGTAGTGGTGATTGCAAGCTATAACGGTTTTGCACTAGGACTTGTCTATTTTATTAGTACACTCCTTATTTGGAATGCTGATTTAACAAGTGGTCAAATGCTGACTGCAGGTGGGTTAGTAACGATTGCGGCAAATGAAATGCAGCGCCTTCTCCGAAATTGGCTATCTGTTAGAAGAACAGGTCCTGCTTTGGATCGTTCCGAAATTTTGCTTTCACAACCTGTATCAGAAGCAGAAACAAAGCAAGGAATGAAAGGAGAAAGAGCAAAGGGAGATGTCCGTTTGAAAGATGTTTCCTTCGTTTACCCTGATAAAGAGGAAAATGTATTAAAAGGTGTATCTTTTGATATTAAGGCAGGAGAGAAAATAGCGTTGGTAGGACCAAGTGGTTCAGGAAAATCCACAATTATTGATTTGCTCTTTCGATTGTATGATACAACAAAAGGTTCGATCGAAGTGGATGGACGAGAGATAAGAGATTGGGATACAGATTGGCTTCGTTCCCAAATGGCAATTGTCACACAGGATGTACTAATGCGAAGTGGAACTTTGGCAGATAACTTACGAATCGGAAAATCAGATGCTACAGAGGAGGAGTTGTATGAAGTTCTCCGTGCGAGCGGTTTAGGTGAATTAGTAGAAACACTCCCAGAAGGTCTAAATACAAAAGTCGGAGAAAGAGGAAGCCTGCTGTCTGGTGGCCAAAAACAGCGTCTGTCCTTAGCAAGAGCGATTTTAAAAGATGCGCCAATTCTTGTTTTGGATGAAGCGAGTTCAGCACTGGATCCCATTACAGAAGCGAAGATTAATGAAGCAGTGCTGAAGACGACGAAAAAACAAACGATTTTCATCATTTCACATCGGTTATCAACCGTACTAGCTGCAGATCGTATTATCGTATTAGATAAAGGCGTAATCGTCGAAGAAGGCACACATCAAGAATTATTAAATGATAATACTGGTGTGTACACACGACTATTCAAACGCGAAGCAGATATTGGAGAAGCAACGGTTAATCAGACAGATGCTCAGCTGATATAAATATTAAATGGAACAGTAATTTCTTTAGGAGATTACTGTTTCTTTTAGTAGTTTTGATTTTTTTGAGAAAACAAGTTAGCTGGAAATAAAGGGTTTCTTAGTTACCGTCTTGTGATTAGAGCATGGGGAAAGGGAGAAGGTTTGTCGTCAGTGACCGATTCGACCTTGGAGGAAGCAAAAAGGGAACAGAGAAAGCTCGTCAGTGACCGTTTCACCATCAAAGGAGAGCAAAAGGGAATAGAGAAGGCCCCTCCGTTACCATTACATCATCAAATCAAGCAAAAAGGGAACAGAGAAATTTTGAAACACCCATTTGTGATGAGAGAAGAGGGTACACTTACTTTTGAAAAAAGCAAGAGAATAAACGGATAAAAAATACATGGCTGAATTTAAAAAAGTGCTATAGTTATCATATGTCGAAATATTCTGAGCAAGAGTGGGGGAAAAGGAATGGCAAATACATTAAGAGAATCCTATAACAAAACAAATTATAAACTAGGTAATCATGGTAAAAGAAATGTCCAAGTATTAAAAGAAGCATTACAAGAAATAGACGAAAATGTGGAAAGCGATATTTATGGACAAGGAAAAATAATAGAAGATTTTCAGGAAAAGATGGCTAAGCTTTTAGGCAAAGAAACAGCAGTCTTTTTTCCAAGTGGGACAATGGCCCAGCAAATCGCCCTCCGAATATGGTGTGATGAAAAAGATTTAGGGAAAGTCGCCTATCACCCATTAAGTCATTTGGAAATACATGAGCAAGACGGATTAAAGAAGCTTCATAAAATAGAAACAATCTTATTAGCTGATGAAACAAGAGTAATAGAATTAGAAGATATTAAGGAGATGGAGAATGGAGTTGCCTGTGTACTGTTAGAATTGCCACAACGAGAAATTGGCGGGCAATTGCCAAGCTTTGAAACACTAGTACAAATTTCTTCTTATTGCAAAGAACAAGGAATTAAACTTCATCTTGATGGAGCAAGATTATTGGAGGTACTGCCCTTCTATCAAAAAACAGCAGCAGAAGTAAGTGCTTTGTTTGATAGTGTCTATATGTCATTTTATAAAGGAATTGGCGGTATCGCTGGGGCAATATTAGCGGGAAGCAGAGAGTTTACTAGTCAATCAAAGGTATGGAAACGAAGATATGGTGGTGATTTAATCAGTTTGTATCCATATATTCTGTCTGCTGATTATTATTACGAAAAACGAGCTTCTAAAATGGCTGAATACTATGAATCTGCTAAAGAATTGGCAGCATTTTTTAATGAGTGCGAAGGAATCCACACCCTTCCAATTGTGCCAGTTTCTAATATGTTCCACGTTCATTTTGAATTGGAAAAGGCAGAAGCAGAGGCTATCCTAACAGCTGTTCAAAAAATGACGGGAATCGGGATAAGTGGCTATATAAATGTAATTAATGAAAATGCCTCCGCTTTTGAAATTAGCCTTGGTGATGCCTATAAAGACATTCCGACAGAAATAGTGCGAGAAATGTTTGGAGTCTTATCGGGAAAAATAAGCGAGGTTAGGAGGGAGAAGTAATGGAGGTTATCCAGCAATGATGGCTACGAAGTGTTCGGTAAATTAGATAACTTCCCAGCAGGTGTTAAACAATACTTCTTGCAGAAAAGATTAGTTGGGCAGGAGAAGTAAAGATGGTTTGGCTGATAAACGAGTAGGTTTGGCTGAAAAAAGAAAAGTTTGGCTGATAAACGAGTGAGTTTGGCTGAAAAAAGAAAAGATTGGCTGAAAAACGAGTGGGTTTGGCTGAAAAAAGAAAAGATTGGCTGACAAACGAGTAGGTTTGGCTGAAAAAAGAAAAGATTGGCTGACAAACGAGTAGGTTTGGCTGAAAAAAGAAAAGATTGGCTGATAAGTGAGTAGGTTTGGCTGAAAAAAGAAAAGATTGGCTGATAAGTGAGTAGGTTTGGCTGAAAAAAGAAAAGATTGGCTGAAAAACGAGTAGGTTTGGCTGAAAAAAGAAAAGATTGCTGAAATCACAGAGAGATTGAGCTAATAAATGATAATTCACACAAAGCATTCAGGAGATTTAGATAGAATAAACTCATATTTTCCTAGCATTCAGCACAGCTTTCTTTTCTTTCTCCACTCTATTCAGCTTTATCCATCCATCCATACGGGCAAGAAAAATGTCTTATTCCCCTATATGGAAAAAATAGGTTGATTAGCAATCGATATATCCATATAATTTGAATAGTATAAATATTTAGATAGTGGTTAGAGGAAGGAAAGGGGATCTATGAGAAAATTTGTGAAAATTATCATCTATTATTTACTTGGCACTATTGCCATACTGGCTTTAAGTGTTTTTCCAAAATACTTTCGAATGAGGGATTTACCAGAGGGAGAGGGGTATTTCTCCACACTCCTCTCCTTTTTATCAAAGGAATTTTTTCAGAAGGAAGAATGGGTTTATTCCTTAAATGGTGTAGATAAAAAGCCGATTTTGGATGTGCTCTGGCCAGCTTTTATTTATTCGATGGAAATTCTTTTTGGTGCCATTCTTCTCGGATGCTTTGTTGCTTTTGTTTTATCAATATTATCTTTTTTTCTACCGAAGTTTCTTTTACAGCCAATAAAGAGATTCCTAGATTTAATTGAGTCGGTTCCAGATATTATTATTGCAACACTTCTGCAAGCATTAGTAATCTTTATCTTTGCTCAAACGGGTATCGAGATTTTTGCGGTGGCTAGTTATTCAGAAAAGGCATATGCTGGTCCAATTATCACACTTGCCATTCTTCCTGCTATTTCGTTATTCAAAATTCTTATATTGATGATGGAAGAGGAGTATTTGAAGGTTTATGTAACATTTGCAAGAAGTAAAGGAATTCGCAATTTTCCAATCCTATGGAAACATATTCTTCGTAATATTATCCCAGTATCCTTTCATCATATGAAAATTATTATTTGGGGATTGTTATCTAGCCAATTTATAATCGAACGCCTGTTTAATGTTCATGGATTTACCTATTTTCTTGTAGAGAACTTTACACCAATGACAATTGCTGTATCTTTGCTGCTTATATTTACGCCATTTTTTATTCTTTTCCAAGTAGTAGAGATATGGATACAGGAAGAGCAAGAAAAGGCCCGAGAAGTGAAAAAGGATTCGTGGAAACAGAAAATGAGTTTTTCAAACTTTTTGTTATCGTCTAAGGTATTTGGTATTAATCTAAGGGATGGGGTGCGAAGTTTTAGTTGGGATAAGCTCTCCTTGATTCGCCCACTAACTTGGATGGGAAAAACGTTTGCTTTACATATGAAAAATTGGAAATTTGCTATAGGTAGTCTGTTCTTTATTGTCGTTATTGGTTATAGCATTATTTATTCGGTAACGACCGATAACCATGTTGATCAGATGCGGTTATTTTATGCAGAAGATGGAGTGACACTAATTTCTGCCATGCCATTTGCCCCAACGGAACCTTTCTTCTTTGGATCCGATAGATTAGGTTACAGTCTGTTTGATCAAATTGTGATTGGTGCCAAGTATACGTTGTTTTTCGCGCTACTTATCGCGTGCTTTCGTGTAGTTGTTGGATTATTACTTGCAGTAATTTACTCTTTTTACTTGAAACAGCCAGCACAGCAATGGGTAGCAAAGATGGTAGATTCGATTCATTTTATGCCATTAAGCTTGATTGCTTATATTTTATTAAGTCCGATTCTTTTACCAGGTTTTGACGGATTCAGCTATTCCTTTTGGGAAAGAGTCTTTTTAGAAACGATGATTTTGACTCTGTTGGTGGTTCCATTGACTACTGTATTATTAGGGAAAGAAATCAATCGTGTGTCTGATTATGAATTTATTGCAAGTGCGAAAGTAATGGGCGGTGGGAAATTTCAAATTTTCACTCGACATATACTTCCGCATTTAGGTCCAAGGCTTACCATTTTATTTGGACAACAATTTATTCAAGTGTTATTAATTTTTATGCATTTGGGTATTTTTGATTATTTCTTTGGAGGAACAAAATTATCGATGGATCCAATGTTTGCTGATCCTCCACAATCCTCTACCTATGAATGGTCAGGGTTAATCGGACAGGTCGGCAGAGGAGCAATTGGCTCTGGACAATACTGGTACTTATATATTCTTGTGCCATTTATTTTCGCAATATTTGCCATGCAGCTAATTGTTCAAGGAGTGAAAGAGGTTCAACAAGTAAAGGTAGGAGTTATTTTTAAGCTGCCAAGCTTTCGAAAGAAAAAGCAAAGCATACAATCAAAAGAAGTAGCACCAATGATTACGAAAGAGAGTTTCACACAGATAGGGAGAGATGCAAATGGAAATCAGGCAATTACACCACCATGATGCAGAAGCATATTTTGCCCTCAGATTAGAGGCATTGCAAACAAATCCAGAAGCATTTGGTTCTAGCTATGAGGAAGAAAAAGATTATCCGCTAAGTCAAATACAAAGCAGATTAACAGATCCTGCTTATGTATTTGGGGCATTTCTTGAAAATACTCTAATAGGTGTCGTTACCTTAGTGAGAGAAACAAAGCAAAAGATGAGCCATCGTGCTAATATCTATGCTGTCTATGTGACACCTTTACATAGAGGAAAAGGTGTAGCGAAACAATTACTACAAGCGGCAATCGAATACGCACATACATTACAAGGGATAGAACAATTATACCTCGCAGTTGTTTCTGATAATATCTCAGCTAAAAAGTTATAT
Source organism: Niallia sp. FSL W8-1348 (assembly GCF_038006745.1). Classification (NCBI taxonomy): domain Bacteria; kingdom Bacillati; phylum Bacillota; class Bacilli; order Caryophanales; family Bacillaceae; genus Niallia; species Niallia sp. FSL W8-1348. The sequence continues at coordinate 1,399,875 of NZ_JBBOVV010000001.1, read as the reverse complement.
CGTTCATTTGGATTTGAAACATATGGAATCGATCAAAAAGCGATAAAAATTAGTGGGAAATACTATGATGAGGAATTAATGGTTCGCTTTTTATCCCACTCTTAACGGGCAGAAAAACCTCAATGATGGAAGGTTTCTTTATAACAACTAAGTTAAAGTAAATATTAGACTGTGGTTACTTTGGATTAATCGAAGGATACCACAGTTTTTATTTTGGGAAGAAAAGTGAAAAATAGCAATAAAGTTATAATAAAAAATTGTTTAAATATAAACAAAAGAGCAAAAAGTCCGATATATTATTTGTAAATAAAATTGAATTATTCTGTAAATTACTTTAGTATTATACATACAAAGTAATAAAGTAACTTGTTTTTTAATAATCTAATTCTATTTTACTAGTTGTAAACAAATATAGATGAATGAAATAGAGGCAGATAAGCAAAGAATACTATTCTTAAAGGGAGGAGGAAATAAACGGAAAAATACTATTTCGGAATATTCTAAATCGGTTGTGGATGGATAGAAGGACAGAAATCTCTTTAATAGTGAGGGGCTTAAATCATCAAAGGGGAGAACTTGTGATGGCGAAAATGAAGCTTAAATTTAAAAAAACAAAAATAACTGGTTTAAAGAAAGAAAAAAAATCGAAGCAATCTATTTTGAGTAAGCTAAGTAATGGAAAGCTAATAAAACTTGGTAAGTTTAAAGGACTTAATAATCGGTTAACCAAATTAAATAATGTAACAATTGGCTGGAAATATGGAATAACCTTGTTACTTGTTTTTGCACTTTTAACGATTACTACTGTTTTAGTAACTACGCGTTTAATCCATATTAATGGCAGTATTGAGCAATTAAATAAAACGGATGAAAGAGCGCTAATAATTACTGAAATGGGTTCACTTACTCGGGAAAAAAGTATTAGTATTTTAAATTATCTCGATTATCAAAACCCTACATATGTGGACGATTATCAAGTAAGTATTACTAAATTCAATGAATATGAAGCAGAAATTAAAAAAGATATTCGAAATGAAGAAGAACAAGCGTTGTTTGATGAAATTGTTGATCGTGATAAACAAATGAATGATTTATTCTTAGAGCAAATTATTCCTGCGATTGAAGCGAATGATCGATCGGCGGTTAATTCTCTAAGCTTAACTAATACAACTATTCGTAATCGAACAATTACTGCTTTAAATAAAATGCAAGAACTGGTACAAGCTAGTCGGACAGAGGCAGCAAATGATGCGGTAGATAGTGGAGCCGTCGCTACCAAAACCTTAATTATTGCCATGATTACAGCTCTTGTTATTGGGACCATTCTAATCATTATCATCAGCAGAAGAATTACACGTAATCTAAAGAAAGTCGTTCAGGTTAGTGATACGATCGCAAAAGGTGATTTAACGGCAGAGAAGGTTAACTATGAGGGCAAAGATGAAATTGGTCAATTGGCTCAGTCCATGAATAAAATGAGCAATAATCTCCGCATGGTTATTCAAAAGATCTCGGAAGTATCGATTACCGTTAACAGGCAGAGCGAGAACTTATCTCAATCGACAAATGAGGTGACTGCAGGTAGTCAGCAAGTAGCAACTACTATGCAGGAATTATCATCTGGAGCAGAAAACCAAGCAAATACGGCGAGTGATTTAGCGGCATCAATGGAATCTTTTTCTGGCACGATAGGGGATGCATATACACAAGGGGAGCTAATTTATCAATCATCTAATAAAGTATTAGGAATGACCAATGATGGAAGCCAATTAATGAAATCTTCTATTGCGCAAATGAATGTAATTAATCAAATTATGAAAGAAGCAGTAGATAAAGTACGTGGTTTGGATACACAGTCTCAGGAAATATCTAAATTAGTTTCCGTTATCAAAGGCATTGCAGATCAAACAAATTTACTCGCATTAAATGCGGCTATTGAAGCAGCTCGAGCTGGGGAGCATGGACGAGGCTTTGCAGTAGTTGCAGATGAAGTAAGGAAGCTGGCAGAACAAGTTGCTTTCTCAGTTACAGATATTACTAATATTGTAGGCAGCATTCAAAAAGAATCTAGTGTGGTTACAGAGTCCCTGCAAGGTGGTTATGAGGAAGTCATAAAAGGTACAGATCAGATTAAAACAACCGGGGAAACATTTGATGGTATTAAAAACGCGGTAAATGATATGGCAAATAGCATCGAAGTTGTTTCGGAAAATCTAGCGTCTATCTTGGAAACAAGTAAAGAGATGAATCGTTCCATTGAAGATATCGCAGCGATTTCCGAAGAAGCAGCAGCAGGGATTGAACAAACTTCTGCATCTGTTCAGCAAACAAGCAGCTCTATGCAAGAGCTTGCAGATAGTTCCCATGAATTATCTAATTTAGCAGTAGAGTTAGACGGGTTAGTGAAAGAGTTTAAAATCAATTAGGCAAAAAAGTTGAGAAACGAATGAAAGTTTCTCAACTTTTTTTATTACCTAGTTTATTCGGAAAATAAAAATTTCGGGTATAAAAATAAATGGTAATGTGCTATGATGAAGGAAATAAATCTCATTGGCTTGGTTATTGATTGCTGATGTTTTAGGAGAGCGATACTAAATGGAAATTTGGAAGCGGAATTTACTTGTTTTGTGGATAGGAGTTTTCTTTACCTCCGCATCATTTAACATGGTAATTCCCTTTTTGCCAATTTTTCTTCTAGAGTTAAATGTTCATGAAAATACAGAGATTTGGTCTGGAGTACTGTTTAGCGCAGCGTTTTTTGCAGGAGCATTTGCTTCCCCATTTTGGGGCAGACTTGCCGATAAATATGGAAGAAAACCGATGATTATTCGCGCTGGATTTGTGCTGTTTGTCGTTTATACGTTAGCTGCATTTGTTACGAATCCTTATCAATTGTTAGTGCTTCGTATTCTTCAAGGATTGTTATCTGGTTTTATTCCTGGGGCGATTGCCTTAATTGGAACGAATACCCCTTCAGATAAAACAGGCTATGCTTTATCGATGATTTCCACTGCGTCAGCATCGGGTGGGATTATGGGACCATTAATTGGGGGAGTGATTTCTCAATTAGTCGGTAACCGACTTTCTTTTGCGAGTGCTGGCCTGCTTGTTTTTATCGCTACGTTTTTAATCATTTTCTGGGTAAAAGAGGATAATTTTTCTCCTAGTAAAGAAAAAGGATCTGTTCGAAATGACTTGCGAATTGCCTTTGCGAATAGGCCACTTATGCTCGTACTCCTTTTAACGGTTGTCACCTCGTGCTCAATCATGACGATTGAACCAATTCTTCCTCTTTATATATTAGAGGTTGGCGGTTCGATGGATAAAGCTTCCTTATTAGCGGGAATTATCTTCTCTCTTCCTGGGATTGCAAGTGTCATAATGGCGCCATATTGGGGCAAGTGGGCAGACAAGGTTGGATTTAACCGCGTTTTATTTATTGGATTATTAGGCGGTGGGCTTGGTACCTTTGCCCAAATTATTTTCAGTAATATTTGGGGCTTCTCGATTACTCGTTTTATTTACGGTCTCTTCTTCTGTGCGGTATTCCCAGCATTGAATGGGTTAGTTGTGAAATCAACAGCAGAAGACTTCCGTGGCAGAGCCTTTAGTTTAAACCAAACAGCAACTCAGCTAGGAGGGATGTTTGGACCAATGCTAGGTGGCTTACTCGGAGGCGTTTTCCCTGCTCAATCTGTTTTTATTGTAACAGGTATTCTGCTAATCGTAGCAACAGGTATCGCTTATAAAAAAGGCGATGTATTTAGTACAACGATTAAGCAAAAAGTTAAAATAGTTACTCATGGCAAATAACAGAAAGGGACTTCTTGTGCTAAATAGGGCATAAAAGAAGTCTCTTTTTTTTTTGTTACAAAAAATTCACCTTCCAGCTTACATATTTCGAATGGAGCAAGAGAGAATAAAGGTTGGAGGTGATAATCATGACAAAAAATAAACATAAAAATGCGAAACAAGCAGTACAGAATGATACGGCTCGTCAATATGATCATGAATTTGCCAATGAACCCCTAACAGCAGCAGAGAAATTAAATAATAAAAAGACGAAAAAAAGACAGTAAAATGTTCCGAAAGTATCCTTCGAATGGGGATACTTTTTTTATTGAGCAGGAAAAAATCAAAAAAAATAGAAGGTAAGTAATTAAACATTCTATTTTAGTAAGAAACGCTGTTGTTGCTTAGAAAATATTTTTAGAGAGTGTGAGGATAGATGGAATATTTACTAAATAGCGAGGAAATGAAAAGATGTGATTTAACTACGATTGAAAAGATTGGAATGCCCTCAATGGTTCTCATGGAACGGGCAGCACTTTCCGTAATAGAGGAATTAGCATCTTTTGATTTAACGAAGGTGCTTATTGTATGTGGTTCTGGCAATAACGGAGCAGATGGCTATGCAGTAGCAAGATTGCTCCATTTACAAAAGATAGCGGTAGACATCTTATTTATAGGAAATGAACAGAAACGATCACCGGAAAACAACCAGCAAAAGAAAATAGCAGAGTATTATGGCGTGAAGTCGGTAAAGGATATAGAGATAAATCAATATACAACCATTATAGATGCCTTGTTTGGGATTGGATTGTCACGACCGTTATCAGGAAAGTATGCGGAGGTAATAACCAAAATAAATCAAATGAATGTAGAAGTTCTCTCTGTGGATGTTCCATCTGGTATTTCAGCGGATAACGGAAAAGTGATGGGATGTGGCATAAAAGCGACAAAAACAGTGACGTTCGCGTTTAATAAAGTAGGATTGGTACTCTATCCTGGTGCAGCCTATGCCGGGATGGTAAAGGTTAAAGACATTGGGATAACAGAAGCAGGATTTGAAGAAGAATTTCCAAAAGTATATTCTTATACAATAGAGGATTTAGCTAAAATTCCTAAGCGTAACCCTTATTCGAATAAAGGTACATATGGAAAAATATTAGTAATTGCTGGCTCAAAAAATATGAGTGGAGCTGCTTATTTCTCTGCGAAAGCAGCTTATCGGATGGGAGTCGGCTTAGTAAGAATCGTGACACCAGAGGAGAATCGGCAAATAATCCAAAGCTTGCTACCAGAAGCCATTGTCACAACATATCAAAAAAAGCAGTTAGATGGAGACTGGTTAATGGACGCAATTAATTGGGCGAGTGTGATTGTCATTGGCCCTGGAATGGGTGGATCGGAGGAAGCTCATTATTTGTTAAGCAAGGTACTTTCGATTAGCGAAGTTCCGCTCGTGATCGACGCAGATGCAATAAATATCCTTGCTAAAGAGCCTGGGCTATTACAGCACAATAAGCAAAATATCATTCTTACTCCACATATAGGAGAAATGTCTCGTCTCACCGATAAACCAATTTCCGAGATTGCAGAAAATATAATAGAGGTAGCGGAAAGATTTGCGAAAGAAAAGAAGTTAACTTGTGTATTAAAGGACGCAAGAACAATCGTCACAGAAGGAAACCGCGGCACTTATGTGAATACATCTGGAAATGATGGCATGGCAACGGGAGGTACAGGAGATGTATTAACAGGCGTGATTGCTGGCTTACTTGGACAAGGGCTAAGTGTTGTAGAAGCTGCTCGATTAGGGGTTTATATTCATGGGTTAGCAGGCGATGCAGCAGCAGCCAAAAAGGGGGCATATGGACTGCTGGCAGATGATGTGTGTGAAGCGATTAATGATGTGGTGAAATAGAGGAGGAATAGAATGGATGCACGGCTAAAAGAGCTAGTTGATTTAACCAAAAAACAATGGGGACTAACCGATTATTATTTAGGAAGACATCGTTTGTTTCGACGTCTTATGCTGGCTGGCGAGACGATCTATTTCTTAAATATGGAATGGTTCCCTAATAAATATGCCAATTGGATAGATGAAGAGGAAAATCCAGCTGGTACAGCTTCCATTGATATAAATATACACACGAAAGAGTTCCACTCCGCTATTTTTGTCCAAGGATTGACGTATGCAAAAAACGGTATTGTTTTTCCTAATAAAGATGTGGAAGAGGTAAAGGAGTGGCTTGCTAATTTCACAGGGTTAAAGATAGAGAAAGATTTTATTTGCAAAAAAAGAGCAGAACGAGAGCTATATTTTCAAGAGCAGTGGAATGGAGTGCCCTTATCTCCCTCTGTTTCTATCGAAGTAGAGTTTAATGAAAAGGGAGAGTTAACGTTTTATTCTCAAAATATAAGCGTATTATCGAAAAGGAAAGACTTAGAGGAAGAGTATACGCTATCGTTATCATCACCCATAGAGGCAATAGCAAGAGAGCAGGTCGTTTTAGCAAAATTCCCTCAAGATGATGGTACTATTATCGTCTATGGTGTGGAAGAAACATTTATAAGAAACGATCAAAAAGGCACAGTTCCATTTATACTAGATAAGGGTATTCCCAAAATCGTAAACAAAGAAATAGTGTGGCAGAATACAAAGAGAGATAATTTTGAAAGAAAGTATTTACAGTGGGATGATGAAGTAAGTGTCGAGGATGCCTATTCAAGGGTACCACATCCAGACTCTTTGCCCATAACAGATGAGGAAGTAGAGAAATGTATGCAAGGAATAATCGAATTTTTGCAAATGAAGTATCCACATGAATCAGGTAAATGGATGCTAAAATATTTAAATAGAGAAAACTCCTATTTGCATGCCAATCTTGAGAAAGCTGCTTCCAAAAGCCTTTTTGCAGAAAAAATTCTTATATTCCTTGATAATGAAGGAAATGTAATAAACTACATGGACAAAAAGGACTTATGGGATAAAATCATGGACACAAAGGACGATGAACAAAAAGAGATAAAAGTGAGCAAAGAAGAGGCTTATAATAAACTGAAGCCATATTTTACTTTAACGCCTTACTATGTGTTTGATTCAGGCGATAACAAGTGGGTACTATGCGGAAAATTTGACTGTGATTACTTTGTCGATGTGGAAAGTGGAGAAGTCAGCAGGCTAGAGGATTCTTTTTTGATTTATTAACTAAGTGTGTCACTACTTATAAAAACAAACAGCAAAGACTTTTTAAACACAAGGAGGAAGAAAAATGGACTCTTCCCTAGAATTACAAATGCTCATTCAATTATTTGAACGAGCTGCCCTTTTACTGATAACCTTATTTTTTATGACGAGAGTACCGAAATTTAAAGAAACCTTGCAAAAGGATCATCACTCTCCAACAGAACTAACATTAATCACGCTGATATTTTGTGCTTTCGCCTTATTTGGTACCTATTCTGGAATCCAAGTAGAAGGTTCTATTGTGAATATCCGCACAATTGCGATTATGTCAGGCGGTATCCTCTTTGGTCCATGGGTTGGAATTGTGACTGGAATTGTATCAGGCGTGCATCGTTACTTAATTGATATTGGCGGCGTAACCTCTGTCCCCTGTTTAATTACAAGTATTCTTGCAGGGATAGTATCAGGTTATATACATTATCGAGTGAAAAAGAATAGTCGTTGGATATATGGGATAGTCGCTGGAATGCTATGTGAAATGTTAACTATGATTCTGATTTTACTTATGGCAGACCCCTTCGATTTAGGGGTAGACATTGTGTCAAAAATTGCCTTACCAATGATTTTAGGACAAGGCAGTATCGGGTTAATTGTCTTAATGATTGCTAGTGTAGAAGGAGAAAAGGAAAGAATCGCAGCACAGCAGGCACAGCTAGCCCTTAATATTGCTAATAAAACATTACCTTATTTTCGTTCTATTAATGGCAATTCATTGCGTACGATTTGTACAATTATAAAAGAAGATATCCGGGCGGATGCAGTAGCTATTACCGATACAAAGGATGTTCTTGCCTATGTTGGATTTGGAGAAGAAAAATACAAGATTGGCCAAGAGATTATCAGTGACTTAACGAAGGAAACGGTCCGAAGTGGTAAGATTACAATTCGAAATAATATCGCTGATCACCATACCCCACAGATTCATTGTTTATTGGTCATTCCGCTGGAAGAAAGAGGCGTTGTAACCGGTACTTTGAAAATCTATTACCGAAAAGCCTATACGATTACCTATACATTGCAGACAATGGCAATTGGGTTGGCACAAATTATCTCGACGCTTATGGAAGTATCGAGAGTGGAGCAAATGAAAGAAGAAGCAAATAAGGCGGAACTAAAAGCATTACAAACAAAAATCAATCCTCATTTCTTATTTAATGCGCTAAACGCGATTGCATCGACTACTCGTCGTGATCCAGAAAAAGCTCGAGAATTGATTATTAATTTGTCTGGTTATATGCGTTACAACTTAGAGGTAGGGGAAGAGCTTATTGATATCCAGCTAGCCCTAAAACAAGTAAAAGACTATATTCAAATTGAAAAGGCTCGATTTGGAAATCGACTACAAGTGAACTATGAGATAGATGATACACATATCAAGCTCCCAAGTCTTCTTATTCAACCTTTAGTAGAAAATGCGGTTGTGCACGGAATTTTAAAACGAAAAGGTCCGGGAGTAGTGACAATATCAGTCAAAGATTTAGGAGAAACGGTAAGAGTAAGTGTACGAGACACTGGTGAAGGAATTGCTCAGGATGTGATTAATCGTTTAGCAAAAGATGAAGTATCATCAAAACAAATCGGTTTAACGAATGTCCATCAACGAGTAAAATTAACATATGGAACAGGCTTAGTCATTCGCAGATTAGAGCCAGGGACGGAAGTTTATTTTGATATAACGAAGGAGATAGCATGAAAGCAATTATTGTAGAGGATGAAATACCAGCAAAAGAAGAATTAGAATACTTAATTCAAACACATAGCAATATGGAGATTGTTGCTTCTTTTGAGGACGGCCTAGATGTGCTTAAATTTTTACAAGCAGAAGAAGTCGATGCGATTTTCTTGGATATTAATATTCCTTCTTTAGACGGAATGCTTTTGGCAAGCAATATTAGTAAATTTGCGAAAAAGCCTTATATTATTTTTACGACAGCTTATAAAGAGCATGCAGCACAGGCGTTTGAATTAGAGGCATTCGATTATATTCTGAAGCCGTATGAAGAAAAGCGTATTGCGGCAATGCTTACCAAACTAGAAACGGCTTTTCAAAAAGACACCGGTGGGGCAGAAGAAGTGACAATAGAGGTAAATCGCCGTATTAACTTGCGTAAAAATGAAAATATTATTGTAACAGATGTTAATGATATTTATTATGCAGAGGCAAGCGAAAAAGTAACATTAGTTTATACCAAATCAGAAGAATATATGATGCCAATGAGTATCTCTGATTTTCACAGTAAGTTGCCACAGGATACTTTTTTCCGCTGTCATCGATCTTATACGGTGAACCTCTCGAAAATCCATGAAATTGTGCCATGGTTTAATCATACGTATCTAGTCAGATTAAAGGACATAAAGGCAGAAATCCCTGTTAGTAGAAGTAAAGCAAAAGAGTTTCGACAAATTATGCATCTGTAATTACCATTCATTCCGAATAAAGGGCATTTCATTCTGATACCGGTTTCAAAAGTCTTTCAAGCGGTATAATTTAACTATAAATAGAAAGCATAAGCAACCTTTTATAGTAGAAAATACAGTTTATAAACCGTGTAGAAAGAGGAGATCGGAATGAAAGAACGAAACGGAAATCGCCTTCTTATCGTTATTGGTACAATTATTGTTCAAATGGGGCTAGGGACAATTTATACGTGGAGCTTATTCAATCAGCCCCTCGTTGATAAATTTGGATGGGATTTGAGCGCAACGGCAATCACTTTTTCCATTACCAGCTTTGCCCTAGCATTCGCAACCCTTTTTGCCGGAAAAATTCAAGATAAATTGGGTCTGCGTCGCTTAATTGCCTTTGCTGGGATTATGCTTGGCGGGGGATTAATGTTAACTTCTCAAGTATCATCTTTATCGATGCTTTATCTTATAGCAGGCGTATGTGTTGGTTTTGCAGACGGGACTGCTTATATTACTTCTTTATCAAATTTAATTAAATGGTTCCCTGAGAAGAAAGGTCTAATATCAGGTATTTCTGTAGGAGCGTATGGAACCGGTAGCTTAGTGTTTAAATATATAAATACAAGTTTAATCGCATCTTATGGTGTTTCAACAGCCTTCTTAATTTGGGGAATTATCGCTTTAACGATGGTTGTCGGCGGATCATTCCTTTTAAAAGAAGCACGGGAAGTAGAAACAACTACAACTTCTTTAGCGCCAGAGCAAAAGAATTATACAGTCAAAGAAATGCTAAAAACAAAGCAAGCATATTTACTCTTTGTGATTTTCTTTACTGCATGTATGAGTGGATTATATTTAATCGGAATTGTAAAAGATATTGGTGTTAGCTTAGCAGATTTAGATGTAGCGACAGCTGCCAATGCCGTTGCTTTAGTTGCTATATTCAATACAATCGGACGTATTATACTTGGAGCGTTATCTGATAAAGTAGGTCGAATAAAAGTAGTTTCTGGAACATTAGTCGTAACAGCTGTAGCAGTAACTGTTTTAAATGTAGTTCCATTAAGCTTCCCATTATTCTTTGCTTGTGTAGCAGCAATCGCGTTCTGTTTCGGAGGCGTAATTACCGTATACCCTGCCATCATTGCTGATTTCTTTGGCTTAAAAAATCAAAGCAAAAACTATGGAATAATCTATCAAGGCTTTGGGTTTGGAGCATTAGCCGGCTCTATGATCGCAGCAGTACTCGGAGGATTTCATGCAACCTTTACAGTAATATCTGTTTTATGTGTTATTTCTTTCGTAATTACTTTAATTATAAAGCCGCCATTTATGGAACCAGAACCAAAAGAGAAAAAGCAGCCACAACCTAAATTGGTAAATCGTCTTGGATAAGTGAAAATGAAAGAGCCCGCAAATGTTAAAACTAATTTTACATTTGCGGAGCTTTTTTTTTTTACGTTTTCCACATTCAACCAAATAAAAGAGAAAACATGAAACATGTGCTTAGATTTGATAGAATAAAAGGATCAAATCATTTTTTTATGCTTTTCCACATACACATAATTTAAAGGAAACACAACAAAATACGTCTTTAGTCGTAGACAATATTCCATTTAAAGTCTATAGCAAGAAATAGCTTGCTTACGTTAAAATAGAATTAAATAAAATGTGAATTTTTGAAACAAATGATGAAATGAAACGTATAAAAAATAAAGGAATACGAAGGCAGGAGTCGATTATAGTGAACTCATTTTTAATGTTTTTAGTCCGAACAGGCATTTCTTTTCCTGTAGGTGCTTTAACATGGCTAATCAGTTATGTGGCGTTTGACCAATATTTCATCCTTTCCGTTGTATATGGAGTCGTGGCAACTGGTGTTTCCTATGTTATCTCAGACGGAGTAATCAAACATCAATTAATAGCAAGGCAAGGATTATCAAGGAAAGAATATAAATTTATTCAAACACAATTGAAGGAAGCGAATGAGAAAATTGGTCGGTTAAACCGACATGTATTTTCCATCCGTCATTTTCCGTCTTTTAAACAAAGAATAGATTTAATGCGTGTAACAAAGAAAATTTATCGATTAACGAAGGAAGAACCACGCCGTTTTTATAAAGCGGAAAAATTCTATTATTCTCACTTAGATTCATTAGTGGAAATTGCGGAGAAATATGCGCTATTATCAGCACAGCCCAAAAAGAACCGAGCACTGCAGGCAACGTTAAATGATACGAGAAGAACATTGGAGCAACTTTCAAGAACGCTAGAAGACGATCTTCATGAAATACTGTCAGATGATATTGATGATTTACATTTTGAGTTAGATGTCGTAAAGCATACTTCTTATAAGGAGAAAGACACGGAGTTGTTAGATGAAAGCAGGCGACCTAAATGACAGATGGACGGCAAAAGAACATAATTACAGATGATTATTTCTCTGATCCTTTAGGAGAAAGCAATAATTTGTTCGTTCAAAAAGGCGAAACAGCAGAAACTGTTCGCCTTATTGATGTTTTATCACCTGAAAATCAAAAACGGGCATATGAACTTGCGAACAAACTTGATCCAACCAATCACCGATCAATGATTGCTTACGGGGCAGAAGCCCAGAAGAAATTGCTGTCCTTCTCTCATATGATGATTGAGCACGTACAGCGAAAAGATGTTGGAGAAGTCGGTAATATTGTTGGTGAATTAATGGAGAAGCTAAATGAAATAAATCCAGATGATTTACGTGTCAAAAAGAAAGGATTTTTTCGAAGACTATTTAGCAAGCCTTCAAAAAGTGTCCATGAAGTCCTTTCTAATTACCAGAAGGCTAGCGCTCAAATCGATCGCATGAGTGTGCGTCTCGAGCGCAGTAAAAATGTACTGACTGCAGACATTCATTTACTAGAACAACTGTATGAAAACAACAAAAATTATTTTCAAGATCTGAACATATATATTGCAGCAGCGGAAATGAAATATGAGGAAATGACGGTAAGGCTTATTCCGGAACAAAAAAAGCTGGCAGAGGAATCCGGTGACCGAATGAAACTGCAAGAGGTAAATGATATAATTCATTTCGCTGAATTACTCGAAAAACGGATTTATGATTTAAAAGTAAGCAGAGAAATTACAATACAAACAGCTCCACAAATTCGACTGATTCAGCATACAAATCGCACGGTCATTGATAAAATTCAGTCATCCATCATGACATCGATTCCATTGTGGCGAAATCAAGTTTCTATTGCTTTAACTTTATTAAGACAACGTCATGCAATTGAATCGCAAACAAAAATGAGTGCAAATAGGCTTGAGACCAATGTGCAGGAGATGGCAAAAATCGCAAATGAAAATCGTCCAGCAATGTTGGAAATAGAATCATTAAAAGAAACCCAGCATAAATTGATGAGTTCATTAGAAGAGACGTTACATATGCAAGAAGAAGGAAAGCAAAAACGAAATCAGGCAGAACAAGAAATCGTTCAAAGAGAAGGTAATTTAAAACAAGCATTAAATACGGCAAACGATAGGTATTAAAAAAGGCTGATAAAATGTCTAACGGGTTCGGTATTAAGGTAGAAAAATTAAATATGTAATATAATTAGGACTCTAATTCATATATGAATTGGAGTTCTTTTATTTGTTTATATATAGGCATTTTACTAAGTTTATAATCTAAATTCGTATAAAAATTAGCATATAAATTGGTAGAAGTCTTCTGACCAGCAGACAGTCTCCAATTACTGTGTTAAAATGTGTGCTAATTGGACATACTAATTGTATGAACAATTTTAGAATACGGAGGACGATAAGAATTGAAGTTTATAAAGCCTAAAAACAACAAAGCAGAAAACGTAGATTGGCTTATATCCGAACGAGTGCGAGCTATCGTCAAGACCTACGCAGAATATACGGAGTATAGTGAAAGCGAAGTCGTTGATATGTTGCTGCTCAATATTTTAGATGATAAAGATTTTATAAAATGGATTGAAAACAGACGTAATAATCGGCGGATTGTGAAGCAATTGGAAATTGAGGATTTAGTGGAGACTGATAAAATTGTCTAAATTAAAACGATTGGCGACCAAAGAAGATAATCTAGTTTTTATTCCTTCCCCTGTTTCTTCAGAAGAAATATCGGAAAGAGCTAAAGATTATAATGTTTTGACTCCAAAGCAGTTCGGAACAAAACACAAAGATTTGTTGTTTATGCCGATTGATTTCAATGGAAAAACCCATCAAATCCAATATAACTATTGCTCCAACCCTTATTGTAAATAGCACGGACTTCCACAAGAAAAATTCCCAACTAAAGGGAAACCGAGCCGATACAAATTATCGGGTTCTGGTACGGATAAAACCATTCATTGCAATCCCGACCCCATTAATTCAAACAAGTTAGCCACATTGGGGTGCCGTACAGTTACTCTATCCAATTGGTCAATTTCTCAAGAAATCGAACGGTTAATCCAAATCAACAGTGTTCAAGATTTGGAGCCTGATTATCAGTTTCATAAGGAAGGATGCAATTCCGAATGCTCTACCCCATTCAATGAACCGAAAAGATTTTATAAACAAGGGAAAAGCACAGGTAAATCGCAACGATGGCAGTGCAAATCGTGCAAGAAGTTCACCAATGTCTTGCCGAGCGGCAGAAAGTCCATCACTTATCACCAACAAAGAAGTGATGTTCTGCCACTGTTTACGAAACTGTTATTAAGCCGTGTTCCAATTACAAGAGCTTGTGAAATCTTGGAGATTGGGCGTGGGACATATTATAACAAATTAGAATTTGTTTATCGGAGATGTTTGGAGTTTTTGGAACGACACGAGACCAAACCACTTCAAGCGATGCACTTTAAAGAAATGTGGTTAAACACTGATAAGATGACCTATTTCCTTAACAATGTTCGCAAAAAAGGAATGGGCGGCAGCGAATATGATGATGTGGAGGAAAGCCAGTTTCCAACCAGTGTCGTGGTTACTGCCGATGTCTTTTCAAGATATGTGTTCCGCAGTGATGTGGCATATGATTGGGATATTTCGTTGGGGGATATTGCTCTTGATACCGTTCTTATGAAAGAGGACCATTTAAATGAATTTGCCAAGAAACACGCTCGTACTCCAAAGTATTCCCATTACCCAATGTCGCCATCAAAAAATGATACACAAACAGAAGTTGAGTATCGGAAGGATTTAGAGAAGATTGAACGCAGGGCGAGATATATGGATGGATTGCACGTCAATTCGACTTATACAACGATTGCTCATTTCTGGCTTATCAAACAACTTATAAAGGCTTCTGAATGGCGTTTCGTGACCGATGAAGACAATTCTTTGATGACTTCCCTTTTTGAGTATTCGCCAATGAATTCCGCTTGTCGGATGCCCATCACTTTCTCTGCCAAACGGATAAAACGAAATCGAGAAAACAAGCCCGTGAGGAGTTTGTTCAAGCGAGGGTGGATTTGGTTAATTGGGGAATAAATTCTGGGTATGATACAAAGTCTCTGAGGAAATTAGCGTTCCTGAAACTAGAGGAACTACTCCACACCCATCAATTCCATAAAGAAATTAACACGGGGGTTTCCAGCCATTTTGAATATGCGGACAATCCAATTGAGCATCCTTTAGCGACTATTGACAGAGGATTTAGATGGGTAGATTGCACAACCAATCTGTCATCAATTGAACCAAAAGATATTGCTAATCTTATTCTGGAAGTTAATGATAATGCGACCAACACCTTTATCCAACACATTCGAAGGAGATTATCCATCTTAGAAAGACCATTGACCACTGCCCGTGGCGATGGCAAAAGTTATATCTATTCCAATTTCAATCCTAAGTATGCTCAAATGGCTCTTACCATCCTTCGAACATATTACAATTTTTGCTTTGCTTATAAAACAAAGGATAGAATTGGCACTCCTGCACAAAGGTTAGGAATTGCAGAAAAAGAATTTAATATTAAGGATATAATCTATATGCAGTAGATGGAGATAAATTCTTCAGATTTCTTCCCTAATTTCATAATTAACTGTTAAGATTAATTGAACATTCTGTAAAAAGCGATATGAAATAATAAACATTAAAACGGGGGTTTGAAAGTATGCATATTAGGGAAGCAAAATTGTCAGATGCCGAAGCAATAGCGAGAGTGTATGTTGATAGTTGGAAGAGCACATATAAAAACATAATTCCAGACTCTTTCTTAGAAAGAATGACTTACGAAAAAAGAATACCACAGTGGATTAATAACATATCAAGAGCTGACAATTATGTTTATGTTGCAGAAACTAACGATGGTGAAATAGTTGGAGTTGCCGATGGAGGAAAAAGGGAAACAAATCAATTCGAGAATTCGGGAGATTTAACCTCTATATATATCAGTGAGGAATATCAAGGACAAGGAATAGGAAAAAAATTGGTCGAGAGATTATTCTCAAAGTTAAAGGAGTTAGGGTACCAAAGGATATTTGTAGAAGTATTAGATGACAATAAATCAAAATTCTTCTATGAAAAATTGGGTGCAGAATTTTACGAATTAACAACAACGGAAGTCCAAGGAAAAGAATTGAGTTTGGTGATTTATGAATGGAAAGATGTAAATTTGGTACTAATCCCAAGTTGATAATTGAGTGACATATAAAGTAAAAAGCAATGGAAAACTAATTCCATTGCTTTTTTTATTGTTAATTTAATGCTAATACCGATACTAAAATTAATGCTAAATGGGGTTCTAATTGGAATTTTCTACTTCAAAACCGAACCCGTTAGAAAATGTCAGCCCTTTTTTAATACCTTTATTTAATCTATTAACTTTGCAAAAGGAATCCGCTTATTTAAGTAATGCATAATAGGTATCCCGATGGCCATAACGACAAATTCACCAATCGCAGTTGTTGCCCAAGTAATGAAGAATGGGAATCCAAGTGCAAGATGTAATTGATACGCAATAATAAACATATTAAAAGTAAACACAAGTGTATTGATCATCATCAACAGAAGATGACTTTTAACAAACTTGCTTATTCCAATTGTAATTAACAAACAAATAATCGAATGAGCAACACCAAAAGTTAAATCATATAGCTTAATGGTGGAAAGGAATAAGTTTGCTAGAAACACGCCAACTACAATTCCATAAATATATTTTTTGTTAAATACAACAAGATGATTAAATAATTCCGAAATACGGTATTGGATGCTGCCAAAGGCAATAGGGGCAATCGCAACAGTAAAGGCAATATACAATGCAGCCACCAAGCCATTCACAGCAAGTGTTTTTGTTTTCATTGTTTTCTCTCCCTTAGTTTTTTTACGTGGGATGGTCTCGAACCACGTTAGACATAACTTTCACACAGTGAATAATCATATAATAGTTAGCCTATGTTCGTCAATGGAATTTTATCCCGCTGTTTGAGTATACTTGGGACTATCATATTTTAATGAAAGGAATTTGCAACAGAGAATCGCTATAGATATCTAAAGTCAAACAAAAAAATAAAAAACTTTTCCGCTGACTTCTTCCTGACACATTCCTTTTTTATTCTATTACTTGTAAGCAGCAAGACAATCATGCGAATAAGTTAATTCATATAAATAGAATAGAAAGAGGTTGAAGCAAAAGATGAAGAAAAGTTTAAAGAAGTGGATTATTAGTGGAGTATCAGTTTTAGTAATAGGAACAGGAATCGGATCTTATTATTATTTTACAAATGATAATCAACCGGAAGTAAGAGCGCAGGTTAGAACGCAAACAGCGACTGCTGAAACTGGGGATGTAGAAATTGAAGTAAGTGGTACTGGAAGCATTGCAACCATTAATAAAGAAACCTTTACTTCTGAAGGAAATGCAACGGTAGATGAAGTATTAGTCGAGGTTGGCGATGAGGTGGAAGAAGGCGATGAGCTAGTAACGTTCGAGGATGATACGCTGGACCCAATCGTAGCATCTTTTTCTGGTGAAATCACTGCTCTAAATGTAGAGGAAGATGGAAATGTATCAATGGGAACAGAAGTCGTGACTGTTACTGATTATGATAATTTAGAAATGGTAGTGAACGTAGATGAACTTGATATTTCTAAAGTAAAGGTCGGACAAGCTGCAAATATAAAAGTTAGTGCACTTGAAGATAAAGAATTTACTGGCAAAGTTACAAGTGTTGCAAAAGAAGCGAACAGTGATAGTAATAGTGTTGCTAAGTATGCAGTAACAGTCAAAATAAGCAAGCCTAGCGGATTATTGGTTGGCATGACAGCTGAAGCCACTATCACAACTGATAAAGCTGAGGACGTTGTGACCGTTCCAGTCGAAGCAGTACAGAAGGAAGATGATCAATATTATGTTTTAGTGGCAACTGGAACAGCAGCGAATGAAGAAGGCACAACAGAAACAGCATCTACAAAACAAACCGTTGAAGTAGGATTGCAAAATACAGAAGTTGCAGAAATTAAAAGTGGTTTAGAGGAAGGTACAACAGTAGTACTTCCAACATTTGAATCATCGAGTGATAGTGAGACGCAAGGTATGTTCCCTGGTGGAGGACAAATGCCAAGTGGTGAAGGAAGAGGCCAGATGCCAGGAGGAGGCCAAGGTGGCGGAATGCCTTCCGGTGGATTTGGAGGTAGAAATGAATGATAGAACAACATGCAATTGTAGAAATAAAGAATGTGAAAAAGGAATATACTCTTGGAGGAGAAACGGTTACGGCATTGGATAATGTAAGCTTTACCGTCAATAAAGGTGATTTTATTGCCATTATTGGTCCATCAGGATCTGGTAAATCGACGTTAATGAATATGATCGGTTGCTTAGATACACCTGACTCTGGAGAATATTATTTGGATGGGCAAAATGTATTTTCTTTAAAAAGTAAGCAATTAGCAGAAGTTAGAAATCATAAAATAGGTTTTATTTTTCAATCCTTTAACCTTCTAACTAAGCAGTCTGCCTTTGAAAATGTGGAATTACCCTTGGTTTATAGAGGGATCGGAAGTAAGGAAAGAAAGGAAATTGCTTTACAAGCTTTGAAAAAAGTAGGGTTATTAGAGAGAGCGGAGCATAAGCCAACAGAATTATCTGGTGGACAGCAACAGCGCGTAGCGATTGCTCGTGCTCTTGCTGGCAATCCTCCAATCCTGCTTGCCGATGAGCCGACTGGAGCTTTAGACAGTAAAACAGGGATAGAAGTGATGAATTTGATGAAAGACCTAAATAGTCAAGGACATACGATTATATTGATAACCCATGATTTAGAAATCGCTAAACAGGCTAAGCGCATCATTCGCATTCAGGATGGTCGATTAGCGGAGACAAAGGAGGTAGTTGTCTCTTGAAATTAGGACAAGCAATCAAGATAGCCTTTAAAAATATTACGATGAACAAATTAAGAGCGGTGCTTACCATGCTTGGTATCATCATTGGTGTAGCAGCGGTCATTGCATTAACTTCATTAGGAATGGGAGCATCTAATTCCGTTTCAGATGAAATTGCTGGGTTAGGAACAACTACTGTTTCTGTAAACCTTTCGGGGAACTCGAGTGAGGAAGAGGTTGTCGATTATGATGAGCTGATGGCATTTGCGGAATATGACGAAGTAAAGGCAGTTTCGCCAACAGTGACGACTTCTAGTACGCTCAAAAATGGAACGACATCAAGCTCTGGAGTTACTGTTACAGGCGTTACTACTTCTTATGAAGAGGTACAGGATATTACTTTACAGTCCGGAAGAAATGTAATGGACATTGACTTGGATAATCGCAATAAAGTAGTCGTGCTAGGCTATAATGTAGCAACAGAATTATTCGGATTCACAACTCCAGTCGATAAAACCGTTCAAATTGATGGAACAACGTTTAAAGTAATCGGGGTACTCGCCGAAAAAGGAGAAGAATTAACTGGATCTGTCGATGATTCCGTCCTTATCCCATTTACAACAGCCCAACGTTTTATTGGTCAAACTTATGTAACCTCAGCAACTGTCCTTATGACAGATGAGGATTCAGTGGAAATGGGAATGGCAAAAATGAAGCAGAAGCTATACAATCAGTTTGATGGGGATGAAACTTCATATTCTGTACGAAATCAATCTTCTGTGACAGAGGCACTAGATTCTGTTTCGAACACAATGACTTTATTATTAGCAGGCATTGCAAGTATTTCCTTAATCGTTGGTGGAATCGGAATTATGAATATAATGCTCGTTTCGGTTACAGAAAGAACAAGAGAAATTGGCATTAGAAAAGCAATTGGTGCTAGAAAAAAAGATATTATGCTCCAATTTTTAATTGAAGCAATTGTACTTAGTGCATTAGGTGGAATTTTAGGGGCTGCTATTGGCATAGGAAGTGCGGAAATATTGTCCACAACATTAGATATGACTTCCCAAATTACATGGTGGGTTGTTGGCGGTTCCGTTAGTTTCTCTGTATTAATTGGTATTATCTTTGGAATTTTCCCAGCTAACAAGGCATCTAATTTAAGTCCACTGGAAGCTTTAAGATATCAATAAGAGGAATAGATCAGCTATCTGTCAGCAGATAAAGGCTGATCTATTTTTTATCCTGACAATTATCGGTATAATTGATTTCATTAGTAAAAAATAAAGCATGAGGAAAAAAGATGAAAAAAATTCTAATTGTTGAAGATGAACTGGCAATTTCGATGGTTTTAGGAGCATATATAGAAAATGCGGGATACGATGTAGATTACGCTTATAATGGAGAAGAGGCTTTACAAAAGCTAGAGGAAGAAACACCTGCTCTTATTTTATTAGATATCATGATGCCATATGTAGACGGCTGGAGTGTTCTTTCGTTTATTCGGAAGAAATCGGCATGTCCTGTTATTATGCTTACGGCCTTATCAGATACAGAGCAAAAGCTAAAAGGATTCGAAAATGGAGCCGATGACTATATTACAAAGCCGTTTATAGGGGAGGAAGTTATTGCACGTGTCCAAGCTGTTTTAAGAAGATCGCCTACCTATCAAGAGGATGAGCGTATGAAATACTATGGAGATTTAAAAATAAATTATGTCTCCCATCAAGTTTTTCTAAATGGTATTGAGGTTCCCTTTACTCCCCGAGATCTTTCTGTCTTTCTTTTTCTAGCAAGCAATCCAAATCAAACCTTTACAAGGGATCAGCTTCTAGATCATGTGTGGGGAAGTGACTATGATGGGAGTGATCGAGCGGTTGACTTAGCAATTAAAAGGATAAGGAAATTATTAAATGGGTGGGATCCAAAAGATGGCGAAATTAAAACGTTACGCGGACTGGGCTATCAATTTTATATTCAAGAAAAACAATAAGGAAAAAACACCTCTCCTTTATTATTGGACGAAAAGATATTTACTAACATTGTGTGGTGGCCTATTGATTATTGGCATTATCTCCATTCTATGGATTCGCCATAATGCTTTGGAAAACCGCTTAGAATTAACGAAATTAGTTGCCCAGGAAATAGCAGAGCACGCCAATGAAATGGAAGAAGGAAGGCTGAAGGATATTCGACTTCCATTTTTGCAGGATAGACAGAAATTTATTAATGAAGGACAGCCGCTAGATGTTTTTCTTAAAGATACAACAGGAAATATCCGCTCGCTGAATCAAAATTTTTCTCCAGATGCACTTGCAAAACAACAGGTAATTGAAGCATTACCTTTAGTGAGTGAATTAAGCATAAAAAAGGTGACTTTATGGAATAAGCAAAAAGCTTCTATCGTGATTGCTCCTATTATAAATGGTGGGGTTCAAACAGGCTCTGTCTATATTATTCAGCCGCATAATCAGCTTCAGCATTTAAATAAAGAGGAATATCAATTACTAGGATTATTGCTTCTTAGTTTAGCGCTTCTAGGCTGGTTTGTCATTTACTCTTTGTCTAAAAAGATGGCAAAGCCGGTGGAAGAAGTGGCGAACGCTGCCCAACAGCTAATGAATGGAAACTATCATATTACGTTAAATGAAGATGTGCAGGAAAAAGAGCTTTATCAATTGGTTCTATCTTTTAACGAAATGACAAAGAGATTATATGCATTGGAGAGCTTGCGAACACAGTTGTTAGCAGGAGTTACCCATGAGTTAAAAACGCCAATAACTTCTATTAGTGCATTAATACAAGCTGTGAATGATAATGTCATTCCTGAAAATAAGAAAAAACAATTTTTAACGATGAGTTTAAAGGAAGCAGGTCGACTGCAAAGCATGGTGGAGGATTTACTAGATTTTAATAGCTTTAGTGCGGGTTCAATTAAAGTGAATAAGGAAAAGCTGAATGTGCAGGCTACTTTAAAAGAAATAATCTATCAATGGGAAATTGTTCATGCCGATGCTTTAACTACTACGGAGCTTATTTTTGTAAATCCAGAGAAACCAGTATATGCGATGCTTGATAGTGTTCGTTTTCAGCAAATTCTCGTGAATTTATTAAATAATGGGCTTCATGCAATCAAAGGTAAGCAAGACGGGAAAATAACCATTCATTTAACATATGACAATCATAATATTATGATTTTAGTAGAAGATAATGGCTATGGAATAGCACAAGAAGAACAAGCTTATATTTTTGAGCGGTTCTATCGAGGAAAAAACAAAAAAGATATCGAGCGTGGTCTTGGCTTAGGATTGCCATATAGCTTGCTCTTAGCAAAAGCGCAACAAGGAAATTTATCTTTACAAAAATCAGACGGTTCCTCTACAATATTTTTATTACAATTTCCATTACTTGCTTAAAAAGAAGGGGGCTGTTCGGAGATGACGGTTCAAGAAGAAAAATACTGCAGGGAATCATTAGTAGTAAAAACAAGCCGAATATTCCCAATTGATACAAATAACCATAATTCCTTATTTGGTGGGAAGTTGATGAGCTATATAGATGATGTAGCTTCTATTTCTGCCTCAAGACATTCAAGAAGCGATGTAGTTACCGCATCAACGGATTCCGTTGATTTTCTATTTCCGATTCGTCCGACCGATTCGGTCTGTTTAGAATCATATGTAACTCATACAGGTAAATCATCAATGGAAGTATTTGTGAAGGTTATAGCAGAGAATCTTAAAACAGGCGAAAGAAAGCTCGCTGCCACATCATTTTTAACCTTTGTTGCCTTAGATGAAAATGGCAAACCAAAGCAAGTTGCCAAAGTGATACCCCAGTCTGAGGAAGAGACCATGCTTTATAATACAGCGGAGCAACGCGTAAAAATCCGCAAAGATAGAAGAGAGCATAGTAAAGCATTTGCAAGTGTAATTAGTACGGACATGCCTTGGGGATAAGTTGACCTGGTATTGGATTGGCTGATATCGGTGTTGGATTGGCTGATATCGGTGTTGGATTGGCTGATATCGGTGTTGGATTGGCTGATATCGGTGTTGGTTTGGCTGATATCGGTGTTGGTTTGGCTGATAAAGTGCCGGCTTGGCTGATAAAGTGCTGGTTTGGCTGATAAAGTGCCGGCTTGGCTGATAAAGTGCTGGTTTGGCTGATAAAGTGCCGGTTTGGCTGATAAAGTGCTGAGTTTGGCTGATAAGGTGCCGAGTTTGGCTGATATCAATGCAAGATTGGCTGATATCAGCTAGATTCATATCATAACCAATTAATTTTAAGCTCTGATTCCCTTAATCTTAAATATAAATACTAGAATATCGCTAATAAAACTATAAAACAGTCAATTTAGCATCAAAACTATTCACTTTCCACCCCTACAAAGCGACTTCCTCCACTTAAAACCCCCGCATTTTGCATAATCTACTTATTATCTTTTCTCTCAGCCGACCCTATAACTCTATCTTCATCCCTCTTACCATTTATAAACTTACCACCACAACAATATGTCGAATAAATAGAAGAAACGTTGCTATTATTGCAAATCATTTCGAAGTACGAAGAAAAATGTCAGAATATATTAACTTTTTAGAAAATATACTGTCAGGTTTTCTGACAGTATAAAAGACACTTGTCTAGAAGAGGATTATAATCCATACATGGAATAGGAGCAATTGGGAAAATATCCCGTAGCTTCATAGATAAAAAGACAATTATAGGGGGGTATACGATGTTATCCAAAAAAGCACTTTCTTTAGCTATGACAGCAACATTAGCACTAGGATTTATGAGTGGCTGTATTTCAAATGCAAATTCTGATGAAGGCGGTTCTGGGGACAAAAAGGTAATTAAAATTGTCACGCAATCACCACTTTCTGGAGGCAGCGCAACACTTGGTGAAGCAATTAAATTAGGAGCACAATTAGCTATCGATCAACAAAAGGATAAGTTTGCTGAATTAGGATTTGAAATTAAATTAGATGCACAAGATGATCAGGGCGATCCGAAAAAAGGGGTAGCGAATGCAAATTTAGTTGTTGCAGATCAATCTGTACTAGGAGTAGTGGGACACTTAAATTCAGGTGTTTCTATCCCAGCATCTGAAGTATATGAGAAAAATAATCTTGTCAGTGTATCTCCTGCTAGTACGGCAACAGACTATACGGATCGCGGTTTAAAAACAGTTAGCCGTGTTGTTGCTCGCGATGACTTCCAAGGTCCTGCAGGTGCACAATATGCAGTGGAGACATTAGGAGCGAAGAAAATTTTCGTTGTCCAAGATAAAACGGCGTATGGTTCAGGTCTAGCAGATGCATTTAGAGCTGCGGCAGAAGAATTAGGAGCAGAAATTGTTGGATATGAAGGAATTACCGTTGGTGAAAAAGACTTTAACGGTGTTTTAAACCAAGTATCTTCTAAAAAACCTGACTTAATCTATTTCGGTGGTCTTTATGCAGAAGGTGGAATTTTAGTAAAACAAGCTCGTGAAAAAGGACTAGATATCCCATTCATGGGTGGAGATGGTTTAGACTCGTCCACTTTTGTTGAAATTGCAGGAGATGCTGTTAAAAATACCTTCCTTACTTCCGTTGCCGGAGACACAACGCTATCAGAAGAAGGAACGAAATTCGCTGAAGATTATAAAGCAGCTTTCGGAAAAAGTATAGAATCATATTCTGCATATGCATACGATTCCGCAGCAGTATTGCTAGCTGGTATTGAAAAAGCAATCAAAGATAATGATAATAAATTACCATCACGTGAAGATGTAACAAAAGCTGTACGTGAAACACAAGACTACAAAGGGGTAGTGACAGAAGTTGGATTTGATGAGAAAGGCGACAATAAATTCGCAAAAATCTTTATCTACAAATTTGACGAAGCCAAATACCCAGCTACATTAGATGGAGAAATCAGCCAATAAGCAAGTAAATAAAAAGGGTATGGATCAACCCGTACCCTTTTTATTTTTTAAAAGCCTTCCATATTAAAGTAGGTTACCAAATCAAAGATAAATTATTTTTACAGTAGATAGATAATAGTCGGTAAAAAAGCAGATTCCTTTTGTAAAGTTTGTTGTTTTTTGCATAAATGGAGTGAGTTGATTGGAACGGAGGGCATTGACTCCTGCGGGAAGAAGGGGAAAGGCAGAGACCCCACAGGCAAAGACGAGGTGGCTCAGCTTCCTCCCCGCGGAAAGCAATTGCCTATAGTGGAAATCAACGGACCTCATTTAAAATCCTAAACTAACAATCTTCGAGTAAATTGGAAATGCATAACTACTATCTATCTATTAAACACAATTAAATCAAAAGTGTGGGAAAGAGAATGCTAACTGAAATCTTACAAACATTGCCGCAAGTTTTAATTGATGGATTAACATTAGGAGCTGTATATGCCGTTATTGCATTAGGGTACACAATGGTTTATGGAATATTAGAATTGATAAACTTTGCTCACGGTGAAATATTTATGTCAGGAGCATTCATTGGGACTGCTATCTTAATTACTTTAACAAGTCTAGGATGGACATCCATGTTACCTGCAGTAGTCTCGCTAATTATCATGCTTCTAATCACTAGTCTAATCACAGGATTTTTAGGAATGGGAATAGAAAGAGTGGCGTATCGTCCGCTTCGAAAAGCACCTAAGTTGATTGCGCTTATCTCTGCAATTGGTATCTCCTTTTTATTACAAGACATCGTTCGTTTTATCACGGAATTATTCAAAGGAAATTATATCTTAACTTCGCCTAGTCTATTTTCCAACAAAATAAATATCGGATCCGTTTTTGGTTCTCATGCTGCAAGTTTTAAAAGCTCGTTTTTAGTTGTTATCATAGTAGCTGTTATTTTGATGGTAGGATTAGATTTCTTCGTTAATAAAACGAAGTGGGGTATGGCAATGAGAGCAGTTGCTCAGGATAGAGATACGGCATCTTTAATGTCGATTAATGTGAACAAAGTCATCTCTGTAACCTTCTTTGTAGGATCTGCTTTAGGAGGTGCCACTGGAGTATTATTTGCCGTCCAATATGGCACAATTGATCCGTATATAGGATTTATCCTTGGACTTAAAGCATTTACAGCAGCTGTATTAGGCGGTATCGGTAATATTCGTGGAGCCATGCTTGGTGGTATGTTAATTGGCTTAATTGAGATGTTTACAGCAGCCAATCTTTCTGTTATCACGGGTGGAGTGATGGGAGCAGAATATAAAGATGTTGTTGCATTTGGCATATTGATTATCGTTCTTATATTTAAACCAGAAGGCTTATTTGGAAAAGCCGTAGCAGAGAAAGTGTAGGTGTAAAAGATGGCTAACATAATAAAAACGATACAAACAAATAGGGTCGCCCAAATCATTCTTTTCTTTGCATATGTTTTGGTGACTACTGCTGCACTGGCCTTTTCGCAAAAATCAGTCATTGCCTTTTTGCTCCTACTATTATCGCTATTACTCCTTTATTATATGAATCTGGGAAATAAGATGAAGTGGATTATTGCTTTATTAATCTTAGTGATTGTTCTCCCAGTTTCAGCAAGTCAAGGGCCATCCTATCAAGCATATATGGAAGTAGCAACAATGGTAGGAATTTATGTCTGTATGGCTTTAGGGCTGAATATCGTTGTTGGTCTTGCTGGTTTGCTTGATTTAGGGTTTGTTGCTTTCTTTGCTGTTGGCGCCTATACATATGGTATTTTTGCGACAGCACAAGCAAATAACTTTATGCCCTTTGGAACATACCCTTTGTCAGGAAACAGTTTTTGGTTTTTCATTATCATTGGGTTATTTGTAGCTGCCTTATTTGGCGTCTTATTAGGAATTCCAGTATTAAGAGTAAAAGGAGATTATTTGGCCATTGTAACATTAGGTTTTGGAGAAATAATCCGAATCGTTTTTAATAATTTAGATAAACCAGTCAATATTACGAATGGAGCGATGGGTCTTCCAAGTATTCAACAGCCAGAGCTATTTGGCATCACTTTATCACAGCCAAACCAATTCTATTATATTGTGCTAGTTATGTTTATCATCGTTATTTATGCAGTTACAAGAATGGAACATACAAAATTAGGACGATCTTGGAAAGCGGTAAGAGAAAACGAGCTTGCTGCGCAAGCTATGGGAATTCCACTTGTAAAAACAAAATTAACTGCATTTGCTATCGGCGCTTCTTTTTCAGGAATGATGGGAGTCGTTTTTGCGGCTAAGCAAATGTTTGTAGATCCAACAAGTTTCACCTACTTAGAATCTACTACTATTCTTGTAATGGTTATTTTAGGAGGAATGGGAAGCGTACCAGGTGTTATTTTGGGAGCGGCAGTTGTAACGATTTTGAATTTACAGGTGTTAACCGAATTAACTGGATGGTTAAGCCAAGTAACTACTATTCCTGATGCTTTATCTCCAGCAAAAATGCAAAGATTCATCTTCGGTGCACTTTTAATTACTATGACCTTATATCGTCCTCAAGGATTGATACCTGCTAAAAATAAGAAGTTTAATGACAAGAAATTAAAAGAGAGCATAGCAGAAAAACAGTAATCTACTAAATTGCTTAAGGAGGGGCATCAAGTGAATATACTCGAAGTGAAAGGATTAACAAAAACATTTGGTGGGCTGGTCGCAAATTCCAATATTGATATGACTGTTGAGAAGAACTCTATTACAGCGGTAATTGGACCGAACGGGGCTGGAAAAACGACTTTTTTTAATATGATAACAGGCGTGTATAAACCAACGTCTGGAGAAATATTACTCGATGGAAAATCAATTGCTGGGTTTAAGCCTCATGTAGTAGCCAAGCAAGGGATTTCCAGAACCTTTCAGAATATCCGCCTTTTCAGTGAGATAACGGTATTGGAAAATGTGATGGTCGGAATGCATAACCATATAAGAGGCGGCTTGATTGGCACATTGCTTCAATTGCCAAAGGCTAAGCATGAAGAAGAAGCAATGAAAGAGGCATATCGGATATTAGAATATGTTGGGCTTGCTGATCTATTAAATGAAGCGGCTGGAAATTTATCATACGGGGCGCAACGTAGATTAGAAATTGCTCGTGCTTTAGCCACAAAGCCTAGCGTTTTATTATTAGATGAGCCTGCTGCTGGTATGAATCCGAAGGAAACAAATCTTTTAACCAACTTAATTCAAGATATGTGTAAAAAATATGATTTGACGATTATTTTAATTGAGCATGATATGAAGCTAGTAATGGAAATTTCTAATCATATTATCGTCTTAGATCATGGAGAGAAAATTGCAGAAGGTGGTCCTGAAGAGATTCGTTCCAATCCGAAAGTAATTGAAGCCTATTTAGGAAAAGGAGCGGTATCACTTGCTTAAAGGGGGGAGCAGTGTGGAAAAGATACTAGAATTAACGGGAATAGAAGCTTGGTACGGTGGAATTCAAGCATTAAAAGGAATTAGCTTACATGTCGATAAAGGAGAGATTGTTACGCTCATAGGAAGTAACGGTGCGGGAAAATCGACCACTCTTAAATCGATAAGTGGGCAGGTTCCTATAAAAAAAGGCAGTATTTTTTATAATGGAAAGGATATTGCCAATATAGCAGCACATAAAACAGCCGTTTTAGGTATTTCTCAAGTACCAGAGGGGAGAAGGATTTTTCCTAAGCTTTCCGTGCGAGAAAATCTACTGATTGGTGCGTTTGCAGTAAAGGATAAACAATTAATTGAAACAAGAATGGAAAAAGTATTTGAATATTTTCCGCGGTTAAAAGAAAGAGTGGAGCAAAAAGGTGGAACGATGAGTGGAGGAGAGCAGCAAATGCTGGCGATTGGACGAGCACTCATGATGCAGCCAGAGGTGCTGATGCTAGATGAACCATCGATGGGACTTGCGCCAATTATTGTAGAGCAAATCTTTGAAATTATAAAAGAGTTAAACAAACAAGGAATGACTATTTTATTAGTAGAACAAAATGCATTCCAAGCCTTGCAAATTGCTAGTAGGGGATATGTTATTCAAACAGGAGAGATTGTGTTAGAAGGAACAGGAGAAGAACTAATTACAAATAAACAAGTGCAGGAAGCTTATTTAGCTTAAGGCAAGAAAAGAAGGAGAAGGCTTTTAATTAAGAGACCTTCTCCTTTTTCACGACTATATTAATGATTTAAAAATTTTACACAAACTGGTTCTGGTGCCTCGATTTCTGATTGCAATAAAGTTAGTTTTCCTGTAACCGTATCTCTTTCAAATAAAGTCAGTGTATCTGATTGTTCATTTGATGCAAGTAGGAATTGTTCTGTTGGATCTAAAACAAAATCTCTTGGCCAGTTTCCTTCTGTAGAAGTTCGGTCGATAAAGGTTAATTGACCAGTTTCGCTATTTACTTGGAAGATAGCGATAGAATTATGCCCGCGGTTACCAGCATAAACATAGTTTCCGTCTGAAGAAAGATGGATTGCACTTCCTTGGCTATTTTCCGTGAAATCAATTGGTAAAGTAGAGATGTATTGTAATTCCTCAAATGCTCCAGTTTCGGAGTTAAAAGATAAAGCAATGACTTCATTGCTTAATTCTGTCATGACATAAGCAAATTTCCCATTAGGGTGGAAGGCAATATGTCGTGGGCCGCTTCCAGGTTTAACGGATAAACTGCTAACTTCTTCTAGCATCCCGTTAACAAGCTTGTAAGTATCTACTCGGTCTGTTCCTAAATCAACAGATACAGCATATTGATTATTAGGACTGAAACCAGCAAAATGCATATGGGGTTTTTCTTGGCGAGCAGTATTAGGCCCTGTCCCAGAATGTTCAATAATAGAGGCAACACTGTTTAGCGATCCATCTGTATTTAATGGGTAGGATTCGGCCGTTCCTTTATGATAGTTTGCAGAAAGGACGATTGTTTTATCTGCATCCACACTTACATGACAAGGAGATGCCCCTTCTGAATATTCGCTGTTAATAAGTGAAAGGCTGCCATCTGATTGAATAGAATAAGCAGAAACACCACCTAAAGAACCTTCTTTACCAACTGCAAATAAGTGCTTATTATCGTTTGTAACCGTTAAATAGGTAGGGTTTTCAATTTCAGCAACAAGCGAAACATCCGTAATTTTTTTCGCATCTGTATCTAATACAAATGAATAAATACCTTTACTAGTTTTCTTTGTATATGTGCCAATGTAGCCAGTGAATTTTGTCATAAACAGATCTCCTTTAACATTTTTACAAAATTAATACTATTTATTAATTATAGCATGAGCCTAATAGAATGGTACAAATTAGCATCTGTCTATACAAATAAAAGTATTATTTCTTTCTATTTTCCCTTATTTGCTAACTTGAAACAAGTGATGAAATTTGAATTTTCAGCAAACAATGTTTGGGCATGCAGGAATTTGACGGTGCTTGTCGAATTTCTTGTTTAATAATAAGAATAAAAATAGAGAAGACAATCCATACTAAAAAATTCAGGAAGAAGCTAAAAAGTGGAAATCATTAGTATAGCTGAAAGGATAGGATAATGAAGAAAAGAATTTGGTTTAATCAATGGTTCACAACTGTTGCACACTTTATTGAAATGATTCGGTATAATTCAGATGGGATTGAATTTGAAGTATACGGTACATCTACCAATGAAAATGCTCTCTATTTAAGTTACTGTGATGCTGCATTTATGGAGCCTGATACATATGGGGAAGAGTATGTTCAATTCTGCATAGCGTTTTGTCGTACACATTCGATAGATATATTTGTTCCTCGTAAGGAAAATGTTCTTATTTCCAAGCACATTAAGCAATTTGCTGAGTTGGGAGTGAAGGTACTGGTTTGTCCAGATGCTCGGTTAATGGAAATGCTCGATGATAAGGAAGCTACCTATCGATTAATAGAAAATCACTCTCTCTTGAAAAACTATGTTTCAATTCCAGAGTACTTCATTGTAACGAATGCAGAAGCATTTAAAACTACGTATAACCGTTTAAAGGAGATGGGACATAAAGTATGCTTCAAGCCTGTAATAGGGGAAGGCGGCAACGGTTTTCGACTAATTAAAGATCAATTGGATACCATTGAGGAGTTATTTTACAAAGGCGTTTCCCATCAAATCACCTTTGAACATGCATACACTATTTTGAAACAACAAGCAGTATTTCCTCCTTTAATGGTGCTGGAATATTTGGATGGGACAGAGTATAGTATTGATTGTTTAGCCTATGATGGAGAACTAATGGCAGCTATCCCAAGAAAAAAAGGCAAAGGAAGAGTAAGGGAATTAGAAGAAAATCAAGAATTAATAACATTAGCAGAAAAAATAAATGAGGCTTTGGAGATTCCATTTGTCTATAATATTCAAGTTAAATATAAGGATGGAAAGCCGAAACTATTAGAGATTAATCCGAGGATGTCGGGAGGACTCCATTATAGCTGTCTTGCAGGAATCAATATGCCTTATCGAGCGGTAAAGGTATTAATAATGGGCAATAAAGCTATAGAACGTATAGAGCCGCATTTTGGAATTAAATCAAGCTATTTAGAAAAGGAAGTCATATTGAAAGATATTACTGAAAAAATTTCACAGGAAAGAGCGTTTTTTTCCTAATTGTAGCACCTAAGTATAGTTTGTAGAGAAAAGTCGAATTCTTAGCATAAAAAGAATTCGACTTTTTTGAATGGATATTCATTGAACGATTCTTGCATATGAAAAAAAACAGTTTATCGACAAAAAGATTTTGTAAACACTTTCGTAAAATGTTCTTTATAAAAAACAAAAAATATTGACATAGCGAACAGATAAGTTTATATTTAAATATATAAAGGGGGATTTATATAAAATCGTTCTCAATAAAGAACTAGTGAATAGAACATAAAAATACTTAGACTATATATTTTCTCGTCTTGTTCTTTATTATGAATCAGTAAAAGGGGGAATAATGATGAAATCTGTATTAATAAAAATGAAAATCAACCAAAGCATGCGTCTTGCGAATAAGTATTCATTGAAGTCCAATAAAGCAAGGGGAGGGTTAGAAAGAAATCATTATTTCCAAAAGTATATTTTTTACTATAATAGAGCTCAGTTATTAGAAGAAGACAGAATCAAGAATAAAGCAGCTATATAAAAGAAAGTTATTAGTAGCCATCATATTATTATTTTACCTTTTGAAGTAGGTCTTAGCCATATAAGTGGAAAGGCCTATTTTATTGTATTTTCAGAAAATAACCGTTGTGGAAAAACTATTAGGTTATTAACGTATTTACTCACAACAAAAAGGTTGTAAATATAGTATTCCACAGCTTTATCCACATTATCAACAGGTAACGTATGTGTTTATCCACAGAAATGTAAGGGTTTTACAAAAAAGAGGAAGAAGATTGTTCTTATCCAATCTCTTCCTTTTTAAATGTCTTTTTCTTATTTATTATCTTTTCTACTAGCAGCTCGATCAGCTATTTTAAATTCATTCTGATATGTTACTGCTTGCATGCTAGATAGTGTATGCTTCGGTTTTTGTTTTTTCTTTCCTTCCACTTTACAACATTCCTTTCCATTTCGAGTATGTTCTTTATTCTTTCCTAGTTAGATAAAATAGATTCAGAATGTGAACGAATTTTGTTAAAGGCAAAAGTACTGCGATTCTCCTTTTAATATGCTACATTCTAATTAGATAAAGTGAAACTTTCATCAGTGGGGGTTTTCTTTGGCCCCCATTGATGGCTAGTTGAACCAATCGGACCTTTATGGACAGTTAGAGTGGGACAAAAGTTGCGAGAAAGAAAAAGTTAAAAATAGATAATGATGTGGTGATTGGATGATTATAAGTAAAATTACAAGGCAAAAGGAATTGAATGACCGCTACAATATATTTACGATGAAGCAGGGCAAAGATGTTTATGCCTTTAGTGTGGATGAGGCTGTATTAGTTAAATACCAGTTGCGAAAAGGGATGGAGTTAGATTCTCTTTTATTAAATCAAATCCAGTATACGGATGAAATAAGAAAAGGCTATCATACGGCAGTTAGATATTTGGCTAAAGTGAAAAGAACGGAAATGGAAGTAAGAACACATCTCTCTGCTAAAATGGAAAATGATTCATTCGTTTCGGAAGTGATGACGAAATTAACAGATATGAAATTTATCGATGATGAAGATTATGCTTTTTCTTATGTGCGCACCCAGCGCAATACGACAACAAAAGGGCCAGAAGCAATTAAAAGAGAACTGAAGGAAAAAGGAATTCGGATGGAATTAATTGATCGTGCGATGGAGGAGCTTTCCTATGAGGATCAAGTGCTGGCGGCCCAAAAGATTGTTGTAAAGTTTTTAGCTGGAAAGAACAAGGATTCAAAGAAGATATTAATGCAGAAGCTAGATCAGACACTAGTGAGAAAGGGCTATACAGCTGATATTATTCAAGAAGTAAAAAGAATGCCGGAGATTCTTGAAATGGATACAGATGAATTAGAAACCGTTCGTATTCATGGCGAGAAGGCAAGAAGAAAATATGCTAAATATACAGGATATGAATTTACGCAAAAGATGAAGCAATTTTTATACCGTAAAGGATTCTCGATGGATCTTATCGAACAGTATTTAGACGAAATAGAAAGGGAAATCTAATTTTTTGCCGATTCCAGAGAATTTTATTAAACTAGTTGGTAGTGGAGGGAATATAAATGCTGACAAAAAGATATAGCATGATGACAGAACATGAGCTCCGTATGGAAATATCCACTTTAAATGATCAAGCAAAAAAGGCAGAACAGCTTGGAATGGTTAATGAATATGCCGTTTTAGAAAGAAAAGCGGTTCTTGCAAAATCCTATTTATTAGATCCGAAAGAATATAAAGCAAATGAAGTATATGAAATAGAAGGAGCTCCTGGAGTTCTTTTTCAAATCGATTATATGAATGGTGTGTTTGCCTGGGGAAGACGCAAGGTGGAAGGCAGCCAAGAAGAAGGGATTCCTATCGCCCTTTTAAAAAAGAAAAAATGAGTAAGGAGGAGGGACCGGAAATGGTCTCTCCCTCTTTCCTACAGAAATAAACGTTTTTCTTATTTTTTAGGTTTGCGATGAGAGGAAGCGTGCATTCTCTCTTGAGGATGTGTATTGATTGTGCCATTTGCTCTTTTAGAAGCGTATTCCGCTTTCGCTCTCGGTTCCCCTTCAAGCTTAACATCATTTGGATTATCTACATTTCCCATCGTTATACCTCCAAGAATTAACTAAGTAAACAGTAATAAACTCATTTTTGTTTATCACTATGGATAGTATTTGTTATACACCAGCAATCTATAAGTAAAAATAGAAAAAGAAAGAAGGAATGAAACGATGCATGAAGCACAAAAGAAATTAGTCGAACGGCTATTAGAGCTTAATTCTTTTATTTCAGTAGGGCAAGCACAGACATGGGTTGAATTATTATGGGAAGATTTTGAAGCTACTTATGCCAAAGCGGGTCGGAAATATCAAGGCGAAGAAGTAACAGAAAAAGTAGTCAGCCAGTGGATTGAGAACTATGGTGGAAAGCTTCATGAATTTGTGGCAGAAAACCCAAAATATAAAGAATTCCTGACAGATGACAAAAAGAAATTACATTAAGAAGAAGCGAGACTAGGACATAATAAAATAAAAAATAGGTAAAGGCGAACATGCTCTAATTTAGCACTTAAATGGTTCTTTCCCTATACTCGTTATTTATGTTTCTTAATATAGTTAAGTATAGAAACTATGTTGTTCCATTGCGCTACAGACACTCGCTTTCCGCGGGGAGGAAGCTGAGCCCCCTCCTTACATGCACTGCGGGGTCTCAGCCTTTCCTCTACTTCCTCCCGCAGGAGTCGAGTGTCTTCCGCTCCATTTCCCTTCATTTTTAAAGGCTATTTTCTAAAACCTAATTCTTTTACTAAGAAAAAAATGAAATAGATTGGAAAATGAAGCAGCCTGAATACTCGTAGACTCCGGTGGGCCAGCGCGAGCCCCACGGAAAGCGAAGTGTATTCAGGCTGCAGGTGATTATCACAAACCTTCTTTTTTACATGAATAAAAACCCAAACAATGATACGAACTATTTTTTACATCAATCTTCGTATCATTGTTCGGGTTTATCTTCGGCTGGAATACTTATATCCCAGCTTCATTTTTCATACTAGTTGGTAAGGATATCGAGTTTCTTCTTTAGTTTATCTTCACTAAAGATCCATCCTGTGTAAGAGGTTATGATATTCAAGTTTAAATCAAGATGAACGACAGCCACAAACGGATAATGTCCATTACTTCGATAGCGTAAGTCAATAAACCGAACTTGGTATTGGTCTTCCAGTTCCTGTACTTCCCAACGGAATACAGGAGAAAAGGATAAGAAGGCAGATAAGTTCTTATCTTTTTGTGCTGCTGCAAGTACCGGTGTACTTGGAACCGGAGTGCGATGGAATTTATCGTAAATTTCAATTTCGTGCTGATGAGAGCGGCCAACATAAAAGGAGTCCTCTGTCATAACCGCGATACGCCAATGGTTATATCTCATTGTTGGTGATAAAATAATTTCCGTTGCATCTGGAATCATCTTTTTAACACTTCTTTTTACCTTCAGCTGTGTAAAGATGCGAAGTAAATAATAGCCAATAAGCACAATAAAAAGGGTTAAAAAGGTATATCCAGGATTTGCGCCAAATACCCAAAACAAGATAGCTACAATATGCAGAGAGAAAATGATTGGATCAAATGTATTAATAATCCCTAATGCAACCCATTTATTTGTAAAAGGACGTAGGGCCTGTGTTCCATAAGCATTGAAAATATCAACAAAAACATGCAGGAAGACCGCTATAAAAGTCCACAGCCATAAATGGAATAGATTCACCCCTGGAAAAACTGGGTACAGAACCGCAAGAATGACTAGCGGCCATAAGATGACTGCCGGTATGGAGTGCGTTACGCCACGATGATTGCGTATATAAACAGCATTGTTTCTTAATTTTAAAACTGTATCGATATCTGGTATTTGTGAACCGATGATTGTTGCGATGATGACACTTGTCGTTGTTGCAGGGTTTGAAGCAACAACAGGGTCTAGTGTAGCAAGCCCACCAAGAGCAATCCCCATAACGATATGTGTTCCTGTATCCAAAATACCAAACCTCCCTGATTTTTCTCTCCGAATTATTTGGATGAAAACACCATAATTACAATAAAAATATCCTTTTCTTTTTTCTCAACAAAAGATACACTACAAACAGTTAAAGAAATTCGCATAACGAAAAATGCGGATAATGTTATTAAATAATAAATATAGCTGACAAACAATCGGACAATCGCGTAATTTTTTTTAAATAGCTCTTCTATTTAAAATGAGGAAAATTTACTTATTTATACTTCATTTAGATATTAAATTGGCGAGGATAGTTTTAAATTTGATAGTTGAATTTGTAATACTTTCATTCTATCCCATTCCATCCTATGATGCATACCATGTCCAAAAGAATAAAAAGAAATCTATTTAATGTTATTCCCCAAAAAAATTAATAATTAACATCTGGAGGTTTATAGTGACAGAAAGGCAAGAAATCATTAAAAATCAAGTGAATGTCGAGCAATTTAGAGAAGATTTATTAAATTGGTTTACGGAAGAACAAAGAGAGCTTCCATGGAGACAAGATCAAGATCCCTATAAAGTATGGGTATCTGAAATCATGCTCCAGCAAACAAAGGTCGATACGGTTATCCCATATTTTAATCGATTCGTTTCTCAATTTCCAACAATAGAGGCATTGTCTAAAGCGGAAGAAGAGAAGGTATTAAAAGCTTGGGAAGGATTGGGGTATTATTCAAGAGCAAGAAATTTACATGCTGCCGTTAAGGAAGTTCATGAAAAATACGGAGGAAAAGTTCCTAACACGCCTAAAGAAATTGCAGGCTTAAAGGGAGTCGGCCCCTACACAGCTGGCGCGATTTTAAGTATTGCATATGGAGTGCCAGAGCCGGCAGTAGATGGAAATGTAATGAGAGTTTTATCAAGAATCCTATCTATTTGGGAAGATATCGCCAAACCGAAAACAAGAAAAACATTTGAAGAAGCAG
Source organism: Niallia sp. FSL W8-1348 (assembly GCF_038006745.1). Classification (NCBI taxonomy): domain Bacteria; kingdom Bacillati; phylum Bacillota; class Bacilli; order Caryophanales; family Bacillaceae; genus Niallia; species Niallia sp. FSL W8-1348. Next base: position 1,363,047 of record NZ_JBBOVV010000001.1, on the reverse strand, counting down.
TACGTGTTCTTATCTCGCATGAGAATCCTTCTTATTTTAATCAAGCACTTATGGAACTTGGTGCCCTAATTTGTACACCTACTTCTCCTTCGTGTCTGCTTTGTCCAGTGAGGGAACATTGTCATGCCTTTGATGAAGGGACAGTAACAGAGCTTCCTGTAAAGACAAAAAGTAAGAAACAAAAGACGGTACAGCTTGCGGCAGTCGTCTTGACAGATGAGAATGGAAGAACATTGATTCATAAGCGACCAAATACAGGGTTGCTGGCGAATCTATGGGAGTTTCCTAATATGGAAATCGTTCAAGTGTTGAGAAGTGAGAAAACACAGCTTGAAGAAAAGCTTTTAGAAGACTATCAGGCTAAAGTGGAAGTTGGCGAAATGATTACAAGAATTGAACATGTTTTTTCCCATTTAATTTGGAATATCAATGTATATAGTGGAAAATTAATTGATTTAAAAGAGGAAAAAGAAGATTTACGAAGAGTGAATGCAGAAGAAATTGAACCTTTCCCGTTCCCAGTGTCTCATCAAAAGATGCTGAAATTTTTACCAGAGCAAGTGAAGAAAGGGTGACCATATATGGGTGGTCACTCTTTCTTAATCATAGCTTACTTCTGTTCCGTGTGTATAATCAGCTTCGTTTCTTTTTAATCCGCCTCTATTTTCAATTTCCTCTATTATTCCACGGTGAATACTAGTACCTTCACTATTGAGATAGGGAGTCATTTGCTGCAAGGAATGATGAAAATAGGCAAGTTCAGTATCCTTCCAATCAGATTTCGCAATCATTGCTAATTCGGTCATATCTCTTCCAACATACATATTAAATACCTTCCTTTACTTTTCCCGTATTACTGTTTATTGTGCGAATCTTGATTGCGAACTATGCATGAATAGAGGTAAAATGAGAAGTAAATGGATGGGAAAGGAATTAAAAAGAATGACAAACAAAGTAGCATTAATTACCGGAAGTAGTAGAGGAATTGGAAAAGAAACAGCGATCCGCTTAGCAAAAGAAGGCTATGATATTGTAATAAACTATGCAAGAAGCAAAAAGGCAGCACAAGAAACAGCTGATGAAATTACGGCATTAGGAAGAAAAGTTCTATTAGTAAAAGCAAATGTTGGCGATGTGGATAAAATAAAAGCAATGTTTGCAGCAGTAAAAGAAGAATTTGGAAGACTCGATGTTTTTATTAATAATGCAGCATCTGGGGTATTAAGACCAATTATGGAATTAGAAGAATCTCATTGGAATTGGACGATGAATATTAACAGTAAAGCATTATTATTCTGTGCTCAAGAAGCGGCAAAGTTAATGGATAAAGGTGGCAAAATTGTTAGCATCAGTTCATTAGGAGCGATTCGCTATTTAGAGAACTATACAACTGTTGGTGTTAGTAAAGCGGCAGTTGAGGCATTAACAAGATATTTAGCGGTTGAATTAGCACCGAAAAATATTGTGGTAAATGCCGTGTCCGGTGGTGCAGTAGATACAGAAGCTTTAACACATTTCCCAAATAGAGAAGAATTGCTTCAAGCTGCCGCTGAAAAAACACCTGCTGGCAGAATGGTTGAAATGGAAGACCTTGTTAATGCAGTTATGTTTTTAGTAAGTGACGATTCAAGCATGATCAGAGGACAAACGATTATTGTTGATGGTGGTATTTCATTACTAGTATAAGACGTTACTCGCAACAATTTTACTAAAAAGCATTGGTATAAGAAGAGGGGATTTTCCTATTAAGGAGAATTCCCTTTTAATTTGATCGGAATAGATTTTCTGGATTTTATTGGTAATAAAAAACTTTGGATAGAACTGAAACGTCTGGGACAAATTAATATGCGTGGAGGTGATATTCATGGCTAAAAAATCTGGTGTAACTCAAACTGGAACTAACATTCAAGAAGTAAAACAACAAAACGCTCAATCTGCTGGTCAAGGTCAGTATGGTACTGAATTTGCTAGCGAAACAAGCACTGCAGAAGTAAAAAAATATAACCAACAAGCAGAAGCTAAAAAAGCTAAAAACTCTAGCAAATAATGCAAACAAAGGGCACTTCACTTACGGGAGAGTGCCCTTTGCTTTCGTCAAAAATAGTCATCATCTTTATTATTATTATTTTTTTAGTAGACGTTTAATGGTTACATAATTGTATTGAGGCTGTGAATTAGACTAGAATGTTCGACAAAACTTCTCTTTTGTCTACAGAAGTAGTCAAAGGAATAAACATACATACGAAGAAATAGTAAAAGGAAGATTTAATAGAAAAGGGTCTATTTATATACAAATGCAGAACCTAAATTAAAAGAGTAGGATGTGTTTTTTCATGGATGTATTTAACGGATTAGTTGGAGAACAAATGCGAATAATGGAAAAACTGTTATATTTACAAGGCGAATTAGAACGGTGTGAAGAAATAGAGGCACAATTACAAATACTACAAAAAGAAACGGAATTAAAAGAAGTGCAAATAGAAATTATTAACATGAAAGAAGAGCTTAAAGAAATACAGAAAATTTTTGAAATCCAAACAGAAAAGGTCATTAGAGTCTACCAAGAAAATGAACTGAAACTATCTTCTAGTTCATAAAAATATGGAATATTTAAAACCATTGTGTAATTTCAATGGTTCTTTTGTTTTAAATTTACTAGAGAACCGTTATAATAAGAAATAAGAAAAAAGAGGAATCGTACTTTGTTGCCTTAAATGAAATAATGAATTGCTTTTAGTATGTAACAGGTTACAAAGCGTCCGTAAATAGAAAGTAGGGGAGAAATAAAAATGGGCGTACCTATCGAGGGTGAACCAATACAAATTCACAGTTACAAGCATAATGGGCACATCCATCGAATCTGGGACGAAACAACGATACTTAAAGGGACGCAGAACTTAATAATAGGTGGTAATGATCGTACAATTGTTACGGAATCAGATGGAAGAACGTGGGTAACGCGTGAACCTGCAATCTGTTATTTTCATTCACAACAATGGTTTAATGTCATTGGCATGCTTAGAGAAGATGGCATTCATTATTATTGCAACCTAAGCTCCCCGTTTATATACGATGGAGAGGCACTTAAGTATATTGATTATGATTTGGATATCAAAATATTTCCGGATATGACATTTAATTTATTAGATGAAGATGAGTACGAACGACATCGCCAAGAAATGAAATATCCAGAGGTCATTGATCATATTTTGAAAACGCAAGTAAATCAATTAATACAATGGATAAGACAAAGAAAAGGTCCCTTTGCACCAGATTTTGTTGATTTGTGGTATGAAAGATACTTAACGTACAGAAGTTAATATGGAAGACTGAAAAAAGCATGTTGAATTTCAGCAGGCTTTTTTCTTATGCATAAGCTTCGAATAGTGATAAAATGGTTCCTTGTTATTAAAGTGTGAAAGAATTTAGAAGAGAATGAAGGGGGTTAAAAATCTTAGGGAGCGTTTTCGGTTGGTGGCATAAGGAAGAGGAAATAGAGAGGGATCTCTGAGCCTGTTTTGATTTTAAAAGAGAGAAAAATGGACCAGAGAAGGCTCCTCAGTGCCCGTTTGGACGTTGGAAGAGGGAAAAAAGGGAACAGAGAGAGCCTATCAGAGCCCATCCCGCTTTCGAATAAAGCAAAATGCAATTTTAAGGTGGTCAGTTGGCTGCAAATTATTTATCAATGTAGCTTAACACTCTAAAGTGGAAATCAACGAACTCCATTAAAAAAGGTATTTTCGAGAAAGAATCACAATCAAGTTTTCCAAACAGAAAAAACGGAAATAAAACAAGTGCAACAAGAGAGGGGAGTATATGTGGATAGTATTAAAAGGTATATGACCTTTGTAAAGCCATACCGATGGCAAATCATTGGGACAATCATCATCGGTATTGTGAAATTTGCGATACCGCTATTAATACCATTGCTATTGAAGTACGTAATCGATGACATAATCAATAACACGACCTTAGACCAGGCAACTAAAATGAGTAATCTATGGACAATCATGATCATCACGATGATTATTTTTATTGTGGTGAGACCGCCGATTGAATATTACCGTCAATATTTCGCACAATGGACTTCTAATAAAATATTATATGATATCAGAGATCAGCTTTTTATGCACCTGCAAAAATTAAGCTTGAAGTATTATTCCAATACCCGTGCAGGAGAAGTTATTTCCCGTGTAATAAATGATGTGGAACAAACGAAAAACTTCATTTTGACTGGTTTAATGAACTTATGGTTAGATGCCGTAACGATTTTAATCACAATTGGAATCATGTTTACGATGGATGTGAAGTTAACCTTTGTCTCTATTATTTTGTTACCGTTTTATGCCCTTTCCGTAAGCTATTTCTTCGGTAATTTACGTAAATTAACAAGAGAAAGATCCCAGGCTTTAGCTGGTGTGCAAAGCTTTTTACATGAAAGAGTTCAAGGGATTTCTGTTATTAAAAGCTTTGCTACCGAAGATCATGAACAAAAGCATTTTCAAAAGTATAATAATACCTTTTTAGAAAAAGCAGTCGATCATACGAAATGGAATGCTAAAGCATTTGCTGTAGTTAATACCATTACCGATATTTCTCCATTGATTGTGATTGCTTATTCAGGCTATCAAGTGTTGAATGGCGATTTATCTTTAGGAGCGATGATGGCATTTTTTGCTTATATTGAAAGATTGTATAATCCGTTAAGAAGATTAGTGAATTCCTCCACGACGTTGACGCAATCAATCGCATCTATGGACCGGGTATTTGATTTAATTGATGAAAAATACGATATTCAAGATAAGCCAAATGCTGTTCCTTGTAAAAATGTAAAAGGAGACATTACTTTTGAAGAAGTAGATTTTGCCTATGATACAAAAGATCCGAAAGTACTAAATAATATTTCCTTACATATTAAGCAAGGAGAGACAGTGGCTTTTGTGGGAATGAGCGGTGGAGGTAAGTCCTCGTTAATCAGTCTTATTCCGAGATTCTTTGATGTTACCGGTGGAAGAATTCTTTTAGATGGAAAAGATATACGCGATTTGCAAGCACGTTCTTTAAGAGATCAAATCGGTATGGTTTTACAAGAAAATATACTCTTTAGTGAATCGATTAGAGAGAATATTATGATTGGAAACCCGAATGCAGCGGAAGAGGAAGTGATTGCAGCTGCAAAAGCGGCGAATGCCCATGACTTTATTATGCAGTTGCCGGAAGGGTATGAAACGAAAGTAGGAGAACGAGGCGTGAAATTAAGTGGGGGACAAAAGCAAAGAGTAGCGATTGCTCGCGTGTTCTTGAAAAATCCGCCCATCTTAATTTTGGACGAGGCAACTTCTGCTTTAGACTTAGAAAGTGAACAATCGATTCAAGAGTCTATTGAAGCATTGGCAAAAGATAGAACGACTTTAATTGTGGCTCATCGTCTATCTACTATTACGCATGCTGATCGGATTATCTTAATCGAACACGGTAAAATCATGGAAGATGGCACACATGATGAACTGATGAAGTTACAAGGTCATTATCATGATCTATTTCAAATACAACAATTAGGAAATTAAAAGCAAAAGGGAACCAGAAAATCGTTTCTGGTTCCCTTTTTTTCAAGGAAGAAAGTTTACGTTTTTGCAGTCAATTTAGTGTCTAAACCCTGGGTGTCCAGAGTTTTTTTCTTATTCTTCAATCGTTACATCAGCCTCATGCTGATGATGCACTTGAATGGACGTAATTAATGTATCAAGATGCTCGACATTCTCGTCATATTCAATGATAGCAGAGACGATTTGCATCATATGATATTGCTTCAATGCTTCTTCATTTTCATGCACCGTTAACTCGGTCTCTTTATAGTAATTCATTAATTCCTGAAACAGCATGTTACGGTCAAGAGAAATGCTGCCTTCTTCAAAAACAACATTTGGCTTTACTTTGCCAATAAATTTAAGCATAACATGTTCGTGATGATGAATCAGACAGTCCAGCTGTTGCTGGATGATATGCTGTAACTCTTCCGGCAAGCTCAATAGCTCATTTTCATAACGATGAATCTTTTTCAACGTTTGAAAAGATTTTTTCAATGTCGCAATCATTTGACGATAAATTACTAATTTCCTTGTTTTTAATAAGGTTGTCTTTTTGAAGTAATTTCGTTCTTCTTTATAGAGCGTATATAATTGATCTATTTTCATTAAACGATCTGACATTTTATCAATATCGTTCTTTAGTAGGCTGTGCTCAGAGGCATGTCTAATGTTCAAACGAATCCACTTTGTTATTTCCTCACTCATATCAGAAATATGATTGTACAATTTATTTTCATACTTAGGTGGTAGAAAAATCAGATTGACGGTCGATGCAGAAAGAATTCCTAGCATCACGGTGGAAAAACGGATTATCGCAAAGGTAATGAAATCATCTGTCGGTGACTCCATAATCGCGATTAGTGTTACCACGGATAACGTAATCGTTTTTTCTAAGTTTAATTTCAAGTTGATGGTAATAACAATGATTGCTGCAAGTCCGATGATAAAGACATTGTTTCCAAAGCTTAATACAAAGATGACTGCAATAATAGCGCCAATGATATTGCCTTGTACTTGTTCGATAATAGATAAATAAGATCGATAGACGGTTGGTTGTATGGCAAAAATGGCAGAAATTCCTGCGAAAACAGGAGTTGGTGCATTTAATAGTTGTGCTAAAAATAAAGCTAAAACGATGGCGATTCCTGTTTTCAGAATACGCGCTCCTAGTGTCATAAATAAGTGTTCCTTTCCTTTAATGTTACTAACATATTTTCTTATACCCCTTACTTTTTGCGAAAAACACGAAAAGTAAACACAATAATGTACTATACAGTGATTAGATGCTAACTTCAATAGACTAATGCCTGATTTTTTCTTTTTTCGATCGTTTTTAAAAAAATGGACATATTGTTGTTAAATTTGAAATGGATTTAAACTATATTAGTGGTGTAAAACGTTCCAATGGGTGGGGATTTCTGCTGCAAAAACAGTTGGTGGAATTTAGTTGGAGTTTCATTAAAAAAGGTCCAGTATTGTACTGAACCTTTTTTAACTACTAGTTAAAACTTATATTCTTCTTTAAGTGTTGCGAATGCTTGATCTACTGCGTGTAGGGTTGCTTCGATATCTTCTTCTGTGTGTGCGATAGTGATAAACCATGCTTCGTATTTGGATGGTGCTAGCATGATTCCTTGTTCTACTAATAGTTTAAAGAAGCGGCCGAACATTTCGCCATCTGTGTTTTCTGCTTGTTTGTAGTTGGATACTTTTTCGGTTGTAAAGTATACAGTAAGTGCTCCTTTTAAGCGGTTGATAGTAATGGGAACATTGTATTGTGTTGCTGCTTCTAGTATTCCTTTTTCCAACAGTGCACCTAATTTGTCTAGATAATCATATACGCCTTCTTGCTTTAATACTTCTAGACAAGCAATTCCTGCTTGGATGGATGCTGGGTTTCCGGCATGTGTTCCTGCTTGATAAGCTGGACCAATTGGTGCCACTTGATCCATGATTTCTCTTTTGCCGCCATATGCACCGATTGGAAGACCGCCGCCAATCACTTTTCCTAATGCTGTTAAATCAGGCTGAACACCAAGTAAGTCTTGTGCTCCCCCGTAAGTAAAGCGGAAAGCGGTGATCACTTCATCATAAATAACAAGTGCACCTGCTTTATGTGTTAGGTCATTGATTCCTTGCAAAAAGCCTTCCACTGGTTCCACGATACCGAAGTTACCAACGATTGGCTCTACTAGAACAGCTGCAACCTGATCGCCCCATTTATCTAATGCTTCTTTATAGGCATCTAAATCATTGAAAGGAACAGTGATGACATCTGCTGCAATGACTGCTGGCACACCGGCAGAATCTGGAGTACCAAGTGTAGAAGGGCCAGATCCAGCTGCAACTAATACAGGATCAGAGTGACCATGGTAACAGCCAGCAAATTTAATGACTTTATTTCTACCAGTGTAAGCACGAGCGACGCGAATCGTTGTCATAACAGCTTCTGTTCCGGAATTCATAAAACGGATTTTTTCCAGAGAAGGAATTGCCTCCTGAAGCATTTTCGCAAATGTGACTTCATGCGGTGTTGGTGTACCAAATAATAGTCCAGTTTCGGCTGCACGCGTTACTGCTTTTGTAATATGTGGGTGAGCATGTCCTGTAACAATCGGACCATATGCAGCTAAATAATCGATATATTGATTTCCGTCGACATCAAAGAAGTAAGCTCCTTGCCCTCTTTCCATAACAACCGGTGAGCCGCCGCCAACAGCTTTGTAAGAGCGAGAAGGACTGTTGACTCCTCCAACAATAATATCTAAAGCTTCTTCATGTAAACGTTCTGAATTGGTATGTAACATATAAACCTCCTATAAATCGTATCATTCTATAAAAATACCTTCCCTCATTTTAGCACTTTTTGAAAGAAGATAAAGGGAAACAGCTTTTTCGTCCACTTCCAATAGAGGAAATGGATAAACGAATAAATACACAAGACAAGCATAGATATTAATGATGGAGCCATTAAATACTTTGCAAGGAAGTAAGGGGGTAAGGAAATGTTTTATGTCTTATTAGCACTCATTCTATTTTTTATTGCGATGAGCTTAAAAACACTGTTTGTTCCTTACCGCAGAAAAGAAAAATGGGTATCGTTTGAAAATTTTATGTATCTAATTTTTGTCTATATCACCATTATGATAGGCTTTGGATTAATCTATACGTTATTCCAAATGAACGGAATTCCTGTTTATAATGATGGACAGGCGCCATCTTTGAACTATGATTTTTTTCATACTTTACATACTAGTATATATTTTAGCGGAGTGACCTTATTCTCTGTAGGCTTTGGCGATTTAATGCCGATCGGGATGGGAAGAATGGTTGTATTAGTGGAGGCGTTAATCGGTTATACGATTCCAGCCGCCTTTGTGGCACGGGCGGTATTTGATATGAACAACTAGTAAATCCCTTTTCTTGATTCATGGCAGCAAATTAGGTAGGCTTGTATAAAAAGGAAAAGGCGGGATACGATGTCTATTCATATTGGAGAAACAGTTCCAGACTTTGAACTAGAAGCAAATAATGGTGAAAAAATAAAACTTTCCGATTTTCGCGGAAAGAATGTTGTCTTATACTTTTATCCGAAAGATATGACACCTGGATGTACAACAGAAGCATGTGATTTTCGCGATAACCACGAAGATTTCAAAGGATTTAATACAGTAGTACTAGGAGTAAGCCCAGATCCGATTTCAAGACACCAGAAGTTTATTGAAAAACATGAGCTGCCATTCCCGTTATTATCCGACGAAAATCATGAAGTAGCCGAAAGCTTTGACGTCTGGAAGTTAAAAAAGAACTTCGGAAAAGAGTATATGGGAATTGAAAGATCGACCTTCTTGATTGACAAAGAAGGGAAGCTTGCTCAAGAATGGAAGAAAGTAAAAGTAGCTGGCCATGTAGATGAAATCAAACAAGCATTAGAAAAAATCGAAGCCTAATTTTTATGGTAGGGACTTTTGTCCACTCATTAAAAGGGGAGGAGCATATTGTATAGTGAGCATATACCTCCTCATATATATGTCGGTGGCCAACGAACAGTTCGTTGGTCTTTTTTTTGTAAGTGAATCTTATAGGAGTCACTCCTATAAAGAGAAGAAATGGATAAATATTCTGGTGAAAGTTATTGTTTTATAAGCATATAATGAAAGTAGATTATCAATAACATTCAATAATTCACTCTTATCTAATAGTAGGTATTGTTAAATAATCATTATTGTGTTTTCAGATTGTTCATACATCTATAAAACCGCGTTATTACAGTAACTGTATTGACAAAACCCTCCTATTATTAGTACACTATTTATAAACATTATAAAATAAGAATATCTTTTAGAAATGGGGTGCATGTCCGTGGAACATAATGAGTTGCAAGAAGCTCTTGATAAGCTGAAAGAAACAGGAGTGCGCATTACCCCGCAGCGTCATGCGATACTTGAATATTTAATAAGCTCAATGTCACATCCGACTGCCGATGAAATTTATAAAGCACTTGAAGGTAAATTTCCGAATATGAGTGTAGCCACTGTTTATAATAATTTAAGAGTTTTTCGTGAAGTAAATTTAGTAAAGGAACTGACATATGGAGATTCTTCCAGCCGGTTTGATTTCATTACTTCTCACCATTATCATATTATCTGTAAAGAGTGTGGCAAAATAGTTGATTTCCATTATCCAGGACTTGATGAGGTCGAGCAATTTGCTAGCCATGTTTCAGGATTCAAAATCAGCCACCACCGTCTGGAAATTTACGGTACTTGTCCTGATTGTGCTCAAAAAGAAGCGCACTAATGTAGAAAATAGAAGAGGTTGTCTTTTAAGTCTCGCTTTTGTAGGAAATATACGAAGCGTTTCTTTAAAAGATATCCTCTTTTTTCTGTTCATTAGTTAGGCTGTTTTCTAAAATGAATAAGTTGGAAAAAAAGAGCAGCTGGAATACACCTAGAAGCCACGAGGATTAGCGAGACAGTCTGAGACCCTGGAAGGCTCAGCGCGAGCCCTAAGGAAAGCGAAGCGTATTTCGGCTGCGGGTTATAGCAACATACTTTACGAAAACAGTCATTGTTTAAAATTATGCTCGGATAATAGTTGGATGATTTCAGCCAAAAAAAGTAATTTTATTTTTAAACAAGTTGTAGTAAGATTTCATGTATGCCATGGAAATAGGGCAGGATTTTAAGAGAAAATGTCGAAAACAATACGAAACGAATAAAATTTATTCATGGAGATGGAGGAATAACGATGGAAGATATTCTTCGTCCTATATATCAAGAAAGAGCTAGCCAGACAAATACATTGGGCGTATTAATCATTGATAAAAAACAAAATGAAATGACCGTGACAGATACTTTTGATACAGTGATGCTTATTATTGTGAAAGAAGCAGAGCAACCTGTTTTTATAAAGCACTATACATATGCGGAAAAGAAAGCAGCATTACATATTGTCACAGAAAAACAATTAAGAAGCTGGATCTTATTAGGAAATAATAAAAGAATCTTTGAATGGATATACAATGGGAGAGTTGTTTTTGATCGTAATGAATTTATTTATGAACTCAAAAATGAATTAAAAGAATTTCCCATCAATGAAAGAAAACAAAAAATGGCGCTAGAATTCGCGAAGCTTATTAAACGATATATGGATGGGAAAGCGTTCTTTGAAAATAAACATTATTTGGACGCGTATAACGATATTGTTCATTCCTTACACCATTTAGCTCGTTTAGCTGTTATTGAAAATGGATTCCATCCAGAAGTAACGGTATGGAGCCAAGTAAAACAAATGGAGCCAGAAATCTATAAACTATATGTAGAGTTAGTAAATAGTGATGAGCCGATTGAAAAAAGGCTCGAGCTTTTATTCTTAGCAAGTGAATTTTTAATTCATTCGAGAATGAGAACAAGTACAAGCTATATTCTCGATATATTAAAAGAGAAGGAAGCTTGGACATTTAATGAGCTTTTAGAAAAAGAAGCGTTACTTATCTTTTCGGTTGATTTAGGAATGCTAATAGAATATTTGATTGATAAACATCTAATAGAAGTAGTGAATATCTCAACGAAAAGCCCAGGGGTTTATCACCGATGTTATCGAGTTTTAGAAAAAAAATAAAAAAGTTTTGGAAAAAGTGTTGACCATTATTGAAGAATAATGTTATATTAATATCCGTCGCTGAAACAACACAAAACGTTGAAGTAAACGACGGAAAAGATTTTTGAAAAAGCTATTGACATCGAATGTTGATAGATGGTATATTAGGAAAGTCGCTTCTTAAGTGGCTAACTAAATTGCTCTTTGAAAACTGAACAAACAAACGTCAACAATAATCGTTTTATAATGAATGTTATAAAATAAAAACAAGTAATACAAAAGCTAGAGTTTAGCAATGAGCTAATCAACTCTTTATTGGAGAGTTTGATCCTGGCTCAGGACGAACGCTGGCGGCGTGCCTAATACATGCAAGTCGAGCGGACTTTAAAAGCTTGCTTTTAAAGTTAGCGGCGGACGGGTGAGTAACACGTGGGCAACCTGCCTGTAAGACTGGGATAACTTCGGGAAACCGGAGCTAATACCGGATAATCCTTTTCCTCTCATGAGGAAAAGCTGAAAGACGGCATCTCGCTGTCACTTACAGATGGGCCCGCGGCGCATTAGCTAGTTGGTGAGGTAACGGCTCACCAAGGCAACGATGCGTAGCCGACCTGAGAGGGTGATCGGCCACACTGGGACTGAGACACGGCCCAGACTCCTACGGGAGGCAGCAGTAGGGAATCTTCCGCAATGGACGAAAGTCTGACGGAGCAACGCCGCGTGAGTGATGAAGGTTTTCGGATCGTAAAGCTCTGTTGTTAGGGAAGAACAAGTACAAGAGTAACTGCTTGTACCTTGACGGTACCTAACCAGAAAGCCACGGCTAACTACGTGCCAGCAGCCGCGGTAATACGTAGGTGGCAAGCGTTGTCCGGAATTATTGGGCGTAAAGCGCGCGCAGGCGGTCCTTTAAGTCTGATGTGAAAGCCCACGGCTCAACCGTGGAGGGTCATTGGAAACTGGGGGACTTGAGTGCAGAAGAGAAGAGTGGAATTCCACGTGTAGCGGTGAAATGCGTAGAGATGTGGAGGAACACCAGTGGCGAAGGCGACTCTTTGGTCTGTAACTGACGCTGAGGCGCGAAAGCGTGGGGAGCAAACAGGATTAGATACCCTGGTAGTCCACGCCGTAAACGATGAGTGCTAAGTGTTAGAGGGTTTCCGCCCTTTAGTGCTGCAGCAAACGCATTAAGCACTCCGCCTGGGGAGTACGGCCGCAAGGCTGAAACTCAAAGGAATTGACGGGGGCCCGCACAAGCGGTGGAGCATGTGGTTTAATTCGAAGCAACGCGAAGAACCTTACCAGGTCTTGACATCCTCTGACACTCCTAGAGATAGGACGTTCCCCTTCGGGGGACAGAGTGACAGGTGGTGCATGGTTGTCGTCAGCTCGTGTCGTGAGATGTTGGGTTAAGTCCCGCAACGAGCGCAACCCTTGATCTTAGTTGCCAGCATTAAGTTGGGCACTCTAAGGTGACTGCCGGTGACAAACCGGAGGAAGGTGGGGATGACGTCAAATCATCATGCCCCTTATGACCTGGGCTACACACGTGCTACAATGGATGGTACAAAGGGCAGCAAAACCGCGAGGTCGAGCAAATCCCATAAAACCATTCTCAGTTCGGATTGTAGGCTGCAACTCGCCTACATGAAGCTGGAATCGCTAGTAATCGCGGATCAGCATGCCGCGGTGAATACGTTCCCGGGCCTTGTACACACCGCCCGTCACACCACGAGAGTTTGTAACACCCGAAGTCGGTGGGGTAACCTTTTGGAGCCAGCCGCCTAAGGTGGGATAGATGATTGGGGTGAAGTCGTAACAAGGTAGCCGTATCGGAAGGTGCGGCTGGATCACCTCCTTTCTAAGGAAAATGGAATTTACATTCCATCATAGATTGTTGACGATTTGTTGTTCAGTTTTGAGGGAGCAATTAATTCCTCAAAACAGTAAGAAGTTTGAGGGTAAAGAGAAACAAGCTGACGAAGAGATGCGAAGTTTATCTTTAGCCGAAATTGTTCCTTGAAAACTAGATTATGAATAGTAAAAACAAGAAAGAAACCGAGTAATCGCCATCTTAGATTCTCTATGTTAGAGAATTATTTCTTTGAAAAGTAATCGTATTAAACGAATACCTATTCAAAGAATGGAGGGTAAAGAGAAACGAGCAGGTCAAGGAAGCGACGGAGCGAGCACCGGAGCGTACGACAGTACGTGAGGAGCAGAGTGAAGAAGCTGACGAAGAGATGTGAAGTTTATCTTTAGCCGACAACTAAGTTAAGTTAGAAAGGGCGCACGGTGGATGCCTTGGCACTAGGAGCCGATGAAGGACGGGATTAACACCGATATGCTTTGGGGAGCTGTAAGTAAGCTTTGATCCAGAGATTTCCGAATGGGGGAACCCTCTATCCGTAATGGGATAGAATCTTTACCTGAATACATAGGGTACTGAAGGCAGACCCGGGGAACTGAAACATCTAAGTACCCGGAGGAAGAGAAAGCAAACGCGATTCCCTGAGTAGCGGCGAGCGAAACGGGATTAGCCCAAACCAAGAGGCTTGCCTCTTGGGGTTGTAGGACACTCTATATGGAGTTACAAAGGAACGGGGTAGACGAATCGATCTGGAAAGGTCAGTCGTAGAAGGTAAAAACCCTGTAGTCGAAACTTCGTTCCCTCTTGAGTGTATCCTGAGTACGGCGGGACACGAGAAATCCCGTCGGAAGCAGGGAGGACCATCTCCCAAGGCTAAATACTCCCTAGTGACCGATAGTGAACCAGTACCGTGAGGGAAAGGTGAAAAGCACCCCGGAAGGGGAGTGAAATAGATCCTGAAACCGTGTGCCTACAAGTAGTTAGAGCCCTTTTATGGGTGATAGCGTGCCTTTTGTAGAATGAACCGGCGAGTTACGATTACATGCGAGGTTAAGTTGAAGAGACGGAGCCGCAGCGAAAGCGAGTCTGAATAGGGCGAAATAGTATGTGGTTGTAGACCCGAAACCAGGTGATCTACCCATGTCCAGGGTGAAGTCCAGGTAACACTGGATGGAGGCCCGAACCCACGCACGTTGAAAAGTGCGGGGATGAGGTGTGGGTAGCGGAGAAATTCCAATCGAACTTGGAGATAGCTGGTTCTCTCCGAAATAGCTTTAGGGCTAGCCTCAAGATTGAGAGTATTGGAGGTAGAGCACTGTTTGGACTAGGGGCCCCCATCGGGTTACCGAATTCAGACAAACTCCGAATGCCAAATACTTATTCTTGGGAGTCAGACTACGAGTGATAAGATCCGTGGTCAAGAGGGAAACAGCCCAGACCACCAGCTAAGGTCCCAAAGTATACGTTAAGTGGAAAAGGATGTGGAGTTGCTTAGACAACCAGGATGTTGGCTTAGAAGCAGCCACCATTTAAAGAGTGCGTAATAGCTCACTGGTCGAGTGACTCTGCGCCGAAAATGTACCGGGGCTAAACGTATCACCGAAGCTGTGGATTGACATCTATGATGTCAGTGGTAGGAGAGCGTTCTAAGGGCGTTGAAGCTAGACCGTAAGGACTGGTGGAGCGCTTAGAAGTGAGAATGCCGGTATGAGTAGCGAAAGATGAGTGAGAATCTCATCCACCGAATGCCTAAGGTTTCCTGAGGAAGGCTCGTCCGCTCAGGGTTAGTCGGGACCTAAGCCGAGGCTGAAAAGCGTAGGCGATGGACAACAGGTTGATATTCCTGTACCACCTTTAAATCATTTGAGCAATGGGGGGACGCAGGAGGATAGGGTAAGCGTGCTGTTGGATTAGCACGTCCAAGCAGTTAGGCCGGTAATGAGGCAAATCCCATTACCATATGGCGGAGCTGTGACGGCGAGGGAAATATAGTACCGAAGTTCCTGATTCCACACTGCCAAGAAAAGCCTCTAGCGAGATTTATGGTGCCCGTACCGCAAACCGACACAGGTAGGCGAGGAGAGAATCCTAAGGTGAGCGAGAGAACTCTCGTTAAGGAACTCGGCAAAATGACCCCGTAACTTCGGGAGAAGGGGTGCTCTTTTGGGTGTTAAAGCCCGAGAGAGCCGCAGTGAATAGGCCCAGGCGACTGTTTAGCAAAAACACAGGTCTCTGCGAAGCCGCAAGGCGAAGTATAGGGGCTGACACCTGCCCGGTGCTGGAAGGTTAAGAGGAGGGGTTAGTCGTAAGACGAAGCTCTGAATTGAAGCCCCAGTAAACGGCGGCCGTAACTATAACGGTCCTAAGGTAGCGAAATTCCTTGTCGGGTAAGTTCCGACCCGCACGAAAGGTGTAACGATCTGGGCACTGTCTCAACGAGAGACTCGGTGAAATTATAGTACCTGTGAAGATGCAGGTTACCCGCGACAGGACGGAAAGACCCCGTGGAGCTTTACTGCAGCCTGATATTGAATTTTGGTACAGCTTGTACAGGATAGGTAGGAGCCTTGGAAGCCGGAGCGCCAGCTTCGGTGGAGGCATTGGTGGGATACTACCCTGGCTGTATTGACATTCTAACCCGCACCCCTGATCGGGGTGGGAGACAGTGTCAGGTGGGCAGTTTGACTGGGGCGGTCGCCTCCTAAAAAGTAACGGAGGCGCCCAAAGGTTCCCTCAGAATGGTTGGAAATCATTCGTAGAGTGTAAAGGCACAAGGGAGCTTGACTGCGAGACCTACAAGTCGAGCAGGGACGAAAGTCGGGCTTAGTGATCCGGTGGTTCCGCATGGAAGGGCCATCGCTCAACGGATAAAAGCTACCCCGGGGATAACAGGCTTATCTCCCCCAAGAGTCCACATCGACGGGGAGGTTTGGCACCTCGATGTCGGCTCATCGCATCCTGGGGCTGTAGTCGGTCCCAAGGGTTGGGCTGTTCGCCCATTAAAGCGGTACGCGAGCTGGGTTCAGAACGTCGTGAGACAGTTCGGTCCCTATCCGTCGTGGGCGTAGGAAATTTGAGAGGAGCTGTCCTTAGTACGAGAGGACCGGGATGGACGCACCGCTGGTGTACCAGTTGTCTTGCCAAAGGCATCGCTGGGTAGCTATGTGCGGAAGGGATAAGTGCTGAAAGCATCTAAGCATGAAGCCCCCCTCAAGATGAGATTTCCCATAGCGTAAGCTAGTAAGATCCCTGAAAGATGATCAGGTTGATAGGTCAGAGGTGGAAGCGTGGCGACATGTGGAGCTGACTGATACTAATAGATCGAGGACTTAACTAAAATGAAAAGCGGAAACGCCTGTTTATCGACGTACAAACTGGAGGAGCATCGACTGAGATAAAGGAAACACGATGAACGTAAGTGAATCGATGTTGACTTATCGTAGGGAGATGATCGGAAGTTTGATAGGCGATAGGCGTTGGAGCTGGACAAAATGATTACTCATTTCTTTCTTTTTACTTCATAATCTAGTTTTCAGGGAATAATTTTTTAAAAATTACACTTGAAAAAATCTCAAAAACATGTATAATAAAATATGTCTTGAGAAAAAGTCTGGTGGCGATAGCGAGAAGGTCACACCCGTTCCCATACCGAACACGGAAGTTAAGCTTCTCAGCGCCGATGGTAGTTGGGGGTTCTCCCCCTGTGAGAGTAGGACGTCGCCAGGCATACCATATTATTCCGCAGTAGCTCAGTGGTAGAGCATTCGGCTGTTAACCGAACGGTCGTAGGTTCGAGTCCTACCTGCGGAGCCATATTGGAGAGCTGTCCGAGTGGCCGAAGGAGCACGATTGGAAATCGTGTAGGCGGGTAACCCTGTCTCAAGGGTTCAAATCCCTTGCTCTCCGCCATTATAACTTTTCAAATATGGCCCATTGGTCAAGCGGTTAAGACACCGCCCTTTCACGGCGGTAACACGGGTTCGAATCCCGTATGGGTCACCAATACATATATTATATTTATGGAGGATTAGCTCAGCTGGGAGAGCATCTGCCTTACAAGCAGAGGGTCGGCGGTTCGATCCCGTCATCCTCCACCATTAATATTATCGCGGGGTGGAGCAGTCTGGTAGCTCGTCGGGCTCATAACCCGAAGGTCGCAGGTTCAAATCCTGTCCCCGCAATCTGGTCCGGTAGTTCAGTTGGTTAGAATGCCTGCCTGTCACGCAGGAGGTCGCGGGTTCGAGTCCCGTCCGGACCGCCATTTTTTAAAAATAAATAGCATTAAGTAATGGCTCAGTAGCTCAGTCGGTAGAGCAAAGGACTGAAAATCCTTGTGTCGGCGGTTCGATTCCGTCCTGAGCCACCTTTTATGTCGGAGGGGTAGCGAAGTGGCTAAACGCGGCGGACTGTAAATCCGCTCCTTCGGGTTCGGCGGTTCGAATCCGTCCCCCTCCACCATTCAATACAGGGGTATAGTTTAAAGGTAGAACGAAGGTCTCCAAAACCTTTGGTGTGGGTTCGATTCCTACTACCCCTGCCAATTTTAATAATTATTATGGCGGATATGGCGAAGTGGTTAACGCATCGGATTGTGGCTCCGACACTCGTGGGTTCGATTCCCATTATTCGCCCCATTTTTTTGACACTTTTTTTATTTTATTGCATATAAATAGTATTGGGCTATAGCCAAGCGGTAAGGCAACGGACTTTGACTCCGTCACTCGTTGGTTCGAATCCAGCTAGCCCAGCCATTTGCGGAAGTAGTTCAGTGGTAGAACACCACCTTGCCAAGGTGGGGGTCGCGGGTTCGAATCCCGTCTTCCGCTCCAATATATTATGGCGGCATAGCCAAGTGGTAAGGCAGAGGTCTGCAAAACCTTTACCACCGGTTCGAATCCGGTTGCCGCCTCCATAATGCTTATTAAGTTTCCTAATTATATTACGCCGGGGTGGCGGAACTGGCAGACGCACAGGACTTAAAATCCTGCGGTAGGTGACTACCGTACCGGTTCGATTCCGGTCCTCGGCATTACCAAAAAAACTTATAAGCGCGCCGGTGTGGCGGAATTGGCAGACGCGCACGACTCAAAATCGTGTTCCTTCTGGAGTGTCGGTTCGACCCCGACCACCGGTATCGAAATAGGCGGGATAAAGCCTATAGGATCAAGAGATCTCACAAATTGGAGATCTCTTTTTTGCACACCCCGAATACGATTAGTATGGCAAAAATCGTGTTCATAGTGGGTGTGATATGATAAGAAAAAAGTGAGAATGAGAACAAGCAGGTTCAACTCTTTTGGCCAATTTGTTCAATAAGAGAAGAGCCAACATAATTAATTATCATCTAAGGGTTTAAAACTGCTATCTCTCTCAAATCTTGATGCAGCAGAAATATTTCTCTCATCCAACAATTTTTTTGAACAAATGCCAATTTCTCTAAAGTTCCTTTGGGCTTCTTTTAAGGATTCTTCATTTGCTCCACCAGCAAAATCTGGTTCAAGAGTTTGCAATCCATCATCTTCCCACCTACATACAACACATATCTCCCATGAGTTAAGTTCTGTCAAAGTTTTATATCCGCAACAAGGACATGTATATAGCTCCGCTTTCATATTTCACCTCATCGTCATTATTTCTTTAAACATTATGCTAAATTATGCAATATTATTGATTAAATAGTTTAAGGACCTTAAAGTTATGTAAAACACATCTACAATCTCCTTAAATTTCTTATTAAACTAACCTTCCCTTTAGTAACCTTAATAAAGGAACTTCTCAACCATTTGTAATATATCTTACTCTTCAAGAATATGAGGATTTTCAACAAATAAGCCTAATACGTATCCACAATTCGAGCAGTAGTAGAAAGATATTGGTGACGAATGACTTCTTGGATTATTGTTAGAAAACATATGGACTACTGTGTTAGCTGACCGAATAATCCCTTTTGTTATTTGATTGCTATTGCATTTAGGACAATCTTTCTCTTCTATCTCTCCGTCACTCCTGTTTATGAATATATCATTTATATATATCTACGTGTAACAGGGGATTTGGTCTCAAAGTCATAGAGAGGTAGCATGAGGGGACTTAGAGAATGTCTTCTTAATTCTCCTCATGATAGTTAACTAGGAGCCTATTATACCTAATTACTTGTATCTATTAATACAAAAGCTGATAAACTTTGCTTTTAGTGCTGTCTTTTTTGCAAACCTCCACTTGCTACCCAAAAATAAGCTCTTTCATTCTTTTCATTTATCTTTCACACCAAACTTAGTATATTAAATATATATTATCCAATAGATATACACAAAAAAGCCCTGGAGGATGAGTACAATCAAAAACGAACCATTATATCAGCAAATTCAAAGCAAAATAATAGAGCGAATAAAGGAAGGGAAATGGAGAGTAGGAGATAGAGTTCCCTCTGAAAAAGAATTAATGGATGAATTCCATGTTAGCCAGATTACTACCAAGAATGCATTAGCTGGTTTAGCGGATAAAGGAATTGTGGAGCGGATTAAGGGGAAGGGGACTTTTGTTATTGAAAGTAGTTTAATAGGTTCAATGGGGCAGAATCAAACTTCAAGAGGGTTGATTGGTTTAATTATTCCAACGATGAAGACGAAGGTGGAACAGGATTTTGTCAATTTCCTTGAACAATATGTGACGGAGCAAGGGTATAACTTAGTAATAAAGATTTCTAGAGAATCACAGATAAAAGAAGCAGAAGCTATTGAGACGTTTCGTGTTATAGGTGTGGACGGGATTATTATTTTTCCTGCAGAAAAGGAAATGTATAATGAAGCAGTTCTTCGGCTCACGCTAGACAAGTTTCCGCTTGTATTGATTGATCGATATATGAAGAATATTTCTACATATAGTGTAAGTTCCGAAAATACGCAAGGAGCGTTTGAGGCTGTTTCTTATCTGTTGAATAAAGGGCATGAACAGATTGCGCTTATCTCTCCATTAATAACAAATACGGTGACGGAAGAACGAGCAAAAGGATTTGAACAAGCTTTTTTAAGAAAAGACATTACAATCGATAAAAATCTTTGGTTAACGTTACCATTTGATAAAATATCCGTTCATGAAACGCCTGCGATGATTAAACAATTTTTAATGGAATATCCTCAGTTGGCTTGCCTGTTTACGATGAATGCGGAGTTGGCACAGTATGCTCATCGTGCTATTGTAGAAGTCCAAAAAGAGTCTTTACGTCCAATAGAGTTAGTCACATTTGATTCCCCTGGAATAGAAGGCATCACCTTTGTGCAACAAGATATCCAGCAATGCAGTAAGGATACGGTGAATTTATTAATGCAACAAATAGCTGGCGAATATAATCCAAAGCGAATTTTTATACCAGTAAATTTAGTGATTGCTACAGACAAGGAAAAATAAAATGAGAAAGAGGATGCTACCTATTAGTGGTAGCTATTTTTTTGCTCTGACATAAACTTCGTTCTGCCTTTTCCTCTATAATACTTTCCTTTTTTTTCTATTAAGTAGGACTTTTAAATCAAAATAATATAAAAGGTATAATATATACTAAGTTTAGTATATGTTTGCGAAGTGGGATAATATAAGATATTTGTAAGCGCTTTTAATAATCGTGAAACAACATGTTTAGATTGAGTTTAATAGTTTTTCTTTCTTCTAAGATTTTTACTAGAATACTGGTATTCAGGGTATACAAATCAAGTTATGGCTGATCTGGTATACCCTTTTTATATAGATGGTTGTTCGACAAATATGAGGAGGGGATTATCCTGAAAAAGTTAGTAAAAGTCTTACTGTGTGTTAGTTTATGGCTTTCTTTACCGTATGCAGCATTCGCATATAGTAACCCAATGGATTTACCAGAATCTTGGACATGGGATAGTGGGGAGTATTATGGGGAAGGGGACCCGTATATTCTAAAGTACAATGGTATTTATTATCTTTATGTTAGTACAGTAGATGATAAAAGTGGTGTTAAAGCTTGGACATCGGAAGATTTAGTGAATTGGACATATGCTGGTCTTGTTACAGAAGAACCTACTACGAAGGCTGCATATGCACCAGAAGTCGTTTACTGGAATGGCGATTTCTATATGTATACATCTCCAGGTGGCAATGGGCATTATGTCTATAAAAGTTCAAGTCCTCTAGGTCCGTTTAAAAAACAAACAGATAACCTTGGGATGGGTATTGATGGACATGTATTTATTGATGATGATGGAAAGTGGTATTTTTATAGTACTGGAGCAAACAGAATAGATGCTCGCACTATGCCATCGCCAACTGAATTTGGAAAAGCAACAGATACTGGGGCTAAGATGAATGGCTGGACTGAAGGGGCAACAGTACTGAAAAGACAAGGCAAATACTATATGACTTATACAGGAAACCATATTTGGAATAAAGCATACCGTATTGACTATGGAGTAAGTGATTCTCCTGATGTTGGTTTTACAACAAATAAAGAGCAAAATCCTCTCTTATTAAATACAGAAGGGGAAAATGTAGGATTAGGGCATAACACGGTTGTCCGAGGACCAGACCTTGATTCCGACTATATCGTGTATCATAGTCATGCAAACCCTGGGCGTAATATAAACTTCGACCGAATAGCATGGAATGGGGATAAAATGCTAGTGCTGGGGCCAACAACCTCTGAGCAATCAGATCCTGCTTTACCGGATTTTAGTGATCGATTTGATCGAAAAGACATCGGAAAGAATTGGAAAAGTGTAAATGGAGGGAAATGGGGAATAACGAACAGCAGTCCTAATTGGCTTGAACAGAAGACTTTGGGCAAAAAGACATGGTATAGACAAGTGAGTAAGGCATCTACAGAGAAGGAATATACGGTTGAATTCAATATGAAAATGGTAGAAAAGGGGAAAAGCGAAAATCCGCGAATTGGTGTGGTTTTCTCCTATAAAGATGAAAAAAATTACGGGACAGCTGTCTTAAGTCCAGAGCATAATCGACTGGAAACAAATTTTGTTGTTAATGGTGTTGAACAAGGCTGGGAGTACGCAGATCTACCAGAAGGGTATGATTACAAAAACCTACATCAAATTAGAGTAGAAAAGTCAGAAGCTACGGTTAGAATCTTCGTCGATGGCATGCAAAAGCAAACACGAGAAGTTCGAAATCTTGGTGCTGGTAGCATCGGTTACACTACATCAGATGTACACGGAGCATTTGGCTATACAGCATATAGTAATAAGGTAGATGGAAGTAATATCTTTGATGCATACAAGCCTTTACCAGGGAAAATTGAGGCTGTT
This sequence comes from Niallia sp. FSL W8-1348, assembly GCF_038006745.1. Taxonomy (NCBI): domain Bacteria; kingdom Bacillati; phylum Bacillota; class Bacilli; order Caryophanales; family Bacillaceae; genus Niallia; species Niallia sp. FSL W8-1348. The sequence continues at coordinate 1,340,203 of NZ_JBBOVV010000001.1, read as the reverse complement.
CATTACAATGCCGGTGGTGAAGGTGTTGGGTATCATGATAAAACAAAGAAAAAAGAGGTTAATCCTTATCGCCAAGACAAGGTAGATATTGCTGAACAATCAGACGGTAGTTATTATATTGGATCCAATGAAAAAGGGGAATGGCTGAAATATAATGTAAATATTGCAAAAGAAGGCTTATATAATCTGGATTTACGAGTCGGCGCATCTTCTAAAGATGCTAAGGTAAGAATCTTGTTAGATGGAAAGACGGATATAACTGGAGATGTAAATATTCCGCAGTCAAATGATTGGAGAACCTTCTCTATCGAAAAGCTTAAATTACCAAAAGGAAAGCATACACTTACCATTGAAGTGAAAAAAGGTTCGTTTGATTTTGCAAGCTTTAAAGTACAAGGGTATAAAGCAGTTGACAGCTTGTCTGATGACTTTAATGATGGAGATGCAGACGGATGGGACGAAGTGGAGGGTACATGGAAAGTAGGTCCTTTTGAAGAGGTTAATATTGATTTTGATGAATATAAACAGGTTCCTGGAGTAATAAATGCAGCTTATTACAATACTGGTGGTGAAGGGGTCGCCTATCATGATACGACGACCGAAAACATTGGGGGAGTATTCAGAAGAGATTCAGTAGATATCCGAACCAATCCAGAAGGTGGCGGATATGCTGTTGGGTGGAATCAGACTGGTGAATGGCTTAAGTATAATGTAAATGTTCAAGAAGCTGGCGAATACAATCTTAAGCTCCATATGGCGACAACTTTCACAACTGCAAAGGCACGCCTCTGGTTAGATGATGAAATAGATTTGACCGGCGTATTTGATGTCCCGTCTACTGGAGGTTGGAACAATTGGACACCAGTAATTAAAAATGGAATTACTTTGCCTGAGGGAAATCATACGTTGAAATTAGAATTTGTAGAAGGGGAATTCGATTTTACTAAAATGGAATTCACATCATTTGATATTCATCAACCATTACCAGGGCTCATTGAAGCGGAAGACTATAATGTCGGTGGCCAAAATGTAGCTTATTATGATAGCACGGAAGGTAACACTGGGGGAGAATACCGTAACGATGATGTCGACATTCGCAAAATATCCGAAGGGGATTATGCAGTTAGCTGGATTCAAACTGGAGAATGGTTAAAGTATGATGTAAATATTTTAGAAGAGGGAAGCTATGGACTTGATTTACTCGTATCATCTGTAAGTGATGGAGCGAAAGTGAAGGTTCTATTAGATGATGAGATAGATTTAACTGGGGAAATTGATTTGCCGAAAACAGGCAGCATGGATACTTGGAAGAATGTATCCTTACCAGATATACCCTTACCAGCAGGTAAACATACGTTAAAAGTGGTTGCTGTAGAGGGTGGCTTTGATCTTTCGAAGTTTATGTTCCAGCAATTCGATAAGTATAAGCAGCTTCCAGGTAAAATAATGGCGGCAGATTATATTACTGGTGGAGAAGGTGTAGCGTATCACGATAACACAATTGAGAATATTGGTGGAGAGTATCGACAAGATGCAGTAGATATTCGTGTTAACCCTGAAGGTGGTTACAATGTTGGTTGGAACCAAGCAGGAGAATGGTTAAAGTATAATGTCGATATCGCAGAAGCCGGTACCTATGATTTAGCAATAAGAGTAGCGACAACGTTTAAAGATAGTCAAATCCGATTATGGCTTGATGATTCGCTTGATTTAACAGGGGTTATTGATGTCCCTAGTACTGGCGACTGGAATAATTGGGAAAATGTTATTAAAGAAGATGTTTCCTTACCAGCTGGACAACATACCATTAAAGTGGAAATTGTAAAAGGCGAATTTGATTTTTATCAATTTGAATTCTTAGAGGAAATAGAAGGAACAGAGCCAGAAATAATTGGTGAGTACAATGCAAGTAGTGCCACATTTGCAAAATCAGTTATCGGTGAAAAAGAGTGGAAAGACTACATCGTTGAAGCCGATGTTAAAGTTGCTGAAGGAGCTGGAGATGGAGGAGTTATTTTTAGAGTAAACAATCCTGCAAATGGAATCGAGCTTAGTCAAAATAATGCTGATTTTATGCAAGGATATGTTGCTTATATAAATGAAGAAGGAGTCCACCTTGGAAAGCAAAATTATAATTGGGAGTATCTTGATGGTGCCTCTATCAAAGAACCTTCATCTACTTGGCATCATATGAAAATTGAAGTGAGTGGAACAACGATTAAAGTATTTGTGGATGATATGAAGACACCAAAAATTAATTATACGGACAAGAGTAGTACTGCCTTTACACAGGGGAAAGTAGGAGTAAGGTCCAATTATAATAATACAAAGTTTGATAATTTCTCTGTTAGATCAAACAAAGCCGATCACACGTCTATTCAAGCATTATTGGATAAGTATAAGGACTCAGGGGAACTAAAGCATAGTCTTTATAAAAGCTTAAGCAATAAACTGAAGCAATCGAAACAACATCTAGACAAAGGGAGAGAAGACCAAGCAGCTAAATTTCTCCGTGATATGATCAAGCTGATTAATAACGACAAAAATAAGGAATTACCTGCTGATAAAAAAGAAATCTTAAAGGCAGATTTAGAAAAATTGATCGAACAATTGTGATGAGAATGAACGGTCGGATATTGGTGTCAGGTACCGTAAAAAGACAGTTGTCTTTTTATGGTGCCTGACACTATTTTAAAATCACTTTATAATATAGTCCATCTTGTTTTACAATTGACCTAAGGCTGTACTCTTATATAACAACCAATTCCAATTAATAAACTAGCAATTGGAAAGGTGAAAAAAGGAAGAAACCACTATTGCAGCTATCTTATAGCTGGACTAATAATAAAGGAGACTCATCCATGAATTACGATGAAAAAATAATACTTAAAAAGGTTCAATTACCATATACATTTAACGATGTTGAACCAGTATACCTAACTGAAGCAACGATGGAACAAAGAGCGAAAAAAGTACTGGACCTAATGAAAGAAGATAATTTCGATTCTCTAGTTATTTATGCTGATAAAGAACATGGAAGTAATTTTGAATACTTAACTGGTTTTATTCCTAGATTTGAAGAAGGGCTGTTCGTACTAAAGAAAACAGGACAAGCATCTTTTATTCTCGGCAATGAAAACTTAAAAATGTCAAAATATGCACGCCTTCAAGGAGAACTTTATCACTATCCACTATTTTCATTACCAAATCAACCTATGGAAAATGAGAAAAGTCTGGATTCCATCTTATGTGATATAGATTTTTCAAATAATAAAAAAATTGGGCTTATTGGCTGGAAAATGTTTACCTCTACTCAATATGATAATTCAGCAATATTTGATATCCCTCATTTTATTGTTGAGGCTGTTCGTAACATATGTACTATCGAAGCAGAAATTGTAAATGCAGCTTATTTATTTATTGGTGGCGGTAAGGGTGCACGAACGATTAATAATGCGAACGAGATTGCTCACTATGAGTACGGAGCCAACCTGTCTTCAACTAGTATGCTTAAAGCTATGAACGCTGTTGAAATCGGTGTGAAAGAAAGCTATCTTGGTAATTTGCTAAATGCTGAAGGTCAGACAAATAATGTAGTTACAATTGCTGCAACTGGTGTAAGATTTGAAAAGGCAAATTTATATCCCACTAGTAAGCAACTAAAATTAGGAGATACTCTTTCTCTTACTACCGGTTACAAAGGAGGATTATCCAGTCGAGCTGGATTCGTGGTTGAAAGTGCGGAACAACTGCCTGATAATCAACGTGATTATCTTGAGAAGGTAGCAATTCCTTACTTTAAGACGGTGGTTTTTTGGCTAGAGAATATTCGCATTGGAATGTACGGTGGCGAGTTTTACAAAATGATTGAGGAAGTATATCCAAAAGAAAAGTATCATTGGCATTTGAATCCTGGGCATCTTGTTGCTGATGAAGAATGGATGTCCTCGCCAATTTATCCAAGTTCAAAAGAGACTCTAAAAAGCGGGATGGTGTTTCAAATAGATATAATCCCATCTATAACTGGTTATGGGGGAGTAAGTGCAGAAGAGTGTATAGCGTTGGCAGATGAGGAGCTTAGAAACCAGATTAATAATGAATATCCACATTTATGGGGACGAATCGAAAAGCGAAGATATTATATACAGCATGAGTTAGGAATTAATCTACCGGAACACGTTATCCCACTTTCCAATTTGGTGGCTTATCTTCGACCGTTCTTTTTAAATAAATCAGCTACATTAACATGTGTTAAATAGTAAACAATGATGAACAATATATTAATAGTAGATAATTTAAGGAATGATAAAATTATGTTACTTTAAAAAAGTAAAAGAAAAAGTGCCTTTTCTTCGCGAGCGAGGGATATGTCTTGGGAGATAAAGAAGACTGAATGAGCTTCTAAATGTTTCTTTTATCAATTATTAGTAAATACATATTAAACTATCGGGTGTTTTCTTAAATGAGGAAGCACTTTTCTTATGTTGCTATAGGTTAGGATTCCTGTAATAATAGAAAAATTTTGCTTATGGAAGAAAAAAGGCAAGTTAGAATCAGTGTTATTTATTATACGAAATAAATAAAAATATATGGAGGTATAGTTATGTGGATAATATTTGGGGTTATTGCAATAGTAACAACTTTTATTAATCTTTATATGTATAAAGCAGGAAAGGATTATAAGCTTGCTATGGCGGTGGGATTATCATTTACAGCTTTAACTCTTTGTGCAGAATACAGTCTTGTATCGTCGTGGGTAGAAGTGGAAGATTGGGCAGCTTTAATGGATGTAGTACCTGGTATGGAAAGAGCATTATGGTTTTTGACAATTGTTTCTATCTTCCTAAATATAGCTCCTATACTTTTAGAACTAAAAGATAAGAAATAGAAATTAGGCAATGCAATTAAGAAAAAAATAAAGAGAATAAGACATAACTAAATAGATACGCTGTAAAGACGAACAATTTCTAATCTAGCTAGTAAATAGCGGCAGCTTTCGTATACTTTTTACAAGAGGAAACATAATTATTGGGGAAAACAGAGCAGCCGGAATACACGAAGACGCCACGGGGATTAGCGAGACAGCCTGAAACCCTGCAGGCGAAGCCGAAGCGGCTCAGCGCGAGCCCCACGGAAAGCGAAGTGTATGCCGGCTGTGGGGAATCGCACTAAACTTCATGGAAACATCCTTTAAAAAAACAAATAAAAAAACCAAACATACGGAACTTTCATTAGCATCTTCATATCATTGTTCGGATTTACCCTTGGCTGGAATACTTATGTCCCAGTCTCTGTCTCTTTGGAAAACAAGGTAGACACGTGCAAAACGCACGAATTTGTAAAACAATGCAATTAAATTAACGAGTGTGATCGTTGCATAGGATTCGGAGTTAAATAACAAAAAAATTCTCCAATATTAATACAGTATTCTTTGTAAGAAAAATAACTCAAATCTGAAAGCTCCAAGGAGTGATTCCTTGGAGCTTTATTAGTAACTTATGTTTGGTTTGGGACTTTGATCGATTTGATCATTTGTCGTATTGATCCGAGATGGTAGGCAGAGTGAGCGAGCGCCCCCAACAAACCATTCGATGTCTGTTCATCTAAAGAGTCAAGTGAATCAATCTTTTTTAACAGTGTTGTGTATTCTTGTTGAAGTTCGTCAGTAAATTGAGCCCATATGATTTTATCAACGTTTGTGATTTTCCATGATGCTCCCCAGTCCTTATTGGGTTCTTCCCCATTTAAGTAGGAATTCGCAACCCATAAATAATAGCGGGTATGATCTGTTTGTGCGGCGATTGTTGTACCATTGATAGCTATTGAAGCATCTTCTGCCGATATCTTTTCAAGTGTTCCGAATAAACCACTACCAGGTTTCGCTTCTGTGTACCAGCTTGCGTTTTCTTTAGGCCCATCATATGTTTCTTTCAACAATGTTCTAACAGCTACCAACATCGGATTGTCCATCTTAGTACCTCCTGAATTAGTATTTAACCATCAAAACTACTTTTGATGGTTAAATTATAACTGAGTTGATTATAACCGTCAATATGCATTATGATGGTTATAGTAAAGGAGCTTTGATTATGTCGGAAATGAACACTTATATGATGGTCGGAGAACGTTTGTGTATGGATTTTATCAATACTGTTAGTTGGCGAGAAAGTACGGAGAAAAGGCGGGATTGGTTTACTAGTTACGCCAAATTGGTCGACTGGTGCATCCATGCTGAAGTCTTGACCGAACAACAAGCTAAAGCCCTTCTTTTAAAGGCGCAGGAGAAACAGTCTGAAGCTGGAGAAGTTCTAAAACAGTCTATCGAAATGCGGGAGGTCATGTATCGAATCTTCAAGTCCATTTCAAAGGGGACATCGCCACATCCGCTAGACCTAAAGAGTTTCAATGATTTTGTAAGCCACTTCTATCAAACTTTGCTTGTAATCCAAGAAAAGGATCATTACACGTTGAAGTTCATGTATAACGAGGAAAACTTGGACACTATGCTCCCTCCAATTTTACAATCTGCTGTTGATTTACTCGTTTCTAAAAACGACCTGGAACGAGTCAAACAATGTGAGGGAGACTCTTGTGGATGGTTATTCTTTGATACGAGTCGGAACCGGAGCCGACGTTGGTGTTCAATGGCCGATTGCGGTAACCGAGCTAAAGCACGGCGGTTTTACCAAAAATAAAAGTGATTAGATACTGTTTTTGTGGATTGTATACCTACTAAATTATATCGTACCACTACCGTAAAGAAGGATAATATTTAATTTTTGAAAAAAGCTGTTGATTATTCAAAATCAGCAGCTTTTGTTTTTAAAAGGGATATTCAACAATATTTTATAAAATTTTCTAACTGTATTATCATCAAGATAACCAGAGTTTGTATCACTTTATCGCCAACTTTATTTGGACTGTCGATACCAAAATCAAAGGATCGTTTGGTTGAATAAAGGGAGCAGGTACCCATATTGTTGGGTACCTGCTTTTTCATGGAGTGTTTTTAAATTCTTTAACGAGTTGTCTCCATCAATATCCTGGATAATAAGGAGTTGTATATGGATACGGATACGGGGATGGATAAGGATACGAATATGGGTAAGGAGCAGGTACTGGGTACGGAGCTGGTGTTGCCGCTGCGCCAAGAGCTAATCCTGTAAGAGTACCTAATGCAAATCCTCCTCCTGGATAATATCCACCTTGATGATGCCAGTTTCCACCGTGTCCCCAATTTGGATTTCCGCCGCCATGTTGGTGCCAATTAGCGTTACCACCATGGCCTCCTGATGCATGACCGCCACCGCCATGATGTGATCTCATACCTGTTTGATTAAAATTCATCATTGTTTTTTTGGAGCCCCTTTCCTTTAAAATCTCTATATCATATGCCTATACTTTCCAAATGGATATAACATAGTTGATAAAAAAAACGCATTTAGGGAGTAGGATGTTTTCCAAGTAGTATTTCAAAGTCGGTGGCACCGTAAAAAGACAGTTGTTTATTTATGGTGCCTAGTACCATTTTTTCAAGAAATGATTAAGCTTCTTCATAACGATAAAAACGAGAAATTGCCTACTGTAAAAAATGTTGTAAAGAGGCAACAGATGAAATTTATATGTCGTCTACCGTGAAGGTACTTAAATCGGAGAAAGATGCATGGAACTATGCTGGTGAAGAAGGAATTTCAGAACACAGTATTATGTCCGGGGAGGTTGATTATCTAGAACCTCACGGAAAGGGAAAATCCTTTTTACAACATAGGAAGTATCAAGCCAGGGCAAACGATGACTATTAACTTAGGTTATTTTGTAGATGAAGATAAAATGGATTCCATTTTTCTAGATGCTTTTCACTACACTGGCTCAGGTGAAACAGAAGAAGAACTTGAGATAGTTCAGTTTTTTTATTTTAATTTGATTTTAGAATATCACATATTTTTCCGCATTCGACTTTTGAATATCCGTTAAATATTATAAAACCTAGTTATATGTTGTAGCACATGCTCTTTTTCACTTTTAGTTTGAATATAACAGAAAATAGAAGTCCTCCTTCCAATTGTAACATTCCGTTCATCTTTCATTCACAGAACGAATTTAAAATAAAGTTGTTAATAAGAGATGGGAGGAAAGAAAATGAACATTGCATGGAAAGAATTAAAGAAAAATAAATCAAGGTTTTACATTTTAGGATCAATTGTACTCTTAATTAGCCTTTTAACATTTATTATATCAGGATTAGCAAATGGGTTATCTCAAGATAATGCATCATTAATAAAGCATTTACCAAATGGTGAATTTTATATGACGAAAGATGCAAATCAAACATACAACCTTTCAAAAATCAATCATACTACTCAGGAAAAACTGTTAAATACAGAAAAAGATGCACTAGCTCTATCCATTCAAATGGGATTTCTAAACGATGTGGATGGAAAACAGCGAAGTGTTTCATTTGTTACAGCTACTGATTCGAAGTTTTTTCCAGATGTTAGTGCAGGAGAGATTATTTTAGACAGTTCTATGAAAGAAAAAGGGATACAAGTTGGAGATAAATTAACGAATAATCAATATAGTGGGGAGTTTATTGTAAAAGAATTTGTGGAGCAAAGTAAATATAGTCATGCCCCAGTTGCCTTTATAAATATCAAAGACTATGAAGAGATATATAAATTAGCCGAGATGCAATTAATATACATGCCAGAGAAGGTTATTTCACAAGATGAAACGAATGATTTACAATCATTCTCAAATAAAGAATTTCTCAATACTATTTCTAGTTATAAAGCAGAACAATTAACTTTGAATATGATTATTTGGTTTTTAGTGGTAATCAGTGGCATGCTCTTTGCTATCTTCTTCTATATGATGAATGTACAAAAAATAGGATTGTTTGGAATTCTGAAAGCTATAGGTGTTAAAACAAGTAGCCTATTTTATATGATGTGGACACAAATGAGCTTTATTACTGTTGTTGCGTTGGTAATATCTATTAGTATTAGCCATCTATTAAATGTTTTTGCACCAAAAGGAATGCCATATTATTTATCTATGGAAACCACAGTGATTTTGTCAATCATGTTTCTCTTTATAGGGTTTATTGGAGCTACACTCTCTGGTATTCAAATCAAAAAAGTAGAACCACTACAAGCAATACAAAGAGGAGAAGGGTAATATGTCCATACTAAAATTAGCTAATATAAAAAAGACCTTTATAAATGGGGAAGTAAAAGAACAAATTTTAAAAGGGATTAATCTTTCTCTTAGGGAAGGAGAAGTTACTGCGTTAAGAGGTGCTTCCGGTTCTGGAAAAAGTACCTTGTTAACGATTGCTGCTGGACTTCAACCTGCTACGAGTGGCCAAATCTTGTTTGAAGAGCAAAATATCGCTAATATGAGTTCAGAACAAGTTAGAAAAATAAGAGCAAGCAAGTTTGGATTTATCTTTCAATTTTCTCATCTTATTCCTTTTTTAACTGTAGAAGAGCAGCTAATGCTCATGTTGGAAGTGTCAAAATCAAAACTTACAAAACAACAGAGGAAAACGGAAGTAAACAGATTATTAAACTTAGTGGAAATGGAACATAGGAGAAATACCTATCCACCTTCCTTATCAGGTGGAGAAAAACAACGTATTGCTATTGCACGAGCAATCGTCCATAAGCCTAAGGTTCTCTTTGCAGATGAACCAACAGCAAGTTTAGACTCAAAAAGATCTAAAGATATTATGAAAATTATTCGGGAAATAACAAAAACATTAAACATTACTACTTTACTCGTTACACACGATGAAGATATGCTTCTATTTGCAGATCAAGTTATAGAAATGAGTGATGGGCAAATCTTACAAGAGGAAAGATGATAACTAATTAAATAATGATCTAGTAGACCTAAGTGTTTAACTTTAGGTTTACTTGTATTTTTTGTGATTTGTATAAATGGCTAGGAAAAGACAAAAGACTAAATAACCTAAGATTCAAGGAGATATATGGTATGCCTAATATTTTAATTGTTGATGATGACATAAATATTTTAAAACTTGTAGAAATTCACTTATCCCAGCAAGGATATGTCGTGCTATTAGCCAAAGATGGTATGGAAGCACTTAAAATCCTTCAAAAACACCAGTGTCAACTAGCGGTTGTGGATATAATGATGCCTTATCTGGATGGATATGAACTCACAAAAGAAATAAGGAAAAAATATGATATTCCTGTCATCATTTTAACTGCTAAAAATCAAATGGAAGATAAAGAGCAAGGTTTTCAAGCAGGAACGGATGATTATCTTGTTAAGCCTTTTGAACCAAGGGAATTAGCTTTTCGTATAAGAGCGTTGTTGAGAAGATATGATAAGCAACAAGATGATAGTATTATTCAGATTGGAAATACGATGATTAATAAGAAAAGTTATATGGTTCAAATAGGAGATCGGACTATTATCTTACCTTTAAAGGAATTTGAACTTTTATATTTTTTATTTACGAATCCAATGCAAGTTCTATCTAGGAATCATTTAATAGAACAGGTTTGGGGAGTAGAATATGAAGGGGATGAACGAACAGTAGATGTTCATATCAAAAGATTGAGGGAAAGATTCTCTAATTTAACAGATGATTTTCAGATTAAAACAGTTCGTGGAGTTGGATATTTATTGGAGGCAAGGCGTGGATGAGATCACTTTATGTCAAATTTGTTGTTATCACTATTGGTATAATGCTTTTCAGTAGTGTTATTGCCTTTATTTTATCTAATGTGTATTATCATCAGAAATTAAAGCCTGTTAACGATCAAAAAAACACCAAGATTGCCGAATCGATTGCTTCCTTTATAGACAATAATCCCAATATGGTACTTAACGATTACTTAGAGAATATCTCGGATGTCGGATATCAAGTCTACCTTGTTGATAGAAATGGCACAGAAACTTATTATGGGGCTTCCTTTAGAGATAAAACTCTTTCTGCTATATCAATAGAATCGGTGCTAAGCGGAGATATTTATCATGGGATGCTTAATTTTCCAAACAAAACGTTTGTAACTGGATTTTTTGCAAATGAGTTAAAAAATACTATTGGGGTTCCACTTAAATTTAAAGATAAAGATTATGCTTTATTTATAAGGCCAGATATAAAACTACTTTTTAATGAAATGCACTTTTTGTTTGCATGGATATTAATACTTTCCATTACTTTGAGTATTGTTTTGGTAGTATTCAGTACCAAGTATTTAATAAAGCCGATTGCAAAGCTAACTCACGCAACCAAATTATTAGCAAGTGGACAATTCCATGTGGATCTACCCGTGACTCGGAAAGATGAATTAGGACAATTAACTGCAAGCTTTTTGAGTATGGCGAAAAAGTTAGAACAAATGGAAGATGTAAGAAGAGAATTTATTTCAAATATATCACACGATATTCAATCACCATTGTCCAACATTAAAGGATATACAAATTTATTGGAAAGTAAGTCATTATCTGATAATGTCAGAAATAAGTATATCTCTATTATTAATGGTGAAATTAAACGATTATCTATTTTAACCAAACAATTATTGTTACTGGCATCATTGGATAGAGATGAAAATATACTGAAGAAAAAGAATTTCAATTTAGGAAGTCAACTAAGAGAATTAGTATCTCACTACCAATGGTTAATTAATGAAAAGGAAATAATGCTTAGTTACTCTATTCCGGATATAGAAATTTGTGGCGATCCCTCCTTGTTAAATAATGTATGGGACAATTTGTTGTCAAATGCTATTAAATATAATAAACAAAATGGTAGCATAGACATATCAGTTACAGAGAAAGATGAAGTAATTACTGTTACATTTGAAGATACTGGGATAGGAATGAGGCAAAAGGAATTAAAAAGAATTTTCGACCGATTTTACAGAGCAGATAAGGCTCGGATAAGAACAGTTGCAGGAACAGGTTTAGGCTTAGCTATTGTTGAGAATATAGTGAAACTACATGGCGGACACGTGACGGTCAAAAGTAAAGAAGGAGAAGGATCCATCTTTATTGTAAGAATACCGTTGCTATGATAGAAATTTAGTGTATTAATCCAATAGGATTAATATTCTATTTGGAAAATTTGTGAAGAATTAAACTTAACTAACCGGGGCTTACGTTTTTAATACGCATGAACGTCTAATTTCATGATATAAAAATTAGACGTTTTCTTTATTAATGGGGGGACTATACGACTAAAACTACTTTTTCAGTGTCTTTCAGCTTGGAGGGGGGAAGGCTAGAGAAGTAAGCAGGGAAAAAACACTTAATTCTTACAATAAATATTTTGATCAATTTACCAGAAATGTCGATTCACTTAGAAGTTTTGAAATTGGTGTTCTTAAAGATTTATTATTTATAGGTGTAATAGATCAAGCATTTAAATCTATAAAAAATCCAACTGTTGCAAACATCACAAAGTTTTAAAAAAAATTTAAAAAGTATACCGGGTGTTTCAGTAATTGTCTCGATGGTTCAATATTTAAATTTATCAACCAAAACGATGTATTCATATGAAGATATTCCTGGTTCGGAAAAACGTTGGAAATAATAACTATGAGGAAATGTGTACTATGAAAAATAAACAAAGTGTACTGTCGATTTCTTTAATAATTATCAGTATTATTGTCTTATTCTATTCGATAATAGAAATTTATCAAAAGAGTCAATTTCATAAGTCCAACTTTTAAAAAATCAAAAACTTGCAGAATTTAATTCCTTTTAATTTTTTTACTTTGATTAAGCAACTTGTTGTTGATTTAACATTTGATTAAGACGGTCTGCAGCTAATTTTGAAGCATTATAAACTAACGTAACGAGGTCAAAATGGACTTTAGCCTTTTTTCCTGTACGATAACGAACATTGTTTAATTGGAAATATCCCTTAAGATAAGCATTCACACGTTCTACCGCCGTGCGTCTTTTGAAGATTTTTTTCCATGTTTGAGATCCACGTGCTGGCGCTGTAAATTTTCTTAAATCTGTAGTGATTTTTACTTTATACACCTTTTGACATAGAGCATCATTGGCTAGTGGACAGTCTTTACATTCGTTTGGACGTGTGTATTTTAGTGTTTCATATTTTACTTCAAAGCTATCATAGCGATAGGAATGTTCACGGACACAAGTAGGAGCGAAATGCTTATCAAAACCAATTGGTTCTGGTTCATTGCGTTTATTATAAGCAATCACAGCTCGATGACCCATTCGATGTATTTGCGTATAAATGGCTTCAAAATCGTAACCAGCGTCCATTGTTTCATAGAGTAAAGAAGAAAGCGATATTCGTTCATGAATTCCTTTTAATAAAGGAATCGCAGCCTTTCCGTCATTCAAGTTGGCCGAAGAAAGAAGGGATTGAAGAATATATTGACTGGATGTTCCAACAGCCAAATGAGCTTTAAATCCATACCAAAAAACGTTTTTTCCTTCACTGTTTTTCTTCACACCCCACTGTGGATCTTGAGGAATTTCAGCTCGAAGGTCGGCTAAAGGAATGTCTAACTGATCTTCGATTTTTTTATCAAAAAGAGGCAGATTGGCTTCCAGTTCCGCCTTTTCAATGAGCCATTTTTCATATTCTTCTTTTGATTTACGCCCACGCTTTTTCGGTTCACTTTTCGGTTGTTCTTCCTTTGGTGGTGCTCCATCTTTTGCGAGAAAGTGTGTAGCGTCAATGGCTACTGTGTCATCGGAAATAAAACCTTCTGAAATCGCTTGATGAAGCAAGGTTCCTTGGACTTTTTCAAGTACATTCGATTCACTGAGGATTGTGACCATTCTGGAATAAGCTGCTTCTGACGGAATAGTATCTGACACTAAAAAGCCACAATCAAGGCGAAAAATCATGTCATTCTGTAATCTTTTCACTAAATCTTTAATAAATGAAATACGCTCTGTGATTCTAGCAACGAGTGAATAAATCATCGCTGCATAGTTCAACTTAACGGGTCTTCCAAAACGTGATTTCTTCGTTACCACAGCGAAGATTGGGTCTATATCAATAGAAGAAAAAATAGCTTCAAAACGTTGGGTAGGTTCTAAATTATATAATTCTTGTAGGTCAAATAGGCTTCCTTGTCGTATAATAGTCATAGGGAGTCTTCCTCCAGTCTTATAAGTTTGTGTGGTGCTTACTTATTTCGACATTTTGGGGAGGTACTCCTTTTTTCGTACATTTGATAGCTTGTGGCTCTAAGGATTTAATTTATGAAATTGATTCAAAAAATAACAATTAGTAATTTTCCAAGGGTTTCTACCATTATTTTATTTTTATATGCAACAATTACTCTATCGATACTATTATTCAAAAAGAAAAAAAATTAACTATTTAATGACAGTTTGTAGATAAAAGGGGATCAGAATGTTTTTATTTTGGTCTCCTTTTGTAATTCCGGATTTCTTATTTATTATTTAATTGTATCTTGATCTATTCTTTTCATTCTTCTTAGGCCATTTCTGAATTACCTAAATCCGTTTTTTCATTTCTTCAAGTTTATGGATGCAAAAACACGTTGAATCGTTCCTTTTCGCTTGGCGGAGTATAAATTAATCGTTGTTCAGCAATCGAGAATGAAAAATACTCCATAAATTATCTTAAATAATTAATCTTTTTAATTGAGAACTGTTATCATTTGCTGTATATTAGATAGTACGATACAAATAATGGAGTAAGGAGAATATACATGCAAATATACTGGACTAAAATAAATAAGATTATTGAGGAAACGCCAGAGGTTAAAACGTACCTACTCGACAGTCCGAAAGACTTTACATGGGAAGAAGGTTCCCACACCCATTTCGCACTGAAGGGTTTCAATGCCGGAGACAAACCAAACCGCAGTTTGATTCGCCATATGTCCATCTCTTCCTTACCGCACGAAAATGCAATCGGGATCACAACACGCATCAGAGAGCAGTGTTCTGAGTTTAAATCGATTTTAAGAAGCCTTGAAGTCGGCAATGAAGTTGCCATATTTAAAACTCATTCGAATTTACCGCTGAAAAGAGAAGACAAAAATGTTTACCTGCTGTCATCAGGTGTCGGTCTGGCAACTTATAGACCGATTGTATTGGATTATTTCGAACGTGCTGACAACGTCAATCAGATTCATTCTTTGAACATCGATTCGTCAAAAGCTTTCTTATTCACCGATATTTTTACATCTGCACCTGATAAGAAGTTCGAGGCACAGTTCGTCGATAACCGTAAAGATTATTATGAAGAAGTGAAAAATCTTGCTGCAGACAAGGATGGTCTTTTCTATATTGTTGGCAGTGACGACTTCCTTGTGCAAAACATTGAAGTATTGCGTGAACAGGGTATCAAGCCAGAACAGATTATGCTTGATAAGCGTGCACAAGAATTGCCTAATTTTTTTTCAATTGAATCGTCCCTTTAAGCGGAATTTATGAAAAATGGTGATTGTAAATAAAAAATGAGGCTGGGACAAAACTAGATAGCCAATCTGTAAAGACGAACAATCTCTAATTTATCTCTTAAATAAAGGTTCCTTTTATACAATGGTTATTTATGTTTTTAAATATAGTCAAGTGTAAAAACTAATTCGTTCCATTGCGCTACAGAAACTCGCTTTCCGCGGGGAGCAACCTAAGCCTCCTCGGCTAAAGCCTGTGGGGTCTTAGGTTTTGCTCTACTTCCCGCAGGAGTCGAGTGTCTTCCGCTCCATTCCACTCTGTTTTTAAAGGCAATTCCCTAAAAAATATTGTTTTTTTAGAAAAAATGAATTAGTAGGAAATATGGAGCAGCCTGAATACACGTAGACTCCTATGGGAGCTGCGAGAAAGTCCGAGACCCTGCAGGCCATAGGCCGAAGCGGCTCGGCGCTCGCCCCATGGAAAGCGAAGTGTATTCAGGCTGCGGATATTAACACTAACTGTACTGAAACAGCCTTTTATAAAACTAATAAAACCCGAACAATCATTTAGGATTATTTGATAGTTGTTCGGGTTTATCTATGACTGGAATACTTATGTCCCAGCCTCATTTAAACCATCCTTTTTCCTTAAATCTGGTGATGGCTTCTATTCGGTTTTTTACTTCTAGTTTATCTAGTATCATGCTGATATAGTTACGCACGGTTCCTGTTTTAATGGATAGCTCTTGGGCAATTTCTTTTGTGTTTTTGCCGCTCGCAACTAGCATAAGAACTTCTTTTTCCCGTTCTGTAAGGGGATTTTCTTCTTTATAGACATCATCAACCAATTCTGGTGCGTAAATTCTTCTACCTTCCATCACACTGCGGATGCTATTTGCCAAATCACCGCTTGGGCTATCCTTGAGCAAATAAGCCGATACGCCAGCTTTCAATGCACGCTGGAAATAGCCAGATCTGGCAAAGGTAGTTAAAATAATGACCTTGCACGGATGGCTCATCAGTTCTTCAGCTGCTTCTAAACCTGTTTTAGCAGGCATTTCTATGTCCATTATACAAATATCAGGATTTTTCTCTTTGACTAGCTGGATTGCTTCTTCACCATTGTTTGCTTTGCCGACAACCGTGATATCCTCTTCCAGATCAAGTAATGAACCCAATGCCCATAAAAGAAGGCGTTGGTCTTCAGCAATGACAATGCGGATCATAATAAGTCCTCCTTTTCTATTATTTTTCCATCCCGTGGAACGGCGATTTTTACTATTGTTCCCTCATTGGCGGTAATTTCTAAAGTGCCGTTGATAAAATCCAATCTTTCTCTCATGCCCGCCAATCCGCTTCCTTTGTGAGCATCTTCCTTCTTAAAAGGAGTGGTTCCATTATCTTTGATTTCCATGATTGTTTCTTTTTTATTTTGGTTGATGCTTATGGAGCAAGCAGTAGCATGGCTATGTCGAACCACATTTGTAACAGCTTCTTTTAAGCACATGCTAATAATGTTTTCTGCAATCGCTGAAACTCTTAGATTGGAAGCTATATCGTAAGTTAGGCTGATCTCAGCCGCTCCTAATATTTTTTTTACGAGTAGGAGCTCGTCTTTTAATTTTATGCCGCGCATTTCAGAGACCATTTTTCTGACTTCGTTTAGTGCTGTTCTAGAAGCATGCTGAATATCTTTCAGTTCCAGTCGGGCTTGCTCTGGATCCTTATAAACTAGCTTTCTTGCTAAATCACTTTTTAAACCAATAAGGGATAGTTTTTGTCCAAGAGTATCATGAAGATCTCTGGCAATTCGCTGTCTTTCTTCTAGTTTTACTAAATCGGAAATACGCTTATTCGCATCTTCTAGTTTTTCCTGTAGCTGATCCTTCTCTTTACGGTTCTGGATGGTCAAGGGTAATAAAATAACGCCAAACCAGATGATTAGCACAAAGGGAAGCTGCTTTATCAGCAAGGAATCACCTATGATGATTTTGAAGTAAATCGCGAATGTTGTAACCGCTAAGTGTATAAAGTAAAGGATAAAAAAGGGAATCCGTTTTTTTATATTGCCGATAAAATAGGAAAGAAAAAAAGAAAAATACACATAGCTGTATGCATAAATGGCGATAGTAGATATCCCAATTAATAAGGATGGCCATAAATAAATTGTCCAGCCTTTTGAAAGATACGCGATTCTGTAAAATAGAAAAAATAAAATGGTTAGGATGATGCCAGCTATCACATCAACTGCTGCCGAGGCGTGGAATATAAAATAAAAGGGCAAAATGGTAAGCAACGTCCAAATATAAGGAGAAATGCCAGTGCTTTTTTTTAAAATCTCTAATCTTTTTATCATTGTTTAGAACCTCGTTATTTATTGGCTGTTATTCATCCATTTTAACATAATCAAGCAGCAATTAATGGCATTAAACCTTATAATTGCTGCTCAGATTAGTTGCTTCCATCAAAAGAGACTTTTCGTTTTACTGCATTTCAGATCTTGCAGACATAGAAAGAGCTTTCTTTTGTTTTTTCCATTCATAAAAACTGATAAACTTTTTGTCTTTTTCATCCCATAAACGGAATTTTAAAGAACGAAGACTGCTTGCCAGTGTTATAGTTGGAACATTCTGAAGAGGCTCCGTCTGTTGATGGACATGCTCTAAGTTGTAATTAGGCACTCTCGGACTTAAATGATGCACATGATGGTAGCCAATATTGCCAGTCAGCCATTGCATCCATTTTGGAAGGCGATAGAAGGAGCTTCCTTCTACTGCAGCCTTTACGTAATCCCAATTTTTATCTTCCTCAAAGTAAGTGTCTTCAAAGGTATGCTGCACATAAAACAGCCATACCCCAACAGATCCAGAAATAAGAAAGATCGGCAGCTGGACGAGTAAGAAAGAAGACCAGCCAAGCGTTGTTCCAAGAAGAACTACTAATAGCACGATAGAAATATTCGTTACATACGTATTTAACCTTTCCTTCGATCTAGCTCCTTTACGGTTGAATCGATTAGCTAATAGGAATTCATAAATAGGTCCTAATATAAACATGATGAACGGATTGCGGTATAAACGATATTGGATTTTTACCATTAAAGAGGCATTTTCATACTCCTCTATCGTCATCATCCATAAATCGCCAACTCCGCGCTTATCCAGGTTGCTGCTTGTTGCATGGTGAATAGAATGGCTATGCTGCCATTTGCTATAGGGAAATAAGGTTAAGATTCCAGTAATTGTTCCTAAAATCTTATTGGCCTTACGGTTCTTGAAGAAAGAAAAGTGGCAACAATCATGAAAGATGATAAAAATTCTCACCAAAAATCCTGCCGCTGCTATTGAAAACACGAGGGTTAACATATATGAAATACTCAAGCTTTTATAGGCAATAAACCAGAGTAAAAGAAAGGGCACAATAGTGTTGGCAAGCTGCCAGACACTTGCCTTTACAGTGGATTTCTCAAAAGGCGCAACAGCGGTTTTCAATTGTTTTAAGTTTTTTATATTCATTTTTTGCTTCCCTTCTATTAATGGATATCTATAGTATAAAGATGTACCAAACATATTTGCAGACATACATGTCATGTTGGCTATATGATATTTGTCATATAGAGAAATTTGCCCTTGAAAAAGTCATGTAATCAAGGGGCAAAGCGTAAGCTGAAATGACAGTAATCAAGCATATTAAGTTTATATGTTTATCTTTTCCAAATTTGGAGAAGCCTATGTTTTTTTACTTTTTGTTTTGAAGTCATATCATAAAGGGAGGCTTGTTATGAAAGAAATCCTTATGAAATATATGGAGAAATATACAACGCTAAAGGAAGAAGAGCAGCAGGCGATTATAGAAGAGATAGTAATAAAGGAATTTAATAAGGGGACTTATTTAATTAAACAGGGAGATTTCCCGACTAAGCATTGTTTTTTTGTATTGAAAGGGTGTGTAAGGCAATACCATGTAGAGGTGGATGGAAAAGAAGTTACCACCAATTTTTTTACAGAAGAACAAGCAATTATGCTGGTTAATTTGGAAGAAGCGGGTCAAGCATCGAATTACTCCTTAAATTGTTTAGAAGACTGCGTATTGGTTGTTGCAGATGTTGAATCGGAACAAGAAGTGTACCAGCAATATAAGGGACTGGAATCTATGACCCGTCGTATGAGGGAAGCTTATCTAATTCATGCGCAACATGAATATGCAAAATTTATTCGTTCTTCCCCTGAAGAGCGCTATAAAGCAATCATTCAAACACGAGCAGATTTACTCCAACGTGTACCCCAACATCAATTGGCAAGCTACCTAGGTATAACCCCTGAGTCATTAAGCAGAATCAAAAAGCGAATGCAATAAACCTTCCCGATATATCTCTATTAACTTAAGTCAATGCAGTATCTGTATGATCCATCTACAATGATGAAAAAGGAATTCAAGGAGATAAAGAAGAAAGCTATTATTTCGGAAAAGTATGGAACGCCAGATACGCTTAAAGTAGGGGAGGTAGATAAGCCTATACCAAAAGATAAGGAAGTGCTTGTAAAAGTTTATGCATCATCCATTAATTTTGGCAATCTTGCTCTTTTAACAGGAAAACCGCTGCCAGTGCGGTTGGCATTTGGACTTAAGAAACCGAAATATCGTATTCCTGGTGGGGACATTGCAGGAGTAGTGGAGGCTATAGGGAAGGATGTTACTAAACTACAGATTGGGAATCGGGTATATGGTGACTTAGCTAGTAGCGGCTGGGGTGCCTTTGCAGAGTATGCTGCTGTGGATGAAAAAGTATTGGCTTTAATGCCTAGTAATCTATCGTTTACAGAAATAGCCGGCGTCCCAATGGCAGGAACCACTGCACTACAAGCGATTAGAGATATAGGGAAGGTAAGGGCTGGACAAAATGTACTAATTCATGGCGCCTCAGGTGGTGTAGGAACATTTGCTGTCCAAATCGCAAAGGCATTGGGGGCAGAAGTAACGGCGGTGGTCAGTACTAGAAACGTAGATATTGTAAAATCCCTTGGTGCTGACCATGTGATTGATTATAAAAAAGACTACTTTGCGAATGATAGCAAGACCTTTGATGTGATTTTCGGAGTGAACGGATCCCAATCTATTTTTACCTATAAGAAAAACTCTCATGGCGGCGTTACCCGCCGCCACCGTCTATCATGAAAACTTGCTCCTATCCCATGATAGAAAGTCTAAACCACTTAACACCTGACCATAATTAATAGTACAATACGACCAGTCCGAAGACTGTTTGGTGGATCAATACAAGTTGATACCCCGTTAGAAAAACTGGTTGTGACAGTTTAAAAGAACCGTCTAATGTGTTTATAAACACGAATACAAAAATTTTGTATGATGACTTCTGTCGCTTGTATTGTATTAAAAATCTTTGAGGTGATTATATGGAAGCTATGATTGAACGGTGTGCAGGCCTAGATGTACACCAAGAAACAGTAGTTGCTTGTGTTTTATTTGGTTCATTAGATAAAAAACCAAATAAAGAGATTCAAACCTTTCCAACAACCACAAGTGGCCTTTTGGCACTTAGCGACTGGCTATCCTCACACAAAATAACGGATGCTGTAATGGAAAGTACCGGTGTATATTGGAAGCCCGTTTGGAATGTTATAGAATGTGACTTCCAATTAATCCTCGCCAATGCCCAACATGTTAAAAATGTTCCCGGAAGGAAAACAGACGTAAAAGATGCGGAGTGGTTAGCTAAACTTTTGCGTTCTGGACTAATTGAAAAAAATTTTGTACCGCCCAAAGAAATTCGTGATTTGCGAGATTTAACCCGGTATCGTAAAAAACTCATCCATACACGAACTTCTGAGCGCAATCGAATCCACAAAATTCTACAGGATGCAAATATTAAACTAACTTCTGTTTTATCTGACATTTTTGGTGTCACTGGTTGTCGCATTATTGAAGCCCTAATAAACGGCGAAAAAATAGGTGTGTTTGAACTTCAACAAATGGTTGATTCAAGAGTTAAGGCGAGCACAACAGATATTGCAGAAGCCCTTAACGGTGGAATACGTAAACATCATATTGATATGTTACGTTTCCATTGGGACCATATCAATCACATCGATGAAACAATCGAAAAAGTAGTTGAACGCATAGACCAAGCGCTTATTCCTTATCAAGAGGAGTGCGAACTACTAGATACCATACCGGGTGTGGATAAAAATGCATCCGCAATCTTTATAGCTGAAATGGGTGTAGACATGTCAGTATTTAAAAGTTCTAAACATCTAGCCTCATGGGCTGGAGTGAGTCCAGGAAATTATGAGAGTGCCGGTAAAAAAAAAACAGGTAAAACTCAGTACGGAAACAAATCATTAAGAACCACCGCTGTTGAATGTTCCATGGCTACAGATAGACAGTATAATCGCATATCTGCACATAGAAAAAGAATTATGAAACGACAAGGAAAATCGAAAGCACGGATCGCTTCCGCTCATTTAATCCTAACAATTGCTTACAATATTTTAAAAACAAGGCAACCATATCAGGAACTAGGCCCTGATTATGTTGATCTCGAACAAAGTAAAGAACAAAAAATGATTCAATACTTAAAAAGGAAAGGGTATCGTATTGAACCCACTAATGAACAAATTGCTTAATGAATAACAAAAGCACTATATTTAATCATTCCTAGCCTTTTAAAAAAGTTCAAATTTAGAAGGTTCAGCTTAGTGTTGCCTTTTACCTAAAGAGTTTTCATACAAAAGCTAAAAGAAAATGGCGTATTCATTCATGTTGGTGGAGCTAATAGTCAATTCTATCAAACGATGCTATTAGGTCCCTTGTTATCCCTATTTGGAAAAAAGAAATTTATCCCCTTCCTGCAGAGACCAAATCAACAAGATTTAGTTTTTATAAATGGGCTAATAGAAGAAGGGAAAGTAAAGCCAGTAATGGATAGAAGCTATTCTCTAAAGGAGGTTCCAAAAGCATTTCAATATTTCGAAAAAGGGCATGCACAGGGAAAAGTGATTATTACAATAGAATAGGTCGAATAGTTTTCAGGGACAAGGGGTCTGTCCCTTTTGTCCTTGGGAGCGCTCAGTTTGGGACATAGGGCTATTGACAAGTGAAGCTATTCTGCGATACTATATACCGGTAGTAAGTAATACTTAATATGTGTGACACATACTACCTAAGAATATAGTACTTTGAAAATATGGTGAATTATAAATGGGGTTGAAAAGGTGGAAAATATTACAGAAATGCTAAAAGGAGTGCTTGAGGGGTGTGTGCTTGAGATCATCAGCCGTGGGGAAACTTACGGATATGAAATCACGCAACAGCTGCGAGAACTTGGCTTCACGGATGTAGTGGAAGGAACAGTTTATACGATTACCATGCGGTTGGAGAAAAACAATTTGGTGGATATCGAGAAAAAGCCATCTAATATGGGACCTCCAAGGAAATTTTATACTTTAAATGGAGCTGGCCAAGAGCAACTTAAAATGTTTTGGGCAAAATGGGAATTTGTCTCTAGCAAAATTACTGAACTTAAAACAAAAAAATCAAAAGGGGATAACATTATATGAGTATTTTTGATAAAATTATTGGCAGTTTGGAAGATGAGCGTGAATGGAAGGAGATGGAGGCACGTGCGAAGGCTCTTCCGGTTGAGTACCACCATGCATACAAAGCTATTCAAAAATATATGTGGACTGCTGGTGGTGCTCCGACCGACTGGAAGGACAGCAGTCGTATCTTTTCCGGTATACTGGAGCTCTTGGAGGAAGGAGCAGCGGAAGGCAAGCAAGTTACTGACCTAACAGGCGAGGATGTAGCAGCTTTTTGTGACGAGCTAGTGAAGGATGAGCAAACTTGGAAGGATAAGTATCGTAAGAAGTTGAACGATACCATTGGTCGTGGATAACGGTCACACTCTAGTGAACCTTAACCAAATATTTACGATGCAAATCTGAAAATTTAGTTTGAGTTGCTTTACACGAAAATATTGGGAATGAGAGCATTATGAACCAAATAATAGCTATATGGACTGAATAGTTGTTACCAAGGTAAATTACCGTCTTAACTATTCAGTTATATTTTTTTGCTGTATAGTCAGTAATACAGAATATCAGTATGGCTAAGTAGAGATGGAGTCAATATAGCTTCCGCAGGCACTTTAAATAAGGAGGAAATTTATATGAGTAATGTACCAATTTCTGTAAAAGGGGTTAAAGAAATCCTTTAAAGACAAAGAAGTATTAAAGGAGGGGATTTTGAGGTTCGGCGTGGATGTTGGTGTCAGGCACCGTAAAAAGACAGTTGTCTTTTGATGGTGCCTGACACCATTTTTCATAATTTAGTTAATAACCAGAGTCTTCTGAGGTAAGATTATCTATCAGTTTATAATCATATTTTTGTAATGGCTTCTCTGCAGGTCCTTCCAGCACTTCCCCTGCATACGAGAATCTAGAACCATGGCACGGGCAATCCCAAGATCGTTCACCATTATTCCATTTCACTTCACACCCCATATGAGTACAAGTTGTATCTACGATATGAAGCATACCCTCTTTATCTTTATAAGCCCCTTTTCTGTGCCCATCAATGTCAATAACAGCCCCCTCATCGTTGGCTAGATGATGGATACTCTTCTGAGGAATTTCTAATTTCCCTTTAATTAAATGACTAACAACGTTCGCATTTTCCGTTAAGAAGTTTTTCAGACTTGGATTCGGATGAAAACGGGAGGGAGAATATAATTCCTGGTATTTGTTCTTTTTTCCTAGTATGATATCACGGAATAAAAGCGCAGCTACGGTTCCATTTGTCATCCCCATTTCCGATATCCACTAGCGATTAATATATTTTTTTGACCAGGGGTAATTTCGCCAATGTAAGGAATCTTATCCAGTGTAACTAAATCTTGAGCTGACCAACGGTATGTAATATTTTCAATGCCGAATACTTGTTGACCGAAAGTCTCCAAGGCCTCGTAATGTTTGAGTGTTTCCCCTCCTTGTCCTGTTTTATGACTTTCTCCAGATATAAGAATCATTTCTTCGCCATTGATTGTTGCATAGCGGAGAGATCTTTTCGGTTCCTCGGCACTAATATACATTCCACCTGGATATTCTGTTTTTATTTTAGCAGCAATAATATAGGAACGGTCTGCATGCATTCTTGTAGAGTAAAGTCCTGCCCCTTCATAAAAAGGGAAATGAGAACAGGTAAGAACGTATTTTCCTGTAATTCGAGCTCCTCCACGGGTAAGCACGACGGGGTGTTCGCCAGTTTCTATATCTACAGCTGTTGTATTTTCAAAGATGTATCCACCTTTTTCGGTAATTATTTTTGTAAGATGAGCCAAGTATTTAAGTGGATGGAATTGTGCTTGATTTTTCATAACAAGTGCATTAAATATTTCTAAATCGAAAGGGAGTTTATTTACGAGTTCGCCTTCAATTAGAAGCTCCTTATAGGCATCTGCCTCTTTTTCTAGTTTAAGTGCATATTCTTCTGTTGTGCTATAAACATACGCATCTTGCTGAGTGAACTCACAATCAATTTGATGTTTATTGATTGTTTCTTGAACAAAGTTTAAAGCATCGGTGTTCGCCTCGTAGTATAATCTTGCCATAGTGTTCCCAGCATAGCGGATTAGTTCATCATAGATTAAATCATGCTGGGCAGTGATTTTAGCTGTGGTATGTCCTGTTGTCCCGTTCAGTAATTTGTCTGCTTCGATAATAGCAACTTTCAGCCCTTCATTCGCCAGCAGATAGGCAGAAGTAATGCCTGTAATGCCACTACCTACAATAACGACATCAACTTGCACGTCATGCTCAAGGCGGGGGTACTCTGGTAAATAAGTCGTGTTTATCCAATATGATTCTGCGTTAGGCGGTAATTTTCCATTGTAATTAGCGTTGGTGGTCACTATATAAATCCTCCATCTAATAGGTTAGGTTATATCTTTATTATTTCCATTTACTAGAAGGATGAAACTTGCAAATAATGGAGTAAGGAGAATATACAATGCAAATATACTGGACTAAAATAAATAAGATTATTGAGGAAACGCTAGAGGTTAAAACATATCTATTTGACCGCCAGAAAGACTTTATATGGGAGGTTGCTGCTTGACACCATTTTTTTCCCTTACTCCCCATGCGCAAAGGAAAGAATTTAAATTAACTTAAAAGTAAATTAGCTATAGTATGTAGATAAGCAGTTGGTGACAAAAGATGAAAACATCAATAATCAGTATCTGGTAATCTAGATTAGCCTTTCATTTTTTTCTTCATCAGCTCATTACCAAATGGACTTATTATTTAACAACGGGGATTAACATGCAACAAATATAAAACGCTAACTTCTAAAGAGCTAAAATAATTTTACGAGAGACTTAGGCACAACCCGTCAAAATCGTTAGTGAGAAATTTAAAATCTATTAATTGTGTATTGGAAATCATGTTATAGGGTTTGAATTTTCTCAGTCTATAATTGTTGGGATATTCTAATAGCATCACATATTAATAAAAAAAACACTAGTGTTGCATAAATTTTGTTAGAATATTCAGTTTAAATATGTCCCCTGTTAAGAGCCAAAAAAGTAAATACCCAACTAAAGGTGGATCCATCCATTTGGAAATTTTTTTACAATTAGACTTAAGAGACGACGACAATTTGTTTATTAAGGAATGGTTTTTCCTTCAATCTTTCGAAGCCAAATATGTGCTGGTTTCCACAAAGCTGCCCGTAAATATCGGCTAATTTGTAGGGTTTTTCGTTTACTTTTTGTCTCGATTTGTGCGAGAACATGCAGGCAAAAAACAATAAGTGCGATAAACACTTGATTCTGAATTGCCCATTCGCTTTGGCCGTAAAACTTTTTGATATGGAGATGTTGTTTAATCCATTTGAAAAATAACTCAATCGCCCAGCGTGATTTATACATCTTTGAGATTTCTTCAGCACTTAAATCAAAACGATTTGTGATTAAATGAAGCTCATTTCCTTTTGAATCAATCACTTTTAGAAGACGAAAGTAATTTTCGGCACGGTTTTGCGTCGTACCAATCAACACCATTTGATCCGACAAAACAGATGTATTCTCGGGTAGTTTAAAATCGTAAACCTCCCGTATGACTGCGTTTTTTCGCAGCCTAGAAAGGAAAAAGTAGCCGTCATCTGTCATCCGATCAAAGCGTTCGTAGTCTAAGTAACCACGGTCAAACACATACATACATTCCTTGTCATCAACCATTACTTCAAGCTGACCGCGGTCATGTTCTTTGGCCGTTGTCATAATGGCCTTTTCGGGATAGGATATACCTTTTTCCATAAACACAAGGCGTAAGTGCAATTTAACACCCGCTTTTGTTTTGCGGAATTTTGCCCATTTATGATTAGTCAAATTGAGAGGCAATGTGCTTGAATCAATGATTTTTAATGGCATCACAAGTTTCGTGTTGTGCGTTTTGGCATGAATTTGTGAAACTAAATCAAGGAAAAGCTTTTGGAATAAGTCTGGATTCATGCCATTTAAACGGCGTGAGAGTTGGGAAATACTGATAGAATCAAGATCAATGCCCTTTTGCAGTTGATCATCGAAAAGACAATCGCTCAGCGCATGCAGACTTTCGACTTCTTCTAGCTGCGCAAAAAGTAATAATTTTAGAAATGACTCTGTCGTTAGTTTTTTCGTATAGAAATCTAATTTCAACGTTTTCACGTTTTCTTCAAATAATTGAAGATTTATTGGTGAAAACCATTGTCCAAATGAAGTTTTTCGTGTAATCTTGTCCATGCGATAGTCCTTTTTAGTGGATTTGGACGGGTTACCACCTAACTTATCCATTATAAAGGACTTTTTCTTTGCATAAAATGATAAAATTGAACATTTCAAGTATTTTTAATAGTTAAATTAAATTAACGCAACACTAGTGATTTTTAATAGTTAAATTAAATTAACGCAACACTAGTGTAAAAAAAATATAAAATAATTACAATGGGACAAGGAGACTGTCTCCCTAGTCCCTTACTTTGCTATAATTATGTCATCAAATATGATATTCGGAGTGTAAAAATAAATGAAAAAGAATAGATTCAAGCATGATGATTTTGAAGATGATACAAACGATGAATTTTATTTTATAGCTGGTCACACGGATGGTGGTGCAACATTTGGACTTCATTGGGAAGATATTATCCCAGAAGAATTGAATTTCAGACCAGCTATCAAAAAAGATGCAGAAGAAGTTGTAGAGCTAATTCATCTTGCAATTGGAGATATCGCTGAGCAGTTA
Organism: Niallia sp. FSL W8-1348; assembly: GCF_038006745.1. Classification (NCBI taxonomy): domain Bacteria; kingdom Bacillati; phylum Bacillota; class Bacilli; order Caryophanales; family Bacillaceae; genus Niallia; species Niallia sp. FSL W8-1348. The sequence continues at coordinate 1,312,506 of NZ_JBBOVV010000001.1, read as the reverse complement.
ACCGGTCAAACGAAGGTGGAAAATATTCATGCGACTCTTGCAAAATTTTTTCGTGAAGAAAACAATCGTCTTAGCTATCAAAATGTGATAGTTGCGGATATTTTTGACGAGATAACTGGAATTATCGTAACTTATTCTGGAACAGATGCTTACCAATTGGACAAGCCTCTACTTGAACGTTTAAGAAGAAAAACAAGGAATCAGAACATTAACTTTGATCAAGAGGCGGATATTGGAGATTTATATATTGACACGATTTCTGTCTCACCAAAGTTTCAGGGCTATGGAATTGGGTCGAAATTGCTGAGAAAGGCTGAAGAATTAGCGTTACAGAAAGGATATGAGCGAATATCCCTCAATGTCGCCAAGGATAATCCCGATGCAAAAAAGTTATACACTCGTAGGGGATATCAAGAAGTTAAAGAGATACAGATTAATGGTCATACTTATGACTATATGGTGCATACATTGAATTTTCATGCTAGTAGGGATTAATTTATGCTGTTTCATCCACTGTCTATTTCGGCGATTTTACAAAGGAGAGCATCTTCTTAAATTAGGAACCAATAAAGCAAGAGCGATTGAGTGATTCAAGCGGAAGCGAACATTGATGTGGAACGCGATAAGTAAGGATAATTTAATATACTAAATAAACTTATAGAGTCATATTAGAAAAAATTCAATTGTTAGATGGGTAAACGTTTTAATTAATTTATGATAATAGGACAAATGGAATGAAACGGAATAGTCAAAGGTTTAGAAGATTGTAAAGAAATGATATCTCAAAACTATTAAAGTTTCAGTGGACAAGAAATCTGTCCCCTGGTCCCTTTAGTATCCTGGATAATAAGGATTCGAATATGGATACGGGGATGGATAAGGATATGCATACGGGTAAGGAGCAGGTACTGGATAAGGAGCTGGTGTTGCCGCCGCGCCAAGTGCTAATCCTGTAAGAGTACCTAATGCAAACCCTCCTCCTGGATAATTTCCACCTTGATGAGACCAGTTTCCACCATGTCCCCAATTTGGATGTCCGCCTCCATGTTGATGCCAATTAGTGTGACCACCATGGCCTCTTGATGGATGACCTCCACCGCCATGATGTGACCTCATACCTGTTTGATTAAAATTCATTATTGTTTTGGGCCCCTTTCCTTTAAAATTTCTATATCATATGCCTATCCTATCCAAATGGATATAATATAGTTGGTAAAAAAACAACCTCACCCGTAGTTAGGGAATGGGATATTTTCCAAATAGTATTTCAAAGTCGGTGGCACCATTTTTTTGTGACACCATTTTAAATGAAAGTAGGGGTTATGCCTTTACAAATTTGTGGTATAACAACCATGAAAACATATTTTATTTTTCAGAATTCAATTGAGAATCGTTTTCACCAAATGGGATTTAGTGTATAATCTTCCTGGGGAAGTAGAACCTATCAGTATGCTCATTTCTGATCATTAAATACAAGGAGTTTGATTGTATGGATAATAAAAAGAAGCAAGATGCAAACGATAATATTGAGGTCTGGGAGGATCTTGTTCAAATAAAGGATTTGGTTATGGCACTAGTTATTTGTAGTATAACGACTATGGGTGCCTATTTTATCGCGCCAAATGAAGCGCCAAAGCCATTGTTTTTTGGCCTTGCTGGTGCACTTATTGGGTTTATCATTTGCAGTTTTATTATTAAGCCAAAAAGAAACTTTAAGGGAACAGGAGAAAAATAATGGACATCGTATTAATTATAGAGATGATTGCTGCTGCCGTTTTAGCAGCTGTTTTATATACAATAATCGGCGTTGCGCCAGGGACAGATGAAACGGCTGTTTTAGCACCGGTGACGTTAGCGATCGTATTGGCAGGGGTAGAGCCAATTGTAGTTTTAACCTTCTTTATTTCTGCGATTGTGGCCAATAAAGTAACAGATTCGATTCCGGTTGCTCTCGCTGGTATTCCTGGCGGGGTGATGGCGACTCCGATGGTGGAGCATGCACTCGTGTTAAAAAAACATGGCATGCCTGATATCAGTATTCGCAAAATGGCATCCGGTTCTGTCATCGGGACGCTCGTTTCGGTTCCCGTAAGTTTACTGATGGCACAAGCTTTAATCCCATTTTCTGATGTCATCAAAGAATACGCAAATCCTCTCTTTTTCATTGGTGCCGTTTTACTTGCATTAATGACAAAAAATAAGTTGTTAGCACTTGTATCGATTTTTCCGTTTGCTCTATTAATTGAAGGCTTGCGCTATCTTTATTGGGGAATTGGCGTTGTACCAGAGGGAACGAATGTCTTCACTTCTTTCTTCTTAGGAATCACAATCGGTCCCGTCATTCTGACCTTGTTTGAACTTTTACATAAAGAAAAACGAGATAGTATGCCAAGATTTCCGAAGAAAACCATTGATTTTGCGCAAACGAATCCCATTAAAGGATTCCCCAGTCCCTTTAAACTATTGACAAAACAGGAAACTGGATCGAGTATGCTTGCTAGTTTTATTGGCTCGATTACCTTTATTATGAGCCCTGTTGGCATGACTATTTTCCTTGGAGAACTTTTTTCAAGCAGGGTCAAAGATCCGGTGAAAAAAGCTTCTGTAGCTATCGCGTCTATGGAGGGGCTGACTAATGCTACCTATATTTCTGGAACCTTGATTCCGTTAATTGCACTCGGTATCCCATTGTCTCCAATGGCGATTGGTCCAGCAAATGCACTTTTTAATGCACCGCCAGTGTTTACAACAGAGCATAATCTGCATCACCTCTTATCGAATGCAGACTTTGTCTGGGCAACTCTCATTGGTGCAACGATTGCCCTTGCGATCACGTATTTTGTTACCGTAAAATATGCCCACAAAATCTGTGCTTTTGTGTTCCGGTGGGTTCCCCACGAAGCAATCCTAGGACTATTTTTTGGACTTGTGCTATTATTAGCTTTTATGGACGCTGGTTTTATCAATATTATCGGTGTTCTAGTCATTGGGTTATTTGCTGGTATGCTTCATCGATGGGGCGTGAATTATGGCGTACAGTTTATGATCCTTTATTCAGCGCCATGGATTATTACTTGGTTTTAAAAATTAGACAAGAGATATTCATCTAGATGAACATCCAATATTTCTATGAAAGTGGGGATATCGATGCTTGAAACTCCACAAAAAGTTGCGGTAGGCCGAGCACATAGTAAATTGATTTTAATTGGAGAACACTCGGTTGTTTACGGACAACCGGCAATTGCTTTTCCATTTAAACAAATAGAAGTAAAAGTAACAGTGAAAAATATCGGGGGAAATACGATACATATCGAAAGTCCCTTTTATCAAGGGCCGATAGAACAGATTCCTGAAAAGATGGAGGGAATTGGTGATTGTGTCATCCAAACATTAAAGGTTCTTGAGCAACGTTCTTCAGGATTAAAAATTCAAATTGCATCCTCGATTCCAATTGGACGGGGATTAGGTTCAAGTGCAGCGATTGCGATTGCACTTGTTCGCGGTCTTTTTGCCTTTTTTAATCAAAAGCCCAAGCATAGTCAACTGATGACATTGGTGGAGTGTGCGGAAAAATTTGCTCACGGAACGCCAAGTGGAATTGATATGATGGCGGCATCTAGCGCCAATCCAATTTGGTTTCAAAAACAACAAGAGGTTGAAAGTGTGAAAATAGGTGCTCCCTTTCATTTGGTCGTAGCAGATAGCGGCAGGGTTGGCGATACTTATTCAGCAGTTAAATCGATTCGTGATAAGTACGAAATGAAACCAGAAAAAATCGAGGAATCCATTACACTACTTGGCAAATGGACGGAAGAGGTTCGTTTAGGACTAGCAGTTGGTGATTATCAAAAGGTTGGCGAAAAATTAAACCTAGCACACCATCATTTAGCCTTGTTAGGTGTCAGTGATGAAGGATTAGATCATCTCGTCGATACGGCTCGAACTTCTGGAGCAATAGGCGCGAAATTAACAGGTGGTGGCCGTGGTGGTTGTATTTTGGCGCTAGTAGAAAATGAGACTATCGGCAAAAAGGTTGAGGAAGCCTTGATAGAAGCTGGTGCTGCTCGAACATGGCAATACACGATAGCTAAATGCTAATTATAAAATGAGGAGTGTGGTTAATGGAAGCGATCGCTCGAGCTCACACGAATATTGCATTAATAAAATATTGGGGAAAACGTGATTCCAAATTGTTTTTACCCATGAACAGTAGTTTATCCATTACATTGGATCATTTTTATACAGAAACAAAGGTACAGTTTTCTGATCAGTTTGAGAAGGATTCCCTCGTATTAGATGGAAATCAAGTTTCAGAGCATGAGCTAGTAAAAATAACAGCGTTTCTAAATCATGTACGTAATCTTGCAGGTACCAATACCTTTGCAAAGGTGACATCGGTGAATCATGTGCCAACAGCTGCTGGATTTGCTTCTTCGGCTTCTGGATATGCGGCATTAGCAGCAGCAGCAAGCAAAGCATTACAATTAGATTTAACAGGTACAGAGCTTTCTGCTTTAGCTCGTCAAGGTTCTGGTTCTGCTTCTCGCTCTATTTTTGGAGGATTTGTGGAATGGCAAAAAGGAGAGAGGACGGATGGAACGGATTCGTTTGCGACACAAATCATAGACGAAAAAGCGTGGGATGTGAGTGTTCTATCTGTTGTGGTGGAAGCTGGTCCTAAGTCTGTTTCGAGCAGAGATGGTATGCAACGGACAGTAGATACATCGCCATTCTATGATGGCTGGTTAGCTACTATCGAAGAGGATTTAATACAGATTAAGGAAGCAATTAGCACTCGTGACTTTACGAAGCTAGGGGAAACTGCTGAAGCGAATGCCATGAAAATGCACGCTACAATGCTAGGAGCAAAGCCACCATTTTTATATTGGCAAAGTGCAACGTTCGACGTTATGCAAAAGGTCATGGAATTGCGCCAACATGGCTTAGAAGCTTATTTCACCATTGATGCAGGTCCAAATGTAAAAGTGCTTTGTGAACCTAAGAATGAACAGATGATAAAAGATAAGCTAGCTGATTTACCTTCTGTTCGTGATGTGATTGTATGTCATCCAGGACCTGGGATTCAGTATTTATCTGAATAGAATGGATAATAGCAAAAAAGATAACTGTTTAAATTAGCACTTTAAAGGGAGTGAGTCTGGATGCACGAAATCAAAGTTCCAGGGAAACTTTTTATTGCTGGGGAATACGCCGTATTGGAACCAGGCTATCCAGCAATTGTGGTAGCAGTTGATAGGTATATTACAGCGAGAGTGGCAACTAGTGAACGACAGACTCTTTCTTTGCCACAGTTAGGTCTTCCTAATGTCGCTTGTCGGTTTGAACAAGGGCAAGTCGTTTTTGAAGAGACAGATGCAAGATTGGATTTTATAAAAAATACATCTGATGTGGTCCATCAATATTTACGGGAAAGGTTGATTGAAACCAAGCCTTTTTCCCTTACGATAACGAGTGAATTGGATGATGCAGATTCTGGCCGAAAATACGGATTGGGTTCAAGTGCAGCCGTAGTTGTCGCCGTTGTAACCTCTATTTTAACGTTATATAGAGATTGCTTGTCTGTTTCTAAAACCCTTATTTTTAAACTTGCTGCAATTGCTCATTATCAGACACAGGGGAGCGGTTCCTGTGCAGATGTGGCAGCATCGACCTATGGCGGTTGGCTCCACTATACAGCGTTTAAAGCGAGCTGGTTAAAAGAAAAGATTATGGAGCAAGGATCTATTTCTCCATTGTTGGAAGAGACATGGCCATATTTACAGATCGAGCAGCTAGAAGCCCCTGAGGAATTAGTACTTGCTGTCGGCTGGACAGGTAGTTCTGCCAAAACAGCTTCTTTGATAAAAAAGATCGAGCCACTTAAAAATCAAAATTCCCCTATTTATGGAGAGTTTTTACGTAAAAGCCGTGATGCAGTTTCAACTATGGTAGAAGGCTTTAGACATAACGATATGGAGTTAGTGATGGCAGGCCTAGCCGCTAATCGGTCAGCATTGCTAGCGTTAAGTCAAGAGACTGGCGGAGCAATTGAAACGATTCATTTAGAAAAATTGATTGCAATTGCTAATCGCTACGGAGCCGGGAAATCGTCTGGAGCTGGTGGCGGTGATTGTGGAATTGCTTTTACAAGTACAGACATGCTTGAACGATTACATAAAGAATGGCAGGAGGCTGGTATTGTTCCTTTAGGTATCCACCCTGCAACCAAATATAATTAGACTGGAGTTTGGAGAATGACTGATTCAATTGACAAAAGAAAAGCCCAGCACATTGAGTTGGTTTTAAATGAGAAAGTAACAGGTGATAACATATCGACTGGTCTTGAGAAGTATCGTTTTTTACATAATGCCTTGCCGGAAATTGATTTTGATGAGATTACATTAGACACGGAGTTTCTAGGTAAAAAGATGAAGACGCCTTTCTTGGTAAGCTCGATGACTGGTGGTGCTGCAATGGCAGAGACGATTAATCGAAACCTTGCAATTGCTGCCGAGGAGCGTGGATGGGCATTTGCCTTAGGTTCCACAAGAGCACTCATTGAAAATGAAAAATACCGAGAATCTTTTCAAATCCGAAAATATGCCCCAACCATTCCAATCATCGCCAATTTAGGTGCGGTGCAGTTTAATTATGGATTTGGAATCGACCAGTGTAAACAAATCATTGAAATGACAGAAGCAGATATGCTCGTTCTCCATTTGAATAGCATTCAAGAAATTATTCAACAAGAAGGAGATCGTAATTTTAAAGATCTATTAGGGAAAATCGAGCAAGTATGTACACAGCTAGATATTCCTGTTGGTGCAAAAGAGGTTGGCTTTGGAATTGATGGCACCATCGCGAAAAAACTGACTGACGTTGGCATCTCCTTTATTGATGTCGCTGGAGCAGGCGGTACATCATGGAGCCAAGTGGAAAAACTACGCTCCAAAGAGAAAATCAAGAAAATAGCAGCCGAAGCTTTTACTAGCTGGGGGATTCCAACTGCCGAATGTATTGTTTCCGTTAACGAAGCGATTGGCAAACCAATCATTGCTAGTGGCGGAATAAAAAATGGAATGGATGCTGCTAAGGCAATCGCGCTTGGATCAGATATGGTTGGCTTTGCCCGTTCCATTCTAAAAGAAGCGACAGAATCACCAGAGGATCTGATTGAAGTTTTTGAAACTCGAGAGCTCGAATTGCAGATGACCATGTTTGGAATTGGCGCGGCAACTATTGACGAGCTGAAGGGGACAGATAGGATTAAGTAGGGAAGCAGAGGGACGGTTCTTTTGCTTCCTTTTTGGCTGTTTTTTATACTATATTAAATGTACACTTAATACTTTTTAGCATATAGAGTAGAGGCTTAGGTCTCAGGTAAGAACCACATCTAAAGTTTTCCTATATCTAATAGAATGTTAAAATTTTCTTTAGTTTGATAAAAGGTACTGAAAAATGGTATAAGTGTAAAAGAATCAAGAAATATGTACTTATTAGGGACAAGGGGTCTGTCCCCCTGTCCCTTTGAAAGGATTTGAATAGATATGACAGAAAATTTTTGGCGTGACTTGCCTCGGCCATTTTTTGTGCTTGCACCTATGGAGGATGTGACGGATGTTGTTTTTCGCCATGTGGTGAGTAAAGCAGGTAGACCGGATGTGTTTTTTACTGAGTTTACAAATACGGAGAGCTATTGTCATCCAGAGGGTAAACAAAGTGTCCGTGGACGACTAACTTTTACAGAAGATGAACAGCCAATGGTTGCACATATATGGGGAGACAAGCCTGAATATTTCCGCCAAATGAGTATTGGTATGGCGGAGCTTGGATTTAAGGGGATTGACCTCAATATGGGCTGTCCTGTCCCAAATGTGGCAGCTAAAGGAAAGGGAAGTGGGCTAATCCTACGTCCAGAAGTCGCTGCAGAATTAATCCAAGCTGCAAAAGCGGGGGGATTACCGGTAAGTGTGAAGACAAGACTTGGTTACACGGAGCTTGATGAGTGGCAGGATTGGCTAACACATATATTAGAACAAGATATTGCCAATCTTTCTATTCATTTGCGTACGAGAAAAGAAATGAGCCAAGTGGATGCCCATTGGGAGCTAATTCCAGAAATTAAGAAGCTGCGTGATCGTATCGCACCAAATACCCTTTTGACAATCAATGGGGATATTCCTGACCGTCAAACTGGCTTGAAGCTAGCTGAACAGTATGGCGTTGACGGGATTATGATTGGTCGTGGAATTTTCAAAAATCCATTTGCCTTTGAAAAAGAACCGAGAGAGCATAGCAGTAAGGAATATTTGGATCTCTTACGATTGCAGCTGGATCTCCATGATAAATATTCAAGTGAATTAGAGCCACGTCCATTCCAAGCTCTTCATCGCTTTTTTAAGATATATGTAAAAGGATTTAGAGGGGCGAGTGAATTGAGAAATCAATTGATGAGTACGAAGTCGACGGATGAAGTGCGTGCGATGCTTGATGGATTTGAGATTATTGAGTGAGATTAGGGGATAGTAGACTAAAGTGATTCTCCAAATATATAGGCTAATATTAAATGGGTATGTGTGTTTTGTATAAAACTCACACACCCATTTTTTGCATTGTCTGAAACTTGTAAGTCAGCGTTTCTAAAAATATTAATAGTCCATATTACATAAATTGTTAATTCTTTAATAGAAAGTAAATCCTTGCTCTATGATAAAATAAAAGTACCGTTAGAGGGGGACAAAAGTTTTGATAAATAATGTATGGAAAGATTATTTATATAAATATATTTTATTGAAAAACGAGGAGCTTAATTTACTGGACATTAGAGAAAATAATGGAATTTTAGATATTCCTGTGATAAAAAAGACTACTCGAACTAGAAGGACTGTTGCGATTTTGACGGTGGGGATTAATAATCAAATTATCCCACCTGAACATTTGGTGAATGTGTTTGCAAGCCCAAAGGTTAAGAAACAATTTGTCTTTACAGATGAAATTTATGAATTTATTCGTAATGCATGGATTATTAGAGAGTATCGCTTGGCAAAAGACGAACGAACTGTGAAAAGTGAACAGTTTCGCATGGGATTGTCTTTATTCCAATATAAAAAACAAATGGAGGATGAACAAGAAACAATGAGAACTGAATCCATTGTCGAATGGGAAAATCAATGGATTAAAATAAAGAATTCTTCTTCCGCACCTAATCTTGAACGGATAGAAAAGCTTAATAGATTAAAAGATATATTAGATGAAATCGTAGTGGCAAATAAAATTAACAGTATTAATTCTAATTGGAGATTTCAAAAAAAACTTTTATTTTTACACTTTTTAGTAGCTTTTTATCAAATTTCAATGGTTGAGCATCATTTTGATTGGAAGCAAATTGGAGCAAGGTATTATAGGAAAATAGGAGGTTCTAAGGAATTTGATTCATATAAAAAAGAATTTATTGAGGTTGCCGAAGAGTTACTTGAGTATCCATTACATTTACTTGGACTAAGTAGTTTAGGTACAATTACTCCCATCTATTTTACTGGACCAATGCAAGGTGATAGTGCTTCTTATAATTATGGAGCAATTCATGCAACTACTGATTTAGCTGTTTTTACCGAGGAGTTTAAAACGGAAGCCGAGGTATTGTGGTTAGTTGAAAATAGAGCGATTGTAACACGGATGGGTTATGAAAGGGACTTTTTAATAGATTCAAACAGTTTTATATTAGGAATTGATGGCCAGTTAAGGTCTGCACATCGACGATTAATTGAACAGCTTGCTTCTACTGTTAAACAAGTGATTATTTGGACAGATGTTGATGAAGCAGGACTCTTCATTGCTAAAGATGTAGGGGAAACGGTACGAAAATATCAGGTAATAACTAAATGGATTGTTCCGCCATTAGAAGTAGTACTAAATATTGAAGAGTTTCAATCACGGTATGAAAGAGCAATAGAGGTTAAGAAAGAAGAACAGGAGCAGGAGATTGGAGGAGTAATACTTTGGAAAAAATGGATCAATCCTTAATTTCTATTTTTAACATGGATATGGAGAAACCAGAGCTACTCCAAACAATGCGGGATATGGCTGCTTTAGCTGGTGTATTGAATGAATTAAGTGATAAAGAATCATTTCAGGCCCCAAAGAATGTATTACGCTTTATACGCATACTTAATCTCATTAATCAAGAAGCACTTGGGATCACTGATCGAATTGAAAATGAGGACACACTCTTTTACCGGTATCGTCACATATATGGATACGATGAAGAGATGACTATTGAATATGTGAAGCACTTAATCTATATATTAGGGAAATTTAATTGGATAACGAAGACAGCAAAGCGCATTAAGATGCGCGATTTAGGAAAAAGAATGATGGATGTATTAATTCGATTGGCAAATGATTCACTTGCTTATTATATGAATGACGAAGTTGCCAGATCCTTGTTTCAAGCAAAAAGAGATGCAGAAATTAGTGAAGCTTATGATGACAAAGGTATTTCTGGAGGAAATAAATTAGCTAGTATGATCAAGAATGTAGAAGAAGCAATTTTATTACTAAAGGAAAGAGAACTAGAATATTTAGCTGATCGAAATGCGTTATCACAAGTAGAAGTAATTCATCAACTGATGAAAGAATTGGAAATGAAAATGGTGGAACGTCTAGCTAAATTTGAGACATTGGATCAGGAATTAGTATTTGCATCTATCAAACAGAGAGGTATGACAGCTATAAGTGAAGGAACCAAGATTAGCCTTGGGACCATTAATAAAATCCTGAAGTTTGCACATATACAAGAGACTAATTTTATTGAAACGATACAACCAGATTTACTAAGAAATTTTATCGTGCAATCTTTTGATCCGCCGATTGGTTCAGATATTCCAAATGCTCATCAAATTCTTAGTTTTATGGAACAGGGACAGTATGAGGACGAAAATATGGAGGGTCTTTGGGTACCGATTAAATTCGCTAGTCCATTATCTTCGACAGCTATTTTTGAAGGTATAGACTATATTGAGAATTATGAACCTATTACAGATGAAATTGAAGAAAAGATGGATGCAGATTTTCAAGAGATTGAAGAAATCATGGAGGAGAAGTTAGAAGAAGTAATGGGTGATTCAAAATGGCAAATGACGAAGCAAATGATTCATACCGAGCATATTGAAAAATACCTGGATGGGGTAGAAGAAGCTGGATTAGATGAGTTAGTAATACATGCTGGGTCTGAAAAATGGAGTGACGTATTAAATGGTTTAATCGGAGTATCTGCACTGGTGGCAAATAAAAAGGCAGATATTGATGAAAAAGCAAACCGAAAATTACTAGGGAATATGGAAAAAAGAGATTGGAGGTGGACAGATGATGAACAAGGAAGCTATGGAATTAGAAAACGAGGCAAATGAATCTATTAACAATAATCCCTTGTATGCATTACAGTCTCTACAAGGATTTTTGACTAAAGAAGAAGAGCTTACTTTTATGCAAATTTTATTTTCCTCTTCTGCTACGATTCGACAGGGGAACTTCGGTCTTTCTCGCAAAGAGGTGGAGAAATTACTTGGGGCAAATGATGAAGAAGCGTTTTTTTCTTTTTTAAAGCGAGTTAATCAAGCAGTTAGTCGGTATTTCAAAATTGTTTATGATGAACGAAGAAATCAGGTAGTGGTGTTGATGCGTGTTCCTGCAAAACAAGCAAGAAATGTGTTAAATAAAGAGAGTTTGGCTATTCTTATGTTTATTTTTTATCATCAAGAAGTGCTTCAAAATGAATACACATTATTTTCTCAATTGATCAATAGCTTCGGTCATGAGTCCTTACAGGTAACAAGAAAAATTCAAGCTAATTTAGATCCCTTAAAAAAAATCGGTGCAATCGAAATTTATAATACCAACTCGGATGAAGAGGCTTACCAATTAACAACTATTGGTGCCCATCTTTTTTCTGATTCATTTTTACGAAGATATGCAGAGTTCAGTCAATCTAATCAGCTTCATATGGAGGATGTTCTTCGATTCTTTAAACGTTACAACATGAATGGAGGTTTACTAAATGATACCTTGGAGGATTAGATTTTCAGGAATTCGAGATTATATTCCAACTGTAATGGATTTATCTGGGGAACTCGATCATATTCTTATCTCTGGACCAAACGGAGCAGGTAAATCAACCGTAACATTTTGTATTGGTGGGGCTCTTTATTCCAGTAAAGTAGACGTGGAAGGACTTAAGTCTAATAATCTGCCTTCTGATCATACCTGGAGAGCAAAAATTGATTTACTATTTAAAAACGAAGGGAGAATTAAGGTTGATGCCCCTCTTTATGTTCAATTCCGTTTGGAAATTGAACAAAAACCTGGAGAGCCAATAAAAAGAGAGTTCTATATTGAAGAGGGAGACGATATTGACAAATGGGAGCGAACCACGAAATTCACTAGTGGTGGCAATTTGAATTTTTCGGAATATAAAAATCAAGTACTCTATAAGTATGCTGTCGATCCTGATGCTTTTTATTTGATTTGGTATCAAAAAGAAGTAAATCAGTTCGCAGTTATGCATCCAGAAGAACGTTTTCGAATCTTTAGTGAGATGAACGGTATTGATAAAATCCAGAAAAACTGGGAAGAAAGTAAGGAGCTTGTTAAGGAAACGGAACAAAGCTTAAAAGAAGCAGAAAGCAAACAAGGTCTCAATAAAATGCATTTAAAGCAAAAGAAAATGGAACTTGATAGGTATCGTGATCGTAACCGGCGACGTGAAGAAGGCTTTAACCAATATTTTAGAGGATTAAAATGGTTGGGAGCATATTATCTAAATCAAATCGACTCTTTGAAATTTCAAATTGAGGACTTATTAGAAGATAAAAAGGAAAAGATAGATACCAATCAGAAGATGAGAATTCATTTCGTTGAGAAAAAAGAAGAACTCGAACAGTTCAGAATGCTACTTGACCAGCTTGAAAATCAAGATAATGAATTTAGAATAGAAGTAAAAGAAATCAATGAACAGCTAAAAGAGACTAATGAAAAAATAAACTCTATTTCCGACCAGATTTCTGAGATCACGAAACAAGTTGACCGGATTGGTATGTCAGAAGAGGATGTATTAGTAAAATTAAGGGAAGCAGAGAAGAAATATAAAGAGATAGATGATTCTATTAAATCAATGGTTACAGAGGCGCAAAATTTATGGAATTACCTAAACGACTTAACTTCAAAAAAAGTAAAACTGTCTTTAGAAATTAAACAGGATAAAGCGCAGGAAAGAAAATTCAAAGATTTGATAGAAACTTATAAAAGCAGTAATGCAATTCAAGCGGAAATGGAAAAAAACAATCGTGATATAGAATTAAATAAAGATAAATTACGAGAGTTGAATGAAAAGGAACAAAAGATTGAAAAAGAGCTACCCCTTTTAAAAAATAATAAAGTATATAATCCTCGTCAAGAGCAGTCCATCCGATTTTTCGAAAAAAATCAAATTGATGTTTTCCCGTTACGAGAACTTGTGGAATTAGATGAGACAGCTAGCCAGCAAGATGAATATTTATTCGACACGATTAAATATACTATATTCGTTAATAAAAAAGTATTTCAAGCACCTAATGATCTATATCATGTTTCTTTACCCGACTTAGTCCCAGATAAAACATTGATACATTTACCTGACAAACATTTAAAGGTTAAAGATCATCTAGATGACTATCTTTATCCATATGCAATAAAAGCGCTTTGGTGGGTAGAATCATTTTTTAAAGAAGAGAAACCTTTAATCCTTAATGGCCAACTTATAGATAATAAGGGGATTCGAGGACCACAAGAGGGAAAAAGAATTATTTTAAGTGAAAAAGTACTGAAATTTCACCAAGTTAAATTAGAGGAAGAGTTAACTCAAATAAAGAAAGGAAAGCTTCAATTGGAAAAGGAAATACAGGAGCTTTACAATCGAAACTCTATCTTATTTAGCAGGAGAGAGTCACTTAAAGAGGCTGAAGCATTTTTAACGAAAGAAAATGAAAGAGAATGGAGGCAAAGTCAGTTTAAAAAGGTAAGCCAAGAGAAAGAAGCTATAGAGAATCAGTATCATATGATTCAAGATGAATTAAATAAACAAAGAACGTCTTACGCTCAATGGGGACAAGCTGTGTCAAAGCATCGAGAATATTTAGATATCTACCAACGTTTTCGGAAAGAACAAGCAAAAATAATGGAAGTGCAAAGATTAAATAGTCTGTTAGTTGAGCTTAATCAAAATAAAATAGATAAAAACAATCAATTAGATGAGGTTTCGGATACGCTAGATACAAAACGTCGTGAAGAAAAACAGCTATTTAGGAAACTAGAAGATTTAGAAACAGATCTTAGTTATCAAGAACGAGAAATCGAACAAATTGAAAGGCAAATAAAAGTAAAATCAGAAGAGCGTGTATCAAACGAAGAGGGATATTCTCGTACAAGAAAAGAAGTACAAAAGCTTCAAGAAATCGTGGGAGATTTAGTGGATAAGTTCTATGATGAGATGGAGCATTTCTCTGAGGTGACAAAATCTCAGGCAGAGGAATTACGTAATAATGGGAAAGTAACCTTTGAATTTGCGATAACTGAAACGGGCATAGATGAAGCAGCCCCAGAGAACTATGCAAAAATGAAAGAAGAATATGATCGGTCAGAAAATGAAGTGAAAAAATCAAAAATCTTATTAGAAGAATATTCAGAACGAATGGAACAATTTAAAGAGGATTTAGAAGATACGATCAATATGAAAATCATCGGTGTGAATCAGAAATTTATTAACTATATGTCTTTATTTGGTTTTGAAGGAAAAATTGACTGGGATATGAATACCGATCGACGCGGACAAATTCGATATACTCTATTTATTAAAGCAAGAAAAGAAGGACATCGTGGAAAGTTAGAAGATGTAAGTGTTAAAGCACGTGGTGGGAAAGTTGGGAAAGGAGTCTCTGGTGGAGAGGAGTCACTCAGTTCTTTATTGTTTGCGCTAGCATTATTACAAACAATCGAAGCATCACCTGGCTACATTGTACTAGATGAATTTGATAGTGCACTTGATGAAGGAAGAAAGGAAAAAGTGTTTGGATTATATGAACAAGAATTACAACGGAAAATGATTATCCTTACTCCAAAATCTCATGAAGAGGAATATTTATATCGTTTCTCTAAAGCTTATGTTGTTCACCACAATCCAAATATACCCAAAAGCACAGTGTTTAAAGTGAAACGAGTTAGGGATAAAGTGACTGATTAATTGTACCGGTAGGACGGATAATGTCTCTATTTTTATCAAATAGAGATAGGTAACCAGTTACAATACAAGTAAGTTATAAAATTGCTTAAGAAATAAAGATTGTTCATCAAAGTTGAAAGTTTAGACACTACAATTTCAAGGATTAAGTAAAGTCACAATTTAAATCGTCTCTACAATTAAAGTAGAGGCTTTTTTACGTTATTTTATAAGTAATGAGCACTTCAGGCCAATATGAAATAACTATGTAAGTAAAAAGAAAATTGATTTTAATAATAGGTAGTCAGCCGAAATGAAGCAAAATAAAAATAAGGATGCAAACAGTATTTTCTTTATTAGGATGCCTCTTTTAATAAAAACTATCAATGTAAATACCCAAAAACCCTTGACATAAAAGAGAAGTAAATGTCAGTTTATAAAACGTAATGATTACGATTTTCAAAAAAATACATAGAGAAGAGGGGAAAAAATGAAAAGACTGTTATTTGGCTTTTCGTGCTTATTATTAGTTAGTTTGTTCTTAACCGCATGTCAAGGAACAGAAGATGAGAAAGAAGATAAAAAAGGAGAAGAAGCATCAGAGCAACAAGCTCCAGAAAGTATTAAAATGGAAGGAATTGCTGATCACTATCATACGGGAGACAAAATGGAGTTAACTGCCGTTTTGGATGAAGAAACAGACGCTGATCATTGGCATTGGTATAGTAGGGAAAATGCCAATGATGAATGGGCAGTTGTTTCGGGACAAGAAACAGAAACATTTACTGGTGAAGCAACAGTTAATGGCTTAGAAATAAAGGCAGTCTTATTCGATCAGGATGATAAGGCTATTGCCCAATCCGCACCTGCTCAAATCGTAATTGATGATCATCATGGACATGATGAAGCAAGCAAGAAAATATATCAAGGGTATTTTGAAGATAGTCAAGTAAAGAATCGTGAATTGTCTGATTGGGAAGGCGACTGGCAGTCTGTTTATCCATATCTTTTATCTGGAGATTTAGATGAAGTGTTTGCACATAAAGCAGAAAATGGAGATATGACGAAAGAAAAATACATGCTTTCATTAAAGCAGATCCAGATGGAAAAGACATTTATGAAAAAAATGCAGAAGCTTTTATGAAAGAACTTCAATTATTAGATGAAGAATATCAAGCGGCTTTAAAAGATGCCAAGAATCGTGTTTTTGTCGTACAACACCAAGCATTTGGATACATTGCGAAGCGATATAACTTAGAGCAGATTGCCATTGGCGGCTTATCTACAGAAGTAGAACCGAGCGCAGCGCGTATGGCAGAGATCGGAAATCTTGTAAAAGAGCATAATGTCCCAGTTATCTATTATCAACATGGAGCCAACTCTGCAATCGCCAAAACGGTTGCTGCTGAAACAGGGACAGAGACAGCTATTTTGTATGATTTAGAGGTTTTGTCTAGCGAGTTACAAGAAAAGGATTTAGGATATGTGGATGCGATGCGTGATAACTTAAAAGCATTACAGCTAAGTGTTCAATAATTGCACCTAAAAAAACGTCTCCATGTAGAGGCGTTTTTTTAGATATTTAAGACTATTAAATTATGTTAATCCGTTTACGGAGGATAAAATTATGTGCCTAAATGAAAGAGTACTTTACATAATAGTAAATACTCCAAGAAAGTGAATTTTAACTAGAAAATCTTAAGGAATTAATAAAATATTTTAATATGAAAAGTAAGTTATGGAATGTAAGACCTTAAACGACTATATATTATCTTAATGAATATTATTTTTGAAATTATCTCACACAAAGGAAGTCTAGAAAAATAGGGATGTAATTTCACTGCAAAAACTAATGAAATCCTATATATCAAAATAATATAAAAGCAATAGAGCAATAACAATAAATACCCGTTTACTTAATGAAATTCATATTATTAACATATTTTACTTCTCAAAGGAATTCTTCTAATGATTAAACGATATACAAAGGAGGAACCTTCATGATTACCTTAACTGGCAGCAAACTAACCCTATCCCAACTAAAAAAAATCCTCTATACCAGCGAACCCGTCCAAGCCTCAAAGGAAAGCCTAACCAAAGTAAAAAACAGCCGAAAAGCTGTTGAAGAAATCGTAAACCAAGAAAAAACGGTCTATGGTATTAACACCGGTTTCGGCAAACTTAGTGATGTCCGCATTGATAAAAATGATGTAGAAACATTGCAGCTTAATTTAATTCATTCCCATGCCTGTGGAGTAGGCGAACCTTTTCCAGAAGTGGTTTCAAGAGCCATGCTTCTTCTGCGCGCAAATGCCTTGCTTAAAGGTTATTCAGGAGTTCGTCCCCTCATTATTGATAGATTACTAATACTTCTAAATAAAGCAATCCATCCGGTTATCCCCCAGCAAGGATCACTTGGTGCAAGCGGAGATCTTGCACCTTTATCTCATCTTGCCTTGACACTTCTCGGTGAAGGAGAAGTATTTTACAAAGGAACAAGAATTCCTGCTCAACAAGCTTTACAAGCGGAGGGTTTAGAACCAATCAAGCTTTCTGCTAAAGAAGGTTTAGCGCTTATCAATGGAACACAAGCAATGACTGCTATGGGTGCTGTTGCTTACTTAGAAGCGGAGAAGCTAGCCTATCAATCGGAACAAATTGCCGCAGTTACGATGGAAGGACTAAGGGGAATTATTGATGCATTCGATGATGACGTGCACCAAGCAAGAGGATATCAAGAACAAATAGATGTCGCTCAGCGAATGCGCGCATATCTTGCTGGTAGTAAGCTAATAACGGTACAAGGGGAACTACGTGTTCAGGATGCTTATTCGCTTCGTTGTATTCCCCAAGTGCATGGTGCCACTTGGCAAACATTGCAATATGTTAAAGACAAACTAGAGATAGAGATTAATGCAGCGACAGATAATCCACTGATTTTTGACGATGGCAAAAAAATCATTTCTGGTGGTAATTTTCATGGACAGCCGATTGCACTTGCAATGGACTTTTTGGGGATTGCGATGGCGGAACTGGCTAATATTTCAGAGCGACGGATTGAACGATTAGTTAATCCGCAGTTAAATGATTTACCGCCATTTTTAAGCTCGAAGCCAGGTTTGCAATCTGGGGCGATGATTATGCAGTATGTTGCAGCTTCGCTTGTTTCGGAAAATAAAACACTTGCTCATCCTGCTAGTGTCGATTCAATTCCGTCTTCAGCAAATCAGGAGGATCATGTCAGCATGGGGACGATTGGTGCAAGGCATGCGTATCAAATCATTCAACATACCCGACAAGTGCTGGCAATTGAATTGATTTGTGCATCACAGGCTGCAGAAATTCGTGGCAAGGAAAAGATGGCAGCTTTTACGCAAAGGTTAGTAGAACAAGTCAGAAAGTATGTTGCATCAATAGAGGAGGACCGTATTTTTTCGAACGATATGGAGAAGTTAAGCAAGGCATTAAAAAAATCATTTGAAATAGATTCAGAGGGAAAAAGCTAGAATCATTGAAGAAAGAAATAAGAGCATAGAAAAATTAACTTCCACAACACAGAATTACTAGATATTAAAACAAGAAAATTTGCATTTAAGGGGCTGATACATGTGACAAAAATAAATAGACAAGTAGAACAATATACAGGGACTACACTACACACGAAAAATTGGATTCAAGAAGCAGCATTACGGATGTTAAACAATAACTTGAACCCAGAAGTAGCAGAAAATCCTGATCAATTAGTGGTTTATGGCGGCATAGGAAAAGCAGCCCGTAATTGGGAATGTTATGAAGCGATTGTCCATGAATTAATGCAATTGGAAAATGATGAAACACTCCTTATCCAGTCAGGAAAGCCGGTAGCTGTATTTAAAACACATAAAGACGCACCGAAAGTATTAATTGCCAATTCCAATCTCGTTCCCGCATGGGCCAATTGGGATCACTTTAATGAATTAGATAAAAAGGGTTTGATGATGTACGGCCAGATGACTGCAGGAAGTTGGATTTACATCGGTAGTCAAGGAATTGTCCAAGGTACATATGAAACTTTTGCAGAATGTGCCCGCCAACATTTCGGTAGTTCGCTTAAAGGAACCATTACATTGACGGCTGGTCTTGGTGGAATGGGTGGTGCCCAGCCGCTAGCAGTAACCTTAAATGAAGGCGTCTGTATTGCGGTAGAAGTGGACCAACATCGCATCGACCGTAGATTAGAAACGAAGTATTTGGATACCTCTACAGCTAGCTTAGATGAAGCAATTCGGTTGGCGAAGGAAGCAAAGCAAGAAGGTCGCCCCCTTTCCATTGGATTACTTGGAAATGCTGCCGAAATTTTACCGCAAATGATTGAAATGGGATTTATCCCAGATGTACTGACAGATCAAACTTCTTCCCATGATCCACTAAACGGCTATGTGCCAGCAAACATGACACTTACTGAAGCGGCAGAGCTAAGAGTTTCCAACCCAAATGCTATCGCAGATTTAGCGAAAAAAAGTATTGCAACACATGTACAGGCGATGTTAGAGATGCAAGCAAAAGGAGCAGTAACCTTTGACTATGGGAACAACATTAGACAGGTTGCCAAAGATGAAGGCGTAGCGAATGCTTTCGATTTTCCTGGCTTTGTTCCTGCATATATTCGCCCCCAATTTTGTGAAGGAAAAGGACCATTCCGTTGGGTCGCATTATCTGGAGATCCAGAAGATATTTATAAAACAGACGAGGTCATTTTAAGGGAATTTAGCGATAACGAATCTTTATGTAAGTGGATTAAAATGGCACAGGATAAAATTCGTTTTCAAGGTTTGCCATCTCGGATTTGCTGGCTTGGTTATGGAGAACGAGCAAGGTTTGGAAAGCTTATTAATGACATGGTTGCAAATGGAGAATTAAAAGCACCAATCGTTATTGGGCGTGACCATTTAGACTCTGGCTCTGTTGCATCGCCAAACCGTGAGACAGAGGGTATGAAGGATGGCAGTGATGCAGTAGCGGATTGGCCGATTCTAAATGCACTAATCAATAGTGTTGGTGGTGCTAGTTGGGTGAGTGTTCACCATGGTGGGGGTGTTGGGATGGGCTACTCCCTACATGCAGGCATGGTCATTGTTGCCGATGGAACAAAGGATGCAGAAAAACGTTTAGAGCGCGTATTGACCACAGACCCAGGGATGGGGGTAGTGAGGCATGTGGATGCAGGATACGAGGCAGCCGTAAAGACAGCTAAAGAAAAAGGGATTCATATTCCGATGTTAAAAGATGCGGAGGTGTAAAGCTTGGCAGAGATTTTATTTATAAAACATGCTGCACAATTGATTACAGTAGAAGGGCATACGGCAACACCAGCTAAAAAACAAGCGATGAACAAAATTACTGTAATTGAAAATGGTGCTGTACTTGTTAAGGATGGCAGGATTGTTGATGTTGGAGAAACAAGTGCAATCGAAGCAAAATATCCGGAATGGATTGCTCATGCTAAACAAATAAATGCGACGAATAAAACAGTAACACCAGGTTTAATCGATCCACATACCCATCTCGTTCATGCTGGAACAAGAGAAAATGAATATGCAATGCGTCTTCAAGGCAAAACCTATATGGATATTATGAACGCGGGTGGAGGAATTCATGCTACTACTCGCGCGACGCAAGAAGCAACATTCGAGCAGTTATACGCAGAGTCGAAAGCAAGATTAGATAAATTCTTACTCCATGGAGTGACGACAGTAGAAGCAAAAAGTGGCTACGGTTTATCGCTGGAACATGAAATAAAACAGCTTGAGGTAGCAAAAAAACTCCAGCAAGATCACCAGATGGATATCGTTTCTACTTTTATGGGGGCACATGCCATCCCTCTTGCTGATCAAAATAATCCAGAACGCTTTGTCGAGGAAGTAGTAAATGAGATGATTCCAGAAGTCGCACGCAGAGGATTAGCTACTTTCAATGACGTCTTTTGTGAACGCGGCGTATTTACGCCAAAACAATCTCGGCGCATATTAGAAGCTGGAAAAGAACATGGATTAATTCCGAAAATCCATGCCGATGAAATTGAACCATACGCTGGGGCAGAGCTAGCAGCAGAAGTGGGCGCGATATCTGCAGATCATTTATTAAGGGCTTCAAATCAAGGGATTGAACAGATGGCAGAGCGTGATGTTATAGGTGTTTTATTACCAGGCACTGCTTTTTTCCTGATGGCAGAATTTGCGGAAGCAAGAAAAATGATCGACCGTGGCGTTGCCGTTGCTTTATCGACAGATGCCAATCCAGGCTCCTCTCCGACACTATCACTTCCATTCATTATGAATCTTGGCTGCTTGAAGATGGGGATGACACCAGAAGAGGTTCTCACCGCAACAACCATAAATGCAGCACATGCCATTGGCCGTGCAGATACGATAGGCAGTTTAGAAAAAGGCAAACAAGCAGATATAACGATTTTTGACGTACCTAATTATCTAACTTTATCGTATCAATATGGTATGAATCACGTTGATACAGTCATAAAAAAAGGCGTTCCAGTTGTCGTAGGAAAACAGTTTCAATAAAAGGAAGGAATGAGTGGTGGAGATAGTCATCATTTTTCCACTGAAAGTATGATGACTTTTATCCGACTTTTAACGGGGAGTAAGACCGAACTGATGGGAGTTCTTTCTTAATCAAGGATGATTGAGGGCATTGGATGAATGAGAGAGGGGGAGGATTGATGAAGAAGCTTAGTGTAAATAAACAACGAATCGAAGCGAAACTTTTTGCATTAGGCAAAATTGGCCGTAATGAAAATGGAGGGTTGGACCGGACAACATTTACTCCAGCTGAAATCGAAGCGAGGAACTGGTTGAAAAAGGAGCTTAATCGACTATGTTTAACTGTCCATGTTGATCAAGCGGCAAACATATGGGCGAGGAGAGAAGGGACTAATCCCGAATTGCCAGTCCTTGCTTTTGGTTCCCATATCGATTCTGTGCCAAATGGAGGCATGTATGATGGAGCGCTTGGTGTGATCCTTGCGCTGGAAGTAATGCATGTGTTGGAGGAATATGGAGTAAAGACAAAACATCCATTAGAGCT
This sequence comes from Niallia sp. FSL W8-1348, assembly GCF_038006745.1. Lineage (NCBI taxonomy): Bacteria > Bacillati > Bacillota > Bacilli > Caryophanales > Bacillaceae > Niallia > Niallia sp. FSL W8-1348. The sequence goes on along the minus strand of NZ_JBBOVV010000001.1, from coordinate 1,290,179 downwards.
TGTTTCTTTTAGTGCAGAGGAACCAAACCCATTTGGTCTATCGACATTTGGCAGCAGAGCGATGACGGGAAAATTAACTGTTGAATCTATCACTGGTGTCACCAATTCGGATGGCTGCCTGTTAACAGAAGCTTTACGGGAAGCTGGCGGTGATCCCGATAATTTTGCAAGAGCTGTAAGAAGCCCTCATGAATTTGCTGCCTATTTGGAAGTCCATATTGAACAAGGTAAAAGGTTACTACAACGTGAGATCCCTATTGGACTTGTAACTGGGATTACGGGGATTTATCGTGAGGAAGTGACGGTTATTGGGGAAGCGAGTCATGCAGGGACGACATTAATGAAGGATAGAGTGGATGCATTCCTGGCAACTGCTAGCATGGCACTTGCGTTAGAAGAGGTCTTACTACATGATCCCGATGAGGAAGTCGTTGGTACGATTGGTCAGGTTATTGTAAAGCCGAATGCAACGAATATTGTGCCAGGTGAAGTTACATTTTCTTTAGAAATTAGAGGGCAATCAAAGGAGAAAATCCAGGATGTGTTATCACAATGGGAAGATAAAGTACAAATCATTCATCGACATAGAAAAATCAAGGTCATACGAACAGTTAAGCTCAATCAAGCACCAGTAGCGATGAGTGAAAAGATAATAGCATGTTGTGAGGAGCAGGCGAATAAACTGGGCTATCCTACTTATCGATTAGGAAGCATGGCGGGCCATGATGCAGCACATATGGCATCTATTACAGCATCTGGTATGTTATTTGTTCCTAGTTTAGCAGGGAAAAGTCATTGTCCAGAAGAGGCAAGTCGGATTGTAGACATTGAAAAAGCTGGAAACGTATTATTGCATTCTATTTTGGCATTGGATAACAGCCTATAAGGAGGCAAAAGCATGGGGCATTTATTTATAGCGGATAGTGTTTATACAAATGCAAAGTTTCATGACCAATATAGCTTCTTTGTGGAAAATGGTGTGATAAAAGAGATTGGTCCGACTGGACAGTTAAAAGAAAAATATAAAGGGGCAAGTATCCATTCATTAGAAGGAAAGACGGTTATTCCAGGCACCGTAAATTCACATAATCATTCCTTTCAAAGTTTACTGAGAGGGATTGCTGTAGATCGACCTTTTTTAGAATGGCGGGATGAAGCATTATATAAATATACACCTTACTTAGATGAAGAGGCGATTTACACTGGTGCATTATTTGCGTTTGGGGAGATGCTACGCTATGGAGCGACGACTGTCAGCGATTTTTTCTATGTCCATAACAATGGGGTAGCGTATGATGAAGCCGTGATTCAAGCAGCAAAGGATGTTGGAATTAGACTCGTTTTAGCACGAACGATGTATGATTGGGATGGGGCTCCGAAAGCTTATATGGAGACAATAAATCAAGCTGTTTCAAGGACGTATCAGTTAGCAAAAAAATATCAAGGCAGTTCAATGGTACATATACAGCCTGCGCCACACAGCCCTCATGCCGCATCTCCAGAAATGATTAAAGCTGGGCATCGTCTCGCATGTGAAATAGATACCCCCTTCCATATTCATGTAGCAGAGGAACCGTTTGAGGTCGAAGAGACGTTAGAAAAATATCGACTTCGACCAGTTCATTATTTGGATTCATTAGGAGTAGTAGATGAGCGCATGATTGCGATTCATTTAGTTTGGCTAGAGCAAACGGAAATAGAGCTGTTAGGTTCACGAAACACATCCCTTGTATATTGCCCTTCCAGCAATATGTTTCTCGCTGATGGAATTACGAAAATTCCCGACTTAGCCAAAGCAGGAGTGAACATCACCTTAGGATCAGACGGTGCATGTAGCAATAATCGAATATCTGTTTTTGAAGAAATGAGAATGTGTTCGATTTTACAAAAAGTAGATAGACTTGATGGAACATGTGTGAATGCCCAGCAAGTATTTGAGATGGGAACGAAAAATGCCGGAGAAATATTGCATTTGCCAATCGGAAAATTAGAACAGGGGATGCAAGCAGATTTTGTAGCGATTGATACGAATGATCTATCGTTGCTGCCAAAGACAAATTTAATCGCAAATATTGTCTATTCAATGCAGCCCAATGCTATTAAAGATGTTTTTGTAGAAGGAAAACAGATTGTAGGAGATGGGAAGCTCTTGACGGTTTCGGAGGATGCTATAGGGAAGCGGGTTAATGCTTTTTTTGAAAGAAATAGAGGGAGATAAGGTGAAATTTCAAATATGGCTGAGCAGTAGGATTTCTTACTGCGTTTATATATATTGAAACAACTGGCTATATTTCTATCGAAGCAGAACATTATTTCTTGAATAAGGATGCTACGAATAAGCAAGGAGATATTTATCGATTTGATGTGCTTTAGGGCTATGGCAAGACTTTATCTGCTATGAAGGCTTTTCCAACAACTGAATATATTACTGCAGGAGAAGATGTACCTTATCTGGAGTATCATTTTGTTGTATCAGAAGCAGGAGCGCATGAAATAGAATTATATATGCAGCCTTCTAATCCAGTGACAAAGGATAATATGTTATTCTGTGACATCCAAGCAAATGAGGATGACATCAACGTTGTGAATATCATTATGTGGGAGATATCTTTTTGTACAATATGTTAAGATATGGACAAAATAAATGATAACAATAGTTTTAAAAGAATTACCTATGTTACATTTAATGTAATAGACTTGAATCAATAGGAGTAAAAAATGCAGAAAATCATGATTATTGAAGACGATGCGAAAATCGCAGAATATCTCAGCACCTACATAAAAAAATATGGATATGAGGCGATCATAACGATCGATTTTGAAAACATAATAGATACATTTAGAGAAGTGCAGCCGGACATTCTACTACTGGATATTAATCTTCCTAGTTATGACGGCTACTATTGGTGTCGGCAAATTCGTAAAGAATCCATTTGCCCAGTAATTTTTATTTCAGCGAGAACAGGTGAGATGGACCAAGTAATGGCGATTGAAAATGGTGGGGATGATTTCATTACAAAACCCTTTCATCCCGATATTGTTATGGCGAAAATTAGAAGTCAATTACGCCGTGCATACGGCGAATATGCGACTAAGCATGAGGAAAGAGTGCTTCATCAAGAGGGTTTGAGCTTATATCCGGAACGTTTTGAATTACGATTTAAAGACAAAGTGACCCAATTGACTAAAAAGGAAACAGACATTATCGAAAGCTTACTTGATCGATATCCTCGTGTTGCTGGACGGCAGGATTTATTAGCAAAGCTTTGGGATGACGAAGCATATGTTGATGAGAATACATTGAATGTAAATATTGCTCGTGTCCGGAAAAAGTTCCAAGAGCTAGGGATTGAAGAGGCTGTGGAAACGGTAAGAGGGGCGGGGTATCGTTTGCGTCCGACTTGGAAAGAGGGACATGCATGAAGCTATTCCTTCGCGAGCATATTTTATTGATAATGGTACAACTGTTCCAATGTGTTTTGATTCCTTTTCTATTTTGGTTGGATGGTTACCGGGGGATAGGAGTAAGTCTATATGCTATTTTTCTATCAATCGTATTTATAACAGCATTCCTGCTATATCAATATATAAGTAGAAGAAAATTCTATCAAAGGTTGGAGAGTCCAATGGAAACATTGGATGGATCGCTTGAGACTGCCGAAGCAAAACCCATTGCAGAAGCTCTTGATCAATTATTAATCGCACAATATCGTTTATTCCAAGAAGAAATCCAAAAAGCAGAGGAACGACAGGATGAGCATTTACTATTTATGGATCGTTGGGTTCATCAAATGAAAACACCACTTTCTGTTATTGAGCTAACAGCACAAACGCTTGATGAGCCAGAATCATCAAGTATCCGGGAAGAGACGGACCGAATGCGAAACGGGTTGAATACCGTTCTTTATATGGCAAGACTTCGTACCATTACAGAGGATTTTCAGATTAAGCCTGTTATTCTTTCCAAGCTAATACACGAAGTGAATCAGGAAAACAAGCGCTTTTACATTCGCAATGAAGTGTATCCTCAATTTAAAGAAGAAAAGCCAGGAATAACAGTAGAGACAGATGAAAAGTGGCTCTTTTTTCTCTTAACACAGCTTGTACATAATGCCGTTAAATATTCGACAGGAAAAGCAAAGCATCTTATTCTTTCCCTTTATGAAAAGTCAGGGGAAGCCATTCTTGAAGTGCAAGATTTTGGGGTGGGGATACCAGTTGTAGATGTGAAACGTATTTTTAATAAATTTTATACAGGAGAAAATGGGCGCAAATATCGAGAATCTACCGGTATGGGGCTTTATTTAGTTAAAGAAGTAGCGGAAAGATTAGAACATCGTGTTGAATTGGAATCAAAGGTCGGAGTAGGCACAACGGTAAGGATTATTTTTTCCAACACGCAAAACCTTACATCCATGTAAGGTTAATGAAAGCATAATCGATAGTATGGCATATCTCATTCAGGCTATACTTTTACTAGAATTGTTGGAGAGGAGAAAGATTATGCTTAAACTTAAAAACGTAAGTAAGGTTTACGAAGGAAAAGTAGCTTACCGTGCCCTTACTGATATTAATTTTGAAATAGAAAAAGGCGAATTTGTTGTGATCATGGGTCCTTCTGGAAGTGGGAAGACAACTTTATTAAATATTATTTCTACGAATGACGCCCCTACGGCAGGCTCTGTTGAGATGGAAGGGAAAATGCCACATACGCTCAAAAAAAATGCACTGGCTAAGTTCCGAAGAAATGAATTAGGATTTATCTTTCAGGATTTTAATCTATTGCATACATTAACGGTGGAAGAAAATATTGTCTTGCCATTAACTTTAGATGGTTCTCCTGTCAAAGAAATGAAGAGGAAGGCAGAAGAGATTGCCAAAGATTTGGGTATCTCAGCCATTCTAAATAAACGCACTTACGAAATTTCAGGTGGTCAGGCACAGCGGGTCGCTATTGCAAGAGCGATGATTCATGAACCTAAGCTATTATTGGCAGATGAGCCAACAGGAAACCTAGATTCGAAAGCAGCAAAAGATGTGATGAATATGCTTGTTTCCATTAATGAGAAGAAGCAAACGAGCTTGTTAATGGTAACACATGATCCACAAGCAGCTAGTTATTCAGATAGAGTAATCTTTATTCGTGATGGAAAGCTGCATTCGGAAATTCATAGAGGGGATAGTAGGCAAGCATTTTTCCAAAAAATAATCGATATGCTTTCGTTGATGGGAGGCGACGGAAATGACTTTTCGTCAGTTCGCGTTTAATAACGTCCTACGCAATAAACGGCTGTATATTGCGTACTTCCTAAGCAGCATGTTTACGGTAATGGTTTTCTTCACTTTTGCTATCTTTGCTTTCCATCCGGCCTTTTCAGATGCCAGCGTTAATGAAACGGCTGTATTTGGAATGGGGGTTGCTGGCGGAATTATTTATGTGTTTTCTTTCTTTTTTGTTTTATATTCGATGAGTTCTTTCTTACAGTCACGAAAGAAAGAATTTGGCTTATTAATGATGTTTGGAGCATCCAATCGGCAGATTCGCCTCTTAGTTTTCTTAGAAAATATATTAATTGGATTTTTTGCGACAGTAAGTGGTATTTTAACAGGATTAGTATTTGCAAAAGTCATTCTTTTGATTGCTGAGAATGTTTTAATTATTAGCGAATCATTGGATTTTTATTTCCCTACATGGGCAATTATCGTGACATTTATTAGTTTTCTTATTCTCTTTTTCCTTATTTCGGTCTTTGTTTCGTTTATTCTTCGTACCAATAAATTGATTGATTTAATAAAGGGAGACAAAAAGTCAAAAGGAGAGCCGAAAGCTTCTTTACTTCTATCCATTCTAGCAGCGTTGCTTCTGCTTGTAGGTTATGGTACTGTGGTTTATGTGAAGGGGTTATTTGTGATTTACGCAATGATACCAGTTATTGTCGTAGTGACACTAGGGACTTATCTTTTATTTACTCAATTGAGCGTGTATGTCATCCGAAAGCTAAAAGGCAATAAGTCTATCTTTTGGAAAAAAACAAATATGCTACTGTTCTCCGATTTATCCTTTCGGATGAAGGATAATGCAAGAACCTTTTTCTTGGTGGCAATTATCTCCACAGTTGCTTTTAGTGCAATTGGGACCCTATACGGTTTCCAAGCGTACTTAACAAAAGGGATAAAAGATATAAATCGATACACTTTCACTTATTCTCCATTAGGAGATGATAGCAAAGAGGTAATCGAAAAAGATATTAGCCAAGTGAATGCTATTCTTAAAGATGAAAAATTGGATGCGATGATAGAACAGGTTCAGCTGAACTATTATCAAGTAACTGGAAAAAAGGAGAGCGTCTTAATTGCGAGAGCATCTGATTATAATAGCTTTGCTGGGCTAATTGGAGAGACAGAACTTCATCCTAAGGAAAACGAAGCGATTGTCGTGGAACAAAGTGATGCAGTCTTAATGAATGGGAAATCGAAAGCCAGTAAAGAGTTAATGGAAACAGCTATTCCTTTAAAAAGCGGTCAAGAAATATCTCCGACTCGAGTAATCGAAGCGTCTGTTTTAACAGAAATAAAGGCTTATTATGTAGTGAATGATAAGATTTATGACCAGCTTAATGAACCAATAGAAAGTAATCACAGTGTCGTATGGCAAGTGAAAGAAGGACAAACAGATAAAGTAGTTGAAGTAGGGAAACAATTAGATAAAGAATTACCGTTTAAAGCTTTTTCTGTTGACTATACAATTTATCAAATCAATAAAGCATATGGACCGATTCTCTTTATCGGCTTGTTTATTGGAATTGTATTCTTCGTTTCTGCAGGAAGCTTTCTCTACTTCCGCTTATTCACCGATTTAGAAGAAGAAAAGCGCAAATTCCAATCGATTGCGAAAATTGGATTAACGGAGAGTGAGTTAAAAAGAGTCGTGAATAGACAAATAGCCCTGTTATTTTTCTCACCGATTATAGTAGCATTAATTCACGGTTCCGTTGCACTAACTGCCTTATCTCATTTCTTTGACTTTAATATCACAGTAGAGGCCTCGTTAGTATTAGGAAGCTTTGCTTTTATTCAGCTTCTTTATTTCTTGATTGTTCGCTACTTCTACGTTAAACAGGTGAAAAGAATCATCCTTTAAGTCATAATATGTGGAAAAGAATAAGGCGTATAAATTGGTTGGGAAAAACTAATTTATACGCCTTATTTGTTAACCGCAAAGCGAGTTTTCGATCAGTCTTCCCCGTTCTTGATCGGACTTAACGAGGGATAGTAGTTTTCGAGATTTTCAGGAAATATCAAATTGACAGTAGAAATTACCTATGCTAGACTGACTTTAAAGGATTGTTACCGCTTTATTGTGGGCTATACCTATTTTTTGTTGTAGATGAAGAAAATAAAAGAATAGGGACTATCTTATGAATGTATTGAAAGTGATTAATAATAATATCGTATTGTCTAGGAATGATGATAATCAAGAACTTGTCGTGATGGGGAAAGGGCTAGGCTTTAAGAAAAAGGTCGGCGACACTATTGATGAAACGAAGATTGAGAATATGTATCTCAGTTCAAAAGAGTGGAGTGTCAATAAATTAACCCAGATGTTATCTTCGATTCCGATGGAACATATTCAGGTAGCAAATGAAATCATCAGCTTTGCAAAAGTTTCGCTTGGGAAAAAACTAAGTGAAAATATCTTCTTAACATTAACCGATCATATCAGTTATGCAATTGAGCGCTATGAGAATGGAATGGAAATCAAGAATGCTCTTCTTTGGGAGATTAAACGATTTTATAATCATGAATTCTTGATTGGAAAAGAAGCGTTATCGATTGTAAAAAACCGACTCAGTGTTGATTTACCAGAAGATGAAGCTGGATTTATCGCCTTGCATATTGTCAATGCGGAGCTTGATATGGGCCAAGTTAGTCGAGTATCAGAAATGGCAAAGGTTATCCAAAATATCCTTAATATTGTAAAATATCATTTTAAAATTGATTTGGACGAGTATTCGCTTAATTATGAACGATTTATCACGCACTTGAAATTTTTCTTTCAACGAATGTTCAGTGGTGTTAAATTGGATGATGCAGGAACGTCCAGTTTCATTTTCATGCTGAAGGAAAAGTATACTAATGAGTATGCTTGTGCATTGAAAATTAGAGAGTATATTAAGAAAGAATTTGGAAGAGAACTAGAAGAAGATGAGTTAATCTATCTGACGATTCATATAAAAAGAATAACCAGTGATTAGGATTGTTACTGATAATGCAGGCTATACCTAAATGAAACACCGCTAACTGTTGTCGGGTTTCATTTAGGTATTTTTTTTATTCCTTTTCTACTACAACAAACATTTTTAGGTTTTACAAGAATGGAGGACAAACCGGATGAATTATCAAGAGTTAGCGAAATTAATTATCGATAAGGTTGGTGGTGAGGGAAATGTGAAAAGTTTGACTCACTGTGCAACACGATTACGTTTTAATTTAAAGGACGATCAAAAAGCAGAGGAAAAAACGTTAAAAAATACTCCAGGAATAATGGGGGTAGTAAATAAAGGAGGACAATACCAAGTTATCATTGGAAGTGATGTAGGTAATGTTTATAAAGAGATCATTAACCAAACTAATATTTCTAATGATGGGGGAGAAGAGAAAGTAGAAGATAAGCGATCTGCCTTTGCCAAAGTAATTGATACCATTACGGGAATCTTTACCCCAATTCTTCCAGCTATTACGGCAGCGGGGATGTTAAAAGCAGTTTTATCTATATTAGTAGTGTCTAAGGTGCTGACAACAGAAAGTCAAACTTATCAGATTATTAATTTCATGGCAGATGCTGCATTCTATTTTTTACCTATCTTGCTAGCGGCTTCTTCTGCACAAAAGTTTAAAGCAAATATGTTTTTAGCTATGATGGTTGGAGGAATCCTACTGCATCCAAATTTCGTTGCAATGGTTACGGCTGCGAAAGAGAGTGGAGAAGCGATAAAGTTGATGGGGCTTCCTATTTCGGCAGTATCCTATTCCTCTTCTGTTATTCCGATTATTCTATCTGTATGGTTTATGTCCTATATTGAACCAATTGCAGACAAAGTTTCACCTAAGGCTATTAAGTTCTTTAGTAAACCATTGATTACCATTTTTATAGTAGGAACAGTTAGTTTAGTAGTATTAGGACCAATAGGATATTTAATTAGTGATGCTATATCAAACGGGATAACAGCTTTAGAATCGGTTAGTCCGTGGATTGTGCCATTATTGGTTGGAACATTTACTCCATTGCTTGTTGCAACAGGTACCCACTATGGTCTAGTTCCAATTGGTATTAACAATCGTATGACAACTGGTTTTGATACAGTGATTTATCCAGGAATGCTTGCTTCCAATGTGAGTCAAGGTGCTGCTGCAATTGGTGTTGGTATTAAATCAAAAGATAGTACGATTAAGCAATTAGCTTATTCTGCAGGTTTGACTGGGCTGTTTGGTATTACAGAACCGGCTCTATACGGGGTTAACTTACGCTTTAAGACACCACTATATGCTGCAATGATTGGTGGAGCAGCCGGTGGACTATTTATGGGGATTTTCAGAGTGCGAAACTTCTCTGGTGGTTCACCAGGTCTCCTAACTTTACCGAGTTATATTGGGGATAACACGTTAACTTTCTTCTATTATGCATGTATTGGTGCAGTTATTAGTATTGTTGTAACATTCATCGCCACATTAATTCTATATAAAGATCAAGCTGCTGAAGAGACAGCAGAATCAAACGAAGCGCCGACAAATGCAACGCCGAAATTGAATATCAGTGGAGCAACGATTGTTTCCCCACTGCAAGGAAAATTACACCGTTTAAAACAAGTAGATGATGGCATGTTTTCTGAAGAAATTTTAGGACAAGGTGTAGCAATTGAACCAACGGAAGGCACCGTCCTATCACCAGTGAATGGTACCGTTAGTGCAATATTTGATTCCAAGCATGCTATTGGGATTACAAGTGAAGACGGAGTAGAGTTGTTGATTCATGTTGGTATCGATACGGTTCAACTGAATGGTGCAGGATACGAGTATTCCGTGGAAAAAGATCAAGAAATCAAAATAGGTGACAAATTAATTCAATTTGATTTGGAAGGAATTAAAGCAAAAGGATATAAAACGATTACGCCTGTTGTCATTACAAACTCAGCAGAAGTAGGAGATATTCTTATTGCAAATGAAGGCCCAATTAAATTTGGCGAGGAAATCATCAAAGTCATGAAATAGGAGGAACAAAAATGGGATTTGGAAAAGATTTTTTATGGGGCGGTGCAACCGCTGCGAATCAATGTGAAGGTGGATTTAACGAAGGTGGCAGAGGCTTAGCGAATGTTGATGTGATTCCAACTGGTCCAGATCGCAGAAGCATTATTACTGGTAAAAAGAAAATGTTTGATTTTGAGGAAGGCTATTTTTATCCTGCGAAAGAAGCCATTGATATGTATCATCATTACAAAGAAGATATTGCTCTATTCGGGGAAATGGGGTTTAAAACATATCGATTATCCATTGCCTGGAGCCGTATTTTTCCAAAAGGGGATGAAATGAAACCTAATGAAGAGGGACTAAAGTTTTACGAGGATCTATTTAAAGAATGTCATAAATATGGAATCGAACCGTTAGTGACTATTACTCACTTTGATTGTCCAATGCATTTAATCGAGCAGTATGGCGGCTGGAGAAACCGAGAACTGATTGATTTTTATAAACGTTTATGCACTGTATTGTTTACTCGCTATAAGGGGCTTGTTAAATACTGGCTGACTTTCAATGAAATCAATATGATTCTTCATGCACCATTTCTTGGAGCAGGACTCTGCTTTGAAGAAGGCGAAAATGAAGAACAAGTAAAATATCAAGCGGCACACCATGAACTAGTAGCAAGTGCTGAAGCAACAAAAATCGCTCATGAAATCGATCCAGAGAATAAGGTAGGATGTATGCTGGCAGCTGCGAGTTACTATCCTTATAGTTGTCGACCAGAAGATGTCTGGGAAGCGAAGAAAAAGGACCGAGGAAATTACTTTTTCATAGATGTTCAATCTAAAGGAGCTTATCCTGCCTATGCAGTAAAAGAATTAGAGAGAAAAGGCATTGAAGTTGAAATGACTGCAAATGATGTAGAAGTTTTAAAAGAAAATACGGTTGATTTCATATCGTTCTCTTATTATGCTTCTAGGGTTGCAGCAGCTGAAGATTCCGATGTGGAAAAGACAGCCGGTAATTTATTCCCAACGGTAAAGAACCCATATCTTCAATCAAGTCAATGGGGATGGCAGATTGATCCATTAGGTTTACGTATTACAATGAATGATTTATATGATCGTTATCAGAAGCCTTTATTCATCGTTGAAAATGGGCTTGGTGCAATCGATGCACCAGATGAAGCAGGGTATGTAGAAGATGATTATCGCATTGAGTATCTAGCTGCACATCTTCAAGCAATGAAGGATGCAGTCGATGAAGACGGTGTCGATTTGCTTGGCTATACGAGCTGGGGCTGTATTGATCTAGTATCGGCAGGAACTGGTGAAATGAAAAAACGCTATGGTTTTATCTATGTAGACCGTGATAATGAAGGAAACGGCACATTGCAAAGATCGAAAAAGAAGTCATTTCATTGGTATAAGAAAGTAATTGCTTCTAATGGAGAGGATTTATCCAACCAATTGTAATATAGGATAGTTAGTAATGCGTACAAGAGTTTCTTGTACGCATTATTTGAGTCTTATAAGGGAGAGTCGCAAGTAAAAGGGGGAGAGTCGCAAGTAAAAGGGGGAAAGTCGCAAGTAAGAGGGGGAAGTCGCAAGTAAAAGAGGGAAAGTCGCAAGTAAGAGGGGGAGAGTCGCAAGTAAAAGGGGGAAAGTCGCAAGTAAAAGGGGAGAGTCGCAAGTAAAAGGGGGAAAGTCGCAAGTAAGAGGGGGAGAGTCGCAAGTAAGAGGGGGAAAGTCGCAAGTAAAAGGGGGAAAGTCGCAAGTAAAAGGGGGAAAGTCACAAGTAAAAGAGCGAATATCGCAAGGAAAAGAAGGTGGATTTACAACCACAGTTTACGTTTCCGAGCAACCGGAAAGAAGAATCTAAATTAACAATCTGTTATTGGATAATAAGTCGTAATTTTTAAAAAATTAATAAAAACACTATTTACAAACAATAACCAGAGGTTTATGATAACCGGTATAAAGTGAATGGTAGAATAATAAATTACATCAAAGTACAACCATGCGATTTTTTAACCTCTCTAGACGAACATAAAATTTTCCACTTTAATACAAACAGATATTTTCATAAATGGATAGTTCGTAAAATAAAAGTCGATTAGAGAATGATACAAGTAAAAGGTTAATTTCAAGAGGTGAGTAGCTTTGGAGGTAAAACGAACAAGGAAGATTGATTATTTGCCAATGGGAGAACAGATTTTAATCGTCCAGTTTGAAGATGTTTTATCCATCGAAAACAACCAAATGGTTCAACATTTTGCCCAATTAACAAGGACTTTAAAAATAGAAGGGGTAAAAGATATTGTCACAGCGATGAGTAATTTCTCCATAATGTATGATCCACTATTGATAAGTTTTGAGCAATTAAAAGAGAAGCTAGCCCAAATTGAATTAACAGAAATACATGGAACGAAGAAAAAGTCTCGAGTTGTCCATATCCCAGTTGTTTTCGATGAACAGCATGGTCCAGATTTAGCTGAATTAGCAAAGATCACTGGTTATAGTGTCCAAGAAATTATAAAAATGATTACTTCAAAGACCTATTATGTTTATATGCTTGGATTTATTGCTGGCCTGCCGTATATGGGAGATATAGACGAACGAATTATTGTTCCTAGAAAGTCTAATCCAACAGGAAAAGTTCCTAAAGGGACTGTTGCTATTGCGAACCGGATGACATCTATTTATACAGTTGAATCTCCAGGAGGGTGGCACCTAGTAGGATGGACACCAATGAATATCTTTGATGTAACACAGAATCCTCCTAACTTTATCGGAGCAGGGGATTATGTTAAATATGAGCCGATTTCATCAGAAGATGCTTATAAATGGAGCAAACAAGTACGTAAAGAGCGGAATCAATTATGGAATATATAAAATGTTTAAAGCCAGGTTTATTAACAACCATTCAAGATTTGGGGAGGCATTCCTATCAATCATTTGGTGTTTCAGCTTGTGGAGCAATGGATCCACTATCCTTAAAACTGGCTAATATTATTGTCGGCAACCCACAAGATTATGCTGTTCTAGAAATAACATTACTAGGACCAGAAATACTCTTCAAGGGAGAAGGAGTCATTGCAATTACGGGGGCTGACTTATCACCAACATTAAATGAAAAAGAGCTGCCTATGTGGAGAGCTATTCACGTACATGAAGGGGATATTTTGAAATTTGCAAAAGTAAGAACTGGATGTCGCAGTTATCTTGCTATCCTTGGTGGAATGCTTGTTCCAGAAGTAATGGGAAGTAAATCAACTTTTCTTCGCGGAAATTATGGAGGAATAGAAGGAAGAGCACTCAAAAAAAATGATCGCATTCCAGTAGGACCGATCCATCATAGTTGGATAAAAAAGGTGGAAAATAGGGGAATATCTGATTCGGTTATTCGGAATATCTTTCATAAGGATGCTGTTCGATTTGTATGGGGTCCACATGATAGGGCGTTTAAAGAAGAAGCAAAGGAACTATTTATAGAAAGTGTCTATCAGATTACTAATCAATCTGATCGAATGGGGTATCGTCTTGAAGGAGAAGCGTTATTACATAAAAAATCTGCTGATATACTTAGTGAATTTGTCGCACCAGGAACGATCCAAGTCCCGGCAAACGGCAAGCCAATCTTATTAATGGCAGATTGCCAAATGTTCGGAGGCTATACAAAAATCGGCATGGTCATTGGCGTGGATATTCCTTTAGTAGCACAGAAGAAACCTGGCGATTTTATAAAGTTCCAACCTGTTTCTATCGAGCAAGCGCAAGAAGAATGGAAAAGACAAATGAAATGGTTATCGATTTTAAGTAAAAATAACCCCCATTTAATAGCAAAATAATAGAGAAAATAAAAAACAGTCTGTGTGGCTGTATGAAAATAAAGTTTTAGATATAAATGGTAGATTGAGGTTGGGACATATCAAAATAGATACTCTGTAAAGAATAACGGCTACTTTCGCATACTTTTTACAAGAAGAAATATAATTAGTTGGGAAAATAGAGCAGCCGGAATACACGAAGACGCCACGGGGATTAGCGAGACAGTCTGAGAAGAAAGCAGGAGCGTAGCGACGAAGCGGCTCAGCGCGAGCCCCACGGAAAGCGAAGTGTATTCCGGCTGCGGGAAATCGCACTAAACTTCATGAAAACATCCTTTTAAAACAAATAAAAGACCAAACAATTATACGGAACTTTCATTAGCATCTTCGTATAATTGTTCGGAATTATCCTTGGCTGGAATACTTATGTCCCAGCCACGTCAATTTCTTCTTCAGTAAATGGAATGACCAAATGACTAATTTAAAAAAAGAAGAGCGTAATTGGTGAAAATTTCTTTGTTTCATAATACAATATGTAAGTATGCTTCCTTCTTCTATGAAAGAAGCATTTTTTTAAGGTTAATATTCAAGTAGTTATAGAAAATTTACTGTAGAAAGGCGATAGAAAATTGAATTCACTATCAAAAACTAAACGATTGCAAATTGCTTTTCTATTGGGATCACTTTCCCTATTAGGTCCATTTACAATAGATACATATTTGCCTGCATTTCCAACTATTGTAGACGAATTTCACACGAGTGCTTCCTTAGTGCAAGTTAGTTTAACAACTTGTTTGTTGGGATTGGCTTTGGGCCAGTTAATCATTGGACCAATGAGTGATGTTCAAGGGCGTCGTAAACCATTACTTATTTTTCTTGGTTTATACTTACTTTCTTCATTAATATGTGCGGTTGCACCAAATATTTATATGTTGATCGTTTCTCGTTTCATCCAAGGGTTTGCAGCAGCAGGTGGTCTTGTTATTTCAAGAGCTGTTGTTCGAGATCTATATAGTGGAAGAGAGCTTACAAAGTTTTTTGCCACGTTAATGTTAATCGGAAACCTTGGTCCGATTGTGGCACCTATAATAGGTGGGGCGATTCTTTCTTTTGCAAATTGGAAAGTGGTTTTCCTTGTTTTAACCTGTATTGGGATTATTTTGACTATTGTCGTTGCCTTTAAACTGGAAGAAACCTTACCAGCTGAAAAGCGTGTACCAAGCAATATCAAACAAGTAGTTATGAATTTTGGTTCATTATTGAAGGACCGTGAATTTGCAGGCTATGCATTTACGCAAGGTTTTACTACTGCCGGAATTTTTGCCTATGTATCTGGTATTTCTTTTGTCTATCAAAATATTTATGGTGTTTCTCCTCAAGTCTTTAGTTTATTGTTTGGGATAAACGGGGTTGGCTTAATTATTGGAACACAAATTGTGGGCAGATTATCTAAATTCTCAGAGAGAACATTCTTGAAGAGCGGTTTAGCTCTTTCCATGTCAGCTTCGATTTTATTAGTAATTGCCATTTTAGTTCATGCACCGTTAGTCGCAGTTGCCATACCTATTTTCCTTTTCGTTACTTCCATCAGTATTATAGGAACTTCTTCTTTTTCATTGGCGATGGAAACAAAAGGACATATGGCAGGAAGCGCATCTGCATTATTAGGTCTATTACCATTCTTACTAGGGTCACTAACAGCACCGTTAGTAGGGATTGGAGGAGAACATACAGCTGTGCCGATGGGAGTTATCATTTTCGCATCAAGCTTATTAGCGTTCTTATCCTATTATGTATTGGTGAGAAAATCTTCGTTAAAGGTGAATACACCTAAGCATGTTACCCATAATTAATTCCTTAAACACAATATATGTCTTCTGCAAACAGGTGCTTTCGATTTTAGAAAGCGCCTGTTTTTTTGAAAAAAGAAGCGAAATTTATTCTAGGTGCTTTCTTTTTCGGAAGAATGGGAGTGAGACAAGGGGACTGTTCCCCTTGTCTCTGCTGAGGCTCCGTTCATACATGGTTTAATCCCAGTTAGTGGTGATACAATAATGATGATACAATATAAATACGTTTATTAAAGGAAATGGGGTTAATTCATGAAATCCTATTGGGTATGGCTTGTACTAAACGTGGTTGTATGGCCATTTGCAATTGCCTATACTGATTTAAATATCAATCAATTAACTGGGCAATTATTCGGTGTTGCGCTTTATTTTGCTATCTTTTTTCTTATTCCTTTAGTGAAGAAGAGGCAAAGCTTATTCGTTTTTTTTATATGCTTGAATGTTATTATCGCAACGATTACTTTATTTCCTTCTGATGGTACTATCAATCCATTTCTTATTCTTATCCTTTCCCTTTTAATCGCAGAGGGATTTTATCACTTGACGATTGGTAAGAGCTTAATTATTAGTGTAATTGGATGTGGAGCAATTCTAATAACGGTATTAAATAGTAATCTAGGTCAAATAATAGAGATATTTGTGGAGATTTATATTATTTTTCTTCTTACAGGCTTGTTCGTTTATAAGCAAACAAAGGATCAATGGACAGATCTGGATGCACGGTACCAAGCACTTTTTAGCGAATACCGTGATATAAAGCGAAGAGCTGTTTCTGAAGAGGAACTCGCTAGACAGGAAGAACGTGTATTAATTGCACATGAAATTCATGATTCAGTTGGTCATAAGCTTACGGCATTGATCATGCAACTGGAAATGTTTCGTTTACAAACTTCTGAAGAATATAAGGAAAAGGTACAATCCTTGAAGGAACTTGCTGGAGAGAGCTTAAATGAAACACGAAGGGCAGTAAAATCCTTAAAGGCTAATGATACAGGTGGACTTTCAGGGATATTACGATTGATTCGTAAATTAGAAATGGAGAACATGATTCGTATTCATTTTTCTGTGAAACATGGTGCTTTTTCTGCTCCATTAACTGGTGAGCAATCTTTTGTGATTTATCGTTCTGTTCAAGAGGCATTAACAAATATTATGAAACATAGTAACGCAAAAGAAGCTGAAATTATGTTTGAAGCTCCAGGTAACAGTATTTTTCGTTTTGAAATAAGTAACCCTATTTCGAATCGTTCATTATATAAAGAAGGATTTGGACTTAGTTCTATGCGGGAGCGGTTAGAAAAGTACGGAGGAGATTTAAAAGTAATTAAAACGGATGAACAATTTCGGATAAGTGGATTTATTAAACTTCTCAATATAGGTGATGAACATGGCTCGAATATTACTGGCTGAAGACCAGGTTATGGTAAGACAAGGTTTAAAAATGATGATTGAAACAGAAGAAGAATTTAAAGTGACTGGAGAAACAAATAATGGGAA
Organism: Niallia sp. FSL W8-1348; assembly: GCF_038006745.1. Taxonomy (NCBI): domain Bacteria; kingdom Bacillati; phylum Bacillota; class Bacilli; order Caryophanales; family Bacillaceae; genus Niallia; species Niallia sp. FSL W8-1348. The sequence goes on along the minus strand of NZ_JBBOVV010000001.1, from coordinate 1,272,761 downwards.
AGAAGCAATAGATCTATGTGAAAGGATGCAGTTTGATATTGCGATATTAGATATTCGAATGCCCATTATAGATGGTTTAGAAACAGCGAAAATTATTCAATCCCGCTGGCCGCAAATGAAAATATTGATGTTAACGACCTTTGATGATGATCACTATGTAATGGAAGCATTGAGAATTGGTGTTAGTGGCTACATTTTGAAAAATGGCGATACAGATGCGCTACTGCGTTCCATTCATAGTGTATTAAATGGAGGTTTAACTATTGAGGAAAATGTTGCAGCAAAAGTCGTTCCTCAACTAATAAAACAAAACAATAATCCGGAAGCTGACCCTACCCTAACCCCCCGAGAACGGGCTATATTAAAGTGTATTGGAGAAGGGCTTAGCAATAATGAAATTGCAGATAGATTGGCAATCTCCGTTGGAACCGTGAAAAATAATACAAGTAAAATCTTAACAAAACTTGATTTGCGTGATCGTACCCAGTTAGCCATTTATGCAATTCGTCATAATCTTGTTTAAAAAATGTTCTTGTCTCATAGATAAATAACAATAATGTTTGCGGAACATAGCCAAAAAGAAAAATGATTAAAGTAATGGATAAATAAAGAATGGATGACTAGAGACAGTAGTGAAGCTGTTTCTTTTTTTATATGCTTAATAGGCAATATCCATTATAAAAGTAGCTTAAGTGAGAAGGATAATAAAAATGACCGAAGTAAAGGAGTGCAAAAAGATGCTTGAAACCATAAAACTTAGTAAAAATTTCAAAGATAAAAAGGTAGTAGATGAAATTAATTTATTTTTGGGAGAAGGAGAATCAGTTGGTTTGCTTGGACCAAATGGTGCTGGAAAATCAACAACCATCTCTATGATTTCATCCTTACTTAAACCAACGTCTGGGGATGTAAAACTAAATGGAAAAAGTATGATAAAAGATGCAGCAGAAATGCGAAGAATTCTTGGAGTAGTTCCACAGGAAATAGCTTTATATGAAGAACTATCAGCATATGAAAATCTTAAGTTTTTTGGAAGAGCCTATCAAGTTCCAAAAGATAAGATTGAGGATCGAATACAAAATGTGCTTGAGATGGTGGGGTTAAAGGATCGTCAAAAGGAATTGATTAAAACATTTTCGGGGGGAATGAAGCGAAGAATCAATATTGCAGCTGCTTTGTTACATGAACCGAAGATTTTAATTTTTGATGAACCGACTGTGGGGATTGATCCTCAATCAAGAAACCATATTTTAGAGACTGTTCGAGAATTGAATGTAAAGCATGGAACGACGGTTCTTTACACAAGCCATTACATGGAAGAAGTGGAGCAATTATGTAATCGTGTATACATTATGGATCATGGAAAAGTGATTGCTTCTGGAACAAAATCGGAATTATTAAGCATTTTATCAAGTGAAGATACGATACAAGTGCAACTTAACAAAAAAAGTGATGTATTGTTAACAGAAATTAAATCATTTAATCATGTTTATCAAGTGGATGAAACGGATGAGGGTCTACGTATTATTTCAAGAAAAGGAAGTAATATTTTAAGTGATCTCGTACATGCAGCAGAAAAGGCAGGCATCCAAATTGTAAACTATCAAGTGGAAATACCAAGTTTAGAGGATGTATTTCTACATTTAACTGGAAAAACATTGCGGGATTAGAGGAGGGAAAAAAGTGGGATCATTCATAAAAAAGGACTTACTCGTTTTTTGGCGGGACCGAAAAGAAATGCTAATGACTCTCTTACTCCCCATTATCATCATTGTTGTATTAAATTATGCCTTTGCTGGTATTTTTAATGACGATAAAGAGGCAACTAAATTGGACATAGCATTTGTCCAAGTGGATGATGAAGAAAAGGGGTTTGTACAGTTTAAAGAAAAAATACAACAATTAGGCTTGTCTCAAGCAGAGAAAGAAACAATGCTTGAGCATGTAGAAAATCTATCACCAATTACGTTAATACGAAATTTTATTAATAACCCGGACGTAAAGGAATGGGTTAATGCGAAAGAACTGACGTGGGAAGAAGCAACGGACCAAGTAGAAAGTGGTGAACTAGATGCAATCATTCGTGTTCCAGAAGGATTTACGTATGAGGTGCTTTCTACTGTCATGCTTGGAGATAAATCGACAACTGCATTAACGATTCATGCTGCAAAGCAGTCCACTGAAGTAACTACCCTTCAAAATATCGTCAATGAATTCGTGAACTCTTTGAATATGAACTTTGCTCTTGGTAGGGAAGGAACGTTATCAGCAGCAGAACCTATACTGCCTCAAGGAGGTAGAGAAGTCGTGGAAGGAATTGACACGTATACTATTTCGCAATACTTTATTATTGCAATTGGAACTCTATTTGGTCTGTTTTTGGCGCAAAGCGTAGCACTAAAGACGGTTACAGAGAAAAGAGAGCGTGTATTTAATCGGATTTTATTAACGAATAGTAATCCAATGCATTTTTTACTAGGAAAAACAGTTTCTACCTTTATTCTAGCTTGGTTACAATTGATGATTACGATAACGGTAACACAGTTATTATTAAATATATTTCCAGATAAATCTGTATCGTTCTGGTTCGGAATGGTACTAGTATTTACCTCGTTTTCGTTAATGGTTGCAGGACTATCAGCAATATTTACATCTATTACATTAAATTTAAAGGATAGCAATGCGGTTAGTGGTTTAACCACCCTTATTATTATGTCCTTGGGAGTTCTAGGGGGAAGTTTTTTCCCACTTGAAGGTTTTCCGGAATTGTTACAACGAATTGGAGAATGGACTCCAAATGGTTTAACCATGATAGCGATGATAGAGTATATTCAGTTTAGTCAATTTAGCGATTTACTTTTACCGATAGTGGTTCTAGTTGCCATGTCTGTAGTTTGTTTTGTAATTGGTATGTTCATGTTTCCGAAAAGGGGGCGGGTATAATGACCACCATTTTCTATGCCCAGTTTGTTAAAGATAAACGAAAACCACTACTAATTATTTTATTTATTGTTCTTAGTGTATTGGCAACGATTATATTTGGAGGTACATCTCAACAAAACAAATTAACAGTTGATATTTTTGCAACAGGTCCTAATGCCGAGGATATAGAACAAAATTGGGAAGAGTTATTAAATGAAGGTAGTAACACCAAATTCATTATTGCAGATGAGGATGAAGCACGAGAGCAAGTAAAAGAAGGAAAAAGAGATGTTGCCATTCTTTTAATGGAAAATGATTATCGCTTAATTACATCTTCAGATATGCCAGAAATCCTACTTGTCGAGCAACATGTTCATAAAGTATTTACGGAGGAAGCTAAGATACAAGCTGTGGCAGATGGCGTAAATACGTCTGATTTAAGAAATGAGATCAAAGACTATTTAGAAAAACCACCGATTACTGTCCAAACGGAAAACTTAAGTGGTGAGACTCTGACAAGTCATGATATGGGTTTTCAGTTACTATTCGGTTTTACATTGTTTATAGCCATGTTTACGATTGGAGTCAAAGTGAATCGAATCAATGAAGACAAGGTGAATGGGGTATGGAACCGTCTGCTTCTCTCTCCAGTAAGCAAAACGAATTTGTATGTTGGTCATTTAGTCTATAGCTTTTTAATCAGCTTTTTTCAAATGGTTGTAGTCTTTCTAATTTTTCAATATATAATGGACTATGATATTGGAAACTTTCCGATGATATTAACCATTGCTGCCGTGTATACATTGAGTGCGGTTAGCTTGGCGATGCTTATTGCAGGAATAACTAGAACACCAGAGAAATTTAATATGATTTATCCTTCTCTGTCATCCATTCTGCCGATTATTAGTGGGGTTTATATGCCACCAGGTATGATGGATAATCCTGTATTTAATTCTATAGCCAATGTATTCCCACTATCTCATGGAGTCGATGCGATGATGGATGTTGCCCTATTTGATGCTGGATGGAGTGACATCACTTTGCCTATAGCTATCATGCTGCTTATTGGAGTATTGTATATGGGGATTGGAATTAATTTAGGTGAGCGGAGAAGATAAGGAAAGAGGATGGGACATAACTAAATAGATACTCTGTAAAGACGAACAATTTCTAATATAGCTAGTAAATAGCGGCTGCTTTCGCATACTTTTTACAAGAGGAAATATAATTAGTTGGAAAAACAGAGCAGCCGGAATACACGAAGACTCCTATGGGATTAGCGAGACAGTCTGAGACCCTGCAGGCCACAGGCCGAAGCGGCTCAGCGCGAGCCCCATGGAAAGCGAAGTGTATTCCGGCTGCGGGGAATCGCACCAAACTTCATGGAAACATCCTTTGAAAAACAAATAAAAGCCCGAACAATTATACGGAACATTCATTAGCATCTTCGTATAATTGTTCGGAATTATCCTTGGCTGGAATACTTATGTCCCAGCCCCTTTTTTACTCAATCGTCTTCTTCATTGCCTCATACATATTCTCCACATGCTTATCCACTTCATCCCGAGACATCCGCAAGCGATTCACCGAACTGCCATAGCCGATTTCAACTTTTCCTTCGTTTAATCCCTGGAAAATTCCATCGGCAAAGGCATCCAAAGGTTCTCCGCTCGTATGTAATCCTGCACCGCCTAAATCTGTATTCACGGCTGGAGGGGCAACTTCGATTACTTCTACAGAAGTATCAGCAAGCTGGTGTCTTAAGCTCACAGTGAAAGAATGCATTGCCGCTTCCTTTTTTGTTGCGAAATACTGTGCAAACAGCATAGAGAGCTGAATAGAAGCTTCCATGTTGATGGTGATTTCCTTGTTAAAATAACTCCAATCAGTCTTTGCGTCTGCCTTTAACACATTAAAACGTTGTTGAATTCCTGCATTGTTAACTAACACATTCACATCTGGATAGTTAGCTGTTATCCAGTCAAAAAGTTTGATCCGATCAGCTTCTATAGACAGATCACTAACATATGTAACAAGGTTAGGGAATTTTTCTTTCGCCTGTTGCAGTGCTTCTTCCCTGCGACCACAAACAATCACTTTGTTGCCTGTTTTAATAAACCGTTCTGCAAATGCTAATCCAATTCCAGCACTTCCACCTGTAATAAGAATGGTATTACCTGACAGTTTCATTGGGATTCCTCTTTTCAAAAGATATTTTTATCTTCATTATGAATAAAATTCAAACCAATTTCTATTATTTACCCTTATGGTCTATCTATTCTATTTGCCCATATTTTAAATCACAGGTTAATAGTTAACTACCACGACAAAAATATGATACGATCATCCTGAGGTGGGAATTTTGGAACAATTAATTTATACACTTTTAGCATACATAAATAATTCTTTGGAAAAGGATATCAACTATTCTATCGCCAATAGTTTCCTGGAAAATATTCATCATATAGAAGGCTATTCATTAGAGATGGCTGCGGAAGTATGTAATGTTGCCCCATCTACAATTAATCGTTTTTGTAAGCGAATCGGCTTTCGTAATTTTTCTAATCTCCGAAACAGTGTTGCTTTTCAAGGTGGAATGTATGAGGCGAATGAAAAGCATTTAAGTGCAGCTACATTCGAAGCAAAACTAAAGGAAAATATCGAGATAATGGAAAACATCTCGAAGGAACAAATGGAACGGATTATTAAAAAAATTTATGAGTCGAAGCGAATTGTCATTTTAGGTTTTGAAAAACATCAAATTCAAGCGATGGAGCTTCAGAAGCAATTATTTCTTCTTGGAAAGCTATGTGAATGTAATACAAACTTTTTCAAACAATTGGAAACAGTATCTCATTTAACAGAAGAGGATATGATTATCACCATTTCAATTGAAGGAAACATCCTTACAGAGGCCTTAGCTATTAATGAAAGAATTAAAGCGGCGAATGGAAAGAAATTGTTGATTACTTTTTCGGATCCTGAGCAGCATAAATATGTATTTGATGAGGTATTACGCTGTGGAAAAATTGAAAATAGCGCAGTTAGTAGTTATACGTTATTACGTTTATTTGATATTCTCATCTATCACTATCAAAAACAATATCTTTCTTATTAACTGGTCTAAAAGAGACCAGTTTTTTTCCTTTTGTAAGCGTATCATTATCTTTAGAGATTAGAAAAGGGAGGAAATGCAAAGATGACGAAATACGGATTTCCAGAAGGATTTTTATGGGGTGGAGCTACTGCTGCCAATCAATTAGAAGGTGCTTATAACGAAGGTGGAAAAGGTTTGTCTATTTTCGATATGGTTACATTCGTTCCGAAAGAAGAACGTGGCAATGATATTGAGATGGATGTCAAAAGTAAAGCAGAATTAGAAACGCTACTAGCTGGCAAAGGCGGAGACAATTTCCCAAAACGTCGCGGGATTGATTTTTATCATCGCTACAAAGAAGACATCGCTCTTTTTGCAGAGATGGGCTTTAAAACATTCCGTATGTCTATTTCTTGGCCGCGTATTTTTCCAAATGGGGATGACTTGGTACCAAATGAAGAGGGCTTAGCATTTTATGATAATGTGTTTGATGAATTAGCGAAATATGGAATCGAGCCACTTGTGACGCTATCACACTATGAAATTCCATTGAATCTTGTGCAAAAATACAATGGATGGCTGGATCGTCGTTTAGTAGATTTCTTTGTTCATTATGCAGAAACTGTTTTTAACCGTTATAAAGATAAGGTGAAATATTGGTTAACGTTTAATGAAATTAATATCTCGACTCTTTCTCCTTACATTGGAAGTGGTATTTTAATTGATGAGGTAGAAAATAAAGAACAAGCAATTTATCAAGCTCTGCATCATCAATTTGTAGGGAGTGCCAGAGCGGTAAAAGCCTGTCATGAAATTATTCCTAGAGCGCAGATTGGTTGTATGCTAGCACGTATGGAAGTATATCCGGAAACATGTAATCCTGATGATGTGTTAGCAGCATTAGATGAGGATCAAAAGAATTTATTTTTCACAGATGTTCAAGTGCGTGGATACTATCCAAGCTTTATGCTAAGTTACTTTGAAGAAAATGATATTCAAATTGACATGCTGCCAGGAGATGAAGAATTACTTTTACAACATACAGTAGATTACTTATCTTTCAGCTACTATATGTCTATGGTTGCGAGTGGATCACCTGAAAAGTTAAAAGAAAAAGGGAACTTCTTCTCTGGTGTGAAAAATCCGTACCTAGAATCATCCGATTGGGGATGGCAAATCGACCCGAAAGGTTTACGAATTACGTTAAAGAAAATGTACGATCGTTATCAAGTGCCTTTATTTATCGTTGAAAATGGACTAGGTGCTTATGATAAGGTAGAAGAAGATGGCTCTATCAATGATGATTACCGTATTTCATACATGCGAGCACATATTGAGCAGATGAAAGAGGCGATAAAAGAGGGAGTAGATTTAATTGGATACACAAGCTGGGGATGTATCGATCTTATCTCTGCTGGTACCTCAGAAATGTCTAAGCGATACGGTTTTATTTATGTAGACCAAGATGACTATGGAAATGGAACATTAGAGAGAACGAAGAAAAAATCATTTGATTGGTACAAAAAAGTGATTGCAACAAATGGACAAGAGCTATAATAGTAATCAGAAAAACAGTGCTACTTCCTTCTGGGATGGAGTACTGTTTTTTGTTTGTTTATAAAGTATTTTTCTAAAAAATAACTAAATCAACCTTAATTAATATTTGATTTTTTAGAATTAATAAACAAATCTTAATATATTGATATAATGAATCCTGTGTGTTAAAATGTTCCAGTCAAGCATCTTCGTTAGTAATTCCTAGACCGTTTGATTTCGTTTAGGTATTGAATGTTCTAAGTTTTCTAATAATACACAACAGTCTAAGAACTATTTAAAACTTATTTTTTTGTCCAAGTAATTACATAGGTTACATAATACTTATGCTTTTTGGAATAGTAATTATATTATATGCGTATAAGGAGAGATTCGGATGAAATATCTTTCTCTATTTATGGTCGCTTTCCTATTCTTGCTTGCAGGATGTGGAAATTCAGCGGAAGAGAAAAAAGAAGAAACAGTAAAAGAAGAAAGTAATGCAACCCAAGAAACAAAAGCAAAAGAATTAACAGATGAAGATAAGAAATTTATTGCCTTATTAGAAAAAGGCGAATATCAAACAATCATTGATGAAACAATTGGTCTTGGCAGCGATGCACAAGTAAATTTCTATTTTCTAGCAAATGCTTTTAAAGCAGTACCTGATTATTCATTAAGCCAAACATACTTGAATAAATCAAAATATATTCCAGCAGAAATCGAAGACGAAGTGAATAAATTAAAAGAAGATATAGATGCTAACCTGGAAAAAGAGGGAGCTTAAGCTCTTACTCGTTCACACGGTTAGATTTAGGTGCTTGACCTAAGCATTAAAAACTTGCCTCGTTGTATTTAGGGCAAGTTTTTTTGTTCACTTTACACAAAAACAAATCAACCAAACTAAAGTTGATTTGTTTTTCATTATCCTTCATATGTTTTATAAAAATCGATAGCTTTCTGGATATAGGGTTGTTCTTCTGGTGGAAGATCTTCCTCATGATAAATGGCTGAAACAGGACATACTGCTTCACATGCACCACAATCAATACAAATATCTGGATCGATATAAAATTGGTCTTCTCCCTTTGCGATACAATCAACAGGACAAACATCCACACAATCGCCTGCTTTTTCATGCATACATGGCGAAGTTATAACGAAAGGCATGGGAATCTCCCCTTCTTCATTAAGATCTGATGCTAATCAGCACTTCATTCATTTTATTCAAGTTTTCACGAATCTTTACGGCACTTAAATAATCAATCTTATCATGATAACTTTCTGGCTGCTCCATTTGGTCATCAATCGCCATATGTTGATATTCATCAATACTTCCTGTAGATTTCTGATAGTCCGCCATTAAACCTGTTTCCATATGTTGAATCTTATTGTTTATACTATCTAAACTTTGTGTCATTGAAAGGGCAGTATTAATGATTTCTGCGCCCAATCTAGTAAGTCCGTCTATTCGATTATTTTGTTCTTGTAAATCCTTTTTAATTTGCTGAAGCAGGTCATCCTTTTCATCATTTATTTTCATATGATCGAGTATTTGCAATGTGTCGCCCATTAAGATTTGCAATCTTTTGAAGGCGTTTTCCATGGAAATCCCCACCTTTAAGCATTGTATCTATAAAATGTACAAAAAATCAGTAATATATACAAAAGCATGTTTCTTAAGCAAGCTCCCTATACTTTTTTGGGGAAATGTTCGTAACCTTTTTAAAATTACGATGGAAGGAACGCAAATTATTGTAACCACAATTCAGCGCGATTTCACCAATCGGCTGCTGACTATTTTTTAACTGGTAACATGCCTGGGATATTCGATAGTGTGTAAGATATTCGGTAAATGTCCTATTCGTAATATGAACAAAAAGCTTCGAAAGGTAGGCGTAATCATACTGCAAATGTTTTGCTACCGTTTTTAATGTACAGTCATAGCTATAATGCTGATCAACATAAAGCAGAATTTTATGAAATACTTTCATCTTGGTCGAATATTCAACAGGCGTCAAGCTTGTATTCTCTACCAATTTACCACATATATCATACAGAAAACTTTTTTGCTGGTAAATAGAATGAAGCGTTTGCAAAATAGGCGTATTATGTAAATGAATTACATTGTTTTCTGGAACAAAGCCTTTATAATTCATAAAAAAATGGCCAATCAATTCAGGTGAAAAAATAACAACACTAATATGGGAATGATGGATGGTTTTGAACTCATGCAGTTGATTTGGAAAAATAAATGCTACATCATTTTTTTGCAGTAGATATTCTTTTTGATCGACTCTTACGAATAGCTCTCCTTCGTTGACGATAATTAATTCATAAGCTCGATGAAAGTGGAGAGGAAAGCTATCGTTTATTAAGGTAAACTTTTCAAAGGATTCCTTTTCTTCCACCCCGTGATCTTCAAAAAAAACCACTTTCTTATCCTCCTGTCAAAAACACTAATATTGTCTTAAATTATACTACATTTTGAATAGTATCCACTTTTTAAAGTTTCTATAATGAGGACAGAGTCACAATGAAGGAGGAAGAAAAAATGGCGGTTGAATATCATATAGCAAAAAACGGATCAGATCTTGGAGAAGGAACGAAACAAAGTCCATTTTTAACTATCAACAAAGCAGCTTCTGTTGCTGTAGCAGGAGACACCATTATTGTGCACGAAGGGGAATATCGAGAATGGGTAAAACCAAAGAATGCGGGATTAAGCAATACAAGAAGGATTACCTACCAAGCTGCTGACGGTGAAAAGGTGGTCATTAAAGGATCGGAGCAAATTCAGAATTGGCAGCAAGTGGAGGGGACTATTTGGAAAACAGAAATCCCAAATTCATTTTTTGGCGAATATAATCCTTATAAGGAAGAAATATTTGGCGATTGGATTGTCTATAATCCAGGCAGACATTTAGGGGATGTATATGTAAATGGCATGTCCTTTTATGAAGCTGAAACGTTAGAACAAGTCCAAAACCCTACAAAACAAACAGAAGTATTAGATCATTGGACAAAGAAGAATGTCCCCGTTCATCATCCTGAACAAACAGAATATGTTTGGTTTTCGGAAGTGAATGAAAATACGACAACTATCTATGCGAATTTTCAAGATTATAACCCTGCAGAAGAGTTAGTGGAAATAAATGTTCGAAAATCCTGCTTTTATCCAGAAGAAACAGGAATTAATTATATCACAGTAAGAGGCTTTGAGATGGCCCAAGCGGCAACTCCATGGACGCCACCTACTGCTGATCAGCCAGGATTACTAGGTCCACATTGGAGTAAAGGTTGGATTATCGAGGACAATATCATCCATGATTCTAAATGTAGTGGGATTAGTCTTGGAAAAGAAGGGTCGACTGGGAATAACTATCGTACGAAGCGTAAAGATAAACCAGGTTACCAATATCAATTAGAATCTGTCTTCCTTGCTAGACAAGCTGGTTGGAGCAAAGAGAAGATTGGTTCCCATATCGTCCGGAATAATACAATATATGATTGCGGACAAAACGGAATCGTTGGTCATCTTGGCTGTGTCTTCAGCGAAATTTATAAAAATCATATTTATAACATTGCCTTAAAGAGAGAGTTCTACGGACATGAAATTGCAGGGATCAAGCTTCATGCTGCAATTGATGTGCAAATACACCATAATCGTATCCATGACTGTTCGTTAGGAACATGGTTAGATTGGCAGACGCAAGGAACAAGAGTGAGTAGTAATCTTTACTATCGCAACAATCGTGATTTATTCGTTGAAGTAAGTAGCGGTCCTTACATCGTCGATCATAATATTTTAACAGCCGATTATGCTTTAGATAATCATGCCCAAGGTGGAGCCTATATAAATAACTTAATTCGCGGAAAAATGGTTCATCGGAAAATGCTTGATCGAGCAACACCATATCATGTCCCACATAGTACAGAGGTAGCGGGATTTGCTGTGACCTATGGAGGCGATGATCGTTTTTACCATAACATCTTTGTAGGAGATGAGGCTCTAGAGGATGTTGGTACAGCACATTACAACGGCTATCCTGCTTCCCTTGAGGAATATATTGAAACCGTTCACCAAGACCCAGGCGATCACGAAGCATTTAATAAAGTAGAACAGCCCGTATACATTAATCGAAATGCCTACTTAAATGGAGCAAAAGCTTTTGAAAGAGAAGAAGAAAAGCTAGCAGAAGTTCATTTTAACCCTAACTTAAAACTAGTAGAAGAAGGAACAGAAGTATATTTGTCAGTGGAACTTCCAGATGATTTTGAGCGCATTCTTGGAGAGGTACAAACAACACAAACGCTTAAACGAGTGCGCATTGTAGATGCAGAATTTGAAAATCCAGATGGAAGCGAAGTGGCTATAGATACTGATTATTTAGGTGAGAGAAAACTTGCACAAAGTGTACTAGGACCAATCAGTTCATTAAAAAAAGGGAAGAATTATGTGAAGGTTTGGGGATGATGAAAAAAGCTCTAGTAAGTCAGAAAGTCGACTTGCTAGAGCTTTTTTATGCGATTAATCAATAATCTCCAATCCCAATAGAGCAGAAAATTGAATGGCTTGGTAGGTAGATACTTTACATCCTTTTAAATCTGTTGGAGATACCATTAGAGATTGGAAGGTTGATGTACTAATATCCACCCCGTTAAGGGAAGTTCTTTCAAAATTCGCCCCGTCCATTGTACATTTTTTAAATTCCACTTTTTTAAAGATACAGTCGTAAAAATCCGCTGATTCTACTGGTGAGTCTTGAAACCTAATTTTTTCTAATTTGGAGCTTCCAAATGCAGCTAAGTTCAATAAAGAATCAGTAAATTGCACATTACCAAAACGAGAGTCTGTAAAATCCACGCCTAATAATTTGCAATTACTAAATTGGCATTTGTGTATAGAAGAACTGCTGAGCTTAGCATTAGAGAAATCACAGTTTTCAAAAATAACATCTGTTAATTCCATACCGGAAAAATCAGTATTGATAAATTTACAATTTTTCAGCACCATTTTCGATAATAGCACTTTGTTTAATACTTCATCATCAAAAATAGACTGTTGAATTTGGCACATTTCTAGCTCTAAATCTTCCTCGTACAATATGTCGTGAAAATTCCTTGAAGGTAAATCTGTTGGAATTTTTGGTGCTTCTATTTTCATCTTACTACTCCTCTCAAGTTACATTCCTGTGTGATTACTATATGAGAAGATCGATTTAATTTAAAGACTGTATTTTTTGTAGGATTTATGTACAAGGAATATACAAAGATTTATAAATTAATTCAATATGGACTGGAGCAATCCTGACTTTTTGCAATTTTTAAGGTTCAGTTAAGGTTCGGAAAACGAACAGTTAAGATTGGGGGGCTAGAATAGGGGAAGGAAAAGGGAGGAGAAAGTCATGTCAAATTATATTATTGAAACAAGCAATTTAACAAAAAAATTTGGAAAGTTTTTAGCAGTAGATCAGGTCAATCTATTAGTTCCAAAGGGAGGGATTTACGGATTTCTTGGACCAAATGGTGCAGGAAAATCAACGACAATCCGAATGCTACTTGGACTTATTAAGGAAACCAAGGGAGAGGTAAAGGTGTTTGGTAAGTCAATCAAGGAAGAACGCATTGCTATTTTAAAACGAATTGGCTCTATGGTGGAAACCCCTTCCTATTATGGTCATTTAACTGCTTATGAAAATTTAGAGGTTACGCGAAAAATTCTAGGAACAGAAAAAATAGAAATCGACCGTGTGTTAGAAATTGTGAAATTAACAGATGTTCGCAATAAAGCAGTGAGGAAGTTTTCTCTTGGGATGAAACAGCGACTGGGAATAGCCCAAGCTTTATTAGGAAAACCAGATTTACTTATACTTGATGAGCCTACAAATGGCTTGGATCCATCAGGCATTATCGAAATTCGCGAACTAATTAAAAGCTTGCCGAAAGATTATGGGATAACGATTTTGATATCCAGTCATATTTTAAGTGAAATGGAATTAATGGCAACCCATGTTGGAATTATTAACAATGGAAAATTGCTATTTCAAGGTTCGATGGATGATTTAAGAAAGAAACAAAAAGCGGTAATTCAATTAGAGGTGGAACCAAGGGCTGATGTCGAAATGTACTTAAAAAATAGGGGGATACCATACAAAGCAGATAAGCGTTATTTATATCTTGAGCCAAATTACCAACCTGCAAAAATAAATCGAGAGCTGATTATGAATGGCTATGCTGTCCATCAATTAATGATGAAAAAGAACTCATTAGAAGAAATCTTTCTGTCTATTACAGGAAAGGAGCCGATTTTATGAAACTGGCAACCTTAATTTTGCTAGAAGGCTACAAACAGAAAAAAGGATGGTTGTGGTTATTCTTACTGGTTATCCCTACTGGAACAACATTAGCGATGTTTTTAGATTTTACGATACGCTATGATTATTTACTTGATACAGCAAATCCCGAATATGGCTCATGGGATATCCTTTTGATAGAAAATCATAGTGTTCTTGGGTGGGGTATGTTTTTGCCAATGTTTATCGGAATTATTTATTCTTTAATCTATCAAGTGGAAGAAAGTCAAAATAATTGGAAGCAGATACTGAGTTTACCTATCTGCCGGGAAAGTGTTTATTTTTCTAAGTTTCTAGCAGGTTTTCTATGTTGTGCAGTCCTGATTTTGCTAAATATTTTTGGTCTTATTTTAGTAGGATATATGATAGATTTTCCTGAACCAGTGGATTGGAGTAGTTACCTCTTATATGCCGGAAAACAAATTGTGATGATATTAGCTGTTACAAGTTTGCATAACTGGCTAAGCTCCTACTTTAAAAATGCGATGATTCCAATTGCACTCGGCTTTGCCGGTGTTATACTCTCTGGTATTGTTATTTTTCAGTATCCAGAAGTAGGAAAGTTTTTTCCCTATACTTACCCTTTTTTCGCAGATGGATTGGTTTATAAGGAATTAACAGATATTTTACCTTTTAATGTCGTCCTAATGCTGCTATTTTTATGCTTCGGAATGTGGCAATTTAAACGTAAAGATATTCTATAGGAGGAAACTAATGTTAACATTATTAAAAGTAGAATTATATAAATTAAAGCGATCAAAAATTTTGTTGGCAACTACCATTTTCACCTTTTTGGCTCTTTATCAAGGCTGGGATTTTGCAAAATTCGGTCAGGCTGAAGGTGAGAAGGATATTTATAGAGCTTTTTTATATCAAGGAACTATTACAGTATATAGCTGGATTATTTTCCCGCTTATTATCACGCTAGTTCTTGTGATGATGTCAAGAATGGAGCATAGTAACAACAGCTGGAAGTATTATCTGACATTACCGGTAGCTAGGGAAAAAGTGTATTTAACAAAGCTTGTTACTGGTGGTGGAATCATTCTTTATAGCCTAGTATTACTGTTTGCGGGAATTATTTTAGCAGCCAATTTACTGGGGTTAGAAGCAGTTCCGTTATTATGGATAGCGAAAAAATTTGGTGCATTATTGCTTGCATCATTAGCAATAATAGGGATTGTTTTTTATTTAAGCTATCGTTTCACCCACTTTGCCGTTCCTGTAGTAATTGGAGCAGGACTGGCCTTTCCTTCAATGTTTGTTGCTAATTCAGAGAAGTACTGGCTCTTTTATCCGTGGGATTATCCGATTGTTTCCTCGATGAATGATGTATTTGACATGAGTGGAAAAAATATGATTATGTTTGTGATCTCTATAAGTATATTTCTTTTTGCTATTATTTTTGGACTTTTACGATTTCGTACAAAAGATGTACTATAGCAATAGATGAGAAAAAGAAAGGGATAAAAAAATATGTCATTAACAGGACTAGCAGAAAAGAAAATATTATTAGTAGATGATGAAGTCGATATTTTAAATTTGTTAGAAACCGTATTGCGAAAGGATGGCTTTCAACGAATTGAAAAAGCAACGACTGGTCAAACGGGAATCAGTCTTTGTGAGAAGTTTAATCCAGATATTATTGTCCTCGATATTATGCTTCCTGACATCGAGGGCTATGAGGTTTGTCAAAAGATGCGTGAGATAACCTTTGCACCAATAATTTTTCTATCGGCAAAATCAGAGGAAATTGATAAACTGCTCGGACTTGGAATAGGTGGTGATGATTATGTCACGAAACCTTTTAGTACAAAAGAATTAGTGTTTCGCATCAAGGCTCAATTGCGGAGAAACCAATATATGGTCCAAAGTCGACACCTGGACGGAAAGATAACGTTTGGGAATATCCTTATTTCGCCAAATACAGGGGAAGTGAAAAAAGGAGAAAATCCAATTACGTTAACAGCTAAAGAGCTACAGTTATTGGTTTATTTGGCAAAACACCCAAATCAGATTTTTAGCAAAAGTAAAATTTGTGAAGCCGTTTGGGGAGAAGACTTTATTGGTCTTGATAATACGATTATGGTCCATATTCGCAGGCTTCGGGAAAAGATTGAAGAGGATCCAAGTAATCCTAAATGGATTAAAACAGTTAAAGGGCTTGGCTATAAGCTGCAGGTTAGAGGAAATGAAGGATGAAGTGGAAGATTACAACACAGTTTCTTGTTTTTATGATTTTAAGTTTACTACTCTCCATTTTTGTTTTTCTCCTGTTTAATGTATTTTTTCTCTATAGTAACTACTTTGGAAAGGACCGTATATTCCCGTATCAGAATCCAACTTATTATACCTTAGATTTTGCAAACAATATTCAAGTGAAGAATGAAGAGGTTTCCATTCCTGATTCTAAGTTGGGGGATTTAGAAGAAGGACATATTTGGATTCAGGTTTTGGATGAGAATGGGACGGAAATATACAGTCATTCTAAACCAGAGAAAGTTCCTACCCATTATACTCCTGCTGAATTAATCCACTACCATAAGTTTACGGGAGCACTAGAAAACTCCACTATATATATAGGGATGTTAGAAAAGGGAAATCGTAACTTGAGCTATATCATGGGATATCCAGAGAAAGTCATTGGAAAGGCTTATATCAATTATCGGACAGAAACACTTGTACGAGATGTTTTACTCACTATTGTTTCCATTGTACTAGTGGTAACATTAATTGCTTTAATATTTGGATACTTTTTTAGTAGACGACTAGCAAACCCAATCGTTCAGCTTGTTGAGGGAATTCAAAAGCTAGCGAAAGGGGACTTTTGGAGAAAAAATCAGGTAAAAGGTGTTTATAAAACTGTATTTGAGAATTTAAATAAATTATCAGATACCCTTCAATTCAATGAAGTCGAACACAGAAAATTGGAAAAGATAAGAGAAGAATGGATCACCAATATTACACATGATATAAAAACACCACTTTCTTCTATTAAAGGTTACTCGGAATTGCTGCAGGACTACGAGTTAGATAATATAGAAAAGAAACGATATGTTGATATTATCTTAAATAAATCAAATTATATTGAGCATTTAATTGATGATTTGAACCTAACCTATAAGTTAAAGGGCAATGCTTTTCCAGTGAAAAAGACAAAAGAGAATATTATCGATATAGTGAGAGAGTCTGTTATCCAAATTTTGAATCATCCTCTATATGAGGAAACAAACCTTGTTTTTTCAACAGAAATAGAACAATATTCATTTAGATGTGATAGAACGTTGATTCAACGTGCATTAATGAATTTAATCTATAATGCAATTGTTCATAATCCACCAGATACCTTTATTCAAGCTTCCATTTTTCAAGATACAGAACATATCAAAATTTTGATAGAGGATAATGGAAATGGAATTGAAGAAGGGGAACTAGAAAATTTATTTTCCCGCTACTATCGTGGAACAAATACAGGAGAATCTCATAAAGGGAGTGGCTTAGGATTAGCCATTGCTAAGGAGATAGTTGAAGCGCATGGCGGAAAGATTTTGGTAGAAAGTAAGTTGGGTGAAGGGACTAGGATTACGATTGTTTTTTAGAAAATATATTTTATTAATCGAAACGGTAAAAACGTTCTTTTATATATTACAGTTGTTTGCTTTATGCGTATGTAAAGTAATACGAATAACAGCAAATAAAGTTACAAAAGGATTTTTACAATTCTTTATACAACAATTCACATAACTTCATTTATTCAAGGAAAACTAGACAGTGGAGGTGAATTGAATGACAAATAGAAAAGCAGATCCATCAACAATTGGTTTAGGTGCTACACAACCTGAAGCTCAAGGAACAACTACGAAGGAAACAGGAAGAACGAAGGCTGATTCTTCTAGAAAAAAACAAAAGCGTTCTTAATACTTATGGATTGACTAAAGCAGGTGGAAAAAATTTCGCCTGTTTTTTTGGATGGGTATTCAGGATGTTTTTAATGAATCTCTACCTCCAAATAATGTATAATAAAGAAGGAATTTTTTGATAATATTCAATGCGGAGGAAACCACTTGAACACTAACCTATCTAACACAAACAAAAAAAGAAACAAAGGATTAACGGTTATTGTAATTAGTCTTATTCTTTTGGGCCTGATTGGATATGCAGTATATTGGGCATTTTACGATATGAATAGATTGCCAAAAGGGGAATACTTAACAGAAGAAACCTCTTCAGATGGCACTTACACCTTAAAAGCTTATCTCGTAAATGGTGGTGCTACTACTTCCTATGCAATTCGCGGGGAACTTGTATTGAATAATAAAGATAATAAGACCAAAAATGTTTATTGGAATAATAACGAAGAAACAGCGACTATTGAATGGACAGATAAAAATACAGTAGTGGTGAATGGTCATACACTTCATGCTCCAAAAGAAAGATTTGATTATAGAAAATAATCATAAGCTTAAATTAATAGTGCGTAGAATAATTGTAGTGTTTTAATAAAACCAGTTGACATGTACAAATAAACTGTTATATAATTATCTCGAATTCAAGATAATTGAAAGGATGATTATCATGGATAATAAGGAATTATTAAGTGAAGAGGATTTATCTTTAAAGGTCTTCGTCGTTTTATCGAGGGCTTTGCAATCAATAAAGAAACAAGTAGAAGAAGATATAAGGTGTCTTGGATTAAACCCTACAGAGTTTTCTGTTTTGGAATTAATCTACAGCAAAGGGGATCAGCCGATTCAAAAGATTGGAGAAAAAATCCTCCTTGCAAGTAGCAGTATTACTTATGTTGTAGATAAATTAGAGCATAAAAACTTAATCAGGAGAAAGCCATGTCCTAAAGATCGTCGGATTACTTATGTGGTTATTACCAAACAAGGAACCGAACTAATGGATAAAGTCTTCCCAAAGCATAAGATAGCGATGAGAGAGATATGTGGGGGTTTAGATACGAATGAGAAAGAAATGCTAATTGAGCAGTTAAAAAAACTAGGTCTTCATGCACAAAGCATGTAATTTTTTTAAAACAATATCTCGAATTAATAATATTTTAATTCGTAATAATAGGTGAACTATAAAAATCATACAAATGATTTTCTAACAATTATCTAATATTAAGTAATAATGCAGAGTTTATTAAGGAATAGGAGTGGAAGGAAAATGACGAAAAAAACAAGTGGAATTCACCATATTACAGCAATTGTAGGCCATCCTCAAGAGAATGTTGATTTCTATGCAGGTGTGTTAGGATTACGTTTAGTAAAACAAACTGTCAATTTTGATGATCCAGGAACATACCATTTATATTTTGGAGATGAAGGCGGGAATCCCGGAACGATTATTACTTTCTTTCCATGGGTAGGAGCACGTCAAGGAATTATTGGAGATGGGCAAGTTGGCGTAACTTCTTATGTTGTTCCTAAAGGAGCACTTACATTTTGGGAGAATAGATTAGCGAAATTTAATATATCTTTCACAAAAACGGAACGCTTTGGTGAAAAATACTTGGAATTTGCTGATCCCGATGGATTACTACTAGAAATTGTGGAAAGAGAAGAAGGAAAGAATAATAGCTGGCAGTTTGGTGAAGTAACATCAGAAAACGCAATTAAAGGTTTTGGCGGCGCAACACTTTTATCAAAACAACCAGAAAAAACGGCAGAACTTTTAGAAAACGTGATGGGCTTTGAAAAAGTTGGGAAAGAAGGAGAGTATGTTCGATTCCGTTCTTTCAGCGATATCGGCAATGTCATTGATTTAAAATGGACTACTAGTGGTAGTGGAGCAATGGGGGTTGGAACAGTTCATCATATTGCCTTTAGAGCAGTGGATGATCATGATCAATTAGATTGGCAAAAGCATGTTTCACAAAATGGATATCATGTTACACCTGTTCAGGATCGAAATTATTTTAACGCCATCTATTTTAGAGAGCATGGAGAAATTCTCTTTGAAATTGCAACAGATCCTCCGGGATTTGCGATTGATGAATCCCAAGAAACAATGGGAGAAAAATTAATGTTGCCAACTCAATATGAGCAGTATAGAGAACAGCTTGAACGTAGATTAATACCAATTGACGTAAGAAATCTCGACTAACTTTGTAAAGGATGATTTGATGCAGTCTATTGATCCGAAAATTATTTCAGAAAGAGATAATTATAAATTTCTGATTGGAAGCATAATTCCTAGGCCAATTGCCTTTGTTACTAGCTTATCGGAAGAAGGCGTCTTAAATGGAGCTCCGTTTAGCTACTTTAATATTGTGTCGTCTAATCCGCCATTGGTTTCATTATCTATCCAGCGCTCCAATGGGAAGCAAAAGGATACAGCGAGAAATATTTTAAGTAAGAAGGAATTTGTTATTCACATTGTAGATGAACAAAATGTTGATAAAATCAATCAAACTGCAGCAAATCTTTCTCCAAGTCAAAGTGAAATTAAGCTAGCGGGGTTAACGCCTATTGATAGTAGTGAAATTTCTGTACCTGGTGTAAAAGAAGCAAAAATTCGTATGGAATGTGTATTGGAACACTCATTAGAATTGGGAGGGGCAGATGCCCTTCCAGGATGTGATTTTCTGATTGGAAGAGTAGTACTTTACCACATCGACAGTAATCTTTACGAAAATGGCAGAATTGATCCACGAGGATTAGCTCCAGTCAGCAGGTTAGCTGGAAATGACTATGCAAAAATCGGTGAAATGTTTACGAAAGAAAGACCACAATAATCCTTTGATTGGAGAGGATAGTATGCAGAAAACGGCAGGGATACATCATATTTCAGCAATGGTTAATGATGCTCAAAAAAATATCGATTTTTATGCTAGTATTCTTGGTCTAAGAATGGTAAAAAAGACGATTAACTTTGATCGTCCTGAAGTATATCATCTTTATTTTGGGAATGAAGCAGGAACGCCAGGAACCGTGATTACTTTCTTTCCGTGGGAAAAACAGCTGAAAGGTAGAATTGGCACAGGACAGGTCGGTGTTACAAGTTATGTCATTCCTCATGGTACTAGTGAATTTTGGAAGAATCGTCTTCATCGTCATGGTGTGAAAGTGGAAAGTGTTATTAGATTTGACGAAAATTATTTGCAATTTGTTGATCCAGATGGACTTCAAATCGAATTGGTGGAAAGAAAGGATGGCCCAATAAATAATTGGGCAATAGGAGATATTAATCCATCTGTTGCTATTAAAGGATTTGGCGGGGCAACTTTAAATTCTGCTCAACCTAGCAAAACAGCAGAAGTACTAGAAAATATATTAGGTCTAAAATATGTGGGAGAAGATGCAGGGTATCTTCGTTTCTCAACAGAGGCGCAGATAGGCAATGTGATTGATATAAAATTGACCCCATCTGTTCGCGGTCTCATGGGAGCAGGAACAGTCCATCACATTGCTTGGCGAGCGAGAGACATGGAAGAGCTTCAGCAATGGAGATCGTCTCTATTAGAAAAAGGCTATTATCCAACTGAGATCAAAGACCGGAACTATTTTAAGGCACTATATTTTCATGAAGAAGGTGGGATTCTTTTTGAGATTGCTACCGATGGTCCAGGATTTGCGGTAGATGAGCCAGTAAGCAATCTAGGAGAAAAGCTTATGCTGCCTGAGTGGCTAGAGGAAAAAAGAGAGGAACTAACAGCTGCATTGCCTAATGTTAACGTTAGAATTTTAGAGGAGGAGAAGGAATGAAGCATATTTTCAATAAAGGTAAAGATTCGAAAAAGCCAACATTATTGCTATTACATGGTACAGGCGGCACTGAATTAGATTTATTGCCTCTTGCTGGCATGATTGATGATGATGCAGCTGTATTAAGTGTTCGTGGAAATATTTTAGAAAATGGAATGCCCCGTTTTTTTAAGCGATTAGCTGAAGGTGTATTTGATGAGGAAGATTTAATTTTCCGTACACAGGAATTAAATGAATTTCTTGATGAAGCTGCTAAAGAATATGAGTTTGATCGAAATAATGTAATTGCCATTGGATATTCTAATGGTGCTAATATTGCAGCGAGCTTACTATTCCACTATCAGGATGCATTGAAAGCAGCTATTCTTCATCATCCAATGGTTCCAAGAAGAGGGATTATACTTCCTGATTTAACAGGAAAAGCAGTATTTATTGCAGCGGGGACAAATGATCCAATTTGTTCACCAGAAGAATCAAACGAATTACAATCAATGCTTGCAAAAGCAAATGCTAATGTTGAAATGCATTGGGAAAACAGAGGCCATCAATTAACAGCTGAAGAAGTAGAAGCAGCTGGCAAATGGTATTCTGCAATAACGAATAGATAATTTATTTAGGCTGTCGGATAAAAGCAATAAATTTTACGAAACCAGCCTTTATTTAAAAGAAAAAACAATTATAAAGAAAATTTCCATGAGCGGGGGTTTACTGCCCGTCAAGAGTGGGATAAATTTCAATTAATAGGGAATAAAAAGAACAGCAACATTGGAAAAATACGTATTCAGTGAAGGTAGTTCTTATAAGTTCCCGAGCATAATAAATAAAAGCAGGTGTACTTATGGGGTTTTTAGACAAATTATTTAAGAAATCAAAGGAGATGGAAACTATGTCAAATGTTAAAGTAGCAGTAGTTTTTTATAGTATGGGTGGAACAAACTATCAATTAGCACAATGGGCTGCAGAAGGTGCAAAAGAAGCAGGCGCAGAAGTGAAAGTAGTAAAAGTACAAGAATTAGCACCACAATCTGTTGTCGACAGCAATGAAGTATGGAAATCAACAGTTGAAGCAACAAAAGATGTACCAGTTGCAACATCAGAAGATATTGAGTGGGCAGATGCTATTATTTTCAGTGTTCCTACACGTTTTGGTACAATGCCATCTCAAATGAAGCAATTCATTGATTTACAAGGCGGACTTTGGGCAACAGGAAAAACAGTGAACAAAGTAGTAAGTGCGATGACTTCAGCACAAAATCCACATGGTGGACAAGAAGCAACACTATTATCTTTATACACTTCCATGATGCATTGGGGTGCTATTATCGCTACTCCAGGATACACTGATCCTGTCCTTTTCGGAGCAGGCGGAAACCCTTATGGAACAAGTGTAACAGTTGGACAAGATGGGAAAATGATTGAAGACGTGCAAGGCGCTGTGAAGCACCAAGCTAAACGTACTGTTACAGTTGCAGAATGGGTTAAAAAGGGAAATGAATAATAGCTAAGAAAAGGCAATTCGATTAAGAGAAGCTGGAGCATAAGTATTTTCAACCAAATAACCCCGAACATTATACGTACATGCTAAGAAAAGTTCGTATAATTGTTTGGGGTTTTATTCATTTTAAGAAAGAAGGTTTGTGGTGATCACCCGCAGCCTGAATACACTTCGCTTTCCATGGGGCGAGCGCCAAGCCTCCTCGTTCCTGCGGGGTCTTGGACTTTCTCGCAGCTCCCATAGGAGTCTACGTGTATTCAGGCTGCTTCGTATTTCCTACTAATTATATTTTCTTTTAAAAAATGATGGAATGAGTTGGTTTCGCTACTAAATGAGAGATTGTTCGTCTTTAGCTATTATATATTTTGTTTTGTCCCAGCTTCTTTATTCATTTTTCGATAAGTTTAAATGTAAAGGTTTACGTAGTATAAACTGTCAAAAAGAAAGATTTTCTTATTGACACTACCTCAAAATAACTTTAAGATGAAAAAAGTAAATCCGACTATATTAATAGGGAAAGGGTGTTTAGGAGTGGAAACTTCAGCAAATGTTCAATCGGTTCAAATAGCAAAGAGTCTTGAAGAACAGCCCAAAGGATTAAAGGCTCCACAGATGCCTTTAATCATCGGTGGACTTATTGTTGCAGCAATTCTACTAGTCTACTTAATCGTGACACAACAGAGTATGCAACCTATATTATTGGTATTAGGTCTTTTACTTGGTTATACATTGTTTCATGCTCGTTTTGGTTTCACGTCAGCATTTCGCAGACTTGCATCTGTAGGGAATGGGCAAGCATTGCGTGCCCATATGCTAATGCTTGCAGTGGCAGTAACCCTTTTTGCACCAATTTTAGCATATGGCATTTCATTTTTTGGAACAGGAGCAACTGGATATGTATCACCAGTTGGCGTTAGTCTTGTTGTTGGTGCCTTTATGTTTGGTATCGGCATGCAGCTAGGCGGCGGATGTGCGTCTGGTACATTGTATGCAGTAGGTGGTGGACGTTCTGTTGCGTTTGTGACATTATTATTCTTTATCATTGGTTCAACGATTGGGGCAGCCCATTTAACATTTTGGACGCAAGAATTACCATCATTTAAACCCATTTCATTAGCAACCTCTACAGGTCTTGGCTATGGTGGAGCTTGGCTAGTATCGATCATATTATTTGGTTTAATTGCATGGATTACATTAGTGATTGAAAGAAAAAGAAAAGCACCAAAAATGGCTCCACTTCCAACCACAACAGGCTGGAAACGAATTTTCCGTGGTTCTTGGCCATTGTTTGCAGCAGCAGTCGTGTTAGCTGTACTTAATGCTTTAACATTGATGACACGTGGTACTCCATGGGGAATTACATCTGCTTTTGCTTTATGGGGCTCTAAAGTAGCACAATTCTTTGGAATGGATGTAGCAAGTTGGGGATTCTGGCAAGGGGCAAATGCCCAAGCTTTAGAAGCTTCTATTTTTGCAGACTCGACAACTATTTTAAACTTTGGTGTAATCCTTGGTGCATTTTTAGCATCAGCAGCAGGCGGTCTATTTAAATTCTCAAAAGTAACGGTTGGAAATGTGCTTGCTTCCATCATCGGTGGGTTATTAATGGGCTATGGATCACGTCTAGCATTTGGATGTAATGTAGGTGCATACTTTGGTGGTATCGCATCTTTCAGTGTACATGGTTACGTATGGGGAATTCTAGCATTAGCTGGTACGTTTGTAGCCTTGTATCTTCGTCCATTATTTGGACTTTCTGTACCAAAATCAAAAGATACATTCTGTTAATAAAAGGCTGTTTTCTAAAGGATTGTTGTTTTTTAATCGAAAAAAAGAATTAGTTGGAATAATGGAATGGAGCAGCCGGAATACACGTAGACGCCACGGGGATTAGCGAGACAGTCTGAGACCCCAGTTCAAAGCTGAGGAGGGTTAAGCTTAGCTCCACGGAAAGCGGGGTGTATTCCAGCTGCGGGTTATCGCAACAAACTTTACGAAAACTGCCTAATAAAAAAGTAGGTTATCGACTCTGTTGATACCTACTTTTTTTATTTATCTGTAATAGGTAAAAGTAGTTTCCTATCGTTTATCAAAAGCAAGTATAGTAACGATTTTATCGAAAACAAGTTTAATAGAGCATGTACGCAATGCTGTTGGTTGGCGATTTTTTTAATTATCATTTTTACATAAGAAATACAAATACTTAATGAGTGAAGAGGAGAAATGGTTATAAGATAAATTTATAAAGTTACAGAATTTCTTACCAAAATTTAATAAAAAAATTTTTTACTTAAGTATGGACAAAACAAAAAGATGTGTGTAAAATTATCTTTAATTAGAGATAATTTATTTCAAAGTATTTTTCGGTAGAAAAATCTCTAATCAGTTTGCCTTGAATAGAAACAAAAATCGAGGGAGACTAATTTTTTGAATAAATATCTTGAATTCAAAATAAAAAAGGAAAATGGAGGAATTTTAAAATGGCAAAATGGACAGTAGATCAATCACATTCTAGCGTAGGGTTCGAAGTAAAACATATGATGGTTTCAAAGGTAAAGGGGCAATTTAACTCTTATACAGCAGACGTAGAAGCTGCAGATTTAACAGACCTAACAACAGCTAGCATTGCATTTAAATTTGAAGTAGCAAGCATTAATACACATAGCGAAGATCGCGACAATCACTTAAAATCAGCTGACTTCTTTGATGTAGAAAAATACCCAACAATTGATTTTAAATCCACATCTATTACAAAAGATGGAGATGACTTTAAAGTAACAGGAGATTTAACAATTAAAGATGTTACGAAACCAGTAACATTTGACGTAGAATTCGGTGGAAAAGGCACAAACCCATGGGGTGTAGAAGTTTACGGTTTTGAAGGGGAAGCAAAAATCAACCGTGAAGACTTCGGACTTACTTGGAACGCAGTATTAGAATCAGGTGGCGTACTAGTAGGAAAAGACATCAAAATTAAAGTAGAATTAGAAGTAAACCCAGCATAAGGAATCGGAGGGACGGTTCGAGACCACTGAAAAAGTCTTTTTTTCGTGCGGGATTAAGAGCAAGCATATTCGAAAGTGAAAATAAGGTTGGTTTGGAGAGGCGTCCGCTCGCCCCATGGAAAGCGAGCGGACGCCTCGGAAAACAAATCCATCATCTTATGTTTAAAAAGTGGCTATTGCCCATCATCATTAACTAGCCAGTTTTTCAGTGCCCACGGACGGTTCTTATGTATCCAATAGGATGCGTGAGATTCGTCCCTTTTTCATTAGAAGGTAAGAAAGGGGTTACATTTTACTTGAAAAGAAACTCAATTCTTCCTATAATAAATAGTCGAAGCACATATATTTTAACAGATTAATAGGAAGAAATGTAACCGTTAACAATTTGATAATTCCACAAAATAAAACTCGTTTAAGAACGATTCAGAAAAGGTGGTGAATAGAAGAAGCATTCCGTAATCTCTAAGCCAAGAGCTATCTAAATTTCCGTTCTTTATTATTTTCCTCCCTTATACAAGTTTACTATTTTTATTCCCAACAAGAATTACTAAACAAGTCGATCCATTCCAGTAAAGCAACTAGTTTTCCTTCATAAAAATGTCATTATACTCAAATAAAAGGAAGTGTCTGCATATTGATTAACATAGCTATCATTGGCACAGGTGCAATTTCTAATTCTCACGTAAAGGGATATTTGCAGTTTAAGGATGAGTGTAAAATAGTTGCACTTTGTGACATTTATCCAGACAAAGCACATCAAAAGGCTAAGGACTATCAGTTAGATGTGGATATATATGATGATTATAAAGAGCTTTTAAACAGACCAGATATAGATTTAGTTTCTGTTTGTACTCCCCCTTATACACATGCTGAAATTTCAATTGCTGCGATGAATGCAGGAACGCATGTTTTAGTGGAAAAGCCAATGGCTTCTTCCCTAGAGGAATGTCATGCAATGAATGAGGCAGCGAAGAAAAATAAACGCATCTTATCGGTTGTTGCCCAAAATCGTTTTACTAATCCGATGATGAAATTGAAACAAGTATTGGATACAAAATTAATGGGACCAATTGTACATACACAGGTTGATTCTTATTGGTGGAGAGGCTATAGCTACTATGATTTATGGTGGAGAGGAACTTGGGAGAAAGAGGGTGGAGGTTGTACGTTAAATCATGCTGTTCATCATATCGATATTTTCCAATGGATGAATGGAATGCCAGCAGAAGTAACGGCTGTTGCAAGTAACGCTTCTCATGATAATGCAGAAGTTGAAGACATATCTATCGCCATCATGAAATATGACAATGGCGCTCTTGCCCAAATTACGAGCTCCGTCATTCATCATGGAGAGGAACAACAATTAATTTTCCAAGGGAAAAATGCTCGAGTATCTGCTCCTTGGAAGGTGAAAGCCTCTAAGTCAAAAGAGAATGGCTTTCCAGAAGATGATCCGCAATTAGCAGAACAAATTCAACAAGTATATGATCGTTTGCCATCCATTTCATATGAAGGGCATACTGGTCAAATCTATGACGTATTATTAGCAGTTAACGGGAAAAAGGATGTACTCATTGATGGGAAACAAGGTCAGCAAACTCTTGAGCTGATTACAGCTATTTATCAGGCTGCAAATACAGGTAAAACAGTCAAATTACCTTTAACAAAAGAAGATCCTTTTTTTACAAGAGAAGGAATTCTTACTCACGCAAAACATTTTTATGAAAAGAAAAATGTGGTGGAAAACTTTTCTGATAACACTATAACAACTGGCGGCAAGTATGAATAATCATTTAGTTGTTTCCTAAAATAGCTGAATAGAATTTTTAATCCGATAGAGGAGTGATTAGGATGAACAAAAAGGACGGAATGAACTACGCACCAGAAGGTAAGGTCAATAAAGTAGTAGATAAAGGTGAGTTTCTCTTTGCTGCCATTGGTCTTGACCATGGCCATATTTATGGAATGTGTAATGGATTAATAGAAGCAGGTGGAGAATTAGTAGCAGTCTATGATCCTGATGCACAAAAAGCAGCTGCCTTTTGTGAAAAATATCCGAGTGCTACTGTGGCAACGTCCGAGCAGGAAATTCTAGAAAATACAACTATCCATCTTATTGCAAGCGCATGCATACCAGTAGATCGCTGTGAGTTAGGGCTTCGTGTGTTAGATGCCGGAAAGCATTATTTTGCTGATAAGCCTGCATTTACAAAAAAGGAACAAGTAATCCTAGCTAGAAAAAAAGTCGCAGAAACAGGACTAAAATGGGGCATCTACTATAGTGAAAGATTACATGTAGAGAGTGCTATATTTGCAGGCCAATTAATTGAACAAGGAGCTATTGGGCGAGTGATTCAAGTAACAGGATTTGGCCCCCATCGTGCTAATCCAGAATCAAGACCAGATTGGTTCTTTGATCCAGCATATTTTGGCGGAATTCTTTGTGATATTGGAAGTCATCAAATTGAACAGTTCTTACATTATACAGGTGCAAAGGATGCAAAGGTATTGCACAGTAAAGTAGCGAACTATAGTTTTAAAGATCACCCAGAATTTGAGGATTTTGGGGATGCAACTCTTTTAGCAGACAACGGGGCGACGTTTTACTTCCGAGTGGATTGGTTTACACCAGATGGGTTAGGGACATGGGGAGATGGACGGGTACTTATCCTTGGAACAGAAGGTTATATCGAAGTAAGAAAGTATATTGATATAGCTCGAAGCAATTCATCAAACCACCTATACTTAGTAAACCAAGAGGGAGAGAAACACTTTGAGCTTTCAGGAAAAGTAGGCTATCCTTTCTTTGGTCAGTTCATTTTAGACTGCTTAAATGGAACCGAAAACGCAATGACCCAAGAACACGCATTCAAAGCGGCAGAACTATGTATCGAAGCTCAAGAGCAAGCTATAAAGATAACTGGGTAACAGAGGGAGGACGGTTCTTCTGCTTCTTTTTGAGAGCAAAGAACCGTCATCTCCTTAAAGAACCTAAATAAAAGGAGTCGCACATATAATGAATAGGAAAATGCTTTTTAATGACGGATGGGAATTTGCAAAAAGCGGTTTGGAAGTGACAGATAGTACTCATTTAGAATTTAAGCCAATTGATTTGCCACATGATTGGCTTATTTATAATACACTCGATCTCTATGAAACTAGCATTGGTTGGTATCGTAAACGATTTACTTATTCAAGGAAACAAACGGAGCAGGTATTGGTATGTTTTGATGGTGTGTATATGGATTCCTCTGTATATGTAAACAACAAGTTTGTTGGGGAGTGGAAAAATGGTTATTCCTCATTTGAACATGATATCACAGCTGCTATGGTCGATGGTGAAAATGATATCCTTGTAAAAGTAGTGTATGAAAGCCCTAATAGTCGATGGTATTCAGGAGCTGGGATTTATCGGAATGTCTGGCTTAAGACAAGAGATAAAAATCATCTAGTTACCGATGGAATTTACATTACCATGAATCAACAAGATAATCGTTGGCGTGTCGAAGTGGAGACAGAATTAGCGATTGATCAAGACGTGCACCTCATCCACTCTATTTTTTTCAAAAATCAAAGGTTAGCCATTTCCTCAGAAAAGGTGGAAGCAGAAACGGAAACAGCTGCTTCTAATAAACAAAGTCTCTTTGTCGATCATCCATTGCTTTGGAGCATAGATGAGCCACATTTATATCAGCTTAAAACAGAGTTGCAAATGATTTATCCTGAGTTAACGACAGTTGAAGCTGTTACCCAAAATATAGGCTTTCGAAGTATTGTTCTAGATGCCAAGCAGGGACTTCGCTTAAATGGCAAAAGAATGAAGCTAAATGGTGTTTGTGAACATCATGATTTAGGGGCATTAGGAGCTGCGTTTAATAAACAAGCTTTACAAAGAAGATTCGAAATATTAAAGGATATGGGCGTAAATGCGATTAGAACAGCCCACAATATGCCGGCAAAAGAGCTAATGGATTTAGCAGATGAGCTAGGATTTCTTGTCGTTTCAGAAGCATTTGATATGTGGGAAAGACCGAAGACTAAGTATGATTACGCGCGTTTCTTTAAAGAGTGGGCACCGATCGATATAAGAAGCTGGGTGAGGCGAGACCGAAATCATCCAAGTCTGTTAATGTGGAGTATTGGAAACGAAATATATGACACCCATGCAGACGAGAGAGGGCAAGAAATAACAAGGATGTTAATGGAGGAAGTACATAAGTATGATCCGAAGAACAATGCCTGGGTAACAATTGGTTCCAATTATATGCCATGGGAAAATGCACAAAAATGTGCGGATATTGTAAAAGTCGCAGGCTATAATTATGGGGAAAAATACTACCATAAGCATCATGAAGCACATCCAGATTGGATTATTTACGGAAGTGAAACTGCATCGGTTGTCCAAAGTAGGGGTATCTATCATTTTCCTTATGAAAAATCGATTCTCGCCGATGATGATGAACAATGTTCTGCACTTGGAAATAGTTCCACAAGCTGGGGGGCTCAGTCGACAGAAGCTTGTATTATAGCTGATAGAGATGCACCTTTTTCCCTTGGAACGTTTATTTGGACAGGATTCGACTATATCGGGGAGCCAACACCTTATCATACGAAAAATGCTTATTTTGGCCAAATCGACACAGCTACTTTAAAAAAGGACTCCTATTATATTTATCAAGCGGCATGGACAGATTACAGAAAAAAACCGATGGTACATCTTTTTCCTTATTGGGACTTTAGCGAAGGCCAAATGGTTGATGTACGCGTATCATCCAATGCTCCCAAAGTGGAATTGCAACTTAACGGGAAAACAATTGGTACCCATGTTATCGATCATAAACACGGGACAGACCTTGTAGGCTGGTGGAAAATCCCTTATGAAAAAGGGGAGCTAACAGCAATTGCCTATGATGATGCAGGTAATATAATCGCAACAGACACAAAAAAATCCTTCGGTGATGCGAAAAAAATTACTTTGAAAGCAGATAAGCAAAAACTAACTGCAAATGGTACGGATTTACTTTTTGTAGAAATTGGAACAGAGGATAAGGCTGGAAATCCAGTGGAAAATGCCACAAATCGTGTGTACGTAAACGTGACGGGTGCTGGCCGCCTAGTTGGCTTAGATAATGGAGATAGTACAGATTATGATCAATACAAAGGGGTAAGTAGAAGGCTGTTTAGTGGGAAGATGATGGCAATTATTGCAGCCACAACGGAACCTGGAAAAATTCAAATGGAGGTAACCTCTAAAGGACTAGAAAGTGAAATCTTAGCGTTTGAAAGCCTTCCAGCTAAGGAAAGCGTATTAATTGGTGTTTCCGCTACGATGAAAAATACAGATACACCAACTGTTATGGGGAAAGAAGAAGAAGTGCCCCTACGCAAAATTGAAATTATTAGTGAATCTGGGCAACTATTTGATGCAGCTAGAAAAGAGATGTTTATTACAGCCAAACTATTTCCGGAAGATACTTCTTATAGAGAACTAGAGTGGAGTGTTGTCAACGATGCTGGTATTGAATCAAATATAGCGAAAGTGGACGTGAATGGTGATAAAGTAAAAGTGACAGCCTTAGGTGATGGAGAGTTTCGTCTTCGTTGTACAAGCAAGAATGGTACGGATAAAACGAAGCTTATCTCTGAGCTCGAATATAAGGCGGTTGGTCTTGGAAAAGCGTATAAAGATCCATATGGATTTATCTCAGCAGGATTATATGACTATAGCAAAGGCGAAGTAACTAACGGGAATGAGCGTGGTGTTGCGACAAGTAGAGATGGTGAAACGCAAGTCGGGCTTCGTGAAATAGACTTTGGGAATTATGGGTCAGATAAAATCACTATACCGATTTTTGCCTTATCTGATGATGAATATTCCCTGCAAATTTGGGAGGGAATGCCTGATGAAGAGGGTAGCGAATTAGTAGCGGATGTTATTTATCAAAAACCATCAAAGTGGAATGTTTACCAGGAAGAAACATACCAGCTTTCCAAAAGGCTCCGTGGAATTAAATCGATTTGTTTTGTCTTCCGTCAAAAAGTCCATATAAAAGGCTTTTATTTTGAAAAGAAAAATCAAGCATTTGAACGTAATTATGCATCTGAATGCAATCATATTTATGGGGATACTTTCGAAATAAAAGAAAATAGTGTAGAAGGAATTGGGAACAATGTTTCCTTAACATTTGAATCATTCGATTTTACGGCAAGTGGAGCTACAAAGTTAATTATTTCTGGGAGATCGCCAATAGAAAAAAATACGATTCATGTTCGTTTTGCAAGTGACGAAGGTGACAGCAATCAAATGGTAGAGTTTCATAAGTCTGACGGTTATGAGGAACAAGCATTTGATTTGGAAAAAGTAATAGGGGTGCAAAAAGTTACCTTTGTATTTTTACCAGGAAGCAATTTTGATTTTGGCTGGTTCCAGTTTAAGTGATAGATTTTTAAAACGAAGCTTACCGTATGAATGAATTAGTACGGTGGGCTTTTTTTATTACTGAAAGCTGACAAGGTATTTTTAGAAGGAAAAAGTGGTGTTTATGAGGGGGATGAAAACCAGAAAAGCAGCAGAAGAAGGAAAAAGTGGTGTTCATAAAGGGGATGAAAACCAAAAAAGCAGTAGTAGAAGGAAAAAGTGGTGTTCATAAAGGGGATGAAAACCAAAAAAGCAGTAGTAGAAGGAAAAAGTGGTGTTCATAAAGGAGATGAAAACCAAAAAAGCAGTAGTAGAAGGAAAAAGTGGTGTTCATAAAGGAGATGAAAGCCAGAAAAGCAGTAGTAGAAGGAAAAAGTGGTGTTCATAAGGGGGATGAAAACCAAAAAAGCAGTAGTAGAAGGAAAAAGTGATGTTCATAAAGGAGATGAAAACCAAAAAAGCAGCAGAAGAAGGAAAAAGTGGTGTTCATAAAGGAGATGAAAGCCAGAAAAGCAACAGAAGAAGGAAAAAGTGGTGTTCATAAAGGGGATGAAAACCAAAAAAGCAGTAGTAGAAGGAAAAAGTGGTGTTCATAAAGGAGATGAAAGCCAGAAAAGCAGTAGTAGAAGGAAAAAGTGGTGTTCATAAAGGGGATGAAAACCAAAAAAGCAGTAGTAGAAGGAAAAAGTGGTGTTCATAAGGGGGATGAAAACCAAAAAAGCACCAGCACAAGGAAAAAGTGGCGTTCACCAAAGACAAGAAAACCAAAAAGCAACGACACAAAGAAAAAAGCGTTCATCAAAAGAACAAAAGCCGAAAAAGTTACTAACAAACCCAAAAAAGCCTCCACACCCACCCAAACCCACTATTTTCAATCAACTAGACTCATACATAGCCCACTCAAAACAAAGGCAAACTAAACAGAACTCGGATTAATCTTTGTACATAGAAATATTCATTCCCCTAGCAAGCAGAATAATTGCCATGAAACGCCATCGGTCTTAATATTACAATCAAGACAAGTCATTTAGAAGGAGTAATTAATCTCCAAAAGAAATGTCTTATGTTTGTAAAGCAAAAGCGTAAGTGGCTTGTGGAACTACAACTCAGCACAACCTAGTGTGGGCAGAAGTAACATTTCTCGCTCAAAACGAGAATATGAATTAGGGAAGAGAAAGGTGGAGCAAAAGAAAACATGGACAATAAAAAGCAAGGTTCATCCCCCAAAAATGCACAATTTAATATTTTACGAAATGACCCTACAAAAGGTGATGGTGGATATGGAGTTGGCTCTATTTCTTTAGAGAATGTTACACCAATCATTATCGACCGAGAAAGCCAGGAAGTATTTATTGATGTAGGTGCTATGCATGGCAGAAGTAAAGTAGAACAGAAAGTATTTTTTAAGGATGTGACGAAAGAAGAAGTCCTAGATTTAGATCCACATAAATATTGGGTTATTTGGATTGCGTTAGACAGAAATCAGGATGGTGCTTATTATTCTGGAGCAGGTGCTTGTGAAATCTTGGTAGCAAAGCAAATGAAAGAAGGAAGCAGGAAACGATTTGGCTATAAGTCGATGCCTGAGCATGTAAATAGTCTCGATAAAGCAATCAAACGAAGATTTGCACTAGAGAGTATGGAGGACGAATCAAAGCAATCGCTAAAAAAGTTCCTTGTAGATTTTAACAATGAATATTGGGAGAGATCGCCTGAGGAATTGAAGAATAGTCTTAATTAAATGCAGGATAGAAGAAAGGTGAATCAATTGAAAAAATACGGACTAGATCCAAAAGGGTTAGAGTTTGGAATCTATACATTAGGGGATCATTTGCCCAATCCACTTACAGGAGAGCGAATTTCTGCAGAAGAACGTGTGCATGAAATTATCGAATATGCAAAATTAGCAGATCAAGCGGGTCTAGATTTCTTTAGTGTAGGGGAAAGTCATCAAGAATATTTCATCACACAAGCGCATTCGGTTGTTTTATCAGCCATTGCACAAGCAACGAAAAATATAAAAATTGCCAGCTCCTCTACGATTATTAGTACATCTGATCCAGTTCGAGTGTATGAGGATTTTGCAACAATCGATTTAATTTCTAAAGGCCGTGCAGAAATTATTGCTGGTCGTGCATCTAGAGTCGGTTTATTTGATTTGTTAGGTTATGATCTTCGTAATTATGAAGAATTATTTGAAGAAAAGTTTGAACTATTGATGAAAATTAATGAAGCGGAAGTAGTGAATTGGAGCGGGGAATTCCGTGCACCGTTAAGAAATGCGAAAGTTTTGCCACGTCCTAAAAATGGCTTTATTCCGATTTGGCGAGCGGTTGGAGGGACACCAGCAAGTGCAATTAGAGCAGGGATGGTAGGAGCCCCAATGTTTATGGCACATTTAGGCGGTCCAGCATCTGTATTTAAACGCACAGTTGACGCATATCGCGAAGCAGCAAGAAACAGTGGCTTTGACCCTGCAGAATTACCCGTAGCAACAGCAGGCTTTTTCTATGCAGCAGAATCATCTCAACAAGCTTTAAAAGATATGTATCCACATATTAATGAAGGCATGAAAAAAACAAATGGAGCTGGATTCCCAAAACAGCATTTTGCACAAGGCGTAGATCCGCATAATATTATGAATATCGGAAGCCCGCAGCAAATTATAGAAAAAATTCTTTATCAACATGAAATGTTTAATCATCAACGCTATATTGCACAAATTGACTTTGGTGGAATGCCATTTAAAAATGTCATGAAAAATGTGGAAATCATTGGCTCAGAAATATTGCCGGCTATTAGAAAATATACAAAAAAATCGGAGGCATAAGAAATGAAAATTGTTGGTTTATCCGGTTCAAAGGTCGGATCAAAAACAAGAACAGCAATGGATTACACAATGAAGGCTATTACGGATAATTATCCTGAAGTTGAGATAACGTTACTCGATTTAGCGGACTATGATATCCAATTTAGTGATGGAAGAAATTATCTGGAATATGAAGGTGATACCGGATATGTCACAAAAACTTTAATGGAAGCAGATGCAATAATTATAGGTACACCGGTTTTCCAAGCATCGATTCCTGCTACCTTAAAAAATATTTTTGATTTATTGCCGCAAAATGCTTTTCGCGATAAAGTAGTTAGTATTGTCGTAACAGCTGGTTCATCCAAACATTATTTGATTGCGGAACAGCAATTGAAGCCAATTTTGGCTTATATGAAAGCACAAATCGTGCAAACTTATGTATTCATTGAGGAAAAAGATTTCTACCGCAAAGAAATTACCGACGATGACGTATTATTCCGTATCGAACGGTTAGTGGAAGATACCATCGTATTGACGGAAACTTTTACGGAAATTAGAGAAAAGAAGGAAGCAAAGTACGATTTTTAATAAAAAGTAAAAATTAGTTTTTAAGCATTCCTTTATGTATTTTATATACATTTTAGTCTAATAAGTATTTTATGATAAGGAAACCTGGAGTTATTAATTCGTTAACTGAAAGAAAAAAGATGGAGAGCAAGAAGCGGGGGGGGGATGGTCTTCTGCTTCTTATTTATTGAAAAAGTAGTTGGTTTAGTTGATAAAATCGTATTTTTGCTAAAAAAAGCTATCTATTAAACATAATACCAATCATTTACATAATTTTTGAAAAAAGCGAATAAAAAATTTACTCTGTAAGCGATTGTTTCCAGTACTATGCTTATGCTATGATTAATTGGAATACAAAACGAAGCGGAGGTTTTCCTTTTGACAGCATCAATGAGATTAAGATTCCCACTTTTCATCGTTAACTAAATACGTTTGGATAGTCTTCTATTAAGAAGAACGGGATTGGTCTGTCTATTTATTGGAAACCTAATATTGGTTAATAAAAAGAGGGGAGAATACCAGGTCTTCGCTCTTTTTTTCTGCTCTTATAGACATAGATAGACTTATTCACATGAAGAAAAAATTAGAATGTGAGGTTTATAAATGAGTACAGTTAATAATAAAGAAAATTGGTATCGGAATATCGTGTTATTTCTTAGTAGTCAGACGATTTCTCTATTTGGATCGTCGCTTGTACAGTATGCGATTATGTGGCATATAACGTTAACAACCGAATCGGGTCTGATGATGACGTTATATATCCTTTGTGGATTTCTTCCAACATTTATTTTATCGCCAGTCGCGGGGGTTTGGGCAGACCGCTATAATCGTAAGCTATTAATTATGCTGTCTGATGGACTTATTGCGTTTGCAACATTGATATTGGCCATTCTCTTTTTAATGGGATATGATCCAATTTGGCTACTATTTGTGATGGCTGCTGTTCGAGCGTTTGGGACGGGAATACAGACACCATCTGTCGGTGCGATTTTACCGCAAATTGTTCCAAAGGAAAAGCTGACAAAGGTCAATGGGATTAACGGAAGTATTCAGGCGATTATCATGTTTGTATCGCCAATGGTAAGTGCTGCCCTATTAACATTGGCATCAATTGAAACAATATTTTTCATAGACGTTGTGACAGCAGCAATTGCTATTTTTACCTTGCTTGCCTTTTTAAAGATACCTGCACATCAAAAAGCAACAGAGGAACAAACTACCAGCTATTTTAGTGATTTCAAAGAAGGGCTTAAGTATGTAAATAATCATGCCTTTTTGAAAAAATTCTTTGCCTTTTTTGCGATTTTCTTTGTGCTTATGGCTCCAGCAGCATTCCTAACTCCTTTGCAGGTTACGCGTAGCTTTGGAGATGATGTATGGCGGTTAACTGCTATTGAGATAGCCTTTTCCATTGGAATGATGGTAGGAGGAGGAGTCATCGCATCATGGGGAGGATTTCAGAATAAAATAAAAACAATGACACTTGCCAGCATCATTATGGGAGTTTGTACCGTTGTACTTGGGATTATTCCGTTCTTCTGGATCTATTTAGTGTTCATGGCACTATTTGGTTTGGCAATGCCAATCTTTAATACACCAACAACTGTTTTATTACAGGAAAAAATAGAAGAAGGATTTTTGGGAAGAGTTTTCGGCGTAATGGGAATGATTTCTACCTCAATGATGCCAATAGGGATGTTAATATTTGGTCCACTTGCAGATTTTATTGATATAGAGTGGTTATTATTGGGAACCGGGGCGTTTATTATTATTTTGTCCTTTTTCTTAGGAAGAGACAAAGTCCTAATCGAAGCAGGAAAGCCTACTTCTACTGTTCAAGAATCATGATGTAACTCTAAGACTTAGTTAATGCATTTTCTTTTGCATTAGCTAAGTTTTTTATTTTTTTAAGGAAAAATAAAAGTTCTCTTTCGCAGGGAATGAAATTCCATATTGTTTCTTGTATAATGAATTAATGTATCAGGTAACGGCAAAAAAATCAGGAAACGTTTAATCGTTTTTTAAGCGTCAACGAGGGATAGGGATGAAGAGAAGAAGAAAAACTGTGACGAACACAATAATTGTCTTAATAGTAGTTATATACTTTGGCTATTTATTTGTTAATAGTACAATCAAACAAAATAACCAACAAAGATTGTTGAAATATTTACCAGAAATTGCGAATGAATTAGAATTAAATGAATTAAATGCAGAGGAACTTTCCCCCATTTTACTGGCTATTATGGATCAAGAAAGTCATGGTAAGGGAAATGATCCGATGCAATCCTCTGAATCAGCAGGACTAAAAAGAAATGCAATTGAAGATCCTTCAGAAAGTATTAAGCAGGGAGTTTTTCACTTTGCAGAAATGTACAAGTATGGTCAGAAGCAAGGGGTGGACATAGAAACAATCATCCAAAGCTATAATATGGGACCAGGTTATATTGACTTTATTGTTAGTAATAGTCAGGTTGAACATAGTGAGGAATCTGCAAAGACCTATTCAGAATATATGGTCGAACGATCGCCAACCATTTACACCTGTAATAATGACAAGTTGAATTTTAGATATCCATATTGCTATGGTGACTTTACTTATGCGGATAAAGTAACATCTAAGGTAAAAGAAATGAGCAGTATAATTGAAAAATATGCTCGCAGATTATAGGAGGAACAGTGAAAAATGAAGCTGTACAAATCTGTACTTGAATTAATAGGGAATACACCAATTGTTCAATTAAATAGAATACCAACCCCAACTAGGGCAGAAGTATATATTAAGTTAGAGTCTTTTAATCCTGGCGGAAGTGTAAAAGACCGTGCGGCATTAAATATGATTGAAAACGCAGAAAAAGAAGGGAAGCTTATCCCAGGAAAAAGCACGATTATTGAACCAACATCAGGTAATACTGGAATAGGAATTGCGATGGTAGCGGCGGTGAAGGGCTACCGTTGTATCATCACGATGCCTGACAATGCAACAAAGGAACGTGTGCAAATTTTAAAAGCATATGGAGCCGAGGTTCATTTAACTCCAGGCAGCAGACGAATGCAAGGAGCAATTGATGAAGCAAATCGCTTAGCAAACGATATAGAAGAAAGCTTCATTCCAATGCAGTTTGAGAATCCTGCAAATTCAGACGCGCATCGAGGTACAACGGCTGTAGAAATTTATGAAGCTTTTGAAGGAAAGTTAGATGCACTTGTCTTGACAGCAGGGACAGGTGGAACTGTTACTGGGGTCGGAGAAGAATTAAAGAAAATGATTCCTAGTATAAAAATATATGTAGTAGAGCCATTTGGTTCACCAGTATTATCAGGTGGTAAACCAGGACCACACAAAATTCCAGGGACAGGCCCAGGATTTATTCCTAAAATCTTGAACCGTGCTATTTTTGATGAGGTATTATTGATTAAAGATCACGATGCTGAAGTAATGGCAAGACGTCTTGCAGCGGAAGAAGGAATCTTTGTAGGGGCATCTGGTGCATCAAGTGCGCATTTTGCTGTACAAATTGCTAATGAACTTTCAAAAAATGCTAAAGTTCTATGCATAGCACCAGATACAGGAGAGCGTTATTTATCTTCGGATTTATTTGCTTGAGTTATATTTGTTAGAAGGGGGTAGTCCTTGTTTATCGGACTACCCCTTTTTGTTTTAGAGTGGGATAAAACTTCTGTTCCATTTTTTGGAAAAACAATAAAGAGGAGTGTATTCCATTTTAAAAAGGAAGCACTCCGATATAGTAACCAATGATATTAAAAAGCAAGCACCACAAAAAGGAACCAATCGCAGCGAATAAAATGTATTTTGAAAGATTCATCCCGGAAACGCCTGAAAAGTAGGAAGTTAATCTTCTGACACCTGGGATGAAATTGGCAATAACTATTGTCCAAGGGCCATATTTATCAAACCAATTTTCGACTCGTTTTAATTTGCTAGGTGTAAGCTTGATCCATTTTCCGTGTGTAAGTAGAAATGGCTTTCCAATTTTTTTACCTAATGTGTAATTAATAACCATGGCACTAAGGGCACCAATAAAGCAAATAATATCAGCAAGTAGGAAGTTCATCATGGAAATGGAAGTAAGGTAACCTACAAAGGTTAATAAAGCTTCATCTGGAACAGGAATGCCTAAACCGCTTAATGCAAAAAGCGCAAAGATGGCAATGTATCCGTATTGGGAAATGAAATGTATGGAAGCACTCATTTTATATTTACTCCGTTCTTTAATTCATAAAAATTAGCTGTTTGTTACTGTAAAAAGGTTACTTACCTTTTAAAAGAAAAACACAGTACAAATAGTAACTAGGTTCAAAAAAGCGCACTTTACATGACAAGTGAAGTCGAGAAGTTTTGCGCCTTTCTTATCATACAGGCAAATAAAGAAAGGTAGTGTCAAAACTTCTATGAAAAAGTAACCTGAAGTCTTTTTCTTCTTTCCTTTTTGAAGTGGAGAGGCTCGCAATCGCTCTTGACAAACACACCAATGGTTTGAATTCAGGTTATCAAGGGCGAAGGGGACAAAAGAAGGCATGCCAAATAAGCCCTTGATTTTTTCCATTTTAAACCATTGGCAAGTTCGGTTTGTCAAGAGTTCGCTCCGCCGATTGCTGGTTCAGGGCTCAGCTAAACAAAAGCTAGGTTGTTTGTTCTATAATCCAATCTTGAGCTAATCCAATTAGCTTAGTCCATCTTGCTGGCATATTGGGAAGCTGAAGTAACTCTGGATGAATCACAGGTACTTTTCCTTCTAAGGCTGAATGAGGCCGTAGAAAGTTAAAG
This sequence comes from Niallia sp. FSL W8-1348, assembly GCF_038006745.1. NCBI lineage: Bacteria > Bacillati > Bacillota > Bacilli > Caryophanales > Bacillaceae > Niallia > Niallia sp. FSL W8-1348. Next base: position 1,232,058 of record NZ_JBBOVV010000001.1, on the reverse strand, counting down.
TATGCGACAAACAAAGTGACGAAAGAAACAGATCCATGATCAGATCCAAACCCATGAGTCGAGCGATAATTTCCTTTAAACGTTCGATTGAGTCGTTCAATAATTTGCTTGAGTGGTCGGTATTCTGTTGATACTGGATCTTCGTTGGTTAATCCAATGACTTGCTTCACATCAAACGAAATATCATGTTGGGCAAAGAAATGTTGGGCTAATAGGTAAATCGGATTGCCATCTACAATAAACGTGAGGTTTTTAGGGATTTCCTTCATCTTTAGAAGAACCTCATCGATAGCCAGAATGGCTGACTGAGTATCTCGATTAGGAGAAACAGGATAAGACAGAATAATCTTTTTTACGGCATCAAAAAAGAAGAATAAATAATGCCAGCGACCTTTCACTCGAATGTAGGTCTCGTCTCCACAGAATTGATCAGAAAGCTCATAAGGATAATGGTCCACATAAGGTTTAAGCATCAGTGCTACGCTATTTTCGTAATTCAAAATGCTTTGGTGGGAGATGGATACACCATGTACATCCTTCATGAGTGCAGCTGTTTTACGGGCTGACAACCCATAGTTCACATGGTAGGTCAAAATCAGTCCCAATGTATGTGGCGACACATATAGTCTTGATAAATCTAACTTTGGTTTCTGAGGTGAACGCTTCGATAAGGGTTGGTAATCGATACGAAACTGACGGAAAATATAACGCATTTTAAATGCCTGTGGATCCTTTTTAAACTGTTTTTTCTCTTTTGAAGATAGTCCATTTTGTTTCTTTTGGTAATAAGAACAGTCGTTGTTTTTACACTTGAATACATCGAAATCTTTTCTCTCTTTGACCTTTTCAAGCGTTTTAGCACAGTGAGGACATTTTAAAATTGCCTCTTTTGAATAATGATTTTTTTGGTTAAACAAACATGTACACACCTTGCATTGATACTGTCCCTTGTCTCCGTTATTTGCATAAAGAAAATCAGATGGAGCACCACACTTTGGACATTTTATGCTGGAAGGAACAGTTGTTTTTGAATTTGAGTGTCTTCGAACAGGTTTAAGGGGTTTCCCATTTTTCTCCTGATACTCATTCAAAAGAAGTTTATAATCAAACTTTTGTAGGGTTTCGATGATTGGGAGGTCGTCTACCTGTAGTTTTCGATAAGGCTTATTTACAGGTTTTTCTACAGGTTTATCAAACATACTTTTCCCAATCAAAAGAGTTAATAATGTTCGAATAACCTGATCTTGGTACTTAATAAAAGTAAGTAAATAGGTTATAATTTGAGGGTACAATTTGTCACTTCCTATTCTAGGTTGTTGGGTGTGTGGTAACCTCAATTATCCTTAGAATTCAGGGGGTGGCAATTTTTTTGCTCAAAAAGCCCTCTATTATAGGATATAATAGCCTATTTCTATATAAAGTTTTGACAATACGTAAAGAAAAAGGGGAGTAATTTTATTTAAAAAATGAGTTCTAAGAAGTTGATTTTTACATAATTTGATTATGATTTACTAACAATATAATAAACAAAAATGAAAACAAGAATCAGGGATTGAGTCCAGATTACTTTATTGCTGACCCCTGCTCTTTTTTCTAGAAAAAAGATATAGCTGTTTATGAGGGCAAATCCTAAAATAAGAGTAGGTGAGGAAAATGAATGATCTAGGGGCAAGATAGCATTTGCAATAAATAGAGAGACAATAAGCATTCCGATGGAACCAAATACTAGTTCGATATACAGCCTTCTTTTATCCTCCAAAATTTTGTCACCTCCTGTAATGAAAAAATAACCATAATTTCCACTTATAAGCATATCATAAATATGTTGCGCATAAACGAGGAAATTACACCCGAATGATTTGACTTTGGATCTTATTTGGATTACTTTAATGACAAATAGAAAAGTAGTCTTTGGGAAAATGAAATATGCTAGAAAAAATATAAGGAGGTATTCAAAGATGAGAACAACGATTGAAAAAGCACTTTCCTTAGGTTTAGGTTTAGCAATTGCAGGTAAAGAACAAGTAGAGAAAACAGTTGAAGAGTTAGTGAAAAAGGGAGAGGTTAGCAAAAATGAATCAAAGGATTTAATCAATCATTTGATTCAAAAAGGAGAGGAAATGAAAAGTCAGGTTGAAGCAGTTGCAAAAGAAAAGGTTAATGCTGCATATGGAGAATTGAAGCTGGCTACTTTAGAGGACATACAGAAATTAGAAAAAAGAATAGAGGCATTAGAACGAAAAAATCTCGACGAATAAAGTAGGTTTATAAATGGGTGTAAGTAAACGTATTAGACAGATGAAAAGATATCGTAAAATAACGTCTATTCTCGCTCGTAACGGAATAGGCTTTTTTTCCAATAAGATGGGCTTGGAGGAGAAGTTTTTTTTTCATAAAGAGCACCCTCCTAAAAGCACAGGACGTCGCATTCGCTTAGTTTTGGAAGAACTAGGAACAACCTTTATTAAGCTTGGGCAGATTGCCAGTACCCGTCCTGATTTAATCCCACCTGAAATAATTAATGAGCTAAAGGAGCTGCAGGATCAGGTGCCTCCTTTTACATATGGAGAAGCAGTGCGGATTTTGGAAGAGGAATTAGGAGATTCTGTAGATCATCTGTTCAAGCACTTTTCTGAGACTCCTTTGGCGGCAGCGTCCATTGGGCAAGTGCATAAAGCGATCCTTAAAGATGGAACAAATGTTGCTGTAAAGATACAGCGTCCTAATATTCATGCAATCATCGAAACAGATTTAGAAATTATCGCTGATTTAGCTCGAATCGCTGAAAATACATGGGCATGGGCGAAACAATATGGTCTTCGTGAAATAGTTGATGAACTAGCAAAAGGGCTGCTTATTGAACTGAATTATGGAATAGAAGCACGTAATATGGAGCGCTTTTTAGAGCAGAACAGATCTTTAGGATATGTTATCATCCCGTCTGTTTACTGGGATTATTCTACAAAGAAAGTATTGACGATGGATTATATAGAGGGAATAAAGCTATCCGATCACAAACGTCTCGATGAAGCTGGAATCGATCGAGAACTACTTGCAGAAAGATTAGCATACACGATTTTCTACCAGATTTTAGAAGTCGGTCATTTTCATGCAGATCCTCATCCTGGAAATGTTCTTGCACTCCAGGATGGGAGAATCGTTTTATTAGATTTTGGAATGGTAGGACAACTTTCTTCCTATACGAAAAAGAATTTTGCATCCTTTGTGGTTGCACTTCGCAATAAAAGCACAAAAGGGATTATCCGTGCTATTTCTGATTTAGGAATGATTCCTGAAAATGTTGATATAAAAAAATTAACTGCTGATGTCGAAGAAATGCGTGATAAATATTACGATATTCCATTGCAAGATGTAAGTGTTGGAGAAGCGATCAATGATTTATTTATCATTGCGTTTCGTCATAATATTCGCATTCCATCGGAGTTAACGCTTTTAGGTAAGTCATTGATGACAATGGAGGGCGTAGTCGTTGCCTTAGATCCTACTTTTAGCGTATTTGATGTCGCAGAGCCTTTTGGTAGAAAGCTTTTCTTAGATAAGCTTAAGCCTTGGAAAATAGTCAAAAACATTGTAGAAGAGATTCCTGAATATTTTGCTTCTCTAAAAGATATTCCGTTGACGGCTAAACAGTTTATGGGGATTTTGAGAAAAGGAAAAGTGGAGGTAGAATTTACATCCCCACAATTAGACTTATTAATCAAAAAGATAGATCGCTTCAGTAATCAGATCGCCTTTAGTATTGTTTTACTGGCTCTAAGTATTGTCATGGTCGGTCTGATAATTGGTGTAGCAATGAGTGGTGTACAAACAATTCTCTGGAAATTTCCGATTATTGAAATTGGCTTTTCTATCGCCATGTTGATGGTTGCATGGCTCATTTATTCCATTTTTCGGTCAGGCAGGTTCTAACCAGAATAGGAATTTAGTGATAACCTAATTGTAAAAAATATATTATTTTCTTTCTGATTAGAGAGGGAAAATACGGGATAAAGTTTTTGCGAAATAATAAATTCTTGCCTTTATATGTTATAAATAACTGCAAAGTATGGATAAAAGTAAAGGGAATTAGTGAATGGAAAATGAATTTGAATTCGAATTCGAAGTTATTTTGCTAAAAATATATAAAGTAGAAAGAACTTATAGTCATAAAAGTGCCGAAAATGCATCGTTTTGCGTTTTTGGCACTTTTTTTATGGAATTAAGTAGCGGTAAGGAAAAGGGAATTAATACTAAAAAAGCATATTGGAATAATAAAAACAATTGAGAATCTATTGAGAAAACACTATTGACAATGAGAATCAATATCATTTACTATTCTTTATAGAGAATAAATTTCTAGTAAAAGACAAGTTGGAGGTGGAAGTTAACTTTATTTGTACAGTAATTATTTTTTTATTAGGAAAGGATGGGGAAATTTTGCAAAGGTTACAGAACGTGAGCAAATCACTCACAATCATGCTATTAATCGCTTTAATTTTTTTAGGAATAGCTAATCCTACTTCGGCTGCTCCTCAAGTCAATTTATCATTGCATTTAAAACAGAGTTTAATGGACAACTAGTAGATGCAGAAATTGTAAAAGAAGATACTGAAAATCAACTAAGAACATTAAAGTTTCCAATCGAAGATCTTACGAAAGTAGTTAATACCCATTTAACGATGTCCTATGGAATGACGCATGAGGTTCGCATTATTCCAGATAAGAATACGCTTACATTTGTTAGTGATCCAAGTGAAGAAGAGCAAACTCCAGGAGAAGAGGAACAAACACCTGGTGAAGAAGAACAAACTCCAGAAGAAGAGGAAACAGATAATGGCATTTTAAAAGACGGCGAATACACGGTTGATTACTCTGTTTTACATGGGACTGAAAATGAGCCGTCTATGGCAGACAGTTATTTTACAAAACCAGGTAAATTAATCGTAAAGGATGGAGAAATTGTTGCTCAAGTAGAGATGCAATCGGAAAATATTAAAGAATTACAAGTACAATCACAACCAGTTAAGATTGTAAGCAGTAATGAAACAACACAGGTAGTTGAGTTTCCAGTAAAAGATATTTTTAATCCAGTAAATGCGAGAATTCATGTAGTGGTAGAAAGCATAAATTATGACCATTGGTATGATATTCGTTTCCAATTTGATACATCAGATCTGCCGATAGCAGATAATGAAACAGGTGGACAAAAAGAGGAACCGAATAATGACGATGGAAACAATGATTCTGCTAGTGGAAATGGCGAAGACTCTAACAAGGATGATTCTTCAAATACTACTGATGAAGATTTAAACTATGATCGAAATGGAGACCAAGATAGTACCTCAGAAACAAATACAGACACCAATGGAAGTGTGATTAATGCTAAAACAGGTGACACTGCGCAAATAATGCTGTATGCAGCTTTAATGATTGTTTCTTTCGTTATTATAGCGAGAAAATACCGAACAAGAACTTTATAAAAGTTAAATTAAACTGGATACGTCCTATGAATGGTTTCTGCCTCCTTTAGATACTTTCAATCTATTTTTAATCCTACATAATAACATACACTCAAAGTGATTGAGAGAGTTTGGGAGGCTTGAATCTTTCAGTTTCGGTAGAAAAAAGAGCAATAGGAGGATAGAAATGAAGTATTGGAAGATATTCTTTTCCTGTATATGCCTCCTACTGCTTGTAAGTTGTTCTCTGAACACACAAGCAGAAATAGAAAAAAAACAAGTGGAAGCAAATGAGGAAAATGACAAGATTGTTGCAACAACATTGGCAATTACGGAGATTATGGATGCCTTAAATCTCGATTTAGTAGGAATACCAACTACACAGTACGATATACCAGCAAGATATAAGAATGTAACAGAGGTAGGAAATCCGATGAGTCCTGATATGGAAATCATTCAATCATTGCAGCCAACAGATGTTCTCTCTGTCACTACCCTAGAGTATGATTTGAAAGATTCATTTGACCAGATGAACTTATCTGCTCAATTTTTAAAACTAGATAGTGTGGAAAACATGCTTGATACAATTATAGAACTTGGAAATAAGTATGAGCGAATGACAGAAGCAGCAGAACTAAGATCGTCTATTGAAAAGAAAATGGAAAGTATAAAAAAACAAACGGAGCAAGAAAAAACTCCGACTGTGTTAATCCTTTTAGGTGTGCCTGGTGGAAGTTATCTTGTTGCTACTGAAAATTCATATGTTGGTAATTTAGTAGAAGTAGTAGGAGGAAAAAATGCTGTTACCGGGCAATCAGCTGAGTATATTTCTGCTAATACGGAATATTTACAGCAAACGAATGCAGATGTCATTTTGCGATTATCGCATGGTGTGCCAGAACAAGTGGCAGAGGAGTTTCAAAAAGAATTTTCAGAGAATGATATATGGAAGCATTTTAATGCAGTAAAAAACAATCGAGTTTTTGATTTACAAGAACCTATCTTTGCTACTACTGCGAATTTAAACATAAATGAAGCGATGGATCAATTGGTGGAGATGCTTTATGAATAAGGGACGTGAAAGGAATAAAATAGTTATTTATTTTTTGCTTGTTAGCATCTTCCTTGTTTGGATGATTGTCTACTCTGCATTAAAAGGTAGTATCCCCATTGGTATTTCACAGCTAGTCAGCGGTTTAATTCACGGAGGCGATGAACAGGTAGAAGTAATCAAGGATTTGCGTTTTCCACGAATAATTGTCGCAATATTTACAGGAGCAGTGCTTTCTGTTTCGGGAGTATTGTTTCAGGCTGTTATGAGAAATCCGCTAGCTGAGGCAGGGATACTAGGTATCTCTTCTGGAGCAAGCTTTTTTACCTTTTTCGGCATTTTGTTTTTGCCAGGCTGGTATATTAGCGAAACCCTTTTTTCATTTATAGGAGGAACAATTGCTTGTATTATTATTTATTGGCTTTCTTGGAAATCTGGTTTAAAACCGCTAAGAGTTATTTTAACTGGGATAGCAATTAGTGCGATGTTTACTGGTTTAAGAGATGCTTTAATTAATATTTGTTCCTTTTTAAATATTTCTGTTGGAGCAACAAATGCTTCTAATTTAACCATGAAAACATGGGAAGATGTACAAATTATTGTCGCATGCGGTGTTGTTCTTTTAGCTGTAGCTTTTTTTGTCAGTCCTTGGTGCAATTTACTAAGGCTTGAAGATAAGAAAATTGCAAACCTTGGAATCCGAATTCATTGGGTGCGTATTTTTGTTTCTGCTATCGCTGTTTTACTAGCATCTGTTGGAACTTCTGTTGCAGGAGTAATCATGTTTGCAGGACTCATTATACCGCATATTGCAAGACAGTTAATAGGCACCAATCATTATATCTTAATTCCATTTTCGGCATTATCAGGCGCTCTACTGCTGCTTTCAGCTGACACATTTGGCAGATTGTTAATTGCACCTTTAGAGATTCCCGCATCAACGCTGATGGCTATTATTGGGGGACCATTCTTAATTTTTCTATTGAGAAAGGGGGAAAAGATAAATGGAATTTAAGCAAATTTCGTTTGCTTATCAAATGAAGGGAACATTTATTAAAGAACTATCTGGTACGATAGAAAAAAACAAAGTTACTTCTATTATTGGTCCGAATGGCTGTGGTAAATCGACCCTGCTTTCCCTATTAGCTCGAAATCGAAATATTGATGCAGGCAGTATTACATTAAGTGGAAAAGAACTGTCTGAGTATAAAGCTAAAGAGATTGCTAAAAAAATTGCAATGGTCTATCAGAATAATCAAACGTCTGAAGATGTAACGGTAGAGGATTTGATTCGCTTTGGAAGAGTTCCCCATAAAAGTCTTTGGCAGAAGGATTCAACGGAAGACGAAAAAATAGTGGAATGGGCAATCCAATGTACAAATCTGCAAAGCTATAAACATATTTATTTAAATGAACTATCTGGTGGTCAAAGGCAGCGAGTATGGATTGCGATGGCATTAGCGCAAAAAACAGATATTTTATTTTTAGATGAGCCAACAACCTATTTGGATATATATCATCAAATAGAGTTATTGCAATTGGTTCGAAAATTAAATGAAGAATATCAAATAACGATTGTAATGGTACTGCATGATATTAACCAAGCATTGCGATACAGCGACTATGTGATTCTAATGAAGGATGGAAAAATAATTGCTTCAGGAGAACCAAGCGAAGTGATTACAGAGAAAAATATTAAAGAAATATATCAAGTAGATATTATGCTGAATACCGAAAAAGAGACAGGTGGTTCTTATATTATTCCTTTAGGAATATAGCGGCGGTGCTGGAAAGGGGAGGAAATCATGAAAACGGAAAAACGAAAGCATCTACTTCAGCGAATCATTACACTCATTGCCGCAGGAGTTTTTCTCTTCTCTTTCTATAAATTAGTGCCGATTCTATATGATTATTATACGAATAATAGAACGTTAGAAAGTGTACAACTGGTTTATGAATCAGGCAGGAACGCAGCAGAGGAAAGTGGCGAAGGCCAAGTTCGCACATCGTTTCAGCCGCTATTGGAAATAAACAAGGATATTGTTGGCTGGATAACAATTGATCAAACAAAAATTGATTATCCGATTTTACAATCGAAAGATAATGAGTACTATTTGACCCAAAACTATAAAAAACAAGATACACGAGCAGGGAGTATTTTTTTAGACTACAGAAATGACAATAAATTAGAAAATAATAAGAATACCATTATTTATGGACATCGAATGAAGGATGGAAGTATGTTTGGACAGTTAAAGAAATACTTAGATAAAGATTTCTTTAAAAGCAATAAGACCATCTATTTGGATTCATTATACGAAGGTTATGATGTCGAGGTTTTTTCAGTCTATCAGACGACTACTTCCTTTTATTATATTGAGACTGAATTTCCAGATCATCAGTCTTTTCAGAAGTTTATTGATCAGGTTAAAGAAAAATCACTTTTTTCATCAGAAGTATCTATAAACCAAGAGGATACAATTGTTACATTATCTACTTGTGATTATGCCGTTGACTCCTTAGAAGGAAGATTAGTAGTGCATGGAAAGTTAGTTAAACGGGGAGATGGTGAATAAAAATGTTTTTAAGCAAAGGAATTAAATTCTCTTCCTTCTTCTGTGTACTAGGTCTTCTGGTTGCTTGCAATCAGAATGTAGATACAACGAATAAGGAAGCGTCTATCCAAATAACCGATTTCGCCAATCGAACAGTGGAATTCGCGGAAGTACCTAAAACGATTGCAGCCTTAGGAAGCGGAGATGTTGATCTTATGAATGCCTTTGGGATAAAGGTGGCAGGTAAACCTACAAAGGAAGCAGATAATCTAGTTGATTCTTCGTTAAAAGATGTTCCGGAAATAGGTACTACCCATGAGATTAATTATGAACAAGTTGCCCTTATTCACCCTGAGGTGGTTTTGGCAAATGTAGCTTTTAACCAGGACGATGTTACAGCAATCGAAGGCGTTGGATCAAAGGTTGTTCTAACAGAAGCTAATTCTATAGAAGATATTAAACGACAAATTAACCTGTATGGACAAATGCTTCAAGAGGAATCGGAAGCAGCAGAGATAACAGAAGCATTGACTCGTAAACTGGAAGAAATAAAAAACCAGGCCGTGAAGGAGAATAAAAGAGTCTTGCTAGTTTATGGAGCTCCTGGCACATACATGGCGGCACTTCCTAATTCTTTAAGTGGAGACATATTAACACATGCTGGAGGAATAAATATTGCAAGTGATTATCCTGCCTTAGAAAAATTCTCGCAATATGCACAAATTAATACAGAAAGAGTAGTGGAAGCAAACCCTGATGCTGTTTTGCTTATTACACATGGCAATCCAGGTGAAATCAAGAAAAGCTTTTTAAAAGAAATGGAACAGAATTCAGCATGGAATAGTATCACAGCGGTGAAGGAAGGAAAGGTAGAAGTATTACCAAGTGAGTTGTTTGGTACGAACCCAGGCACCAAAGTAACAGAAGCTGTGTTCTATCTGGTGGAATTGCTCAATAGCATGGAGTGAAAAGAATGGATGTATCAGAAAGAAAGAATAGAAGAATAGTAGTGATTATCACCTTGCTTGTCTTATTAATAGTGGCAATTTATACAGGGTTATCATTAGGGGCTGTTAAAGTCAATCTTTCTCAAATTCTTCAGGTTTTGAAAGGAAATGGAGAAGAAGTATATGAGACGATTATTTATAATTTAAGATTACCTCGTATTATCATTGGTTTATTAGTGGGAGCATGTTTGGCAGCCTCAGGTGCATTGTTACAAGGAGTCATGAAAAATCCACTAGCTGATCCTGGGATTATCGGTGTTTCCGCTGGGGGTGGACTTGCGGCTATCCTGACAATGGTGATTTTTCCAGCATATAGTTATTTATTGCCTTTCCTCGCATTTATTGGTGCCTTTACAGCAACAATATGTATTTATTTATTTGCATGGGATAAAGGAGCTTCGCCTGTAAAAATCGTTTTGGCAGGAGTGGCAATGAATGCATTACTTGGAGCAATGACAAATGGAGTGATGGTTTTATACAGTGATCGAATTCAGTCTGTGATCGGCTGGTTATCCGGTGGTTTAAACGGGAGAGGCTGGTACCATGTTGAGATTATTTTTCCCTATGCAATAGTGATGCTTCTACTTAGCTTCTTTACGATAAAACCGATGAATATCCTTATACTTGGGGACGAATCAGCAAAGCTTTTAGGCCAAAATGTAGAATGGATTCGACTTGTGATTATTCTACTAGCCTCATTTCTAGCGGGAATTGCCGTTAGTGTGGCTGGACTAATTGGTTTTGTAGGTTTGGTTGTGCCACATATGATTCGCTTGTTAATTGGTGAGGATTATCGTTATTTATTGCCATATTCTATAGTAGGAGGTGCTGTCTTAGTTGTTTTGGCAGATACTGTTGCAAGGACAGCTTTCGATCCAATAGAGCTGCCGGTTGGAATATTATTAGCAGCGTTAGGAGCCCCGTTTTTTATTATTCTTTTAAGAAAAAGGAGAATCGTTTAATGGGTGCACTAAAAACAAAGAATCTTACATTTATCCAAGGTGCTTTTCAAATAAATCAATTATCCTTAGCAATCGAAGAGGGAAAAATGACGGCTATTGTCGGGCCAAATGGTTCTGGAAAATCCACCTTATTAAAATTATTTGCTAGGCTTTATAAAGCAGAAGCGGGAGAAATCCTTTTAAAAGATCTACCCATCACCCAGATAGGTCGTAAGGAATTTTCCAAAAAGATAACAATGTTACTACAATCAAAAGAAACTTTTCCTAATATAACCGTGGAAGAATTGGTTTCCTATGGAAGAACTCCTCATCAAAAAGGCTTATCAAGGATGAATAAAGAAGATAGAGAAATACTTGAATGGGCATTACATGAATGTCAGTTAATGAGTTACAAAGACCGCATGCTGCATACTCTTTCAGGCGGTGAATTGCAAAGAGCCAGAATTGCCATGGCTTTAGCTCAAAAGACAGAGGTTCTGTTATTAGATGAACCAACTACTTATTTAGATATAACCCATGTGATGGAGCTTATGGAGTTGATGAAAAAAATAAACCAAAAATATGGGATGACCATTGTAATGGTCTTGCACGAGCTCAGTTTTGCTGGTGCATATTGTGACAATTTAGTAGTGATGAAGAAAGGTAGTGTTTATAAGGCAGGAAATCCCCAAGACATATTAACGTCTAAACTTCTAGAAGAAGTATATGAAATTGATGCCATGATTAAATACGAAAATTCTTTTCCAATGATTATTCCAAATAAAAAAAATTGGTAGGAGGAACAAATATGTATATCGTAACGAATACAGTAAAAGTAGAAACAGGTTATGCCGAAGGATTTATTGAAAGATTTAATCGTGTTGGTAAAATTGAAACAAAACAAGGATTTATGGGGCTGGAAGTATTGCTAACAATGAAAACAAAAGGTTATGAAGAAATTACGATTGTGACTAGATGGGAAGATATGGATGGTTTCTTAGGATGGATAGGAAGCGAAGAGTTTAAAGAATCCCATGCTCACCGTGATGGAATACCTCCTTTTATTATTGAAAATAAAACAACTCACTACGAGGTAAAAGTGCAAAGAAAGCCGATTCCGAATAAATTAGCTGCAAACTAAGGATTATGATGGTTATTCATAAAAGGGAAAAGAAGACCATGGATAAGAATGGAATATATCCAAACAACCATGGTTCTTCTATGATTTCTCTTTCTGATTAGATCATTTTATCCTTTGGCTGTTTTCTAAAGGATTGTTGTTTTTTTCAATAGGAGAAAACAATTAGTTGGAAAAATGGAGCAGCCGGAATACACGAAGACGCCACGGGGATTAGCGAGACAGTCTGAGACCCCGGAGGTGAGGAGGCTCAGCGTCAGCGCGAGCCCCACGGAAAGCGAAGTGTATTCCGGCTGCGGGTAATCGCAACAAACTTTACGAGAACAGCCTATCCTTTTTTTGTTGATGACGATAAACTAGGAAATAACTGCCTCCACCAAGCAGGATAAGTAGTGATCCATATAGTAACAGGGAATAATGAGCTGTTGCTGTATTTGGTAATGGCTTTCCTGTTTCCGGTTTAGGATGGTTGTTATTAGTATCATTATTTTCTAGAAAATCATCTATTTGATCAGCTGTATCTTCTCCAGAATTTTCGTTATCCTCGTCAGTGGAATCTGCTGGTACATCCTCTGGGTCTTCCTTATCAGGTGTATTCACCGGCGTTTCTTCCTCTTCCACTGGTTTCTCTCTTACAGTAATGTTTGCTACCATACGATTTTTGCTATCTTTTGTTTCTACTATAATAGAAGCTGATCCTTCTGCTATTCCAGTTACTAATCCTTTTTCATTCACGGTAGCAACATCTGGATTAGTGCTAGTCCAAATTAGTTCTGTGCTAACCGTTGTATTTTCTGGCAGAATAGAAGCTTCGAACTGAAAGGTTTGTCCTATCTCGATACTAATCGATGTTTGATTTAGTTCTATTGATTCAATTGGAATCAGCGGATTTACTTGATATTCATTAACAGCTACTGTTCCGCTCACTTCATTCCCAACTAGTAGCAGCGGTTTGTTAGTAGGACTGTTCTCTGCTTGGATAAAGGCAAGTCCTTCTGGAGCAACATCCCCACTAATCGTTTGTGAAAAATCTCTTGTATTCGTATAATTTGCAAATGTGGCATTAGAGGGATTGGTAATATTGTAAGTCATTACGCCACTAATGCGTTCTAAGCCAATAAATGCATAAAGCTCATTTCCAATCATGCCTACTTTCACATCTTCTGGCTCCGGCCCTTTTTTTGCACTTCGTTTTTCAAATACATCATCATCGTTTGACCAGTTGAAGTAGTCTGGGTAACGCTCGGCTGTAATTTCTTCAAACTCACTGCCACTATCAAAAACGAGTTCCATTGTATCTGCATTCCAGATGGAGAACGAACGCCCACCTAGAGTGTATATCGCATCGTTTCCACGGTCGGTCAGTACTTCTAACTTGTCATAATCACCAGAGCTTTTCATACGCTCGAAAGCAGCTTCTGCCTCTTGTTGAGTAAATCCTTTAAATAACGACGGATCTAGTTGGATGGAATCTTTGATCTTTTTGAAATCCTTTACGTTAACAAATTCCTCCCATTCTGTCGCATCACCTTCATTTGCAGTTAATAAATATGTCATTCCATCTTTCTCGATTACATCAATCGAGTCTGGCATATATACACCTAAAATTGGTAATGATTCGATTTCAATTTTATCATTTCGTGCTGCATCCAATCCGTTGCCTGGCAGAGAGTGATCTTTAAAGCCTAATGACTTTACTGAAATTATTTTTCCTGTTTCCACATTGATTTTTGCAATAGCATTATTTTCTTGTAGGGAAACGAATGCAGTCTTTCCATCTTCTGTAAGGCTGATGTATTCAGGCTCTAAATCGTGAACCGCATCAGCTAAGGAACCATTGTTTCGGATATGCACATCGGAATCTATTACACTAGTATTATCAAAAAGAACCGTTTTCGCTTGTTTTGTTTCATAGTTAACAATGGTAACAGAGCCTTCTGGATCTGCTCCATTTTCTAAGCCCATTCTTGGTTCTGCTTCATTTGCAGATAGAATATGGTTACCATCTTTAGAGATTATGACATTATCAGGCTGAACTCCAGCTTCAAATGTATGTAGGATATTTCCGTCATAATCTAAGATTACAATACGTCCATTTTTTGTATAATCGGCATCTTGAACTGCAGCTGCAATTATTTGGTTTTCCGTATTAATATCAATACTAGTTAAATCTCCATATTGAAAGGAATTACTGTTAAGTAGTTCTGCAATATTAATAGATTTTTCTTTGGATAAATCTTGATGTGTATTTGTTTTTAAAGAAGAAAGGTCTACGATATCAATGGTTTGCAGTTTTCCATTAATGACATAGAATTTTTGATTATCTGGATTGTACTTAACGATTTCCGCGCCGCCGCCATCTTTATCTGTTAACCCCGTACTGTAGGAAGCGATCTTTTTCACATCAATTGTATCCGAAAAGGTTGCAGCGCTTACAGAATAGGGAGCCATAAAATGAGAAAATCCGAGTATACAGGTTACAGATAAGGCACTAATTGTTTTAACAAATGTTTTTTTCATTTTTTCCTCCTAAAAAATTGTAGATATTTGTAGAAACATTCCTTTGTATAGTAAAGGTTTATTTTTTTGTAAGCATGTCGGTAGTGTAATTTTCCTGTATAGATTTTGTAAAGATAATGTGAGCAGGTGGGGAAATATTTGGATGTTTGTTTTCTCTTCTTAAATTGGTATAGATAAACATTCTATGAAACAGGAGGAGTTTGCAATGAAGGCTGTCACTTTTCAAGGAACAAAAGATGTACAAGTAAAACAAGTGGAAGATGCGAAGCTCCAAAAGAAAGATGATATTGTTGTTCGAATTACCTCAACTGCAATTTGCGGCTCGGATCTACATATATACCAAGGTGCACTTCCTACTGAAAAAGATTATGTAATAGGACATGAGCCAATGGGAATTGTAGAAGAGGTAGGCCCTGAAGTAACAAGAGTTAAAAAAGGAGATCGTGTAGTACTGCCGTTTAATATATCTTGTGGACATTGTTATTATTGCGAGCATGAGATGGAAAGCCAATGTGATAACGCTAATCCAAATAAGGATATTGCAGATACAGGAGCATATTTTGGCTTTACAGAAAGATATGGAGATTATCAAGGAGGACAGGCAGAATTATTACGTGTCCCATATGGGAATTTTGTACCTTTTGTTATCCCAGAGTCTTGCGAATTAGAGGATGAAGCTTTGTTATTTATGTCCGATGTCCTTCCAACAGCGTATTGGAGTGTTGAAAATTCAGGGGTAAAAGATGGCGATACAGTTGTAGTACTAGGCTGTGGACCTGTTGGGTTAATGACCCAAAAATTTGCTTGGATGAAGGGTGCGAAGCGTGTTATTGCAGTTGATAATATTCCTTACCGACTAAATCATGCGCAAAAAATGAATCAAGTAGAAATCGTTAATTTTGATAACCATGAAGATACGGGTAACTATCTAAAAGAACTAACATCTGGTGGAGCAGATGTAGTAATCGATTGCGTAGGAATGGACGGAAAGAAATCTGCTATGGAAGCAATTGGACAAAAATTGAAGCTCCAAGGAGGAACTCTAAGTGCGATTGAAATTGGCATGAATGCTGTGCGCAAATTTGGTACGATGCAACTGACAGGGGTTTATGGTTCTAAATATAATATGTTTCCATTAGGAAACATATTTGAACGAAACATCACCGTTAAAACAGGACAAGCACCAGTTATTCATTATATGCCAATGCTGTTTGATTGGATCTCCTCTGGAAAAATGGATCCAACGGAAATCATTACACATCGCATTTCATTGGATGACGCAAGCAGCGCTTACCAAATGTTTAACGACCATGAAGATGAAGTCATTAAAGTTGTATTAAAACCTTGATTGTATAGAGACTAATTATATAAACCTAACAATTATATGGAGATTCTAATCAAATTTTCGTATAATTGTTTGGGTTTTTTTATTCATTTTAAATAGGGTTTGTGGTGATCACCCGCAGCCTGAACACACTTCGCTTTCCATGGGGCGAGCGCCAAGCCTGGGCCTTGGACTTTCTCGCCTACGTGTATCCCGTCTGCTTTGTATTTCCTACTCATTATCTTTTCTTTAAAAAAAGGATGGAACGAGTTGGTTTCGCTACTAAATGAGAGATTGTTTGTCTTTATCTATTATATATTTTGTTTTGTCCCAGCCTTTTGTATTTTTGCTAAGCCTTTAAACATATGGCAATTTATCGACGATTTGTCCTTATCCATATGTTTCTACTATCAAAACCTTTATAATAGAAGTGTAAATTAGCTAACAGAGAGGGACGTTTTCGATGAGAAAATACTCCAAGATGATTAAACCCTTTGATATTATAATGGTCGTTCTCCTCTTAGTCATTTCATTTGTCCCAATGGCTGTATTTGCGATGAGCCAAAGTAAGGAAGAAGAAGGCAATAAAGTTATCGCAATTATTACACAGGACGGTAAAGTCATCCGAGAAGTAGAATTAACAGGCCATACGGAAAATGAACAATTCATGATAAAAGGAAAAGGAAAACAATATAATTTAATCGAAGTGGAAAATGAGCAAATCAGAATTAAAGAAGATAATAGTCCAGACCAGATTGGCGTCAAAATGGGATGGAAAGGCATACCCGGACAAACAATTATTTGCTTGCCCCATAAAGTTTTAATTGAAATAGTAGCAGAGAAACCGGAAGAGACGGAAGATAATGGCTTGATCTTGTCTCATTGATTGCCATTTATATTTTTAACCACATTATTTTAATAAAAAGAGGCTGGGACATAAGTATTCCAGCCAAGGATAATTCCGAACAATTATACGAAGATGCTAATGAATGTTCCGTATAATTGTTCGGGCTTTTATTTGTTTTTCAAAGGATGTTTCCATGAAGTTTGGTGCGATTCCCCGCAGCCGGAATACACTTCGCTTTCCATGGGGCTCGCGCTGAGCCGCTTCGGCCTGTGGCCTGCAGGGTCTCAGACTGTCTCGCTAATCCCATAGGAGTCTTCGTGTATTCCGGCTGCTCTGTTTTTCCAACTAATTATATTTCCTCTTGTAAAAAGTATGCGAAAGCAGCCGCTATTTACTAGCTATATTAGAAATTGTTCGTCTTTACAGAGTATCTATTTAGTTATGTCCCATCCTCTTTTTATCATGATTTCATTTCATTTACTTTATCTAAAATTGTAATGGTATCGATTAAATGATTGTTAAAGATTTTTTTTGCAACAGATAGAAGTTCAATGATAGCAGGATCTCTAAGCGAGTATATGACTCGGTTTCCTTCTTTGTTTCCAATAACAATATTTTTAGAGCGAAGAATACTTAATTGTTGAGAAACAGCTGATCCTTCTAATTCTAAAAGCTCAAGAATTTCATTAACACTTTTATCCCCTTGTGCTAGAATTTCTAAAATTTTGATTCGTAAAGGGTGGGCTAATGCTTTAAAAAAATCTGCCTTAAATTGTTGAATATCAAGATTGTGCGACACGTTGCTAATTGAAAAGATTAGCCACTAGCTTAAAGCTAGGAGAACTAAGAATCTGAAGAGTCGAATGATGGGGTAACGCCCTGAAAGGCTCGCCTAATCCTCCGAATAGCGTTCAGGTGGTGCAAAACACTTGAAGGTTATAAGCTCGGTGAAGTCGGTTGAAGGTCATCCTAACGAGAAAGACGAGGAAAGCTCTCTGGAGGCAGAGGGTATGGCTGATAGACCGGGGTTCTACAAGATAGTCTATGGTGAGAAATTAGATGTCACAGCCATCTATTGACGAAATTCCGAATGTACGGCTCTAGAGGTATAGCTATTCGAAATGGATAGTCCCGCATGTCGGGGTTAGTGAGGTAGAGTAAAATTTGTCTTTATGAAATACCTTATGGTGTTACAGGCACCATCCAGCTAACAGGGCTAGAGGAATCACCTACGGATTGTGAATGAATAGATAGGATTCTTGGAACGTGGTAAGCCGATAACGTGGAGAGTTTGCACTCTATGAAGCGGTAGCAGGGAAAGCATATATGTCGAAAGTGTATATGTATAACCTCTTTTATGTCGGTGAAGGTAATGGCACAGTACCAAAGAAACTGTGATAACAAACAGTGGAGGGATAGCCATTAGTCAACTGTTAGAAGACGACATTATTATCACAGAAATTTCAGGTTCGAGTATGACTAAGAGAAATGAAAGCTGAAATTACAAACCCAATTTGGGAATGTAAAGAGGTGAGTAATTGACTGAAACCCATGCAAAGCCGAAGGAGTTAAAAAGTCAAAAGCTGAGAAACAATGAGTATTACAACACGCAAGACATGTTTGACCAGTTATATCAGCTAAGTTCGGAAGGAAAAACTTTTAATAAGTTATATGAATTAGTTGTAAACCCTGCAAATGTTAAACTTGCTTTTCGTAACATCAAGAAAAACAAGGGAAGTAAGACAGCAGGAGTGAATCAAAACACTATATTCGAAATCGGACTTAGAAGCCCTGATATGCTTGTACAATATGTTAAAAATCGCCTAGATGATTATAAACCTCATAAAGTGAAACGTAAGGAAATCCAAAAGCCAAATGGCGGCATTCGTCCTTTAGGAATTCCTACTATTGAAGATAGACTTATTCAACAATGCTTATTACAAGTTCTTGAACCTATATGCGAGGCTCGCTTTCATAAACATAGCTATGGATTCAGACCTCATCGGAGTCAAATCCACGCATATTCAAGGGCTGTAACATTAGCAAACAAAAACAAACTACATTATGTAGTAGATGTTGATATTAAAGGTTTCTTCGATAACGTTGATCATGGGAAGTTGCTTAAACAACTATGGACAATTGGAATTAGGGATAAACGTATTCTTTCGATTATAAGTAAGATGCTCAAAGCTGAGGTTAAAGGAATTGGGAAACCTACTAAGGGAACTCCACAGGGAGGAATTCTTTCTCCGTTACTTTCAAATGTAGTATTGAATGAATTCGACTGGTGGATAAGTAATCAGTGGGAAACATTTAAGACGAGAAAGGATTACACAAAGATACGTGTAATTGGTGGAAAACAGCGGTTTGACCAAACGGTGAAATACGCCACCCTTAAAAGGTATACCAAGTTAAAGGAAATGTTTATTGTAAGATATGCAGATGACTTTAAAATCTTTTGTCGAGACCACAAAACCGCATTTATTATATTTGAATCTTCTAAGCAGTGGTTAAAGGAAAGATTAGGCCTTGAAATCAGCAATGAGAAATCGAGAGTAGTCAATTTACGTAAGAACTATTCGGAGTTTCTAGGGTTTAAGTTCAAAGTAGTTCCAAAAGGCAAAAAGCGTGTTGTTAAATCGCATATGACAGATAAATCACGACGCAAGGTAATTGAGAAAATAAAAACAAAAGCTGAATTTATTCGAAGAAAACCGAATAAGGCTGAAGTAACTAAATTTAACTCAACTATCTTGGGAATTCACAATTATTATCGGTATGCGACACATACGACAAAGGATTTCAGTGAAATTTCTTACTCAGTCAAACGAATCCTGTATAACAAGCTTAAAAAAGCAAAGAGTTCAAAGGGAGTTATCACACCATTCTTTCAAAAAGCATATAAAGATTATCTTAATAAAAAGAAATTCTTTGCGTGTGGCATGATTTTATTCCCGATAGATGGGGTGAAACACAAAAGCCCTTTGAACTTTACTCAGGAGAAAAACTCTTATACCGAAAGTGGACGAATCTTGGTTCACAATAGCCAAGAGGCTGTACCACCGATCATGGTACATTATTTGATGGAAAACCCAATAAAATCGGAGAGTATGGAATACAATGACAATCGACTCTCAAAATATATTGCTCAATTAGGTAAATGTGCAATAACACGTAAAGATTTAATCATTGGGGAAATGGAACTCCATCATAAAAAGCCTAGAAATAAAGGTGGAACGGACGCTTATCAAAACCTTATATTTATATGTAAGGAAGTCCATAAGTTAATCCATGCGGTAAAGGAAAGCGCCATTAATAAGTACCTTAATGTACTGAATCTTAATGAAGAACAACTGAGTAAAGTTAACGCTCTTCGTAAAAAAGTGGGCAACTGTGTAATTGATAATGTAACGAGCTAGTAGTTGATGGGGCGCCGTATGAGGTGAAAGTCTCACGTACGGTGCTAAGCGGGGGAAAAGATGGAGATTACTTCAAAGTCTTACCTATCGCAACCAAATGCCTTCCTCCTTTTCTTTCATTACTTTATTGCTATGGATGCTGACTCATTCACTCTTTGGTCTTGTTGATTGGCTAATGTCTCGCATTCTTGAAAAGCAAAGTATTTGCAACCTTGGCATTGATGCTTGTTTACAAGGAGTAAGCTATAGTCGATTGCTTCTCCTGTGTGTATAAAGAAATGATTTGGTCCAATTTTCTCAAACAAGCCGGTTTTTCGAAGGATGCCTTCTGGTTGAGGATTAATTCCACAAATAAGAACTTTTCCATGCTTAGAAAAGCTTTCCACAATATTGGCGAAATAAGCCTCTCCGGTTAAATCCATGAAAGGAACTTTTCCCATCCGAAGAATTAGTATTTCAGGTTGACGATGAATAGAGCGTAATAAGGTTTGCTCAAATGCTTGGGCAGCTCCAAAAAATAACGGTCCCTCCACATCAAAAATGCTAATTTGAGGACAACCGTGGGACAGTTTTTGATCCAGTTTTTCTAGTTTATTTAAGTTGCTAGGCAGTACTTGAGATGTTTTCATTATATCACTCATACGTTTAGTAAAGATAATAATAGCTAAAAACAGGCCTATTTCTACTGCTGTCGTTAAATCAAAAAAGACCGTTAGTAGAAAAGTGACGCTTAATACAAGGGAATCTCCTGTTTTTGTTTTGAGAATTGTACGAAATGATTTCTGTTCACTCATATTCCATGCAACTACCATTAATAAAGGAGCCATGCTTGCGAGTGGGATTTTGCCTGCAAAAGGGGCAAGAACCATTAGAACCAGAAGCACTACGATACCATGAATGATTCCGGAAAGAGGGGAAACTGCCCCACTCTTTATATTTGTAGCTGTTCGGGCAATTGCGCCTGTAGCTGGAATGCCCCCAAATAAGGGAGCAATCATATTGGCAATCCCTTGACCAATTAACTCTTTATTACTGTTATGTTTGCTGTTTGTCATGCCATCTGCCACAACAGCAGATAATAGGGACTCAATTGCTCCAAGAATCGCAATAACAAACGCGGGTTGAATCAATAATGTAATTCGCTCCCAAGTAATAGGCGGAAGATGAAAGGATGGCAATTTATTTGGAATGCCGCCATACATCGAATCAATAGTAGCGATTTCGCTAGGATAAAAAAACGTTGCAATAATGGTAGAAATAATTAATCCCATTAATGGTCCAGGGAGTTTTGGAAACCATTTCGGTGAAAAAAGAATAATCACAAGACAAATAACAGCTGTAAAAATGCTATATAGACTAACTGTATCGAAATGCTGAATGATTTCTCTCATATTAGCTAAGAATGCCTCATGTTTTTCTATATTCCGCAAGCCTAAAAAATTGGAGATTTGACCAGTAAAAATGATTACGGCGATTCCAGAAGTAAATCCGATAGTTACAGATCTAGGAATATATTTAATAAGGGAACCAAGTTTAAATAAACCAAAGAGTATTAAGATAACTCCAGCTAGGAACCCCGCAATTAATAAATTTTCAAAACCATATCCGAGAACAATGCCAAGCACGATAGGGATAAAAGCTCCGGTCGGACCGCCAATTTGAAATTTGGATCCTCCTAATAAGGAGATAAGAATTCCTGCGATTATCGTTGTATAAATCCCGAATTCAGGTTTCACACCCGATGCAATCGCAAATGCCATCCCCAGTGGAATCGCGATAATACCAACAATAATTCCAGAAGTAATATCTTTTCTAAAAGACGCAAACGAGTAGTGAGTAAATCGATTGTCAATCAATTTCCATTTCATATTAACCCTTCTTCTTTGAATATTTGTATATTTGATTATTTGAATATACTATTAAAATTTACTCTTTACTTTAGTAGAAGTCAAAATAAATTTTGTGAATTATTTTGTTTTGAAGATAGGGAGGCAGGAGGGATAATAGTTTGTTTCTTTATGAGGATTAGAGGGGGGAATAAATGAGAGAATTTGGATGTTATTTGAAAATTTTCGCATATATGACGTCTGCGGGGGTAGCAACAAACTTTACGAAAACGGCCTAATAAAAAAACGGTACCACACTTGATATAATGTGTGGTACCAACTCCTACTGAACCTTGATTATTTTTCTTCCTCATCCATAAATGGTTTGTTAACGTAATAATACATAACGCCCATAAAACCGACACCGCCAATTAAATTCCCTATCGTAACAGGTACTAAGTTACGAATAATTGCTGGAATAGTAACAGCTGGATTTTGATCTAATACATAAGAAATAGAGAATGTCGCCATATTGGCAATGCTGTGTTCATAGCCAGAAATGAAGAAACAGAAAACAAATAAAATCATTACCGTAATTTTAGCGATATCCTCTTTTAAAGCCATAGGGATAAAGAAAGCTAAACAAACAAGCCAGTTACATAAAATTCCTCGAAAGAAAAGTTCACTAATTGGTGCTTCTAATTTGGTTTCTGCAGCATGGAGCAAGAAGTCATTGACACTAGGAGATTTAAATAGCCCAGTTAACAAGATGAAAACAGCAAAGAAGATTGCCCCAACAATATTTCCTGCATAACTAGTTCCCCAAACTTTAAAAACATCCGTCCATTTAATTTTTTTTCTTAATGCTGCATAAGTATAGTAAAAAGTGTTTCCTGTAAATAAATCACCGCCGCCATATGCGATAAGAATAATTGCTGCGCCGAATACTAAAGCAGCCATTGGGTAAGCAAAAGGTGATTCTACTGCGTAAAAGAAATTTCCAGTTTTGAATGCCACGATTACGCCAAAGCCTATGAACATACTTGCAACAACGGCACGCATAAAAAAGCGAAACTTACTTTGTTTATAAATTTTTAATTTTTTTAACGCTAATTTTTCTACTTCAAAAAGAGATGCGCCTTCCATATTCATAATCCTCCTGATCAAGGTTTTTCTTAGTTTTCACTGTAGTAATGTTTATTACCCTATTATTATCATGCTGATTCCTTAAGAGGTCAATGAAAATATGTGAAAAAAATCACAATAGAAACATTTATTCAAAATTTGTTCACAAATTAAAAGGGATTTAAGCTATCTTATTATATTCCCCAAAAAGAACTAGATTAAAATATACAAAAAATATGCAAGATTTTTCTGAAAATACAGTAAATAAAAACTTTTATAAAGGAGAAAAAAGTTAAATCTAATGCATAAAATCACAATGGAATAATTTGTCGAAGAATTCATGTTATATTTTCTTACAAATGTATAGACTTTATATTTATTCAATCATAAAATAGAAGATGGAAACTAACAAGGGAGTGAAGAGCTCATGACTTCAGCATATCGCATATCGATGCTTGTAAATGATCAGCCGGGAGTTCTGGCTCGTATATCCAGCTTATTTGGAACGCATCATGTAAATATTGAAGATATAAAAACGAAAAAATATAAACGAGAAGCAACGACGAGAATACAAATTTCTAGTTCAGCAGGAGACAAGCAAGTTCAAAACCTTTTAATTGGATTACAGGGACTAATGGATGTCGTAGAAGTGGATGCAGATGCCATTCATAAATCGGCTTTCCAACAAAGACTGCTTCAACGTACAGATACTATTCAAACACTAAGAGAGCAAAAAACATTAAGCAAAAAAGTATCTTACTGGCTAGTTGCCTGCAGTTTATTTTTAACATTATTCGGAACGAATATTCCAGCATCTCTTTATTCGCTTTATCGAATGGAGTGGGGACTTACATCGGGAATGATTACACTTGTGTTTGCTATTTATGCCTTTACCGTAATTCCCGCTATCGTCATTGCAGGGCAATTATCAGATCAAATTGGGAAAAAGAAAGTGCTAATTCCAGGGATTTTCTTCTCACTGATAGGAACATTTTGCTTCATCATCGCAAATGGTCTTGGAATGCTGCTTATTGGCCGTTTATTCCAAGGATTATCTGTCGGTATTTTAAATGGAGTAGCAGTAGCTGCTTTAACAGAGTTAGATGAGAAGAAAAACACGAAAAAGACCGCGTTAATATGTGCTCTTGCTGTTACACTTGGTAATGCATTCGGGCCAATTCTCTCCGGATTGCTTGGTGACTTTGCTCCAATCCCATTAAGATTATCTTATTATGTACATTTATTATTTATCATCCCATGTTTTATCCTTCTGTTTTTCCTAAATGAAAATATTAGACCAGGTCTAAAGCCTGTTCAATTAAAGAAACCATTTGTTCCAAAAGAAATAATGAAACCATTTTTATTAGCTTCCTTTACTTCTTTTGTGGCATGGTCGATTATTAGTATGTTTATGTCTTTAATACCATCCAATCTGTCTAGCTTTACGACCGTAACGAGCTTAACCATATCAGGAATTGTTGTAGCACTTGGATTAATCGCTGCGGCCTTTAACCAAATTTTATTAAAACAATTATCCCTAATAAAATTGATCACAATTGGCTATGTCTTCCTAGCGGTAGGGCTTATGCTCCTAGTTATTACAATTAACACTCAATCACTGACGTTATTGTTGATTTCAGCTGTACTTATTGGTGGAGGGAATGGACCAGCATATGCGGGAAGCTTAGCGCTAGTAAATGAAATGGCACCAAGTAAAATAAAAGGAAATATTGTTTCTACCTTTTTTGTAATTACGTATCTAGGTGTAAGCCTGCCGGTTATTGGTCTCGGCTATTTATCACAGACATTTGGAGTTGCTGGCGCCGTAACAACATATGTACTTATCATGGGGGCGCTTATATTGTTAATTGCAGGTTTTGCTTGGAAAGAAAGAAAAACCATTTTTACAAAATAAGCATATCTCACACTGAGGGAAGTTTTGTAAATATTAAAGATCAGTTTTCTACTTTTAAGTGGGAACTGGTTTTTTTATTTTTGGAAAAAGGAGAGAATCGTAAAGTAAATGTAAAGATACAAAAAAATGATAATAAATCTTGGACTATTGAATACAATGGTGATGTAGTATTTTTAAAGCAAACTTTGGGAAGGGAATCTGCTTTGAAATTCCATCAGAATTAACATTGGAAGGCCCCGTAGACAGAGACGATCTGGGTGGCTAAAATTGTGTTTTTAAAAAGGTAAGTAGATTCCCTAAACCATTGAGAAGTAGAAGCTACAAGTGGTAGAATCCGTATAAAAGAAAAAAATAAAAAAATTGTCGAAAAGAGGTTGCTTTTTTAACAATACGGCTATATAATAAAAAACGTGTTAAAAATAAGTAAAAAAACAGTAAAGAAAACTTAATAAATGCGGGTGTAGTTTAATGGTAAAACCTCAGCCTTCCAAGCTGATGTCGTGGGTTCGATT
This sequence comes from Niallia sp. FSL W8-1348, assembly GCF_038006745.1. NCBI lineage: Bacteria > Bacillati > Bacillota > Bacilli > Caryophanales > Bacillaceae > Niallia > Niallia sp. FSL W8-1348. Next base: position 1,206,419 of record NZ_JBBOVV010000001.1, on the reverse strand, counting down.
CCCATCACCCGCTCCATACATACGCTCACAACGCAGTGTTTCGTTTCATTAAGAACGAAGCATTGCGTTTTTTAATTTTACAAAGAAAATAGCTATATGCAGGAGAGGGTGTTTCCGCTGTATCGGCTCTCCTGACAAATTATTATTCTACAATGGAAAAAGAAGCTTCTCCTCCATGAACCTGTACAAACATATTAAGTAGGGATTCTACCATTTGGTTTGCTTTTTCACTTTCAATGGATGGGGGAAGATAGACAATTTGAATGGCATTTTTCGTAGATGGTTGGACAGGTGCTCTGTCGGAATCGACAAAAGGACTGCCAAATGGACCAAGCTCATCTGCAGATACAATCAAATTTTCAATCGAATTCATTCTTCCATTAAGACCAGCATATTGTTCGCCTTCTTTTCCAATACGTATGTTTATATTTCCTTGAAGATTGGCACAATCATAAATACCGATAGGAACGCCATATTGAAGGGAAAAGAAATTATTAATATCAATGCTACTATTGATTGGCTCTAAGTAATTTTGTTTTTTGATGCGTCTAAGCAGGCTTTCTGCTGAATGGCGATAGCGATTTGGATCTTTACCTGTCTTTTTAAAGATTTCCCGCCATTCTTTTACAGAAGGAATATCGGTTACGTTGTTATCTTCTAAATCAAAAAAAATAGACTCTTGAAAAAGTCGCATTCGCCCTTTTATCATCTGTGGTGTGTCCATTACTTCCATTCCTTGATAATGAATGAATCCAATCTTAAAATTAGGTATCAATTGCTTAATCTGTGCTGAGAGTGAAATATCCAATATATACACCTCCAATATAATAGTTGTTTATGTTATCCTATATTTTAGCGTAATCTTAATGAAAAACCAATGAAAAGGAAGGAGGGAGCCCATTGGATTTCCGTGAATTAAAGAAAGATATCATTGAATATAGTAAAACAATCGGAATAGATAAAATAGGCTTTACCAGTGCAAGTACCTTTGAAGAAATGAAAGTACGTTTAATTAGGCAGCAAGAATTAAATTATCAATCTGGTTTTGAAGAGAAAGATATAGAGAAGCGGGTAAACCCCTCCCTTCTATTAGAACAGCCAAAGTCGATTATTTCGATTGCACTTGCTTATCCTTCTAAAATGAAAGAAAGGGTAGTCAGCAAAAAAGGAGCACGCAGAGGCATATTTTGCCGTGCTTCTTGGGGAACTGATTATCATGTTGTTTTAAATGATCGTTTGAAGAAACTTGAGGATTATATAAAAGAAAGAATCCCGGATGCATTGTGTAAATCGATGGTAGATACCGGGGAATTGGTGGACCGAGCAGTTGCTCAGCGTGCAGGTATTGGCTGGTCTGGAAAAAACTGTGCGATCATCACGCCAGAGTTTGGCTCTTATGTTTATTTAGGAGAAATGATTACCAATCTTCCACTAGATCCAGATACTCCAATGGAAGATCAGTGTGGAACATGTAATAAATGCGTAGAGGTTTGTCCGACAGGTGCGCTTATTCAAGGTGGACAGTTAAATGCTCAAAGATGTATTGCTTTTCAAACACAGACAAAGGGATTTCTAGCAGAAGAATTTAGAGAAAAGCTCGGAAACCGAATTTATGGCTGTGACACCTGCCAAACTGTTTGTCCGAAAAATAAAGGAATTGATTTTCACAATCATCCAGAAATGGAGCCAGACCCAGAAATTGCAAAACCATTGCTCCAGCCACTACTATTTATCAGTAATAAAGAATTTAAGGAAAAGTATGGTTATATTTCTGGTTCTTGGCGTGGAAAAAAGCCGATTCAGCGCAACGCGATTATTGCACTTGCTCATTTTAAAGAGGAAGGAGCAGTCGGAGATTTAATTACTGTTATGAAAAAAGACCCAAGACCAGTGATAAGAGGAACAGCAGCATGGGCTTTAGGGAAAATTGGCGGCGACGAGTCAAAGACTGCCTTGCAAACAGCAACACAACAAGAAGAAGATCAAGAAGTTCTACAAGAAATCCAAGATGCTTTACAGCGATTAGCGCATTAATTAATATGGCTGGTTTCCTTTGGGGGAAGATCGCTGTTTTTTCTTGTGGTGAGAGGGAAAGAGGTTTTCATCGTGTGGCTGACCGCTAATATTTCGTGGAGTGGTAGGAAAAGAGGCGTTCATCGTGTGGCTGACCGCTAATATTTCGTGGAGTGGTAGGAAAAGAGGCGTTCATCGTGTGGCTGACCGCAAAAATTTCATAGAGAAAGAGAAAAAGTGGTTTTCATCAAGTGAATGAACACCAAAATTTCATAGAGAAAGAGAAAAAGTGGTTTTCATCAAGTGAATGAACGCCAAAATTTCATAGAGAAAGAGAAAAAGTGGTTTTCATCAAGTGAATGAACGCCAATATTTCATAGAGAAAGAGAAAAAGTGGTTTTCATCAAGTGAATGAACGCCAAAATTTCATGAAGAAAGAGAAAAAGTGGTTTTCATCAAGTGAATGAACGCCAAAATTTCATAGAGAAAGAGAAAAAGTGGTTTTCATCAAGTGAATGAACGCCAATATTTCATAGAGAAAGAGAAAAAGTGGTTTTCATCAAGTGAATGAACGCCAAAATTTCATGAAGAAAGAGAAAAAGTGGTTTTCATCAAGTGAATGAACGCCGAAATTTCATGAAGAAAGAGAAAAAGTGGTTTTCATCAAGTGAATGAACACCAAAATTTCATAGAGAAAGAGAAAAAGTGGTTTTCATCAGTAGGATGAACGCCAATACTTCATACAGTAAGAGGGAAAATGCCTTTCCTCATTTTTTACTAATTAATACGAGACCAAAAAGAAGGATATCTATGCCTTCTTTTTTTTGTACAGTTCTTCTCCCTTTAAACATAGTTATTAAAGAAGGGAGTAGATGGAATGAAACAACAATTAATGGAGCTTATCGAGAAACGGATTCAGCAATGTGTTGCAAAAGAAAGAACAGCCATAGTAGATGAGAAATTAGAGCGAAAAAGAAATAGTATGAATAAAAGAAATGCTGAAATAGTTCATGTGAAGGCAAAAGGGAAAATTGAAGATAGTCAAAAAAAGGCGGATGAGACAGAAGAATTGGTTTATTCTGTTCATCTCCAATATTTTATCAAGCAAGGCGAGCTTTTTATTGTTGAAGAAGAGGTCGAAAATAGAAAAGGTGTTTTTTATAAAGGCGTATTAATTGAAGATACGGAGCTCCTCCCAGCTTATCCAGAAGATTATCGAGAGGTACCATTAGCTGAAGAATTTAGAGAAACGAAAGAGAGATCGAGTCGCTACACATATGATCGTCTAAAAGCAGTGCAATATGCAGAGAAATGGTGGAATAGTTACAATCCGAAATACCACCAATTTGAGGTCGATTGTACCAATTATATATCGCAATGTGTGCATGAGGGAGGGGCACCGATGAGAGGCTATCCGAACCGTAATAAGGGTTGGTGGATGCAAAATAATAATTGGAGCTACAGTTGGTCTGTAGCGAATGCATTTCCAAGATATTTAGAAACTTCTACTGCCGGTCTACGTGCAAATAAAGTAAATAGCGCAATGGAGTTAAAGCTTGGAGATGTCATTTGTTATGATTTTGAAGGGGATGGGAAATATAATCATACAACGATTGTCACGGGAAAAGATGCAAATGGAGAGCCGTTAGTAAATGCACATACGTATAATAGTCGCATGCGCTACTGGAAATATGAAGATTCAACTGCCTATACTCCAAATATTAAATATAAATTCTTTACGATTATTGATGGTTAAAAAGGAGAATAATCTCTTTCGCATTTCCTTTTAAGTAGGTGTATAATGGAACGGAAAGTAATAGTTAGAGGTGACAAATTTGGCAATACATATTGTTCTATACCAACCACAAATACCTTCCAATACAGGCAATATTGCCAGAACATGTGCGGGAACAGACACGGTGCTTCATCTAATTCGTCCATTTGGATTCTCCACCGACGATAAAGCGTTAAAGAGAGCAGGCTTAGATTATTGGGAATATGTCGAGATTCATTATTATGACTCCTTAGATGAATTTTACAAAAAAAATGACGGCGGAGCTTTTTACTATGTTACGAAGGTTGGAGAAACGCCTTATGACTCCTTCAATTACAGTGAAATAAATAAAGATCATTACTTTATTTTCGGAAGCGAAACAACGGGGCTTCCTCAAGAAGTTATTCAGAATAATTTAGATAGAACTTTACGAATCCCAATGACAGATAATATTCGTTCTTATAATCTTTCAAATACAGCAGCTGTTCTTATTTATGAGGCATTAAGGCAACAAAATTTTGGACATCTAAAAAAATAATATTGAAACAATGACAGAGTGTAAATCGTAATAGATTTATACTCTTTTTTATTATAAATAGACTAAAGGGAAGTGGATGTGAAATGGTCTTTACTATATCGAAAGATTTTCTCTTTTTATTAAGCTTCTTTATCCTTCTTTTTGGATCAGAAGGCTACTTAAGAAAAAAGCTAGGACTGCCAAATAAAAAGGAAAAAAAGGTCCATCCACTACAAAAATGGTTGGATTTTACGATGATACTCAGTGCTATAATCTTAATGTTTTTATTAGATAGTCCAATAGTAAGTATGTGTATATTAATCTGTCATAGCTTTCTTCAATCTTTTGTAGAGTGGAGATATAATAAAAAGTCAAAAGAATGGATTATTTATTTAACAAGCGGGCTAATTCTTTTTGTCCTAACGATTATTGGTATATTATTAGGATATAGTTACTATCAGTAATTTTTGAAAACAATAAGAAAAAAATAAAGGAGAGGATTTCATGAATCAAACAATTGAAACAATACTCAATCATCGCTCTGTAAGAAAATTTACAGATAAGGAGTTAACCCAAGATCAAATTCGTCTCCTTGTAGAAGCTGCCCAAAGTGCTTCTACCTCTAGTTTTGTACAAGCCTATAGTATTATTGGTGTAAAAGATAAGGGAAAAAAGAAAAAATTAGCGGAATTAGCTGGAAATCAGCAATATGTGGAAAACAATGGTCATTTATTTGTTTTTTGCGCTGATTTATATCGCCATGTTGTAGCAGCAGAAATGGAAGGGAAAAAGGAAGCGGCACTGGAATCGATTGAAAGCACAGAAAAATTTATGGTCAGCCTTATAGATGTAGCATTAGCTTCACAAAATATGGCAATTGCCGCAGAGTCATTAGGACTTGGCATTTGTTACATAGGTGGCATTCGAAATAATTTAGTGGAAGTGAGTCAGCTATTAAAAACACCGGATCATGTTTTACCGGTATTTGCTTTAGTTGTAGGCTATCCAGATCAACAAACAGAGAAAAAACCAAGAGCTCCATTTCATCATATTTATCACGAAAATGAATATGAGCAAGACCTAGAACAATATAAAAGTGGGCTAAAGGAATACAACGAAGAAATCACCGAGTATTACGAGGAAAGAACAAATGGAGCAAGATCGGATACATGGACAGCGCAAATGGCCGGTAATTTTGCACAAAAATCGCGTATGTATATGAAAGGGTTCGTGCAACAGAAGAAATTCGATTTGAAATAACTCAAAGAAGGACAATAAAACAGTGTCGGAGTGAACCGATGCTGTTTTTTTATCCCACTCTTAACGGGCAGTAAGACCCCCACCTCAAGCTGCGGAAATTGAAGAAGCTAGGTGGGGGAAACTGCCCGTAAAGGTCCGATAAGTGCAACTAACCATAAGTGGAGGATGAGGAAAAACCCCCACTTATGGAAGTTTTCTTTATGCAAAAGTCTGAATTGCTAAATAAGAATTAGGAAAAAGAAAAAATTCCTCTTTCCTATCAATTGTTATTTTATAGCGGTTCTCCGCGCTAAAGAAAAGGTTTTTCTCCTAATTAGTTAGGTTCTCTAAAAAAACTATTCCTTCTTTTAAGCATGTTCGTATTCTCTGGTGCATAGATTATATTAATCGTCTCTGATAAAGTGACAGGGGAGGTCCATATGAGTATATTAAAGAAAATCGAGATGCATAGACAAGAAGAAGAGTTGTTGAAGTGGGAAGGGACATTTGAAGAGTATTTAGAAATATTGAAGGAAAAGCCATGGGTAGCTCAATCTGCACATTCAAGGGTTTATAACATGATTAAAGATGCAGGTATTGATGATGTAAATGGGAAAAAACAATATAAATTTTTTTCTGATCAGCTTTTCGGTTTAGAAGAGCCATTAGAAAGATTAGTAGAAGAGTATTTTCATCCAGCTGCCAAACGTCTAGATGTAAGAAAACGTATTTTATTACTAATGGGTCCAGTCAGCGGGGGTAAATCTACATTGGTTACGATGTTGAAAAGAGGCTTAGAAGCATATACGTACACAGAGCGTGGAGCAGTATATGCAATTAAAGGATGCCCAATGCATGAAGATCCACTTCACATGATACCACATAGTCTAAGAAAAGATTTTTATGATGAATATGGAATCCGCATTGAAGGAAACTTATCGCCACTCAATATGATGAGACTTCAGGAAGAATATAATGGAAAAATTGAAGATGTAATTGTAGAAAGAGTATTTTTCTCAGAAGATAAGCGAACAGGGATTGGAACCTTTAGTCCATCTGATCCGAAATCTCAAGATATCGCTGATTTAACGGGAAGTATTGATTTCTCTACGATTGCTGAATATGGATCGGAATCAGATCCACGGGCTTATCGTTTCGATGGAGAGCTGAATAAGGCGAACCGAGGGATGATGGAGTTCCAGGAGATGTTAAAATGTGATGAGAAATTCTTATGGCATTTATTATCATTAACACAAGAAGGTAACTTTAAAGCGGGAAGATTTGCCCTCATTTCTGCCGATGAGCTAATCGTTGCTCATACAAATGAAACAGAGTATCGCTCCTTTATTTCTAATAAAAAGAATGAAGCATTGCATTCCCGTATTATTGTCATGCCGGTTCCATATAATTTAAAGGCATCTGAAGAGGAAAGAATCTATGAAAAAATGATTCGAGAAAGTGATGTTTCGGATGTTCATATCGCTCCACACACATTGAAAATCGCTGCAATCTTTACGATTTTAACTCGATTAAAAGAGCCGAAAAAAGGCGATATTGATTTAGTGAAAAAAATGCGTTTATATGATGGCGAAAGTGTAGAAGGCTTCAGTTCTGCTGACTTGAAGGAACTGCAAAATGAATATGGTGATGAAGGAATGAGTGGGATCGATCCACGTTATGTCATTAACCGTATTTCTTCAACGATCATTCGCAAGGATGTAACAAGCATCAATGCATTAGATGTGCTGTTGTCAATAAAAGAAGGATTGGATCAACATTCTTCTATTACAAATGAATTAAAAGAAAAATATTTAAATTGCATCTCCTTAGCGCGTAAGGAATATGATGAAATTGCCAAGAAAGAAGTACAAAAGGCATTTGTTTACTCTTACGAAGAGTCTGCTAAAACGTTAATGGATAATTATTTAGATAACGTAGAAGCCTATTGCAATAAAAATAAGCTTCGTGATCCATTAACAGGTGAAGCGATTAATCCAGACGAAAAACTAATGCGTTCTATTGAAGAACAAATTGGCATTTCTGAAAATGCGAAAAAATCTTTCCGTGAAGAAATCTTGATTCGTATTTCCGCTTATGCAAGAAAAGGAAAGAGATTTGATTATAACTCTCATGATCGCTTACGTGAGGCCATTCAGAAGAAGTTATTCGCAGATCTGAAGGATGTCGTGAAAATCACTACTTCAACTAAGACACCAGATGAGCAGCAATTGAAGAAAGTAAACGAAGTAGTAGCACGCCTAATCGATGAACATGGCTATAATTCCACTTCAGCAAACGAGTTATTGCGTTATGTAGGAAGCTTATTGAATCGCTAAATAAATTGGTCAAAGGAGGAACAGGCTAAAACACGTCTGTTCCTCTTTTGCCTAATAGGATAGAGAAGCTTGTATGTATTTCTAAAATGAAACATATCTAATAAGGCCCTTTTCTAAAAAAAGTAAAATTATCGAAATTATTAGTAAATTATTTATGCCATCTGCATATGATAGAGTAATCACTTTATTTAGATATAGCATTACCCAAATTAGTGTATGCGCAAATTACTTCATATGTGCACAAAAGGATGAAAAAAATTTAGGAGGGGTAAGATGACCGAAAAGCAGAATAACCATCAGTTTGTAATATCCCAAGAAAATTGGTCCCTCCATCGCAAAGGCCATGATGATCAACAACGTCATCAGGAAAAAGTGCAGGAAGCCATTAAAAATAACCTACCTGATTTAATTACAGAAGAAAACATTGTCATGTCAAATGGTAGAGAAGTTGTGAAAATCCCCATTCGTTCATTAGACGAATACAAAATTCGATATAATTATGATAAAAACAAACACGTTGGGCAAGGGAATGGAGACAGTCAGGTTGGCGATGTGGTCGCACGCGATGGATCTGGAAATCAAAAAGGCCCAGGAAAAGGGCAAGGAGCAGGAGATCAGGCTGGAGAAGATTACTTTGAGGCAGAAGTATCTTTAATGGAATTGGAAGAAGCTCTATTCAAGCAATTAGCATTGCCGAATTTACAAAGAAAAGAACAAGACCAAATTGTTGTCGAGAATATTGAATTTAATGATATTAGAAAAGTAGGCTTAATGGGTAACATAGACAAGAAAAAAACGATGATATCAGCATTTAAACGAAATGCCATGTCTGGAAAACCAGCATTTCACCCCATTTATCCAGAAGATTTAAAATTCAAAACGTGGAATGAAGTGCAAAAGCCAGAGTCCAAAGCAGTTGTACTTGCGATGATGGACACAAGTGGTTCAATGGGCTTATGGGAAAAATATATGGCAAGAAGCTTTTTCTTCTGGATGACCAGATTTCTTCGTACAAAATATGAAACTGTGGAAATCGAATTCATTGCCCACCACACTGAAGCAAAAGTTGTGTCGGAAGAAGATTTCTTTTCCAAAGGAGAAAGTGGAGGTACAATTTGTTCCTCTGTTTATCGAAAAGCATTGGAACTGATTGATGATAAGTACGATCCCGGCCGATTTAATATTTATCCTTTCCATTTTTCAGACGGAGACAATTTAACATCCGATAATGCTAGATGTGTTAAATTAGTAGAAGAGTTGATGGAAGTTTCCAATATGTTTGGTTATGGGGAAGTCAACCAATACAACCGACATAGCACGCTTATGTCCGCTTACAAAAATATTCAAAATGAAAAATTCCGCTACTACTTACTGCGTCAGAAGGCAGATGTATTTAATGCGATGACAAGTTTCTTCCGAAAAGAGGAAGAAGGACAGATGTATGCATAAGGAATGGAGGCACAACTCATGGGGGTTGTGTTTTTTTCTGTTTGTTGATTATTATTTATTTGTTACCAAAACTATATGAAATTATTTTGTGATAAATTAACTGTAGGGAAGGAAGTGGAAAAATGACGAGTCATTATTTTATCGCTACCATGAGACCTATTTCTGAATTTCATGAAAAGGAGAATAACGCCCCTTTTATAAGTGGGGAAGCTTATAAGGAGGAATTACCTTTTACAATGCCATATGTTTATGAAGTAGGCGGAGATGATATAGAATTTATATCCTTTTTAGATGATTTCATGCAGTTAGGAGATGTTGTGGAGCAGTACATTTATGAAGAAGGGCGTAATGGAATAGCACTTTCGGAAAATTTCCCAGAGGAGGCAATAACTATAAATCTTTTGAATAAAACCTATAAGGATCAATTTGGTGAATATCAATTAGATTCTAAGAAATGGAAGGAAGATCTTTCAAGAAGAACTATTGCTTCTAAAAGAAGTGTAACTACATTTATGAAAAGTTAGTTGGATAAGTAGAATAGGAAATATAAATGGAGGTTATCCCGGAGAGAACTGTCTTATCTTTCATATACGCAGCTGTAAATCTCTTTTAATTTATATAAAGTTTTAGACATATCTAGAAGTAGGATTGAGCTTTTTCAATCTATGAACTTAAGTCAGTGAAATAGAATAGTTGCATGTCTAGTGAAATTAACTGAATCTCATTTATAGAAGAAGATTTCCTATTTCTTGATTTGTTTGAATAAAATCATATTACTTTCCAATATCTTTTTGTTTTCTTTAACTATTTTAAATATCTATGATCATTCTTCAAAATTTGATGTATTTAATCTAAAGTTGTATCCTGAAGAATCGTCTTTTACTTCCCAATCTTTCTCAAAAACAATTTTGTTAGTTTCCTATTAGTATGTTTGATTTGTTGATCTTTGGATGGATATTCATAGAAAAACTACTACTAAAATTTTTTTCGTTAAATCTAGTGATTTGGACGTATCTTTTATTTTTGAGGCTTCATTAATAAAAATAATGTATATAGGATGGGGAAGTCAACTAACATTATCGAATTACGACTATATCCGGCAACAAAAAAACTTCAAGATGAATTCTGCTATTATATAATACAAAGACAAGTTTCTTCCGAAAAGAGGAAGAGGGACAGATGTATACATAAACGGTGAAAATACGCTCGTTTTATTGGGTGTTTTTTTTTTTTGCCTATCCTAAGGCGGTTAGTCACGGCAGGAAGGGGAAAAACGTATACTGTCCTTGCTTAAACAAATACAAACAAATTTGGTGAATTGTCTAACTTCACATGGTAGAGGAAGATGGTGTGGATCGCTGTATCGAAGGAAAAGCATAGAATGTATTTAGGAAATTTAGCGAGCGTGTCAAAATAAACATAATGGAAGGAAATGGTATTATGGGGGGGATTGCTAAAAAAGTAAAATAGCAGTTTTAGAAAGAAAAAAACTAATAATTTCTGTGTATTTAAGATAGAGACTAAAAAATTTATTTTTATATTTTGAAACCTTAAGAAATTTACATCGTCTAACAGTTATTATTAAAAAATCCAATTATATTGGTAAAATGAAAAAATAATGTATTTTTTAGGTTGCTAAGCTAGTATTGAAATTAGAGAGAAAGGGGGGATATTTAGTTTGGAAGAGAAAATCCCTAATGAGTTAACAAAAGATGATTTGATTCTTTACTTGAATCAATTTCATAAGTCCAACTTTTAAAAAATCAAAAACTTGCAGAATTTAATTCCTTTTAATTTTTTTACTTTGATTAAGCAACTTGTTGTTGATTTAACATTTGATTAAGACGGTCTGCAGCTAATTTTGAAGCATTATAAACTAACGTAACGAGGTCAAAATGGACTTTAGCCTTTTTTCCTGTACGATAACGAACATTGTTTAATTGGAAATATCCCTTAAGATAAGCATTCACACGTTCTACCGCCGTGCGTCTTTTGAAGATTTTTTTCCATGTTTGAGATCCACGTGCTGGCGCTGTAAATTTTCTTAAATCTGTAGTGATTTTTACTTTATACACCTTTTGACATAGAGCATCATTGGCTAGTGGACAGTCTTTACATTCGTTTGGACGTGTGTATTTTAGTGTTTCATATTTTACTTCAAAGCTATCATAGCGATAGGAATGTTCACGGACACAAGTAGGAGCGAAATGCTTATCAAAACCAATTGGTTCTGGTTCATTGCGTTTATTATAAGCAATCACAGCTCGATGACCCATTCGATGTATTTGCGTATAAATGGCTTCAAAATCGTAACCAGCGTCCATTGTTTCATAGAGTAAAGAAGAAAGCGATATTCGTTCATGAATTCCTTTTAATAAAGGAATCGCAGCCTTTCCGTCATTCAAGTTGGCCGAAGAAAGAAGGGATTGAAGAATATATTGACTGGATGTTCCAACAGCCAAATGAGCTTTAAATCCATACCAAAAAACGTTTTTTCCTTCACTGTTTTTCTTCACACCCCACTGTGGATCTTGAGGAATTTCAGCTCGAAGGTCGGCTAAAGGAATGTCTAACTGATCTTCGATTTTTTTATCAAAAAGAGGCAGATTGGCTTCCAGTTCCGCCTTTTCAATGAGCCATTTTTCATATTCTTCTTTTGATTTACGCCCACGCTTTTTCGGTTCACTTTTCGGTTGTTCTTCCTTTGGTGGTGCTCCATCTTTTGCGAGAAAGTGTGTAGCGTCAATGGCTACTGTGTCATCGGAAATAAAACCTTCTGAAATCGCTTGATGAAGCAAGGTTCCTTGGACTTTTTCAAGTACATTCGATTCACTGAGGATTGTGACCATTCTGGAATAAGCTGCTTCTGACGGAATAGTATCTGACACTAAAAAGCCACAATCAAGGCGAAAAATCATGTCATTCTGTAATCTTTTCACTAAATCTTTAATAAATGAAATACGCTCTGTGATTCTAGCAACGAGTGAATAAATCATCGCTGCATAGTTCAACTTAACGGGTCTTCCAAAACGTGATTTCTTCGTTACCACAGCGAAGATTGGGTCTATATCAATAGAAGAAAAAATAGCTTCAAAACGTTGGGTAGGTTCTAAATTATATAATTCTTGTAGGTCAAATAGGCTTCCTTGTCGTATAATAGTCATAGGGAGTCTTCCTCCAGTCTTATAAGTTTGTGTGGTGCTTACTTATTTCGACATTTTGGGGAGGTACTCCTTTTTTCGTACATTTGATAGCTTGTGGCTCTAAGGATTTAATTTATGAAATTGACTCATATACCTTAAAAATGCCGTTACTTTTATTAAAAGAACATTTAATTATTTCACTAGTACTGTTAATTTCCGCTATTTATACTTTGTCAAGAATATATGAGCATCTTTATATTGATAAGCTCATTATTAAAAGAAGAATATCTTTCTTTAAAATGCTTTTTCTTTTCTTTATGTTTAGTATTTGTATCAATTCCAGTCTCTATATTTTTGTTATTAGCCTTCTTTTAAAATTTAATTTTTATATGGGAACAGTCGCATTAGTTAGTGTGGTAGTATTATTTATTTTAACAATCCATTATATTGAAAATCAGCTTAAATATCAGCAGGAGCAATTAGAGCATAAAAATAACATCTTAACAATTAATGAACAGCATTATCGTTCTCTTTTTGAAAATAATCCAGATGCTGTTTTTACATTAGATTTAGCAGGCAACTTTATTGCAGTAAATGCATCTGTTCTCCCCCCTTAACTAATCTTACGTTAGAGGAACTTCTCCAGCTCACATTAATGGATTTACTGGTAGAAGAAGAAAAAAACAAAATGTTGCTAATACTCAAAGATGTCTATAAAGGGAGCAATGCAAGTTTTGAAACGATTATGAGAACAAAAGGGGAAAAAACAGTAAACCTAAAAGTTACTGCTTTACCTATTAATATTAATGAAAAGATAACAGGTGCCTACTTTATTGCGCAAGATATAACGAAACAAATTGAAATGCAAAATAAAGTTCGATTCTTGGCTTATCATGATGAATTGACCGGACTATTAAATAGAAGAGGGATTTATCGGAGAGTGGAGAATTATATTCAATCAAAAACACTTGCTGCAGCCATTTTAATTGATATTGATATGTTTAAGGATATTAATGATCATCTCGGTCATATGGCTGGGGACATTTTTCTCCAACAAGTAGCTTATAGATTACATCAGGTAATAGAGACAAAAGGATTGATTGGAAGAATGGGTGGAGATGAATTTTTAATATGTATGACAGCAACTCAGGATAAATGGGAAGTAATTGAAATCCTTCAAGAAATTCAAACAGCAATGAAAGAACCGTTTAAAATTCAGGAATCCACTAAAGAAATCACATTAAGTATTGGGGTATCTTATTTTCCCGAAGATGGAGAGGACTTTAACACTTTAATCAAGCATGCGGATATGGCGATGTATAAAGCGAAGAAACATGGCAGAAATAACTTTATAGAATATTCATCTGCTTTTGAGGAAGAAAAGTTAAACCAAATAACAATGCTGCAAGAATTAAAATTAGCAATTAACCAAGAGCAATTTCATTTGAATTTTCAACCTAAGCATAGTTCTAATGATAATAAAATTGTTGGAATAGAGACATTAGTAAGATGGCAGCATCCGTCAAAAGGAATTATCAGCCCAGTAAAATTTATCCCCTTAGCGGAGCAAAATGGTTTAATCATTCCTATTAGTAATTGGATTATTCAAGAAGCTTGCAGGATTTATTCACAATGGATTCAAAGTTATCATGTATCCTTTCATCTATCGATTAATGTATCTCCAGCCCATTTTTTAGATAATGGTTTTATTGATTTCTTATTAAAACAAGTAGAAAAGTATCATATACCTACTTCTATGATAGATATTGAAATAACAGAAAATTTAGCAATAGAAAATACGGAATTGACCAGAAAAAAGATCAATATTCTTAAGAAAAAAGGATTTCAAATATCAATGGATGATTTCGGAACGGGGTACACTTCCTTAACTTATTTATCACAATTTAATTTAGATCGGATTAAAATTGATCGCTCATTTATAATGGAACTTCCAGATAATAGGAATAATGGAGCCATTGTTGAATCATTAATATCTGTTGCTAAAAACCTGGATATGATTGTAACAGCAGAAGGGGTAGAGACAGAAGCACAATTAAAAATACTTAACAAATGGGGGTGTGACGAAATTCAAGGATATTTTTTCAGCAAGCCATTACCAGCTGAAGAGCTTATTGAATACTGGAACAAACAAGTTAAGGATGACTGTTAATATAAGCATTCCTTTCCTCTTATATCATTTAAAAAGGCAGGGGTACGTTGTAAGTAAAGGCGGAGCTGCCCCTGTTCCTTTACTGAAAAATGAAATGGAACATATTAGTTAGAGTGCTTTTCTTTTCTTTTTTGGAGATAGGATAAAATAGTTGTTTTTAATGAAGCATAGGACCCGATAGCAGAATAACCGTAAAACCAGCCCATAAATAAACCAGCAACGAGACTATGTCTATGACTGATAAAAACAGAGATGAATAATCCTAGAGCTAAGGCGATGGTTGGAACATACTTTTTGGGTATCTTTAAAAAAATCTTGAGTAGTTGGGTAATAATCATAACCACAGGGACAGCTATTACGGCGTCCCAAAAGTTTGTTTGAATAGTCGGGAAATCCATTAAATGCACCACCTTTTAAAAATTAGTATTCCATGTCCTTTTGTAACTAATACAAATAGGTAGTAATTTATACTCAAAAGCATGGAATAAACGGCTTTATGAAGAGCATATTAAATGCAGAGGTGGATAATTTAATGGAGAAAAATAAGATGGAGAAACGATTTTTAAAAGGGTTACTTATTGGGAATTTATTAATTCTACTACCTGTTTTATTTAGGAAGCCTCCAATAAAAGATTGGATATTTGTTTATTTGTATAATGCAGTCACAAATGGCTTAATTGATATGCTATTAACGTCCTATAAAGTAATTAGATATCCAGTTCGCTTTCTACCCAACTTATTCAAAATTCATATATTGTTTGATTTTTTAATTTATCCGACATTTACAGTTTTTTATAATCAGTTAACGAAGAAAGATAAACCTTTTGTTGTTTTATATAAATTAATTTTATTTACAATACCATTTTTATTTATCGAAATATGGGCGGAAAGAAAAACAAAGTTAATTAAATGGAAAAAAGGCTGGAAATGGTATCATACTTATTTTAGCATTATCCTTAAGTCACTTTTGACAAGATCGATTATCGAAGCACTAAGGAAAATGAAATTTTTAAGGTGACTAACAAGGTATACAAACGTTTATGAACTTACTAATAAGGGGAATATAAAATTTGCGAACTAAATCTTTCTATCTCATTTTAAAAGAAAACATAGTTATTTCGTCTTTTTTATTGTAAAATGGCGAAGTGGAATAGTGTATAAAACAGATGAATTGTGAATTAGTATTTAATACATACTGTACGTGATTAGGATAGTAATGGTAATCCTAAGAAAGGAAAGCAAATGACGAAAATCGTAAATATCATTCTTTTAATTAATGTTATAGGAATTGTTCTTTATGCAGCAGGGGTTCTTAATACGAATATATTCCGAGTGGAGTTTTTATCTTCTGGTGTTATTATGCTTCTTTTTTGTCTAAGAGATCTTGTAAGAGATGTAAAAAGAAGACGACGTTAAGTATCTTTTCTGAAAAAAGGGCAGGAAGGGAGCAAAAAATGAAGCCTATCTATCGATGGATGTATATTTTTTTAGGAACAATCTTTTTGATTTTAGGGATAATTGGAGTTTTTTTACCTTTGTTGCCAACTACCCCTTTCTTATTATTAACTTCCTTTTTCTATACGAGAGGTTCTGAGCGTATTAATAAGTGGTTTCGTTCTACTTCCTTTTATCGTGATTATGTGGAAGGATTCCGAAAAGGGGAACTGACGATAAAGCAAAAGATAAAAATTATTATCTCCTGTTATATTTGCTTAGCTATAAGTGCTATCTTTGTTGATCATTTATATACGAGGATTGTTTTAGGATGCATTGCGATTGTCCAAGCGATCTCCATGTTTATTATAAAGACGAAAAAAGAGAATCCGGAAGTAATTATAAAAAAATAGAAACAAATCGATGGATGGCCTTATTTAAGGAATCCTTTTTTGTGTTCTTCTCCAAATTTGCAACTAAAAATATGGCTCCTGTTGTTAATAGTTGAAAAGATTTCCTTTTTAATAGTAAAATATAAACACATAAGATATTGATTAAATCCCCATATTATTTCCTCAGCAATACCAACATTTCATTTTGGAGGTAAACATGAATAAAATTTCACAAGCAGAAGCAGTTAAATTAAAGAGTGTTCTTTCTAAAAGAATCCATGAACTAGAAGAGGAAATGGATAGAGTTGCTTTTGTGCAAATAGAAGCAGGTAAATCTATTCCGAAGCAAAAACGGACGATTCTTGATGTAGAGCAGGAAATAGAAGACGTACGTGCTGACTATCGATTGCTTGATAAGCTAATGTATCGTGCCAATATTGATAACGAAATAAGCTTTGAAAATACGAATATCTCAATAGTAGAAGCGATTGAGCTAGCAACACAGCTTCGTGCTAAAGCGAGAAAATATAAAGAGTTTGCGGCAGCGGAAAAGGAAGAATACGTCTATTCTTATGGTGAAACGGTCCAACTAATGAAGGTAGCAACGTTTGAACCAGAAGATTATCGTTTGAAAAGTCT
Organism: Niallia sp. FSL W8-1348; assembly: GCF_038006745.1. Lineage (NCBI taxonomy): Bacteria > Bacillati > Bacillota > Bacilli > Caryophanales > Bacillaceae > Niallia > Niallia sp. FSL W8-1348. Next base: position 1,189,313 of record NZ_JBBOVV010000001.1, on the reverse strand, counting down.
TGAATGTGAAAGAAAAGCGAACCGCCTATCGAATTTAATTAACAGTAAAAACTATCAAATTGAACTAGATTTTGATGGAGAGAAATATTTTTAAATTTATGGCCTTGAATAGGTGAGACTCCTATTCAAGGATAGAAGGATTCCTCTCTTGGTGTACAAAGGTACGTTTACATGGTGCTGGCTAAACCAATGACCACTAACCCATTACTCGTTTACGCTTAACCCTTTACCCATGATTGCAATGGCGGTCGCAGACCATATTAGTCCTCTAAATCCTTCTATGAAGAAGCCAGTCAAAGAGTAGAATCTATTCTTTGGCTGGTTTTATTTTTGGATTAAACTTATTTTATGACTGTTTTTTGTCATGTTTGGTGCTAGTAAGCCGCAGCCTGAATACACTTCGCTTTCCATGGGGCGAGCGGCGAGCCTCCTCGGCACTTCGCCTCCGGGGTCTCAGACTGTCTCGCTAATCCCACAGGAGTCTACGTGCATTCAGGCTGCTCAGTATTCCTTAATAATTTATTCTAGTGAAATAACAATCATTTAGAAAACAACCTATCTAATAATAAAGGAGTTGGGTGGAAAGTGATTAGAATGCAAGATTAAGAGATGCAGAGGAGATTTCTAGATTATGTGTCTAATTAGGTTATTCCGTATCAATGGAAGAGATGAATACTCGTGTGCTACGAATAACTGAGGCTAAAGATAATGCTATTTTTGTCTATGAAGAGATTGAGAATAAGCTCTTAGGATGGGTTCATGTTTTTGGTAAGTATCTAATTGAACTTGAGTATGCAGAAATTGGTGGATTAGATATAGATTGTAATGCTAGAAGACAGGGGATCGGCTTAAAATTAATGGGAAAATGTGAGATAGGGGCAATAGAAAATGGTTATCAAGAAATAAAATTACGTCCAGGCGAACAGAGAAAAGAAGCCCATAAATTTTATAAGAAAATTGGTTGTGATAAGATCAAAAGTCAACAACTTTTTTTATTGAAGTTATAATTATATCGTTTCTTTAGTTGGGAATAATAATGGAAAGGAGTTAATCTAATGACGAATATATGGGATCCAGAATACACGATAACAAAGGAACTAGCTTCGCAATTGATAGAGGAACAGTTTCCTATTAGTGTAGATTCTATTGAAGATATAGGGGAAGGGTTTGATAATACTATTTTCCGCGTCAATAAATGTTATACTTTTCGATTCCCGAGAAGAGAGATTGCGGTGAAACTTTTAAAAAGTGAATGGGAGCTATTACGGATTATCGCAGATCAACTGCCAGTACCCGTTCCGAAGCCGATTTTTTTAGGGACAGAAAGCCATGCCTTTCCAAGAATTTTTATAGGATATCATTATTTAGCTGGGAAAGCTCCTCAAGCGTTAACCAATGAAGAAAGATTAAAGATGATAAAGCCGTTAGCGATGTTTTTGAAAAAATTGCATTCTCTTACAATAGACCGATTCCAGACGGTTCCATATGATGAATTCGATCGACTTCATATTGACAAAAGAAAATCCCGATTAATTGATGCTATTCAGAAACTGCAAAAATATGAAAATCTTTCTTTATTCGATTTAGCCGAAGACTATGCAAAGAACGTAACACATAATACAGTCCCAAACGTTACCGTATTGACGCATGGAGATTTGCACATTCGCAATATGCTTGTAAATGAAGAGAAGGAGCTTGCTGGAATGATTGATTGGGGTGATACACATATTGGTCATCCAGCTGTTGATTTATCCATTGCTTACAGTTTATTTCCTTCTGAAGGACAAAAGCAATTTTTCTCTATCTATGGGGAAGTAGATGATACTACGTTAAAACTAGCTCAGTTTAAAGCGATATTTACGATTGTATCCTTGCTTACCTACAGCATAGATAAAAAAGATAATGAACTTTATGAAGAAGGGAAAATTAGTTTATCTCTTGCTTTGTTAGGAGAATAGTTAAGGATGATTAAACATATTTTGTCTCCATATAAAATAACCGGACGATCAACTGAATGTTTACGCCCGGTTAATGCTTGAACTTTACGCAAATCCAAGTACTGGATGCGGAATATATGGTTCTTCTAAGCTAGTAATTTCTTCTTGTGTCAATTGTAAAGAAAGTGCCGCAGCGGCATCTTCTAGATGATGCAGTTTTGTTGCGCCAATAATAGGTGCGGTAACGGGTTCTTTTTGTAAAACCCATGCAAGTGCAACTTGTGCACGAGGCACGCCACGTTTTTCTGCCATTGCTTTTACGCGTTCCACGACTTGGCGATCCGCTGCTTCTGTGTGAGAATATAATGTTTTGCCAAATTCATCTGTTTCTTTGCGGGTACTTGTTTCTTCCCAATCTCTAGTTAAGCGACCACGTGCCATCGGGCTCCATGGGATGACTCCAATACCTTCTTCTTTACAGAGGGGCAGCATTTCTCGTTCTTCCTCACGGTAAAGAAGATTCAAGTAATTTTGCATTGATACGAAACGTGTCCAGCCATTCTTTTCCGCTATATGATTTGCTTTTAAAAATTGCCATGCATACATGGATGAAGCTCCGATATAACGGACTTTTCCAGCTTTAACAATATCGTGTAATGCTTCCATTGTTTCTTCAATTGGCGTTCCATAATCCCATCTATGTATTTGATAGAGATCCACATAATCTGTACCAAGTCTTTTTAAACTATTGTCAATTTCACTCATAATTGCTTTTCGGGAAAGTCCAGCACCATTAACACCTGGACGCATTCTGCCATGTACCTTTGTAGCAAGAACAACCTCATCGCGACTCGTAAAGTCACGTAATGCCCGTCCTACAATTTCTTCGCTTGAACCATCAGAGTAGACATTTGCGGTATCAAAAAAGTTAATGCCAAGCTCCAATGCTTTTTTGATAAATGGACGACTATCGCTTTCTGTTAATGTCCATGCATGACCACCACGATCGGGTTCCCCATAACTCATACAACCAAGACAAAGACGAGAGACTTCTAAACCAGTAGAGCCTAATTTAACATAATCCATTTGCTACTCCTCCTTTTGGTTTCATTATAAAGTCCGTCTTTTGATATTGCGAGGGATATGAATTATGAATTTATGAAGAATTCTGTATTGCTAGAAATTTATTATAGGGTTGGATTTTGTGTTAAGATGCATTCTTTGTTTTTAGAAAGGTCATTCTTTGATAATATAAAAAGGTAAGAAATTAATTAAGCGCTGTTATATTACTTTGTTATAGCCATTGGGGGATTATAATGGATTGAAGTCTGTTTTGCTAAATATAAATCTAGTATTTAAATAGAGCCTTACAGTACTTTTAAAGAAATGTTAAAGGTTGTGATTTTTATCCTACAGTTTTTAACTATTTATGGGTTTTATTTGTTACCTGTTTATTGTATTATCTTCTGTTTAAACCTTGTATCTTTATTAAAGAAGATAAAAGAGGAAGATTATACAACCAAGAATACAATATGGTTAACCGTTTCTTTTATATTAATTATTATGACCATTGCTTCCCTTGCAGCTCTTGATTAAAATGGGTGGAGCTACGGGTAAAATCTAAAAGGAAACAAAGTCTCTGAATTTTATCAGTGTTCGTTTAAAGACAAAAGCAATTGGTACAAGAGGACACGAGAATTATAGAGATTGGCTTTTAATTGAGTTATTTAGTTGGATCTAATAAAAGATTAGAGCATTCAATCTAAGATTTGAATACTTAAAATAAAACAACCTATTAATTTACAGTTGACGTACTGTATTAAATAATTGTAATATTAATATACAGTCTTAGAGTTAAGATTGTACACAATAAAAGTTATTAAACTCCAAAGGGGAGTAGCTAACAGTTATGTCGACAATACGTGATAATTTTATCACCGGCTTAACTGGCAACGTAAGTTGTTTGCGAGACCTTTGCCATTAGGTGAAGGGATATAAAATTAGAATTAGAGACCTTTACCAGTTTACGGTGAAGGTCTTTTTGTGTTTTAGGAGGAAAAAGAGCTGACCATCTACACGTTACATTCATTTTAATTTGTGAAAAAGGAGAAAAAATTTTTAAATGGACAGTGATGATCATAGGAAATTATCTATGTTATTTACATTTTTTGTTACCGTCAAACTATATCTAATTAGTATTGTAACCTTAGAAATAAATTACCCACCACGAAGGATTTCCATTCAATCGATGGTTACAACCCAATCTCAACAAACGGTAATGAATCATTACACTTTACCCCACTCTTAACGAACAGTAAGCCCCCCTCAAGCTTATGAGCCTACGAGGAAGCTAGGTGGGAGATCAACTGTCCGTAAAGGTCCGAGAGGTTCAACTAACCATCAGCGGGGGAGGAAGAAAGACCCCCACTGATGGAAGTTTCACTTTATAAATTAGGAGGAAGACGTTCATTGTTGAAAAACATTAAGAATTTTTTTGCAAGAAGTTTGCCGAATGTAGACTTAGTTTTAGAGAAAAACGAAGTGAGGCACGACGAAACTATTGCAGGGGATTTTTATATAAAAGGTGGAGCAAAGCAGCAAAAGTTAAAAAGGTTAGAGTGTATTTTGCTCAAGGTGTATAAAGATGAATCAAAAGAGACAGTAGAAACGGTAAAAACAATTCTTATGTCTAGGACATTACTAGCTAAAGAAAATGCTATGATCCCATTTACTTTTTTAGTATCTAAAGAAATGGAACCATCAACGGAGGAATTTACCTATAAATTGCATACAAATCTCTTTTTCGCTGAGAATAAGGTAAGTACAGACCATGATGAATTAGTAATAGTAAAAGAATAGAAAGATAGACTATCTTTTGGATAGAAAATCCAAAAGATGAACAATAATAATTTGGGACATTCATGAAAAAAGAGCCTCTATATGATTAAGAGGCTCCTACTAATATAATATTTAATTATTGATTTGACTGATTTTTATGTTTTATTTTGTTAAATGGTAAGGTACTGTTGTTATTACAACGTTTCTTCGATACAATAAAAATGTTCTAATCAATAAACTAGATTGATTATGAAGAATATTGTGCCAACCTTTCTTCGGTATGAATTGTGGAATGACCACCGTTACCTGGTAATTTCCTTCTTTTGCTTTATGCTCAACTGTATCAACAAATTTTCTAAGTGGGTTAATGATACTTCGGTAATAAGAGTGAAGTGTCACAAGCCTAATTTCAGGTTGCCATTTTGCCCATTTCGCTTCGAAAATTTTTTCTTCTTCTCTCTCAAAAGAAACATAAACAGCAATAATTTGTTCTGGTTTAAGTGATTTAGCGTAATTTAGGGTATTCTCTACTACGTGAGTCATTCCTGCTACAGGTACAATCATCACATTCCCTTGAATAGTTAAAGCCGGTTCACAAGTAGTAAGTCTAAGCTGGTCACCAACTGCTAAATAGTGTTTATTTATTTTATGAAAGATAAACACAATGATAGGCAAGAAAATTAATATGGACCATATCTGTGAGAATTTTGTTAAAAAGAATACCATTGTAACGATAAAACTTATTAAAGCACCAACTGTATTAATAATAAATTTGGGAACCCAACCCTTTGGTTTTTCTCTAAGCCACTTAACCATCATTCCACTTTGTGACAAGGTGAATGGGAGGAAAACCCCAACAGCATAAAGCGGAATTAGATGCTCTGTTTTAGCATTAAAAACTAGGATTAGAAGGATTGAAGCTAGACCCAAGATTATTATTCCATTTGAATAACCTAGACGGTCTCCTCTGATTAGGAACATCCTCGGAACAAATTTATCTTTAGCAAGATTAACTGCAAGTAGTGGAAATGCAGAATATCCAGTGTTGGCAGCAAGAATTAGAATCAAGGCCGTTGTTACTTGAATAAAGAAATACATAAAATTACGTCCGAAAACTCCCTCTGCTATTTGGGAAACAACAGTTACTTCTGCTTTAGGAGTAATTCCGTAATAATAGGCCAAAGTTACAATTCCAGTAAATAATACTGCAAGCAAAGCTCCCATCAATAATAGGGTTTTAGCAGCGTTGTTAGGCGCAGGTTTTTTGAAATTAGGAATCGCATTTGATATAGCTTCAACACCTGTTAAAGCAGAACTTCCTGAAGCAAAGGCTTTTAATAAAATAAATAAACTGATTCCCGCAACTGGTGTACCAATTGGTGTATGAAGTTCAGATGAAACATTTCCGGTCAGTATATTATAGACACCTACGCCAATCAAAATAAACAATGCTAAGACGAATAAGTAAACAGGATAAGCTAAAATAGAAGCGGATTCAGTCACGCCTCTTAAATTTAAAACAGTTAGAAGAAGGACAAATGCAATCGCAATCTCTACATTGTAGTTATGTAAAGCAGGAAATGCAGATGTAATTGCATCAGTACCAGCAGAGACACTTACCGCAACGGTTAAGATATAATCTACTAATAAGGAACCACCAGCAATTAATCCAGGATTTACACCTAAATTGCTTTTTGACACCATATAAGCACCGCCGCCATTTGGATAAGCAAAGATGATTTGTCTATAGGATAATATAAGTGCACTTAAAAGAATTAATACCCCTATAGCTATTGGAATGGAGTACCAAAACGCAGCTGCACTTATTGTTATTAAAACAATCAAAATTTGTTCAGGACCATACGCAACCGATGATAAAGCATCGGAAGAGAGAATGGCTAAAGCTTTTGTTTTATTCAGTTTTTGTTCACCTAGTTCATATGATTTTAATGGACGTCCAATTAAAAATCTTTTAATAGCTCCAAACATGCAAATCCACCGCCTGTTAATATGTCTTATTAATACTTACCTCAAATAAAGTCGTTACTCATGTATTTGTTATTTAAATAAAAAAGCCTACAAGCCAGTATTAATAGACCTGTAGGCACGTTAATTTTCTTGTGTCACAAGTTCCACCTTCCTTCTCATATAAACGCTTACGAGGTTAGCTGTCGGATTCGGGCCTTGAGTAGCCCTACCTAAAAAGGATTCACCCCATGGGATTAACTAATATAATACCCAGTAAAGAATGGTTCCCCCGTACCTTATGGTTTCAGCGATTTAGAAATTTGAAACAATGAAATTATCATACTCCCGCGTGTGGGAATTGTAAATAGTTTTTTAGAGTAATATTCGAAGGAGCTGGAAATGCTAATAGTAAAAATTGCTTTTATTTTCGTTATAAAATAAAAGTTGATGTAAAAGGAGGATTTCATGAAGAAAGAAAACAAACCTATAATCTCGGATGAATTTTTAGATAAATTAGCTGAAGAAATTAATCAATTATACGGAGAGCCAGCAGAGGAAGAAAGCGAGGACTATAAAAATAATGGTTAATCAAAAAAGTTATTTGAGATAAAGACAAACTCGGTATGAATTGCCCCTTCATTAATATTTATAAACGTCTAAAACCTTGATACATAAGGGGAAGACGTTTTTTTATTAATTTAGTTGAATAAGGATAAAAATTAGATATTTCCACAAACTAAAGTGAATAACACTTTAAGGGAGTAATAGAATGATTAAAAAAGAATTGCTAGAATGCCTTCAAGAAAATATTAGCAATATAAAGAATACATTTCATCATACAACTGACCTTATCGTAAGAAAGATAAAGACTGGATTCGAAAATTCTTTTGATATCAACATTGTCTATTTGGATGGAATTATTGATACAGACCTCGTACAAGAATATGTTGTCAAACCATTATTAGAGCCGTTTAAGACTGTAGAATTTAAGGAATCTATTATTGATCAAATGATTGAAAGGATTTTTGAAACGGTTGATGTGCAAACCACATGCCAGTACAAAGACTTAATAGATGCTATCGTACAAGGAAATACTATAATATTGATTAATGGTTACCGAAAAGGAATTATCATACCATCCGCTAAGTGGAAGGAAAGAAGTCTTGAAGAATCACTAGGAGAAAGGTCTCCAAAGGGACCGGTCATTGGGCTAACGGAACAAATGAAAACAAATATCAATTTGTTAAGAAGTACAATAAAAACTCCCGATTTTTGTGTACAAACGATGGAATTTGGGACAATCTCCAAAACAACAGTTTCAATATTATTTATAGAAGGTATTGTTGATAAAGGAATTTTACTAGAAGTACGAAAAAGGCTAGAAAGTCTAAAAATAAAGTATGTACTAAATTCAAAAGTTGTAGAAGATGTATTAGAAGGAAAACCCATGACAATTTTTAATTTGGCAAGAACTTCAGGAAGAATAGATGGAGTTGTATCCTCCTTATATGAAGGAAGAGTAATAATACTAGTAGATGGCATTCCTCATGCTATCATTACTCCCACGCTTTTTATGGATTTATTTCAGTCACCAGATGAATATCACTTAAAAATGGGGCGGTTTACAAATCGAATATTAAGAATGATTTGCTTCATTCTTTCTGTATATTTACCTGGTATTTATATTGCAATAGCAAATTTTCATCAAGAAAATATACCTGACAAGATTTCAAAGGCTCTTATATCTAAAGGTGAGTTATTACCAACCTTTTGGGAAATTGCTATTCTTTTATTTTTCATTCGAATATTATTAGATGCTTCCTTTCGTATTCCAAAAAATGCAGTAATTTTGCTTTCCTTAATCGGAACAATCGTAGTAGGAGAAACAGCAGTCACGGCAAAGCTAGTTCATCCAGTTAGTCTCATATTAGTAGGTATAACAACTATTTCTAGTTTACTTCTTGCTAACAGAGGAATGATTGCTGCAGAAAATACTTTAAGACCTATTTTTTGATTATTGCTAATTTTTTTGGATTTAACGGATTAATTATCTCTGCAACCATTCAAATAATTTATATGGTAAGCATTAAATCTTTAGGTGTGCCCTATCTATCTCCTTTGATTCCGTTTAGAATACAAGAATTGAAAGATACAATCTATAGGGGAGATTTACAGACACTCATTAATAGCAAACATACTTATAAAGATGATTAATTATTTGTAAATGGTTAACGATTTGCAGAGAACATTAAAACATTAACTAATATGAGTTGATTTATCCTAATCTTGCTTTTTATCTAATTTCAAACATAAATGTAGATGCGTTCGTTTAGACAATCTCACCATTTATAGCGAGGATGAATAAACAACCTCTTGGCAGGTGAGAGTCTTGAAAGCTAGCGTTAAGGAAATTTCTCAAATACCAGGAGGAAAAAATTATTATTAATCATATTATTCGCTTTATATGGCGTCCTCTGCCATGAGGGATACATAAAGGTGTCCCGAAGAGGGGATCTGTCGTTACTTCACAATTAAGATTAAAAACGTCTTTAACTACCTTTGATGTAATCACTTCTTCTGGTTTTCCCTGAATATAAACAGACCGGTCCTTAATAGCAATCAAATGATCTGCATAGCGGCATGCTAGGTTTATGTCATGAAGAACCATCACAATCGTGCGGTTTTCCTTTTCATTTAATTCAAATAAAAGGTCTAAAACCTCAATTTGGTGCGTCATATCTAAATAGGTAGTCGGTTCATCCAACAATATTATATTTGTATTTTGTGCAAGAGTCATTGCGATCCAGGCACGTTGTCTCTGTCCTCCCGATAAGGAATCCACTAGGCGTTCACCCAATGGTAACATACCAGTCACTTCAAGAGCATTATTGACAATTTGTTCATCTTCCTCAGACCATTGTCGGTACCATTTTTGGTATGGATAACGTCCTTGCTTCACCAATTGAAATACCGTCAGTCCTTCTGGAGCAACTGGACCTTGTGGAAGAATGGCTAATTGTTTAGCGATTTCTTTCGTAGAAAGCTTAGAAATCATCTCTTTTTCAATTAAAATGGAGCCTGACTGTGGCTTTAATAAGCGTGCTAATGAACGAAGAAGTGTTGATTTTCCACATCCATTACTTCCAATAAATACAGTAATCTCTCCTTTGGGAATCTGTAAATCTAATTCATCTATGATGACTGTATCCCCATATGATAAGATCAGTGATTTTGTCTCTAATATAACCATTTGATAATTGCTCCTTTCTATGCATTTCGTTGCTTATATAAAAGAAAGATGAAGTATGGAGCCCCAATTGTAGCGGTAAAAATTCCTGCAGGAACTTCAATCGGCAAAAATAAAGTACGGCCGATCGTATCTGCAATTAGTACTAAAATTGCCCCGATAAAAGCAGATAATGGCAATAACGCACCAAAAGATGAACCAACAAGCTTTCGAGCTATATGAGGTGCCATCAATCCAACGAACCCAATTCCACCTGCAAATGCTACAGCAGTCCCAATTAAAGCAGTACAAATGAGTAGTAATACGAAACGCTGCTGCTGTACTTTAGAACCTAATCCAATCGCTATCTCTTCCCCGAGATCTTGAATGTTTACAGTTCTAATCATAATGAATGATATCATTAGTAAAATTAAAATAATAGGAGCGGCAATCTGGATATTGCCCCAATTTGCGGCATAAACAGAACCAGTAATCCAAATGTTTGCCTGACTAACCTGATAAATTGGGCCTAAAATCATGAACAAAGTAGTTAATGATTTTGTTAATGCCCATAGCCCGATCCCAACCAGAACAAGGCGCACAGGTGAAACACCTTTCTTCCATGCAAGGAGATAGAGTAGAAACGCTACCAAAGTGGCACCAATAAAAGCTGCTAGCGGCATCCAACTAATGCTTATTGTCAAAGAGTGATTCATATCACTAAACAAAGCTAGAAATAGGACGACAGCTACTGAAGCGCCACCTGTTATACCGATGATATCGGGGGAAGCCAGCGGATTCCGTACAACAGACTGTAAAATGGCTCCTGCCACTGCTAAACTCATCCCGACTAATATGGATAAGAGAATTCTTGGCATTCGGAAAGATTGGACAATCAAGGTGTCGAAATCTGAACCATGTCCTAATAAAATAGTAACAATTTCCCAAGGTGGAATAAATTCTTCGCCTATACCTGCACTTATGAAGAATATAACAAGCAGAAAAATAAAAAAAGTAGAAATAAGGAATAATGATTTACTATCAAATAAAAAGGAAATATGATTCTTGGCTACTCTAAAAGATGTATATTTCTTCATGAATCCTTACCTCCTTTTCGAGCTATGTAAATAAAGAACGGTGTGCCGATGATAGCAGTCATGATGCCTACAGGTACTTCTTGAGGCATGACGATGTACCTGGCGCCAATATCTGCAAGCAATAGTAAGATTCCTCCAGTGATTCCGCAATAAGGAAGAATCCAGCGATAATCATTACCTACCAGCCATTTTACGATGTGTGGCACAACAATACCAATAAAACCAATTGGACCAGCGACTGCAACTGAAGCTCCTGAAAGGAAGATAACTGAAATTCCAATCAGCAATTTCAACGCACCAGTTCGTTGCCCAAGTCCTTTTGCAACATCTTCTCCCATGGTCAAAATATTTATCTTATTCGAAATTAAAAATGCCATTAAGCTCCCGGCAATAAGATAAGGTAAGACAGAGAATAAAATCTTTAAACTTCTTCCTTGGACGGAACCAGCCATCCAAAATAACACTTCCTCCAAGGCAGATTCATTCATTACTAAAAATCCTTGTGCCATGGATGAAAACAATGCTGCCATCGCAGCTCCGGCTAGTGTTAATTTAATGGGTGTTAGTCCCTCACGCCCCAATGATCCCAGAAAATAAACAATGACAGAGGTAACTGTTGCCCCTAAAAAAGCGAGCCAAGCAAATGCCTGTAATGAAGTAATCGATAAGAACATAAGTCCTAAAATGACAAAAAAACTGGCACCTGAATTAATGCCCAGTATATCTGGAGAAGCCAGTGGGTTTTTAGTCAAAGCCTGTAGTAGAGCCCCGGCAATCGCTAAACTACTGCCTACGACTGTTCCAATTAATGCCCTTGGAAGGCGGATTTCTTTAATAATAATATGCTCATTTGAACCATTGAAATGCTGAAAAGCTTGTATGGCCGTTTTGAAGCTAGTATCTGTATAACCTAGTACAATACTAAAAATGAAAATGATACATAATAATAATGAACCGATTACAAGTCCAGTAATTCTCCTTCCATTATTCGTTAGTAACATGTAGTTTTTCTCCTCTAATAGTTTCTATATTTTAGTTTATGAGAAGTAGAAAAGGCTGTCAATGATTATGAAAATCATTTTCAATTAATAATTGACATATTTTTCTTTATAACATAACATCTAATTGTAAATGAATATCATTATTAAATATGGAGGTAACACAATTGCTTACATACTTTAAACAACAGCGTTTTATTTCAATGATTGCAGCACTGCTGGTAGTTGCACTTTTAACACTGACAGGCTGCGAAAATACAAAGAAAGAAGCATCAGTAAAAAATGAGCCCTCAAGCCAATCAAACGCCTCAAAAAGCAAATCTTATACGATTGAACATGCAATGGGAACTACAGAAATTAAAGGGACACCAAAGCGTGTTGTCGTTTTAACTAATGAAGGAACAGAGGCGCTTTTAGCATTAGGGATCAAGCCAGTTGGAGCCGTACAATCATGGTTGGGGGATCCTTGGTATGATCATATTAAAAGTGATATGGATGGTGTGGAAGTAGTAGGGGTAGAACATGAAGTCAATTTAGAAAAAATCGCTGCTTTAAAACCGGATTTGATTATAGGAAGTAAAATCCGTCAAGAAGCAGTTTATAGTAAATTAAGTGCTATTGCTCCTACTGTTTTTTCCGAGACATTAAGGGGAGATTGGAAAGAGAATTTTGAATTATATGCAAAATCGTTAAATCGAGAAGAAGAAGGGAAATTAGTTTTAAGTGATTTCGATAATCATGTTTCAGAAGTGAAAGAAAAACTGGGGGATAAAGTGAATCAAGAAGTTTCCGTTGTTCGGTTTATGTCTGGAACTTCCCGTATATATTATACAGACTCTTTTTCAGGTGTCATTTTAGATGAATTAGGATTCAAGCGTGCTGAACAGCAAAAAGACCTTTTCACTGCTGATAACCAGCTTGGTAATCTGGCTATTGAAGTAGGAAAAGAGGTTATCCCTAAAATGGATGCAGATATACTTTTCTACTTTACATACGCTCCAGATGGTGATCGAAAAGCCTTGGATACTGCCAAAGAATGGACAAGTGATTCTTTGTGGAAGAACTTAAATGTAGTGAAAGAAGGAAATGCACATGAAGTAAGTGATGCAGTATGGAATACTGCAGGCGGTGTAATTGCAGCAAATCAAATGTTAGACGAGTTAGAAGATATTATGTTAAATAAATAAGTTCTTAGATTAATACGGTATTCTAATTATTGGTTTTAGTAGTAAGTAGGTTGTCTGTTTATAGTTCTCAAAAAAGGGAGATTTTTTATATTACTCCTAATACTTGTAAGGGAAAGTAACTCTAATACCTTATTTAATGTATAAATCTTAAATAGATGATGATTTTTGATTTGAATAATTATGATATAGCAAAAAATTTAGTCTGTTGCCACTAGGTAACTGACTTTTATTTCACCTATTTAGAATTCAACTTGACAATAAATTTTGAATTGGTATACTAAAACCATTATTGAAATTGATAATCATTATCATCTTTGTTTTTGAATTATCTCAAAATACAATAGATAAATAGAGATAATTATTTACTTTCATACATAAAAACCATTACATAGATGTTAATTTTATTAATTCAATAATCTGTTGTTTATAAATCTTATAAAGGGAGAGTATATAAAAAATGGGGAAATTTAAATTAACTGTTATTTTAGCAATTTTTACTTTGATATTGGCAGCTTGCTCCAATTCAAGTAATGGAAGTGGTAAAACGGAAACTAATGGGCAAGAAAAGGATTCTACTGAAGCATCGACGGTTGAAATTACTGATACTCACGGAACTGTTACTGTTCCTGTAAACCCAAAAAAGGTAGTTTCGTTGGATAATAGAACTTTTGAAACTTTAGCTGATTGGGGAGTTGAATTAGTGGCTGCTCCAAAAGATGTAATGCCTGCGGATTCTGCATATGTTAAAGATGAATCAGTTCGAAATATTGGAAATCACCGCGAGCCAAATCTTGAAATTATAGCAGCAGCAGACCCTGACCTTGTAATAATCGGTCAAAGATTTGCTAGCTATTATGAAGAGATAAAAAAATTAGTGCCAAATGTGGCTGTTATTGATCTTAATTTTGATGTTTCTGAGGAAACGGATACACCTGGAGAAAACTTTGTAAATGGATTTAAGGATACTACAAATTCTTTAGCACAAATTTTTGATAAAAAAGAAGAAGCTGAACAATTGATCGCTGATTTTGATAAAGCTATTGAAGATGCTAAATCTGCATATAATGGAACAGATAAAGTAATGAGTGTAATCGTTTCTGGTGGAGACATTGGTTTTGCCGCTCCTCATTCTGGACGCGTTTGGGGACCAATGTATGAAATTTTTGATTGGGCTCCAGCATTAGAAGTGGACGAGTCTTCTTCAGATCATCAAGGTGATGAAGTTTCTGTTGAAGCTATTGCACAAAGTAATCCTGATTGGCTTTTCGTACTAGATCGTGATGCTGCAACATCTGCGGCAGCGGAATCAGTTCCAGCTAAAGATGTAATTGAAAAATCACCAGCTCTTCAAAACACTACTGCTGTATCTAAGGGACAGATCGTATATGCACCAACTGATACTTACACAAATGAATCAATTCAAACGTATATAGAGTTATTTGAAAACCTTGCAAGTGTTTTAGCTAAGTAGTCTAAGGGAGTATAACATAGTGTTGAAAAAGACAATAAACAAAATTGCCGGGGTTGAGAAAAGTTCTCAGCCCCAGCTTTATAACCATAATATAATCTGTACAAAACCTTTTATAATAACGAGTATAGTTGTTATGATTTTAGGAATTATATCACTGTTTACTGGAGTCTATGATATAAGGGGGCAAGAGGATGGTATGGATATGTTTTTCATCACTCGAGTTCCAAGAACAGTAGCACTAATGCTTACTGGAGCTGCAATGGCGATGGCTGGACTCGTAATGCAATTAATTACACAGAACCGTTTTGTTGAACCTACCACAACAGGAACAAGTGAATGGTCAGGTTTAGGACTTCTGCTTGTTTATTTATTGTTTCCTTCCCCATCCTTAGTTCTAAGAATGACTGGTGCAATCATTTTTTCTTTTATAGGAACGATGATTTTCTTTTTGTTTTTAAGAAGAGTTAAACTTCGTTCGTCTTTAATTGTACCGATTATTGGAATGATGCTTGGAGCAGTCATTTCTGCAGTTTCCACTTTTATTGGACTCACTTTTCAAATGACACAAAATATTGAAAGTTGGTTTGTAGGTTCTTTTGCGGCAGTTCAAGTGGGAAGATATGAATATTTATGGTTTATTGTTATAGTTACTATTCTTATTTTTCTTTATGCAAATAGATTGACTTTAGCTGGACTTGGGGAAGATGTTGCAACAAGTCTTGGATTAAATTACAATAGGATCGTTCTTTTGGGCACTGCTTTGATTTCTTTTGCAGTTGGAATAGTTGCAGCTGTTATAGGAAACTTACCTTTTCTAGGTTTAATAGTACCAAATATTGTTTCCATGTTTAGAGGAGATGATCTTAGGAGTAATTTGCCTTGGGTATGTATGATAGGAATGGGTACTATAACTCTTTGTGATATCATTTCTAGAACCATTATTATGCCTTTTGAAGTACCTGTATCTTTAATACTTGGAACAGTAGGGTCTGTCGTATTTATTACTATATTATTGAGACAGAGAAAACAAAGGAGGCTATGATGAACGTATTGGAGTATAGAAATAAAGAATATGTTGCAATTGATTCTAGCCTTCATAATGAAAAAAGATCAGCTAGAGCTTTTCGTTCTAAGAAAGAGGAAAAAAGATATTGGATTCTGCTGATAACTTTTATTGCTTTGGGTCTCCTGTCTTCCTATGGACTTTTAGTATATAACAATCCAGTTCCAGTAAATTCACCTTCTTTTATTCCCGTTGTTATGAGAAGAATAGTAGCAGTTGTTGCTATGATTATTGCGGCAGTTTGTCAGAGTTTGTCGACCGTTGCTTTCCAATCGATTACGAATAATAGAATTATTACCCCTTCCCTTTTAGGATTTGAATCACTATATTCAACCATTCATACTAGTACAATATTTTTCTTTGGTGCTAGTGCACTGATAAATTTTACTGGTATTGGACCATTTGTATTACAAGTTATTGTTATGGTCTTGATGAGTTTGATATTATATGGATGGTTACTATCTGGAAAGTATGGGAACTTGCAACTCATGCTGTTGGTTGGAATTATTATTGGAACAGGGCTGAATTCTGTGTCCACTTTTATGAGAAGAATTCTAGCTCCTTCTGAGTTTGATATTTTACAGGCAAAATTATTTGGTTCTGTCAATAATGCAGATTCAGAATATTTTCCTGTTGTTATTCCAATGGTAATAGTTATAGCATTATTACTTCTTGTTTATTCTAAGAAATTAAATGCTTTGTCACTTGGAAAGGATGTCTCTACTTCTTTGGGAGTAAAATATCAATCTAGTATTATTTATGTACTTGTATTAGTTTCTATTTTAATGTCTATTTCAACGGCTTTGATAGGACCACTTACTTTCTATGGATTTTTAGTTGCAACGCTGAGTTATCAAGCGGCTCCAACTTATGATCACAGATATATTTTTCCGATGGCTCTTGCTATAGGATTTTTGATCATTACGAGTGCGTACTTTTTAATGTATCATGTATTTCATGCTCAAGGTGTCGTTTCCGTTATTATCGAACTATTTGGTGGAATAATATTTTTAATTGTAATATTAAGGAAGAGGGCTCTATGATAAAGATTAATAATGTTAGAAAATTATATAATGATAAGGTGAAAATAGGACCTTTGAATATTGAAATACCAAAAGCTGGTCTTACTTCTTTAATTGGACCAAATGGTGCTGGAAAGTCAACGACGCTTTTAATGATTGGAAGACTTTTAGAGATGACTGAAGGCCAAATACAGGTGGCGAGTATGGATGTTTCTAAATCTAAATCAAATGACTTAGCAAAGATATTAACTATTTTGCGACAAGAAAATTATTTTGTAACTAGGCTTACTATTAGACAGCTGGTTGGATTTGGGCGTTTCCCTTATTCAAAGGGTCGATTAACAAAAGAGGATGAGGCTATTATTTCTAAATATATCGATTTTTTAGACTTGACTGCTCTAGAAAATAGATATTTAGATGAGCTTTCGGGTGGTCAAAGACAAAGAGCATATGTAGCAATGGTTTTGTGCCAAGAGACGGAATATGTACTTTTGGACGAGCCTTTAAACAATCTTGATGTTGCTCGTTCTGTTCAAATGATGGAACATCTAAGGCATGCTGCTAATGAATTTGGAAGAACTATTGTGACTGTTATGCATGATATAAATTTTGCAGCTAAATATTCTGATAGAATTTGTGCTATGAAAGATGGACAAATTGCTGCTTTTGGAACAGTAGAGGAGATAATGGACCCAGTAGTTTTGACAGATATTTTTGAAACGAAAATAGAAATTATGGATGGTCCATATGGGCCAATAGCGATTTATTAATTACAAAGTTATTTTAAAAGGAAAAAAATAATTTTAATTTTGGATACTAAGCGTCTAAATCCTTGATACAAAAGGGGTTAGACGTTTTTTTATTATATCATCATTCGATCTAAGAAGGATTATCGTAAAATTATGATAAAAATTAAGCTAAAGTAAGGTAAAGTACTGAAATAATGTATACCAGGAAAATTCAAAGCCATATCGCTTAAGTGATATGGCTTTGAATAATAACAATTAAACGATTGACTTATGATAATATACTGTTAGCAAATGCTATAGTGTTTATCTGTCCCTAAGCTTCTTTCTTTTCTTCACTTGAACAACAATTAGTATTTTCATTAATAACTTCCACAATTTCTATATTGCAGCAATCTTTCTCTTTTTTATTTCCTTTAAAAATTGACATTAGTCCCATTATTAAAAACCTCCATTTAAGTTAGTATTAAAAATAAATATCCAGATACAGTAGCCATTAGGAATACAGATATTACAAAAGCATTTATTAATTTAGTACGGAAGATACTTTTCAACATTATTATTTCCGGTAAACTTGCTCCAGCACCTCCTATCAGCAATGCCATAGTAGGAGCAATTGGGAATCCATTAACCATTAAGGCTTGAGCTAGTGGTAACATTGTTGATAGACGAACATATAGAGGAATCCCAATAATAGCTGCCAAAGGAATTACCCATAATTGATTATGTTCAGAGATAAGGTTAAAGAAGTTAGTTGGCACGGCTTCTTTGATAATGGCTCCTACTAATGCCCCAATTAATATATATACTAGAACGGAGCGGATTAAATCTATTGTCTCCTTAATGGATTCCTTAATATTCAATTTGAAATCTTTTCTACGTTTTTCATCTTGCTCTGGAAGAACACCTTTAATGACTACATTTTTAACTTGTTCTTTGTAATTCTTTTTGTCTAAGTACCACCCGATAATCATGGAGAAGACAAATGTTGTAACGGAATAAACAATGGTTACCTTAAGTCCATAAATATATGCCATTAAGCCTAAAATCCATGGATCTAATAATGGAGAGCTAAATAAAAAAGTCATAACAGTTTGGAAAGGTACTTTACGATTAATCATCGTAACCAATAATGGTACAGTGGAGCAAGAACAAAAAGGGGTGATAAATCCTAGTAAAGCTCCCGCTAAGTTGGCTAAAAACGGATTCTTACTGCTCATCCATTTTTCTACTTTTTCAAATGGTACATAGGGTTGAATAATGCTAATAAAGAATGAAATACCAATAAATAATACTAATAAGTTCTTACTTAATGAAAGAAATTCTAATAATACCTTTGTTACCACCTCTGACATGAAGTTTTCCTCCTAAATCAAAATATGAAAATAATATTTATATAATAGTTGTAAAATACAACTATTATTTCCGAGAAAAAAGGGGCTTTAACAGCAACTGCTGTTTTGCATAGCCTCCAGAATTAAATCAATACTTTCTAAAACTTGACCACGCTTATTTACAGGTATGTTAGAGAGGATTTCTTGATTGTATATATTCATTTGTTTGGCAATATCATCTTCATATTTCTTTCCTTCAGAAGTAAGTGTAATGGTTACGTATCTACGATCAGTAGAAGATTGGATACGACTTACTAAATTGCGATCTACTAAACCTTGAATGTGGCGGCTTAATGTACTGTTATCTAAACCGAGCGATGATGACAAATCATTTAATGAAGGATTTTTAATACGATCTACTTCAAATAATATATGACTTTGCACTAAAGAAACCCCACAACATTGGGCACCTTCTTTTTCAAGTAATCCAAAACGACGAATTAAAATCTGAAGCATTTGACGAAATTGATACAAATCTTGCCCTATTTCCATGTTAGTCATAATTACAACACCAGTCTTTTTTAGTATTTAATAAATTAATTGTAAAATACAACTGTTTCATTTGTCAATAATTGAATTGATGTTTTTTTCAGAATTTTTAATTGAAAGTTCTCAAGATAGGTTATATCATCGAATTAACATAACGAAGAGGCTGGGACATAAGTATTCCAGCCAAGGATAATTCCGAACAATTATACGAAGATGCTAATGAATGTTCCGTATAATTGTTCGGGCTTTTATTTGTTTTTCAAAGGATGTTTCCATGAAGTTTGGTGCGATTCCCCGCAGCCGGAATACACTTCGCTTTCCATGGGGCTCGCGCTGAGCCGCTTCGGCCTGTGGCCTGCAGGGTCTCAGACTGTCTCGCTAATCCCATAGGAGTCTTCGTGTATTCCGGCTGCTCTGTTTTTCCAACTAATTATATTTCCTCTTGTAAAAAGTATGCGAAAGCAGCCGCTATTTACTAGCTATATTAGAAATTGTTCGTCTTTACAGAGTATCTATTTAGTTATGTCCCATCCTCTAATAAAGTTAATAAGTAGATAGATTAATATGTTATCTTTAAACCCACAATTAAATTCTATTTTTGATACGTTTTTTAACGAAGCAGTTGAAGGTGGTACTTTACCAGAAAGAGAAAAAGTGGTTGCTATATTAACGTCAGCAACTTTGCTTAATGATCAGGGGGCTTTAAAGAATGCTGTACTGATGGCTAAGCAGCTTGGATTTAATAGTGAAGAAATTGGACAAATCACAGCTATTGCTGTTAATGCTTAACGTTTCCGTATTAGATACTTATGTAGAGGGAATAGTGGAAGAAAAATTTTTACATAAAGGATTAATTGCCATATCTGTCCCATTATTCAATGCGGTACATGCTGGAGTAGAAATTGCTAAACGCGCTGCTAAACTAAATCCCAATGCTCATATAACATTTTTTGGACAGCATGCTACTATAAACGTAAAGTCGCTAGATTGCACGAAAGAGTCATGAATCAACGTGACGATTTCCTTAACAAATTCAGTACAGAAATCATCAAAAACCACGATATTGTCTGTATCGAAGATTTGAATACGAAAGGAATGTTACGCAATCATAAGTTAGCAAAATCAATCTCTGATGTATCGTGGTCTGCTTTTGTATCGAAATTAGAATACAAAGCCAAATGGTACGGTAAAACAATCGTAAAAATAAGCAGATGGTTTCCGTCCAGTCAAATATGTTCCGATTGTGGACATCAGGATGGCAAGAAACCTCTTGAAATAAGAGATTGGACTAGTCCTGTTTGCCACGAACATCACGATAGAGATATAAATGCCAGCAAAAATATCCTAGCTGAAGGCTTAAGAACTTTAGTTTTGGCTTAAACAAAATATAGAACCGTAGGAATCGATGGGGATAGCTTGGTCAATAAGAGAAACCTCTGTTGGCAAAGAAATACGTCAACAAGTACGCTCTGTTCCCAAGAATCTCCCACTTCAATCAGATCGCAAGGTCGATAAGTGGGGGGAGTTCAATAGTGAAGACGAGATTCTTAAGAATGTAACACCTACAGTAGTAGTAAATGGTAATTTGATAAGTTTCGGCACAAAACCCCATATAGGAACAAGTAGTAAAAGAATTTATCTAAGTTAATTAATCTACCATATAGAAGACTTTGTTAAGTAGTAGTGTCTCCAAGAGTACTACTACTTTTTTTATCCTTTAGGTAATCGAAAGGCATAATAATCTTATTCTAGATACAAATATCTTCATGCAATTATGCAATTATGCAATAGGGAATGAATATTATATTTTTTTAATATGGTACATGAAATAGTGAATAAACCTTGACTAGCTTTTATTTTCTTGAAAACTATAGGAAATCCATTTAATATAAACTTAATTCAAAGGGGACTGGTGATTAAACATGACTACTGGACAATTAGAATCTACTGCTCATATCTTAAACCTGCTAGGTGATCGGACAAGGTTATCCATAATGGGAATGCTTCTGATACATGATTGTTGTGTTTGTGAGTAGGTAGATGTTTTTCAAATGACTCAACCAGCTGTAAGTCAACATTTAAGAAAATTAAAAGATGCAGGTCTAGTTAAAGAACAAAGAAAAGGCCAATGGGTTATTTACTCTCTTGACCAACAAAATCACTTTTTTCCTGTGATAAAAGATATTTTAGGTTATGTCCCGAATCAAAATGCAAAGTTTAGATGGCTTGAGGATAACGGATTGCGTATATCCTGTGATTAAATAGATTAATGTAGTTGACATTAACTTATTCTCTTATTAACATATAAGTATATACTTATGTAAGTGGTGACATTTATCTGACACTACGACTTATTAGTATTCCTTATTGTAATATACATATAAGTAAATAACAATATACTTATATGTTCTTGTGAAGGTATAGAATGGGAGGTTAATAGTATTGATACATGAATTGGAATTAAAAGAAACAGCAAATGTATTAAAGCTTTTAGGTGATAAAACAAGATTAGCTATGGTAAGTATGTTGGCTGAGCAGGAATGTTGTGTATGTGAATTTGTTGAAATTTTCAAAATGTCACAGCCTTCTATAAGCCAGCATTTAAGGAAAATGAGGGATCTAGGAATTGTAAAAGAACAAAGAAAAGGTCAGTGGGTGGTCTATTCTTTAAGCACAACAAGTGAATACTACGAAATAGTAAAAACGTTATTAAAACATGTACCAAGCCAGAGAGAAAAGTTTCAATGGCTAGAGGAAAAGGGTTTAAGAATTATATGTAATTAGTGGAGGTTAACAGCTTTGTTACAAACAATATTAGCAATAATTATCTTTTTATTAACACTGACATTAGTTATCTGGCAACCGAAAAATCTTTCGATTGGTTGGTCAGCATGTGGGGGTGGAATTTTAGCCCTTCTTGTTGGTGTAGTTGATTTCCAAGATGTCATTGACGTAACAGGCATTGTTTGGAATGCAACACTGGCTTTTGTCGCAATTATTATTATTTCTTTAATACTAGATGAAATAGGATTTTTCGAATGGGCTGCTTTACATGTGGCAAAATTCGCTGGTGGTAACGGCTTGAAGATGTTTGTTTACGTCGCTATTCTAGGTGCTATTGTTGCAGCTTTTTTTGCAAACGATGGGGCAGCACTAATTTTAACACCAATCGTTTTAGCAATGGTTAGAGCGTTAAAGTTAGAAGAAAAAATGGTTTTTCCATTCATCATTGCAAGTGGTTTTATTGCCGATACTACATCTTTACCTTTGGTTGTCAGTAATTTGGTTAACATCGTTTCTGCTGATTTCTTTGATATTGGTTTTGTAGAATATGCTTCCAGAATGATTGTGCCAAATATTTTTTCTTTAGTAGCAAGTATCTTAGTGTTGTATTTATATTTCCGTAAAAGAATTCCAAAGGTATATGATTTAAACCAATTAAAAGTACCTCAAGATGCGATAAAAGATTTAAAGATGTTTCGTTTATCATGGTTGATTTTAGCTGTATTACTCATTGGTTATTTCGTCAGTGAATTCTTGTCTATTCCGGTTTCACTCATTGCAGGAGTAATCGCAATTATCTTCCTTGGAATTGCTAGAAGAAGCTCGGTAGTATCTATTAAGAAAGTAGTAAAGGGTGCACCATGGGCAATTGTTTTTTTCTCAATTGGAATGTATGTTGTCATTTATGGTTTACGAAATGTCGGTTTAACAGACCTGCTTTCTAGTGTTATTCAGGCAGTTACAGATCAAGGATTATTTGTTGCAACACTTGGTATGGGATTCATCGCTGCTATTATTTCTTCTATTATGAATAATATGCCCACAGTACTTATTGATGCTTTAGCCATAGCCGATACAAACGCAACTGGAGTAGTAAAAGAAGGATTGATTTATGCAAATATTATTGGGTCTGATTTAGGTCCTAAAATTACACCAATTGGTTCTTTAGCAACCTTGTTATGGCTTCATGTTTTATCTCAAAAAGGGGTGAAAATAGCATGGGGTACCTATTTCAAAACTGGTATCATCTTAACTATTCCAACTCTTTTAATTACATTAATCGGTTTATATTTGTGGCTTTCCATTCTGTCATAGAGAAAGTTAGCTAAGTGTACATCTTATATAGATACTAAATTCGGAGGGTATAATCATGAAAGTAATTATTATAGGATCTGTTGCAGCAGGAACTTCTGTAGCAGCAAAAGCACGTAGAAACGATGAGACAGCGGATATCACATTGTACAATGCAGATTATGACATTTCTTACTCGATATGTGGCATTCCTTATTTTCTAGGCGGAGAAGTAGAAGAATTAGAAACATTAACTCCAAGAAGTGCTGCTTGGTTCAAAAAGCGATACAATGTTGATATTTTTATTCGTCACGAAGTTATTAAGATTGACGCTAAGCAGAAAAAAATTCAAGTGAAAAACTTAGATACAAATGAAATAAAAGAAGATACTTATGATGTATTGGTATTTGCAACAGGAGCTTCACCAATAACTCCTAATATTCCTGGAGTAGAAGAAGACCACGTTTTCCAAGTACGTACCATACAAAATACAGTAGCAATTGATCAATATATGAAAGCAAACCAACCAAAGAAAGCTACTATTATTGGAGCAGGATATATTGGGTTAGAAATGGCGGAGCAACTTAGTCATAGAGGATTAGATGTCACGATTATACAACGTAGTAATCATGTAATGACACATATGGATAAAGATATTGCTTCCCGTGTGGAAGAGCATCTAGTAAAGAAAGGTATCACCCTAATCTTAAATGAGGAAGTAACAGTTATAGACAAGATGAATGTACAAACTAAATCTGGAAAATTTATTGGAACAGATATGGTTATATTAGCTACAGGGGTTCGCCCAAATACAAAATTGGCTAAGGAAATCGGTGTTGAACTAGGTAATAGTGGAGCTATCGCTGTTAACAGCAAAATGCAGACTAATCTTCCTGATATCTATGCTGTAGGTGATGTGGCAGAAAGTTACTCAGTTATTACAGGAAAATCTATCTATCGTCCATTAGGAAGTACAGCTAACAAAATGGGGAGAATTGCTGGAGACGTAATAACGGGTGGCTCTTTAGAACATCGAGGTATTCTAGGAACTGGCATATTAAGAGTATTTGATTTAGCAGTCGGCCAAACTGGAATGAATGAAGTGGAAGCATTAGAAGAAGGTTATGATATTGAAATACTCCATAATATTAAACCAGCTAGAGCAGAGTATCTAGGCGGAAAAGAGTTACTCATTAAAGCAATAGCAGATAGACAAACAGGAAGAATCTTAGGTGTACAAATAGTAGGGAAAGAAGGAGTAGATAAACGAATTGATGTCTTTGTAACAGCTATCACGTTTAAGGCGAAAGCAGAAGACTTGTTTCATCTTGATCTTGCCTATGCACCTCCATTTAGTACTACGAAAGATCCAGTTATGTATACTGGAATGGCCTTGCAGAATGCAATTGAAAAGAAAAATAAGCTAATTACACCGAAAGAACTGACGGATAGGCTTGAAAAAGGAGAAAAGATTCAGGTAATTGATACACGTTCCACAGAACAATATAAAGTATCAAAAGTGGAGAGTGCCATTAATATACCTTTAGGAGCCTTGCGTGACAAATGCAAAGACCTTAATCCGAGCTTACCTACAGTAACTTATTGCAATGGTGGAATAACGGGAAATGCAGCACAAAATGTTCTACGCAACTTAGGATTCTATGATATTTATAATCTTTCTGGTGGCAATAAGAATTATCAAAATTACATGAAAAACAAGTAATTAAAGTAGACCTTAGGTGTTCCTAAGGTCTACTTTAATTACTAAAACGGGCATTTCAGAAAATCAGTTATAGTTGGAATTTATCCAATGTTAGAGATTTATAGTCTCCCTAAATGGATATTGGTTCAACTAACCATAAGTGGGGGAGGAAGGAAAACCCCCACTTATGGAAGTTTCAGTTTATAAGTTTTTAAATGAGTATGATCTAGTAATTTTATCTCAGGACCATACGATATTTCATATGTCAGTCTGTCTTTACCAACTAGTACATGATGACCAATGGAAGGTTGTACTTCAAAGTTAACGTTAATATAAATCCACGAAAACCATTGACTCTTTTGGTTTGAATCAAGTTTACAAGCCAAGGTTCTATTTCAATCCCATAACCTTCGGGATATGATTTACTTACATCCCTTTGAATATGTGGAATTAGAACTATAGCTAACATATTTTTAATTGAATTTTATTCACCAATTAGTTTTAAACATAAAATTAGAAATTAGGTTAAAAGAACATTTTTTTTGAGTGAGTAAATAAAAAAATACTTGTTCATTTTTCGAAAGTATCTCCTTATTAAATCCTTATAATAAAAGATATAGAAATAACTAATTGAATCATTAAAAGAACTCCAAAGTCAGGGGCAAAATAAAATTGACTCAAAATTAAGGTGGCTTATACACATGATTAATTGTGAAAAAAAGAAAAAAGAATTTTATAAAGCTTTAGTGGACAAGAATCCTCAATATGATGGGATCTTTTTTGCAGGTATCAAAACAACAGGGGTCTTTTGCCATGCAACATGTACAGCTAGAAAACTGAAATACGAGAATTGCGAGTTTTTTTTATCAGCAGAAGAGGCTTTGTTAGCTGGTTATCGGCCTTGTAAGCGGTGTAATCCTTTGTTTTATCCTAATAGTATTCCTCAAGAGGTCGAGATTTTGGTAGCTGCTGTTGAAAGAAATCCTGAGAAACGATGGAAAGAAGCAGACTTTCATGAAATAGGAATTCATTCTGCTACTGCTAGAAGAATGTTTAAAGAGATATATGGGATGACATTTGTACAATATGCTCGATCACGTAGAATGGGGCTTGCTTTTAAAGAGATATTGACGGGGAGAAAGGTAATTGATCAACAATTCTCATTGGGATATGAGTCACCCAGCGGATTTAACGATGCGTTTACAAAAATTATGGGAAACCCTCCTAAGAAGACAAGCATTTCCATCATTAATGCAAATATATTCTCCACACCTCTTGGAAAAATGATTAGTCTATCTGATGCCAACTATCTATATTTGTTAGAGTTTCTAGATAGAAGAGGTCTTGAAAAAGAAATTGAAAAATTAAGAGAGAAACATAATGCTAGGATTTTACCTGGAAACACTGAGATAAATACAAATTTAGTACAGCAGTTAAATCTGTATTTTACAAAGGGACTATCTCAATTTACCATCCCACTTTTAAAAAAAGGAACACCTTTCCAAGTGAAAGTTTGGGATATACTTAACTCTATTCCTCCTGGGCAAACATTGACTTATCAAGAGGTTGCGGAGGAATTAGGAAATAAAAATCTAGTAAGAGCTGTTGGTAATGCAAATGGTGCAAATCAAATTTCCATATTGATTCCTTGTCATAGAGTTGTTAACACAAACGGTGAGTTAGGTGGCTATGGTGGAGGAGTAGGGCGAAAGAAATACTTATTGAATTTAGAGCAGTCTATGGGAAAATCACAGAACGGTTTACTTATATAAGCAAACCGTTCTGTGATTTATTACAAAATTATACGATTGTTTGAAGGAACAGAAAAAATAAAAACAAAGGTTGCATAATTTCTCATTCTGTAATAGAATATTAAAAAAATTGATCATGAAAAGCTTCGACAAGGACATGAGCTACTATTTCGGTTTCCAGAGAGGGAAGAATTGCTGAAAACTTCCTAACACAGAAAGAGTATCTTACCACCTTTGAGCTGTATTGGGGAACAAACTAGTATCCAATACCGTAGACGCAACGTTACTGCCCCAAGCCATGAGAAAACCACAATGTGTTTTTCATGGGAATTTGGGTGGAACCACGGGTAAACGCACTCGTCCCTTTCTTTAGGGATGAGTGCGTTTTTTGTTTTTGGCTGTTTTCTAAAGGATTGTTGTTTTTTCAATAGGAAAAAAGAATTAGTTGGAAAAATGGAGCAGTCGGAATACACGAAGACGCCACAGGGATTAGCGAGACAGTCTGAGACCCCGGAGGCGAAGCTGAGGAGGCTTAAGCTTAGCCCCACGGAAAGCGAAGTGTATTCCGGCTGCGTGTAATCGCAACAAACTTTACGAAAACAGCCTTGTTTTTTAACAATTTAATAATCAAGCGATGAAAAGGACATGAATTATTTTTACTGTTAGCAGAGAGGGAAGAAAAGGTGCGAGCTTCCTAGCAAAGGAAAATAATTTACCACCTTTGAGCTATATTGGTGAACTTGAAGTAACCAATATCGTTTAGGCAGCGTTACTGCCCCAAGCCATGAGAAAACTACAATGTCTTTCATGGGAATTTGGGTGGAACCACGGGTAAAAAACACTCGTCCCTTTCTTTAGGGATGAGTGTTTTTTTTAACCCATAAAATAAAAAAAGGAGTGTAAAAAATGATTCAGGTAGTATTAGCAGATGGAAGTAAGAAGGAATATCCAAAAGGAAGTACAGTTGCAGAAGTTGCTGCGTCTATTAGTGTAAGTTTGCAGAAGAAAGCAGTTGGTGCAAAGATAAATGACGAATGGATCGTGGATATGAGTCATCGAATAGAGGAAGATGTGCATTTGTCTATTTTAACAATAGACTCCGAAGAAGGGGTATCTATTATGCGTCATTCCAGCGCCCATGTAATGGCACAAGCGATACAAAGGTTGTATCCGAATGTACAATTAGCAATCGGACCAGTTGTAGAGGATGGTTTTTATTATGATATGAAGCTTGACCATAGCTTAACTGCCAATGAGTTGGCAGCCATTGAAAAGGAGATGAAAAAAATCATCAAGGAAAATCTTCCTTTTGTTCGAAAAGAAGTTTCGTACGAGGAAGCACTACAACTTTTTCAAGTGAAAGAAGAGAAATTTAAACTAGAGCTATTAGATGCAATACCAAAGAATGAATCGATTTCCCTCTATCAACAAGGAGAGTTTATTGATTTATGTCGTGGGACTCATGTTCCCTCTACAGGTTTTATTAAAGCATTTAAATTAATGCGTGTATCTGGTGCTTACTGGCGAGGTGATAGTAAGAACGAGGTATTACAAAGAGTATATGGAGTTGCTTTTTCGAGTCAGCAAGAATTAGCAGAATACGTGGAAATGATAGAAGAAGCAGGCAAACGGGATCATCGTAAATTAGGCAAGCAATTGGAGCTTTTTATGTTCTCGGAAGAGGCTCCTGGCATGCCGTTTTATTTACCAAAAGGACAAATCATTCGTAATGAATTAGAGCAATTTTCAAGAGAACTTCAGGGTGAGGCGAATTATGAAGAAGTAAGAACTCCATTGATGATGAATGAACGAATGTGGAAACAATCAGGGCATTGGGATCATTATCATGAAAATATGTATTTTTCAGAAGTAGATGAGCAAAAATTTGCGTTAAAACCGATGAATTGCCCGGGACATATGCTTATTTTCAAAAATAGTCTCTACTCTTATCGAGATTTGCCAATTCGCCTAGCTGAATTTGGCCAGGTTCATCGTCATGAATATAGTGGTGCACTAAACGGAATGCTTCGTGTAAGGACATTCTGTCAGGATGATGCCCATCTATTTGTGAGAGAAGACCAAATAGAAGCAGAAATAAAAAGCATTTTTCGATTAATCGATAACGTTTATCGTACTTTTGGATTTGAATACACTGTAGAGCTCTCTACTAGACCAGAAGATTCGTTGGAAGGCGATGACATCTGGGAATTGGCAGAAGGTGCATTAAGAAATGTTCTAGAGAATTTAGAAATTGATTATATTCTTAATGAAGGAGACGGAGCCTTTTACGGTCCGAAAATTGACTTTCATATAAAGGATGCTTTAAAAAGAAGTCATCAATGTGCAACTATTCAGCTCGATTTTCAAATGCCAAAGCTATTTAACTTAGCATATATAAATGAAAATAATGAAAAAGTATGTCCGGTCGTTATTCACCGTGCTATATATGGCTCGATTGATCGATTCTTTGGAATATTAATTGAACATTTTGCAGGTGCCTTCCCTGTTTGGCTTGCTCCAACACAAGTTCAAATTGTTCCTGTTTCAAGTGTTCACCTAGATTATTGCTTAAACGTCCAATCAGCTTTAAAAGAAGTAGGGGTAAGGGTGAAGATAGATGACAGCAACGAAAAATTAGGGTATAAAATCCGCGCAGGACAAATGCAAAAGATTCCATATTTACTTGTACTAGGTGATAAAGAAATGAAACAACATACTGTTAATGTTAGAAAATATGGAGAAGAGAAGTCTAAAGAACTTTCTTTAAATGTATGGAAAGAAATAATCGAAAAACAAATAAAAGAGAGAAGTTTATCCACTCTTAACGGGTAGAAAGACCCTGACTAATGGACGTTTTCTTTATAAACAAACAAGGGATTCAAGTGATTAAGACTGAATCCCTTTCTTCTATTGTATTATAAGCTTCGATTATATTGATATTTTTTCCATTGGAAACGGATGAAGCAGCCAATACAAAATCCAAGTATTGCAACAATGGAAGCAATCCCAACCATGATCGAAAAGATGTAACCAAGGACAGTCCAGTTAAGGAAAAAGGAAAGGGAACCAATTGTTAAGCAAAAAATGGCAATTATTTGGTTAAACTGTTGCTGATCCCAGTCCTCTTGATGGTATTCCTTCTTTGGCTTTTTAAGAAACAAACTTGCTACTTTCATAATGGGATTCCATTGAAATAATAATCCACAGATTCCTGCAATAAGTGGAATAAGCATAATCCAGTATTGCTGCAAAACTAAACTAAGTAAAACAGACAGAAAAATAACCCATTGATTAGTACGAACTAATGGTAGAGGAATTGTTTTCACCAGATCAGTCATAAAACCAACCTTTCTTATAAGAATTATATATATTATACGCTCTTATAAGGGTTTTGTTAAGTTAATAAACTCCTATTTGTTTTGCTTTTCTTCTTCTATAAAATTCCAGAGTCTATATAGCTGTGGAACTGTTCTTTCCGGGTCTTTAATGAGATGGGTATACAGAGTTGGGTATTTTTGCAATTGCGAAAGCAGTTTTGATTCTTCGAAAGAAATGTTATTATCCGTCGCTTTACTATGATAGGTAGCTCTTGTTTCCTTTGTTTCTGATCGGCCAAGTAGATAATCCGTGCTTACATCAAAATAATCCGCAAGTTTTTGTAAGGTGTCTGTATCAGGTTTTCGATTTCCTGTTTCGTAGCCCGAGATTGATACCTTGGTTACATTCATTGCATCCCCAAGTGTTTGTTGAGAAATGTTAGCAGACTTCCGTAAATGTCTCAATCTTTCTGGAAAATTCATCTAAACCAGCTCCTAATTTCGATACCTCTATTATAAGTTAACATTTAGCTAACAGTAAATAATGAATTTTTGTTAACAAATTCGGAATTTTATATTGATGTAAACCACTTGTTTACGTATAATTTTAATAAGGAAAAAAATGATAATTGGGAAGATGAGGTGTAAAAAATGCATCGGAATAAACTGCGTATCATAAGAAAGCAATATGGCTATACCTATCAAATGATGGCTGATAAGCTAGGAATTACGAAGTCTTATTATTGGCAAATCGAAAATGGCAAACGAGGTTTATCTTATGATCAAGCAGTACAGATATCTAGTATTTTTTCAAAAACACCAGACGAGATTTTTCTTCCAGATTATATAAAGCTTAAATGATGATTTCGTGATAAGGATAGAATTTCAAATGAATGAGGGAGGCTTAAAGTGAAGGAGCAAATATACGTAACCGAAGAAAATCTTTTACTAATAAAAGAGGCAATGGATTTTAGTATAGAAAATGCGTCCAAAGGAATTCTATTCGTTTTAGAAATGGTGAGAGAGAAGGTGTCGAATTGTGATGATAGTATGTTGAGGTTGGATGGAATGGAAATGGAAATCATTCTTGTTTCACTCATCGAATATGGTATCTATTTATTATCATTCCATTCAGATAAAGGGAGTTTATGTATGATAGAAGCAATTAGAATAGATCAGCTTAAGCAGGGCTATCAAAGTAGAAACGGTCCGAAGATAATGTGTTAACTATACTATTTAGCTAGTGGTTAGATGGATTGGTTGATTTTCTTCTCGTACTATGTAAGAGTAGAAGGACAAACGAGAGAGGAAGATCAGAGTGGAAAAAAGAAAAGTTGGTTTTATTGGGTGTGGAAAAATGGCCCAAGCGATGGTAAATGGAATGCTTCAATCATCTTTTATGCAAAGAGAAGATATTTTCGCAAGTACGAAGTCAATGGAAAGTGCACAAATGATTATGGAAACTTTTCAAATAGAAACAACGTTAGATAATAAGCAAGTAGCAGGCTTCGCTGATGTTCTTATTATTGCAGTAAAGCCGCATTTATATGGAGAAGTCATACAAGAAGTAAGCTCTTATGTGAAGAAGGAAACAATCCTTGTAACGATTGCTGCAGGAATAGATCTAGCATACATAGAGTCTAAGATGTCTAAAGAGATAAAAGTTATTCGTTCCATGCCAAATACACCTTCCCTTGTAGGGGAAGGAATGACTGTTTTTTGTGCAAATGACAAGGTAAACGAGAATGAGATAGCTTTTATAAAAGACTTGTTTGCGTCATTTGGACAAGTGGAAATGGTGGATGAAAGCTTAATGGATTATATTCCAGCCATTAGTGGATCTTCTCCAGCATATGTATATATGTTTATTGAAGCATTGGCAGATGGCGGCGTTCGAAGCGGAATTCCGAGAGATAAAGCTTATAAATTGGCTGCTCAAGCTGTTTTGGGAGCAGCGCAGATGGTTTTAGAAACAGGAAAGCATCCTGGAATTTTGAAAGATGAAGTATGCACACCGGGTGGAGCAACAATTGAAGCGATCACGACGCTAGAACAAAATCACTTTAGAGGAACCATTTTAGCGGCAATGGAAAGTTGCAATCAGAAAAACAAAGATATGCAAAAATAGTTATATGTAGAAAATGAATCCAACTAGATATTGTTCTATCTAGATGAAAATTCATTCTATATAATAGTAGACATGAAAATGATTAATCAGGCCATTTTTGGTCTGTTTTTTATTGGAACTATATTTAATAAATAAAGGGAAGTTCTTCATTTATTAAATAATAGGAGAAACTCTTTTGCAAAGAGGGTAGGATATGATATGGATAAATACAAGGCAATATTTATTACAAGAATGACAGAACAATTGAGAAACTTACTAAATAATTCACAGGTTATTAGAAATGAAGAAGTATATCAATTGTTGCACACAATAAAAGGAACTTCTGGTACTTTAGATCTCGATCTATTGTTTCAGCTAGTGTCAGATTTAATGGAACACGTGGAGCAGAGAAAAGAAGATTGGTCCCAACCGCAACTAAAGCATTTTCTTGGTGGGCTAATGGATGTATGTGAAGAATATGAACATTTTCATCAAGATCTAAATAAAATCCCAGATTATAGAGATATTGATATTCCGCTTATCCAGTTAATTGACGATGATATTTCGTTGTTAATCTTTTTAAAAGAGAAGTTAGAAAGCAAGGGTTGGATGGTCATTGCTAATTCTCAAGAAGATCATGCGATTGAACAATTTTACTCCATGAATCCAGATTGTATTATTATTGATATTAATCTACCAAAAAAATCAGGTTTTGAGGTACTCGAAGCTATTCAAAAACATACAAAGCATTCCTTTGTACCAAAAATCATGTGCAGTATTGATAATTCTCGTCAGAAGAGAATAGCAGCTTATAAAATGGGAGCCGATGATTTCATTTCAAAGCCACTTGATATGGAAGAATTTTTGATTCGAATTGAAAGGCATTTGGAAAGAAAGCGTATTTTTGATCAGTCGGTCATAATCGATGAATTGACACAAGTATACAATCGAAAATTTTTACAGGATTCCTATAATCGTTTTATTAGTGAGACTTCTAGAACAAAAACGTCAGGAACTATTGCCATATTGGATATTGATCACTTTAAAAAGGTGAATGATACATATGGACATGTAATGGGAGATAAAATATTAACAGTGTTTGCTCAGTTTATTAAGCAAAATATTAGAAATACGGATACTCTTTTTCGCTATGGTGGAGAGGAATTTGTTATTCTTTTTCAACGCGCTACGGAATCAGAGATTATGATTGTATTAAATGGTTTGTTAAACCGTTTTTCAGAGATGGTTTTAAAAGCAGATGGAAATAGATTTTCTTTAACTTTCTCTGCGGGAATATATGAAATAAAAACAACGGATATCCCGTTGAAAAAGGCGCTTGAAATTGCGGATGAAGCACTTTTTTTAGCAAAGGAAAATGGACGGGCTCGTGTAGAAAGTGCGAATCAAATGATTGATGCTCCAAATAAAAAATTACTTAATGTTTCTATTGTGGAAGATGATTCATTGATTCGATCGATTTTAATGAATATATTAAAGTCGATTGAAATAAGTCATCTTACAATCGCTATAAAGGAATATGAAGATGGACTACAGTTCCTTGAATCGAATCGATTAAAAGAAGAAGGCATGCATTTTCTTATATTGGATGGTATTATGCCTGTTATGGACGGATTAGAAGTATTAAAAAAGGTGAAAGAGACCTCTGAAGAGCATAACGCTCATATTCTCATGTTGACTGGAAGAAAAAGTAAGCAAGATATAGCAGAAGCATTACGACTTGGCGCAGATGATTATGTGACGAAGCCTTTTAGTATTACCGAATTACAGGCAAGAATTACA
The DNA here is from genome assembly GCF_038006745.1 of Niallia sp. FSL W8-1348. Taxonomy (NCBI): domain Bacteria; kingdom Bacillati; phylum Bacillota; class Bacilli; order Caryophanales; family Bacillaceae; genus Niallia; species Niallia sp. FSL W8-1348. The sequence continues at coordinate 1,155,126 of NZ_JBBOVV010000001.1, read as the reverse complement.
CGGTTAATTATGAGGATAAAATAGGAGGAACAGATTTGAAAAGAATTTTACTAGCAGAAGATGAAGAAGTTTTAAGAATGTTAATTGTTGATACATTAGAAGATGAATATGTTGTAGATGAAGCACAAGATGGAGAAGAGGCATTACAATTAATTCAATCTAGTCTATACGATTTATTGATAGTAGATTACATGATGCCTGTTATGACTGGATTAGAAGTGATTGAAAAGGTAAGAGCAGATGAAGAAAAGAAACATCAAAAAATAATGATGTTGTCTGCTAAAAGCCAAGCGAACGAACAGCAAGAGATTATTGAAGCTGGGGCAGATTATTTCATGGCAAAACCATTTAGTCCACTTGCTTTATTAGACAAAGTAGGAGAAATAATTGGATGAAAATTAAAGCTTATTTTAGTAAAAGCATATCAAGGCAGTTTGTTGCTTTAATGTGCTTTTTCAGTTTACTATTTTTAATTGGCTGCTTCTTTCTTGCAATTGGTCAAAAGGTATTAAATGACCAGTATGCGGAGAAAAGGGCAAAGATTCTAGAAAAAACAGCAATCGTTCAAACATAACAAGATAAACTAGAAACTGCTTTATTGGATGCAAGAGGATACTTTGCTTTTCATAATTCAGAAATGAGATCCTCTGCTTTAAAAATGGATGCTGAGACAAATGAACTTATAGGGCGATTTAAAACCATCGCTACAACAGATGAAGAGCTGTTATTAGCAGAAGAATTAACCAGTTTCCATTCCTATTATTTCAAAGAAATTTTACCACAAGCATTACTCTACTTTGAAGAAGGAGAAACGGAAAAAGTTATAAAAATTTCTGATAATGGTGGCGCTGACCGAATTAGCTATATAAAAGGCTCAATAAGTAGTTATATAGAATTGATGAGTAATGAGCTAAATAGTAAGATAGCGGAACTAAATAAAAATATTACACTTTTACAAGTAAGTTTTCTTGTCTATATTATTTTGATTATGACGGCTATTTATCTGATTGGTCGAGCAAGTATCAAAAAAATTGGCAAACCTTTAGCGGATTTATCGCATGCTGCTAATGAAATCGCGAAAGGAATTGATGCGCAAATAAAAGTAGATTCAAAACGAGCAGATGAGCTAGGAACACTTTCTGTTGCATTTTATCAAATGTATCAAAGTGTACAGGATAAAGAACAGGATTTAATGGCACAGAATGAAGAATTATTAGCCCAGCAGGATGAGCTGCACGCTCAGCAAACGGAGTTAGAAGAAGTATTGAATACTGTTCAGGAAAATAAGGAGTCATTAAGAAGAAGAAATGAATTAATTAATAGTATCTCTAACTCTTTATATAAGAATGAAGTGTTAGAAAGTATGATTATCCATCTAGCAGCAATCCTAAAGGCTGACAGAGGAATTATACTATTACTGAAGGATAGAGCTTATGCCTCCTACGGAATCGTGGATGAAGGAGCGGAGCAATTTAAAAATCATGTATTTAAAGGGATGCTTGATCGACTAAAAAAAGAGAAAGATCCGTTTATTATCACAAGAGAAATGGTATTATCCGAAAAAGGCTATCACCTCGAAAAAGGATATACGCATGATTTGTATATTCCTGTCTATAATTCGGATGATGAAATTACAGCAGTCATGATGCTGAGTCGTTTTAGTGATCCTTTCTCCGTATTTGATAAGGAAGAATTTATTGCGCTGGCAAAACAAATTAGTATTTCATTAGATAAAATTGAATTATTTGAGCAAACAGAAAATGATCGTGTATTAAATCACGATATATTGAATACTCTTCAAGAGGGTATTCAGGTAGTGTGTGGAATAGGTGAAATAATTCTCGTAAATGATAAATTTGAAGAAATAGTCGGAGAATCGAAAGAAACGATATTTTATTCAGGCTGTGGATGGGATGAATGGAAGCATCAATTAACAGCTCACTTTAAAGATGAGGAAGGGTTACTGCAGTACATCGAAGCATCGATTCAGGAAAAACAGAACAAGTCTTATAGTGCTTTCATGAAAGATGGGCGAGTTATTAACATTTATGCAGAGGAACTTTATAGAGGAGACGTCAAATTTGGGACAATCCTAGTTTATAGAGATATAACGAAGGAATATGAAGTCGATAGAATGAAGTCTGAGTTCGTAAGCACTGTAAGCCATGAGTTACGGACACCGCTAGCAAGTATTCTTGGATTTACCGAATTAATGATTAATCGAGAATTAAAAGTGGAAAAGCAGAAGAAATATTTACAGACGATATATGGAGAAGCGAAAAGACTGACATCCTTAATAAATGATTTCCTAGACATACAGAGGATGGAAGCAGGGAAACAAACCTATGAAAAGAAAAATATTGATCTTTTGCCAATATTGGAAAGAGTAAAGGATAATTTATCTATTAATACTCCCTCTCATATTATCCAAATTAACCAATTGGTAGAGGAAACGATGGTTATTGGTGATAAAGCAAAAATGGAACAGGTGATGGCTAATCTTTTAAGTAATGCTATTAAGTATTCTCCAAATGGAGGAAAAATTGAGATTAACATATATAAAGAGCTTGATCAACTACGTGTAGCTTTTAAAGATGAAGGTCTAGGAATACCAGAAACGGCAATGGATAAATTATTTACTAAGTTTTATCGAGTAGATAATACGGATAGGAGAAAGATTGGTGGCACAGGACTAGGGCTTTCCATTGTTCAAGAAATAATGAATGCGTATGATGGGAAAGTGATGGTTGAATCAGAATATGGAAAGGGAAGCACGCTTACACTTGTTTTTCCGCTCATCCATGCAATTCAAGTAGTGAGGAAGCTCTAGAAAATAAGCAAACATACTCCATCATGGTAATAGAAGATGATATTAGTTTGGGAGAACTAATTGTTCATGAACGAAAGGATAATGGCTTTCAGGTCGTTTATTATAAAAATACTCAAAAATCCTAAAATGATTGGAATTAAAATGCAAGTCTAGTAATTAAAAGGAGAGGCAAGAGATGCTTCTCCTTTTAATTACTAGACGGAAATTCTTTTTTTCGATAATAAAGTTGTAAAAATTGCTACACAGAAGATGGTTATAAACGATGCAATAAAAGTAGAAAACCCAACAATTTTATAGCCACTCAATAAAACAATCCCATCTATTAGAAAAATAATGACTCCTACCTGAATCGATAGAATGTTTGAGAGAACTTGGGCAAGAAGATCAGTCCCACCAGTGCTTGTCTCAAAACGAAGCATGAGACCAATACCTACTCCAATAACAACTCCCCCTAAAATCGCACTTAATACAACGTTCAATGAAAATAAATTCCTTAAAAAAGAAAGAATATCAATGGAAAAGGAAGAAATAAGAAATCCAAAAATACCATAAATAAAATATTCTTTGTTGTAAAACCAAACGAGTATATACAAAGGAATACTTAAAAGAATCATCGAAAGACCTGTTGGAATTCCATAGTGATAATGAAGAATAAGCCCAATTCCAATAATCCCTCCATCTAAAAGATGATGAGGTACTAAAAATCCATTAACTCCAATACCTATTAGTAAGCTCCCGACAAATGTAGCAGCGATTTTTTCTATCAATAAACATCATCCTAACTTTACCTTGTCCATTGTACTTATACCTATGTGTTAAACAATAAAAATAGAAGAGATTCATAGAGGGGAAAAAAGGAAAATTTTATCCCACTCTTAACGGGTGGTAAGATCCCAAGCTCAAGCTGCGGAAAATCGAGGAAGCTAAGGTGGTGCGAATCTTGCCTAATGGTCCAATAAGTGTAACTAACTCTCAGTGGAGGAAGAGCGAAGTTAACTTAATAAGAATCATCAAATAACTTAAATAATTATTTGAAAAAACAGAAAAATAAGTTGTCAGATAGGTAGAATAGCAATAAACTTAAATTTAATAAGAAAAATCAGGGGATGAAAGCATGTATAATCAATTATCATCTTTAAGGACGGAACAGCAAGTTGAATTGTTAACGAAACAACTTATTCAAATCGAAAGCTATAATGGAACTGCTGGGGAAGTAAATAAGGCTAACTATTTATTTGAAATAATTAGCTCTTTTCCTTATTTTCAAACACATCCAAATCATGTTTGGAAACAGGAATTGGATGGTGATAAACGGTTCAATGTATGGGCATATTTGCAAAGAAATACAGATAAAAAAGAAACGGTCATTTACCATGCGCATGTAGATACAGTAGGAATAGAAGATTATGGAAAGCTAAAAGATATTGCACATAATCCCGATAAATTAGCGGAGTTTTTCCAAGGGTACGAAGGGGACGAAGAGACTCGAGAAGATGCACAGAGTGGAGAGTGGATGTTTGGTAGAGGTTCTCTTGATATGCAAAGTGGAATAAGTATTCATCTCGTGAATCTTCTCTATTATATGAACAATAGAGAAAAGCTAGATGGCAATATTCTAGTTTTATTCAATGTCGATGAGGAGAATCAACATATTGGCATAAGAGGCGCGTTAGATGAACTTGTTCGTCTTCAGCAAGAAAGAGGATTAAGCTATGTAGCGGCTATTAATAATGATTTTATTTCTCCTTTATATAATGGGGATAAAGCAAAATATGTATATTGTGGCGGAGCAGGTAAGTTATTGCCGTGTTTTTCGATCCTAGGAAGAGAGGCGCATGTTGGTGAAAGCTTACTTGGTATTGACCCAACGTTAATCGCTTCAGAGATTAATCGAAACATTAATCAGAATTTTTCGCTAGCCGAAAAGCTGGATAATGAATTAGTGCTGCCACCTAGTTGTTTATTCATGAAAGAAAATAAGCAAAGCTATAATGTGCAAACGCCTCTTAGTACCAGAATGTATTTTAATTATTTTATTTATAAAAAAACACCAAGTGAAGTTTTAGTCGTCTTAAAAAAAATTGCCGAAGCAGCATGCGCAAGAATAGAAAGCGAATTAGCTGAGAACTATTTGGCATTTCGGAAAGCGAATCAGCTGCCAGAACGCTCGGTTAATTGGAAAACAGATGTGATAACTCTTCAAGAATACATGGACTATTTAAAAAAGAGTGGAGAGGAACCAGAAAAGCTGTTGGAATCTTTACTAGTTAGCTTACCTGAGGATTTAGATGATCGTCTAAAAGCTTTTGCATTAGTGGAATCCTTACAGCAATTAGATCCGGAAAAGAAGCCTCGCGTTATTCTCTTTTTTGCTACACCATTTTTACCATCTAATACGTTACAAGAGGATGAAAAATCTGTTTCTTTAAAAGAAGCACTTAAAGAAGTATTACACGAATCGGAAGAGGAATATAAGGAAGAATTTCCATTAAGAGGATATTTCCCTTATTTATGTGACGGAAGCTTTTTAGCATTTAATGGAGATCAAGCAGAGATTGAAACAGTAAAAGCAAATTTTCCAGGAATGCATACGTTATTTCCAATAGATCTTGAAAAAATGAGTAATTTAAATATCCCTGCTTTAAATATTGGTGTCTATGGAAAAGGTGGGCATAAATGGACAGAAAGGGTATATAAGCCATACACATTCCAAACCTTGCCATTGCTTATAAGAAAGGTTACAGAAAGATTGCTTTCGCTTTAAATACAAAAAAATCTTTACCCAATTTGGTAAAGATTTTTTTGTATGACTAGATTATTTAATAATAATAAGTTATTAGAGATACTGAGCAGTCTCACCGCTCGCCCCACGGAAAGCGGTGAGGCCGCGGGTAAATAGCACTAACCTTTATAATGATATTTATACAAAAAAATTACTTAAAAAAAGAAGTGCAAGATATAATAACAAATTGCAGCTATGCTAGCTGAAATTGGTAATGTAATTACCCATGTAATCAGCATTCTTTGTGCTGTTCCCCATTTAACCCCTTTTAATCGGTGTGATGAACCAACACCTAGGATTGAAGAAGAAATAACATGAGTTGTACTAACTGGTAAGTGGATTAAAGTTGACCCAAAAATAATCATTGCGCCTGTTAGGTCAGCTGCAACTCCATTTACTGGGCGAATTTTCATGATGTTTCCACCTACTGTTTTAATAATTCTCCATCCACCAACAGATGTTCCTAGACCCATTGCAGCGGCACAGGCAAACTGTACCCAAAACGGAACTTCATCTGTTGTAACATAATTATTAGCTAATAAAGCCATTGTGATAATCCCCATTGCTTTTTGGGCATCATTTGTACCATGAGTATAAGACTGCAATGCTGCCGTGAATATTTGAAAATAGCGGAAGCGTCTATTTGTTTTTGTTAAGTTTAAATCTCTAAAGAAAAATTTAAAGATCGAATAAACAATATATCCAACGATAAAGGCGATGATTGGTGAAAGAATCAATGCCTGAATAATCTTAATAAATCCAGTGTAATTAAGGGAAGCAAATCCGGAAGATGCAATAGCAGCTCCAGCGATTGATCCAATAATGGCATGGGAAGAACTACTTGGTATCCCATAATACCATGTAACTAAGTTCCAGATAATAGCAGCGATTAATGCGGCAAGGATAACTAGTGATCCATTTGTTAAATCAAAAGGATTAACTATTCCTTTTGTAATCGTCTTTGCAACACCTGTAAATGTCATCGCACCTATAAAGTTCATACATGCTGCCATAATAATCGCATGTTTCGGTTTTAAGGCTTTTGTTGACACTGCAGTTGCAATTGAGTTGGCTGTATCATGGAAGCCATTGATAAAATCAAATGCTAATGCAAAGACAACGATTAATATAGTAAGTATTAATAGTGTATTCATTGGAAAAAGACTCCTTACGCGTTCTTCATAATAATACTCTCAAGTGTGTTTGCAACACTTTGACAGTAGTCAGCAATATCCTCAAGATTTTCATACACTTCTTTATATTGGATAATGCGAATAGGATCTTTTTCTACAGAGAATAGGTTTTTAATGGATTGACGTAAAATGCCATCACATTTAGATTCATGGTCTTTAATTCTAATCGCATATTCTCTAATTTTAGGTAATTTTTTGGTTGTAAGCAGATCCACTGCTTTGTCGATTTCAACTGCACAATTCTTAATTTCTTCCACAAAACGAAGCATGTATTCGTCAGCGCTAATGATGTTGTACATTTCAAATAGTGCTGCCGTATGCTCAAGGCCATCTAATACATCATCCATGCTCATTGTAAGAGCTAGAATGTCTTCTCTTTCAATGGGAGTAATAAATGCTTTATTTAATTCTGTGATAACTTCATGAACATATGTATCACCTTTTGTTTCAATTTCCTTCATTGTTTCAGAAAAAGTTTTTAAATCGCTAACGTTTGTTAATTTATAGTCAGCAAAAAAATCTGCTCCTTCTTTTAAATTTGAAGCGATATTTTTTAACATAACAGCAAACTTATCTTGTTTTTTAAAAACCATTGCGGTTACCTCCATTAATATATAACAAAATATGACTAAGCCTTACATATTGTATAGGAAAGTTGTCGAATATCCTAGTATTTTATAAAGAAATTTACAAAATCTTAATATTTGGTTTACAAAATTTTAAGAAAATAACATTACATTTTTACAAAGTTCGCACTAATTTAATAATTATCGTCTATTTACAGAGATAAAATCGTAACAATCTGCTTCTCTGCCCATAAAGTGTCCAATTTATTGTTTCAGAATATAGTAATAACATAATGTCCAAGTAAGGAGGAAGAAAATTGTTAATGGATGATACTATTTTGATACGAAAAACCCTAGAGAAGGATCTCGCCTATGTGATAAGTACTGAAAATGATCCCACAAATAGTCCTTATATATTACAATGGTCATTACAGGAACATAAAAAAGCGATATCAACTGATTCTAATCTCTTACATTTGATTGTTCTAGACAAAGCATCGGAAAAACCAGTTGGTTATGTCTTAATTAATGGACTGGAAGATGAAAGTAATAGCATCGAAATAAAAAGAATTGCCTTTTCCGAGAAAGGGAAGGGATATGGAAGAAAAATGCTTCAGTTAATAAAAAAATGGGCTTTTACCGAAAGGAAAGCAAATCGGTTATGGATAGAGGTAGTCGATCATAATAATCGTGCAAAGTCTCTTTATGAATCAGAAGGCTTTAAGATAGAAGGATTACAGCGCGAAGCAATAAAATTAAACGATAACTACCAATCCATCTATATGATGTCCATGTTAAGTAGTGAATATAAGTAAGTGGAATGTTTAAAGGATTGACGAATAATTAATGCCATATATATGAAGGAAAAGGTGAAACAGTGGAGAAGAAAGTAGTCCTAATAACAGGTGCAAACAGTGGGTTTGGTAAATGGATGGCACTAGAGTTTGCAAAAGCAAATTATACAGTTATAGCATCAATGAGAGATAGAAATAAAAGCAAACCATTAATCGACATCGCAACTAAAATGGGGGTAATGTCCAATATTGAAATTATTATTTTGGATATTACTTCCGACAAATCAGTTGAAAACTTAACATTATATTTACAGGAATTTGGACGAGTAGATTTGTTAATAAATAATGCTGGTTATGCTGGAGCTGGTTTTTCAGAGGAAATACCCATCCAAGAATATCAATTGCAAATGGACACAAACTTTTTTGGGACAATTCGTGTAACACAAGCTGTTCTACCGTTTATGAGAAAACAAGGTCAAGGAATGATTATTAATATGAGCAGCATAAGTGGAGAAATCGGATTTCCTGGCATGTCCCCTTATGTATCCTCTAAATTTGCATTAGAGGGATGGAGTGAGTCCTTAAGATTAGAATTAGCACCTTTTTCAATTCCTGTTATCCTCATCGAACCTGGTTCTTTTCAAACAAATATTTGGACAACAGGGAAAAAAGTTACGGAGAAATCCACCTTGGCGACATCACCATATTTTACTTACATGAATCAGTTAGATACATATTTACAAAAAAATAGGAATAAGGATGGAGATCCAAGGGAGCTAGCTAGAAAAGTAGTTGCTATTGCTCAAAAAAAACAGCCCAAAATGCGTTATGTAGTTGGAAAAGGAACGAAAAGTACTATCCTTGTTAAACGCATTATCCCGTGGAAATGGTGGGAGAAAATCGTTCTATTTATCTTAAAATAAAAATATATTAGGAAGTAGTCGCTTATTGTTAGCGACAGTATATAGAAGTTTCACTTTATAGTGCAATCATATTTATAGAGAAGCATTCAAATAAGTGTTATTATATGGATAATTCTGATTTTGGGGGTGTTTTGTTTGGTCTATAGCATCGAACAAAAAGTAAGGCTACATAATGGAGTAGAGAAACCACAATTGGGTATCGGAGTCTTTAAAGTAGAAGAGGGAGATACGGTTTTTCATACCGTGCAAACTGCTTTGGAACTAGGTTATCGTGCTATTGATACTGCTGCTATTTACAGAAATGAAGAAGGAGTCGGAAGAGCAATAAAAGAAAGCGTTGTCTCTAGGGATTCCCTCTTTATCACCACAAAAGTTTGGAATGAGGATCAAGGATATGATTCGACACTAAAGGCATTTGAGACAAGTTTAAAGAAGCTTGAATTAGATTATCTTGATTTGTATTTGATACATTGGCCAGGAAAAGATAAGTATGTTGAAACATGGAAAGCGCTTGAGAGATTGTATGAAGAAGGAGCAGTTAGGGCGATTGGTGTAAGTAATTTTCATGAGCACCATTTAGACCATTTACTTGCAAATGCAAATGAAAAACCAACTGTTAATCAGATTGAGCTACATCCACGACTTTCTCAAGAAAATTTAAGAGAATATTGCAAGAAAAAAGATATCAGAGTGGAAGCATGGTCCCCGATTGCGAAAGGTCGGTTAGTAAATGAACCTACCCTTAATTATATTGCCAAAAAGCATGGGAAAACCCCAGTTCAAGTTATTTTGCGCTGGCATCTACAAAATGGACATATTATTATTCCTAAATCCATTCATCCTGAAAGAATCAAGGAAAATGCAGAGATATTTGATTTTCAACTAAGCTTAGTGGAAATGGATCAAATAGATCAATTAAATATGAATGAAAGACTTGGTAGTAATCCAGATGAATTGCTATTTTAATTTAAATTAGTGTACCTGTAAAACGGGACAAAAAAAGATCTACCCTATAATGAATAGGTGTAGATCTTTTTTGTTCGGAACCATTTGTATGAATATTCATGAAACAATGAATCTTTTGTTAGGTTTAAAAGCAGCACAGGGTGGTAAATATAAGTACAAGCAGATAGAGAAGATAACCGTACGGGATAATAAAGCTGCAGCATGAATTCTTCCCTGTCTCATGAAAAAAATAAAACACTATAATAAAAAGGAGTGTTAAATATGGGATTTTTATGGTCATTAATTATAGGTGGTATTATAGGATGGTTAGCAGGCTTAATTGTAGGTAAAGATATTCCTGGCGGAGTGATTGGAAATATCATTGCTGGTTTTGTTGGTGCATGGTTAGGTTCATTAATTCTTGGTGATTGGGGTCCATCGATTGCTGATTTTGCTCTAATTCCAAGTATTATTGGAGCTGTTGTCCTAGTATTTATTTTAAGCCTGATTATGCGTGGGATGCGTAAAACAACATAATGGATAATAAAAAAGGGAAATGAGCTTTTTTAAGCCATTTCCTTTTTTTTTTGAAAAACTATTTCAACAACTCTTCCCAGTCGTCATCAGGGAAAATAGGTGGGCTGTCCATTGGAGGGGCAAAGACGGTAATTTCTTCCCCAGAAATAGGGTGGATGAATTGAATTTTTACGGCATGCAATGCTTGGCGATGAAAAATTGGTTGGCCACCGTAAAGTGTATCGCCAGCAAGCGGATGATGAATGGAGCTCAAATGAACTCTAATCTGATGGGTTCTACCTGTGTCTAATGTGCAAGATATAAGCGTTAATCCTTGATTAGGCAATCGATTCATTCGTTTGAAATGCGTGATTGCATTTTGTCCCGTTTCTGAAATTCTTCGGCGGCTACTGTGATATCTGTCCTTCCCAATAGGCTTATTAATGGTTCCTTTTTTCTGCGATAGGAATCCTTGTACAAGTGCGATATATGTCCTCTTGATTTTTCTTTCCCTCAACATATAATCAAGCATATTAGCGACCAAATCGTGTTTGGCAAAAAGAATACAGCCAGTTGTATCTCGATCCAATCGGTGAATATGCTTTAATTGTCGTTCTTCTCCATTCATTAACAAATGATAGGCAACACCATTTAATAAAGCAGAAGCATCTTCGGGAGAATGAGGATGTGTATCTATCCCATCTGGCTTATTAACAACGAGAAGAAAGTCATCCTCATAAAGAATGGAGAGATCCATATAGGTCGGAATAATGTCATTTGGCTCCTGCTGAAAGAGCTTAATTTTTAAAATATCTTCCTGCTTAAGCAACGTATTCCAAGGAACATTTTGGTTATTTACCTGTACTTTTTTCCCCATTTTAGATAAGTGGATTTGTTTTTTTGAAGCTAATAAAATTTGTGAAAATAATGCCTCGATTGATAAACCTTCCCATTGGAAAGGGATTTTAAGCAGTAGCCAGTCTCCTTTTCTTTCAAATAGCATATATAAATCTCCTTTATCTTTTTGTGTCATAATTATAAAAGTGTCTTAAATCTAACTTAGTTATCATATCATGGTTTTAATTACCACAGAAATGGTTTTGAGGGATATGTTAGACTAGGGTTATTACTTTGTGTAGTGTAAATTTATAAAGAAATAAAGAGGGTGTTTCATTTCATGAAAGTTGTTTTTGCATCAACACCAACACAAGAGGAAAGAATTAATGAACTGGTTCAGACCTTTTATTCAAAGATATTTCCTTTCTATTTTTCAGACAAGGAAATTAATAAGTTCGAGCGATTGAAGGTTCTTGCTATCACTCCTGAAAAAGCACAGTTATTAAGTACGTTAAAAACATCTTATCAAGTTATTGCAAGTTTGCAAACCCTTGTGAATATACTGGAGGATCCAGAGAATAAATGTAAATATAAGCATTTATTCGAAAGAAATGTACAAATATTAGAGGACTTAGATATTTTCTTCCCATTTGATTTAGCAAATTTTAAAATTGATGTTAATGGAAATTCGTACAATCAAGCAAATTTTAGTATGTATGCAGAGGCGAATAATCAGTATTTACTATAATTTATTCTTAGTTGCCTAGGTTCCTAATTAATTGAAAAATAAGCCACCGCTGTTATCAGAAACTGCGGTGGCTTATTGCTTTATTTAGTAACACTATATTCCTCTAACCATTGTTTAAATACAGCAGGCTCTCTGTAGCCATTGATTCGACTTACTTCTTCTCCATTTTTGTACTGAACAATTGTTGGCGTGGATTCAATATTGTATTTATCCCAGCCTTCTTCAAATTCCCATAAGTTATATTGATCGATGGATACATTTAATTCTTCAGCAAGTGGCATTAGTTCTGGTGTAGTCTGTTTGCAGTACATACAATCTGAGCTAAAGAAGTAGACGGTAACATCTTCTTCCGTTTTTAATTTTTCCTCTAGTTCACTAGGAAGAATAATATTCTGGTAATTTGGATCATCTAATAATTCAATTGTTTCAGGTTTTAAATTATCTTTTTTATACATATTGCCTTCTACAGCTTTTTCTTTTTGCATATTAGATAAAAAGGCTACCCCTGCAAATAAAATAATAATAAAGACTAAGAAAAATATTACTTTTTTCATTCATTCATCTCCTTTGTTTTTTTCCAAATGATAAGGCTGCAAGAAAAAATAATGATAAAGCCAATGAGTGCCATAAAGGGGATGGTTATAAACCCTAACCAATTTATGTATTCGCCTGTACAAGCAACCGGTCCACATGCAGCAGCTGCTTCAAAGATGCTAGCTAACTTTTGGAGCGAATAGTGATAAATGGAAATACATGCACCAATACCAGAAAGAATCATGGTGTAAAAGGTGATTTTATAATCCTTTCGTATCACCGCAATCCCTAAAATAATTACAAACGGGTACATTAATATCCGCTGATACCAGCATAAAGTACAAGGAACAAACTCTCTGATTTCTGAAAAATAGAGACTGCCGAACATGCTAAGGACAGCAGCAATCCATGCTAAATATAAGATGTTTTCTCGGGAATCCTTTTGCTTTGTTTTTTCTTTCATACGAGTCTCCTTTACAGTCGTTTATTCACTATAAAATTAATAAAGGTATTTTCACTATAGAAAAAGTATAAAGGTATTCGGAATTGATGTAAACAAACTAGATTTCATTAAAGGAGATAGATTATATCTGAAAAAAATGGGGAAATGTAGAAATAGTAAATAGAAAGTAAAATTTCTTTAAAGAAGAGACATTTATAAGGGAGTCAAATAGTATGCCAAAATTGGATTTATCAAGATTTGAAAAGAAATTAATTATCCGAAACACTGATTATCAGGATATTGATAAGATTATGAAGCTGCAAGCAGAGTGCTTTCCAGGCATGGATCCTTGGAAAAATGATCAATTAAAGAGCCATATTGATATCTTTCAGGAAGGACAATTTGTGGCAGAGTATGATGGAGAAATAATCGGTTCCTGTTCTAGCTTGATCATTAACTTTGATGAATATGATGCCCGCCATACATGGGATGAAGTGACAGATGGTGGATATATAACAAACCATAATCCAGATGGCTATAATCTTTATGGAATAGAAGTAATGGTAGATCCAGCTTATCGGAGAATGAAAATAGGTCATCGTCTTTATGAAGCTAGAAAAGAGTTGGTACGACGTTTAAATTTACAAAGTATTATCATTGGCGGTAGAATTCCAAATTACTATAAGTATGAAGATCAAATGACGGCAAGAGAATATGTGCAGGAAGTTCTGCATCATAAAATATACGATCCGGTCTTGTCTTTTCAATTATTAAATGGATTTACGCTAATGCGAATTAATCCCAACTATTTGCCAGACGATGCACAATCGAAAAGTTATGCAACGATTATGGAATGGAATAATGTCGAATATATGCCAAAATCCAAACGTTTTTTCAAAAGCAGCTATCCGGTGCGGATTTGTGTCGTTCAATATATGATGAGGCAAATATATAGCTTTGAAGATTTTGCCAACCAAGTGGAGTATTATACAGATGTGGCCTCTAATGCAGAATCAGATTTTGTTGTGTTTCCAGAACTGCTTACTTCTCAATTAATGTCATTTATGGATGAACGTGTTCCAAGTACGGCCATTAGAAAGGTAACAGAATATACCGAGCAATATATTGAACTTTTTACGAATTTAGCGATTCGTTATAATATTAACATCATCGGAGGTTCCCATTTTGTGAAGGAAGATGATGAAGAAATTTATAATATTGCTTACCTTTTTAGACGAGATGGAACGATTGAAAAACAATATAAATTACATATAACTCCTAATGAACGGAAATGGTGGGGAATAAGACGAGGAGATGCGATTAGGGTTTTTGATACAGATTGCGGAAAAATCGCGATTCAAATTTGCTATGATATTGAATTTCCAGAGCTTGCTCGGATTGCAACAGATATGGGAGCGAAAATTATTTTTACCCCATTTTGTACAGAGGATCGTCAAGGATATTTACGAGTACGCTATTGTGCACAAGCAAGAGCAGTTGAAAATCAAATTTATACGGTTATTGCTGGAACTGTCGGCAATTTGCCGCAAACAGAAAACATGGATATCCAATATGCACAATCTGCAATCTTTGCACCATCCGATTTTGAATTTGCACGAGATGGAATTGTTGGCGAAACCAACCCTAATATCGAAATGGTCATGATCGGGGATGTAGACTTAGAAATATTAAGGAGACAACGCCAAAGAGGAACTGTCCGCCAATTAAAGGATAGAAGATTTGACGTTTATCGAATTGAATATAAAAAGTAAGGGGTATGAAAATGAGTCATATTTAAGGCTTCGATTCTAAAACTTAGAGGTTTGTATATAGCATATTTATTAGTCCCTTTGAATAGGGAGGTTACTTTCCGCTCCAGGGGTTCGCTTTCCGTGGGGCTCGCGCTGAGCCGCGGTCTGCCTTTGGCCTGCAGGGTCTCAGCTGTCTCGCTAATGAGACCACTGAAAAAGTCTTTTTTTCGTGCGAAATGAAGAGCAAGCATATTTGAAAGTGAAAATAAGGTTGGTTTGGAGAGGCGTCCGCTCGACTCCTATGGGAGCTGCGAGAAAGTCCGAGACCCCGCAGGAACGTAGTGACGAGGAGGCTTGGCGCTCGCCCCATGGAAAGCGAGCGGACGCCTCGGAAAACAAATCCATCATCTTATGTTTAAAAAGTGGCTATTGCCCATCATCATTAACTAGCCAGTTTTTCAGTGCCCACCTCGCTAATCCCACTGGAGTCTCACCCCTTCCACTCCAAGCAACGCATAAAAATTCCATTTAACTTTTTAAAAATCTTTTTGTCTACAAACTGAAACCACGGCCGAAAAGCCGTGGTTTTTTTGGTGGAATTCTATAGATTACATTGTGGTTGTGTGAATCCATTCATCTTCTACTAAATCGTTGGCGTGATCGATGTAGCGTAATAATGAATATAAATGTTTTTCTATGACAGAATAATCATGTTCAAAGTTGTAGGCGTGTAGAAATTGTTCGATTTTTTTTGAGAGAAAGTTATCATGGGTTCTTACCATTAGTATAAGAAGATTATCCCACTCTGATCGATGTGTATAATATAGGGCTCGATCATAATCTGATTTATTCATTTTAATGCCTCCTTTTGTGGGAAGGAGATGATTATATTATATGACGAAAGAGAAGAATGTTACTCACTAAAAGTTGGCTATATTGATTTAAAAGGATTTTCTATTTTTACCTGTATAATTTCGTGTAAAAAAAGGGAGAAGAAATTGACTGTAATATGAATAAGGAATGTTCCACATTCACAATATAAACAAAAAAGGGGTTATTATGAAACGGCGACTTATTATTATGACAATCATCGTATTGCTACTTTCTATCTATCCAAAGGAATATCGTGCAGATTCAGTTATTGATGTGAATAAAGAGTATACATACGAAGATTTTCAAGAAGATGTTTGGATTTTGAAGAGTAAATATAAAAAGCAGTTACAGGTGCATACGATTGGAAAATCAGAATTTGGGCGGAAGATTTACGCGGTTCAAATAGGTACAGGAGAAAAAAGCGTTCTTCTTTCTGGTGCCCATCATGGAAGAGAATGGATAACTTCTTTGTTAACAATGAAAATGACAGAAGATATTGCAGCAACAATGAAAAATGGAGACAACTTTCTCGGTTCCTATTCCATTTGGATTGTACCGATGATTAATCCGGATGGAGTCACGATTCAACAAGGGAAAATTAATAAATTCCCGTTTTTTTCTAAAAGAAAAATTAAGAAGATGAATGGTGGTATAGATGATTTTACGCGCTGGAAAAGTAACGGACTAGGAGTGGACCTTAATCGACAGTATCCGGCTGGATGGGAGTATTTAAAGGATTCAAAAAAAGAGCCTTCCTATAAAAATTATAAAGGTAAGGCACCATTTGAGGCAGCAGAAGTACAAGCGATTGTAAAGTTAACAGAAAAAATTAAACCAACAATTGCTGTAGCTTATCATTCGTCTGGGCAAGAGATTTTTTGGCAATATAATAACGGTGTTAATGAGGAAAGAGACCAAATGATTGCAGAAGTTCTCGCAAAAGAAACAGGATACAAGCTGGGGACACCTAACAAAGATGCAATTGGGGGTGGATTTACAGATTGGTTTATTACTACCTATCATTTGCCAGCTTTTACAATCGAAATATGTCCATTGGTAGACGAGCGCGATCCTTCCTTAATTAATTTTTCAAATGAATGGGCAAGAAATAAGGCCATTCCAAGAACACTGATAGAGGAAGCAAAAAAAATAGATGCGGTACATAAAAAAATGTTAGGGGACTAATAATAAGAAAAAAATATTGGAGGTATTTATGAAAACTAGATCTTTATCCATTCTTATTGTTAGCGTGACGGTATTAATTATGGCATTTATGTTTCCGTCCCATAATGTAGCTGTACAGGAACTGGATTATAAAAAATTCGGCTCCATCGCAATTGCTGTTGTAAAAGCAGATTATCCAGAAGAGTCTGTAACAGACTATAAATATTTAGGACGAAAAAAAATATCAGCACAAGAGGAACAAGATTCCTTTCAATTTGTAGTGAAAGAGGATGGAAAGGAAAAAAACGTTATCGTTACTATTAACCATAGAACACAAGATGATAAATTTATCTCGCTAGTAGTAGAAGAAGCAAATCCTTAAAAAAAGACCGAAAAGGTCTTTTTTTAAGGATTTTTTCGCAAAGTTTGTTTGCGATAACCCGCAGCCAGAATACACTTCGCCTCCGGGGTCTCAGACTGTCTCGCTAATCCCCGTGGCGTCTTCGTGTATTCCGGCTGCTCCATTTTTCCAACTCATCCATCTTTTTGATTAAATAACAAATACTTTAGAAAACAGTCTTTTTTAATAAACATCTTTCTTCGTAAATACAAGGAAAGAGATAATAATCCCAGCTACACCCCAAATAGACAGTACAATAAGGGAGAAGGGAAGGGACATTCCTTCAATGGGAGGAATATTTCCTTGGAGATAATCTGTTAGACGCAAGTTTACCATGAAAAAGTACTTTGCTGCCTCCCAAGAAGATGCAATCGAACTAATGATGGAACCAGAAATCAAGAATGCAAGCATGGCCCCCATTCCCGCTGCTGTACTTTTAATAAGGACGGAGAACATAAAGGAAAGGGTACCTACTACTACCGATACAAACCAACCGAGCCCAAAAATCATAAGAATGTATTGCCATTGAGGGATTAAATGGACATTGGCTGTATTTAATTCACCAGCCTGCACTGTAAACCCAGTTAATATGGGGGCTGTCCAACCCGCATATCCAAAGAATAGCCCGGAAATAAGGTACGAAAATAACCCAAAAATAAATAAGATAAAGGAAACAGATAAAAGGAGCGTGATATATTTACTTAACAGGATTTTCCAACGCCTTACTGGTCTTGTCAGTAACAGCTTAATGGTGCCAAGACTTTTTTCAGAAGAAACCATATCAGCTGAAATAATCATGACCATTAAAGGAAGAAGCAACTGAATCGAATTATCTAAAAACACGCGCAAAAAGGTTGGAGCACCTGGCTCTTGTGGGTTAATGTTGTTATCAAGATAATATTGACTTTGATCAATTCGAACCTTTAATTGGGAGCGGAATTCTTCGGAAATCCCACTTGAACCAATTCGGTTTTGCATATCAACGATAGATTGTTGTAGAGTGACACGCCAATCCGTATCTCCAATTCTTTTTTTGACGTTTTCCATTTCGCGATGCTGTGCATACGTAAACATTGTTATCATGATTCCGATGATTATCGTTACAACTAATAATCGCTTACTTTTAACGAGTTTTAGCATTTCATTATAAATAAGTTTATTCACCGACGGAGTCACCTCCTGTGAGCTCTAAGAATAGATGCTCAAGAGATGGAATTTGTCGATTCATTTCTTTAATATCTACATTAGCTTCTATCAATAATCTACTCCACTGAGAAACTTCTTCTTCGATGTATGGAGTAATCACAACATCCTCTCGTACTGTGACAGAAGGAGCAAGCTTTTTCAAGATTTCTAGCCCTTTTTCTACAGGGGTAAATCGCCAAATTAACTTCTCGTTTTGGGTTAGTAAAGTATGTACTGATTCAGTATGGATGATTTTTCCGTCTAAAATAATGGATACACGATCACATAAAAGTTGAATCTCACTTAATAAATGGCTGGATACTAATACACTTAGCCCTTCTTCCTTCGCAAGAAACCGAATAAATTGCCGCATTTCTCTTATACCAGAAGGATCTAATCCATTAGTTGGCTCATCTAGTATTAATACTTTCGGCCGGCTTAATAGTGCTTGACCAATTCCAAGACGTTGGCGCATCCCGAGGGAATAAGTTTTTACTTTGTCGTGAATACGATCAGTTAACCCAATTAATTCAACAACTTCTGTTATTCGTTTATCGTCTGTATTTGTTAACATCCGAGCAAAATATTGCAGGTTTTCCCAGCCAGTTAAATACGGATACAACTCTGGATTTTCTACAATGCAGCCTAAGCGCTCCATTGCCTTTGAAAAATCTTTTTTAACCTCGTATCCACAAATGAATATTTGACCAGATGTTGGTTTGATTAATCCAACTAGCATGCGAATTGTAGTTGTCTTTCCAGCCCCGTTTGGTCCAAGAAAGCCGAAGACTTCTCCACTTTTTAATTCAAAGCTAATGTTTTTAATAATATCTCTTTTTCCAATTCTTTTCGTTAAATGCTGAACAGATAGTGTAATGTCACTCATTGTCATTTACCTCCCAGGAGATAAGGGATGCCACACGTTCAGCCATTAGCTGATAGCCCTTTTTATTTGGATGAAAATGGTCAGAATATAAATATTGCTGAACATTCTGCTGGAAAATATCATAGGTTGGGACAAAAATGGTTTGGGCATAATTAGCACATATCTCCGCTGTGGTATTATTCCAAGTGCGAACTACTTGAGAAGTTAATGCACGATTGTCTAGATCATTAAAAGGATTGTATAAGCCCATTAAATAGATGGGTGCATCTGCATTAATGGAGCGAATAGTTGTTAGTACCGTCTGCAATTGTTTAGAATAGGCTTCCATTAATTTGCTTATGGAATCTTCTTCAATCTCAGTAAGGGATTGGCCACCTTGAAAAAGATCATTCCCTCCTATCGTTATAAAGAGAAGGTCAGCATTTGCTGTTTGTCTTTGTATTTCCTGACCTGTTAATTGCTCGGCTAATTTATCTGTCGTTAATCCTTTTATTCCATAGTTGGTAATCTTGATTTCTTCTTCGGTCTTTTCAGCTAAGGCTTCCTTTAGATAACCAATATATCCTTTTCCGGTATCATCACCTGTCCCTCGCGTGAGAGAATCACCTAAAGCTAAAAGGTGGACGCCATCAGCTTCTATTTCTTTCTGATTCTCGGTATTTGTTGTTTGGGGCTTTTCAGCTGGCTGATTAGTATAATCAACTAGAACCCATCCTAAGCCGATTATCCATAATAAACAAACGATGCTTGATAATGTTAATATTGAAACGGTTAAGTTTTTTCGCAACGCTGAACCTCCTATCAAATGAAATTTTTCACAAAAATGGAGAGAAATAAACCTATCAATCGTTAAACACTTTTCTATTTTCATTACACCAGATCCCAAAAGAAGAAGGGAATAGAATTATTTTTTAAAAGGTATCAAAAATAGAAGTGGCCAACCAAAGAAGATAGCCTGAAAGAGGAGATGAAAAAGGGTTGTTTTTAATGAAGTCTGTTTTCGTAAAGTTTGTTGCGATTACCCGTAGCAGGAATACACTTCGCTTTCCGTGGGGCTAAGCATAAGCCTCCTCATCTTTGCCTCCGGGGTCTCAGACTGTCTCGCTAATCCCCGTGGCGTCTACGTGTATTCCGGCTGCTCCATTTTTTTAACCAATTCTTTTTTCCTATTGAAATAACAACAATTTTTTAGAAAACAGCCTTAATGAATATCTTTTTTCTTAAACCTTCCACCACGTACTTCAGAAATATTGGCAACTGCAAGAAAGGCAGTAGGATCTAGTTCTTCAATAATTGTTTTAAGTTTAGCTTCTTCTAAACGGTTAATAACGCAAAAAATAACTTTCTTTGTGTCACCAGTATAGGCACCTTCACCCTTCAGATAAGTGACACCGCGTCCAAGTCTTGCTAGTATCGTTTCACCGATTACTTGTGAATGGTCACTAATAATCCAAACTGATTTTGATTCATCTAAACCAGCTATAACAATATCAATTACTTTAAAAGCAATAAAATAGGCGATCAATGAATACATAGCTCGATTCCAAGAAAAAACAAACCCAGCACTAATAAAGATAAAGACATTGAAAAACATAATAATTTCACCAACGGAAAAAGGGCTTCTTTTACTGAAAAGGAGAGCTAATACCTCTGTACCATCAAGGGAGCCGCCAAAGCGTAGCACAATTCCCACTCCAATACCAAGGATAATACCACCAAACACAGTGGCGAGAAGTAAATCAGATGTGAAAACGGGCACATCGTGTAATAAAATGGTTGTAAGAGAAAGAACGGTAATACCTAGCATCGTGGAAAAAGTAAAAGTCTTACCAATTTGTTTGTAGCCAATATAGAAGAAGGGAATATTTAATAAAAAGATAAAATAGCCAAGCTTTGCGCCAGACAAGTGAGAGAGGATAATGGAGATTCCAACAATACCTCCATCTAATACTTTATTAGGAACAAGAAATTCTTCAATGCCGACTCCCATTAAAATACTACCAACAATAATGAAAAATATCCTGCTAGCTAAAACCTTTTTTGGTAAAATTTTATGCTGTGGTTTTTCTAAAATTGCCTCTGCTTGTATATTTGATGACTCCATCGTTAATCCCCCCAGTTACGTTTTATATGTAAAAAAATGTGTAAACAATAAGTAAAAATATCGATAATTCTATTTTATCATAATAGTTTTGAAATATATCTATCAAAGCTCGGTGTTTTTTTAATATATGCAAAAGAATAACAGGAAAAAGACAGTCTTACTTAAACCAGCCTTTTCGTTTAAACAAGATAAACATTCCTATACCTATACTGGCCATTATAAATAACAGAAGGAAGTAACCGTATTTCCATTGAAGTTCAGGCATATTTACAAAGTTCATTCCGTATAAGCCAGCTAAGAAGCTGAGTGGCATAAAAATGGTCGTAATGACAGTAAGAATTTGCATAATTCTATTAGAATGATGCGAGTTATAGGATAGATAACTATCTCTTATATCTGTCGTTAATTCCCGATTGGATTCAACTAGTTCACTAATTTTCAATAAGTGATCATAAATATCAGAATAGTATTCTTTTTTGGTTAAAAGAGCCGCTATTTTTTCGCTATTAATCATCTGGTGTACTATATCTTTCATTGGCACGACGGTATGTCGTAAGGAAAGAAGCTGGTGCCTAGTTGAAAATAATTCATCTAACAAGGCTTCCATTGTTTTTTTTGTCGGGTTTTCATCGATTTCTGCAAGGGAATCCTCAATGTCATAGACAATCGGAAAATAATTATCGACTAGATGATCCAATAACTGATAAAGAACGGTATATTGTGTCCAAGTGGCAACATCTTCTCTTGTTAGCATTTCTTTTACTGCATTCACTTCAATCGAAGCATGATGATGAAAGGTAACGATGAAATTTTTCCCTAAGAAAATATTAAGTTCATCTTTTTTTATGGTTTTTGGATTTAAACAATGGGTGACAAAAAAGGTATAGGTTTCAAAATAGTCAATTTTAGGTCGTTGCAAATTATGGAGACAATCTTCTATAGATAAGGGATGAAACCTAAAAGGATGATGCAATTTTTCAATTTCATCGTCAATTGGCTGATCGAAGTCAATCCAAGACCACTGAAAATCTCCTTCCAATATTTCTTCAATGGGGAGATTTGTACGTATCTCATTATGCTTATTTATAGCTAGCGTATGAATCATTTCAATAACTCCTTTATACTGGTGTTATTAAATAGGATAGTTTATTTTGTTAGTTTATTACAATTAAAAAGATTTTTATGCAATCATTTAGTGTTTTTCATGCTTGATAGGTCCGTTGATCGCCGCTCAGCGCGAGCCCAACGGAAAGGAAAGTGTATTTCGGCTACGGGCATAGCAACAAACTTTACTAAAACAGCTTTTTTTTGCTTATATCATTCAAAATTTTTTCTTGTTAGCTACCAGGGTATGAAAGTTATTGATAACATCTGCTATAATAAATAGCAAAAGAATGTACGCTAGTAAATAGGAAGTGTTAGGATGAAAATACTCGTAATCGAAGATAATGAAAGTGTTTGCTCCATGTTAGAGATGTTTTTCTTAAAAGAAGGATATGAAGGGAAATTTATTCATAATGGAAAAGAAGCATTAGACTTTTTCATGGAAAACCAGAATTGGAATATCATCATCATTGATTGGATGTTGCCAGGTATGGAAGGTGTTACGATTTGTAGAAAAATTAGAGAGATTAGTTCTGTTCCGATTATTATGCTTACTGCAAAAGATAGTGAATCCGATCAAGTACTTGGACTAGAAATGGGGGCAGATGATTATGTAACAAAACCATTCAGCCCCTTAACGCTAATGGCGCGGATTAAAGCTGTAACAAGAAGATATCAAAAAGAAACAACCAATCAAGTAGATGATAAATTTCTGACAACAGAGCATTTTAAAATAAGCAAGGAAACGAGAGAAGTTATTTACAATAATGAAGTACTGACTAATTTAACACCGAAAGAATTTGATCTTCTCTACTATTTAATTAGTAACCCAAAACAAGTTTTTACTAGGGAACAGCTACTAGATCGAGTTTGGGGTTATCAGTTTTACGGAGATGAAAGAACAGTAGATGTGCATATTAAGCGACTAAGAAATAAAATCGGTACGAAAGAACAGCCATTTATTCATACTATCTGGGGTGTGGGCTATAAATTTGATGAAACAAGGATAAATGATTAATAGTAGTACTGATCTTATTCTTATGGAAGCAAAAGAGGCTGAGTCATCTATTTTGCGCAGGCATAGCAAACAAACTTCATGCAACATCCTTTTTAAAACGAATAAAACCCCAAACAATTATACGGAACATTAGCATGTTCGTATAATTGTTTGGGGTTATCTTTGAATGGAATATTTATGTTCCAGCCTCGTTAGGATACTATTTCTGCTTCTGATGAAGGGGAAGGAAGGGATTGCTTTATTGTAATATGCTTTTTTTGTTTTTCTATGTTGGTTGGTTGTTTTTTCACTTCCACATATTTAATATGATGATCTTCCATTTCTAAAATCTTAAAAGCATAGGATTCGAAGTTAACCGTATCCCCCTCCGATGCTTCATAATTAGAAGTAAGAATCCAACCACCCAATGTATCAATTATTTCATCATTTATGTCTATGTGGAGTAAATCATTTACTTCATTTATCAAAACTTTAGCATCTAAAATATAATGATTTTCTTTTATCGTACGAATAGTAGGAATTTCATCACTATCAAACTCATCCCAAATATCTCCAACAATCTCTTCAATAATATCTTCCACTGTAACTAACCCAGAGGTTCCACCATATTCATCCATTAAAATGGCCATATGGATACGATCCTTTTGCATTTTTAATAATAAATCTTGAATAGGATACGTTTCTATTACTCGGATGACTGGCCTTATATAAGGCTTTAGTGTTTTGGTCGTAAGATCTCTTGATTTAAGTAACTCTGTCATTATTTCTTTTACATTAATCATTCCGATAATATGGTCTTTATCTCCATCGGTAACGGGATATCTAGTAAATTGCTCTTTCTGGATAAGATGAAGCAATTCATCTAATGTGCTTGTTTGTTCAAGGGAAATAATCTCTGTTCGGGGTACCATAATTTCTTTCGCTATACGATCATCAAAATCAAAAATATTATTAACATACTTAAATTCTGATTGATTGATTTCGCCGTTTTTATAACTCTCTGAGACGATAATCCGGAGCTCTTCCTCTGTATGTGCCAATTCATGTTCAGAAACAGGTTTTAATCCGAACGTCCTTGTGATAATTCTAGAGGAGCCATTTAAGGTCCAAATAAAAGGATAAAGCACTTTATAAAATAGGATTAAAGGCTTTGCCGCCCATAAAGTAATTTTCTCTGCCTTATGAATAGCGAATGTTTTTGGAGCTAGTTCACCTACTACGACATGTAAAAAAGTAATAAAAGTGAATGCTAAAGAGAAGGATAAGACGGTAATGGCTGTTTCTGGGACATGGATAATTTGCAGTAATGGTGATAAAAAGTGTTGTAATGTTTCTTCGCCAATCCAGCCAATACCGAGTGCTGTAACAGTTATTCCTAATTGGCAGGCGGATAAGTATTCATCGAGATTGCTAGTAACTTTTTTCGCGGAAAGGGCATTTTTATTACCTTCCTCTATGAGTTGATCAATCCTGGAGCTACGAACTCTAATAATAGCAAACTCTGAAGCTACAAAAAAAGCAGTCAAAGCAATTAAAATGGCTATTATAACCAAGTTAAATATGTCCAAATAAATTTCCTTATCTCGTTTACCGAGTAAGGAGTCACCTCCTGATTAATTCAGATTGAGTAATATCTAATTCTAGGAAATGGATTTGTAATAAGCGAGGTCCGGTGTATGGGCTAGTATAATAATCGTTTGAAAATAAGAATGTGTATGAAATTCTTCCTTTAGATAAACAACCCCATTATACCACCTCACAATTGTTTAATTTTACTAATTATTATACGGTAAGCCAAACTATCTAGTCAAATGATGATAGCGTTAACTTTTTAAATTTTCTGTCTATATGTTTAATATATGAAAGAAAAGGGTATTTCATGTTTTCTATCGATTGTTTTACCTTGTTAAATGAAGAAGTAGTAACAGAAAGGATTACGATGAATGATAAATTTGTATCATCCATCGTAGATTTAACATAAATGGGATAAATAGCTTAGTATTAATCTTCGTTTAAAAGATGTGAAGGTATCTTTTGAACGTCAAAGGTAAAAATATGTTGGCGAATCATTTTGTCAATCTTAAAGAGATAGCCAGTATATTCAATCGTTTCCCCTTTTTTAATGTAAGGGTTTTGGGACAATATCCAGCCACCGAGCGTATGAAGTTCTTCTCGCTCGATTGATAAGGATAGCAGCCTGTTTACTTCTGTTAAGGGAAGCTTGGAATCAAGAATATAGTGATGGTCATTAATGTTTTGAATAAGAGGGGTTTCCTCTTCATCAAACTCATCTCTAATTTCGCCGACAATTTCCTCTAAAATATCTTCTGCGGTAATTAGCCCAGCAGTACCGCCAAATTCATCATGAAGAATAGCGATCGAGCTTCTTTCCTTTTGCATCTTTAAGAAAACGGCTTGTATAGGTGCTGATTCGATTATATGTATAATTGGTTGTGCATAGTCCAATAACGATTTATTTTCAATATCCTCATTTTTTATCCAGTCCGTTAATAATTGTTTAATATGGATAAAACCAATAATGCTATCTTTATCCTCCTTTTTAGTAAGTGGATATCTTGTATATCGTTCTTTTTGAATAATATTTATAGCTTCTTTAATGGATATATGATCAGATAATGTGACCATTTCTGTTCTTGGGACCATAATCTCATTGGCTAAACGGTTGTCAAATGCAAAAATCCGATTGACATAGTTATATTCTGATAAACTAATTTCCCCATTTTGATAACTTTCCTTCAATACAATTTGCAGCTCTTCTTCTGATAGTGCATCATTATTGGCTGATGGATTCGTTATTCCCCATAATTTTGCTACTTGTCTTGACGATTTATTTAAAAGCCAAATAAAGGGATACATAAATTTATAAAACCAAATAAGTGGTTTACTAATTAATAAGGCTATTTTTTCCGTAAGAATAATGGCAACTGACTTTGGAAAAAGTTCGCCAATTACGACATTAATGTATGTAATAATCGAAAAAGAGATCGCAAACGCTAATCCTTGTGATAGAGCAGTTGGAACAGTCAAATTATTCATTAAAGGTTGAATTAACTTTAAAATCGTAGGTTGTCCTAACCACCCCAATCCTAAAGAGGTAATGGTTATGCCTAATTGGCATGCCGACAGATAGGCATCCATATTTTCAATAATCCTTTTGACAGCAAGGGCATTTTTTTGTCCTTCTTCTACAAGCTGTTCAATTCTTGCAGGTCTCACACGAACAATAGAAAATTCAGTTGCTACAAAAAAGGCAGAAAAAGCAGTTAGTATGACAATTAACAGTAGTTGTATTCCAATCATTATTTCTTTCATCACCATTCATTTTTTATCAAAGAAGTATTCAAATATTTTTATATAAACAGAAAACCTTCTATTTATTCATTTTATACCTTTTTCAGATGAAAATAAAATTTTTGAGGGAATAAAGAGGAGAGAGGATTTAACCTAATGTTATTGTTATTATCCTCACATAACGTATTAGAGGGGAAGTTTATTATTTAGCTGCCCATTCTCTTGCCAGCATGCTGTAGGAATATAAATCATGAAAATGGTCGTACAGAAATTCACCATCTCTAATAATTCCCTCTTTCTTAAAGGAAAGCTTCTCCGGAATTGCTTGGCTTTTGACATTTTTAACCCCGCATTGAATTTCTATTCTGTTGAGCTTTAAATAATAAAAAGCATAATTTAACATAGCAGCAACTGACTTTGTCATAATGCCATGCCCTTGTGCGTCCTCAGCTAAAAAATAGCCAATGCTTGCTTTGCGACTTGCCCAATCGATTTGTTGTAAGGTAATCATACCTACAAGCTTTCCATTGAAAAAAATTCCTGCATTCCATTCTGTTTGCTCTGTGAAAAGTTTATTCCAGAGGGGAATGATGCTTTGATATTGGTAGGGAGAGGTTATTTGATCTACCCATGGGAGCCATTTTCTTAAATACTTCCTATCTTTATTAACTAGTTGAAAAAGTTCATTGGAGTCCTTCACTTCTAAAAGCCGCAATCTAATTTGCTGATCTACAAATATATTAAACAACATCGTTCATCCTTTCTAATTTTCTAAGAAGGAGATATCGTTGTATTTTATGCCAAGAAAAAAATTTGGCTCGTAAACTTCTGAAATCTTAAGTTTTTAACCAGAAATTAGGCGTTTTTGCTATTTTTATTTCTGTAAAAAAAATTTATAAAAAAATTACAAATAAAGGCTAAAAAGTAGGTAGATATTACCGATAATAAAGATATAGAGACATAACTAACGCTTATCCGAATAGATACGTTATTATATGTGAAAGCGTTTTTAAAAATATCTGTTTGTGTTTGCTTAGAAATGGCCCCTTAATACGGACGGCGAAGAGAGGATGTTTCGAATGAAAAAGAAAGATAGTTTCAAAGTGAAAGCGTTTATTGGATTTAATCTGCTTATTCTTATTACTACATTTATTAGTGCTCTTGGTGGATTTTATATGGCGAAAAATGAAACCATACAAGACGTATTGCCATTCGCTTATAGTCATTATTTAATCATAATAGCTGTAGTGCTTATTCTTACTGTATTAAGTTCGCTTGTTTTTAATGTATTAATGAAAGGAAAATTTAAAGCATTATCTCGTCTTAGCGACAAAGTGAGTAAGTTGTCACAGGGAGATTTATCGGTTGAATTTAATGACAAGTCAAAAGATGAAATTGGTCAGTTAAATCAATCTATTGCTGAATTGCAGGAGAGATTTTCATTTCTTGTATCAAGTTTAAAAACAGTAAATGAAAATGGAATAAGTCAGGCAAGTGATGTGTCAGTAATAGCAGAGGAAACATTGGCAAGTTCAGAGGAAATTGGAAGAGCAATGGCTGAAATTGCTGAGGGGGCTGTTAGCCAAGCGTCTGAGTTAGAAGAGGTTAAAAGAGAAATAGATAGCTTAACCAATTCAATTGATAATATGGAAGGCAAAAATCAAATCATTAAGCAAGCAACAGAAAATGCTCAAGAAGCATCCCATAACGGACAAAAGACAATTAATACGTTGAAAATATGTAATGAAAATGCAAGCAAGTCAACAAATGATGTTAGTATTGGAATTAGTAGCTTATATCAGAAAGTTTTAGATATATCTAAAATCACTTCTACTATTAATAGAATAGCAGAACAAACAAATCTACTTGCTTTAAATGCAAGTATTGAAGCTGCTAGAGCAGGCGAGCACGGAAAGGGCTTTTCTGTTGTTGCCAATGAGGTGAGAAACCTAGCAGAAGAAACAAATGCAGCAACAAAGCAAATTCAAGATATGATTCAAAATATCGAAAAAGAAATGGAAAGTACCGTTATGTCGATTTATGAAACGACAAATCAAACAGCGGAATTAGATACTGCCGTAAAGGATACTGAAAAGGAATTTACAGCCATTGCAAGTGCTGTAGTCAATAGCATTGAAGCAGTCAAAGAAATGACAGTTGAACTAAACCGTGTGGTGGAGCAAAACAATCATATTTCAAGTTCTATTGCGAAAGTATCAGAAGTTTCTGAGTCTGTTGCAGCAGCAGTTGAACAAATTGCTTCTAGTACGGATGAGCAAACCTCTGCGATTGGAAATGTTGCAAAAACAGCAGAAATAATGAAGAGTAGCAATGAGGAATTAAAGGATTCATTGACTAAATATAATCTATAATAAAGGAAAAGCCTTTGCTTTCATTTTGGAGCAATGGCTTTTTTATTTGTTCAAAAAGGTATGATGAAATTTGCCCTTGTATAAAAGCAAAAGCTCTTAAAATTCAATAAATTGTCACAATTATTAGGGGAAATCAGATTGAATACTGTTGTTACGATTGATATAACTATCTTATAAGAGAAAGATAATCATTCTCAATTAAAAAAGAGAGGCGAATAAGATGGAATTAACTGTAGGACAAAGATTAAAGATAAATAGGGTGGAAGATGGAAATAGAATGCTCAAAAGAAGGCTACTTGATTTTGGATTAATAGAGGGTGCTGTAATAACGATTCAGCAAATTTTGCCGTTTGGCGGGCCGCTTATTTTGGAATATGAGGGTACGACGATTGGTATGAGACAAAGTGATATAAAAATATTGCATATGGAGAGCATATAAAATGGAATTAGCTCTTTTAGGGAATCCGAATACAGGGAAGACTTCTTTATTTAATCATCTAACAGGATCTTATGAATATGTTGGAAATTGGAATGGAGTGACGGTAGAGAAAAAGATAGGTACCTTTAAAAATAAAAAAGCAATTTTAGTAGATTTACCTGGGGTCTATTCTTTAACACCAATCTCTGAAGAAGAAGCCGTAGTCACAAATTACTTATTGCAAGGAAAGATGAATCGAATTGTTAATATTATCGATGCTTCGCAATTAAAGAGAAATTTATTATTAACTATTCAATTATTAGAATATGGGAAACCGGTAATTTTCGCTTTAAATATGATTGATATTGCCAAAAGAAAAGGAAAGGTCATTGATCACCAGTTATTAGCCACTTATTTAGGAGCAAATACGATTGCGATAAGTGCGCGAAAAGGAGATGGATGTGAGGAGCTATCAAGAGCATCTATTGATCAGCAGTGTAATGGGGAATACTCTCTGTTTATCCATTATGGGGAAATAATCGAAAATGCAATAGAAAAAATGTCCGTTATGCTTCAAGGAAAAACATCCCTTTCAAATAGATGGCTAACAATCCAATTACTTGATGGAAATACAACGATTTTCCAATTTCTTGCTAATCTTTTAAGTAAACAAGAGTTGGAGACATTTATCCATCAAGTAACATTGGAATGTGAAAAAATAGCGAAAAAGCCAGAACAAATAATTTATCTTAAACGTAGAGAAGTGGTAAATCAAATTGTCCAAAAAGTCGAAGTAGAAGCAGACAAAAAGCAGATCCCAATTTCGGAAAAAATCGATTATCTCGTAACAAATAAATATCTTGGATTTCCAATTTTTATTGCCTTTATGTATATATTATTTATGTTGACTTTTGATTGGATTGGAACACCATTATCTGATCGTCTAGATTACCTTATTTCAGATTTATTGACAGAGGGGGTTACGAATCTATTAACCAGTCTGCAAGTAACTAGCTTTATACGGTCACTTGTAATTGATGGAATTATCGCAGGGGTAGGAGGCGTTCTCGTTTTTATTCCGCAAATTTTTATATTGTTTTTCTGTATCTCTTTTTTAGAAGACTCTGGGTATATGTCTCGGGTAGCACTAGTTATGGATAAATGGTTAGAAAATGTAGGATTGAATGGTAAAGCCTTTATCCCAATGATTATTGGGTTTGGCTGTAATGTTCCTGGGGTAATGGCTGCGAGAACAATCGAAACAAAGAAGGAGAGATTATTAACAATTTTATTGTTGCCATTAATGAGTTGTTCGGCAAGATTTCCTGTTTATGCATTATTTATAGGAGCGTTTTTTGGCAAAAATGGAGCATTAATAGTGTTATCCCTCTATGTTTTAAGCATAGTAATGGCCTTATTACTTGCTAAACTATTTTCTTCTACTATTTTAAAAGGAGAAAAGTCTATTTTTCTAATAGAACTGCCGCCATATCGATTGCCTAGTTTAAAGGTCTTATGGAAAAGTACATGGGATAAAGGAAAAGGTTTCTTAAAGAAAGCAGGTACTTTTATCTTCGCTGGTTCTGTTTTAATTTGGTTATTAACTTATTTAGGACCAGGAGGATTAGATGTAGAAATGGACCAAAGCTTTATGGCGTTAATTGGTTCAGTGATGGCACCAGTTCTTGCCCCTCTAGGTTTTGGAACATGGGAAGCAGGAGCATCCTTGTTAACGGGGTTTCTTGCAAAAGAAGCAATTATTTCTGCTATGAATATCATCTATGCCGTTCCAGACACAAGAAGCTTGCAGCATTTAATGGGAGAAGTTTATACGCCATTAGCTTCCTATAGTTTTATGGTGTTTATTCTATTATACATTCCATGCCTGGCAACACTTGCTACTATTTATAAAGAAACAGGATCAAAAAAATGGTCCGCCTTTTCTGTCGGTTATGCACTTATTCTTGCATATATTCTTTCATTTATTATTTATCAGCTAGGAAAATGGATCGGTTTAAATTGAAGGAGTGAATAGAATGATTATCAGTATTTTACTCGGATTTATGATTTTTAGTTATGCAGGTTATGGATTATACCGTCACATTCAACAATCAAAAAAGGGAAAATGTGCAGCGTGTTCCTTAAAGCAAGCTTGTGACCAAAAATGTGAAATGTTGAGCAAAAAATAATTTTGAGCGTCTAATAGTTTTAAATTGATATTTATGCAAAGGAAGCTTATAATATTAGTGATGGTGTAAAATTACACATAACTAATAAGGGAATGAAGAAACTTTGACAAGAGAAGAAATTATTGAGAGTGTATCAGAAAAGATGAGATTAATACGCACAGAAGCGGGATATACCCAAGATAAGATGGCAGAGGTTATTGGATTATCAAAAAAGACCTTAGTGCAAATTGAGAAAGGTAGACTTTATGCAGGTTGGTCTACTGTAGTAGCAGTATGCGCTCTATTCAGAGAGACAGAAACAGTTCGTTTTTTATTTGGTAATGAACCGTTAGAGGTTTTGGAAACTGTAGCTCGTGATGGAATGGATTACCGAAAAGAAAAAACGATGGGTGGAAAAGTATGGTGGAGAGAAGTGGAAAAAAAGAACGGTTTTATTCTTCAACAGAATATCATTAGTCAGCATTTTCGCATTATTGATGAAGACCACTTTCGAATTTTTTCCAGCTTCGATGAAAAAGAATCAAAAGATCGTTTTAAGGAACTTTCAGGAGAATAAGCAATGTGAATAAGGAGGCTGTTTTTACATTAATCTTGAATGACTTATCTATTCAAGACTAATTTATGGACAGTCTATTTTTGTGCGTAAAATAAGGGTGCATCAGCGTCCGTTTTTGCTTAGGAAAGGAAACAGAGAAGCGTTCTCTATGCCCGAAAGGAAGAGAAGCAGAGGAAAAAGGGAACAGAGAGAGTTGCCCTACTACATGTCTCATAAGAATCAATAGGTAACAATAGAACTATCCCCAATGCTAATCCTTACTTTCATTGAAATAGAAAATAACCATCCTTGCTCAAGTAAAATGGGGGATTATCCGCCTTTATAATGGAATTTATTTCCGTCTGTAGACGGAACAAGAAACCATCGGATGAATGGTCATTTTCCGTGGAAAGAAAGCTAGAATTAACTCATCAACTAAAGGATGAGGGATATTAAATGAAAGAATTTGCAGAAATATTCAAAAACGCAAGCTTTACGAGACTATTTATAGCAAATGTCACATCGCAAATGGGAAGTGTTATTGGTTTAACCGCTTTTATGTTTTATATTCTCGATCGTTTTTCTGAACAGCCCGCCTATGCTACGATTACAGAATTAATGTTTTCCTTGCCCACATTAGCAGTATTTTTTTTAGTGGGAGTCGTAGCAGATCGATTGGATCGTCAAAAGATTGCCTATTATTGTGAGATGATTGCAGCTGCAATGTCTTTATGCGTGTTGGGGGCAGTTCTTATTGGATGGATGCCACTTATTTTTATGATGTTGTTTTTAAGAAGTGCTGTTCAAAAATTCTTTTTTCCGGCAGAACAAGGCATTCTTCAAGGAGTATTGAAAAAAGAGGATTATACAACCGCAGCAGGACTAAATCAATTAGTGAACAGTGTCTTTATGCTATTTGGCAATGCGATTGGGATATTTGTCTATTGGACAGTAGGGATATATGGAGCAATCTTGGTTGATGTAGCTACTTTAACGATTAGTGGTTTACTTATTAAATCCATGAAGTTGGATGAAGGTGTTCGAAAACCAAATGGAAGTTATTCTATAAAGGAATTAAACATTCGATTTATTTGGAGTGACTTTATGATTGGGTTAAAATACATTTTGACCAATAAATTATTGCTTGCATTAATATATGGATTTATTGCTTTCGGTGTGGTAAATGGCGGATTTAGTGTCATGCAAGTCTTTATTTTGAAATATAAGTTAGCGCCTGATAATTATGAACAAGTCTCCATTTATTTTGGAATTGTGTTTGGAGCAGGCGTAATGATTGGAAGTTTCCTTTCATCTCTTCTTACACAAAAGGTTAAATTGTATAAGTTAATTATTCTGGGGGCTTTTTATATTGCCGTAATGACCATTTTGGCTTCTTATTCAACAAATATTCTGGTCTTTTTAACAATCTGTTTCTTCTTAGCGCTCGGCTTACCAATGATTAATATTGCGATAGGTGGCTGGATGCCTACGATTATTGAACCAAAGATGATGGGGAGAGTACAAGGGTGGATAACACCGTTAATGATGCTTTCACAGTCAATTACACTAGGGATTATTTCCATCGGTTATCCTAATTGGTTTTCTATAGAAATAATCTATTGGTTTGTTGGGGCTTGTTTTCTTGTAGTTGGTGGCTATTACAGTCTAGTGTTACCTAAATTAGCGAAAGAAAAGGAGCAGAAAGACGAACTGGCAAGGCAAAAAGAGGTACAATTAAATTATTAAAATCTTTAATTTTCAAAATAATTGCAATTGACTTTATAAAAGGTACGTGTTAATCTTCATTTATATTGGAAAATAAATGTAGAGAAAGGAAGGGTTACCGATGAGAAGATTAAATAGATATTATTCATTTACAACTTCATATTTCGGTAACCCTCTTTTTTCTTATCGATAATTTTAGCGCGGATTAGATGGGTTGCTATATAGGTAACCCGTGTATTTTTCTGTCATAAAGGGATAGGTCGCATGGTTGCGGTCTGTCTCTTTTTTTGTGGGGAAATAAGGAATTTGTATTCTGTGCAATAAATACATTTATTTTCTAATGAAATGATAAAGGAGGAGAAGTCGATGATTGTAATCATTAAGGAAGCTAGAAA
Source organism: Niallia sp. FSL W8-1348 (assembly GCF_038006745.1). NCBI lineage: Bacteria > Bacillati > Bacillota > Bacilli > Caryophanales > Bacillaceae > Niallia > Niallia sp. FSL W8-1348. Next base: position 1,120,585 of record NZ_JBBOVV010000001.1, on the reverse strand, counting down.
GGCATTAAAGGATTTAGAAAGTGGCTAGTAGCAGATGAAGAATGACAGGGGATGATTACATGTTTTCTATATTTTTAAAATTAAAATGGTTTTTTAAAGAGCATTGGAAGAGTTACACGATAGCTATTATACTTTTAATATTTGTCGGATTTATTGAGGTGCTACCGCCAAGGATTCTCGGAATGTTTATTGATGAACTAACGATTGGTACTTTAACAAGCAATAAGACTATGATCTATATACTTGTGGTTGCGGGAATCACAATAAGTACGTATATCATCACTTATTTTTGGATGTATAAGCTATTTGGCGGAGCGAATATTTTAGAATTGAAATTGAGAAGCAAGTTTATGAATCATCTATTTAAGATGACACCAACTTTTTTTGAAAAAAATAAAACTGGCGATTTAATGGCGAGGGCAACCAATGATTTAAAGGCCGTATCCGTTACTGCTGGATTTGGAATTTTGACTTTAGTCGATTCTACCATATTTATGCTGACCATTTTAATTACGATGGTGTTAACGGTAAGCTGGAAATTAACACTAGCAGCGATTCTTCCACTACCTATTATGGCAGTTATTATGCAAATATATGGGGAGAGAATTCATAAGCGGTTTATGGAAGCACAGGATGCATTCGGTGATATGAATGATAGTGTCCTTCAGTCCATTTCAGGGGTTCGCGTTATCCGCGCCTATGTTTTAGAAAAAGAAGAAGAAAAACAATTCCACCGTTTTACGGAAGATGTTTATAAGAAGAATTTACAGGTGGCTAAAATAGACTCTTTATTTGATCCGACTGTACGAATTCTTGTTGGGTTAAGCTACTTGATTGGACTGGGTTATGGTGCATATTTAGTTTTTCAGCAACAACTGACGATTGGGCAGCTTGTTACATTCAATGTTTATTTAGGAATGATTGTTTGGCCAATGTTTGCAGTTGGTGAATTAATGAATATTATGCAACGTGGAAATGCTTCTTTGGATCGGGTACAGGATACATTGAATTATAAAGCAGACGTAATTAGTCCTAAAGAGGGCAAGGAAGTTGGTATTCCTGAAATTATCCAGTTAAACGATGTGAACTTTCAATACCCATCGTCTAAGCAAGAAAATCTTCGAGATATCTATTTAACAATTAGACGAGGAGAAACAGTGGGAATAGTCGGTAAGACCGGTAGTGGGAAAACAACGATCATTAAACAGCTGCTTAGAGAGTATCCGAAAGGGGAAGGTAAGCTAACGATTAACGGGAAAAGCATTGATTCAATTGATTTACATACGTTAAGAGGTTGGATTGGCTATGTTCCCCAAGATCACGTTCTTTTTTCAAAAACAGTGAGAGAAAACATCTTATTTGGAAAAGAGGGAGCTATCGAAGAAGAATTAGAAGAAGCAATTAGCCTTGCCTCTTTTAAACAGGATATTGAAATGCTTCCAGAAGGGTTAGAAACACTCGTTGGTGAAAAAGGAGTTGCCTTATCTGGAGGGCAAAAGCAACGGATATCGATTGCGAGAGCACTTATCCGTAAGCCAGAAATTTTAATATTAGATGATTCTTTATCAGCGGTAGATGCAAAAACAGAACAAAAAATTATCACGAATATTAAGAAAGAAAGACAAGCAAAAACAACAATCATTACGACTCACCGAATGACAGCAGTTCAGCATGCCGATCATATTATTGTAATGGAAGATGGACATATTACAGAGCATGGGACGCATGATGAGTTAATGAAACTGAATGGCTGGTATAAGGAACAGTATATAACGCAACAGACAAAGGTGGATGCGGAAGAAGTGGAGGTGAAAGCATGACAACAGGTAAACGATTATTTCAATATGCTTTAAAATTTAAAGGAATTATTATTGCTGCGTTAATCATGCTGACAATTGCTGTATTCGCCGACCTGGCAGGTCCATTTGTTGCTAAAAAGGTAATTGATGATCATATAACAGGGATTGAATCACCTTGGTATCAAACAGAACCAAAAAAAGACGCAGTATCCTATAATGGAAATTTCTACAAAAAAGCTGCGTATCTTGAAGCCGATGACGAAAAGCTTGCCGAGGCAAGAATACTTCAAGTTGGAAGACAATTTCTTTTTGTAGAGGGAGCCATTTCTTTTGATGGAAGTCGTAAGTTTAATGATGGAACATTGACTATCAGCAGAGGGGAAGAAGTGGAAACGTATCCTGCTACGGCTTTGACTAGTTCTGAAGTTTTTGATTTTTATAAGCCGGAGATTACACCAATTTTAAAGCTGTTAACTTTTTATTTTGGATTAGTGATTATTTCTGCTTTTTTCCAATACGGGCAGCATTATTTATTACAAAAGTCAGCAAACCGAATTATTCAGAAGATGCGAGAGGATGTATTTGCTCACATTCAACGGTTACCGATCAAATATTTTGATAATCTACCTGCTGGTAAAGTAGTGGCCAGAGTAACCAACGATACAGAGGCAATTCGGGAGTTGTATGTAACGGTATTATCCAATTTCTTCTCAAGTGGAATTAATATTATTGGAATTTATATTGCATTATTTATATTAAATCCACCACTTGCTGCGATTTGCTTAATTTTGCTTCCGATTTTATATGTATGGATGATGGGATATCGTAAGTTTGCTTCTCGATATAATCATGTTATTCGAGCAAAAATTAGTGATATTAATGGAATGGTAAACGAATCTATTCAAGGAATGCATATTATTCAGGCATTTAGCAAGGAAAAGCATACAAGAAAAGAATTTGAGGACTTGAATAACGAGCATTTCCGCTACCAAAATAAAATGCTTCGTTTAAATAGTCTTACCTCTCATAACCTAGTAAATGTTTTAAGAAATATCGTATTTGTTGTATTTATCTGGTATGTTGCTGGTCAATCTTTATCGGCAACAACGGCACTTTCGCTAGGCGTGCTCTATGCCTTTGTTGACTATATAAATCGCCTATTTCAGCCTGTACAAGGTATTGTTAATCAATTGGCCAATTTGGAGCAAGCACTTGTGGCAGGAGAACGAGTGTTTGAATTATTGGATGAAGACGGAATCGATGTCCAAGATGTTACCCTTGAAAGATATAAAGGAAATGTAACCTTTGATCAAGTCAACTTTGCTTATAAAGATAATGACTATGTGTTAAGAAATATTTCTTTTGAGGCAATGCAAGGCGAAACAGTTGCACTAGTCGGTCACACAGGTTCTGGTAAAAGTTCGATTATGAATCTTTTATTCCGCTTCTATGATATTCAATCAGGAAGGATAATGATAGATGGAAAAGATATCACATCCTTTTCGAAGCAGGATCTTCGCAAATATATGGGGATTGTTCTCCAAGATCCATTTCTTTTTACAGGAACAATAGCGTCCAATGTAACGTTAAATGATCCTTCTATTTCAAGAGAAACAGTGGAGAAATCATTGAAGGATGTTGGGGCAGATAGAGTATTAAAGCATTTAGAAAAAGGATACGATGAGCCGGTGATAGAGAAGGGGAGTACTCTATCTAGTGGACAAAGACAGCTTATTTCCTTTGCGAGAGCTCTAGCCTTTGATCCAGCAATACTCATTTTAGATGAGGCAACAAGTAGTATTGATACGGAAACGGAACAAATTATTCAATATGCGATGGAAGTGCTAAAAGAAGGCAGAACAACTTTCATCATTGCCCATCGTCTATCGACCATTCGCAATGCTGATCAAATTCTCGTCCTTGATCATGGGCAGATAGTGGAAAAAGGCAATCATGATGAATTGATGGATAGAAAAGGGAAGTATTATCAGATGTATCAGCTACAACAAGGGCAAGATTTAGTAAGTTAATGAATACTTTAATCTTCATTAAGAAATAGGAAAGGGACTGGGACATAAGTATTCCAGTTAAAGTTAAATCCGAGCAATTATACGAAAACGCTAACGGAAAGTTCGTATAATTGTTTAGGGTTTTTTCATTTTAAAAAAGGATGCTCTATGAAGTTTGTTGCTGTTGCCCGCAGCCGGAATACACTTCGCTTTCCGTGGGGCTCGCGCTGAGCGGCTTCGGCCTTTGGCCTGCAGGGTCTCAGACTGTCTCGCTAATCCCCGTGGCGTCTACGTGTATTCCGGCTGCTCTGTTTTCCCAACTAATTATATTTTCTATTGTAAAAAAGTATGCGAAAGCAGCCGCTATTTACTAGCTAAATGAGAGATTGTTCGTCTTTACATAGTATCTATTTAGTTATCTCACAGCCTCATTTTTGCTGTTGTCTTTCCTCCAGTCACTCAAATCACCTTATCATTTAAGAAGGCAATCGTTTTATTGATAAGTGGTAAGAGGACAGTCAGATGATCTTCCTCTTTAAATTCATGGAATATATGGTGGAATGTCTTAGTATGGTAGTTTAGTAATTTTTCAGAGAGATCAAGTGTTTTTTGGTGCATATTTGTAAAGTGTGATTTCTCTTTCTCAGCAACTGTCAGAAGTAACTTGCTTGGATCTAACTCGCTCAATCTTTCTGGGAGAAAGTCTAGTTCTTCTAATAACTGCTCCTCATTCCAATGAATGGATGGACTACTTGCAAGGTAATATTGAAATGAAGAAGGAGAAGTAAATAAAGTAAAGAGAACAAAAAGCCCTCCAAGTGAATGACCGACAATCATTTGCTTATTAGTGTTTATTGGCATGTTCTGTTCCACTAGCGGTTTTAATGTATCTTCAATAAAGGCTAGAAATTCTTTCCCACCTCCATGAGGAGGCCATTTTGACCCAGCAGGATTTTTAGGAAGCGATGTTTGATCTGCATTAAACGTAAAGTCGAGATACCTTTCCTTGCTATATGGTTCATTCGTTTCATAGCCAATTCCAATTATAACAGCAGGATGTAATCCAGTTTTTTCTTGTGTTCTAGTTTGTAAACGCATTGCTTCTACATAACTACCAAAATTTGCGTTTCCGTCTAAAAGATATAGGACGGGAAATCCGTTTTCAGGAACAGGGATATTTGGAATATAAACAAAAATTTTATAGTTTTTCGTTTCATTCATTGGACATGTCCAAATTTCTGTATCGGGAATATAAAAGCTCTCTTTCGATTTAATCATCATATCGCCACCTATTTCTTTCTATCCATCAATTTGTTAAAATAAGTGATAATGATTATCAATGTTAATTAGGTAAATCTATTGTACATAGAAATAGAAGAAATAACAAGAGAGGAAATTGAGATGATTAATAATTGGGAGAGTTTCGAAATCAACTATTGTCGTATAGAACGATTATATGACAGGAAGATAGAAAGAGTATTATCGACTAGTTATCTATTTATTTATATTAATAGTGGGGAAGGCTTATTGTCTATTGACATAGAGAAATTTCTATTCCGTAAAGGAGATCTGCTATTTATTCCAGCAGAATGCACGTATCATCTTCAGTTTAAAAATACTTGCTGTATAGATTATTATTTTCTGCAATTTCAAGTGTATCAAGCGAGGGAGATAAGCATAGATACCTATAAGAAAGTAAAGTTAAAAAAAGAAAATAACTTTCTCCAATCATTTGTGTTACAGCCAGTTGATAAGATTCCAATGTTGTTGGATGAACTGTTAGCGTTAGAACGTGATAAGCTAACGAACAATCACTTTCTTAAACAGGCAAAAATAGCGATGATTTTTCATTATTTTATGAGCAATCAACAGCAAACTGCTCCTAAAGATACGATGCTTGCAATTGAAGACACAAAAAAGTATCTGGAAAATCATTATCATGAGACCATCTCTACCGCTTTATTGGCAAAGAAAGTAGGATTAAGTCCAAAATATTACTCACAGCTTTTTAAAAAAGAGTATGGGATTGGCGTACAAGATTTTCTTACAGAAATTCGTATAGGAAAGGCAAAGGAATTACTAGTTAAAACATCCAACAGTTTACGGGTAATTGCTACAAGTGTTGGCTATGCCGATGAATTTTATCTAAGCCGAGTATTTAAAAAGATAGTAGGCATTCCTCCAACCAATTACAGAAAAAAACGGGAGCTGAAGATTGCCTCTTATGATTTTTCAACAACAGGACATTTACTTGCCCTACATATTATCCCATATGCAGCCCCTCTTCATCCTAAATGGACTCGTTACTATTACCAATTTTTTCATGATGATATTCTTGTTCATTTAAATGCCTACAAGATTCATTCACAATGGGAAAGTAATATACAGAAACTGTCTGAAGAGAAACCGGATAAAATAATAGCGAAGGATGATATATCAGATAAAGAGAAGCAAGCACTTGAAAAAATTGCACCGGTCTACTATTATCATGTCCAAAATTGCAGCTGGAAAAGTCAATTGTTGGAGATTGCTTCCTATATTCATTGTGAAATGGATGCAGAATACTTCCGAAAAGTATATGAAAATAAGGTGAACGAAACGAAAAAACTACTGCAGGAACAATTAGAGAAAGAGACAGTGTTGGTAGTAAGTATATTTAAAAATACACTAGTACTAAATCGTTCTAGAACAGCTATCGATCTCCTTTATCAAGATTTAGGATTTTCCTCGGCACAACCTAAAGAAGATATCCAATTAAATGAAACCATTTCACTTTCCTATTTAGTAAGCCTAAATCCTACTTATTTGTTTTTAAATATTCGACAGGATATTGACACAATTGGCTTTTGGGAAAAACTTAAATGTTCAAAGGAATGGAATCGAATAAAAGCAGTAAAAAGTAAAAAGGTTGCTTTTATCCAGTCAGATCCCTGGAATGAGTACTCAGCAAGCTCGCATTTAAGAGTACTTCACAATATCCAAGAGTTAATGGTGGAAAAAGTACAAGCAAATTAGCGGAAATTATCCATGTCTTTCTTGAAGTATTTTTCAGTATAATTCTAATTGATAAAGGTTATCAATATCAATTAGGATTACATATAGAAAGGAAAGAAAGTATATGAAAAAGAATTTATTCTTTATCTTCTTGGCATCTGTTTTACTATTAACAGCATGTGGTGAAAAAGAGGAGAAAAGTACAACTTCAGCTATAAAAGATAATAAAGACGAAGAACAAAGCATGACTCAAGAGGTTACCTATTTAGGTGAAAAATATGAATTACCTGCAAAAATAGAAACAATCGTAACAGCAAGCCAAGAGGCAATGGAAGATGCGGCAATACTTGGCATTAAACCAGCAGGTGCTATTGCAACAGCTGGAAAATTTCCTGCTTATTTAGGAGATTCTATGTCAGAAGCTGAGCAAATTGGGGAAAAAACACAGCCTAGTGTAGAAAAACTATTGCAATTAAAACCAGATGTTATTCTAGGTACAAGCAAATTTCAACCAGAAGTGGCAGAAAGCTTAAATAAAGTTGCAACAATGATTCCTGTGTCTCATATTTCAACAAACTGGAAAGATAATCTTCTCTTATTAGGTCAATTATCCAATGAAAAAGACAAAGCAGAGTCAATCATAGCTGATTATGAAAAAAATGTTACGGAAGCAAAAGATGAACTTCAAGCAGATCTTTCTGGGAAAAAGGTAGTAATGCTCAGATTGCGAGGAGGAAGTTTATATATTTATCCTGAATCTGTCTATTTTAATCCTGTTCTATATACGGATCTTGGACTAGATGTTCCAGAAGAAGTGAAAGCAGCAAAAGCACAAGAAATGATTTCATTAGAAAAATTAGCTGAAATGAATCCAGATTATTTATTTATCCAATTCGAAGAATCGGAAAATTCCGACAGTCCAACAGCGTTAGCTGATTTGGAGAATAATTCTATTTGGAAAAGTTTAGATGCTGTCAAAAATAAGCAAGTGTATGAAAATGTAGTTGATCCATTGGCAGCAGGGGGAACAGCATGGAGTAAAACAACTTTCTTAGCAGCTTTTACAGATATATTCAAGTAAGAAAGGTAACAAAGACTGAAGGAGCACTAATCCCCACCTAACTTTCTTAACATTTAGGTGGGGGCTTTTTTCTGTTAATTTGTCCCACGCTTAACGGGCAGTAAGACTCCCCCCTCAAGCTTATGAGGATACGAGGAAGATAGGTGGGAGATCAACTGTCCGTAAAGGTCCGATTGGTTCAACTAACCATCAGTGGGGGAGGAAAGAAACCCCCACTGATGGAAGTTTCACTTTATAAAGATATCGAAAAAAATTATTCATTCAACGATTTAGGCATTTTATTCACTAGGTTAGGTGAGGGGAAACATGGATCGAGAGAAAGTACGCGCTTATGCAATTATATATAGTTCACCTTTTTTAAGTATAGTAGTAATTCTTTTATCTATTTCTCTGGGGACAATGAATATCTCATTTAATGAAATATATAACGCTTTTTTTCACTATGATGCAGAGAATGTCGAGCAAATCATTATTCGTACAGCAAGATTTCCAAGAGCGGTAGGAACTTTATTAATAGGTGGTCTTTTAGCAATGTCAGGAGCTTTGATGCAAGGGATGACAAGAAATTATTTAGCATCTCCATCTATAATGGGTGTCTCAGATGGAGCGGCATTTATGATAACGTTAGCTTTTGTATTTTTTCCAAGCATCAGTTCACTGCAAATGGTTGCTGTGTCTTTTCTTGGATCCTCCTTAGGTGTATTTCTTGTCTTAGGTCTTGCGTCCATAGTGAAGAATGGTTTTTCCCCTTTAAGACTTGCGATTATTGGCACGGTTTTTGGTTCCTTTTTAAGCAGTTTATCTTCTGCGCTTGCCTCCTATTTTCAAGTATCTCAAAATATGAGCTTTTGGTATAATGCACGCTTGCATCAGCTTAATAATGAATTATTGCTGCTATGCTTTCCTTTAGCAATTGTTGGTATTATTTTGGCATTATCTCTTTCCAAATCAATTGCTATTTTATCTTTAGGAAAAGAAATTGCTACATCCCTAGGCCAAAAAACATTAATTATCCAACTATTAACGATGGTAGCTGTAGTGATAATGACAGGCATTTCTGTTTCATTAGCAGGGAAAATTGGCTTTGTTGGCTTAATAATTCCCCATATTACACGAATGATTGTTGGGGTAGATTATAAAAAAATTATTCCTTGCTCTGGAATATTAGGTGCTCTATTTCTGGTTATTTGTGATACTTTCAGTCGATTCATCAATTACCCCTTTGAATCACCAATTGGAATCGTAACAGCATTTATAGGTGTTCCTTTCTTCTTGTATTTAATAAAAACAAAGGGAGGAGGGAATATGCAACGTGGATAAAGAGAAAAAAAGAACCTATTTATCACTTTATATATTGAGTGGTTTAATCATATTAGTTATTTTTATTAGTTTATCTAAGGGCGAATATATTCTATCATTTCAAGAGTTAGTAAGGAGTATTTTCCGATATCATCCTAATAGTGATACCGATTTGGTGGTATTTGAGTTTCGCTTGCCAAGAATCATTTTAGCGATTTTAGTTGGCTTTGGATTAGGAATAGCAGGTTCTATTATGCAGAGTATAACAAAAAATGGACTCGCTGATCCTGGTATTTTGGGCATTAACAGTGGAGCTGGTGCTGCGATTGTTGCCTATATGTTTTTCTTTCAAGGATTGCTAAACATAAATAAGAATAGCTTGTGGATTATTTTAACCACACCGCTTATTGGGTTACTTGGCGGGTTTATTGCAGCTTTTATCCTTTTCTTATTGGCAAAGGAGAGAGAAAGACTTGATTCACAAAAGCTCATTTTAACGGGGATAGCGATAAATTCTGGCTTCGGTTCTTTATCGATGTATATGTCTTTAAAAATGAAAGCACAAGACTTTGAAATGGCAACAGTATGGTTAAATGGGAGTATTTATAATGCGAACTGGCTATTTATTCTGTCTATCTTGCCATGGTTTATACTAATCATTCCACTTATTATTCGTAAAGCATATTCCCTTGACTTATTTCAGTTGCAGGAACCAGTAATGATTGGGCTTGGAGTAAAAGTAGAAAATGAAAAATGGTTGTTGCTATTAAGTGCTGTTGGCCTCATTGGAGCATGTGTTTCTGTTTCTGGAAGCATTGGATTTATAGGGTTAATGGCTCCCCATATGGCAAGACTTCTTGTTGGTTTAAAACATCGTAATTCTCTTATTGTTTGTGGATTGCTTGGTAGTTTCTTTATGCTAATTGCAGATTTTATCGGCAGAACTATTGTAGCACCTGCAGAAATTTCAGCTGGAATTATACTAAGCATTCTTGGAGCACCATATTTTGTTTATTTGTTAGTAAAAGCAAGAGTGTAGTTATGTGATGATAGAAGGATATTAATAGGAAGTAGGAAGAAGTAGATGGAGGGAAAGTTAGTGGAGGCACATATACAGACGCGATCTTTGAGTATATACATGCCTCCTTCTTATAATAATTCAGTAAGAAATTATCCTGTAATTTATGTACAAGATGGAGGATCTCTCTTTCATTCTGTTTTAAGTGAATTAGAAGAATTATTCTCTTTTGGACTAGTAGAGGAAGTAATGATAGTGGGAATTGAACCAATGGATCGGCTTGATGAATATACGCCATGGTTTTCACCTAGTATTAGTTCTGCTTTTCCGCCTTTTAAGGGAGAAGGAAGAGAATATTTAACTTTTATTAGCCAAAACATCAAACCGTATATTGATAGGCACTTTCGTACGAAAACAGATCGCCAACATACAGGAATGATGGGAGCCTCCTTAGGTGGATTAATTTCAGTATACGCTATGTATGAATTCGCCGATTATTTTTCGAAATTTGGGATTATCTCCCCGTCATTATGGTATCCGAATATCCTTTCATTTGTACAAAAAAATAAGGTTGGGAAGGAAAATCGTGTTTTTTTATATGTTGGAGAGGAAGAGGGGAAGAGAAAGAACAATATCCAAAGAGAGATGGTTAATAATGTTCTCGTTGCAAACAAAATATTTTTAAGAAAACTGTCAAAGGACAACTATCAATTTGTTCTTGGAAAAAATGCGGATCACCAAAAAAAGTATTTTGTTCATCAATTTTTAAATGGAGTAAAATGGTTATATCCTAAATAAAGCAAGCCCTCCTAAAATAGGAGGGCTCTAGCCATTATATAAAATTTTTATTAACCTTGATATCCACCTAGTTGCTTTTCAGCCATTTGTACTAAGCGTTTTGTGATTTCTCCACCAACAGATCCGTTAGCGCGAGAAGTAGTTTCTGCACCTAGGTTAACACCAAACTCAGATGCAATTTCGTATTTCATTTGATCTAGAGCTTGAGATACTCCTGGTACTAAAAGTTGATTTGAAGAATTGTTGTTTGCCATTGTGTTCCAGCTCCTTCTAGTTGTTTTTTTGGTTGGGTTATCTGGAATTGCACCAGTTTGTAAGAAATCTCTTACTACCACTAGGTATAACCCAATGTAATAGAATGTATTGTTTGCTGCGTTTTGTACCTTGTTTGTTGCTTGTACTCTTATTATGGTTGGTTTTCACTATCTTATTCCTTTAAAAAAACAGGTAATTAATTCCTTTTGTAACTATTGGATAGATTCTTTATTCCATACAGAAACTAAAGATAGTGATCAGGTAAACGTCAGTCATGAAAGTAGACTGACGTTAAAGCGGAATAAGAGGGAGGAAATAAATTGGGTTCGATATGTCCTATTTGTAACGGATTGGAAAAATTAGAAAGTGTTTGTTCCAAATGTGGAAATCAAGTCGAAGATAAGGGCAGAGTAATGGATTATTATGATGATTATAGTGCCTATATGCCAATTGATCAAATGAAGCTTGAAGATGGCTATCCGGATTTATCTGCACATCTATGTCCTCATCTTGTGCAGTGTCAACAATGTGGACAGGAAGAGGTATTGTTTATAAAGGAATAGGAAGTAATAGAAACAATTTCCACAGCAATGAATAAAAAGCTTACCATGCCTTAGCAAGGTAAGCTTAAACTATAGACACAAACCGAATTTTAGAAATAGAGGTTTGTCTATAGTATATTTATTAGTCTCTTTGAATAGGGCTGTTGCTTTCCGCTCCAGGGGTTCGCTTTCCGTGGGGCTCGCGCTGAGCCGCTTCGGCTTACAGCCTGCAGGGTCTAAGCTGTCTCGCTAATCCCACAGGAGTCTCACCCCTTCCACTCCAAGCAACGTATGAAAATTCCATTTACTTTTCAAAAATCTTTTGGCGAAAAACTAAGAGGCTGGGACAAAACTAAATAGCCAATCTGTAAAGACGAACAATCTCTAATTTATCTCTTAAATAAAGGTTTCTTTTATACAATGGTTATTTATGTTTTTAAATATAGTCAAGTGTAAAAACTAATTCGTTCCATTGCGCTACAGAAACTCGCTTTCCGCGGGGAGCAACCTAAGCCTCCTCGGCTAAAGCCTGTGGGGTCTTAGGTTTTGCTCTACTTCCCGCAGGAGTCGAGTGTCTTCCGCTCCATTCCACTCCGTTTTTAAAGGCAATACCCTAAAAAATATTGTTTTTTTAGAAAAAATGAATTAGTAGGAAATATGGAGCAGCCTGAATACACGTAGACTCCTATGGGAGCTGCGAGAAAGTCCGAGACCCTGCAGGCCAGAGGCCGAAGCGGCTCGGCGCTCGCCCCATGGAAAGCGAAGTGTATTCAGGCTGCGGATATTAACACTAACTGTACTGAAACAACCTTTTATAAAACTAATAAAACCCGAACAACCATTTAGGATTCTTTGATAGTTGTTCGGGTTTATCTATGGCTGGAATACTTATGTCCCAGCCTTTTAAATTATAATTGATTTTTTATTAGCGAATGCGAAGTTCTGTTTCTTTGTCAAAGAAGTGACCTTTATTCATATCAAACGCCAATTTTACCGTTTGACCAGCTTGAAGGTCTGCTCTTGAATCTAAGCGAGCAACAAATTCTTTGTCGGAAAGAGTAGAGTATACAAGGCTTTCTGCACCTGTTAATTCAAATACTTCTACTTTTGCATCAAAACTTGTGTTTTCTGAACTGCTTAAGAATACTAGTTCATCATGAATATCCTCTGGGCGAACACCGAAGATAACTTCTTTGCCAATATAATTTTGTTCACGTAATGTTTTTAATTTTCCTTCTGGAATGATGAAAGAAGTATTACCAATAACTAATTTATTGTCCACTACTTTTCCTTCAAAGAAGTTCATTGCTGGTGAACCGATGAATCCGCCTACGAAAACATTTTCCGGTTTTTCATATACTTCTTTTGGAGCACCAACTTGTTGGATAATACCATCTTTCATAACTACTAGTCTTGTAGCCATTGTCATTGCTTCTGTTTGGTCATGGGTTACATAAATAGTAGTAGTTTGTAGTCTTTGGTGCAATTTAGAAATTTCAGCACGCATTTGAACACGTAATTTAGCATCTAAGTTTGATAATGGTTCATCCATTAAGAATACTTTTGCATCACGAACGATGGCACGACCAAGTGCAACCCTTTGACGTTGTCCACCAGATAACGCTTTTGGTTTTCTCTTTAAATATTCTTCTAATCCTAGAATTCTTGCAGCATTATTTACTCTTTCTTCAATTTCCGCTTTAGGAAATTTACGAAGTTTTAAACCAAATGCCATATTATCATAAACAGTCATATGTGGATATAATGCGTAGTTTTGGAAAACCATCGCGATATCACGATCTTTTGGTGCAACATCGTTAACACGTAAATCATCAATAAAGAAATCACCTTTTGAAATATCTTCAAGGCCTGCAATCATACGAAGAGTTGTAGATTTACCGCAACCAGAAGGACCAACAAATACGATAAATTCTTTATCTTGAATGTGTAAATTAAAATCTCTAACTGCTTCTACTTTTTCATCATATATTTTATAAATATTCTTTAACACTAATTCTGCCATTTTGTTCTTCCCCCTACTATTTGATAGTTATACTTTATCATTTTTGATACCGTTTTCAAATCGGCGAAATGCATGAAAAACGCTTACAAAGTTTTGAGCAAAATGCCTAACTACTTGTATCATAAGGGGGGAATCGCTGTTTTTGTAAGATTTGGTGTTATACTCTGCAGCCTAAATACGCTTCGCATAAGTCTATGTTTATTCAAGTTGCTCCATATTTTTTTGAAATGAGAAAACAACAATCTCTTTGAAAACAATTTCGATAAAAAGGAGAAGGCAAAAGAAAAAAAGCCAATGATGGCTTCAAGGAGACTATTTGCCACTAGTATAAAACAAGCAGGCAAGATAGGTGGTAATATAGCTATGATAATTCTTTAGGTCAAAACCAGTTTTTTCTGTAAACTTATCAAGGCGGTATTGTAATGTATTGCGATGGATAAATAATTGTTTTGCTGTATTGGTGCTATGTCCATTGTTTTCAATAAATGTTTTAATGGTAAGCAAAAGTTCTTTATCTTCTTCAAAAATGGAAAACCATTCTTTGAATAATTCAAGCTCCTCTTCTCTTAGTCGGCTGATTAAGAGGTTGGGAAGAATCGTTTCTAAACTAAGGACAATCGATTTTGGCATAAATGCTAAACCTTTTGTAAATAAGTTTCTTTCTTGTCCGAAAACAGTGGGAACAGGACTATTAAGCTTCAGCTCTTTTCCAATATAAAAACAGATTGAAAAAAAGAAATCAGATTGTAAAGCTTGAGCAAGAGCAATAAAATCTTCCTCTTCTAGATATTGTGCATTTTGCTCAATCACAACACCTTCATTGGAGCCATTCCAAATTATAAGGCTATTTGCATGAATAAAACCATCAAAAGCAGATTCAATTAACTTTTTTTCAATGGAAGCAGAATCACCTTTAATCTGGAACTGAATCAAACGTAAGGTTTCAATATTTTTGAAAGAAGGCTGTTCTCCATTGAAATAAAGATACTGATTCCAACTGTATTCTTCTTTTTCTAATGTTTCATCAGGTTGGAAAAAATCATAACACGCTTTTAATAATTCAAGCTGAGATACATCAATCTCCTGTTTCTGAATGCCGATCCAATCGTCTTGAAAATCAAGTTTAAACCAATAATAATCGGAAAGCTGTGATGGGGTTGGAGGTGTTGCTTGCTCCAAGCTATGTTTATAATAGGCTAATAATTTATGCTTCAATTGATGGTTCCTCCGAAATAGTAACAACATTTTTATAACTTTATTTTATAACGTTTTATAGAAAGGGAGCAAGTGGGGGGAGGGAGCGTTTGGCTGATAACAGTTTAACTTTGGCTGAAAAATCCGAAGTTTGGCTGAAATCCGCTCCACGTTGGCTGATAAAAGCAAAGTTTGGCTGAAATCCGCTCCACGTTGGCTGATAAAAGCAAAGTTTGGCTGAAATCCGCCTCACGTTGGCTGATAAAAGCAAAGTTTGGCTGAAATCCACTCCACGTTGGCTGATAAAAGCAAAGTTTGGCTGAAATCCACTCCACGTTGGCTGATAACCCGCAAAGTTTGGCTGAAATCCGCCCCACGTTGGCTGATAAAAACTAAAATTAACCGAGACAAAGCTAAAAAAGCATCCCCTTTCCTGTAAAACCACAAATTAAGGGGATGCTGAAAAGGTCTATTCGCTTATATGAGGAGGTTCTTCTTCTGAAAGTTCCCTTGCTTCCTCAATATTTGTTTTTTCTTCTCTGTTTATAACGGTTCCGCCAGCTAAACCTTCATTAATGACACGGTCAATATCTAAATAAGCTTCGTCTCTACCTTCAAATTCAAGATCCTTTTTGGCTTTTTTCATGATGATCCCTCCTATGTTTTAGGATGAGGATATCTAATGTGATTTATTCTTGTAGGGAAAATTAGTCAATGTATAAAATAGTTTTATTAGTTGCTGGCATCGTTTTTCTTCAATTTCCTTTTCATCAAATAACATCGGTTTTGCGTTAATTTCGAAAAGATAGTAATGATCGTTCTTATCTATACAGGCATCGATGGAAAATTCACCGATAAAACCATATTTTTTTGTTAAAATGCTTCCACAATGGTTGACCATCTTTTTGAAAAATAAATCATGCTTTTCTTGTTGGACTTCTTGATAGGCAAGCAGTTTTCCACCGGATGGGATATGGGTCGTTACATCTTGTTGATTAGACTGTCTCACTCCCACTCCAGTAAGTACATAGCGATTTTCTTCAAAGGTAACTAATAAGCGAAAATCAAAACGGTTTCCATTATATAAGGCACCGTCGATTTCTTCCTGTATCAGATATTCTTTTTTGGACCATTCTTGCTGATAATGTTTCCAGACTTCATCTATACTAGAAAAATAAGCAGTCTCCTCTGTTGTGCTTACACTGATCGAATCATCTTTTTCTAATCTGATACGGTAAATGTTTTTTCCTTTGAATCCCTCTACAGGCTTTAAGTAAATATTATTATAGGTAAGAAAAAAATTAGTGAAATCCGTTTTTTCTTCTAAGCGTATTGTTTTTGGTAAATGTTCTTTTAACAAAGGGTAATCGCTAAATAGTTGATAAAGTTCCCATTTATTTATAAAGGAAGAGTTGAAAAAAGGGATTCCTTTTTCTTTAAAAAAAGACACTGCCGATTGGAACGCTTCTTGTTTTTCAGTTGTTCGAAAAGGCACTCGGTTATATACAATGTCTGGTAATGGGGTAATAGCTTTTAGCCACTTGTTTCTAGTGGAGCAATAAATATATCCAGTTAGTTGGTCTGTCTGTAAACTTTCAGGAGGAAAGATCACGATAATTCCTCCTGCCTGCAATTGAAGTTGTTTCTGGAGTCGCTTGAAGAGCTCGCCATTTCCAATTAATTTATGATGTTTACTTCTTGCAATCATAATCCCGATTAACGGACCAACCTTTTTTTCATATTGGACAATCGGAAAAGCTGCATGATCATCATGTGGCTTAGCGGTAGATAAGCGCTTTTTAGATGTCCCAAAAAAGTGAATGTCCTCTGAAGCTGTATACCAACATTCTTTTTCGGAATCATAATAAATATTCATTGATAGATATCCTCTAGACTCTTAATACTTTGGTCCATGAGGTAGACTGCGTATTCCAGTGATTTTCTTCGTGTTTCCAGATCGAATTTTCTTAGAGAAGGGTGCTTAAAGATGCTTCTCCCTGGCTTAGCGTTTGCTTCAAATAACCATACGCGTCCTTTGCGATCCAATCCTAAATCAAATCCAATTTCTCCAATATATCCTTCCATTTGATTTTCCAATGCTTTACTTAGTTGTAAAGCAGCTTTGGTAAGTTTATTGATCATTTCATCGCTTTGCAATTCGGTATCTGCTAATTCTTCGATTGCTTTGACTGTACCACCATTATTAAGATGGGTGGTTACGCTTCCTGCTCCAGCAATTTTTGCGGCAATCGCAGTCATTTCCCAATTACCATCTTTATTTTTATTTGTATGAACACGGAAATCGACTGATTTTTTTTCGGAGCGAATTAAGTGAATTCCTTGTTGCACAATATAATGGGACAAATTCTGATTTTCGAATAAATGATTTATTAATGCTTCTAAATGATCAAATTTCATTAAGCGATTGCCCTGCTCCAAATCCTTAAAACGCGTATAATAATAGCCATCCTTTTTATCATATAAAAGCTGGTAGATACCTTTTCCTAAGCTTCCATTTTTCGGTTTTATATACACATTGCCGAAGTTGCTAAGCATTCTTTCAATGACGGTAAAATTTGTGAGTGCATGTGTTTCTGGTAAATAATCTGAAATACTGTCATCCTGAAGAAGACGTTCATATATATCCAATTTGTTAAAAAAGCCTGGATTATACCAAGGGATTGAATACTCTTTCTGTAATCGGTTTTTAACGCCTTGAATCTTATGGAGATTTTCAATTCGGCGATTAGGAATACGATCATAAACAACATTAGGGAAAGGCACCTCTGCTGATTTCCAGCCATCTTCATAAAATAGTCCATTAATCGTTCCGGCTTCCCAATTAATATGCTGTTCCCCGAATAGGAAGGCAATGACACCAACTGTCTTTTGGACAGATAGAAGTTTGGAAAAAAGTATGGAACGTTCGCCGATTGGGCGAACTTTAATGGTGGAAAATCCGGATGTAAAGATTCCTACAAGTGGTCCGATATATAAGGTTTCTTCATCTGCGAATAAATGAACATTAGAAGTTGACGATGGAAAAAGCAAATTTTTAAAAAGGTCAGAAGTGATTCCCACCGTATTCCTTGTTTTTTTATGTTGTTGAATGGTTGCATCTTTGCTCAAAGCTCCTAATGCAATCTTATTTAAATGGGTACTAGCTTTAAAGTCAGTTGGTAAGTAGACCGTATTTTCACTATTAGTGATTATTTCGATAGGATATAGCTTTTTCATCTAAATTCCTCCTTTTATCATCAGCTAGTTTTGCAGCATAAAGGACAGGAGCTTTATAGAGTTTTTCACATAGATGGGGATATGCTGTCATAATTACTTTTCTCCCTGGCTTTGAATTTACGTCGAGAATCCATAAGGAACCATCTGGTGTAATACCAATATCTACGCCAATTTCAAATAAAGCAGAGAAGGAATTTTCTAAGATAGAAGGAAGGAGAGTGAATATTTCCTCCATTTCCTGCTTAAGAAAGCTTTTTAATTTAAAGGGAGTGAATCGAAACCACTCTTCAAATGCATGTATGGACGCACCAGCACTTAAGTTAGAAATAATTCGTCCTTTTTCTCCAATGCGGACTCCTTTTTCAATAACTTTCCATTCTGCTTGCGTGTTTTTTTGCAGTAAGGCACGGATATCAAATGGTTGTTTCTCTTGATTGGAAAGAGGTAGATATGCTTGCATTAAATACGAGCTTCTTTTTAAAAGCTGGTTAAGCCATTTATTAAAAGTCATTCGATCTGAAAAAATCTTTTCTACTGTTTGTTCCTTTTTATCTGTTCTAACCAAAATTCCCTCTTTTGACTTCTCGATAAAATACAGTCCATATCCTTGAGAACCGTTTATTGGCTTAATAATGACAGGATTTAAGCTCTGGAAATTTACTTGATTGGCTGACTGTAAGAGGAATGTCTCGGGAATATAAGCGGCAAGTTTAGATTCACGCAATATTTGATATAACTCCCATTTATTTGGCAATCCATTGCCGATAAAGGTAATAGTGGGCTGTTTTTTTAGCCATTGAATAATGTTTTTGCATTGAATAGAATGAGAATCATCATGATAAAAACAGCGATCATATAAAATAGTAGGTACAGGAAACTCTGATTCTAGCCAAGCATCTGATTCTGGCAAATATTTTTTTCCTTTTACGGTATGTGTAAAGGGATGGTAAGTAGATGGGACAAAATGATAAAGGGTAAAGCCTAAATCGTGTCCGTATTTTGCCATTTGGTGAATGTAATGATTTTCATGATCTAATGATAATGACATAATTCCAAAATTATTCATCTTCTGATAGCTCCTTTAAACAAGGGGAAAAGGAAAGTGCAATAAAATAATCAAGCAAAGCTTTCGTAGATGGCCTTGTTTTTTCAATATGTTCCTCTAATTTTTTAGAGGGTTTAGAGTTTACTTCAATAATCCATAAATGTCCTTGTTTATCCATGCCGATATCGATTCCGAGTTCTCCTAAATATCCCTCTGTATTCTCACTAAGAATAGTTGCAATCTTTATAGCCAATACTTTTAATTCTTCTAATTTTTGGGAGGCATTTTCTGTATTCAGTAATTCATTTAAAACAATTTTTGCAGCTTTCATTTCTGCACCTTGGGCAAGATTTGCAACAATGGCATCTTTTTGGGCAATTCTTGCAACAGTGGAGGTAATCGTCCAATGTCCTTGGTAATTTTTATGACAAAGAATACGAAAGTCGAGCGGCCGACCTTGCCATTTTTGAAAATCAATTCCTTGCTGGCAAATATAGCTTTTATTTTTAACGTAGTTTTTTAACCACATCCATAGCTTTTTTTCCTCTGTAAAAAGCTGTCCTTTTCCTTTCTTTTTTCCAGACGAAATGGTCGCAATAAAATGATCGTCTATGTGTTCAATATGAATGATGTTTCTTCCTTGGCTCCCATGAACAGGTTTCACATAGAGAATTGGAAAAGTTTTTAGCATCGAGAAAAATCCTTGTTCAGTTAGTTTCTCTGTGACGGGTAAATGTTTATCGATAGAAGCTTGGTCGGCTAGAAGCTGATTCGTTTCATCTTTTGCGAAAAATTTACTGTTGAAAATTGGGATTTCCTTTTCTTCCAATATTTTTTTTAGCTTTAAAAAGGTGGTGCTAGCATCTGCTTTACGAGAATGAAGTCGGTTATAAATAACATTAGGATAAGGGAAGAGGTGTTTTGTCCAAGTATGATTATCTAAAAAGTAACCATAAATTTTATCTTCTTCGAAATTTTGCAGTCCAAAAACATAAAAAAATCCGCCAATTTGAACTAATTCTTCCGCCAATTCTTTGCATAAATGCTGAATAGCTGGAAAGGAGATATCTTCCTTATTGTCATTGATATCTGTTAATATGCCAATAACTGGGCCTAAATGAATGATTTGATTTTTATTATAATAGGGAATAAGGAAGGTCTTAATTTCCTTAGGAAGTAGCAAAGTTTTTTCTAAATCAGAGCTAAAAATAATATCTTGTTTTTCAAGGGAATGTGTTTGAACATTTACTGGAATAATTATCTTAGCTACACATACATAGACAGTATTATTAAGGTCAATGTTTAAGAATTTTAATAAAGAGGGACTGATAGCAATAGATAATCCTTCTAATATCTCTTGAAAATCATCCTTTTTCGATAGTTGTAAAAATTTCCGTGTCATCCCGATTCCCCATTTGTTGTTCAAGTTATGAAGAGGCATACTGATATTCGCCTATTTTCGTGCTGATATATCGTATGAAAGATTAGCAAAGTTGTGATAGACATGGAAAAAGATTTATCACCCAGATCAAGATGAATGTTCTTATTTCCTTTTTGAAATAGAGGTATTTCTGGTATTATGATGCATAGTTTGTTATAGTGGAGTCAATTGTTAATAAAAGGAGTTGTTTAAATGGCAGTAAATTTACATGATCCTGCTTATGCATTAGAGAAAGCGATTCGTCAAAGTGATGAATATACAGAATTGAAAAAGATGTATGACACGGTAAATGCAGATCCTTCCGCGAAAGCGATGTTTGATAATTTCCGTAATATTCAATTACAGCTTCAGCAAAAGCAAATGTCTGGTCAAGAAATTACACAAGAAGAAGTAGAACAAGCCCAAAAAACAGTGGCACTTGTTCAACAACACGAAAGCATTTCCAAACTTATGGCAGCAGAACAACGCATGAGCGTTGTTATTGGTGAATTGAACCAAATTATCATGAAACCATTAGAAGAGCTATACGGATCAGTACAACAATAATAATAGAAGGAAGCAGGGGACGGTTCTACTGCTTCCCTTTGTGATTTAAACAGAGCATAAATATAGGAGGATGGCATCATGCCATCCTCCTAAAGCCATATCTATTTAATTAATCTATTTGCGTTTTGCTTAGAATTTGCTACCGCCAAGTTGTTGTTCAGCCATTTGTACTAATCTTTTAGTGATTTCGCCACCAACTGAACCGTTAGCACGTGCAGTAGTTTCAGCTCCAAGGTTTACTCCAAACTCTGATGCAATTTCATATTTCATTTGATCCAATGCTTGAGATACTCCAGGTACTAATAATTGATTTGATGAATTGTTATTTGCCATGATGAATGTTTCCTCCTTGAGTGATTTAATTGATGTTACGTTTATTATTTTAAAAAAAATGACTTATTTTATACAAAAAAACAAAATGCAATTTTTTCCATAGACTAGCTTTCCTACACTAATCGATACTGAAAAAGACTACAAACTTGGAAAAATTAAAATCGAGAGTGTAATGGAACAGATTAGTTCATAAACTTAACTCCATAACAAATAACCCCACATTGCAAAATATAACCACAATAAATCCATACATCTCTTGTTAATCTTCGCTGGAAAGTTCTATTATGCTTGTTTTCTACATAAATGATATATAAAGACAATACATCGAAGAAAGAAATGGGGGAATTTTATGATTTATCGCTTATTAGCTTTAAATATCGATGGTACTCTCCTTCAATCAAATGGGCGCTTAACGAAATCAACGAAAGAAGCGATTGAATATGTACAACAAAAGGGAATTTATGTGACGCTTGTAACAGCAAGGAGTTTACCATCTGCAAAAAAGGTAGCGAAAGCTTTAAGATTGAATAGCTATATCGTTGCACATGAAGGAGCATTAGTCGCTAATAATGACGACGAGACTATTTTTGTTAAGCGAATAGCAGAAGATCTAACTTCGGATATAGTCCGGTTTTTAGAAGGTTTCATCTGCCAAATTCGGTTAGTGCATGAAAAATTCTCGTTGGCTAATAAATCAAAGCTCCATCATAATATGCTTGCCAAAACAGTTTTATCTTCTGGAGACCCAGTGTTTTATTCCCACCAATTTGTCGATGTTTTAAGTGATGTATTATTAGAAGAACCAGTTAGCCCGCCAAAAATGGAAGTTTACTTTGAAGAAAAGAAAGATTGTCAGGATGCAAAAGAAGTACTGGAAAAAATGTTTGATGATATTCACGTTGTTCAGCATAATGAGTTGCGCTTAGATATTTTACCAGAAGGCGTGTCGAAGCTGAATGGCTTGTTATATTTAGGAGAAAGGCTCGGTATCAAGAGTAGTGAAATGGTTGCGATAGGAGATGGGCTGGACGATTTAGAAGTAATTGAAGCAGTTGGTCTTGGCGTAGCAATGGGTAATGCCTCAAATCAGTTGAAAATTGCAGCAGACTGGGTGACTAGATCTAATAATCAAGACGGGGTTGCCTATATGGTAAAAGAACATTTTCGCAAACAGCAGCCAATTGAATTTTTACGAAAGATGAATATTATAAAATAGCCATTATTTAATTTTTTACGGAGAGACTGGGACATAAGTATTCCAGCCAAGGATAAATCCGAACAATTATACGAAGATTCTAATGAAAGTTACGTATAATTGTTTGGTTTTTTATTGTTTTTAAAAGGAGGTTTCCATGAAGTTTAGTGCGGTTCCCCGCAGCCGGAATACACTTCGCTTTCCGTGGGGCTCGCGCTGAGCCTCCTCCTCAGCTTCGCCTCCGGGGTCTCAGACTGTCTTGCTAATCTACGTGTATTGCGGCTGCTCTGTTTTCCCAACTAATGATATTTCCTCTTGTAAAAAGTGTGCGAAAGCAACCACTATTTACTAGCTAAATTAGAAATTGTTCGTCTTTACAGAGTATCTATCTAGTTATGTCCCAACCTTTATCTTCTCTTGAAAATGGAAAATACAGAAAGTCTTTTGACCTTTCTAGTTATTTTTTAAACACTAAAGTATAATTGGATAAATAAAGCGTAATTATACTTCAGAATAAAAAGGTGAGTTGAAAAAATTACTATGAAACAAATATATATACAGGGATTAACAGACGAACGTTATATAAGACCATTAGAGCATATAGGCAATTTATTTTTTGAAGATACAAAGATCTTATATAGCGAAGCAGAAGAAAAGGCAGATCTCCATGTTCATTTTGAAACTGAAATTATTGATAATGAATTTATTGTAAGAGGGAAGCTTGAGGAGCTAGAAGGCGGAAAATCAATTGAAAGTAACGCAGATCTCCGTGATTTAGCGGAAAAAGAAATATTTAAGCAAATGAAAACAGCCATTTCTAAAAGCTATTTATTGTTATTACAAGAATATACGGGGATGGTGCAAAAATGGGGTATTCTAACAGGAATTCGCCCAACAAAACTTCTCCATCGACATATGCAAAATCAGACACCAAAAGAAGAAGCCCATCAATCTCTTCGTGCAGAATATTTGATGTCAGATGAAAAAATTAATTTAATGCAGAAAATCATTGATCGACAATTAGCGGTGATTCCTGATTTATATGATTTGAAAAAGGAAGTAAGCATCTATATTGGAATTCCATTTTGTCCGACAAAGTGTGCTTATTGTACATTCCCAGCCTATGCAATTAATGGACGACAAGGTTCTGTTTCCTCCTTTTTAGGTGGGCTTCATTATGAAATGGAAAAGATTGGCGAATGGCTGAAAGAAAAAAATATCCATATTACGACTGTCTATTATGGTGGCGGTACACCAACTAGTATTACGGCAGAAGAAATGGACATGCTTTATGAGCGTATGTATACTTCTTTCCCAAATGTAGAAAACATTCGTGAAATCACAGTCGAAGCAGGAAGACCAGACACGATTACGCCAGAAAAGCTTGAAGTTTTAAAAAAATATAATATCGATCGCATTAGTATTAATCCACAATCATATACACAACAAACATTAAAAGCTATTGGCAGACATCATACGGTGGAGGAAACAATTGAAAAGTATCATCTAGCTCGTAAGCATGGGATGAATAATATTAATATGGATTTGATTATCGGTCTTCCTGGCGAGGGTGTGGAAGAGTTTAAGTATTCTCTTGATAAAACAGAAGAATTAATGCCTGAATCTTTGACCGTTCATACACTTTCGTTTAAACGTGCATCTGAAATGACTCGCAATAAATCAAGATATAAAGTTGCAGATAGAGATGAAATCCAGGAAATGATGAAGATGGCAGAAGAATGGACAGAGGATTATGATTATGTTCCATATTATCTATATCGTCAGAAAAATATTCTTGGTAATTTAGAGAATGTCGGCTATTCAAAGAAAAATCAAGAAAGTATCTACAATATTATGATGATGGAAGAATTGCAGACAGTTATTGGGCTTGGCTGTGGTGCATCTAGTAAATTTATTCATCCAGTAACAGGGAAGATTACACAATTTTCTAATCCAAAGCATCCCAAAACCTATAATGAAAGCTTCGAGGAATATACAGATAAAAAAATTATCTTATTAAACGAACATTTTTCGTTAGAAGCTTCTAAATAAGAATGCCCCCGAAAGCAAAAATGTAAAATCATTTAGAATTAAGCCATAAAAATCTACTAGAATCATTTTCGGTTCTGGTAGATTTTTTTATTTCTTCTAGTCATTATTTTCGTATGGAAAAGAAGCAATAGTGTCAAACTAATAAATGCTTTTCACTAAATAGACAATTTTTTTATCAAGAAAAATAGTTGCTTTTTGTTGTAAAAACGAATAACATAGAAAATGTTGTTTTTAAATGTTCGTTTTTTGGAGGTTTTTTCATGTTTAAGTTAAAAGAAAATAATACTACTGTGAGAACGGAATTAATGGCTGGATTCACAACCTTTCTAACAATGGTTTATATAGTAGTTGTCAATCCAGGTATTCTTTCACAAGCCGGAATTCCATTTGATCAAGTATTTCTGGCAACCATTATTGCAGCTGCTTTGGGGACATTATGGATGGCGCTGTTCGCAAATTATCCTATCGCAATTGCACCAGGTATGGGGTTGAACGCATACTTCGCCTTTTCTGTTGTCGGAAATAATAATGTCGATTATACGGTTGCATTATCAGCAGTATTTGTTGCCGGTATTATTTTTGTTATTTTATCGTTAACACCATTTAGAGAAAAATTAATTCTTGCGATTCCGGATAACTTAAAACACGGAATAACAGCAGGTATTGGATTATTTATAGCATTTATCGGTTTAAGACAAACGGGAATTATTGTTGCTCATCCCGAAAATCTAGTCGGACTAGGCAATCTTCAGTCTCCTCCTGTCATTATCGCCCTTATTGGTTTAGCGATTACCATTGTTCTATTTAGTTTGAATGTTAGAGGGGCATTATTCATCGGGATGATTGTAACAAGTATTATTGCTTATTTTACTGGGTACTTATCTTTTGACAATGGGATCATGGCAAGACCTCATTTACCAGAAGGTCTTATCATTAGTAATCCATTTTCAGCATTTGGTGATGTGATCCAGCATGGATTGTATGCTGTTGTATTCTCCTTTTTATTGGTAACGATTTTTGATACAACTGGTACGATGATTGGTGTTGCAGAGCAAGCTGGATTAATAAAAAACAATAAATTACCTAAAGCAAGACAGGCGCTTCTTGCTGATTCACTTGGAACATCTGTAGGAGCAATGTTTGGGACAAGCCCAACAACTGCCTTTATCGAATCGACATCAGGTGTTGCAGCAGGTGGACGTACTGGATTAACAGGTGTAACTGTTTCTGTGTTGTTTATCATTTCTGCCTTTTTTGCTCCTTTAGTTAGCAGTATTTCTGGTTTATCTGCTATTACAGCTCCTGCACTAATAATTGTAGGAAGCTTGATGATGGGCGCGATCAGTGATGTGAAATGGTCTGAATTTGATGAAGCATTCCCAGCATTTTTAGTTATTCTAAGTATGCCACTTACATCAAGTATTGCAACAGGAATTGCTCTTGGGTTTATCTCTTATCCATTATTAAAGCTAGTAAAAGGAAAAGGAAAGTCTGTTCATCCACTAGTATATGTGTTTGCTGTTTTATTCCTTTATCAACTAATTTTCTTACCACATTAATAAAAAAAGCTGCTGATAGACTCAATAGAGCTGATCAGCAGCTTTTTTTCTTCTGCTCTTAATACTCAAATCCCCCAGCAAATCTTCTATTTGGAACGTGATGAACAGACATGTCCTTATGATTAACTTCTTAAAAACAAAAGAATAATCGCTCACTTAGAGGCTGAAAATAAACTATGCTGGATGTTACTAAAAATAATATAATATCAGTGTAAAATGAAACCTTTTACAATTCTAATCGTATAACAGAGTGAGGAGGGGATTTTGTGTCATTAGAGCTAAGAAACGTGACAAAAAAATTTGGTTCGTTCACTGCAGTGGATGATTTATCTATTTCGATTCCTGAAAATGAAATGTTTGGTTTTTTAGGAGGAAATGGGGCAGGAAAGACGACTACTTTTCGGATGATTCTAGGTATATTGGAAAGTACAGCTGGAAGAATAACATGGGATAATAAACCTATTAATTATTCAACAAGTCCGCATATTGGATATTTACCAGAAGAAAGAGGGCTGTACCCAAAATTAAAAGTGCGAGATCAGCTTGTCTATTTAGCTAGGCTGAGAGGGATGGAAAAAAAGGCTGCATTAAGAGAGCTGGAATATTGGCTGGAGCGCTTTAAAGTTCCTGAATATTTGGATAAAAAAGTGGAGGAACTTTCCAAGGGAAATCAACAAAAAATCCAATTTATTAGTGCTGTTTTACATAAGCCGAAGCTATTAATCTTAGATGAGCCATTTAGTGGATTAGACCCAGTAAATGTTGAGCAATTAAAAAGTGCAGTTGTTGATTTGAAGAATAACGGTACAAGTATTGTCTTTTCTAGCCACCGGATGGAGCATGTAGAGGAATTATGTCAGCATCTGTGCATCATGCATAAAGGAAAGCCAGTTGTGCATGGTTCTCTAAAGGATATTAAAAGAAGCTTTGGTAAGAAAAATGTGACTATCCACGCTGACTTTGATTTAACGCATTTAATTCGTTATCCAGGTGTACTAAAATTAAAGGAAACAGCAGAGGGAGTTTCTCTTCAAATTGAAGGAGAGGAAATTGCGGAGAGAATTTTAAAAGATATTGTTGGAAAAGGCTTTATCCGCAAATTTGCATTAGAAGAGCCTTCTTTAAATGATATTTTTATCGAAAAGGTAGGTGCTTCTCTTGAATAGTTTTTGGATTATCTTATTTCACACATTTTTAAGTAAGTTTAAAACCAAATCTTTTCTAATTACAACGGCTATCACCTTATTATTTGTTGTTGCACTCACAAATCTTACTACCATTATTGATACTTTTTCTGGAGAAGAAGGAAAAACAGAAGTAGCAGTAATTGATCAAAGCGATTCTTTATTGCCAATTATTCAAGAGGCAACAAAGACTTTAAATGAGGATCTGGAACTAGTTCCCTATAAGGATAGTGAAGAATCTGCTAAAAAAGAAGTAGAAGAAGGAAATTATAGTGGGTTACTGGTAGTAGATGTAGATTCAAGTAATTTACCAATCGCCACTTATTATACGATGGACATTGCAGAAACATCTATTTCCGATAATATAACAAATGGTATCCAAATGGTTAAAAGTCAATTAGCAGCTAATCAACTCAATTTAACAAATGAGCAGCTAGCAAAATTAAATGAACCAGTTTCTTTTGAGAAAATTGCCCTTGAGAAAGATGCGAAGACAGAAGAAGAATTAAATCAAGCTAGAGGGCTAGTTTATGTTCTCTTATTCTTAATTTATTTTGCCGTCATTTTGTACGCTAATATGATAGCGACAGAAGTAGCTACTGAAAAATCGTCACGTGTAATGGAAATACTGATTTCCAGTGTCTCCCCAATAAAGCATATGTTTGCAAAAATTCTTGGAATTGGTCTACTAAGTCTAACTCAGTTAGCGATATTGATGATTGTTGGTTATTTCTCGCTGACTAGCAATGAAAGCTTAAGTTCGATGGAAGGGTTCTTAGGGTTTAACGAGGTACCTGTAAGCACAATTATTTATGCTGCTATCTTCTTTATTTTAGGTTATTTCCTATATGCTACTCTTGCTGCTTTACTAGGCTCGCTTGTAAGTAGAATTGAAGATGTACAGCAAATGATTACACCAATGACATTATTAATTGTGGCAGGGTTTATGATTGCAATGTTTGGATTAAGTGCACCGGACACCACATTTGTAACGATTACTTCTTATATCCCATTCTTTACTCCAATGCTGATGTTTATGAGAGTAGGAATGCTGAATTTACCAGTTTGGGAGCCGATTTTAGGAATCCTTGTTTTAGTTGCAACCATTATGATTCTGGCCATTTTTGGTGCAAAAGTATATAAAGGTGGAGTGCTTATGTATGGAAAATCTAATTCTTATAAAGATATAAAGAAAGCACTGCAACTAACGAAAAAAGAATAAACTTGTAAAGAGCTGGGACATAGGTATTTTCAACCAAATAACCTCGAACGATTATACGTACATGCTAATGAAGGTTCGTATAGTTGTTCGGGCTTTTTTTATTCGTTTTAAAAAGGAGATGTTCTATGAAGTTTGTTGCTGTTACCCGCAGCCTGAATACACTTCGCTTTCCGTGGGGCTCGCGCTGAGCCTCCTCAGCTTCGCCTCCGGGGTCTCAGGCTGTCTCGCTAATCCCACAGGAGTCTACGTGTATTCAGGCTGCTCCGTTTTCCAAATAATTATATTTTCCATTATAAAAACAACCATTTTTTAGAAAAAAACGATTAAAAACGGAGTGTCTGTAGCGTAATGGAACGAGTTGGTTTCGCTACTAAATGAGAGATTGTTCGTCTTATCTAATCTATTATTTATTTTGTTTTGTCCCAGTCTCATTTCCCACTTTTAACGGACAGTCATCCATGAAGCAAACTTCACCAACAAGGATGAAAATAGGGGGGGACGACCGTTTATTTTCATGGGAGTAAGACTCCCCTCCTCAAGCTTATGAGAATACAAGGTTGCATGAGATATTGAAATGAACAACAAAATAGATAAGAACGTGCATTCGTATTTTGTGCATGGTAGAATAGAAACAAATAGTTTTAGGACGTGAGAGTATGGAAATATCCTTTATACATTGTGCGGATTTACATTTAGACAGTCCAATGGTTGGATTGAAGAATTTGCCCGCATTTATACATAACAAACTGAAGGAAAGTACATTTACTGCATTTAAGAAAATAATTGATACTGCCATTAGCAAAAAAGTAGACTTTATTATTATTGCTGGAGATATTTATGATGGGGAAGACAGAAGTATAAGAGCTCAAATTCGCTTTCGAGACGAGATGCTTCGTTTAAAAGAAAAGCAAATTGAGGTGTATCTTGTGCATGGTAACCATGATCATTTAAATGGTCGCTGGGTACAAATAGAATTGCCTCCTAATGTGCATGTTTATCCTTCTATGGTGACGTTAGAACAATTTATGAAAAATAATGTAACGGTTAATCTCTATGGTTTTAGTTATGAAACAAGGCATGTCAAAGAGAGAAAAATTGATGAATACGCACGAAGAGATGATGCCAATTTTCATATAGGAATTTTACATGGGAATTTAGAGGGAGCGACTGACCATAGTGCCTATGCTCCTTTTCAAGTGAAAGATTTGCTCGCTAAAAAAATGGACTATTGGGCTTTAGGCCATATACATAAACGTGAAATTTTAGAGACCATTCCTCCTATTATCTATCCAGGAAACATTCAAGGCCGGCATAAAAAGGAAACGGAAGTAAAGGGATGCTACTATGTAGAATTAAGCGAAGGAGATGCTAGTTTAGAATTTATCCCAACATCTGAAGTGATTTGGGAGACAGTGAAAATAGATGCCAGCCCTGTAAGAACATTTGATGATTTATACAGACTTTGCCGGAATAAAGTTGATGAAAAGAGAGAGGAGAGATATTCCTTTATTATTTCCATCGAGATTGAACAATTGAATTTGGAAGAAACTTTTCTCGATTCCGATTTATTAGAAATTCTCCACCAGGATGAGGTAGATGCAGACTCCTTTGTTTGGGTTGCCTCTATAAAGAGACAGGAAAATACGGCATGGTTAAAAGAGAATCTATTAAAGGAATCAGCATTTTATGAAGAATTATTTGCTGTTTCAAAGGATTCCGAGTTGGTGGATGAAGCAGTCGCTCCATTATATCAACATCCAAAAGCCCATCGTTTCTTAGAGGAGCTTTCTGTCAATGAAAAACAAGAACTAGCAAAGGAAGCAGAAGATTTGCTGCTTACAATGCTTATGAAAAGCGGGAGGTAACCAATATGGAACTAAAAAAGATTACCATTTACGGTTATGGAAAACTAGAAAATCTAACGTTTTCTATCCATTCTCCCATCCATGTGTTTTACGGGGAAAATGAGGCTGGTAAATCGACAATAATGAGTTTTATTCATAGCATTTTATTTGGATTTCCAACAAAACAACAGACAGAACTACGGTATGAGCCGAAGCTGCAGCATAAATATGGGGGCAAATTAGAAATTTATTTTCCTAAAATTGGACTAGCAACAATTGAAAGAGTCAAAGGAAAAGCCACTGGTGATGTTACAGTCACTTTAGAGGATGGCAGGAGAGGGCAAGAGGAGCTTTTAAATGAACTGTTAGCAGGAATAGATAAAAGTCTTTATCAATCCATTTTTTCGTTTAATTTACACGGATTGCAAAATGTGCAGCAATTAAAAGGAGAAGAGCTGGGGCGATTTTTGTTTTCAACAGGGGCGGTTGGCTCCGATCGATTATTGAAAGCAGAAAATGAGCTACAAAAGGAATTAGACTTGCGCTATAAGCCTAGCGGAAAGAAGCCAGTTGTAAATGAAAAGCTCCAAAATTTACGAGATAAGCATGGTCAATTAAAAGTAGCGGAGAAGGATAATAATCAATACGTACAATTACTTGCAAAGAAAAGGGAGTTAGAAAAAGAAAGGCAGTTAACAGAAGCTGAATTAAAACAAGAAGAGCATGAAATACGATATTTGGAAGAATGGATAAAAATAAAAGAAATTGCACTAGAAAAGGATATATTGGAAGAAAAATTAGCTGCTTTCAAGGAGCTTAATTTCCCGCAGAATGGATTAACTAGATGGGGAGCGCTAAAAGAGAAAATGCTTTCTGTAGAAGCAGAGCTTCGCTATTTAGAAGCAAAAGCATTGGAAATAGAACAAGAAATGACCAGCTTATCTATACAAGAAGAATTAATTAAATCTGAAAAGGATATTATATTGGCTGTAGAAAAATTTCCTGTTTATGAACAATTACAGAACCGGCAAAATCAAGTACAAAATCAACTGAAAAGTATAGAGGAAGAAATTGATAGTCTAAAAAGTAAATTGCATTTACCGATAGAAGAAGAGATTTTATTAAAGGAAAGTAATACAAGTATTTTCTTAAAAGAACAATGTGCACAGGCCGCTTCTAAACAACGGAGATTAAAGGAGCAGAAAGAAGAGCTAGACGAGCGGTTAAAGGATGAACAAACAACTTTAGAATTATTAGAAGAGACAGTGAAGGAATATAAGCAGAAACTCTTGCCAAAAGATGAGAGAATTAGACTAGAAGAGCATGTAAAGAGTGATAATCAAGTTAGATGGAACAAAGAGAAGGCAGATCTACTATTAAGGGAAATCAAGCAATTGGAAGAGCAAGTAAAGGTAGAAGAAAAGCGTATTAAACAGAATACCATGATAACAAGTGTGTTATCGACTTTTCTTTTATTAGTTGGAGCAGGGGCTTTATTTTTTGAGCAATGGTTCTTAACACTTATTAGCTTTGCTATAAGTATTGTTTATTTTTTGGTGTTCTTGTCTGGAAGAAAACTTGCTAAAAATGAAATTCGTAAAAAGAAGAAAAGAATCGTACTTATTAAGGAAGAACGAGCTCAGTTACTTGCAATTATGGAAAAGGGACAGGGAATTTCTCCATATGAGGAACAGAAGCTAGAAGATGATACAAAGTGTAGAGAGAAATTCACACAGCTTCAGTTTAAATTAGAGCAGCAGAATGAGAGCTATGAAAGAGTATTACAAGGATTTGAAAAGTGGGAAGCAGATTTTCTTTCCCACCAGAAGCTGTTAAGACAATTGGCTAATGAGCTTAGAATTCCTTATGAATTGGCAACACAACAAATATATGATGCTTTTTTGTTAATAGAAGAATGGAAAGCAAAAGATAGAGAAAGTAATTCTATTTATCAAGAGCTTGAGGAAATTCAACAGGAAAGGGAGCAGATTATTAGTAAGATTATCCACCTTTTTGAGAAGTTTATCGGAATGGAGAAAGAAACGATTGCTAATATGTGTTACCGATTAAAAACAGCACTAACGGAAGAAAAAAAGAAAAAAGACAGAATAGAAACCTTGCAGAGAAAACAAGATGACCTATCAGAACATATGGAAAAATATCAAACAGAGTATAATCGTTATGCAGAAGAAAAAACTGCTCTCTTTTCAATTGCAGGAGTAAAGGAGGAAGAGGCATTTCTTGAAAAGGCAGCGCTGGAAAAAGAAAGAGATACATATAAGGAGAGGCTTTCCACGATTGATGTTCAATTAGAAATAGCCCATATCTCCAAAGAACAAATTCCTTTGTACAAAAAAATCCTAGATCCTGAACGGCAATTAGATGAAAAACAAACAAAAATAGAAAGATTAGCGTCTCGCTTGAAAGAGCTTGTAGAAGAGGCGGCAGCGATTAACTTTACGCTTTCACGAATTGAGAGTGGGGGTACGTATACTGATTTATTGCATACATTTAAACAATTTCAGTCTGAATTCAAAGAAGACGTAAGAGAATGGGCAAAATTTGCCGTTGCAAAACAGTTATTAGCCAAAACCGTTGAGCAATATAAACAAAAACAGCTGCCAGCTATGCTGCAGAAAGCAGAGGAAAATCTAGCTTTTTTGACAGAAGGGAAATACATTCGGATTTTGCCAAAGGAAGAAGGGGCAGGATTTTTAGTAGAAAGTCATCAGCATGTTTTCTATGAAGCGAAAGAATTAAGTCAAGGAACGACAGAACAACTATATTTATCTATTCGAATTGCTTTGGCACAAACGTTTTATAAAAGCTTTTGGTTTCCGTTTATTATAGATGATAGCTTTGTTAATTTTGATGAAAAACGAACGGAGAAAGTGATTCAATTATTAAAGAAGTGCGAGCAAAATCAATTGATTTTCTTCACATGTCATCGACATCTATTAAAGCATTTTCCAGATAATAGTTTGCATGTATTACCAGCAGAGGAAAGAGAAACAAGCTTATAAAGATGGAAGAGGTTCATGCTATACTAAATAAAGAGAAAGATAAAGGAGAGAGTGAGTTGGATAAAAAAGGAGTACTTCAGTATGAAGTTGGGGAACAATTTGAGTCCTATTTATTAATAAAGAGTGCGACAAAAGCAATTGCAAGTAACGGGAAACCGTTTATGACGCTTATTTTCCAAGATAAAACTGGTGAAATTGAAGCAAAGCTTTGGGATGCTACAGAAATGGATGAACAGAGCTATCGGCCTGAAACAATTGTAAGAGTTAATGGTGATATTCAAAGTTATCGTGGAAAGTCTCAATTAAGAATTCGCCAAATTAAGGTTGCAACAGGGGAAGAGGGCGTTCGCCTAGCTGATTTCTTAGAAACAGCTCCACTTACAACCGATGAAATGTTAAGTAAAATCACTCATTATATATTTGAAATGCAGAATCCTAATATTCAAAGAATAACAAGACATTTAGTAAAGAAGCATCAGGAAGCATTTTTACAATTTCCAGCAGCGACAAAAAATCATCATGAATTTGTTTCTGGCTTGGCATATCATGTTGTCAGTATGCTAGATTTGGCTAAGGCAATTGCTTCGCTTTATCCAAGCTTGGATAAAGATTTGCTATATGGGGGGATTATTCTCCATGACCTTGGGAAAGTCATCGAATTATCTGGACCAATTTCCACTTCATATACTTTGGAAGGGAATTTACTTGGACATATTTCCATTATGATTAATGAAATTGGTAAAGCAGCGGATGAGTTAGGAATAAGAGGAGAAGAAGTAGTGATTCTTCAACATTTAGTTTTATCTCATCATGGAAAGCCTGAATGGGGAAGTCCTAAAGCTCCATTAATTAAAGAAGCGGAAATTTTGCACTATATCGATAACCTCGATGCGAAAATGAATATGTTGGATCGTGTATTAGAAAGAGCGAAACCAGGTGAATTCACGGAAAGAGTTTTCCCATTAGAAAACCGTTCCTTCTATAAGCCGACATTTCATAAATAAAAGATTAAGGAGGAGTTCCGATGGGATCTCTTCCTTTTTTGTTTGACTATTTACTATAGAATGTTGTTTTTTAATAGAAAAAGTCAATCGTTCAGGCGAGGAATAATGGCAATAAACTATACGAAAATAGCCTTTTATATAATGGTTGTTAAGGATTATTTGGAAAGTTATTTCTTGTGAAAATCTGCGCTCCAGGGAATAATCTAGTTTTTCTAGCATAGGATGAAGTAAAAGGTAGTTATTACTAGAAAGGGGTAATTTTCAATGCTAGGAATCCCACTTTGGATTATTTTTGTATTAGGAGGAATTGCAATAAGTGCGTTTATGGCAGTTAAAACAGGAAAAGAGGATAGAGCTACAGAAAATGAAATAATTGAACAAGAAGGAGAAGTTTATATGAAGAGGCTAGAGGAGGAGAAAAAACGCAGAAATGGAGAAGAGAGGGCGTATGAGAATTAACAGCCTTAGTCTTCCTTCTTATTAGGAACTTCTTTTATTTCTATTTACTCCAAAGGATCTAATGCTATAAATTCATTTCTAAGCAGTGTACCTCTGCTAAGGAAACGAATTTTATGGGTTGGGTCCTTTGTTTTTTATGTCTGTTTTTACAACATATTTATGGTATATCCTTTTGTCCTTTTTTTCCTGATAAAAAATGGGTATATGTCCTGTTCCGAATTTAGGTCAAATACATATGATAAATTGAGCTTGAATAAGAGTTCAAAAGAATTCGCGTTAAGCAAATTCAAAAGGTTGTTACGGTTACGTAGTAAAAAAGGCAAATAGAGTTGGCGTACTATATGGAATTATATAATTAACAGTAAATTCTTTTATTCGGATCTCAGCAAGCTCAATCGTTATCAAGTGATCAATAGGTTTTAGTTTAGATAGAAGTGGACGGAGTTGTGTAAAACTGAAAGCATATTGATCATCGATTGGAAGAAATTAACGCAGTCATATGAATAAAAGAAAGAAGAAAACCGAAACACCATAAATTTATTTAACAAATGGTAGCAACCTTAAAGGAGGTGTTACTATGGGTAACGTTTACGGCGGAGGTTTTGCTTTAATCGTTGTACTGTTTATCTTATTAGTTATCGTTGGCGCTGCATGGCTGTAAGCTATAAAAGCGTATAATGGCAATCTTACTAGGATGAGTGCCCATTTATGCGCCAAATGAACAACTGGAACGATAGAGAGAGGAGGAATCTTCATGTCTGGTGGAGGAGTTTACGGTGGAGGCTTTGCTTTATTAGTAGTACTATTCATCTTATTAGTGATCATCGGAGCAGCTTGGCTATAAGTTGATCTGAAGAAATATAAAAAGAAGCAAGTGTAACAGTCGGTATTATCGACTATTACACTGCTTCTTTTCTACATATCTCTGTTTGCCAGTATGATTAAAGGAACAGAGATGGTTAAAAAAATAATTTGATGTTAAAAAAGAATATCTACATAGGAAGAAATCAAAAGAATCGTGATAAGAACATTTATTGTTCGAAAAACTTTTGGTTGTTTTTCTTCAGGAATTTCTTTTTGTAAACATAGGGCATTTGTTAGTCTATTAATATTATATAAAATAAAAATAGCTAAAATAATGAAAATGGAGATCATCATTGATTCCCTCCTTATAAGCGGAATTTATTGTATGTTATTTACATTATCAAATAACAGGATAAAAAGATAGTATTATCAACTATTTTAGACGGTAACTTAGTATTTTTGTTCTGGAAAGAGCTCGGATGATTCTCTTGCCTCCTTGCAATCTATCTTAAGGAGGCTGTTAAACAAGCATTCAAGTTTTATATCATTGTATGTTTCGTCAGACAATAATAGAATCTCTTTACGATAATTCACTAACATTATTTATCAATATCTCAAATCCATCTTCGTTTTCTTCGACATAACAAGAACGAGGAGAACGCCATAGGTTTTTCATTCGAATAAAATCTGGGACACACATCCCTGTATGATAAGCGAAAAGCATTAAAAAATAATGAACATAACTTGTAAAAAGAAAGCAAGATAATAATAATAGTCCACTAATAATGACAAATGGAATAATTAAGGCAAACTGAAAGTGTATTTTACCGATTGGTTCTTTTACCTGAATGTGAAGAACAGGCAAAAATTGCAAATGTCTATTCCATGTCTTTTTAATTTTATCCCCTAGATGAATCATCGGCAATAAATGTAATAATTTGTGTAAAGGATACATAAGTAAAATCATTGCCATAAATAATAAAAAGTAATCGTCAGAAAGTTTATTATGTGCAAAATAGGTTGTAATTGGTACATATAGAAAAAGGAAACAACCAATCATTGTCATAGAAGACAGAATAAATAGGCGCTGAGCTCCATATTGTTTATGGAAGTTGACAGTCTTCCAACAGTTCATGTTAATACCCTCCATAGGGAGAAATTTTTAGTTACTTGTGATATTACTTTCTTGCTTGAATAACTAATAATTGGAAGAATATCTTTTCTTTGCCTTATCTTGCGTTTTAATCAAGCAAACTCACCTTGCTACTTTACGATGAAAAGAGTAAAAAATCAATAGTCTCTTTATACAAATTTAAGACATTTTTTTATTTTAGATTGGAAAGAAATGAAGGATCATTCTCTCTATGTATTTTTTGCATTTGTAACAGTTGTTTAAATTTTCCGAAAAAAAGACAAGAAAGCAAGCTGCCCTCTTATCTTTTTTTACCACCGGTCTAGAATGTCCCAAACCTGGAGTCCTTTTCCCCAATTTTTTATTTCTCTATTTAGTAAATACAGGATCTTTTTTCTTTAGATGCCCTTCGTCCTCTTCCAAAATATCGTCAAGATTAGTAAAGGATTTTTCAAAAATTTCTATGAAGTTATCTCCGTAAATATGCTTAACGATTGTCATCATTTCTAAAAGCTCTGGAAACTTGCCATATAAATTTTTGATTGGTAAGGAGGCAGATAATGCTGAGCTGTTACTTGGATTATAATCTTCCATAATTTGAACAAATACTTCTTTGCCTTTATCTGTAAGACAAACGTACGTATTTCTTTTGTCATTTTCTTTTTTCGAGAATTGTAGTAGTCCTCTTTCTTCTAATTTCTTCGAAAAATTAAATGCTGTTGAGACATGCATTACCCCAAAATTTGCTACATCTGAAATAGAGGCACCATTTAACTGGTAAGCAATCCAAAGTATGTGGTGCTCATTAATGTTCAAATCATACGGCTTAATCCAATTTTGCCAATCCTTTTCGATTGCCTTCCATAATGCTTTGCTAAGTTGTCCAATTCTTTGAGTGAAGAGTAAAGCGTCCTTCATTGAGATCTGACTTTCATTCATCCACAAATCACCTACTTTTCTGTTATCTATAAACATTATGCCAATAAAACAAAAATTAATAAAGATAAAAATTAACAAAATTTTTAGAAATAAGAAATTTTGTTTAAAGTAAGCGCTTTAATGTATAAATATGTATCAACCCGAATGGAAATCCCTTAAAATGTCTATAGATTTTAAGGGATTGGAAGAGAGGAAAAAAGAAAAATAAGCATTTTGTGTGTTCCAAAAAAGACGTAATTGTAAAATCTAGAAAAATCATAAAAAAAAGAAGTGAATAAAAAATTAATTTTCACAAAAAGAGCAGCTAGGTAGAGTTAAGCAGAAATGGCATAAAAGAGAAATGAAAAATTATATGCGAATAGAAATTTAACATAATCGTGTAATGAAATATAACATGGAGAGAGAGGGTGAGGAGGAATAAAAAAACGGAGGATATTCATGTTAGAAATCCTCCATTTTTTATCTGCTATTCGATTGTTAAAGCATCATTCTTATCCCACTTTTAACGGACAGTAGACTCCCATCTCAAGCTTATGAGAATACGAGGAAGATAGGAGGGAGATCAACTGCCCGTAAAGGTCCGATTGGTTCAACTAACCATCAGTGGGGGATGAAGGAACCCCCCACTGATGGAAGTTTCACTTTATTTTAAATCATTTTCTAACTCATTGATCGTAGATTGTAATTCATCAAGTTCCTTCTGAAGCAATTCTTGATGTGGCTTTACTTCTTCTTTCCACGTTTCTAATGATAGCTTAAGATCTTCAATAAAAGTGCTAAATACGGTTTTACCCTCTACTGTGGCTGTTTTTACAGAATCTTTTATTTCATTTAAATCCAATTTTAGTTCTTGGATATGTTGAAGAAATGCTTTTCCATTTTCATTGCAGGCTTTTCTTACTTCTTTTCCTGAGTAAGGAGTAGTTAGTAAGGTAGTGATTCCCGCTGCAATTCCTCCGATTAAAAATCCTGATAAGAATGATTTTGCGCTCATTTACTTACACCTCGCTCTTTTTTCCATCATTATAACGTATTCAAGCGATCATTACTATTTTTTAGGTTCTCCTCTTATACTTTGTCATAAGTTATTGATTTTTGCGTTGGAATTCCTTCATGAATTTAGTAAGCTCCATTACATGTTCAAGAGGAACAGCATTATAAATGGAAGCACGGCAACCACCGACAGATCGATGTCCATTAAGACCAACAAATCCTGCTTCCTTTGCCTCTTGTAAGAAAGCCTTTGTGAGGTTTTCTGACTGTAAAGTAAAGGTAACGTTCATTTTAGAACGGCTTGTTTCTTCTGCATGACCACGATAAAAACCATTACTTTGATCGATTACATCATATAAGTGTTTTGCTTTTTCATTATTGATGGCAGCAATTCCTTCCACTCCACCTTGTTTTTTTACCCATTTTAAGACAAGGGATAAAAGATAAATTGCTAAAGTTGGTGGTGTATTGAATAAAGAATTATTTTTAGCATGTGTATGAAAACTTAACATGGTCGGTAAAGCAGCATCTTCTTTTATCAAATCTTTTCGAATAATGACGACAGTCACTCCAGATGGTCCAAGATTTTTTTGAGCACCTGCATAAATCAAGCCGAACTTCGAAACATCTATTGGAGTACTTAAAATATCGCTGGACATATCAGCAATTAAAGGAACAGATACATTGGTAGGATAGCTGCTCCATTGGGTGCCATAAATCGTATTATTACTTGTAATATGAAGATAAGCAGCATCTTTTGGTACTTCAATCTGTTCTGAATTAGGAATATATGAATAATTTTCATTTTTGCTTGAAATGGAAATAGCTGTATTACCAAGTTTAGAAGCTTCCTTTAATGCTTTTTCTGACCATATGCCAGTGAGTGCGTAATAGGCAGTTTGATTTTTAGGAAGCAAATTCATTGGGATCATCGTAAATTGAAGACTTGCGCCTCCTTGTAAAAAAAGAATTTCATAATTATCTGGTATAGAAAGTAAAGATGTAAGGAGCTCTTTTGCTTCATTATGTACAGCCTCATAGTCAGCGCTACGATGACTTAATTCCATTAAGGACATGCCTGTATCATTAAAGTTCAACCAATGCTCCTTTGCTTCTTGTAGAACCCATTCTGGTAAAGCTGCAGGACCTGCGTTAAAGTTATATGCTCTTTTCAACGTGCTTTCCTCCTAAATTAACTTGTTCAAATTGTAATGCGGTAAAGACAAAATGAATACCCTTATACTAACAAATTCAGCTGATTTGTACAGATTAAAAAAACACCTTTTTTGAAAAAATTAGAATTTTTC
This sequence comes from Niallia sp. FSL W8-1348, assembly GCF_038006745.1. Taxonomy (NCBI): domain Bacteria; kingdom Bacillati; phylum Bacillota; class Bacilli; order Caryophanales; family Bacillaceae; genus Niallia; species Niallia sp. FSL W8-1348. Next base: position 1,080,254 of record NZ_JBBOVV010000001.1, on the reverse strand, counting down.
AAAAGGGTGTTTAGTAATTTTGTACTATTAAAAAAGTATTTCCCCCAAGCTAAAAAATTTTGATTGTTGATAGGTAAGGGGGAAGGAATTAGTGGAATAGAATTGAAACTATTATTAAATAGCTTTTTGGAAAAAGTGAATTTTTTTAGAAAATTCTTTTGTCTCGGTATGTTTGGTAGGTACTTATCTCACTTTTTCTTCAATTTTCTTCGCAATCTCTGTCAATTCTTCATTTGAATATCCATCAAAGTTTGTTTTCCATACTGCGCCAAAACCATCACCTTTTCCATAACGTGGGATAAGATGCATATGATAATGGAAAACAGATTGTCCTGCTTTTTCGCCATTATTATTAAGGAGATTTAAACCAACTGGTTCATATGTTTCTTTAATTGCAGATGCAATGCTTGGCACGACTTCAAATAGATTGCTTGCAATTTCAGGTGTTAATTCATAAATATCTTTCACATGTTGTTTAGGTACAACCAATGTATGTCCTTTTGTAACTTGGCTAATATCTAAGAACGCCATAACATGTTCATTTTCAAAAACCTTTTTAGACGGAATTTCTCCAGCCATTATTTTGCAAAAAATACAATCACTCATAAAAATACCTTCCTTCATTATGTATTACCAATATTTTAACACAGGAGCTATTTTAGTGAACACCAAAAGGAAAGAGGGTGCCTAGTAAAGGCTGTTCTTACATGAATTGTCCAAGTAAGAAGTTTAAGCAAACTCCGTACATTTCTGGCAATACATGTTAAGAAAACCTTGTTAGGACACCCTCTTATTGAAGGAGAGAACTTCTTCATGTTTTAGGGTTCTTCTCTTTGATAAACACCTCATTTAAAAATGAATTGTTATTATGAGAAAAATCGATCATTGTTCAAACGAACCATCCCCTTAAAATGTCTTTATATGTTCAAAAACTTATAAAGAATGGATGACTGTCTGCGACAAACACCTCATTTCAAAGTGGAAATGATTTATAGGGCTGCTTTTGATAGAAAGCAACTTGGTGTTACTGATCTCATGTTTATATCTCGCTTATGCAAGGCAAACATCCCCTTTTAAAAACGAATGGAAGTTTATTTTAAAAGATCTTTATAGAATCTTTTGCAAACACCTCATTTAATATTGGAGTTATACTGCAATATTCCTTTGGTGCTCCCCTTCAATAATTAGAATGTCCCCGAACTGAAATTAATATACAAAAGAATAAAAAATTTTTCTGTGCAATCATTTTTAATTAAAGAAGAATGTTGTTAAACTATAGATAATACATATTGGAGGTACAATAGATGGCATTATTAGAAATAAAAAATGTTACTGGAGGCTATACGAAGAATCCTGTTCTAAAAGATATTTCTTTTTCCATCAATAAGAATGAGATGGTTGGTTTGATTGGTTTAAATGGAGCTGGGAAAAGTACAACAATCCGGCATATAATCGGGTTAATGGAGCCACATAAAGGAGAAATCCTTATTAATGGAAAGACGTTTGAGGGAGATAAAGAGGCGTATCGAAAAGAATTTACCTTTGTACCAGAAACACCTATATTATATGATGAATTAACATTGGAAGAACATTTGAAGATAACGGCAATGGCATATGGTTTGTCTGAATCAGAATATCAAAAACGAATGGACGTACTATTAAAAGAGTTCCGTATGGAGAAAAGATTAAAATGGTTTCCTGCTCATTTTTCCAAAGGAATGAAGCAAAAGGTTATGATAATGTGTGCTTTTCTAGTAGAGCCATCGCTTTATATAGTTGATGAGCCATTTGTTGGTTTAGATCCTCTTGGAATTCAATCATTATTAGACCAACTAAAGAAAATGAAGGAAAAAGGTGCAGGTATTTTAATGTCCACTCATATTCTTGCTACAGCGGAAAGATATTGTGACCGGATTATTATCATTCATGAAGGGAAAATAAAGTGCCAGGGAACGATGGATGAGTTAAGGGCAGCATTTAATATGCCAGGTGCAACATTAGATGATTTATATATCCTTCTAACAAAGGAAGAAGAACATGTTTGAATTTAATGAAAAGCAACTGTGGAGAGCGCGAGCTGGACAAACAGCTAAAGAATATGGCCAATATTTAAAGTATATTTTTAATGGACATCTTGTCATTGTTTTAGTTTTTTTACTAGGAACTGCTGCCTACTATTATCAAGCATGGTTAAAAACGATTCCTAATGATTTTCCTGTTGCTCTTATCATGAGCTTTATCCTTACTCTTTTTGTGACGAATAGCCCAACCTACACCTTTTTGAAGGATGCTGATCGAATCTTTTTAATTGCAGTGGAAACAAAAATGAAAAAGTATTTTCTGCAATCGATGATGGTTAGCTTTGTCATTCAAGGGTATGTACTGGTTATAATTCTTGCTGCTTTAATGCCATTATATGCGCAAGTACATGGCGGAGATTTTAGTCAATTTTGGTATTTGCTTATTGTGTTACTAATTAGTAAAGGAGCTAATTTGCTGATTCGTTGGCATATTCAATACTATGTAAATGTTCGCTATCATTATATAGACACGGTTGTGCGCTTCTTGATTAACTTAGCTATCCTGTATTTATTATTTGCCGATTCTTCTCCGCTTTTTATACTTGCTTTGCTCCTTATCATGGCATTCTTGCTTATATATTTTCAGAAGGCAACTAGCAACAAAGGAGTAAAATGGGAATATTTAATTGAGCAGGATGAAAAAAGACTAGCATCTTTTTATCGTTTCGCTAATATGTTTACAGAAGTACCAAAGCTAAGAAACCGTATTAAACGAAGACGTTTTCTTGATGTATTGTTTAACCGTGTTCCTTATGCGAAAGAAAAAGTATTCACCCATTTATACTGGAGGACCTACGTTCGTGCAGGTGATTATTTCGGATTAACGATTCGGCTTACAGCAATAAGTGGAATTTTCATCTTTTTCTTGTCTTTTGGACCTGGACAAGTATTCATAAGTGTATTGTTTGTTTTTTTAACAGGATTGCAGTTACTGCCCCTTTGGAATGCATATGATAATAAACTGTGGATTACTATTTATCCGGTGGAATCTTCTTATAGAGAAAAATCATTTAAGCAAATTATGGCATCTATTTTAGGCTCCCAAGGGATTATTTTATCTCTTATTATTGCCTCAAAAGGGGACTGGATGTATGCATTGATTTCTTTCATTGTAAATGTTGTTTTTATTATCTTCTTTGTGCTGTTTTACATAAATAAAAAAGTGAAAAACGGATAATTGTGTCAGGAGCTTTAACCTTTGTGTGTTTATAGAAGGTACTGAGGCTCCTTTTTTGTGATTAGAAACAAAGAAAAAAGGGAACCATTCTTTCTATTGTACGTAAGAATAAGCATAAGGAGGAAGGGAAATGAATGAATATGAACAAAGAGCTTTAGAAGAAGTAGAGGAGTGGAAACGTAAAATTCAAAAGCGTTCGTCCATTTTAAATAGAGTGTCTAAGAAAGCGCAAACCAAAATAAATTCTTATATACCAGACAAAGTTCACCAAACAATCACGGAAGCAATCAAGCAGATGATTCAAGCTACCTTAGCTGGCAGTAATATTATAAAGAAAAAGAATCCGCCTTTCTTCCATTCTTTACAAGGAAAAGATGAAGAGTTAACTAAAAAAATTAGTCAATACAAAAAAGTTGCTGTTGTGGAAGGAGCGGGAACAGGTGCTGGCGGGCTATTGCTTGGTTTGGCGGATTTTCCGCTGTTACTTTCCATTAAAATGAAGTTTTTAATGGAGGCAGCAACTACGTACGGATACGATACGGATCAATTAGAGGAAAGAATCTACTTACTGTATATTTTTCAGCTAGCTTTTTCGAGTGAAGAAAAAAGAAGAGAAACATTAGAGGTAATCGAAAATTGGGAAGAAGAAAGGCATAAAATTGCTTCTCTTAATTGGCAGGAGTTACAGCAAGAATATCGCGATTTTATTGATTTTGTAAAAATGCTTCAATTAGTACCAGGTATCGGGGCAGCTGTAGGTGCATACGCCAATTATAATTTAATGGATCAATTAGGAGAAGCAGTTAGAAACGTTTATCGCTGGCGCTATTTTCAAGAACAGAATCAAACAAAATAAACGGAATGGGTTCATTAAGATGAATCCATTCCGTTTTCCATTCGGAAATTTACGAATTTATTGTTGTATTAGTTTTTTCTTTCGAATAGGAAAGGTCGTATTGGACAGCGGCAGAGCACAAAGTTTTTGCAGCAATAAGCATGGCCTTTTCGTTAATATCGAATCTTGGATGATGATGAGGATAAGTTGGCTCGTTCGTATCAGGCATTGCACCTGTGAAGAAAAAAGTTCCTTTAACATGCTGAAGATAATAGGAAAAATCCTCCCCGGTTAATTCTGGTTCGCTTTCTTGTACAAGCAATCCTGGAATAGTTTGTGCACAGCGAGCTAAAAAGGAAGTCTCTTCTGGATGATTTACAACAGCAGGATAGCCATCATCATAAATAAATTCATACGTACTGTTTGCAGTATAGCAGGTTCCCTTGATTACTCTTTCTAGTTCTTCTTTTATTAATGCTTGCGATCCTAAATCAAATGTGCGAACTGTTCCGCCAAGTGTTGCTGTATCGGCAATTACATTAAAAGCATTACCGGATTCAAGATAACCTACTGTTACAACAGCATGATGAATAGGATTAACTTTTCTGCTGACAATTTGTTGGAGATTTATGACTAGCTGAGAAGCGGTCACAAGAGAATCTTTTGTTTTATGGGGCTGTGCTCCGTGTCCGCCTTGGCCTTGAATTTTAACTTTGAATTCATCTGCAGCAGCCATCATTGGACCAGCTTTGTAGGCGACAGTACCTGTCGGGAGTGTCGCCCATAAATGCGTTCCAAAAATTACATCCACGTTTTCGAGGCAGCCTGCTGCAATCATTGCTTTTGCTCCGCCAGGGTTTGATTCCTCTGCATGCTGGTGGATAAATACAAAATTTCCTGATAGCTCTTCTTTATATTCATTTATTACTTTAGCAAGTATTAATAATGTTGCTGTATGTCCATCATGACCACAGGCGTGCATCACACCTGGAATCTTTGATTTATAGGGTACTTCTTTTTCATCTTGTATCGGAAGGGCATCAAAATCAGCACGTATTGCTACTGTTTTTCCAGGCTTTCCTCCATCTATTTTTGCGACAACTCCATTCCCACCAACATTTCCAGTAACATGAATTCCTAATTTTTCATAGAAAGAGATGATATATTGAGCGGTTTTATGCTCTTTAAATGATAATTCTGGATATTGATGAAGGTATCTCCGTATTTCGATCATCTCGTCGTAATAAGTTTCTAATCGTTCCCACATAGTTTGTAGCATCTCTTTCACCTCGTTTTACTATTTAGAATATTTTCATTATAGCATGGAAAAAGTAAGAAGATAGGAGAAAAGAGAGCAAAGTAAATACCGTTCATGTGAATTTTTCCTATCCTAATAAGGTTGATGTTGCTAAAATAAGGATAATATGGAATATCATTTAGGAGGAAATTATGGATATTAGAAATTCAAAAATGGCTTGGGGATTACTAGTTCTATCATTCCTGTTCTTTATAATTCTAATTGTCGCTGTCAATGGACAGGAGAATTTATCGTTTGAAACAGGGCTAACTGAGTTTATAGATACACTTTTTCCAGCTAGTTTCAATCCTTTTTGGAAAGGAATATCTTACTTAGGAGATAAAATGGGAATTGGGATTATTGCTTTGTTATTTATCCCATTTCTTTGGTGGAAAAAGAAAGATTATACGGGGATTGCAGCATTTGTCTTATGTGTGGGACTTGGAAATGAACTGAATAAATGGGTCAAAGATTTGGTGGCAAGACCCAGACCAGTAACTGCTGATGCCATGGAGACAGACAGTTTTAGCTTTCCTAGTGGGCATGCGATGGTAGGTTTACTTCTTTATTTATTTATTGCTCATATTCTTGCGAATGAGATAAAAAGAAATGTAGGAAAGCTAATTTTAGCAGCTGCTTCATTTTTGTTAATTATTTTAATCGGAATAAGTAGAATTGTTTTAGGTGCTCATTACCCAACAGATGTTATTGGTGGTTATTTATTAGGAGGTATCTGGTTGTTTTTATGGGTTAGCTTGTATGAAACTTTTAAAGATCGACTTAATAAACAGGAGAAAAAGGTTGGGACATAACTAAATAGATACTTTGTAAAAACGAACAATCTCTAATTTAGCTAGTAAATAGTGGCTGTTTTTGCACGTTTTTTACAAGAGGAAATATAATTAGTTGGGAAAACACAGCAGCCGGAATCGCACCAAACTTCATGGAAACATCCTTTAAAAAACCAAACAAAAAACCAAACAATTATACGGAACTTTCATTAGTATCGTCGTATAATTGCTCGGATCTATCCTTGGCTGGAATACTTATGACCCAGCCTTTTTGTTGGTTTCTAAGTGTTAGTAACTAGTTAGATAAGGAACATGGCAAAAATAGTAGTTACCACTAATCCAATACAGACGGGAAGAAGATTTCTTCTTGCTAATTCGAATGGATCGACGTTACAGATTGCAGCGGCGGGTATTAGTGCCCAAGGAACTAAAGTTCCGCCTCCAACCCATATAGCAGCAATTTGCCCTAAAGCAGTTAATGTACTTATCCCACTGCCAATCGCATGTGCAAACAAACCTGCAATCGATCCTGCTAACGAAATTCCTGAAAAGCCAGAGCCGTCTAAGCCTGTAATAACTCCCACAGCTGTTAATGTAATGGCGCCGATTTCTTTTGTTAATGGAACAGTTGAAGCCAAGGCTACGCCGAGATCATTGACGATTCCATGGGATTCTTTTGGAAGAAAGTCACCGATGATCGTACTAAAACCTGAGTCACCTAAATAAAAGAAGGCGGCGATTGGAATAACAGGACCAAAAACTTTAAAGCCAAATTGGAATCCTTCGATCAAATAACTTGTTGTTTTCTCCAACCCTTTATTTTTATAACTTACTAATGTTATTAAAAGTAGAATGAAAATCGATGTTCCGCCAACTAGTGCCGTAGCATCTCCCCCTTGTAAATCTAAAAGAAACATGGCAACGACATCAAGGATAAAGAGAATCGGAATAAGGATAGCAAACAATTTCCTTTGTGTGCTGCTAAGTAGTAATCTATTTACTTGCGGAAGAATATCCGATTTATTAGCAGAGGTGGCTCCAGTTGAAAACGTAAGAGTTCCTCTTTTCATATCGCGTTTAATAAAATAGAACGCAGTAATAGTTGTCACAAGCCCCATAACAATGACAAGTGGAATGCTTGCATGCATGACATCTTGGACTGGTATACCAGCTGCATCTGCTGTAAGCTTTGGAGCAGCTTGAATGATAAAATCTCCTGATAATGCTATGCCGTGACCAAATAAATTCATTGCCATGGCAACTGCTATTCCTGGCAGACCGACACGTAAAGCTACTGGCAACAGTACAGCCCCGATTAATGCCACAGCTGGTGATGGCCAGAAGAAGAAAGAAATCAACATCATTACTATCCCTATCGTCCAATAAGCGAGACCAGGTGAACGAATGAGTTTGGAAAAGGGAGAAATCATCACATCATTAATACCAGTTTTCGTCAGAATTTTACTCATTGCCACAATAATAGAGATGACAACGATAGTAGGTAACAATTCTGTAATCGCAAAGATGAAGCTATTAAAAATGCTGCTAATCGAGGTACTTAGGGAACCTGTCGCTGTTATCGCCAAAAGAAAGATTCCGACGATACAAATAAAGGTAGTATCTCTTCTCATTACCATAAAGCCGATGATAAAGACAATGAATAATACATATATCCAATGAAGTGCTGTTAATTCGATATCCAAATAAATACAGCTCCTTTCCCGATTTAAAGTCGATGATGCTATAGGCATCTATCACAATTCGGTTAATACAGATTATGTCGCTGTATGTAAAAGGTGATTGGTTCTCCTGTGAAAAATGGGGAGTTTACCTTATTCCTTTTGAAGCAGATGAAACGTTCATGTTAAAAGAATCAAGAAAGAATAAAGGAGGTGTAATAGACTCCTTCTCAAGATGGAGAAAAAAACATCGAAAGAAGGAGCAAAAAAATTCATAATGGTAGTACAATAGGTTTATATTTTAAAAATGTAATACTTTTTAGAATTATACGAATACAAAGGATGTTTTGTTTGTTGAAACCCAATATTCTAGATATAGATGTCTAAAGAAAGAAGGGGAGTTTTTGAGAAAATCTATCTCCAAAATAATGTTTTCTATTAGTTTACTGATTGTGGGAGTAATTTTATTACTTGTTAATATCGGTGTCATTTCCTTGGAAATAAAAAAATTATTTGTCATAATATATCCGTTTTTGTTGCTTATTTACGGGCTGCTTTCTCTCTATCAAATAGCGATTAAGCGAAAAAGTAATTTGTTTTTCACCTTGTTTCTTCTTACCTTCTCCAGTCTCTTAATATTGGATCGTTTTCAAATATTAGAATTCAAATTTATGGATTTTTGGAGGTTGTGGCCATTAATTATTATTTTAATGGCATTAGGATTAATAAAACCTAAATTTACCTTTGAAATAAATAGTATGGGAAAACGGTATACTACGAAATCTTTTCGAATCGGAGATGTTAAATATAACACAGACAATTGGGCTGTTGAGCCGATGGAGATTTCGCATGGGATAGGAGATGTCTATCTCGATTTTAGCAAAGCTTTTATTCCTGAAGGGGAAACAGAACTATTTATCCATGCAAGAATTGGTGATGTGAAAATTATTGTTCCAGATGATCTAGCGATTTATGTGCATGCAGAAGCAAAGATTGGAGAAGTACGAATTCTCCAGTCGATTAAGGACGGGATAGGAAATAGCATGGAGTTTAAATCTGCTGATTATGAAGAGGCCATAAAAAAGATTAAGTTAAATATTTTACTTAATATAGGCGATATTACAGTGCAAAAAGTATAAGGGGGAAACATGAAACAGACAAATAGCCGCTACGGGTATTACCGAAATGTAGTGTTAACAAGTTTAATTAGTTCATTGTTGTTATTTATAAGTATGTACACATTTCCATATTATGTAATGTCGACGATAGGAAGTTTTGTTTTAGCTGTAATCTGGTTTTTCCTCACAACAATGATCGGTTTTTATTTTGCTTTTAAATGGAACAGCACGCTAAAGAAACAGTTAGATGAAGTATTTTGGTTTACATCCTCTTTAAGGAGAGGGAAAGTACCGCAAAAAATGCAGCTTGCAACAAATGAGTATGTGTATGATTTAAAAGAAGAACTTAATCAACTTGCTGATTATCAACAAGAGCAAGTGCATTCTCTGCAGAGATTAGCAAATGAAAAAACAACACTAGGTCAAACAGCGCACAATGCTGCAGTAATAGAAGAAAGACAACGACTGGCAAGGGATTTGCATGATGTAGTTAGTCAACAATTATTTGCTTTAAATATGATGTCTTCTGCTGCTTATAAAATTTTTGATAGTGATCCCATATTAGCGAAACAACAGTTAAAGGAAATTGTTTCGATTGCTGGAAAAGCTCAAGGAGAAATGCGAGCGTTATTACTTCATTTAAGACCTATTGAATTAAGCAATGATACACTGTGCGATGGCATTATTAAACTTATTCAAGAGCTGAAAGGAAAAACAACGCTTCATTTTTCTGCAAGTATTGATGAAATAGAAGGCTTATCTACAGCTGGACAAGAACATTTATTTCGAATTGTTCAAGAAGCTTTGTCAAATGTGCTTCGTCATTCTCATGCAGATAAAGTAAGAATCATTTTGGAAGAACGTGGAGAATATGCTTCTCTACATATAAGTGATAACGGCAAAGGCTTTGATCCAACTATAGAGAGGATTGCATCATATGGATTAAAAACAATGAGAGAACGATGTGAGGAAATTGGTGGTGTGATGGAAATTCGTTCGAAAATTGGTGAAGGCACATATATCGATATTAGAGTTCCGATAAAGGGGTGGGAGAAATGATTAAAGTGGTAGTAGTAGATGATCATGAAATGGTGCGAAAAGGAATCATTTCTTATTTAATGACAGAGTCTAATATGCAAATCGTGGGAGAAGCAAATAATGGCAAGGTAGCAGTTCAGCTTGTGTTAAAGGAAAAACCAGATATTGTGCTAATGGATTTATTAATGGAAAATGGCAATGGAATGGAAGCAACAAAGGCTATTTTAATGGATTATCCTAGCTGCAAAGTTATCATTATCACTAGCTTTTATGATGAGGCACAAGTAATTCCGGCAATAGAGGCAGGTGCTTTTAGCTATCTATTAAAAACGGCAAGCGCTTCTGAAGTTGTTCATGCCATTAATAAAGCATATAGTGGGGAAGCAGTGATTGAACCGAAAGTTGCTAACGTAATGGTGAAAAAATTGCGAGCAACAGAACGAAAACCTCATGATGAGTTAACGGAAAGAGAATTTGAAGTACTAATGTGTATTGGTGAGGGGATGACAAATCAAGCAATTAGTGAAGAACTTTACATAGGGATAAAAACAGTGAAGACTCATGTTAGCAATATCTTATCAAAATTAGGAGTAGCCGACCGAACACAAGCAGCTGTGTATGCGAATAGAAATGGCATTATTAAAACAAGGTAGTCATTTGTTCATAGGCTACAAGGATTTTTTTATTCCACACTTAACGGACAGTAAGACTTTGGCAGTAAGCTTAAGAGCATTTGAGGAAGAGAGGCGGGAGATCAACTGTCCGTAAAGGTCCGAATGATTCAACTAACCACCAGTGGGGGATGAAGAAGAACCGCCACTGATGGAAATTTCATTTTATGACTCCACTTCTTCAGGAATAGTTAATTGGACAAAGTAGGGTTTTCCATTAAAGATAGAGTGTTGGGAAGAATTCCAGCTCTTTTCACTGTTTTTGCCAATTGGCGCATTAGCATTTTCTGGCTGTTGCTTCCACTTAATATAACTAGCTTTTTCTTCCCATAGGCAAAAGAGAATATAAGTGTCTCCCTTTCTAGGGCGAAGAAATCGAATAGCCGTCATTGTTCTGTTCGGGTGAGAAGTAAAGTAATGGAGCATATTATGTTCGAAAATAGGTTTATTCTCTTCATTTACTGGAATGTGATTCATTGTAATAAAACCTTTGTTTTCTAACACTCCATCGCTGAATAAAATATCATAGCTTCTTGGTTCTTGAAATAAAGAAGGGGTTTGGCTTTCATGAAGCAGTATCGCCCGATCGCTAGTTTCATCTTGCATTAACAATAATGTTTCTTTAGAAAATTCACTCTCGTATTTTTTCCTTAAATAATCATAGGTTCCGCTTGTAAGATAGATATTCAATAATCTCCCTCCAATATAACAAAGATTTTAAGCATACAATAGAAGGGGAAGGTTACGATGAAATCCCCTTAAACTTCTACATAACTAATTATATAACCTATTTTGTATATCCTTATAATAAAAATTGTTTTATTTCACAAATTAATATTATAAGCATACCTCTTTCATTGTAACTTATTTTTACCTACAACCTATTCAAATAGGTTTTCACAAAGTAAATTTTTTTCGCGTGCTTTCAGTATAATTGTTAGAGTAAAGGTCTTCGGTTTTTTCGGGTAAAAATGTCTAAATTGTGACAAAGTGATAAGTTATCTATGCAAAGGTAGTGAAAAAGATATATTATTAAAATATATGTATATGGAAAATGAATATTTTTACATTAAGTAAAGAGAGAGTGGGGTGTCTAGATGTGGACATTCCTTTTTAGCCCACTCTTAACGGACAGTAAGACTCAACCGTAAGCTTATGAGAATACGAGGAAGCTAGGTGGGAGATCAACTGTCCGTAAAGGTCCGATTGGTTCAACTAACCATCAGTGGGGGAGGAAGGAAAACCCCCACTGATGGAAGTTTCACTTTATTGGTAATGGTATGGCTATAAGAAGAGGGATAGGTAGTTTCTTTTATAAAAAATCCTCCCCACAAAACTTTTTACTTGCATATTATTTATAAATATTATAACTTAATAATGATTATAAATAAGTGGAATGTATAAATTACTATAGATAAATGGAATACATACCTTTGAAAGGTGGACTTATAGAGGATGAGCAAACAAGTGAAAGATACATTTATTAAAGCGGCAAAAGGACAGCAGACGGATTATGTTCCAGTTTGGTATATGCGGCAAGCTGGCCGTTCCCAGCCTGAGTACCGAGCAATTAAAGAGAAATATTCTTTATTTGAAATAACACATCAGCCAGAATTATGTGCTTATGTGACAAAATTACCTGTTGATCAGTATGATGTAGATGCTGCGGTATTATATAAAGATATTATGACACCACTGCCGGCAATTGGTGTGGATGTGGAAATAAAATCAGGAATTGGACCAGTGATAGAGAATCCTATTCAGTCAATGGATGATGTTTCAAGACTTGGTATGTTACATCCTGAACAAGATATTAAATATGTCCTTGACACAATTAAGCTCCTTACAACTGAGCAATTAAATGTACCTTTAATTGGTTTTTCTGGTGCTCCTTTTACCCTTGCTAGTTACATGATTGAAGGTGGACCATCCAAAAACTATCATAAAACAAAAGCATTTATGTATGCGAAACCAGAAGCTTGGTATGCTCTAATGGAAAAACTTGGTGATATGGTTGTTACTTACGTGAAGGCACAGATTAGTGCAGGAGCAAGTGCGATTCAAATTTTTGATTCATGGGTGGGAGCATTAAATGTGGAGGACTACCGCTTATTTATAAAGCCTGTAATGAAAAGAATTTTTTCAGAGTTAGCGAATGAAAATGTACCTTTCATTATGCATGGAGTAGGGGCAAGTCATTTGGCTCTTGAATGGAATGATCTTCCTCTTGATGTTGTTGGGCTAGATTGGAGATTACCTATATCTAAAGCAAGAAAAATGGGGATAACCAAAGCTGTTCAAGGAAATCTAGATCCTGCTGTGCTTCTTGCACCATGGAGTGTTATTGAAGAAAGAGCGAAAACAATCATTGAGCAGGGAATAGAACAACCAGGCTTTATCTTTAATTTAGGACATGGTGTATTTCCGGATGTAGATCCTGCTGTGTTGAAAAGATTGACTGGTTTTATTCATGAGTATTCTGGTGATTTATTAAGTAAGCTTGTTGGTAAATAAAAATCACTTTTACGGATATCTACAGTTAGAAGGATATAAAATATATAGAAAGAAAAGAGGTAATGAAAATGACTCGCAAAAAAATGGGCCTTCTAGTCATGGCGTATGGAACTCCATATAAGGAAGAAGATATTGAAAGATATTATACAGATATTAGACATGGAAGAAAGCCGACAGATGAAATGCTTGAAGATTTAAAAAGTCGCTATGAAGCAATCGGAGGCATTTCCCCTTTGGCAAAAATCACGCTGGAACAGGCAAAGGGATTAGAAGCGCATCTTAATGAGATTCAAGCTGATATTGAATTTAAAATGTATTTAGGTTTAAAACACATTGAACCATTTGTAGAAGATGCAGTAAAGATGATGCATGACGATGGAATTCAAGAGGCATTTAGTATTGTTTTAGCTCCTCACTATTCTACTTTCAGTATTAAAGCTTATAATACTCGTGCGAAAGCAGAAGCAGACAAACTAGGTGGCTTAACGATTCATAGTATGGAAAGCTGGTATAAGGAGCCTAAGTTTATTAACTATTGGGTCAACCAATTAAAAGAGACGTACGCAAAAATGTCTCAGGATGAAAGAGAAAATGCAGCTTTAATTGTATCTGCACATAGCTTACCAGAAAAAATTCTTCAATATGGAGATCCTTATCCGGAACAATTAAAGGAAACAGCAGAGTTAATAGCAAAGGGAGCAGGAATTTCTACTTATTATCTTGGCTGGCAAAGTGCAGGTAATACACCAGATCCTTGGCTTGGTCCAGATGTTCAGGATTTAACAAGAGATTTACATGCTAAGTATGGATATAAAGCATTTGTGTATGTTCCAGTAGGCTTTGTAGCTGAACATTTAGAAGTTTTATATGACAATGATTACGAATGCCTCGTCGTTACGAAAGAAGTTGGGGCAAGTTATTATCGACCAAAAATGCCGAATGCACAGCCAGAATTTATTGATGCATTAGCAACAGCTGTTTTAAAAGAAATTGCTGCGCCTATTAAAGGGTAAATGACAAAATTATTTTTTTCTTGTTATTATTATATTGTAAACGGAACCAAGTGATTTTTACGAAAATCACTTGGTTTCTTTTGTTGCAACAGATTTAACACTGTGATATATTCATTTTTGTACTAACTGACCGAAATGTTATTTTAGTCAGTTTCGGTGGAAAATAAGGCTGATTTCATAAAAAGCATGTTCCTTTTGACATTATTGAAAAGCGCGATGGAACGAACCTAGACTAAAGATTAGTCATAATAAAGTTAATTAATGGAGAACGTCAAAGCAGACTGGTGTATGTTTTCTTCAACATGAAAAGATAACTTAAGAAAGAGGTGGGAGATTTGGCTGTTGATCGTAGGAAGCTTATTTTAGAGGCGGCAACAAAATCATTTTCTATGTTTGGCTATAAAGCAACTACTATGGATCATGTCGCTAAAATTGCAAACGTAGGAAAAGGAACGATTTATACCTTTTTTAAGAATAAGGAAGAACTGTTTTTTGAAATTATTAATGATTTGATTGTGGAAATGAAGGAGAAAGCAGATGAATCATTTGATTCTTCCTCTACATTTATGGAAAATGCGCATCGAGCACTGATGAATATGATTGAATACCGAAAAGAGCACCAACTTACGGTTAAGCTTTTCCAAGAGCAACGCGAAATGGGTACTTTGGAAGTGAAAGAAGTAATTAGTCATTTAGAAAATGCCATATTAAATTACATGAAAATACGTGTCCAAGAAGCTGTTGATAAAGGAGAAATTAAAACACAGAATACGGAGTTAACTTCCTTTATTATTTTTAAAGTATATTTAGCGTTAATTTTTGAGTGGGAGAAACAGCACCCACCCCTAACTGCAGAGGAAATAGCTTCTAACTTTGAATTACATCTTTTTCATGGTTTAGCAAGTACGTCCAAAAGCTACTAAAGGAAAAAGATAGATAAATTCGATGCTTGTCCTTTATTGTTATCGGAAATTGTAAAGGATAAAATGATTTATCCCACTCTTAACGGACAGTAAGACTCCCCCCTCAATCTTCTGAGAATACGAGGAAGATGGGGGGGAGATCAAAGGTCCGATTGGTTCAACTAACCATCAGTGGGGAGGAAGGAAAAGCCTCACTGATGGAAGTTTCACTTTATTAAAAATGGAGGGAAATTACATGAAACAAAGTTTATTAAAGGCAGAGCTGTCCTCTATTTTTAAAAATAAAATGATGCTGATCTCTGTCATTGCTATTGTATTTATTCCAGTTTTATATGCTGGTATCTATTTATGGGCCTTCTGGGATCCGTATGGAAACTTAGATAAATTACCTGTTGCCGTTGTTAATGAAGATACCGGGACAGAGATGAATGGTAAATCGTTAGATATCGGAAAAGATTTAGTGGAAAATTTAAAGGATAGTGAAGATTTTAATTTTATTTTTGTAGATAAAGAAACGGCATATAAAGATTTAGAAAAACAAAAGTATTATATGCTGATTGAAATTCCCAAGGAATTTTCGGAAAATGCGACAACATTATTGGAAGATAATCCGCAAAAATTAGATTTGAAGTATGTTTCAAATCCAGGATATAACTTTATTTCTTCTCAAATAGGGAATTCTGCGATAGAAAAAATAAAACAAGGTGTTAGTAAAGAAGTGACTGAAACCTATGCGGAGTCTATATTTGAAAACATTACAGAAATGTCAGATGGCTTAAAAACGGCAAGTACTGGTGCAAAGGATTTAGAAGAAGGCACAGACAAAATTAAATCAGGCACGGAAGAAGTGTATAAAAATCTAGAAACGCTTGCTGAAAAGTCTATACAATTTTCTGATGGTGTAAATAGTGCAAATGATGGAGTGAAAGAGCTTGCTACTGGTGCAGGTGATTTAAATCAAGGATTATCCCAATTACAATCAGCACAGGGAGAATTAAATAGTGCTGCACAGAAATTGCAAGGGGGAGATCAAGCGATCCTTGATGGCGTTTCTCAAACGAAAGATGGAATTAATACAGTTAAAACAAATCTACCTTCCTTAATAGAGGGAGCAGATCAACTGCAATCAGGTTCAAATAAGTTAACGCAAAATTTGACTGAGTGGAGTGATAAATCTGAACAGTTAGCAGTTGGTGCAAATCAGTTGAATGAAGGGGCTAAAACCTTACAGGAAACAATTAATGCAATGATGCCAATGTTGCAAGGATTACCAGAAGAAAACAAACAACAGCTAGTAGCAGCACTTCAAGGCTTAGTGGACGGTAGTTCGTCGATTGCAACAAATACGAAAGCTTTGAGTCAAGCTGCAGACCAACTGGCAGCAGGTGGCGAGGGCTTATCTAATGGGTTAACGGACTTAAATGAAGGACAAAAACAGCTGCAATCAGGTGTTAATCAGCTAAGTGATGGTAGCAGCCAATTAGAAAATGGGGTAAAACAGCAGGTAGCTGGTCAAGAACAATTTGTTGCTGGGATGAATAAGTATGCTGCAGAGTTCTCAAAAGCTGTCGACGGTTCTTCTAAGTTAGCTACTGGTGCTAATACTCTGGTATCCGGAATGAATACACTTGCATCAGGATCGACTGCCTTATCAGATGGAACTAATTTACTAAAAAGTGGTTCAAAGGAATTGGTGAACGGAACTTCTTCCTTAGTTGATGGCAGTAAAGAGCTTGCCTCCAAATTATCAGATGGAGCAGAGGAAGCAAGTTCCATTCATTCAGATGAAAAAACATATGACATGATAGCTGAGCCAATCTTAGTTGATCAAGAAAAGGTATCAGACGTTCCAAACTATGGTACTGGTTTGGCACCATATTTCATTTCTCTTGGCTTATTTGTTGGTGCATTAATGCTCTCTATTGTGTTCTCTTTTGCAGAACCAGAAGAGCAGCCGAAGAGCGGTATTCGTTGGTTCTTAAGTAAAACAATCATTTTAATCGGTGTGGGTGTCTTACAGGCTCTTGTTGCTTCCTTTGTATTATTAGTCATTTTAGGTATGGAAGTGCAAAGTGTACCATTGTTCATCCTATTTACCGTGCTAACTAGTTTAGTATTTTTCTCGATTATCCAATTTTTTGTTACTTTATTTGGAAATCCTGGACGGTTTATTATCGTCATCATCATGATTTTCCAATTAACAACAAGTGCGGGTACTTTCCCGTTAGAGTTAATACCAAATGTGCTACAGCATATCCACAATCTATTGCCAATGTCTTATTCTGTAGCTGGATTAAAAGCTGTTATCTCTACAGGTGATTTAGAATTTATGTGGCATAATGCAGAGATTCTTGGTATTTATCCACTAATATTCTTTGCTGGTACAGCTGCTTACTTTATCTTTAAGTACAAACGTTATTATACAAATACGAAAGTAGAAGCAACTGTCGAATAAACGGAAAGCTGCTAACTTTGTATCTTCACAGGAACATCTATTGAACTTATTATCAATAGATAATGGTGGAGTTACTTAGTTGCAGCTTTTTTTAATGCTGTTACAAAAAAAACTTTGCCAATTCTATGAAAAAAGTACAAATGAAGTGATTATTTGCCGTTTTTTCGTTATAGTATAAAAGGGCAATTAAATTCGGGAAATTTGGATATAATTCTACAAAATTATAAGGGGTGTCTTTTTATGCTATTTATAGATAATAAAGGGATTACAGATCCGCGCATTAATCTAGCAATAGAAGAATATGCTTTGAAAAATTTAGACATAAATGAAACTTTTCTTTTATTTTATATAAATGAACCTTCTATCATTATTGGGAAAAACCAAAATACAATAGAAGAAATTAATACTGAATATGTTGAATCAAAAGGTATACATGTTGTTAGAAGATTGTCTGGCGGCGGTGCTGTTTATCATGATCTAGGTAATTTAAATTATAGCTTTATCACAAAGGATGACGGAGATAGCTTCCATAATTTTAGAAAATTCACGGAACCCGTTGTCCAAGCTCTTAAAAGTATGGGAGTAAATGCTGAATTAAGCGGACGTAACGATCTGCTTGCAGAAGGTAGAAAAATTTCAGGGAATGCCCAATTTTCTACAAGAGGCAGAATGTTTACACATGGTACCTTGTTATTTGATTCTGAAATGGATCATATTGTATCAGCCTTAAAAGTGAAAAAAGACAAGATCGAATCAAAAGGGATTAAATCAGTACGAAGCAGAGTTGCAAATATCACTGAGTTTCTTCCAGAAAAAATAGCAGTCGAAGAATTTCGCCGCTTGCTATTAATTTATCTTTTTGATGGGGAAGAGAATATTCAAGAATATGTATTAACAGCTGAAGATTGGGAGAAAATCCATCAACTATCAAAAGAAAGATACCAAAATTGGGATTGGAATTACGGAAAATCCCCTAAATTTAACTTACAGCATTCTCATCGTTTCCCAGTTGGCCAAATTGATGTAAGATTTGATGTAGTTAAAGGAATTGTGAAAAACTGCAAAATTTATGGTGACTTCTTTGGGGTTGGCGATGTAGAAGATATCGAAAAGCGATTGATTGGTGTCCGCTATGACCGCTCTGAATTAGAAAAGGCATTAGAAGACATTTCTATTAAGCATTATTTTGGAAATGTAACAAAAGAAGATTTTCTGCAATTAATTTATTGATCATATAGAAGAATAATTTTTAGGCATCTTAAATGATAGTAGGTATCTTATTATTTTGGATGCTTTTTTGTAGTTAAAAGTAAAAGCGGGTCCGTTCCATTGCGCTCACACTTTTAAAGTAAAGTGTAGCAGGGAATATGTTTTTTTAAATTAATGCGACTGTTGTCAGACTAATGATCTATGATAACGAGGAGTTTGCTTCCCTAAGGAAATAGTATCGGCTGAGACGCCTGGACAGAAGTAAAATAAATAGCAAAAATATCTCCTTTTAGTTCTAAAAAACTCTTTTTGGGACTACTTATTATAATAGGTTGTACTAGGCAGGCAGGAGGGAGATTATGACTAGAAAAATTGGTTTTTATGCAGTAGTTGCCTATGTGTTATACGGCTTGTTTTTTTATTGGTATTTATTTCAATACACTAGTCCAACTTTACCATTTGAATATCAGGGGTCACAAGCCGATCCGAGTACTTTTCTAAATAGTAGAGAATTGCTATTAAGTGAGGAATATTCGCGGGTAAGGAACTTTTTGTTTTTTATATCTACACCGTTTGAATGGCTTCTTTACTTATTTATTTTGTTATTTGGTTTTTCCAAAGTGTTTAAAAAGTGGGGAGAGACTTCTGCGAAACATAAGCCGTTGCAAACGGCAATTTATTTATTTTGGCTGAATATAACAGCGTTTATTCTTACATTTCCCATTAGTTATATCAGTTACTCTTTGTCGAAAACGTATCATATTTCTACCCAAAGCTTTCCTTCTTGGATGAAGGATCAATTAATTGATTTTTGGGTGAATTTTGTTATTGTATACCTTGTTGTCGTAGTCTTATATTGGCTAATGAGAAAGAGCCAAAAGAGATGGTGGCTTTATGGATGGTTTTTATCTATTCCGTTTACATTATTTCTTACGTTTATCCAGCCTGTCGTCATTGATCCTTTATATAATGATTTCACGCCTTTAAAGGATAAAGAATTAGAGACTGAGATATTGAAGCTGGCCAGTGCCTCCAATATACCAGCTGATCATGTATTTGAAGTGAATATGTCGGATAAAACGAGCGCATTAAATGCCTATGTAACAGGAATAGGAAGCAATGCAAGAATCGTGCTTTGGGATACAAGCTTAAAAGAATTAGAGAATGAGGAAATTTTGTTTGTAATGGCACATGAAATGGCTCACTATGTAGAAAAACATATTTACATCGGAATTAGTATTTCCTTATTCTTTTCCTTGTTTGGTTTGTATTTTGTTTATAAATTAATGCACTGGATTGTGAATAGATGGGGACCAGCCCTTAAAATATCGAAAATAGAGGATATCCAGTCTTTCCCTCTAGTTCTTTTATTAATTTCCATGTTACTTTTTGCTGTAAATCCATTAACTAATTTAATTTCAAGATATGAGGAAAAAAGGGCGGATAACTATGCAATCCAATTAACAGACAATCCGGAAGCTGGTATTGTTACTTTTCAAAAGCTAGCGAAAACAGGGTTGAGTGAGGTGAATCCCCCATTATTAGTAAAAATATTCCGCTATAGCCATCCGACAATGCTAGAAAGAATTAGTAAACTGGAAGAGGAAAGCATTCGTTTACAAAATGAGAAGCAATAAGGAACGGTTTTTACTTTTGGTTTGTTCATCTGATAGCAACTTGAATACACTTTGGAGTTCTTTCGGCGAATGGTGAGACAAGGTTTCACTATTTCTACAAGAATCAATGTATATTCAAGTTGCTCTTTGTATTTTTAAAAATATTCTATACAAAAAGATAAAAGGATGATTCAAAGAGCGTAATCCTAGCTAAGTGATTAGGCTTTTTGAATCATCCTTACATTTTAAGTAAATCTATTATTATCAAGTACCAAAGCGCTTACATAATAAGTTGAATTTAATACTTAGTTCATTGAACTTTTCTCTATCTTGTTCATCAATGGCTTTATCGATCAAGGACATCAAACTTGCTTTTTCATTATTTAATTGAATTTCTGAAAGCAACATTTCAATATAGAGGTCTTTTACATAAGTTTCCGCGTTTTTTTTAAGGGCACTTAACTTTGTAAACTCAGTATACGACTTGTCATTCATTGTCTTTCCCTCCTGATGCCTTTTTAATATTATATGGGAAAATTTGATAATTATCAATTTGTTTTTTAAAAATTTAGAAATTTGATTATAAAGTATGTCTATATTCTTAAAAATGAAATAAATAATTAAGTTTATTAGGTGAAAAGTGCTATTATAAGGGAGAATTACTAATAAAAGGAGTGGTTTATGGATGAAAGAAAATTACTTAATAGTAGATAAGTATTGTATTAATTACTACACGCTCGCAGTATTGCCTTACATCTTAACTAACGGTACTATTTATTCAAAGGTATATGAACATGATAAGGTATTCTTGTGCAAACTCACCCCGTTAATGATTGTCAAAACTACATGTGGTTATCTGGGCAGTTCCTATGAAGGGAGAAGAGACGGGACACGTAAATTAATGACATATCACCACAAGCTGCCAATTGTTATTGATGATTTTAATTCCATTTATTTTTTTCCAACTCACTCTCCTAGAAATAACAACTGCGCATGGATTTCTCTTCATCATATTCTCGATACCAAAAAAATAGAAGTGTCCAAAGTGAGAATCACCTTTCAAAATTTACAGAAAATAGAAGTGGATATTTCTCTTTATACGCTAAGAAATCAAATTATGCGGACGAACTCATTAAAAACTTTACAGCGCTATAATCATGAAGCAAGCATTAATCCTAAATTAACCTATAAAAGTTTACTGGTGGAAAAACAGAAGAAATTAGCTGAAACGCAAATGATCTATAAAAAAAAGAAGGGAAAATGAGATAGCTAACGCATGGATTTTTTTTATTTGTTATTGTTAACTAATAGTAAACCGCTTCACTAGCGTCGCATAAACATTGACGGAATTTTCCGTTATTAATTATCCTTACTTTTGAGTAAAAAGAAAGATGATTAAACATAGGTAGTAAACATCCATTTTTTTACTATACCTTGTGGCGAGTGTGATAGAGACAGTGATTGGCTTATGGGACAGTGTTTCCCCCTATTTTTCTCAACCAAATGTGTTCCGGTTTCCATAAAGCTGCTTTCAAATAACGACTAATTTGTAAGTACGATCGCTTACTTTTCGTGTTCCGTTGAGCCAGTACATTCAAGCAATAGACGATCATCGCTATATACACTTGGTTGTGCACAGCTTGTTCACTCTGTCCAAAGAATTTTTTGATATTCAAATGCTGTTTCATCCATTTGAAAAACAGTTCAATGGCCCACCGTGATTTGTAAAGTTCAGCGATTTCATCCGCACTTAAATCAAAACGATTCGTTAACAAGTGTAGCTCATTTCCTTTTGTATCCCATACTTTGATCAAACGGAAAACATTCTCCGATCGATTTTGTGTGGTTCCAATGACGACCATCTCATCCGATAACACAGAAGAATCTTCTGGTAACGAGAGTGTTTCAAGGCTACGTACAACCGCATTTTTACGCAGTCGAGAGACGAAGAAATAGCCTTCATCTGTCATGCGATCGAATCGTTCATAGTCCAAGTATCCACGATCAAACACATACATGCATTCTTTGTCATCGACCAGGATCTCAAGCTGGCCTCGGTCATGTTCGTTGGCATTTGTAAGCACGGATTGATCTGGATAGGAATGACCTTTTTCCATAAATACGAGGCGTAGATGGAGCTTCACACCAGATTTGGTTTTTCGAAATTTTGCCCACTTATGGTTGTTCAAGTTTAATGGTAATGTACTGGAATCAATAATTTTAAGAGGTGTTGTCGTTTTTCGTCTCGCTTGAAAATCAGTCTTCCGATGAATTTGCTTGACTAAATCAAGAAAAATAGTTTGGAAAAACTCCGTTGGAACCAGATTTAATCGCCTACCCAGTTGAGAGAAACTAATGGAATCAAGTTGAGTGGCGTTTTGTAATTCTTCTGAAAACACGCAATCACTTAATGCACGCAAACTCTCCGTTTCATGGAGTTGTGCATATAGTAGTAATTTCAAAAAGGAAGTCATATGCAGCTTCTTCGTATAGTAATTTAATTGATAGTTTTTCACTTGTTCCTCTAACAAATTGTTGGAAATAGGTGAAAGCCATTGTTCAAATGATGTTTTTCGTGTAAACTTATCCATGCGTTAGTCCTTTATTTTGGATTTGGATAGGTTACTACCACCAACCCATTATAAAGGCTTTTTTTATAGAAAAGTTTATTTGCGGAAAATTTAATTTATTTAGCTATGTTGAATTATTTTAATGCGACACTAGTGAAACCGCTTATATAAATAATACTCTAATAATTCCTGAGCTTTATTACGAAGGCGTGGGTTAAAGTAGTTATGAAATTCCTCATATCCGTTATAAATAAATAAAAACATGGTAAATGCTTCATCACGATTTACTTCTTGTATCTTCATTGTATGCCTATACATATAACTCTTCGTTTTTTTAAACTCCAATTGTACTGCTTTCATTGAATTTTCGATAAGGTCTATATAAGGTTGTTTTAATTTAAAATTACTTATTTTGACGACCTGTAGATCCCGATTAAGTATAGTTAAAAGCATAGGAAGATAAATGGCCTTTTCCATAATGTCTCTTTGTATTTCAGGAATTCGTGTCATATCCTTTAGCCCCTTCTTTTTTTGATGGATAGAACGTTTGTTCTTATATGATAATACTTGTTTTGTTTCTTATTTTCAAGTGAATAATTGCAGGAAGTGGAATGTTAAGCATACAATTTCTTTAAAAACTTCTAAAAGATGTTTGTTTTTTCAATAGGAAAACTTAAGGTATAGAATAACTAAGCAGCCTGAATTATGTAGACTCATGCAAGGATTAGCGAGACCCTGGAAATCGAAGGTATTCAGTCTACAGATCAGTAGCAACAAACTTTACAAAAATAGGCAAAATTTTAAAAGGAAATAAGGAGGGGAAAGTATTTCATTCGTCGAAATATATAATAACTTTAACAAGGAAGGAAGATGGAAGTGAAAGAAAGTAAAAGAATAAATGCAGAGGATTTATATGAATTAAAATCTGTGGTGGATCCACAAGTTAATGGAATAGGGCAAGAATGTTTATATGTACTCACTTCCATTTGTAAAGAAACCGATAAGTATTATTCTAATATTTTTCATAAGAATTTAAATACACTTGAAACCTCTCAATGGACATTTGGGAAGGATCGAAACCATTCTCCAAGATGGTCACCAAATGGAGAACAAGTTGTCTTTATTTCTAATCGTTCTGGGAAAAATCAATTATTTTTATTAAGTAAAAAAGGGGGAGAAGCAAAGCAGCTTACTTATTTAGTGAATGGAGTAAGTAATCCAGTCTGGTCTCCCGATGGCAAAGAAATAGCTTTTCAAAGTAATTTCAAAACAGGTGAAACCGTAGCAGACAAAGAGTCTAAAAAGGAAGACAAAGAGGACAACCTTACTGCCTTAGAGGTAACTAACATGAAGTACAAATCAGATGGCAAAGGCTTTTGGGATGGAAGTTATGATCATATTGCGGTGATCGATATCGAAAGTGGTAATATGGAGCAACTTACGACTGGAGACAATAATTATTACTTGCAAAGCTGGTCACCAGATGGACAATATATAGCTATTAGTGCAGATCAAAATAAAGAGAAGGATTTTAGTTTTATCTCTGATATTTATTTATATAACAGAAAAGAGAAAAACTGGAAGAGGATTACGGAAAGCAATGGGAATTATGGGAAAGTAACATGGACGCCTGATAGTAAAAGAATAGGATTAATCGGAAGCGACAGAGAGTATGAGAATGCTACTCTATCAAAACTATGGGTATATGATTTAGAATCTGATTTTCTACAATGCTTGACTCCAGAGTGGGATGTTAATGTTGGCGATTATGCAATCGGTGATTTTCAACAGGGAGTAGTAACACCTGGAATGCTGTGGGGAGAGGATAATGAAAGCTTTACTTTCTTAGCATCCGATCATGGAAATACAGTTGTTTATTTTGGAAATATTTCTGGAGCAATCTATCCATCTCTCATTGATAATCAGCATGTATACGGCTTATCCACTGGAGGAAGTTTAAAAAAGGCGGTTGTAGCTATTAGTACACCTACACATCCAGGAGATTTATATACTCTAGATTTAGAGACAGGAGAGATTCAGCAAATTACAGAGGTGAATAAAGAATTTGCTGAATCGCATGCTTTTTCCGAAGCTGAACCGCTACAATTTGCGTCTCGAGATGGCTGGGAGCTTCATGGTTGGTTAATGAAGCCACAAGGTTTTAAAGAGGGAGAAAAATATCCATTAGTATTAGAGATTCATGGAGGGCCGCATGCCATGTATGCTAATTCTTATTTTCATGAATTTCAAACACTAGCTTCCAATGGCTTTGCTGTATTATTTATTAATCCGAGAGGAAGCCATGGCTATGGACAGCAATTTGTAGACGCTGTCCGCGGCGATTATGGTGGGAAGGATTATGAGGATATTATGGATGCTGTAGACTATTGCTTAGAGACATTTAATTTTATTGATTCTTCACGTTTAGGTGTTACAGGCGGTAGTTATGGCGGCTTTATGACTAACTGGATTGTGGGACATACCGATCGTTTTAAGGCTGCAGTCACACAGCGATCCATTTCTAATTGGATAAGTTTTTATGGGGTTAGTGATATTGGCTATTATTTTGCTGATTGGCAAATTAAAGCAGATTTAAATGATATCGAAACACTGTGGAAGCATTCTCCCTTAACCTATGTAAAGAATATTAAAACTCCATTGCTTATTTTGCATGGAGAAAAGGATTATCGCTGTCCAATTGAACAAGCAGAGCAATTGTTTATTGTGCATTAAAGATACAGAAGAAGGAAACAAAATTTGTTCGTTTTCCAGAATCAAATCATGAACTTTCCAGAAGTGGAAAACCTGCCCTTAGAATAGAGAGACTGAACTATATTAACAATTGGTTTTTGGAATACGTATAATGAATCAATAATCGAAGGTGCCATTTGGTGCCTTCTTTTTATAGGAGGAGAGGTTGTTATTTTAGATCATTATATACATCAACAGCCTTTCTAAAAATAACGAAGAATGAGTAGATGAATAGACAAAAAAAGTACAGTGTTACCCTGCAATGTAATTTTAAGCAAGAAAAAAATGTCTAATGGAACTTTTTTTGATATGATAGTAAAAAGAAAGTTTATGATTAAGTAATTAAGGGGTTAGATAATAAGTAGGATTTTACATAGAAAAGAAGGTCTATATTTTTGTGCAAAGGTTACAATTGATAATAATACATGCTTAAAAACGATTATGAATATGGAAAGGATTAAATGAAATGGGGAGAACGGAATATAGAAAAGGAAAGAAAAGAAGGAGATTACGAAAAGGAAGAGTCTTCTTTCTATTCCTCATTCTATTTATATTATTTGCAGGGATATATAGTATTTTTCAATTTAAACAAGGAGAAAAGCAATCATTAGGTAAACTTGGTGTGGATGAGGTTAAATATGAATTTAATGGGGAAGAGGATATTAACGGAGGAACGAATATTCTTTTACTAGGAAGTGACCAGCGTAAAGGAGAAACACAATCTCGCACAGACACGATAATGATTGCCCAATATCATCCAGATAAAGGTACATATAAAATCATTTCCTTAATGAGAGATATGTATGTAGAGATACCAGGATATGGACAAGGTAGGATTAATACAGCTTATACAATTGATGGTCCTGAACTACTTAGACAAACAATCAAACAAAATTTTGATATAGATTTGCAATATTATGCCATTATTAATTTTGAAGGATTTGAAGCAGTTATTGATGAAGCCTTCCCGAATGGCGTAGAAATCGATGTAGAAAAACAAATGTCAAAAAATATTGGTGTTACGTTAGAGCCAGGAGTACAGCATTTAAATGGAAAGCAGTTATTAGGATATGTTCGTTTCCGCCATGATGCAGAATCTGACTTTGGAAGAGTAGCGAGACAGCAAAAAACGTTACAAGCAATCGCTGATCAAGTTTCTGCAGTCCAGACATTTGCTAAGCTACCAAAACTTGCAGGGGTAATTATGCCTTATATAAATACGAGCATGGACACGGGAGATATGCTGTTTATCGGAAAAGATTTATTAACTTCAAAAAATCACGAGGTAGAATCATTACGAGTTCCTGTAGATGGAAGCTTCCAGGATATGAAAGTGAACGGAGCCGCTGTCTTATTGATTGATTTAGAAGCGAATAAAGCAGCAATAAAAGAATTTTTAGCTCAATAATTCGGATTTTTTTTAACATATTCTTTATATTTAGATAGTAATAGATGAATTAAAATGGAATAGTCAGGTAGAGTTATCCCACTCTTAACGGACAGTAAAACTCCCGCCTCGAACTGATGAGAATATGAGGAAGATCAACTGTCCGTAAAGGTTCGAATGGTTCAACTAACCATCAGTGGGGGAGGAAGGAAAACCCCCACTGATGGAAGTTTCACTTTATTTTGTTCATTGAAATGCTATAAGTAAATTGTTTAGTTAGAAGAGGAAAGGTACAAGGAATCCTTACGTTTTTTAATGGGATTCATTGAAACGAACTTAATTAAAAGAATACACATACGAAAAGATGCGTAAGTTATACAAGGGGTTTTGTGCTCATGGATATCAACTTAATTAAAGAATGGTTTACGCTTGAAAAAATAATGGATTTAATAGATAGTTATCGTTCATTTGGACCGTTGCCAGGTGTCTTATTGCCAATGATAGAAGCGTTTATCCCTTTTTTGCCGCTTTTTGTTTTTATTATGGCTAATGTAAATGCATTTGGATTTTGGCTGGGATTTCTATATTCATGGGCTGGAACAATTTTAGGAGCATTGCTTGTATTTTCGATTATAAGAAGATATGGAAAAAAAAGATTACTAAGGTTTTTAAGTAATCACAAAAAGGTGCAGAAACCAATGATTTGGATTGAAAAGCATGGATTTGGTCCCTTGTTTTTGCTTCTATGTTTTCCGTTTACACCTTCTGCCCTTGTAAATATAGTCGCTGGTTTGTCGAGAATAAGTACGAGCCAATATGTTCTCGCAGTAATTGCAGGAAAGCTAGTTATGATTAGTACAATTAGCTTTATCGGTTATGATTTGAAGTCAATGATTACTCAGCCGTTACGTACGATTCCTGTCGTAATTGCGATCTTTATTCTTTGGGTTATTGGAAAAAGGATCGAGATAAAAATGAATAGTGCAGGTATAGATGAGAAAGAGAGAAGCCATTAGAAAATATGGTCTGTAAATTTTGTTTGGAGGAGATAGAGGTTGAAAGAAGCAATAAAGAAAGAAAGCATAGAATGGTTAAAGGCATTTGCGATCGGGATTATCATCTTTGTTATAATTCGTGCTTTTTTCTTCTCCAATTATGTAGTGGAAGGTGAATCGATGATGCCAACATTACAGGACGGAAATAAATTAGTTGTTAATAAAGTTGGTTATAAAATGACTGATTTTAATCACTTTGATATTATTGTTTTTCATGCTAACGAAAATGATGATTATGTGAAACGAGTAATTGGCATCCCTGGAGATAAAGTAGAATATAGAGATGACCATCTATTTATAAATGGGAAAAAGTATGAGGAGCCTTTTCTAGATGATTACCGGAAACAAGTATCTACCGGAAGATTAACTGGGAATTTTACGTTGGAAGAGATCACGGGAGAGGTTACGGTGCCAAAAGGAAAATTATTTGTATTAGGGGACAATCGTTTAGGAAGCTGGGATAGTCGACATTTTGGTTTTATTCCGATTGATCAAGTAGTTGGAAAGGTAAGTTTGCGTTATTGGCCATTTAATGAAATACAATTTTCCTTTTAGTTTTGCTGGATTAAATGAGAACTCAAAATTGGGTTCTTTTTTTTCGTTACTTATAGGAAGAGAAAAAATATCCA
Organism: Niallia sp. FSL W8-1348; assembly: GCF_038006745.1. Lineage (NCBI taxonomy): Bacteria > Bacillati > Bacillota > Bacilli > Caryophanales > Bacillaceae > Niallia > Niallia sp. FSL W8-1348. The sequence goes on along the minus strand of NZ_JBBOVV010000001.1, from coordinate 1,051,445 downwards.
GTATCACTTTTCTATGGAAACATGTGTTTCTATGATATGATGTTATTTACATATAAAATATTATTGAGATAAAGAAAAAGGGGGGAGCATTGGATGAGTGTTCGTTTATTACTAGGTCGATCTGGTACCGGAAAAACAAGGTTTTGTATAGAAGAAATCCAAGCGAAACTTGCCGAAAATCCGGAAGGCAATCCCATTATTTACATCGTTCCAGATCAGATGACCTTTTTATCCGATCAGCGTTTACTATCTGGTTCCGAGGTGCAAGGAATGTTTCGGGCGCAAGTATACAGTTTTACCCGTCTTGCATGGAGAGTATTGCAAGAAACAGGCGGAATCAGTCGCTACCATATAAATAGCATGGGCGTAAGTATGCTAATTCGAAAAATTATTGAAGAGAATAAGAATGAACTAACCCTTTTCAAAAAGGTTGCCGATAAAAACGGATTTATTGATCAAGTAGAACAATTGGTCACAGAATTTAGAAGATACACGGTTACTCCAGACGAACTATTATCGACGAAAGAGCAGTTGGGGGAAACAAAAGAATCTACAAAAGCATTAATGGATAAAATAAGTGATCTTGAATTAATATATGAAAAATTCGAAGCAAGAATTGTTGGGAAATATATCGATGGAGAGGATTATTTCCGTTTGCTTGCAGAAAAGATTAGCGAATCTTCTTATTTACAAAATGCAGAAATTTATATTGATGGTTTTTACAGTTTTACCCCACAAGAATATTTAATCATTCAACAGTTAATGCATATATGTGAACGAGTGACAATCACAAATACATTAGAACCGTTATCTTCCCAAATGGATGATTTAAGTTTGTTTCGTATGACGACTGAATCTTTCCAAACAGTCCAGACGATGGCAAAGCAATTAGGAGTGGAAGTCGAACTTGTAAAGTTCAAAGAATCAAAAAAGAATAGCCATCCATCGTTAGCATATATAGAAAGTCATTTTGACAGTAGACCAGCAAAAGCTTATAAAGAAGAAACAACAATCACATTTGCTGAAAGTATTAATCCTCGAGCAGAAATAGAAGGAATCGCACGTGAAATAATCAAGCTTGTTAGAAATAAGAATTACCGCTATCGAGAGATCAGTCTGCTTTCTCGTAATTTGTCTACATATCAGAATATTATGGAGACTGTTTTTAGAGATTATCATATTCCTTTCTTTATTGATCAAAAAAGTAGAATGCATGATCATCCTTTAGTGGAGTTAATTCGATCATCTTTGGAAATTTTTGAAACAAATTGGCGCTATGAGCCCGTCTTTCGGTCGATAAAGACAGAATTACTATTTCCTCTTCATGAACGCAAAAATAATATTAGGGAAAAAGTAGACAGGCTTGAAAATTATTGCCTTGCCTATGGAATAAAGGGAAGCAGGTGGACTTCAAAAGAACGCTGGAAGTATAGAAGAATCAAAGGGCTAGAATTTGATCAAGGTGTTCAGACAGACGCAGAAAAGGAATTCGAGCAAGAATTAAATGAGTTGCGCCTCTCTTTAACTGCGCCGTTAATTCGGCTTCAAAATCGTTTGAAAAGAGGGAAAACAGGTAGAGCAAAATGTGAAGCATTATATTTATTTTTAGAAGAACTTGAAGTACCAGTGAAAATGGAACACTGGAAGAATGAACTAGAGGAAAAAGGAGAGTTAGTAAAGGCTGGAGAACATGATCAAGCTTGGAATAGTATAGTAGATTTACTAGATCAATTTGTCGAGATACTAGGGGAAGAGGAGTTTTCAATAAAGCAATTTGCAACTGTTATTGGTGCAGGCTTGGATACATTAAAATTTTCCCTAGTCCCTCCAGCATTGGATCAAGTATTGATCGCTGATTTAGAACAATCGCGTTTAAATGATATAAAAGTTGCGTTTGTCATTGGTCTAAATGAGGGTGTTTTTCCATCAAGATTCCAGGATGAGGGCATACTTGCGGATAGTGATAGAGAAGCATTACAACAAAAAGGCATGAAGCTTGCTCCTACTAGTAAAACAAGACTGTTAGATGAGGAGTTTCTTGCCTACAAAGCATTTACAACGCCATCCGATCATCTTTACTTAACTTACCCGCTGGCAAATGATGAAGGAAAATCTATTTTGCCATCTACTTATATCAAAAGAATGCAAGATTTATTTCCTAAAGCGACAACCATCTATTATATGTCAGATCCAAAAGAACTGTCAGAAGAAGGACAGTTAGATTATGTAGTTCATTTTCAAACAACCTTATCTTACTTAACAGGGCAGCTTTATTTAAAGAAAAGAGAGTATCCAATTTATGATTTTTGGTGGGATGTTTACAATGAATATATCGGACATCCAAACTGGAAGGAACCAGCCAAAAAAGTATTTTCTAGTTTAACCTATCAAAATAAAACGGAGCAATTATCGGAGCAAACAAGCAGCGAGTTATATGGGGAAACTATTTCAGCCAGTGTTTCAAGAATGGAATTATTTCACGCGTGTCCATTTTCACATTTTGCAACCCATGGATTAAAGCTTCGAGAACGGCAAGTATATCGCTTAGAAGCACCTGCTATAGGGGATTTATTTCATGCTGCTTTAAAATATATTGCAGAAACGGTTATGCATAAAGAGTTAATGTGGTCTAGCTTAACGAGGGAGCAGTGTGAAAGATTAGCAAGAGATGCGGTAGATATGTTAGCACCGAAATTGCAAAATGAGATACTACTTAGCACTAATAGACATCATTATATAAAAAGAAAGCTAGAGCAAATTATTAGCAGAGCTTCACTTATTTTGAGCGAGCATGCCAAACATAGCGGATTCGCACCAATCGATTTAGAGCTTGAATTTGGACCACAAGGTAAGCTGCCGTCTATTTCTTTTCCGTTGAAAAATGGCACAAATATGAATTTAATTGGCAGAATCGATCGTGTTGATAAAGCAGTTGTTGGTGATGAAGTATATTTACGAGTAATTGACTATAAATCAAGCGGCCAAGAATTGAATATGAACGAAGTATATTATGGTTTATCCTTACAGATGCTTACTTATTTAGATTTAATCATTACAAATAGCACGATTTTAGTAGATAAGGAAGCGAGTCCAGCTGGAGTACTATATTTTCATGTTCACAATCCGATGATTTCAAGTAAGAAAATATTAACGCTAGAAGAAATTGAAGAAGAGCTATTAAAGAAATTTAAAATGAATGGACTAATGCTTGGAGAAGAACGAGTCATTCAATTAATGGATGAAACGTTGGAAAAAGGGAATTCTCCGATTGTACCAGCTGGCTTTAAAACAGATGGAACTCTTACAAAAGCGTCTAAAGTAGCCACTAGAGATGACTTTAATGAAATGCAAAAATTCGTTCGTCACAAATATAGGGATTCAGGAAATAAGATTATTAGTGGCGAAGTAGGAATTGAGCCATATCGATTAAATGATAAGAAGCCTTGTACTTTCTGTTCCTTTAAGTCTGTTTGTCAATTTGATGAAGCGCTGGAAACAAATCAATATAGACAATTGCCAGCCTATTCAAAGGAAGAGGTGCTGCAATTAATCAGAGAGGAGGCTAATACAAGTGAAAGAGATTAAGATACCGGACAAACCAGCAGATGTTACCTGGACAGACGATCAATGGAAAGCGATTATGTCTAGCGGGCAGGACATTTTAGTTGCTGCAGCAGCTGGTTCTGGTAAAACAGCTGTATTAGTAGAAAGAATGATTCGAAAAATAGTATCTGATCAGCCTATAAATGTCGATGAATTGCTTGTAGTTACGTTTACGAATGCATCAGCAGCGGAAATGAAGCACCGGATTGGCGAGGTATTGGAAAAGGAAATTAACGCAAATCCAACGTCGCAGCATTTAAAAAGACAATTGGCGCTTTTAAATAAAGCTCATATTTCTACAATTCATTCTTTTTGTTTAGAAGTCATTCGAAAATATTATTATGTCATTGATTTGGATCCAGGCTTTCGAATTGCCGATGAAACAGAAGCGCAATTGTTAAGAGATGAATGTTTAGAAGATCTTTTTGAAGAAGAATATGGAAAAGAAAACAATGTTGCATTTTTTGATCTAGTAGATGCATTTACGAACGATCGTAGTGACGATGCTCTCCAACGTATGATTCAAGAAATCTATGATTTTTCTCGTGCTAATCCATTCCCGTCTGCTTATTTACAGTCTTTAATCAAGATGTATGCTATCGGTGAAGATACGGACATTATGGAATTACCATTTATGCAGCATTTAATCGATGATGTGGAGCTACAACTAGAAGGAGTAAGAAAGCTGCTTGAGTATGGCTATGAATTGACACAGCTTCCAGGAGGACCTGCTCCGCGTGCTAGTAATTTCTTGGATGATTTAGAAATAGTGTCTATCCTAGAAAAGGCAATGGCTCATTCTTGGGGAACATTATATGAGGCAATGCAGTCCTTAAAGTTTTCTCGAGCAAAGCCATGTAAAGGAGACGAGTATGATCCCGCGCTAATAGAAGAAGGACAAAGAATCAGAGATCGCGCGAAAAAAATATTGCAAGAATTGCAAAGTGATCTATTTACAAGAAAGCCGCAAAGCTTTTTAAAAGATATGGCGGAGATGAAGCCACATGTGGAGACACTTGTTTATCTTGTGGCAGCGTTTGGGGAAAGATTTCAACAAGTAAAAATGGATAAAGGATTAGTGGACTTTGCCGATTTGGAACATTATTGTCTAGCAATCTTAAGTCAGATTGGAGAAAACACTACAGCACTTATCCCATCAGAAGCAGCATTATTTTATCGAAATCAGTTTAAAGAAGTTCTTATAGATGAGTATCAGGATGTCAATCTAGTTCAGGAATCGATTCTAAAGCTAGTAACAAAGGATATTGAGTCTGAAGGAAATCTCTTTATGGTTGGGGACGTAAAACAGAGTATTTATCGATTTCGATTGGCAGAACCGAACTTGTTTTTAGCCAAATATCTTCGTTTTCAAGAGCGCGAGGATGCTGGTTTTAAAATTGATTTAGCGAAAAACTTTCGAAGTAGAAAAGAAGTATTAGAAGGAACCAATTTTCTCTTTAAGCAAATTATGGGAGTGAAAGTAGGCGAAATTGAGTACGACGAAAGTGCAGAGTTAAAGCTAGGTGCAAGTTATCCAGAAGAAACTCCTTACCCAATTGAAGTTGCTTTAGTAAATCAAAGCACGGAAATTAGTGATGACAGTGAAAGTGAAGGAGAGACAACGGGACTTGATGCAGCAGAGCTTGAACAATCACAACTGGAAGCTAGGGTCATCGCCGAAAAAGTAAAAGAATTATTTGAAACAAACCAAGAGGTATATGATGCAAAGCAAAAAGCATATCGACCAATTCGCTATAAGGATATGGTTATCCTATTAAGATCCATGACATGGGCTCCACAAATTATGGAAGAATTAAAGCAATATAACATACCGACCTATGCTAATTTAACGACCGGCTATTTTGAATCAACAGAAGTGGATATTATGATGTCCTTATTAAAGGTTATTGATAATCCATATCAAGATATTCCGCTTGCTTCGGTTCTTCGCTCCCCAATTGTTGGTTTATCGGAAGAGGAGTTAAGCAGGCTGCGAATTGCGAAAAAGCAAGGAGCGTTTTATGAATCCATTCAGGCATTTATTCATTCGAGCAGTCAGAAAGAAGAGGTTCTGTATGAAAAAATAAGACCGTTTTTTGATCGACTTGCTGACTGGCGCTCGGAAGCAAGAAGAGGCTCATTATCGGAGTTGATTTGGAAGTTATATCGAGAAACATACTTTTATGATTTTGTTGGTGGATTACCAGCAGGAAATCAACGTCAGGCAAATTTGCGTGCACTTTATGATAGAGCACGTCAATATGAAGAGACATCATTTCGTGGCTTATTCCGCTTCCTTCGATTTGTGGAGCGAATGAGAGATCGAGGAAATGATTTAGGAGCAGCAAGAGCCTTAACGGAACAAGAAGATGTTATTCGGATCATGACAATCCATAGTAGTAAAGGTTTAGAATTCCCATTTGTTTTTATAGCAGGGATGGGACGTAATTTCAATACAATGGATTTAAGAAAGAATTTTTTATTAGATAAAGATTTAGGCTTCGCTACAAAATATATCGATGCAAAAAAACGAATATCTTATCCATCTCTTCCGCAAATTGCTTTTGCAAAAAAGAAAAAAATGGAGCTACTTGCAGAAGAAATGCGGGTCTTGTATGTTGCTTTAACTCGAGCGAAGGAAAAACTTATTTTAATAGGTGCTGTAAAGGATATAGAAAAAGCAAAACAGAAATGGGCGCAAATAGCGGGACATTCCAATTGGCTTTTAAATGAATTTGATCGTGCCCAAGCGAAGTCTTATTTAGATTGGATTGGTCCTGCATTAGTTAGACATCGTGACAATACATGGATTCATTTAGAAAGCTGGAGTGAAAAAGAAGCAATCTCTGTTCACCCATCTAATTGGGAAGTAAGGATTCTTCAAAAAGAAGAGCTTTTGAGTCGATCAGTGGAAGAAGAAAATAAAGAAAATGAATGGTTGGAAAAGGTAACAGAAGGAAAAAGAATGGAGAGTACTTCTACCTATAAAGAAGCAATCAAAGAAACATTTGCATGGTCATACGCTTCTAAAGAAAGCACTTCTCATCGATCGAAGCAGTCGGTATCTGAATTGAAGCGCCAAGGAGAATTACGTGATGTTCAAAGTGGGATAGAACTTGCAAAAGCGTGGAAGCAAACGGTTTGGAATCGCCCTAAATTTATGCAGGAAAAAAAATTAAGCCCAGCAGAAATCGGAACCGCTATGCATATGGTTATGCAGCATATAGTGATAAAAGAAGAAGTAACAGAAGCTAGTCTGAATCATTTAGTAGAGGATATGGTCAAAAAGGAATTATTAACGATCGACCAAGCGGAAGTTATTGATATTTCCTCTATTCTATCCTTTTTCCAATCTCCTTTAGGAAAAAGAATGCAACAGGCACCAAAGCTTGTACGAGAAATCCCGTTTAATATTGCCTATCCAGCGAGTCGAGTATATGCAGACTGGAAAGGAGGCGAGGAGCCGGTTCTCGTGCAAGGGATAATAGATGTATTCTTTGAGGATGAATTAGGTACAGTATTGCTTGATTATAAAACAGACACGATATCTGCTCGATATAAGGGTGGATATGAAGAAGCTAAACCAATATTGGAATCACGCTATAAAGTCCAAATAGAGCTTTATACAGAAGCATTAGAAAAAATCTTAAAACGAAAAATTGAAGAGAAATACTTATTCTTCTTTGATGGTGCTCATGTGCTTAAGCTATAAATGTTTTTAAAAACTAACCTAAAAAGACAGCCAGACTAATAGTGGAGATCACTGAAAAAGTTTTTTTCGTGCGAAATGAAGAGCAAGTATATTTGAAAGTGAAAATAAGGTTGGTTTGGAGAGGCGTCCGCTCGACTCCTATGGGAGCTGCGAGAAAGTCCGAGACCCCGCAGGAACGTAGTGACGAGGAGGCTTGGCGCTCGCCCCATGGAAAGCGAGCGGACGCCTCGGAAAACAAATCCATCATCTTATGTTTAAAAAGTGGCTATTGCCCATCATCATTAACTAGCCAGTTTTTCAGTGCCCTCCTAATAGTGCGGGATGCTTTTTTAGATTAAAGAAAAATGTTTTCCTAAAGAACATTCTTATCAATTATTGTCAGCTATTGGTTGATCCACACCGCTGCCATTTGTATAATTGCTGGAATTGATTGCATTATTGGTGATAACAAACGCACCGTTATTACCGGTACCTGAGCCTATCGTTGCTTTTGAATTGTCCTTAGGCGAGATAAATAAGGAATCTCCGAATTGAACAATTCCTGCTCCTGTGTTAACAATTTGAATCGGACCTATTATAGCAGGCATGATTCTTTCCTCCCTAAAAAAATTAATGATTCTATGCTTAGTTATTTGCAACAACTGGTTGATCAATTAAACTAGTGTCTACATAGTTACTAGCGTTCAATCCGTTATTTGTAATAATAAATGCTCCAGTATTGGAGGTACCTGAGCCTAAAGTTGCCTTGGAATTCCCTTTAGGAGAAATAAACAACGAATCTCCAAATTGAACAATTCCTTCCCCCACGTTAACAATTTGTACTGGTCCTACGATTGCAGGCATTTTTTAACCTCCTTGTTTCGTATCTTTATCCCACCCTTAACGGACTGTAAGACTCCCCCCTCAAGCTTATGAGAATACGAGGGAGAAAGGTGGAGATCAACTGTCCGTAAAGGTCCAATTGGTTCAACTAACCATCAGTGGGGGATGAAGGAAAACCTCCACTGATGGAAGTTTCACTTTATCATGTTGATACTTCATATTTAGCCAGTATGAACGAAACAGTAAAACCATATTTTAATAGCATTGCAGGTTTGGCTGAAAAACTGGATATATTGGCTGATAAAGCGATTGATTTGGCTGAAATCATTAAGCTTTTGGCTGATATTTAGAAGTTTAACCGAAATAGCCCTATTGGTTCCATGCATAATCGCCCTAAATGGAAAGAATATAGATTGAGATTACACTTTTATTGTTCCTGCTCTGGCCCCACCCCTGAAAAAGGCGATCCCATAATATCTGTACCGGTAACAGAAACGGGACTTTCAGAGGTTGGGATACCTAATTGGCTAGGTTCATTTAATTGAATCAAATTATCCCCAACTTCTGTTGCTATCGATTGCTCGATTTGGCGAATATGCTTAATTCTTGCTTCTGTATACATATGACGACAATTTCCTATTTGTAATAAGGAAGAAGAGGATATACCTGTAATATCTATATGATGAACTTTAATAATGGGTTTCACATTTTCAAAATGACATTCTACATTTTCGATAATCGGTATTAAAGGGATAGGTTCCTTAAAGACATCATACTCTTCGTAAACACCTTCTGTTCCATAAAAGAGTTCCTGTTGTCTTTGAACAGCTAAAGCTCGTGAAAAAGCTTGATGATAAGTAGCGTCCCCAATTTCCACAATCGAAGAAAAGGATACTGTCCTGACCTTCACTGAATCGACAACAGATGTACGCTGTAACATAATTAAATTTTCGGATGCAGTGGAACAAAGGGACCGATTATTAGTGATTCAGCTGGTGTATCAAATGTAGAAGCTAATTGGATTGTTTGGGCATCGCCAACAAGGCAAATAGAGGAACTTGCAACCCCAATAATATTGATATTTCCTACTTGAAGCTCTCGGTTGTATACTTGAAAATTCATTCATTTCCACTTCCCTTCATATTATCTGGTATATGGCTTAGGAATAGGTGAACCCCGTTTTCCATTTCCTCCTTTAAAGCTTGGATAATTGCTTCGTTCGATAAATTGTTTCCATTTTGTTTGCGATTGGCACCTTGTTGTAAATAATATTGAATTCTTGTTGGCAATTGTTTGTTGATGTCATCTTGAATAAAAGTGACATAAGATTCTTCTTCTGGCATATTTAGTTCTGTTTGTTTTTTTCGAATGATGTCAGGCAGTTCTAGTTGAATAAATTGATTCATTTCCTCTTCTATATCCATGGATCGGTTCATCATTTGCTTTGGATCGATGGGCGGATAGAAAGGGGCATGCGGCTGATTAATTGGTGAATTTTGATTAATCGCAAGCTCTTCAATATTGCTTAGATCTTCTGGATTAAGACCGATATTTAGTGTTCCTTCTAATGTTTCCACTTTTAATTGATCAAAGCTGTAGTCAATTCGATCAATATGAACAGTAGGTTTTTCTTTTATAGTTGTTAGATCAATGGTTAAGGCAGCAACTTGCTTTTCTAAATCTTTTATCCTTTTTTCAAGCAACTGTAAATAATTACGCATTTTTTCACTGTATTGGTAGAAATCATAAGACAATTCTATCCCCCTTTCCTTATTGCAAATCTTTCCTATTTTCGAGGAGCTTGCAAGGGAACTGCAGGTGAGAAAACCGTTTCTTCATCTGCAATGTTTAATCCAGGCTGATCTGGCTTAAGTTCGGGAGCTGATTCGGTGAATCCGCCTGTATTGTATAAATAAGAGGCAGGTTTAATGATACCGGCGCTACCTATTTGTAATACAGAGGAGTTTGAGATACCTCCGATTTTAATCGTGTTAATGACTATGGATTGTTGGATAAAATAATTCATTTACACATCACCCTTTAGTCTACTTACGCATTTCCTGCAATTGGTTGATCCAGACCGTCGTTATCATACGTATTAGTAGAACTACGATAGTTAGTAACTTTTAATCCATCACCTGTATTAAAAGAGCCAGATCCAGAAAAAGTCTTCGCATTAGAGATAGGCATCATTTTATAAACATCGCCAATATTAAAAATAGAGCTACCCCCAACAGATATGACTTGAGCTACTCCAACGATTGCTGGCATATTCAACATCCTTTATACAATATTCTTATACATACTATGGAACACAACAGAATAGGTGATACATTTACCTAGATAGATAAATTCTTCTCCTAATTAACTTATTCTTATGAATGGTTGTACTATGACTAGAAATCTGTCCATAAGCAAGCGGAAAATAATTGTGTTAGGTAGTTAATTATCTTGATGAGTTTAAGCAAGTCTTTTTTCTATTTGGAAAAAGCATTTAGAAAGTTTATAATTTTCTTAAATGATTTTAGTCATAAAAATGGGGGGAAGAGAAATGAAGTTTGCGACAATTTCTTTAGAAGAGAAAATTTTGGTAGGAATAGTGGATGAAAATGGAATAGTGCCATTGAATGATGCGGAAGAAAAGCGTACAGGCAGACGCCCCTATGCAGAAGACTTAGTTACATGTATGGAACAAGAAGACTTTTTAAATAATGTAAGAAGTTTAATTCATTGGATAGAAGAACAAAATGATCAAGCTAATTTTTATATTCCAATGGAAAAGGTGAAGTTCTTAGCCCCTATCCCGAGACCGAGAAAAAATATCTTTTGCGTTGGGAAAAACTATGTAGAACATGCAATAGAAATGGGAAGTAAAGAAGATATTCCTAAGCACGTAATGGTCTTTACAAAAGCTCCGACAACGGTTATTGGACATCTGAATGATGTTCTAGAACATAAAGAAGTAACCGAACAGCTTGATTATGAAGGTGAACTTGCAGTTGTTATTGGGAAAAGAGGAAAGGGGATTGAAAAGGAGAAGGCATTGGATTACATATTTGGCTATACTATCTTAAATGATATTACAGCAAGAGATTTGCAGAAGAAACATAAGCAATTTTTCATTGGAAAAAGCTTGGACACGAGTGCTCCGATGGGGCCATGGATTGTGACAAGTGATAGTATAACAGATCCCAATTCATTAAATATTACTACAACGGTAAATGGAGAAGTTAGACAGCAATCTAATACTACGCATTTTATTTTCCCAATCGAAGAGGTTATCAGTGTATTGTCTAAAGGAATGACGTTAGAGCCAGGGGATATTATTGCAACAGGGACACCTGCTGGAGTAGGGAAAGGATTTAATCCGCCTCGGTTCTTAAAGGCAGGAGATACCATTGAAATATCGGTTGAAGGGATTGGCACTCTTATAAATAAAGTAGCAAGAGATAAGTAAAGAGTCGAAAATAGAGGAAATGAAGCGATATATGTTAAAATAATGGAGAAAAGGAGGGGGAATATATATGAGTTCAACAGATGCTCATGTACTGACGTGGATTATTGGGCTAGTTCTATTTGCCTTATCATTCGGTTTACATAAAGCTGGAAAAGAAAAGGGAAGTAAAATCCTACATATGGTGTTACGGGTTGTATACATTCTTATTATTGGTTCTGGGATTGGCTTAATCGCAAAAACAGGGATGGATTTCATGCATACGATAAAGATGCTTGTAGGTATTTGGGTTATTGGCATGCTTGAAATGGTACTTATTCGCACAAAAAAAGGGGAAAATACAAAAACACTATGGATTTTATTGGTAGTTTCCTTTATTCTCGTATTAGTGATTGGATATAGTATTTAATAGAAACAACGAGAGGGCTTGTAGAAGAGATATCTTTTACAAGCCCTTTTATAAAAGGGCCATTTTTTAAAGAAGTGTTGCTTTCAATAAGAATAATATTAATTACTCAGGATTGCCGGTAATGAGCAATAAACTCTACGAAAACATCCTATAAAAAAGAGATGCTGTTAGAAAGGGGAACTAATGAAGGTCTTTACGATAAAAACAGGAATTCTGTTTTTCTTATGTTTAGGTGCGTTATATCAAGCATATAACACAGATGCTTGGCATTTTGTCATGCTATTATTTCTTTTATCTATTATTCTGGCATTCTATTTTCTTGTACCTGTGTTTACAAGAAAAAGCATTCCGTTTCTTTCCATCATCGTTATTCTAGAATTAATCCAGTTTGCAGTCGGAAAAGAATTATATGCGTATCTCTTGCTTTTTCTCTTTTATTTTATGATAGAAATGAGTTCAAACACATCAAGCGATTTCTTTCGAATGGTTGTAATCCTGTTTTTATTGCTGAGCCTAGCTATTGGCATTATATTATTTTCCTATCCTACTATGATCTGGATAAGTTTCTTCTTGCTAATTTCGTATCTACTTGTACGTTTAAATGAACTGGACGAAGATTATCAACAAATCAGGGAGACATACGAATCTTTATTAAGTGATTATCGTATACAAAAAAGACAATCTTATTACAATGAGCATGCTGCAAGAGTGGAGGAGAGAAATCTTATTGCCAGAGAAATGCATGATTCTGTCGGTCATCAGCTGACAGCCTTAATGATGCAAATTGAACAATATTGGATTAAAGAGAAGAAAGAGCAATATCTCCTTTTGAAAAATATGACAGAGGAATGCTTAGAAGAAACGAGAAAAGCGGTTCGGCTTTTACAAGTTGAAGAACTTGGAGGAATTGCTTCCATTATTGCTCTTGTTAAAAAATTGGAAAGTGAAAACAATATTCATGTTCACTTTACAACGAAACAAGGAGTACTTCAAGTCAATCTGAGTAATAAGCAAAGTGCAGTTCTATATCGTTGTATCCAGGAAGGAATAACAAATGCGATGAAATATGGGAGTTCAAGGGCAGTATATATTACGCTAGGTGTTTCACCAATTGGCAGCTTAACGTTTGAAATTAGAAACCCTTATATACATAAACATCCTTTTCATTACGGATTTGGGTTAGAAAACATGAAAAAAAGAATGGAAGAAGGACATGGCAAATTAGAGATTCTTCAATTGGATGGAGAATTTATTTTACAAGGAAATATTCCTGTTGGGGAGGAATGTAGAGATGATTCGCGTGTTAATTGCTGAGGATCAAGCGATTGTCAGAAATGGTTTAAAGATGATTATCGAACAAGATGAAGAAATCCAAGTTGTTGCTGAAGCGGGAAACGGAAAAGAAGTATTGTCTTTATTAGAGCGTACAATTGTCGACATTGTCCTTTTGGATATTCGAATGCCAATTATGGATGGAATGCAGACAACAAAAGAAATTCATCAGCAATTTCCGCATATAAAAATACTGATCCTTACGACTTTTAATGATGAAGAATATGCAATACAAGCATTTCAAGAGGGTGCTAATGGCTTTCTGCTAAAGACGACAGATAGTGTTACGCTAGTAAATAGTATAAAAAGCTGTTTAATAGGTGGTATGGCGATACATGATCAAGTTGCAGCTAAATTAATGCCTAAGCTCTTAAAGAGAGAGCCATTACGACAATTCTTTGAATCAGATGGTTGCACTAACAAAACGTGAAATCGAAATCGTAAAAAAAGTTGGTCAAGGAAAAACAAATAAAGAAATCTCCAGTGAATTATTATTATCAGTTGGAACGATAAAAAATCATATCACCCAAATTTTAGCTAAATTAGAATTAAGAGATAGAACTCAATTAGCCATATATGCAGTGCGGAATGATTATATATAAATCCCAGAGCGGAATAGAACATGAAGTAATTTCTTTGTTGGGTAAATCTAGTATCTAGTAGTGCAAAATCTGAGTAGATTTCAACTTACATATACACAAATAAGCCAAAGGGGGGATTTGGCCCAGAAATCCCCTTATTATGCTTTAGAGAGATGGATAAAACCTTCACCAAAGACGTCCCTTACATCGTGAATGGTAATAAAGGCGTTCTCATCTGTTTGCTTTACTATTTTCTTTAGTTTAACAACTTCTTGTTTATTAATAATAATATACAGTATTTCTTTTTCATCTTTTGTATAATAGCCATGTCCAGATAATACAGTGACTCCACGATTTAATTGCTCGTTTACCTGATCGGCAATTTCAGTGGGGTGACTGGAAATAATCGTGACTGCTTTCTTCGGATTAACGCCTTCAATGACAAATTCCATTACCTTTGTTCCAACATAGAGCATGATAATTGTCAGCATGACCCCTTCTGCTTTTATAAGGAAAAAGGATGCAAATACAACAAGTAGATCAAAAAATAATAAGCCATAACTAATACTCCAACCGAGATACTTATTGGTTAGCTTTGCGAGAATAGTAGAACCAGCTGTTGTACCGCCTACTCTTATAATTAAACCGATTCCAACCCCAGCAAAAACTCCACCAAAAATGACATTAACAAATAATTCATCAGAATATATCGTCCATGACTCTGTTAGATGTAAAAATAATGAGTTGAAGAAGACTGCAATAATGGTATAAACAATCATTTGTTTACTTAAAAATTTATAGCCGATTATTAATAAAATGCTATTTAACGTAAAGTTAACAATACCTGGCGACCATTTAAATAAGTAATAAGCAATAATGGCTACCCCGGTAACTCCTCCCTCTCCTAAGTCATTAGGAATAACAAATAAATTGACAGCTAATGCAAAAAGGAAGGATCCAAATATAATTACAAGGATATCCTTTCCGTATTTTTTCATAAAAAAACCTCCAATAGAACATAAAGTAAATGCTAAATCATTATCAAGTATAATAAAGGTAGCCGTTAATTCATAGGAAAAATTTTATCCCACTCTTAACGGAAAGTACGACTCGCCCTTCAAGCTTATGAGAATACGAGGAAGATAGGTGGGAGATAAAGGTCCGATTAGTTCAACTAACCATCAGTGGGGGAGGAAGGAAAACCACCACTGAATGGTTAGTTGAACTTTAGGAAGGGGAAAATTTACTTAGTACATATTGATGGAATAGGAAGAAGAAAAGAGGGATTACATTAGTACAGGTATGGTGGCAACAGGAAAGTTACTGTTACTTAAATTACTTGTGAACGATTCAAAGGATAGTATTTGCTTGGTGATATTTTAGGCGAATAATCGGGAATAAATGTGAAGAAATGAGAGGGATAGAGTAAACTCCCACTCATCATGTCGGAAGTGGGAGTTTCAAATATATCAATTTTTTACAAAGTCTGCTGCTTATTTAGGTAAAGATAAGCCATTTTTCTTTTGAAAGAGTCATTTTTCTAAAGTATTGTTTGTTGGTGATTCTTCTTCGATTATTTTCGTTACTTTTATTTGGCTGATTCTGCGATCTACAATCTCTTCTACTTGAAATTCAAAGTTTTTGAAAGTGATGGATGGTTTTTCCTGATCATTTGGAATATAGCCAATCTTACTAATGAGAAAACCACTTAATGTATCATAAATTTCTATCGGCAAGGTAATTTTCAATAATTCTTGCACATCGTCTAAACTAATAGTCCCTTGCAATAGATAGGTATGTTCCCCGATAATCTTAATTTCAGGAGGTTTTGGTTCATCGTATTCATCAAAAATATTGCCGACGATTTCCTCAACTAAATCCTCCATTGTAACAATTCCATCTGTTCCGCCATATTCATCGACGACAATGGCAAAAAGAACATTATTTTTTTGCATCTGGATAAATAATTCATCGATTCTTTTTGATTCCAATACAAAATAAGGTTTGCGAATAATCTCACTTAATTGAAATGAGGTATCTTCTTTGCCCATATAGGCTAACAGATCTTTGGAATGTAGGATGCCAATAATGTTATCAATGTTTTCCTCGTAAACAGGGTAGCGAGTATACATTTCACGGTTCACTAGAGTAGCTATCTCCTTTAATGTGTAATCGGAAGGAATGGCTACCATATTGGAGCGATGGGTCATAATATCCGTGACATTTTTATTATCAAATTCAAAAATATTATGGATCATCATTCGCTCATCTTCGTCAATACTTCCTCTTTCATTTCCTACATCTATCATCATTTTTATATCTTCTTCTGTTACTTCCTCATCTTCCTCACCTGGACGTACTCCGAATAGGCGTGCAACTAGATTGGTGGAGAATGTTAAGAAGGCGACAAATGGTGCTGTTATTTTGGAAAGTACCGTTAATGGACTTGCAGCAAACATCGCAATACCTTCTGCTTTCTTTAAAGCCACTCGTTTAGGAACTAATTCACCAAAAACAAGGGTGAAATAGGATAACAGTAGAGTAATAATAATGACTGAAATAGAATCAAGCAGTCCTTGAGAGAGAGGAATTCCCATTGTTAAAAATAACTCTGTCAATTGACCAGAAAAGCTATCAGCTGCAAAGGCACTGGCTAGAAATCCTGCAAGGGTAATACCAATTTGGATGGTGGCTAAAAATTTACTAGGCTCTGATAGTAGTTTATAGACTATTTTAGCTTTCTTATGACCTGTGTCCGCCATATGTTTAATTTTATTGTCATTTAAGGAAATGAGCGCAATTTCTGCGGCAGCAAAGAAAGCATTTAATGCAATTAGAATGACTAGGACTAAAATGCCCAAATCTTTCAGCTCCTTTCCGAGAGATTATCTTCTTTATGTTTTACCCTTTTTAAGGGAAAGTATGCTTTTTGCCAATTTGCTGTAATTTTCAATAAGAATAAAAAATATATGACCTGAGTCATTTTATTTTTGGAAAAAAATGACCTATAGGTATAGGAATCGAGGTGTATTTTCATTATTCTGTATATAGAAAGGATGATGACCTTGTTAGAGATAATGAATTTATCTAAATCATTTAAACAAAAACAAGCTGTAAATTCCGTTAATTTATATTTAGAGAAGGGAGAAATAGTAGGATTGCTTGGACCAAATGGGGCTGGGAAATCTACTACAATCTCCATGATATCTTCGTTAATTGCTCCCGATGTTGGAGATGTAAGACTAAATAACGAAAGTATTTTAAAAACACCACAGACATTACGAAAAATACTTGGAGTAGTCCCACAGGATATTGCTGTTTATCTGGATTTATCTGCACGAGAAAACTTACTTTTCTTTGGAAAAATGCACCGAATCCCTAAAAATATACTACAAAAGAGGGTAGATGAAGTTCTTGAAATAATCGGTTTAAAGGAGCGGGAAAAGGATTTAGTGAAAACTTTTTCCGGTGGGATGAAAAGAAGATTAAATATTGGTGTTGCATTAATTCATGAACCAGAAATTATTATTATGGATGAACCAACCGTTGGAATTGACCCCCAATCAAGAAATTACATTTTAGAAACCGTTAAAAGGCTAAATAAAGAAAAGCAAATGACTGTCCTATACACCAGTCACTATATGGAAGAAGTCGAATTTCTTTGTGATCGCATTTATATTATGGATCATGGTGAAATTATTGCTTCTGGCGCGAAAGAGGATATAAAAAACATCCTCTCCGCAGAAACTGCCATTAATATTAAGGTGGAAATAGTAAAGCATGAATTTACAGAAGCACTCCGCCATCATAAAAATATTAAAAATATCTCCATTCAACAATCAGTAATTACTGTAATCGTGCCACGACAAGTTCATTTACTGAAAGATATTTTGCGAATTGCCGAAGAGCAGAAAACAAATGTACTCTCTGTCCATATTGAGACACCTACTTTAGAAGATGTTTTCTTGCATTTAACAGGTCGTCAATTAAGGGATTAGGAGGGTACCATATGCTTTGGCAAATGATAAAGAAAGAATTATTGATGATTTGGAGAAGACCACGGGAACTAATTGTATTACTGCTTATGCCATTTGTACTCATAACTATTCTTGGAAGTGCTTTAGGGGCATTGAATAATAATGAAGAGGTAGAAGTGACTGCAAAGCTCGCTGTTGTAGTGGAAGATGAAGCAGACCAAGCACAACAACAAGTAATAGAGAAAATTAGACAGTCTAATGCAGCCGAACAGAAAAAAGCAGCTAACATAGCGCTTATTGAATCCCTTGAACCGATAAACATATTTATTAATGTAGTAGGAAAGAGTCCAGAATTAAAGAAAGTTCTATCTATCACCGAATATCGGAACATAAAAGAAGTGAAGGAAAAAGATTATGACGGTGTGTTACTTATTCCAGAAGGCTTTACTACTAAATTTTATAATAATCTTTTAGAAAAAAACACAACGATTCCGGCGTGGATCCTAAAGACAAAGGATGAACAATCCCTTCGTGCAACCATTATCCAAGATATTATTACAAATTATCAAAAAGAATGGGTTTATCAAAAAACAGCACAAGATCTTCAAATTGATTATTCCGCATTAGTAAATACAAACATATATGGACAAATTGAGAATATTGAAAAGAAAAAAGAGATTAGTGCTTTTGCTTATTATGGAGTGGGAATGTGTGTCATGTTTGTGTTCTATATTTCTACAACCGTAGCGGGTTTTGCTTTTCAGCAAAAGGAAGAGCTTATGTATGAGCGAATCTTATTAGCAAATGTTCCAAAAATCGTATTTTTTACTGGCGTTTTTATGGCAGCATTTATATTATCTTTATTACAATTAACGATTTTATTTAGCTTAACAGCATTGATTTATGGAGTAGTCTTTCCTAGTATAATCAATCATTTATTCGTAACTTTGACTGTGAGCATAATGGCAGCAACATTCGCCACATTTACTACTGCGGTTGCTTTTGCTACTAATTCACGAAATGTGGAAAGTATTTTTTCGTCTCTCATTGTTCCGATCCTAGCTTTTATTGGCGGCAGTTTTTTCAATGTGAGTGCAATTGGCGGATTTATGGAAACATTAGGTAAATATTCTCCTGGGGGAGCTGCGCTTACTGCGTATTTAAAAGTATATCAAGGGTACTCCTTAGGGGATATATGGAGTCAGCTAAGAGCAATTCTTTTGTTTTCTGTTCTTTTGCTTTTACTTAGTGTAGTTACCTTGAAGAAAAGAGGAGGGATACGATGAATGCAGTACTATGGGGGAAATGCAAGAAATTTATAAGAAAGCCAGGCGGATTTATTATAACCTCCCTTATCTGTATCGTATTTGCTTATTTAGTCGGGATCTCTTCCTTTACAAAAGTAGAGGTGCCAATTTTCACTGATCAGTCGACGAAAGCAAATAACATTTTAAAGGATTTGAATAAAAGTGAGAGTTATTCGTTTGTTTCATATACAGAAGAAGAAGTAAAGGAACAATTGGCAAAAGGGGAAGCAGATGTAGGGGTATCGATAAATGCAGATACTTATACGATCTTTAGGATAGCCGAAACTGCCAATGTATTAATGGTGCAAAATTTTCTTCAAACCTATTATGGTTATATGCTGAAGGAAGATGCATTATTAAATAATGCAGCGGATAAAGAAGAAGCAAAAAGGGTGCTTATAAGTAATAAAGAAACGCCAATTATTCCGGTATCAAATGAACAAACTTTATCAGAAAAAGAAGCGACTTATAATCAGTCACTCCAGTCGTTATTTGGATTTACTTTATTCTTCTGTATTTATACCATTTCATTTACGGTAATAGAGATACTAAGAGATAAACAAAATGGAATATGGGATCGTTTTATCTTATCCTCTACGTCGAAAGCCCAAATATATTTAGGACATCTATTATTTAGCTTTTTCATAGGATACGCACAAATTATTATGATCTTTCTTCTTTTTAAATATGGATTAAATATTGATTTTAATGGAAATTTTTATTTGGTGTATGTACTAATCATTCCATACTTATTTTCCATCGTGGCATTAACGATTCTCCTTACAGGTCTTGTTAAAACACCAAGCCAGTTCAATGCCATTATTCCACTTGTATCAGTTAGCTTTGCTATGCTTGGCGGAGCATATTGGCCAATTGAAATCGTTACATCGAAAGTAATGCTTCTTTTATCTAAATTTATTCCCATTACTTATGGAATGGAGCTATTAAAAAAAGGGATTATTGAAAGTGCCTCATGGATGGACATCATGGTTCCAGCAGGAATTCTTTGTTTAATGGGAACGATTATGCTAGGCATCGGCATTCAGCTTATTGAAAAAAGACATGTGTAAAAAAATGTTATGATGGAATATTTCGAAAAAATAAAAAACGGTGTATAATAAAGGAAATAGATTCCAAAATTGATGAGGAAGGAGCTGAAACACTTGATACGAAAAATAGTTAAAGGATATTTATCCCACTCTTAACGGGCAGTAAGACTCCCCCCTCAAGCTTCTGAGAATACGAGGAAGATAGGTGGGAGATCTACTGTCCGTAAAGGTCCGATTGGTTCAACTAACCATCAGTGGGGGGGGAAGGAAACCCCCACTGATGGAAGTTTCACTTTATATGTGGTTGTTCTGCCTCTTACCTTATTAATTTCTGTTATTTTTGAGCCAAGTGGTAGCCTCGTGCGATTAACGAATGACACTATTAGAGATATGTAGTAAGTAAAAAAGGTAGTTAAATAAGTATCTGTCTGTGGAAGGCAGGTACTTATTTATGGAGATAAAGGATATGGAACAGCAGCCCTTTTAACATTGGGAAAATACGTTCAAACTTTAGGTGCAAAGAAACTTTCATTACATATACTTGGACATAATACAAGAGCTATTCATCTGTATCAAAAAAACTAAACTTTCAAATAACAGATTTAGTAATGAGCAAAAATGATAAGGGGATTTGCATGAAAAGTATCTATATAATTTTAGCAACTTTAACAGTCGAAACATTGATAATATGGTTTGCATCCTATTTATTAGGATGGAACTTTACCCCACTCTTAACGGACAGTAAGACTCCCCCCTCAAGTTTATGAGAATACGAGGAAGATAGGTGGGAGATCAACTGTCCGTAAAGGTCCGATTGGTTCAACTAACCATCAGTGGGGGTTGAAGAAAAACCCCCACTGATGGAAGTTTCACTTTATCGACACCATCTTATTAGGCAGTCTTTTGCTTTTTGGAATTGTTTATCTTTTTCGTCTATATATTCATCAAACCAATGCAACCTTCAATGCAAACATTGCCGGCTGGACATGGGAGGAAGCTGGAATTGGTCCTTTTCATTTCCGGATTTCGCCAATAATTATTGGACTTATTTTATTTATCGTTATTAGTATTCTCGTTACCTTTATTACCTACTATCGTTATTTTTTCGATTAAGAATGATAGGAAAAATGGTATACAACAATGGTTATATAAATAAGCTTGAGAGGATGCGAAGATATGAGATTACTGGAACATGAAATATAAAATCATTATTGCAGAGGCCCTCCACTATCCACTATCTTTTGTAGGAAAAGAGAAAATAGAGGAGGAATAAAAAGTGAAAGATTCAAATTTTCATAGGTATTTAGAGGAAATAAACGAGAAGTTTGAAGGCTGGGATTTTTCGAGCATCTATGATACAGGGAGAATCCAAAACAGCCTGCTTTCCTGGTCTTATGGTAGTAAAGTGATCTCCGCAATGCAGGGAGCTACTGCTATATTGGATATGGGTACTGGTGGCGGAGAGTTTCTTTCTCTATTAAAGGGGTACTATCCACCAACCGTCTATGCAACAGAAGGCTATAAACCGAATGTACCGATTGCGAAAAGGAAGTTAGAACCTTTAGGAGTCAAAGTATATGAAGTTGTTGATAATGAGCATTTGCCGTTTCCAGATAATCACTTCGACTTAATAATTAACAGGCATGAATCATACTCTGTAAAGGAGTTAAAAAGGATAATAAAGACGAATGGAATCTTTATCACCCAGCAAGTAGGTGGCTGGGATTGCAAGGAGTTAAATGACTGGTTTGGAGTTGCTGTTAATTCTGAATTTAAGGAGTGGAATCTTCAATCAGCTCTCAAGAATTTTTCTATTGACCAATGGGAGATTCTAGAGCAAAGAGAGGAGTTTCCTACACAGCGATTTTATGACTTGGGCTCAGTTCTTTTCTATTTAAAAGCGATTCCTTGGCAAATTCCAGATTTTAGCGTAGAAAAATACCAAGATGCATTGTATCGGCTTTATCAGCATTTAGAAGAAGTGGGATACTTGGATGCTACCCAATCTCGCTTTTATATGAAGGTAAAATGTAAATAAACGAGAATAATAACAGAAACTCAGTTAGAAGCCTTAAAGGCTTTTGCTGAGTTTTTTTATCCCACTTTTAACGATCCAGCTCAAGATTTGGTCGAAAAGCTAGGTGTTGAAACTCGCGGGGAATGAGGAAAAAGCCCTGCTAATGAAATTTTTCTTAACATGGTTTTTATCGAATATAAAAACATATTACAAATGCTGTAAAGAGGAATGGTACAATAGATAAAAAGGAGATTTTTTCCTTTTTTTAGAATCATAGAGACAGAAAAGTCTATAAGGGAGGAAAACCAATGGCTACAGAAGAAATCATTACGATAAAAGGATTACGGAAAAACTATGGTGTAAAGGAGGTTTTAAAAGGGATTGATCTTCATGTTTCACGCGGGGAGATTATTGGTTATATTGGACCGAATGGAGCTGGAAAAAGCACCACCGTTAAAATTATCCTTGGGATTGAAAGTTATAATGAAGGGGAAGTAAAACTTTTCGGAAAAGAAATTAATCAAGATTCAATCGAGTATAAGCGGAGAATTGGGTATGTACCAGAGATAGCAGAGGTGTATGATAATCTAACTGCCTATGAGTATTTAACCTTTATAGGCAAATTGTATGGGATGAATGCAGATTTTGTTGATCAAAAAGCGCAAAGATTAATGGAGCTGTTTGGAATTGGTGAGGTTTATCATTCCAGAATATCCTCTTATTCAAAAGGAATGCGGCAAAAACTATTAATTATTTCTAGTGTTTTACATAACCCTGATATTTTATTTCTAGATGAACCAATCAATGGGCTAGATGCTAATAGTGTGATGATATTTAAGGAAATTCTTGCACAGCTCGCGTCATCTGGAAAAACAATCTTCTATTCTTCTCATATTATGGATGTTGTAGAAAAGATAAGTAGTCGAATTATTTTATTAAATGAGGGAAAGATTGTGGTAGATGGAAGCTTCAAAGAGCTTCAGACACAAAATGAACAAGGAAGTTTAGAAGGTATCTTTAATCAACTTACAGGATTTCATAATCATAGAGAAATTGGGGAATCCTTCGTATCCGTTGTGCAAGAGGTGCAATCATGACAGATTATACGGTATTAAAACTTCTTGATCGCTTTAAAGCTTTTTTTCAGAAATTAGGCATCGATTATGAGGTGTTAAGGGCCATTCTTCAAGTAAAACTTATGATGGATCAACGCAAACTACCAACCATTTTCTCACAGTCTAATCAGAAAAAAGAAAAGAAAGAAGATAAATATGCCTATATAAAATCTTTATGGTTATATGCTTTTATGGGATTAGTTCTTATTCCGTTTATGGCATTCGGTGACAACTACCTTTTTCAAATGAGTATTTCTTTTGGAATTATTTTATTTCTCGTTATGACTTCTATGATTTCAGATTTTTCTGCTGTATTATTGGATGTTCGCGACAAGCATATTGTACACACGAAACCAGTTAATAGGAGAACAATCAATGCAGCAAAAGTGTTACATATCATGATTTATCTGTCTCAACTAACGATTGCGATCACCTTTATTCCGTTAGTCGTAAGTCTCATAAAACAAGGCATTGTCTTTTTTTTAATAACAGTTGTTCTCCTTGTTTTAGCTAATTTATTTATTGTTGTTATTACAGCATTATTATACTTGGCTATTCTGCGTTTTTTTGATGGAGAAAAACTAAAGGATATAATCAATTATGTTCAGATTGGCTTGTCTATCGTTATTATGGTAGGGTACCAACTTGTTATTCGAAGCTTTGAGTTTGTTGATTTAAATATTGTGTATCAAGTACATTGGTGGCATATTTTTATCATTCCAATGTGGTTTGCAGGTCCGTATGAATGGATTTTGAATGGGAATACCGAAAAGATGATGATACTTCTCGCCACTCTCGCTCTTGTTTTACCAATTATCGCGATTATTATTTATGGGAAGCTAATTCCTGTTTTTGAGAAAAACTTAGAAAAATTGACGAGCCAAAGTAAAGCGAAAAAAAGAAAGGTTTCAAAGTTTAGAAAATGGCTATTATCACTTTTTATAAAAAGCAGGGAAGAAAAGGCTTTTTATGATTTTACAGGACAAATGATTAGCCAGGAAAGAGATTTTAAACTAAAGGTTTATCCGTCATTAGGTTTTTCCATCGTTATTCCCTTTTTGTTTCTTTATAGTGGCACAAATTTTGAGGAAATCGAATTTGCAACAAGTTCTTCTTATTTAACGATTTATTTTACAATGATTAATATCCCGACGATTATTTTTATGTTGAGGTATTCAGGAAAATATAAAGGAGCATGGATTTTTACAACACTCCCAGTTTCAGATTTTTATGCCTATTATAAAGGTTCGTTAAAAGCGGTCATAATTAAATTATATTTACCCATTTATTTTTTATTAAGTATAGTGTTTGTGTTTCTGTTTGGAATAAGAATTATTCCTGATTTATTAGTAGTGTTTCTATCTGCTTTCTTTTATGCTATTGTTTGCTATCAATTATTAGATAAACAAATCCCTTTTTCCATGTCTTTTGAATCAGGTGGGAACCAGCAAAGCTGGAGATTGTTTCTGCTGTTGATCCCTCTGCCGATTTTGGCGGGTATCCATTATATCAGTATATCTCTTCCTTTTGGCGTTTATATATACGGTCTGTTGCTTTTCTTTGTTAACCTTCTGTCCTGGAGGAAAATGAAAAGTAAACAAAGTGCTACAAATAGTGTTTACTAAAAGTTAGTTCTTGGATTCTTGAGGATAATTTGTATATACTCGATTTTTGTATGAGGAGAATGGAAAGTGGAGAAAGAAATAAACCTCGCTTAATGTTTATTTTTTAATCCCTCCCTAGTTTAAAATAGCAACACATTTAGACTAGGGATTTTTCTTATCTTTTAAAAAAGAAAGCTATCGATTAATTCCGTACTTTTTCTTTGGTGTTCTATGTTCTGTGAGTAATTAATTTGATATAAGCTGGAGAACAACACATTAAGTACATAATCAATAGCTACTTGTGATGAAAAGGTAGCTATTTTGTATGTTTCTTTCTTTTCTAAAGCTGGTATGGTTAAAACAACATCAGCCATTTTGGCTAGTTTACTTTCAGGAAAGGCTGTAAGTAATAAAATTGGCACCTGTCTCTCTTTTAATATACGAGCAGCAATTAAGTCATCCTTTGATTTAGCTTCATAAGTAATAAAGAAGGCACAATCATTTATATCAATGTTAACCGTATTGTTGGCAAATTCATTACGAGCCGTTGCAATTATTGCATATTTATTTATTTTTAAAAGTTTATTTTGAAAACTTTCTGCCCGAATTTGGGAATCCCCTACAGCATACATAAAGATTCGTTTTGAATTGTATAGATACTTAGCCATCTTAAACAGTGATCTTTCATTTAATAACTCGTAACTTTCTTTGATAGCCTGTTGAGTTAAATACATCATATCTTGACTAATCTTCATAAGGGAAGCGTCATCTTCAAAAGGAATATTGGGATTAATTTCAGATAAGACATGGTTTTTCTGTTCGATAGATTTAACAAGCATAATCTTAAAATCCTTAAAGCCCTTCATCCCTAGTTTTTGAGTAAAGCGAATGATAGAAGTATGTGAAGTAAATGTTTTTTGTGCTAACTCTTGGATTGTCATTCTCTCAATTAAGTTAGCATTCTCCAATATATATTTTGCAATATTTTTTTCTGCTGCAGTATAATCCGTTCTATTTGCAATTTGTTCTAGCAACAAACCGTCTCACTCCTTTAAATTTGAACATTTTGTTCATCAAAACAGCTTTATTTTAGGTTAAGTCTTGAACATTTTATCCTAAATCCGTTAAATCAAGATCCTTACATGGAATTCTCTATTATTCCATCCTATAATAAACTCATTGAGGATAAAAAGGAGTATTTTTATGCTAACAATTGGATATATAAGAAATGGTAAAAGTACAAATCGGTATCACCTTCCTTTTGCTTTACAAAGAGAAAATATAAAGGTGAAAACAATTTATTATACTATCATACATCGGGAGGAATAAATAATAAAAGATGACGAAACACTATTACAATTGGCAATTTTAGAAGAGGGAATGAAAGGATGTAAATGAAATGAAACTTGGAATAGTGGGAGCAGGAATGATTGTTCAGGATTTATTACCTGTGTTTAAATCTATACCCCAAATAGACTTGGTGGCGATTTTTGGAAGACCAGCTAAAAAAGAATTCTTATTATCTTTACAAAAAGAATATCTTATCAAAAAAATATATATAGATTATCACTAGTGTTGCATTAATTTATTTTCATTATTAAAAATACTCAAAATGTTCAATTTTATTATTTTGTGCAAAGAAAAAGTCCTTTATAATGGATAAGTCAGGTGGTAACCCGTCCAAATCCACTAAAAAAGGACCAACACATGGACAAGATTACACGAAAAACTTCATTTGGACAATGGTTTTCACCAATAAATCTTCAACTTTTTGAAGAAACCGTGAAAACGTTGAAATTAGATTACTATACGAAAAAACTAAAAACAGACTCATTTCTAAAATTACTCCTTTTTGCACAGCTACAAGAAGTCGAAAGTTTGCATGAGCTAAGCGATTGTCTTTTCGACGACCAACTACAAAAAGGCATTGATCTTGATTCAATCAGTATTTCTCAGCTCTCACGCCGATTAAACGGTATAAATCCAGATTTATTTCAAAGGCTTTTCCTTGATTTAGTCGCACAAATTCATGCAAAAACACATTATACAAAGCTTATTATGCCGTTAAAAATCATTGATTCAAGCACATTGCCACTTAATTTGACCAATCATAAATGGGCAAAGTTCCGCAAAACAAAAGCGGGTGTCAAGTTGCATTTGAGACTTGTGTTTATGGAAAAAGGGAGTTCCTATCCTGAAAAGGCTGTTTTAACAACGGCAAAAGAACATGATCGTGGTCAGCTTGAAATCATGGTTGATGATAAAGAATGCATGTATGTGTTTGACCGTGGCTACCTAGATTACGAGCGCTTTGACCGAATGACAGATGATGGTTACTTTTTTCTTTCAAGGCTACGGAAAAACGCAGTCATACGGGAAGTTTATAATTTTAAACTACCCGAGAATTCAGCTGTTTTGTCAGATCAAATGGTGTTGATTGGTACGACTCAAAACCGTGCTGAAAATTACTTTCGTCTTCTAAAAGTGATGGATTCAAAAGGAAATGAACTGCATTTAATTACCAATCGTTTTGATTTGAGTGCCGAAGAAATTTCAGAGATGTACAAATCACGGTGGGCAATTGAGTTGTTCTTTAAATGGATCAAACAGCATCTCAGCATCAAAAAGTTCTACGGTCAAAGTGAATGGGCGATTCAAAACCAAGTGTTTATCGCACTGATTGTTTTTTGCCTACATGTTCTCGTACAACTTGAAACAAGAAGTAAGCGAAAAACCTTACAAATTAGCCGTTATTTAAGGGCTGCATTGTGGAAACCAGCCCATATCTGGCTTCGAAAGATTGAAGGGAAAGCCATCCCTTAATAAGCAAATTGTTGTTGTCGCACAAGTCTAATTGTAAAAAAAACCCAAATGGATGGAGCCACCTTTGAATAGGTATTTACCTTTTTGGCTCTAAACAAGGAGGATAATCAGACTGAAAATTGCGACAATATTTATGCAACACTAGTGATAGATTATAAAGAAATGCTTGCTGATACTGAAATAGATGTAATTTATATAGCATTACCAAATCATCTTCATTATTCCTATACAAAACTAGCATTAGGAGCTAGAAAACATGTTATCTGTGAGAAGCCTTTTACATCTAACTTAGATGAATTAAAGGAATTGGAAAGTATCGCACGAAGTAACGATCTTTATTTAATAGAGGCAATTACTAATCAATATAGAGGAAACTATTCACAAATAAAGGAATTGTTACCTAAATTAGGTGATGTAAAGGTTGTAGAAGTAAATTATTCTCAATATTCATCTCGGTACAATGCCTTTAAAGAAGGCAATATCTTACCGGCTTTTAATCCTGAGATGTCAGGTGGTGCATTAATGGATATTAATAGTTATAATATTCATTTTGTTGTAGGGATATTTGGGAAACCAAACGGTGTACAGTATTATCCAAATCTGTCTCAGGGAATTGATACTTCTGGAGTCTTGATTTTAGAATATGATCGCTTTAAAGCGGTCTGTATCGGATCTAAAGATAGTATGGGTCAATCATTTGCTACTATTCAAGGAGAGAATGGCTTCTTAACAGTTAATGGACCTGTTAATAGTCTTGATTCTTTTACAATTAGTACTGCTAGTAAAGTAGTTGAAAATATGAATAAAAATGAGCATACACATCGAATGTACGAAGAATTTGTCGCATTCGAAAGAATAATTCGTGAGAAAAATAAAAGTGAAATGTTGAAAAAACTAGAACATAGCCTTCAGGTGATGGAGATTATTACAGTTGCTAGAAAAAGGGCGGGAATAGTATTTGCTGCCGATGAATTATAAAATATAGGTAAGAATGGAGTCTTCTATTAATAGAGGACTCCTTTTTCATTAGTCTCGATTTTTATGGGGATATAGATAAATGTGTTTTCTAATTGATAATAGTTAAGCCCATTAATAATACATTTATGAAAAGGAGTATAAATGTATACAAAATTAGGGGGATTTAACTCATAATGGTTAGTAAATAAAGAAGGATTCTATTATAAAGAATATAAGAGGAGCGATAACATCATGGAAGAAGAGCAATTAAAAGTATTTGACGAAAAGAGAGTACAAATCGGTATTGTAACCCGCAGCGAAGTTCATGAAAAGGGATTATGGCATGAAACCTTTCATTGTTGGATTGTATCTGAACAGGATGGACAATTGTACCTCTATTTACAAATTAGAAGTCCTTTGAAAAAGGATTATCCCAATCTTTTAGATATTACGGCAGCGGGTCATTTGCTAGCACATGAAGAGATTGTAGATGGTATAAGAGAGATGGAAGAAGAGATTGGGATATATGCGAAAATGGAGGAGTTAATTTACTTAGGTGTGTTGAATTATGAAATGAACAATGGAAACTTTTTGGACAAGGAATTTGCCCATACTTTTTTATATAAAAGAAACATAGGTTTCGATGAGTTTCAATTACAGGAAGAAGAAGTAGCGGGAATTGTATCGACTAGATTGGAAGATTTCTATGCATTATGGGAAGGAACGGAACAGCTAATCGAAGTTGTTGGATATGAAAGGAAGGAAAGTGGACAACGAGAAATGATTCAGCGACAAGTTGGACGAGAAAATTTTGCGCCACATCCTATTTCTTATTACAATCGATTAATGCAAGCTTTAAAGGAGAACTTGTAAATGGGGGAGAAGGAGAGAAAAATGAATAAAAACAAAACCATGTATCTAATTCGTCATTGTGAGGCGACAGGACAAAATGAAGATGCTGAACTGACGATAAATGGAAGAAAACAGGCTGTTAAACTAGCAGATTTTCTCGAAGAAAAGAATATTCAATATATCCTATCCAGTACATATTTGCGTGCCTATAAATCAATTCAACCTTTAGCAGAAAGGCTTCAGCTGCCGATCCATAAAGATGAACGTTTAATCGAGAGAAAGCTTAGTGACAAAAACTTGGATGAGTGGCTCTTGCTATTAGAAAAATCTTTTACAAACCTAGACATCGTATACGAAGGTGGAGAGTCTAGTAGACAAGCAATGGAAAGAGGCGTCACTGTTATAAAAGAGTGTATGTATAGAAAGGAAACGACTTTTGCAATTGTTACTCATGGAAACTTGCTTTCTTTGATATGGAAATATTTTGATCAAACAGTATGTTTTAAAGAATGGAGAGAGCTCTCGAATCCAGATGTTCTTCAGGTCCATTTCAATCAAGAGAAGATAACTGTAAACCGAATCTGGAGGAATAACATGTGAGCGAACAGAAAAATTTTCATCTACCTTTTGGTGTATATGGAATTTACATAGAAAATAATAGATTGTTAGTTATTCATAAGAAAATTTAGATAAACTATCCATAGATAATGCTTCTCCACTTGTATGAAAGGCAGTAGAGTGGATACAAACAGGATCAATTGGACTTGAAGTAACTTGGTTTAAGGAATGGGAAGGGAAGAAATCCTTCCATATATAAGGAGAAAAAGGAGAGTATATATGATTATTAGAAAAGCAAAAGGGGAGGATGCCAAAGAGATCGCAAAAGTGCATGTAGATAGTTAGAGAACTATTTTCGAAATTCGTGGCCGAAATGAACAGAAGTTGTTTTTTGGATGGAAATAATGACAACGAAAACACTTATTTGATATAAAAAACTGTCGGCAGTTCATCCTGTCGACAGTTTTAAAAATGGATAGGAAATGTTTCAAGAAGAAAGCTTCTCCACAATCATTCGTTTTCCAGTATTTAAGGTGAATTCAAAACGGTCGGTGCTTTTTTCATTATAAAAGAAATGATGATTAACGCTACAGAGTCCCTCCTCATTATCAAAAATCATCATATTTACACCACTCTTCCGCTTTTCATCCTTTAAAAAGGTAAGGTGATTATAACAATATATACAATCATAAATGGAGAACTTCATCGAATTTAACGTAGTAATAAACTGATAAAAGCTATCGTCACTTAAATCATCTAATAATTCTTCTAAGGCAAATACTAGATGTTTTCTTATGCGAATTGGATCTTCATGCTCTAGAAAGTGGATGGAACTAGAAACATTTACTTTGCCCTCCTCAAGTAGAATTCCTTTTCGCCAACGATTTAAGATGAGAATTTCAATTTCTTGATGTAAATATTCATCAAGCATAGCTGCGTCTTCTGTTTCTTCATCGAAAAAAATCCATTGATTATTTATATATTCAACTGTCCCTTTTGTAAAGGCACGCGTTTGAAATTCAATTAGTTTTGATCTGTGCTGATTGTTCATTGTAAACCTCCCAAAGATTACACGCCCATAAATTCTTTTTAGACAGATAAACAAAATTTTATAACTAATCCTTCTTTTTCCTTCCTTAAAAGATTGAAAACGATTAATTTTCTTTTTTAAAATGGAACATTAGATAAACTTCATATGGACAAATAACCATTTTATTTTTAGGGCATAGAATACTCCATACTGATTGATTGGTATCTAATCATAAGTTCCACGAAAGAAAGGATGATAATCATGTGTGGAATAACAGGTTGGGCTGATTACAAAAAAGACTTAAGAAAAGAGTCGGAAGTATTATCAGCTATGGCAGAAACGTTGGCCAAAAGAGGCCCAGATGATACAAATGTTTGGACTACACTGCATGCAGGATTCGGTCATAAACGATTAGTGGTAGTAGATCCGTTAAATGGTATTCAACCAATGACAAAAGAAAAACAGGGTTATCACTACACGATTTGTTACAATGGTGAGTTATATAATACGGAAGACATAAGAAAAGAATTACTAATAAAAGGATATTCATTTCAAGGTCATTCTGATACAGAAGTTTTACTTACTTCTTATATAGAGTGGGGAGAAGATTGCCTCGAATACTTAAATGGAATATTTGCCTTTGCCGTTTGGGATGAAAAACGCAATTCCTTATTCATTGGAAGAGATCGATTAGGGGTTAAACCGTTGTTTTACGCTGAAGTTGGAACTAGCTTTATCTTTGGATCTGAATTAAAGGCATTGCTAGCAAATCCGAATGTGAAAACAGAGCTAGATAGAGAAGGGTTAGCAGAAGTGTTTGCTCTTGGGCCTTCTCACACACCAGGAAGTGGTATCTTTAAAGGCATTAAAGAGCTTCGTCCAGGGCATGCATTAAAGTTTACACAGGATGGGCTGAAAGTATGGCGGTATTGGAATGTAAAAAGTGAAGAACATAAAGATACATTTGATGAAACAGTTGAAAAAGTACGTTTCCTTTTTAAAGATGCTGTTACAAGACAATTAGTATCAGACGTACCATTAAGTACTTTTCTTTCAGGTGGTGTGGATTCCAGTGCTATTACAGCCATTGCTTCCATGGAATATGCGAAAACGGGAAAAGGACCGCTTCATACGTATTCCATCGATTATGAAGGCAATGATAAATTCTTTAAAGCAAATGAGTTCCAGCCAAATTCAGATGGCGTTTATATCCAAAAAATGACGGACACTTTTGGAACCATCCACCATAATTGTGTGATCACCCAAGAGACATTAGCTGCCTTTTTGCATGAGGCGGTAACGGTAAGAGATGTGCCGGGGATGGCGGATGTGGATTCCTCTTTATTATGGTTCTGTCGAGAAATAAAGAAAGATTTTGTTGTGAGCTTATCCGGCGAATGTGCAGATGAAATTTTTGGTGGCTATCCATGGTTTAGGAGAGAGGCGGATTTGCAAAGAGAAGGCTTCCCGTGGATGAGATCGATTGAAGAACGACAAAAGCTATTGAAAAATGCATGGAGCGATAAATTGCAATTAAAAGATTATATGATGGATAAATATAACCAAACAATTGCAGAGACACCTAAATTAGCTGGAGAAAACAAAGAAGATGCAAAACGCCGAGAATTATTTTATCTTAATCAGCTCTGGTTTATGACCACTTTATTGGAGCGAAAAGATAGAATGAGTATGGGAGCAAGCCTAGAGGTACGTGTACCATTTGCTGACCATCGCTTAGTAGAATATGTGTGGAATGTACCATGGGAAATGAAGAATTATATGGGCAGGGAAAAAGGATTATTGCGAAAAGCGTTAGAAGGAATTCTTCCAGATGAAGTATTATATCGCAAGAAAAGCCCTTATCCAAAAACACATAATCCTATTTACACAAAAACAGTAACAGATATGTTAAAAACTGCTTTAACAGATAAGAGCTCTGCTTTATATGAATTCTTTGATAAAGAACGTCTCGCAGAAATTATTCAAACAGAAGGCTCTGCATTTAAAGAGCCGTGGTTTGGTCAGTTGATGACAGGTCCACAGCTACTCGCACACTTAGTACAAATTCATTATTGGTTTAAAGATTATAATATCAATGTTGTAGAGTAAAATAATACAAAGAAATCCCTAGTTAGTATGAGAATGTTCATGCTAGCTAGGGATTTTCATGTAGTTTAGCCTTATCTTTCCTTTTAATCTTCTTGATTAATAGAATAAATATTTCCGTTGTCCGTCCTAGTATTTCAAT
Organism: Niallia sp. FSL W8-1348; assembly: GCF_038006745.1. Taxonomy (NCBI): domain Bacteria; kingdom Bacillati; phylum Bacillota; class Bacilli; order Caryophanales; family Bacillaceae; genus Niallia; species Niallia sp. FSL W8-1348. Next base: position 1,017,995 of record NZ_JBBOVV010000001.1, on the reverse strand, counting down.
ACCTAAATACACAATATAGCCTATAATAACCATTAGCGTAATCACAATGACCTCAATCGGAGTCAAAGGTAGGATAAAGGTAGACGTTAATTCTCCAAAATCTCTAATGGTTATAGAGGCAAGATAAAAAAATACAGGGTATAGATTAGCGTTATTGGAATAGCAATAACTCTATTAAATCCAAATTCAATAATCTCAAATAAATTTTTTGAAGGCACTAACTCGTTTAGATTGAGAAAAAAAGAGGCGATTAATATGCCGATAGCGGTGGTAAGCAGCACGGCGATCCACGCATCTTCTTTTGCGGAAATACCAAGTACAATTACAAGGGTAGTGCCCAGATTAAATCCAATAATAATAGCAAATAACTGGCTTAAAGATAGATTTTCTTTTAGCATGAAAGGAATCTCCTAATTGGAAATATGTATATGCTTAAAGTAGTATTTGCCAATTTACCAGGAATATTCAAAAAAAGAAAGAGTAGTTTCGATCGTAAAGAACTTTTCCTTTATTAATGGATAGATAGCTGCTTGTTTACACTGAAAAATCAGCGGATTATGTCCACTGATTTTTAATAATAATCTATCCTATTGTTTTTTCTTGCGTAATGGCAGGTTTATGCTGCTTTTGTAGTAAGAAAAAGAAGACGCCGAACAAAACGAGTAATCCGCCTATGATTTGAGCAAGGATTAACCGCTCGTTTAAAAGTAAAACAGCTAAAAGCGTAGCCCCAACGGGTTCTCCTAGGATACTCATAGAGATAGTTGTTGCATTAACATAATTAAGTAACCAATTATTAATAACATGTGCAAGTGTCGGCACAATGGCAAGCAATACGAAAATACCCCATTCTTTTCCAGAATAGCCTGTCAATGTTTCACCAACTATTAGATTATAAATGGTTAACAAACAAGCTGCGAAAAAGAAAACGGTAAAGGTATATATCCAATGGGTCATTTTTTTAATAATATTTTGACCGATTAATAAATAACCAACTACAGCAATCACGCTCAAAAAGGAAAGAATATCTCCAATGACTGCATTGCTGTCTAGTCCAATATCTCCCCATCCGATCATCATAGCGCCAACGATAGCAATTCCCATTGTCATAATCGCTGCAGAAGTAGTTCTTTCACGAAAGAAAATAAATCCGCCAAGAAGGGATACAATAGGCTGCAGTGCCAAGATAATCGTAGAACTAGCTACAGTAGTAAACTTTAGAGAACTGAACCAGAGAGCAAAGTGTAAAGCCAAAAAAGAACCTGAAAAAAATAAGAACGACCAATCTTTTTTCGTTAGTTTTTTAAAATCATTTCTATGAATATATACCATAGGAATCATAATAAGACATGCAAGCCACATTCGATACATACTTAAAATAGTGGCAGGAGCCTCCGACCATTTTACGAAAATCGCAGAAAACGAGATAGCGATAATCGAGATAAGTAATGGAAGTCCAATAGATTTTGATGATTGCTGATTCACTTTGTTTCCCCCTGACAATTCAAACAATTTGATATAATAGTAAATATAGTACGTTCAGCAGCAGGAAACAATCATTATTTTTCATTTGTTGGAAAAAAGAGAGGTTGGGACATAACTAAATAGATACTCTGTCAAGACGAACAATATCTAATTTAGCTAGTAAATAGCGGCTGCTTTCGCATACTTTTTACAAGAGGAAATATAATTAGTTGGGAAAACAGAGCAGCCGGAATACACGTAGACGCCACGGGGGATTAGCGAGAGAGTCTGAGACCCCGGAGGCTCAAGCGTTGTCCACGGAAAGCGAAGTGTATTCCGGCTGCGGGGAATTGCACTAAACTTCATGGAAACATCCTTTTAAAAACAAATAAAAAACCAAACAATTATACGGAACTTTTATTAGTATCTTCGTATAATTGTTCGGATTTATCTTTGGCTGGAATACTTATCTTTAAATCTCTAGTTGCTTTTGTTATTTACCTTGCATGGATAAATTCATAGTTCATATCGAAACGAAGGATGCTGCATTCATATGGTCCCAGAATTACTGCAAGATCATCTGATTCAGCAGCATATTCTTCCTCTGTTAATAAAAGGGATATTTTTTTTCCTCGTAATGGGAAGGGAAGAAGAAATTGTGCTTCCATATCACTCTTATTTATAACTGTTAAAAGGATTTCATCGTCTTTTTTTGTATAATACGCTAAACAAGAGTCAGATTGTGACAAAAAGTAAAAAGAGCCATTATTAATGAGAAAGGAACTTTGTTTACGGACTTGAATTAATCGCTTAACAAAGCCTTTTAATTCTTCGTCATGTTCGTCTGAGTTCCATGGCATACACTTTCGACATCCAGGGTCGCTGCCCCCGCCTAACCCAATTTCATCTCCATAGTAAATACATGGAGTCCCAGGGTAAGTGAGGAGAAAGGTAAACAGAAGTTTTACACGTTCTTTGCGATAACTGCATTCATGCATAATCCGTGGGGTATCATGGCTGCCAATAATGTTGAATAATACTTTATTCACTGTATCTGGATAGGACTGTATAGTGGTTGTCATCTCTTCCATAAATTGTTGAGAAGAAATCATGTCATAAGCAAAAAATTGTAACGCTTTTGTTAGCAATGGATAATTCATAACGGAGTCAAACTGATCACCTCTTAGCCATGGTAAAGAATCATGCCAAATTTCTCCTAATATAAAGAGGTCAGGTTTTAGATCTTTAACGACGGAACGGAAGGATCTCCAAAAATCATGATCAATTTCATTGGCAACATCTAAGCGCCAGCCATCGATATCACATTCTTTTATCCAATATTGTGCTACATGTAATAAATAATCCTTTACTTCTAGGTTTGTTGTATTAAACTTTGGCATTGTTTCATAAAAGCCAAATGTTTCATAATTTAATGTGTCATTTTCTTTTAAAGGAAATTTATGTATATGAAACCAGTCTTTATAGCGTGAATTGTCTTTGTTTTTTAGAACATCTTGAAATGGTGGAAATTGATAACCACAGTGATTAAATACGGCATCAAGCATTACTCGAATTCCACGCTCGTGACATTCTTTTACAAGACGTTTGAGCATTTCGGTATCGCCAAATTGCGGATCTACTTCTAAATAGTTAATGGTATCGTATTTATGATTGCTTTTTGCGTGAAAAATAGGAGTAAGATAAATACCATTTATGCCAAGGTCAGAAAGATAGTCTAAAGAGTCGATAATCCCTTGAAAATCACCGCCAAAAAAATTCCACAATCCTGGCTCCTCTTGCCCCCAAGGAGCAATATCCGCTGGATTCAAGGAGCTATTTCCATTGCGAAATCGTTCCGGAAAAATTTGATACCAGACAGTTGTGGATACCCAAGAAGGGGGAGTGAAAACATCTTTCTGATGAAGATAAGGTAAGCAAAAATAATAGCCAGCATCTTCTGGGATAAAAGGAAAGAATCCTTTTTCTGTATAGGTTATTTGTTGTTCATTATCTCTTATTATAAAGCCATAGCGGACTCTTTTTTTATTGGTAATTGTGCAATGCCAATAGTCAAACAGGGAATCAGATCCGCTTTTTTCCATTGTTATGCGCTGAGATACCCAATGATAGTCAATCATCTCGTACTGGTCCCCATAGATTAGTTCTATTTCTTTGACATTTGCTATTTTTGTTCGAATGTGGATATGGAGGGTATCTCCATTTTGTAAATAACAATAATTATCTCCGCTGCGATGATAGATAGAGGCTAAATCAATCATTTTCTCACACTCCCTTTGTAATCTTTCTATATCTTTTTGCCAATAGTGTTGACAGTTAAGAAAGATTTTAAAAGGGAGAAAAGAAAATTAGTTTATTAATGGAAAAACCACTCGCAAAATAGAGGAGCGAGCGGCTTACATTTACTATATCGAAAATTATCCGTTAACAATTGTACCACCATTAACATGGAGGACCTGTCCAGTAACATAAGTGGAATCATTACTAGCTAAATATACATAGGCTGGTGCAAGTTCACAAGGTTGACCAGCACGTTTAAAAGGAGTATTTGCTCCAAAAGATGCCACTTGTTCACTATCAAAGGTAGAAGGAATTAGTGGTGTCCAAATTGGTCCTGGTGCTACACCATTAACTCGTATGCCTTGTCCAGCTAGAGAACCTGATAAGGAACGAGTAAAGGCAGTAATAGCTCCTTTCGTAGCTGAATAATCAATTAATGTTTCATTCCCTTTATAGGCAGTAATCGATGTTGTATTGATTATCGTATCGCCTTCTTGGAAATGTGGAAGAGTGGCTTTTGTTAAATAAAACATAGAGAAAATATTAGTTTGGAATGTTTTCTCTAATTGTTCTGACGTGATATCCAGTATGCTTGATTGCGGATGTTGCTCTGCAGCATTATTTACGAGAATATTAACCTTGCCAAATTCTGAAACGGTCTTTTCTACCACCTCTTTACAGAAGCTTTCATCACCAATATCCCCAGCAAGCAGTAAGCATTTTACTCCTTCTGCTTCGACTAATTCTTTTGTTTTATTTGCATCATCATGCTCATCTAAGTATACTACTACAACATCAGCACCTTCTTTTGCATAGTAAATAGCAACAGAACGGCCAATTCCGCTATCACCACCAGTGATGATTGCCGCTTTTCCTTTTAATTTTTCAGATCCTTTATAAGAGGGATCTACATCTTTCGGAATAGGATTCATTTCAGTTTGAATACCTGGTTGTTGTTCTTGATGTTGAGGGGGAAATGTTTGTTCAATTTGTTCGTTATTATTGTTAGCCATTTCAAGCACTCCTTCTATATTCTGTGCATGTTTACTTATTTTTCCCAAATCAGTTGAAATAAACATGGTAAAAATAGGGTTGTTTGATAAGGAGTGCAGGTAAAAAAGGATGGTACCCAAATGGTTCCCACCCTTTATTATTAGCGATAATTGACAAACTGCACATCAATTGTAATTTTTGATTCGTCTTTAACAGCAGCAATAATCTTTTGTAAATCATCACGGCTTTTAGCAGTTACACGAATTTGATCGTCTTGTTGTTGCGTTTTCACTTTCAAACCACTATTTTTAATTAATGCATTTATTATTTTTGCATTGTCTCTATCAATGCCCTGTATCAATTTCGCTCTTTGGCGAACCGTACCACCTGAAGCACCTTCTATTTTGCCATAATCTAAGTTTTTGATAGGAATCCCACGTTTAAACATTTTGCTAATAAGTACATCTTTTAGCTGTTCCAATTTATATTCATCATCTGAAACAAGCACTAAGTCCTCTTTGTCTAATGTGATATTGCTTTTGCTTCCTTTAAAATCATAACGATTTTGAATTTCCTTCATCGCCAGCTGGACAGCATTCGTTACTTCTGAAAAATCTACCTTTGATACAATATCAAATGAACTTTCTTTTGCCATATTTACCTCCTGATTAATTGGAATTTAATACGAATTATAAGTAAGTCTGTAGTAAATCCAATTTCTTTTATGCTTGTATTATAGTAAAATTAAGCAGTTGTAACAACTTTAGGCATGGAATATTCGTAAATAAGGAAATAATTAGGATGGCAGAATATAGAGTAAAGTTGAAATAGACAAGAATTAAAGGAGGAAACCAAATGTCGTTAAGAGATTATATGGGACGAGTAGAAATATTAACAGTGGCTAGGATAGCATCTTTCGGGTACTTTTTGACGTTAGAAGAGGAAGACGAGGATGTGCTTTTGCATTTTAGTGAAACTGATCAGAAATTTGAAGAGGGCGATGAAGTACGCGTTTTTATTTATAGTGATTCACAAGGAAGAGCGTGCTCGAGTACGTTTATTCCGTCCATCGCAGTCGGGAAGTATGATTGGGTAAAGGTAACGGATCGCAAAGAGGGAATCGGCTGTTTCTTTGATATAGGCTTAAAAAAGGACATGCTATTAGGCGAGGATGATTTACCAGTTCATGAAGAGGTTTGGCCAGAAGTTGGGGATATGCTTTATATTACGTTAAAGGTAAATAAGAACAACTACTTATATGTTAAACCTGCAACAGATCCTATCATTGAAGAAATGGCAACAAAAGCGACAAGAGCGGATTTTAATAAAAACATCCATGGCTATATTTATCGAACAGCAAAGGTTGGTAGCTGGATTTATACAGAGGAAGGCTTTAAAGGATTTATCCATGAATCAGAGAGAGGCCAGGAACCAAGATTAGGAGAAAAGGTGAACGGTCGTATTATTGATGTAAAGCTAGATGGTACGGTAAATGTATCATTATTACCGAGAAAAGAAGAAGCGCTTGATAAAGATGCCCAACTAATTCTAGATTATTTAATTACTCGAAAGGGTGCAATGCCGTATGGAGATAAGAGCATGCCAGAGGATATTAAAGAACGGTTTAATTTAAGTAAAGGATCTTTCAAACGGGCGCTTGGAAAGCTAATGAAGGAAAATAAAGTCTACCAAGAAGAAGGATGGACGTATTTAAAAGAAGACAGTCAAAACTAATCCAAAATAGGCTGGATAATGGGGTATTTCAAAGTATTTATATCTTTGGGATGCCTTTTTAATTATAGAAAAGGCTTGGAAAGTTAAAGGCGCATAGTTTTATCTCAATGCCTTTTTCAGATGTAGGAAGTGCCATAAGGTAACAGAGAAATAACCTCGATAACTTTTCACCCAGAGGAAGTGCCAAAAAAGAACTGCCTTAAAAATCAGGCAGCTCCTATATTAGCCATTCCGATCTCCGTTGTTCTTACAGGTGATCTGTTTTTTTACTATATTGATGTTTGCCGTTTTTGCGGTTTTTTTCACGCATCATGTTCTTTTCATGACGCAATGCATTATTATCTTTGGCTTTTTTATCATTATCAGAAGTATGTGGCATAAAAAATACTCCTTTCAACGTCAGCTTTTGTTCTATTAGAACATTGTTAGTATGAGTGAAAGGAGTAAATTTTATTCTTTTTAACTTAACGTATTTATTTAGGTAGTTTATTTAAGAAGAAAATAGCGATTGTTCCAGCACCAGTATGAGAACCAACAGATGCGCCAATTGATGAAATGAACACATCTTTTGGTTGGAATTTGTCTACAATCATTTCTTTTACTTCTAAAGCTGTCGCTTCATCATCGGCATGACTGATTGCAAACACTTGTTGATCCAACTTATCTCCTCGTTCTTCTATTAGGTCAATCATTCTGCGGAGAAGTTTCTTTTTGCCACGAATTTTTTCAAGAGGGACAAGCTTCCCATCTTCAACGTGTAATAAAGGCTTAATATTTAATAACCCACCAAGAAATGCAGAGGCTTTTGAAACACGTCCGCCTTTTGCTAAATATTCTAGATCCTCTACTGTAAATAAGTGCTCCATATGCTCGCATAAGAACTGCAGGCGTGGTATAATTTCACTTATGTCTTTACCTAGATCGCGTAATTTTACCGCTTCTTGAACCACTAATCCAGCACCTAATGATGCGCATTTACTATCAATGATCGTTAAATCAAAATCAGGATATTCTTCCTTTACTTGTTCTAATATCATTACTGCTGTTTGGTAGGTTCCAGATAATTGCGAAGAAAAAGCAATATAAACACCTTTATCATTATTTTGTGCTAATTCTGTAAAAATATCTTTAAATAATGCAGGAGAAACTTGAGAGGTTTTTGGAACTTGTCCACTGCGAATAGCATTGTAGACAGTAAGTGGTTCTATTGTTTTCAAATCCTCATATTCCTTACCGTCTAGGTTAACTTTTAGCGGTAGTAGTGAAACCTCGTTTTTTTCATAATAGGATAGAGGTAAATCACTTGCACTATCTGCTAGGATTTTAAAAGTCATATTCATTTCACTTCTTTCTTTTTTTATAAAAACATATGGTAATTGGAGTACTGTTATGATAAATAACGATAATCTCTGTAAAAATGCCTTGTTTTTTTAAAACAAGGCATACTTATTTGTAGTTTATAAAACTTTGCAGGAAAAAACAATGAATAGTAACGGTTAAAATAGTAAAAATTACTATATATCGTATTGGAGAGGATACTTATGTATTGGTTATTAACAAAAAAATTAATTGTCGTTATTTTTGGGGCACTTTTAAATGCCATCGCCATGAATTTTTTCCTAATACCTGCTGATGTATACGCAAGCGGATTTGCTGGTGTCGCACAGCTTGTATCAAAAGTAACACCTATTTCTACCGGGATTTTATTATTTATCCTAAATGTGCCAATTGCGATTCTTGGTTGGATCAAAGTGGGAAAATCATTTACGTGTTTTAGTTTTTTAAGTGTTGTTTTTATGTCTTTGTTTATGGAAATAATTCCAGTCCATAGCTATTCCCATGATATTTTGTTAAATGCTGTTTTTGGCGGTGTCATTGCGGCTGTTGGGGTTGGATTAACGTTGAAGTGGGGGGCATCAACTGGAGGCATGGACATTATCGCCATGATTCTCTCACGTGTACAAGATAAGCCCGTCGGTACCTATTTCTTTATTCTGAATGGAGCTATTATTATCACAGCTGGAGCCATGTTCGGTTGGGAAAAAGCTTTATATACGCTAGTGAATCTTTATGCAGCGACAAAGGTGATTGATACGATACATACAGCCCACCAAAAATTAACGGTGATGATTGTTACAAAGAAAACAGATGAGCTAAAAGTTGCAATTCATGAAAAATTAGTGAGGGGAATTACGATTTTGCCTGCTCGTGGAGCATTTTCTAATGAGCCAAAGGAAATGCTAATGATTGTAGTGACTCGGTATGAATTATTTGATTTGGAACGTGTCATTAAGGAAGTTGATCCGCAAGCATTTACCAATGTTGTACAGACAACAGCAGTACTCGGTTTCTTTAGAAAAGCATAAAGGAGGAAGCATTTTGAAAAAAATTACTGCAATAATTTTATGTTTGTTCATTAGTATGCCATTCCTATCGATAGCGGCATCAGCAAACTCGACGAAAGAGCAAGTAAAACTACAAGATGTAACTGTTAGTGGTACAAACGGAAATTATGTTGTAAAAGGGAAAGCAACAACAGCAGGGACTATTTTTTATTCTGTCGAAGATGGGCATAATGAATTATTAACAAAGCAAAAATTACAAATTAACAATAACAGATTTTTATTGCAAATTCATTTGAATAAAAAAGATTTGCCGACGAATGGAACAGTAATTTTATATTTTTCTGAAGAAGGGAAAGAACCATATTCAGTAGTATTAGAAACATTTTCGTGAAACTTGATTTTGAATGGAGTTTTGCGTTGCAATTTAAGTTGAAGCAAAAAAGCTGCCCAATAAAGGTCTGTCTCCCAAGCATTTCTCTTTTTATTGCTTATGGAGGGTTCCTTTATGGACAGCTCTTCTTAATTTAATGTGTCTGAATTTGATCCAGCTCTGTTTGTAATTCGGCTAATTGATGCTGTTCGGCTGTCGTTGTATTAGCATAAGCAGAACTAATTGCATTCTTTGCTTTATCAACTAAGCCGTTTACATCTTGACCGTTAGCATTTTTAGCTACTTCGACTGCTTGTCTAGCTTCTTGAAAAAGTCTATTTCCCATTTATTCTAATCCTCCATCAGATGGTCTTTCATTTGACATTTTATAGCTCTCAGCTTCAGCATATGTCATATGATAAGGGATACGTTCGGAATGCTTTGTCACAGAATCTACTCCTTGTTGTACAAAACGTTTCGATTTGTTTCGTTTTCCCATTAATGATCCCTCCGAGTGTTGAGTGTAATTGGAAAGACAGAAAGAAGCATTTTAAATATCACATGAAACAGTAATGACTGCTTCAATTATAGTATGGACGAAAACAGTTGTAATAAAGACGGTAATGATACCCAAATCTTAAAGAACACGAAGATTTAAAGCTTCATTTAAATAAATAGCGAGACCGTCCTCTTCATTGGATAAAGTAATATCATTGGCAAGTGTTTTCAACTCTTTAATTCCATTTCCCATTGCTACACCTGTGCCAGCATACTCAATCATTTCGAAATCATTATCTTCATCGCCAAATGCAATAATATTTTTTTGTGGAATTTGATAATAATCAGATACCTTTTGTAATCCGATGGCTTTATTGATTCCAGATTTAACAATTTCAATGACGTGAAATGGATCGGCCCAACGGCGATGGTCAATTAAATCTGCATGAACATCAGATAGATGCTTACGGATCGCAGGAACATGTTCTTCTTCGGCATGAATTAGGATAGAAGTAGGTGACGCTTCTAAAAATTCCAATAGATTTCCGGTTGTAACTTTTGGATTTCCTAAGGAAAAAATATCAATCAATTTTTCATCGTGATAATGGTAGTAAACATCATCTATTACTTCTGCGATAATATTGAGAAAAGGATAATCATTGCAGGCAGCTACGATGTCCCGCGCCGTTTTTATATCAAGTGGAGAATGATAAAAACCCCAATTAGTATCCTTTGGATGATGAATAAAAGCTCCATTAAAGTTAACGATAGGAGTACGTAAGTTTAATTCGTGATAAATCGCTTCGCTTGCGCGGAATGGTCTTCCCGTTGCAATCATCACCTCATGACCCTCATCCATCGCTTTTTGAATAACTTTTTTGGTAAGGGGAGAAATGGTTTTATCATCTTTTAATAAAGTTCCGTCAAGGTCTAATGCAATTAGGTGTTTTTCTGTCATAGTGTCTCCTTTAGTGTCAGTATATTAATTTTTATTCCAGCTAGTAGGGGCGTATTTTTCGAAAAAAATGCCACTTCATGTTACACTTACTTATACATATAAAATATTATTACACTTTATTCGTTAATTCTACTTTCACGGTGTTAAGTTATGTAAAAAAAAGCAAAGAAATAGAAGATATATTCCCCTTCTATTGTTTCCCTTTTATTTTACATGAATCAGTTATTTTTTCCAAAAAAGGAGGGGTGGATAATGATTCTAGTTGAAAAATTACATATAGAAGATATTCCTGTATTGCATATTGTAAAAAAAGACTACTATGATCAAAAAAGACCATATATTCAATTTACACATGGCTTCACAAGTGCAAAGGAGCACAATCTCCATTTTGCCTATCACTTAGCAGAGATAGGTTTTCGTGTTGTACTGCCTGATTGTTTATATCATGGAGAAAGAGAACAAGGACTATCTGCTATGGAATTAAACATGCACTTTTGGAATATCGTAATGAAAACGATTGATGAAATAGAAGAGATAAAAAATTATTTCAGTAAGAAAGAGCTTATCGATGATCAGCATATAGGTATAGTTGGAACAAGTATGGGTGGAATCGTTACATTGGGTGCATTAAGAAAATATTCTTGGATTAACACAGCAGTTAGCTTAATGGGGATGCCATATTATGAAAAATTTGCTCATTATACCATTTCTGAAGTGAAGAAGAGGGGCTATGAGCTGCCAATAAATGATAGCGAAATTGAAGCATTAATTAAGCAGTTAGAAGAATTGGATTTAAGTAAGGCTCCAGAAAAATTAAAAAATCGTCCGCTTATGTTCTGGCATGGCAAAAAGGATGAAGTGGTTCCTTATGAATACTCCCATCAGTTTTATGAACATATAAAACCTTTGTACAGGGAAGCACCAGATCGACTAGTATACCTTTCCGAAGAAAATACTGGTCATAAAGTAAGCCGAAAAGCCATGCTTAAAACAGTGGAATGGTTTGAAAAACATTTAGCAGAGGGATTAATAAAAGCGTGATTCAAATCCTTTTTTCTAATCATAATTATTTGTTATAGTGTAACTATAAAGATAAAGCTTCATTTACGGTAAAAAATAAATACGTTTGAATATAAATAAAAATAAGGGGTGCCTTCGAATGAATGAAGAATTAAAAGACAGTATTATGGGTGCACTAGAGCTTGTTATCGATCCAGAGCTTGGAGTCGATATTGTAAACCTAGGATTAGTTTACGATTTGGAGCTTAAAGAAGAGGGATTATTGGTTGTAACAATGACTTTAACAGCAATGGGATGTCCGCTTGCAGGCGTCATTGTCGATCAAGTAAAGGCAGCTGTAACAGATATTCCAGAAGTAAAAGAGACAGAAGTAAACATTGTCTGGTCGCCAGCTTGGACAAAAGATAGAATGTCCAGATATGCAAAAATTGCCTTAGGTGTCCGATAAGAAGCTAGGTAGATGAATTTTATATGGTTATTAAGAAGAGGGGAAACCCTCTTCTTTTTTTCTTTGTATATAATATACTGTATATTATGAAAAATGATATGATAGAAAAATACAAAGTGAAACTTTTATCCCACCCTTAACGGACAGTACGACTCCCCCGTGATGGAAGTTTCACTTTATGAAAGTTTAGTAAAAAGGAGTGAGATCGAATATGAAGGATCAGTTAAATCGACCACTAAGGGATTTGCGCATTAGTGTTATTGATCGCTGTAATTTACGGTGCCAATATTGCATGCCGAAAGAAATTTTTGGTCCAGATTATCCCTTTCTTCCTCCAAGTGAATTATTAACTTATGAAGAGATAGAAAGAATAGCGAAATTATTTGTGCAATTAGGTGTTGAGAAAATTAGGTTGACTGGTGGAGAGCCATTGTTACGTAAGGACTTACCCTTGCTTATTGAAAGACTTGTTCCATTAGAAGGTCTAAATGATATTGCCTTAACAACAAACGGAATTTTTCTTCCTAAATATGCCGACGACCTAAAGAAGGCTGGTCTCAAGCGAGTAAACATTAGTTTAGATAGCATAAATGATGAATTGTTTGGTCAGATGAATGGTCGTAATGTAGGCGTTACTCCTGTTAAAAAAGGAATAGAAGCTGCTAAAAAAGCTGGCTTAGGAATTAAAATAAACATGGTAATAAAAAAAGGAATGAATGATTCAGAAATCATCCCGATGGCAACCTATTGTAAAGAAAATGAATTAGAACTTCGTTTTATTGAATATATGGATGTTGGCAGTACAAATGGGTGGAAAATGAAGGATGTTATAACAAAAAGAGAAATCTATAATCAGTTGCAAGAATCATTTGAACTCGAGCCGCTAGAGGCTGATTACTTTGGAGAAGTAGCCAAAAAGTATAAGTACAAGGATTCCAATGTAGTAGTTGGCTTTATTACCTCTGTTTCTGAATCTTTTTGCTCGAGCTGCACGAGAGCAAGGTTATCGGCAAATGGTCATTTATATACATGTCTTTTTAACGGAAATGGCCATAATATCCGTGATTTTATGAGACAAGAGGCATCCGATGCGGAGCTGCTTGAATATATTCGAACTATTTGGCGGAATAGACAGGATAGATATTCAGATGAACGAAAAGAAGAAGCAGCCACTTCTGGCACAAAAGTAGAAATGTCTTATATTGGTGGTTGAGAGCTAATGATAATGAACCAAATGCACGAAAAAATACTTTATGGTATCAGAATAGTTCTTTTTTAGTTGTTTCATGGATAAGGAGGAAAGGCAATGACAGCAGAGGATAGAGTTCCTATTCTAATAGAAGATGCAATAAGCAAAGTAATGGAATATAAAAGGGAAGGGACAAAGGAATTTGTATCCATCTTTAATAGCAACGGCCGTTATTTAGCTGAAGATATTAAAGCGTCACATAATGTTCCACGATTTGATCGCTCCAGCTATGATGGGTTTGCATTACGTTCAGCAGATACAATTGCTGCATCAAAAACACATCCAATTGAATTAGAAATAATTGATGAAATTGGGGCTGGGCAAGTCTCACATAAAAAAATAGGGAAGTATCAAGCAATCAGGATTATGACAGGAGCCATGCTGCCAACTGATACAGATGCTGTTGTAATGTTTGAAAAAACGGAAGAGCTGAAAAAGGAACAACGAACATATATAAAAATAGACCATGTTTTACATAAAGGAGAAAATATATCATTTCAAGGAGAAGATGTAAAGGAAGGAACTGTTTTAATAAAAAAAGGAACAAAAATAAATCCAGGAATAGTAGCGCTTTTAGCAACATTTGGAATAGAACAAGTTCCTGTTGCCAAGAAACCAATTATAGGTGTATTTGCGACAGGAACAGAATTATTGGAAGTGGATGAAGAACTGGAAGAAGGAAAGATCAGAAATAGCAATGCTTATATGATAATGGCGCAAATCGAACGGGCAGGTGCTATTCCTCGTTATTTCGGCAAGTTGGCAGATATTATGGAAACCAGTTATGAAGCTATTCGACATGAATTAAATTCAGTTGATATGCTGATTACGACAGGTGGGGTTTCTGTTGGCGATTATGATTTATTGCCAGATATTTACCGCAAGCTGGGGGCTGAAGTACTTTTTAATAAAATAGCGATGAGACCTGGGAGCGTCACAACAGTAGCACAGCTAAATGGCAAATTATTATTTGGACTCTCAGGAAATCCTTCTGCGTGTTATGTGGGATTTGAATTGTTTACAAACCCAATCATAAAAAGCTTTCTGTTTTCCCAGAAGCCTCATTTGCCTATAGTTGATGCGGTGTTGCAAGAAGATTTTCCAATGGCAAATCCATTTACACGTCTTATTAGAAGTAGAGTCTCCATTGTAGATGGAAAGCTAGAAACAGGCACAAGTGGCGTAGATAAATCGAATATTGTGAGCAGCTTAGCCTTTGCAAATGGCTTAACAATATTGCCTGGAGGAGATTCAGGCTATAAATGTGGTGATATAGTAAAAGTGATTTTGCTGGAAGAGACAGAAAATCAATGATTATTGTAGGAAGAAGAAAAAAGTAGAGCAATCTTACAAGGATTTCTCTACTTTTTTGTCGATGAATTTTAAGGAATCATCCAGGATAACACATTGTTTTGCAGGAAGGTAATAATACATACAAGTAGCAAAAGGAATATACTATGTTTTAAGGTGAAGCGAAGTAGTTCAGATTCTTTGCCAGCCAAACCAACCGCAGCACATGCGACAGCGATAGATTGTGGAGAAATCATTTTCCCTGTAACTCCTCCACTTGAATTAGCTGAAATAGCAAGCACAGGGTCCATGCCAACAGATATAGCAGTGATTTTTTGTAGATTTCCAAATAGTAAATTGGCCGATGTATCAGAACCAGTAATAAATACGCCAAGCCATCCAAGGACTGGAGAGAAGAATGGAAATAATGCTCCCGTTTTAGCTAATGTCATTCCAAGCGTTGTGGACATACCAGATGCATTTGTTACATAGGCAAAACCAACTACAGACGAAATTGTTAAGATTGGAAATTTTAACTCTTGAAGTGTTTCCTTTGATGTCTCATACACTTCTCTCCAGGAAAGTCGGGCAATATATTTTGTAACAATACAAGCAAATAATATTGCAGTTCCAGCAGCACCTAACATTTCTATTTTATAAATGGCTGCAACTTCTTCACTAGCACCATTAATAATTTTATTGTGAAGTAGTGGTACTTCAGGCATAAAGGTCAAAAGTTCTCCTAATTTATTAAGACCCTTCAAAATAATGTTTGTTCCTTCATAATAACCTGATAATGCTAACTTCACAGTAGGAATTCCCCAAAGGGAGATGAAGGCAGTTAATACTAAAAAAGGAGACCAAGCATGAAAGATTTCACCAGCTGTGTATGTAGATTCTGGAGTTTTCTCTTGTTCTGCTGATGCTGCTGCAGTTTCCGCGTCCCCTTTAAAGAGAAAAATCTTTTTCGGTTTCCAGAATTTTAAGAAAATAACTAATGCAAATAAAGAAACTAAGGCAGATAAAATATCAGGCAATTCAGGTCCTAGGAAATTAGATGATAAATATTGTGTGAATGCAAAGGAAATACCTGATACTAAAATAGCAGGAAGCACTTCCCATACTCGTTTAAAGCCAGCCATAATAATAACTAGATAAAATGGAATAAAAACTGAAATAAATGGCAGTTGACGCCCAACCATTTTAGAAATTTCTAACGCCGGAATGCCAGTAGGCCCCTCTACAGCGGTGATTGGGATACCGATTGCCCCAAATGCAACAGGTGCCGTATTAGCCAATAAACAGATACCGGCAGCATATAATGGATTAAAACCTAACCCGACTAAAAGGGCAGCAGAAATAGCAACAGGTGCCCCGAAGCCAGCAGCTCCTTCTAAAAATGCTCCAAATGAGAAAGCTACAAGTAATGCTTGAAGTCTGCGATCTTCTGTAATGGACAAAATAAAATTGCGTATAATGGTAAATTGTCCGCTTTTAACGGTTAATTTATACAAAAGCACGGATGTAACGATAATCCAGCCAATAGGTAATAGTCCATAAACGATGCCTTGGCTAGCAGACATCATACTCATTCCAACAGGCATATTGAAAGCGATTACAGAAAGAAATAAAGCGAGCAGCAAGGTAGTAATTCCGGCTACATGTCCTCTCATCCGTTTAATGGCAAGCGCCCAAAAAAAGTACAAAATTGGAATTACTGCTACTATAGCAGATAATGCCAAATTGTCGCCAACAGCGGTAAAATTTTGAGTAAACGTCATAAATTCATCTCCCTTATTATATTTCTTTTTCCATTTCATGTTGAATTATTGATTATTAGACAATGATCAGATGAAGAAACCGCTATCATTTCAATCTTCCAAAAATTAGGTCATCTGATGACTTGATGAACCTATTATAAAATGATGTTTTCCAAAAAACAACATAAAATTGACAATTTTATGACTTTTTTTTATGTACATTGCGACTTTTAGCAGTATAATAACAATAAAAGGGATGGACGCTTTGGAGGTAGAATAATGGAATTTAAGCAGATTCGACCCAAAAAAATTTATGAAGAAATAGCAGAAGCCTTGCATGAAGGAATTCGCTCAGGAGGTTTAAGACCTGGTGAAAAATTGGCATCTGTACAGCAGCTTGCAGAAAATTTCCACGTAAGTCGTTCTGCTGTAAGGGAAGCGCTTTCTGCTTTGAAAGCAAAAGGTTTGATTGAAATGAGGCAAGGAGAAGGGACCTATGTAAGAGGATGGGACATAACTAAATAGATACTCTGTAAAGACGAACAATTTCTAATATAGCTAGTAAATAGCGGCTGCTTTCGCATACTTTTTACAAGAGGAAATATAATTAGTTGGAAAAACAGAGCAGCCGGAATACACGAAGACTCCTATGGGATTAGCGAGACAGTCTGAGACCCTGCAGGCCACAGGCCGAAGCGGCTCAGCGCGAGCCCCATGGAAAGCGAAGTGTATTCCGGCTGCGGGGAATCGCACCAAACTTCATGGAAACATCCTTTGAAAAACAAATAAAAGCCCGAACAATTATACGGAACATTCATTAGCATCTTCGTATAATTGTTCGGAATTATCCTTGGCTGGAATACTTATGTCCCAGCCCCTATGTAAAAGAGTTTGAAGCTGATCAAATTATGTTTTCTTTTCCTTCTGCGATTTTGATGGAGAAAGAAGACCTTAATCATCTCCTTGAAGTAAGAAGAATTATGGAGGTAGGCGCAGCTGCTGCTGCAGCAAAAAACCGCACAACCGAAGATTTAGAAAAAATGAAACAAGCGTTAGAAGAAATGAAACAGGCAAATGGAATAGAAGAATTAGGAGAAAAATCGGATTTGAACTTTCATTTAGCAGTTGCAGCAGCTTCACAAAATCCTTTGCTTGTAAACTTATTACTTAACGTTTCTGATATCATGCAAGAAGCAATGAAAGAAACGAGGCGGTTATGGTTATTTTCTAAAAAACAACGACAGAACGCCTGTATGAGGAGCATCTAACCATTTATGAGGCTATTGTGGAGAATAATGAGGCTGAAGCAAGCGAGGCAATGCTTTATCATCTACAAAAGGTTGAAGCGGTGCTTAAAGAATATTTTGCTGAGAAAGAGCATAAAGCTTAACATTCAGTTTTAAATGTAAATGTTTTAAAATTTTTTCTTCTTGCAAATTGAAAAATTAACTCTATATTAATGAAAACGCTTTAATTATTATTTTTCCAATAATAGTAAAAAACACTCTATAAATGTATGTAGGGTGCTTTTAATAATAAGGTCATCAGATGACCTGTTCATATCATCTGATGATTATTAGGATGTACAGTTTAATCTTAGAGGGGGATTTTCAGAATGAAAGTGACATTATTTGCTACCTGTCTTGTTGATATGTTTCAAAGTGATGTGGGAAGAGCAACGGTAGAATTATTAGAAAGATTAGGATGCGAAATCGATTTTCCAACGACACAAATCTGCTGCGGACAGCCATCCTATAATAGTGGCTATGTAACGGAAACGAAGGAAGTAATGAAAACAATGATGAAATCCTTTAAAGATGCTGAATATATTGTTTGTCCTTCTGGTTCCTGTGCCTATATGTTTCATGAATACCAGCATATTTTTAAAGGGGATCCGGTATGGGAGCCAATTGCAAAAGAACTTGCCTCTAAAACATTCGAGTTAACACAGTTTATTGTAGATGTCTTAAAAGTTGAAGATGTAGGAGCAACGTTCCATGGGAAAGTTACCTACCATACATCTTGTCATATGACGAGATTACTAGGAGTGAAAGACGCTCCTATTAAGCTATTAAAAAACGTGAAAGGGGTAGAATATACCGAATTACCATTAAAGGAGAATTGTTGCGGCTTTGGGGGGACTTTTTCTGTGAAAATGGGGCAAATTTCCGAGCAGATGGTAGATGAAAAAGTTGCATGTGTAGAATCCACAAATGCTGAATATGTAGTTAGTGCAGACGCAGGCTGCTTAATGAATATCGGGGGAAGAATGGGTCGAAAGGGCAAATCAATTAAGGCTTTACATATAGCAGAAGTATTAAATAGTCGAGCATAACAGGGGGATGAAAAGCTATGTCGATGAAAACAAGTTCTCAAAAATTTAAGGATAGAGTGTCAACAGAACTAGAAAACGTATTTATGCGTGGTGCTGTATCAAAAGCGCAGCAAACAATTCAAGCAAGAAAAAATAATGTGACCGAGGCGATGGGAAATTGGGAGGAATGGCGGTCCCATGGAGAAGAAATCCGCCAGCATGTTTTAGAAAATCTTGATTACTATTTATTCGAACTGAGTGAACAAGTGGCAAAGCGTGGTGGGAATGTTTTTTTCGCCAAAACAGCAGAAGAGGCAAGTCATTATATTGAGCAAGTAGCGTTAGAAAAAAAAGTGAAAAAAGTGGTAAAAGCAAAGTCGATGGTAACAGAAGAAATTTCCTTAAACAAAAAGTTAGAGGAAGCTGGGTGTGAGGTAATTGAAACGGATTTAGGAGAATATATTTTGCAGGTAGATGATCATGATCCTCCATCCCATATAGTTGTTCCAGCTTTGCATAAAAATAAAGAACAAATCCGTGATGTTTTTTCAAAAAAATTAAACTATACCAATACAGAAAAGCCAGAAGAATTAGCATGGCATGCAAGACAAGTACTTCGAAATGAATATCTAACTGCGGATATGGGCATTACAGGATGCAATTTCGCTGTTGCAGAAACAGGATCGATTACACTTGTAACAAATGAAGGAAATGCTGATTTAGTTGCAGCACTTCCCAAAACACAAATAGTTGTGATGGGGATGGAACGCATTGTCCCTACTTTTTCCGAAATGGAAGTATTGGTTGGCATGTTAACAAGAAGTGCCGTAGGCCAAAAATTAACTAGTTATGTGACAACGTTAACTGGTCCTAAAGAGGCTGAGGATGTAGATGGACCAGAAGATTTTCATTTAGTTATTGTGGATAACGGTCGTTCAGATATTCTAGGTGGAGAATTTCAATCCGTACTACAATGTATCCGCTGCGCAGCTTGTGTAAATGTTTGTCCTGTATATAGACATGTTGGAGGACATTCATACGGTTCTATTTACTCAGGACCAATTGGAGCTGTTCTCTCACCATTGTTAGGTGGGTATGAAGAATATAAAGAGCTCCCATATGCGTCCACTCTTTGTGCGGCTTGCACAGATGCGTGTCCGGTAAAAATTCCGCTTCATGAACTGCTGCATAAGCATAGACAAGTAATTGTGGAAAAGGAAGGAAAAGCGCCAATTTCTGAAAAGATGATATTTAAAGCTTTTGGTATCGGTGCTTCTTCACCCAAGCTATACAATATTGGTTCTAAAATCGCCCCAGCCGTGACGAAACCATTAGTAAAAGGAGATAAAATTACGAAGGGTGTCGGAATGTTAAAAGAATGGACAGATATCCGTGATCTTCCAGCACCAAATAAAGAGAGATTTCGCGATTGGTTCAAGAATCGAGACAAGGAGGAGGGGAAAGAATGACAGGGACTATCCAGAACAGAGACGCTTTTCTCGAAACAATTGCATCGAGATTAGGTAGACAAAGGAAAACCAAGCTAGAACAGCCGCAATGGAATTATCATCCACAAGAAGAAGTGCTGAAGGAGGCAACAAAGGATGAGTTAGTTGAGGTCTTAAAATCGCAATGTACGCTTATTCATACAGACTTAGTTATTACTTCCCAAAAGGAACTAACACACACACTGTATAATTTAATAAAAGAATATGGTGGAGGAAAGATTGTTACTTGGAAGGATGCGCGGTATGAGCAGTATGGACTCCACGCTTTATTTAAAGAGAAACTGCTTGAAGAAAATATCGATGTTTTTGAATGGGACGCTTCTTTAGGAAAAGAAAATATTGTAAAAGCAGAACAAGCAAATATAGGCATTACCATAAGCGAAATTACGTTAGCGGAATCAGGCACTGTTGTTTTTTATAGTGGAAAGGATCGAGGGAGAACAGTCAGTTTTTTACCTATTCATAGTATCGTAATTGTCCCAAAAAGTACGATTGTGCCAAGAATGACTCAAGCAGCAAAAATCTTACGAGAAAAAGTTCAAAAGGGAGAAGTACTCCCGTCATGCATTAACTATATTACAGGACCAAGCAACTCTGCGGATATTGAAATGGATCTAGTCGTCGGTGTCCATGGTCCAGTGAAAGCTGCCTATCTAGTAGTGGAAGATTTATAGATAAGCTTTATGTGGAAATTTCTGACACCACTAGATAAATGCCTCATATGATGATGTTGTTAAATGAAATTCTTTTTCTTTATGGCTGTTTTCGTAAAGTATGTTGCGATTACCCGCAGCCGGAATACACTTGGCTTTCCGTGGGGCTAAGCTTAAGCCTCCTCTCTCAAGCTTAGGAGAATACGAGGAATCTAGGTGGGAGATTAACTGTCCGTAAAGGTCCGATTGGTTCAACTAACCATCAGTGGGGAGGAAGGAACCCCCACTGATGGAAGTTTCATTTTATGGAGATAGTGCTAGATTAATTTTAATTGGTTTGTTTTCCTCAAGTTTGTTGTTTAGTTTTTTCAATAGAATTTTTTTATTAAAACAAACAATCTTTCAAACTTGGATTAGTTATGCTATTTTCGATTATAATCTTTGCTCTAATTTGTATCGGCTTTGAACGTTATACCTTAATTTTTAACTCAACTAGGATTTTTTTTAACATCACTATATCTAATTAATTATCTGAATAATAAGAAAACTACTACTTTTATGAAAAAGTGTTGATTTTATATCCAGTAGTTTTTATAATAAGAGAATCTTAGATTAATAAATATAAATAAAAATGATTAAATATACATTAATTTTATCGAAAGGAGGAAGTTATGAAGGCAGCTATTATTGGTACAACTGGCTATGGAGGAGTGGAATTAATTAGAATTTTGCATAGTCATCCATTGTTTACAATCAAGTCTGTACATACAACAAGAGAAGAAGTCCCAGTATGGAATGAATATCCGCACCTGATTAATATTATAGAAAATAAACTTGAACAAATAAATCCAGAAAAAATAGCAAAGGAATGCGATATTGTCTTTTTTGCTACTCCAACAGGTGTTTCCGGAAAGTTGGTGCAAGAATTCATAGATAAAGAGATACAACTGGTCGATTTATCTGGGGATTTGCGCTTAAGGAATACAGAAGATTATCAAAAATGGTATAAAAAAGAACCTGTATCGGCTGAGGTTGTTAAGAGCTTTGCCTATGGGCTTTCCGAATGGAATAAGGAAAACATAGCTTCTAGCAAGAAAATTTCAAACCCAGGGTGTTACCCCACTGCAACGCTCTTAGGATTAGCACCAGTAGTGAAAGAAAATCTGATTATACCAAATAGTATTATTATTGATGCTAAATCTGGCATTTCTGGAGCGGGAAGGAGTCCCTCAAGGGCTAATATGTTCGCTGAGATGAGTGGAAATTTTAAAATTTATAAAGTGAATGAACATCAGCATATTCCAGAAATAGAGCAACAATTAGTTGATTGGAATGCTGAGATGAAGGCTATTACTTTTTCGACTCATCTATTGCCGACAAGCAGAGGGATAATGGCAACTATATACGCTACATTAAATAAAAGTATAACAAGTGAACATATTCATGATTTATATATGGAAATGTATAAGAACAGTCCTTTTGTACGCGTTCGACCACTTCATACCTATCCTTCGATAAAAGAAGTAACTGGCTCTAATTTTTGTGATATCGGAATAAATGTGGATGAACGTACAGGAAGATTAACGATCGTATCTGTTATTGATAATTTAGTGAAAGGGGCTGCGGGTCAGGCCATTCAAAACGCAAATATCATGAACGGCTATGAAGAAACGATGGGATTACAGTTTCTTCCGCTTTACCCTTAAGGAGGAGCCTACGTGCAGGTTATTAACAATATTCATCAGCATTCATCTCATATTGAAGAAATCAAACAAGGAAGTATCGTTACTCCAATTGGCTTTCGAGCTGCAGGAGTACATGCCGGACTTCGATATAACAAGAAAGATATTGGTGCAATTGTGAGTGAAGTTCCCGCAAATTGCGCCGCTGTGTATACGACAAGTCACTTTCAAGCTGCACCGTTAAAAGTAACGCAAGAATCGATAGCAAAGGAAAAACAAATTCAGGCAGTGGTAGTAAACAGTGCCTGTGCAAATGCATGTACAGGAGAACAAGGCTTAAATGATGCATATCAAATGAGAAAGATAATGGCAAACCATCTTCACATAAAGGAAGAATATGTTGCTGTATCTTCAACTGGTGTCATTGGCGAATACCTGCAAATGGATAAAATCGAAAAAGGAATTAACCAATTTATCTTTGATTCTACCCTGGAACATGCTGAAGCATTTCAAGAGGCAATTTTGACTACTGACACAGTTATGAAAAAATGCTGCTATTCCGCTAGTATTGCTGGAGTAACCGTAACGATGGGAGGAACGGCAAAAGGTTCTGGAATGATTCATCCTAATATGGCAACGATGCTTGGATTTATAACGACAGATGTAAATATCTCGTCGGAAATTCTTCAAGACTCTTTAAGTAAAGTTATTCCTACTACCTTTAATCAAATTACAGTAGATGGAGATACTTCTACAAATGATACAGTGTTAGTCATGGCAAATGGAATGGCGAAAAACGAAGCTCTTACAGAAGAGCATCCTGATTATCCGATCTTTTTAGAGTTACTTTCTGCTACTTGTGAGAGTCTTGCCAAGCAAATTGCAAAAGATGGAGAAGGAGCTACAAAGCTAATAGAAGTAAAAGTTTCAGGTAGTAAAGATGATGAGGAAGCACGTGCTATTGCCAAGCAAATTGTTGGTTCCAATTTAGTGAAAACAGCAATTTATGGATCAGATGCAAACTGGGGAAGAATTATTACAGCTATTGGTCAAACAAATACAGCAGTTAACCCTGCTAGTGTTGATATTGCAATTGGAAATATCGTGATGCTTAAGGAAAGTGAACCACAATCCTTTTCAGAACAAGTTGCAATCAATTATTTAAATCAGGATTTTATTCAGATTTTTGTTGATTTGCATAATGGAAAAGGAGAAGGAAAAGCGTGGGGCTGCGATTTATCTTATGACTATGTAAAGATAAACGCAAGCTACAGAACTTGAGGTGATAATGGATGAAAACCATTGTTATAAAATGTGGTGGCAGTGTAATTGATCAGCTTACACCAGAATTTTTTACTAGTTTGAAAATGTTAAAGAATAATGGCTATCAACTTGTTTTCATACATGGAGGTGGTCCTGACATTAATGAAATGCTTGATCATTTTCAAGTGAAAGCGACCTTTCATAATGGACTTCGTAAAACGACGAAAGAGGCGTTGGAAATAGTTGAAATGGTCCTTTCAGGCAAAACCAATCGTAAGCTTGTTCAGTTATTAAGGGAGCATGGCTTAAGCGGGATTGGACTTAATGGGACAGATGATAATTGTATTAGTGCTTCTCTGATTGATGAAGAAAAGCTTGGACTGGTAGGTGCGGTTTCTGAAGTTAATATAAGGTTAATTTCTTCTTTATTAGAGAAGAATTTAATCCCAGTAATAACTCCATTAGGAATTACAGAGGACGGTAGAAAATTAAATATAAATGCAGATTATGTAGCCTCAGCAGTTGCTAAGTATTTACACGCAGAACAATGCCTCTTTGTAACAGATGTAGCAGGGATTTTAATAAATGGCGAGTTTCAATCAGTAATGGAGCAAGAGGAAATTAATCATTTTATCGAAGTCGGGCAGATCAGTGGGGGAATGATCCCAAAGGTTACCTCTGCCATAGCTGCACTAGAAAGTGGACTAAATAGTGTAATGATTGTATCAGGGAAAAAACAGTTTTTTGATGGTCAAGAATTACTTGGAACAAGAATCGTTGTGAAAGAAGGGATTGTAGAATGAGTCATTTATTCCCCACCTATTCAAAATGGGAGCTGGAGCCAGAATCAGCAAAAGGCAGCTACTTATACTGTAAAGATGGTGGTGTGTATTTAGATTTTACTTCAGGAATAGGAGTATGTAATTTAGGTCATTGTCACCCAGAAGTAAAAGAGTCTGTTGAACAACAATTAAATAAATTTTGGCACATTTCGAATCTTTTTCCAATAGATCTGCAAGAAAAGACAGCGGAAATATTGACAAATGCATCTGGATTAGATCTTGTTTTCTTTGCAAATAGTGGTGCTGAGGCAAACGAGGCAGCAATTAAGCTTGCGCGCAAGGCAACAGGAAAAACGAAAATCCTTACATTCCACCAATCCTTTCATGGTAGAACATTTGCGACAATGTCAGCAACAGGTCAGGATAAAATTAAGCAAGGGTACGGTCCGATGCTGGATAAATTTGAGTATGTTCCATTTAATGATTTACAAGCATTAGAACAACAATTAACAGAAGAGGTAGCTGCGGTAATGCTCGAGGTAGTTCAAGGAGAAGGCGGTATATATGTTGCTTCAAAAGAGTTTCTTCAAGGAGTAGAAGTGCTTTGTAAAGAAAAGGGTGCTTTATTGTTAATTGATGAAATTCAAACGGGAATTGGTAGAACAGGAAAAGCATTTGCCTTTCAGCACTTTGGAATTAAACCAGATATTATCAGTGTGGCAAAAGGAATGGCAAACGGAATCCCAACAGGTGCTATCGTTGCAGACGGGAGATTAAAGGAATTTTTTGGTCCCGGCAGTCATGGAACAACATTTGGAGGAAATCCAATAGCCATGGCAGCAGCTACTAAAACAATGGAAATAATCTTTCAACCCACTTTCTTAGAAGAGGTACAAACGAAAAGCGAATGGATTTTTAGTCTTCTAAAGCAAAAACTGTCTGGAAATCAACTAGTAAAGGATATTCGAGGATTAGGACTAATGATCGGAATTGAATTAGATATGCCTGTAGTTTCCATTTTAGAAGAATTGAGAAAAGAAGGATTAATCGTTTTAAATGCTGGAGAAAAGGTTATACGACTATTACCAAGTCTTAATACCCCAAAGGAAGATATAGAAAGAGCAATAGCCATTTTAGAGAAAAATTTAAATATTCATGCAAAATTAACGATCTGATATGTATTTTTTTGCATGTTTGTGTATAATTATAAGAAATAAAGAGTAACTATACATTCATTATAGAGGTGTATTCAATATGGAAGGTTATCTTCACTTAAACAATGGTGTGAAATATAAAGGTGATTTTGTTACAAATGGCGTTGTCAGAGAAATAAAGGGAGAAATCGTATTTTTTACTGGAATGACTGGGTATCAGGAAGTACTAACAGACCCATCTTATAAAGATCAAATTATTGTCTTTACGTACCCGTTAATCGGAAACTATGGCATTAATAAGGAAGATTTTGAGAGTAAAAAGCCTCACGTAGCTGGTGTTATTGTTTATGAAGCGAATAGTGACGCATATCATTATCAAGCTGAATATTCATTACAAGATTATTTGAATAAATGGAATATCCCGATGTTAGGCCATGTAGATACTCGCTCCATTGTAAAAAATATTAGACAATCAGGTTCCATGCCGGCCGTTATAACGGAAGAAAAAGAAATTTCAGTCCATACATTCTCTTTAAAGGAAGATGTCAAAGTAGCGAAAGTTTCAGAAATGAAATTTCAGACGTATGGACAGGGGAAATATCATATAGTCCTTGTTGATTTTGGCAAAAAGGAAAGTATGTTAACAGCATTATTAGAGCGTGATTGTAAAGTAACAGTCGTTCCATATGATACAGAATTTACACGTATTAAATCACTGCAGCCTGATGGCATTCTTTTATCAAATGGGCCTGGGGATCCAAAGGAATTAATAAGCATTCTACCAACGATTAAAGGGTTGATTAAGCATTATCCAACTCTTGGTATTTGTTTAGGACATCAACTTGCTGCATTAGCTCTAGGAGCAGAAACTACGAAACTATCATTCGGACATCGAGGAGCGAATCATCCTGTGATGGATCGCAAAAAAAAGAAGGTGATTATGTCCTCGCAGAATCATAGTTACGTAGTGAAAGAAGAAAGCTTGCTTACTACTGGCTGTGAAGCGAGATTTTATAATCTTCACGATGGTTCGGTTGAGGGACTATCTCACAGCATTTATCCATTACAAACTGTACAGTTCCATCCAGAAGCAAATCCAGGCCCTTCAGAAGGGTGTTATATATTTGATGAATTTATAGAAAATGTTAAAGCAAATAATGGGAGAGTTTTTGCATATGCCTAAAGACACGACGATAAAAACCATACTTGTAATAGGATCTGGACCAATTGTGATTGGTCAGGCAGCAGAATTTGATTATGCTGGCACACAAGCATGCATGGCTTTGAAAGAAGAAGGATATAAAGTCATTCTTGTTAATAATAATCCAGCTACGATTATGACAGATGAAACCTTTGCTGATTCAATCTATTTTGAACCGTTAACAGTAGATGTTCTCGAAATGATTATTCAAAAAGAAAAACCAGATGGAATTCTTGCTACTTTAGGGGGGCAAACGGGATTAAATCTAGCATTTCAATTGAGTGAACAAGGCATTTTAGAAAAGTATCAAGTGAAATTGCTAGGAAGCTCTATTGAATCTATCAAAAAGGGAGAAGATAGAGAAGCATTTAGAGAATTAATGTATCAATTAAATGAACCTGTACCAGAAAGCAAAGTTGTGCATGAAGTCGAAGAAGCTGTAGACTTCGCAAATGAAATTGGTTTTCCTATCATTGTGAGACCTGCATATACCTTAGGCGGAACTGGTGGCGGTATTGCTGGGGACATGGAAGATTTCATTAGTCTTGTATCTGGCGGCTTGAAAGAGAGTGCAATTGGTCAATGCCTAGTGGAAAGAAGTATTGCTGGCTTTAAGGAAGTAGAATATGAGGTAATGCGTGACAGTATGAATACATGTATTACCATTTGCAATATGGAAAACATCGATCCAGTCGGAATTCATACTGGAGACAGCATTGTTATTGCTCCATCGCAAACATTGACAGATGTAGAATATCAGATGCTGCGTTCTGCTTCTATTAAAATCATTTCTGCTTTAGGAATAATTGGCGGATGCAATATCCAATTTGCATTAGATCCGAACAGTAAGAAATATTATTTAATTGAAGTAAATCCACGAGTAAGTAGATCTTCTGCTCTAGCATCAAAGGCAACTGGCTATCCAATTGCGAGAATGGCGGCCAAATTAGCAGTGGGTTATAATCTCAATGAATTGATAAATCCGGTAACTGGAGATACATTTGCAAGCTTTGAACCTGCATTAGATTATGTCGTAGTAAAAATTCCGAAGTGGCCATTTGATAAGTTTCCAGCTGTCTCAAGAAAACTCGGCACGCAAATGAAGGCAACAGGAGAAGTCATGGGGATAGATCGCAATATGGAGCGGGCTTTATTAAAAGCAATTCGTTCTCTTGAGATAAAAGGAAGTGATTTAACACTCCCAGGGTTAAAGGATATGACAGTTGAAGCGTTATATGAAAAAATGCTTGAACAAACGGATGAAAGATTCTTTGTAATATTAGAATTAATTAGAAAAGAAGAGACTGTTGCAAAAATCCATGATTTAACAAAAATTGATTTATTCTTCCTGAATAGTTTTAAAAGACTAATAGGTATGGAAATAGAAATAATCGATTGTTCACTTCAAACAGTGACGAAAGAAAATCTACTGAAATGGAAAGAAAAAGGATTTAGTGATGCCTTCTTAGCTAGTGCCTGGAATAGCTCAGAAAAGGATGTTCGTGAAAAGCGAAAACAATTAGAAGTGCTTCCGATTTACAAAATGGTTGATACTTGTGCAGCCGAATTTGAAGCAAAAACTAATTACTATTATTCCAGTTTCTATGGAGAAAATGAGCAAAATAAAAGCAATAAACGAAAAGTACTTGTTATTGGTAGTGGACCAATTAGAATTGGGCAAGGAATAGAGTTTGATTATTGCTCGGTTCATGGCGTTTTTGCATTAAAAGAAGAAGGAATTGAAACCATCATTATTAATAATAATCCAGAGACTGTTAGTACGGATTTTGCAACAGCAGATCGTTTATATTTTGAACCATTAACAGTAGAAGATATTATGAATGTCATTGAATCGGAAGGTATAGAGGACGTAATTGTCCAATTAGGTGGTCAAACCGCCCTTAACGTCGCAAAAGAGCTAGAAGCCTATGGAGTTCATATTCTTGGAACAAATAGCAAGACGATTGATGTTTTAGAAGATAGAGATTTATTTTATAAGCTATTGGAGGAAGAAGATATTCCTCATATCCAAGGAGATATCGCAGAAAATGAGCAGCAGATCGTTGAATCAGTAAAGAAACTAGGCTATCCGGTTCTAATACGTCCATCCTATGTTATTGGCGGTAAAGGAATGGAACGCATAAACGATGAAGAAGCTTTACAATTCTACTTGCAAACAGATGTACCATATCCAGTGCTCGTCGATCAGTTTATGGAAGCTTCTGAAGCGGAATTGGATTTAGCTGCAGATGGAATGGATATTTGTGTTCCTACTATTATGGAGCATATCGAGAAAACAGGAGTACACTCAGGGGACAGTTTATCTTTATTACCTGCTAAAAACTTATCATTAAATGTAAAAGCAAAGATGATAGAGTACGCTCAAAAAATTGTGCGGCATACAGGCTATAAAGGATTAATGAACATCCAATATATCATAAATAAGGAAGATGTTTATGTACTGGAAGTAAACCCTCGTGCTAGTCGAACTGTACCGATTGTAAGTAAGGTGACTGGGGTATCATTAGTGCAAATTGCGACAAAAATATTGCTTGGGAAATATACGTTCACAGAAGAAGAAAAAGTATTTACTGACGAAATAGCATTCACTTGTATTAAATATCCTGTTTATTCAAATTATGCTTTAAAGGGCTTAGATTCTAAATTGGGGCCAGAAATGCGTTCAACTGGAGAGGGAATTGCGCTGGCAGATACGGTGGAAGAAGCCTTGAAAAAAGTATTTCATCCAACTTTAAAGAAAGTGTCAAAACAGGAGATGAAAATTGTCGTTAAAACGACAGAAGATGTAGTGGATATTTGTAAAAAGGCTGAACTAGTCCATTTATCAGTTGAAATGGCTGATAATAAGACAGTTGAATCGTTATTAGCAGATAAGGGAACGATTGCCTTTTACAATCCAACAAATTTACAAGAAGATAAACAATCTCGTGAATTAGCAACTAGAAATCGAATTATTACTTTTACACAAAAAGAAAGTTTAGAGGCATTTATTTCATCCTTTAAAGGGAAGGAATTAACCGTTCATTCGATTCAGGAATGGCATGAACATATAAGAAAAGGAGTGAGTACTGTATGATGATTGCATCAGACCTAAATTTAAAGGGAAAAGATTTACTAACATTAGCAGATTATTCAAAGGAAACGATTCTTGAATTAATCAATAAGGCAAAAACGATGAAGGAAGCACACTTAAAGGGGGACATCATTACTCCTTTAAAAGGGAAAACATTGGGAATGATTTTTGAGAAATCATCTACGAGAACAAGAGTGTCCTTTGAAGCAGGAATGCTACAGTTGGGTGGTCATGCACTGTATTTAAATAGTCGTGATCTTCAAATTGGCAGAGGGGAGACAATTTCTGATACTGCAAAAGTTCTGTCCCAATATGTAGATGCGATAATGATTCGTACATTTTCTCACAACATTGTGGAAGAATTAGCAGAACATGCAACAATACCGATTATTAACGGCCTAACGGATTTATACCATCCATGTCAAGCATTAGCAGACTTACTTACTTTATTAGAAGTGAAAGGAACTTTACAAGGTCTTAAGCTTGCATATATAGGAGATGGAAATAATGTTGCTCATTCCTTGCTAATAGCATGCTCAAAAGTAGGAATAGATATTTCCATAGCGACACCAAAAAACTACGAAGTGGATGCAAAGGTGGCAGAATTAGCATCTGCTTTTGCTAAAGCAAGTGGAAGTAAGATTATTTTAACAAATAATCCTGTAGAGGCTGTTCAACAGGCAGATGCAATTTATTCAGATGTTTGGACCAGCATGGGTCAGGAAGAAGAAAATGAACAGCGCTTAAAGGATTTTCAAGGCTTTCAAATTAATACAGAATTAGTAAAGCATGCAAAAGCTGATTATATATTTTTACATTGTTTACCAGCACATCGTGAAGAAGAAGTAACAACAGAAATTATCGATGGCGGTCATTCCTATGTCTTCCAGCAGGCAGGCAATAGATTGCATGCACAAAAGGCATTACTGGTTGAGATTTTAAAATGATTAGTAAATAAATCCCTCAGGACTATTAACAATGGAAGTGATTGTTAATAGTACTTTTTTGTTTTGGCTGTTTTCGTAAAGTTTGTTGCGATTACCCGCAGCCAGAATACACTTCGTTGAGCTCCTCAGCTTCGCCTCCGGGGTCTCAGACCGTCTCGCTAATCCAACAGGAGTCTACGTGTATTCCGGCTGCTCCATTTTTCCAACTAATTGTTTTTTCCTATTGAAAAAACAACAATCCTTTAGAAAACAGCCTTTGTTTTTTACAAACCAGCGATTATACAATCCAGATATGTAAAGGGCAGTAAGACCCAACCAACCCAACCCGCGAGGAAGCTAGGTATTTGTAAAGGTTTGATAAGTGCACACCCAATCATGGAAGTATTCTTTATAGCATGCTCTAATAAATAAAAAGTATTTACTTCTACCAGTCATTATTTTCCGTAATGTTCAATCAAAAAAAGGCAATACTAATAAGCAGTTAAGTAAGACGATTTTTGCTTCGTGTTTACTTAGCTTTCGATTTGGTAATGGATAAAGGAGGAGTTTATTTTGGGTCAAAATAGACAGTTTCGTCCAGGGCAAAAGGCACCAAACAATGGTTTATATATAGAAATTGGTGAAACCGGAAGTAACGTAAATAATCCTCAAAAATTAAAAATGAAAGCCGGAGATCGCTTTCCAGAAACGTCCAATCACAATAGATTATGGTCGTATCAAAGAAAACCTTAAGAATGTATTTTTAAGGTTTAAAATGAAGTTTAATTTTCTTGAGTTGTTTCTTGCTGCAAGCATTTTGACTCCTAGAGGAGATAAAGGAAAGTGGGAGATCTAATATAATAGGCTTAGCTAAGAGGCTCCCATTTCTCTCGGGAGATCTTGTTAACACATTGGAAGATCGAGGAAGCAAGGTGTTGAAAAAGGTCCGATAAGTGCAACTAACTATCAGGTTTTAATTAAAATTATTTAAAGATGAGGATGGGACATAACTAAATAGATACTCTGTAAAGACGAACAATTTCTAATATAGCTAGTAAATAGCGGCTGCTTTCGCACACTTTTTACAAGAGGAAATATAATTAGTTGGAAAAACAGAGCAGCCGGAATACACGAAGACTCCTATGGGATTAGCGAGACAGTCTGAGACCCTGCAGGCCACAGGCCGAAGCGGCTCAGCGCGAGCCCCATGGAAAGCGAAGTGTATTCCGGCTGCGGGGAATCGCACCAAACTTCATGGAAACATCCTTTGAAAAACAAATAAAAGCCCGAACAATTATACGGAACATTCATTAGCATCTTCGTATAATTGTTCGGAATTATCCTTGGCTGGAATACTTATGTCCCAGCCTCTTTACATATGGATAAATTATACTATAATAAAAACAAAGGTCAAAAAAGGTCAAAAAGGAGTCTTGTAAAATGAATGTAGAGCAGATGACAGAAAGAGTCCAATTAGCAATAACAGAAGCGCAATCCCTTGCAATAAAAGAAAGTCATCAAGAAATAGATGATATTCATTTGTTTTTGGCTATTCTTCATCAACAGGATAATTTATTGACTACCATTTTAAATAAGCTACAAAAAGATCCAAATAGGGTTATTGATAAATTAACAGAAGAATTGAAGAAAAAGCCACAAGTTTCGTTAAGTGGTGCTCAACAAGGAACAGTATATATAACAGCTGGTTTGCAGCAACTTCTAACGAGAGCAGAAGAAGAGATGGCTGAATGGGAAGATGAATACTTATCCGTAGAGCATCTCATTCTTGCAACATATAAAGTAGCACAGTCTAAGGTAGGAAGTATATTAAAAGAAGATATTCCATTAACAGAAATGAAAAGAGCAGTAAAAGAGATAAGGGGGACACAAAAGGTGACAAGCAAAAATCCCGAAGCGACATATGAAGTACTTAGTAAATATGGTCGAGACTTAGTGGAAGAAGTAAAATTGGGAAAACTGGACCCAGTAATTGGTCGTGATAATGAAATCCGGAATGTAATCCGAATCTTATCAAGAAAGACTAAAAATAATCCAGTATTAATTGGAGAACCTGGAGTAGGTAAAACAGCAATTGTAGAAGGCTTAGCCCAAAGAATCGTTCGAAAAGATGTGCCAGAAGGCTTAAAGGATAAAACTATTTTTTCTTTAGATATGGGTGCATTGGTGGCAGGAGCTAAATTTAGAGGGGAATTTGAAGAACGTTTAAAGGCGGTTTTACAAGAAGTTAAAAATAGCAATGGACGCATCATCTTGTTTATTGATGAATTGCATACAATTGTGGGGGCAGGAAAAACAGACGGTGCAATGGATGCAGGAAATATGCTTAAGCCCATGCTAGCAAGAGGAGAGCTCCATTGTATTGGTGCTACAACATTAGATGAGCATCGCCAGTATATTGAAAAGGATCCAGCACTTGAGCGTCGTTTTCAGCAGGTGCTTGTTTCGGAGCCGACTGTAGAAGATACGATAGCAATCTTAAGAGGGTTAAAAGAAAGATTTGAAATTCATCATGGCGTGAATATTCAAGATCGTTCGATTATTGCAGCAGCAACTTTATCGGATCGGTATATAACAGAACGCTTTTTGCCAGATAAAGCGATTGATTTAATAGATGAGGCTTGTGCGATGATTCGTACAGAGATAGACTCCATGCCTATTGAAATTGATGAACTTACCAGAAAAATTATGCAGCTAGAAATTGAAGAGGCTGCCTTACATGGGGAAGAAGATTTACAAAGTAAAGAGAGACTAGCTGTTATTGCAAAGGAACTAGCTAATTTAAGAGAACGTTCTAATGCCTTAAAAGCAAAATGGCAACAGGAAAAGGATGCTTTGCAATCCATACATGAGAAAAAAGAACAACTCGAACGGAAAAAGAGAGAGCTAGAGGATGCAGAAAATAATTATGATTTGAATAAAGCAGCCGAGTTAAGACATGGAAGTATCCCAAAATTAGAAAAAGAAATTAAAGAAATGGAAGAAAAGGCAAAGCAAGAACAGGAGAATCGTCTCCTTCGTGAAGAAGTGACAGAAGAGGAAATTGCCAATATTGTTGCTAGATGGACAGGAATTCCTGTATCCAAATTAGTAGAAAAAGAACGAGAAAAACTATTACGACTAGAATCGATTCTTCAAGAAAGAGTTGTTGGCCAATCAGAGGCTGTCCAGTTAGTTAGTGATGCTGTGCTAAGAGCAAGAGCGGGAATAAAAGATCCGAATAGACCAATTGGCTCCTTTTTATTTCTAGGCCCTACTGGTGTTGGAAAAACAGAACTTGCAAAAACATTAGCAGCAACGCTTTTTGATAGTGAAGAGCAAATGATCCGTATCGATATGTCTGAGTATATGGAAAAGCATGCTGTGTCTCGTTTAATCGGCGCTCCTCCAGGATATATAGGATATGAAGAAGGAGGACAATTGACAGAGGCAATCAGAAGAAAACCATATTCTGTTGTCCTATTAGATGAAGTGGAGAAAGCTCATCCGGAAGTATTCAATATTTTACTTCAAGTTCTTGATGATGGCAGAATTACAGATTCAAGAGGTCGAACTGTTGATTTTAAAAATACAGTTATAATCATGACGTCTAATATTGGTTCCCATTTATTATTAGAAACGGGAGAGGCAGAGGAAATACCAGAAGAAATAAGAGAGGGAGTCATGAATCAATTAAATGGTCATTTTAGACCAGAATTTTTAAATAGAATCGATGAAGTGATCTTATTTAAACCTTTATCTTTAGAAAATATTAAAGATATTGTTTCAAAGCTTGTTGTTCAATTACAAGCGCGGCTTACTGATCAGCATATCACCATAGAAATGACAGAAAAAGCGAAAGAATTTGTTGCAAGAAATGGCTTTGATCCAAAATTTGGCGCAAGACCACTTAGAAGGTTTTTACAGAAAACAATAGAAACACTGCTAGCAAAAGAGATAATTGCTGGTAAAATAAAAGAAATTGATCATGTTCAAATTGATGAAGAAAATGCACATATTATTTTAAGACATATGTAGTAACTTAACCTTAATAAGGACCTGAATACAGTTAGACAATATAGTATTCAGGTTTTTTTATTTAAGATCATCACTTACAAGAAAAAAGGTGATTAAGTAATATATACAAAATAGAGGAATTCTTCCACTATTTTTGCATATTATTTAATCACCATTTACTACAATATTCATGTTTTAGTGAGAACCTTCTTCATGAGTAGGTTCATCTGGAATAATTGCTGATAAAATGAAAACTAATACTGAAAAGACAGCTGTTAGGATTAGCCCCATTGAAAAACTAAAAGGAACCCCATTCATTGAACCAACAACATAAACTAACATTTGAGCAAGTAAAAATGTCCAAAAAATTGTCATTATGTAACGCAACCGAATTCACCTCTTTATAGCTTGCTTATCATAATCATCTTACCACATTGTAGATAAATAATAAATGTGATTAATGTAGCTTTCTTAATTTCTTCACTTTTTATGTATTAATAGTATGCACGCATAGGCTATTCAGTCATTCTTCTGGTGAAAAAAATTGATTCGATTTTTTCAGCATTTAGTCATGTAACTCCGCATTTCTTCTTTAAATATAGGCAAACTCCCTTACGTTTTAATAAAAGAGACATACATTATTAAAAGGAAAATGCTAAAAAGGAGTTTTTAAGATGGAGAACCGGAACTTCCAGCTAGATACCGAATGGAACATGATACATTATCCTCATCGACCTAATGGTTTCGGTATCTTAATAATTGGAGACGAAAGAAATTTTGTAACAGACACAAATAGTTTTTGGAATCAAAATGAAGGAAAACGTAACTTAATTGAATCGTTACGGGATAATGGATATACGATTTTTTATTCCAATCTTTATGGAAAGAACTGGGGAAGTGAAAAAGCCTTACAATTGGCTAGAAGATTATATGAACATATTATTCGAACAGAAATATTGAACCAAAGAATTCATATTATTGCTGAAGGCATGGGAGCACTGACAGCGATTCGATTGATGATGGAGATGAAAGATAATATACGCTCTGTTGTTTTGTTAAACCCGATTTTATCTTTGAAAGAACATTTAGAAAGAGAGAAAGAGCATAAGTTTTTTATAAAAAAATTAACCAATGAAATAAGTATTGCTTTTAATACAAATAAGCATGAATTATTCGAGCTAGTAAAGGAGAAAAAGGAGTATCAATTAGAGGAGACTGACATACCAACAAAAATTATTCAAATTTTGCATAATGGTAGATCCTATTATCAATCACATGGTTTAAAAAAAGCTTCTGTTATTTGGGAAGAAAAAAATCTGCCTATTTTCGTTTCCTATGTTTTACCAGAAAAACGGAGTACCATTCCGAAACAAATTGCCTCGTTTTTTAAGAAGTATGAAAAAACATTATGAAAAAAATGATGTTGTTCTAATAGCATTTGCTAAAAGAACAGCATCATTTTTTTCCGTTCTTAATGGTCAGTAAGGCCAAACCGTAAACTGCTGATAATCTAGGAAGTTAGGTGTTGAAACTCATCCGCAAAGGTTCGGTAAGTAAAATTTGTAGGAAACGCTTTTGTTAAGCTGCGAAATATTTGTCTTTTCCGATGCATATGATACAGTAAGTATTTTGTATGGGAGGCTTTTTAATGAAGAAAGCTGTAATATTCGGTGCATACCATTTTCTTGGGTTTCATATATGCTCAGCGTTACTTGAAGAAGGAGAAGAAATAATTGGGATAACTTATCCTGACCTAGTAGTAGAAGACCTAGATGAGAAAAGAATGGAGATAGGTCGAAATGCAAATTTTAGTGAAAAAAGCTTGGCTGAATTTACGTCTATTCTCCAAGATACAAACATAGAAGTTTTATATTTTGATTTCTATACGCTAAAACAATTATCGAAATATGATAAGGTGAAAAATCTGTTTTCAGAGTACAGTGATAAAAAGGAATCACAAAATAAAAGGTTCGTTTTTCTAGTAAATGTTATATCCATAGAAACGGAATTAGATTTTATTACATCCATAAAAGATATTCTAAATGGTTATGCGATGCAAGTAGTATATTTACCAACACTATATGGACCCTGGCAGCCTAGTGATTTTCTATTTCAACAGGTCATTGAAGGAAAAGAGCAGAAAAATATTCAGTTAAATATCCGAGAATATACAAATGATGCAATATTTATCGAAGATGCTGTAAAGGAAGTAGTAAAACAGACAAAGAAAGGACAAAATAATGATATTCTATTAAAGAGTACGGAAATAAACCATTGGCAAAGATGCTTAGAACAATTAAAATGGGATATGCCAAAAGGATTAACGAAAGATATAAGTTTCTCCAGTTATTTACAAGAAGTGATGGTTGAAAATAAAGAAACGATAAAAGATAATTTAGAACAGCAAAAAAAGCATCATTTATTATATAGAATTTAGTAGTATTATAGGAGTAATTACCATGAAAAGTATATTAACGAACATCCGTAAATCGATTTTTAGGAGAAAGATTATTTTAATCATTCCTATAATTGCGTGTGTTCTTTTTCTTTTCCTATTCTTTTATGATTCGTCTGAGAAAAAAGGAAAGATAGACAAAGTAGGTCTCTTTGTGGCTGGAACTGTGAGTGATCAAGCATGGGGAACGCAAGGGTATAAAGGTTTATTAAATATACATACAAAGCTTGGCCTAGACGTGTTTTATAAAGAGTCAATCGACTCTTATACAGTTGCAGAAAGAGCAGTGAAGGAGTTTCAAGGGAAAGGTGTTAATTTAATTTTTGGTCATGGGGGAGACTTTGTGCAGTACTTTAATATCCTTGCAAATAAATATCCCTCCATTCACTTTGTCAG
The DNA here is from genome assembly GCF_038006745.1 of Niallia sp. FSL W8-1348. Classification (NCBI taxonomy): domain Bacteria; kingdom Bacillati; phylum Bacillota; class Bacilli; order Caryophanales; family Bacillaceae; genus Niallia; species Niallia sp. FSL W8-1348. Next base: position 980,126 of record NZ_JBBOVV010000001.1, on the reverse strand, counting down.
TTTAAACGGAAGAGAACTAGCAACACAAAAGAATACAAGTAATATTAGAATGGAAAATTATCCGATGGGCTTTTTTGGCGGAATGGTTGCCGGTTATATGACTAGAACAAATACGGTTGGGGTCATCGGTGCTTACGAATGGCAAGAGGAAGCCAGTGGATTTAAAGCAGGGGTTCACTATATCAATAAGGATGTAAGAGTTCTTGAAGAATTTGTCAATGATTGGGATGATCGAGAAAAAGCGATGGGTCTGTTAGATAATGAAATCAGTCAAAATGTAGACATTGTTTATCCAATTGGTGATGGCTTTCATGTAGATATCATTGAAAGAATGAAAGAAAATGGATTATATGCGATTGGATATATTTCGGATCAGTCTACAATAGGAAAATATACAGTATTAACAAGCACAATTCAAGACATACCTAAGCTGTATGGCCAGGTAGCTCAGGCGTTTGATGAGGGAAAACTGAAGTCTGGGAATCAATTATGTGGGATTAGAGATAATACCATTTTTCTAGGGGAATTTAGTCCCAATGTAGATAAAGAATTTGTAGAAATATTGCAGAAGGAGCTAAATCGGTATAAGAAAACAGGAAAGTTGCCAAATGAGAATTAAAAGAGAAGACAATAAAAAATCATTTTTTCTAAAAAAAGGCTCAGACGCTCTTTTAGAAAAAATGATTTTTATTATGCAATAAATCAAGTTTAAATTAATGACTATAAATATAAAGCGACTAATTAATACCACACTCTGCACTATTATGTGCAAATAAAGGTATTAATGTAATAAAGAATGAGTCTTATACTTAAACCATAGAAATGAAAACGCTTAATGATGAGGAGGAAAAGTTGGATGGATAATTCTTGGTTAAACCTTGAAGGAAAAGTGGCAATTGTAACAGGAGGATCTTCTGGGATTGGTTATTCCATTGCTAAAGAGTTAATTAATAATGGTGCAAAAGTAATTATCTCCGATTTAGTAGGAGAAGAGGGACCACAAGCGGACAGAGCATATCTTATTAAATGTGATGTAACTAATAAAGAAAGCGTTGAACAAATGGTTAGTAAAACAGTTGCAGAGTTTGGAAAGATTGATATTTTAGTAAATAATGCTGGGGTTAATTTACCGAGATTATTAGTAGATGTAAAGGGTGAAAAACCACAATATGAATTAAATGAAAAAGATTTTGATTTTATGGTTGCTGTTAATCAAAAAGGTCCGTACTTTTGTGCCCAAGCAGCAGCAAAGGAAATGCTGAAACATGGAAAAGGTGTAATTATCAATGTTGCTTCAGAAGCAGGACAAGAGGGATCAGCAGGTCAGAGTTGCTATTCGGCAACAAAAGGGGCATTAATTTCGTTTTCTCGAGCATGGGCTAAAGAGTTAAGTCCTTATAATATTCGCGTAGTAGCGATCGCTCCAGGAATATTAGAAAAAACAGGATTGCGAACAGATGCTTATAATGAGGCTTTAGCTTATACTCGCGGAGTGACGGTAGATGGATTATCAACTGATTATAGTAAATCAATTCCAATTGGCAGGGAAGGTAAATTACAAGAAGTTGGAGATTTAGTATCGTATCTTGCTTCGGATAAAGCTAGCTATATTACAGGAACAACCTTTAATATATCAGGCGGGAAGTCCCGTGGTTAACAAACTAATGATTCATGCATAAATCAGTTAATTCACCAGCGCTTTATGATATATTTAGTAAATTGAATATAAGCATTGTGCATATATGAGCAATACGATATAAGGGTGTGTAATGGAATGACTGATTTAAATACAAGTAATCGGATAAGGCAAATATTCGAATTAACAACTAAGAAAATGTACTGTCCTTTGGATTATCTTGCCCAGCAAATGGGGGTAAGTACAAGAACAGTTCGACTGGTAATTAATCAATTTAATAAAGAATTACAAGGAATAGCAGAATTGATTAATGAAAGAGGGAAAGGGTTTTGTTTAAAAATCAATGATCAGCAAAAACTTAACAAGGTTATAGAAAACCTTAATGTATATTCGCACAAGGTTGATTCACCACAAAAAAGAATTGCCACTGTTATAAATATGTTATTGAATGATGACGGAATAATAACAATGGATGAAATGGCTTTTCAGTTAAACGTCGGAAGAACAACACTAGTGAATGAATTAAAAAAAGCCTCAGTAGCTCTAGAAACGTATAATCTTGCCATTAAAGGAAAACAGAACAAGGGGATGTACTTAAAGGGAAGAGAAATTGATTTGCGATTTTTTATATTGGATAATTTATTTTCCTATCTTTTTACCGAAGATCCGTTGGATGAGGATATTAAAGAGGAAATTATAAACATCGCTAATCATTACGACTTTGAGATAAGTACGAGAGATAGGTTACTTCATTCCATTATCATTATGCTTGATCGTCTTTTAAAAGGATATTCAATAAAAGAGATGGATGATAAATACCATAGGATAGTAAATTCACCTGATTTTCATATAGCCTTAGAAATAGGCAAAGTGCTTGAACAGAAATTATCGATAAACATACCTAGAGATGAGATTGTTTTTATTGCATTGCCAATCGTCGGGAGAAGGACACCAATTAATAGTCATTCCATTGAAGGTATTACAGTGACAAAGGAAATCACGAATTTATTAGATAATAGCATCATTTATTTAGGCTTTAATTTAAATAAGGTAAAAGAAAGTGGAGATTTTTACAAGGATTTACAATATCATCTTACTTTCATGATTAACCGTCTAATGTTTAATATCCAATTAAAAAACCCTTTATTAGATGATATCAAAGAAAAGTATCCTTTGGCATATCAAATGTCAGAAATAGTTGGAGAAAGAATTTTCAAAGAATATGGAATGAAAGTTTCAGAAGAAGAACTAGGATATATCGCACTATATTTTGGTGTTTTCATCGAAAATAATAAGGAAAATCTTAAGAAATTGGAACAGGTAGTTATTGTTTGCGGAACAGGTAGAGGGACAGCAAAAATTGTAGCAATGCAGCTGAAGAAAATACTCGACCCTCATACTAAAATAGATATTTTTTCTGAAAATGAAGTAAGTAAGAATACATTAGATAAGTACGATATTGTCTTTTCGACAGTTAATATACCTTATGCCATTCAAACGCCGTTAGTAATCATTAATGAAATCTTTGATGAGAAAAAGGTTCTCAAACAAATTGAACGTATTAGTTACTTAGATAAATTTAAGATAAATGAAAATAGTAGTACAAGTTTCCAATCTGTTATTAAACTACTACTAAATAAACAGAAATTCTTTATTTTGGATAAGTCGTTAAGTTATTCAGAAAATTTAAATCGAATGGTTGATCAACTCGTTTTAAATGGTTACGTCGATGATGGCTTCAAACAGCGCTTGCAAATAAGAGAAGAAAAAGGTTCGATGATATTTGATAAATATATTGCACTTCCACATACCATCAATTATCAGTCAGACAAAATAGAGCTAGCAATAGGTATTTTTCCAGAAACAGTCTGGCAGGATAATTACGCATTAAAGATAGTATTTTTATTAGCTCTACCTGAGAATACAGAATATGATGCTAGTTTATTAGTGAAAATTTATGATGAAATTATTAATATATCTTCTAATACTAATTTGGTGAATAAGATGGTTTATGTTGAAAACTATGAAGATTTATGTCTTTATCTTGAAGATGGCGTTAAAAAAGATAGTTAGGAAGTGAAAGAATGGAACTAATTATTTTGATGCTTTTAATAGCAGGAGCATTTGTTATTCAAATGGGGTTAGGATTTTTACAGATTAAACATTTTACAAAGGGCTATTCGGAACTAAGAAGAATGGGGAAAGTAGCTATTGGCAAGAAACCTGGTCGAATTAAAGCGGGGACAATCGTCTTATTTGCAATCAACAATAATGGAAGAATCCTTGCCGCAAAAAAAATGCAAGGAGTAACTGTCATGGCGAAGTTTCGTGATTTGCCAGGTTTTCTTGATAAAAATATTAGAAATTTAAAAGAAGAAGATTTAAAGCATTGCAACAAATTATTAAGGGATGCAATTTTAGATGCTTCCAATAATTATAAAATTATTATGAGTGGCGGCGTAGTGCCGGAAAAAGATAGTTTCTTTAAAAGAATGATGATACGTGCAGAAAATGCAGTTTCATTTAAAAAATAGGCTGTTTTCGTAAAGTTTGTTGCTATGACCTGCAGCCTGAATACACTCCGCTTTCCGTGGGGCTCGCGCTGAGCCGCGGTCTGCCTTTGGCCTGCAGGGTCTCAGGTTGTCTCGCTAATCCCACAGGAGTCTACGTGTATTCAGGCTGCTCAGATTTCCTCATTAATTGATTTTTTCTATTGAGAAAGCAACAATCTTATAGAAAACAGCCAAAAAATAAGAAGAGGTGGATTTCATGGATTATATCATTAAGTTTGCTGAAGGGTTTAGAAATTTATTTGATACAGGAGCAGAGACCTTTATTTCATGGATGACAGGCATTGTACCAGTTGTTTTGTTATTACTAGTAGCGATGAATACAATCATCCAATTAATTGGTGAAGATCGCATCAATCGATTAGCGTCGGCATCTTCAAAAAATCCCTTATTAAGATACTTAGTTTTGCCATTATTAGGAACATTCATGCTAGGGAATCCGATGGGCTTATCTTTAGGAAGATTTTTACCAGAGAAGTATAAACCTAGTTATTATGCATCTGCTTCTTATTTCTGTCACACAAGTAATGGATTATTTCCTCACATTAATCCAGGCGAACTATTTATTTTTCTAGGAATTGCAGCAGGTATTGAACAATTAGGATTTAGTACGGCAGATCTAGCAGTTAGATATTTCCTTGTTGGAATAGTAATGAACTTCTTTGCAGGCTGGATCACTGATTTTACAACAAAAATGGTAGAAAAACAGCAAGGAATCAAACTAAGTTCCGAAGTAAAATTAAATCATTAAAATGGGGGATTCCATTATGGCACAATATCGAACAATAAAAATAAAAAAAGGAAATGGTGGATTTGGTGGTCCATTAATTGTTACACCAACGGAGCAACGAAATAAAATTGTGTATATTACTGGTGGAGGAGCAAAACCAGATATTGTAGATAGAATTGCGGAATTAACTGGTGCTGAGCCAGTAAATGGATTTAAAACATCTGTACCAGATGAGCAAATTGCAATTGCTATTATAGATTGCGGCGGGACATTAAGATGTGGTATTTATCCACAAAAGAGAATCCCAACGATTAATATTATGCCTACTGGTAAAAGTGGACCTTTGGCAAAATTTATTACAGAAGACATCTATGTATCTGCAGTAGGATTAAATCAAATTGAACTTGTAGAAGAGGAAGCTTTATTAGAAAATGCTAGTGCTGTAGAAAAGGAAGAGGACACTCCTAAGAAAGAGTATAAATATAGTTCAGATAAAAAAATCTCTCAAACCTTGGCTGAAAATCAAAAACAAGGACTGCTTACCAAAATAGGTCTTGGCGCTGGTAAAGTTATTAGTACTTTTTATCAGGCTGGTCGTGAAGCAGTTCAAACATTAATAAACACCATTATCCCATTTATGGCCTTTGTCTCTTTATTAATTGGTATTATTCAAGGATCAGGAGTCGGAAACCTATTTGCTAAATTAATGTCACCGTTAGCGGGAAATATTATTGGTCTATTATTAATCGGATTTATTTGTTCCCTGCCGTTTCTTTCTCCTTTATTAGGACCTGGAGCAGTAATTGCACAAATTATTGGAACTTTGATTGGTGTTGAAATTGGAAAAGGAAATATCCCGCCAAATTTAGCATTGCCAGCCGTTTTTGCAATTAATACTCAATGTGCTGCTGATTTTATTCCAGTTGGGTTAGGCTTAGCAGAGGCAGAAGCAGAAACAGTTGAAGTAGGCGTACCGTCAGTACTCTACTCTAGGTTCTTAATAGGTGTACCACGAGTGTTTGTGGCTTGGTTAGCAAGTTTTGGATTATATAGTAATTAAGAATATGGAAAGTTGTAAGCGATAAAAACAATGAATGGAGGCGAATGGCATTATTCAATATGCCGAACAGGATGAAAACAATTTACGAAAACACAATTAATAGCATAGGGCCATTAGCCACAACTTTTTTAGAGGAAAAAATGATTATTCTTTTTGGGGATGGAGCACCTCAAGAATTAGCAGAGTTTTGCTATGGGATTGAAATAGTTGATGTAGAGGATAGTATCAAACCAGGTCAGAAATTATTAATAAATAATGAATCATTTGAAATTACCTCTGTAGGTGAAATTGTAGAACGAAACTTAACATCTATCGGCCATATTACGATCCGGTTTGATGGATCAACTAACCCTGAATTACCTGGTACTCTTTATATAGAAGATAAAGAAATGCCAGTTTTTGAAATTGGTACTAAGTTGAAAATAGTTTCAAAATAAGAACAAAATGATAGGAGACTTCCAACTCGTTTTTTAATCCTTGCATGAAGTTAGCTAAATTGTTGCATGATTAGATCGTTAAAGGGAATCTCCTATTGTAATTTTTAAATGTTTTATCCACACTTAACAGGCAGTAAGAACCCCACCTCATGCTGAAGAATATCGAGGAAGTTAGGTGTGGAAACTCTTCAGGCTACAAGTTACGGTAACCAGAAAAAACTTTACGAAAACATTCTATTTATAAAGGGGGAATTTACTTCATGAGACTTTATATTGATTCAGCAAATCTTACCCAAATTGAAAGAATAAATGAATATTATCCTATTTCGGGTGTAACAACAAACCCTTCTATTCTCGTAAAAGAGAAAATGCATTATACTCAATCGCTTCAAGAGATTCGAAAGATAATAGGAGAAGAAAAGGAACTTTTTATCCAAGTTATTGCAGATAGTGCTAGTGAAATAGTAGAGGAAGCTGAATATTTCCAGGAGTTGATTCCAGGGAAAAACATTATAAAAATTCCAGTTACACAGGAAGGAATAAAAGCAATAAAACAATTAACCTCCAAAAATATTCCAACGTTAGCTACTACCATTTATACACCATTTCAAGCATTGATAGCTGCTAATGCAGGAGCAAAATATGTGGCTCCTTATGTTAATCGAATCGATGATTTATCAGGAGATGGAATCCGAGTAGTAAGTGATATTATTCATTTATTTACTATTCATAAAATCAGTACTGAAGTATTGGCAGCAAGTTTTAAAAACGTAAACCAAGTTTATCAAGCCTGTTTATCTGGAGCACATTCAGTGACTGTAGCTCCAGAAATAATCGAAAAGTTAATTGCTTTTCCAGCAACTCAAAGAGATGTGAAAGTATTTCAAAGTCAATGGAACGAAGCGTACGGTAATGAAATTGGAAAGGAGTGGTAACAAGTATGGAAACAAACCAGATTGTTTTTTTTGATTTAGATGGAACGCTTCTAACAAGCGAGCTTAAAGTGTCCGAAAGTTCAATAGAGGCAATAAAAAAGCTAAAAGAAAAAGGGATTGAGCCTATTATAGCAACAGGGCGAACTTTAATGGAAATTGGCTATATTTTAGAAGCGACGGGCATCAATTCAGTTGTTGCGATGAATGGACAGTATGTAATGTATAAGGGAACTGTCATTTATGAAAATCCATTAGAGGTAAGAAAGGTTAAAGAACTGCACTTAGAGGCAATAAAAAATAGGCATGAAATGGCCTTTTATAATGCTGCAAAGATAAGTGTTACGAGTGAGGGCTCTACTCTAATCAGGAAAAATTATGAAAGAGTAGGGGGGGAATATCCTCCGATAAATAAAGGCTTGTACGATCAAGAGGCTATTCATCTAATGTTAATCTTCTGTGAACCTGGTGAAGAAACCTTTTACCAAGAGAAATTTCCAAATTTTCAGTTTATAAGAAATTCACCTTATGGATGTGATATCTATCCGGCTGGTAAGTCAAAGGCTACAGGTATAGAGTATTTACTTTCGCATGTAAATTGTTCTGTAGAAAATACATATGCATTTGGAGATGGATTAAATGATTTAGAAATGTTTGAGCTAGTAAAATATCCAGTTGCAATGGGAAATGCTTTTGACATTGTTAAAAAGTCAGCCACTTATGTTACAACAAGTAATAATGAAGATGGTATTGCAAATGGATTACGATTATGTGGAATTATATGAGCCTTTAAATCCTCTATAAAAAAGGGGTGGATTAACAAGCAATCACATTGTTATTTGGTTAATCCATCCATTTTTTTATGAAGGGAGTTATCTTTTTGAAAATCGGTTTTAAATCATTAGCAGATGTCATAAACATATCTACATTTTTCATAAGAAGCTCAAGGTCAATTTGATTTATGAAATTTGCAATGGCATCGAAATTTTCGTTTTCTTCTTTTTCTTCCACTTGATTTATATCTCCGCCGCCGCCCCTTCCTAGAATCCAATTATCTCCTTTCATTCTTCTATTGTAGGAAGGCTTCTCATCGCTTAGTCGTTCATGGTCTATCTTTTCATTTTTTCTTATGGAACGACTGTTTGTACCAAACATAAACAGGGAGAAGTGATCAATTTCTTTTTCTTCCTCCTCTGTTGTCACATCTACTTTTTCCTTTTCATCGTAGAATTCATCATTATAATCCTCCACTATATTTCCTCCTATTACACAATCTTCGCGTTATGTTCTTAATATGCTATGAAAAATATCGGGAAATGCTTAGACCAATATAATAGAAAGTGAAATATGTTGCAAAAGGGTGGAGGAATTTGATAAAATTAGTACCAAGTCATAATAATTGATAATAATATATTACTGTAATAAGACTGTTTTTTCTCTTTTCTTGTAAGTCCATAATGATAAAATTAGGGTAAACTAAAAGAATCACTATTGGATTTATTTTCGGCTTAAGATCTACTAGTAGCCAGCCTATACTCCTTGCTTGTATGCAGGCTGCGGATAAAGTGAAACTTCCAATAAGCTTGAGGGGGGAGTTTTACTGTCCGTTAAGAGTGGGGTAAATTAGCTTATTTAACGAGAGTTTATGAAAAAGACTGTTCATATAGCTTTTTTATGCAAATAACAGTCAAAAAGAAACACATACCGGATAAACCGGTGACTATAAAGGAGCTGAAAGCTTTGGGTACAGGAATAATTGGTATTGGCCGTGAACTTCCAGAGAAAATTTTAACAAACTTTGATTTAGAAAAAATGGTCGATACAAATGATGAATGGATTAGAACAAGAACTGGTATACAAGAACGAAGAATTGCAGATGACAATACAAATACATCTGATATTGCATTAGCTGCGGCCAAGAAAGCAATTGCTGATGCTGATATTCATCCAGAAGATATCGATATGATTATGGTTGCAACTGTTACACCTGATCAATCATTTCCTTCTGTTGCATGTATGATTCAAGAAAAGTTAGGGGCTAAAAAAGCCGCTGCCATGGATTTAAGTGCTGCCTGCGCAGGATTTATGTATGGGATGGTAACAGCGAAGCAATTTATTGATACAGGTGTATATAAATATGTGTTAGTAGTTGGCGTAGAGAAGCTGTCCAAAATAACAAACTGGGAAGACCGTAATACTGCTGTTCTTTTTGGAGATGGAGCTGGAGCTGCTGTACTAGGTAAAGTTTCAGAAGGAAGAGGAATTCTTTCTTTTGAATTAGGAGCAGATGGTTCTGGTGGAAAACATCTTTATTTAGATGATGAAGACTATATTTATATGAATGGAAGAGAAGTCTTTAAATTTGCAGTTCGTCAAATGGGTGAAAGCAGTGAAAATGTTTTAGTAAAAGCAGGATTATCTAAGGAAGATGTAGATTTCCTTATACCACACCAAGCGAATATTCGCATAATGGAAGCGTCTAGACAAAGATTGAATTTACCAGAAGAGAAACTTTCTAAAACGGTTCATAAATATGGAAATACAAGTGCAGCGTCTATTCCAATTTCATTAGTGGAAGAACTAGAAGCAGGCAAAATTAAAGAAGATGATGTGCTTGTAATGGTCGGTTTCGGTGGAGGCTTGACTTGGGGCGCAATTGCTATGCGTTGGGGAAAATAATAAATTTCTTCCTATAAAATAGAACATACTTTAAATTTGATGCTATATAGAAAAGGAGAATAGGTCATGAGTACGAATAAAAGAGTAGTTGTTACTGGAATTGGGGCTGTAACGCCACTTGGTAATGATGCAATAACTACCTGGGAAAATATTGTTGCTGGAGTTTCAGGAATTGGACCATTAACAAGAATTAATGCTGATGAATATCCAGCAAAAGTAGCTGCAGAAGTGAAGGAATTTAATCCAGAAGATTTTATGGATAAAAAAGATGCAAGAAAAATGGATCGCTTTACACAATATGCGCTTGCAGCTTCTTTGATGGCTGTTAAAGATGCTGATTTACAAATCACGGATGAAAATGCACCACGTGTGGGAGTATGGATTGGCTCTGGTATTGGTGGAATGGAAACATTCGAAAATCAATATGAAAACTTCCAAAAAAGAGGGTATAAACGAGTAAGTCCTTTCTTTGTACCAATGTTAATTCCGGATATGGCATCTGGACAAGTTTCAATAACATTAGGAGCAAGAGGCGTAAATTCTTGTACTGTTACTGCATGTGCAACTGGAACAAACTCAATCGGAGATGCGTTTAAAGTTATTCAGCGTGGAGATGCTGATGCAATGATTACTGGTGGCGCAGAAGCACCTATTACAAAGATGTCTGTTGCTGGTTTCTGTGCGAATACTGCCTTATCTTTCAATCCAGATCCGAAAACAGCAAGCAGACCATTTGATGCAAATCGTGATGGCTTTGTTATTGGAGAGGGAGCAGGAATTGTTGTACTTGAAGAATTAGAACATGCTTTAGCAAGAGGCGCTAAAATTTATGCAGAAATAGTTGGATATGGTTCAACTGGAGACGCTTATCATATTACTTCACCTGCACCAGGTGGCGAAGGTGGAGCAAGAGCAATGAAGATGGCAATTAATGATGCTGGACTTGCACCAGAAGATGTTTCTTATATTAATGCACATGGTACAAGTACTGCATATAACGATAAGTTCGAAACAATGGCTGTAAAAGAAGTATTTGGAGATTATGCTTATAAAGTTCCAATGAGTTCTACAAAATCAATGACTGGTCACTTATTAGGTGCAGCAGGTGGAATTGAGGCTATTTTTAGTGTATTGGCAATAAGAGATAGTATCTTACCACCAACTATTAATTTTGAAACGGCAGATCCCGATTGTGACCTAGATTATGTAATTAATACCCATAGAAAACAAGAAGTAAATGTAGCGATGAGTAATTCTCTAGGCTTCGGTGGCCATAACGCTACAATAGTATTTAAGAAATATCAATAATTATAAAAGAAAAAGGCATTTATTAAACTGTTAGAATCTGTCATATCCTATAGGCAGATTCTAACAGTTTTTTTTCTTTAAAACCTTTATTTATAATTATTTTAAATTAATATTGACTATTATTATAAAGTGTATATAATTAAAACTATAATTCTATTATTTAACGTAGACAAGCCGGATTTGATTATCATATTGAGAAAACGCTTTCTTTTTAAGGTGGGCAGTATAAAGGGATATTACAGAGAAAGGAAGAACTCTATGCTGAGTATAGAAAAGGCTAAAAACCTATTGAAAGAAAAAAATGTCCGTTTAACGCCACAAAGGCTAGAATTAATTAATATACTTTCTAAAGATAATAAGCATTGGACAGTAGATGAAATTTATCATGTACTAAATGAGAATATGCCATCAGTAAGTATTACGACTGTCTATAATAACGTTCATTTATTCACGGAATTGCAGTTGTTAAAAGAGATACAATTTGGAGAAGGCTTAAGTAAATATGAATGGAAAAAAGAGGAACATTATCATATTGTCTGTAGTGATTGTGGAGAGATAGTAGATATTTGGTATCCTACATTAAGGGAGGTAGAAGCATTTGCGAAATCCATATCTAAATTCATTATCAGCTCCCATAGTCTCCAATTTTATGGAACCTGTCAGCAGTGTTCAAAAGCATAAAAGAAAAAAGGAAATTATTTGTTTAGAGTGTAAACAACCAATAAAAAAATTGAAGCACTCGATCATTTGTGGGTGTGGAAGCAGGATTATGAAAGATTCACATAAATAAAAATTAGATAGTAAGATAACTTGTTTTTTCTCATCATTAACAGAAATCGTTGCTTATTAAGAAAGGGATATACAAAGAAGAACTCGAAATGAGGCTCTTCTTTGTATATCCCTTTTTTAATATCATAGGAAAGTTGAGCTGAAGTTTACTAGGTGCTTGCGATTTTCTAAATAGGAAATGAAGTTTTTGTAAGGTGATGATAGTTATGGAACCAATAAATTAAGTATCCATATACTGATAAATGATTAGGATAAAATGAATTAAAAGGGGAAATATTGGTGGGGGTAATCGAAACAAGTAAATGGTTAGAGGATGACTTTTATGAGCCAACTTCTATATGTGAACATTTTAAAGCAACATTTAATGGAGATAAAACTCAAAATATATATCGATATCTAATGGAATTTGGAATGTATAAGCCATCAAGACGTTCAAAGCAAACATTTGAAAAAATGAAAGAACTAGATACATGGAATAAAATAGACCGATTTTTTAAAAAGTATAAGAAAAAATGGAATGGACCAGATGTACCTATATATATTTTTCCCTTTCAGGCTTCCTGGAGAGGAGATGAAAATAAATCCGGTGTATCGTTTCCAAATCAACTTTTCTTGTTTATTGGAGAAGTAGAAAATGATAAGGAGCTAGAAGCCCTTTTTATCCACGAATACCATCATGTTTGCCGAATTCATCATCAAAAAAAAGATATTGAGAATTATACATTACTAGATTCTATTATCATGGAAGGATTAGCTGAGCTTGCCGTTAAGGAAAACTGTGGAGAAGCATATAATGCCAACTGGTGTCACTTATATGAAGAGGATAAAATAAAGAAATTTTGGGGTAAAGAGCTAAAGGAGCATCTAGATGTAAAAAAAACAGAAGAGATACATGATCAATTATTGTATGGATATGGACGCTATCCACGAATGATTGGTTATAATACAGGCTTCTATCTAGTTAATACTTATCATTCTCAAAAAAAAATAGCAGAAAAAATGCACTTTACAATAAAAAGCGAAGCATTTTTATAAAGAAAATTTCTATTAGCGGGGGGACTTACTGCGCGTTAAGTGGGGATAAGAAATTTTTTAAGGCGAGCGTTGAACCTGCTCGTCTATTGCATCTTATTTGAAAAACAAAGAGGAATCTCTTTTACTGGGATAACCAGACTGAAAAAATAGTCATAAAAGTAGTATGAAAAAGACATGTAAGCGAAAGTTTGTACATATTATGATAGTAAGTTATTTTCAAAATTAATGGAGGATTAAAAATAATCCTTTGAAAATAGGAATAAATTTACTACGCTCTGCCAATACTTATGGACAAACAGTTGTTGAAGTGAGGGATAAAATATGCAGTATCTTCATGATGTTTGGGTAAATTGGTTTGAAGGGGAAGAAAACGGATATAATGTTTGTCACTTTCATGAATGGAGAAAAGATGATGGTGTTGAATTATTGGATCAAGTTCCGCTATTGAAAGTAGACTCATGTTTATACAATTACATAGAAAATGATTTAGCGGAAATACCACGACAATTATTAGAAGAAATTTATCAAAAGGCATATCTACGAAAAAATCATGAACGAATTCAATTAGATTATTGTTTTGTAGTTTCTGATGGAATTGGTCTTTTAGTAGTAGATACAATAGGTTATTCTGTACCAATTAGGAAGAGCCGAATGATACCTAGACAAGAACAGTTGGCCTATGAACTGCTTGAAAATCAAGAAACTATTTATTATAACTTTCAAAACAACGAAGAAAAGAAAGAATTCCATATTTTATCACCTGAGCCGCATGTGATGAATGGATTAACAAGAAAAGAAAGACAATTAAAGCAATTATTGTTTATGGCGCTAGATCAACTATATTCGTCTGAAAATGTGGCAGAAGTTCGCTATTGGTATACGGAATGGAGTCCGGAACGTTATTTTGAGATTCAGCATTTAAATTTTGAACATGCATGGAATGAACTATTTGAGTGTACAAAATACGGTTGGTCGAATAAGCATGAGCAGTTTTGTGAGAATATTATAAAAGGTCAGCCGTTTTTTGAAAAACTATGGGAAATGGAGCATGGTCCGAAAGTAAATTAAGAGTAGTCGTTTTACAAAATTAATAGGAATGAAAAAGCCCGATGAATTTTCATCGGGTTTTAGAACTGTAGAAAAACTTCTTGAAATTTGAAATTTTTGCCTATGGTCTTCTTTATATTGCCTTTTCTAATAGGGATGTTGCTTTCCGCTTCAGGGGTTCACTTTCCATGGAGCTCGCGCTAATCCCACAGGAGTCTCACCCCTTCCACTTCAAGCATTTTAAAAAAGTTCATTTAACTTTTTTAAAATGCTTTTGTCGACAACCAGAAATGATGGAGTCATCCATCGTTTCTATAAGAGCGGATATTAACGGCGTTTACGACCTAATCCCATCGCATTTTCCATTTTTTTAATCATTTTACCTGCGACTTTATTTGCCTTTGCTGCGCCTTCATCTAAAATGTCATCTAATTCAGTCGAATTCATTAGCTCGTTGTATTTTTCTTGAATTGGTTTTAATGCATCAACTACAACATTCGCTAAGTCTGTTTTAAAGTCTCCATAGCCTTTACCTTCGTATTTGGCTTCCAGACTTGGAATACTTTCCTCAGAAAGGATAGAGTAAATAGATAATAAATTGGACACGCCTGGCTTGTTTTCTCGGTCAAATTTAACTATACCTTCTGAGTCTGTAACAGCGCTTTTGATTTTCTTAATAATTTGGGCTGGTTCGTCCAACAAAGTGATAGTTGCTTTATTATTTGTATCGGATTTACTCATTTTTTTTGTAGGATCTTGTAAGGACATGATTCTTGCCCCCACTTTTGGAATGCGCACTTCTGGAATTGTCAGAATGTCATTGTATTTTTTATTAAAACGTTCGGCAAGATCACGAGTTAATTCAAGATGTTGCTTTTGGTCTTCTCCAACTGGAACGATATCTGTACTATATAAAAGAATATCTGCAGCCATTAATGGTGGGTATGTTAATAAAGCGGCAGACACAGCATCTTTGCCAGTTGATTTGTCTTTGAACTGTGTCATTCTCTCTAATTCGCCGATATAAGAGACACATTGCATCAACCAAGCTCCTTGAGCATGGGCAGGAACTTCAGATTGAATAAATAAAGTAGCTTTTTGGGGATCAATACCCACAGCTAAGTAAAGGGCAGCTAAGCTACGAGTGTTATTTCTAAGTACCAGCCGGTCTTGCGGTACTGTTATAGCATGCTGATCCACAATACAGAAGAAACAATTGTATTCGTCTTGCAACTCCACAAATTGGCTTAATGCACCAATATAATTTCCTAATGTGATAGTTCCACTAGGTTGAATTCCAGAAAAGATAGTTTTCATCATTACTTCCTCCAATATGTATTCTAGACACAGGATTAGGTGGCAGATGCATCTAATCAAGTGATTCATTCTATTTAATAGGCCTTTTTACTAGCTATGTTAATCTGCAAAAGAAAGACAATATCTTCCCAAAACAACGCTTTCTTCGAGCAAATACAAAAATCACTTTTTAAAATAGAATCTAGAAACTTAATTATAATTATTATTATAACCATTTTAGCATGATTAGTTGATATTCAAAGGCTGTTTTATTAAAGATTGTCGATTTTAATAAAAAAATAGGGATTCTTTTGTCGGTATCTTTTAGGGAAAAGAGTAAGAGTTGGATAAATCAGTGAGTGAAAATAAAATAATGAAGTAGAAAGTGTATTCTTCTAATTGTGATAATTCGGATATATTTATATTAATATAATTATTCTGTAGATTTTTATATTTCAGATTTGTTTTTATTCTACAAAATTCTACAAAATTCTTGCGTAATAAATATTCCGATTATATAATTGTCATTACGAATGGATTAGGTAGTGATATTTCAGATTATTTAAAACAAGTAAGAATACATAATGAATAGAATGAACGAAATAATTATTTTTGTATAACATTATATAGGTTTTATTAACGTTTTTTATTTTGTTCGGCAAATAGTTATTTATTTAAAAGGCTGTTTTCTAAAGGATTGTTGTTTTTTCAATAGGAAAAAAGAATTAATAGGAAAATTGGAGCAGCCGGAATACACGAAGACGCCACGGGGATTAGCGAGACAGCCTGAGACCCCGGAGGCGAAGCTGAGGAGGCTTAAGCTTAGCCCCACGGAAAGCGAAGTGTATTCCGGCTGCGGGTAATCGCAACAAACTTTACGAAAACAGCCATTTAAAATAACTGACTATTTAGGAAATGATTACTTGTGTATTCTGAGGTTTAGAATGGGAAAGCTATTTTCGAAGTTCCATTTGAGGAAAATTATTTAGGGGGTAATTACATGAGAAAAAGAATGCTTGTACTAATGAGCTTAGTGCTAATACTAAGTGCTTTTCTTGCTGCATGTGGTAATGACAAAGGTGGTAGTGATAAATCATCATCACAAAACTTACGTCTGAATATCGTTTCAGAGCCACCAACATTACATCCAGCATTAGCTACAGATTCAACATCAGGTGGTGTGTTAATTCAAACATTTGAAGGATTAACACGTATTGATAAAGATGGTGTTCCTCAGCCTGCTATGGCAGAAGATATCCAAGTTTCGGATGATCAATTAACCTATACATTCAAAATTCGTGAAGATGCTACATGGACAAATGGTGATCCAGTAACAGCTGAAGATTTTGAATATGCTTGGAAATGGGCAATTGACCCTCAAAATCAATCTCAATATGCATATCAACTATATTCCATAAAAGGTGCGGAAGCAGCAAATAATGGTGAAGGCAGTCTTGATGATGTGGCTGTTAAAGTTGTGAACGAAAAAACATTAGAAGTGACATTAGTAAATCCTACACCTTATTTCTTGCAACTATTAGCTTTTTATACTTATTTCCCAGTTAATAAAAATGTCGCAGAAGCAAATCCAGATTGGTATAAAGATGCTGGAGATGACTATGTTACAAATGGTCCATTCAAAATGACAGAGTGGAATCATAGTGAATCGATCCTTCTAGAAAAGAATGAAGACTATTGGGATGCTGACACAGTTAAATTAGAGACAGTAGAAATGTCAATGGTGGAAGAGCCAACAACCGAACTAAGTATGTTTGATAACGATGAGTTAGATTGGGCTGGCTTACCATTTGGAGCATTACCTACCGATTCCATTAAAGCATTGAAAGACAATGGGGACCTAAATGTGAAAGCAATCGCAGGTACTTATTGGTATAAATTTAATACAGAAGAAAAGCCATTTAACAATGAAAATATTCGCAAAGCATTAACATATGCGATTGATCGTAAAGCAATTGTTGAGCAAATTACACAAGGTGGACAAATTCCAGCTATGGCAGTTGTTCCTCCAACAATGTTCTCAGAAAACGAAAAAGGTTACTTTAAAGATAATGATATCGAAGCAGCAAAAGCCGCTCTTGAAAAAGGGTTGAAAGAAGAAGGCTATGCAAGTGTAAAAGATTTACCAAAAATCACTTTATCTTACAATACAAGTGAAGCACATGCGAAGATTGCACAAGCAGTACAAGATATGTGGAAGAAGAATCTTGGAATCGACGTAGAATTAGATAACGAAGAATGGCAAGTATATTTAGAAAAAATTGATTCTGGTGACTATCAAATTGGACGTATGTCATGGTCTGGTGACTATAATGACGCATTTAATTTCCTAGAGCTTTACCGTGATGCAAACGGTGGAAATAACGACACTGGTTGGGAAAACCCAGAATACAAAGAACTTCTTATTGCTTCACAAAAAGAAACAGATGAGGCGAAGCGTAAACAGTTATTACAAGATGCAGAAGCTATTCTTATGAACGAACTTCCAATTGCGCCAGTTTATTTCTATACAAACACATGGGTGCAAAAAGAGAACCTGAAAGATGTAGTAATTTCAGGCTTAGGAGAAGCTCAGTTAAAATGGGCACATTTTGAATAATTAAGGGAATGGCTTAATTATTCAATCATGTTTAAGAAAGGTGCGTACTTTCGGATAATCCGGACCTTTTTAGGATGTACAAGCCAAAGAGATAAAAGAGGCTGTCTTATTTAACGAGTGATACTTCGTATTCTCGTTCCCTAAGGCATCCTCTTGCTTTCTATTCGCATTGTTTTAGAAAAAAATGGAGGTAAAACCATGATTAAGTACTTGACAAAACGTTTGCTGTTTATGGCAATATCCTTATGGTTAATCATTACAGCAACGTTTTTCTTCATGAGAATGGCACCGGGTAACCCATTTACATCGGAAAAGAAAATGCCACCTGCAATCGAAGCAAATTTAAATGCCCATTATGGTCTTGATCAGCCTTGGTATGTTCAATATGGAGAATATTTGCTACGTGTAGTTCAATGGGATTTTGGTCCATCTTTTAAATATAAGAGCCAAACTGTTAATCAATTAATTAATGAAGGGTTTCCCGTTTCATTAGTATTGGGATTAGAAGCAATATTCATTGCTTTAGCAATTGGTGTTACCTTAGGAGTAATCGCGGCATTAAGACATAATAAATGGCAAGATTACTTAGCGATGATTGTTGCTGTATTAGGAATTTCGGTTCCATCTTTTATAATGGCCGCTTTTTTACAATATATTTTTGCAATGAAACTAGGCATTTTCCCTGTAGCTAGATGGGGGACTTTTATGCAAAGTGTTCTACCAGCAGTGGCTCTAGCAGCAGGTCCTACAGCTTTTATTGCCCGTTTAACTAGATCTTCTATGTTAGAAGTATTAAGCAATGACTATATTAAAACAGCAAAAGCAAAAGGGATTAGCGGTTTTAATATTACAGTGAAGCATGCCATCCGTAATGCGATCCTTCCAGTTGTTTCTTACATGGGTCCATTATCTGCGGGAATTGTTACAGGTAGTTTTGTAATAGAGAAAATCTTCGGGATTCCTGGTCTTGGATCACAGTTCGTAAAAAGCATAAACAACCGTGATTATACAGCGATTATGGGAGTAACTGTTTTTTATAGTATTATCCTGTTAGTATCTGTTCTTCTTGTCGACTTGTTGTACGGATTAATAGATCCTCGAATAAAACTATCGAGCGGGAAGAAAGGAGCGTAAAGATGCAAGAAATTTCGAAAGATAAATTTGAAATAGTAGGCAATAGCAGCATAGAATCAGAAAAAATTTCAAAAGCAAGTCTATCGTTCTGGAAAGATGTATTTACTCGTTTCAAAAAAAATAAGCTTGCCGTATTTGGACTTGTCCTATTAATTCTTTTAATCGCTATGGCTTTTGTTGGGCCATTATTAACTCCATATAATTATTATGAAAATGATTTAACAAAAACGAATCAGCCCCCAAGTGCAGAACACTATTTTGGAACAGATGAACTTGGTCGAGATATGTTCGAACGTATCTGGTATGGCGCAAAAATCTCGCTGTTTATTGGGATAGCGGCAGCCTTTATTGACCTAGTAATTGGTGTAATCTGGGGAGGGATTGCAGGCTATAAAGGTGGAAAGACAGATGAAGTAATGATGCGTATAGCTGACGTATTATATGGAATTCCTTACCTTTTACTTGTTATCCTTCTAATGGTTGTTCTTGGTCAAGGAATTTGGACAATGATTTTAGCAATGAGTATTACTGGCTGGATCAATATGGCTCGAATGGTTCGTGGACAAGTATTATCATTAAAGAGCCAAGAGTATATTCTGGCTTCTAGAACATTAGGAGCAAGTGTTTCAAGAATTATGGGCAAGCATTTAATTCCTAATGCAATGGGACCAATTCTTGTAACTTTAACACTTACTGTTCCAAATGCTATTTTCACAGAAGCATTTTTAAGTTATCTTGGTTTAGGTTTAACTCCTCCATTAGCGAGTTGGGGAACGATGGCTAATGATGGAATTGGTGCAATGCAATATTATCCATGGCGCTTATTTTTCCCTGCAATCTTTATTTGTTTAACAATCTTTGCATTTAATGTTATTGGCGACGGAATTCGAGATGCGCTTGATCCAAGACTACGTAAGTAAGGAGTGAGATAAATGGAAAAATTATTAGAAGTAAAGGATTTACAAGTCTCATTCCATACGTATGGAGGAGAAGTGCAGGCGGTTCGCGGAGTATCCTTTGATTTATATAAAGGAGAAACATTAGCAATTGTTGGTGAATCTGGTTCGGGTAAGAGTGTTACTTCACAAACATTAATGAAATTAATTCCTATGCCTCCTGGTCATATTAAAGGTGGACAAATTTTATTTAATGGGGAAGATATTGTTCAAAAAACAGATAAAGAGATGGAAAGCATCCGCGGAAAAGAAATGAGTATGATTTTCCAAGATCCAATGACATCTTTGAATCCGACAATGCGTATTGGAACGCAAATTATGGAAGTACTGATTAAACATCAGCAAATGAACAAAGATAAAGCAAAAAAGAAAGCAATTGAACTTTTAAGTTTAGTTGGAATCCCAAAACCAGAGAAAAGAGTAGATCAATATCCACACGAATTTTCTGGTGGAATGAGGCAGCGTGCGATGATTGCCATAGCGTTAGCAGCCAATCCACATCTGTTAATTGCAGATGAACCAACAACAGCATTAGACGTTACGATTCAAGCGCAAATTTTAGATTTAATGAAAGATTTGCAAGAGAAAATGGATACAAGCATTATCTTTATTACCCATGATTTAGGGGTTGTGGCAAATGTTGCGGATCGAGTTGCTGTTATGTATGCAGGACAAATCGTTGAAATGGGTACGGTGGATGAAATTTTCTACGATCCAAGACATCCATATACATGGGGACTCCTTGCATCCATGCCAAGTTTAGATAATGATAATGAAGATGAGCTTGCAGCTATTCCTGGAACACCGCCAGATTTAACAAATCCTCCAATTGGGGATGCGTTCGCTGCTCGAAATCCATATGCGCTAGCAATTGATTTTGAACAAGAGCCGCCAGTATATCAAGTGTCTGAGACACATTTTGTAAAGTCGTGGCTATTGCATCCAGATGCGCCAGCGGTAGAACCACCTGCTTCTGTTAAAGAAAGAATAAGAAAGCTACCCTCTAACTTTGAAACACCAGTATTAGTAAAGGGGGATAAATAAGATGGCTGAAAAGTTATTAGAAATAAAAAATCTTAAGCAGTATTTTAATGTCGGTACTCCTAATGTCGTGAAAGCAGTAGATGATGTTACCTTTGATATTTACAAAGGAGAAACACTAGGCTTAGTTGGGGAATCAGGTTGTGGGAAATCAACAACTGGAAGAACCATTATTCGCCTGTATGATGCAACAGGTGGTCAGGTACTATTTAACGGAGAAGACGTACATGGAAGAAAATCAAGAACGGACTTAAAGAAGTTTAATCGCAAAATGCAAATGATTTTTCAAGATCCCTATGCATCTTTAAATCCGAGAATGACCGTTGCTGATATTATTGCAGAAGGTATTGACATACACGGTTTAGCGAAAAACAAAAAAGAAAGAATGGAAAAAGTATACGAACTGCTTCATACAGTTGGTTTAAATAAAGAGCATGCTAATCGTTATCCTCATGAGTTCTCTGGTGGTCAGAGACAAAGAATTGGAATTGCGCGTGCTCTAGCAGTAGATCCAGACTTTATCATTGCTGATGAACCGATTTCCGCATTAGATGTTTCGATTCAAGCACAAGTTGTTAACTTAATGAAGAAACTTCAAAAAGAAAAAGGTTTAACTTACTTATTCATTGCCCATGATTTATCAATGGTTAAGTATATAAGTGACCGTATTGGTGTGATGTATTTTGGGAAATTAGTTGAATTAGCGCCTGCAGATGAATTGTATAACAACCCAATGCATCCATATACACAGTCCTTATTATCAGCAATTCCTCTGCCAGATCCAGAAACAGAGCGTACAAGAAAAAGAACAGTCTATGATCCGACCGTCCATCAATATGAAGAGGGCGAAGAACTTAAAATGCGAGAAATTAAGCCAGGACATTTTGTTTATTGCTCTGAAAGTGAATGTAAAAAATATAAAATGCAATTGGAGAATAAATAATTCTCAAAGTCGACAATCTCAGCGGAAAGGAGGTTGTCGACTTTTTTGTTTTGGAGCCTTGTTATTGGCAATTCTATCTTTGTGCAGTTCGAAAATAACTAAATTAGCTTAAGGTTGTTTGTGTTTGTTACAATAAAAGGTATACATAATATATACAACGTTAGTAGATAATTGATACTGTACATAGATGGGAGTTTTCACTATGAATAAAAAGTTTTTATCCTTTGGATTAAGTTTCTATTTATTGGTTCCACATATTGCATTTGCGAAAGAGGAGAAGGTAATTCCAAAACAGCCAACAAAACAAATGGAGATTATGGTTAAACAATGGCCAGATTCTTTACCGAGAATGAAAAACAATTCCTTCCAATTTACATACCCTGATGCTGTAAGAGGGATTTATGTAAATGCAAATTCAATTGGAGGGAATAAATGGAATCAATTAATTGATTTAATAAAAACGACCGATTTAAATGCAATGGTAATTGATTATAAAGAAGATCATGGTAATTTGACCTTTATGCCGGAAGAAAGCTCATCATATCGGAAAATTGGTAGTAATTCTATCAAAAATATGACGGCTCTATTAGGGCAGCTTGAAAAAGAGAAAATTTATCCGATTGCGCGAATTGTTGTTTTCAAGGATTCCGTTTTAGCTAAAGAAAAACCAGAATGGTCATTTGTGGAGGGAGAAAAGGTTTGGACCAATGGAAGAGGAGAAGCATTTGTTAACCCTTTTGAAGAAAAGGTTTGGGATTATAATGTCAATCTTGCTATTGAAGCGGCTAAAATGGGTTTCCAGGAAATCCAATTCGATTACGTTCGTTTTCCAGAAGGCTTTGAAAATAAGGGAGATAAATTAACCTATACAAAAGGTGATTATGAGAATTTAAATAAAAGTGAAGGGCAGAAACGGGTAGAAGCGGTAACAGATTTTGTTCAGTATGCCAAAGAAAAGCTAGAACCCTATAACGTGAAGGTTTCTGTGGATATATTTGGATATACAGCAACTTTAGAAGAAGCACCAGGAATCGGTCAAAATTTCTCTAAAATAAGTAATCATGTTGATGTCATTTCTTCGATGATCTATCCAAGTCATTGGACCGCGTATTTTGGAATTGAAAAACCAGATTTGCATCCTTATGAACTTGTGAGTGAGTATACGAAAATGGAAAAGAAAAAGTTGAATGAATTAAAGAACCCGCCTATTTCAAGACCATGGCTTCAAGATTTTACGGCTGCATGGCTTGGAAAAGATAATTATCAAGTATACGGAAAAGAAGAGGTTCAAAAACAGATTGAAGCATTAAATGATCAAGGAGTTAACGAGTTTTTACTATGGAATGCAGGGAATAATTATACGAAGAATGTAGATTACACACCGAAAAATGAAGAGAAAAAAGGAGATTAAGGCATGCATTGGTATGATAAGTTAAATCAGTATTTTCCCGTAGAAGAAATGAAATCACAAGAACATATGGAAGCCTTGTTAAAGGATTTTCCGGAATATTATCATAAAGATGAAGGGAAATACCATGTATTAATGTATGTGGAAGCAGAGGATTTTATCTTTGTTGATTATTTATTTGTTTCCAATGAAGCCAGAGGTCAGGGGCTTGGGCATCAATTAGTGGAGAAGTTAAAAGAAAAGGATAAACCAATTATATTAGAAGTGGAACCAATAAATTACAAGGATAGTGATACGAAAAAAAGGCTTAAGTTTTACCAAAGAGAAGGGTTTAAACATGCAACATCCATTGGGTATAGAAGGTTATCCCTAGCCACAAGGGAAGTAAATGCAATGGAGATACTTTATTGGGCACCTAATAATGAAAACGAAGATGTCGTTTATCAAGCATTGGTAAAAACCTATAATAAAATTCATACGTATAATGATATCCATTTTTACGGGGAAGCTTATGAACCAGTCGATAAAGTCGTTCAATTTAATAATGGCCAAGAACAGAAAAATATACTTGATGATATTTGATTTTATGAATAAGCATAAATGAGAAGCTAATAGTGGAAACATTCATTTTCATTAAAATATCTTTAATTGAGAATAGAAATAGGTTTAAAAGAAATGAATGATGGGTAATTAATCAGAAAGTATATATTTTAGAACAAATATTTTAACAGATACGATAAATTTTTGAAACTTTTTTTGTTTTCAAACGTCTATAATGATAAGCAAGAAAATAAGCGAGAAATTCGGTTTAATTTAACGAGTTTTTCTTACATAAAGGAGGAGAATAACAACAAATAACGTAAGATTAATAGCTAATATACAGAAATTAATTATACTTGTGGATAAATTTTTTAAAACATATACCATAAAGCAAACAATTAGTGTATAATAATTAATATAAATTACTTGATTGAATTAATTATAATTTAAGAATTTCCAAGCAAGAACTCAAGTTTTTTATAATTATAACGAATGTAGTTAATTACATGTCTAAATAAAGGGAGCGTGAATTTGTAAAATGGTAACATTATACACTTCACCAAGTTGTACATCCTGCAGAAAAGCAAAAGCATGGTTAGAGGAACATGAAATTGCTTATAAAGAAAGAAATATATTCTCTGAGCCACTTTCTATTGAGGAGATAAAAGAAATTCTTCGTATGACAGAAGATGGAACAGATGAGATTATTTCAACAAGAAGTAAAACTTTTCAAAAACTAAATGTGAATTTAGAAACAATGCCATTACAAGATTTATTTGGCATTATTCAAAATAACCCAGGGCTATTAAGACGTCCGATTATCATTGATGAAAAAAGGCTGCAAGTAGGGTACAATGAAGATGAAATTCGCAGATTTTTACCAAGAAAAGTTCGTACTTTCCAATTACGAGAAGCACAACGATTAGTTAACTAATATGAACGCAGTATAAAAGATCTGACTTAATCGATACCAAATATATATTTGGTATCTTTCAGTCAGATTTTTCTTTTTTATTCACGGGTAAACATTTAATTCCTTTTCTTTCCCCTTATGAATAGAAGAAACAGATTCTGATAAAAACTTTGGGGATTTGGTTAAAACTGTCACTGATTGCCTTTTCTTTTTAGTTTGAAATAATTTCTATGAGGTAATACTACTAAATATAACTAAACAGGAATATGGTATTAAAAAAGAATAAGTAGAAGTCAACTATCAACCATGAAAAAAATGGAGAATTGTGAATGTTTTTTGAATAGGCATATAATGGTTTTTTTCAAACCCAAGATGTTTTAATTCCATTTATACTGCTTTTGTCATAAAATATAAAGTACAAGGTACAATACAAGGAAAAATTATATTTTATTTCAGAAAGTTTACTTGTAAGAAATAAAACAAATCTGTATGGGGGTCTCTTGTCCCTTCCATCATAGTCTGAAGGGAGTGTTAGCGTATGGAAATTGAAAGAATTAATGATCATACAGTAAAGTTTTATATTTCGTATATTGATATAGAAGAACGTGGATTTAAACGTGAGGAGATTTGGTACAATCGGGAGCGCAGTGAGGAATTATTTTGGGAAATGATGGACGAAGTGCATCAAGAAGAGGACTTTATCTTTGATGGACCATTATGGATCCAAGTTCAAGCTCTAGAAAAAGGCTTGGAAATTCTTGTTACAAAAGCGCAGCTTTCTAAAGACGGACAGAAGTTTGAAATTTCCATTCCGGAGGATAAGCTAAAGGATTTACCTATTGATGAACGTTTTGAAGACTTAATGGATCAACACTTTACTATAAAAGATGGTGAAGAGGAGTATGATGAGAGTCTTGAATTTCTTTTAACGTTTAATGATTTTGAGGACATCATTTCCTTATCCAAAATGCAAGGGCTAGAAGGAATGGATACAAAACTCTATAGCTACAATGGAAAATATTACTTATTTGTACAGTTCCTTGACGAGGAAATTCCAGAAGAGGAAGTAGAAAATGCATTAAGCATTTTACTGGAATATGCTCAAGAGGATTCCAAAATGACTATTCATGTTCTTGAAGAGTATGGAAAGGTTATTATGGAGAATGAAGTATTTATGGAGTTAAGAAAATACTTTAATTAATATAAGAAAAATTTGATGCTAAATAGAAACTCTGCAATGTGTGGTTAGTGCCTATCATTGTAGAGTTTTTTTGTGTACAGATAAGAGGGAAGCAGAAGAAGGATGTATAAATGCCAAGCTTGATGAATAGATATAGACACCTGTAGAAAATGTAATGATAGACCTAAATCACTTAAAGCATGTCAGGTCTCACTCTACTTACAGAAAGAGCGGAGGAACGCTTTAGATGGGAGTATTTTAGTGGCATTGTGGGTAAATATAAGGGAATAATAAATGAGCTATACGAAGCTTATTGTAAGTAAATGGGAGAATGGCGGTGCCTGTCATGAATCATACTGCTAGGTTAGGATTGTTTTTTGTAGTAGCAGCTCTATTTGTTTATGTGTTTAATTTATTTTTCTCCGTAAAAGGGGGAATTTACGGACAGTTAAGTTTAGTTATAAGTTTGTCGGTAATTTTTATCGGCTTTGTCATTTTCTTTGAAAATAGGCATCCGACACAAACATTAACCTGGTTAATTGTATTAGGAAGTTTTCCAATTATTGGGTTTGTTTTTTATTTGTTCTTCGGGAGGAACTATCGCAAAGAAAGAATTTATCGAAAAAAGTACTTTCTAGATAAAGAAGCATTTCTGAAGATTGAACGTGAAATTAGTTCCCGAAAAGAAGAGAAGAAAAAGATACTGGATGGACATCAACGCAATTTATTTCACTTAGCCGAGAAACTTGGAAATAGTCCAATTTCATTTGGTACTTCCACTCAAGTACTAACAGATGGAGATGAGACGTTTTCGACCATTTTAAAGGAATTAAGGAAAGCGAAACACCATATTCACATGGAATATTATATTGTGAGAGATGATGATATAGGTCAAGAGATAAAGGATATTTTGCTTGAAAAAGCAAGAGCCGGAGTACAGGTTCGATTTTTATATGATGCTGTTGGGTCTTGGCAGCTATCTAAAAAGTTCTGCTTAGAAATGAAAGAGGCTGGCATTGAAGTGGTTGCTTTTAGTCCTGTTAAAATGCCTTTTTTTAATAGCAAATTTAATTTTAGAAACCATCGCAAAATTATTATCATTGATGGAAATATCGGCTTTGTAGGAGGTTTAAATATTGGAGATGAGTATTTAGGAAGAAATCCTTCGATTGGTTATTGGAGAGATACTCATTTGCTTCTGAAAGGAGATGCGGTTAGGTCTTTACAATTGATTTTTCTTCAAGATTGGTTTTATATGACCAACCATAGTTTCTTAACAGAGGAATATTTAACACCAGTTTCTGAGGAAAATTCCCATGGCGGAGTACAATTGATTGCAGGTGGTCCAGATAATGAATGGAGTGTTATTAAAAGTATTTTTTTCAGCATGATTACTTCGGCGAAGAAATCAATTTGGATTGCTACTCCTTACTTTATTCCGGATGAAGATATTTTTTCTGCTATAAAAATCGCTTCATTAAGTGGAGTGGATGTTCGGATTCTTGTTCCTAGCAAACCAGATAAACGAATCGTTTTCCATGCTTCTCGTTCTTATTTCCCAGAATTACTGGAGTCAGGAGTAAGAGTCTTTGAATACAATCGAGGATTTATGCATAGCAAAATTATTATTGTAGATGGTGAAATTGCTTCCATTGGGACATGTAATATGGACATGAGAAGCTTTCATTTAAATTTTGAAGTAAGTGCCTTTTTATATAGGACAAGAAGTACAGAAAAACTAGTGAAAGATTATTTAGAAGATATAACTCACTCAATCGAATTAGAAGTGGAGACCTTTAATAAAAGGCATTACGGATATCGAATGCTTGAATCGACTTCTAGATTGTTATCTCCGTTATTATAAATGCTGTTTTTTTGATATATGAAATAAATGTAAGGAAATACTTCTGAAAAGGACTAAAATTCTCTTTATGTTAGCATTTTTGTTCAATGGTAATGTGAAGAAAATTTAGCCCTTTTCTGGTTTAGGAGAATTACTTTTGCTGAAGAGAGTATTAAAGTTGTCTTTATAGAAAATTCATTTTGTGAGTATTTCTGAGAAGTTTAAATTTTTTGCAGGAATAAGAAGAACAAAAAAGAATAATAAAAAAAGAGGATAAAAGGAGGGATATTACTTGTATACAGCAATAACGGCAGAAGGAAAAATGATTAACTTGTTTACGATGGAAAATAAGGATGAGCTAAAAGGCTTACGTGAATTGCCGATATATTGTCCAGAATGTAAAGGGAGAGTCATTTTAAAAATGGGGGAGAAGAAGATTACTCATTTTGCACATGAGAGGACACAATGGTGTGCGGGGAATGGAGAGGCTGAGTCTTCTTATCATTTGCAAGGAAAGCTACAACTATATCAAAAATTGCTCGAAGTTAATCTTGAACCTAAATTAGAACCTTATTTTCCAGAAATAAAGCAGCGAGCAGATATTAGTTTTGTCTTTAACAAGGAGCAATATGTGATCGAATATCAATGCGCAGTTATTTCTCCGCAATTAGTAAAAAAACGTACAGAAGGTTATCGAAAAATAAATATTTACCCGATTTGGATTATTGGCTTTCATCATTTGAAAAAATGGAATCCGATCAAAGTGAAACTTTCCACCTTTATTTATCAATTTTTCACTTTTTATCAGAATCAGTATCTACTCCCAACATATTGTCCTTATGATAGGGTATTTTACTTGATTCAAAACCCCGTCCCTATCTCTATTTCTCAAACATTTATCTCCACTTCTTCCTATCCCTTAGTAAAAATGGAGGGCGAACTGAAACTTCCCATCCTATCAAATAAGAATTTTTCTATCTCTTATTGGCGAGAGTTGATTCACCGTCAAAAGACAAAGGATGTGCATTATCCAACAAAAACAAATGATCATTTTTTAAAAGAGCTATATGCAAGGGAACTACATCCCCATTTCTTACCGCCATTTATCGGTATACCCTTAAAAGAAGGCTTCCTCATAGAAACACCTCCACTTTATTGGCAGGCCACTATTTTTTTAGACAGCTTTTTCGATGCAACAAAAATATATCCCCTCCAAAAAGTTTATGGACATTTCCAAAGGAGAATAGAAAAAGGCAATATAAAGATAAGAGACTTGCCTTTTCTAAAAGAGAAAAACTGGAAAGTAGCCGTTAAGCAATATTTACAGACACTTATTAATTTGAAAATTATGGAAGAAATAAAACCGAATTTTTATCGTCTTCTTTATTGGAAAGAAATCAGAAATTATAAGGTACAGACACAAGAAGAAGTGGCATTTTATAAGCATTTAAAAAAATTAAATGATATGCAATAAACATAAATGAAATAGCATAAAATACACATATGCTACTTGGATATGTATGCAACTAGTTCATGCGTTAAAATCGGAAATAGAGCGAAAATTTGTTAGAATAAGAAGGAGTTAGTCGGCAAACAGAGAATATGTAGTAAGGTTTATATTCGTATGGCGAAATAATAGAGTGGAGGATGAAGCATGTCAACAGAAACAGGTGTTAAGAAATTACCACTACGTAATGAGGTTCCAGCAGAAGATACTTGGAGATTAGAGGATATCTTCGCAAGTGATGAAGAATGGGACAAAGAATTTGAAGAAGTAAAGAATTTATCACAAAAGGCTACCGAATATCAGGGCAAGCTTGCTGATAGTGCTGATGTACTTTATGAAGCTTTACAATATCAAGATGAGCTACTATCAAGGCTTGGGATATTATATACATATGCACATATGCGCTACGACCAGGATACAACAAATAGCTTTTATCAAGGAGTAGAAGGTCGTATTAAAAGCTTATATGCACATGCTGCAAGTGCACTTGCTTATATCGTTCCTGAGTTATTATCGATTGATGAAAAAGTCATAAATACTTTTTTAGAAGAAAAGGAAGAACTGAAGCTTTATAAGAAGGCGATAGAAGAGATTAATCTACAACGTCCACATGTTTTAAATGCAGAACAGGAAGCGTTACTTGCCCAAGCTTCAGAGGTATTGGATTCATCTAGCAACACGTTCGGAATGTTAAATAATGCTGACTTGGAATTCCCAAGCATTAAAGACGAAAATGGAGAAGAAGTAGAGGTTACACATGGTAGATACACACGCTTTTTGGAGAGTGCGGATCAACGTGTACGTCGTGATGCCTTTAAAGCAGTTTATGATACGTATGGTAAATTTAAAAATACGTTTGCTTCAACATTAAGTGGAGAAATAAAAAATCATACCTTTAACGCAAAAATTAGAAATTATGATTCACCAAGACATGCGGCACTTGCTGGTAACAATATTCCAGAACAAGTATATGAAAACCTTGTGGAAACGATTAATAAAAATTTACCATTATTGCATCGCTATGTGAAGCTGCGTAAAAAGGTTTTAGGTGTAGATAAGCTCCATATGTATGATCTATATACTCCATTGGTAAAAGATGTGAAAATGGAAATACCTTATGAAGAAGCAAAAGACTTAGTCATTAAAGGATTGGCTCCTCTCGGAGAAGAGTATGCTTCTATTTTAAAAGAAGGATTTGAAAACCGCTGGGTGGATGTCCATGAGAATAAAGGGAAAAGAAGTGGTGCCTATTCTTCAGGAGCATATGGTACAAATCCATATATTCTAATGAACTGGCAGGACAATGTAAACAATCTATTTACATTAGCCCATGAGTTTGGTCATTCTGTGCATAGCTACTATACAAGAAAATCCCAGCCATATCCTTATGGAAACTATTCAATTTTTGTTGCAGAGGTAGCCTCAACTTGTAATGAATCACTATTAAATGATTACTTGCTTAAAACCATTACGGATAAACAAAAACGTCTATACTTGCTCAATTATTTCTTAGAAGGATTCAGAGGAACTGTATTCCGCCAAACAATGTTTGCTGAATTTGAGCAATTAATTCATGAAAAAGCAAGTAATAACGAGCCTTTAACGGCAGACTTATTGACAAAAGAATACTATGCATTAAATCAGAAGTATTTTGGAGAAGAAGATATCATTATAGATGAAGAAATTGGTTTGGAATGGTCTCGAAT
Organism: Niallia sp. FSL W8-1348; assembly: GCF_038006745.1. Taxonomy (NCBI): domain Bacteria; kingdom Bacillati; phylum Bacillota; class Bacilli; order Caryophanales; family Bacillaceae; genus Niallia; species Niallia sp. FSL W8-1348. Next base: position 948,819 of record NZ_JBBOVV010000001.1, on the reverse strand, counting down.
TCCACATTTTTATTATAATTTCTACGTATATCAATATGCGACAGGCTATAGTGCTGCAACTGCTTTAAGTAAACAAATTTTAGAGGAAGGAAACCCAGCAGTAGAACGATACATCGATTTCTTAAAGGCTGGTAGTTCTGATTATCCAATTGAAGTACTGAAAAAAGCTGGAGTAGATATGGCAAGCAAAACACCAATTGAAGAAGCATGTAAGGTTTTTGAAGAGAAATTAAATGAAATGGAAAGCTTATTGAATGAGCTTCAATAGTCTTTAGAATGGAAAAACGAGTAAGAGAGGCAGCTCTTTTGCTCGTTTTTTCATTTGGTTCTTCTTTTTATCTTTTAATTTTGACATTTTTGTGAACAAAGTACCAGGTGTATTGCAGAAAATTATCGATCTATGATACTATTTAGTTGTGAAGTTAATCACAAACAAACTTATACCCCTTTGTTTGACCGTGAAAAATTTCTCCCATCCCCTTTGTTCGTAAAAATAAAAAAGGCCTTGCCTTGAGACAGCAAGTCCTTTTTTATTTTTATTCAAATTGACATTCCTATAATTAAAATACACTATATAAAAAAATAGACATGGCATCTTAATAGATAGCCACATCCCCCATTTTTAACCAATATATTTCCAAAATACCCCGTATTTAGCTGGTATTTGCTCTACTAATTGTCGTAATTGTAACTTCTTCATTTCTTTTTCAATTTCTTGAATCGATTTATTATAAACAACAGATAATTCCTTTGAAGCGACAAACTTAAAACATTCTAAAAAGTTTTCAAGCGGTGGTGGAGCTGCTTTTTCTGGTTGGATTTGCAGCATTTCCTCGATAATTTGTACGTATACCTCATATGGATAATAACCTGTCACTTTAATTCCTTCTTCTTCGATATTTTCATTAAAGAAGACGAGTGTGGGAATTTCATTTACTTCCATTTCTCTGGTGATTTTTAAATCGCACTGAAATGCCTTAGCTGCACTGTTTGAATGAATATCAGCTATAAATTCTATTACATCAATTCCCACACTTTTAGCACACGATTTAAGAACTTCAAATGTAGCAATATTTTTTTTCTCCAAAAATAATAGCTCTTGTAATTTTCGTAAGAACTTCATACCAGATTTCCGTCCTTGCAATTCTGCTGCTTTAAGTGCAATGGAAGGCAAATGAGGAGAAATGATTGGATTATCAAACCATAAAGATCCATCACATGACATCCCTGAACGACTAGCGGTTTTTTCCCAAAATTCAGCGATATTCGCATACTTACTTTTCTTACTACAATTTAAGGCAGATAATCTACCGCTTAATACATGTTTAAGGGAGAAATATCGTCCATATTCAATCTGCAATTTTTTCATAATAGGCTCAAGCGCCCAGCATTCAGGACAGAGTGGGTCGATAAACATATATATTTCGAGTGGTTTGCTTTCTTGGCAATTGTCATCAGCTGTTTTCGGCTTGGATACAGAAAAGTCTTTTTCCATCACGTGTTATCACCTTTTTTAGTTTCGATTTCCTCCGAATTAATCATATGTTTTGCTGTCAGCACGAGTCTTGAAAAAATCTCTTCTCGTAGTTTGCTATCTAATTCTACTTCTTCCATAGCTTGATCCATACAAGCTAACCAAGCTAGTGCACGTTTTTCTGTTATTGGGAAAGGTAAATGTCTCGCTCTTAGCATTGGATGACCGTGTTCATTAGAATAAAGAGTTGGACCACCTAAAAATTGTGTAAGAAATTGTTTTTGTTTACGAGCTGTTTCTGTTAAATCTTCTGGGAAGATAGGAGCTAGGTCAGGATGTTGACCAACATGATTGTAGAATAAATCTACAAGTTTATTTAATGTGGCTTCACCAATTCGTTCATAAGGTGTCGACATGTTCTCGACCATATTTAAAACTCCTTTATTGTTCTTTTATATCGTTACTTTAATTATATTGTAACAATCGACATTTCATTGTACAAATAAATAGCTTGTAAATAGATCGAGATGAAAATTATGCCATATAATGCTGTGTCACTTTAGTGACGTAATTCTGTGTTTCCTTAAAAGGCGGAATACCCCCATACTTATCTACATTACCTGGTCCTGCATTATATGCAGCTAAAGCAAGTTCGACATTTCCACTGTATTTTTCTAACATTTGTTTTAGATACTTACTTCCGCCCATAATGTTCTCCAATGGATTGAATACATTTTGTACTCCTAATGATTTTGCTGTACTTGGCATTAGTTGCATTAAACCGGATGCACCAGCATAGCTAGTTGCATTTGGATTGAAATTGGATTCTACTTTGATTACAGAGCTTATTAGTTTTTCAGGCAAATTATATTTTTCCGCTGCTGTTCTAATCATTTCATCGAAATCTGTGGTGGATGACGATGAAGCATTCAGCTTAGTTAAACTTAGTGGCAGAAGGGAAACATTATTCGCTAATCCTAAAGGTGTGGAAGATGCTCCTAATGTATTGTTTTCGATTGAATTTGTTAAATTTGTTTCAGATGTCAACATATTACTGAGAAAATCTTGGAAGAGAGTAGATGCATTACTGGTAGTGTTTGTTGAATTTAAACCTTGTAAAGCTTGGAGTTCAAGCATTACTTTAAATTGATCAATTTTCATTGCTTTCCTCCGTCTATTAGCAACTTCTTAAAATAACAAAATCTAAAACGCTTTTGTAGCTAACAAAATAGAAGCAATAAAGAGTGTGAAAATCTTTATTGCTACATATCAGGGTGTAAAAGATTAATCTGTTTTTAAGTGATTTAATTTGTACTTTGATTAAATAAATTAAGGTTATTTCTGTTTATATTTTTCTTCATAAAATCTACGGACTTTGTTTTTCGTTTTTCTAACGGGAATTTTTAGGGTAGATAATAACTCTGTAAAATATATTTCTCCTTTTTCCCGATTGCTTACTTCAAATTCTAACTCATAATCTTCCTTTTTTAAATAAAAACTATGATCTAAAACTAGTAAACCATTTCCAATTTGTTTTTCTGCTCTAATTGTTCGTAAGCTACCAAAATATAATATGGAGGCTGGGTTAATGTTCATATTTAATAAAAGACCAGAGATTTGTTCATCATTTATTTTCCCAGTTGCGAAAATAGCGTCGCTTTCCTCCTTTGAAAGAATTTTATTTGTTTCAAGAAGTCCGTCGCGATGTGGCTGCTTTAAAGTTAATTCATAATCTTCCTTTTTTTTGCGAATCCTTAGAGCAGAATGATTCTTCTTTAAAGCAAAATCACTTGTATCAAAATAATGATTTTCTTGCTCAAATAGTTCTTCTTTTTGAATGTGAAAATGAGTTAGGAGCAATGCGTATTCTTCTTTTGTTAACATATTTTTAAATTCTATTTCAATGTTTTGATTATGAGACATAAATAAATCCTTTCCAAAATGACTTGTCTATTATTATAAAGTGTGATTGCCAAACATGCTATTTTATTGACGATTTTCTTTTAGGGTCTTATTACATTCATTTTTTGTTATATAAACCGCTACCCAGGCTCTTCCGCTTTTCTATATGTCTAGCTACAGCGCCTAGCGGTTAGCAAACTTCAGGCTACCTCCCTACGATAAGTCAACATCGATTCGCTGTTGCTCATCGTGTTTCCTTTATCTCAGTCGATATCCTTCCAGTTTGTACACCGCTACCCAGGCTCTTCCGCTTTTCTATATGTCTAGCTACAGCGCCTAGCGGTTAGCAAACTTCAGGCTACCTCCCTACGATAAGTCAACATCGATTCGCTGTTGCTCATCGTGTTTCCTTTATCTCAGTCGATATCCTTCCAGTTTGTACACCGCTAATCAGGCTCTTCCGCTTTTCTATGATAATTCTTTTGATTGTGGTAAAATATGCATAGTTGGAGGGTGAATTATGAAGCAAAAATGGAAGATTAAAGAGACAATAAAAAGGGAAAATGAACTGGTATTTCAATTGCAAGAGAATGCAATTCTAGAAAGTACGAAAGCATGTGGTCAAATCCTTGTTGATTCTGATTCTCTTGCGTTTATATATTTACTTGAAAAAGAAAACGAATATGTTTATCTGGAAATTCCGGAAAAGGTATGGAAGGACTGTAAAGAAGCAGTAGATTCAAATGATGCCTTTTTTGTAAAAGATGCAAATGGGGAAATATTGCTAGAAAGCTTTAAAGAGGAAATAGAATATTTAATTGAAAATATTCGAGGAAATGGAAATTATGGAGAGGATATGGAAAAAGCAGTTTCATCCATTTTTCTACAATGATTTGTTAGATTTTTTTTAAACAGGAATTAGTATAATTGCAGTTTAGAATGTTGGCATTCCTCCTGTTAGATAAGAATAAGAAATAATTAACAAATCTTCTATAAAAGAAATACCTCGTCTGAAAAGAACCTTGGAAATGAGGTGTTATATATGAAACAATGGGATCAATTTTTGGCTCCCTACAAGTTAGCAGTGGAGGAACTAAAGGTTAAACTAAAAGGAATGAGACGTCAATTTGATCATGAAGATGACCATTCTCCAATAGAATTTGTAACAGGGCGAGTAAAACCGATTGCAAGTATATTGGATAAGGCAAATGAAAAGGGGATTCCTTTAGACAAACTTGAAACGGAAATGCAGGATATTGCAGGACTCCGTATGATGTGTCCATTTGTTGACGATATTATAAGAGTAGTTGAACTATTAAGACAAAGAAATGATTTCGAAATTGTTGAAGAGCGAGATTACATATTACATAGAAAAGAAAGCGGCTATCGATCCTATCATGTGGTAATTGTCTATCCTGTACAAACCATCAATGGGGAAAAGAAACTCCTAGTCGAAATTCAAATTCGTACGCTTGCAATGAATTTTTGGGCGACGATTGAGCACTCATTGAATTATAAATATAAAGGGCAATTTCCAGAAGATATTAAAATGAGGTTACAGGGAGCTGCCGAAGGTGCCTTTCGTTTGGATAAAGAAATGTCTTTAATCCGGGGAGAAATTCAAGATGCACAAGCTTTCTTTAATCGTAAAAAAGAAAATGACAAGAATAATTAGTGTTTTCTTAGTAATTCAAAAGAAACTCATTTTATATTCTGCATTTCTAAACTGAGAAGAGGAGCTACCAAACTTATGAAATTTGCCGTTACCTCAAAGGGTGATTCGAAATCAGAAAACTTAGTCCAAATAATTAAACAATATTTACTTGATTTTGAACTTGAATATGATGAAGAAGAGCCAGATATTGTTATCTCTGTAGGTGGAGATGGAACCCTTCTCTACGCTTTTCATCGTTATAGCAATCGTTTAGACAAGACGGCATTTGTGGGGATGCATACAGGTCATTTAGGGTTTTATGCAGACTGGACGCCTGCTGAATTGGAAAAACTAGTGATTGCCATCGCAAAAACGCCATATAACATTATTGAATATCCTATTTTAGAAGTGATTGTGCGTTACCAGAATGAAGAGAAGGAAACGAGATACTTAGCTTTAAATGAATCAACGGTCAAAAGTATCGAAGGGACATTTGTAATGGATGTGGAAATGAGCGGAAAACATTTCGAGCGATTTAGAGGGGATGGACTTTGTGTATCGACCCCTTCAGGAAGTACAGCTTATAACAAGGCATTAGGTGGAGCAATTGTACATCCTTCCATTGAAGCGATACAGCTTGCGGAAATGGCATCTATTAATAATCGAGTTTTTCGAACAGTAGGATCGCCATTAATATTGCCGAAACATCATACTTGTGTACTTAAACCAGTTAATGAACCTAATTTTCAAATTTCGATTGATCATTTGAATCTATTACATAAAAAAGTACATTCGATTCAATATCGAGTAGCAGAAGAAAAAGTAAGGTTTGCAAGGTTTCGTCCATTTCCGTTCTGGAAACGAGTACATGATTCTTTCATTTCGGAATAAGCAATAGACAGGAGCGATAGTTTGAGCTTTACGTTAGAGTGGGTTATGCAGCATGAAACAGGCATTACCATTAAAGATTTTTTAAAGAAGCAAAGTATCTCCAAGGCTGCCTTAACAGATATAAAGTTTAAAGGTGGGAAGATTCTTGTAAATGAGAGCGAAGAAAATGTGCGCTATACTTTGAAAAGTGGCGATCGATTAGTAGTTCTTTTTCCACCTGAGCTACCTAGCAGTGGATTAAGTCCTGAACAACTTCCGTTAAACATTATTTTTGAGGATGAGTATTTATTAATTGTACAAAAGGAATATGGGATGAATACTATTCCTTCAAGAGAGCATCCTACTGGCAGCTTGGCTAACGCTTTAGTTGGTTACTATTTGAAACATGGAATTGAATCAACAACCCATATTGTTACACGATTAGATCGAGATACATCTGGATTAGTTCTTATTGCTAAGCATCGCCACATCCATCATTTACTTAGCGAACAGCAAAAAGGCGGCGATGTAAAAAGAAAATATCTCGCTTTTGCAGAAGGGGAAATTTCGCCATTAAATGATACGATTAATGAGCCAATTGGCAGATGCTCAGATAGCATTATTAAAAGAGAAGTAAGAGCAGATGGGCAAACTGCCATTACTCATTATCGAGTATTGTCACAAGGTAAGCATTTCTCACTCGTAGAATTATCACTAGAGACAGGAAGAACACATCAAATCCGAGTTCATCTTGCTTATAAAGGGCATCCGCTTCTAGGAGATGACTTATACGGAGGGAAAAGAGACAGGATTAATCGTCAAGCTCTGCATTGTTTTTTTCTCCAGTTTACCCACCCTGTAACCAAACAATCGTTGACATTTACCGTTGCTCTTCCCGATGATATGAAAAGGATAGAGCAAGGCATGAAAAAGAGTTAAGGATCACTTAAAAGATCTTTAACTCTTTTTTATTGGCTGTTTTCTAAAGGATTGTTGTTTTTTAATCGAAAAAAAGAATTAGTTGGAAAAATGGAGCAGCCGGAATACACGAAGACGCCACGGGGATTAGCGAGACAGTCTGAGACCCCCAGGGAAAGCGAAGTGTATTCCGGCTGCGGGTAATCGCAACATACTTTACGAAAACAGCCTTTTTATTAGACTTTGATGTATTCATGGGCTTTGTTTGACGACTACTGGTTGATTTTCAAAAGTGCGAAATTTTTCTGCAATAAATGGCAGACTCGACGGTACAGATTTAATCGTCAACTCTGGATATTGGAGGGCTGTTAATTTTCCTCCGAAGACAACACCAGTATCAATGTTATAGGTACGTTGAATTTCTCTTACTTCTCTTACCGGAGTATGACCATAAACAATAGTCGCATTGCCTTTATAATATTTAGCCCAATCTCTTCTTACTGGTGAACCGTCTGCATGTACTTCTCCAGAAATATCACCATAAAGCACAAAAGTTTTTACTTTATTATGATATTGGCCAATATAATCCTCGCGAATGCCTGCATGGGCGATAACGAGCTTTTGATTATCAAGGATGTGGTATAACGGTGCATTTTCGTATAGGTCTTTAAACATTCCCTTTATTCTTTGTTGTTCTTTTTTATTTAATTGCTCCCATTCCGCTACTGTTGTTTCTAACCCATGGGCGATTTTTACATTTCTGCCTAAGAAAAAGCGATATAGCTTATCACAATGGTTACCTGGCACATAATAGGCTAAATTATTTTTCACTAATAGATAAATGGTTTCTATTACGGATAAGGAAGAAGGACCACGATCTGTTAGATCTCCTACAAACGCTAGCTTTCTTCCTTGAGGATGCTGTGGATAACCTTGTTCCCAAGTGTATCCTAATTTTTCTGTTAATTGCTTGAACTCCTCATAGCATCCATGAATATCTCCGATGATATCCAGTTTCATAAAATCCCCCTTCCTGTTCTTTTTATACTATACCCCATTGCTGTACCTAGCATTTTTGTTAATTGTTTCTGGTTTTGGGGAAAGATAAAGTGATGACATGTATGTATAAAAATAAAAGACAAATTGTCTATCTTTTGTTACTATAAAAAACATATTTATTTTCCAAAAAGAGAGGAGGAAAAGCGAATGTCAGAAAAAATATTAACAAATGAAGCACAGCGTGGTGTCATTCTCCATTCTTTACAAAATGAAAACTTACAGGAGTTTCGAAAAAATTTCCTTGATTTACATCCTTATGATCAAGCTTCCTTTTTTAAGGAAATGGAGATAGAAGAAAGAGCTCAAGTGTTTGAATATTTAGCTCCAAGTGAAATTGCCGAAATGTTTGCGAATTTAGAAATGGATAACTGGGAGTATCAAGCGATATTTTCCAAGCTTCTGCCTAATTATGTAGCAGAGACTTTGGCAAATATGTCTATTGATGATGCTGTCGATATTTTAAATGTTTTAGATAAAGAGCAAGTAGAAAGTTATTTGGCCATAATGAAACAACCTACTGCAGCAAGGATTAAAGCACTGATGCATTATGAAGAATCAACTGCAGGAAGTATTATGACTGTAGACTATATTAGTTTATCGGCAGAACAAACAGTAGAAACGGCAATGGAAATTTTGAAAAGAGAGGCTCCAAACGCAGAGACGATTTACTATATTTATGTTGTAAATGAAGAAAAACAATTAGTCGGTGTTGTATCTTTACGAAGTCTAATCATTAGTGATAATCAAACTCTAATAAAAGAAATTATGAACGATCGTATTTATTCGGTCTCGGTAAGTGAGGATCAGGAAGAGGTAGCTAAAAAAATGCAGGACTATGATTTTTTAGCACTTCCAGTTGTTGATTTTCAAAAACGATTACTTGGGATAATTACCATTGATGACATTGTTGATGTTATACAAGAGGAAGCATCTGAGGATTATTCAAAGTTTGCTGCTGTATCTAGCATGGATTTTGTTGATCAGCATCCATTTTCTGCTGCAAAAAAAAGACTCCCGTGGCTAATCATTTTATTATTTCTCGGTATGTTTACAGCAAGCCTTATTGGCCGGTTTGAAGAAACGTTAGATCAAGTTGCCATTCTCGCTGTGTTTATTCCATTAATAGCTGGTATGGCTGGGAACACAGGAACGCAAGCTCTAGCTGTAGCTGTTCGAGGAATCGCCACAGGAGATATAGGAAAAGAAAGTAGTTTGAAATTAATTGTAAGAGAAGCAGGGACTGGTTTCATTACGGGAACAATCTGTGGAATACTTGTTACAATGGTTGTGTATGTATGGAAGGGTGATTTCTTTCTTGGTATGCTAGTCGGCATTTCCATTCTTGGAACCTTGATTGTAGCAACAATAGCTGGGGCAATTATCCCTCTTATCATGCACAAGTTTAATATTGATCCTGCTGTTGCTTCAGGACCGTTTATTACAACAATTAATGATATTATCAGTATTTTGATTTATTTTGGTATGGCAACAATGTTTATGAGCTATTTAACCAATTAGAAAAAGAGGAGGGATAGCGATGGAACACGGTGCTTCTTTTGCATCACTAGTTATCGTTGTTACGGTTGCCTTGTTAACACCTATTATTCTTCAACGGCTAAAACTAAATATTATTCCAGTGGTTGTCGCGGAAATTTTAATGGGATTAATAATCGGAAAAAGTGGATTTAATCTAGTGGAGCAGGATATGTGGCTAGAGACTCTATCAACGTTAGGTTTTATCTTTTTAATGTTTTTAAGTGGCTTAGAGATAGATTTTTCCGCTTTTTCTAGTAAGAAAAAAAGAGAAACCCTTCCTAATGGAAAATTAGAGCCAAAATCCTTTCCGACAGCATCGCTTATTTTTGCCGCCATTCTTGTTCTATCAATCGGATTAAGCTTTTTATTTGTGCTCGCTGGTTTTGTTGAGAGTGCTTTCTTAATGACGATAATTATTGCAACTATTTCTTTAGGGGTAGTAGTTCCTACTTTAAAAGAAGCAAATATAATGAAGTCTGTTATTGGGCAAATTATCTTGCTTGTGGCAGTTATCGCAGACTTAGTCACAATGATTTTACTTGCCATTTTTGCGTCTATCCATGAATCAGGGGGAAATACTTGGCTCTTATTAATTCTTTTTGTAGCAGGGTTAATTCTGTACTTTGTTGGTAGAAGAATAAAAAATAATAAATTAATGGATACTCTTTCAAGAGGAACGGTACAAATCGGTACAAGAGCTGTATTTGCACTGATTATCTTTCTTGTCGCTTTATCAGAATCTGTCGGAGCGGAACATATTTTAGGAGCTTTTTTGGCAGGTGTGCTAGTGTCACTATTATCACCAAATGAGGAATTGGTTCATCAGTTAGATTCCTTTGGGTATGGATTTCTAATCCCAATTTTCTTTGTGATGATTGGTGTCGAGATGGATTTATGGTCGTTATTCACAGACCCTAAACTATTACTATTTATTCCGTTATTATTAATTGCCTTATTAGTCAGTAAGTTATTACCCATCTACTATTTAAAAAAATGGTATGATAACAAAACGATTGTGGCTTCTGGGTTTTTATTAACATCAACCTTGTCTCTTGTTATTGCAGCATCGACAATTGGTGAACGATTAAACATAATAACACCTCAAATGAGCGGAATCTTTATTCTAGTTGCTATTATCTCTTGTATTATTACTCCAATAGTCTTTAAAAAATTGTTCCCGAAAGATGTGGTTCAAGAAAAAGTGATAAAAGTTTCTATTATTGGAGTCAATCAAGTAACAATGCAAGTTTATCAAGAATTGAAGTCAACTCTGTATGATGTCACTTTCTATCATAAAAAACAAGAAAAACAGGATTTTCAAATTGCTGATTCCTTATTTGAAATTATTGAGTTGGAAAATTATTCGGAAGCGATTCTTCAACAAACAGATATCTATTTAGCCGATATTGTTGTAGTTTCGACCGGAGATTCCCTCTTAAATGCTGAGATGAGTCTTATGATAAAAAGGGCAGGAGTGGACCGAGTTATTTGTCGTGTGGAATCGATGGAGAACGAAGAGGAGTTACGAAGAGAAGATATCGAGGTTTTCTCCATGTTGACATCGACGAAGGCTTTATTAACAGCACTAATACAATCTCCAAATATTTTTGCTTTACTTGGCAATACGGAGACATCATTACATGAAATTACATTAAGAAATACAGATTTTGAAGGAATGTCTTTACGCTCATTCCCATTCACTGGAGATGTCATTTTCGTTCGCATCTTTAGAGGGTCTGATTTCGTTATTCCTCATGGAGATACGGAGTTACAGCTTCATGACCATCTTCTTGTAACGGGTTCACATGAGTATGTAACAGAATTAAAGCGGCAATTGGAATTTAATTTTAAATAAGCGAGTAATGAAGCTTTTTCTTCCTTTTTGGATAAAAGGAGGAGAAAGCTTTTTAGTTGGATGTAAATAGGGATTGCTACCTTATGCAGGGAGAAAAGGTAACAGAGAGGCATCACCACTGCCGTTTGTCCAAGAAAAAAGCAAAAGAGAAATAGAATCACCTTCCAAAACATAAAATTGATAAAAGTGCCTATTGTAACAGTGCTTTCTTTTTTTATTTTTTTGTAGTAAAATTAGTACTAGGTACTAATAACTTGTAATAGTATATAGGAGGAATAAGAATGACTTTTTCATTAAAAGGCAAAACCTATGTAGTAATGGGTGTAGCAAATAAAAGAAGTATTGCATGGGGAATTGCGACTTCCTTGCATAAAGCAGGTGCTCGTTTAATTTTCACTTATGCAGGGGAAAGATTAGAAAAAAGCGTTCGTGACCTTGTTGCTACTTTAGATTCAACAGATAGCATTGTATTAGCATGTGATGTAACAAATGATCAAGAGATTGCTACATGCTTTGAAGCAATTAAAAAAGAAGTCGGAACAATTCATGGAATTGCTCACTGTATTGCGTTTGCTCATAAAGAAGAATTACAAGGCGACTATTTGAATACAACAAGAGACGGATTCTTGCTAGCACATAATATTAGCTCTTATTCATTAACAGCTGTAGCAAAAGAAGCGAAAGGGCTAATGACAGAAGGCGGAAGCATTGTGACTTTAACGTATTTAGGCGGAGAGCGTGCGATTAGAAATTACAATGTAATGGGTGTAGCAAAAGCTTCTTTAGATGCTAGCGTTCGTTATTTAGCTGCTGATTTAGGAAAAGAAGGCATTCGTGTAAACTCCATTTCTGCAGGTCCAATTCGTACATTATCTGCAAAAGGAATTAGTGATTTTAATTCGATTCTAAAAGAAATCGAAGAACGTTCTCCACTTAGAAGAACAACTACTCCAGAAGAAGTAGGGGATACGGCATTATTCTTATTCAGTGATTTAGCAAGAGGAATTACTGGAGAAAATATTCATGTAGACTCAGGTTTTCATATTGTTGGTTAATTCCATTAAAGTAAAGGCAACCTATCCGTTAATTTTGGTGATTGGTTGCCTTTTGTTTTTTCAACGTTTTAGAAAGTATAAGTTTTCTCACATTAATTTGGTGTCTAGCTCCCGGCACTTAGGAGCTACTGGTTCATGACTCGTTCTCTATTTACGTTAAGTCAATATCTGCTCACTGACGCACTAATTTTACCTCAGGAACCTCACGTGTACTTCCAGTTTGTCCGTGTAAGCAGGTGCTTGTGCTTTTCTTGTTTCATTCATTCCTCTCCAGCTACTAATTATCCCTTTTTCGTTAATTAAAGTTACATATTAGGCAAATCATGCATACATTAGGATGAATCCTATAAAATTGTGTTGTTTATTTTAGGAGGTGAAATTTGATGTATAGTGAGAATGATAAGCCTCAGCTTTCTCTGTCTGGTACAAAAATGATGGAAGGCAATATGCAAGTCAGCTATTCTGCGAAAATTTCCAAACAAAAACAATACAAAGAGCTAATGGAGAAAAAGCAGAAGGAAGAAATGCTACAAGAAATAAAAGAGCAAAAAGAGCAAGTAAAAGAAGGAGCGGAGAAACAAACAATTTCTAATCTCCAAGAACAAATCCAACATTATCAAGAGCAGCAGGCTGAAAAAACGCCAAGAAAACCAGCCTTTAAACGATTGAAGAGCTTTAAAGAAATGGAAATTATCGAGAAATTGGAGTACTTACTTAATTTTCCTAAACAGTTACCGCCCGTACCGTGTCTGGTTATAACTGCTAACGAAAATGTTCGTGGATTTGTTATTGATTTAAAAGAAGATAAAGTAGATATAAAGTTAATGGATCAGACCACCATCACTTTAAATTTACCTGCGATTCAGGAAGTAAGAATGATTGGTATATAAATGCCTATTTATTAAGAGGGTTATTTCAATTAGATTCTGTGCCTAAAATATAGTGGTTTTACTACTATATTTCGAGCATTTATCAAATTGAAATAACCTTTTTTATTTATAGGTAGCATGTGTGTGGGGGAATTTATTTTAAATGAACGCCGCTTTAGTGCAAGAGAGAAAGGGGAAATTTGCGTTCATAAAGTGAATGAACGCTATTTTTGAACAAAAGAGCAAGAAAAAAGGCGTTCATAAAGCGAATGAATGCCATTTTTTCATAAAGCAAAAAAAAACTTGCTTTTACGCAATCAGTCAGAAAGGATAAGTTATTTCATACTCCCTTAGCGTAAACAAAAGGTATTAATTTTGGACTTCTCATTAACCTATTTTTAACAAATTCGTGAACAGATTTGAATCAGACTTGTCTAGTAACATGGCAAACTTTTTCTGCGCATAAAATGAAAACAGAGAGGAGTAAAACAAAATGGAGGCGCCTAAAAGACGTCCTCCGAGATAAAACATATACTAATTTCCGTTATTAGTCACAAATATTTAAGTCAACATCAGCGATACATTGAACAGCACAGAAGCATTTTAAGTCAACTGTTATGCAGCTTGAAGTACGACGGAATCCTTCTAATTCACAAATTTTGCTTAAGTCGATTCCTTTGTGTCCTACGATATCAAGTGTTTCTCTGTCTTTACCGATCGGAGCAAGAACTCTTAATACTGCGCAGCAGTTATCAAATACGTCCTCTACTCGGAAAAAGATGGATACACAGTTGCAGTCTGAACCTGTATAAAATGCATGGAATGGAGAGCCATCTGCAGTGCTTAAAACGAATACACGAGTATCTGCTTTGTTACGCTTTGTTGGAGATACAAGGGATCCTAGCGGCTCTGAGAAACAGTTAGTTTCGCATTCGCAAGTGTCTTCAGCGTTATCTTGGATATCTTTAATGGCACGAACCACTTCGCAAACACAGCTGGATGTACCGTAAATATCTTCTTTTTTTCCACAACCCATAATTGTTTTCCTCCTTGTTTGTTTCTTTCTTTATGTTTCTTACATTACTAACATATTGCCGAAGAGCCTTATGGGTTACGGACAAACGCCTTTTTTCTCAAAATTTGGGCGTTTGACCATTCGTATTGAATATCTTGGTCGATTAGAGAGGAGAATCTGGATGAATATCCATTGGATGGAGCTTTTTTTATTAATTTTGGCAAGTTTTCGTTTAACAAGATTAATCGTTTTTGATCAAATCACAGAATTTATTCGGGGAATTTTCTTGGAAGAAGTAAAAGAACAAAATAAAGATGGGCAGATAGAAGTTTATATTGTTCCTAAATCAGGAAAGATTCGCGGGTTTTTTGGTGAATTAATCAGCTGTTATTGGTGTACTGGTGTGTGGGTTGCTATCTTTCTTACTATTTTATATTATTTCTTTCCAAGCATTTGTGAACCTTTTGTTCTCGTCTTTGCCATAGCTGGAGCTGCTTCTTTGATAGAAGCTGTTTTACAAAGACTGTTTGTTGAATAGTTACTAGTAGGTAGGCTGGTTATTTACACATACAGTTTTGACCATCATACAATGTGATAAGCACATTATTCGTGCATAGATAATTATATTGGAGGGATTGGAGTTGCTAGGAAAAAAAGTACCTAAAGTAACTGAACCAAAAAAAACACAACCAACTAAAAGCAAAAGAAAAAAATCTGGATGTAATTGTGGAAAAAAATTATCAAAATAAGCAAAATGCCCGACTTTGTGCGGGTATTTTTTTTGTACTCAAAAGTTAGTTTGAAAAAATTGGATGTCTTTTGTTTTGGAAATATCTAATAAATAATGCTTAATAAGAAAAAAATAAAGATACATCAATTCATCATTTACATAGGAAGGGAAGAATATGACGAATAAAAAGTACGCCTTTTATATTTTAATTTTTAGCATATGTGTATTCTTAACTGGTTGTGAGAAAGAAACTCCGAATAGCAGATGGTCTATGCTGAAAAAGGTAGATCCAGCTCCAATCGCTCTTTATACGGAGACAGCAGCCGGTCAAGAGGAATTGCTCCAAGGAATAAAAGAAGAAACAAGTATGATGCCATCTATTTATGATGTAGCTGTGATTAAAGGGAAAAAGGATACATTAGTTGCCTATAAGGTAAAGCAGATGGCCCGTTTCAAAATGAAACGAATTGAAAAAGAATTAACAGAAAAGCTGAAATCAAAATATCCAGATGAAAAATTCACGGTTTCCAGTGATTTTAAAATTTTCTTAGAAACCATTCGCTTATGGGATAAAACCCAAGAGCCAGACTTTAGCAAAGAAAAAGCGGAAAAGCGTTTAAAAGAAATTATTAAACTAAATAATGAATTGACGTAAGGAGGGCAAAAAGTGGCAGATAGTAAAAAAAAGAATAAAACACCAGAACAACAGCAATATGAAAAATTCGAACAAAAATATGAAACAAAACGGCCTGTTCTAAAAAATTGCATAAAAGCATTTTTTGTCGGCGGGTTTATTTGTATGATAGGACAGCTCATTTCCTATTTCTATATTTATTTCTTTCATTTTACAGAACAAACATCTAGTAATCCGACAACAGCAACGGTTATTTTTCTCTCTATGTTATTGACGGGGTTTGGAATTTATGATCGATTAGGACAATTTGCAGGAGCAGGAAGCGCAGTTCCTGTATCAGGATTTGGTAATAGTATTATTTCTGCAGCTATTGAACATCGTACAGAAGGATTTGTACTTGGAGTTGGCGGAAATATCTTCAAACTTGCTGGTTCGGTTATTTTATTCGGAGTATTTTCTGCATTTGTAGTAGCGCTTATTAAAACAATATTTATTATGATGACGGGGGGATTCTAATGCTTCAGGGAAAACAATCCTGGGTTTTTCAAAATCATCCAGTAATAAAAGCTACCGGGGTATCTGGCGGTCCCTTTGAAGCAAATGGAATGCTAGCTGATGATTTTGACATATTGCATGATGATTTATGGATGGGGAAAACCTCTTATGAACAAGCCCATCGCATTTTATTAGAAGAAGCGGCACAAACAGCTTTAAAAAAAGCAGAAACCAAGCCAGAAGATACACAGTTTTTTTTAGCTGGTGATTTAATCAACCAAATTACGCCCTCAAGCTTTGCTGCAAGAGATTTAAAAATACCTTATTTCGGGTTATTTGGCGCTTGCTCAACGTCTATGGAAGGCTTAGCACTTGCTTCTTTTATGGTTAACTATCAAGGGGCAAATAATGTCTTAACAGGTGCCTCTAGTCATAATGCAGCCGTAGAAAAGCAATTTCGTTATCCAACGGAATATGGTGGTCAGAAGCCGCCAACAGCTCAATGGACCGTAACAGGTGCTGGCGTTGCCTTAGTTACCAAAAATCAATCAAATGAGCAACTACCGTATACAACTTCTGCGACAATTGGAAAAGTTGTAGATATGGGATTAGCAGATCCTTTTAATATGGGTGGGGCAATGGCTCCAGCTGCTGCAGATACCATCCTTACTCATTTTCAAGATTTGAATTTGGATCCTTCTCACTATGACTTAATTGTAACAGGTGATTTAGGGAAAATCGGTAGAGAAACGGCAATAGGGCTTTTAAAGGAAAAAGGCTTGGCGATCGATGAAAATAAAATGAAAGATTGTGGATTATTAATTTACACAAATGAGCAGCCTGTGCAATCTGGAGGCAGTGGAGCGGGATGTTCTGCTACTGTACTGTATGGACATTTATTAAATGAAATGAAAAAAGGGATGTATAAAAGAATTCTATTAGTAGCAACTGGTGCACTTCTTTCTCCACTAACTGTGCAACAAAATGAATCAATCCCTTGTATCGCTCACGCTGTATCAATTGAAATCTAATCAGTAAGACAAGGTATCAAGTTTCCCCTGTTAATTGTAATAGGGAATGAAATAAAGGAAAAGGAGGAATTACTATGCTTCCAATGTTTTTTTGGGCATTTGTCATAGGTGGAATTATTTGTGTTATTGGACAGCTTATGTTTGATGTTGCTAAGCTAACCCCTGCACATACATTAACGACATTAGTTGTTGCTGGTGCGATATTGGATGGATTTGGATTATACGAGCCATTTGCTGATTTTGCAGGCGCAGGTGCTACAATTCCAATTACGAGTTTTGGTAATGCATTAGTGCACGGGGCAATGCAAGAGGCAGAAAAGCACGGTATAATTGGCGTATTAACTGGAATGTTCGAAGTAACAAGCTCAGGGATATCTGCTGCTATCATATTTGGTTTTATCGGTGCATTGCTGTTTAAACCTAAGGGGTAACTACTGACATAAAAGGAATTAATTTTTATGGAAGAATGAATAGGATAACTAGGGGTCTTGATATGGATGAATTAATTAGTACAATTATCCGATCTATCTTGATTATTATCAGTTTGTTTTTTATTACAAAACTTCTCGGTAAAAAACAACTTTCAAAGCTTTCCTTTTTCGAATATATTGTTGGAATAACAGTTGGAGATATTGCTGGGTCTATATCATTGGATTCAACGTTGAAAATAGTAGATGGGGTTGCTTCTATTATCATTTGGACATGTATTCCTATTACAATCAGTTATCTATCTTTAAAGTACAAACGCTTTAGAGATTTTGTGGAAGGCACACCAACTGTGTTTATTAAAGATGGTAACGTAATCGAAAAGCATCTAAAAAAAGAAAAGTATAGTATAGATGAATTATTGGAGCAATTACGAATCAAGGCTATCTTTCGAGTAGAAGATGTGGAATTTGCTACATTAGAAGCAAATGGGGAATTAAGTGTCCTTTTAAAAAAAGCAAAACAGCCTTTACTTGTAGAGGATATGATCGATTTACCACCTGTTGAAAAAGAGTTATATACTATTATTATGGACGGCAAAATTAATAAAAGTACTTTAGAAAAATGTAACCTTACGGAGAAATGGGTATATTCGGCACTTAGAAAAAGAGGAATACATTTAAGTGAAGTATTTCTCGCGCAAATAGATTATCAAGGAGAGCTAACTTTTGATTTTTATGATTAGAATAACTCGGTGTTGAAATATACTTAAAGCATAATTTTTTTCATGACATTCGTACATTCTAATTATTATTAGTAGCTTGCCTATACATAAACTTCAATTCTCCATATTCTGATAATGAGTACAAGGAGAAACGAGGTGAAGTAGGAATGTGTTATGGTGGATATGGCTATGGCGGCGGCTATGGCGGTGGAGGATATGGTATCTCTTCCTTTGCATTAATCGTTGTTTTATTTATCCTTTTAGTTATCGTAGGAGCTAGCTTCTACAACTAATCAATTAGTCAATGGGGAAAGGAGTTCTCTTTCATAGAGAGCTCCTTTTTATTTGGCTGTTTTCTAAAGGATTGTTGTTTATTCAATAGGAAAAAAGAATTAGTTGGAAAAATGGAGCAGCCGGAATACACGAAGACGCCACGGGGATTAGCGAGACAGTCTGAGACCCCGGAGGCGAAGTGAGGAGGCTTAAGCTTAGCCCCACGGAAAGCGAAGTGTATTCCGGCTGCGGGTAATCGCAACAAATTTTACGAAAACAGCCTTTTATTTTAATAAGCCTTTTATTCATTTTTTGTTTTCTTTTCTTATGTTCTCACCTTTTTTTCTTTGTTTCATACAATGTAAAGTAGCTCATCGAAGGAGGAAACACAGGTATGAACAATAATTTCTTTAAAAATATCGAGTCAAAAACTGGCGTAAATATGAAAGATATTTTGGAACTAGCGAATTCCTTACAAAATGCTAATTTTAAAGATGAAAAAACAGTGAGAAGTGTTATTCGCAGAGTATCACAAATAGCTGGAAAGTCTGTTCCGAAACAAACAGAGGATAAAATCGTTCAATCTATTGTAAAAGACGGCAAACAGCTTGATTTCAATACTTTATCTAATATGATTAATAAAAAGTAAGGAATAAGGAAGGGTAACTACTCGAATTCACGACATAGTTACCCTATTTTTTTAAAAATAGAAACTCATATAATTGGGCAATCTTTTTCTTCAGAAGTAAAAGCTGTTATCGACAAGGGAGATAAAAAACGCGAAGCCTTTGCTTTTTTGCCTCTTAAATACATAGGAATTGATAAAAATAGTTCTTGTTGTGCCCTTGTCATTGCAACATACAAAAGACGACGTTCTTCTTCTAACGGAATGATGTTGTTATTGCGGAATGAATCTAATGCAAAGTCATGAGGGATAGACCCATCAACCGTACCAAGAATATAGACCGTATTATATTCTAAACCTTTTGCACGATGAATCGTACTTAAGCTGATGACATTCTCTTCATTTTTGAATTGTTTTCGCAATTCTTCATTCATCGCAATCATATGATCCGTATATTGTACAAATTCTTTAATTGATTGGAATTTGCGGGCAACAACCTTTAAATCTCGGATATCATCTGACCCTTTATCCCACTGATTTCCTTCATTGCCTCGTTTTTTGATGAACTCCTGAAAGCCTAGTTCTTTTTCAATATAATTTATCGCATCTAAAGGAGAATAACGAATTAATCGTTTTATTATTTCTGGAATCTTTTTTAATCTGCTTTCTTGAAAGGCAAAGCCTGTTTTAATAAAAACAAGACAATCTAAAAAGCTGCAATCTTCTAGAATACTTGTTGCTTTAATATCCTGTAACACGGTTTTTTTCAAAAACAGGGTAGGAAGAATATCGGCAACAGCCTGCTGATTATCTGGATCATGGATAAGTTTTAAATAAGCCATCATACTTTTGACGATAAATCTTTGATAGAAGGAGCCAGTATCTTGTTCTAAACGAAATGGCAGACTAGACGAAGCAAGTCGCTCAAACATAGCCCGACTATTTGTATTTGTCCGAAATAAAATCGCAAAATCCTTAGGCTCATACCCCATCTTTATCTTTTCTTGAATATCGCTCAAAATCATGGTTGCTTCTTCTTCTTCGTCATATGGATAAAAAGCAAGCGGATGTTTACCTGAATAGCCAGTAATCATTTTTTTTGTGCGTCTTTTCGTGTTTTTACTAATAGTGGATTTAGCTACCGATACAATTTCTTGAGAAGAGCGATAATTATAATCTAGAATAATTGTTTTAGCATTCGGATAATCTTTTTCAAAATCTAACAGGTATTTTGGATCACTGCCGCGAAAGGAATAAATAGATTGATCATCATCGCCTACTGCATAAACAGATTGTGCTGATTTAGCCATTAGCCTCATCCATTCATATTGCACTTTATTAATGTCTTGAAATTCATCCAATAAGAAATGAGTAAAACGTCTTTGATAAGATTCCAATATAGTTGGATTCTCAAGAAAGAAATGATAGCCACCAAGAAGCATATCATCAAAGTCATACAGATTTCGCTGTTGTTTTTTCGTTTCATAGCCAATGTATAACTGGGCGACTTTTTCTTCCCAGTCATTAACAGGTTTAACTTCCTTAGGGAATAGCATGCTGTTTTTCCAAGCGCTTATCAATTGAAGAGCTGCATCGAAAGGAAAGTCTTTTTCTTCCACTTGCTTTTCTCTTGCAATTTCCTTTAATAAAAGTTCTCTTTGCCAATTACTGTTTAATAGCTTATTTCGCTGCCATTTCTCTCGTTCATGAAAAATTAATATTTGGTAGAGAATGCTATGAAAAGTTCCTGAAACAATTTTTTGCACGTAGCTTTTATTCATCATTGGATAGTGCAATAACCGTTCTTTCATTTCATTAGCCGCTTTATTTGTAAAAGTAACAAGCATAATGGATGACGGATCAACATTTTTCTCATGGATGAGATATGCTGCACGCATCGTTAGTACACGCGTTTTGCCGCTTCCTGCACCAGCAAGTACCAGAATTGGTCCATCATCTATTGCAACAGCTTTACTTTGGGTAGTATCAAGAGAATAGCCATTTTGTTTTAGAATAGTTAAATAAGATTCCTTTGGGAAAGTGACTGGTTTACTTTTTGCGATTTCAGATGTATGACTGGTCGCTTTAACGGACATTGGCGGTTGAAAAGGAGTGTTTTCTGTACTGTTTTTCGAAATACTTCTACTCTTAGGAATTCGAAAGCCATTTTTCTCTTCGTAATTGATATCAATGGTAGCAGCTTGTTCCTCTTCAACATTAGGAGCTTCTGTCATACATGGTTGTTTAGAAGAATAATGATAAAAGTAGGGAGCGCTTTTTATTCCCAAATATAGCTTTACCGCTTCTCCACATACAGAGCATGCGAGAAAACCATTTTTACCAGCTTCATAAATTTTCTGTAATTCTTGTCTGTCAATTGTATGCAATGAAATGAGTCTATCATAATAAAAAGCTGTTAACATAGGAAACCTCGAATCTATTAGTAATACATGTAACCGTGCATTATTAGAAATAATATCTATCATATCAAAAACAGAGGATAGTTGAAAGAGTAGAAAAGGGGTTTAGTATTTGGAAAAGAAGGGAAAAGGATACCATAATAAGGTTGATTGTTAATAGGAGAATGTAAAAGATAGTATATGGAGCAACCTGATTATACGTAGACGCTATGGAGATTAGCGAGATAGATGAAATCCGAGAGGCAGACGTTAAGGAGGCTTCCGTTTTCCCCACGAAAAGCGAAGTATACTCAGGTCGCGGGGAATAGAAACAAACTTTACCAAAACAGCCAATAATAAAAAAGAAGGGACAGATTCTGATGGGATATATTTTACCAATCACTCATTTTCAAGCAGACCAGTATGCGATTAGAGATATTGTTAGCAAAGCGAAGAATTATAAGAAAGAAGAAATTTATCCTGTTGCAAAAATCGCTAATTTTTCTGCCAATCTAGAGATGAAACATCCTTCTCAGACTTCTTACCAGCAAAAACACATGCATGAAGAACAAGCAGCCAATGAGAAGTTAATGGCGCAATTAACTGGAAAAGGCACTTATTTTCATGCACAGATATAAAGGGTTTTAATTCATCTTGTAGCTCTGAATAAATAATGGCGACCCTTCGCGCCATTCGGCATATAAAATATCTTTATGGGATTGAACATTTTGTTTTTTTAATTCTTGTATTAATTGATCCTCATTCCAACCAACACGAGGTAAATTTTCCTTTATGATTTCTCCATCTTGAATGATACTTATCGGTAGGGAAATAATATCAAGTGGTAAATTCATATCCTGCTTAGTTGGATTAACAAACGCGGATTTCTTTAGAACACTTATTGTACCGTCTGTTTCTAGAATAGCAAAAGCACATTCTGTAATCGAAAAAACATCTTTTGCACGAAGTAAATGTTGTAATTGATTAATATCTAAATGATTTTTCTTTAACTCATTAAAATCAATTTTGCCTTTATTTATAATGATGGATGGTTTTCCTTCTAAAAGTTGTCGGCTTTTTCGGAACTTTTGGGTAATAAATTCTGTTATGTAAATTAGCCCTCCCCAAACAAGTATGGAATAAATAATTTCCTTAATTCCAGTTTCTGCATCATACATAGCATTTCCAACAAGCTCACCTAGTACTAAGACAGAGACAAAGTCAAATGTAGTAATCTGAGTGATTTGTGTTTTTCCTAATACTTTTGTTAAAAGAAGCAATAAGAAATAGCCAATAAAAAGTTCGCCGAATATATGTGTGAATTCCATGCAAATCACCCTTTCCTACATTTATTTTGGGCCACTAGTGTCGCATTAAAATAATTCAACATAGCTAAATAAATTAAATTTTCCGCAAATAAACTTTTCTATAAAAAAAGCCTTTATAATGGGTTGGTGGTAGTAACCTATCCAAATCCAAAATAAAGGACTAACGCATGGATAAGTTTACACGAAAAACATCATTTGAACAATGGCTTTCACCTATTTCCAACAATTTGTTAGAGGAACAAGTGAAAAACTATCAATTAAATTACTATACGAAGAAGCTGCATATGACTTCCTTTTTGAAATTACTACTATATGCACAACTCCATGAAACGGAGAGTTTGCGTGCATTAAGTGATTGCGTGTTTTCAGAAGAATTACAAAACGCCACTCAACTTGATTCCATTAGTTTCTCTCAACTGGGTAGGCGATTAAATCTGGTTCCAACGGAGTTTTTCCAAACTATTTTTCTTGATTTAGTCAAGCAAATTCATCGGAAGACTGATTTTCAAGCGAGACGAAAAACGACAACACCTCTTAAAATTATTGATTCCAGTACATTACCATTAAACTTGAACAACCATAAGTGGGCAAAATTTCGAAAAACCAAATCTGGTGTGAAGCTCCATCTACGCCTCGTATTTATGGAAAAAGGTCATTCCTATCCAGATCAATCCGTGCTTACAAATGCCAACGAACATGACCGAGGCCAGCTTGAGATCCTGGTCGATGACAAAGAATGCATGTATGTGTTTGATCGTGGATACTTGGACTATGAACGATTCGATCGCATGACAGATGAAGGCTATTTCTTCGTCTCTCGACTGCGTAAAAATGCGGTTGTACGTAGCCTTGAAACACTCTCGTTACCAGAAGATTCTTCTGTGTTATCGGATGAGATGGTCGTCATTGGAACCACACAAAATCGATCGGAGAATGTTTTCCGTTTGATCAAAGTATGGGATACAAAAGGAAATGAGCTACACTTGTTAACGAATCGTTTTGATTTAAGTGCGGATGAAATCGCTGAACTTTACAAATCACGGTGGGCCATTGAACTGTTTTTCAAATGGATGAAACAGCATTTGAATATCAAAAAATTCTTTGGACAGAGTGAACAAGCTGTGCACAACCAAGTGTATATAGCGATGATCGTCTATTGCTTGAATGTACTGGCTCAACGGAACACGAAAAGTAAGCGATCGTACTTACAAATTAGTCGTTATTTGAAAGCAGCTTTATGGAAACCGGAACACATTTGGTTGAGAAAAATAGGGGGAAACACTGTCCCATAAGCCAATCACTGTCTCTATCACACTCGCCACAAGGTATAGTAAAAAAATGGATGTTTACTACCTATGTTTAATCATCTTTCTTTTTACTCAAAAGTAAGGATAATTAATAACGGAAAATTCCGTCAATGTTTATGCGACGCTAGTGATTTTGGGCAGATGTAGAAAAATTAAACCTTTATATTCTATAATCGTGGAAACAAAAAAGGTTGCCCTATTAAGTTTAACCACAAGCTTTATCCTTTTAGCAGGAAAGCTTTGCTTCAAACAATAGGGCAACCAAAATAACCTTATAATTTCTTAATCATTGTTTTATGTGGGATACCAGCATCCAAGAATTCTTCCGAAACTACTTCATATCCTAATTTGCTGTAAAAAGGAATCGCATGTGTTTGTGCGTTTAGTTTTAGGGCAGGGGCACCGCTAGTTAGGGCATATTCCTCAATTTTACTCATAATTGCTTTACCTGCGCCTCCTTTGCGATTGGTAGAGAGAATACAAATTCTTTCCACTTTTCCGTATTCATCAAAGGTTCGATAGCGTCCAGCACCAATTGGGTGTTTGTCGCCATCATAAAGGACAAAATGAACACTATCCTTTTCATACGCATCAATTTCCTCTTCCATTGGTACGTTCTGTTCTTTTACAAAAACAGTTTGTCGTACATAAAATGCATCTTCTAATTCTTTATCTGTTTTAACAACTACTACTTCCACTTTTCACTATTCCTTTCCTAAACGGAATGTTTCATAGACTGTCCATGATCCATTTTCCAATTCATAAAGCAAATGGAAACGGTCCGCTGTTTCTTCAAAATTGTAGTTTTGCATCCGTAAATTACTGTATAAATCCAAATGCTCGTCACTCGATAAATTTTGCCCAAGGGTAATATGCGGAACAAATGGATGCTCTGGGTTAACAGCCAATGTACTTATTAGTTCTTGGTGCAGGTGTTCTAAGTCTGTACTTGGCTCAATCTTTAAGTAAACAACATTGCTTACGGGTTTAAAAGAACTGACTTTTGTTACTTTAATGGGAATAGAATGATAATGGCTTGCAATCGTTGCCAGTTTTTTACTTATTTCTTCAATCTCTTCATTATTAGCTTCAAAATCGCCGATTAACGTAATATGTGGTGGAATTAAAGCATATTTTGGATCATATCTTTTTCGAAGAGAATTGGCCAAATCCTGCAAATCTTTTCCAGGGAAAATAGCAATACCGTATTTCATTCGATGGACCTCCATTTCAAAATAAAAGGTTTAATTTAAAATATAGAAAATGGACTATCTATTATTACGATTTCAATGTTCTATATGTAAGATATTATAACAAAATTCTTCTTTTTAGTTCAAAGATTTCAGAAAAAATCTAATGTTTGGCGAACGGAGGTTTGCTTTATTCCACTTTTAACGGACCAATTTGAAGCTAAGGAAAATCGAGGACTAAACTTACCCCATAAAGGTCCGATAAGCGCAACTAACCATCAGTGAAGGCTTGAGGAACACCTTTGCTGATGGTTAATTTTCTTTATGAATAGCTGGTTTCGTAAAGTTTGTTGCTGTTATCCGTAGTCTGCATACACTACGTTTTATATGGGTTCTATAAAAAAACAACATTCTTAAGAAGGAAACATTTTAACTAGCATTTTTGCTATATATGGCTGCCAATGTTTCCATGTATGATCTCCGTCAAATTCCTCATACGTATAATCAGCATTTGTTGACTGCAATAGCTGGGATAATGCTCGATTTGGGGCAAGAAAATCTTCAGTTGTGTGAATGGTTGTTTTGACAGCTGTTTCGCCTGTACCGATAATATGATCAATTTCAAGTAAATGATAATGATCGAACTTGCGTACCGTTTCTAAAACATGATCATTTACTAGTGGAGATTGCAATATAAGCTTTCCAAAAGTATGCGGATATTTTAAAGCAGTCATTAATGAGACGGTTGCTCCTAACGAATCGCCAATAAGGCCACGTCCTAATCCCATTTGGAAGGTCGGAAACTGTTCATCTAAATAGGGAACAAGTTCATGTGCCAAAAAGCGAATATAGGCTTTATTTTGGGTTCCGTTTGGATGATATTTTTCCCGGCGATTTTGGACAGTGGAATAAGGAATACCAACGATAATACTATCTGCTATTTGATGATTTATATGTAATTCATCCGCCACTCTGCCGATGCGCCCGAATTGAAAATAATCTTTCCCATCTTGTGCGATAAGCAAATTATATTTATAAAGAGGAGAAAAGGCTGGAGGCAGATAGATAAGTAAAGTTACTTCTTCTCCTAACTCATTACTATATAGAGTATCCTCTTGTATAGTCCCTTTTGAATTCATAATTATCCTTCCTTTACTACTGATTTTACAATAAGTTTATCAATAAAAATACTTTGTGAATAGTGTAAAGCTTTATATTCCTTACGTTACACCGTTTGATCATTTCTATATATTGTGTATTTTTTGTGAATTGAACACAATATATAGAAAAAATGAATAGGTTGCTATTATAATGGATAAAGATTCCTTGATGAATGGAGTGAGTTAAATGGGCAATAATGTCCAATTATTAAATGAATTTGAAGAAATAATTAGAAGCGATAATCAAGATTTAATTCAAGAAAATGCAAATGTGGATGGAATGTCACCGATGAGCCATATGATGCAATTTGCTGCTACTGCTTCTAAATACTATACAGTAGAACATTTACTATCGGAAAACGTCAAAAAAACGCATCAAGAAGGATATATCCATATCCATGATCTTGATTTTTATTCTTCTGGTACGACAACATGCTGTCAAATCCCTCTAGCAACCATTTTAAAGAGTGGGTTTAATACTGGCCACGGGTTTATGAGAGAACCTAAATCTATTATGAGTGCGATGGCACTGACATCAATCATTTTACAAGCCAACCAGAATCAGCAGCATGGGGGACAAGCTATCCCAATGTTAGACTATGACCTTGCACCATATGTACAAAAAACATACAGACAAAATAGAGCAAGACTAAGTGAGATAATTCAAAATGAAGAAGAGTTAGAAAGAAAAACATGGCAATGGACCGAAAGAGAAACGTATCAGGCTTGTGAGGCATTTATACATAATTGTAACAGTATGCATTCGCGCGGGGGCGGTCAGACTCCCTTTGTTTCGGTGAATTTAGGAACCGATCAATCGAAAGAGGGCAGAATGCTAACAAAGAATTTATTACTGGCTACACAAGCGGGGCTTGGTTCCGGAGAAACCCCCATTTTTCCGATTATCGTTTTTAAAGTAAAGGACGGAATTAATTTTCAAAAAGAAGATCCGAATTATGATTTATTCCGCTTAGCGATTGAAACAACAAGCAAACGATTGTTTCCTAACTTTGTATTCATCGATGCGCCATTTAATTTGGCCTATTATAATGGCACTCCTCAATCAGAAGTAGCAACAATGGGGTGTCGAACTAGAGTAATGGGAAATATTCATGGGAGTGAACAAACGATTGGAAGAGGGAATTTATCTTTCACCAGTATCAATCTCCCTCTATTGGCTTTAGAGTCAACCACAATAGAATCGTTTTTTCAAAAATTGGATGAAACGACAGAATTGGTTATACAGCAGTTACATGAAAGATTTCAATATCAAGGAAAGAAAAAAGTAGCAAATTTCAAGTTTTTATATGGCCAAGGTGTTTGGCAAGGTGGAGAAGAATTGCAGTTGGATGATCAGGTTGAGGACATTTTAAAGCAAGGAACATTATCTATTGGTTTTGTTGGTTTAGCAGAATGTCTTGTATCTTTACTCGGTGTCCACCATGGAGAAAGTGAAAAGGCCTATGAAATTGGTTTGCGTATTGTACAGTTTATGCGCCAAAAAGCGGATGAAGCATTGGAAAAATATCAGCTAAACTATTCTCTCCTTGCAACACCAGCAGAGTCTTTTGCTGGAAAGGCATTACGAGCTGCTAGAAAGAAATTTGGAATTATTAAAGGAGTGACAGATAGAGAATACTTTACGAATAGTTTTCATATTCCCGTCCATTTCCCGATTTCTATATATGAAAAAATTCAACGAGAAGCGCCATTTCATTCACTAACAAACGCAGGTCATATAACGTATGTAGAATTAGATGGAGATGCAAACAAGAATTTAGATGCGATTGAAAAAATTGTCCGGACGATGAAAGAAACAGGAATTGGCTATGGAAGTATTAATCACCCTGTTGATCGTTGTATAAGCTGTGGACATAAAGGGATAATTAATAACGAATGTCCTAATTGTGGGGAAAAGGAAGAGTCAAAGATTGAAAGAATTAGAAGAATAACTGGCTATCTTGTCGGCTCTCTTGATCGTTGGAATAGTGCGAAACGTGCAGAAGAGCGGGAAAGAGTTAAACATCGATGAGAGTATTGTCCATTGTGGAGGATAGCATTGTAGACGGTCCAGGGCTAAGAACTACTATCTTTTTCGCAGGGTGCACTCATTATTGTAGAGGGTGTCATAATCCAGAGAGTTGGAGAATCAATGGAGGAAGGGAAATGTCGATTGACGAAATCATGAGCAAAGTAAATCAAAACCCTTTAAATGATATTACCTTTAGTGGTGGTGAACCAATGCTGCAAATAAGGGAACTTATCCAATTAGCCAAAGAATGTAAACAGATAAATAAAAATATTTGGTGCTATACTGGATTTCTGTGGGAAGAATTAATGACCACCTATCCCGATGAATTTACACAATTAAGTATATATTTAGACGCTTTAGTAGATGGACGATTTAAGATAGAACAAAAAGATTTAAGCTTATTATTTAAAGGAAGCCTAAATCAAAGGATTATAGACTGTCAAAAAAGTCTAAAGGAGCATAAGATTAGTTTATTTAATGAATGGCAGTAAAGAAGAAAGAGGCTAGGACATAGCTAAATAGATACTCTGTAAAGACGAATAATCCTTAATTTAGCCATTAAATAATGGGTGCTTTCGCATACTTGGTTAGTAGTGTTTTTAAAAATAGTCCAGTGAAAGAACTAGTTCGTTCCATTGCGCTATAGACACTGAATAAGTTGGAAAATGGAGCAGCCTGAATACACGTAGACTCCTGTGGGATTAGCGAGACAGTCTGAGACCCTGCAGGCGAAGCCGAAGCGGCTCAGCGCGAGCCCCACGGAAAGCGAAGTGTATTCAGGCTGCGGGTGATTACGACAAATCTTCTTTTTTACATGAATAAAAAACCCAAACAATGATACGAAATATTTTTTACATTTGTATCATTGTCCGGGTTGATCTTCGGCTGGAATACTTATGTCCCAGTATGTTTCTGTTTAATTTAAACGAGGTTTTTTTTGTCAATTCTTCGTTATTTTCCTCATTTTTAAAGATTGCTTTTCTAATATAAGGTAATACCCATCGATCTAGACCGTAGTAGCCAGCATTTGCTCCAGCGAACATGATAATCATACCCATCAAGATGTCAGTAGGGTTATGAGAGATTGTGCCTGCAAGTAAGAAGCTGAAATTCATTACCACTCCAAAAAATGCTGCTGCTGTTGTTAAACAGCCTAACATTAATCCTAAACCGACTAATACTTCGCCTATTGGTACAAGAACATTAAATAAACCAACATTTGGTAACGCAAATCCTTCGACAAAACTTGTATACCATCCGTAGACTACTGCGCCATCTGGACCTTTCACAGGGTTAGTAACGGCATTTGTTAAAAATCCAGAAGCATCAAATCCTCCACCAGTTAATTTGCCAAATCCAGAAGTAAACCAAGAATATCCTAGAAATAAACGAATAATGGTTAAAATGCCAGCTGCAATTTTATTTTCTCTTAAAAATTTTATAAACATAAGAATCATCCTTTCTTATTTTTCTGTTTTTATTATTTACAAGTTAAATATATCAAATACTACTTAGAAAAAAATAATAATGTGAATCAATTCACAATTTGTTCAAAAGAATGTGTCTAAAATGTGAAAATGTTTATAACGAAAGCGATTTTTGTAACTTGTGTTATCTGCAGGCTGTTTTCTAAAGGATTGTTGTTTCAATAGGAAAAAAGAATGAATAGGAAAATGGGAGCAGTCGAAATACACGTAGACTCCTGTGGGATTAGCGAGACAGTCTGAGACCCCGGAGGCAAAGCTAAGGAGACTCAGCGCGAGTCCCACGGAAAGCGAAGTGTATTCCGGCTGCGGGTAATCGCAACAAACTTTACGAAAACAGCCTATCTAAAACACAGTTCAAGCATATATTCTGCTATTCATGTTAGAATAAGAAAAGAAGAAAAAGCAATAATTTTACAAGGGAAGATTTTCATAAAGGGGAGACTTCAATGAAGACAGTAACCATCATAGCTGGTGGGCATAAAATAAACTCACGATTAACAGGTATATTACAATTTGCTGCAGATTTTTTAAGACAGAAGCAAGTGAATGTTCAAGTTATACAAGTTCATCAATTACCAAGTGATGCCTTAATAACGGCAGACTTTATGAACCAAGATATAGTAGAGGCAAGACAAAAAGTGGAACAAAGTGATGGAGTTATTGTCTTATCACCTGTATTTCAGGCATCCTATTCAGGAATCATTAAGACATTTTTAGATCTTTTGCCACAAAAGAGTCTTCGAAATAAAAATATTCTTCCACTAATGCTTGGAGGAACCTATGCACATTTATTGGTTATGGATTATGCGTTAAAACCAGTATTAGCAAATTTAGGTGCAACAAATATATTAAGAGGTGCTTATGTAACAGATAATCAAATAACAGAACAAGATAATCAAACCTACTTATTGGATACCGATTCAGAGACAAGGATTACCAACCAGTTAGAGCAATTGCTTAAGGGATTATATAAGATTCAATAAAGTGATGGAATGAACCGTCACTTTTTATTTTTTTCTAGAATATAAAGAAAGGACATGGTAAGATAAGAATAGAAATAGTATTTGAGAAAGAACAGGCAATAGCCAAATATTATTCACTTTATACAACATGACTTGTTAGCTCAGTGGGAGAGCACTTGCTTGACAGGCAAGGGGTCACTGGTTCGAACCCAGTACAGGTCATTATGAATACGAAATGTAAAAAGGGTTTCTCTATTTTCGAGAAACCCTTTTTTATCTATAATGAACCTTAATAGAAAATTTGTACATCCGTCACACTCGTAATCATGAGTAGATGTATCAATTGTTTTTACTAAATCTCCAATAAATATATTCTAGTTTTCTAGTAGTTTCCGTTCCTCCTGTACTTCTCGTAATTGAGAAATAGTCACAAGCTGATATCCTTCTTTCGTTAACTTCTCGATGATTTCCACTGCTGCATCAGCACTTTTATCGTAAATATCATGCAAAAGAATAATGCTTTCATCTTTTGCCTCTTTCATGACTTTCTCCACAATTTTCTTTTTCGTTGGTTGTTTCCAATCTTCTGGATCAATTGTCCAAAGAACAATCTCTTTATCTAGTTCTTTTTTTAGTTCATTCTGTATGGCTCCATAAGGTGGGCGAATAAGTGTAGATTCCCTTCCTGTTATTTCTTTAATTAAATCATCTGTATCTTGAAATTCTTTTAAAGCCTTTTTCTTCTTCATTTTAGTAAGGAGAGGATGATTCCAAGAATGGTTTCCAATTTCATGACCTTCCTCTATCGTCTGCTGAATGATGCTAGGATAATATTGAATACGCTCACCAAGAACAAAAAACGTAGCATGACCGTTATTCTTCTTTAAAGCTTTTAGTATTTTTTTGGTTGGTTTATTACTTGGACCGTCATCAAATGTCAAAGCAATAACTTTTTTAGACGGATCAATTTTTGCTACATCTGGTAATTCTGTCACCATTTTTTTTGGTGCTGCTTCTGCAAGCAAATTTTTATTTTTTTCTTTATCTAGATAGGTTGGTAAGAGTTTATCTTTTACAATCTCTTTTTTGATAGCTAGTTCTTGAACGCCTAAATCGTCTGCTCCAACTTGGTTTTTAGGAAAGTAAAAAAGAATCGAATCATTAAGAACTGCAAAGTTTTGAAAGTTTTTTTCCTGAGGTAGTGTTCCTTGTTTGACTAAGACTTCGTCCACTGCCATTTTTTTATCCTTCATTAATTCACAATAACTTGTTTTAGAAAGGAGAAATAAATAATTACTATTTTCTTGGAAAAGATCCTTTAATGAAAGCCGCTTATGTGTCTGTAAGTCGAAAGTTAAGCTTTCGGTTATAGTATTTCCATTTGGACCTGTAATATATTCAAAGGTTTCAAAAAGAATAGAGATTGTTTGTTTGCTGTAATGGGTTATGGTATAGGAAATATGTAAGGAAGTCTCCTGTGTTTTTGGAATATTTTCTTTTTGGATATGTTGATCATATTTACTAATTTTGTTTGTAATATACTCTTTTAAGGCGGTTGTAATTGATTGATCTGGAAGAAGTGGGTAACTCGTCCAGTAGCCCCCATGTTTTTCATCTTTTATATAGGAATTTATTTCAATCGTTTTATAATTTTTATCGTATTGTATTGCCACCTCAGGCTTTTTTTCTGGTGGCTCAGCTGCTTGCTTTTTTTCATTTCCCCAAAATTTGAATCCGATTAATAAAAGACTAAAACAAAAAAGGGGGATTAAAAAGTTTCTCCATTTTAGGCTGTTCATGCTGTTTAACTCCTTGTTTCTATAATAAAAAGTAGATGCTCCATTATTTAGACGTAATGGAGGATGAATTTGTTTTACATTATCACGTATTTTTGGAAAAAAACTTTTCAAAAGATGGAAAGATGCCCTGCATACCTAGTAGTGAACTCTGTTTGTCCCACTTTTAAAAGGCAGTAAGACGATTATGAAAATTCGAGGAAGATAGGGGGGAGATCAACTGTCCATAAAGGTACGACTGGTTCAACTAACCATCAGTGAAAAATGAAGAAGAATCCCTTGATGGAGGTTTCAATTTATTTTGTTTTTATCACTAGTGTTGCATAAATGTTGTTAGAATATTCAGTTTAAATATGTCCCCCTGTTAAGAGCCAAAAAAGTAAATACCCAACTAAAGGTGGATCCATCCATTTGGAAATTTTTTTACAATTAGACTTAAGAGACGACGACAATTTGTTTATTAAGGAATGGTTTTTCCTTCAATCTTTCGAAGCCAAATATGTGCTGGTTTCCACAAAGCTGCCCGTAAATATCGGCTAATTTGTAGGGTTTTTCGTTTACTTTTTGTCTCGATTTGTGCGAGAACATGCAGGCAAAAAACAATAAGTGCGATAAACACTTGATTCTGAATTGCCCATTCGCTTTGGCCGTAAAACTTTTTGATATGGAGATGTTGTTTAATCCATTTGAAAAATAACTCAATCGCCCAGCGTGATTTATACATCTTTGAGATTTCTTCAGCACTTAAATCAAAACGATTTGTGATTAAATGAAGCTCATTTCCTTTTGAATCAATCACTTTTAGAAGACGAAAGTAATTTTCGGCACGGTTTTGCGTCGTACCAATCAACACCATTTGATCCGACAAAACAGATGTATTCTCGGGTAGTTTAAAATCGTAAACCTCCCGTATGACTGCGTTTTTTCGCAGCCTAGAAAGGAAAAAGTAGCCGTCATCTGTCATCCGATCAAAGCGTTCGTAGTCTAAGTAACCACGGTCAAACACATACATACATTCCTTGTCATCAACCATTACTTCAAGCTGACCGCGGTCATGTTCTTTGGCCGTTGTCATAATGGCCTTTTCGGGATAGGATATACCTTTTTCCATAAACACAAGGCGTAAGTGCAATTTAACACCCGCTTTTGTTTTGCGGAATTTTGCCCATTTATGATTAGTCAAATTGAGAGGCAATGTGCTTGAATCAATGATTTTTAATGGCATCACAAGTTTCGTGTTGTGCGTTTTGGCATGAATTTGTGAAACTAAATCAAGGAAAAGCTTTTGGAATAAGTCTGGATTCATGCCATTTAAACGGCGTGAGAGTTGGGAAATACTGATAGAATCAAGATCAATGCCCTTTTGCAGTTGATCATCGAAAAGACAATCGCTCAGCGCATGCAGACTTTCGACTTCTTCTAGCTGCGCAAAAAGTAATAATTTTAGAAATGACTCTGTCGTTAGTTTTTTCGTATAGAAATCTAATTTCAACGTTTTCACGTTTTCTTCAAATAATTGAAGATTTATTGGTGAAAACCATTGTCCAAATGAAGTTTTTCGTGTAATCTTGTCCATGCGATAGTCCTTTTTAGTGGATTTGGACGGGTTACCACCTAACTTATCCATTATAAAGGACTTTTTCTTTGCATAAAATGATAAAATTGAACATTTCAAGTATTTTTAATAGTTAAATTAAATTAACGCAACACTAGTGTGTTTTTATGAATAAAAAATTTTCTTTAATTATAGCTTGATAAAAGAAAAATTTTTTCGTATAATAAGGCTATCAAATGAAAACACTTTCAAATGTAATAGAAAAGGTGGTATAAAGATGGATGCCTATTTATTGATTATTGCATTACTTTCCATTGTGATTGTTATTTTAGGAGTTTCATTATTAAAATGGCACGCTTTTATTAGTTTAACAGTTGCAAGTTTATTTTTAGCAATTTTTTCTGGATTATCTTTTGAAAAGATTGTAAGCGCTTATGAGACAGGTGTAGGTGGCGTATTAGGTCACTTAGTTGGGATATTGGCATTAGGAACAATTTTAGGAAAAATGTTATCGGAATCTGGTGCTGGATTACGAATTGCCAATTTTTTTGTAAACGTTTTTGGTGAAAAGAAATTGCCATGGGCGATGTTTTTCTCCGGCTTTATTATCGGAATACCCGTATTTTTTGAGGTTGGTATTTTAATATTATTGCCACTTGTTATTTCTATTCAAAAGGCTACAAAGAAAAATATTTTATTGATTGCATTACCAGGTATTGCTGGATTATCGATTGTACATGGACTTGTTCCTCCACACCCTGGGGCAATTGCTGCAATCGGAATTTTTGATGCTAATTTAGGAACCGTTTTATTATACTCATTAATTATTGCATTACCTGCTGGAATCATTGGTGGGCCATTATTTGCAAAGTGGATTGATAAGCGCGTTTTTCCAAAAGGAGAATCAACGCTTATTACAGCAGAGCCGTTAGCAGATGATAAATTGCCAAGTACGGGGGTATCATTTTTTGCCATTTTATTACCTGTAATTTTAATGATTATTGGAACTGCTGCACCTTACATGACGATTTTTCCAGAAGGAGTAAGAAATGTGCTTGCATTCCTTGGTAGCCCATTATTAGCTCTTTTGATTGCTGTGTTTTTTGCTTTCTATTTCCTAGGCATTCGTCAAGGAATGAATAAAGATAGCATTAAAAAATTCACGGAAGATTGTTTTTTACCAGTTGGTTCGATCTTATTAATTATTGGAGCAGGTGGAGCGTTCAAACAAGTGTTAATTGATAGTGGAGTAGGAACTACAATTGGAACTATGTCCGAAAGCTTGTCTTTATCACCACTTGTATTAGCATTTATGATTGCAGGTTTGATACGAATAGCAACAGGTTCTGCAACCGTAGCATTAACGACAGCAGCAGGAATTGTTTCCCCAATCATCGCTGGTATGTCTGGCGTAAATGTGGAATTATTAGTTATTGCAACAGGCGCAGGTTCCTTAATGTTCTCCCATGTAAATGATGCCGGGTTCTGGATGGTAAAAGAATACTTAGGACTAACCGTCGAAGAAACATTTAAGACATGGACAGTATTGGAGACAATCCTTTCTTTCGTCGCATTTGCAGGAGTATTAATTTTAGATTTAATTGTTTGATAGAAAAGTATATAGAGGAGGTAAGAAAGGATAATTTCTTTTCTTGCCTCTTTTTTGTATTTTAAAGTTAAAAAACGTAAATTGATTGAAGCGTATATTTTTGACTGTTGAAAGTACGGAAGGAATGGGAGAACAAAGACTGTATCCTTGGAAATTCAAAGGCGCATTTTCAATTTGTAATCAATTTACTTGTTATTAGTAAAAAATATAGTATAGTTAAAACTCTCCATACAAAGATTTAAAGGGGAAATGAGAATGAAACAAGTATATAGTGATTTCATACAGTTTCGTGGAAATCATTATGATTTTGGATATATGCAAGGAGAACGTTTAAAAGATTCACCTATACTTCCTAATCGGGTGAAGCACTGGACATCTAAGCGAAAGCGTTACTTTACCATTAATGAAAAAGAGTCCGTGCACCTTCTTAATAAGTTTATTCCCGGGATGATAGCGGAAATCTATGGATTGGCCGATGCTCTTCAGTGGAGAATGGAGGACGCTTTAAGAGAATTTGGCGGCCATTATGTCGAGTATGGGAGAAGCGGCTGCTCCATTCTAACAGGATCTCAATATTTAATTAGAAACTACGATAGTCATCCAGGTTCATATGAAGGAAGATATATGATTTATCAGCCAACGGATACTGGCTATGCTGTTATCGGTCCTTCTATGCAAATCTCCGGAAGAATTGATGGGATGAATGAAAAAGGCCTAGCAATGGGCTATAACTTTATTAATCGAGTTGGTTCAGGTGATGGCTTTATATGTAATATGATAGGGCGGATAATTTTAGAAACATGTGCAAATGTTGAAGAGGCTATTGATTTACTACAAGAAATACCTCATCGAACATCCTTTAGCTATGTGTTATTAGATCCAAGCGGAGAATCATTTGTTGTGGAAGCATCACCTAGGTCAGTCATTGCTAGAAAAGCAAATATTAGTACGAATCATTTTGAAGTTTTAAAGGAAGAAAATCGCTATCAGATGGACGAATCTGTACGAAGAAAGCAGAACATCGAAAAACAGCGAGAAGGTCAGTCGAATGTATATGAGGCTTTTCGAATACTGAATGACAAGGATAAAGAAGTGTTCTCAAAAAAATATAGTACTTGGTCTGGAACATTGCACACAGCAGCATATCTACCTAACGAAAGAAAAGCTTGGTTTGCGATTGGTAGTGATCGAATGCCTGTAATCATTGATTTCGATTCCTTTTTACAGGGTGAAAAACTGAATATAAAGAAAGTTAAAGGACAACTTGATTATGATACTCCTTTTATCAATATGGAGATATTATAGCTGGTTTTAAATAAAGGGAGCTAATTATGGCAGTAACATCCATAACTAACTTCCTTTTTTGGCGTTTGCGGATACTCTGAAGTAAAATATTGGTCGTCTTGCATTAGATTCTCGTATCAGAAATAGCATTCCTTATTCTTTCTAATGACTGGTTGGCAACATTTTTATTGGAAATCATCACATTGACATATAATGCATCAATTAAGCTAAGCTGACCGATTCTTGATGATAGAGCTTCTGAACGGTATTCTGTTTCTTCAGAGCTTGTAAAAAGAGCGACATCAGCATTCTGCGCGATCGGTGATTTTGGATATCCAGTAATTCCAATCGTTTTAGCACCGTTATTTTTCGCTGTTTTCATTATGTTAATAGTATCTTTGTTAGTGCCAGAGTGTGAAATGATAACCGCAACGTCATTTTCTGAAAGTTGCGATGAAGACATTAGCTGAAAATGAGAGTCAACGAATGAAAACGCTTTAATTCCAGTTCGAACAAATTTATGGAAAGCATCCATTGCAATTACTGCTGAACCACCTGTCCCATAAAACTCGACACGATTTGCTTGTAATAGGAATTCAACTGCTTTTTCAATTGAATGTCCATTTAATATTTCTAATGTATTCTCTAGTGTTCGGACATTGGACTTAAATACTTTTTCAGTTACTGTTTTAACACTATCATTTTCACTAATTTCCTCATGTATTTGTTGAATAGGTTCAATTACTTCTGAAGCTAATGCTATTTTCATTGCTTGATAGCCTTTAAAACCAATTCGTTTACAAAAACGAAATACAGTTGCATCTGCAACACCTAAATCCTCTGCTAGTTCGTTGATTGTTGAATGAATGATTTTTTCTGGATTCTCAAGAATATAATCAGCGATTTTTTTTTCTTTTTCACTCAATCTAGCGTAATAGGAACGAATTTTCCCAAGACAATTTTGCGCCATTGACTTCTATCCTTTCCAAATTAATATAGTTGTAGTATAACACAATTAGTCTCTTGAAAAAAAATTTCTTATTTTAATATTTTTTTTCGAAAAAATTTCGTAAAGGGGTATATTTTCGAAAAAAATTTCTATATAATAATATATAGAGAGAAATATTTTTTCAAAAGGAGAGAATAACGCATGAATATCGGTCTTATCGGATTAGGAAAAATGGGATACAACTTGGCTTTAAATATGGTGGGCCATAAGTATAGTGTAACAGCTTTTGATATAAATGAAAGCGCTGTAAAAGAAATTTCTTATAAAAATGTAACAGGAGTAAATACAATTGAGGACTTAGTAAGAAATTTGCCAGCTCCAAGAGTAATTTGGCTCATGGTTCCAGCAGGAGAAGTAACGGAAAATGTATTAAGAGAAGTGAAGAAGTATGTTGAAGAGGGAGATATTATTATTGATGGGGGGAATTCTCATTATAAGGAATCAAAAAGAAGAGGCTTGG
The DNA here is from genome assembly GCF_038006745.1 of Niallia sp. FSL W8-1348. NCBI lineage: Bacteria > Bacillati > Bacillota > Bacilli > Caryophanales > Bacillaceae > Niallia > Niallia sp. FSL W8-1348. The sequence continues at coordinate 910,096 of NZ_JBBOVV010000001.1, read as the reverse complement.
ATTTAGAGGAACTTGGAGTGTTCTATTTAGATGTTGGCACAAGTGGCGGTGTTGATGGTGCAAGAAATGGCGCGTGCATGATGGTCGGCGGCAAAAAAGAAATTTTTGATAAGGTAGAAGGCTTATTTAAAGATCTATGCGTTGAAAATGGCTATACTTACGCTGGAGTATCTGGTAGCGGTCACTTTCTGAAAATGGTTCATAACGGTATTGAGTATGGCATGATGCAATCTATCGCAGAAGGTTTTGAGTTGTTGGAGAAAAGTGAATATGATTTCGATAACGAAGGGGTAGCAAAAGTTTGGAATAATGGCTCTGTCATTCGTTCATGGTTAATGGAATTAACACAAAATGCTTTTTCGAAAGATCCGAAGCTTGAAGGAATTAAAGGAATTATGCATTCTTCTGGAGAAGGGAAATGGACACTGGAAACAGCTTTAGATTTACAAACAGCTATGCCAGTTACGGCCCTTTCTTTAATGATGCGCTATCGTTCATTGGAGGAAGATACATTCTCTGGTAAAGTGGTTGCCTCATTAAGAAATGAGTTTGGTGGTCACAGTGTAGAATCAAAATAAAATGGTAAAATCCTTTAGCAGACAATTTTGCTAAAGGATTTTTTTAAAAGAAAGGGGCTGTCTTATTGTGGAGACGCCCCTTTTAAATAGTCAGGTTATTTCACCCATTTGTTCTGAAACGATGCAATTGCATCATATTCCTGCTCTAAAGCTCGTGAAATACGTATATAGATAGACGTTAAATCTTGATAGATATCGACATTCTCTTGGATTGGTTGATGGGAGTGCGTGCTGCCAACCAATTGTTTCATAATCGAGAAGTCATTAATTTCCCCTAGTGCATACATGCCTAAAACAATTGCTCCAAGACAAGAGCTTTCAAAGCTTTCCGGAACGACTACTTCTTGGTCAAAGATATCTGCCATCATTTGTCTCCAAAGCTCAGAACGCGCAAATCCGCCTGTTGCTTGAATTTGCTTTGGTGCGCCAATCACTTCTTGAAGGGCAAGCATCACAGTGTAAAGGTTTAAAATAACGCCCTCTAATACTGCTCTTACCATATGTTCTTTTTTATGGTGTAAACCAAGCCCGAAAAAGGATCCTCTTGCATTTGCATTCCATAAAGGTGCTCTTTCCCCAGCCAAATATGGATGGAATAATAAACCATCAGCACCAGGTGTAACACGGGAAGCGATTTTTGTTAAAACTTCATAAGGGTCAATTCCGAGTCGCTTGGCTGTTTCTACTTCGGAAGATGCTAATTCATCACGCACCCAACGGAACGTCATTCCACCATTATTTACAGGACCGCCCACTACCCAGTGGTCTTCTGTTAAGCAATAGCAGAATATTCTTCCCTTAGGATCAGTTACTGGTTTATCTGTTACTGTTCGAATTGCACCACTTGTTCCAATCGTTACAGCCACAACGCCTGGGTCAATAGCATTTACCCCTAGGTTAGAAAGCACGCCATCACTTGCACCTACAACAAATGGAGTTTCGGCAGGGATTCCAATTTCGGTTGCGTAATTCTCCTTTAGTCCTGTTAAATAATGAGTAGTAGGAACAGGCTTTGCTAATTGCTCAGGTTTAACACCAGCCACCGCTAATGCTTCCGTATCCCAATTTAACTGTTTCAGATTAAACATTCCAGTTGCAGAAGCAATCGAATAATCGATAACAAATTCGTCAAACAAACGATAGAAAACATATTCTTTGATACCAATAAATTTTGTCGCCTTCGTAAAAATTTCTGGCTGATCATTCTTTAGCCAAGTTAATTTAGCTAGAGGGGACATTGGGTGAATTGGTGTTCCGGTTCTACGATATATTTCTAAGCCATTATGATCATTTTTAATCTTTTTAGCCCAAGAAGAAGCACGGCTATCTGCCCAAGTGATGCAACGAGTTATAGGCTTTCCTTTTTCATCTAAAGCGATAACGCTGTGCATCGCTGAGCTAAAGGATACTAGTTTTAGATTTCTCACATCAACCTTGGCTTTTTTTATAGCAGTCTTCATTGTTTCTAAGACAGCCTGAAAAATTTGCTCAGGATCCTGTTCCGCAATTGATGGTGCAGGGCTATGTAATGGATATTCTACATGATGCATGCTTAATACTTTACCAGCTTCAGCAAAGAGGACAGATTTTGTACTTGTTGTACCAATGTCTACACCTAAATATAGGGAGGATAAATGCATTTTAAAAACTCCTTTATACGGAAATTATAAAAAATATTTCATTAAATTAAATTTTAATAGAAAAAAATTTCTTTACTTATATTTTAAAGGATATATATTAATTTTGAAACTGTTTTCATAAATATTTTTTCGTAAATTTGTCAGGATTGCTTATTTAGTCGAAATTATTGACCATTTATATTTTATAGATGTAAATTTTTGCCCTTATTTTAATAAAAGTTAAGCAAAAATATGCTAAAATTAACTTATCTTATATATATAAGGAGTTTTTGTAATGAACAACGATATTGAAACAATATATGAGGAACTTTATAATCAAATACTCCATTATCAAAACAAACTGGAATCCATAAGTCAACAAGCAGATTCCCTGCAAGAAGAAGGGGAAGAACAGCTAAATCGAATGTCCATTGCTCTTCAAGCTTCTAAGGATATTCTTGAAAATATGCTGACACCAGGGAAGAAGCTGAACTTTATTTATGAAAAAGGAATGGTCAGCTTGGAAATGTTTGATGAAAAATAACATTAAAGAAGAATATCCTCGCTTGGACGAATATTCTTCTTTCGAAATTCGCCAGGCGTCATGCCGGTAGCTTTACGAAATACCTTTGTGAAATAGTTGGCATTTGCAAAACCTACTTGCACAGAAATGTCCTCAATAGAATATTTGGTTTGGTATAATAACTCCGCTCCTTTCACTATCCGGATATTTGTTAAATATTGAATGGGTGTAATGCCAAGCACCCTTTTGAATAATCGAGTGAAATGGAAGCGAGATAGTGCAGCTGCCTCTGCCATATCATCTGGTCCAATAGGTCTATTATAATAATTTTGTGCAAATAATGTCGCATTTAGTATACTTTCTGGCAACTGTATGGCTCCCATGTTTTTCTTATATTGATAAAGCTCCATAATAAAAGCATAAGCAAGACTAGAAGCTTGGTAGGCATTTTTTATATTTGTTTCATTTGCCAGTTGGTAAATATGAAGAAGGTGCTGAATTGGTTTTGAATCAGAAGCTAATTGGATAATAGACTGATTATTTTCGGTAAAAGAATGCCAACACTTTTTTACTGTTTCACCATATAGCGTAATAAAAATAAATTCCCAATGCTCACTATTTTGCGGAAGATAGTATCTATATTCCTCTGAAATATCAATTAAAAATGCTTTTCCAGCTGTCAATTTATGATCTTTTTCTCCAATTTCAATGGCACCCATTCCAGAAATCGTATATTGAAAAACATACATGCTTTCCTCTTTACGCTTTTTTCCCTTCCAATTATAAAGATGGGAGGTTTGATTTTCCCATCCAATCGACCAAATTTGGGCAACCTCTTTTGTAATCTTTTCCGTAAACCTATATGCAAATACATTATTATCTTTTTTGGGCAATGAGAAGGCCCCTTTCTTAGTAGAGGTATCATAGGTAGATACTTGCCTGTATTAAATTGATTAGAAAAAGAGTTAAGGTTAGATGATTATGCAAATTAATGAAATAAAGTAGCAAATTATTACCCTTTTCTCTTTCTTATTTTACCATTGAGAGAGAAAGGTTTGAAGCATAAAATGAAAATGTAAACGGTTCAATAAAACGATGCTAAACAAGAGAGTAAAAATAATCGTTCATTTATAAAGGAGAGATAAAAATGACAAATAGTCTACTTACAATATTTACCGATGTTTTTAATGAGGGAGCTAACAAAATACGTACTTTTTTTGCACCAGGACGTGTGAATTTAATAGGAGAACATACAGACTATAATGGAGGGCATGTTTTTCCTTGTGCTTTATCCATTGGCACAACCGCGATTGTTCGAAAAAGATCTGATAGAATAATTCAATTCTATTCCACAAATTTTTCAGATTTAGGTGTCATAAAGGTATCCTTAGACGAGTTAGTCTATGATTCAGCAGATGATTGGGCTAATTACCCAAAAGGAGTTATTGTAGCGCTTGAACAACATGGATATACAGTAGATTCAGGATTTGACGTTTTATATGCGGGAGAAATTCCAAATGGTGCTGGCTTATCATCGTCCGCTTCGATTGAAGTAGTGACAGCTATTATGCTAAATGAGTTATATTCTTTAGCAATCGATCGAGTTTCTTTAGTGAAAATGTGTCAACAGGCAGAGAACGAATTTATTGGTGTAAGCTGTGGCATCATGGATCAATTCGCGATTGGGATGGGAAAAGAAAAAAATGCTATTTTACTAGATTGCGATACACTTGATTATACCTATAGTCCACTAGATTTAGCAGCTGCTTCTTTAATTATTGCTAATACAAATAAACGCAGGGGCTTAGCTGATTCTAAATATAATGAAAGACGAGAAGAGTGTGAAAGAGCATTAAAAGACTTGCAGGGAGAATTAGATATTCGTTCACTCGGAGAATTAACCCGAGAGCAATTTGATGAGAAAGCTCATTTGATTGAACGAGAGGTTGATCGGATAAGAGCGAAACATGCTGTGTATGAAAATGCTAGAACTATTGAGGCTGTAAAAAAACTTCAAGCTGGTGATATTGCGGGATTTGGACAATTGATGAATGCCTCCCATATCTCCTTACGTGACGATTATGAAGTTACTGGAAAAGAATTGGATGCGCTAGTGGAGGCAGCTTGGGAACAAGAGGGTGTAATTGGTTCCCGAATGACAGGAGCAGGTTTTGGTGGCTGTACGATTAGTATTGTTACTAATGAGCACATTGATTCTTTTATCGAGAAGGTTGGAGCAAGATATAGTGAGCAGACAGGCTTAAATGCGGACTTCTATGTTGTTCAAGTTGGAGACGGTGCGAAAGAAATTGTTACAGTCCAGTAGGAAATGTAAAAGGAGGAGTTATAAATGGCCATTTTAGTATGTGGTGGTGCTGGTTATATTGGGAGCCATATGGTATCTGAACTATTAGATCAGGGGGAAGAGGTAATTGTTGTTGATAATCTACAAACAGGACATAAAGGGGCTGTTTTAGAAGGAGTAACACTTTACATTGGCGATTTACGCGATGAAAGTTTTTTAGACGATGTGTTTAAGAGAAACTCGATTGAAGCGGTCGTCCATTTTGCTGCTGACTCTTTAGTAGGAGAAAGTGTAACAAATCCATTGAAATACTATGACAATAATGTCTATGGTGCGATGACACTATTAAAAGTGATGCATGCAAATGATGTGAAGAAAATTGTTTTCTCGTCAACAGCAGCAACTTACGGAGAAGCGAAGAATTTTCCCATACAAGAAAATGATCCTACCGTTCCAACCAATCCATACGGAGAAACAAAGTTGGCAATAGAAAAAATGCTAAAGTGGTCTGAAGAAGCATATGGCATTCATTACGTTGCCCTTCGCTACTTCAATGTCGCAGGAGCACATATGGACGGAAAATTAGGAGAAGATCATTTTCCAGAAACTCATCTTATTCCGATTATTCTGCAAGTAGCATTAGGGACTAGAGAAGCCATTAGCGTCTTTGGCGATGATTATGATACACATGACGGAACTTGTATAAGAGATTATATTCATGTTACCGATTTGGCGAATGCCCATATTCTTGCATTGGAAAAATTACAAAAAGAAGAAACAAGTGGGATTTACAATTTAGGCAGTGGAACAGGATTTACGGTCAAAGAAGTAATTGAGGCAGCTCGAAAGGTAACGGGACATCCTATTCCAACTGTAATTGCACCAAGAAGAGCTGGCGATCCAGCACGATTAGTTGCCTCGTCCGAAAAGGCAAAAGTTGAACTAGGCTGGAAGCCGCAGTATCCTTCTTTAGAAGAAATGATCGGCAGTGCTTGGCGATGGTTCCAGGAAAATCCAGAAGGCTATAAAGAGAAATGACTAAGAAGAAAGGAGCAATGTTAGATGACACAAACTATTTATCGACATGTAGAACAATTGCTTCATTATGGACTTAAATCAAATTTAATAACACGATGGGATATGGATGTTGTTCGAAATAAATTACTTGAAATTTTACAATTAGATGATTTTATTCTATCGGATAACGGAGAAGTAGCTGAAACAGACTTGCGCACCATTTTAGAAAATATATTAGATTGGGCAGTGGAACATAATCGCTTAGTAGAAAATACGATTACCTACCGAGATTTATTAGATACAAAATTAATGGGTTGCTTTGTCTCATTGCCATCCGAGATAAATAATAATTATTTAACATTATATAAAGAAAAGGGAGCAGAACAAGCGACCAGTTGGTTTTATGATTTCTCAAAAAAGGTAGATTATATTCGTACCGATCGTATTGCTAAAAATGAAGAATGGCTGACACATACAAGTTACGGAGATTTAGAAATTACGATTAATTTATCAAAGCCAGAAAAGAATCCGAAAGAAATCGCGGCTGCGAAAAAATTAAAGCAAGGATCTTATCCCAAATGTTTACTCTGTAAAGAAAACGCTGGCTATGCGGGAAGAGTCAACCACCCTGCTAGACAAAATCATCGCATTATACCAGTAACATTAGAAGGAGAGCAGTGGTTTATACAGTTTTCACCATATGTTTATTACAATGAGCATGCTATCTGTTTTTCTGAGAAGCATGAACCAATGACTATTTCTAAAAAGACTTTTGCAAGATTACTAGATTTTGTTGATCAGTATCCTCATTATTTTATGGGATCTAATGCAGACCTGCCAATTGTAGGAGGATCAATTCTTGCACATGAGCATTTTCAAGGGGGATTTCATGAATTTCCAATGGCAAAAGCGGATATAGAAACAACTTTTGCTATTGACCGTTTTCCATCTATCCATGTAGGTATTGTTAAATGGCCAATGTCTGTGCTTCGTCTGCAAGGAACAGACAAACAAAAGCTAGTGGAGGCATCTGATTATATTTTTAAAGAATGGCTCGACTACAGTGATCAGAGTGTAGATATTATTGCGTATACGGACGGTACTCGTCATAATACGATTACCCCAATTGCGAGAATGCGTAATGGTCTTTATGAAATGGATTTAGTACTACGTAATAATCGAACAAGTGAGGAATATCCATTTGGCATCTTCCATCCACATGAAGAAGTTCATTCGATTAAACAGGAGAACATCGGACTCATTGAAGTGATGGGCTTAGCTGTCTTGCCAGGTCGTTTAAAAGAAGAACTAAGCTTGCTTGCAGATAAAATAGTAGAAGATAATTTTGTAACGAGCATCAAGAAAGAACCTAATATTGAAAAACATTTAGTATGGGCAAAGGCAGTAAAAGAGAAAAATCCGCATATAACGAATGAAAATGTACATTCTGTCCTACAAACAGAAATAGGAATCGTTTTTGAAACCATCTTACATCATGCAGGTGTATTTAAAAGGGATGAGCAAGGAACAAAAGCGTTTCATCGATTTATAGAAACACTAAAGTGAAAATATTGTTTAGTTCCTTCTATGTAAGAGGAAGAAGATTAATAGGAATATAGGGATTGGAAAGCAAACAATATATTGGTTTTCCAAGGAGACAGGTCTAAGGTCCGAATGGTTCAACTAACCATCAGTGGGGGATGAAAGAACCCTCCACTGATGAAAGTTTCACTTTTTCTATCAGAGAACTTTTAATGCTAAATGATTATGAATTGTTTTGTAAAAGTGATGCGTATCTGTTTGCTGTTTTTTTAACCGAAGCTTCGGATTTGGGATATGGAACTGCATTTTATGATAGTCTCTGTAAGATAAATAAATAGTGTATACAGATTTTCCAAAAGGAGCAAAGAACGCTTCAGGAATCATGATTCTCCTTAAGGCTCCATCATATCGTTCAATCGGAAAGAAAAATTGTTTATGCATATCGTTTCGATCACGGAACAGTATATGCTCAATGTCTTTCGGATAATCCCCTGCTATATTGATATCGAATCGGAAGAAACCATTTGTATATTCACAATTTATTAATTCTGCATACATAGGAACTTTTATAAAGTTATACGGTGGACTTATAGGAGTAACCCAGTAAGCAGTCCCATCTTTTATCATATGTTTTTTTATTTTTTCTTGATTTATCCATCTAAACAATGTTTCGATATCTTTATAGCGTTTTTGTAAGAATAGTTGGTAACAAACCTTATTATAAGGATGAAAAAAATGATCGCTAATTTCATAATTTAAGGAAGAAGTCGTTCGTATCATTTTTTTCATGGCTGATATATATGCTTTTCTTTTTAAAAAATCAGCTATTTTTTCTTTAGAAGTTTGATTGTTCTCGCTTCTTAACGTATGATAGCGATTCATAAATCCATTGAAGCAATCAAATTCATAAAGGCGATTAAAGATCATTCGCTTTAACTCATCATCCAGTTCCTTCTTCTTGAAATAGTGAATGACTTTTCTATTACAGTGCATTTTGTTTAAAGCATTCGTCTGTTTAGTCAAAGATTCGTTATTTTCATCTAAGCGATTTAAATAGTAGATAATAGATTCCGTTGTAGAGATTTTTTGGCAATTAGTCAGTACTTCCATAAAAAACTGCTTATCCTCTCCATATTTCATTTCGGGGAACTTAATCTGATTTTTTTTGATAATGCTTGCTTTGATTAATCTTGCTCTAGGTCCTAAATGATTAAAAATATGTGGGATACTTGTCGGATGAATACTTCTTCTTTCTTTCCATGATTCATGTTCTCCAACAATTGCGTTTTTCTTGGAAGTAACTTTAATCGTTTTGCCAACTATATAATCGTCGTCGGTTTCATTTAATACACTATAAAGTTTTTCTAAGCCAGTCTTTTCAAACCAATCATCTGAATCTAAAAAGGTTAAGTAGGGGGCAGATGAAAGCTCCATTCCTAAATTTCTAGGATAGCCAGGAGTTCCTGTGTTTTTCGCTAGAAGAGCTAGTTTTATATTAGGATGCTCGCTAACAAATTTCTTTAAAATAGCACGAGTTTGATCTTGTGAACCATCATCGACAATTATATATTCAATCTGTGGCATAATGGATTGCTGTAAAACAGATTCGATTGTATGCTTAATTGTTTTTTCATTATTAAAAACGGGTGTAATCACAGAAATAAGAGGCTGACTTAAATAGTTTTTACTTTGAATTAACTCATACCTATTTTTATTTTTTTTTCGAAGAGCCGATATTTTTTTCATTCTATTCCCTGCCTTCATAATTAACGCTAAAAGAAATCCTTATAGCAATCATTATGAATCAACAAGGAAGAAGCTATACTTCTCCAATAGAAAAAATAGTTCAGTCGTTATTATTTTTTTATGTATAATATTAGGTAGAATATGTGTGCAAATAGGGAAGTAGCTACTAGTAAATAGATACATAATAAAATAAAATGAAAGGGCTTTCTAAAAAGAGGGGGGTTCCTACTATCTTTTTGCAAAAAGCAACTAATGAGGAGGTTTATTGGTGACAACAATTGGTGATATAGCTAAACTTGCAGGCGTAGCGAAAAGTACGGTTTCGCGCTATTTAAATGATGGTTCTGTAAGTGAAGCAACAAAGCGGAAAATCCAACATATTATTAGAGAAACAGGCTATACGCCTAACGCATTTGCCCAAAGTTTAAAGGCAAAAAAAACAAATATAATTGGAACGATTGTGCCTCGCTTAGATTCTTATGCATTCTCTCGAACATTAATTGGAATAGATGAAGAATTGAAGACAAGGAATTATCAAATGTTAATTTCTCATTCAAACCTAGATTTAGAGCAGGAAATGGAAAATATTCATTCCTTAGTAAGGCAGAAGGTAGCAGGAATTATCTTATTAGCGACGGAAATAACAGAGCGTCACTTAGAGATAATAAAGCAAATAGGTATACCGGTGCTATTAGTAGGTCAGCAGCATGAGGAGATACCTAGTTTAATTCATAATGATTATGAAGCAGCCTATGAAGTGGGGAAATATGTAATATCCAAAGGACATCAAAGAATTGCCTACATTGGGGTAAATGAAAAAAATGTTGCAGTAGGAATCGACCGAAAAGAGGGCTTTAAAAAAAGCATAGAAAGTGCAGGAGATATAGATGTACAATTTTATGAAACAAATAGAAAAAATGAAAAGTTATTTTCTATTGTTTCTGAAATAATCGATACATTCAATCCTAGTATAATGGTATGTGCAACCGATAATATTGCAATTGGTGTAATGAAAGCAATTTATTCTAGAGGAATTTCGATTCCGAATGATCTTTCGATAACTGGCTTTGGCGGATACGAAATGGCGGAAATGATTCATCCAGGTTTAACAACTGCCAAGTTTTATTATAAAAATGCAGGAAATCTTGCGGCTAGAAAGATACTCAGTCTCATCAGAGGAGAGGATACCCCGATGAAAACAGTATCTGGCTTCGAAATTATTTATAGAGAAAGTGTTAGAAAGGTTTAAAATTAATTGAATTAGGTTTGATTATTAAGAGCTTTTTACCTTGCTAATATCAGCTGAAGCTGGCAAAATTATTCTTTGGCTGATATAACCTTTTGATTCAGAAAAAGAAAATAGAGAGGACACATGGAGGTTGACGCAGGCTCATGAAATAATTTATAATCAGAAATGAAAGCGATTACTGTTGTCTGGGCTGTTTTCTAAAGGATTGTTGTTTTTTCAATCGAAAAAAAGAATTAGTTGGAAAAATGGAGCAGCCGGAATACACGAAGATGCCACGGGGAATAGCGAGACAGCCTGAGACCCCGGAGGCGAAGCGGAGGAGGCTTAAGCTTAGCCCCACGGAAAGCGAAGTGTATTCCGGTTGCGGGTAATCCAACAAACTTTACGAAAACAGCTTTTTGTAAAAACATAAAAATAGTTTGTTAAATTTCCTGACAAGACTAGAGAATTATAAGCATATTTTTAGTATTATATGAAATAATAATTAAGTACGGAACAACTGGTATAGACATCTAGATATATAGATGATATATATAGTATGAAGGAGTGAAATAATCATGATAACAGATGAACCACAAGATTTAGTATTAACAAATTTGTGTATTTACACGGAAACAGAGATTAATCCAAAAGGATATGTAGTAGTGAGGGGAGAAAAAATCGACTCGATTGGTTTAATGGAATCCTTTCATGAAGAAGATTGGGAAAATGCACATATAATAGATTTCCCTAAGAGGATGAATCTGATACCAGGATTAATTGATATTCATATACATGGAGCCAATGATGCAGATGCAATGGATGGGACACTAAATTCCTTAAAAGTTATGGCTGCTACCTTACCAAAGGAAGGAACAACGAGCTTTTTAGCAACGACCATGACACAAGACGAAGAAAGTATTGAAATAGCCCTTTCTTCTATTGCACAGTATATCGAAGCTAGTGATCAATCTGGAAAAGCGGAAGTTATCGGAATCCACCTAGAAGGTCCATTTATCTCAGAAAAAAGAGTTGGGGCTCAACCAATCCACTCCGTTAAAAAGCCAGATGTAGCATTATTTAAAAAATGGCAAGACTTATCAAATAATCAAATCAAGCTTGTTACGATGGCACCTGAAGAAGATGAGAACTTCGAACTTGTCCGTTATTTAAAGGCAGAAAAAATTGTCCCATCAATAGGGCACTCGGATGCTGTTTACGAGCAAGTACTATCAAGCATTCAAGCAGGCGTTAGTCATGTTACACATCTCTTTAATGGAATGAGAGGCTTGCATCACCGAGATCCAGGCGTTGCTGGTGCTGCGTTGCTTCATTCTGAGTTAATGGCAGAAATGATTGTAGACGGCGTTCATATCCATCCTGAAATTGTTAAACTTGCTTTTTTACAAAAGGGTGTTGATCATATCATCCTTATCACAGACAGCATGCGTGCGAAATGGCTGGAAGATGGCATTTCTTCCTTAGGCGGGCAAAAGGTAATCGTTCGCGATGGAAAGGCGTTATTAGAAAATGGTGCTCTTGCGGGGAGTACATTAAAAATGAATGATGCAATAAACAATATGATGAACTTTACAGGCTGTTCTTTACAGGATGTTGTGAAGATGGCTTCCTATAATCCAGCCAAGCAAATTGGCGTTTTGGATAAAAAGGGAAGTATTGCAAAAGGTAAAGATGCAGATTTAGTTGTATTAGATGAAAATAATCAAGTTGTACTAACAATTTGTAAAGGACAAATCGTATATTCGAATGGAGGAGTAAAAGCATGAAACTAATTGAAGTAAAAAACTATGACGAAATGAGTAAAGTAGCAGCAAAAGCAATAATGGAGCAAATTCAGACGAAGCCAAACAGTGTTCTAGGACTTGCAACTGGAGGGACACCGATAGGAACCTATCAGTATTTAATTGCAGATTTTACTAAAAATCAAACTTCCTATGAAAAAGTTATTACGGTCAACTTAGATGAATACGTTGGTTTAGAAAAAGATAATCCACAAAGTTATAGTTACTATATGAAAGAACAGTTATTTAACCATATTGATATTCCAGAAAACCACACTTATTTGCCATCAGCTAAAAACATAGATGATGAAGAGGCAGGAAGAAATTATGAAAAACTCATTGATTCATTAGGTGGAATGGATTTGCAAATATTAGGAATAGGTGAAAATGGTCATATCGGTTTTAATGAACCAGGTACTTCTTTCCATTCTACAACAGGAATTGTGAAATTAACTGATTCTACGAGAGAAGCAAATGCACGATATTTTGCTACGATGGATGAGGTACCAACACACGCTATTTCTATGGGGATAGCTACAATAATGAAAAGTCGAAAAATTGTATTGCTAGTTTCTGGGGTGAAAAAAGCGCCTGTATTAAATCAGCTATTTCATTCAGATATAAACGAGGATCTACCTGCATCCATTTTGAAAAAGCATCCTAATGTTACGATTATAGCTGATCAAGAAGCTTTATCCATTTTAAAAGAAAATAAAGGGAGTGTGTATAGTTGATCATTAAAGATTCACATATTCCTATTTATTATCAATTGGAGATGGAGATAAAAGAAATCATTAAAGAACTAAAACCTGGCGATCCAATTAGTTCAGAACGGGAATTCTCCGAAAAATATGGTATTAGTAGGATGACGGTACGCCAAGCAATTAACAACTTAGTAGCAGAAGGAGTACTGGTTCGCCAGCGGGGCAAAGGAACCTTTGTGGCTGCACCAAAAGTAGAGCAAGAACTTTCTGGACTTACTGGTTTCTCAGAAGATATGCGATCAAGAGGGTTAACACCAAAAACAAAAATTTTGGATTTTAAGACAATTCCTTGTCCAAGAGGAATTGCCACTAAATTAAAGATAGAAGAGGGAGAGCTGGTTTATGAGGTTAGTCGTTTGCGCATTGCGGATGAAATCCCAATGGCGCTTGAAACCTCATATCTCCCAACTGCATTGGTAAAAGAGCTTCAGGAGGAGACCTTACATGGTTCTATCTACGAGTATGTAGAGCAAAACTTACATCTAAAGATTAGTCATGCTACACAAACTATTGAATCGACCTTATCACAGAAAAATGAAAGCACATCTCTTGGGATTAAAGATGGTGCGCCAGTGTTACTGATGGAGCGATTTAGTTATTTAGAAAATGGAACTCCTTTTGAATACGTTAAATCTATTTATCGTGGAGATCGCTATAAATTTGTTATTGATATGAAGAGGTCCGAATCATGAAAAAACAGAGAACAACAGAAAATGGTAATGAAAAAAGCAGGAAGTTAGATGAATGGAATTCATTAGAAATAGTCCGATTTATGAACCAAGAAGATGCAGGAATCGCAAATGCGGTAAAAGAGGCATTACCAACCATTTCCTTAGCCGTTGATGGCATTGTCAACCGATGGAAACAGGGCGGTAGAGTGTTTGTGGTTGGAGCGGGTACTAGTGGGAGACTAGGAATCGTGGATGCTGTTGAGCTTGGTCCTACTTTTTCCATTGAACAGGATAGATGGAATGGAATCCTTGCAGGGGGATATGATGCCATGTGGACTTCTTTAGAGGAGACGGAAGATGATGAACAGCTAATACAAGCCACATTGGAGAAAGCTGACTTTTCAGCGACTGATGTGATCATTGGTGTTACAGCAAGTGGTTCCACCCCGTTCGTTCTTTCAGCTATTCATTATGGAAAAGAAAGAAATGGATTGACAATAGGGATAAGTAATAATGAAAGTACGCAGCTTTCCTCTATCTGTGATTATGGAATTGAAGCAATAACAGGAGCAGAAGTTATCAGGGGATCTACGCGTTTGAAAGCAGGAACAGCCCAAAAAATGGTGTTAAATATGCTATCTACTGCCTCTATGGTGAAACTTGGGAAGGTTTATAGTAATGAAATGGTAGATATGAAGTTAATTAATAAAAAACTTGTACAACGAGCTGTACAAACATTGATAAATGCTACAAGTATTAGTGAGGCAGAAGCTATAAAAGTACTTAAAGAGAATAATCATGATTTGAAAGTATCTATTTTTCGCGTTCTAACGGGTGGGACAATAGAGGATGCGATTCAATCACTTCGTAAGGCAGATGGTCATATAAAGCGTGCGGTTCAACTGTATTTTCAAAAAAATGAGTAACATTCTTAAGAATCTTAAAAGGAGGGATGCCCAAAAAGAAGAGATGAATATATGGTTTCTTATATATGTTAGCAGGTTGAGGATGGCATTTTTTTTAACTTATTTTATCTTATAGGGGGAAGTTAAATGAAATCGTACTTACAAAAGCTAGGGCGTGCATTGATGCTACCGGTAGCTGTTTTACCAGCTGCAGCATTACTGATGGGGATTGGCTATGCAATTGATCCAAGTGGATGGGGAGAAGGAAGTCCAATTGCTTCGTTTTTTATTAAAGCAGGGTCTTCAATATTAGACAATATAGCAATCTTATTTGCAGTAGGGGTCGCATTAGGCTTGTCAAAAGATAAAGACGGCGCTTCAGCGATTAGTGGATTGGTATCATATTTAGTTGTTAAAACATTATTATCTCCTGCTTCTGTTGCCATGTTGCAAGGAATTAACGTAGAAGATGTAAGTTTGGCGTTCTCTAAGATTGAGAATGCATTTATTGGTATTTTAGCAGGTGCTGTCGCAGCAGCACTATACAATCGTTTTAGTAAGACTCAGCTTCCAACGGCATTTGCTTTCTTTAGTGGGAAAAGGCTCGTACCAATTCTTAGTGCTGTTTCCATGCTCTTAATTTCTGTTATCTTATTGTTTGTTTGGCCGGCTATTTTCTCAGGACTTGTTAGCTTTGGCGAAGGAATCAGTAAACTAGGAGCAGTTGGTGCGGGAATATATGGTTTCTTTAACCGTTTGTTGATTCCAACCGGTTTGCACCATGCTCTAAATGCTGTATTCTGGTTTGATATTGCAGGGATAAACGATATCAATAATTTCTGGTCTAATAATGGGGTAAAAGGAGTAACTGGAATGTATCAGGCAGGCTTCTTCCCTGTGATGATGTTTGGTCTTCCAGCAGCAGCACTAGCGATGTATCATACAGCAAAAACAAAACGTAAAAAACAAGTGGCTTCCTTAATGCTTGCAGCAGGGATTGCAGCATTTATAACAGGGGTTACGGAACCAATTGAATTTGCCTTTATGTTTGCAGCGCCAGCCCTTTATGTTGTGCATGCATTATTAACCGGTATTTCCCTTTTCCTTGCAGCAAGTTTTCATTGGACGGCAGGCTTCGGATTTAGTGGTGGATTAATTGATTTTGTATTAAGTTCTCGTTTACCATTAGCAAATAATCCATATATGCTAATAGTTCAAGGGTTAGTATTTGCTGTCATATACTATACTTTATTCCGTTTCCTTATTACTAAATTTAATTTTAAAACACCTGGAAGAGAAGATGATGAAATCGTTGATGAATCATTAGATCAAGTTGCGGTTACAACGGATAATAAATTTGCAGTAATGGCCTCTGAAATTTATGCAGGTCTTGGCGGAGACGATAATGTTACATCTGTCGATAACTGTGTTACACGTTTACGAATTGAAGTAAAGGATATGGATGTGGTAGACCAACAAAAAATTAAAGCAACAGGCGTACCTGGAATTAATGTTATTGGCAAAACAAGCATCCAAGTAATTGTAGGAACTCAAGTTCAATTTGTTGCAGATGAAATTGAAAAGATTAGAAAGGTGTAACAAATTTATCCCACACTTAACGGATAGCAAGACCCAACCACAAGCTGAAGAAAATCGAGAAAGCTCTAGGTGTTCAAACTCTCTCGTAAAGGTCTGATAAGTGGAACTAACCGTCAATGGGGGAGGAGGAAAACTCCCGCTGATGAAAGTTTTTTTATAAGAAATTATTATGTTTCAGATAACTTGTAACCATAATCTAAAGGAAAACAATAATTTTATTGAGAAATGCGGTAGTCCACTCTTCAGGGGATGCCGCATTTTTATATAGAAAGAAAATAGAATAAGGGAGCAGGTTTATCTATTCGTTATCTAGAATCATTATACATAAGAAAAAGGACTTGGAACTGCTGGTAAGATAATAAGAGCTTTAAAGTTTAATTGAAGGTATGAGAAGCGCCATTTAAAAAGTGTTGATTTACTGGGAGGAGTTATATGTCTATTGATATAAATTGTGATTTAGGAGAAAGTTATGGTCCCTATCATATAGGGAATGATGAGGCCATTATTCCCTTTGTAACAAGTGTTAATATTGCCTGTGGCTTTCATGCAGGCGATCCAACAACAATGAGAAACACGGTTAATCTAGCGCTCGAAAATAAAGTGGCTATTGGAGCACATCCAGGATTTAATGATGTACTTGGTTTCGGAAGAAGAGAAATAAAAATAGCTGCTAATGAAGTATACGATATGGTTATTTATCAAATTGGAGCCTTAGAAGCATTTGTAAAGGCGGAGGGGGGAATCTTACAGCATGTTAAGCCCCATGGTGCATTATATAATATGGCGGCAAAAGATAGCCAATTAGCAGATATGATTGCTAAAGCTGTTTATAAAGTAAATCCAGAGTATATTCTTTTTGGTTTAGCAAACAGTGAATTGATTAAAGCTGGTAAACATTATGGTTTAAAAACCGCTAATGAGGTATTTGCAGATCGCACCTATCAATCAGACGGTAGCTTAACATCACGCACACAGGAGCAAGCGATTATCCATTGTCCAAAACAAGCAGCCGAGCAGATACTCCAAATGGTTAAAGAGAAAAAGGTTATCTCTGTCCAAGGACAAGAAGTACCGATTAAAGCAGATACAGTATGTATCCATGGAGATTCAAATAATAGTTTAGCCATCGTTAAGGAAATTTCATCCACGTTATTACAAGCCAATATAAATATCCAAAATTTTATCCCACTCTTAACGAGCAGTAAAACCCCCACCTCAAGCTTGGAAAATCGAGGAAGCTAAGTGGGGGATAAGGAAAAAACTTCACTGCTGGAAGTTCTCCTTATACAGGTCAAATAAACCAAATGTTTATACTAGGTTTTGATATAAAAAGGATTCCCTAAAGACTGGAAGAGATTTATCATAACAAACACTCAAATAAGATTTTCTAAGAAAATAGAAAAACAACATAAATTTAAAGAAAAAAATGGGACTTTTATTACGTTAAGATGTATAATATATTTCATTAATGTTACAAATCGTATGCTCGTAACTGATTTGTAACAAATCTAACGAAAAAACACTATAAACGTAGTAATAACTTAAATACTTTAAGATTTGTTCCATTACTATTTCTTAGTAAAAAAGGCTTTTCATTATTTGAGTATAGAAGTCTTTGAGAGTACTATCCTTTCATTGATTCACTGGTTTTTGTTAGGAGTGGGGGAAATGGGTTCGATTGAAGAGCTCTATCAAAAATATCATCAAGAGTTAAATCATTTTCTAATATATTTAGGAGTGAAGAAGGGGGAAGCAGAAGATTTAGTTCAAGAAGTCTTTATTAGAGTTCTAAAAACTAAGTGCCTTTTTAAGGGAGAGAGCAGTGAAAGAACTTGGTTATATACAATTGCTAAAAATATTGCTATTGATCATTTTCGAAAGCAAAAGAATTCGTATTCATTCAATAGTGAAATTCCGATTCATATAAAGGATGAACAGGCACTTCCTGACGAAGTTGCAATGCAGAAAGAACAGCTGGATTGGATTCATCAAATATTACGATGCTGTACAGCAGATCAGAAAAAAGTCATTTACTGCAGATACTTGAAAGAAATGTCTATTGATGAGACAGCGATGAATTTAGGATGGTCTGAAAGCAAAGTGAAGACGACACAGCATCGGGCGTTAAAGTTATTAAAAAGAAGTCTAGTAAGTTCGTAAAACAACTTTTATGAGAAATAAAAGGAGAGGTGAGGATTTTTGGATAGAGGTGGAACTAATTGATATTAGTTTCCCTAGTTGAGTTGTGAATAGAATTTTCAGCATAAAAAAGTGGAGGATGAACCCCCACTTGTCTTAATGATTATTTAATCCCCTTCATCTTGTTTTGAATCATTGGTGATAACAAGAAAAGGATAATACTTAAGAGAATAGCTACTCCACCTAAAATACCGAAGTAGGCAACCTCAGATATTTTTGTAAATAATGGAGCAATTTGTGCATTTAGTGCTTGAGCAGCGGCACTTGATAAAAACCAAAGACTCATCGTCTGTGCCGAAAAGGCTTTAGGTGCAAGTTTTGTTGTTGCAGATAGGCCGACTGGAGATAAACATAGCTCCCCAACTACGACAAGGAAATAGCTCAATACTAACCATAACGGACTTACTAATGTATTTTCTCCGCCTAAATAAGCAGGTAACATCATAATAATAAAGGATAAACCGGCAAATAATAAAGCAATCGAAAATTTCTTAGAAACAGAAGGCTGACGATTACCTAGTTTCACCCAAATCCATGCAAATACTGGTGCAAAAATAATGATGAACAACGGATTGATGGATTGGAAAATTGTTGGTGAAAGATGGAATCCAGCAAACTCTAATTGAGTTCGTTTATCAGCATAGGTAGCTAGAATAGTTGAACCTTGTTCTTGAATAGCCCAAAACATAACTGCAGCTAAGAATAATGGAATATACGCAATCAATCTAGAACGCTCATCACGAGTTGTTTTTGGACTGCGGTACATAACAGTGAAATAAATAGCTGGAATTAAGAAACCGAGAATTCCGACAATTGTAATAAA
Organism: Niallia sp. FSL W8-1348; assembly: GCF_038006745.1. Taxonomy (NCBI): domain Bacteria; kingdom Bacillati; phylum Bacillota; class Bacilli; order Caryophanales; family Bacillaceae; genus Niallia; species Niallia sp. FSL W8-1348. The sequence goes on along the minus strand of NZ_JBBOVV010000001.1, from coordinate 890,775 downwards.
TGATTCAAATGTTAAAAATCCTAAAGGTATAGTAATTGCTAGAATAATGGCAAGGACAACGATAGCAATACCTATGGAAGAATATACTTTTTTCTTTTCTTCTTTAGATAATGGATTTGGCACAACCGTACCAGCAAGTCCTAAATTTTTCTTCTTTGTCATCATAAATACAATTAGTCCTAATAACATACCAACTGCTGCAAGACCGAAACCAAGATGGAAGCTATAATTCATTCCAATTTCTCCGACGATAATTGGTGCTAAGAATCCACCAAGGTTGATACCCATGTAGAAGATACTAAAACCTGCGTCACGACGAGCATCCTCTTCACTATACATTTCACCAACAATACTTGATACATTCGGTTTTAATAATCCTGTTCCGATAACAATTAAAAACATGGAAACAAAGAACATGGAAATGCTACCTGGGATGGCTAATACAATATGCCCGAGCATAATGAATATACCACCATAGAAAACGGCCTTCGAAGTTCCCAAAATTCTATCCGCAAACCATCCACCGATGATACCGGACATATAAACAAGCGAACCGTAGATAGATACAATGGCAATTGCCGTTCCTTCTGAGATACCTAATCCGCCTTTAGATACTTCGTAGTACATATAGTAAACCAGGATGGCTCTCATTCCATAATAGGAAAACCTCTCCCAAAATTCTGTAAAGAAAAGTGTGAATAATCCTTTAGGGTGCCCAAAGAATCCCTTTTGGGGAACACTGTCCACAATTTTCTGTTTATTTAATTCTGACATCATGAAACCTCCTCTAGTATTTTAATATAATACTGAAAAGATGCTAGACTTGTCAAAAAAATTTTTGTTTCCTATAAAAAACAGCAAAAATGTTGAAATTTTGAGTCCGAGTTCATAATTTTGAATATTTTAAGAAAAATTTAAATGTTTTTAATATAATTATTTTTTGGTAGATTATAGGTGAATAAGTCGTTTTATGGGAGTTGATAAAGCCATCAGCATTGTTTTATGGACTTTGTTTAAATTATGGGAAATAAAAAAGGAATCTAAATGTATTTTAGACTCCTAACTACCCATATTATCCTCGTACCGCTTTAATGGCCTCTTCGCGATTGGAATTATTATAAATAAATGACCCGGCAACTAGCACATTTGCTCCTGCCTCTTTTACTAATACTGCAGTTTCGGCATTAATGCCACCATCTACTTCAATCTCAAGTGTTGGATTTAATTGATCTGCTAATTGACGAACTTCTCTTATTTTTGGAAGTACATTAGGGATGAAAGCTTGTCCACCAAATCCAGGATTAACGGTCATCAATAGAACCATCTCAATATCTTCGATAATATGCTTAATCATTTCAACCGGAGTACTTGGATTTAATACCACCCCAGGTTTTACCCCATGTTCTTTAATTAATTGAATCGTACGGTGTAAGTGGCGACATGCTTCCACATGTACGGTAATGATATCCGCACCAGCCTTAGCAAATTGTGGAATGTAAGCATCTGGATTTTCAATCATCAAATGAACATCTAAAGGTAATGTTGTAACTGGACGGATTGCTTCAACAATAAGCGGGCCGATAGTTATATTTGGTACAAAATGACCATCCATTACATCAACGTGGATGTAATCTGCGCCACCTAATTCTACATCTTTCACTTCATCCCCAAGCTTAGCAAAATCAGCGGAGAGAATGGAGGGTGCAACTTTAATCATTTGTATGCCTCCCTTTCTTAATCGATTAAATTAATAGTATTTGATATGTATTACATCAAAATTATAGCAGAATGTGAGATAGCGAACAAGCGAGTTGAATGCGCTTGCTTATTTTGTAGTAGATGGCAAGATAAAAAAAGTAGCCACTTCGTAAAAACAAGAGGATTAATAGAAGTGGCTATCCACAAATGAGTTTCGTCATGTAGAAGAATTATAGTTTCGTTATGATTTCTTTTTGGATATCAGCTGGTGCACCTGCATAATTTGTTGAAATACATGCAATCAGCATCTCTTTATTCTTATAAAAAGGTTCTTTATTTTTATTATAGTAAAAACGAACACTTTCTTCTTCTTTAAAGAATTCTTTCCCAATTTTTAATAGGGTAGTAATTGGTAGTTTATCAAAGGAAAATGTGCTTTCTACTTGTTGCCCAGAAGGAATAGTCTGTTCTTGATCTGTTTGCTTAAATTCTTTCACTACTTTTTTTAGGACTTTTTCTTGCGAGATTACTTGTTTAAAAAGTTTTTTACGAACTCTTTTTTTCTTCGATTGAAGTCCAAATGTTTCTAATATATAGTGATGTAATTCTGTATTTTGTGTAACTTCTTCTTGCATTTTACTGATTGTATCCATTGCAAAACTCCTCTAATCTTTTCATTCACCACTAAATCCATGGAATATAGGGATTTTGGCACTGAATCATTATATACTAAACTGTTAAAAGTACAAAATTTGTTTCGTGTATCAAAATTAATTTTAGAGAAAAAAGCGATGTTTAATAACTAGTAAACTTTTAAAGAGACTGGGCCATAAGTATTCCAGCTAAAGTTAAATCCGAACAATTATACGAAAACGTTAATGGAAAGTTCGTATAATTATTTAGTTTTTTTTTCATTTTAAAAAAGGATGCTCTACGAAGTTTGTTGCTGTTATCCGCAGCCGGAATACACTTCGCTTTCCGTGGGGCTCGCGCTGAGCCGCTTCGGCCTTTGGCCTGCAGGGTCTCAGACTGTCTCACTAATCCCACAGGAGTCTACGTGTATTCCGGCTGCTCTGTTTTCCCAACTAATTATATTTTCTATTGTAAAAAGTATGCGAAAGCAGACGCTATTTACTAGCTAAATGAGAGATTGTTCGTCTTCACAAAGTATCTATTTAGTTATGTCACAGCCTTCTTTTCTTATTCCCCGCGCTCTTCAAACAAGCGAACAATTTCTACGATTACATTTGTTGCTTTTACCATGTTATCCACAGAAATGTACTCATACTTACCGTGGAAATTTTCTCCACCAGTAAAGATATTTGGAGTTGGCAGTCCCATATAGGAAAGCTGAGATCCGTCTGTACCACCACGAATTGGTTGGACAATTGGTGTAATACCGAGATTTTCCATTGCGTGATATGCAACGTCCACGATTTCTTTTACTGGTTCAATTTTTTCACGCATATTGTAGTATTGGTCGTTTAAGTCGAGCTTCACTGTGTCGGTACCATACTTCTCATTTAACTCTACTACAATTGTTTGAAGAATACTTTTTCTTTCTTCAAAAGAAGCACGATCAAAATCACGGATAATATAAGATAGTTTTGTTTCTTCTACATCCCCTTCAAAGGAAAGTAGATGATAAAATCCCTCGTAGCCTTCTGTAAATTCAGGTGACTCACTTGCAGGTAAGCGGCTTTGTAGTTCCATCGCAATTTTGATACTATTGACCATTTTTCCTTTTGCCGTACCTGGATGTACATTTGTTCCACTTATCGTAATTTTTGCTCCAGCAGCGTTGAAGCTTTCATATTGTAGTTCACCTAATGGCCCACCATCAACAGTGTAAGCAAAATCAGCATTAAAGGCTTCTACATTAAATTTATGAGGTCCTCTGCCGATTTCCTCATCAGGAGTAAAGGCCACTCTAATTTTTCCATGTTTAATGTCTGGATTTTCTTTTAGGTAAATAAGAGCAGTGACAATTTCAGCAATACCTGCTTTGTTGTCTGCCCCAAGTAAGGTTGTACCATCGGTAGTTAGCAAAGTATGCCCTACATAATTCTTTAATTCGGGAAAATCCTTAGGAGATAATACGATATGTAACGATTCGTTTAAAACAATATCTTGTCCATCATAGTTTTCTACCTTTTGCGGACGAACATTTTTGCCTGTAAAATCAGTAGCAGTATCTAAATGCGCAAGAAAGCCGACTGTTGGCACCTTTTTATCTGTATTTGCCGGCAAAGTGGCCATTACGTAACCATTTTCATCAATAGAAACTTCTTCCATCCCAATTTCTTTTAGTTCTTCCACTAATAAATTGGCTAGTATTAACTGTCCTGGAGTAGACGGGCATTCTAAGTTATTTTCATTTGATTGTGTATCGACAACAGCATACGACACAAAACGATTTATCATATTTTCTTTCACACTATTCAACTCCTTTATCAGATATTTTGATTTTATCATAGGAAGAATGAATAATACGAATATAGTGAATTTAAAACGATAAAGTCTACAATTTCAGCGTTTTTAGTTATAAAGCGAAAAGGTATGTTCACAATTATGTTGGATTTGGTGCAGGATTGTTGCTTTATTTGGAGAGGATTTTAGATAGAATAGAGGTAATAATGTTAAAAAAAGGAGATTTGGAATGAAAAAAAAGAATAGAGCAATGATTTTGTTTAGTACTATTGCGGTAATTATTATTATTTGCATTGCAGCAATATGGTGGTTAAATAGTAAGAGTATTAACGCGATTGAAGACATAAAAAAAATAAATGCATCCGATACGTTTGATCAGCAAGAGGAAGAATATATTGTTTATTTTTGGCAATCTACTTGTACATACTGTAAACAAATTGAGAAAGATGTTATTTCATTTAGCAATAGTGGAGACATTCCTTTTTATGTTGTAGATATGCAGGAGGAAAAGAATGAATCTAGCTGGTATGACTGGGAAGCACACCATAAAAAGTATGATCAAGTAATTGGTAAAATAGAAGACGGTAAAGAAGTATGGAATGAGGGAATAAACATAGAAAATTTCCAAAATGATAAAGATATTGCTTGGGGAATTGTTGCGAACGAAGAAAACCAAATTATCGCAACACATAATACAGCATATGGAAATGAAGCACCAGAAAACGCAGAAGAAATCGAAATTACTGGAACACCAACGATGATAAAAATTAAAAATGGCCAGTTTGATGATTATGCCGTTGGTGTAGAAGAAACATTAGACATGCTAGGGAAATAAAAGGGATAGAAGCTGAAGATAGGGAGACCTGTCTAGGCTTTTTTTTTGATGAAAACGGACAAAGCTGAAGAGGCATTCATTAAGTGGATGAAAACCGAAAAGGAGAGCTCCTAAGCAAAAAGAGGCGTTCATGGGGGACATGAAAACCGAAAAGGAGAGCTCCTAAGCGAAAAGAGGCGTTCATCGAGGAAATGAAAACCAAAAAGGAGAGCTCCTAAGCGAAAAGAGGCGTTCATTAAGCAAATGAAAACTGAAAAAGCTACTGCATAGGTAAAAAAAATTTTCATAAAGCGAACCACAAAAGATTAAAGGTAAGCGTAACAAAGGAGCACCTCACATTCTTTGCAATGGTAGCCGATATAAACTGTCGTGATTTGGATTAATCTTTGCAAAATAACTATAAATAAAAACAAATAAACTATTTCAAAAATAAACAAACATATTATATAATGTATTTGGGGTATAAAAAAACAGTTTGTGAAGGGAGAATTATGATGGTACAGAATTTATGGAATAATGAAAAGGCTTCACAATTAAAGAAAGGTTTAGATGAATTGGTTTATCGATCCAATTTAATCGGTACAGATCGAGCTGTATGTAATTGGGGTGGCGGAAATACGTCCATGAAAACAATCGAAAAAGACTTCCGCGGACGAGATATAGAAGTAATGTGGGTGAAAGGAAGCGGTTCAGACTTAGCAACAATGAAAGCGCATAATTTCACTGGTCTTAAGCTAGAAGATATTAAACCATTGATTGAAAGAGAAGAAATGTCTGATGAGGAAATGGTTGCCTATCTCTCTCATTGTATGATTGATAGTAACCACCCTAGAGCGTCTATTGAAACCTTATTACACGCATTTTTACCATATAAACATGTCGATCATACTCATCCGGATGCCATTATTAGCATTTGTTGTGCAGATAATGGGAAACAACTTGCCGAAGAAATCTATGGTAATCGTTTTGTTTGGGTTCCTTATATTAGACCAGGCTTTACTTTATCGAAAATGATCGCAGAAGGTGTACAGAATAATCCTAATGCAGAATTAGTATTGATGGAAAAGCATGGCCTTGTCGTTTGGGGAGATACAGCACAAGAAAGCTATGACAAAACAATCGCAATCATTAATGAAGCGGAAAGCTATATTCATAATAAAATAGAAGAAGAGAAGGTTTTTGGCGGGGAAAAATATCCTGCTTTAAAAGAAGAAGAGGCTGAAGAGATTTTAAGTCAAGTGATGCCAGTAATCCGGGGAGCGGTTAGTGGAGAAAAACAAATGCTGCTAACTTACGATCGAGAAGAAGATGTACTTCAATTTGTAAATAGTAAAGATGCTCAGAGCTTATCACAAATAGGTGCAGCGTGCCCAGATCATCTTGTACATACGAAAAGGCAACCTTTATATATTGAATGGGATCCGGTAACAAAAGATATTGCTAGTTTGAAAGAAAAGATAAAATTAGGTATAGAGAACTTTAAAAAGGAATATACAGCTTATTTTGAAAGAAATAAAGAGGCTGGAGATCAGATTTCTGAAACGGCTCCGAGGATTATTTTAATACCTGGAATTGGTATGGTTAACACAGGGAAAACCCTTGCTATGGCTAAGGTGAGCGGTGCTTTATATCATCGCGCTATCTCTGTAATGAAGGGCGCTACAACACTAGGTAATTTCGTCTCTTTAAATGAAAATGAATCATTTAAAATAGAGTATTGGCCACTAGAATTATATAAATTATCTCTTGCTCCAACAGAAGCAGAATTTTCTCGTAAAATTGCCTTTGTTACGGGAGGCGCTGGAGGTATAGGTAGTGAAACATGCCGACTATTTGCAGAGCAAGGTGCACATGTTGTTATTGCAGATTTAAATATAGAAGGTGCAGAAAAAGTAGCACTGGAAATAAATGAAAAGTATGGTTCCAATAGAGCGCTAGCGGTGAAAATGGACGTAACGAAAGAAGAAGCTGTAAAAGAAGCTTATAAGAAAACTGCTCTTACTTTTGGAGGTGTAGATATCATTGTAAATAATGCAGGGCTCGCCACCTCTAGTCCATTTGATGAAACGTCTTTACAAGAATGGAATCTAAACTTAAACGTTCTTGGGACAGGATATTTTCTAGTTGCAAGAGAAGCATTCAAACAAATGAAAGAACAAGGATTAGGCGGAAGCATGGTATTCATTGGATCTAAAAACTCTGTATACGCAGGGAAAAATGTTACGGCTTATAGCTCTGTGAAAGCAATGGAAGCACATCTTGCAAGATGTATTGCTGCAGAAGGTGGAGAATTTGGTATTCGTGTTAATACTGTATTACCAGATGCTGTGTTACAAGGCTCGGCAATCTGGGGATCAAAGTGGCGTGAAGAGCGAGCAGCTAATTATGGAATAGAACCAGACCAATTAGAAGAACACTATCGAAAACGTACTACTTTATTAGTAAATATTTTTCCTAAGGATATTGCCGAAGCGATTTGCTATTTCTCTTCTTCGAAAGCAGAGAAAACAACAGGATGCATGCTGACAGTTGATGGAGGAGTTCCTGCTGCCTTCACTAGATAAAGCTAACTTTCGAGTTGCGGGGATTATTTTATCCCCGCTTTTTGTGTTAATAGAATAAAAGCGGAAAAGAGTAGAGACCGATTCTAAATTAAAATTAACTTTTGAAGAGTGAAAGAATAGTTAAGAGAAAAAACTATTTCTCCGTATTATATACTATGTTTGCTAAACAACCCTTTCCCTCTCATAATAATAGATAGTTGAAGCAGGGGGGCTGACCTTCTTGGATAAAAATTTATTAAAACAATTAATGGAGTTAACAGAAGAAGAAAAAAGCATTGTCCAGCAAAAGCAAGGTGTAATAAAAGATATCTATACTAGTCAAAGTAATTTTATTATAGAAAGTGAAAAATTTTTGCGTAAAGATAAAATGATAACGGTGAGAAAGCACACTCGCTTTATTGACTTTCCGAAACATAAACATAATTATATTGAGATTAATTATGTAGTGAATGGGGGATTGAAGCAAAAGGTTGGCAATGACCAGATTTCGTTAAAAAAAGGGGAACTTTTATTTTTAAATCAGCATATGGAGCATGAAATTCAGGCATGTGATAGGGAAGATATCGTAGTTAATTTCATCATTCAGCCACCTTTTTTTCAATTTATTTTTCAATATTTACATGAAGAAAATAAACTAACAGATTTTCTAATTAATAGTTTGTTTAACCATACGGAAAGTGGCCAATATTTATATTATAAGGTCTCTGATGTGACAGAAATTCAGGACATAATCGGGAAATTATTAAAGGAAGAAGCAAATAACTCTCTTTTATCAGAATCGACGATGAAGTTGTATATGGGGTTATTGATTATCGAACTAATAAAAAATACAGATAAAATTCAACAAAATGAAGGTGTATTGCAAAATCAGTATCTCGTTATCGAGGCTTTGACCTATATTGAAGAGAATTATAAAAATGGAACGCTAAATGAATTAGCCGAGCAGCTCCATCAATCCGTATCCTCTTTGAGCAAAAATATTAAGAAAGCAACAGGCTATACTTTTAAGGAATTGCTTCAAGAGAAGCGGCTAAGTAAGTCAAAAAACTTATTGGAAACCACAGATCTTTCGATTAAGTGGATTATTGAAGAAGTAGGATATGATAATATTAGCTATTTTTATCGGATATTTAAAGAAAAATATGGAATGACACCGAAAGCATTTCGGTCGAAGAGGCTGGGACAAAAGTATTCCAACTAAATATAAATCCGAACAATTATACGTAGATGTTGATAAAACTTCCGTATAATTGTTTGGGTTTTTTATTAATTTTAAAAAAGAAAATTTGTGCTTATTACCCGCAGACTGAATACACTTCGCTTTCCATGGGGCGAGCGCCAAGCCTCCTCGTCACTACGTTCCTTCGGGGTCTCGGACTTTCTCGCAGCTCCCATAGGAGTCTACGTGTATTCAGTCTGCTCCATTTTTTCTACTAATTATATTTTTTTTTGAAAAGAATCAGGCAACTTATTGGTTTCGCTACTAAATGAGAGATTGTTCGTCTTTACCCATTAGATATTTTGTTTTGTCTCTTTTTCTTTGTCATAACACTTTTCTTTTGTTAATACAGTAGAAAAATTAGAAAATAGCTGTTATATGCTTGGAAAATAAGGACAATAAAAAAGAAAAATTACGTTATTTTATTGAAGAATGAAACCCATTACAATGAATTCAAGGAAACGTTTTCTAATTCCTTTTTAAGGAGAGGTGGAAATGACAAGATATGCATTAGCAGTAGATATCGGAGCCTCAAGTGGAAGGCTTATTCTTGGGTCTGTTCAGCAAGAAAAATTAGAGCTCAATGAAATTCATCGTTTTGAAAATAAGATGATCAAAAAAGGACAGCATTATTGTTGGGATATTAATCGGCTTTTTTCTGAAATAAAAAAAGGAATAAAAAAGTGCAACGATCTAGGTATTAAGCCAGAAAGTATTGGCATTGATACATGGGCGGTAGATTTTGTTTTACTAGATGAAAATGGAGAACTTTTAACAGATGCCGTTGCTTATCGGGATGATCGTACGGATGGGATGATGGAAGAAGTTTTCCAAAATATCATAAAGGAAAGATTATACTTAGAAACGGGTATTCAATTCCAAAAATTTAATACGATCTATCAATTATATTCTTTAAAAAAGACGCAGTCAGAAGTATTAGAAAAGGCGAAAACCTTTTTGATGATTCCTGATTATTTACATTATTTACTTTCAGGTATATCGGCAAATGAATATACCAATGCTTCTTCCACACAATTATTAAATGCTTTTACAAAAAAATGGGACAAAACGATTCTCGATACATTAGGAATAAACAGGGAAATGTTCCAAGAAATTAAAAAGCCAAATACGATTCTTGGAAATTTGAAGCCAGAATTGGTAGAGGAATTTGGTTTTGATATGAAAATAATCCTTCCGGCAACACATGATACAGGTTCTGCAGTCATTTCTGTTCCAGAGTTAAATGAGACGATTTATATCAGTTCTGGGACATGGTCATTGATTGGTGTTGAAAATAGGTTTCCTATTTGTGTAACGAAGGCGTTAGATTATAACTTTACGAATGAAGGAGGAATTGATTATCGTTTTCGTTTCTTGAAAAATATTATGGGGCTTTGGATGATACAGGAAGTGAGACGTAATTATCAGAATCAATACTCTTTTAGTGAGTTTGTTGAATTAGCAAAAGCAGCACATGATTTTTCAAGCACTGTAAATGTAAATGATAATCGTTTTTTAAAGCCTGACAATATGGTGGAAGAAATTCAGCACTATTGTGTAGAAACAGGCCAACAAGTTCCAGCAACACCAGGTGAGATAGCAAAATGTGTTTATGATAGTTTAGTAGAAAGCTATATTACAGCTATAGATGAAATAGAAGAAATTTTTGAAAAATCTTTTCCAAGTATTAATATTATTGGCGGTGGCTGCCAAAATGAAATGTTAAACCAATTACTTGCAGAAGCTACTAAGAAAGATGTATATGCTGGACCAATAGAAGCGACAGCTATTGGGAATATCGTTTCTCAATTTATTGCATTAGGAGAAGTGGAAAATTTATCGGAAGCAAGACAAATGATAAAGAAATCTTTTGAAATTAAAACGTTTAAAGCAACCGAAGATGTAACCAAATAAAAGGAGGAAATAATTATGTCTGTTAGAGAAAATTTTGAGTTAGCAAAAAAGCAATATGAACAATGGGGAGTAAATGTACAAGAAGCATTAGAAAAGCTAAAAAATATTCCCATTTCGATTCATTGCTGGCAAGGAGATGATATCGCTGGATTTGAAGTGAATCAAAGAGAGTTATCCGGGGGAATTGATGTAACAGGAAATTATCCTGGGAAAGCAACGAATCCAGAAGAATTAAGAAGCGATTTAGAGAAAGCACTCTCGCTTATCCCTGGTAAACATCGTGTCAATCTACATGCTATATATGCAGAAACAAATGGGGTAGCAGTAGAGAGAGATGAGCTAGAACCGAAGCATTTTGAAAATTGGGTACAATGGGCAAAAGAAAATGGATTAGGGTTAGATTTTAATCCTACTTTATTCTCCCATGAAAAAGCAGCAGATGGTTTAACATTAGCACATCCAAATAAGGAAATTCGTGATTTTTGGATTCAACATTGCATCGCAAGTAGAAAAATTGCTGAATATTTTGGTAAGGAGCTTGGTTCACCAGCCCTAACAAATATTTGGATTCCAGACGGCTATAAAGATATTCCAAGCGACCGCTTAACACCAAGAAAAAGATTAAAGGATTCATTAGATGAAATTTATGCTGTAGAAACAGATGAAAGATATAACTTAGACGCTGTAGAAAGCAAAGTTTTCGGAATTGGGTCAGAATCTTATGTAGTCGGCTCCCATGAATTTTACTTAGGTTATGCATTGAAAAATAATAAATTGTGCTTAATGGATACTGGTCACTATCATCCAACAGAAACTGTTTCTAATAAAATTTCTTCCATGCTTTTATTTAGTGATAAATTAGCATTGCATGTATCTAGACCAGTGAGATGGGATAGCGATCATGTCGTTATTTTAGATGATGAACTAAAAGAAATTGCCGTAGAAATCGTCCGGAATGATGCATTAGATAAAGTAATCATCGGTCTAGATTTCTTTGACGCTAGTATTAATCGAGTAGCTGCATGGACAATTGGTACAAGAAATATGATTAAAGCACTTTTGAATGCATTATTACTTCCAAATGAAAAATTAAAACAATTACAAGAGGAAGGGAATTTCACAGAGAGATTAGCATTAATGGAAGAATTTAAAACATATCCATTTGGAGCTATTTGGGATTATTATTGTGAACAAATGAATGTACCAGTGCGTGAATCTTGGCTAAATGAAGTGAAAATTTATGAAGAAGAAGTCCTTTTAAAGAGATAAGGGAAATATAAAAAGCAATCACTCTATCTATTTTGAGTGATTGCTTCAGACCGTAGACAAATCCCTGAATTTTAGATATAGAGGTTTGTCTATAGTATATTTATTAGTCTCTTTGAATAGGGATGTTGCTTTCCGCTTCAGGGGTTCGCTTTCCGTGGGGCTCGCGCTGAGCCGCTTCGGCCTTTGGCCTGCAGGGTCTCAGCTGTCTCGCTAATCCCACAGGAGTCTCACCTCTTCCACTCCAAGCAACGCATGAAAATTCCATTTTTGTCGACAAACTGAAGCAATCACTCTATCTATTTTGAGTGATTGCTTTTTTAATAGCACATGGAAAAGAGAAACTTGAATTTTTCTTTTCACTATAAGTATTTCCATGTATAATGGAACATACAGTTTTTTCCTTTAGGAGGTGTCTGTATGAAGAAGTTACTGTATGTGTATATAAGTGTGTTTTTATTATTTGGTATTTATTTTTATCATTCCCATTTAAATGCTGCATTGGAGAATACGAATGGAATAAAAAGAGAGCGGTTACAAGGTGTGGTGAATGATGAATATGTAATGGTAACCTTTATGGCTGGTATCGATTATTGGAAGTCTGTTTTAAAAGGATTTGAGGATGCCGCTAATGAATTAAATGTTTCCGTTGTATATAGAGGTGGAGCTTTATATGACTTACATGAACAAATTACAATTCTAGAGCAAGTTATAGCGAAGAAGCCTGCTGGGATTGCGATTTCTGCCATAAATCCGAATGATTTAAATGCTACTATTAATAAAGCGGTTGATATGGGAATACCTATTGTTTTATTTGATTCAGATGCCCCGTTAAGTAATGCGTCATCATTTTTAGGAACGAATAATTATCTTGCAGGGGCAGAAGCAGCAGATAAAATGGCTTCCTTAATTAATAACCAAGGAAAAGTAGCTGCTATTACTTTACCAGAGCAGTTAAACCATCAAGAAAGAACTAAAGGCTTTATGGAAACAATGAAAACAAAATATCCGAAAATAAACGTTGTACAAGTTCTTGATGGTGAAGGTGATCAACTTAAATCGGAAAAAGTAGCGAACGAGATTATACAAAAGTATCCAGATGTAAAAGGGATATTTGTAACAGAAGCAAACGGCGGAGTCGGAGTGGCTGATGCTGCTACCAAAAACAAAAAGGTAGATTTAAAGATTATTAGTTTTGATGTTGATAGGAAAACATTAGATCATATAGAGAACGGATCTATTTCTGCGACAATGGCTCAAGGGACTTGGAATATGGGATATTGGTCGATGCAGTTCTTATTTAAATTACATAATGAGAAAACGAAAAATGATGATCATTCTCTTCCCCCGTATGTAGACACAGGAATAACAATCGTTACAAAGGAGAATGTAAAAGAATATTATGCAGAATATACTAAATAAAGAAGAAAGGCTATGACAAATGTTTCCGAAATTAGATAAAATCAATGATTTCTCCATTAGAGATAAGCTGATTGCTTTGTTTTTGCTAATTAGTATTCTCCCAGCTATTGGATTAGGATTGCTAGTAGGTGTTACGGTTGAGAAAATTTTAGGGGAGCAAGCTACGAAAAATACCCTGCAGTTGATTGATCAAGTGAACACAACATTGGAATCATCTATTACAAATGTACAAAATGTTAGTTATCTAATTTCAATGGATTCACAAATTAATTCGTTTTTTTCTCATGGACTGAGTGAAGATAAAGAGAAAGAACAGATTTATTCGATTCGTCAAAAAATGCAAGGGTTTACATCTTTGTACCCAGAAATTGCAGGAATTTTACTCATCAATAGAGATGGACAATATATTAGCAATGAGCTTTATGCCAAAGAGGATGTGGACTTAACGAAGGAAGCATGGTATGAAGAAGCAGTAAAAAACAAAGGGATCTTCAAAATAATCGGCAAACCTCAAAAACGCAATATTATTAGTCAAATTAATTACAAAGACAATGATGTGGTTACGGTTGTAAGGGCAATTGTTAATAGAGATACACAAGAAATCTCAGGCGTAATCTTAATAGATTTGAAACTAAGAGTAATAGGAGAAGCAATAAATAATGTTCAAATTGGACTATCTGGATTTTTAACCGTTATCGATGAAAGCGGAAAGGAGATATATTCGACTTCTCATAAGGAATCGTTAGCCATTCCAGAAGCAATCTTATTGGAGAATGATTGGGGCTCTTATAAAAAGGTGATTAATGGGGAAAAAATGGAGTTTATTTATCAGAGAACACCTTTTACCAATTGGACAACAGTGGGAATCTTTCACGTGGAAGAATCAGTAGCAGAAGTAAGGGAAATTCAGTTATATCTATTCCTTTTTGTTTTTTTTCTGTGCTTCGTTGGTATAAGCGCTTCCTATTATTTTTCAAACTCCATTTCCAATCCAATTATCAAATTAATGATGATGATGAGAAAACTGGAAGATGGCAATATGGATATACAATATGTAGGGAATCGGAAGGATGAGATAGGTAGACTGGGGAAAACGTTTAATCATATGATTACAAAGCTTAATAGCTTGATAAAATTAACAGAAATACAAGAGAGGCAAAAACGAGAAGCGGAACTAAGAAGCTTACAGGCTCATATTAAACCACATTTCTTATACAATACACTAGATACTATTAATTGGATGGCAAGAAAGCATGGAGCAAAAGATGTCGCTGAGGTAGTGTCGTCCCTGTCTTCTTTTTTTAGAATTGGCTTAAGCAAGGGAAATGATTTTATTCCATTGAAAGACGAAATGAAGCATATACAAAGCTATTTGGCGATTCAAAAAGCAAGATATCAGGATAAATTAAATTATGAGATTATTTTTGAGCACGGGTTGGAAGAGGTGAAAATACTTAAATTAGTCCTTCAACCAATAGTAGAAAATGCGATTTATCACGGGATTAAAGAGAGAAGAGGACCAGGTGAAATTCTTATAAGTGCAGAACAAGACAGTAATTGTCTTGTGTTAAAAATTATCGATGATGGTATAGGCATAAGGGAAGAAGATTTAAGTTGTTTAAGAGAAGAACTAAACAGCCTTGTCATTTTGAATAAGGATAAAAAAGAACAAATAAATTTTGGCTATGGAATGATGAATGTACAAGCAAGAATTAAACTAACATATGGCGAGGCATTTGGATTATCGATCGATAGTCAACTACATAAAGGAACCGTAGTGGTAATAAAACTTCCATTGAACTTAGGGGGAAGTAAGGAGTGAGAATGGATGAATAAACAAAACTGGAATGTATTAATTGCTGATGATGAACCCATTATTCGTGACGGCATTCGAAATTCAATTGATTGGCCGTCTCTACAGATGAATGTCGTTGCAGAAGCAGAAGACGGGGAGGAGGCAATAGAACTTTCACTTATGTATTCTGTTGATATTCTTCTTGTCGATATAAATATGCCGATTGTAAATGGCTTAAACGTTATTAAGCATGTTAAGGAAAAACTACCAGACTGTCGAATCATTATTATTACTGGTTACGATGAATTTAAGTATGCTCAAGAAGCAATCAGACTCAATGTTTCCGATTATTTGTTAAAGCCTATTGACCCTAATCACTTATTAGAATTACTAAACAAGTTGGAAAATGAATTAGTGAATGATAATAATCAAAAGGATTTATTGGATAGAACGTCTGAACAATTTACTAAAAATTTGCCAACTTTTAAAAATACTTTTTTTCAAGAGTGGGTAGAAGGGAAGTTAAATAACGAAGAAATCAGGAGTCAATTAGCGTTATATTATTTAAATGAAAATATTCCCAAAAACTTAATAGTTATATCTTGTTTAGAATTCCTTGAAAATAAATCAATGCTAAAGGAAAAGGAAAGAGAAGAAATCCAAGAGTCACTAAAATATCACATTCTTTTGTTCTTTGAAACGGAAGAAATTGGTTACTTTAATGATGACTCTGGACTCATCTTTCTTATAAGTTGGCATGAGATAACAAATGATCGTCTTGTGCAACTGGAGGAAATTATCAAGAATGAATTAAAAATGTCTATAGCAGTTTACATGGAAAGTAATGAAAAAGACTACAAGCATCTTTCCTTGTTATATAAAAAGTGCAAAGAAATCATACAAAAAGAAATTAATATTTCACCTATAGTAAGAAGGGCGAAAAGTATGATTGAACATCAATATGCAGATTCAACGCTTTCCCTTGAAAAGGTTGCAGTAGCTTTACAGGTTTCTCCGGTTTATTTAAGTCGGCTAATAAAACAAGAGTTAGGAGTTAGCTTTGTACAACTTCTCACACACAGAAGAATGAAGCAGGCCGTATACTTACTTCAATCAACAGATTATCCAATTATTTCGATATCAGAATTAGTGGGGTATGAAACTCAGCATTATTTCAGTACAGCCTTTAAAAAAGTAATGGGCTTATCTCCAAATAAATACCGTAGAAATATCATAGATGATTCAAATAACGTAAATAGTTAAAGCAGGAGCTCTGTTATATTCGGGCTTCTTTTTTTATTTGGCTGTGGGTTAATTAGCAACAAATACTTAATTTTATAGAAAAATGAAAGCGTTTTATATTAAGTTAAAAAAGTATAAAAATAGTAAATTATTTAAAAAGACCAGATTTATAGCGAATGCTATATTAGTTTTAGAAAAAGAAAACCACCTAATAAATATGGGAAGGGGGAAGTTTGTTTGTTTAAAAAAACGCTTACAATAATTAGTGTAGTAGTTTTAATACTTATTACAACTGCTTGTGGAGTGCAAAAAACAGGTGCAGAGACAAAGGGGTTTATTGGGATCTCTATGCCTACCAAATCATCTGAAAGATGGGTAAATGATGGAGAAAATATGAAAAAACTGTTTGAAGATCTTGGATATAGTACGGATTTACAATATGCAGAGGATATAATTGAGAACCAAACAGCACAGATTGAAAATATGATAACCAAAGGTGTTGATATTTTAGTCATTGCACCTATTGATGACCGTTCTGGTTTAACTGGTGTTTTGGAAAGAGCACATAATAATGGGATAAAAATCATTTCGTATGACCGTTTAATTCAACATAGTGAATATGTAGATTACTATGCAACATTTGATAACTTTAAAGTAGGAGAATTACAAGGACAGTACATTGAGGAAAAGCTGGAGTTAAAAAATTCTGAGGGCCCATTTAATATCGAGATTTTTGCAGGGTCTCCTGATGATAATAATGCTTACTTTTTCTTTGATGGAGCAATGTCCGTCCTTCAGCCATATATAGATTCTGGAAAACTAGTAGTAAGAAGTAAACAAACAAAATTTAGCCAGGGAGCAACACTTCGTTGGGATGGTGCATTAGCTCAATCAAGAATGGATAATTTATTGAGTGCTTATTATTCAACAGAACAAATTGATGCAGTATTGTCTCCATATGATGGAATTAGTATTGGCGTAATCTCTTCCTTAAGAGGTGTTGGATATGGAAGTAAAGATAAGCCGATGCCGATAATAACAGGACAAGATGCAGAGCTTGCTTCTATAAAAGCAATTATAAATGGAAGACAAACGCAAACGATTTTTAAAGATACAAGGGAATTAGCAAAAAAAGCGGTAGAAATGGCAAGAGCTTTACTGAATGAAGAAGAAGCAGAAGTAAATGATGTAGAAACATATAATAACGGGAAAAAAATTGTTCCTGCCTATCTTTTAAAACCAGTTTCTGTAGATATTGATAATTATCAATCGGTGTTAGTAGATACAAATTATTATACGAAAGAACAGTTAGGCCAATGAACAATTGAAATAATCTATTGGTGGTGAAGAATATGGCAAATATAATTCTCGAAATGCGCAATATTACAAAAGAATTTCCTGGGGTTAAGGCATTAGAAGAGGTTAAATTAAAGGTAAAAGCAGGAGAAATACATGCACTATGTGGCGAAAATGGGGCTGGAAAGTCTACATTGATGAAAGTGCTTAGTGGTGTTTACCCTTATGGCACCTATTCTGGTGATATTCTTTTTCAAAATGAGATTTGTGAATTTAAAAATATTAAGCAAAGTGAAGAGCTTGGAATTGTAATTATTCATCAAGAATTAGCATTAGTTCCAGAATTGACAATAGCAGAAAATCTTTTTTTAGGAAATGAAATCGTTAACAATGGTGTGATTAATTGGAATGAAACGTTTCTTCGTGCCAAAGCCTTACTGCAAAAGGTTGGTTTAAAGGAATCACCCAATGTGAAGGTAAGTGAAATTGGAGTAGGAAAGCAGCAATTAGTTGAAATAGCAAAAGCATTGTCAAAGGATGTTAAACTACTTATTTTGGATGAACCAACAGCTTCATTAAATGAGGACGATAGTGAAAACTTATTGAATTTATTATTAGAATTTAAAAACCAAGGAATGTCTGCCATTATCATTTCCCATAAATTAAATGAGATCGAAAAGGTTGCAGATTCGATCACCATTTTAAGGGACGGAAAAACAATTGAGACATTGGATGTCAAGAACGATCAAGTGGATGAAAATCGCATTATTAAAGGCATGGTTGGAAGAGATCTTACAAATCGTTATCCCGAACGTATTCCTAAAATTGGTGAAATTGTATTTGAAGTAAAAGACTGGATTGTATACCACCCAAAACATATCGATAGAAAAGTCATTGATAATGTGAGCATTACGATACGTAAAGGGGAAATAGTTGGAATTGCTGGGCTTATGGGTGCTGGTCGTACGGAATTAGCAATGAGCTTATTCGGGAGAGCATACGGAAAAAATATAACTGGTAACATCGTAAAAAATGGAAAAGAATTGAAATTTAAGGATGTAGCATCAGCGATTAATAATGGATTAGCGTATGTTTCGGAAGATCGAAAGGGCGATGGCTTAATTTTAATGGAAGATATCAAGCAAAATATTACGCTTGCAACCCTTGACCGAATTTCCAAACGATCTGTTTTAAATAAGAACCAAGAAATAAAGGTAGCAGAAGAATATCGTCAAAAATTTAGAATAAAGACGCCGAGTGTCTTCCAAAAAGCAGGGAATTTAAGTGGCGGAAATCAACAAAAAATAGTTTTAAGTAAATGGGTGTTTTCAGAACCAGATATTTTAATATTAGATGAACCTACAAGAGGAATTGATGTTGGTTCAAAGTATGAAATTTATACCATCATTAATGAACTAGTAAAAGAAGGAAAAAGCATTCTCATGATTTCTTCTGAATTACCAGAGTTATTAGGGATGTGTGACCGCATATACGTGATGAATGAAGGTCGCATAACAGGGGAAGTTCTGAAAGAAGAAGCAGATCAAGAGAAATTAATGAAATACATGACCAAAAGTAAAGTAAGGGGGTAAGGGTACATGCAATCACCATTAAAAACGAATTCGATAGGTTCACAAAAAAATAATTCCAGTAAATCACTTTTTCAAATTAATTTCCGTCAATACAGTATGATTATTGCCTTAGTATTTATTATGGTATTTTTTCAAATCATTACAGATGGACTTTTATTAAAACCATTAAATATTACAAACTTAATCTTACAAAATAGTTATATATTAGTCTTAGCAGTTGGGATGTTACTTGTTATCGTTACAGGGCATATTGATTTATCAGTAGGTTCGGTTGCTGCGTTTGTTGGTGCTATCTCGGCGATTATGATGGTGAATTATGAAATGTCACCATTTTTGGCAATTGTTATTTCTTTAGTACTTGGAGCAGTTATTGGAGCATGGCAAGGGTTTTGGATTGCATATGTTCGAATCCCAGCATTTATTGTGACATTAGCAGGTATGCTGTTGTTTAGGGGATTAACAATGATTGTTTTAGAAGGGAAATCAATTGCTCCTTTTCCCGAATCCTTTCAAAAAATCAGTTCCGGGTTTATTCCCGATCTCACTAGTGGTGGTTCTTTACACCTCTTAACAATATTAATTGGGATAGCTCTATCAATCGTTATTATTTTCTTCCAATGGAAAAATAGACGAAATCAATTAAAGCATCAATTTGAGGTTCAACCATTTGGGCTATTTGTATTAAAGTTAGTAGGTATGATAGTCATTCTAAATATCTTTACATTTGTACTAGCAACCTATGAAGGAATCCCCAATATATTAATTGTATTAGGTGTTCTTATTGTAATTTATACATTTGTGACAAATAAAACAAAAGCCGGAAGACATATCTATGCTATCGGTGGAAATGAGAAGGCAGCATTGCTTTCTGGAATAAAAACGAAAAAGATGACCTTTATGGTGTTTGTTAATATGGGTGTGCTGTCCGCATTATCGGGTCTATTATTCGCGGCACGATTAAATGCAGCCACACCAAAAGCGGGTAATCTATTTGAACTTGATGCTATTGCAGCATGTTTCATTGGTGGCGCGTCCGCATACGGTGGTATTGGGACCATACCTGGAGCAATTATTGGTGGTTTAGTAATGGGAATCATGAATAATGGAATGTCATTAATGGGACTTGGAGTAGACTGGCAGCAAGGAATTAAAGGATTGGTACTTTTAGCTGCTGTAGCCTTTGATATTTACAACAAAAACAAAGCTCAATAAATTTTGGGGATAAAAAGATGAAGTAGGTCAAACCTAGTTTGTCTTTTTTTATGAGGAAAAAATCTTTATAGAAAATAAAACGACAAATATGCTATAGTAATAAGCATATAACAACATAATCCCAAGAAAACAAAAATGGAGGGAGAACTTTAAACGTGCTTGTAGCGGAAAGACGAAGAAAAATTGTGGAGCTTGTAAATGAAAGACTAAGCATTCGCGTAACAGAGCTTAGTGAGATTTTCTCTGTAACAGAGGAAACCATTAGAAGAGATTTAGAAAAGCTAGAACAGGAAAAACTCTTGATGAGGAGTCATGGTGGTGCGGTGAGTGTCGAAAAAGAACCTGCAGATACTCCTTTTATCGTAAGAGAGGTTACGAATGCGGATCAAAAGAGAGCAATAGCTCGAGAAGCAGTAAAACATATTCAACCAGGAGAACAAATTATATTGGATGGCAGTACAACTGCTTGGTATATGGCAGCCCAATTACCTGATATGCCCCTTACTGTTATCACTAATTCTATTAAGGTAGCATTGGAATTAAGTAAGAAAGAACAGATTAAAGTAATATCGACAGGTGGAATGCTTCTGTCAAAATCTTTATCTTATGTAGGACCGCTAGCTGAGCGCTCCCTTGAGAGATATTATGTGAACAAGTTGTTTTTATCCTGTAAAGGGGTAGATGTGGTAAGCGGTTTAAGTGATGCGAATGAATGGCAGGCACTATTAAAGAAACAGATGATGAATATTTCATCTGAGGTTACTCTCCTTGTAGATTCAAGTAAATTTGGAGTAAAAACTTTTGCTCATATTGCAAACCTTGATCAAATACAGCATGTTATTACAGATGAGCAGATTCCATCAGAATATGAAAATTGGTTTCAAGAAAAGAATATATCCTTTCAAATTGTTCAATCATAAAGGAAATGCAGTGTATAGATTTATAATAATAAAAGATAGTACTGACATTGATAAAAAATGTTGGCGCTATCTTTTTTTTGTTTTGAATGATGGGGTTATTATAGAAAATCAAAAACAAATCAAATGAAATTCACAAAAATTCCACATTTATCCCCTGTTTTTATTTTTGTTTTTGTTGACTTACTTTTGTTTCGAGCGTAATATAAAGATAAGAAAACAAAAATATAAAATACTAGAAAATTAGAGAATGAAGGAGTGAGAAAGAATGGTAGCGACTATGCAAAAGAAAGATATTATCGAAGCACCGTTTTTAAAAGAAATGTGTGAAGCAACTTTTAACATGTGGAATATGGGATGGGATGAAAGAAATGGGGGAAATATCAGTTATCTTTTAGATGAGGAAGTAGTGGAACAATATTTAGATGTTAAGCAAATTATCCGTTCCATTTCATTGAAGTTTCCAGTATCAGAATTAGCAGGAAAATATTTTATTGTTACAGGTTCTGGCAAGTATTTTAAAAATGTGAAAGAAGATCCTTCTAATACACTTGGGATTTTAAAAATAGATGAAAGTGGAGAAAAAGTACACTTACTATGGGGCTTTGAGGATGGTTCCAATCCTACTAGTGAGTTACCTTCCCATTTTATGAGTCATATTGCGCGTTTACGAGTAGATCCTAATCATCGGATTATCATGCACAATCATGCGACTAATATACTTGCCATGACATTTATTCATGACTTAGATGAAGCAAGCTTTACGAAAACCCTTTGGCAAATGTGTACGGAATGTATTGTTGTTTTTCCTGATGCGATCGGCATATTGCCTTGGATGGTTCCTGGAACAGATGCAATTGGCGAAAAAACAGCGGAGAAAATGTTGGAGCATCGTTTAGTAGTTTGGCCGCATCACGGTATCTTCGGTGCTGGTTCCACAATGGACGAAACATTTGGTTTAATTGAAACAGCAGAAAAAGCAGCACAAATTTATACGATTATCGGAGATGCCTCCAAGATAAAACAAACGATTACGGACCAGCAGCTTAAAGATTTAGCAGATGCATTTCAGGTAGTACCTAGAGAAGGTATATTAAGTGTATAAAAGAGGTGGGCATATTGCCCTTTCTTTATAAATTATTATGTGAAATATTGAACAAATAAGAGGAGGTAAATAAAAATGAGTGCACATGTCTTTTATGTTCCAAGTACAAATTTAATGGGAAGAGGTTGTTTACAGGAAGTAGGACCACAAATAGAAGAATTAGGATTAAAAAAAGCGTTGGTGGTAACAGATACTTTCCTAAATGAAAGCGGGATTGTGGGGAAAGTGAAAAAAGTATTGGATGATAGGCAAATAGACTATGCTGTTTATGCAGGAGTAAAGCCTAATCCGACTATAGCAAATGTATATAGAGGAGTAGAAGTATATAAAGAAAATGGATGCGACTTTATTGTATCTGTTGGTGGTGGATCTCCTCAAGATACAGCAAAGGCAATTGGTCTTTATGTAACGAATGGTGGGGATATTAAAGACTATGAAGGTGTAGGAAAAACATCAAAAAAATCAGTACCAATTGTAGCGATAAATACAACTGCCGGAACCTCAAGTGAATTTACTATTAACTATGTCATTACCGATGAAGAACGCCATGTCAAAATGGTAATGGTTGATAAAAATTGTCTTGTAACAATATCAGTGAATGATCCCGAGCTAATGGTGGATAAGCCTGCTGCATTAACAGCTGCAACAGGAATAGATGCTTTAACACATGCGATAGAAGCAATTGTTACTCCAGGAGCATACGCAGTAACAGATGCTACTGCATTAGCTGCGGTAGAAAAAATATTCACCTATTTACCTCGTGCAGTGAAGGATGGATATGATATAGAAGCACGTGAACAAATGGTATATGTAATGTTTTTAGCTGGTATGTCATTTAATAATGCAGGATTAGGATTTGTTCATGCTATGGCTCATCAACTTGGGGGTGTATATGATTTACCTCATGGTGTGTGCAATGCAATGCTCTTGCCTATTGTGGAAAGAGAAAATGCGAAGCGAGACCCGCATAAATTTCCAGCAATAGCAAAAGCAATCGGTATTTCCATTGAAGGAAAGACAGATAGCCAGTGTGCAGAAGAAGTCATTGCAGCAATTATAGAGCTTTGTCAAACGGTAGAAATTCCAGCAAGATTATCAGATTTAGGAGTAGAAGAGGTTGATTTGGAAAAACTAGCAAGCTTTGCTTTATTAGATGCATGTGCTCCTGGAAATCCATTTCAACCTACAAAGGAAGAAGTAATTTCTATGTTTAAAGAGATTTTATAATAATAGAATCGGTGTACCAGCACGATATTATATAGAAGGAATTAGGTTGTATATTACGTTACTAATTCCTTCTGTTTTTATTTATGCATAAAATTTGTGGATGTTCCAAATGAAACTTGATCAAATAAAAATAAACAAACATATATTTTTTTGTTTATTTTTTATATAATAAAAAGAAAGCACTTTATCTCACTCTTAACGGATAGTAAGATCCTACTGATAGAAGTTTCACTTTATGTAGAGAGTAATGAAAGGTTAGGGGAAAAGAAATGCAGCTAAAATCAATAATGGTACTTTTCATGCTTTTGATTATTGTAAGCGGATGCAGTTTCGATTCGTCTAATCAAAAATATGAAATTATTTATCAGAATGATAGGCTTCAACCAAAAGAAGGGGAAAGGTCCGCAATAGAAAAGGAATATATGATTGCTGTTATACCAAAAGTAAGTGGAATTCCTTACTTTAATGCAGTGGAAGAAGGAGTATTAGAAGCTGGGAAAGATTTGAATGTACATGTGTTATATGCAGGACCATTAATAGCAGATTGGCAGCAACAAGAACAACTTGTTAAGGAATATATAGAAAAAGAGGTTGATGCTATTGCTATTTCTGCAAATGATCCAGAAAAATTAGGTCCCATCTTAATGGAAGCAAAACAAAAAGGGATTGTAGTTATGACATGGGACTCAGATACAAATGAAAAATTTCGAGAATATTTTGTTAGCTCAGTAGATCCAGAGACTTTAGGTAGACATGTGATGGATACTCTGTCTTTAAATATGAAGGAAAAAGGTGCTTATGCCATTATTACCGGTTCCGATAATGCTGCCACTTTAAAGGAGTGGACGGAGTGGATGGTTATTCAACAAGAAGAAAACTATCCTAAAATGAAGCTTTTGGAAGTAGAGGAATCAAATGATAACCCACAAAGAGCATATATGATTGCAAAAGAATTGCTGGTGAAATATCCAGATTTAAAGGGGATTATTGGAAGTTCCTCTGTAGGACCGCCAGCAGCTGCTCAAGCCGTAATGGATGCGAATAAAGTTGGAGAGATTGCTGTCGTTGGTTTATCAAGTCCTAATTTAGTACGTTCCTATTTAAAAAATGAAGCGATACAAATTAGCACTTTATGGAGTCCTAAAAAATTAGGCTATTTAACAGTTAGTGTAGCAAAAGAAATTTTATTAGGAAATGAAGTGACAGATAATAAGTCTTTTGAAAATGTCGGCATTATTAGAGTGAAAGACGATACGATTATTATGGGGCAGCCTATTGATTTTACAAAGGAGAATATCGATCAATATGATTTTTAAACGAATACAGTTATTTAAGCTAGGGCAAGCCCCCTTAAAGCGTAAGTTAATTATTACTTATATGATAATGACCGTAATTCCAATGGGGATATTAGGCTATATTACGTATACGCAAAATACAAAGGCTATAGAGGAACAAGTAGGTGAATATATTCCTAGACTATTAAATCAAGCAAATAAAAATATAGAAAATGAATTAATCTTGCTAAATGATCTGCCTAATGCAATTTATAATTCAAAAGAAATAATGTCAATTCTTAGAAGTACTCCTTACAAAGAAAAATCAGCTTTTCTACAGGAGCAATATACAGTGGAAAGCTTTTTATCCAATAACTATTTAAACAGTAATCAATCAGATATTCTAGCGGCATTTTTAATCACCAATAATGGCAATTATATAAGCACGAAAACTCCTTTTAAAGGAATGGATTTTGAGGATTCGATCCTTCCTTTTGGAGAAATTCATGATTTAGCCGGGGAAATGCCAATAATTTTGCCAAATAAAACAACTTTAACCTTCGAAAAAAATATTCCATTTATTCTCGTTGTAAATGAACTTACGGACTTTGAAAATCGGGAAAGTTTAGGTTCTTTACTATTTGCAGTAGATGTGACATTTATTGAAAAAATACTTAATGATATTGATAAGGAAGAAAGAGCAAATATATGGTTAATGGATGAAGATGGATATATCATTTATCATCCTGACAAAACACTCATTGGACAAATAGATGGCGGATTAGTAGATTATCCACTTGTAAACGGTAGTTTTCGTACAACGGAGTATGCAAAGGAAAATGTATTATATAGTATGAATCAATCAACAAATAAACACTGGATTCTCGCTCACAGTATTCCTATGAAATATCTAACCGAAAGAACAGATATCGTAAAGAATTATACACTATCCATTTTTTTTATTTTAACAATCGTTTCTACGATCATTTCGATTTTTATCGCTTGGTCTGTAACCAAGCCGATTAAGCATCTTGGAAAAGTAATGAAGGAAGTGGAAGATGGTAATCTACATGTCACAATCACTCCAACCAATAAGGATGAAGTAGGACAATTAGCCGAGAGCTTTCGGTCAATGTTAGAACAATTGAGAATACTGATACAGAAAAACTATGAAATCGAGTTACAACAACGAAATGCGCAAATCTATGCACTTCAATCACAAATAAATCCACACTTTATGTACAATACGTTAGAAACAATTGGAGCAGTTATTGAGGAAGAGGATCCAGAAACGGCAGTCGATATGGTAGGTATTCTTGGACAAATGTTAAGGTATTCATTAAGCAGTAGTGAAAATTTAGTGCCTCTGCAAACGGAATTAACACATATAAAAAACTATTTAAGGCTTCAAAAAATCCGTTTTGAGGACAGGGTCAACTATGAAATGGTGGGAGAAGATCAGATTCCCCTCTACTATTCTCCTAAATTTATTATCCAACCAATTATTGAAAATACTTTTAAATATGGAATGAAACTAAGGAAAGTATTAATAATATCGATAGCCATTTTGGTGGAGGATGGAAAATTAAAGATTGTCATTAAGGATAATGGACCTGGAATAGAGGAAGAAAAATTGCAGAGTATCCAAAAAAACTTAAATAAACAAGATTATTTTACAAGAGAATCGGGAGTGGGATTAACAAATGTTCATGCGCGAATTAAAATGTTGTTTTCTGATAAATATGGGATAACGATTGAAAGCAAACAGTCCATCGGAACAACAGTAACGATTCTTTTACCTCTGATTCAGGATCCTTGTATAGTGTATGAGAACAGGTTAGAAGGTGGGAGAGAAAATGGAGAAAATTAAGGTGATTGTTGTAGATGATGAACCTAGAATTTTAAAACGCATGGTACGGATGGTAGAAGACGATGGAGAAGTGTGGGAAATCATTGGAGCCTTTTCTGATGGAAAAGAAGCGATTGAAAAAATAGAAGAAAAGTCACTTAGGTTTGATTTACTTTTAACAGATGTGCAAATGCCTGAAATTACAGGGCTGCAACTTATTAAGCGTTTAAAAGATAAAATGTCATTTGAGTCAATCATCATTAGTGGATTTGATGATTTTGTCTATTTGCAATCTGCTATAAAAGAAGGAGTTTCCAATTATTTATTAAAGCCAGTTCATCGAGAGCAATTGAAAGAAGTATTACTACAGATACAGAAAAAAATTGAAACAAAAAGGAAAGAAGAAAAAGAAAAGCAGCAATTACAACGAAAGGCTGAAGAATTAGACTATACGAAGCAAATATATTATTTAAGTCAATTGCAATTGGAAGATTATTTGAGAGAAGATAAACAGAAATGGTTACAGCTTATAGGGAAAGGTTCATTTCAGTTATTGTATATCAGCATTGATCAAAATAGAAATCAAACATGGTCGGATGAGTATCTAGCTTGGCTAAAAGTAGCAAATGAAGATATTTTGTCTTCATTAAAGATCTCATTAGAAGAATGGTCTTCCTCATCGAATAGAAGAAAATGGTTATGGAGAGATGATCTTTTTTCTATATGGATTTTAATAGAACATCAAGAGTCTCAACATTTACGTAAGGAAACAGAAGCACTTTTACGATTATGGAAAGAAAATATTAAAAACATATCCGAGAATACGGTTACAATTGCTGTGGGATCGGTGTTTACAAATATGGAAGATTACTTGACTAATCGAAAAAAATTAGAGAGTGTTATGCAAAATAGAATGATATACGGATGTAATAAAGTGTTTTGGCTTGAGCAATTGCCAGAGACAAGTGAGGAGAGTAAAAAACATAGTTCAGAAATTATTAAAAGCATCCAGCAGCTTTTATTTAGTCTGGAGAATGAGGGAAAGAAGGAAGTAATTATCTCACTCGAAGAATATTTTAAAAAGCTGCAACTAATTAGTTCAGCAAGTATTTTAGAAGAAGCTGTACAATTACTTGGATTAAGAATTGTAAACAGATGGGTTGAGTTAGAAGGATTTGGAGAAGAAAGAATATTGTTCCGCGAAGTAATCTCCTTAACAAAAAATACATCCAATTTTTATCAATTGAAGGATAAGATAAAATTTTGGGTTCTTTCTGTAATGGAAAGGATTCAAAAAGCCAAAAGAACCAATAAAAACCCTATTCAAAAAGCAAAGGATTACATTCAGGATCATTTAGGCGAATCGATAACCATTAAATTAATTGCACAACAGGTATACATGAGTCCTACTTATTTCAGTGTTTATTTTAAGGAGCAGATAGGGGAAACCATTCTAGACTATATTACGAAAACACGATTGAAAAAAGCAACAGAGTTATTGGAAACAACGGATCTTAAGATATATGATATTGCTGTCCAACTAGGCTATCAGGATACAAAGTATTTTAGTAGATTGTTTAGACAATGGTATGGTTACACACCTTCTCAATATAGAGAAGCCCATCTAAAAAGATAAGGGAGGAGCGGCTAAGTAATACTAGGATGAGGAATATAATCATATTTGAGCTATCGGAATCTATGGGAAATGAGTTTCCGATAGCTTTTTTTTGTTAGATAGACTGGTAGTGTTTAGGACAGTAAATTTTTAAAAGAACTGTTTCAATTCCTTCCATTTATTTAGGCCTTCATAGTTTCTCGTTGTGTAATAATGAAAACCCTACCAAAAAACATTTTTTTATCCCCCCATTCTTAGTTTTGTCTCCTGTTAAGCGCTTTTATCATGCAGTAATATGTAGATATCAACAATGTAATTGCTTTCAATAATAAGAAGGGAGTAATCAAAGAATGAAAAATCGTACTAGATTAGCAAGTATTATGCAAGTATATAAGGATCAATTTGAAGAATATGAGAAGAGACATAATGAACTTTGGCCAGAGATGGAGGAGACGTTAAAAGCTCATGGTGTACATCACTATTCCATTTTCTTAGAAGAAGAATCTGGACAATTATTTGCCTATTTAGAAGTAGACGATGTAGAAACATGGGATAAGGTTTCGAAAACGGAAATTTGTAAGAAATGGTGGGACTATATGGAGCCATTAATGGAGACAAATCCAGATAACAGTCCTGTGTCTAAGCAGCTAAAAAGTGTTTTTTATCTTGAATAGAATAATAGAAAGGAAGATTAGTGATGGCGACTGCGGTGAAAAAAAATGATAAAAAGGCTACAATTACAGTAGCTATGTCCAATTATCTTGAAGCAGGCTCTATTGTTGCTGGGGCCGGTGGATTGACTCTATGGATGGAATACTTACATTTAGATGATTTTAAGCTTGGTTTACTGGGAGCCCTAAGTGCAAATGGGTTTGGTTCAGCAATTGGTGCTTTAATTGGTGGTATTTTAGTAGATAAATATGGAAGAAAGTTTATATATAAATATGATTTGCTCGTATATATGCTTGGTGTTTTATTGATTACTTTCTCTTTCAATTTTCCAATGCTGTTAATTGGCTATGTGATTACAGGTATTGCAGTAGGGGCTGCCATTCCAGCTGCCTGGACATACATAGCAGAAGAAGCACCTGATAAGGAGCGTGCAGCTAGAATAGGATATGGTCAATTAGCTTGGTCTGTTGGACCAGCAATATCGTTATTATTGTCTGTTTTACTTGCACCACTAGGTTTATTGGGGAGCAGAATAATATTCGCGCAATTATTTATAATCGCTTTAGTAACATGGATTATGCAGCAACAGATTAATGAATCAGCAATTTGGGAAGAAGAAAAACAGAAAGAGAAAGCCCAAATTCAAAAAGGTGAAAAAATTGCCAATCCGATTAAAGAACTTTTCTCCATTAAAGCTAATCGAAAAGCAATCGTTCTCTTAATCGGAATCTATGTGTTCTGGAATTTAGTGGCAGGGGTAATGGGTTACTTTATGCCATATATCTATGAAACGGTTGGTGGTTTAACAGCGGCACATGCTAACTTGTTACAAGCATTTTTATGGATATTAACGGTTGCTTCTACTTATTTTGTCTTTATTAAATTAGGAGATAAGGTAAATCGTAAATTACTGTATACCATTGGTGCAGTTCTTGGAATTATTGCTTGGTTAGTTTTATCATTAGGTTCAATGGGGATGTTTGAACTATTTACATTCGTTATATTATGGGGTGTTGCAGCTGGATTTGGAGCACAGGCATTTTATGGGTTATGGTCAAGTGAGCTATTCCATACAAAGTATAGAGCTAAAGCACAAGGCTTTTTATTTGCAACAGCACGTGTCTCTGTAGGGTTAATCTCATTAGTAGTGCCATTAATGATTACTACATTAGGCTTTAAAACGTCAGGTCTGATAATGATAGGATTCTTGTTAATTGCAGCTATCATCGGATTTATAATGGCTCCTGAAACGAGAGGGAAATCATTAAAAGAAATTGAAAAAGAGCGCTATTCTGCATAAAAGGAAAAGGATGTCTTAATGGAGTTATTGTTTAAATAACACTTTAAGACATCCTTTTCTTATTCTACTACTCTCTTTAAGCCGATGCTGGCTAAAGCAGTGTGTAAATTTGCACAGGTGGTAATTTTGCTAAAATCAATTCCTAAAGAAATAATCGTTTGCGCAATTTCAGGTCTAATACCAGAGACAATGGATTTTACACCAATCAAATCCAAGGCATGGACAACTTTAAATAAATTATCCGCAACCATAGTATCTACAATTGGTACGCCTGAAATATCTAATATAAGATATTCAATTTTTAAATTGGCTGATTCCTGTAAGGCAACTTCTAAAATTAACTGAGAACGTTGTGTATCAATTTCACCTATAAGTGGGATAATGGCTGTTTCCTTTGCAATTGGAACAACTGGGACAGACAGCTCTTCTAAAGCAGTATAAGCGAGCTTCATTATCTTCGTATTATGCTCTTCATAAATATGTCCTATATAAGCACTGATTTCATCGAGAATAGGATCAATAATTTTTCCAACATCGAGCATTGTAATTGGTGCGAAAGATTTTTGTTCTAATTCTTCTGTGAATACGTCCCAAATAACATTTCGATAAACCGATAGGGAGCGAAGTGCAGATTGTAAGGGAATATGATTCTTTACAAACGTTTCCCCCGTTTTTTCAGACCAATATTGTATTCCTTCCGAATCTTTATTATCCTTTAAGGCTTCAGCCAAGATGAAGAAAAGCTTAGCATTCCATTCATGCATGTCTTCTTCGCGATACGGAAGGGATAAATTAGATTCCTGCTGTTGTAAGAATTGCGAAAGTAGTGTATTTGTATTTTCAGCAAGGATGTTCTTGTTTTCTATGATTTTGTTGCCTATATAAGCTAATTCATCCTTCAAAATGGCTCACTCCTAAGTTTAAATCTATTAATAGTATACATGTTCTTTGATTATATGTGGAGCAAATGAGCTTTTCCACCTATATTTAATGATAAAATTAAGTATTTGTATTGTAGTAATGATTATTTAAGACTGTTTTTAAAAGATTGGCGCTTATCCCTAAAGATTATTCAGACAAGGTGCTGTGGAATTTCTTAAGACAAGCTTTGGATTATAAACAACAGATGGAGGCAAGATTCCTTTCTTTTCCACCGCATCTATAATCCATTTTGCTGCTTCTAAGCCCATTTCCATTTTTGGATGGGTTATAGAACTTAATTTGACTTCTGAAGCTTCCGTTAAAAATGAATCGTCATAGCCAATAATGGAGATATGTTCTGGAATACTTAAGTTTAATGTACGGAGGTAATTGATTACTTGAATGGCGAGTTCATCATTGTAGCAAACAATTGCAGTAGGCCTAGTAGTCGTTTCAAATATCTCCGCAAGTCGCTCTATCGGGTAGGTTACCTCATTTTCGGTTGAATAATTAATAATCATTTCTGGGAAGAAAGGAATCGAGTATGTTTTATATGCTTGAATGAATCCTTTCATTCTATTTATTCCTTGTAAATCATCTGTTTTAAATAATCCAATAATTTTTTTGTGGCCAAGTTTTATTAAATGTTCGGTCGAAATAAATCCACCATGTTCGTCATTCACCACTAAATAGGGAGGCGAGAGTTGGGAATAAAATTGGTTTATCATTATATAGGGAATTTTATTCTGCTCCAGTTCTAAATAAAGCTGTATATTTGGATTAAAGGTATTGGATTTAGTCGGCTCAACAATTAATCCATCAATGTTTCTGTCCAACATTGTCTGAAGACATTGTTTTTCCTTTTTAATATCATTGTCCGTACAAGCGAAGGTAAGGGAATATCCTTGATTTGTTAAATGAGATTCAATTCCTTTTATAATAGACGGGAAAATATAGTCTGATATATGGGTTGTTATAACGCCGATATTTTTTGTTCTTTGTAATGGTGGATAGGAAAGGGCTGATTCAGAAGAGCGAACTTGTTGATTAGAAACAAATGTGCCAGCACCCTGTTCTCTATATAGCCAACCTTCATGCACTAAATCTCCAATTGCTTGTCGAATTGTATGACGACTTACTCCAAATGTTTTTCCTAACTCATTTTCCGAGTATATTTTTTCTCCTGGCTGCACTTTTCCAGTAGTGATCCAGTCCGTAATTTTTTCTTTCACCATATTGTATTTTGTTGTTTGTGCCACTGTTTCACCACTTTCCATTGTAGATAACGCTGTTAACTTATACGTACAATAAAAATTATAGGGATATCGTACCAGAAAAAGGCATAAAAGACCAATGATTTCTTAGTAGAAAGATAGCAAGCAGTGATGATATTTCGAAGGGGACCAAATGAAGGGGCAAAATTTTCTTTCTATTATACGTACAAGTTTGCTTATCTAAGTTTTAAATATATAAGGAGTTTTGGAAACGCATTACTTTATTAGTTGACAACTTGTATATACATGTTATGATGAAAGGGAAGGAATATAGTATATTAATCGTTAATAATGGTATTGTTCAAGTAGAGAATTGTATAAGTTGACGTGCGCTATGATGTCAACCAATTTGTGTGTTTATGAGCAAGTAGTAGTTCTTTTCCTACTAAAGCGATAATGAAATAGGAAAAAACGTAAATACTAATTCCATTGAGTTTTTTAGCATACAGGAAAAAGGACATAATTTTCACATCGGTGGTGTATATAGATGGAACAAGCATGGTGGCAAAAGGCAGTAGTGTATCAAATTTATCCGAAGAGTTTTCAAGATACTACAGGGAACGGAGTAGGAGATATTCAAGGAATCATAAAAAGATTAGATTATTTAAAAGAATTAGGGGTGGACGTACTGTGGTTAACACCGATTTATGCTTCCCCACAAAAAGATAATGGCTATGATATTAGTGATTATTATTCCATTCATCATGAGTATGGAAAAATGGAAGATTTTGATCAGCTATTAAAAGCAGCACATCAAAAAGGATTAAAAATTATCATGGATATAGTCGTTAATCATACGTCTACTGAGCACGAGTGGTTTAAACAGGCAGCCTCTTCTAAAGATAATCCATATCGTGATTTTTATATTTGGAAGGATGGAAAAGAAGACGGTAGGGAGCCAACTAACTGGCAGTCTAAATTCGGTGGTAATGCGTGGCAATATGATGAAAAAACAGGACAATATTATTTGCATCTATTTGATGTAACCCAAGCTGATTTAAACTGGGAAAATGAGAAGCTTCGTGATGAAATATACAAAATGATGCAATTTTGGTTTGAAAAGGGAGTAGACGGTTTTCGTTTAGACGTTATTAACTTGATTTCCAAAAATCAAGCCTTTCCAGATGATGATGGATCGGTAGCACCAGGGGACGGAAGAAAGTTTTATACAGATGGTCCTCGTGTACATGAATTTATCCATGAAATGAATCAAGAAGTTTTTTCAAAATATGACAGCATGACAGTTGGGGAAATGTCTTCTACAACTTTAGAGCATTGCATTAAATATACGAAGCCTGAACGAAATGAGTTAAGCATGACCTTTAATTTCCACCATTTAAAAGTTGATTACCCTAACGGAGAAAAGTGGGAAATAGGAGAAATGGATTTTCATGCTTTAAAACAAATTTTATCTAACTGGCAAGTCGGTATGAATAAAGGTGAAGGCTGGAATGCGTTATTCTGGTGTAACCACGACCAACCACGTATTGTCTCACGTTATGGAAATGATGGGAAATACCATAAGGAATCAGCTAAAATGCTCGCAACAACGATTCATATGATGCAAGGAACTCCCTATATTTATCAGGGAGAAGAATTAGGCATGACAGATCCTAAATTTACTTCCATTGATCAGTACAGAGATGTCGAATCTTTGAATATGTACAATATTTTGCAAGCAAATGGTAAGCCGGAAGAAGAAATTCTTGAAATCTTGCGCAGAAAATCTCGTGACAATTCACGTACACCTGTTCAATGGAACGGAGAGAAAAACGCTGGATTTACCGAGGGGACACCATGGATTGAAACGGCTCAAAATTATAAAGAATTGAATGCAGAAAATGCATTAAAGGATAAAGACTCTGTCTTCTATCACTATCAAAATTTAATTAAACTTCGTAAAGAATACGATATTATTACAGATGGAGATTATGAATTACTTGCTCCAGACGATGATAAAATATTTGCTTATTTACGTAGTACAGATAAAGAAAAATTATTAGTGGTAAATAATTTTTACGAGGAAGAAGCGGAATTTAAATTACCAGAGCATATTGATATGACAGGGTTAACAAGTGAAATCCTTCTTTCTAACTATTCAAACTCAGCTTTCTTCGGAGAAAGTATGAAGTTAAGACCATATGAGTCCATTATATATTATCTAAAATAAGTTTCGTTTTCCTGCGGTTTAAGGCCGCAGGAAAATTATTAATCAGATTTATGGGAAAATTTTTGTTATTTTCATAGAAAAAAGTTAAACTAGGAATAGAAACTTTTATTGGAGGGTACTAGCTTGTTTAAAAATCTATTTAAAAGAAATAAAGAAGAGAAAACGAGTTCAAGTAATCATTATATTCAACCTTTAGAAGGAAAACTATTAAGTATTGCAGACGTTCCTGATCCTGTATTTTCCCAAAAAATGATGGGTGATGGCATAGCTGTAGATCCATCCAATGGTGTATTAGTTGCTCCGGCAGATGGACAAATTATGAATGTATTTCCTACAAAGCATGCATTAAGCATGACAGACAATAATGGTAGAGAGATCTTAATCCATGTTGGATTAGATACTGTTGCATTAAAAGGTGAAGGGTTTACTACTTTTGTCAAAGATGGAGATAAAGTAAAACAAGGACAAAAATTAATGGAAATTGATTTTGATGAAATCAAATCAAAAGTTCCTTCCATCATTACTCCAATGGTATTTACTAACCTAGGAGAAAATGAAAAAGTAGTAGTGGAAGGTAATGAAATTAAAATTGGATAATTCAAAAGCTATGAGGCTACCTCATAGCTTTTTTATTTTTATGAAAAGAACCGAGTTCCATATTAAAGAAGCAACGAAGAACATTGCTTGAGCACAACTAGAGAAGCGATGTCATTTTTGTTATTAGGGAAGAGAAAATGTAGGAAAACGGTTCACATAATAAATTATTAGAAAAGAATAGATTTTTGCAATCCTTTATAAAAATTAATTGCCACAAAGAGATATTAGTTAATAGTACAGAGTTAACCGAATGCTGCCCTTATTAAAGGGCAGTCAGGCTGTCGAGAAAGTCTCGACAGCTTTTTTTATAGAAAAGAAAACCCTGGGCTATGCCTAGGGTTCCAAAAAGCTTACAGCGTGGTATTAAAAAAAGTTCCTCGTGGTGCTAAAATATTTTTTGGTTCGCCAACCGAAAATAAATAGCCAGGAGGAAGTCCTTATGTCAAAAGACAATAATAGTTTAGCACACACAACTTGGAATTGTAAGTATCACATAGTATTTGCACCAAAATATAGAAGACAAATAATTTACGGGAAAATAAAGAAAGATATTGGGCAAATCTTACGTACCTTGTGTGAGAGGAAAGGCGTAGAGATAATAGAAGCAACTGCGTGTAAGGACCACGTACATATGTTAGTGAGTATTCCGCCAAAATTAAGTGTATCAGCATTCGTAGGATATCTAAAAGGAAAAAGTAGCTTGATGATATTTGATAGACATGCACAACTGAAATATAAGTATGGAAATCGAAAATTTTGGTGTACAGGATATTATGTAGATACGGTAGGAAGAAACAAGAAGGTAATTGAAGAATATATCCGTAATCAAATACAAGATGATCTAGTCGCAGAACAATTAACGATTATGGAATATATTGATCCATTTACAGGGGAAGAAGTGAAGAAAAAGAAACGAAAAAATTAGGAGAGAAGGCCTTTGAGGTCTGGCCAGTAGAAGTAGTACAATTGGCGAACCTTTCAGTAGCCCTTTAGGGTTTGGTCAGTAACAAAGGCTTTCAGCCGCAGAGAAAACCACCCGTTCTCACGGGTGGTCCTTATTACAATTCCGATATACAACATATAGTGTTTTAATAATACCTTATATTCCATATGTTGTGGTAAAAATCAATTAAAACATCAAAAACCCCCTTTTTCAAAATCATACTTTTAAAAATAGGGGGTTTTTCTACAATCTGGCTGCCCTTATTAAAGGGCAGTTTTTTTGTGGGGAGAGGAAGGGAAAGTGGTGTTTATAAGAGAGATGAAAGCCGAAATCGGTGCGAGAGGAAGGGAAAGTGGTGTTCATAAGAGGGATGAAAGCCGAAATTTGTGGGAGAGGAAGGGAAAGTGGTGTTCATAAGAGGGATGAAAGCTGAAATTTGTGGGAGAGGAAGGAAAAATGGTGTTCATATGAGGAATACGGGATTGTAAAATAAAGTATGAAATTCGTAAAACACACTCACTTATATTAGAGAGCCCTATCTCTTAAACAATCATCCATTAATAGCTGGTTTAAAGACGCCATCCCCTTTCTAATATGAAATTCTCCCTTTCTAATTATTTATTTAATTACACTAGTGTTGCGTTAATTTAATTTAACTATTAAAAATACTTGAAATGTTCAATTTTATCATTTTATGCAAAGAAAAAGTCCTTTATAATGGATAAGTTAGGTGGTAACCCGTCCAAATCCACTAAAAAGGACTATCGCATGGACAAGATTACACGAAAAACTTCATTTGGACAATGGTTTTCACCAATAAATCTTCAATTATTTGAAGAAAACGTGAAAACGTTGAAATTAGATTTCTATACGAAAAAACTAACGACAGAGTCATTTCTAAAATTATTACTTTTTGCGCAGCTAGAAGAAGTCGAAAGTCTGCATGCGCTGAGCGATTGTCTTTTCGATGATCAACTGCAAAAGGGCATTGATCTTGATTCTATCAGTATTTCCCAACTCTCACGCCGTTTAAATGGCATGAATCCAGACTTATTCCAAAAGCTTTTCCTTGATTTAGTTTCACAAATTCATGCCAAAACGCACAACACGAAACTTGTGATGCCATTAAAAATCATTGATTCAAGCACATTGCCTCTCAATTTGACTAATCATAAATGGGCAAAATTCCGCAAAACAAAAGCGGGTGTTAAATTGCACTTACGCCTTGTGTTTATGGAAAAAGGTATATCCTATCCCGAAAAGGCCATTATGACAACGGCCAAAGAACATGACCGCGGTCAGCTTGAAGTAATGGTTGATGACAAGGAATGTATGTATGTGTTTGACCGTGGTTACTTAGACTACGAACGCTTTGATCGGATGACAGATGACGGCTACTTTTTCCTTTCTAGGCTGCGAAAAAACGCAGTCATACGGGAGGTTTACGATTTTAAACTACCCGAGAATACATCTGTTTTGTCGGATCAAATGGTGTTGATTGGTACGACGCAAAACCGTGCCGAAAATTACTTTCGTCTTCTAAAAGTGATTGATTCAAAAGGAAATGAGCTTCATTTAATCACAAATCGTTTTGATTTAAGTGCTGAAGAAATCTCAAAGATGTATAAATCACGCTGGGCGATTGAGTTATTTTTCAAATGGATTAAACAACATCTCCATATCAAAAAGTTTTACGGCCAAAGCGAATGGGCAATTCAGAATCAAGTGTTTATCGCACTTATTGTTTTTTGCCTGCATGTTCTCGCACAAATCGAGACAAAAAGTAAACGAAAAACCCTACAAATTAGCCGATATTTACGGGCAGCTTTGTGGAAACCAGCACATATTTGGCTTCGAAAGATTGAAGGAAAAACCATTCCTTAATAAACAAATTGTCGTCGTCTCTTAAGTCTAATTGTAAAAAAATTTCCAAATGGATGGATCCACCTTTAGTTGGGTATTTACTTTTTTGGCTCTTAACAGGGGACATATTTAAACTGAATATTCTAACAACATTTATGCAACACTAGTGATTTAATTACTATTTATTGAAAAAAATTTCTGTCATATAAAATTTTTCTCCTTTCCAACGAAAATTTTGCCTATATCTTATCAAACCTAATGAAACAACCTACGCATACTTAGTAGCCTGTACATATAATGGCATGAAAATACTAAGAGAAGAGGTGAAAGCATGAAAGTTGTTATTTTATGTGGGGGTAAAGGGATGAGAATGAGAGGCTTAACAGAAAATATACCGAAAGCCTTAGCTGATGTTAATGGAAAACCGATATTATCGCATATCATGAAACATTATAGTGAATATGGACACCAAGAATTTATTCTGCCATTGGGATATAAAGGAGATCAAATTAAGGATTATTTCGTGAATTTAGCTTGGAGAAAAAATAATATAAAAATAGATTTATTAAACAATCAATATGACATTCTCGGAAAAACAGAGCCCTGGAAAATTACTTGTATTGATACAGGTCAAGATACGATGACTGGAGCAAGAATTAAACAGTTAGAACAATATATAGAAGATGATATCTTTTTATTAACATATGGGGATGGTTTGTCTGATATTAATTTAGATGAACTCATTGCTTTTCATAAGGAAAAAGGAAAAACCGTTACACTTACCGGTATTAAAAAAAATAATCAATATGGAGTACTTGATATAGAAGATGGAATTGCTAGTCGCTTTTCAGAAAAGCCGGTTCTAGATGACTGGATTAACGGGGGATTCTTTGTTTGTAATAAGGAGTTCTTTCAGTATTTATCAGCACAGCCAGATTGTGTGTTAGAGGAAGAGCCGTTAAGAAAGTTAATTGAAAAGAGAGAACTAGCTGTCTATCTGCATGAAGGAGCCTGGTTATCTATTGATACACCAAAGGATTTAGAAGATGCTAGAAAGATATGGAAACAAAAATAATTGGTATAAGGGAGAGAGAGGATTGCCATGAAATGGCTAAAAAGAAATATTATAAATGACT
Organism: Niallia sp. FSL W8-1348; assembly: GCF_038006745.1. Classification (NCBI taxonomy): domain Bacteria; kingdom Bacillati; phylum Bacillota; class Bacilli; order Caryophanales; family Bacillaceae; genus Niallia; species Niallia sp. FSL W8-1348. The sequence goes on along the minus strand of NZ_JBBOVV010000001.1, from coordinate 851,427 downwards.
TTCTGGAAGCAGTGTCTAATAATGAAAAAAAAGATAAGTCTGCTACTATAAATATTTCACTATTTTCAAAAGAGATTTCGGTGAAATTTCATGTAGATAATTTAGTTGGAATCTTAAATGGGGCAAAAAACAATAAGGTGTTAGCTTTACCTTCTCCGCAAGAAGATAATTCCTCATTGGAGGAGATAGCTACTCCAAATTCAGTAGTTAGTGAAAATGATCCAGAAACACTGGGTAGTAATTCACAGAGCGCTGAGGAAAAAGCAAGACAAGAAGCGGCAGCCCAAGAAAAAGCAAGACAAGAAGCAGCAGCCCAAGAAAAAGCAAGACAAGAAGCAGCAGCCCAGGAAAAAGCAAGACAAGAAGCGGCAGCCCAAGAAAAAGCAAGACAAAAAGCAGCAGCTCAGGAAAAAGCAAGACAAGAAGCGGCAGCTCAGGAAAAAGCGAAACAAGAAGCGGCAGCTCAGGAAAAAGCAAGACAAGAAGCGGCAGCTCAGGAAAAAGCGAAACAAGAAGCGGCAGCTCAAGAAAAAGCAAGACAAAAAGCAGCAGCTCAAGAAAAAGCAAGACAAAAAGTAGCAGCTCAGGAAAAGGCAAGACAAGAAGCAGTGGCTCAGGAAAAGGCAAGACAAGAAGTGACAGCCCAAGAAAAAGCGAAAAAAGAAGCATTAACTATGACCAAAGTAGAAACTAAATTATCTCCTAAAGAGCCAATTGCCTCTACAAATCAAAATTTTTGTGTTATTGCTGGAAAAGAATACTGTATGAAGATTATGGCATTTTATGAGTCGCTTGTTAAAAACAGCAATAACTTCAATTTATGGGTTTGTTGCACAGATGCTATTACGTACAAGTTTTTAAATGAAAAAAATCTAAAAAATATGCATCTTATTAGAGTAGAAGAAATAGAGGATGACCAATTAAGAGCTGTTAAACAAGAAAGAATGATAAATGAATATTGTTGGACATTAAAATCTTTCGTAATTGAATATATCCTCAAAAATAATGATGTTGAGCAAGTATTGTATTGTGATGGAGATATTTATTTCTTCTCTAATCCGGATAGTATTTTTAATGAATGGGGTTTTGCTTCCATCTTCTTGACTCCACAAAGAGATTTAGATTGGGTAGAACAAAAGTATGGAAAGTATCAAGCGGGTATTGTTGGATTTAGAAAAGATGAAACAGGATTAGCAGCTGTTCAATGGTGGAAGGATCGATGTATTGAATGGTGTAGTGTCGTTGAAAGCAATGGTCGATTTGGGGATCAAAAGTATTTAGATCAGCTTCCAATTATGTATGAGAACGTTCAAATATCTTCTAACTTAGGAGTAAATGCTGCACCTTGGAATATAATCTACAATAATAATTTCAAAATTTCCTTACAAGGTGATAAAGTCTTTATAAATAATGATCCGCTTGTTGCTTATCACTTCTCTTGTTTAACTATTTATAGCAGTGATAAATATGATTTATGGAATATGCATCAATTAAATATTCAGAAGGAAATTATGAATTATATTTATGTTCCCTACCTTGATCATTTAGAAAGAGTAATTACATCTTATCAAAATAGTTATCCTGGAATCATAAAAGCAACATTATCAACGAATGATTTTATTCAAGCAAAGACAAAGTATCATTCCACTAAGTTAAAAAGAAAAATGATTAAGTATAATAATTATTTGCTATTAACTTCAATATTTAGTAAAGAGTATTTGGTTAAAGGACTTGCAATGTATGACTCGCTTAGTAAGCAGATAGAAAATTTTCATTTATGGATTTGTACGATGGATCAAGAAACCTATGATGTCTTATCTAACTTGAATTTAAAAAATGTCACCTTAATCCCAGTAGAAACAATTGAAACGCCACAGTTAAAAGAGCTAAAACAACAACGGACATTGCAAGAATATTGTTGGACAATAAAGGCGACATTACTAGAACATTTATTATCAACGCATTCTGATATTGACCATCTTTTCTATTGCGATAGTGATTTATATTTCTTCTCTAACCCACTTTCTGTGACTAATGACTTCGGTAGATATTCAGTTTATTTATGCCGTCAACGTGGAACAGACTTACTGGAACATTTCCATGGGCAATATCAAGCTGGATTTATCGGATTTAAAAATGAAGGGAATAGTAGAAAAATTTTAAATTGGTGGAAGAAAAAATGCTTAGAAGAATGCTCTGATGTATACAATGATGAACGGAAATCATGGGGAGATCAATTGTATTTGGATCGTATCCCAGAATTATTTGAAAATATAAAAGTGAGTGAAAACCCAGGAATTAACGCTGCTCCATGGAACCTTATTCTAAATAATGCCGAGCAAGAAGTAACCATGAGGGAGAATAATGTATATATTGACAATAATCCATTAATGTTCTTCCATTTTGGTAGTTTGTTAATCTTAAATGTAAATGAATTTGACTTATGGAAGCTAGAAGAAGTTAATATATCGTCTGCCATCTTAACGAATATTTATAATCCGTATTTAATGAAATTAAGAGAGATATCAAACCGCCTTTCTAACAATGCACAATTCTTTGCAAATGTGCCTGCCAATTATACTGCTAAAAATCCTTATTCCATCGCTTCTCTATAAGAGGTGAATGTCATGAAATTGAAAAATAAAAAAGTGTTAGTCACAGGTGCTTATGGTTTTATTGGATCCCATCTTATTAAACAGCTTGTGAAAGAAAATGCGTCCATCGCTGTCATTGTTCGGGAACATTCCAATCCTTGGAGAGTACAGGAATATTTGCCTCATTTAAAAAAATATGAGGCAGATATTCAAAATCGCTCAGACATATGTCGAATTATCCATGAATTTAAACCAGATTATATTTTTCATTTAGCAGCTTATGGAACAAACCCAAGTAATAGAAATGACTTACTTGCATATGAAACGAATATAGTAGGAACAATGAATATCTTATTTGCAGCAAAAGATACAAAATGCAAAAAAATTATTTGTCTTGGAAGTAGTTCTGAATATGGGGATAAAAAAGAGCTAATTCATGAAGAAATGCTATTAGAACCAGTTGATATTTATGGCAGTACAAAAGCAGCTTCGACGATTATTTCGCATCAATTAGCACTGGATTATAAACTTCCCATTATCACTTTGCGTGCTTTTAATATTTTTGGGGAGGCAGAGGATAACCATAAATTATTTTCGCATATTATTGAAAAAGTAATGCGTGATGAGCATGTAAAATTAACAACTTGTGATCAATATCGTGATTATAGCTATGTTGGAAATATTGTCGATGGCTTAATTCTTGCAGCCACATCTGAAGGCAGTAATTTGATTTTAAATATAGCTTCTGGAACTGCCCATCCTTTGCGATATTTTGTTGATTTAATTTATCAGCATTTAGATACAAAGCAAGTACCTTTGTATGGTGCTATACCAAAAAGGGAAAATGAAAGAAATGCACCTATTCCTGATATAACAAAGATTCAAGAGGTGCTTGGGTGGACTCCAGCCGTTTCCGTAGAAGAGGGAATAAAGAAAACCATTGCCTGGTATAAAAGTTATTATCATCATCATTAAAGGGAGTGGAGGTGTTACTTATGACAACTGATTGGCAACAAATATATAAAGATAAAAAGGTTTTGATAACTGGTCATACAGGTTTTAAAGGTTCTTGGCTAGCTATTTGGCTAACAAAGCTAGGTGCGAACGTAATTGGTTATTCTTTAGATCCGATTGGAGAAGAAAGTCTATTTGAATTGGCTAATATGAATAATAAAATGAAGGATATAAGGGGAGATATTCGTGATGCTACGAAGTTACAAGCAGTTTTTGCACAATATCAACCAGAAATTGTCTTTCATTTGGCTGCACAGCCATTAGTGAAACAGTCTTATCGAGACCCTGTCTATACGTATGAAGTGAATGTGATGGGAACGATGAATGTGTTAGAAGCGATAAGAAAGTCTCCGTCCGTAAAAGCAGGAGTGATGGTAACAAGTGATAAATGCTACGATAATAAAGAATGGGTATGGGGATATCGTGAAAACGATCCAATGGGTGGGTATGACCCATATAGTTCAAGTAAAGGATGCTGCGAATTATTGATTTCCTCTTATCAGCATTCTTTCTTTCCAATCGATTCCTATAGTAGTCACGGGAAGTTAATTGCTTCTGTCCGAGCGGGGAATGTTATAGGAGGAGGAGATTGGTCAGAAGATCGAATCATTCCTGATAGTGTTCGCTCCTTATTAGCTGGTCAGTCCATTAAACTGCGTTCTCCTCAATCTGTACGTCCATGGCAGTATGTATTAGAGCCGCTTTCTGGCTATTTAAAAATAGGTGCTTATCTATATGAAGGTAAAATCGAATATGCGGAAAGCTGGAATTTTGGACCAGAATCAGATAGTGTTACAACGGTACAACAATTAGTTGAGAAAATTGTTGAGCAGTGGAAGGATGGTAGATGGGAAGTAGATTCGTCACATACTGCAGAACATGAAGCAAAGCTTCTTAGTTTGGATATAAATAAAGCAAAGTACTATTTAGACTGGCACCCAAAATGGAATATTGACCAAACAATATATTATACAATGGAATGGTATAAATGGTATCGGGAAGTAGACGTTTATGAACTATGCTTAAAACAGATAAGTGAATATGAAAAATAAAATAACAAGATTAATAGAAGCTTTTCGCTCCTTTGGTTAGAGGATTCACTCAAACATAAAAGGAAGGTTTAAAGCTTCTATTTGTCATTCTAATACAATGAAAGTGTGAGAAAACAACTGACATATCTCTTCTTTATTTATAATTACATGCACTTCTTTGTTATAAGAGACTGGGACAAAACAAAATACATAATAGATAAAGACAAACAATCTCTCATTTAGTAGCGAAACCAACTCGTTCCATTTCGCTACAGACACTCTATGCGCCGGGGAGCAACCTAAGCTTCCTCGGCTAAAGCCTGTGGGGTCTAAAGACTGCTCTACTTCCCGCAGAAGTTGAGTGTCCTCCCCTCCATTTCACTACGTTTTTAAAAGTTGTTTCGTTCCATTATTTTTTTTAAGAAAGTATAATTAGTAGGAAATACGAAGTGTATTCAGTCTGCGGGTGATCACCACAAACCTTCCTTTTTAAAATGAATAAAACCCCAAACAATTATACGAATTTTTTTAGCATGTACGTATAATTGTTTGGGGTTATTTGATTGAAAATACTTATGTCCCAGCTACTTTTTTAACGATAATATAAAGTTTTTATGTTTCGCTACGATTCTTTCTTTTGCTAGTCTAATTTTCTTTCGGTTTTTATTACTTGTTAAATAGTATTCTTTCTTTTCAATCGTTTCAGCCAGTTTATTTGTATTGGTTAATAACGTATAGGGTAATTGGTGGATGGAGGCTGCGAAATCCACTCCTTTTGAGCGATAAGCTAACTGGATAAAAGGTGTCCCACTTGAGGCAGAGAGTACATTTGCGTGCAGCTTTAGGTTAAGGGAAAAGTGGCAAAGCGATAAGAAATAATAAATTTGCGAAGCAGTACATACTTCTGGTATGAAAGTGACTTTTCCTCTTTCTTTAATGCTTTCATATAAATCCTTGCAATGAGGAATATCCAGATCCCACATTGGGAAAATAACAATTTGATAGCCTTTATTTAAAAGATTTGTACATGCTTTAATCACTTGATTTTTCAGCTTATTCTCATCATAACCAAATAGGATGTTATTAGTGGTTCCCCAATTGACTGCTATGATTTTTTTATTGCAGTCATGCAAGTATTTTCTTTCTATATAATCGTCTAATTTAGGAGTAAAAAGCATGCCGGAATCACCGATTATTTGATAATTACTTGTTGATGAAGGGGGTAAACTCTTAATATATTTATGTGTAAGAGGGCCTCTTAGACCTGCGAATGTAGAATACTCTATCACTTTTTTTATTTTCTCTTTATTAATCTCTTTGTTATGAAAATTGGTGAAAGATAATTGGAATTCGCCTCTTTTAAAGGATTCGATTGTTTCTTCTGTCATATAATCGATACCTGTTCCGTAGCAATAAAGGGGAAGCTTCATTTCTATTGCTTCTAAAGCTAAATCAATAAAGAAATTACCTTGAAATAAAGATCCTCCCCCTAAAACAACAATATCGAAAGGCTTTTCTACATATAATTCAGTCAATGTTTTAGCTGCATTTATAGGGTAGGAGAATAAAGTATACTCTTCGTTAAGCCATCTTTCACAAGCTTGAGCAAATGCTTCATAACAAACCTCATCTCCGATATTATTAACTCCTAAATAACCAAGATATAATATTCTCATTGTTCGTTTCCTCCTTCCTTAGAAAGAATCACTTCAATATGATCAAGGAGCTGTTTCGCACGCACCTGTACAGAGTGTTTTTGTCTTACCATTTTATATCCATTTAAAGCGATTTTTTTCCCTAATGTATCATAATTTCTTAAATGATAATTTGCTTTGCGCATAAAATTATCTTCATTTATTTCAATGAAATGAACACCAGGGATGAATCCTAAATCCTTGATTTCTTTTGTGCAGGAAGCTAGTAATAATGTGTTACAAGCCAAAGTCTCATAATACTTCATTACTGGATAATGGTAAATGGAATCACAGGTAAAAAACATTTTTGCTTTATTAATCTCTTGCGCAAAGCTGCTAGCTACCTTAAACGATTTCTCGTCGTACTGTTTGTGAAAATAGCCAGGATGTGCATGATAGATGAAATTAGGTAAATGCTTCATTTCATCGAGAATTTTTTGACGTAATGGATAAATAGTAGGATGTACAGCGCCCATCATTAAATAATCAATTGTTTTCTGTTGATTGAAGTCTTTAAATACATCGATATTTACATAATGGGGAAACCATATCATTTTATCTTTAAATTCTGGATACCATTCTAAAAATGTATCTCTATAGTGGGTAAAGATATACTTCACATTATTTTCCCTAATGAAAGCTCTTCTTTGATCCATTTGGTAGGTTAAATCATGCATAATGATTCCGAATGGAATATTGCACTCCTTTAGGCCAGTTACCTTCGGTGATCGAGTAGGACGTAAATCATTTACTAGGATAAAGTCAGGCTGAAAGTCCATTTTTTGTAGTGTCTCACTTATATTACCGTCTTCTTCCCAAATTCTTATATCAACGTATTTTTTAATTTCTTCTGTTAAATAATACGTATTTCTTTCTATTCCATTTTCCCAATTTTTTGTAATAAAAAGTATCTTTCTTTTCTTCTTTAATGTCATCAGCATCATGTCCTTTCCCTAATGTTTACTTTATATTCTATTCTTGTCCAAAAGAAATCGGACCATAGCAATTTGTCCAATTATTCGCTGCTGCTCACGTTTTTATGGATTGTCCATATACTATTAAGAGATGCGAGAGGTAGGAGGAGTACTTAGATGAAGAAGATTATTCTTTCAGGTTATTACGGAGAACAGAATGGCGGAGATGATGCATTATTACTAGTATCCTCTTGGGGAAGCCGGAAATTTCTTTCTGGAGATAAAATATATGGAACATGTACGCAAAAGCCTATTCTGCCATTAAATGCCGAAATGGAGGCGCTCTTTGTTCAAGAAGAACAAGAACGCAATGAAAACTTACTACGTTTGTACAGGCAGTGTTACGAAAGTGATTTTATTTTATATGGTGGTGGCTCTGTTTTTCATTCAACCGATAAAATGACGAGAGATGGCGATTTAATCGATTTAAATAGAGGGAAAGGAGCAGCTGCAATTGGTGTATCCTTTGGACCATTTAGAGATTCAGCTGCGAAAGAAGCATGTAGAAAGCTTGTGGAAAAATTCAACTATATTGGCTGTAGAGACGAGGAGAGTTATGAATTAGTCTCCTCGCTCTCTTCAAATGTTCATGCAGAATTAACATTTGATCTAGCCGTGCTCTTACCTCTTGTAACAGGTGAAGATTTCACTGGAAGTCATCAAAGGAAGGGGTTGGGAATTTCCTTATGCCATTATGAAAGATATATAGGGCGAGATACAAGTGAAGAAAAGGCAAGGGTGGAAAAAATAATAAATGCTTTAAATGAACTGAAAGAGGAGGAAATTGAGGAATTAGTTTTTATTGATTTTAACGGTCATCCTATTTTTGGAGATCAAGATATTCATCGCGTGGTTATCGAACAACTACAAACCAAAATACCAATTAAGCATCTGTCTTATGATAAGGATCCAATAAATGTTCTTCGCACTATTGCATCATTAAAAGGATTGATTGGGATGAGGTTGCATAGTGCTGTATTTGGCTATATCACAAATACGCCAACTATCATTCTCTCTTACCATCCAAAATGTGATGGCTGGGCAAAACAGATTAAGGCAGACAAAGATTTTCTTCTTTCATCCAATTCATTTACTGAAGAAAATATATGGCATGCTCTTGATCAAATTATAACCGGGCATTATCGCTATCCAAAACTATCTTTAATAGAAGCTCAATCATTAGCAATGAAAAATTGGGAGGGTGCAAGATGGTCGCTGTCTCAGTAGTTATCCCACTTTATAATAAGGAACAGTATATCGAACGAACAATCATGTCAATTATTTCGCAAACGTTTCAGGATTTTGAGATTATTATTGTCGATGACGGCTCTACAGATGGTAGTGTCGTAAAAGCGGAAACTTGGATAGACAATCGAATTACGGTGCTCAAAATGGAACATAAAGGAGCTTCAGCAGCCAGAAACAAAGGGATATTGGCTGCAAAGGCAGAATTAATTACTTTTATTGACGCAGACGATGAATGGAAGCCGCAATTTCTAGAAAAAATAATGGATTTAAAAGAAAAATATCCCGAATGTGGGGCCTTTGCAACAAGTTATGAAATTCGGTTGCCAACCCAAAAAAAGATCATTCCGTCTATCTACCAAACCCCTGACAAGTGGGAAGGCGTATTTACAAACTATGTGGAAAAAACATTAAAGGATTTACCAATTATATCTTCTGCTATTGCAGTTCGAAAACAAGTATTTCAAGAAATAGGGCTGTTTAAAGAAGGGGAGCCTCTTGGAGAAGATCAAGATATGTGGTTACGAATTGGGATGAACTATCCGATTGCGTACAAAAATGACAGCTATGCAATTTATTATCGTGGCTTAGAAAACAGCGTATGTATGGATTTGACGATTTTAAATCGGTATCCAATTATTTATTCATTAGAGAATCTGCTTCGTAAAGAACAAATGCCTTATATCGATTTATACTTATCAAAATTAAAATTAGATTACAGTAAAAGATTACTAGAGGCAAACAAATTAGATTCTGCTTGGGAAGAATTGCATCATACAGAAGCAAAAGTATATAAATGGGAAAAAGCAAAGCTGTGGCTGCTTTACTATTGGAAAAGGATAATCAACAAATATAGTTTTCATACAAAAAATTATAAAAAAGAATGCCCCTAAGTAAATGTTTTTATGCTCCTGCTAAAAAAATAGGGCACTGAAAAAGTCTTTTTTTCGAATGAAAATTAGGGAATGCATATTTGAAAGGATAACAAATACAATATCCCAATTTAAATAACTGGTAACTATCACTTATCATTAAGTAGTAGTTTTTCAGTGCCCTCAAAACAAAGTGCTAGGGCCATGCATTTGACTTATAGCTGGGTTATTCAATTGTTCTTATGAGTTTGAAGTTGGCGCACCCGGTGGATAGTAATAGGGAGGAACTTTAATCCAGCCTCTTTTTCTCATCAAATCCTTTAAACTTGCACCGAATTTCATTTTTTCTAACATACATTGGGTAAACATGGTAGCTACATCATTTCGTACACATTGAGAGACAGATGCTGCGCAATGAGTGATTGCCGCAACCGTTTTTATGCTTAATCCATTCATAATTTCATCATCTGTCATCTTAACTCCAAGTGGAACAGCATTTGCATTAGAAAGTGGTCGTTGTTCACTAGTTGGTGGTAATGGAATTCCTTCTACCTTAAGAAAGTTTCGGAATCTTTGTCCTTGTATATCACATTGTTTATAACTTTCGTCTAACGATTTAATAACATCATCATCTGTTGATGTATTTAAGCCAACTTGTATATAGATACTGGCTTCATCCATGATAGTAAGATAGATCCAGCAACTCATCACTTCTCCTACATGAAGCGGATTTTTTGGCTCCGTATCTAAATTCAATTGTAGATAATCTTTTAATGCTTCAAAAATAGTTGTCATCATAACCATCCTAATTAGTGGAATTTTTCATTAGTCAACATTACTTATTTAAGAAAATAATGCATTGTTCGGCAGTCATCCTCTCGAAGGCTTGCAAATGCCTTTTCGCAAAAATGCTCTGTTTGTAAGAAAAATACTAAGTGATTTATATCGTATTTATTATTAGCACGCATAATCGAATAAATACGCAATGATTGGTAAATTTTTAATTTGTAGAGAGCCAACTTTTTTTCTCTAGACCCACTGATTTCTTTTCTGCTAAGATAGTTAGGTTGACTTTTTGTACATATAGAAATTATTGGAAATAATAAATGAGGTTGATGAAAATGGGATCAAGAGAATCTCTAGCTAAACGAGTTGCATGGATTAGTGTAATTAGTAATATTGTATTAACATTGGGAAAATTAATAGTTGGCTGGATGGGGAATAGTGATGCTGTTTTTGCTGATGGTATTCACTCTGCTGCAGATGTCTTTGCTTCTATCATTGTTTTAGTAGTGATACGGATTGCCAATAAACCTGCTGATCAGGAACATCCATATGGACATGGAAAAGCTGAAATAATTGTATCCGGAATAGTCGGGATGATTCTACTCGGTGTTGCCATCTATTTGGTGTATGAAGCTATAATTGGTTTCTTCCATCCCATTACAACACCAAGTATGATTACAATGTGGGTTGCTGTTATTTCATACGTTTCAAAAGTACTATTGTATCGTTATAGTAAGAAAATCGCTAATGAACAAAGTAGTAAAGCCATTGAAGCAATTGCTTATGATCATAAGGCAGATATAGTTGCCTCGATTGCCGCTGCAATAGGAGTATTACTGTCTATACTTGGAGAAAATTTAACGATAAATGAACTGCTCTATGGCGATAAAGTAGCTACTATTATCGTTGCTTATTTAATTTTTAAAATTGCGAAGGAAATGGTAAGTGAAGCTTTCGATATATTACTGGAGCGAAATATCGATTTAGAGATCTTAACAGAATATCGTGAAATGATTGCTTCCTTCTCTGAAGTAAAAAGGATTGATCGTCTTCGTGCAAGAGAACATGGACATTATATATTAGTCGATTTACGCATTTCTATCGATTATGACAAGACGATTAAGGAAGGTCATGACTTATCTAGACAAATAAAAAAGAAACTTATGAAAAAACACGATAATATCAACGAAGTACTTATCCATTTAAATCCATATTTTAAGGAATAGTTTTTAGGGAGAAAAGATCTCTCTACCTTAACGGTTATTTTAAATGTGACAATATTAGTAATATATAGCTGCTTCCATTGAATATCGTTTCGATCAGCACTATAGTAAAGAAAAGATGACTAGAGACTTTTCTAAGGAGCTGAATAAAATGGCAAAAGTATTATATATTACGGCAAACCCATTTGATGAATCAAGATCATATGGAATGGCAGTTGGTAAAGCGTTTATTGATCAATATGAAGTGTCTAATCCGAATGATGAGGTTATTCATATTAATCTATACAATGAGTATATTCCTTCCATTGATGCAGACGTATTTCAAGGATGGGGAAAGCTACAATCTGGAAGTGGATTTGATCAGCTTTCTGATGAGGAAAAAACAAAAGTTAGTCGTTTGGCAGAGCTAAGTGAACAATTCGTTAAAGCAGATAAATATATATTTGTTACGCCACTATGGAATTTATTGTTTCCTCCAGTGATGAAAGCTTATTTAGATTCTGTTGCTGTTGCAGGTAAGACATTTGAATATACAGCCCAAGGACCAAAGGGACTCCTTACTGATAAGAAAGTTCTTCATATTCAAGCAAGTGGTGGCATTTATTCTCATGGACCAGCAGCGGATAAAGAAATGGCACACCGTTATTTAAAGACGCTAATGGCATTTTTCGGCATTAATGATTTCCAAGGTTTATTTGTGGAAGGTCATGATTTAGCACCAGAAAGAGCAGAAGAGATTAAAGCGAATGCAATTGCTCGTGCAAAAGATGCCGCAATTACTTTTTGATAGAAGGCTGTTTTTTAAAAGATTGTTGTTTTTTCAATAGGAGAAAAGAATTAGTTGGAAAAATGGAGCAGCCGGAATACACGTAGACGCCACGGGGATTAGCGAGACAGTCTGAGACCCCTACGGAAAGCGAGGTGTATTCCGTCTGTGGGTAATCGCAACAAACTATACGAAAAATGCCTAATAAAACAAAGTGTTTTTAATCGTAATTCAGAAGAAGTCATCGAAAAAAGTATTTGTGAGAACATACCTTTTTTCAATGACTTCTTCTTAGTCGTTCCAAACCTCCTTTAAAGTATAACGAAACAGCTGATCTAATTGTTCAGTTGGATCAATTAAATTTCTCTCTAAACCTTTTGCATACGTTTCTAATTGTTGCATCTCTCTTTCCAAATACTCATTAATAAGGTTGATTCGTGGTTCAAGAGTCAATTCTTCTCCAGATTTTTTTCTTTCTAATAGAATGTCAATCTTTGTGCGAAGTTCACCGTCTGGAATAAGTTTATGTACCAAAATATCAAATTCCATTGGAGGAATTGTTTGGAATGTTTGTACCCACTTGGCTGCTAGAATTGGTCGCAATACATAAAAATACTTTTTAATCTTAACGGTATCTCCTTGCAAATATTCTCTGAAATTTCCTTTAGCCATATTTAAATAATGATAAATGGTAGAAGTAGGAGAAAATATTTGTTTTTCCAGCTGCTTCATTTTTTCAATGGTTGAAAAGCGCTGATAATATATCATGTTGGATCGCAACCATTCTAATAAAGGAGGATTAGACTTACGAAAAAGCTTCAGTGTTTTAGTCAATTCCCAGCCGCTCATATCTAATAATGGATCAACAGGAATTGATATAGGATCATGGTTTGGAATTTCTATTACATCTCGCTTTTGATCAATGGATAAGTACCAGCTTGGATGATGGATATAAATAAACCGAACATCATAATCACTATCCTTTGACGGAAATCCCCATGCACGACTTCCAGATTCACAGGCATAAAGCACCTTTATGGCAAATTCTTTTTCTGCTTGTTCGATGACTTTTCTGATATGGTTTTCCAATGGCTTACACATCCTAGTTATTTTAGTCCATTTTACAAAAAAAGTTAACGATTTACCATCTTAATCTATAAAAATGATAGCGTTTTCTTGTACAATGATAAGAGGAACTTATTTTGACTTACTTCATAATGTAGAAGTGGTTGATTTCAAAGGAATTAATTAAAAGGAGGAAATATAGTGAAAAATATACCAATTGCCATTCAAATGTATACGTTAAGAGAGGAATGTGAACAGGATTTCCGTGGAACTCTCCAGAAGGTTGCAAGCCTTGGTTTTCAAGGAGTAGAGCTTGCAGGGTATGGCGGGATTTCTGTAGCCGCATTAAAGGAATTACTGGATGAACTAAATCTTCAAGTAGCGGCTAGTCATGTACCTTTAGCAGACTTAGAGAGCAATCTAACCCAAGTCATTCAAGACCAGTTAGTTTTAGGGAGTAAGTTTTTAGTATGTCCCTATCTTTTACCAGACAAAAGAACGGAGGCGGATTATGAGTCACTAATTGCTTTCTTAAATATGGCGGGAGCGGAGTGTCAAAAAGAAGGGATATCGCTGTGTTATCATAATCATGATTTTGAATTAGATAGATTGTATGATGGAAGAACAGCATTAGATACGATAATGGAAGAAACAGATTCTAAGCTGGTTTTTGCAGAGCTAGATGTATACTGGCTTTCAAAGCGAGAGTATGATCCTGCACAATGGATTGATACATATAAAAACAGAACAAAGCTTGTCCATTTAAAAGACATGACAACAGATGAAGAACGATTCTTTGCAGAAGTTGGTACTGGGAGTATCGATTTTCAAGCAATTCTTGAAAAGGGAGAGGAAGCGGATATACAGTGGTGGATTATTGAACAGGATGCCACAAGAAGAACACCATTTGAAAGCATTGAAATTAGCTTAAATAATTTAAGAAAAATATTAGGGGAACAAAAGTAGTGAAAAGCTATATTTGATGAGACATTTTTTTCAATAGGATAAAGAAAACTTTAATCAGTGGGGATGGGAATCCCCACTGATTATCATTGGTTACTTAATTATTCTCTCAGCAATGGCATAGAACAGCAACGAAAGGATCCACCTGACTTGATGATTTCTGAAAAATCCACCTCAATCACGTCATAGCCTCTTTTTTGAAGCTCTTTATTGACTCCTTCGTTCACAGGTAAGCTAATAACCTTTTTATTACCGATGGATAATACGTTTGTACCTAATGTCTCTTGCTCTTTTGCATTTACATGGATTAAATCATAGCGATCTCGCAGCATTCTTTCTTTCTCTTTATGAAACTCGCCTGGGAATATTAATCCTTCTGTAGGGGAAAGTACGTTGAAAACACAATCCAAATGAAGATACGAGTCTGTAAATGGAACAGCGATGACATCATAAGAAGGAAGTAATGTTTGTAAATGCCGGATAGCAAATTTATTTGTGCGTTGGCTGAGGCCAATATAAATCGTTTTACCGTCAATGATAACATCTCCGCCTTCAATCATATTTCCTTTAATATCCGTATAAGTAATCTCCTGTTCCTTCAAATAGTCGATTAAAATTTTCTCTTCTCCACGTCTTACATCTCGGGCCATTTCTGCTACAAAGATTTGATTTCCTAAAGTAAAACCAATATCCCTTGTAAATACTTGTTCATGATATTTTTCCACAGGAGGAAGAAGGATTGTTTCAACCCCGTTTTCTTGCAGCTTTTCAATAAACATTTCATGTTGTTTTTCGGCCACTTTTCGATCGATATTTTTCTTTGCATGTTTTTTTTGAATATCGTTTATAGGAACTTTAATAGCCATATATTCGGGAGAAACTAAGACGACTGCTTTTAATGGATCATATTCATTCGAGCAATGTACTTTCATGACAAAATCCTTTCCATTGGAGTATTGTGAATAGTTTTTCCTGTTTGTATTTTTTTATGAAGGGAACATGGGAAATTAATTTTATTCCATTTAACGCCCGAGCTCGAGTTGTGGAAAATTAAAAAAGTCTTTTAAGTTTAAAAGTCAAAGGGGAATGAGAAAAAACACCCACTAATGGAAGTTTTCTTTATTGTGAATGAAAGCTGAAATTATTAGAAAGCAGTAAAAAAGGAGCAATCGAGTAAACGAAACCTAGTATTAAAAAGGCTGTTTTCGCAAAAGTTTGTTGCGATTACTCGCAGCCGGAATACACTTCGCTTTCCGTGGGGCTAAGCTTAAGCATCCGGGGTCTCAGACTGTCTCGCTAATCCCCGTGGCGTCTTCGTGTATTCCGGCTGCTCCAATTTTCCTACTAATTCTTTTTTCTATTGAAAAAACAACAATCCTTTAGAAAACAGCCATTAAAAATAAGAGGTTGGCAGGAGAATTATGATAACAAAAAGCCAGTGAAATATTCTTCACTGGCTCAGTTTGTCGACAAAAAGATTTTTAGAAACTTAAATGGAATTTTCATGCGTTGCTTGGAGTGGAAGGGGTGAGACTCCTGTGGGATTAGCGAGACAGCTGAGACCCTGCAGGCCAAAGGCCGAAGCGGCTCAGCGCGAGCCCCACGGAAAGCGAACCCCTGAAGCGGAAAGCAACATCCCTATTCAAAGAGACTAATAAATATACTATAGACAAACCTCTATATCTAAAATTCAGGGATTTGTCTACGGTCTGAGCCAGTGAAATATTCTTCACTGGCTTTTAGTAAAAGTTAATATTAGCTTTCGTCAATATCTTTACGATTTTTCTTAAATACTTTAGAAAGAACTTCGTAAACAATTGGGACAATAACAAGTGTTAATAGAGTAGAACTGATTAAACCGCCAATAACTGTAATACCTAGGTCTTTAGAGATTAAGCCACTACCGCCAGAGCCAACTGCTAATGGAACTAATGCACCGATTGTTGCAATAGCTGTCATTAGAATTGGGCGAAGACGTGTTGATCCAGCTTCAAGAATGGCGTCGCGCATATTCATTCCATCGCGTTCCATATGGATGATTCGGTCTACTAATACAATTGCGTTCGTAACAACGATACCAATTAACATGAGTAATCCCATCATAACCGAAACGGATATCGTTTGACCTGAAAGATATAATCCGACAAAGGAACCAATCACAGCAAACGGTAAACTGAACAGGATCGAGAATGGAGCAACCCCTTCACGGAATGTGACAACAAGAATAAAGTATACTATCGCAACAGCAGCAATCATGGCAACACCTAATTGCGTAAATGTTTCATTCATATCTGCTGCTACACCAGCAACTCCCATTGTAACTCCTTTTGGTAAGTCAATTTTATCAATTTCCTTATCGACTTCGTTCGTTACTTTGGAAACATCATCACCGAGAATTTTTCCTGATACTGTTGCATAATACTCACCCTTACTACGAGAAAGAGTATTTAAAGTTGTTCCTTCTTCAACTTCTACTAGTTCAGAAAGTGGCATCGTATTTCCTAGAGCAGTTGGAATTTCCATATCTAGCATTTCGTCAATTGATTTGGGTTGTGCTGATTTTTCTTGTTGGACAATAACATCAAGTGCTTCGCCATCTTTTTCGATTGTTGTTAGTACATCTTTAGTATTGTCTGGGCTTAGCATCATGAGAAGCTGTCCTGCAGTTAACCCATACTGCAATAATTCATCTTGATTAACTTTAAATGTATATTCTACATAAGCATCTTCAGCAGTTGTAGTAACATCTTCTAATCCATCATTTTCTTTTAAAATGTCTTCTACTTTTTTCACAGACTCATTAAGTTTATCTAAATCTTCACTGTAGAATGTATAGCTAACTTCATTTGTTGACATCCCCATGGATGTGAAGTCTTGTGTTTTCCATTCGCCAGATTGATCGATATTTGTAATATAGTCCTCAATTTCATCGCGGACTTCAGGGAAGTTTTTCATATCTTCATCAAAGATTAGGTACATAAGTGCACCGCCAGATCCCATACCCATCATCGCACTTTGCGCATCTGCTGTCTCATTGATAGATAATTGAACAATATCAATATCTTTGCGTTCAAGCATTTTTTCTTCTACTTCTGTAACGTTCTTTAATGTCTCATCCTTTAATTCACCAGTTTCTGGTGTATAAGTGATATACATTGTTTTTTCTTCTTCACTTCCTAAGAAGCTAAAGCCAATTAGCGGAGTAAGAGCAACACTTCCGGCTAATAAAACAACAGCGATAAGGGAAGTGATGATTTTATGGTTAAGAGCTTTTTCAAGAATGCCTTTATACCAATTTGCCAATTTACCTGCTTCTTTATGATTACTTTCTGTTTTCTCACCATATAATTTTTTCTTAAATAAGAAATGAGAAAGAGCAGGTACAATTGTAATCGCAACAAGTAGTGATGCTCCAAGTGAAAATGCCATTGTTAATGCGAAAGGACGGAATAACTCTCCCACCATTCCCCCAACGAACATTAATGGAGCGAATACAGCAACTGTTACTAAAGTTGAAGAAAGGATTGGTTTAAACATTTCAATCGTCGCTTCTCTAATTAGCGCACGGCCGGTTAATTTTTCTTCTTTTAGGTGCAAGCGTCGGTAAATATTCTCAACAACAACAATAGAGTCATCGATAACCCGGCCAATCGCAACAGTGATAGCACCAAGTGTCATAATATTTAACGTAATATCCATCCAGTTTAATAGCATTAATGCCATGAAAATAGAAACTGGGATAGAAATAATGGAAATTATCGTTGATTTAAAATCACGTAAGAATAGTAAAATAATTAATACGGCAATTAAACAACCAAACACCGCTTTTTCAATCATCGTAAATACAGATTCTTCAATTGGAGCCCCTTGGTCTAGGGAAACATCAATTACTAATCCATCGATATTCTTTTGCTCATCTTTAATTAAATCTTTTACACTGTTAACAACATCAACAGTGTTTGCTTGTTGACCTTTGACAATTTGGATGGCAATAGCATCTTCACCATTTGTACGAGAAACAGATTCAACTTTCCCAACCACTTCGATTGTGGCAATATCACTAAGTTTAACAAATGGGGATGGATTTTGTTCAGAAGGAGTGACAGGGATAAGCATATCTTTAAGTTCTTTTTCTGTCATAAACTTACCATCAATTGCAACTGCCTGTTCGCCTTCTTCAAACTCATAAAGTCCTAAAGAAACAGCTAAATTACTTGCTTGGATCATATCTTTAACAGTGTCTTCTGTTAAATCTAATTGTTCCATTTTTTCCTTATCATATGTTAAATCTACTTCTTCGATATGTTGTCCGGTAATCGTTGCAGATGCAACACCATCAATCTTTTCAATCTTCGGAAGGATGATTTCTTCAACAGTTGATGTTAATTCAGTAATATCTTCTTCTGTACTGCTGACACTTAACGCTACAACTGGCATCATATTCATACTGATTGCTGTGATTGTAGGTTCCTGTGCGCCGTCAGGCAAGGTGATATTATCTAGAGCGGATTGTAAAGCACGTTTTGCTTCATCCATATCTGTACCATATTCATATTCTAATTGAACATTTGCCATGTTCGAATAAGAATTCGAATAAACAGCTTTCACATCTTCTAGATTTTCCACAAGTTTTTCTATCGGCATGGATACTTCTTCCATCACCTTTTCCGGTGTTGCTCCCGGATAAACATCCATTACCGTTAAGTATGGAATCGAAATGTTCGGTATGGTCTCCATATTCATTCTTGTACCAGAATAGATACCTGATACAGTAATAATAATGGTTAGTAACCAAACCGCTAGCTTGTTACCTAACACAAAATTTACTAAACCTTTCATATTACACCTTCCCTTTATTGACTAATCTTACTCATTTACCTATAATAAATGACTAAGTAGTCATATGTCAATCAATAGTGCATAGGAGTGTATGAACATGGCAAAAAAACAACTGATTATGGAAAAATCAATAGAATTATTTGCAAAACAGGGATTTGCGGCTACTTCCGTTCAACAAATCACGGATCATTGTGGCATTTCAAAAGGTGCCTTCTACTTATCCTTTAAGTCCAAGGATGAGCTGATTATGGCATTGGTTGATTATTTTATGGAACAGTTCATTGCAAAACTTGACTATGCAGTCAATCATGTGGATGATATCCTTTATCATTTTTATTATGAGATCTTTTATACCTTTAAAGAAAATTCCAGTTTTGCAACTCTATTCATTAAAGAGCAAGCGCTTTCGTTTAATGAAGAATTTATTAAGAAATTTACTTACTATGATCATTTGCTGGAAAAAACAATTGAGCACATGATTGAAAAAGTGTACGATTCATCAAAACAATCAATTAAATATGATTTAGTATTTAGTATTAAAGGATTTCTTAATGCTTATACGCATATTGTATTAAGTCATAATGAATGGATTGATTTTGATTTACATATGCTTGCAAAATCGCTGGTGGAGAAAACAGATATTCTTGCTACACATACAAAGTCACCATATTTCACTGAAAATATATATCAGTTGTTACATCAGTCTGTTACGCAAGAAAATATTGCAGGAGAGGAAATAATAAAGCTAGTAAAAGGGAAAATAGAAGAAGTTGATGATCGCTATGTGAAAGAATCTCTTCTTTTGCTTACAGAGCAGTTGGAAGAGGAAACACTAAATCCAGTTCTATTAAAAGGCTTAATTGAAAATATTCGGCATCATCGCGATTGTGTTTGGCTATCATATTTATTATTCCATTATTTTAAGATCGATACTGCTCAAGAAAGCTGATATAAAAGGTATATTTAAGGATGAGTTCTTCACAGAGACTCGTCTTTTTTTATGCAGTTTAAATCACAATTTTAAAAAAAGAATAATAATCACTTGAATAAGGTGTAAAAATACACTAAAATGATAATATAACATTATGATGATGTTTTTAAGGAAGAAAGTGGTATTTTTCTGTTGAAAGTGAAAAAAAACGCATAAAGGAGAAAAAATGAAAATATTACAAGCAATAGTTATTACGGGATGTATCGGGTTTATTGGGTTTATCTTAACGGTCCTCACATCCTTATTTACAGCAAGTACGTTTTATTTATGGCTTATACCGATAGTAACTTTATTTTTTATTATGACAGTAAATCTACCAATCTTTGAAGTATGGCAGAAAAGAACAGCAAAAAAAGCGAATCTATTTATCCTTATCATTAGTATAAGTATTGTGATTGGTCATATCCTTTTTGTGAAATATGATAGAAGTCTAGAGGTTGTCAGTAGTCAAGATGCAGATTTAACGGAATACATACCATATTCTGAAGGTACAAAAGTAGTTCAATTAAATGAAGAATCCACCTTAAAAATAGAAGGGAATCTTCCGAAGTTAGATGGCTCAACGGCTCTCTATCCAGTATATGCTGGGTTTGCTCAAGCCGTATATCCAGAAAAAGATTATTCTATAGAAGAAAGCGAAGTAGTATCTAGCCAAACAGGTGAGGCATTTGAGAGATTGTTAAATAAAGAGGCAGACATCATATTTATACCGAAGCCTTCAGAGCAACAATATAAATTGGCAGAAAGTCATGGTGTTCAATTAAAATTAACGCCAATTGGAAGAGAAGCGTTTATCTTTTTTGTTCATGCGAAGAATCCAATAGAGACACTTAGCGTGGAACAAATACAGGATATCTATTCTGGGAAAATAACAAACTGGAAGGAAGTCGGTGGAAACCGGAAAAAAATAAGAGCCTTTCAAAGGCCAGCAGAAAGTGGAAGTCAAACAGCATTGATAAGGGTAATGGGTGGAAAGCCATTAATGGATCCGCCCACAAAAGATGTTGTAAGTGCAATGGAAGGGATTATTAATGAAACTGCAGATTATCAGAATAAGAGTGATGCCATTGGTTTTTCTTTCCGTCATTTTTCAGAAGAGATGGTTCGTAATGGCAAAATAAAAAATATTTCGGTTGAAGGAATTCCACCTACAATAGAAACAATTAAAGATGGAAGCTATCCCTTCATTAATGAATTTTATGCAATTACGCTGGAGGATAATGATTCTCCCCAAGTTGATAGATTTTTAAAATGGATGTTGTCAGAGCAGGGGCAAAGGATAGTCTCGGAAACTGGATATGTGGCAGTTGAATAGATAATAAGCTTAAGATTTTCGTTTTTTGAATGATAGGTCACTGTCTGAATTTTTCACTGACCGAGTTATCTATTCAGACAGTGAAATAGCAATAGGAGAAGGATATTCCTTGCTCTTAAAGAGATAAATCAGCCAAATGGGAATGGATATCAGCCAAAAACAGTGATAAATCAGCCAACGGAGCATAGATATCAGCCAAAATAAAGATAAATCAGCCAACGTGGCAAAGATATCAGCCAAAATAAAGATAAATCAGCCAACGGAGCATAGATATCAGCCAAAATAAAGATAAATCAGCCAACGTGGCAAAGATATCAGCCAAAATAAAGATAAATCAGCCAACGGAGCATAGATATCAGCCAAAATAAAGATAAATCAGCCAACGTGGCAAAGATATCAGCCAAAATAAAGATAAATCAGCCAACGTGGCATAGATATCAGCCAAAACAAAGATAAATCAGCCAACGTGGCATAGATATCAGCCAAAACAAAACGTATCCAATCCCCATGCTGTCTTTCTAAAGTCGTAAACAAAAAACGATTAATTAGTTATTGTATCCCCTTCTATCTATTAGATTTAATCCCTATCTAAGTCTTCCTTTTTATGTATATTTTCACTAGTGTTGCATAAATATTGTCGCAATTTTCAGTCTGATTATCCTCCTTGTTTAGAGCCAAAAAGGTAAATACCTATTCAAAGGTGGCTCCATCCATTTGGGTTTTTTTTACAATTAGACTTGTGCGACAACAACAATTTGCTTATTAAGGGATGGCTTTCCCTTCAATCTTTCGAAGCCAGATATGGGCTGGTTTCCACAATGCAGCCCTTAAATAACGGCTAATTTGTAAGGTTTTTCGCTTACTTCTTGTTTCAAGTTGTACGAGAACATGTAGGCAAAAAACAATCAGTGCGATAAACACTTGGTTTTGAATCGCCCATTCACTTTGACCGTAGAACTTTTTGATGCTGAGATGCTGTTTGATCCATTTAAAGAACAACTCAATTGCCCACCGTGATTTGTACATCTCTGAAATTTCTTCGGCACTCAAATCAAAACGATTGGTAATTAAATGCAGTTCATTTCCTTTTGAATCCATCACTTTTAGAAGACGAAAGTAATTTTCAGCACGGTTTTGAGTCGTACCAATCAACACCATTTGATCTGACAAAACAGCTGAATTCTCGGGTAGTTTAAAATTATAAACTTCCCGTATGACTGCGTTTTTCCGTAGCCTTGAAAGAAAAAAGTAACCATCATCTGTCATTCGGTCAAAGCGCTCGTAATCTAGGTAGCCACGGTCAAACACATACATGCATTCTTTATCATCAACCATGATTTCAAGCTGACCACGATCATGTTCTTTTGCCGTTGTTAAAACAGCCTTTTCAGGATAGGAACTCCCTTTTTCCATAAACACAAGTCTCAAATGCAACTTGACACCCGCTTTTGTTTTGCGGAACTTTGCCCATTTATGATTGGTCAAATTAAGTGGCAATGTGCTTGAATCAATGATTTTTAACGGCATAATAAGCTTTGTATAATGTGTTTTTGCATGAATTTGTGCGACTAAATCAAGGAAAAGCCTTTGAAATAAATCTGGATTTATACCGTTTAATCGGCGTGAGAGCTGAGAAATACTGATTGAATCAAGATCAATGCCTTTTTGTAGTTGGTCGTCGAAAAGACAATCGCTTAGCTCATGCAAACTTTCGACTTCTTGTAGCTGTGCAAAAAGGAGTAATTTTAGAAATGAGTCTGTTTTTAGTTTTTTCGTATAGTAATCTAATTTCAACGTTTTCACGGTTTCTTCAAAAAGTTGAAGATTTATTGGTGAAAACCATTGTCCAAATGAAGTTTTTCGTGTAATCTTGTCCATGAGTTGGTCCTTTTTTAGTGGATTTGGACGGGTTACCACCTGACTTATCCATTATAAAGGACTTTTTCTTTGCATAAAATAATAAAATTGAACATTTTGAGTATTTTTAATAGTAAAAATAAATTAATGCAACACTAGTGGTATATTTTATAAGTCTGAATGCCTGTATGTTTCTAGCTGGAAATTCTGTTACCGTGAACAATTAAAAGGATCATTGACACTCTTAATCTACTATATTTATAATCGCACATAGAAAGAAAGCGTTTACTTTTGTTAGTGGCTTATTTTATAGGTAAATATTTTATTACGCAAGCAACCATTGTAGGAATATAAATTTTAAAATGAACAGGTTGCTTATATTTTTGAATAGGAGGAAAGGGAATGAACCAATGGTTAAGGAAATTGCTCATTATTCTAACTGTATTTGTTCTTGTGTTGACCACAAGAGGATTTGCGTTCGATCAACCGAGTGTAAAAGCAGAGAATGCAGATGGCAAAGACATACCTGAACACACATTAAGAATACACTATCAAAACAAGGATAATAACTATCAAGATCTAGGATTATGGCTGTGGGAAGATGTAGAATCTCCAACTGCTAATTGGCCACAAGGAGCTGTGGCTTTTGAAAAAGAACAACAAGATGAGTATGGTACATATATTGATATTCCATTGAAAGAAGATGCTAGGAAGGTTAGATTTCTAGTAGTAAACAGAACAAATGGAGAGAAAGAGGGCGGAGATAAGGCAGTTACCATAAGCAATCCGTCGTTGAATGAAATATGGATAAAGGAAGGAGCGGATACGGTCCATCTATTTGAGCCAGTAGCTTTACCTGAGAACACAATCAGAATTCATTATCAAAGAGAAGATCAAAACTATGAAAAGTTAGGGCTGTGGCTGTGGGAAGATGTAGAGTCTCCTTCTGCAAATTGGCCGCTTGATGCCGTAGCATTAGAAAAAAGTGATCGCTATGGTGCTTATGTCGATGTAAAAGTGAAAGAAGATGCAAAGAAGATTGGCTTTCTTATTGTAAACCGTGAAAATGGAGAAAAAATTGGCGGGGATAAAGGGTTCGCATTATTGGAGGAATACGATCATTTATGGATTAAGAATGAAGATGATCAAGTTTATATTTCACCATACTGGGAATCGCCAACTGATTTAGTATCTGGCGAATTATTGTCTGACACAACAATCCAATTAACTTTTTCCAGTACAAAAGGTCTTGCAGAAGAAGAGTTAGTAAAAGGATTAACTATTGTTGACAAAAATCAAGAAGCAATTGATTTTAATGAAGTGAAAATTGCCAATGAAACAACAGTGGAAATAAAAGGTGTTTTTGATGCGGAACAAGGACCTTTTACGATCTCTTATCAAGGAAGATCAGTAACAGTTAAATCTGGATGGAAAATGTTAGATGAAAATTATTTCTATGAGGGCGACGATTTAGGGGCTACTTATCATAATGGGGACGCAACGTTAAAATTATGGGCGCCAAAGGCAACAAAAGTTACTGCAATTTTTTATGATAAAAATGATGCTGCTAAGAAAATTGGTAGTTTAGATTTAGTACAAGGTGACAAAGGTGTTTGGAGTGTGGAAGCAGAGGCAAAAGAGCTGGGGGTCAACAATGTAAGAGGATATTACTACCAATATGAAGTAACAAATGACGGGAAAATATCAAAAGTTTTAGATCCTTATGCTAAATCAATGGCTGCTTTTACTGTGAACACAGAGGGAAAAGTTGGCAGCGATGGTGATACAGTTGGTAAGGCAGCAATTGTGGATCTAAGTCAAACAAATCCAGCGAACTTTAATGGTGCGAACATTGCTGGATATGAAAAACGTGAAGATGCCATTATATGGGAAGCTCATATTCGTGACTTTACTTCCGACCCGACAATTCAAACGGAATTAAATGGTCGCTGGGGAACTTATAAAGCATTTATGGATAAGCTGGACTATATTAAGTCATTAGGTGTTACACATATTCAGCTTTTACCAGTTAATGCTTGGTATTGGGGCGATGAAACAAAAATGGGAGAAAGAGAATTAGAGTATTCAGCAGCAGGAAATGAATATAATTGGGGCTATGATCCTCATAACTATTTCTCTCCAGATGGTGCTTATTCGGAGAATCCAAAAGATCCTGAGCTTCGTATTAAAGAATTAAAGGAACTTATTAATGCTATTCACGATGCTGGAATGGGAGTAGTATTAGATGTTGTATATACACATATGTCCAATGCAAGTCTTTTAAATGATATTGTTCCAGACTATTATTTTTTCCAAGATAGCAATGGTAAATTTGTCGGCTGGTTTGGAAATAACTTAGCAACAAATCATAAAATGGCTGAAAAATTAATGGTTGATTCAGTTAAATATTGGTTCCGCGAATTTAAAATTGATGGAATGAGATGGGATATGATGGGGGATGCAACATATGAAGCTGTCCAAAAGGCTTATGATGAAGCTGCAGCCATCAATCCAGATGCACTCTTTATTGGAGAAGGCTGGAGAACATTCTCTGGACATTTAGCAGATCCGTCTTTAGCAGGAAAAGGTGCGGATCAAGACTGGATGAATAAGACTGATGATGTTGGCGTATTCTCTGATGAAATAAGAAATGAACTGAAATCTGGATTTGGATCAGAAGGAGAGCCACGCTTTATTACTGGTGGAGCTCGTGATATTCAAACGATATTTAATAATATAAAAGCACAACCATCTAATACACCGGCGGATGATCCAGGAGACATGGTGCAATATATTGAAGCACATGATAATTTGCCGTTATACGATATTATTGCAAAAGCATTGAAAAAAGATCCAGCAGTTCCGGAAAATGATTTGGAAATTCATAAACGTATTCGTCTTGGTAATTCGTTAATTCTGACTTCACAAGGAACAGCGTTTTTACATGCTGGACAAGAATATGGCAGAACAAAGCAATGGTTAGGGGAAGGTGTTCCAGAGCAAAAATACGATGCCTTTACAGATGAGAATGGCAAGGTGTTTGGTTATTTTGTTCATGATTCATACGATTCATCTGATGCAATTAATATGTTTGATTGGTCAAAAGCAACCAATAAAGAAGAATACGCTGTTAATAATGAAACGATGGAGTTTACAAAGGGATTGATTGAATTAAGAAAATCATCCAATGCATTTCGATTAGGTGAAAAAAGCCTAGTGGATTCCAATGTAACCATGGTTGAAGCAAAAGAAATAGAGGAAGAGGACCTTGTGATCGCCTATAAAAATGAGTCAACAGATAATACAGGCAGTTACTATGTATTTATGAATGGCGATACAAAATCAAGAGAGTTATCCTTAAGTGAAGATTTAACAGACTTTAAAATAGTAGTTGATAACGATGAAGCTGGAAAGGACGCTGTTACAGAGAAAAGTGGTTTTACACTAACAGCAGACAAAATCACACTTGATCCACTAACTACTGTTGTTATTAAAACAGAGAAAGAGGATACAGCAGGAGATCCAGATGTGGACACACCTAATCCAACTACACCTGAAAATCCAGATGATTCCATCGATCCAGATACTCCAGAACAAGAGACTCCGGCTGATACAGATGAAAAGCCTGATGGTTCTGATAAAGAAGTTGATGGTAGTACAGACGATAAGGTGGAAAATGGTGGCGAAAAATCCGAAAATTCATTGCCAAACACAGCTACAAATAATGGAACATATCTTTTAGCTGGTATCATTATTTTAATGGTTGGAGTTAGTCTTTTAGTTATTATTCGCAGGAAAAAACATGCTGGACAATAAGGTTAAAATTAAGCAGAAATTAGCTTTTGTAAAAAGCTGATTTCTGCTTTTTTGGTATTGATCGTCAGTTAGGTCTTTATTTGAATGAAGTTCATTATATGCAAAGAAAAAATGAAAAAAATTACTAAAAGCAGGATAAGAAAGAAATTTTGTGTACAACTTATTATTCTGAAGGAGGTGAAAGAATATGAAAAAAATAATGGCAATGGTTAGTTTATTTTTATGTTTAGTAACACTTCCAACGATGGTATTCGCTGATACATATACCGTTAAAAGCGGAGATTCCATGTGGAAAATAGCGGTGAAATATCAAATCGGCTTACGAGAAATTATTGCTGCAAACCCGCACATTTCAAACCCTAGTTTAATTTATCCTAATCAAAAATTAACGATTCCTAATATCGATTCTATTAAAACAGTAGAACGTGAAGTCATTAGACTTTGCAATGTGGAGCGGCAAAAAAATGGCCTTCCTGCATTGACAGAAAACTGGGAATTATCGCGCGTAGCAAGAGATAAATCAATGGATATGGCGCAAAAAAAATATTTTAGTCATACAAGTCCAACATACGGATCACCATTTGATATGATGAAAGCATATGGAATTAGTTATAAATCTGCTGGAGAAAATATTGCCCAAGGACAAACAAGTGCCCAAGCGGTTGTTCAGGCTTGGATGAACTCCAGTGGTCACCGCGCCAATATACTAAGCAAAAGCTTTACACAAATTGGCGTAGGTTATTACCAAAGCGGAAACTATTGGACACAAATGTTTATATCAAAATAAACTGCAAAAGGACTGCCACTTAAGTGTTATTAGTAGTAGTCCTTTTTTTAGTGATTATTTTCGTTCCAACCCACCTTTTAACAAAAGGGAATAGCGTTGAACTTGTAAAGATAACAAATATTTTAAGTCTACCATTTAATTTCTAATACTCTAGAAAAAATAAAATTGAATTCGTCTATCCAATAAGCTACACTTTTTATTGATAAATAAAAGTAGGTGTTTTAAATGAACGATAGACAAAAAGTTCTACTTCAAACTTTACTTTCAAATGAAGGGGAAACTTGGAATATAATGGAGCTTTCCGAACGATTAGCCTGTTCAGAAAAAACCGTGCGTAATGATTTAGGTAAGATAGAACAACTATTAAATAAATTCCCCAGTGCAAAACTAAAACGTCAGCCGGGAATAGGCATAACTCTTGAAATTAACAGAGAAGACAGGTCTGGTCTTCTACAACAATTATTTTTCAATAACCAGAAAGCAATGGAAGAGCGGATAGTTGAGATTGCTTATTTATTACTTGTTTCACAGAATCCAATTACTTTACAAAGTTTAGCAGAACGCTATTATGCACCAAAGACCACGATAAAAAAAGAAATGGAAATTATTGAAAAATGGTTGGCCGATTATGGATTAGAACTGATTTCCAAGCCTCGATTGGGAAATATCCTTCTTGGCACAGAATTTCAGAGAAGAAGTGCTTTAGCCCATCTATCGCAGCTATTGTCTTCTGTTTTTGTTGAAAAAAATTATGTTCTTGATTTGTTTTTACCATATGAAATTACTTCCGTTAAACAAGCTTTACAAAAAATGCAAAATTACTTTGAAATTCAATTTATGGATGAAACATTCGATAGTTTAGTTGTACATGCACTTATTATTGTGAAGCGAACACGACAAAAATCACCTATTACGGTAATAGAGAAAGATAAAGCCTATGTTAAAGATTATAAAGAATACGAATGGGCAGGCATGTTCTTTAAGCAATTGGAAAATTCTTTTTCTATGAAATTTCCAGAGAATGAATGCATCTATTTTACTTGGCATTTAATTAGTGGCAAAAGGGTAGGGGACTTAGAAGAGCATGCTTTTTTTCAAGATGCTCAATTGCTTGGTATTATTCATAACCTAACGGAAAGGTTAAGTGAATTAACTGCTTATTCTTTTGAAAAGGATTCCATTCTTACGGAAGGGCTGGCTGTTCACATGTATTCTGTTATCAGCCGCATGAAATATGGTTTTCCGGTTAGTAACCCTCTTTTAGCAGACATAAAGAAAATGTATCCCTATATGTTTAATATGGTGATTTTTGCTTTAGAAGAAATTAAAAACACGTATGATTTAGATGTACCTGAAGACGAAGCAGCATTCCTAGTACTTCATTTTCAAGCCTCGATTGAGCGATTAGAAGGTAATCGCGGAAAAAAGAAAAATTCGCTTATCGTCTGCCATCTTGGAGTGGGGATTTCCCACTTGTTGGAAGCGAAAATTAAACAGCATTATGCAGATATTTATATATTGGCTTGTATTGGCAAGAAATCTATCGATGAATTTTTAAAAAATAATAATATTGACTTTATTATTTCTACTGTCTCTCTTAAAGAGCTTCCTGTTCCCTATGTAGTTATTTCTCCCTTACTAGAAGAAAAAGATAAGGATAAACTGAACCAATTTCTCCAACAAGTCGAAGCGAATCAAGAAAGCAACCGTAAAGATAGTAAACAACTGTCAAAACTAGTTCGTGGTGACTTAGTACAGTTGGAAATTGATAAAGGTCATCCATATGAAGTAATTGAAATGTTAGGGAATCTATTGTTCCAAAAAGGGCTGATTGAGAAGGAATTTATTCATAGTGCGCTTAATAGAGAAAGAAAGTCAGCTACAGCAATAGGGGGGAATATCGCTATTCCTCATGGTGATCCAGAAATGGTCATTCAGTCTTCGATCGCAGTCGCAATTTTAAAAGAACCAATTCAATGGGGAAATGAATATGTTGCTGTCATATTTCTGTTAGCTATCTCAAAACAAGATCAAAACCTAAATCGAGCAGTGATTGGGCAACTCGCATCCTACAGTGAAAATCTTGAGTTTTCAAACAGAATAGCGAAACTAACAGACGTCAAAAGTGTCCTTGACTATATTCAATAAAAGATTCTTATAAATAATTATTTTTTACCACAAGTCTGGTAAAAATTAAGATTATTAGAATAGGAACATAGGTTTATGATCAAAATGTAAGCAATTACATAAGGCGTATGAAAAGTTTTAGGAGGGAATATCATGAAGATTTTAGCGATTACGGCTTGTCCAGTTGGTATTGCTCACACATATATGGCAGCAGAAAATCTCCAAAAGGCTGGGGAAGAATTGGGTGTAGATATTAAAGTAGAAACCCAAGGCTCTATTGGTGTGGAAAATGCTTTAACAGAACAAGATATAAAAGAAGCGGATGGCATTATTATTGCAGCAGATAAAGAAGTTCCAAAAGAGCGCTTTATTGGTAAAAAAGTCATTATTGCTGGTGTTAAAGAAGGGATTCGCAATCCACATGAATTAATTAAAAGACTTCAAAATGGAGATGTACCAGTATATCGAGCAGAATTAAAATCAGCTGATGAAATAAAAGGAGAACGAAAATCAAAAGAAAATCCCATTTATAAGCATTTAATGAATGGTGTATCTTATATGGTTCCATTTATTGTTGTCGGCGGTTTGCTGATCGCACTTGCCCTTACACTTGGCGGGGAACAAACACCAGGGGGAATAGTCATACCAGAAGATTCGATTTGGAAACAGATTGAAAGTCTTGGTGGCACAGCCTTTATGTTTATGGTACCAATTTTAGCTGGATTTATTGCCGTAAGTATAGCAGACCGTCCAGGACTTGTACCTGGGATGATCGGTGGTTATATTGCTGCGAACGGTAGTTTTTACGGCAGTGAAGCTGGTGCAGGGTTTATTGGAGGAATTATTGCCGGTTTCTTAGCGGGTTATATTGCATTAGGTATTAAAAAGATTAAAGTCCCAAAAGCAATACAACCAGTCATGCCAATTATTTTTATCCCAATTGTATCATCTGTTATTGTTGGACTATTATTCATTTTTGTTATAGGAGCTCCTGTAGCACAAGTTTTTGAAGGATTAACTAGTATGCTAGCAGGCATGCAAGGAGCAAGTTCCATTTTATTAGCACTTATTCTTGGAGCGATGATTGCCGTAGATATGGGTGGTCCATTTAATAAAGTTGCATTCTTGTTTGGGTCAGCAATGATTGCAGAAGGTAACTATGAGATTATGGGACCAATTGCAGTTGCAATCGGTATACCACCAATTGGAATGGGACTTGCGACATTTATAAACAAGAAGAAGTACCTTCCAAATGAAAGGGAGGCAGGGAAAGCGTCATTTACCATGGGACTGTTTGGTATTACAGAAGGAGCAATTCCATTTGCTGCTCAAGATCCATTACGTGTAATTCCTAGTATTATGGCTGGTTCAATGGTTGGTTCTGTTATTGCCATGATTGGAAATGTAGGTAATAAAGTAGCACATGGTGGTCCAATTGTAGCCATATTAGGTGCAGTAGATAATGTAGTTATGTTTTTTATTGCGGCAATCGTTGGGGTATTAGTTACTGCCTTCATGGTCAATGCATTGAAAAAAGAAGTGGCTGTTGATGTTCCGGTGAAAAAGGGAACGGATAAAAGAGAAGTTGCAGCAACAAAAGAAGAGACAGACGAAGCGGTTGAAATAACGAAATTAACAGACATTGTAAGCGAAGAATTAATTTCTACAGATTTACTAGGAGAAACACAAGATGAGGTAATAGATGAGCTCATTCAAAAGTTTGAAAAAGCTGGTATATTATACTCCAAGGAAGAATATAAAAAAGCTATTTTAGAGCGAGAGGCACAAAGTTCTACCGGTTTAGGAATGAACATCGCGCTTCCACATGGAAAGTCGAATGCAGTTAAACGTCCTGCGGTTGCTTTTGGAATAAAGCGAAGTGGTGTGGACTGGAATAGTTTAGATGGGACAGACGCTAAATTAATCTTTATGATTGCTGTACCAGAACAAAGTGCAGGCGACGCTCATTTGAAAATATTGCAAATGTTATCACGTAAATTAATGGATGAGAACTTTAGAGAAAAATTACTTAAAGTTAATTCCAAATCAGAAGCGATTATTTTGTTAGATGAAATACAATAATGAATAAAAAGTGCCAAACACCTTAGGATTTATTTAGAGGTGTTTGGTACTTTTTAATTAGAAGTAAAAAATATTTACTGACAACACGAATCTTTGTATGAGAAAATATTTTTAAAATAAGGAG
Source organism: Niallia sp. FSL W8-1348 (assembly GCF_038006745.1). Classification (NCBI taxonomy): domain Bacteria; kingdom Bacillati; phylum Bacillota; class Bacilli; order Caryophanales; family Bacillaceae; genus Niallia; species Niallia sp. FSL W8-1348. The sequence goes on along the minus strand of NZ_JBBOVV010000001.1, from coordinate 819,262 downwards.
GCAATGTCCATGTATAGTTTTAATAATGATTACAGTGAAGGAGCGCATCCTAGAATTTTACAAGCATTAGTAGAATCCAATTTACAACAAGAAATAGGATATGGGCAAGATTCCTTTACAAACAAAGCAGCAGAAGTTTTGAAAGCTAAAATGAATAGTGATGAGGTAGATGTTCATCTCTTAGTTGGAGGAACGCAAACAAATCTGATTGCCATATCTGCCTTTTTAAGACCACATGAAGCGGCAATTGCCGCAAGTACTGGGCATATTTTTGTTCATGAAACAGGAGCCATTGAAGCAACAGGTCATAAAGTTATTACTGTTGATGCAAAACATGGTAAGCTGACACCAAGTTTAGTGCAAAGTGTACTTGATGAGCATACGGATGAACATATGGTAAAGCCAAAGTTAGTATACATATCTAATTCGACTGAAATTGGAACGATTTATTCAAAGAGTGAGCTTGAACAATTAAGTCAATTTTGTCAAATAAACAATTTGATTTTCTATATGGATGGAGCGCGACTAGGGTCTGCTCTTTGTGCAAAAGACAATGATCTGGTGTTAAGTGATTTTCCTAAATTACTAGATGCTTTTTACATTGGTGGTACGAAAAATGGAGCATTAATGGGAGAAGCTTTAGTGATAAAGAATGATTCCTTGAAGGCGGATTTTCGTTATCATATTAAGCAAAAAGGAGCAATGCTAGCAAAAGGAAGATTGTTGGGAATCCAATTTTATGAGCTATTTAAGGATGATCTCTTCTTCGAATTAGCTGAATACGCTAATAAGATGGCAGAAAGACTAAATAGAGCATTGGCAGAGAAAGGCTATCGCTTTTTAACACCATCTTCTACTAATCAGGTATTTCCGATTTTTTCTAACGAAAAGATTACAATGCTACAGAAGAATTATCAATTCAACATTTGGGAAAAAATTGATAAAGATCATTCTGCAATTCGACTTGTCACTTCATGGGCAACGAAAGAAGCAGAAGTTGAAGCCTTTATAAAGGAAATATAATAAAATAGTCCTGTTTGGCTATTCTTAGTCTTACAGGGCTATTTTTTTAAAATGTTTATTTGTTTTTTCAGTGTACTTTTGGGAATTTAACGGGAGTATTTAAAGATAGTTTGTCTTTGTATGAGCGATAAGCAACAAGTATTTGATCTTTTGTGGTTGCATCTACCTGCAATATAAAATCTCCGTTCGTTTCTAAATAGTACCGAACGCCATTTTCTTGCAAATGGCTGAAATAATAATAATTTCCTAATAAATATTTGCTCTCTGTTTTCGTTTCTTTATGTGTTTTTATATATTCTGCTAGTTCCCATACAGATATAAAAGTGTCCCCGCTTAAGGCAACAAAACCTCTTCGTACCGAATCAGCAGCTTGGGCAATTGAATCTTTTACTTTAGTGACCATCGTATCCAAATAACTATTCATTTCTTCCTCCATAAAATTAATAAGGTATACGGCTTGATACTTTGTCCAGTATTATTTATCTTTAAAAGTTTGATCGAACTTTGCTAATTCAGGATCTTTTTTTAATTGCTTTACATGAAATGCAGTTGTTTCTGAATCTGTATCTCTGCTTATCCCTAATTGATCTCCATCAGCGTCAGCAATAACTCCTTCTCGTGGTCCATCCATATTTGGATCTACGTTAACATGAACTTGATCTCTTGACATCATGACACCTCCTACTATTAGGATGGATAAAATGAAGAAAAAAATCCTAGGTTCGTTGTTTATAAAATATTTAGCGAGTGGTAAAAAATAACAAATCATTGTAAGTGTTCTTTGCCAATTATTAAATCAATTTTAAACGTATAGTTTAAAGAGCTTTCACCATACTAATCTTGTTGTTTAAACCATTAACAGAAAGCCAAGATAGCTTCCATTTAGCAAAATATAAGCAAAAGAGGAATATGATGAAAAAAATCGCCATAGTGTTTTTCCTACTATTTATTATTTTCCCACCGATCGGATCGGCTCAACGAAAGATTCCTATCTTGGTTTATCATTCCATTGATGAATTCCATGGCCAAGGTTCAAAAGAATTGTATGTCACTCCTACTAACTTTGAGAAACAAATGATCTATTTGCGTGATCATGGATTTAGTTTGTTAACATTTGAAAAATGGCAGGATATTTATACAAAGGAAAAACCTATTTTCATTACTTTGGATGACGGCTATAAAAATAATTTAAAGGTGTATGACATTTTCAAAAAGATAAAAAACAATCATTTTATCCCATCTGCAACGATGTTTGTTATCTCAGATTTCATCGGAAATGCAAATAGGTTATCAAATACAGAGTTAAAAAGGTTAGCCGATTCCGGTTTAATTTCGGTTCAATCTCATACTGCTACACATCCTGATTTAACGAAAACGACAGAGTATAAACAGGAACTGAAAGATTCGCAAGAAACAATTGAAAAAATAACAAGAAAGGAAGTTATTGCTCTTTCTTATCCATATGGAAATATTGATTCTAAGACAATTGATGAAGTAAAGAAGTACTATTCTTTTGGATTAACGACAACTCCGGAATTATATTTAGAAAAGGGAATAAAGAATGAACGCTATTTATTGCCTAGAGTTTATATTAAGTATTCTACTACGTTAGAGGAGTTTGCAGACATAGTGGAGGGGAAATGACTGACGGTTATTATGGAACTAAATGAGTAAGAAAGGTGCTGAAAATAAATCGGTTTTTGGCGCTTTTTGTCATTTTATTTCCCGGGAAACATGGAGACTGACTCTACTATTGTTACATAGAGTCAGTTTCCATCTCTTACTTCATTCCTGTATTCGCTTTTACAATCACTTCTGCATATTTCTTCTCGTCTCGTTTAGTGGAAAGAATAGTCCCAATAAATGCTCCAAGGAAACCGGCAGGAATAGAAACGATAGCTGGATTTGTTAATGGGAATATAGCGGTTCCTGTTAAAATAGCGACACCAGGATCTGGATTTAGTACACTTGGACTAATTGCTACTAATACTAACGCAGTAACTAATCCTGTTATTACACCAGTAATAGCACCAGCTGTATTGAATCTTTTCCAGTAGATTGTAAAAATAATAACTGGTAAATTGGCACTGGCTGCTACACAAAATGCAAGGGATACAAGAAAGGCTACATTCATTTTTTGGGCAAATAGTGCAAGAATAATAGAAAGAATGGCTACAGCAACAGAAGCATAGCGTGCAGCTTTCATTTGTTGTTTTTCTGTTACCTTACCTTTTTTTATAATTTGTCCGTAAATATCATGGGCAAAAGCAGAAGCACCTGATAAAACAAGTCCTGCAACAACAGCTAAAATGGTCGCAAATGCCACAGCAGAAACAAAACTCATGAGAAAGTCACCACCAAGCGCATGTGCCAATAATGGAGCCGCCATATTCCCAGCTGAATTAGCTTCCATAATATCAGCAGCGCCAACAAAAGCAGCAGCTCCAAAGCCTAGAAAGATGGTTAAGATATAGAAAATACCAATCACCCAAGTTGCTGTTACAACAGAGCTTCTAGCTGTTTTTGCATCCTTTACGGTAAAGAAACGCATTAAAATATGAGGAAGACCTGCAGTTCCCAAAACAAGTGCCGCCATCATGGAGATAGTATCAAGAGAATTTGTATACTTCACGCCAGGATTAATATATTTTTCTCCTAATGGTGTAAGTGTTTTGATTTCGTCAAACATTGTAAGGATATTAAAGTTGAATTTTGCAAGGACAAGGAAGGAGATGACAACTGTTCCAAGCATTAAGAGGACGGCTTTAATGATTTGTACCCAGCTTGTAGCAGTCATACCACCGAATAATACATAAATGGTCATCATTATCCCTACAATTAAAACAGCTAGCCAATAATCGATACCTAATAATAGCTGAATAAGCGCACCGGCTCCAACTAATTGGGCGATCATGTAAAAGATTACAATGGTAATCGTACTTAGTGCGGCCACCCCTCTTACTTTTTTCTGGTCAAAGCGGGCATTTATCATATCGGCAATGGTATATTTGCCTAAATTTCTTAGTGGTTCAGCAACAATATAAAGAACAACTAAATACGCTACCAAGTATCCGATGGAATAGAAGAATCCATCAAAACCAGTTAATGCGATGGCTCCTGCAATTCCGAGAAACGAGGCAGCAGATAAATAGTCACCAGCTATGGCCAACCCATTTTGCCAGCCAGTTAAGCCACCACCAGCTGTGTAAAATTCACTTGTCGTATTGGTTCTTTTTGCTGCCCAATATGTAATGATAAGGGTAATAACGACAATAATGACGAATAACATTAACGCGATTGGATTCATTCATTTTTAGCCCCTTCCAGCTTAGTTTCTTCCACAATTTCAGCAGCTAAATGATCAAATTTTATTGCTTTTCGAACATAAATCATACATAGCACCCAAGTCATAATAAACTGTGCAAACGCATATACCCATGTCCATGTGATGGATCCAATTGCAGGTTTATTTAAGATAGTCGTGTAAGAAGTTAAAATAGGCAACATAAAATAAAAGAGTAAGAAGAAGACTGTTAGAGGTATTAGAAATCTTTTCTTTTGGGACATTAATTGCTTAAATTTAGAGCTATTGGCAATTTGTACGAAATCGTATGGGTCAGATTGCTTTTTTGCATCTTTGGCCAAATTACTCATTCACTTTCCCCCTTGAATACATATTATTTTCCAATATAACAATAGTGTAAAAACTTCAAAGGAGATTAGCAATGGTTCTTTATTCTTAAATGTAAGCGTTTTATTTGAGTGAAATTACTTATTTTTGGAAAAAAAGTAAAGTAGGAATTGCTGTAAATAGCCATTTAAATTTGCTTCTATTTTCTATTTCTATTATCTAGTATTCTTATAAGAAATGGTGTAGAATTACTAGAAAAGTTTTAAATAATCTTAAGAGTTGAAATTTTATGTATTTCAGAATATTTGTTTTCATGTTACATTTACTTATAACTAGTAAAAAATTGTGGATTCTAGAGTTATGAAAGCCACAAAAAAGATTTTTCTATACATAATTACAAATGCGTTTTTCTGAAAAATCTAAAATTAAAAAGAGAAAAGAAATTTACGGAGGTAGGGATTCAAATGACAAAAACAATTATTAAAGCACCATTCAGAGCAGACCATGTAGGAAGTTTACTTCGTCCTCAATCAATTCATGATGCTAGAAAGAAGTTTGCTGAAGGAGCTATTACAGCTGAGGAACTACGTACAGTTGAAACGGAAGAAATTAAACGAATTGTCGACAAGCAAATTGAAGTTGGTCTTCAAGCAGTTACAGATGGCGAGTTCCGCCGCCGCTTCTGGCACACTGATTTCATGGAGCATTTAAATGGAGTAGAAGGCTATGTACCTGACCATGGTTACAAATTTAAAGGGGTTGAAACAGAAGCGTATGATGTACGTGTTATAGGAAAAGTATCTTTTGATCCTGATCACCCACATTTAAAAGACTTTAAGGAATTCTATGAGATTGTTGGAGACCGTGCAGTCGCAAAAATGACCATTCCAAGTCCAAATCAATTTTTCAATGCAGGTATCCGCAATGAAGAAATTTATCCGGAAATTGATGATTTTGCGAAAGATATTATCCAAGCCTATCGTGATGCGGTGCAAGCATTTTATGAGGCTGGTTGTCGTTATTTACAATTTGATGATGTATACATCGCAGGGCTTTGTGCACCAGAACTACCATTTGCAAAAAGTGAGCTAGAAAGACAAGAATTAATCGATTTAGCCTTAAGTGTAGTTAATGGTGTTCTAGAAGGAAAACCAGAAGACCTAATAGTGACAACCCACCTTTGCCGTGGAAACTATCAATCTGCTTGGGCATTTGAAGGTCCATACGATAAAATTGCCCCTAGCTTTTTTGCAAAGGAAAAAGTAGATGGTTTCTTTTTAGAGTATGATGATGAGCGCTCTGGTGGTTTCAAACCGCTTGAGTTTGTTCCAAATGGTGGAGCACAAGTAGTTTTAGGTGTATTTACTTCGAAAACAGGAGAATTAGAGGATAAAGAGGCGATCAAAACACGTGTAGAGGAAGCATCTAAATATGTTTCTCTTGAACAGCTTTGCATTAGTCCACAATGTGGATTTGCTTCTACTCACCATGGAAATAAATTAACAGAAGAAGAGCAATGGAATAAATTGAAATACATTGTTGATGTGGCAAAAGAGATTTGGGAATAAGATAGTTTCAAATTAGTAGAGAAAGAGGCACATTCTTGTATGAGTATGTGCCTCTTTTATGAAGAATAATCTAATTAAATACTATATTTAGAGAACAATAGAATGGTAAAATAGTTGTATGCGTATACAATGGTTTATAAGGTGGTGATAGTTTGGACAATATTATATTCGATCTTTCAACAGAGAAATATCAATCATTAAGTGAGACAGAAAGATATTTATTAGATTTTATATTCAAACATATTGAACTAATGCCAGACATGTCGATTGTTAAATTAAGTGAGAGCGCAAATGTATCTACTGCCACAATTGTTCGTTTAATGAAGAAGATAGGGCATGATGGATTTACTGCATTTAAATACTCTATTAAAGATAAGTTAAAATCAACTAAACAAGTAAAAACAATTGATGATATTGATAAAAAAATACAGCAAGCAATAAAAAAGAATGAAGTCGAAGTTCTAAATACCATTCAAATGTTAAACAGTGGAAATATAGAAGATACGATTCAGAAAATTAATAATGCCAAAAAAGTGTATGTATTTGCCCGAGGGTTTTCGGAAATGATTGGAAACGAAGTGACTATCAAACTACAGCTATTAGGAAAAAATTGTGAGATGCACAATGACCCGAATATTATTCGAGTAATTTCCAAAAAAATAAAAAAAGATGAATTGGCTATTTTTATTTCTTTAAATGGGGAAACAAAAGAATTAGTAGAGGCGTGTAAAAATTTTAAAATAAATCAAATTAGCACAATTACATTGACGGCTGGAATCGATTCAAGTTTAGCCAAGCTTTCTGAAATAACTCTTTTAGGATATAAAGGGTCATCCTCTTTTTTTCCAGATTATGAAGTACGTTCCCGGTTACCTTTACAAGTAATTTCAAGAATCATTCTTGATGCCTATGTGATTAGAATGATGTAAAAAAAGAAACCTATGTTAAAATAAGTAGTTCAGATAATGTGGAGAAAATCTAAAATAACAATGAATTTTTGGTATTAAAAAACAGCATAATTCGTTCTGTAATTAGCACAAGTTTTAACACAAAAAACGCTTGGATTTACCAAGCGTTTTTTCATTGTTATTTCCTTATCTAAACTTCCTATTATTGAATGACGATATTCCCTACATATTGGGCAGTTCCTTTATCAGTAGGTAGGTCTAAAACAATCATATACTCGCCTTTATCTTTCGGTAAGTTGAAATAAGGACCTGCATTATCCATTTCTAAATCTATTTTGTTTTCATTTTGCCAAAGCGAAATTTTCACATTTTTCTCGTCAAAATATCCATCTTGAAGGGAAAACTGAACTTTCTGCCCAGAATTAAAGTGCATTTTATTTTGCTTTTTTGCTAATGAAAGAATATCCTTCGTTTCCTTGTTGTATTTTTCATCAAAAGTCCAATTTATGTTTGCTTCTGCTAATTTTTCTTCTTGAGTAATATCCTCTGGATTTGTAAGTGAAGCAGTAGGGGGAGAAAAATCATATTCTTCTCCAATACATCCTGTTAATGAAACAACAAAAAACAATCCAAAAAGAAAGATACAAAATCTTTTCAAATAATTTCACCTCCATATATTTTTGCCTAATTGATTCTATACAATTTTCAATATTCTATGATTTTATTTTAACATAAAAATAAGATTCTCCTATTTTATATTGAAATAGAGAACTATCTAAGATAAATAATATCTTTCAAATCAAAGACTTTATTGGTTACACCCAATCTTTGTGCAGGAGTAAGTTCTTTACCATCGGCAGATTTATAAGTTTCACAAAAGTTGTAAAATGTTCTAAGAATGGTCAAGGCGTATTGAGCATACTTTGGATTGAAGTTGGCGTAAATATAACTCTTTCCATCGCCCCTTGCAGTCATTAACGGTCTTTCAAGGATAGATAATCTTCTACGAATTTGTTGGATAAAACTATTCGTGGCGTTATCATTCACATTGATTACCATTTTCGCTATGTCTTTCGGTTCAAGAGAAGATAAATCAGTTGTGCAATCCACTCTATGAAATCCTTTATCTCTTGATGCTAATGGGTGTGTAATCGGATTTTTAGCCCAAACATTATACGATTGTTTTGGTGTTTTAATTTCACTATGAAATTGATGCGTTTCAAATAGTTCTTTTAATGAAAGGTAAGCCAATTTTCGCAAGTTCTTCGTTTCATATCCTCGATGAAATCCCCAATCTAATAAATCGGATTTTGCATCGTCAAACTCTTCCAAGCATTGTTTTCTACTCTTGTTCTTATCAATTGAACACAGAAAGTGGTGAGCATCGTATGTTCTTACTTCCTTTGAGAACACTCTAAAAAACGCCGTTATGATTGAAGAATCATTATCGCTTATCATTCTCCATTCAGATGCCTTTACAAGCTGTTTAATGAGCCAATAATGGGCGATTGTCGTATAGGTAGGATTAACGTGAAGACCATCTACATACTGCATTCTTTTATTGAAATTATTTAGTTCAGCTCGATATTCGTGTGGCTGTTGTGTATCTTTCGGTGAAGGTTCTTGTGGGTAATAGGAAAAGTCCAAACGATTATTCTTCTTGCTAAAATCATTCAAATGGTCTTCTTTATATATGACAGTATCGTATTTTAAATCCTCTACTGTCATTTCCCAATCATAAGCAACATCAGACCGAAATACATATCGTGAGAGTGCATCTGCTGATACAACTACATATGTCTGTACTTGGCTGTCTTCTAAGCCAAAATACTTTTGACCGCCTTGCCCCTTTTTACGAACATTATTGAGGTTATAGTGCATTTTATCGGTATTTAGCCACATTTCTTTAAATGACATATTATCCAAAGGAGTTGTTTCATACTTCTCTAAAAATTCCAAACAACAACGGTATAGCCATTCTAATTTTTGGTAGTAAGTGCCGACTCCGATTTCTAAAATATCACAAGTACGACTGATTGGCATTTTGTTTAAAAGCAGTTTCGCAAACATTGGAAGAATATCATTTCTCTTTTGGCGATAAGTTGTGGATTGTCGCTTGTTTGGTAGAATGCTTGTCTTTTTCTTACAAACTTTGCATTGCCATCTTTGAGAATTATTCAATGTTTTGCCTTGCTTATAAAAACCATCAGGCTTGTCAAAAGGCGTTAAATGATTAGCGGTACAACCTTCTTTATGGAAAGTGTAATCAGGTTCAACATCTTGGGTTTGATTGATACGAATAAGCCTCGAAATTTCTTCTGTAATTGACCAATTTGAAACAGTAATAGAATTACAGTTTAGCGTCATACCTCTATCGGGGTGAATAGTATCTGGATTACATACAAGTGATTTTTTACTTTTTGTTCCACTAAGTTTATATCGCTTACTTTTACCTTTTAAAGTAGTCTGTTCTTGACCACACCATTTACAAAAAGGGTTTGTGCAGAAATTATATTGGATTTTGTGGTTTTTTCCATTCCAAGTAAATTCAATGGGGTGGAATAACATATGGTTATAGCGAAACGCAAATTGTTTATCGGAAAGGACTTGGTATTGTTCCTTTCTGTCTTTCAATTCTTCTTCATTCACAGGATTATGAATAACAACGATGCTGTCTTCCTTTGTCGCCAATCGTTGCAATTTAGCCAAGTTTTTTCCCCTCCACTAAATCTTCAATTTCTAATTGTTTAACAATTCTTCGGTTATTTCGCTTGTTTTCTATCCATTGCAGAAAATCTTTATCATCCAAAATATTAAGGAGTAAAGTATCAACAACTTCGCTTTCGGAATATCCAGTGTATTCGGAGTAAACATTGACTAATGCTCTTACTCGCTCAGATATAAGCCACTCCACACTTTCAGCCTTATTGTTCTTAGGCGTTATGAATTTCATCCATTTTCACCTCGATTGTTAGTTCAATTAACATCCTTATTAGCATCTATTTTAACACCCCAATTATCGCCTTGACAACAGTTATTGTCACTCTGTTATTTAGTATGCCAATTTAGTTAATTTTTTATACCAATTTTCACTTGAAGTGTTGATATATCAATAAAATCAAACAGACCAATTCATATGCGAATTGGACTGTTAATTGTAATGCTAATTATATTGTTTCTCCACAATAACTGAACTACTTAATGTTAAAAGGTTTCTTTTTTAAGCTCATTATTTCACTTGTTTCAAACAGATTAAATTCGATTTTCACTTTTACACATTTTAATTTTATCTATTACTACTTGTCTCATAGCCTCTTTAGCAGGTTGAACATATTTTCGAGGATCATTTGCGTCTAGATGTTCCGTCAAATATTTTCTTATATTCTCTGAAAATGGTATTTTTAGTTCTGTTGCAATATTTACTTTACAACAGCCTAAGTCGATGCATTTTCTTACATCAGTAACACTAATGCCAGAAGCTCCATGTAACACAAGTGGTATATCAATTACCTGCTTAATTTGTGCTAAACGTTCAAAGTCTAATTTAGGTTCTGATTTATACAAACCATGTGCAGTACCAATTGCAACAGCTAAAGAATCAATACCTGTACGTTCCACAAATTCTTTTGCTGCTATTGGGTCTGTATAATAAGAGTCTGCTTCATCCACTATCAAATCATCTTCTTGGCCTCCTAATCTACCTAATTCTGCTTCCACAGTAGCACCATAAGAATGAGCAAAATCAACTACTTCTTTAACAATTTTAATATTTTCTTCAAAGGGATGATGGGATGCATCAATCATGACTGATTTAGTTCCTAGTAAGACCGATTCTTTTATATCTTGAATATTTTCATGATGGTCCAAATGCAATGCAATTGGGATATCATATTTCTTTGCTGCTGTTTCCACGATTGCCTGAATATAATCGCGACCAGCGTAGCTGAATGTTCCAGGTGTACCAGCTAAGATAACAGGGGAGCGAAGACTGGAAGCTGCCTCCACAACTACTTGAATGGTCTCTAAATTGTGTATATTAAAGGCTGGTACTGCATAGCCATCTTTTTGGGCATTTAAAAGCATTTCTTTAGTATTTAGTACTTTAGCTTCTATATCTACATTCATTTTTCTTACCTCCATTTTTTTGACAAGTTATTTTTAGACTGATTTTGGAAAAAGCGGCTAAAAGAACAATAAGATAACTGTAGACATAGTTTCTGATTTCTTTTGCCACTTTTTTATTTAAATACTTACGATAGACTCATTGATTAATTGAAGAATTTGCTGTTTGTTCTGAGCTGCTAACAAGTTTTCTCTTATCTCTTGATGGATTAACATTCTGGAAATATTAGAAAGTGCTGTTAAATGAGTTGTTGCTTCTGCGTTTTCTGGTATTAGTAATGCAATAATGAATTTAACAGCCTTTTGATCCATTGAGTTCCAATTGATTCCTTCGCTCAACGTGATAATTAAAGCAGACGGAATTTGAATAGAAGAACTTTTGGCATGTGGGATAGCAAATCCATCGATGAACCCTGTTGTACTTTGTACTTCTCTTTCTTCCAATGCCTGTATAAGTTCTTCAGTAGAAATAGCTATATTATTGGATACACAATGCTCCGCGATTTTTATAAATACTTCTCTTTGTGACGAAATGCTCTCGTTTAAAAGGATATTTTGTTCAGAAAATAAAGTATTCAAAGTGTTCATCTCCAGTCCTGTTAAGCAGATTGTTTTAGATTATTTTCTCTATCTTTTTTTTGTGCACTGATTTTTCTAGCAAATCCAAATGCTAATGCCCCAACAAGTGATCCAATTAAGATAGAAATTACCCATTGAAATGCTCCTGTTACAACTGGCAGTACTAAAAATCCGCCATGTGGTGCAGGAACTTGCACATTGAATAGGTATGTTAATATGGCAGAAATAGAGGATGCAAGCATTAAAATAGGGATGACAACAATTGGATTTTTTGCAGCAAAAGGTATAGCACCTTCTGTTATATGGGTTGATCCTAAAATAAAATTAATCAAACCAGCATTGCGTTCAGATTGATTAAAATATTTTTTAAAGAATACGGTTGCAAAAGCAGTTACTAATGGAGGAGTAATGCATGCTGCAGAAACGCCTGCCATAAAATACATGTTTCCTTCAGCTAGTAAAGCTGTACCTGTAACATAGGCTGCTTTATTAATAGGACCACCCATATCAAATGCACTCATACACCCGACTATTAGACCAAGAATGATTGGGTTGGCTCCCTGAAAGTCACTTAAAAATGTTTTCATGCCTTCATTAATAACGGTCATTGGCTCTACAAAGAAATACATACATAATGCTGTAATCAGAATTCCGAAAACTGGATATAAAAAGATTGCCTTTAGACCTTCCAATGATTGAGATAATCCACTTAGTAATTTAGATAAAAGAATAATGACATAACCAGCTAAGAACCCTGCAACGATTCCTCCTAGGAAGCCTGCTCCACCTGTAGAAGCCATCATCCCACCGATAAACCCAGCCACCATACCTGGTCGCTTTGCTATGGAATCCCCTATAAATGCTGCTAAAATAGGAACCATTAACTGAAATCCTATCCCTCCAACATCCATAAGAAACTTTGCTATTGGATGATAAGTTTCATGATTAGGGTCAGCTGAATGAATTCCGAATAAGAAGGAGATGGCAATTAATACACCGCCACCTACGACAAATGGAAGCATGTGTGAAACACCATTCATTAAATGTTTATAAATCGCTCTTCCAAAAGAATTGCCAGAAGTGTATTCTTCAGACTCTTCTGAGGAAGCATCATTTTTGGAATCCTTAAATACTGGTGCTTTCCCATCGATTATTGCTTGTATAAGAGACTCTGCTTCTCTAATACCTTTTGCAACTGGAACGTCAATAACTGGTTTTCCTTTGAAGCGATCTGCAAATACATCTTTATCAGCTGCGATAATTACTCCATCAGCAGCTTGAATATCTTGTTTACTCAACTCGTTTTGGATTCCTACTTGACCATGTGTCTCTACTTTAATATCAACATTTAGTTTCTTTGCAGCAATTTTTAATGCCTCTGCAGCCATAAATGTATGAGCAATTCCAGTTGGACAGCCGGTTGCAGCAATAATTTTAATTTTACTCATTTCATTAGCCTCCTCATTTAATAATTAAATCAAGATCATCTAGTTTAACTTCTTTACACAATTCCTCTACATCTTCTAGATTACTTAATCCCATTGAAAATGCTGTTGATGCTCCTGTTGCAGAGGCGTACGTTAATGCCTCTTCTAAGGACGCACCTAATAACTTTTTGCCTACAAAAGAGCCTAAAAAAGCATCTCCTGCACATGCAGTATTTACTACAACTCCTTTTGGTGATGTTACACGTATGCATCTTTCAGATGAGAGAAAGATAGCGCCATCTTCACCTAACGATACTAAGACATTTTGTGCTCCCATTTTTAATAGCGTTTTTGCATAATGGAGAACATCTTCTTCCAGTAAAACTTCTTTACTAAATAAGTGTCCTAACTCTTCCTTATTAGGTTTGATTAAATAAGGGGAATATGGAAGACAATCTAAGAGCTTACGTGAACTTATATCGAAGATTAATTTCAGCTCATTTTCTTTTGCAATTTTTGCAATTTCTAAGTAGATGTCATCCGAAATTCCATTTGGTAAACTGCCAGAGATAAATAGAATGCTGCCACTAGGAATAGAATCTAATTTGTTTATTAATTGTTGCTGTTTGTCTTGTTTTATTGTCGGCCCTTTGTTAACAATCTTATATTCTTTTTCTCCAGCTCTAACAAAAGTATTTATTCGAGTAATCCCATCGATTTTAATGAAATCTGTTCGAATTCCTTGTTTTTGTAGCTCTTCATCAATGTATCTACCTGTAAAACCACCGATAAATCCAAGTGCTGTATTTTCAATCCCCATTTTTTTTAGAATAAGAGAGATATTGATGGTTTTACCATTTGCTTGATAATCTTCCGTATTTGTACGATTTACAATAAATGGCTCTAGTTCGTTGGTCTCAACAAATAAATCAATGGCAGGATTTAAAGTACATGTATAAATAATTGGAATCACTCCTTTCTCAAAAGTTGCAACTTTTTGTAATTTGATTATGTCATAGAAAAAGATGAAAATGTTTTCAAAAAAGGTAAAGGTTTTCGTTGCATGAAAAAGAATACAAATAAAAGCCTCCTCAGCTTCGCCTTTGGGGTTTCAGACTATCTCGCTAATCTCCGTGGCTTCTACGTGTATTTCGGCTGCTCTATTTTTCCAACTCATTCATTTTTTCGATTAAAAAACAACAATTCTTTAGAAAACAGCCATTGAAAAAAACTTTTAGAAAAGAAATCAAATTTTTTATAGCGGAATTTTACAGAAATAGCTTAAAGTAAAGGGGAAATGTTACTATATATAGAAGAACAGAGTAGGGTAATTTTTTAAGATGAATTAGTAAATACTTTTACAAAGAGGAAACCATTTATGCAATGGAGTAAATTAAAAGGTAGAATTGACAGCTTTTTCTGTGAAAAAATAAAAGGAAGAATTCAAATTCATACAACTGTTTATCGGAAGTTTCATGATGGTCCACGTAGAATATGGATCACTTTTGATAAAGAGGAAATTTTCAGTGCTTCTGACATTACCTATTGGATTGCACACGAAAAGATATATGAAGCAATAAAATTAGAACGACAATTAAAGCCTATTCCATTTCAAGAGGACTGGAGGGGAATGTATGAATCAAAGGAGAGAAAAGAATTAGTAAAGGCTTCAGCAGCGGTAGAACAAAGGCTGCTTACAGAAAATATAGTGGATAGTGGATATGTCTATCAATCCTTCATTGATTATTGTTCTCTTTCTATTGAACAAGCATTAATTTCTGAAAATAATTTTATAAGAGCTTTCGCTATGTTTGATAGGAGAATCGGAAAAAGGAGATGAAGAGATTTAAAAATTACCACTGGTGATCATCCGTTAATCAATAAGTTTTATGGAATAAGGTGTACCGTTGAAAAAATGCAAAAAAGCTAACTAGTGGGAAAACTTTTGTCTAATTCGCTAGCTTTTTTGCATTTTTTAATCAAGCTAATAATCTTACAATAAATGTACTTCCTTTTCCTTTCTCACTCTCCGCATAAATTCTCCCATCACACAGTTCCACAATTCTTTTTACAAGTGCCAACCCTAATCCATTCCCTGATTGGGAATGAGAGGTGTCACCTTGATAAAATTTATCAAAAAGATGTTTTTTGGTATGATCATCCATTCCAGGCCCATTATCTTGGATCGAGAAACAAATTTCTTCCTTTGTGTTAGTAAGCGTTATATCTATTTTTCCTCCTGAATCTGAAAACTTGATGGCATTGTCTAAAAGATTTAGCCAGATTTGCTGGGTCAAGTCTTCATTTCCGTTAAAGATAACTTCATCAAGCTCAACATTTAGGAGTATTTCCTTTGCAGACCATTTTGGTTCCATTAACACGATTGATTTTCGGATTTGCTCATCTAGTCGAAAGGGTGCTTTTTCAGTAATAATCTCAAGATTTTCATACTTTGAAAGGATAAGTACATTTGTAGAAAGAGCGGCTAATCGCTCAGACTCGGTAATGATAATGTCAAGGTATTCTTGTCTTTCGATTGAGTCAAGTTTTTGTGGGAGTTTTTTTAGCTCCCTTTTTTATAAAGTAAAACCTCTAAGTTTGTATCCGCTTTCCAATTGGTTTTGTTCTTCCAACTGTTGATTCTCTCATTTTTTAAAAACCTTTTAATCCCTGTAAGGCAAAGTGAACGGGTTTTCCAATCGCTTGATTTAAGTATGGCATGTTCTGACGCACGGTTTCTGTTACTAATTTTGTGGGTATTTTTCTTTTCGGTCGATGCTCTTTCTTTGATTTTTCCGTGGCTTTTTCCCATTTTCCATATATCGTTTGGATAGATAGATCATCCTTCAACCCAATCCACAAACGTGCCATGCTCATGACGCCTTTTTTGCTCCATGCTCTTCCATTTTTTAATCGTTTGGCTAATTGATTCATCATTGCTTCTGCACTTCCCATTGGACGATACGCTGTCGTGTCCACGCCTTTCTCCTGTAACCAACTACGGTAATCTTTTATGGTTTCCTGATGATGCGTTAAAAAGCCGAGGAAATGCGCTAGTTTTTCTTCTTCTTCTGGTGTATCCATTGTTCCTACTGCGCTATTCAACTCTAGAAGTAATGTTTCTACCTGGTAGTTTTTTAACGCTCTTTTCATGTAGCGGTATCGAGGATGGCTCTTCATTAGTTGCTTCATCGAACGAGCGACATGAAAACGGTCCATGGTGAAAAAGGCGCGTTCCCGAAAATACTCCCGACATGCCGTTATCCAGCCTGCTCCATCGCCATTAATAATAAGCAAGGTTTGGGTTGGATCATACGCATAATGATTCTGTAAGAATGTTTCAAAAGCTTCCCAAAAGGGTTCTTTTTCTTCATAGAGAAAATGCCTTTTATTTCGGAGCCTGACTCGCTTTCCGTTTTCTTTCCATCCCTCATGTACAGCGGCGAATTTCAACTCCCATCCACGCTTTTTCTTTTCTTGACTCTTCACATATAATCCATCTACTTCGACAAACAACACCTTTTGAAAAGGACGTTTTTCCTTAGCGGGAAGTACGCTTGTATGAAGAAGATGTTGCCGTAATGCTTCGTGGCTCATCGCCGAATAGCCTAAAAATTGTTCGAACGTTTCCACCGCCTTTCGATAGGAGGAACCATTTGTCGCTAATTCTAGCCCCCATTCTTCTAATAGTGGACTAAACCCTTTATTCCCTTGAAACTGTAAATAATGATCTAACAGACAAATATATTTTTTGGTTACACGATCGAAATAATAATTACGCTTCAGCTCCACTGCTCCAAACGCTGTATCTACTCGTATTTCTCGTTTATCTCGTAAAGCAAATCTTCTTTTGTCTCGTTGCTGAGCAATCTCTAGATCCCAATTTTCTAATGTTTGAACAAGGATTTCTTGAAAGGTCATTTGTAGTGTTCGAAATAAAGTTTTTTCCAATTCTTTTAATGATGGCATTTTTGTGTTACATTGATTCATGAGAGCCTCTCCTTTTCGTAGTATTCTAGTCAAACTCTACTTTACAAAAGGAAGCTCTCTTTTTTAATACTTAATTTTTTCCAGCTACCGCGCTTTCGCTTGGTGGCCTTTTTGTCTAGTTGGGGGACTCGTCCCCCAACTAGACAAAAAGGATATTTATTCTCCCACAAACATTTTACTCATACTTGTCTTTCCTCTTCGGTTAAGTTATTTTCTTTAAGTAATTTCGCAAACCCTCGTAATGAAACAATAGGTGTTTTAAACTCATGGGAAAAATTATTTACGAAGTCACTTCGAAGTGTTTCAATTCCTGACAGCTCTTGGGTCATTTTATTAAAGCTATGAGATAATTCTTCTAATTCTCCTATACCTTTTATGTTAACTTGCACAGAAAAATCGCCACCAGCAACTTTATGAGTAGCATCAATCACCGTGCGGATTGGGTTTAACGCTTTTTTACTGAGAAAGGCAGTAAGAGATGTACCAAGTAAGATACAAAAGCCTAAAAAGGTAATGAGCGGAAACACTGGAAGCTGGCTATGATTCGAAATAATACCTAAATGCTGCAAAGCGAAAGTAATGACAGCCGCCACTAATACTGTAGCCATCATAACGCCAAACACAAACATTACTAACGTAATTGCAAGACTTAATCGTTTTGTAAAAAAATCTCTCATCCCTTTTTCACTGCCTTATAGCCTAGTCCTCTTACTGTCACGATTTCAAACTCTGGAAAATCTTTGAATCGATCTCTTAACCGATTGATATGAACATTAAGTGTTCGGTCATCTGTTTCTGATTCCATTCCCCAAATTTCATCCATAAGTTGAATACGAGTAAAGATCATATTAGGATAGGATAATAATTTGAACAATAAGTAAAACTCTTTTGGAGGCAATGTAATAATGATGTCCTCGCGGGATACAGTTAGTGCATCATAATCAAGAATCGTTTTTCCGACAGTAAGTTTATGCTCATTAGCGATTTTAGCTCTTCGTAAAAGGGCTTTAATACGAAGCACCATTTCTTCTTCATCTACAGGTTTAGTCATATAGTCATCCGTACCGACAAGGAATCCTTTTCGTTTATCTACCGATTCTTGCTTAGCGGTAACCATCAAGATCGGAAGGTTCTCCCATGTTTGTCTAAGCTGCCGTGTTAATTCATATCCATCCATTTTCGGCATCATTAAATCAAGCACAACTAAATCAACGTGTTCCTTTTCCATTACTTGAAGAGCCTCCATGCCATCAGCTGCATCATATATTTGAAATCCATGCTGCTTTAATACGGCACACATTAATTTTCGTGTATTTTTATCATCTTCTACCACTAATATTTTAAACATCCAATGCCTCCATATGTATAATTTGTACCTATTCTATTAGAAGAATGTAAACTGAAAATTAATTTACGGAAGTTTATATTCAGTTTACTTTACATCGTTATACTTAGGAACATAATAATGAACACATTACAAAAAATATTATATTAAAGAATACTCACTAGTGTTGCATTAATTTATTTTCACTATTAAAAATACTCAAAATGTTCACTTTTATTATTTTATGCATAGAAAAAGTCCTTTATAATGGATAAGTCAGGTGGTAACCCGTCCAAATCCACTAAAAAAGGACCAATCTCATGGACAAGATTACACGAAAAACTTCATTTGGACAATGGTTTTCGCCAATTAATCTTCAATTATTTGAAGAACAGGTGAAAACATTGAAATTAGATTGCTATACGAAAAAACTAAAAACAGACTCATTTCTAAAATTACTCCTTTTTGCACAGCTACAAGAAGTCGAAAGTTTGCATGAGCTAAGCGATTGTCTTTTCGACGACCAACTACAAAAAGGCATTGATCTTGATTCAATCAGTATTTCTCAGCTCTCACGCCGATTAAACGGTATAAATCCAGATTTATTTCAAAGGCTTTTCCTTGATTTAGTCGCACAAATTCATGCAAAAACACATTATACAAAGCTTATTATGCCGTTAAAAATCATTGATTCAAGCACATTGCCACTTAATTTGACCAATCATAAATGGGCAAAGTTCCGCAAAACAAAAGCGGGTGTCAAGTTGCATTTGAGACTTGTGTTTATGGAAAAAGGGAGTTCCTATCCTGAAAAGGCTGTTTTAACAACGGCAAAAGAACATGATCGTGGTCAGCTTGAAATCATGGTTGATGATAAAGAATGCATGTATGTGTTTGACCGTGGCTACCTAGATTACGAGCGCTTTGACCGAATGACAGATGATGGTTACTTTTTTCTTTCAAGGCTACGGAAAAACGCAGTCATACGGGAAGTTTATAATTTTAAACTACCCGAGAATTCAGCTGTTTTGTCAGATCAAATGGTGTTGATTGGTACGACTCAAAACCGTGCTGAAAATTACTTTCGTCTTCTAAAAGTGATGGATTCAAAAGGAAATGAACTGCATTTAATTACCAATCGTTTTGATTTGAGTGCCGAAGAAATTTCAGAGATGTACAAATCACGGTGGGCAATTGAGTTGTTCTTTAAATGGATCAAACAGCATCTCAGCATCAAAAAGTTCTACGGTCAAAGTGAATGGGCGATTCAAAACCAAGTGTTTATCGCACTGATTGTTTTTTGCCTACATGTTCTCGTACAACTTGAAACAAGAAGTAAGCGAAAAACCTTACAAATTAGCCGTTATTTAAGGGCTGCATTGTGGAAACCAGCCCATATCTGGCTTCGAAAGATTGAAGGGAAAGCCATCCCTTAATAAGCAAATTGTTGTTGTCGCACAAGTCTAATTGTAAAAAAAACCCAAATGGATGGAGCCACCTTTGAATAGGTATTTACCTTTTTGGCTCTAAACAAGGAGGATAATCAGACTGAAAATTGCGACAATATTTATGCAACACTAGTGAAGAATACTAATAAATTTTAAATAAAATAAAGCATGATAGAAAAAAGAGGGGAGATAGTTTAGTGGGTTACACCATTTTATTTAGTTATTATGAGATAGTAGGAGAGGAAGCACGTTTAATAGATGAATACAGACTTCCTTCTAGTCAACAAAAAGAAAGCTTAGAGACATTGTTAATACAACAAAATTATGAATTTATTGGGAACGTTGATTTGTGGGGAATACGTACGAACAAATTTATGAGTATTGCTGAGATTATTAATAAAGGTAACATGTGACTATTTTGTCAAAGAACCATACCCGTTTATCGCTATTATTTGGAATGAAAAATATAAGGACTTAAACGATATTTCTATTGAGCATGAAAGAATTAATAAGGAAGGGATTCTTATTAAAACTGGTAGTTTAGATGAATATAGATAATACGATTTTTTTAGAATAGCTGCCGATGATGGCAGCTATAATTTTTGTGTCCTCTAAGATTTAGATTCGTAGTTTGTTATGCTTACTGAAGGATTATAGAAAATTCCTTGAAACATTATAGAATAGAAGTTTGTTCCACCTGAAAGATCGGTAATGTTGCTAAGACTGATGTTAATTCGATAAGATCATTAATCACAATATCCGCTTGCTTAAGTTCGATTTCTTGAGCAAAATCAAAATTACAACCGATGGAAACTAGTCCATTTTCTTTCGCGGCATTTATGTCAGAAAGGCGGTCCCCCACTACAGCAGCATTAGTAATCTTGTACTTCTGTATGATGGTACGAACAAGGTCTGATTTATTCAGTGATTCAATTTGTTGAATACTGCATGTCTCAGTCACCCAGTTATCTAATTTATAAAATTCTACAATAGCTTGTAAATATGTAGGTAAACCATTACTAGCTATGTAGATGGCCATATTATTTTCTTTCAAGATGGAGAAGACTTCTTTTACATTTGGATATAAGTCACCTTTCCCACTTTTAATATTCGCTA
Source organism: Niallia sp. FSL W8-1348 (assembly GCF_038006745.1). Taxonomy (NCBI): domain Bacteria; kingdom Bacillati; phylum Bacillota; class Bacilli; order Caryophanales; family Bacillaceae; genus Niallia; species Niallia sp. FSL W8-1348. Next base: position 798,126 of record NZ_JBBOVV010000001.1, on the reverse strand, counting down.
CTAATCTTTCAAGAAAATAAGCATCTATTTGCTTTCTTATAGCGATGGTATGATTAGGCAATAATGTCTCCCAGACGACAGGTAATGGAACACCCATAATTTCACGGTATTTATCAATAGGGGTTTCTCCATTCCATTGATCGAGTGAACGCAAGTGATTAAAAGTATCATCGAGAGATATTTCTAAAATTTTATCTGTTTGAAAAAGTGTGCCATCCATATCGAATATTAGTGCTTGAGACAATCGTCTTCTCCCCTTTTTAAAAGTACTTATAGGTTATATGTATATTTTAGCATGAAATATTAAAAAGTGGTTTTGAAGTCTTCAACTAGCTCATGTTATATGTGTGAATTTTGGAAAAATAAGTATTTCAATAAAAGTTTTATTTTTATTTAATTTATCAAAGGCACACCATTCCTATCAATTATTTTCTTCTTTCTTTTTTAGTTCTATTGTACTAAAAAAGTACAGATGTGGATGAATTTCATAATTTTGTAAAAAATAACACCTATATCTCCATTGTAATTAAATGAAGAAAAAGGTGAAAAACTATGAATAATTATTCGAATGATAACACAGCAAGAAGGTATAGAGCCCATGTAAGTATTCTCGGTACGACACAAGTTCACCTGAGAAATCCTTATATTATTGGGTGGTGGAGTGCAGCATTTCCTGGATTTGGACATCTTCTCTTATCAAAATATTTGCGTGGTTTTGTCTTATTCATTTGGGAAGTTGTAGTAAATGTAAACAGTAATATAAATTTAGCGATGATTTATTCTTTTCAAGGAGAGATTGACAAAGCAAAAGAGATTTTAGATACAAGATGGTTATTGATTTATATCCCTGTCTATATATTTGCTATATGGGATAGTTATCGCACAACGGTAGATTTGAATAAAATATATGTATTAGCAGAAAGGGAGGAGCATCGATTTAATTCTTTTAGTATTGGTGCAATGGAAATAAATTATTTAGATAAAAGAAGTCCTCTTATGGCAATTATTTGGTCCCTTTTTGTTCCAGGATTAGGTCAACTATACATCCATCGAATTACAACGGCATTTTTTGTTATTATTTGGACAGTTGTATTTTTTTATTTGTCTCATGGCCTTGAAGCTATCTCTCTTTTGTTTTTAGGAGAGATAAAACAAGCAACAGAAGTTATTAATGCTGAGTGGCTTTTATTTTTTCCATCCATTTATGGATTTGCTATTTTTGATTCTTATATAAACACCGTAGAAAATAATAAACTGTATGATAAAGAACAGCGCTTTTATTTTAAAGAAAATTACCAATCCTCTTCTTTCCAAGTGTTAAAAGGGCTGAAGATGAAATGATGATGCAAATATTTTCGACATTTGAACATTCTGTTTTTATTGAAATGGCTATTAGTACGCTTGAGAAAAAAGGAGTAAAAAGGGAAAATATATTTGTTATTCCACTAGATAATCAAACGGAAGAACGCAAGGTTTTTGATAATTTGCATCGTTCTGATGGGACCTCTTTCGTTGATATTGGTGTTGCATTAGCAACAGCCTTTTCCGTCATTGGAGCAAGTATAGGTTTTGAGCTTGCATGGGGTCCTATTTATTGGGGATTAATAGGAGCAGCAATTGGATTTTTAATTGGATTTGGTATTCGCATTTTTACAGAAATCATTCTAAAAAAGCGGCGGAGATTATTAAAGGGATTTCATTCAGAAATTATTGTCATAGTGGATTGCGAAGAGTCTGAAGCGGAAATGATTGAAAATATATTATTTAGTCATTACGCTTTAGGGGTAGCGAAGATTAAGGTACAAAAGTAGAGTACTATCAAATCGATAATGCTCTACTTTATGTGGATTAGTTTTTTATCAGGAAGGGTAAAGCAAGGGTTTTGATATTTATCCCACTCTTAACGAGCAGTAAGACCCTCACTAATAGAAAATTCTTTATAGAAATCCTTCTCTTGCACTCCGATCTATCAATATATTAATTTGTTTTTCAGCTGAGCAGCAGTAAAAAGTGCTTTCTTATCTTCCAATATATCTTTAGGCTTATTCCCAACACCTATAATGTAACCACCAAACTCAATCCCCATGAAATCAAAAATATGCTGAAATTGCTGAATCATAGGTAAACCTTTTACATGGGGATTATCTCCCCCTACAGCAATAACGTAAGCTGTCTTTTTAGCCATTTGAGTTTTAAAATCAGGATAGTCAGAATCTCTTAATGAATGAGACCATCGATCAACAAAATTCTTCATTAATCCAGACATGCTGTACCAGTAGATAGGGGTGGAGAAGATTAAAATCTTATGTGGGAGAATTTGATCAATTATTGTATGATAATCATCCTCTCTTTTTTTGAATCCGCCTGAATCGTGACGCATGTCTATGATAGGGAAAACAGTATAATCTCTAAGTAGAATTTTCGCAACCGATAATCCTTCGATTACTTGATCAGTTAGGATAGCTGTATTTCCATTGGGGCGAGTTCCTCCGTCAATGACTGCAATTGTTTTCATAAATTTCATCCTTTCTTTTCGTTTCTTTTTTATTTATATTATAATGGGAGTAACTGAGAATAAAGATGATTATTTAGATAGGTCTAATCGAAAAAACTGATAATAGAAACCTTTTTCCTAAATTCCTTTTATAGTTATCTTTGTAGATTCGAAAAAATAAGAAAAGTGGTGCGGAAAATGGACAAGAATAACGAAGTGGTCTCTTTTAATGCAAATAAAAAATGGTTAGCTATTCCTAAAGAAACGCGCAATGAATTAGAAAGAAATGTCTGGTGTAGTTCCTGTAGCGATGTTGTTCAAATACAGAATTATCAAATTAAAGAAACAGATTTTGGCATTGTTTTACAAGGAACGTGTAAACAATGCAGTAAACCAGTAGCAAGAGCTGTTGAAATGAATTAAAAAGCACCTATCAAAATAGATAAGTGCTCAGTTTGTCGACAAAATGATTTTTAAACAGTTAAATGGAATTTTTATGCGTTGTTTGTAGTGGAAGAGGTGAGACTCCTGTGGGATTAGCGATACAGTCTGAGACCCTGCAGGCTTAAAAGCCGAAGCGGCTCAGCGCGAGCCCCACGGAAAGCAACATCCCCATTCAAAGGGACTAATAAATATACTATATACAAACTTTTATTTTAAAATTCAGGAGTTTTTCTACAGTTTAGAGGCTGGGACAAAACTAGATAGCCAATCTGTAAAGACGAACAATCTCTAATTTATCTCTTAAATAAAGGTTTCTTTTATACAATGGTTATTTATGTTTTTAAATATAGTCAAGTGTAAAAACTAATTCGTTCCATTGCGCTACAGAAACTCGCTTTCCGCGGGGAGCAACCTAAGCCTCCTCGGCTAAAGCCTGTGGGGTCTTAGGTTTTGCTCTACTTCCCGCAGGAGTCGAGTGTCTTCCGCTCCATTCCACTCTGTTTTTAAAGGCAATTCCCTAAAAAATATTGTTTTTTTAGAAAAAATGAATTAGTAGGAAATATGGAGCAGCCTGAATACACGTAGACTCCTATGGGAGCTGCGAGAAAGTCCGAGACCCTGCAGGCCATAGGCCGAAGCGGCTCGGCGCTCGCCCCATGGAAAGCGAAGTGTATTCAGGCTGCGGATATTAACACTAACTGTACTGAAACAGCCTTTTATAAAACTAATAAAACCCGAACAATCATTTAGGATTATTTGATAGTTGTTCGGGTTTATCTATGACTGGAATACTTATGTCCCAGCCTCTTTTTCTTAAACTAAAAATAGAGGAAGAATGTAAAATCTCATAACTGGTTAAAATAACATGAACATTTAAAGGAGGGAATCTAGATGGAAGATACAAGTCAGTTTGTTGAAAAACTAAAGGATGATCAAAAAAAGCAAGAAAAAAACAAAAAACATGGTAAAGGGCATCCAGAAGCAAAATTACCGAATAAACAACATTAAAAAGACATGATAAGAACTGCATCCTATAGATTGTGAGGGTGCAGATTTTGTTTAAATAGGAAAATTCCTCTTTCTTATCTAAGTGAAAAATCCTTTTTGTTATCACCTACTGGTAGAAATCTGCATACTTTAGCAAAGGATGAAGAGAAGAAAGGGGAAGATGCAATGAAAATTGAAAAGGTCATGACATACTATGGGTATGAGATAGCATGAATTCTATAATTTTTTTAATACAATGAGGTTGATAAATCTCATTATATTTCTACCCTCCACCCATAAATTTATAATCACAGTGAGAAGTACTTGGGGAGCAACAAAATTTGCAAAAATTTTATTACTTAACTTTTCACTGTTTTTTCTAAGTTTTGTATAACTAAATATCGTTTGCAAAGAAGTAACACTAACTATTAGAAGAAAAACTAAAATAGAAACCCAATGTTATTACGAACGAGGAAATTTAGATGCTTTAAAGAGAAGAAACTCGAAAACAGATAAAATAATTCCGTTTTTGAGTTTCTTTTCAACATAAGATAATACAACTCCATGTCATTATGTAGGATTTAAGTAGTAATGTACTATATAATTATCCAAGAAGTTTTTGAAAATGTATTTTCCAATGAAGTAAACAACATTGAAAATATAGCGTCAAAAATAAATGAGTGAAAGAAAATCTAAATATTTTTGCTGAAATATAGAAGTTTTCAGTATGTAATAATCACACTCATATATGATTTATTTACTATTAAAAGTTACCCAAACTTTATAAATAAATGAATCCTCTACCTTTAATCCTGGACAAATATTGAAACTTTTTTCTGTATGAACAACATAATCAGGATTGGAAGCTAGGAAAAATGAAAGAGCATATGCTATTTTATAATCTGGTGTTATATACCCATTTATTGTTCTACCATGTATTTCGTTTGCTATAGAATCAGCCCATACCTCTGATTCTCTTAAAGTTTCAAAAATAATAGTTTCTTTTTTCCATTCTATCTCCATCATTTACAACCTCATTTCTTTATTTCTTATGTTTCGGTTTATTCTTTAGGGCATTTTGCAAGTTACATATCGATAACCATATCTTTCCGGATTTGTACCCGTTATATGCCAAGTAAGATTAACTATATCACCTTTTTTGAGTGGATAACTTTGACCCTTAATTTGATAATTTTTCATGCTTCCATGAAAATTATATGATGCTCCTTCGGAATGAGGTTCATATGGTGTGTTTATAGCTTTACCGTTTACTGCTGCAGAGGGCATTTTAACTACTACAATTGGACCCAAAAATGATTTAGCTGAAGAAGTTAAATGAAACCCCCACATTAAAGATCTATAACTACCTGTGAGATTTTTAACTTGCATTGTTACAGTGGCAACATTATGTGAATGAGTTCTATTACAACTAGGTGGTCCTAAAGAAATTGCAGCATCAGGGCTACTCAGATTGTTAGGTCCATCTTCAACTTCTAAATCACTAATAATTTCATTTGATTCTTCTTTAATTATCTCATTCTCAGAAAAACCACCACCCTGGTACTCTTCTGCATTTCCTATACCAGTATTAGTGAATAGAAGTAACAAAACTGTTAATATTCCGGATTTTATTATTTTCACTATATTACCTCCCGCATGATTTTTTGGTATTTTTATTCCATTTTAAGGATAACATACTCATTTTTCTGAGTATACAGAAAATTTAGATTATGTTCATTTGATATTAAATTTAACTTATTATGATATAAGAATAAAATATACTATGTCGCTATCTTGTCTAATTTCTAAGTCAAAAGGTTTCTTAGTCTATTCATACATTCTCAATAGGAAAAGAAACATTCTTTATTAATTAATAATAATACCATTACATCCTTTAAGTAGTAAGTTTGTTATTATAGTAGTTACATTTTGATAATAACTAAATAGGGATATATGAAAGATTTGCTTTTCATATATCCCTATTTAAAAAGATAGTTGATTATCGATCAGGATCATTTGGATTTAAAATACGAGGTCGTCGGTTTTTTAATGGAATAGGTGTTCTTACAACAATATCTCGGATGGCACGGAAATTGAATGGAATGAACGGCCATAGGTATGGAACCCCAAAAGATTTCATTCTTGCAAGAAAGATAATAAATAGGGCAACACCAATTATATATCCAGGAACTTTAAAGAGAGCAGTAGCAATTAGTAAAAATATCCGAACAAGTCTGTTTGCTAAACTGAGTTCATAACTTGGTGTAGCAAAGGATCCAATCGCAGCAATAGAAAAATACAAAATAACTTCATTAGAAAAAAGACCAACTTCTACTGCTACTTGTCCAATCATTAAGGCCGCAACAAGTCCTAGTGCGGTTGCCAACGAAGTAGGAGTGTGAATAGCAGCCATTCGCAGCATATCCAAACCTACTTCTATTAATAGAAACTGAATGATTAATGGAATTTGTCCTAATTCACTAGGTCCAAAAAAAGATAAGGAGCTAGGCAATAGGCTTGGTTCAATACTTACTAAATACCAAAACGGCAATAAAAAAATGGATGCAAATACACCTAAGTAGCGAACAAAACGTAAATAGGCACCTACCAGAGGGTTGTTACGATATTCTTCGGCGTGCTGCAAATGATGCCAAAAGGTTACCGGTGTAATCATGGCCGATGGGGAGCCATCAACGAAAATACAAACGTGTCCCTCAAAAAGATGGACAGCTGTTGTATCAGGTCGCTCTGTGTATCTTACTCTAGGATAAGGATTCCAATTGTTTCCTGAAATAAATTCCTCAATCGTTTTTTCCGCCATCGGTAATCCATCTGTATCAATTTTTGACATGGATTCTTTTAATTGCTTGACCATATCAGGATCAGCTATATCACCAATGTAACAAATAACGATATCGGTCTTCGAACGACGTCCAATTTGCATAAACTCCATCCGCAGGGTTCGGTCTCTAATTCTTCTTCGTGTAAGGGCTGTATTAAACACAATTGTTTCTACAAACCCATCTCGTGAACCACGAACAACTCTTTCCGTATCTGGTTCTTCTGGTCCTCTAACTGGATAGGTACGTGCATCAATTAGCAGTATTTCATCAATTCCATCAACTACAAGAGCGGTTGGACCAGACAGGACATTATCAACAACATTATTTAAATCATCAACCGTACTAATTTCGATATATGGTATGTAGGTACGTAGTAATTGTTGTAAAACATCTTTTCTTAATTCCTCTTTTTTTACTTTTGCTAGAAACTTCATGAGCAAATGTAATATATCGTCTTTTACCAATCCATCAACAAGAAACATCGCCATTCGAATGCCAGCATATTCAACATCTAAATGAATGATGTCAAAGTTTTTGCCAACACCTAATTCTTCCTTTAAATAGTCAACATTTTTTTCTAATCGACTAGATACTTTTCTTTTACTACTTGTAGTGTCCATATTTTCACCTCATGCTCAACCAAAAGTGGAACAGTTTTCCTTTTTATAGATTACTTTCATAATAGACACAGAAGGGAGAAATCATACTTATATGGGAGTGGAAAGTGATAATTCTTCGAAAGAAAGTGAAAAAGGTTGGAGTATTTTTTAAATGATGAGGAGGATTCCCTTTTTTATTTTTCCAGAGATTGCAAGAAAATTTCGATTAACTAGTAGTATTTATAGATGGAATAAAAATATTTTTTTAGCATAAAGGGGGAAGGTTGAATATATATGAGTAGATACTAAGAATGTAAGTGAACATATCGTTCCATAGTAAGGAAGATTGGGGGAATGGTACATATGGAAGACTCGCTAATGATAGATAAAGAGGATTTACTTATAATAGGATCCTACTTACTCGTTACCGGGACATTCTTGTCAGCGGTCGGAGAATCATCAATAGATGCAGATGATAGAGTGAATATACGAAGAATACGTGATGGGAATTTTATTCAAGCAATAGCTAATTCCTTTCATGGGGTTGGAAGAACATTACGATATGAAAAGGAAGAAGAGCTAGTCAGCCGCCTAGAGATAATCGGAGCTTATGTGCAGGTTTGAGGAAACTCTCTAAATTACGCTGCAGCAAATGCCAGCATACCTAATCCTACTCCGCTTAATCCTGAGGTTGTAAAGTTAGATGCATTAGGAAGTGTTGTTCAATCAATAGGTGCTGCAATTGAAGTCGCTGGTGTTGTGTTTGAGGAAAATGGAAGTTTATATGAAAACAAAGCTTTTGGAAATCTCCTAATTTCTATCGGTACACTAATTGATGCCATTGCTATTATAACCCCTGAAGAGAAAGAAAAACAAAGAAGAATATTACTTGCAACAGGGGGATGGATTGAGTTTACTGGTTCTGTTATAGAGGCATATGCGGTAATTCAAAATATTAATGAAAAAAAAGCTACTAAAAATAAATACAATTATAGAAAAGGTGATTAATTCAGGAGGAACAATGGAGAACAAAAACATTGATAGATGGAAAGATGCAAAATTTACAAGTTTATGATAATATGTATGAAAGCGGTTAACATATAAAAAATTTAAGTATACAATAATTTATGATTTTTCGGGTGGTTATCATGAAAGTTAAATTAGAAGATGTAGCACAGTTAGCAGGTGTTTCACCGACAACGGTTTCACGTGTGCTGAATAATCGGGGATACATAAGTGAAAAAACGAGAGAAAAAGTGGAACAAGCAATTAAAGACTTAAATTATTATCCTAATGATATTGCACGTTCCCTTTTTAAAAAACGGACTAATTTTATTGGTCTTATTTTGCCGACAATTAATAATCCTTTTTTTAGTGAACTAGCTTTATATATAGAGAATATATGCTCCAATCATGAGTTTAAAGTTATTTTATGTAATAGTTTAGGACAAGTGGCAAAAGAAACATCTTATGCAGAGATGCTTATCAGGCATCAAGTAGATGGTATTATTGTTTGTTCTTATAATCGTGGAATTGAGATATATAAGAACTCCAAGCTTCCTATAGTCGCAATTGACCATTACTTATCACCAACAATTCCAGTAATAGGTTCTGATAACTATGAAGGTGGAAGACTGGCTGTTCAACATTTACTTAATCAAGGTTGTAAAGAAATCATTCATATAAATGGACCAAGTGAGTTAGAGACACCAACTCAAAATAGAAGAAAAGCCTATGAAGACCAAGTCGATAATCCAATTACCTATGAACTTAATAATTTATTTGATGAGGGAGAAACGGCAGAAACAATTAAACAAATTTTTACAGAGCACCCAGAAACGGATGGGATTTTTGCTAGTGATGATTTAATAGCATCTACCTGTTTAAAAGTAGCGAAAGAACTGGGAATTCAGGTCCCGAATCAATTAAAAGTTGTAGGATATGATGGTACACAAAGTGTAAGAAGGCTGTTACCCCAATTAACAACAATTAAACAACCAATTGAGGAAATAGCACAATCAGCTGTATTAAGATTAATGGACATTATTAATGAAGTAAATAATGATGAAAGAATGGAAGTTATTTTACCTGTTCAATTGCTGAAAAATGAGACGACCTAATCTAATAGATAAAGCGAGGATTTCAATTGTTTATTCAACATAATTATCCGAAAGAGACCAATCAACGTAGGAATTCCAGTTTAGAAGAGGCTGGGACAAAACTAAATAGCCAATCTGTAAAGACGAACAATCTCTAATTTATCTCTTAAATAAAGGTTTCTTTTATACAATGGTTATTTATGTTTTTAAATATAGTCAAGTGTAAAAACTAATTCGTTCCATTGCGCTACAGAAACTCGCTTTCCGCGGGGAGCAACCTAAGCCTCCTCGGCTAAAGCCTGTGGGGTCTTAGGTTTTGCTCTACTTCCCGCAGGAGTCGAGTGTCTTCCGCTCCATTCCACTCCGTTTTTAAAGGCAATACCCTAAAAAATATTGTTTTTTTAGAAAAAATGAATTAGTAGGAAATATGGAGCAGCCTGAATACACGTAGACTCCTATGGGAGCTGCGAGAAAGTCCGAGACCCTGCAGGCCAGAGGCCGAAGCGGCTCGGCGCTCGCCCCATGGAAAGCGAAGTGTATTCAGGCTGCGGATATTAACACTAACTGTACTGAAACAACCTTTTATAAAACTATTAAACCCGAACAACCATTTAGGATTCTTTGATAGTTGTTCGGGTTTATCTATGGCTGGAATACTTATGTCCCAGCCTTTTTTAAAAATAATAAGTCAAGCGGTTGACACACCGAATGAAAGCGTTTAAAATCAAATATATCAAGCGGTTAACATAAAATGATATGAAAGCGGTTGATATACATATTTTAGAAGGGAGAATTAGGCATGTGTCAAGCGGTTGATATTAATGAATTTTAAAATTTTTCTCTAAAAGGGGGCGAAATAAAATGTCCATTTCAGTACCTGAAAAGAAAACAACTAATAAAAAAACTTCTAATGAAGTAAGAGGTAAATTTTTTCCTGTAGAAAAAAAAGAGAACTTTATTCAATATTTTAAAAAAAACTATGCGTTGTACTTATTTTTAGTCCCTGCCATTATTTTAACAATTGTATTTAAATATATCCCAATGTATGGGGCGATAATCGCTTTTAAAGATTTTAGCCCAATGAAGGGAATTATGGGAAGTGATTGGGTAGGTTTAACACACTTTAAGGATTTTTTAACTTCTCCCAATTTTAAAGACATTTTTATGAATACGCTTAAATTAAGTTTTTATGGTTTGATACTTGGCTTCCCTGTACCTATTATTCTAGCACTTAGTCTAAACCAAGTACGGAGAGCAGCTATCAAAAAAAACATCCAATTAATACTGTATGCACCAAATTTTATATCTGTTGTTGTCATTACAGGAATGTTATTTATCTTTATGTCACCTACAGGTCCAATAAATTCACTATTATCTATATTTAACGATAAACCCGTGTCTTTCATGACAGATCCTGAATATTTTAGATCTATTTATATTTTATCAGGAATATGGCAAGCTGCAGGATGGTCGTCCATTATTTATGTAGCAGCACTTGCAAATGTTGATCCTCAATTACATGATGCTGCAACAATCGATGGAGCAACACTTTTACAGAGGATAAGACATATTGATCTTCCTACACTTAAACCTATAATGGCTGTGTTGTTTATTTTAGGGGCAGGAGGAATCATGGCGATAGGATTTGAAAAGGCTTACTTGATGCAAACCTCAATGAATCTACCTACTTCAGAGATATTACCAACTTATGTGTACAAAGTAGGCTTGCAGGCTGGAGATTATGCATATTCAACTGCGGTAGGCTTGTTTAATTCTGTTATTAATGTAGTTTTACTAGTATTCGTTAACTTTGTAGTGAAGAAGTTAAATGAAGGCGAAGGGTTGTATTAGGAAAAAGGGGGGGATAACCAGTGGAAAATCATTCAAAAACAGATAAAACGCTACTTTTTAGTAACAAAATAATTTTAGTATTACTTGTGTTAATCGTATTATTACCATTACTTTATATTTTATTGGCTTCCTTTTTAGATCCAAATGTTTTACTTAGTAAAGGTTTTTCCTTAAATCCGTCTGATTGGAGTCTCGAAGGATATAAACGGATTCTTCAAGATGAATTGATGATAAAAGGATTTATCAATTCAGTTTTATATTCGGTAGGATTTACGATCGTCACGATTATTATCACAATATTTGCGGCATATCCACTCTCTCTTGATGGATTCAAAGGGAAGAATGTAATCATGATTTTCTTTCTCATCACCATGTTTTTTAATGGTGGACTGATTCCTACCTATTTAGTAGTAAAAGATTTAGGAATGCTAAATACGATTTGGTCCATTATTTTGCCAGGAGCAATTAGTGTTTGGAATATTATATTAGCACGAACCTTTTTTAAAGGTCTACCAAAAGAACTATTTGAGGCAGCTAAAATTGACGGTGCTTCTGAGTTAAAAATATTTTTAAAAATAGTATTGCCATTGTCTAAACCTATTATTTTTGTCATTGCTCTATATGCCTTTGTTGGACAATGGAATTCCTACTTTGATGCAATGATTTACTTAGAGGATCAAGAATTACATCCATTGCAGCTAGTTTTACGATCTATTCTGATTCAAAACCAAGTTCAGCCTGGAATGATTAGTGATCAGTTAGCAATGGCTGAGTTAAGTAAATTAGCAGAAAAAATAAAATATGCGTCTATTGTCATTTCAAGTTTACCACTTCTAATTATGTATCCATTCTTCCAAAAATACTTTGAAAAAGGTGTTATGGTAGGATCTTTAAAATAATTTAAAACAAAAGCATATGGAGGGTTAATTTATGGGGAAAATTAATAAGCTTCTTTCCACTTTTATTGTTACAGGTCTTGTTTTAACAGGTTGTAGTGGCGAAAAGACAAGTAAAAGTGCTTCCACGGAAGATTTAAAACTAACAGATGTTACCTTTCCTTTGGAAGAGAAAGTCACACTTCGTTTTATGACACAAAGCTCTGCTTTGGCACCAACCGACCCGAATGAAAAGCTAATTTATCAAAGATTAGAGGAACAGACAGGTGTCCATATAGATTGGAAAAACTATACGAAAGACCAATTTGTGGAGAAGCGGAATTTAGCGTTGGCAAGTGGGGAGCTGCCAGATGCCATTTTAGATGCTGCTTTCAGTGATTATGATTTATTGAAATATGCGAAGGATGGAACCATCATACCAGTTGAAGATTTAATTGATCAGTATATGCCCAATTTTAAAAAGGTGCTGGAAGAAGCTCCAGAATATAAATCGATGATTACAGCTCCAGATGGACATATATACAGTTTTCCTTGGATTGAAGAGCTTGGCAGTGGAAAGAGCCGCATTCAAGTAGTTGACTGCCTTCCTTGGATAAATGTAGAATGGCTCAATAATTTAGGGCTGGAAATGCCAACAACAACAGAAGAACTAAAAGAGGTACTTCTTGCTTTTAAAACACAAGATCCAAATGGTAATGGCGAAGCAGATGAAATACCACTATCCTTTATTGTAAATCAAGGAGGAGAAGACCCAGCCTTTTTATTTGCTTCATTTGGTTTAGGGGATAACTGGGACCATACAGTTGTTTCAAACGATGGGGAAGTTATCTTTACTGCAGCAGAAGAAGGGTATAAAGAAGCATTAAAATTCTTTAATGAGCTAAATGAATTAGGTTTAATTGATGTAGAAGCATATGAACAAGATTGGAATAAGTATGTAGCAAAAGGAAAAGATTCTAAATATGGTCTTTACTTTACTTGGGATAAAGGAAATATTACTGGCATGAACGATACTTATGATGTGATGCCGCCATTAGAAGGACCTTCTGGGGAAAGAAATGTGGCGCAAACAAATGGCTTTGGTCTTGATAGAGGAAGAATGGTTATCACAAGTTCGAATAAGAATTTAGAATTAACAGCCAAATGGATTGATCAACTGTATGAGCCGCTGCAATCTGTTCAAAATAACTGGGGAACATATGGTGACACAAAACAGCAAAATATTTTTGAACTTGATGAGGAAGCTGGTATGTTAAAACATCTTTCATTAGAAGGTACAGCACCAGTTGAATTAAGAGAAAAAACGAGTGTTGCAGGTCCGTTAGCTATACTAGATGAGTATTACGATGTATATACAACAAAACCAGATGATGCTGCTTGGAGATTAAATATTTTAGAAGAGACTATGGTTCCACATATTAAAGCAGAGAACTTTTATCCACCTGTATTTTTCTCATTAGAGGAAGCAGACGAAAAAGCAAAGATTGAAACAGACTTATTTGCCTATGTTAATAGAAAAAGAGCGGAATGGATGAGCAATGGAAATATAGATAAAGAATGGGAAGATTACTTGAAAGAACTAGAGAGACTTGGTCTAAGCACTTGGTTGCAAATTAAGCAAGATGGCTATGATAGAACAGTAAATTAATTGGAGGCATTAAATTGAAGATTACTAAACTCGAAAAATACAGACCAGCCTTGCATTTTTCTCCTGAAAAAAATTGGATGAATGATCCAAATGGTTTAGTGTTTTTCAAAGATGAGTATCATTTATTTTATCAACATAATCCGCATGGCAGTACATGGGGACCGATGCATTGGGGGCATGCAGTCAGTAAAGATTTGATTTCATGGGATGAATTAGAAATAGCTTTACATCCTGATGACAATGGAACCATTTTTTCAGGTAGCGCAGTTGTGGATTGGAATAATACAACTGGTTTTTTTAAGGAAGAACCAGGTTTGGTGGCTATTTTTACTCATCACTCGGAGGGAGATCATGGCAAGCAAGCCATTCAGACACAGAGTTTGGCATATAGCTTAGATAATGGAAGGTCATGGATTAAATATGATGGTAATCCTGTACTTGCTCATCCATCAAAGCCTGATTTTAGAGATCCAAAAGTTTTTTGGCATAAAGAGACAAAGAAATGGATCATGGTTCTGGCTACAGGACAAACAATCTCTTTATACTCATCAGCTAATTTAAAAGAGTGGAAGTTTGAAAGTGAATTTGGAGAGAGTTGTGGTTCACATGAAGGGGTATGGGAATGTCCTGACTTATTTGAACTATCAATCGAATATTCAAATGATAAAAAGTGGGTGCTTATTGTCAGTATTGGGGATAATCCTAATTATGATGAAGGATCCCGCACTCAATATTTTGTTGGCTCATTTGATGGAAAGAAATTCACATCAGAACATGAGGATATAAAATGGCTAGACTATGGCAAAGACAACTATGCTGGAGTAAGCTTTTCTGATATTCCTGAAGCAGATGGAAGACGAATTTATTTAGGCTGGATGAGTAATTGGCGTTATGCTAATCAAGTTCCGACAGAAGGATGGAGAAGTCAGATGACTCTTCCTAGAGAGCTGGAACTGCGTGAGAAGATGGGAGAGTATTATCTCGTCCAACATTTAGTAAGAGAATTAGATACCTATTTTGATAGAAAAGAAGAAAGAACAGACACAATCATTACAGCCAAAGAAAGCACTGTTTTTGAAGTAGATCATGAATACACAGAGATAATCCTATCCTTCAAGAATATAAATGCAAATAAGTATGGATTAAGGATAGAACATACAGATTCACAGCATACAACTATTACTATTGATGCGAAAGAAAATGTACTGAGTCTGTCTCGTGAAAAATCTGGGGTGGTTGATTTTTCCGATATTTTTCCTAAACTGCAGCGAGTTTGTCTTGAGGATTCTTCTTCACTTGAGTTACGAATAATTGTAGATTCTGCCTCCTTAGAATTATTTATCAATGGCGGAGAGCAAGCATTAACAAGTTTAATTTTCCCTGATAAAGTAAGCAAACGAATATGTTTGTTTGCAGAAGAAGGGAAAGTAAATCTAGTATATGGAAAGGTATCTGTTCCTTCCAAAAAAGGATAATATTTAACATAAAGCCAGGGGATTGGATTGGATCTATCCTCTGGCTATTTTATCCCACTTTTAACGGACGGTAAGACTCAACCGTAAGCTTATGAGATAGGTGGGAATCTTACTGTCCGTAAAGGTCCGATTGGTTCAACTAACCATCAGTAGGGGAAGAAGGAACCCCCCCACTGATGGAAGTTTCACTTTATCTTAGCCAATAAAAAAGAGGGATAAATGGAGTTGAAAAACAGGAGAGGGGGAGGAAACATATTGACTAAAAGAATCTTGGCAGTTGGTTTATCAGTTACATTGTTATTAACTGGTTGCAGTATCAACCAAATGGGGAAGGAAGCGAAAAATTTGGATGCCTTAAGACCAGATAAAATGGAAGCAGCCACTTCGGATTATTATACAGAATTGTATCGACCTCAGTATCATTTTTCAACACCTACAGGAAATTTGGCCGACCCTAATGGACTAATCTATTTTGAGGGAGAGTATCATCTATTTCATCAAAAAAATGGCAATTGGGCACATGCGGTAAGCAGGGATTTAATGCATTGGGAACATTTACCGATTGCTTTAGAACATGATAATTTAGGGCAAGCATTATCAGGAAGCGCTGTTGTGGATTGGGATGATACAACAGGATTTTTTGAAGGCAAGGCTGGGTTAGTTGCCATCTATACAAATACAGAGGGTGGGGAATCTCAAAGTATTGCTTATAGCAAAGATAATGGAAGAACATGGGAAAGATATAAAGGAAATCCGGTTATTCCCAACCCTGGAATAAAGGATTTTCGTGATCCAAAAGTATTTTGGCATGAGAGTACCAAGAAATGGGTAATGGTTGTTTCTACGAACCAAAGCGTGACCTTTTATAACTCTGATAATTTGATTGACTGGGAGTTTCAAAGTCAATTTGGTGATAAAGAAGGATCTCATGTAGCTGTTTGGGAATGCCCAGATTTATTTGAATTGCCAGTGGATGGTGATTTAAATAACCAGAAATGGGTGTTGCAAGTTAGTATTGGAGATAATGAAGAAACAAATGGCTCAACTGCTCAATATTTTATTGGAGAGTTTGACGGAACACAGTTTATTAATGATAATTCCCCAGAAACTATTTTGACAACTGATTTTGGGCAAGATTTTTATGCTGCCCAGTCTTTGTCTGATATCCCGGAACAAGATGGTCGCAGAATATGGTTAGGGTGGATGGCGAATTGGAGATATCCTTATCAATCTCCAACTGAACCGTGGAAGGGATCAATGTCCATTCCTCGTCAACTATCATTGAAAACGGTTAAGGATGGAAGTATTAAATTATTTCAAGAACCAGTTAGTGAATTAGAAAGTTTACGCGCTGATCACATCGCTATTCATTCAATGGAAGTAGAAGGAGAACAATCTATTAATGATCTTTCTGGTACTAATTATGAATTTGAAGCAGTACTAGAATGGGAAAACGTAGAAGAATTCGGGATACGAGTTCGGCAATCAGATGACGAAGATACGGTTATAGGCGTAAATACGAAAGAGAATAAATTATTCTTAGATAGGTCTCGTGCTGGACTAGAAATGTTACTAGATCGTAATGGGGATCCATTTCTATTCGGGAATGTCCATACAACTACTTATCCATCGGATGAGAAAAGAATAAAAATTAGAGGATTTGTTGATGAATCATCTGTTGAGGTGTTTATAAACGATGGGGAATATGTCTTTACGAATTTAATCTATTCCCAGCCTACTAGTAATGGAATTGAATTATATACAAAAGGTGGAAAAATTAAGGTTGTTTCACTAGATTTTTATCCTTTATATTCAACATGGAGAGAACGTCCAAAGGAAAATGAAGTCGAACGTATTGTGGTAAGTACGGAATATCTAACACTTAAAGTGGGAGAATACCAAACCATCCATGCTCTGTTAAAGCCTGATTGGGTTAAGAGTAGTAATCCATTTAGTTGGGATATCGATGAACTAAATATAATAGAGCTTACTGAATCTGATGAGAAGAGCATTTCGATTAAAGCATTAAAACCAGGAGTAACGAACATTCGGGTTAAGCATCCTCAAACAGAGATTACAAGGGAAGTCAAAGTAAGGGTATTAGAATAGTTGAAAAACAGTCCTACGTAAGAAACATATTTTATGAACAATCAAAAGGCGATATTTTACCATGAAGTTACAAACAAGGAGTAAATAAAATATTTCTTTATAATAGCAAGTGAAAAAGAATAAAAATACTCGTCTGACGAGTAAATAGAACAGTGCCTTTACCTTTTATAGGTACTAGGCACTGTTTTTGGTTGCTTTCTATTGAAAAACTATATAGAACAATTTGGAAACTTACTTTTTAAACTCATTCAACCTTTCGTACGTTTCAAGTAGAAATTGATAAAATAATGATTCGGTTGGAAGTAGTTTTCGATGGCTAGGATAAATGACACCAACGGTTCGAGTGAGATTAACATCTGACAACGGAATGACGCAAGTTGAACGTGGGGTGTTATCCACCAATGTCATCTCTGGCATCAAGGCAACCCCTAATCCTGCAGATACTAATCCTTTAAGTGCGTCAATATCTTTTCCCTCAAATGCAATCTGTGGTGAAAACCCCGCATTATAACAAGCTTTAACTACTTGATCACGAAAAACAAATCCTTCCGGTAAGACACAAAAGGGATCATCCTTGAGGTTTCTTAGCTGGATCTCTTTTTGATTGCTTAATGGGTGGTGAAGAGGAAGCAGCGCAACGATATTTTCTGTAAATAATGTCGCTCCTTTAATTTTATCTTCTTTTGCCCGATTCGGCATTGGAGCAATCATCGCCAAATTAAATTCTCCATTAATAACGCCATCGATGAGATCATGGTATAAAGCATTGCTCATATGAAATTTAGCTTCTGGATATCGGTTGCGAAATGAATAAATGATAGAAGGTAACGTATGAGCAGCCATACTGATAGGGAATGCAATTCTGACTGTCCCTTTTTCAGGATCAAGTGATTCCTCTACTTCTCTTTTCGCATCCTCCATCATACTCCATACTTGTTTCATCCGCTCAAAAAAAACTTTTCCGAGAGGTGTTAATTTTACGCTTCTTCCTTCGCGTATAAAAAGCTCTACTCCTAATTCTGCTTCTAAATTGAAAATTTGTCGACTTACAGAGGATTGTGCCACATGCAAAGCGTCAGCAGCTTCAGTAATATGTTCCCTTTTCGCCGCTTCCAAAAAATACTGGATTTGTCTTATTTCCATTATCCACTCTCCTATTCATGCGTGAAACGCATGAATTCAATCCGAAATTAGTATTGTACCTATTAATTATAAAATTATAAAATAAAAACAACTTTTAGAAAAGAGAATATTCTAACATTAAAATAATATAGGGGCTGAAAAAGGATGAAAGTGCTGGAGAAAAAAGATGAGTTTCAAACACACACCGTGAAAGATTACATTAACCAATTATTGATTCAAGTTCAAGAACGTGATCCTCACGAAAAGGAGTTCCAGCAGGCAGTTAAAGAGGTCCTCGAGTCTTTAGTTCCTGTACTTGAAAAAAATCCTAAATATATAAAATATGCTGTACTAGAAAGAATGCTTGAACCAGATCGAATGATTAGCTTTAAAGTACCTTGGATGGATGACAAAGGAAATATAAAAGTAAACCGTGGCTATCGTGTCCAATTTAATAATGCGATTGGACCTTATAAAGGAGGATTAAGATTTCATTCTTCTGTTAATGCAAGTATTATTAAATTTCTTGGTTTTGAGCAAATCTTTAAAAACTCGTTAACTGGTCAGTCGATAGGTGGCGGAAAAGGTGGTTCCGATTTCGATCCTAAAGGGAAGTCAGATTTAGAAATTATGCGTTTTTGTCAGAGCTTTATGACAGAACTTAGCAAGCATATCGGACCAGATATCGATGTGCCCGCTGGAGATATTGGAGTAGGTGCAAGAGAAATCGGTTATATGTTTGGACAATATAAAAGATTAAAAGGCGCTTATGAAGCAGGTGTGTTAACCGGTAAAGGCATCGGATATGGCGGAAGCTTAGGTCGTAAAGAAGCAACTGGCTACGGATTAGTATACTTTGTGGAAGAAATGCTTAAAAATCAGGGGCTAAGCTTTAAAGATAGTACGGTTGTTGTGTCAGGATCAGGAAATGTATCTATTTATGCGATGGAGAAGGCGATGCAGTTAGGTGCAAAAATTGTTGCTTGCAGCGATTCCAGTGGTTACGTGTATGATCCAAATGGAATAGATCTAGATACAGTGAAACAATTAAAAGAAGAAGAAAACAAGAGAATCTCTGAATATGTGAATAAGCATCCTGAGGCAATCTACCAGCAAGGATATACTGGTATTTGGAGGATTCCTTGCGAGATTGCTTTGCCATGTGCAACACAAAATGAGTTGAATAAAGAATCAGCAGAAAAGTTAATCGCCAATGGGGTAAAGGCAATAGGGGAAGGGGCAAATATGCCTTCTACTCTAGAAGCAGTCGATACCTTTATCCATCATAATGTGTTATTTGCACCTGCCAAAGCAGCAAATGCAGGTGGAGTGGCAGTCTCAGCTTTAGAAATGGCACAAAATAGCGCTAGAATAGCTTGGACTCAAGATGAAGTAGATAAGAAATTACAAGATATCATGAAAAATATTTATAGCAAAAGTATAAAAGCTTCAGAGGATTATGCTACTAAAGGAAATCTAGTTGCAGGTGCTAATATTGCAGGCTTCATTAAAGTTGCAGATGCTATGATTGAGCAGGGGATTATATAACAAGTTTAGGAGAATTAGCATTTTGCTGATTCTCTTTTTTTAGCCGCTAAATAACTATAATTACTGGGTCAAAACTTTTAATAGTAGTTACAATATTTCTAGTAGAATAGTAACATGTAAAAAACAATAAATTAGCACTTATTTCGGATTCCGAAAGATGGAATTGTATTATGCATTTTTTCGCGTTATACTTAGTTATAAGATTAATATTCAGAATATACAGAATAATTATTAGGCTATAAGTTTATATAATAAAAGAGGAGGAAGGATGAATGCTAAGCAATTGGAATCTTCAATTAGAGGAAATGTACGATAAAATGGTGGAATGGCGTAGATATATACATCAGCATCCCGAACTTACAAATCAGGAATATGAGACTTCCAAGCTCATTGCATCCATCTTATCGGATTATGGAATTGAGAGGAAAATCAATGTTGGTGGCTTGGGAGTAATCGGGTTTATAAAGGGAGCACAGCCAGGGAAAACCATTGCACTAAGAGCCGATTTTGATGCACTACCCATTCAGGATGAAAAAGATGTTTCCTATAAATCAAAAGTTGACGGAGTCATGCATGCATGTGGACATGATGGACACACAGCAACTTTACTGGCTGTTGGTAAGGTTCTGCAACAAAATAGAAATCAGCTAGCCGGAAACGTAGTACTAATCTTTCAACATGCAGAAGAAGGAGGAGGAGGAGCAAGAAAAATGATTGCGGACAATTGTTTGGAAGGGGTGGATGCTATATTTGCTAATCACTTGTGGAGCCTAATCCCTGTTGGAACGATTTCCTATACAAAAGGATATACCACAGCAGCAGGAGACGGATTCGAGATTAAAATTAAGGGAAAAGGCGGTCATGGCTCCTCTCCGCATGATACGGTTGACTCGATTGCTGTTGCCGGACAGCTGATTAACCAGCTTCAATATATCGTTAGCAGAAGAGTTCATCCCCAGAAAACAGCAGTTGTCTCCATTGGTTCCATTCATGCCGGAGATGCTGCCAATGTCATAGCTGATTCTGCTATTTTAAAAGGAACAGTGAGAACATATGAAAAAGAGGTACAGCAATTAGTAGAGGAAGAAATGAAGGATGCTATCAGAGGAATCTGTTTAAGCTCAAAGGCTGATTATGAATTTAACTATTTTCATGGAGTAGCAGGGGTGTATAATCATCCGAATGAAACAAAGATATTTGCCAGTACAATGAAATCTGCATTACCAGAAATACATGTAGAAGAAGTTCCAGCGCTGTTAGTCAGTGAGGATTTTGCTAATTATTTGGAAGAAAAGCCAGGCATGCTTTTCTTTACAGGAGCCGGAAATGAATCATTAGGTGCTATCTATCCGCATCATCATCCTAAATTTGACTTTGATGAAAGAGCTATGCTTTATGCTGGAAAAGCAATGCTGGCGATTGTTGATTATTATCTTGTGAGTAGAGTTTTGGAAGTGATTGAGTTGTATGATTCGGTGAAGTAAAGAGTCATTACTAGGCATTAAGCAAACATATACCATTATTGGTTATCATGTGCTCTCTCCAAAATCAAAAAGTCTTTTGTTTTAATTACCATAATTCCATTCCTATTAGCTAAAAACATTAAATCTTCAAGAATGTTGTTAGGAGAATAATGAATGATTTGAATAGAAAATCCCTTTTTTTGCTTAATTATCGCTCCTTTCGTAGACCAACCAAAACGTTTAAAGCTGATTTGCATTATTTGAGAGAATTGAATTTTTTTCTTATAAAGGGATGTTCCAATGCATTGAATTTGATAGCTTATTACTTCGTCAGTAATGGTGATTTTATATTGGATAAAAAAAGATAGGATAAAAAATAGGATAAGTGTAAGTTGAAAGAAAAGTAACCAGACGGGAGAAGACAAAGATAAAGAGACCGTAACTAGTGCTAACATAATGATTAAGAAGCTTCTTGGGGTTTTTCTGTAATATTCCAAATTAATTCCTCCTATTACTATTTATCTTCATTACGGATATACTGTCAGCTTGGTTTCACTTTCTGTTTGAATAATAGAATAATAGTGTCAATAATAGTGTCAGGCACTGTATATGGACAAATGTCTTTTACAGGTGCCTGACACTTTGTTATTAAAAGGAAAACCTGTATAATGGGCACTTAATAAAAGGTGACCGTTAAACGGGTTTTAACTTCTACTTATGGATAGTGATTATAGAAATAATGTAGCTTGTTCAGGGTGTGTTTGATTGTTCTAACGACCTATCTATTAGAGAATTAAGTAAAGGACATAAATAAAACGGCGAAAATGAATAGGATAAGTAGTAAATGGAAAATAATTGCTAATATGAGTATAATCCATCCTAATAATTTTTTACCTGTTCTAATCCAATAAATAGAAAGTGTTATTATTCCGAATATAAAGCCCAGTATTCCCCAAAGGACAGGATTTTTTCCGTGCTTTTTAGAATCTACTACCAAATAAATGGTTATTAAAATATTTATTACCGAATATAAAGAAAACTCCATAATGAACAACCTCCACTTTACTTTTTTATATTGTATTCGAATAAATTTTAATAAATGTCTAGCATTAATTATACAAGAAGAAATGTAAATTTCCTCTTTATTAATGATTGTGATGTATTTTTTCTAAGAAAACACACATAGTCCCTCCTATTAATATACTATGCCGATATATACGTATCTTTTGTAAGGAAGGTTTCAATTTTGCCCATAAACCGGTAAGTGAGATACTGTACAGATGGTCTTCCCTTCTTTTTTTAAGCTGTGAAACCTTAAGTCCGTTTTCATTCCAGTCACTGAGTGTGAAAAATCACTTTATCTCTTATTCAGAAAAAACGAGGATTGATGGAATATCTATCTATAGCTTAAGCGTTAGGTGAACTAGATACATAAATATTGTTTTCAGTAATTAAAAATGTAGTTTATAGCAGTATGTTTAATGAATAAAAAAACCCAGATATACAAAAAAATGCATAATTATTGTATATTTGGGTTCTTGAATTTCATCCCACTCTTAACAGGCAGTGAGACCCCAGTTCGAGCTGGAAAAATCGAGAGTGATAGGTGTTGAACTCTCCTGTAAAGGTCCGTTAAGGGCAATTAACCATAAGTGGAGGATGAGGAAAAAAACTACTGATATAAGTTTTTAATACGTTAGTCCAAGTATATACAGTTTCATAAATGTGCATAAATATTAGTGTTTATACATATGTTTTTTGAATTTTTATTCAAATGTGTCAATAAAACCACTTACGAAAAGTATATCAATTAATTCCTGGAAATAAATATGCAGTCCATTTACATATTATCATCTTCCAGTATGTCGAAGAACAAAAGAAGTTCATTAAATCGTCAAATTTTAGGTCTTTTTTTTTCTCAAAAAGCAGATATAATGGAATTATAAAAGGTGTATTTAATATACTTCTTTTGTATGAATAGGGATGTGACTAGTAATATTAGCAAAGTACTTAGAATATTAACAATTTATTTTTTTATGTGACATTATGTGATTTATTTCACAAATGAATTCACCTTACTAGATGATTCTTGGAGGTACAAGTCTGAAATAATTATTGAAATCACTATCTCAAAAAGAATGCATGACAAATAAACCATCATTGGATGATTTTTTTAAAATTTATACGACAAAATCAAGATGCTTCTAACACATGATAACCATGGTTTTTAGCTAATAAAATCGCTTGTTCTACCGTGATTTCACGGTTTACTGGAAGAACATCCGATTTTAAATATAATTCAGCGTTATAGGCTTCTTTCTTTTTGAGAATATTGTAGATAGCTGTTAAAAGCATTCGTGCAATCGCAATAATTGCTCGTTTGTGACCACGGCGTTTTCTTAGCCGTAGGTAACGGTTTCGAATTTCGGGATGTTTTTCACTTTTAACCACTGCGGTTGCACATTGCACCAAAAGTGGTTTTATGTAACATCCAGCTCTTGAAATTCTTACTGACTTTTTCTTGCCGGCACTCTCGTTATTTGTGGGTGTAAGTCCTGCCCAGGAGCATAAATGCTTAGCTGTCGGAAACACGTCCATATCAACACCTATTTCGGAAACCACGGCAATGGCGGAAAAAATGTTTTTAAAAGACGGAACAGTTAAGATTAAGTTGATTTCATCATGGTAGGACGCGGCAAGTGAAAGAATAATTTTTTCAAGATCTGCTTTACGGGCTCCAAGGTCTTCATAATGTTGTTTAATAACCTTTAATTTTTCAGCCTGTTCAGATGTAATGTATCCATCAATAGCGAGCTCGAGTTCAGGAAGTTTATGCTTCATGGAGCCATGAATTAAAGGTTCTAAATCAAATGAGGTGTCTAATGGATCCTTTAGTAGCTTCTCAATAATGTTCATGGAGCTTTTGCCGAAGGTATCCGAAACAATATTTCCAAGCTGAATATTAGACACAGTTAAACTGTTTTGAAGACGGTTTTTCTCACTCGACATAAAGTTAGTCAGCTTGAAGCGATAACGCATAAGGTCACGAAGCTGCCTAATCTCAAGTGGAGGCATAAAGCTTCCGGCTACAAGATCATGTTTAAATAAATCAGCAATCCATTTAGCATCTTTTTTATCGGTTTTTTTACCGCGGATTGCCTTGACATACTTAGGATGCGCCAAGGTGATGTTACAGGAATCTTCTAGTACATTGAACACAGGAATCCAGTATTTCCCGGTAGATTCCATACAAACATCCTGACAATCATTTTCACAAAGCCATTGTGACAGCTCAAGCAATCCTTTTGTATAGGTTGAAAAGCGATGGCGTTTGTAAGTGGTTACTCCTTTGGAAGTGGAGGCAATACAAGCCACAACAAAGGATTTGTGGACATCAATTCCACAACAAATGGGATAAACAATTTTTAAAGCCATAGGGAAAACTCCTTTATAAGATTTATAGGGATAGACAACATTGACTGATTGCCCAGCAATAAACGAGTAATGTTTATACAAAGATAAGTCTGCGTGCTCGAAGTCACACTTATTTGTGCTTGGAAAGGCAATCTACACATATAAAAATGCGGTCACTCCACAACTGGAGCAGCCCACTCACCTCCGCGTGATTTGTAGTTGATTGGTATCCCTATGGCTATAGATTTGCCAAAATAACGCTCAGTGCAAACTTGTTTCATTACGTTTTGTGCCTTGAGCGAAGCGAAAGGAATGGATATAAAGATGAAAAAGCAATTAGTTATGATTGGAAACGGAATGGCGGGAGTACGGACAATTGAAGAGATATTGAAGCGGAATGCTGATCTTTTTGAAATCACGATTATTGGAGATGAACCTTATCCAAACTATAATCGCATTATGCTTTCAAATGTTTTACAAGGGAAAACAACTGTAAATGATATTAATATAAACGACTGGAATTGGTATCAAGACAATCATATTAATTTATTAACAGGTGAAAAAGCGATCAAGATTGATAGAGAAGAGAAAAAGGTAATTACTGATAAAGGGAAAACGATTGAATATGATGAACTTATCCTAGCAACAGGATCTAGTGCCTTTATTTTACCGATACCTGGAAGTGAGTTAGAAGGTGTAATTGGTTTCAGAACGATTGATGATACGGAAAAAATGATGGAAACAGCAAAACATTATAAAAAAGCGGTTGTTATCGGTGGAGGTTTATTAGGACTAGAAGCAGCAAGAGGGTTAATTGACCGTGGAATGGAAGTTCATGTTGTTCATTTATTGCCAACTTTAATGGAGCAACAGTTAGATGCTGCTGCAGCAAATCTTCTTAGAAAAGATTTAGAAGCACAAGGTATGAAGTTCTTAATGGAAAAGCAGACAGCCGAAATATATGGAGACAATCGTGTGAAGGGATTAAAATTTACAGATGGTACTAACATTGAGTGTGATCTTGTTGTGATGGCCGTAGGAATTCGACCAAATGTGGCGATTGCCCGTGAGGCAGGATTAGAAGTGAATCGTGCTATTCTTGTAAATGATCATATGGTAACATCTGATCCATCTATCTTTGCAGTAGGAGAGTGTGCGGAACATAATGGAATTGCTTATGGATTAGTTGCTCCTTTATATGAACAAGGAATGGCACTTGCGGAATGCATTACAGGAGGAAATGGAAAAGGATACCAAGGATCGATTCTTTCTACTCAATTGAAAGTTGCGGGCTGTGACTTATTCTCAGGGGGGAAAATTCATGAAGATGAGAATACAGAAGCCATTATTGTCCATGACCAATTTGCAAAAGTATATAAAAAGATTTTAGTAACAGAAAACAAAATTGTTGGGATTGTCTTATATGGAGATGCTTCAGATGGCAATCGTCTCTTTAATATGCTGAAAAAACAAGCGGATATTAGTGAATATATAAGCTCATCTGTTTTAAGTAAGAGTGGTCAGGACTCAGAAGAAGATTTAGTAGCAAGTATGAGTGCAGATGATACAGTGTGCGGCTGTAATGGGGTAACAAAAGGTACGATTGTCCATTCTATCTTAGAGCAAGGATTGACTACTTTTGAAGAAGTGAAGGGATGTACAAAAGCTGGTGGATCTTGTGGGAAATGTAAACCAATGGTCGAAAGTATTTTAGCACATACGCTTGGTGACAGTTTCGATGCTTCTATTCAAAAAACAGGCATGTGCAGTTGTACAACACTAACTCGTGATGAAGTAGTAGCACAAATAAAAGAAAAGCAACTTAAGTCTCCAAAAGAAGTAAGAATGGTGCTTGAATTTTCAAGTGAGGAAGGCTGTTCTAAATGTCGTCCAGCACTAAACTATTATATGCGCATGCTGTTCCCAGAAGAGTATGAGGATGATAAAGCATCAAGATTTGTAAATGAAAAAATGGAAGGGAACATTCAAAAAGACGGTACATTCTCTATTATTCCTCGTATGTATGGGGGAACAACCACTGCAGAAGATTTAGTGAAAATAGGAGAAGTAGCGAAAAAATATAATGTGCCATTAGTAAAAATTACAGGTGCGAGTCGTATCGGATTATATGGTGTAAAGAAAGAGGACGTACCACATGTATGGGAAGAGTTAGGGATGCGTTCTGGTTATGCCTATTCTAAATCCCTTCGTAACGTAAAATCATGTGTTGGTTCAAGATTTTGCCGCTTTGGAACACAGGATTCACTCGGACTTGGTATTAAATTGGAACAAGCAATTGAAATGGTCGATACTCCACATAAAATGAAGATGGGGGTAACGGGCTGTCCACGAAACTGTGCAGAAGTACTTACAAAAGACTTTGGCGTGATATGTGTAGAAAATGGCTATCAATTATATATTGGTGGAAATGGTGGAACTGAAGTTCGCGAATGTGATAGCTTAACTACAGTGAAAACGGAAGAAGAAGTCATTACGATGGCGAAGGCTTATGTTCAATATTACAGAGAAAATGCTAATTATGGAGAAAGAACAGCTCCTTGGGTGGAACGTATGGGAGTTGATACAGTTAAAGAAACATTATTAAACGTAGAAAATGTTGAACAGTTTGTAAGTAGATTCGAAAAAGCAAAAACAACATACGAAGAAGCTTGGTCTTCTGTCCTAAACGATCAGACGAAGAGAGAAATGTATGAAGTGATAAAAGGATAATAATGGAGAATAAAACGGAGGGTATACATGATGACGGCAACTTTAGAGTGGAATAAGATTATGAAACTAGCTGATTTACCTAAACAAATTGGTAAAGAGGTTCATTTAAAAGGAAAATCAATTGCTTTGTTTCATCTTTCAAATGGAGATGTTAGAGCCATTGCAAACAGCTGTCCCCATCAAAATGGGCCGTTGGCAGAAGGAATTGTATCAGGCGAATTTGTCTTCTGTCCATTGCATGATTGGAAAATTTCTTTAGTCACAGGCGAAGTTCAAAAACCAGATAATGGCTGTGTCGAGGTTTATGAAACACAAATAAAAGATGACTATATTTATATAATGGTGTAAGAGATGAATACGAACAAGGGGTATGTAGCATTTGTCGGAGCAGGACCTGGGGATATTGGATTAATTACAAATAAGGGGATAGAGTGTTTAAAAAAAGCAGATGTTGTATTGTATGATCGCCTTGCGAATCCACGATTATTACGTTTTACAAGCAAGGATTGTACGTTTATCTATTGTGGGAAGCTACCAAACAATCACATTATGCGACAAGAAAAGATTAATGAAACATTAGTGGAAGAAGCGTTAAAAGGAAAATATGTTGTCCGGTTAAAAGGGGGAGATCCTTCTGTTTTTGGAAGAGTAGGAGAAGAAGCAGAAGCTATTACAAAATATGATATTTCTTTTGAAATAGTACCGGGTGTGACATCAAGCATTGCAGCTAGTGCTTATGCAGGCATTCCAGTAACGCACCGAGATTATAGTACTAGTTTTACGATTCGAACAGGGCATGCTTGTAAGAAAAATGAGGCTGCCATTCATCATGAACCTAAGCAAGAAGCAATAGGAGATACTATTGCCTATTATATGGGGGTGAAAGGTTTACCGGGAATTTGTGAGAATTTATTAGCACAAGGTAAGTCTAGCGATACCAAAGTAGCTGTTATTGAGTGGGCAACTCTAGGAAAACAACGAGTAGTCGAGGGGACCTTAAAAACAATTGTAGAAATGGTAAAGGAAGCGGAGCTTGGGAATCCAGCCTTAACGATAATCGGTGACGTTGTACAGCTAAGATCGTCTATTGCTTGGTTCGAGAAAAAAGCCTTTTATCAAAGGAAATTATTAATTGCCAAAAGCTCATCAGAAGAAAGTTTGCTAGAAAGATATTTTTCCAAAAATGGCGCGGAAGCTTATGCCTTCCCTACTTTAAAAGCTATCGCGCACTCTTACACAACCGAGGAATTACAATTGATAGTAAATGCAGAAAGACTGATTTTTGCTTCTGCAGAAGGAGTGGAATTCGTGTTTTCCCAGTTGTTTAAGGCAGATTATGACTTGCGTGATCTCCCTAGACAGATAGAACACTTATCTGATAAAACGCGTAAGGGATTGGAGAAAAGGGGAATTCGCAGCATAAAGGCATCTTATGACAAAAGAAGTGCTATTTTTATAGGAAATGAGCGAACAATTGAAAAACAAATATTTTCAGATAATCTACTAGCATTACCTAGTCATACTATTCAAATAGATGAACGCTTTCATGAAGTAAATAAACGCTTATTGACAGAAGATTGTTGGGAAACGGTTATTTTTCCAAATAAACAATCTGTGGATTTATTTTTACAAGAATGGCGTAAATTTAGTGAACGGAATCCAATGGAACTTTCCTTTGCAGCAATCGGCCAATCTGTGAAGGAGTATGCTGCTAAGCAGGGGTTTAAGCATATAGATGAGCAGGTCCAACAAGAACTAGATAACCAGGATTGGAAGCGTGAATGCTAATGGATGCAGTTGTATATATAGGTCATGGTAGCCGCATAATGGAAGGAAATAATCAATTCATAGCATTTATCGAAGAAGTAAAAAAAGAAATAAATATATCCGTACAAGAAATTGCTTTTTTAGAACTGGCATCACCATCGATTGATGAAACAATGGAAAAAGTAATCAGAGCTGGAGCAAGGGATATTCTCGTTGTACCTGTTCTTTTGTTTGCAGCAGCCCATTTTAAAAGAGATATACCAGAAGAATTATTGGCAGTGAAAGAAAGATTTCCAGAAGTCAGCTTTTATGTTTCAAAGCCATTTGATCTCCATCCGAAAATGATCGACTTAGTTCTGAAAAGAATAGAAGAAAAACGATTGAAAAATGATGGGGCAATTCTATTAGTGGGAAGAGGCAGTAGTGATCCAGAACCAATTGGGAAGCTTAAGGAAATAAGCAAGCATGTCCAACAAAAATTAGATTACCCTGTATATCCAGCCTTTTTAACAGCAGGCCAGCCTGAGTTCATTGATGAATTGAAAAAGCTTCAATTGGAATATAACAAGATTTATGTTGTTCCGTATTTACTTTTTACGGGAAGATTATTAAAAAGAATGGAGAGCAAAATTGAAAACAGTGAAAAAGAAGTTATACTTTGTCATCCATTAAAGTACGATTGTTTCATGAAGGAAGTATTGGTAGAAAGAATGGAAGAGCAATTAATGAGTCTTGTAAAGGAATGCTTGGGTTAAATTATATGTAGAGGAGTGTCGTTATGAAAGAAGTTATTACTGCATTTAGTAATACGGCATTAATGAAAAGGAATGCTTTAAATACAAGTAAAAAGAAGTATTTAGTTGGTTCTATGCTTGCTGGTTTTTTTGTTGGGTTAGGAATTATTCTTATTTTTACAATTGGTGGGTTACTCGGCGCAACTGGATTTGCAGGCACGAAAATTATAATGGGAGTTTCATTTGGGATTGCATTAAGTTTAGTTATTATGGCTGGCGCTGACTTATTTACTGGTAATAATATGGTGATGACAATTGGCATGCTAGAGAATAAAGTTACCTGGAAAGATACCGGCAAAGTATGGGGATATAGTTATATTGGCAACTTTATTGGTTCTATTATAGTAGCGTTATTATTTAGTTATTCAGGTTTGGCTGTTGGAGGAGTAGCTGAATTTATAACTAACGGAGCGGCAGCGAAAATGAATGCTCCTTTTATGGAATTACTGATCCGTGGAATTCTTTGTAATATTCTCGTTTGTTTAGCAGTTTGGTGTTCTGTAAAATTAAAGGATGAAACAGCAAAATTAATTATGATTTTTTGGTGTCTCTTCGCTTTTATTACGTCAGGATTTGAACATAGTGTCGCAAATATGACGTTATTGTCTATTGCACTTATCATTCCTCACCCTGAAACAGTATCTATTGGTGGCATGTTTGCAAATTTATTGCCAGTGACCATTGGGAATATTATCGGTGGAGCTATTTTTGTAGGAGCTGCCTATTGGTATCATATTTCGGAGAAGACACAAGCAGTTGTTAAATCTTTTAAAAAAGAAGCTTAATTTTACTTTATCTGCTTATGTGAAAGATGTCACAAAAAGAGCTATGTGGAAAGTGATCTAATCCAATAAAGTTAGACATATATTTTTAGGAAAATTTAAGGATCTGAGTCCGGTATTCTACGAGACCACTGAAAAAGTCTTTTTTTCGTGCGAAATGAAGAGCAAGCATATTTGAAAGTGAAAATAAGGTTGGTTTGGAGAGGCGTCCGCTCGACCCATGGAAAGGGAGCGGACAAATCCATCATCTTATGTTTAAAAAGTGACTATTGCCCATCATCATTAGCTAGCCAGTTTTTCAGTGCACTCGTATTCTACAGGTTCCAGATCTTTTAGTTTGCTTTTATCCTTTTGTGATTGTAATAGTCAATATATGTTGCTAATCATCTTTCAAAATCCTCGATATTTTTCAAACTCTTGCAGGTAAAGGTCCGATAAGTGCAACCAACCATCAGTGGTAGATGAGGAAAAACTCCCACTGATAGAAGTTTTCTTTATAATGGTGGGTTTTTGACTCCTAATTGAATCCAATCTTCTTTGGGAGGTCCATAAACTCCAAATGGTTTCAATCCAGCCTGACGCATAAGAACGGTAATTTGGCCACGGTGATGAACAATATGCTTGATTAATCCCATTAGAATGGAGGCATTTGTTTCTTGTCTTCCAAAGGCATCTTGTATTTGTTTCAGAGAGTCATCAGTCCATTGATCTTCCATAACTTTAGCAGCGTTAACACTTACATCATTAAAGGTTTCCGCAATTTCTTTTGCTGAAGTTGGAATATTTTCCGCATTTTTTACTTCCTCTATCTTCAACCCAAATTCAGCCAAGTATTCTGGAACAGTTATTGTTAAATGCCATGCAATTCTTCCTATATTACGACCTTCTTGATAAACTTGTTGTTTCAATGAATCATCAGTCAAACCATTTAATACGTTCTGCGTTAATACAGCTTCTTTGTTCCATTCTTTAATAAAGTCTGAAATGGTTATATACATGTAAAGTCCTCCATCATTTAAATTTAAAGATACATCATGAAATAATTGTTTTTTTAATTCAATTTCCATCCTCCTTATTCTTTATCTATGTGTGATTATATATTATAATAGTGACAGTTTATGTCACTTTTGTTTTTTGGAGGAAAATATGTCTCGAGCAAAAAGATTAAATGAAATGATTATGATGGTTAATCGAAGAAAACGATTTACGGTAAGAGAATTAGCACAAGAATTTGGAGTATCAAAAAGAACTATCCTGAGAGATTTACAAGAATTAAGTGAGATGGGAGTTCCATTATATTCAGAAGTAGGTCCACATGGAGGGTATCAAGTCTTAAATGAAAGAATTCTTCCACCAATAGTATTTAGTGAGGATGAAGCTGTCTCTATATTTTTTGCTATTCATGCATTACGGCATTACATATCTCTTCCTTTTGATATGGAGTATGAATCAATAAAAAAGAAATTTTACTTAAATCTTTCCGGTGATATTAGAGATACAATTGATAAAATGCAAAATAGAGTTGATTTTGTATCGGTGCCTCAACAAGAAAAAATTCCATTTTTAAAAGAGTTACTAGATGCGGCAGTGCACCAAAAAGTTTTAATAATTAGTTATGAAACGAGTGGAAAAACCAGCTTAAGAAGCATTCAACCAATTGGTATTTATGCAAAGGAAGGAAATTGGTATTGTCCTTCCTATTGCTTTTTTAGAGAAGATTATCGAGTTTTCCGTTGTGATCGTATAAAATCTGTAGAATTTGATGAAAAAAATGGTCCTATTGATTTATCAAATATTAACTTAAATAATCGTTTTTCCATTCTTAATCCCGATAAGGACATGATGGAATTATATGTGGAGTTCACTAAAAATGGAGTAGAGAAATTTGAATCTGTTAATTGGCCAAATATCCATTTAAGAAAAAGAGAAGATGGAACTGGATTTATAAAAGGTATAATTGCAAAAAATGATATTAACTTTTTATCAAACTACTTTATCGCATATGGAGAAAATGCGTTTATAAAAGAGCCTTTGGAATTAATCGAAAGTACAAAAGAAATATTAAACAAAGTATTAAATCAGTATAACTAAGAGCTTGACCTTATCAAGTTCTTTTTTATCCCACTCTTAACGGACAGTAAGACTCCCCCCTCAAGCATATGAGAATACGAGGAAGCTAGGTGGGAGATCAACTGTCCGTAATGGTCCGATTGGTTCAACTAACCATCAGTGGGGGAGGAAGGAAAACCCCCACTGATGGAAGTTTCACTTTATTCTTATTACCTATATTTTGTGAATTCTTCCTGTATATTGGGTATGCCTCTAATGATGTTTGGATAGTGAATTTCTGCCGATTTATTTTTGTCCATATTCGCGATTTTTGTTAAAACTCTACTGATATAGTTTTAATTCACTATCGGAATATACGTTAACAAAGGCAAACTATTTATGTAGTTAACCGCTGTTTAGCAATAAATGTTTATTTTTTAAAAAATAAAACTAGCTCAGTTCTAACAGTCCATCCTTATAAGAAGTATGAGTTTGATAATTCTCTTTTGGAAAAATAAACGTCCAAGGCATACTTACATGAGGGGGGATGACGAGATCAGGGAATGTGAAGGTATGTTCTGCAACGACCTTTCCTTTTAATCTATATTGCAATCTAGTTTGATTAAATAATAGTTGGTTTTTCGTAAAATTATGAACTAATACAGACACAAGCAAGGCATCTTTATGATTAATCGCTTCTCGAATAGGGGAGAAGATGACACTCGTGCTGTTTAAACTTTTAGTCTCTTGAAAGATTTTTTCTATATTTCGTCGATCCTGAGGTGCCAGTTGTTTATCCCAGGAAGATTCAAATTGTAATTGCTGCATCCACAAAACCACCTTTTGAAGTGAGTGTATCATAAGCCGATAAAAGAATCTATTAATGATCCTTTTATTACACTAGTCATTTATTCTTCTTAGACAGTAAATTTAAGAGAAATTCACATCCGAAAGCTACTAATAATCCAGACCAAAAAATCACTGTAGAGGTAAAAGGCTCCTTATTGAATAGTAATGAGCTGGTATAGTTTACAAATAATAGTAATAAAAAGACGTAAAACCCAAGTATTGCTCCTTTTCTCCAATTAATCACTTCTACTTTTGACATATTTCTGAAAAATTTCAATGTGACACTCCTTATAAACTTATTTCATTCCTATTATTCTATCATGAAGATAGAATTGATTTACTTTAATCTTCACTATCTATTTTTCTAATGAAAAATTCCTTCTAAACAGAACAAGTGTTTTGGTGTAGAATAGTAATGTTGCAATAAAATATTAAATATTAGAGGTGTAATCAACTTGAATGGAACATCACACGCTGTAATTGGATCAGCGACAGGATTTATTGTTGCTAATGCGGTGCAATCCACACCATCAGAGACACTCTTATTCGTCTCTTTAGGGGCGGTTTCTGGATTAATTCCCGATCTTGACATTGACGGGAAGCTTCGTGGGAAAATTACTTTACCCCACCAAATGATTCAACTGTCTGCACAAGTCATTGGAATAATGATGATCCTATATAGTATCTTTGAAAAGACGGCAGGAGAGAGGTGGATAGGTGTCGGAATTGGTATATTGATTTTATTTATTGCCTCTTTGATTAAACGAAAACATATGTTAACAATTACTGGTATCGCTGTTCTGATGGGCGGAATATCTGTAGAAGAGCGATGGATTATTCTTCTAGGAATCTATATTATGATTGCCTCATTTACCTCTCATCGAAGTTATACGCATTCTATTTTAGGCGTTGTTTACTTTGGAATAATTGCCGCAGATTTAGAGACTTCGCTTGGGATTAACGGATTGTTCTACACTTGTATTGGAGGATACATCAGTCATCTACTAGCAGATTTAAAAATACTACCATTTAATAAACGCGGAGTTAAACTGTTCTTACCATTATCATCGAAAGAATTATAATATATTTATAGATGACAGGATTCAGAGGGACGGTTCTACTGAAGACATTTTTAATTGGGAATCAGAAGAACCGTCCGAGACCACTGAAAAAGCCTTTTTTTCGTGCGAAATGAAGAGCAAGCACATTGGAAAGTGAAAATAAGGTTGGTTTGGAGAGGCGTCCGCTCGACTCCTGTGGGAGCTGCGAGAAAGCCCGAGACCCCGGACGTAGTGTGACGAGGAGGCTTGGCGCTCGCCCCATGGAAAGCGAGCGGACGCCTCGAAAAACAAATCCATCATCTTATGTTTAAAAAGTGGCTATTGCCCATCATCATTAACTAGCCAGTTT
The DNA here is from genome assembly GCF_038006745.1 of Niallia sp. FSL W8-1348. NCBI lineage: Bacteria > Bacillati > Bacillota > Bacilli > Caryophanales > Bacillaceae > Niallia > Niallia sp. FSL W8-1348. Next base: position 762,753 of record NZ_JBBOVV010000001.1, on the reverse strand, counting down.
TTCAGTGCCCTCGAACCGTCCCCTTGATTCCCTTGCTTTTTTTTATTAATGGGTTTATTATATAAATCGTAATGATTACGATTTGTGTGAAATCAAAAAAGGAGTGAGGAAATGAGAAAAATACCGGTAACTGTGTTAAGTGGTTATTTAGGAGCTGGAAAGACGACATTGCTGAATCATATTTTACATAATCGAAATGGACTGAAGGTTGCAGTAATTGTGAATGATATGAGCGAGGTGAATATTGATAGTGAATTAGTGCAAACAAAGGGTGGTTTTTCCCGGACAGAAGAGAAACTTGTGGAAATGTCAAATGGATGTATTTGCTGCACATTGCGTGAAGATTTGCTTGTAGAAGTGGAGAGGCTAGCGACTGAAGGCGATATTGATTATATTTTAATTGAATCATCTGGAATCAGTGAACCTATTCCGGTTGCACAAACTTTTTCTTACATAGATGAAGAGATGGGAATAGATTTAACTAAATTTTGTAAATTGGATACGATGGTAACGGTAGTTGATGCAAATCGTTTTTGGCATGATTACGAATCTGGAGACTCTTTACTTGACCGAAAAGAAGCAGTTGGGGCTGATGATGATAGAAATGTTGCCGATTTACTAATCGATCAAATAGAGTTCTGTGATGTGCTAATTCTTAACAAATGTGATTTAGTAGCAGCAGATGATTTGGATAAATTAGAACAGGTTATTAGAACGTTACAGCCAGTTGCCAGAATCATTCGTACAGTGAATAGCGAAATAGATCCACAAGAAATCCTAGATACGAACCTTTTTGATTTTGATCGAGCAAGTGAGTCTGCAGGTTGGTTACGAGAATTAAATATTGGTCCAAGCATGCATACACCAGAAACAGAGGAATACGGTATTAGCTCGTTTGTTTATTCAATTAAAAGACCGTTTCACTCGGAACGTTTTAATGATTGGTGTCATTCAATGCCACTTTCCATTGTAAGAGCGAAAGGAATATCTTGGTGTGCGACTAGAAATAATCTTGCTTTGCTGTTATCTCAAGCAGGGCCTTCAGTGACTATCGAGCCTATTTCCTACTGGGTTGCATCACTTCCAGAGGCTAGACAACAGGACATTCTCAGCGTTAATCCGTCTTTGAGAGAAAATTGGGACCCTCAATTTGGTGACAGACATACAAAGCTTGTGTTTATTGGAATGGATTTAAATGTGGAGCTTATCAAAAAGGAATTGGATGAATGTTTATTAACGGAAGAAGAGTTTCATGGAGATTGGCATCAATTAAGAGATCCATTTTATTGGCAGCTCCAAGCAAGATAGATGATGAATAGAAGCAGAAAACTTGCAAATCGTAATGATTTCGTTTTATGATAGATAAGTGTTTTTGAAAGGCTGTTTTCTAAAGGATTATTGTTTTTTCAATAGAAAAAAAGAATTAGTTGGAAAAATGGAGCAGCCGGAATACACGTAGACTCCTGTGGGATTAGCGAGACAGCCTGAGACCCCGGAGGCGAAGCTGAGGAGGCTCAGCGCGAGCCCCACGGAAAGCGAAGTGTATTCCGGCTGCGGGTAATAGCAACAAACTTTACCAAAACAGCCTTTTGAAAAGAATACTTGTATTTAGTAAATCGTAATGATGGCGATTTAGGATAAAGGAGGAAAAGGAACTTTGGCAAAAAAATCAAAAGTAGTAAAAGCGAGAAAAAGAAGAGAAATGGTGGAGAAATATGCTGAAATTCGCAAAGAGTTGAAAGAAAAGGGCGATTATGAAGCATTAAGAAAACTACCTAGAGATTCTTCGCCGACGAGATTGAAAAATAGATGTGAAGTTACTGGAAGACCAAGAGGCTATCTCAGAAAATTTAAGATGTCTAGAATTGCTTTTCGAGAATATGCACATAAAGGACAACTACCTGGTGTGAAAAAATCTAGCTGGTGATTAAAAGATTTAAATCAACTTATAGGAGGACTATATAATGAAAAAAGGAATTCATCCGACTTATCAAGAAGTTGTATTCATGGATGTTAATAGTGGGTTTCAATTTTTAACAGGATCGACTAAACAATCGAAGGAAGAAATTGTCTGGAAAGATGGGAAAAGCTACCCTCTAATAAAAGTTGAAATAAGTTCCGATACCCATCCTTTTTATACAGGACGTCAAAAATTCTCTGATCGAGGCGGTCGAGTAGAGCGGTTTTATGAGAAGTATAAAAATAAGCTCTAATTTCTAAAGGATGTTAGTACTATACAAAAATAGAAACAGAATTGTCCCGAAAAGTTTTTAGACCATACAAGCTATATTTTAACTCAATACATATAGTTTGTTACCTTTTTGGGACAATTCCACACTTAAATTAAATGGAGAGGTAGAGTTATTCTATCGATTTAAAGGTATAAGTTCCTTCTCCTATCGTGAGTGATTTATTTTGAAGCTGTGGAGATTCAGTTAAAAGAATGATTTCAGTTAGCTGATTGAAAGAACCTTTCTTAAATAGAAAGCTTTGTTCTCCGATCGATAGAGTAGCTACAGTGTCAGAAAAATTGATACTGTTTAAGTGAAATATCTCTTTCCAATGTTCAGCAACAGCTAATGGATCAGATACTGTAAATATTGCTTGGTGGATAATCGTTTTACCAGCAGGATGATCTTGAATAACCCCTGAAGATTGCAGTGATTTTAAACGCTCTGAATCTGTGCCTTTCCATTGGATTACAAATGGGTAAGGTAAACCTTGAAAAGAACCGTCAATCGTCATCATTTTCCATTCGATTAATTCTCCCTTACTATCTAATCGTTTTCCAGCCATAATTGGGGAAAGGGTGAGCCCTGTATCTCTTAATCTAGCAGCTATTTCCTCTATATTATCTGTACGAAGGGCAACTCTACTTAGGGCTTCATGCTCAGGCAGATATTGAATAGCATCTTTTACTACTCTGTTCGGTTCTTTAACGTGTTTAACTAAATCTCTATTTTCAATTCCTAAGAATTCAATATAGGTTAAATCAAAGTAACTAAGAGAGTTGTAGGTTCCCCATTGTTTATGAGATCCGCCTCTAAAAGCAATTAAGTTTTTTTCTTTAAATAAATCAATTGGTTCTTCTATGTCGTTAACATAGTGAACAATATGATCCCACTTTACTTTTGTCACTTTGTTTCTCCTCCTAATTGAGATGTTCGTTTAACAGCAGTTAAAACACTACTTTGTAATCCAGCAGCAAAATCACTTTTATTTAGTTCAAATAACGCATTAATTCCAACCCCGCCAGGTGAATTATTAATATCTAATAATTGTCTTGGATGTTTTCCTGATAACTTTAACATTTCAACTGCACCATTCATGTTTTCTAAAGCAACTTTCCAAGACAAGTCTCTTGGCAAACCTGCTAGAACACCGGCATCTGCTAATGATTCAATAAAATAATAAATATAGTTTGGACCTGCAACCCCGTAACCAGTAAATATATCTAATAAGGATTCATCCATGTATTCCACTTTACCAAAGCCATTTAAAAATGAATCGATTTTGGTTTTATCAGCAAGCTCATTTAGTGTAGCAGCACTGTATCCAAATCCAGTATCTGTTAACGTATTAGGGATAACACGAGCAAGGGCAAATCGGTTCTGTAAATAGGATTCAAGTTTTTTTAATGTAACCCCAGCAACAATGGAAAGGATGGTAGCAGTCTGATCGGCATATTGATCAATTAGACTACCAATCGTTTTGATATCATCTTGTGGTCTTACCCCAATAATAATGAGATCCGCATCCCTAAAGCCGCTTTTTTCATTAAAAACCACTTCAATTCCATACGTTTCAGCAAGATATTGTAGGCGAGAAGGATCGATATCAAAAACAGTAATTTGTTTCTCCTCTACAATTTTGTTATGAATAATAGCCCGAATAATTGCTTCAACCATTTGTCCTCCACCGATAAAATATATCTTTTTCATGATTTAAGCTCCTTTTTTATTGGGAAAATTAGTAGTCATTTTAAAAATGTTTGCATAAAACAATGGATAGAATCTATCCTGTGCCAGTAAATTTAACCTACACAGGAAAGATATTAACAGCACCTATTTTTTATTTCCAAGCATCTAACAGAATGAATCCATCATATTTCTCTTGTGATTCCATATAAGACTTAAATTTATCAGACTCGTAGGCATCTTTTAAATCTTTAGCCCACTCAGTATCTTTATCCGCTTCATTAATGGATACAATAATACGATGTTCTTCGGGTGTGTTTTCAATTTTTAAGGCATCCGTAATTTTTTTACCAGCGCTTGCGATGTAATTACCATTTACTACTCCATAGTCAACATCCTGTAAAGAAACTAAGATTTGAGCGGGATCTAAAACTTTAATATCAATATCATACTTATCCGCTTTAACACTATTTAAATTAAAATCAGTCGTACCCGCATTCTCATCAACCTGTATCCATCCTAATTCTTCAAGAATGCGTACAGCACGCTCTTGGTTTACGGGGTCATTTGGAACAGCAACTGTCGTTCCATCTTTAACTTCATCCAATGATGTATGGTTAGTAGAATATAACCCTTGAGGAGCGCTCGGGACAAAAGTGATTCCAGTCATGTTTGTATTAAGTTCTTCATTGATACCATTCATATAAGCAGTACTTTGAAATACACTTGCATCAATAGAGCCTTCCTTCATGGCAGGGTTTACTTGCATGTTTTGGCTAAATGTTTTAATCGTGACATCATATCCTTTGTCCTCTAAAATCGGTAGAATCCCGTTACGAAATTGTTCTTCATATGTCCCGACACCGAAACCGACTGTTATTTCTTTCTTGTCTTCTCCAGTAGTTGATTTGTCTTTTCCACAACCTCCTAAAATAAGAAGTAATCCGACTAAAATAGTAATTAATATTTTTTTCATTTTGTGATCTCCTTTTCTGTAATGGATTTTCTAAATGCATACAATGATTCTTCCGTAACGTTAAGTGGAATGGCACAATTAGGAGCAACAATAAATGGTTTATTTTCCATCAACTTAAGAGCATTCTTCGTCTCGTTTGTGATTGTTTTAACATGATTCTCTGCAAATAAATGATGATCCACACCACCAACCACGGTTGCTTTTACATTTGCTAATAAACTTGGATTCCCTGTGGCTTTTGTATCCCAACTTATCCCTTCTATAGGGTAATCATTGAATTTTTCAGGCTGCGCATTAGGTCCGCAAGTATGTAAAATTCTTTTTCCATTTTGGGCAGCTTCTAAAACGATTAAATCATATGGTCTAGAGAATTCATTAAAGGCAGCTTCATCAAATAAATTAGGATTAGCTGTGCCTGTTACTGCATAAAAAAGACCGTTTATTCCTACTCTATCTAATTCTTGAACATACTCAGCGATAGTTAGCACGATAACATGCAAAGCATGATGTACACCAGAACGGTTCTCTACAAATAAGCTTTCAAATGTAACAGGAGTATCTATACCAAATACTGTTTCATATACATATGCAGACCTACCTGCAATAAAAAGTAATACAGATAGCGGAGAAAAAATAGTCTGTGTTAAGGGTATTTCAGGTAATTCAGTTCTAATATTTTTGCAAGCTGCTAGTTGTTCAAGTAAAGAAGAAGATTTGAACACTTTTCTTGCTTCTAATTTCCATACATCCGAAGGTTTGGGTAGTATGGTAGTTAATTGTCTCGGAAAGACAGAATGATAGTCTGTAAAGTCGTATTCATTTCCCCAAATTTCTGCAAGATAAGTAGCTCTAGGATTAATTTTAACCCAATCCCAATTGTATTTTTTTGTAAAGTTCACTGTTGAACTTGTTAAATCATTGGCATTTTGTTCTTTATCAATAAAGTGTCTCCATCCACTTATAATCGGACGATCTGCTTTTTCACCGGATAGAAGGGCATTAAATCGATCCTGTTTTGTCCAAGTTCCCATACTTTATCTCCTTATCTATATATTTAAAATGAAAGGTCTATTCTTGTTTAGTTACGTCTTGCTTTTCGTGCCAAGAAGTTACCAAGTGACTGTATTCCTTGAACCATAATAATAAGGACTATGACTGTTAGCACCATTACAACCGTATCGAATCTTTGATAACCATAAACAATCGCTAAATCACCTACACCACCTCCACCAACTGTTCCAGCCATAGCAGTTGCACCAATTAAACCAATTGTTGCGGTAGTAATAGAAAGAACTAAAGAACCAACTGCTTCAGGTAATAGAAAATACCAGATTATTTGTAAGGGAGTAGCTCCCATTGATTGAGCGGCCTCGATAATTCCTGGATTAACCTCTAAAAGAGAGTTTTCTACTAATCTGCCAATGTAAGGGGCGATATAAATGATTAGCGGAACTATTGCAGCAGCAGTTCCAATAGATGTTTGTACAATTAATCTAGTAAATGGAATAATGGCCACTAATAAAATAATAAAAGGAAGGGATCGTAAAATATTTATGATTGGATTTAATAGGGAATAGATTATTTTATTTTCCAATACTCCTCCATTTCTTGTTACAACTAATAATATTCCTAGCGGGATTCCAATTAAGGATCCAATAAATAGGGAGAATCCAACCATATAAAGAGTATCAATTATAGCTTGAAAAAATTGATCCAAAGTAATATTAGTAGTCATTACGTATGTACCTCCTCAAAAAGAACATTTTTATTTTGAAGATAGGATAGGGCATGTTGAATATTCGATGATTCGCCATTTAATTGAATAATCATATTACCAATTGCAGTACCTTGAATTTCCGTCATATTTGCATAAAGAATATTTAATTTGAGGTGATGATGATGGATTAGTTCATAGATGATTGGTTCTGAAGCTGTTTCTCCAATAAATTCAAGTTTAAAAGTTTGATGTCTAAAATCAACGTTATTTTGCAGGCTAGTTGGAACTTTTGCATGAATGACAGTTTGCACAAAATTTTTAGTTGTTGGATGTTGTGGTTTTCCAAACACTTCAAGGACGGTTCCAACCTCAATTATTTTTCCTTTTTCCATAACTGCTACTTTGTTACATATTTCCTGAATAACAGCCATTTCATGTGTAATAATCATAATCGTTATGTTATATTCTGCATTGATTTTTTTTAATAACTGTAAAATAGATTGTGTTGTTTCAGGATCAAGTGCAGATGTTGCTTCATCACAAAGTAAAATGGATGGGTTGGAAGCTAAAGCTCTAGCAATTCCAACGCGTTGTTTTTGACCACCTGATAATTCGCTTGGATAACTGTTTGATTTATCACTTAATCCGACAAAATCTAGCAATTCCGTTACCCTTTTTTTAATCTCTTGTTTCCCTTTCTTTTGAAGTACTAAAGGGATAGCTACATTGTCGAAGATCTTTTTTGATTCCAATAAATTAAAGTGCTGAAAGATCATTCCAATTTGTTTTTTTGTTTCCCTCAGTTCCTTTTTATTAAAATTGGCTAAAGATTGACCATTAACGATGACTTCTCCTTTTGTTGGTATTTCTAAATAATTCACAAGGCGAATTAGGGTGCTTTTTCCTGCACCGCTGTATCCTATGACACCAAAAATATCGCCTTTATTTACTTTTAAATTAATTCCTTTTAAAGCTTCTACTGTCGTATTCTTGCGCGTATAAGATTTATGAATGTTCTTTAATTCAATCATAGGCAAGTCCTTTCTAAATATTATTTTTCAAAAAACAGAAGGATGGTAAAATTCAGAATAATAAATTCCGACTATTCCCATTGATAATTAAGATAACGCTAAATGGCACCTTTTTAAATAGGTCTAAAGAACTATTCTTTTCGAAATTTACTTTTTTAAAAGTGCTTAGTTGAAACTAGGACTAAACCATAAAAAGCTAACTAGAATTATTTAAAGAATAATAATAATAATGTTTTAACTTCTCCACGAATGTGAATAATTTAAGTAAATCATTCATATTAAGAGGAGGATAAAATAAGATGAACAACCAATTGGAGAAAATGAAAACAAAAAAGGGGTTTATTGCTGCATTAGATCAAAGTGGTGGCAGTACACCAAAGGCTTTGCTCCATTATGGAGTAGCGGAAAATACTTATACAAATGAGGAAGAAATGTTTGATTTGGTGCACCAAATGCGGACAAGAATTATTACTTCTCCAGCATTTGATTCTGAGTATATTCTTGGTGCTATCTTGTTCGAACAAACGATGGATAGCAAAATAGAAGGGATGTATACGGCCGATTATTTAGCAGAGAAAAAAGGGATTGTCCCCTTTTTAAAAATTGATAAAGGGCTAGCAGAGCTCACAAATGGGGTTCAGTTGATGAAGCCAATCACAGATTTAGATGACATACTCCGTCGTGCGAAAGAACGTCATATTTTCGGAACCAAAATGAGATCTGTCATAAAAGAAGCAAATCCAGAAAGCATTAAAGCAGTTGTGGACCAGCAATTTGAAGTAGGAAAGCAAATAATTGCAGCAGGATTAGTACCAATAATTGAACCAGAAGTAGATATTAATAGCCCGGATAAAGAACAATCGGAAGCTATTTTGAAACGGGAACTATTAAAACACCTCCATAACTTGAAAGAAGATGAGAATGTCATGTTAAAGTTGTCGATTCCAACAGTTGCCAATACGTATAAAGAATTAACCACTCATTCAAGGGTTATTCGCGTAGTAGCTCTGTCTGGCGGATATAGTAGAGAAGAAGCGAATCAAAAATTAAAAGAAAACGACAATATAATTGCAAGCTTCTCCAGGGCCCTAAGCGAAGAACTAAACGTCAATCAATCAGAAGAAGAATTCAACAACACCCTAAAAGAAGCAGTTACCTCTATTTATGAAGCATCTACTGCAAAGACAGGGAGATAGAGAATCAGGGGGACGGTTTTAGTGATTCCTATTAGGATTTAGTGACAGCTTAGTGGTGTCTTCTAAATCCTTCACAGTTATAATAGCATCTAAATAAAACGGGATTATTATTTTCTGATAAATTGTTCTAAAGACACGGTGATAGATGTAAATAAGTGATATTAGAAATAATACTTTCATTCTTAGAGAAAAAATTCACCTTTTTTCTCTATTTTTTTTGGAAAATAATTTTCCAGAGAGAATAGTCCTTAATAATAGGCAGTTACCCCCGATATATAAGTGAGAAAAACCTATTGGAGGAAACAGATGAAAAAAACACAGCAGAGAAGAACAGGCATCGCGAAATCTATGATTATCTTCATTATTCCCGTTGTATTGGTTTGCCTTAATATTTTTTCAGCAATTGGCTATATATTTTCAAAGCAAGTAATTGTTAATCAATTAGATGAGCAAATGACAATAAAGCTGAATGAAACAGCAGCACAGGTTAATGAGATTTTAGCATTGGAAAAAAGCGCTGCGAGAAGTATGGCAAAAGCAATTGAAGTGAATAGTGATAATTTAACAGAACAAAATTATAATGAGTTATTAACTAATTATATTTCGATGTATGATGAAACATTTGGAATGGGAATATGGTTTGAAAAAGATGCCTTTCCAGAAAAGGAGAAATTTGCACCATATGCTTATCGTAATGGTGATAAGATAGTAACCGACGATTCATACACAACAGGAGATATCGATATATGGTCGACAGAGTGGTATACAGTTGGTAAACAGATTGAGGGAGGATGGACAAAAGCTTACTTTGATCCTGCCACAAATGTATCGATGGTAACAGCAGCTTATCCAATTAATAAGAGCAATAATCAATTGCTTGGTGTAGTTACTGTAGATGTTGATATTAGCAGCATTCAGAAACTTATCGACGGTTTAGAGATTAATTATAATGGAAAAGCAATTCTAATAGATTCAGAGGGATATTTTTTAGGCGGCGTTGATCATACGCTCTTATCAAATACCAATATAGCAGATCAAGATAAGTCACCATATGCTGCTGTAACCGACGATTTGATAACAAGCGAAAGAGGAAAAACACAATATACAGAAGAGGGACAAAAATTCAGCTTTTATTACTCCACTCTCCCTGATACTAATTGGAAAATAGGAATAAGCGTTAGTGAAAAAAATTTATTTGCTAGCTTAAATCAGTTAGGGATTACTTTTGCAGTTGCAGTAGTGATTGCAACAACTATATTAACGATTTTGATTGTTATATATTCTACTAAAATGGGTAGAGTTGCTAAAAAATACAGCGGATTTGCAGAGTCTATTTCACTTGGAAGATTAGAAAATCAGTTTACCAATAAAGAGTTGAGCAGAAAAGACGAACTCGGCGATATTGGAAGAGCTCTTTCGATTATGCAAGAAAAACTAAAAGATGTAATTGGAAATTTTCAAAACAATGCTGAGAATATTGATAATCATGCGAAAAATTTATCATCTTTCTCACAAGACATTAGCGCCACTTCTGAAAATGTTGCCTCCGCTATAGCGGATGTGGCAGATGGTGCTTCAGCCCAATTTGAAAAATTAACGACCATAAAGACAGTTATTCATCAATTTGCAGACGACTTAAATAATATGGATCAATCAGTTACAGGTGTAAATGGATCAGCAGACTTGATTATGAGAATGGCTAAAGATAACAGTATAGAGATGGAGCAGATGATTCAGTCATTTGAAAAGCTAAATCAAACGTTTCTGGAGTTAATTAATCGTGTAAATGCATTAGGGGGTAATATTAGTTCTGTTCAAGCAATGACAGAACTCATTCATTCCATTGCTGATCAAACTAATCTGCTTGCATTAAATGCGGCAATAGAAGCAGCAAGGGCAGGAGAGGCAGGGAAAGGCTTCTCTGTAGTTGCCAATGAGATAAGAACATTAGCAGAAAAAAGCAAAGATTCTTCCGAAAGAATTGATTCGATTATAAAAGGGGTATCACTAGATACTAAAAATATGGTTGGCACAGCGGAAGAAGTTAACAAGGACCTTCTTCAACAGAAAGAACAATTAGGCAGCACTATCCATTCCTTTGAAGAGATCTTAAAAGCAGTAGAAAGTATGATACCAGAGATAATAAAAACGAAAGATGCGTCAGTGAAAATTCAAAATGAGAAAGAGATTATTTTAGAAGAATTGGAAAATACATCAGCCATTTCTGAAGATGTAGCAGCTTCAGCAGAGGAAATATCTGCATCAGCAGAAGAAATGTCTTCAGCGACAATCGAAGTTAGTCATTCAGCTGTTAGTCTAGGAAAAATGACAGATGAGATGAAGGAAAAAATCAGCTTCTTTAAAATGTAAAATAAGAGACGGGCTGTCCTGCAAAGTCTACTACATAAACCACTTGGATTTCTAGGTGTATGAGGAGAAATCCAGTTATGAAGTTAGATTTATATAGGACAGCTTTTATCTTTATTTATCCCACTCTTAATAGGCAATAAGACCACCACTGATAGAAGTTTTCTTATGGTCTCAGACTGTCTCGCTAATCCCCGTGGCGTCTTCGTGTATTCCGGCTGCTCTGTTTAACCAACTAATCATATTTCCTCTTGTAAAAAAGTGTGCGAAAGCAGCCCCCCGGAGGCAAAGCTGAGGAGGCTTAAGCTTAGCCCTACGGAAAGCGAAGTGTATTCTGGCTGTGGGGAATCGCACTAAACTTCATGGGAACATCCTTTAAAAAACAAATAAAAAAACCAAACAATTATACGGAACTTTCATTAGTAGCTTCGTATAATTGTTCGATTTATCCTTGGCTGGAATACTTATGTCCCAGCCCCTTTCCTTATTTCATTAACCAAGAATTCTTTTTTCCCCGTCTATTGCTTGGATAGGTTGGATATTTTGGGTGAATTCTAAAGTTCCAATATATTCATTTTGTTCATTTCTTACGGCAAAATAACGTATATATACATATTTATCCTTGAATTTAATCCAGAAATCTTCACAATCTTTTTCTCCAGACTTAAATTCTTCTAATAATTTTTCCACTACATGTACACTTTTAGGAGGATGACAGTTTTGAACAGTACGTCCGATAACGGCTTTTGTTCGGGCAAATATTCTTTCTTTGCCATGAGAAAAGTACCGCACAACATCGTCTTTATCAATAAAGGTTATATCCACTGGCAAATGATTTAGCATTAGCTCTAGCTGTTTGACAGAAAGAATGCCAGTTTCTAAATGAATCAGTCCATCTTCTATCATATCTATAGAGGTTTTCTCTTGTATAGATACTCGCTTTGGAATCCATTTTTCTACTGGTTTAATAAAACAATAGCCAATTTCTTCGCTTTCGGTTGCAATTTTTATCCATTCATCTTCAGTTAATGTACTTTGGGCCATCGGAAATAGAATATTCTCTTCTTTGAAAATCATTTCAGTAGTTTCCTGAATTATAAAGTAAATATTATTCAGAATGTCTTGTTTGTCTCCGTGATAATCTTCTAATTGTTGTTTTGCTAATTTGATAGCATCACGAATTGTATCATCTACTCCCCACATAACCTGGGTAGGTCCATAAATACCGTATTTTTCAAGAAAGGGAAATAGTAAATTTTCTTTGCGGCTATAGTGTTTATCGATATCTAATAATAGTTGTATGTCCTCCAGAAGTTTTTGGACATTTTCTGGAGAATCATCTTTTTCAAATCGTTCATAATGAAGCTGAAGCTTGAAATTTACCAATAAATCAATTTCTTTATTTTCATGTTTAAAGGTATGAATTGGATGTCCAACTTCTTCTTCTAATTTTTGGGAAGAAGAGGCATGAATATCATCAATGGATCCTTTAAATACTGCTGTGTGCACAGAACATAATCGTTGTACTTCTTCAACTGGAATCCCTTCTTCTTCCATAAGAGCTTGTTCAAGCTGGGAAATTTCCGATACAGAAATATTACCAACGGCATTTTCAAATTGAGCTTTTACTTCTTCAACTGACTTGCCAGCATGTAAATCTTTGATGATTTCTTTTAAAAGCCGTTGGCGTTCGGAAGCTTCTTTTTTTAATTCTTTTCGATTGTTTATTAATTCACTCATACGTGTCCCTTCCCTCTTCCATAATCGTAAACCCATGATCTATACAAGCTTGTTTTACTGTTTCTATTGATATTTTTCTCATGCGACATCCTTTAGGAATGGTCATGATTCGTCCTGCGGTTTGCATCATACGAGGGTCCGTAATTTTTTCAAAGCCTACCTCTTTTAAAACGTTAATTAATTCTGGATAAGTGGTTGTTAATTCTAAGATGGTTCGATTTAAATCTAATACTTTAGTCAATCGATAACACCTCTTTTAGTGATAATTATTCTCAATGGAAGTATAACAAAATAATCGGATAAAAAATGTGATGGAAATCACATTTTTATAAAAATTGATGTTTGAAAACGTGCTTACAGGAAGTTGTTTTATTTAGGTTCATGATTTGTTTCAGCAGTCAACAAAATAAGAACTCAATGAGCATTGAAGGAGAAAGCGCTTCAAACTACAATTTAATTAAAGGTGATCACTTTAAAAGATGTGAGAGATGGAGGGAAAATATTTTAAAGAAAGTATAAACGGAGAAAGATTATCAAAAGAAATGGATAAGTAAAGTGTTTGTAAGGAGGTAGTGATATTGTTAAACAATATCTTAGAAGAAGAATTAATCCAATTAAATGTAAAGGCGGATAATTGGGAGGACGCAATTAGAAAAGGTACACTACCTCTCGTAGTGAAGAACAAGGTTACAAAAGAGTATGTCAATAAAATTATTGAAATTGCCAAGTCGATTGGACCTTATATTGTTATTACTAAGCATGTTGCATTACCCCATGCTCCTGCGGAATTTGGAGCTAATGAAACAGCAATAGGGATCACTACATTGGATCGTCCTGTTAACTTTGGAAATGAAGCCAATGATCCAGTGAAGTATTTATTTTGTTTAAGCGCAACAGACAATAATAGTCATTTGGAAGCATTGGCAGAATTAGTAAAGTTATTGGAAAATGAGGATTTTTTTAAGCTATTAGATACTAGCAACAGTCCGAAAGAGATACTTTCATATATTAGTACTATTTAACTAAAGGGGCGATTTTTATGTATAAAGCATTAGTAGCATGTAGAGCAGGCGTTGGTTCAAGTTTGATGCTAAAAATAAAAGTTAATGAAGTGGTAAGAGAAAATAAACTGCCTATACAAGTAGAACATTCTTCATTAGATGGTGTACCTGGATTTGATGGTGAATTATTAATTACTCTTGTGGATGTCGCACAGGAATTAAGTAATAAAGGGATAAAGCAACATATTATTGGTATTGCCAATATTGTCGATAAAAAAGAAATTTTTGAGAAATTAAATAAATTTTTACAGGGAATAGAAATTTGAAAATAAGGAGCTGTTGGATAGATGATGCAATTCATTATTAGCTTATTTAGTAATCCGGCAATTATTTTAGCATTAGTTGCCTTGGTTGGATTACTAGCACAACGAAAAGCTATGACAGAAGTAATGACAGGTACATTTAAAACATTGATTGGATTTCTGATCTTTGGAATTGGTGCGAGCACAATGACAGCAGCACTAAAAAACTTTAACGTATTATTCCAAGCTGGCTTCGATTTGACAGGGGTTGTTGCCTCACCTGAAGCTGCGACAGCTCTTGCTCAATCTGAGTATGGTTTTGTAGTATCATGTACTTTAATTTTAGGATTTGTTATGAACTTAGTTTTTGCAAGAATTACTCCGATGAAGAATATTTTCTTCACAGGGGGACACAGTTTATTCTTCGCTTGTGTATTATCCCTAATAATTAAATCTTATGGATACTCAAATACAGTTGCTATTGTTCTTGGCGGGATTATTTTAGGTTTTTGCTCTGCTGCTTTACCGCAATTATGTCAGCCTTTTATGCGAAAAATTACAGGCAGTGATGCTACCGCTATAGGGCATTTTAATATGTTAGGTTATGCATTATCAGGTAGTATTGGAATGTTATTTAGCAAACATCAAGAAAAAAGCACAGAATCTATTAAATTTCCTGCTTGGTTATCCTTTTTTAGAGATTTTCTAATGGGGATGGCTGTTATTATGCTGATTCTTTTCTATGTATCTACTCTAAAGGCAGGAAAAGATGTTGCGCAAGAATTAGCTGGTACAACCCATTGGTTAGTGTTCCCCTTAATCCAAGCATTTATGTTTACAGCAGGTATGTCGATTTTAATGACAGGCGTACGTATGTTTTTAGCTGAAATTACAGCGGCGTTTGTGTCTATATCAGAGAAATTTATACCAAATTCTCGCCCGGCCCTTGATGTACCAACAGTATTCCCATTTGCACCTACAGCGGTAATTGTTGGTTTCTTGTCTGCTTATATAGCTGGACTTTTGGCAGTATTTATTATGGTGTTTTTTGACTTCCCAGTTGTTATTATTCCTGCTGCTCATATTGCTTTTTTCTCAGGGGGAACAGCTGCGGTTTTTGGAAATTCAACAGGGGGTTGGAGAGGGGCAGTTGCAGGATCGTTCGTTGTTGGATTATTATTAGCACTCTTACCAACAGTGCTTTATCCTGTGTTTGCTGGTATGAATATCGAAGGATCTACCTTCCCGAATATTGACTACAATATTACTGGTATGCTCCTGAATAAATTTTTAAGCTTTTTCCATTAAGTTTAGTTAGCAAAGATGTAAGTGAGTTAACATGTTGTTGATAACGAAAATCAAAAGGAAAGGAAAAGAGGAATGAGTGAGGCAAAGAACTACTTGGAAGCTATACAAGAAGAAATGAGTCAATTAATTAACCATATTTCGATTGCTAATTTAGAAGAAGCGAAGTCATGTATTATTAATGCTAGAAAAAAAGGAAAACGATTACATCTTACCGGCATTGGAAAACCTAGTTATGTTGCACGCTATAGTGCATCCTTATTATCCTCCACTGGAACGCCAGCCTACTTTTTAGACGGTACAGAAGCTATTCATGGTTCGTCAGGTCAAGTTGTTGAAGGGGATATTGTAATTGCAATATCCAATAGTGGAGAGACAGATGAATTAAAAAAGACGCTTCAAACTTTAAAGGAAAATGGAGCAATTATCATTGCCATTACAGGGAACCTTCAGTCCTCGATTGCTCGACAAAGCGACTTTGCTATTTTTGCAGGTGTATCCAAGGAAGGTGACAGTCTTAATAAGCCTCCTAGAGCATCCATTGTTGCTGAACTACTTATATTGCAAACCCTATCAATACTACTTCAAAATGAAATTGGGCTGGATGCACAAACTTATGTAAAGTGGCATCCCGGAGGAACCCTTGGACAGTCCATTAAATAAAAGTAGAAAAATGCGCAGGCTATAGATAGAGAAATTGTTTCTATAGCCTATCAAACAAATAGTTTAATAGTAGAAGAGGTGGAAAAATGAAGCCTAGTGGAATCATTACTGCGATGGTTACTCCTTTTGATAAGGAGCAAAAAATTGATAGACAAGCGACATGTGATTTAGTTAATCGTTTAATCTGTTCAAAGGTGGCTGGATTATTTATTCTAGGTACGAATGGAGAGTTTCATGTATTATCTAGAGACGAAAAAGTAGAATTTGCATCTATTGTCATAAAGGAAACAAATAAACGGGTTCCGGTCTATATAGGAACTGGAGGAAATAGCACAGCAGAAGTTGTCTTTTTATCTAAAGAAATGGAAAAACTTGGGGCAGATGCACTTTCTGTTATAACGCCATATTTCCTTTCACTAACAGAAGAAGAATTGTATCAACATTATATGAAAATAGCTGAATCTGTAAGTATTCCAATTGTACTGTATAATATTCCAAAAAATACTGGTATTCATTTAAGTTCACAATTAGTAGCACGACTGGCTAAGGTTGATAATATAGTAGGAATAAAAGATAGCAGCGGTGACATTGAAAATATTAAAAATTATATTAGCGTGACAAAAAAAGAGGTTTTCTCTGTTTTATCTGGGTCAGATTCTTTAATATTAAAAGCTTTGGATGAAGGAGCAACAGGAGCAATTGCAGCAACATCGAACCTTTTAACTAATATTGATGTTGCCATTTATAAGCATTGGCAAAAAGGAGAAAGACAGAAAGCAGAAGAAGCTCAGCAAAGTTTAGAAGAACTGCGCCGAGTCTTAAAGCTCGGTTCCATTCCGGCAGTCTTGAAAAAAGCAATGGAGATTGCAGAAATTTCTGTTGGTGCGGCTAGGTATCCTGTTCTAGAGCCTAAAGGTGAAGTGGTAGAAGAAATTAGCTCAGTGGTAACAGCTTATCTACAAAAATATCATAAATTATCGTATTAAGGGGCTTTTACTAATGTATAAAAATAATATTCTCAATCGAATGGAAAAAACAGCAATTATGGCTATTGTAAGAGTAGAGACATTAGAACGTGCTTATGAAATTGCAGATGGCTGCTTAGCTGGGGGAATAGATGTATTAGAAATTAGCTACACATTGCCAAATGCAGGAGAAATAATAAAAGGCTTAAATAAGAAATATGGGACACGCTTACTAGTAGGTGCAGGTACAGTATTAGATACAGAAACGGCAAGACTAGCCATATTAGCTGGTGCGAAGTTTATCATCGCACCAAATTATAAAGAAGAGGTTTGTAGAATATGCAATAGGTATCAAGTACCGTATGCCCCAGGCTGTACAACCATTTCAGAGATGGTTGATGCTATGGAGTCAGGAGCTTCAATGATTAAAGCATTTCCGATTTCTAACTTTTATGGCTCACAGCTTGGTACAGTTTTGAAAACACCGATTCCTTATATGCCTATAATGGCTTCTGGAGGAGTGTCTGCTGATAATATAATAGAGTGGTTTGAAAATGGGATAGACTGTGTAGGAATCGGTGGCTTGTTAACGAATGGAACATCAACACAAATTGAACAAAATGCAAGAGAACTTGTAGAAAAATTAAGGGAATATCGAAATGATTAATTATATAGAGAAAAAAGAATTTGTCATACAAGAGAGAAATAATTAATGAGAAGCAAGTTACACCAATCAACTAATTAAAAAAAGCATTAAGATATTCTCGAATAAGCCGGATTCTCTTCTATTATTATTAAATGGAGTGAAGTCATTTGCTAGATGAAAGAGCATACATCATTATCCAAAAAATTATGGAACGCCCATTTATAGAAAAGCAAAATTTACAAGAGCAAACGAAATTAACGCAAAGACAAATTGATTATAGCTTGGAAAAAATAAATAGTTGGTTAGAATCACATAAGAAAAAACCAATCGAAATAAATAGCTATAATCAAATTTCTGTTGATTATGAAACACGGGAACTATTAATAAATGAGGTATCCAATACTATTCCAGTTGATGAATATGTATTAAGTAGTGAGGAACGTATGCAATATATGTTTCTCTATCTTTTCATAAACATAGATTACCTATCCATAAACCATTTCATTGATGCTTTAAAAGTTGGCAAAACAACGATAATGAGTGATTTAAAAGCTTTAACATCTAAATTACAACGTATGGGAATTTCCTTGGAATACAATCGGAAGCAAGGATATCATCTGGTAGGGAATGAGAGTGAGATTCGCTATTTAGGATTAAAATTAATCGTAAAAGAATTAAATACAAATAATAACACAAAATTATTTGGCTATTTTTTGCGGGAAAATCAACTGGAAAGCTATGCACATATGAAACAGATTGTATTGTTTTATTCGAACAAACACAATATCATTTTTATCGAGAATAGGTTAACAGAATTTATTTATTCCTTTCTATTATTAAAGACAAGATTACAAAAAGTAGAATCTCTTCATTTGACCCATAAATGGAGATCGATTAAATCTACAAAAGAATATAATTTTGCAGAAGAATTATTATCATTTTATCATATAAAAAAGGAAGAAAATATTTGTTATTTAACATCTTGGGTATTAGGTCTAACATTAGGTGAGGCTGATGAATATCGCGAAGACTATCCCCTCGTTATGGACTTAGTGGAACATATCCGAATGCGATTTGAATCTTTTTCGGGAATTCGCTTTGAACATCCAAGAGAAGTGTCTAAGCAAATTTTTAGGCACTTCCGATCCGTTTATTACAGGTTGCTTTTTCATTTACCGATTGTTAATCCACTCTATGAGAAAATCATAGAGGAATACAATAATCTATACACTATAGTTAATGAAACGTTGAAACCACTTAGCGCACTATTCAAACATCCTATCCCTGCAGAAGAAGTTGCGTATTTGACAATTCATTTTGCATCTTTATCAAGAAATGAAAGAGAAGGTAAGGCAAACAAAAAAGTAGGATTAATTGTTTGCCCAAATGGAGTTGGTAGTTCATCTATTACACATACTGTTTTGAAGTCTATTTTTCCAGAATTCGCTTTTTTAGCACCTATTGAAACAGAGCAATTGGATAAAATAGATGTCGATTATGATTTGTTATTTTCTACTGTACCGGATATTCGCTTATTCTATACCAAAAAACCCGTTTTTATTGTAAGTCCTGTAATGGACACAGCAGAAAAATACCGGTTAATAAGAGATGTTTACACAGAGCTAGGGAATTCCTTTTTCAAATTACCTAGTGTAGAACTAATTACTCAAATTGTGGAAAAGTATGCAGTGGTGAAAGAAAAAGAGCAAATGAAAAGAGAGTTATATGAATACTTCGTAGTAAATGAAAAAGTAGAACTAAAAAAAGATCAAGGACCAAAATTGAGTGAGATTATCTCTCCAGAGCTTATTCAGTTGCACGTATTGGCAAATAATTGGGAGGATGCCATTCGTTTATCTGCATTACCATTGTTACATGAAAAAAGAATTACAGAAAATTATATTCAGAAAATGATAGAAAATGCCAGAAAAGATGGTCCTTATATGGTAATAATGCCAAACGTTGCGCTTCCCCATGCAAGACCTTCGGATGGCGTAAATCAATTATCGATTAGTATAGCTGTTTTAAATGAACCAGTATATTTTGATAAATATACTAATAAGCCAGTTCGATTTGTATTCTGTTTGGCAGCCATTAATCAGGAATTTCACTTAAATGCTCTTTCGCAGTTAGTTCAACTGTTGGAAAAGGAGGAATTTTATCATATTTTAAAAACAAGTAAAACTTCCCAAGAGGTTTTCGATTATATATGTTGCCAGGAGAAAAGAAATGTAAAAGTTGCTCCATGAACAGAAAGAAGGCTTTTAGCTTTACAGGAATGCAAGGCACCAAATAAGATAAGTTGGTGCTTTGCGTTATTGGTGACTGTATTTGATAGAGGATGACAGTGTGGTAAGGAGAGAGTATACTATTAAAAAAAGGGGGTGAGTAACTATGGAAAAACTCTTACATCGAATTCTTGATAAAATCGAAACGTTAGACGAAAAGGTAACGAATCTGGATACTAAGGTAACAAATCTAGACGAAAAGGTAATGAACTTGGATATAAAGGTAGCAAACTTGGATGAAAAGGTAACGAACCTGGATACAAAGGTAGCAAATTTAGATGAAAAGGTAACGAGCCTAGATACAAAGGTAGCAAATTTAGATGAAAAGGTAACGAGCCTAGATACAAAGGTAGCAAGTCTAGATGAAAAGGTAGCAAATTTAGACGTAAAGGTGGGAATACTTGACAAGAGAATGAATTCAGTGGAAACAACAGTAGGTGCAATGGTACCAAAAGTGGATTCTATCGATTTAAGACTATCTTCAGTAGAAGATAATCAACTAATGTTTGCTGCAGAACAGAGTGAGATTAGAAAAGAAGTAGGTTTTTATTATGGTAGTTTAATGAAGAAATTAGATGAAAATAAAACAGAGCTAAGTAGCGAAATAAAGCAAATATCAACGATACAAAAACAACACCAAAGTGTACTTGAGTATTTAAATGAAAAGCAATAAAGAAAATATTATGATCTAGAAATTCCCCCATTAATTGCCTCATCATTCTATAAAATAAACTTCATTATGCATTTCATATCTTAATTATTATAACAACCGAGTACCATAAATATAGAAGTAGATGAATGACGAAAGAGTACTCAGTAATAGGGAGTGACTTTCGTTTTTTTATCAGCAATCCCCTTGAAGATATGATAATTCTTCTTTCATTAATCTAAAAGTACTCAGTAGAACGGTTCCTGTGATTTCCTGAAAAAAGGGGAATCACAAGAACCGTCCTTATGATTCCACCTTATTTTACTTTGCGATGTTTTCTGGGTTCGCCACAACGATTTCGATGTTGTTTTCTTGGGCGAATTCTTTGTATTCGTTGTTTGGTGGTAGATCAGTTACGATATAATCTACCGCTTCTAATCGGCAATAGGTCATTAGGGCATATTTTTCGAATTTTTTATGATCGGTGAGTAAGAAAATTTGTGAACTTCTGTCTACTACATTTTTCTTAATTTCACTTTCCAGCGGAGAAGAGTTTGTGACTCCATTGGAAATAGATATGCCGGTAGATGCCATAAATGCTTTATTAATATTATATTCTTTAATAATATCTGTGCTTTTAACACTTGCAAACGATTTAGTATTTCGCTGTAAAAGTCCACCTAATGTAATGATATTCAAATTTTCGTACGGTAAGGCACGAATAATAAAATCTAAATTATTGGTAATGATGGTTAACTGTTTATGTTTAACATAGTCCATCATTTCCAGAGTTGTTGTACCACTATCGATAAAAATGATGTCTCCGTTATCTACAAAACTAGCAGCTGTTCTTCCGATTAATTCTTTTTCACTTTTATTTTGAACTTGTCTTTCGGTAAAAGAGACTAATGTACTATTATTAACTGCGACTCCACCGTATACTTTTTTTAATTCGCCTCGATCCACTAATTCTTGTACATCTCTTCTAATCGTATTTTTGGATACTTTAAACACTGTGACTAACTCGTCTAAGGAAACGGTTTGATGTTCAAATACATAATCTTGTATTTGCTTAATTCTTTTTGTTTTTAACATATTATTCATCCTTTGTTTAGGTTAAATTTTGGTTAACGTAGATTCTATTTCTTATGTTATCTATTTTTGATAATCATAAACAATGGTCTTTTACAACTTCTAGAAAGATTACTGGATTTATATATTGATTATACCAAAAAATAATCAAAAGTTCATCAAGAATTAAATTATATTGATTAATTTTTTGTTTATCAGTTAGTATCTTCCTCTATATATTGTTTAAGTTTTCCAAAAAAAATAAAAAATATCGGTTAAAATTATTGACTGAAAGCGTTGTACATATTATGATGTAATCATAAGTTATCAAAACTTAACCAAAAGATAATAACGAAATAGTTAAAAATACACTTGATCAATCAAATAAAGTAGCGGAAATCAGTGGTTGAGTGATTTATTTTAATAAATGGAAAATTATTTTGGTTATGTTTTGGAATAGGAAAAACGAAGTGGATAGTAGGAGGGAAAAGTAAATGACTGTTGAAAAACTAAAAAATTATATAAACGGAGAATGGGTAGAGAGCAAAACGACTACATATGAAGATGTTTATAACCCAGCGACAAAAGAAATAATCGCACAAGTCCCAATTTCTACAAAGGAAGATATTGATTTTGCAGCAGAAGTGGCAAAAGCCGCATTTGAAAAATGGAAAAATATTGCGGTTCCACGCCGAGCTAGAATTCTATTTAACTATCAGCAACTATTAACTCAACATAAAGAAGAATTAGCTCAGTTGATTACAATTGAGAATGGAAAGAACTTAACAGAAGCACTTGGTGAAGTGCAACGTGGCATTGAGAATGTTGAGTTTGCAGCGGGAGCCCCTTCGTTAATGATGGGTGATTCGCTTTCCTCTATTGCGACAGATGTAGAAGCGACGAATTATCGCTATCCAATTGGAGTAGTTGGTGGTATTGCACCATTTAACTTCCCGATGATGGTTCCATGTTGGATGTTCCCAATGGCGATTGCTCTAGGAAATACATTTGTTTTAAAACCATCTGAACGAACACCATTATTAACGAAGAGATTAGTAGAATTATTTACAGAAGCAGGGCTTCCTAACGGCGTATTTAACATAGTGTATGGTGCACATGATGTAGTAAACGGAATTTTAGAACACCCAGAAATTAAAGCGATTTCGTTTGTTGGTTCAAAACCAGTTGGTGAGTATGTGTACAAAAAAGGAAGCGAAAACTTAAAACGTGTTCAAGCGCTAACTGGGGCGAAAAACCATACGATTGTATTAAATGATGCGAATTTAGAAGAAACGATTACAAATGTTGTGTCTGCTGCGTTTGGCTCAGCTGGAGAACGCTGTATGGCTTGTGCAGTAGTAACGGTTGAAGAAGGAATTGCAGATCAATTTATGGAAGCATTAAAAGAGAGAACAAAAAATATTAAAATCGGAAACGGCTTAGAAGATGGTGTGTTCTTAGGACCAGTTATCAGAGAAGAGAATAAGCAACGAACACTTAGCTATATCGAAAAAGGAATTGAAGAAGGTGCTAATCTTGTCTGCGATGGTAGGGAGACTGCGCCAGATGATGGATTCTTTGTTGGACCAACTATTTTTGATAATGTGACAACAGAAATGACAATCTGGAAGGACGAAATTTTCGCACCGGTTCTATCCATTATTCGTGTGAAAAACTTAAAAGAAGCCATTGTGATTGCTAATCAGTCTGAATTTGCAAACGGAGCATGTTTGTTTACTTCTAATGCATCTGCCATTCGTTATTTTAGAGAAAATATTGATGCAGGTATGCTTGGAATTAACCTTGGAGTTCCAGCTCCAATGGCATTCTTCCCATTCTCTGGCTGGAAATCTTCTTTCTATGGAACGCTGCATGCTAACGGTAAAGACTCAGTAGATTTTTATACACGTAAAAAAGTAGTAACAGCTAGATATGCGAAACCTTCTTTTGAATAATAGCAAGTAGAGTGTAAAGGGCTGATCAAGCCCTTTACAAAAAATAAAAAATAGGAGGTTAATAGAAATTGAGTAGGTTACTTCGAAAATATCAGCATAACGAAGAAATAAATGGTGTAAAAACAATTCATGAGATTTTAAAAGAAAATGCCCCTTTAACATATGTAGAATTTAAATTATTAGAGTTTACCTCTGGTGCTATATATGCTGAAACTCTTCAAGATAAAGAATGTTGCATAGTAGTAGTTACTGGGAAAGTGACAGTTACAGATGGGAAGTCTGTCTTTGAAAACATTGGAACAAGAGAAAATGTTTTTGAAAGAATTCCAACAGATAGTGTATACGTATCAAATGACAAAACTTATGAAATTGTAGCAAAGAATAAAGCGGTAATTGCGCTTTGTTACTCTCCATCATTTAAATCACTGCCAACAAGATTGCTTAAAGCAGAAAAAATTGGTGTAGAAGAGCGTGGTAAATTTAATAATAAACGTCTTGTACATAATATATTGCCAGATTCTGATCCGACAGCTAATAGTTTATTAGTAGTGGAAGTATTTACGGAAACTGCCAATTGGTCTAGTTACCCTCCACATAAACATGACGTGGATAATTTGCCAGAGGAGTCTTTTTTAGAAGAAACCTATTATCACGAAATCGATCCAAGACAAGGCTTTGTTTTTCAAAGAGTATATACAGATGATCGTACTTTGGATGAAACAATGGCAGTGGAAAATGGGGATGTTGTTATTGTCCCAAAAGGTTATCATCCAGTAGGGGTTCCAGACGGCTATGCATCTTATTATCTAAATGTTATGGCAGGACCGAAGAGAATTTGGAAGTTTAATAATGATAAAGATCATGAATGGATTATTCATCGCTAATAAGAGAAGGGGTGCCTGAAATGAGTTACTCATTTAATGACAAGAAAGAATTTGATATTATCGCAATCGGCAGAGCATGCATCGATTTAAATGCAGTAGAGTATAATCGCCCAATGGAAGAAACAATGACTTTTTCCAAATATGTAGGAGGTTCTCCAGCAAATATAGCAATTGGCGGTAGTAAGTTAGGGTTGAAGGCCGGTTTTATCGGAAAATTGTCAGATGATCAGCATGGTAGATTTATTAAAGGATACATGCAAGGTGTCGGTATTGATGTATCTAATATGGTATTTGATAAAGAGGGGCATAAAACAGGTCTAGCTTTTACGGAAATTTTGAGTCCTGAGGAATGTAGTATTTTAATGTATAGAGATGATGTTGCTGATTTATACTTAACTCCGTCTGAAGTAGACGAGGAATATATCCAAAAAGCAAAGGTACTACTTGTCTCTGGAACTGCTTTAGCAAAAAGTCCTTCAAGAGAAGCGGTTATTAAAGCGGTGAATCTAGCAAGAAAGAATAACGTAAAAGTAGTATTTGAATTGGATTACCGTCCATACACATGGCAATCTCCAGAAGAAACAGCAGTCTATTATTCTTTCATTGCGGAACAATCAGATATCGTAATCGGAACAAGAGACGAATATGACGTAATGGAAAATAAGGTGGATGGCAAGAATGATGAAACTGTTCAATATCTATTCAGTCATCAAGCGGATTTAGTAGTTATTAAACATGGTGTTCAAGGCTCTTATGCTTATACAAAATCAGGTGAATTGTACCGGGCTCGAGCATATAAAACAAATGTGCTTAAAACATTTGGTGCTGGAGATTCGTATGCATCTGCTTTCCTGTATGCATTGATTTCTGGAAAAGATATCGAAACAGCGCTTAAATATGGAAGTGCCTCTGCATCTATTGTAGTAAGTAAACACAGCTCTTCTGAAGCGATGCCAAAAGTAGAAGAAATTGAGGCGTTAATTAAGAAAAACGAAAAAATTGAAGTTTAAGCAAGGAGAGAGTTAAATGGAGACAATTCGATTAACAACTGCGCAAGCGCTCATAAAGTTTTTAAATCAACAATATCTTCATGTGGATGGAAAGGAATTCCCCTTTGTTGAAGGGATATTTAATATCTTTGGTCATGGAAATGTTTTGGGAATTGGAGAAGCACTAGAACAGGATCCTGGTCATCTGAAGATATACCAGGGGAAAAATGAACAAGGTATGGCACATGCAGCTATTGCTTATAGTAAACAAATGCTTCGCCAGAAAATTTATGCGGTAACCACTTCATCGGGTCCAGGATCTGCCAATGTAGTTACAGCTGCTGCAACAGCATTTGCTAATAATATTCCTATTTTACTTCTTCCAGCTGATACTTTTGCAACTAGACAACCAGATCCAGTGTTACAGCAATTGGAGCATGATCATAGTCTTGCGATAACAACGAATGATGCTTTTATGTCTGTATCTCGTTTCTGGGACCGCGTTACAAGACCGGAACAATTAATGTCTAGCCTTATACGTGCCTTCGAAGTGATGACCAATCCAGCAACTGCTGGTCCAGCAACAGTATGTATCTCTCAGGATGTGGAGGGAGAAGCTTTCGACTATGATGTGAAATTTTTTGAAAAAAGAGTTCACTATATTGATAGAAAGCCAGCAAGTGATAGAGCACTAAAGGGTGCTGCCGAGCTTATTAAAGAAAGTAAAAGACCGTTAATCCTTGTTGGTGGGGGAGCGAAATATTCTGAAGCAAGGGATATTTTAATAAAGTTATCAGAAACCTACCAAATTCCTTTAGTGGAAACACAGGCAGGAAAATCAGCTGTGGAAAGCGACTTTGTAAATAATTTAGGTGGGATGGGCATAACCGGAACACTTGCAGCTAATAAAGCGGCGTATGACGCAGATCTTATTATAGGAATTGGTACAAGATATACTGATTTTGCCACATCATCAAAAACTGCTTTTCATTTTGATAAAACAAAATTTTTGAATATAAATGTTAGTCGTATGCAAGCATATAAGTTTGATGCTTTTCAGGTGGTTGCGGATGCCAAAAAGGCATTAGAGCAGTTATTCCCACTATTAGAAGGTTATCGATCCTCTTATGGTAACGATATACGTATTTTAAAAGAAGAATGGCTACGGGAAAGAGATCGTTTAGCTCAGGTAACATTTACTCGTGAAAACTTTGATCCGGAAGTAAAGGGACATTTTTCACAAGAAATATTAAATGAATACGCAGATACTTTGCAAACAGAATTAGCACAAACAACGGCCTTACTTGCTATCAATGAAACAATTTCACCAGATAGTACGATTATTTGTTCAGCTGGTTCTTTACCAGGAGATTTGCAAAGATTATGGCATTCTTCTGTTCCAAATACCTATCACCTTGAGTATGGGTATTCCTGTATGGGATATGAGATAGCTGGTGCCTTAGGAATTAAATTGGCAGAACCAGAGAAAGAAGTATATTCGATTGTTGGTGATGGCAGCTTCTTAATGCTTCATACAGAATTAGTCACAAGTTTACAATATGGTAAAAAAATAAATATATTATTATTTGATAACTCTGGTTATGGATGTATTAACAATCTACAGATGGATCATGGTAATGGGAGTTTCTTCTGTGAATTAAGAGATTACAATCAAAATATCATGAATATCGACTATGCAAAGGTTGCAGAAGGCTATGGAGCTAAGGTGTATAAAGCCAATACAATAGAGGAATTAACCGCAGCTTTAGAAGATTCTAAAAAGCAAAATATTTCTACTTTAATTGAAATGAAAGTGCTACCAAAAACAATGACAGATGGCTATGAAAGCTGGTGGAATGTTGGGGTGGCTGAAGTTTCCGAAAGTGAGAGTGTAAGAAAAGCAAACGAACAGAGACAAAAAAAACTACAGCAAGCTAAACAATATTAAAAGGGGAAAAGAACATGACAGAGGGGATCACATGGGGAATTGCTCCAATAGGCTGGCGAAATGATGATATACCAGAAATTGGAGCAGAGAATACTCTATCACATTTGTTAAGCGATATTGTTGTTGCAGGCTTTCAAGGAACAGAGGCTGGTGGATTTTTTCCAGATACGAAAATATTAAAAAAAGAATTGGAGCTCCGAAAGTTAAGAATAGCTGGTAAGTGGTTTAGTAGTTTTCTTATACGAGACGGGGTACAATCCGTATCAAAACAATTTCATGAGCATTGTGCTTTTTTAAAGGAGGTGAATGCCTCTGTCGCTGTAGTTTCCGAACAAACCTATAGTATTCAAGGAACAGCAAAAAATGTTTTTGGGGAGAAACCTTTTTTCACAAATGAAGAGTGGAAGGTATTCACACAAGGATTAAACGAGCTTGGGAAAATCGCTACTGATTATGATCTTCATCTTGTTTATCATCATCATATGGGAACAGGAGTACAAACTTTAGAGGAAATTGACCGATTAATGGCTTTGACAGATTCATCTTATGTTCATCTATTGTATGACACGGGACATATTTTTGTATCAGATAATGACTATATGACTCTATTGAAAAAACACCGCAATCGCATCAAACATGTACATTTTAAAGATGTACGGTTAACAACACTGAAAAATTGTAAAAATAATCATTTATCATTTTTGCAATCTTTTCTAAAAGGAATGTTTACTGTACCTGGAGATGGGTGTATTGATTTTAAGGAAGTATATAAATATTTGATAGAAACAAATTATAATGGTTGGATAATAATTGAGGCTGAACAAGATCCGGCCATTGCACATCCTTTAGAATACGCTCTTATTGCTAGAAAGTATATTGATGAAAACTTATTTAAAAAAAATCATATATAAAGGGGATTAAGAGTATGGGGATAAAACAAGGGGTTAAAGGTGGCGAATCTCACAGGAAATCCTTAATGTTGATTACTTTAATCTCAACATTTGGTGGGTTATTATTTGGATATGATACAGGTGTAATAAATGGTGCATTACCATTTATGTCTGGTGAAAATCAGCTTAATTTAACACCTGTAACGGAAGGGTTAGTTACGAGTTCCTTATTATTTGGAGCTGCATTCGGAGCAGTATTTGTTGGTAGATTGGCAGACTTATATGGACGTAGAAAAAGTATTTTATACTTAGCTTTAATATTTTTTGTTGCTACTCTCGGCTGTACGTTAGCACCGAATGTGTTACTAATGGTAATTTTTCGGTTCTTACTAGGTTTGGCAGTAGGTGGAGCTTCTGTAACGGTACCAACTTTCCTAGCTGAAATGTCTCCTGCTGAACGAAGGGGAAGGATGGTAACGCAGAATGAATTGATGATTGTAACTGGTCAATTACTTGCATTTACGATTAACGCAATCATAGGAAATGTATTTGGTGATGCAACACATGTGTGGAGATATATGTTAGTAGTTGCTGCGGTTCCAGCAGTATTCTTATTCTTTGGAATGCTTCGAGTACCTGAAAGTCCACGTTGGTTAGCTTCAAAGGGGCGTAAAGAAGAAGCGTTACAAATATTAGAAAAGGTAAGAGATAAAAAGCAAGCAAAAGTAGAGCTGCAAGAAATTGAAAACGCTATATCTAAAGAAGAGAAGACGGAAAAAGCAACTTATAAAGATCTTACTACTCCTTGGATTAGAAGAATCGTCTTTATCGGTTTAGGAATAGCAATTGTTCAACAGATTACAGGTGTTAACTCCATTATGTATTACGGAACGGAAATTTTGAGAGATTCTGGTTTTGGAACGGAAGCAGCACTAATCGGTAATATAGCAAATGGAGTCATTTCTGTTCTTGCTACGTTTGTGGGAATATGGCTTTTGGGTAAAGTGGGTAGACGACCAATGTTATTAACAGGGCAAATTGGTACCACAATTTCCTTACTGTTAATCGGAATCTTTTCTTTAGTACTAGAGGGGCAGCCATCCCTACCATATGTAGTGCTATCTTTAACAGTAACATTTCTAGCATTTCAGCAAGGTGCTATTTCTCCTGTAACATGGTTAATGTTATCTGAAATTTTCCCGCAAAGGGTAAGAGGCCTTGGGATGGGGGTAACTGTATTTTGTTTATGGATTACTAATTTCCTAATAGGATTCTCCTTCCCGATTTTGATGGCTAATATCGGATTATCTACAACATTCTTCGTTTTTGTTGTATTAGGAGTTTTTGCAATAGCATTTGTTAAGAAATATTTACCAGAAACGAAAGGTCGCTCCTTAGAAGAATTAGAAGAATATTTCCGAAATCAAGACAAGGAAATGGTTAAATTTGCCAAGTGATAATTTAATAATATATAATTGAAAGCGTATACCTAAATTTAAATGAAAAGGAGTTAAAATAAAATGACAATGAAAATTGGTGTAATTGGAACTGGTGCCATTGGAAGAGAACATATTAAGAGAATCACAAATAAGCTATCAGGAGGAGAAATTGTAGCAGTTACTGACGTTAATCAGGAATCTGCTAGAACGGCAGTGGAACAATTTAATTTAAATGCTGTTGTATTTCCAGATGATAAAACGTTAATTGCGGAAGGAAATGTAGATGCAGTTTTTGTGACAAGTTGGGGACCAGCTCATGAAGCGAGTGTACTGGCAGCTATCGAAGCAGGAAAATATGTCTTCTGTGAGAAACAACTTGCGACAACTGCTGATGGATGTATGCGGATTGTGGAAGCAGAAATGAAACATGGAAAGCGTTTAGTACAAGTTGGATTTATGCGCAGATATGATAGTGGGTATGTTCAATTAAAAGAGTTAATTGAGAATAATTTTATTGGAAATCCATTAATGGTTCATTGTGCTCATCGAAATCCAGAAGTTGATACAACTTATTCTACTGATATGGCAATCAGTGATACATTAATTCACGAAATTGATGTTCTTCATTGGTTAGTAAATGATGATTATAAATCCGTACAAGTACTGTTCCCTAAAAAAACGCGTTATGCCCATGAGAATTTAAGGGATCCTCAAATAGTTATTTTAGAAACAAAATCAGGGGTTGTTATTAATGCTGAAATATCAGTTAACTGTAAATATGGCTATGATATTCAGTGTGAGGTTGTAGGAGAGGAAGGTATCGTAAAATTACCTGAGGTTGCAACGGCTCCATTCCGAAAAAATGCTACATTAGGATCTCAAATCTTGATGGATTGGAAGAAACGTTTTGTTGATGCCTATGATGTAGAATTACAGCATTTTATGGACTCTATTAAAGAAACGGGTGAGCCTAATGGTCCAACAGCATGGGATGGTTATATCGCCCAAGTTACAGCAGATGCTTGTATTAAAGCACAAAATTCTGGACTGAAGGAAGACGTAATATTAAAAGAACAACCAGACTTCTATAAAAATAATTTAAAGGCTGCGAATGTTTAATAGATTCATAGAAAGGTATTGTTGATTTTTCCTGGTAGTCTGCAGTTTATCCACTTTCATTAAAATTGTGGACTGCCAAAACTTTATATTTTTAATAGGAAAGAGGAATGAATAATGCGCTTAGCTTATGATCCATCCCACTATAGAGATAATACAGGTTTAAAGGAAACCATTGATAATGTTGCAAGACTGGGATATGAATATGTTGAACTTTCACCTCGTAAAGATTTTATTTGGTTTTATGAGTATCCAAAGGTAGATAAACAATTAATCAAAGACTTAAAGAGATACTGTTCTGATGCAGGAGTAAAAATTTCTTCTGTGTTACCTGTCCAACAATGGTCTTCTCCAGATGAATTAGAAAGACAATCAGCTGTTCGTAACTGGAAACGATGTATAGAGATTACCTCTGAATTAGGGGTGGACCTGATGAACTCTGAGTTTGCAGGTGACAAGAGTCGTCCAACAGAGAGTGAAGCTTCCTTTATTCGCTCAATGGATGAATTAATGCCTATTTTCGAAAAAGAAGGAATAAAGCTGAATCTACAATCTCACCCAAATGATTTTATCGAGCTTAATATAGAAGCTGTTCGCATGATCCGGGCTTTAGATAAGGATTGGATTAAACTCGTATATTCTGTTGCTCATGCTTTCTTCTATGATGATGGAAAGGGAGATATTGCTCAACAATTAGATGAAGCAAAAGACTTACTTGCTCACGTATTAATTGCGGATACAATGAACCATAAAGCAGCTTTTGGTTTACGCTATATCGTGAATCCTCCAAATGCCAATGTAACGATTCACCAACATTTAAATCCTGGTGAAGGAGAAATTGACTTTGAAACACTTTATCGTAAGTTAAGAGAATTTAAATTCGATGGTATTGTAACAAACTCTGTATTTGCTTATCCAGACAAACCAGACTGGTCAAACGAAGTAACCTTAAAGTCTATTAAGGAAGGGTTAAACATTTAATAGAAAGGGGAAGCATACAGATGAAAATTGCAATGAATCAAGGGACAACACTAGAAAATTCAACGTTAGAATTAGATCTTCACTTACTTGAAAAATATGGTTATGACTTTATTGAAATCCGCTCGATTGATAAGTTGAAGGAGTATTTAGAGACGCATTTTATTAATGAGCTAGTAGAGTTTTTTCAAACTCATCACCTAAAGCCACTATCTTTAAATGCTCTTGTTTACTTTAACAACCGCACAGAGGAAGAGTATAAGACCTTATTGGAAGAGTATAAAGAAATGCTTGAATACGCGAAAATATTAAATATCGATAGAATAGTAGTCGTTCCTTTGGTCTCTGAAAAGAAAATTTTGCGGTCGATCATTAAACAAAGCTGTGTAGAGGTATTAACAGAATTATCGGATCTAGCAAAACCTTATGGAGTAAAACTCGCACTTGAATTTATTGGTCATCCCCATGCAACAGTTAATACGCTTAGCTTTGCGAATGAGATTGTAGCAGAAGTAGATCGTGAAAACGTCGGAATTGTCTTCGATACATATCAGTATTATGCAATGAACTCCACATTAGAAGATCTGAAAAATACTGATTTTTCAAAAGTCTTCTTGTTTCATATCAATGACGTGGAAGATTATATGCCGGGTATCATGCTAGATGAAGACCGGGTTTATCCTGGCGATGGTGTAATCGATTTAGATAGTATTCTTACAATTATAAAAGAAAAAGGATTTTCAGATCATGCATCTATTGAAGTGTTTAGACCTGAGTATTATCAACTTGATGCAGAAGAAGTGGTCAAAGCAGCTAAAGAAAAAACACTTAAAGTGTTAGCACCACATTTTTTAACGGAAGAAGTAAAGTGAGAAAGTAAATGAGAGGCGGAGTTTGAAAAAAACTTACCTCTCTCTATTGACTCTTTTAGTGATAAGTAGATAGTCTGCTTAATATTCAGAATATGCAGATAAATTTTGACTTTTAGGTAAAATAGGAGGTGCATTTTCGTGACAATTGTTTCCATGCAGGATATGTTGCAAAGAGCAAAGCGAGGTAAATATGCAGTTGGTCAATATAATATGAATAACTTTCAATGGGTGCAAGCGATTCTCCAAGCTGCTGAAGAAGAAAAGGCACCTGTCATTGTAGCTGCTTCTGATCGATTAGTGGATTATTTAGGAGGATTTAAAACGATTGTAGTCGGAGTTAAGCAGCTTGTGAAAGAACTAAATATTACTGTACCGGTGGCTCTACATCTTGATCATGGAATGAGCGTAGTTAGATGTAAAATGGCAATTGATGCCGGGTTTAGTTCGGTAATGATAGATGGTTCTCATTATTCAATTGAAGAAAATATCATGATGACAAAAGAAGTGGTAGAGTATGCAAAACCAAAAGGCGTATCAGTAGAAGCCGAAGTCGGAACCGTTGGAGGAATGGAAGATGGATTGATTGGAGGGATCCAATACGCAGATCCACTAGAATGTGTGCGTCTAGTGAATGAGGCGGGCATAGATGCACTGGCTGCTGCATTAGGATCTGTTCACGGTCCATATCAAGGAGAACCGGTTTTAGGATTTGCTGAAATGAAACAAATTGCAGATCTTACAGGAGTACCATTAGTCCTTCATGGAGGTTCTGGGATACCTGACCATCAAATAAAAAAAGCAATTGAATTAGGGCATGCAAAGATAAATGTAAATACGGAATGTTTGCAGGCATGGGCGAAAGCCGTACGCCAAGTTTTAGTAGAAAATCCTGATGTGTATGATGCTCGGTTTATTCTTACACCAGGAATGGAAGCTGTAAAAGAAACGGTAAGAAATAAAATAAGAGAGTTTGGAACTAGTCAGCAGGCATTAGTTTATAGCGAGTAAGAAATTACAGGTACCTTTGGGATAAGGTGCCTTTTTGTCGAAAAAAGTTAAAAAGAACAGACTGGGACAAAACAAAATATATAATAGATAAAGACGAACAATCTCTCCTTTAGTAGCGAAACCAACTCGTTTCATCCTTTTTTTAAAAGAAAATATAATGAGTAGGAAATACGAAGCAGACTGAATACACGTAGACTACTATGGAGCTGTGAGAAAGTCCAAGACCCTGCAGGAACGAGGGCTCGCCCATGGAAAAAGCGAAGTGTGTGCTGGCTGCGGGTGATCACCACAAACCTTCTTTCTTAAAATGAATAAAACCCCAAATAATTATACGAACTTTTCTTAGCATGTACGTATAATCGTTCGGGGGTATTTGGTTGAAAATACTTATGTCCCAGCTTCTCTTGAAATTATAGTTTTCCAGTTAAAAATTGCGCCTCACCAAATCCAAAGCTCCAGTCATCGTCTCCATTAATAACGATAGAAACCATCACATCATTTGGTGCAATTCCGCATCTAGCTTCTAATTCTTCTGTTAGTTCTTGATAAAATTTTTGTTTGTGTTCTTGTTTTCTTTCTCTGCTTGTAATAGTAAAAATAATGACATTTTCTGAACGTTCAAATCCTAAACCGGTATCTTGAATGATCATTTCAAATGGTTTATGTTGGGAAACAATCTGATAACGGTCTCTTTCCGGTACATGAAAGTTACGGACCATTACGTCATGGGTTACATCAAGAATTTGTTTTATTTCGTTTTCTGTTCGGCCTTCCATCATATCTAGTTTTATTAATGGCATGGTTTCACTCTCCTGTGTTTTAAAAATCAGAGTAACTTTTGATTATGTTTTGATTATTTCAATGTAATGTCTTGGTTCTTGTAATATACTTTATCATAAGTTATCCTTTGTGTCATCAATAATGTTTTATTTGAAAAAGATAGATTGTAAGTATATTTTTTTACTAATACTTATATAAAAAAATAGAAAACTGTTCTTTCTCATTTAGTTAACCTCTTGTGGAAATCGGTTTCTGGTAAAGTAATGGATACATGTTGGTTTTGTTTTATACCAATAGGCATAGAAAGTATGTTTTAAACTTACTGATGTTACTTAATAATTTTTTATTTACCCTCACTCATTAGCTCTTAAAGGAAAAAAATAAAACAGCATTAAAATTACTAGGACAGGAGGAATAATAAATTTTTCATCATTATTTTTGTAATTTTAAAAGGTTACTATCATAAGAATAGAGAATAAATAAGAGAAAAAATCAAAAGGTGAAATAATTTATAGACAAGGGTATGTCTTTAGTTATTAGCAAGTTTTATTTTGACCATTTATGAAACCGCTTTAAAAAGGGGGAGTTAGAGATGACGGAAAAAATAATCGCTGCTTATCGTTTAATGGATAAGGTGGAGAGCTATGAAGATTTTAGTTACCACTCTCATGATAGGTATGAAATATACTACTTTCATGGCGGGGAATGTAAATATTTAATTGGAGACCGTATTTATCGTTTACAAGAAGATGATTTAATTATTAT
This sequence comes from Niallia sp. FSL W8-1348, assembly GCF_038006745.1. NCBI lineage: Bacteria > Bacillati > Bacillota > Bacilli > Caryophanales > Bacillaceae > Niallia > Niallia sp. FSL W8-1348. The sequence goes on along the minus strand of NZ_JBBOVV010000001.1, from coordinate 727,295 downwards.
GAATGGATTAACGTTGCATCGCGCTTATCCTGAACCAGGAATTCCTTATGAGCGAAGTGTTATTGAGTTCTCTTCTGAATGGTTGCGACCGATTTTGAATAATTTAAATGTTCCAGAATTGTTATCTCCTTTTAACCAATTAAGCAATACTTTATTTCATATAAAGGATAAAGAAAAATCGGCTGAAGTAAAAGCGTTAATAAAGAAAATGGCGGAGAAATTGAAAAGCTCTAAGCAAGAAAATATAGTCGAAAATCGATTTCAAATTGGCGAATTAACAAGTATGCTAATGCAGCTTTTATTTAAGGTTTTTGAGTTGAGTAAACAACAGCTTGAAAATAATTCCCTTGCTGAATCTGATAAAAATATTCATGTCAAAAAAATGATTGAATGGATTGATACACATTTCTGTGAGCCAATCACATTGGATGATATTGCTCATCATTTAAATATTAGCAAGTATTATATGTCGAGAATTTTTAAAGATGTAACAGGATATACAATTATGCAATATATCATGAGCTGTCGAATAAACCGTGCCAAATATTTACTGGAGATCCATCTAGACAAATCGATTCTTGAAGTATCTCTCGAATCAGGATTTGAAGATTCCTCACATTTCAGTCGTTTTTTTCGAAAACAAATGAAACTAACTCCTACAGAATATCGTAATAGCACAGCAATTCGTATGAAAAACACGAATTAAGCTAATTCTCCCACAATGTCTCTACATAATATGATTATTTAAAAGAGCAATAAAAAACAATTTCTTCTTCAGATTACACAATTATATCCACGTTAAAAATAGATAACTTTCATACAATGGAATCAGAAGGGAACATAACCATTATACTTCGTTAGGGAATATAATTAGTTTGTTTATAGAATGGGTGAACGAGATAAATAGGTAATTATCTCGTGAATATTTCTATAAAATTGAAAGCGTTGTCATAATTAGGAAAAGTAAAAATGAATCCATTAGGGAAAGGAGAATTTATGGAAAACAATCATGTTTCGACGACGGAAGCAAGTGTGAAAACCAGTGTTTACATGGAGTCAACTAGGAAGAAAAAGAAAAAAAGAACCACACAATGGACGAGGGCACTGAAAAAGTCCTCATAGGGATTTCATAGCGGGTAGATGAACGATTTGTCGTTCATCTACCCGTTTTTTTGGAATCCGTTGATTTCCGTTCCAGGCGGACGCTTTCCGCGGGCGAGGCCAATCCTCCTCGTCGCTGCGCTCCTGCGGGGTATCGGCTGTCTCGCTTTTCCCGCAGGAGTCGCCACCTTCCACTCCAATCAACTAGTGTTATTACCACGGAAAACCTATCTTTTCTCTAAAAAACGCCATTTTTCCTGTATACTAAAATAAATAAATACAGGTGGTGCTCCTCATGATTTCAAACCAAGAAACACTCAATTTAAGTCCATACATGGAGATTTATGACATCGTCGTGCCAAAAGATAACATGCTTCGTCAGATTAATGAACTGGTCGATTTTTCCTTTATTCTAGATGAGTTAAAAACAAAATACTGTTTAGATAATGGTCGAAATGCGATTCCGCCTATCCGTATGTTCAAGTATTTATTATTAAAGGCGATTCATGATGTATCGGACATTGATTTAGTAGAGCGTTCTAGATACGATATGTCCTTTAAATATTTCTTAGATATGGCGCCAGAAGATGACGTCATCGATCCAAGTTCACTGACAAAATTCCGTCGACTGCGTCTAAAAGATGTCGGTTTATTAGATATGTTAATTGGGAAAACCGTTGAAATCGCACTGGAAAAGAACATCATTAAAAGTAGCACAATTATTGTGGATGCCACGCATTCAAAAGCACGTTACAATCAAAAGTCACCAAAAGAGTTTTTACAAGAGAAATCCAAAAATGTTCGAAAAGCAATCTATAAAATTGATGAATCGATGAAAGAAAAGTTTCCTGCAAAAAATACTACTAATGATGTAAAAGATGAAGTAACTTACTGTGAAAAATTAATGGAAGTGATTGAAAAGGAACCAAAAATCGCACAAGTACCCGCTGTCAAAGAACGCTTAAATATGTTAAAGGAAGTTGTCGAGGATTACCAAGTGCACCTTTCCTATTCGTCAGATGCCGATGCACGAAAAGGTCATAAATCAGCTGACTCTTCTTTCTTTGGCTATAAAACACATATTGCGTTAAGTGATGAACGAATTATTACAGCCGCAGTCATCACGACAGGTGAAAAAAGTGATGGGAAGTACTTACAAGAATTGATCGAAAAAAGTAAACAAACAGGTATGGAAGTAAACACGGTAATTGGAGATACAGCTTATTCAGAGAAAGCGAATATTGACTATACGAAAAAAGAAAAAATTGCACTTGTTTCAAAGTTAAATCCAGCTATATCAGAAGGTAACCGAAAAGAAGAAGATACATTTGAATACAACAAAGATGCCGGACGATTTGTTTGTAAAGCAGGACATTTAGCAGTACGAAAAGCACGAACTGGTAAAAAGGGACAAACTAAAAACCAAGTAGAAACACATTATTTTGATATTGAAAAATGCAAGGTATGTCCATTACGGGATGGATGTTACAAGGAAGGTGCGAAAAGTAAAACCTATTCGGTAAGCTTAAAATCCGAAACACACGCAGAACAATTGGCCTTTCAACAAACGGATAAATTTATCCAGTTAGCGAAGGAGCGCTATAAAGTGGAAGCAAAAAATAGTGAGTTAAAAAATGGACACGGGTACGATACGGCATCGTCTACGGGTCTATTTGGCATGGAAATTCAAGGAGCCACAACAATATTCGCAGTGAACCTCAAGCGAATATTGACGCTATTAAACGAAAAAGAGTAAGAAATAGACAAAGAAAGAAGGCACTTTCTGTTCAAAATCGAACAGAAAGTGCCTTCTTTTTATTCTGAAAAACCGATACGCAATAAAAAGCGTAAGTTTTTCAGTGCCCTCACAATGGACATGGTATATTTTCTTAATTCCTAGTTTTTTAGGGATTTTGTTATTTATGGTTTATCCAGTTTTAGAATCATTTAGATTAAGCTTTTTCAAATCGAATGGTACCATTGAAACTTTTACTGGCCTAAATAATTTTCGTACTGTTTTAACATCAGGACCTTTTTGGAATGCTGTGTGGAACACTTTCTTTATCGGAATATTTCAAGTTATAATTACGATTCCATTAGGCTTCATTTTTGCTACCTTAATTAACTCTGTTGGCAAAGGGAAGAACTTCTTTAAAGTCATCTACTTCTTGCCAAATGTTACTTCCATTGTTGCTGCAGCAATGATCTTTCAATTTGTCTTACATCCGGAAATGGGAATTGTTAATTTTGCGCTAGATTCCATCGGATTGCCAACGCCAGGTTGGTTTTCTGAACCTAGCACTTCTAAATGGGGAGTTATCTTGCTGGCTGTTTGGCATTGGATTGGTTTTGTTATCATTATATGTCTTGCTAACCTTCAAGCAATCCCATCTGAAATGTATGAAGCAGCTAAAATTGACGGAGCTAGTGGATTTCAACAATGGCTGTTTATTACGATTCCTAATATGACAGGAACCTTTGCTTTTCTACTGATTACTGGTTGGATTGGAGCCCTGCAACGTTTTAATGAGGTCTATGTAATTGGGGGGCCAAATGGAAGTCCTGCTCGTTCTATCCAAACGATGGGAGCATTTATATATGAGCGTGGCTTTACGGGGTTTGAATTTGGAATCGCGTCAGCTGCCACCTATATTATGTTTATTATTATTTTAATATTTACGTTTATCAACTTAAAAATGTCAAAAATGAAAATCTAACTTAGTGGGGAGGGAGACGATGAAAAATACGATCTCAATGAAAAAGTTGGAGAGAATGACATCCGTTATTAAATATTTTGTTTTATTCTTTTTTGGGATTGTTTTAATGGCTCCATTTGTATGGATGATTAGCGTAGGGTTTGATCGAACTGCTAATATAGTCATGCCTTTTCCACCAAGGTTAATACCAGAGGCTATTTCATCTTTTAACTATGGCATCGTTTTTGAAAATGGGAGACTTATCCAGTCTTATATAAATTCCGCCATTGTTACTGTAAGTTCTGTCTTTTTGAGTGTATCTGCTTCTTTGTTGGCGGGGTATGCATTTTCAAAAGGAAAATTCAAGGGAAAAAGAATTTTGTTTGTGATTGTCCTTTGTACATTAATGATTCCAATGGAGCCACGGTTAATTCCTTTATATACTTTTTTCAATAAACTTGGTCTATTAAATACTTTTTGGCCATTAATTCTTCCATCTATTATTAGTGGAATGCTTATTTTTCTATGTAAACAGTTTTTTGACCAGCTGCCAGATACATTAAGAGAGGCGGCACAAATCGACGGAGCTGGAGAATTCAAAATTTTCTTCCGTGTGTATTTGCCACTGGCAGGTCCAATAGCAGCGACGATGGTCATTTTGTCCTTCATATGGAGCTGGAATGATTTTATGTGGCCATTAGTTGTTATTAATGATTTAAATTTACAAACGATTCCTCTTTATTTAGCAAGTTTCTCGCTGGAAAATGGCTCTAGTCTAGGTGGTTTAACAATGGCTCTAGCAACAGTAAGTGTATTACCAATTGTCATCGTGTATTTGTTCTTGCAAAAATACATTATCCAAAGTATTGCATTAAGTGGAGTTAAAGGAGAGTAGGAGATCTAAATAAATAGGGGGTTAGAAAATGAAAAAGAGTATATTTTCTAAGACGGCTACTTTTGCCTTTGTATTAATGCTGTTAATAGGTACTGTGCTTGCAGGGTGTAGCTCGAAATCAGGGGGTTCCCAAGGTTCTGATAAAGATGGAGAATGGGCAGGGCAACAAATAACAGTCATGATGATTGGGGATTTTGCCATGGAAGACAAGACAGACCCGATTACTGGTGAGTCTGCAAAAGGAGTAAAAGTATTAAAAGAAGAATTTGAAAAGCAGCATCCTGGCGCCACTGTGAAATTTGTTCTGATGCCATGGGAAGGATACACAGAGAAAACGCAAGCAATGATCACATCAGGAGAAGCGGATGTGTATCAGATGCCAGGTGTAGCTGATTTCGCTCCTCAAGGTGTATTAGAACCATTACAGCCATGGATTGACAAAGATCCAGATTTTAATTTGGATATTTTTATCGATAATCAAATAGAAGGTTGGCAAGCTTTAGGTCCAGATAGCAAGGAGTTGGATATTTTTGGACTTCCATTTTTGGGAGATGCGCGTTTTATCAGTTATGATAAACAGCTATTTGATGAATGGGGAGTAGAATATTTATCTGAATATCCAACGATGGAGGAAGTTGCAGAAAAAGCTAAACAAATGACTGGGAAAAATCCAAAAACAGGGGAACAAAACTATGGTATTTGGTTCCGCGGGGATTGGTCTTCTGCCTTCACTTTAGTAGATCTTGCGGAAGGGCAAAACGGACAGTGGGGAACAGGATTTGCTTGGGATGAGGTCAAATTTAATTTTAATTCGAAAGAAATGTTGAATGGATTGAATTGGCTACTAGATATGCAAAGTTATGCTCCAAAAGGAATTGTGAGTAACCAAGGGAATGAAAAATGGTTAACAAAAGACAATAATATTGCGATTATGTTAAACCAAGGTCCTGGAGATACGGTGAAACCGGCTTATGCACAAGGCCTTGGAGATCGAATTGGCATTTCGCAAGAATTTAAGAATGACGATGGTCAAGGAGGCTTATTTGCTGGAAGCCCAATCACGATTGCAAAAGATAGCAAAAACAAAGAGTTGGCTTGGGAATGGCTTAAATTTGCAACAAGTGATTTTGTCCAAAAATATGTCTATGAGGAACTTGGTCTAGTGCCATCTGTGAAATCGGCAACGGAATGGGCAAGTGTGAAAGAGCAGCCATTAATGCTTCCCGTGTTTGAAGCAATGTCTACGCCGACAACACCAAGATATCCATGGGGCTCATCACAACCGCGCTATATTTTAACATCTGAAATTGAAGCGGCATTAACGGGAAAAAGAAGTGCAGAAGCAGCCCTTGAGAAAGCGCAAAAAGAAAGTACAGAGTGGGTCGAAAACCGCTAGAAGAATAGGTTTTATTTTGAATGAAATTAGGTAGTTTGGATACTTCAAACTTTTGAGATGAATGTAAATAAAGAAATTAAAGGGTATCCATTCTACCTCTTTTTTATAAAAAAAGAGGAGAGTGTCTTATGTTAAAAATAGCTGTGATTGGTCTCGGCGATATTTCCGGTATTCATCTCGCTGCTATACTAGCAAATCCAAAAGCTGAGTTAGTGGCAGTTAGTGATATCGATGAAACGCGTAGGGAGATTGTTCAGGGGGTTAATTTTTATACAGACTATCAAGAAATGCTTGAACAGGAGTCTTTGGATTGTGTACATATATGTTTGCCGCATTATCTTCATTATCCTGTAACAAAGGCTTGTGTAGAAAAAGGTATCCATGTGTTTCAAGAAAAACCATTGGCCTTAAATACAGAAGAAGGGCTTAAATTAGTGAGACTAGAAGAAGCTAACCAAAAGGTAAAAATAGGTGTATGCTTCCAAAATCGTTTGAATGAAACGGTGGAAAAACTGCAGCAAATTATCCATTCAAATGAATATGGGCAAATCGTTGGAATAAAAGGAATTGTTACTTGGGCAAGACCTAAATCCTATTATGACAAGAAACCGTGGCGAGGAAAATTAGACTTGGCTGGTGGAGGAGTAATGATTAATCAATCGATTCATACACTGGATTTAATGCAGCTTTTTGGAGGAGAAGTAGCAACGATAAGAGGTTCTGTTGATCAGCTTCTTGATTATGGGATTGAAACAGAAGATACAGCAACAGCTAAAATTGTATTTGAAAACGGAGCAAACGGCTTCTTTTTTGCAACAAATGCAAATGGAAATAACTCCAGTGTTGAACTTCAAATCATTTTTGAAAATCAAAAATTAACAATTAAGGACAATAGGTTAACGAGGCTAGATGAAAATGGCAAAAAGGTCATGATAGAAGAAGATACAAAGCTGGATGGCTCGAAATTCTATTATGGAGCGAGTCATAAAAAACTGATTGATACATTCTATACTTGCATTATAGAGAATAGCCAAGATTATATTCACGCTAAAGATGCGTTTCCTTCCTTGCAAATGATTGATGCTATTATCCAATCATCCAATGAAAAAAGGGAAATTAGAATAGATGATATTCTTATTTCAAATAGAAGTCTAGGAGATATGTAGTATGTAAGAAATAAAATAACACAAGATTGGTTATTTTATATATTTGTGCATCAGTGAACATGTAATATGTTTTTCGATTCATTGGAAGGTTAGGGAAAAGCAATAAGAGTAAAATAATTGCCAATAATGAACAAGATAAGATAATGTCTTTCCCCGTATACCGATTAATATAGAGTTATAGACTTTTATTTTTCAAAAAAAGGAGCGAGTCCGATGGAATATAAGTTTGCTGCACAATTGTTTACATTAAGAGAGGATTTAAAAAGAGGGATTGCCCCTGTATTTAAAGAGTTGAAAGAGATGGGCTGGGACGGAGTTCAATTGTCTGCATTGCCTGCTGGTTATGACCCAGTCGAGGTGGCAAAAGCTTTACAGGAAAACAATTTAGGAACGGCGGGGATACATGTCTCTATCGATCGTTTAGAAAATGATCTTAATCAGGTAATGGAGGAGGTAACGTTATATAACACAAAAGATATAGTTTGCCCCTTTTTACCAGAAGATGTAAGAAATCAAGATGGATATGAGAAGATAAAGGCGCTTTTAAATGAAGTGGCGAAGAAGGCACCAGAATTTCGCATAAGTTATCATAATCACGCATTTGAATTTGACACGGAAATAGATGGGAAATCAGCGTTGGAGTATTTGCTAGAGCCAACGTCTGAAAATAAAATTTTTGCTGAGATAGATGTGTTTTGGGTGAAAAAAGCCGGAAAAGATCCATTGCAATTTCTTAAAAGCTATGCAGAGAGAATGCCAATCATTCATTTAAAAGACATGACGAATGATGAAAGACAAACTTTTGCAGAGGTTGGTACAGGGGTAATTGATTTTGTTCCTATTCTAAATTGGTGCAGAAGCTCTGGAGTCGAATGGTATGCAGTAGAACAAGATATTTGTCCGGGGGATCCGATGGATAGTCTCCAAATAAGTTTAAAGAACCTTAACCAATTAACAAAACATTTACAGTAGTAAATATAGTAATTAGAAAATTGAAAAGTGAGGACAACTGAAGGAGATGGAGAAGATTGGCTAATGTCAAAATAGGAATTATCGGTATTGGTAATATGGGAAGTTCGCATGCTGTGTATCTAAATAATCGAGAAATTGAAGGGGCAGAATTAACTGCTGTGTGTGACAGTAATCCAGATCGATTACAATGGGCAAAAGAAACATTAGGGGAAAATGTTCAGACGTTTGATCATGTTGATCGCTTTTTTGAGTTTGCTGACATGGATGGGGTTATCATTGCAACACCTCATTATGATCATCCACCATTAGCAATCAAATCCCTGCAAAAAGGTTTTCATGTCTTAGTAGAAAAGCCTGTTGGTGTATATACAAAAAATGTGCGTGAATTAAATGAGATTGCTAGAAAAAGTGATAAGGTATTTGGAATTATGTTTAATCAACGAACAAATCCTTTATATCAAAAGCTAAGAGATCTTGTGGAAAGTGGAGAAGTCGGTGAAATCAAACGAACAAACTGGATTATCACGGATTGGTACCGTTCACAGAGCTATTATGATTCAGGTGGCTGGAGAGCTACATGGGCTGGAGAAGGAGGCGGCGTTCTTTTAAATCAAGATCCCCATCAGCTGGATTTATGGCAATGGACGAGTGGATTGATGCCAAAGCGAGTTCGGGCGTTTTGTGGATTTGGGAAATTTCATAATATTGAAGTGGAAGATGATGTAACCGCTTATGTCGAATATGAAAATGGTGCAACAGGGGTTTTTGTTACATCAACAGGTGACTCTCCTGGAACTAATCGTTATGAAATTTCAGGTGATCGGGGAAAAGTAGTGGTAGAGGATGGGAAATTAACATTTTGGAGATTAAGACAATCGGAAAGGGAATTCAATAAAGAGTATAAAGGTGGATTTGGCGAACCAGAATGCTGGAGAATCGATATTCCCATTCATGGGGAAGCGACACAGCATAAAGGCATCACCGCAAATTGGGTGAATGCTATTCGCAATGGGACAGCATTACTTGGACCTGGAGAAGAAGGGATTAAAGGGTTAGAAATCTCTAATGCGATGCATTTGTCTGCATGGCTGGATGATTGGGTCGAACTGCCAATCAATGAAGACCTATTTTATTCCAAACTACAAGAAAGAATTAATTCATCTACGTTTAAAAAGAAAAAAGAGGCCAATATAACGTTAGATGTGAAAGGATCTCATTAAAGGATAGGGCGGATTCATTCTGCCCTGTCCTTTGGGTCATATCTCCATAGCAAGAATACTAGTTTTATTAGCGAGGTGTAAAGATGAAATTAGCATTTACGACATTAGGGTGTCCTGATTGGGACTTAGAGAGAATTATCAAAAATGCGGTGGAAAATGGTTATAATGGTATTGATTTTCGTGGGCTTCTGGGGGAACTTGATATATACAAACTGAAAGAATTTTCATCAAATGTAAAAGAAACGGTTCGCCAGTTTAAGGAAGCTTCTTTAGAAATTCCTTGTTTTTCAAGTTCGGTAAAACTGGTTACCCAGTCACAGGAAGAATATGATAGATATATAGAGGAATTAAGACAGTACGCCCTGTTATGTAAAGAATTCAACACCCCATATATCCGTGTATTTGGTGGAGCGATTGGAAAATGGAAGAGAGAGGAAGCAATCGGAATTGCAGAGAAGAACGTGCATGATTACCTTGCCCTTGTAGAGAAATATAATGTCAAACTTCTGTTAGAAACACATGATGATTGGACAGATAGTAGAAATGTAAGAGAACTTGTTCAAAGAGTTTCCTCTAACCATTTTCTTGTATTATGGGATATTCATCATCCGTATCGAACAATTGGAGAAAAACCAGAGACTACATGGGATAATCTTGGGGAATGGGTTTGCTATACACATTGGAAGGACTCCTATGTAAAGAAAGAGACGAAAAGAGGCTATCAACTTTGTCTTTTAGGGGAAGGAGATATACCTCTGCCGGATATAATGGCTCTATTAAAGGACAATGAGTATGATGGCTACTTTACATTAGAATGGGAAAAAAAGTGGTGTCCAGAGTTGGAAGAGCCGGAAATTGCATTTAAGCAGTTTAGTAAGTATATGAAAAATATTCTTATATAAGGGTGTTGATTCCATGAAGTTCGGTTGTTGCGCTGCTATTGATCAGGCAGAGGCGCTATATGAAGCAGGTTATGATTTTATTGAATGTACGGTTGTTTCCCTTTTGCCAGAAGAAAGCGAAGATGTTTTCAAAAATATAGTAAAAAAATATCAAGAATCACCTATTCCGATTGAAGCGTTTAATATTCTTCTGCCAAGCGATTTGAAAATCGTCGGTGAAAGTGTGAATCATCAGCGAGTGAAAGATTATCTAACATCAGCTTTAGAACGGGTGCATCGAATTGGAGCCAAAACTATTGTATTTGGAAGCGGGGGTGCTAGAACCTTCCCAAAAGGCTATCCAAAAGAAAAAGGGGAAGAGCAAATAGCGATATTTTTATCGACAGTAGCAGATATTGCGGAACAGCTAAACTTAACAATTGTGATTGAACCACTTAACAGAAAAGAATCGAATGTAATTAACAGTATTCCTGAGGCTGTTGAATGGACAAAGAAATTAAAGCGAAAATCATTAAAATCATTAGCTGATTTCTATCATATGGTAGAAGAAAACGAACCACTTGCCCATCTTTATGAACAGAGGGATTTTATTCATCATATACATGTTGCCGATTCTAATAGATTAGCTCCAGGTACTGGTACGTATCCATACTCAGAGTTTGCTAGCATTATACATAAAGCGAACTATGATAGCAGAATCTCCATCGAATGTAATTGGCGAAACTTTGAAGAAGAAATTGGGCAAGCACTTGATTATTTAAAAAAGCAGTTTTCTTTCGAATAATGATGTGGATATAGGAAGATTAATAGAGTATAGGCGCTAAATGAATTTAGTGCCTTTTTGCACGGGATTTTCTTCTTTTAATATTACAAACAAAAATCACACCGTAACAAACCTACCTAAATTCCCTAACTAAGGATATTATTAGCAAACTAACTTGATTGGTTAACACTTCCACCAATATTTTGAACCCTTACCTAGCAAGACATCAACCTAGCAATCTATTACTTACCACTTTTTGGACGATGTATAGAAATATTACATCTGCTAGCCTAATAATAGACACAGAAACGACTACTAGGAGGTAATAGATTTGAAGAAATTAAAGAAGCTGATAGTAGCCGCTGGATTAGTGTTATCTATTTCAGCATTTACATTAATAGATCAAGCAGAGGCCGCAACCAATCGAACGATACAATCTGGGGACACTTATTGGAAAGTGGCAACAGGTTTTGGGATTCCTGTAAGTGATTTAATGAAAGCTAATAAGAATAAACCTTTAATTACGGGTCAAAATATGATTCTACCAAATGCAACAGTTTCACCAGCCGATAAAGATTTAATGGCGCGACTAGTACGTGCTGAGGCAGTTGGTGAACCTTACGCTGGGAAGGTTGCAGTGGCAGTTGTTGTCTTGAATCGTGTAAAAAGCGATCAATTTCCGAACAACATTCGTAGTGTAATCTATGAAAAATCAAATGGGTATTATGCCTTTACACCAGTTAAAAATGGAGAAATTAATAAGGCAGCGGATGCAGAATCAAAAAGAGCGGTTAATGAAGCAATTGCTTTAGGTGGACAAGGGAATGGTTCTCTTTATTTCTTTAATCCTAAAACAGCTACAAGTAACTGGATTTTAACACGTGAAGTAACTGTTACCATTGGAAATCACCGTTTTGCTAGATAAATAGTGGAGCAGCTCTTATATTAATATCCCTAATAGAATATTTCTTTTTGAAAGAGGCTATCCAACGGTCAGTTAGCTGACTTTGGCTAGCCTTTATTGATACCATGAAGGATTAATTCGAATAATGAATTTTTTCATAATTCGTTTTTTTGTAACATTTTCTTTTTGTTTTTCTGTTATCCTATATATGTAAGTAATTGCATAGATTGAAAAGCTAGGGGTGCCATTTTTGGCTGAGAGGAGAAATCCGACCCTTTGAACCTGAATTGGTTAGGACCAACGGAGGGAAGCTTGTAATATACAGTTGTTATGTAATTTAATGTGATACTGTCTATAAGCTCACTCCATTGGGGTGGGCTTTTTATTGTGTAATTAGCCAGTAATCAAAGGACGAAAACAATGTAGAATTGGAGGATGGAAAATGAAAGATACACTTGTAATTGGTGGAGAAGAATTTACTAGTAGACTATTTGTTGGAACAGGTAAATTTGCAAATCATCAGCAAATGGAGGAAGTACTTGAGAAATCGAATACGGAGGTTGTGACAGTAGCTCTTCGCAGAGTAGATATAGAGGCAAAGGAGGAAAACATTTTAAATAATATTCCAGCTAATATGAGATTAATGCCAAATACATCAGGTGCAAGAACTGCGGACGAAGCTGTACGAATTGCAAGGCTAGCAAAAGCAATCGGTATGGGTAACTGGGTTAAGATTGAGGTTATTTCCGATCACAAATATTTATTACCAGATATATTGTAGCTTTAGTTTTACAAATCCATTCCCTCGAAGGCGTTTAACGATTGAGGAAATTCAAAAGGAAGCTCAAGTTATTGCAGATATGGGGATTAAACACATTATTTTATTGACCGGGGAATCCCGCCTTCATGCATCGGTTGAATATTTAAAAGAAAGCTTAACCGTATTAAAACAATATTTTTCCTCTATTGCTATCGAGATTCAGCCTTTAGATGAAAACGATTATAAAGAGTTAGTAGATGATGGTATTGATGGATTAACAGTTTATCAAGAAGTATACAATGAAGGTATTTATCGAGAAATTCATAAAAAAGGACCAAAGCGAAACTTTAGATATCGTCTAGAAACTCCAGAAAGAGGGGCCAAGGCTGGAATGCGTTCATTAAATGTTGGGGCATTATTAGGCTTAGATGATTGGAGAAAAGAATGTTTTTTAACAGGTGCCCATGCTAGCTATTTACATATTTAGAAACTGAAGTTGGAGTATCTTTTCCACGCATACGCCCACATGTTGGTAGTTTTCAGCCGAAAGATCTTGTGACAGATAAAAATTTAGTGCAAGCCATTCTAGCATTTCTCCTTTTTCTTCCGAGAGCTGGTATTAATCTATCTACTCGTGAAACGGCTGAATTTAGGGGAAAATTGATTCCTTTGGGAGTGACAAAAATGTCTGCTGATTCTTCCGCAGTTGTTGGCGGTTATTCAGATCCACACGCAACACAAAGCCAGTTTGAAATTTCAGATGATCGCTCAGTCGAAGAAATAAAAGTATTACTAAAACATAAAGGCTACCAACCAATGATGAAAGATTGGCAAATGTTATAACGGATCGGAAGTAATCTATTGTGGAAAAATGGTAACTGTAGAAAAATGAAAGTTTTCTTTCAAATTAAAACGATATTTTTGTTACAATAAAAACATAGAAATAATCAGCAGTTTTTCTGCGGATAAGGAGTAAATCGTTTTGAAATGGAGTTACTTAACTCGGTGGTACTTTGATCGGCCACTGAAGGCTGGAACAAGATTGAATACATATGAAGTCGAAAAATGCTTGGGATTAGGTGCGTATGGAATGATTTATTTGTGCAAGGATACTCGTTTAGGCAAAAAATACGTCATCAAACAATTACGTCCAAGTAAGGGGAGAAAACAGCAAGAACACGATCGTTTTAAAGATGAAATACAATTATTGAGCAAAATAAGTCATCACTTGGTTCCTTCCTTAACTGGTGAATTTAGTATAGAGAACCAGCATTATTATGTGATGGAATATGTAGAGGGAGATAATATAGAAGATTTATTATTTTTTCATAATAGAAAGTTTACAGAATTAGATGCGTTAAATATGATGAAACAACTTCTTTCTATTATAAAGTATTTACATCAACATAATATTTTTCATACAGATATTAGACCACCAAATGTTATCGTCCATCAAGGAAAAGTGCATTTAATTGACTTTGGACTTGCTAAACAAATATCTGAAAGGGATAAGAATATAAGCAATTATCGACAAGATGATTACTACGATTTTGGCCAGATGATTTTGTTTTTGTTGTATTCTACGTTTAAAGGGAAGAAAAGCAAGCGGCGTACATGGATAGAGGAATTAAGCTTGCATCCTGCAACCATAAAATTCCTCAAAAAACTATTGGGAATTTCTGATCCATTTGCCAATATGGTTGAAATTGAAAAAGACTTATAGGCTGCGATTGGAATATTACAAGAAAATTAAAAGGTATAAACTAAAGGCAGGGACAGAACAAAATATATAATAGATAAAGAAGAACAATCTCTAATTTAGTAGCGAAACCAACTCGTTCCATCATTATTTTTAAAAGAAAATATAATTTAGTAGGAAATACAAAGCAGACGCAATACACGTAGACTCCTATGGGAGCTGCGAGAAAGTCCAAGACCCCGCAGGAACGAGGAGGCTTGGCGCTCGCCCCATGGAAAGCGAAGTGTATTCCGTCAGCGGGTGATCACCACAAACCTTCTTTCTTAAAATGAATAAACCCCAAACAATTATACAAACTTTTCTTAGCATGTACGTATAATCGTTTGGGGTTATTGGTTGTAACGAAACCTTCTGAAGCAGAGTCTGGAAATAATGTACGTATAATCGTTTGGGGTTATTGGGTTGAAAATACTTATGTCCCAGCTTCTTTAGTACCTTTAGCTACTATGCTTTCGGCGTTTATAATAATGGCTGCCCCCATAGGGATTACGTTTTCGGTAGTCGGAACTACTGTAGCTTTTATGTTTTCGATAACCTCTTCTATCACTGCTACTATATTTTTTATAGCTTCTATGACGGCGGCTATTGCTATAGCTACCAGAAAATTGCTGTATTTTCTTCATGATTTTTCTAAACATTTTATCACCTCTTTTGAGATTCATCTAAGTATTAATTTTAACAAACAATGCAAAAGTATAACGGAAATTTACAAAAAAAATACAAAGTTGTAATAAAAAATATTGATTATTGAAAAACGATTGCTTACAATTTTGATGTGTTAATTCGCACTAATTATATCGGGTTTAAAAATTGCAATCTAGTAAGAAATATAATAACATTATTAATATTCTAAACAATTCGTTTTATTAAAAGACAGCTTCTTGAGAATAGGGGAAAAGGGGTAATGAACATGAAATATGGATTTTGGCTTCCTATTTTTGGAGGATGGTTAAGAAATGTAGAAGATGAAAAGATGCCTCCAACGTTTGAATATGCAAAAGAAGTTATTCAAAGCGCAGAGAAATGGGGCTACGATACTACTTTAATAGCTGAACTATATTTAAACGATATTAAAGGACCTGAAAAGGATTCTCTAGAAGCATGGTCAACAGCCGCGGCTTTAGCTGCTGTGACGGAAAAAATCGAAATTATGACAGCTATCAGACCAGGTTTTCATAATCCTGCAGTGGCAGCAAAAATGGCAGCCAATATCGATCATATTAGCAATGGAAGATTTACGTTAAATGTTGTTTCAGCATGGTGGGAGCAGGAAGCGAAACAATATGGTGGCATCTTCACAGAGCATGATGATCGCTATGAAAGAACACAAGAATTTATTGATATTTTAAAGGGTTTATGGTCAGAAGAAACCTTTAGCTATAAAGGAAAATACTATGAGATTTCAAATACAAAATTATCACCAAAGCCGATTCAAAAACCTAATCCAATCCTGTATGCAGGTGGAGAAAGTCCAAAAGGGAAAGAGATTATTGCCAAAAATTGTGATGCCTATGTGATGCATGGTGGAACAGTGGGAGAAATTGCGGTAAAAATAAAAGGAATGCAGGAAGAAAGACAGCAATATGGAAACACGCCATTTTCTTCTTTTGGAATGGCTGCTTATGTTGTTTGCCGTGATACAGAAGAGGAAGCGCAAAAAGAGATAGAGAGAATTACCGATGTAAAAGAGTCATCAGCTTATGCAGGCTTCGATGATTTCGTTAATAAATCTCAACTAGAACAACAAATAAAGTTATATGATTACTCTGTTTCCAATCGTGGACTCCGTCCTAATTTAATCGGAACACCTGAACAAATAGCGAAAAGAATCCTAGATTATGAGGAAGCCGGAGTTGATTTATTGCTTCTGCAATTTTCTCCACAGCTTGAGGAAATGAAAAACTTTTCCGAAAAAGTTATGCCATTAGTTGAGACATTAAGAAAAGAAAGAGAAGTGACTGGGTGATGAGTAAAATATACGTTATTCATGAAAATAGTGAGTGGACGGTCCATTTAACAAAAAGACTAGATGAATTAAATTTGCCGTATGAGGAATGGGACTTATCAGAAGGTAGCTTCGATTTACTCCAAGAGCCGCCGGAAGGGATTTTCTATAGTAGGATGAGTGCTTCTTCGCATACTCGGGGTCACCGTTATGCTGCTGAATATACATCGGCTGTATTGGAATGGCTAGAATCTCATGGAAGAACGGTAGTAAATGGCAGTAGCGCTTTAAAGTTAGAGGTGAGTAAAGCAGCTCAATATGCTGCCTTACAAAAGCATGGAATTACAACTCCGAGAACGTTGGTGGCAACTGGTAAAGATCATATTATTGCCGCAGCAAAACAGCTTGGCAACCCTTCTTTTATTACAAAGCATAATCGGGCAGGAAAAGGCTTGGGTGTTCGCTTATTCCATTCCATAAATGAACTTGAGTCATATGTGGAAGGACCGGAATTTGAAGAACCAGTCGATGGTATTACCTTAATTCAACAGTATATCGAAACACCAGATCAATCCATTACAAGATGTGAATTTGTTGGTGGGAAATTTGTTTACGCAGTGAAGGTAGATACAGCAGGAGGATTTGAGCTTTGCCCAGCAGATGCATGCCAAATCGATGATCTATTCTGCCCTGTCGGTGAACAAGTGGAAGAAAAACCGAATTTTACTATCCAGCAAGGTTTCAATGAGCCAATCATCGAAAAATATGAACAATTCTTAGCTTCACAAGGAATTTTAGTAGCTGGAATTGAATTCATGAAAGATCAAAGCGGTACTATTTATACGTATGATATTAATACAAATACAAACTACAATGCAGATGCAGAAAAAGAAGCTGGCATATATGGAATGCTTCAATTAGCCACTTATTTAGGGGATGAGTTGAAGAGTAGGTATGGAGTTTCGAAATAAATAAGAAAAAGGGATAGATGTTGATTGTATCTATCCCTTTTATTAGTTTTTTTCGTTAACTATTCAATTAACCCTTCCTCTTTCAAAAACTCCACAGCAACATCTTCATATTGCTCTTTATCAATATCTACTCGTGCATTTAGTTCTTGCATTTTTTCATTATCAATTTTTCCGACAAGCATGCCTAATACTTCTTCTAATTCTGGATGCTTTTCTAATGTATCTGCTCTAATTACCGGTGTAGCGTAGTAAGGAGGGAAGAAGTTTTGATCATCCTCCAGTACCTGTAAATCAAAAGCCGGGATGCGACCGTCGGTTGAAAAGGCGTCAATGACATCCACATCTCCATTTTTAATCGCACTATACATGATGCCAGAGTCCATTGCCTGAGTATTTTTAAATTCTATTCCATAAGTATCAATAAGCCCCGGATAACCATCTTCTCTTTCAAGGAACTCTGGTTCAGATCCTAAAGTAAGTTCTGGTGCCATCTTTTTTAAGTCTGAAATTGTTTTTATATTGTTTAATTCAGCGTCCTCTTTGCGAAGTGTTAATGTATAAGTGTTGTTAAAGCCAAACGGCTCTAACCAAACTAAATTGTAGTCTTCTTTAAATTTCTTTTTGACAATTTCATATGCTTCATCAGGATCACTAACCATATCTTCTTTTAAAATGCTTAATAGTCCAGTACCGGTATATTCCATGTACATATCATAATTGCCAGTGTTTACACCCTCGAAGGCTGGAGCGGTTCCACCAAGAAAGGATTCATAGTTTACCTGTAAATCTGTATGTTCCTCGATTAAATGCCCCATGATGTAAACCATGATTTCTTGTTCCGTGAAATTTTTACCTGTTATTGTAATTGTATCTTTCGCGCTTTTTGCATTACTGAAATTTGCAATGACAGTTGATAATGGAAGGAGTACGATTAATCCTGCAACAATCCAGATGCGAATCCGGCTTTTTTTTGCTTTTTTATTTTGATGCAGGCCCTGAGGCGTAACGTCTGCTTCTAAAAGTTTTAACAAATAATCAAATATAATCGCCAAGAGTGCAGAAGGAATAGCTCCAGCAAGGATAAGACCTGTATTATATGTTTGTAAGCCACGGAAGATTAAATCTCCTAGTCCGCCTGCACCAATTAGTCCAGCTATCGTTGCCACACCAATAATTAGGACAGTTGCGGTTCGGATTCCTCCCATAATGACGCTTAGAGATAATGGTAATTCAACCATCCAAAGCACTTGACGATTGGTCATACCCATGCCGACGCCTGCTTCGATTGCTGATCTTTCTACTCCAACAATTCCTAGATATGTATTGCGTAAAATCGGCAACAGACCATAAACAGTTAAAGCAATAATGGCTGGAAGTTTACCGGTTCCGATGAATGGTACTAAAAATACTAGTAATGCCAAACTTGGTATAGTTTGAAATACACCCGCTATTCCAATGATGGAGTCAGCGATTTTTCTGTGGCGAGTTAAATAGATTCCTAGAGGAACGGAAATCACGATTGCAATAACAATCGAAAGAAGAGAAAGATACATATGCTCTAAAATTAAATTCCATATTGTTGGCCAACGGTTGATAAAGACATCTACTGTCTCTGTAATTATGTTAGGAATGGTTCAAACCTCCTTTTTATTCTCCAATTTGATCGGCTATATATTCAACAAGGCTTGCACGGTTGACAATACCGACAATTTTAGATTCCTGATTAACTACTGGAATAAAGCCGTATTGGGATTCATTGACAAGTTGAAAAGCTTTTTCTGTCGGTTCTTCTACATTCAGCGTCTTTATATTGGTGTCCATTATATCTTGTAAGGTTAATTCTTCTTCTTTATATCGTTTTTGTACCTCCCAAACATTCGCTATACCGAGAAAAGTATTGGATTTGTCTACGACAACAAGGCTATCCACACGTTTTCTTCTCATTAACTTTAACGATTCAGCAAGACCTCGAGACTGACCAGCTGTGACAGGTGTTACCATTAATTTTGTTAATTTAGGTAAAGAAATGTTTTCTTGTAAACGGTCTTCTCCAATAAAACTGCGAACAAATTCATTGGCTGGATGCCGTAATATATTTTCTGGACGATCTAATTGCACAATTTCTCCATCCTGCATAATACAAATACGGTCAGCTATTTTAAGCGCTTCATCCATATCATGTGTAACAAATACAATTGTCTTTTTAATATCCTGCTGCAATCGGACTAATTCATCCTGCAGTTGTTCACGACTAATAGGATCCAAGGCACTGAAAGGTTCATCCATCAGAATTATTTTTGGCTCAGCAGCAAGTGCTCTAATAACTCCAATTCTTTGTTGCTGTCCACCACTTAATTCGGAAGGGTAACGATCACCGAAAGTATCTGGATCTAGCCCAACCATTTTCATTAAATCATTAATTTTGTCCATGTATTGTTCTTTTTTCCATTTTTGAAGTCGAGGAACGAGCGATACGTTTTCTTTAATGGTCATGTGGGGTAACAAACCTATTTGCTGAATGACGTAGCCAATAGTTCTGCGGAGTTTTACTGGATCCTCAGTGGAAATATCCTTTCCTTCAATGGTAATGGAACCACTGGAAGGTTCTATAAGTCGATTGATCATCCTCATAGTAGTTGTTTTACCTGAACCACTTGGTCCAATTAGAACAAGTAATTCCCCTTCATTCACCTGAAATGAAATGTTTTTAAGTGCTTTAAATCCATCTTGAAACGTTTTAGTAACTTCATTAAATTGAATCAATTTCTACGAACACCTCCAGACTTTTCTATACAACTTATTACCCGATCTTGCTAACTAACTAACCTCCTTTTTTAAAAATATAAATTACTGTTATTAACTATTATATCACTATTTTCAGAAAAAAGAGTCCAAAATGGGATTGTTATGGGATGGTGCAGGCAGATTTTTTGTTAAAATAATGGGTGTGCAAGTCGCTGAGGCTTACTTTAAAAAATAGAAAAAGAGACAATAATTGTATTTTGAAGTAATCTTTATAATGTTGGTTGGATTGCTATTATTAATGAAAAAATATATTATGTTGTAATTCTACTCAAAAAGAGGAATTACAAATATTTATCTCGATTAGTAAATTATAGGGGGAATATGATCTTGACAGATATCGTTTGATAAAACATGATTTAGATAGCAGAAAGGTGGGGAATATTGAAGATTATTAAAGACTCTGCAATTTTTAGTTTGTGTATCTTTATTATTAACTTTGTTATTAGCCTTATTTTTAATCCGAATAGTATAATAAAAGATTTTAAGATAGGAGTTTGGTATGCGTTCACAGTATATACATCGTCTTTTGTTATGCTCTTTGCTATTGTTCTTCTATTTCTATTTATAAGAAGATATATTCTCCGATTAAAAAATCTATAAAATCATTTACATTAGTAGTTATTTGTATGGAACGATTCCTAGTGGAGATATAAAGATTTATGATACCGAAAAAGAGCGGACAGAGGCTCTTGAATTATTCAAGGGTGATGCGGTAATGCAGCTTACACGTGTGACTAATAGATATTTTAACAGGAGAGAGGATTTATCAGAAGGTTAGAATGAAGGCTTATGTGTTAGTATTAGAGTGAAATAGCAAATCAATATATAGGTTTATGAGTGGGACGTTGAGATGATAGCAACGTCCCTTTTAAATTACTTTCTGTCTAGTTAGAAAAATTACTAATATCTACAAAATAAAAATTATTTTCATATGTATGATTGTCCTTTATACTAGGGAAGTATGTTAAAAATATAATAGTTAGACTAACAATGAGAAATAAATCATTTTAAATAAATTTGATTAGTGAAATTGTTTAAGGAGGAAAAAACGTTTGACCACTATTGAAAAAGAAACGATGATTGTTGAAATTAAGAATGTTGATGAAAAAGGGGCTGGACAAGCAGTTGTTTGGCGTGAAAATGAATTAGGAAACAAAAAGAAATTAAAATTAACTATTCCGCAAACATTACCAGGTGAAAAGGTAAGAGTAACGGTTGATCAGCCGCAAAGAAGACATAGAAAGGCAATGCCAGAAGAAATTCTTAATGCACATGTGGAAAGAATCGGAGCAGCGTGTCCACATTTTGAAAAATGTGGCGGTTGTGTCTGGCAACATTGGGATTATAATGGGCAGTTACAACAAAAAACAAATCATGTGAAACGTGTGATTGAAGAACAAGGATTTGATCCTAACTTAGTGAAAGATACAATTGGAATGGACGAGCCTTGGAGATACCGCAATAAAATGGAATTTACGTTTGCTACAGACGGTTCCCTAGGACTACATGAACAAGGAAATTTTAGAAAAATCATTTCTTTAGAAACTTGTCTTATTGCTGGTAAAGAAATGGTGGAAGCGGCACTTGAAGTAGCAAATTGGGTAAAAGAGCATGCTTTAAAAGGATATAACAAAGATACACATGAAGGACTTCTTCGTCATTTAATGGTGAGACAATCTTTTGCAACAGGTGAAATGATGCTGGCGCTATTTGCAACAGAAGCTCCAGATGGTTCTTTGAAAAATGCCGTGGATACTATAGTTGCTCGCATAACGGAAAAATTTCCACAAGTAAAAAGCTTCATGTGGTTAGAAAATACAGATTGGGCAGATCGTACGCAATCAGAGAAAAGCCATACATTAGCTGGTCGAGACTTTATTTATGATGAAATGGATGGCTATCGTTTCCGAGTTTGGTTTGATACCTTCTTCCAAACAAATCCAACACAAGCACAAAAATTGGTCGATTTAGCTGTAGAAATGGCAGAACCAAAAAAATCAGAGAATATGATTGACCTTTTCTGTGGTGTAGGAACATTCTCGCTACCATTTGCAAGCAGAGTCGGCAAGCTTGTTGGAATTGAAATTGTGGAAAGTTCAATTGAATCAGCTAAACGCAATGCTGGCGATAATGGGATTGAAAATGCTACATTCTTAGCGCAAGATGCAAGAACAGGATTAGCACAAGTCTTAGAAACATTTGGCAGACCAGAGTTATTATTACTAGATCCTCCTCGCTCTGGAGCAGGTGGGAAGGTAATGAGACGTATCGGACGTTCTCAACCAGAACGAATTGTATATGTATCATGTAATCCAGATACATTTGCAACAGACATTAAGCAGCTTGAGCCATTTGGATATACATTAAAAGTTGTTCAACCAGTGGACTTATTCCCACATACCGTTCATGTAGAGTGCTGTGCCTTACTTGTAAGAAACAATTAAAAGAGTGAAGCTGATTTCAGATTTTTTCTGGTATCAGCTTTTTTGGTTGTTATAGACGTTAAATAGAGTTGTATTAGTTTAATATCTTCTCCTCTAAAAAAAATTTCATCCGCTAAATAGGAGAAAAATGACCTATCGGTAAAAGGTGAATTGTAAATATATAGTTATTTCTTCCAAATATCCCAACGAATCTTACAGTTCTTCCAACAATTATGCAATGAGTTTTGCTTGCAAACCTGTTAGCCTTGTATATGGGCCTGTTAAAACAGGAGGTATAAAAAAATGAAACAGTTATTATTTATTGCAATTATCTTCACTTTAATTAGTAGTTCTTATATATATGTTCCGTCCATTGCAAAAGCAGAAACTATTAGTACGGAGAAAACAACAACTGTATCAACAAGAAAATTTGCAGTTGATAAAAAGGAAAATGTTAGTGCTTCTGATGAATCAACAGCAATAACGAACAATGAAAAAAATTTACTGGCCCGTCTTGTTCATGCAGAAGCGAAGGGGGAGCCGTTTGCCGGTAAAGTGGCAGTAGCTGATGTAGTTTTAAATCGTGTGGAAAATGAGCAGTTTCCCGATACGGTAGAAAATGTAATTTATGAGAAAAATGCTTTTCAGCCTGTACAAAATGGTTCTATTCATAAAAAAGCAGATAAAGAGTCACGCGAAGCTGTAGAAGAAGCATTAAAAAATGGAAAAGAGAATAAAGAGCTTCTTTATTTTTATAACCCGGATACAGCAACAAGTGATTGGATCTTTACAAGAAAAGTAATGAAGAAAATAGGTAATCACGCATTTTCTATTTAATTTTATACGATTAAGCGGCTAAAAATGCATTCATATAATATATTATCAATATAATTGTAAGGAGAGGGGATTTTATAGATCTCCTCTTTTTTATTTTTAATTGAAAAAATCAAGCAGGAAAATATTTGAAACTTTTCATGTGATTATTCGTATACTTACTTATCGAGGAGGGGATGAGATGAAGAAAAGCTGCTATCGTTCATTCAAAATCACGTTAATTCCTTTTCTTATTTTATTATTAGTTGGATGTACTGAGAAAACAGACAAGGATACAGATGAATACATACAGACAGTAGAAGCCGTTTTACAAACTACCTTAAATGGCCCCAATGATGACCTAACAGAAATATGGAATAAACAAATGGAAAATAAAATAGATGTAGCGGAAAAACGAGAGGCATTAGTCCAATATGAAGAAGAAATATACAAAGATTATTTTGCCAATCAAACATCTTACAATGATTTTATCTCAAGATATGGAACAGTGTTAATGATTGAACCGTATAAAAATAATTATACTTTAAAGGTGAAAAATATTGATTATGAAAGAACAGATTCCAAAGAAAACATCTATAACTTTTCTATCGCATTAGAGTATCACAAAAAGGGCACGGAATCACCGGAAGTTAAAAGAGTGACTGGGCAAGCAAATTTAAATCGTGATTATAAAATTGAAAGAATGTTAATTCGCGTAAATGATTTATGGGGTTCGTTTGATAAGAAGTAAAAAAGCAATGTTTTATAATTACATTGCTTTTTTATTTAAATGATATCCATCACAAAAAATACTATCTTGGTAGTAAATGATCATAATGTTGTCTTAATTCACTAATTTTTTCTAATCGCTTCATATTGTCTGCTTCATTCTCCGCTCCTATAGCAAGGACAAGATTTTCAATTAAATAGGTGGGGCCAATCATCGAATGAAATTCCCGAATATCTCCTCTACTTGCAAACAAAACAATATCAGTCTGTGTCATAAATTCCGAAATTAGTTGATCTGTAATAATAATGACTTTATAGCCGATTTGCTTGCGATAATCCATAAGTGCCTGTGCTTCTGGTAGCAATCGGATAAAGCCAAAAATGACGACTACATCCTCTTTGGAAAAATGGATAAAATCTTCTATTAGTTCACTTCCGCCTTTATAAAGAATAGAAAAGTCCAAACCATATCTAGACATACGGTACTTCATTAATTCTCCAAGTCCTAAAGAAGGACCAGGGCAATATAAATAGATTTTTTTTGCGTTAATAATGGTATGTACAGCTTTTTTAAATGTCTTTTCTTGAAATTGTTCAATCGTTTTATACAAATGGTGGATTGAGGAATTAAGGGTATGATAGGGGAACGCTTGTTTATCCACCATATTGATGACCTTTTTTATTTTCTTGGCAGGGGAAGGTTTGAGTTGGGAGGCGATTTCTCCTTTAAATTCTTTTAAATTATTATAGCCGATTATTCGCCAAAATCGAGAAACAGAGGCAATGCTAACATTTACTGCTTCTGCTATTTCTTGTTCCGTTGATAAAAGGACTTGGTGGGTATTTTTTTGGATATAGTCTGCGATTTTGTATTGGCTTGGTGACATAGATTTTGTATTCCAATTAAACGTCAGCATGTTGTTTTTCCTCTCCATTATTTTGCACTTAGCATAACATAGTTTCTTCTCCGAATATCTTCTATGATAATTTTTTTACATAATGTTATAAAACGATAATAAATTTACGTTGCTTTTACTTGTCTACCATATTTTATTAAATTCTGTGAATTATGATAAAGGTATTCAAATAAAGGAGGCAAGTAATATGAATCAAATAAAAGATAGGTATGTTTTAACACAGTCTCAGAAGATGATGGTATTCATTTTATCTATGTCCTTATATGGACTTTCCAACATGATTACAGAACTTATTCCTGCTTTTCATCTTGGTCCTGTCGAATTTTCTGTTGAGTATTTTGCCTTTATTCCATTAACCTTATGTATGCTATTTCATCCTTTATATGCAGCAATTGGTGCTGCTTTAGGAGAAGTCATTTTTGGAGAGATTATGTTAGGACAATTTGGTGGTTTTGGTGAACTAGAAAAATTTATTACTTTTTCGCTTGCGATGTTTATTGCTGGTTCCCTTGTAAATGATCCAAAGAATAAACGGCAGGTCGGCTTTGCGGCGATTATTGGTGTCATTATTCACCAGGCATTAAGTGCAATGGTTGATATTGGAAAAGTATGGATTGGTGTAGAAGAACTGGAGACTGTTCCAGGTTTAGCGGAAAGTGTAGTAATTGTGGAAGGATTTGCTTTCTTAAATGACGTGTTATTTTCTGGCATCTTATTTGCGCTATTGCCAACCTTGTATTTAGTACCACGCTTATATGGGAAAATAGAGCCGTTATTAGGAATGAAGCCGAGAAATAATAAAATGAAGTATTCGATGGGAAGTATTGTGACGCCTAAATTGGTCATTGTTGGTATTATGCTTGCTTGTTTCGCATTTTTCTTTGAATACTTATCAGAGGTTGGGTTTAATGTCGAATGGGAAGCAGATTTTCTGGAGAGATATGGTGATTGGGTTATTTGGGTAAGTATTGCTACTGCAGCATTCATAGCTGGTATTACTTTAGGTATCATGCAGAAAATGAAAAAGAAAAATAATGCTGGTAACGAAGAAAGGATTCAACTATGACAGTTCAAATTGAAATAGATCAAGTTTCCTTTCATTACCCAGGCATAGAGGAACCAGTATTAGATAACGTCTCTTTAACGGTTGATAAAGGTGATTTTCTTGCGATTATTGGAAGTAACGGGAGTGGGAAATCCACTCTCTGTAAATTAATAAATGGTCTTATTCCTCATTATTATGTAGGGGATTATTCAGGAAAGGTTACCGTCAATGGGCTTGTTACTTCCGAGCATAAAGTAACAGACTTTTCTTCTCATGTTGGCTATGTTTATCAAGATTTTGAGAATCAACTTGTTAGTCCACGTGTGTTAGAGGATGCGAGCTTTGCACCTCTTAATTTTGGTCATATAGATTACCTGGAAAGAGGAAAAAGGGCACTACATTTAGTTGGATTAACTAATCATGATAATGAATTCATTTGGCAATTAAGTGGAGGTCAGAAACACCAGTTGGCTCTTGCAGGAGCATTGGCCCTAGATCCAGATATTCTCATTATTGATGAACCTATTGCCCAATTAGATCCAGAGCATGCTACACAAATCTATGATATTTTGAAAAAATTAAATCGAGAATATAGGAAAACAATTATTGTTATTGAGCATCATACCGAATTTATTGCGGACTATTGTAACAAAGTAGTTCTAATGGATGCGGGGAAAGTTGTTTGGAAAAAGGATACAAAAGAAGCATTAACGGAAGTAAGTGAGTTGTTGCAACGGCAAATTTATCCACCACAAGTAACATTAGCTGCTTTTCAGTTAGGCTATCCAAAGGAGCAATTGCCAATAACCGTGGAAGAAGCGGAGAGCGTCTATGGGACTGTCTCTCTAACGGAGAAAGAACAAAATATAGAGATAGAAAATGAATTTTCAATGCGTGAACGATTGATAGAGATAAAGGATGCAAGCTTTTCACATAAACTTGTTGATCGCTCTAAAAAACAAATAGTAAAAAATATAAACATTGATATTTATAAAAATGATTTAATTGCATTAATTGGAAACAATGGAGCTGGAAAATCTACGCTTATGCGTCTATTAACGGGACTAGTGAAACCAGAAGATGGAGAAATAGTAGTTCAAGGTCAAAATACCCGTTATTGTTCGCCGGAAAAGCTGGCAGATGTCGTTACATATATTTATCAAAATCCAGAAGAGATGTTTATTGAAGACTGCGTGAGAAGGGATGTGGAGTTCTTTTTAAAAGCGCGGAAGGTTCCAGGATATGAGGAACAAGTAGATAAAGTCTTGAAGCAATTTGAATTGACAGAGTTGCAGGAAAAGGACAGTCGATTAATGAGTGGTGGTCAGCAAAGAAGAGCATCCTTGGCAATTGGGGTAGCAATGAATCCTTCTATTATTTTGTTGGATGAACCGACGGCAAATCTTGATATGGCGACTCGTAAATATATTACGAAACTAATTAATTCTTTAAAAGAGCAAGTGGGAGCTGTTCTTATTGCTACACATGATATGCAGCTTGTTGCAGAATGGGCGAACAGAATTATTGTTCTTCATGAAGGAGAAGTCATTCATGATGGAAATCGTGAATCCGTATTCCAAAACTATGCCTTACTAGAAAAAGCGGGTCTAAAAGTACCTCAAATTTTAGAATTAAGCAGAAGGTTAAAACAGAAAAATTTAGCCTATACGGTGCAGGATTTTGTTCAATCGATCGAAAGAAAGGAGCGCTTACTAAATGGAGTACACTAGAAAATTAACAGAGAAACTTTCTGTAGAACAAGTGAAAATTGAGCTGCTTAATACTGCATATGGAAATAATGAAACGTTTTTGGCGAAGCTTGATCCACGCACTCTATTTATTTGGTATTTATATTTTGGAATTGCTCCTTGGTTTATTCATAATCAAAGTATACTAATAGGGTTATTTCTATTTATGATCATTACAACTTTCATGTCAAAAGTAACACCGTTAGTAATTATGATTTTATGTCTCGGTTTACTAGGACAAGGAGGATATTTACTTATTGCCTCTTGGTTTTTTGGTGGTGATTCACAAGTAATTGTTCCGCTATTAACACTAACATTAAAACTATCGATTATCTCTTTAGCAAGTATTACCGTTTTTTGCTCTATGGATCCAGAAAAATTAAGTAATGGTCTTTTGAAAATTGGCGTACCTGGTCAAGTATCCTTTAGTATTGCATATGGATACCGCATGCTACCAAGTCTTTTAGAAGAATATCACCATATATTCCTTTCCTTTCGATTACGTGGGAAGGCTCCGGAGAAGCATGGTATTTTCTATTGGCGCTCGCTTATTTATTTTTCAAAGATAGCAGTTCTTTCCTTTTATCCATTACTACTAAGTACTGCAAAAAGAGCACGTACAACAGTAGAGGCATTAGAGACAAAAGGAAGTTTTTATGCATTTAGTCGTCCTGAAATAAAGAAAATTAAACTTGCGCATCTTCGCTTTCAATTTAAAGATTATATTTTTTTAATCTTATCTACACTGTATGTTTTGTTTTTATATACATTTAAGTTTTTTTTCTAGGGGGAATATAAATGAAAATTGATTTTCACAGTCATGTTAAAATATCTAAAAAAACAGAATTTATGCCAGAGTATTTTCATGAAATGATGAAAGAAGCAAAAGAGGCTGAATTAACGGCGTTAGCAATGACAGAGCACTTTAATACAAGAAGATATACGGATATCTATCACTATCTTGATAAGCATTTTTCGTATGAGAACGACTATTACCAAATAGACGGTTTGAAGTTGTTCCCTGGAATAGAAGTGGATGTGAAAGAAATCGGTCATATTTTGCTTATTGGAAATCGAACTGATATTTTATCGATACGAAGTTTGTTAGAGAGTAACACAAGCGAGGATAATTTTCTTTCCTTTGATAAGCTTTTGGATATCGCAGAACAGTATGATGTTCTGAAAATTGGAGCACATGCTTTTCGGGAAAGTACACCTCTTTATCATTTGAAGGCAGATCAACTGAAGCGATTAGATGCCCTTGATTTAAACGGAAAAGATTTATTTTCTCAAGGAAAAAACGTCTATCGACAGAAACTAGAACCTTTTGCAGAAAAACTAGGTCTTCCGATTGTAGGAGGAAGCGATACACACCATTTTTTACAATATGGCTGTATCTATAATGAACTGAAGAACGATTGTGATACAGTAAGGGATTTAAAAGCTTCTATCCTTACAAAACAATATAAAATTCATATTTCTGAGGATTTGAATCTTAAGGTGAAGGCAGCGACTTTAACAAAGAAGTGGATGAAAAAAGTAGTGGAGAAAGAGAAGCTGTTGTTTGGGTAATGATAAAGAGACGTGCAAAAATGGTTGCTATTTCTTGCACATCTCTTTTTTAGTACGTTAGATTGTTTTTATTTAATCGGAACCCCATATCGCATTTCCTCTGATAACTCATTTCCAGTCTTTTTAAGAAGTTGGATATAATCCTCAAGGGTATCATCATCCACTCTGGATACTAGTGTAGAAATGCTTAATGCGGCAAGTATTTGTTTATGCTGATTAATGATTGGTACAGCGATACAGCGAACACCTAGTTCATTTTCTTGGTCATCAACTGCATATTCTTTTTCACGTACTTTTTCTAATTCAGTCAGCAAAGCTTCTTTCGTCGTAATTGTACGGTTTGTAGCTTGTTCAAAAAGATATTTTGTTAGCAATTCATCTACTATTTCTGGCTTTTGGTAAGCTAACAGCGTTTTTCCGATTGCTGTACAGTGAAGAGGTATTCTTCGTCCAATTCGAGAGTAACGGATTACCGAATTAGCTCCTTCTTCCTTATCAATATATACACCTGCATTCCCATCTAAAATTCCAAGATGGCATGTTTGACCAGTTCTTTGAGCTAACTCAACAAGATATTTATTAGCAATTTGTCTGATGTTTAATGTATTAATAACTAAGTTTCCTCTTTCCACTAGCTTTAAGCCTAATCGATACTTCCCGTTCTCTGGATTTTGATCCATATAGCGTGATGCTTGAAGGGTCTTTAATAAAGAATGAACGGTGCTCTTATGAAGTCCCATTTGGTCACTAATTTCCGTAATTTTTAATTCTGTCGTGTGATCGTTAAATAAGTCTAATATTTGAAGAGCACGTTCAACAGATTGAATGATTGGCATAGTATCTTCTCCATATTTGTTTTATATTATTTAACTGATTGCTATGATAGAAAACATCTAGTTGATACATTTACATTAATATAGCTATTTGAAAATAGCAACGGCATTTTATAAATAATGAAAAAATTCTAAAATGATTTTATGTAAGTGTTTACTTTTAAGGCATGTAGAAGCAGGGAAAACCAGTTAAAGTATGATTGGAAATGTCCATTCTCATTACACAAATTGTGTCGTTCACAATTAAGCCATAACTTTGTGAACTAAATGTGAATAACATCACAATAACCTTTCTTACGTTAGGAATAGTGCTATTATAAAAGTGTAGTAAGAAACAAACAAGATCTTGTAAAAAATAATGTGAAACAATGAACAAACTAATAATTAATCAATCTTAAGGAGATGGAGTAAAATGTTAGACTTATTAAGAAATAATAAAGTGGTTGCAGGAATATTAGCTTTTATAAGAATTTATCTTGGCTATCAATTTATACATGCAGGTTACGGAAAGATAACAAGTGGTGCATTTGACGCAAGTGGATTTTTACAAGGTGCGATTGCGAATAGCACAGGAGATCACCCAGCAGTACAAGGGTGGTGGGCAACGTTTTTAGAACATGTAGCACTACCTAATGCAGATTTATTTACATTCTTAGTTCAATGGGGAGAATTACTTGTTGGGATAGCATTAATCTTAGGGTTATTCACAAGCTTCGCAACATTAATGGGTATGGTCATGAACTTCGCCTTCCTCTTTAGTGGAACAGTAAGTACAAATGGACAAATGATTTTGTTAGCAATATTCGTAATCGTAGCAGGAGCAAACGCTGGTAAATTTGGTCTTGACCGTTATGCAATGCCATATATTAAAAATCAGTTTAACAATAGAAAAAATAAACATAAAAAAGAAACAGCGATTGCTTAAGAAGTTCCTCATTAGATTATAGAAAAGAAGGCTTGTCAACTGTTAGCAGTTATGGCGAGCCTTTTTAGTTTATTCAGATTCATTAATTTCTATGTTTTTTATAATTTTTGCTGGATTTCC
The DNA here is from genome assembly GCF_038006745.1 of Niallia sp. FSL W8-1348. Classification (NCBI taxonomy): domain Bacteria; kingdom Bacillati; phylum Bacillota; class Bacilli; order Caryophanales; family Bacillaceae; genus Niallia; species Niallia sp. FSL W8-1348. The sequence continues at coordinate 695,915 of NZ_JBBOVV010000001.1, read as the reverse complement.
AGCCACAATTGTATTTGCAGGGATATTTTTGGTAACGATAGATCCAGCAGCAATAATGGAATTGTCGCCAATACTTACCCCAGCTAAAATTACACAACTACCACCAATCCAAACATCATTTCCTATTGTAATTGGAATTGCATAGCCACTACTATTTCTATTTTTAGGTTCAATGGAATGTCCAGCAGTATATATTCCCACATTAGGACCAATCATACAGTTATGTCCAATTCTAACTTCAGCCATGTCTAAAATAGTACAATTATATCCAGCATAAAAGTTATCTCCCAGATGAATGTTGTAACCAAGATCACAATGGAAGTTGTGTTCTATACTGGGGTTTACGCCAACACTTCCAAACAGCTCCTTTATAATGACCTCTCTTTGTTCTGCATTTTCTATGTTGCTATTATTAAATATTTGAACTAGTTTGTGGGCATGAATATTTTTCTTTCTTAGTTCCTCTGTCCCACGTTCATAATAAATTTTCCTTGTATCACTCATCCAAATTTGCTCCCTTTATTTTTATGGTTTTCTTTTTCTTCCTCTTGTTTAAAATAGGCTGTTGCTTCTTCGATAAAATAGTGAACTATCGGAGAAACCCATCTGCTTTTATGATAAAAAAGGAAGGAAGCAACTTGACCATGTTTCGTATCTAAACGTCGTGCCGATAAACGGCCATCTTTTAATTCGTTTTGGATCGTAATTTCTGGAACAAGTGCCAATCCTAAACCACATTGCACACATTGCTTAATTGCTTCAATGCTCCAAAATTCATGAAAAGAAGTAGGCGTGATTTTTTCTTCTTCGATGAATTTATCAAAAATTGTTCGGTAAGGGCAATTACTTTCCGAATAAAGAATCGAATTTGGTTGCATATGATCTGGTGAGGAAATGATACTCATATGTTCATCTAACATTTTAATAGTTTCCAATGATGGATGCTTTTTAAATTCTAGATTAAGAAGCAAGGCAATATCTAAATCCCCAATTTCTACTAAATGCTGAATTTCCTCACATGTCCCCATTCGTACTGATAAATGCACATCTGGAAACTTTTCTTTGTAAGCCTGAATGATAGTAGGAAGGCGGTAAACTGTTAACGATTCTGATGCCCCAATTGTAATTTTTCCTTTTTTCGTAATAGAAGATTGGTGCAGTTCTTTTGCTCCTTTATGTAGACGAAGCATTTCATTCGCATAGGGAAGAAACGATTTGCCAAGCTCTGTTAAGGCAATGGCTTTCCCTAGTCGATCGAATAACGGACCTTCTAACTCGATTTCTAAAGCTTGAATATGGGAGGTAATCGTTGATTGTGCATAGCCAAGCTGATTAGCTGCTTTTGCAAAACCACCTGCTTCCACAATGGCTTTAAATGTTTGTAAATGTCGAATTTCCATTTTTATCACTCTCCTATTATCGGAAAAAACGATATCATTTATCGTATATATCTATTTTACTGAATGGTAAGAGGCAAATACAATAGGAAGTAAGAAATAATTAAAAATTGATGGAAATGAGGAAAAAGAATGAATCAAAGGAAAATCGGTTCCTTGACGTTAAGTGGCTTAATCATTGGGCCACTCTTAGGATCAGGAATTATTTTATTACCAACCATTATTTATGAGAATCTAGGAAACTATGCGATTTTTGCATGGCTAATTATGTCTATAATCGGTATCTGTTTTGCTTATGTATGTGGAGAATTAATTATTAAATTTCCCGGAGAAGCAGGTCTTGGCAATGCAATGGAAAAGGCATTCGGAACAAAAATAAAAAATCTCGCTTCTGTTTTTCTTATAATTGCAGCACTTATGGGCCCAGTGGCAGTTATGATGACGGCAGCAGAATATATTCAGACATGGTTATTTCCAGATAAAATAAAAGTTGAGTGGATTGCGATTGTGCTATTAGTTATGAATGGGCTGATTTTATTATTTCGATTGAACTTTCTCGGTAAATTATCCTTTATTATCTCTACCTTGGCCGTGTTGATATTAGTTAGTGGAAGTATATATGCTTTGCTTAATGAGCCTTCTGGTACTTGGACTTTTCCTGATTTTCATTTTTCTTCTTTTGGCTATAATCTTTTGCTGCTTTTTTGGACGATTGTCGGTTGGGAGATTGTGGGGAATTATTCGAGTGAGGTGAAAAATCCGAAAGCAACAATCCGAAAAGCCATCTTTTTTAGCGCTGCTGTTATATTGATCGTCAATTTAGTTCTTTCTGCGGCCGTCCAATGGACAATGTATAACAGCACATTTTCTATTCGTTTAACTGGTATCATGTATCCGCTATTTGGACAATTATCTGTTGGATTATTAGCGCTCGTAGCAACTGGGCTTTGTATAACAACACATTTAATGGTAGTTGGTGGAGTAGCGAGACTTGTAGCATCATTATCAAAATCTGTTTCATCTTTTCATTTTCTCACAAAAAAGCTCGCAAATGGTGCACCATTTAAAGCAATTGCTTTCCTTGTATCGATCCATCTTTTCTTTGCAGTATTAGTTCTATTAAAAGTGATGACAGTAGAACAGCTTGTTGGCTTTGCGAACGCCTTTTTTATTGCTAATGCACTAATTGGCTTATTTGCAGCAATCAAATTATTGAATAATCCATGGATAAAAGGAATGGCAATGATGTTAAGTGTCCTATTTGGAATTTTGCTATTACGTTCTTCTGTCATTTCTTTAGTTGTTATCTTTGCTTTAACCTTTTTATTGATCGGATGGCGCCATGAAAGACATAACAGCCAAGAAAAGCTTGATATTTGATGAAAAATTACCAAAATGTAATGGAATAGGATAAAATGGCTTTATATATGGGAGCATTATTATTTTTAACTTAAGTAATGCGGCGTTTATAAAAATATAAAGTCAAGGAGAATAGAAATTGATTGGAACATTATTTAACTGCTTTATGATTCTAGCAGGCTGTACGATTGGAAGCTTTTTGAAAAAGGGGATTAAAGCAGAGTATCAAGATATTTTAATGCAAGCAATGGGGCTTGCCGCAACTGCTCTTGGAATTCATTCCATTGTTCAATATATGCCAGACAGTAAATACCCTGTTCTGTTTATTGTCAGTCTTGCTATTGGTGGTTTAATAGGGGAAAAATTAGACATTGAGAATGCTTTTAAACGAATTGTGGATAAATTTTCAAAAGGAAATCTAGCAGAAGGGTTATCGACGGCGATCTTACTTTTTTGTGCAGGTACTTTATCCATATTAGGACCTATTGAGAGTGCACTAAGAGGAAATCATACATATCTTTTTACAAATGCTATTTTGGATGGTGTTACTTCTATTGTATTAGCATCTACTTTTGGATTTGGAATTGCAGTTTCTGCTCTAGTTTTATTTGCATGGCAAGGCTTTTTTTATGTAACAGCAGGATTACTTGCAAACTTTTTAACGACTGATTTACTAGCAGAAATATCGATTATTGGTGGAATTCTTATACTTAGCTCAGGGTTGAGCATATTAGGAGTTAGAAAATTTAAGACATTAAATCTCCTACCGTCTCTATTAATACCAGCCATTTGGTTTGTAATTTTAACGCTATTTTAGATAAAATATTTGTCTGAGTTTATTGTTTATTTTGGAAGCTGGTTGATCCTCCTCAATCAATTTAAAATATGAAACTTCTTTTTAAGTTGAATTTTACCTATGATTAAAAGTTCCTAATAAGGGGAATATACTTTTAAAACTATTCAAGAGGTGATAGAGATGGAAAACACTTTTAAACAAGAAGAACTTGAAACGTTAAGAGAGCTGATAAATGATGTGGATACGGCGATGCTGACAACTGTTTCAGAAGAAGGTCTTGTATCCCGTCCGATGAAAACGCAAGAAGTAGAGTTTGATGGAGATTTATGGTTTATTACAAAGAAAGATACCGATAAGTATGAAGAGATTTTACATGAAAATGATGTGAATATCTCTTATGCAGGTAAATCTTTTGTTTCTATTAGAGGTAGAGCTGAACTTGTAGATGATCTCGCAAAGAAAAAAGAATTATGGAGTAAATCCTATGAAAAAATCATGCAAACTTCTTACGACGATCCGAATGTCGTTTTAATTAAAGTGAAAACTGAGGCAGCAGAGTATTGGGATACGGGAAGCTTCACAAAGAATATCGCCTTTTTCTATAAAAGAATGACAGGCCAAGAAGCAGAAAACACAAATATTAATGAAACATTAGAATTATAAGTGCACGTAAAAAGCTTAGAGTTTACTCTGAGCTTTTTGAGGATGGGACATAACTAAATAGATACTCTGTAAAGACGAACAATTTCTAATATAGCTAGTAAATAGCGGCTGCTTTCGCATACTTTTTACAAGAGGAAATATAATTAGTTGGAAAAACAGAGCAGCCGGAATACACGAAGACTCCTATGGGATTAGCGAGACAGTCTGAGACCCTGCAGGCCACAGGCCGAAGCGGCTCAGCGCGAGCCCCATGGAAAGCGAAGTGTATTCCGGCTGCGGGGAATCGCACCAAACTTCATGGAAACATCCTTTGAAAAACAAATAAAAGCCCGAACAATTATACGGAACATTCATTAGCATCTTCGTATAATTGTTCGGAATTATCCTTGGCTGGAATACTTATGTCCCAGCCTCTTTTTTTCATGGGGAAACAGTGGGACGGTTCTTATGAGGACATTTATGGGAAGCAGTGAACCGTCCTTTGAGGCCCAAATTGTGAAGAACGTAAAGGGAAATTGTAGTTTTGTCAAGCGGTTATTAGGAGTTTGTTAATGATTGGTAAATTCGGTTTCTTTCCTAAAATTCTATGGTTAAATAGGAATGTAATTTAATTGGGGAGGGGTTTGTTAGTGGTAGCAGTAGAAATGAAGGACATTTCTAAATCATACGATAAGCAAAAATCAGTGATCGACCAGATTAGTCTTTCCATAGAAGAGGGAGAATTTTTTGTTTTAGTAGGTCCATCGGGATCTGGAAAAAGCACTTTACTACGAATGATTGCTGGTCTCGAAGAAATTTCAGGTGGTGTCTTGAAGATGAATAATCAAGTTGTAAATCATCTGCCTCCAAAGGATCGCAATTTATCGATGGTATTTCAAAATTATGCATTATACCCTCACTTAACAGTTGAACAAAATATTCTTTTCGGTTTACGTGCCAAGAAAGTAGACAAGATGGAGCAACAAAAAAGATTACAAGAAACAGCTGAGATGATGGGGTTATCAGATTTATTAAAACGTAAACCAAAGCAATTGTCTGGCGGTCAAAGGCAGCGAGTGGCATTAGCGAGATCGGTTGTAAGTGAAGCACCTATTTGTTTAATGGATGAGCCGCTTTCTAATTTAGATGCAAAACTTCGTGCTCATATGAGAATAGAAATTCGCCGCTTACAAAAAAAGCTTGGGTTAACGATGATTTATGTGACCCATGATCAAGTAGAGGCAATGACAATGGGAGATCGAATCATGGTTTTAAATGATGGGAAAATCCAACAAGTAGGTGAACCAATAACTTTATATAATCAGCCTGCTAATTTATTTGTTGCATCCTTTATCGGTTCACCAAAAATTAATTTGAGTGAGGCAAAGCTAATGGACCATAAATTAGTTCTGGAGAGTGGACTGCAAATTACAATGGATAAAGAAGATATTTTATCGTTACTGTCTTATCCAAATCTTACGATGGGGATAAGAGCGGAACATATTTTACCAGGAACAACAGAACAGACGAGCCATACTTTAGAAGTAGTAAATGTAGAACAGCTAGGGAATGAAACCTTATTAACATTTGAAGTGGGTAAAGAGCTTTGGACAGCAAAATGGTTAGGACAATGGAGAATTCAAGCTGGAGATCATGTACCAGTCCAGTTGTCCTCAAAGAATATTTGCTTTTTTGATTCTGAATCAGGCGCATTAATTCGACCTGCTGTTGCTATGAGAGAACAAGAGGTTGTTGGCTTATGAGTGGTATCGTTTATCAACAGGAAGTACAGCATTCCGTAGATTTTATAAAAGAAAAAAAGAAACAGCGTTTACAGCATTTATACAAAGGGGTGTTATTTCTATTACCTTCAATTCTATTATTCAGTGTCTTCTTATTTTATCCATTGGGGAAAACAGTCTATTTAAGTTTTTTCTTAACAGATAATCGAGGGGATACAACTGTATTTGTCGGCATGGATAATTATCTCGAAATTTTTAAATCACCAATCTTTTTGCAAAGCTTAAAATCGACCTTGCTTTTTGCCTTATACACTGTTCCGGGAACTATTATCGTCAGTTTATTCCTGGCAATCCTTGCAAATGAAAAACTTCGTGCGATCGGTGCTTTTCGAACTGTCTTTTCCTCTTCTATGGGGATTTCTGTTGCAGCAGCTTCCGTGTTTTGGATATTCTTATTTCATCCTACGATTGGCTGGTTAAATCGTATTGTGAAAATATTCGGATTGGAGCCAATTGGTTGGTTAACCGATCCCAATTGGGCCCTCTTTTCTGTATCTGTCTCAACCATTTGGATGAATGTCGGCTTTACATTTTTGATTTTATTAGGAGGACTGCAATCCATTGATTCCTACCTATATGAAAGTGCCGATATAGATGGAGCAGGTTACTTTTATAAGCTGAGAAGAATAACGGTTCCGATGCTGTCTCCTACCTTATTTTTTGTAATGACAGTTACGCTAATTAATGCCTTTCAAACATTTGGCCAAGTAGATATGTTAACGAGAGGAGGACCACAGAATGAAACTAATTTAATCGTCTATTCCATTTATCAGGAGGCGTTTATGAATTACCAATATGGTACAGCGAGCGCACAAGCAATTATTCTTTTTGTGATTATCCTTGTTTTAACCATCATTCAATTTAAGCTTGGGGAAAGGAAGGTTCATTATCAGTGACATTGCCAATCCATAAAAAAGTTATCTTTTATCTATTGTTGACTGTATCAGCATTGCTTATTTTTTCTCCAGCGATTATCGCGTTTTTGATGAGCTTTATGTCCTCTCAGGATATTATGACAGGAAAAATAATACCGACCGGATTAACCTTGGACAATTATTTGAAAGTGTTTGAGCGTTTTCCGTTAATGCACTATTTAATAAATAGCTTCATTGTTTCCATTGTTATTATGGTGGGCCAATTAATTCTTGCTAGTTTAGCAGCATATGCATTTGTATTTTTAGAGTTTAAAGGGAGAGATTTTATCTTTTTTATCTTTATTGCCACAATGATGGTGCCGTTTGAAGCATCAATTATTCCAAACTTTCAGACGATAAGAAACCTAAACTGGCTGGATCATTTTAATGGATTGACTATTCCGTTTTTCGCGACAGCATTTGGGACTTTTCTCTTGCGGCAGAATTTCAAGCAAATCCCGAAAGAGTTAAAGGAAGCTAGCGAAATAGCAGGGGTTGGTGACTTTAAATTTTATTTAACAGTTGTTTTACCGATGGCCCAAACAAGTTTGATTACACTTGGTGTGTACGGGTTTGTCACCTCTTGGAATATGTATTTATGGCCGCTGTTGGCGACAACAAATGATAGTGTACGTACTGTGCAAATAGGATTAAGGCAGCTTCAATCACAAGAACAATTAAATGAATGGGGCGTCATTATGGCAGGAGCAATTATTGTTGTTTTGCCAACATTAATTCTATTATTTTTAGGTCAGAAAAAGCTCCAGAAAGGATTAACCGAAGGAGCCTTAAAATAATCTTTGCAAACAAAGTAACCATTTTTATTAACGGTTAAATAAAGGAGTGTAGGAAGAAAATGAAGAAAAGGAAGCAGCTATTAAGTATGTTTATGCTAACACTAGTTTTATTTATTGTAGGATGTAGCAATAATGCAGAATCTTCCACTAATGGAGAAGAGAAGGATGGTCCGACTACCGTTACATTCTGGCATTCAATGGGAGGAGCAGCCCAAGAGGCATTAAATAATATTGTGGAAGAATACAACCGTTCGCAAGATAAGGTGAAAATAAATGCAGAGTATCAAGGTACATATGATGAAGCCTTAACGAAATTCCATACGGTTGCAGGGACAGATAGTGCACCGGCTATGATGCAGGTTTTTGAGATTGGCACAAAGTCGATGATTAATAGTGGATTTGTAGAACCAATTCAAACACTTGTTGATGAAGATGGTTATGATATGAGTGGATTAGAGGAAAATATTACGAACTACTATAAAATGGAAGATACATTTTATTCGATGCCATTTAACTCTTCTACACCAGTTATGTACTACAATAAGGACGCTTTTAAGGCTGCGGGTCTAGACCCTGAGAAAGCTCCAGCTACTTTTGAAGAAGTAGAAGAGGCAGGAAAGGCAATAGCGAAAGCAAACCCAGAAATGAAAGGATTTGCGCTCCAAGCATATGGCTGGTTATATGAGCAATTATTGGCGAATCAAGGAGCATTATTAATGAATAATGATAATGGCCGAACAGACACACCAACAGAAGTAGGATTTACAGATGAACAAGGCAAATCCATTTTTCAGTGGGTAAAACGAATGATTAATGATAAAACATTTGCTAACTACGGTACAAATGGAGATAACATGGTAGCTGGTTTCCTTGCAGGGGATGTAGCAATGTTTATGCAATCTTCCGCTAGTGCGAGAGACGTTATTGATAATGCACCATTTGAAGTAGGGGTTGCATTTATTCCACATCCAGAAGCAGTAGAGAGACAAGGTGTGGTTATTGGCGGAGCCAGTCTTTGGATGATGAAAGATAAAAGTGAAGAAGAGAAAAAGGCTGCTTGGGAATTTATGAAATATTTACAAACTCCAGAAGTGCAAGCAAAATGGCATGTTGGTACAGGCTACTTTGCCATTAATCCAGATGCTTACGACGAACAAGTTGTAAAAGAGGCATACGAGAAGATGCCACAATTAAAGGTAACGGTAGATCAATTACAATCAACGACGTCTTCTTATGCTACCCAAGGTGCTTTAATGGATATGATTCCAGAAGGACGCCGCATTAGTGAAACGGCACTTGAGACTGTTTATAACGGTGGAGATGTCGATGAAACCTATAGCAATATGGTAAAACAATTTAATGAAGCAATTGAAAAGGCGAATCGAGCTAGAAAATAGGACGTTAGGAAAGCAGACTAATTGAATACTTGTTGGTCTGTTTCTTTCCATCAAAAAGGAGGAGAAGAGCATGAACCAAACAAAAATATATGGACATAGAGGAGCAAAAGGAAGATTCCCTGAAAATACTCTTCTTAGTTTCCAACAAGCGATTTTACAAGGAGTTGATGGGATTGAATTAGATATCCATTTAACAAAAGATGGGGAAGTTATTGTTATTCATGATGAATTTTTAAATCGGACAACAGATGGAACCGGCTTTGTAAGAGCATATACTTTGGAAGAAATTAAACAATTTAGTGCGGGAAGCAAGTTCTCCTCTCTTCCTGATTATGAAGAAAGCTGGATAGTAGAAAAAGTACCTACTTTAAAAGAAGTTTTACAACTGCTTGTGCCATACGATATCGAATTAAATATTGAACTTAAAACCTATACGTTTGAATACGAAGGAATAGAAGAAAAGACGCTTGCACTTGTAAACGAATATGGGAATGGTCGTAAGGTAGTCTATTCTTCCTTTCATTTGCCGACCTTGCTAAGAATCAAAGCAATAGATTCCTCTGCTTCGATTGCCTGGTTATTAAATCAAGTAATCTCCAATCCTCTTGATTATATAAAAAGCTTGGAATTAGAGGCCTTGCATCTTCATAAAGAAATGGTGATAGATAATTTGCAAGATTGGCAGGAATTAAGAAAGCTAGTAAGAGTGTGGACTGTAAATCAAGAGGAAGAGATGACTAATCTTATTGATGCAGAAGTGGAAGCAGTGATAACTGATTATCCAGAATTGGCTATAGCGATTAGACAAGAAAGGGCTGTTTCGGTTGAGTAAGTACTTGATTGGAAGCATTGTAATCTCTTTTTTGTTTGTTACTCTTTCTGCCTGCGATAATAATCAGTCGGTAGCCATGGTGAGTCAATCTGCGATAGAAATCGATGACACTCCAAGAGTGATTGCACACAGAGGGGCGAATGAATGGTATAACGAGAGCACTATTACCGCTTATCAAATAGCAGCAGAGACAGGTGTAGATTCACTAGAAATGGACTTGAGAATGACTAAGGATGGCGAATTAATTGTCATGCATGATGAGACAATGGATCGTACGACAAATGGAAAAGGGAAGGTTTCTGATTATACATTAGAAGAAATAAGAGCGTTTCGAACGATGGAATCGGATGATAGCAAGGAAATAACAGAAAAAATCCCAACTTTAAAAGAAATATTAGAAACTTTTCATGATACTCAAAACTATTATATAGAAACAAGGCTCGTTGATGAGAAACTAGCAATGGAGGAAAAACTGATTCAGTTGTTAGAAGAGTATCAGCTTTTAGATAAAGAGTTAGTAACGATTCAGTCATTTTCAGAAGAAAGCTTAATGAAGATAAAAGAATTAGCACCAGATACTGAATTAGCCCTTCTTTTTCGAAAAGGCTCTTTTTCCTTGGAAAAGGCACATACGGTTGATTTCCCTATTATCGGAATAGAGTCTACTGATGTTACAAAAAAAGTGGTAGAGGAATTACATAAGAAGGGAAAAGAAGTTCACGTATATTTTATAAATAAGAAAACACAAAAAGAGGAACAAGAAAGAGTATTGGAATATGAAGTGGATGGTTATTTCACTGATTATATTCATTTTACGAAAGAGATTTTAGCGATATAGAGAAAAAGGGTATGAAGGAATTTATTCACGCCCTTTTTTATTTTTTTGATAAGCTAACATAAGGAGAGAGATTATTGAACTTTCTCAGAAGTTAGCACATTTAGATTAGACGCATGTTTTCATATGTTTCTATACAAAGTGTCTTAAATATAGAGTCAGGTAGGGGTAAAAAGCAGTCATAGGAAATTTTTGCATGCTCTAGTGCTTTATTTATATTATGGAGTTCTTTATAACAAAGAGCAATAAAGGTATCTTTTGTATAATAAATGGCTAGGTCAACTGGATGATTAATATGTTTTGGAACATAAATAGTTTTTAAAATGTTGAGTGCTTTTTTATATTCTTTTACATAATACATCACTTTTCCTTTTTGAAGCATATTCCAATTATCACCGGTTACTTTTTGGTTATTTTCATCAAAAGTTAAATATTGATCAATTATAGACATAGCTTCTTGATATTCTTCTTTTACATGAAGTAAGTATTCCGCATATAGTACATCACAGAGTTCCTCAAAAATTTTATCTTCTACAAATTCTCCATATTGCTTTAATTTTTTTAAGTAGTAATGGAATTTTTCTTCTTCTTTTACTAATAAAGAGACTACTGTAGCAAGTTTATAGATGTCGTCTGTTTTGTAATAGAGTTTTTCTTTTTTAGAATATTCCAATGCTTTTTCCACTGCTTCTGATGTTGCTTTTATGTCACCGAGTGCTGAATAAATGGCGGCAGTATAATAATCCATATTGACTTGAGTCATAGGATCAATCTTTATATGGGTTGTTTCAATGTGTTTTCGTTCTTCCAAATAATATTGTAGAGCTTCTTGATAACGATGTTCCAAAAAAAAGGTTATGCCTCTAAAGATTGCAATGTCTGCACGATTAGCAGTCAGATTAAGTAAATCATAAATTAATGCTGCTTTATCACAATATAATTTCCACTCTTCTCTATTCAGACAAAATAAACTGCGACTATAAATTTCCAACAAGCGAGCTGATTCATAGCTTTCATTCAAATTAGGGATATAAGGCTCAATAAGTGCAATTAGCTTGTTGCTTTGTTGAATGGTCTCCTCTGAGTGTTTAAAATAGATGCGAAATTCTTCATAAATTCTTTCTGCTTTCTCTAATACTTTTCTTAATTCCACATAACTGATAGTCCCTAGTAGTTCCGTAATCTCTACTCCAAGTCTCTCAGCAATATATTCCAAACTCTCCATCGAAGGTTTTGCTTTATTATTTTCAATCTGACTAAGCATGCCTTTCGTTAATCTTTCTCCAGCTAATGCTTCCAGTGTCATTTTTCTTTGTTTTCTTAATGTACGAATTCGTTCTCCTAGCATAATAGTACACTCCTTTATTCGATAGTTTAATTATATTAAACTTTTTCTTGAAAGGGAAATTTTTGTGTGATATGATTTGTTTAATTTAATTAAACTTTATTGGGGAAGGATGGGATTTTGTTGGATGAATATCAGTTAGAAAAGAGAGCGATCTATCATTTATGGACATTTGTAAGTAGTAAATTAATTGCAACAGCCGGCTCGCAAATTTACACATTTGCCATTAGTTTGTATATTTTGCATTTGACTGGTTCTTCGATGAGTTTTGCCGTGAATATGTTATGTAATATCTTGCCTAGAACAATCGTTGCTCCTTTTGCTGGGTCCATTATTGACAGGTATCCTCGAAAAATAATTGCTATTACCGCTCAAACGGTTACTACAATGGCAATAGGTGGATTACTACTTTATAGCATAACAATGGGATTGTCATTACCCGCCATTTATACAACGTCTTGTATCTTGTCGATCACCTCTATGTTTGCAAGTAATGCCTTTACTTCATCATTAACAGGATTAATTGATGAAACTCGCATCCAGAAAGCATCCTCTTTAAATCAAATTGCTATTTCCATTGCGCAAATTGCAAGTCCTGCTATCGGTGGAATATTATTTGGTTGGTTTCTATGTCTGTGTTTTTAACGATCTATCTTATCGCATCATTGATTGCGGTTATACTCGATTCCACCATGAATTTTACCCTTTTTGAAAAAGAACGGGATAAACAGGAGAAGAAAGAATCTGTTTTTCAAAGTTTAAAAGAAGGTTTAAATTATGTAAGGCTGCAACCATTATTGATGACGATCATCAGTATAAGTTTGATCGTTAATTTTATTTTTACAGCATTTAATGTAGGGTTCCCTTTTATCGTTAATACGAAATTACATATGCCATCCGTGCAGTTTGGGATTGTTGAAGGTGCTTTTGCAGTTGGGACGCTACTCCTGTCGATCTATCTGTCTTTTGGAAAGGAATTTAAACAGCCCTTATCAGTTAGTAAAATGGGAATTTTTACTTTAGGATTACTGGTTATCGCTGCAGCTGTTCCTATGCTTATTCCATTTACTTCTTTGTCTGTTTTTATCTATTATTTTGTCCTCATGTTTATATTTGGAGCGGTTAACATTTTGGTGAATATTCCAATCATGGTACTTATGCAAAAAAAAATTGCGAATGAATACAAAGGAAGAGTTTTTACGATATTAGAGACATTTGCTATGGGTATGATGCCTGTTGGTACCTTATTATTTGGCGTACTATATGATCATGTACCAGCACAGTGGGTTCTAATCGTGGCAGGATCTATGTTTATTGTTTCTGTATTAGTATTGGCAAGACCATCAATAATAGAAAAAGCAAATGAATCAAAGCCAATACCATCTATTCCAAAACAAAAAGCTACTTCTGTTTGAAGAATCTTGAGGAGTGCTATCCGGTACTCAGTAGAAGAAAATCGACGAGAAAAGGTAATAGACAGTTAGTTTGTTTACTAAATAACCTCTCTCCCTTTCTACAATGAACAAAAAGTTTAACAAAACATAGTACACAAGAAAATGTATCTAATCCAAAAACTCTCCTTCCAAAACAGGAGGGTTTTTTAATAAAAAATTAAGATTAATAGGAGATAATGAACATTCTAGTTATAATAAAGAAGATAGGTGATTATATTAAACTAGTTAAACGAACTTAAAGTAAAAGCAGAGGTAATGTTCATATGAAAAAAAGAATAAAAGTAAAAATAAATGAGGAATATCGATCGGCGGAGCACAAAGCAGCCCGTTATTTCCATTCCCTTCAAAATCAGTTAACGGATAAGTCTTATGTGTCACGCTTAACGAATGACTTTCAAACTTGGAAGATAAGTCATATTCATTCTCCATCCATCCTTACTTATTTTTCCCGAAAAAAAAGAAAACCAGTTGTAAAAGGATATCGAACCTATATAGAATGGCTAAATTATGTAGGGAAATTAGATGATTATTTAAATCGGAGTATTTCCTATCTTTATATGCGTGATTTAGGAAAGGCCCTCTCTTCTCAATCTACTCAAGAAAGAATAAATGAAGTAGTTAAAAATATGAAAAATCATTTATTAAAGAAAGATGCAGAGGAGGGAAATTTTAGTGTATCCAGTATATATAAGTTAGCTAAAAAAGAAGCGGTCGAACATACGATGATTTGGGTATTGGAAAGACTGAAGCAAGTGACTTCTCATATACCTGCTGGGATGAGTGTAGAGCATGCCCAACGAAAAATACTGAAAATCCTTGCAGGAGTTTTAATGCATGAATTGGAGGAAAGAAGAGAACTAGAGCTTTCAAATCAAGAGCGCCAGACTCGATTAGAAAAAGCGATAAAACTAGGTTTTTATTATGGTTTAACCTATCCTTTAATTGATGATTTGCTTGATGCAAAAATTTTATCGTTGGAAGAAGAAATACAGTATTCCAATTTAATACGACATACATTAGAAACAGGTGAAGTTCCTGACTTAGGTAAATGGTCTGGAAAAAATGAAGAACTCATTCAATTCATTCATAAAGAACTAAAAGAAGCGTTCGAATATATGAAGAAACAGCATGATAATCAAACATGGGAGTTATTTTTAAACCAATCCTATATCTTTTTTCATTCACAAGAGGTAGATAGAAAAAAGGAATTGACCAATAGTACTTATTCTAATGAAGAGTTATATATACCGGTAATTCTTAAATCTTCCGCTTCTAGGCAGATTGTTCGGTCATTAATGAATGCTCCAGAAGATGAAGGGTATGATCAAAGAACCTTTTATTATGGTATTTATAATCAGCTAGCCGATGATTTAGCAGATATGTTTGATGATCAAAAAGATGGGGCAGTTACACCTTATACGTATTATCTTACTTATTATCAAACAAGAAAGGATTTAATTAATCCGTTTGAAATGTATTGGACAGTCATTTCCTATTTGATTCACGATGTATACCATTCTGATTCCAAAACACAGGAAGTTATATTAGACCGGGCAATCAATGGGTTAAAACGGTTAAAGGAAAAATTGGGGGAACAGAAGTATAGTGATTTAATGGGGATTTTAACAAAGGGATTTCCTACCTTTAATCGGTTACTCCAACAAATGGTTGCAAAAGCCGATGATGTTGACTTTTTCGATAAGCTGCTTCGTGATCATATGATTGCCACATTGAAGGAAAATCGTCGCGAGCAGACGGAGTTTTCAGAAATGATTCAATCTATTCGTTCACCTATTGAGAAGATGCTGCCAATTACAGAAAACACAATGTTAGAGAAGGATATCGTGACAGAAGCAGCAAATTATAGTCTTGCAGGGGATGGGAAAAGATTGCGACCGATTATTACATGGTTTATCGGGGTAAAGGAATTGGAGTTAGATGATGCTCAAATCGTTCCATTGTTGCGATCTGTAGAGTATATGCATACAGCTTCTCTTATATTTGACGATTTGCCAACACAGGATAATGCTGTGATGAGAAGAGGGCGCCCAACTTTACATGAAGTATATAATGCTGCAACAGCTGAGTTAACAGGCCTCTTTCTTACACAAAAGGCAATAGAGGAACAAGCTAGTTTACAGGATTTTGCTGGTTCTATTGTGTTAAAACTGATTCAATATACAACAAAGGCTACTGCTGATATGTGTAAAGGACAGGTGATGGATTTAGAATCCAGAAGAAAACAATTATCCCTTCAAGAATTGAATACCCTTTGTTTTTATAAAACAGGCATTGGCTTTGAAGCCGCTCTTCTTATGCCTGCTATTTTAGCAGGAGTTTCAGAAGAAGTTAAGGATCAATTGAAGAAATATGCTTACCATGCTGGCATCGCTTTTCAAATTAAGGATGATTTGCTGGATGCGGAAGGAAGTAAAGAAATATTAGGAAAAGAAGCTGGTATGGATAAAGACAACGATGCATCTACTTTTGTTACAGTACTTGGTTTGGAAGGTGCGAAAAAGGAAATGTGGGAGCATTATTGTATGGCCTTGGAAATTGTTAATTCCTTGCCAAAGAAGACAAGCTTTTTAAAGTGTTTAGTAGATTATATCGTGAATCGAAATCGGTAATAATGATTGGAGAAGTTCGAAAGGATAGGTGGATAGAAAAATGAAAATTACCTTTTTAGGAAAATACGGAGGATATCCAGGCAAGGACAGTGCTACTTCTTCATTTTTATTAGAGTCTAATGGATTTCATTTATTGGTTGATTGTGGGAGTGGGGTGTTATCAAAAGTTCAATCATATGTCGATTTAAAAGATTTAGATGCATGCATTCTTTCCCACTATCATCATGACCATATCGCTGATGTGGGAGTTCTGCAATATGCTATGCTAGTTGAGACAAAACTCGGAAACCGAACAAAACCTTTCCCAATCTATGGGCATAAAAGAGATGCTAAGTTTGACGAATTAACCAATGATATTTATACAGAAGGACGGGAAATTTCAGTAGGAAAAACGTCTAACATAGGACCATTCAGCCTATCTTTTTGTGAAACGATTCATCCTGCCTATTGTTTGGCTATGAAAATACAGGCAAGTGGCCAAACCATTCTTTACACCGCAGATACCGAGTGGAAGGATGATTTAGTTGTGTTTGCAAAAAATGCGGATGTTCTAATAAGTGAAGCAAGCATTTATAAAGAACAATTCGGTATAGTTAAAGGACATCTAACTGGAGAGGAAGCCGGAAAACTTGCTGAACAAACGGGTGTAAAGCAACTCCTTTTAACCCATCTTCCCCATTATGGTGAACAAGAAAAACTTG
The DNA here is from genome assembly GCF_038006745.1 of Niallia sp. FSL W8-1348. NCBI lineage: Bacteria > Bacillati > Bacillota > Bacilli > Caryophanales > Bacillaceae > Niallia > Niallia sp. FSL W8-1348. The sequence goes on along the minus strand of NZ_JBBOVV010000001.1, from coordinate 679,014 downwards.
TGGAAGAAGCAAAACAAGGGTATAGTGGTCCCGTTCAGTTGGTAAATCCCGGTATGGTAATAGACCTTAAATAACTTCAAATAATAAGACTGGGATAGAACAAAATATATAATAGATAAAGACGAACAATCTCTCATTTTAGTAGCGAAACCAGCTCGTTCCATCATTTTTTTAAAAGAAAATATAATGAGTAGGAAATACAAAGCGAAGTGTATTCAATCTGTGGGTGATCACCACAAACCTTCTTTCTTAAAATGAATAAAACCCCAAACAATTATACGGAATTTTCTTAGCATGTACGTATAATCGTTCGGGGTTATTTGGTTGAAAATACTTGTGTCCCGGCTTCCTTTTCATGCTATCGAACAGGTATAAATCATTTTAACAAATTCAAATTCTCCTCCATTTGTCGACTGCATAAATGTCGTTGTCTCTTTAAAACCTGCTTTCTTATATACTTTGATGGCCCGAGTGTTGAAAGTTGCGACAGCCAAAGAGATAAAGGCTGGGGAATACCGTTCTTTTATATAATTGATTCCAGTTGTTAAAAATGTATATCCATTCCCCTGACCTGTTAAATCAGGTCTAAGACCAAGTCCTATATTAATTGTATTATTTTCTTCTTGATATATACTGAAAAAACCAATGAGCTGCTTTTTTTCAGTAACAGCATAAATAGAGTTATTTCTTTTATTATTATCAAGAAATTCTGCTAAATCTTCTTCATCCGCCTCCATATCATAAAAAGCATACTTTCCATCATAATGCCAGTTATAAGCTATTTCTTCTGCTTGTTCTTGTGTGATAGGTTGGAGTGTATAGGTCATTTTTTTCTCCCTTTTTTATAAAATTATACTATATCAAAACATTGTGATAAAACGAAAAATTTCTTCTTCTCTGAACAATTGGAACAAGCTATACTTAAGAAAATGAGAAGGGGGTAGAAGGGACATGAAAATTGATAATCGAATTCCCTTTAATATAGAAGAAGCAACAATTTTAGAAGTGCAAAAGGCACTTGATTCGGGTGTTATTACTTCATGGGAACTGACAAAGCAATATTTAGAGCGAATAGCTGCGTATGATTCTACATTATGCTCTATTAGAGAAATTAATCCTGATGCATTAGAGATTGCAGCAGAACTAGATAAAAAAAGACAGGAAATCAATCAAATTGGACCACTTTATGGTATTCCTGTTATTATTAAGGACAATATTGATACGAAGGATGCGATGGCTACAACTGCCGGCTCGATTGCATTGGAAAATAATTTTGCAAAAGAAGATGCTTTTATTGTCAAAAAGCTAAGAGAGGCAGGAGCGATTATTATTGGAAAGGCAAATCTTTCAGAATTTGCTAATTTTATTACTGAATTAGATATGCCCAACGGCTATAGCTCATTAGGTGGCCAAGTAATGAATCCATATGGTCCTGCTGTATGGGATGTTGGTGGTTCAAGTTCTGGCACTGGCGCAAGCATTGCCGCCAATTTTGCTGTTGTTGGGATAGGGACAGAAACGTCTGGATCTATTCTTAGTCCTGCTAGCAATAATTCCCTTGTCGGAATTAAACCAACCCTTGGTCTTGTTAGCCGTTCCGGCATTATTCCGCTCGCACATAGTCAGGATACGGCGGGGCCAATGACGAGAACAGTTTGTGATGCTGCTATTCTTTTAGGAATAATTGCAGGTGTAGACGAAGCAGATGAAGTGACTAAAACATGTGAAGGGCAGCCGAGTGATTATACAACATTTTTAAAAACGGACGGTCTTAAAGGAAAAAGAATTGGCGTTGATCGTTCCTTCTTGCCTGAAGAGGAAGACGAAGTTGTGTTGTTTAATGCAGCATTGGAAGAATTAACAAAGCAAGGAGCTATTCTGCTTGATGTGACAATTCCTCGAGAAAAGTTTGAGTCGATCGTTCTCTATCATGAGTTTAAGCATGGTATAAATAACTACTTACATAAACTTTCAGAGGAAGTTCCCGTTCATTCATTAAGTGAAGTAATTGCATTTAATAAACAACATTTGGATGCTGTTAAGTATGGGCAAACAATTCTTGAATACTGCCAAACGTTAAACGGAGATTTGGACGATCCAAAATACAAGAAACACCGAGAAAAGGATATTAGACTTTCGGCAACAGAAGGAATCGATGTGGCAATGGAAGAATATCAATTGGATGGCTTAGTGTTTGCGAAATATTTAGGATGTGAGATGCCTGCAAAAGCAGGATATCCATCTATTACTGTTCCAGCAGGATATACACCCAAAGGAAAGCCTATGGGAATCACCTTCTCAGGATTAGCCTATAGTGAACCTAGATTAATTGAAATGGCATTTAGTTATGAACAAGCGACAAACCTTCGCATTCCACCTGAATTAAATAAGGAATAACAAAAAAGTAGCTTAAGGAAGCAGTGTGCCAAAAGTACATGGCTTTCTTAAGCATAAGCTAAAGAGTAGGACAATATATTAATAGAAATATTTGTTCTTATTTAATATGTCTATACAGTTTGTCCTAGATTGATTTTCAGATATAAGCTATAATAAAACAAAAAGAAAGCTCTTACATTTGACTGGCACAACCCATAAGTAGCTATTGAAACAGCTGCTAGTAGCCATTTTTGTACTAGTGTTTGTTAGCAAAATAGTAGGAATTCATGTTTTGAGGAGGAAAAGGAATTGTCTTTAACACGTGTGCTGGTAGGGATTTTTAAAAGTTTTGAAGAGACGAAGGAACAGCCTAAAGTTCCTGAATTAAAGACACGCTATTATAAAAAAAGTCGTGATCGATTAATGGAAACGGTAAAAACCGTGATAGAAAGAAAAATGACGAATTGGGAATTGAAAAAAATCGATACGGATCGTGGCGAAATTGTCCTAAGTAAGGGATCGAGTTTAATGATTATTACGGTTTATAAGATGGCCGGAATGCAATCTGCAATTGATGTTTATTGTTCAAAGGAAGGGGCTTTAGGAGATTTCGGATCCAGCTATAAATATATTCAGCAATTTTTTAAAGCGCTTCATACAGAGATTCAGCCAGAGAAAGGATAAGAATCCATCAGCTGCAAATACATTTAGTTGTTGTGAAAAGGAATAGGAGTGTAGTGAATGAAAATTATTCTTACAGGAGCTAATCGGGGATTGGGGATTCATCTAGTCAAAACGGCTTTGGAACGAGGCCATACTGTGCTTGCAGGTGTGCGAACAATACAAGAGGATTCCCCTATTAATCTATTGAAAAAACAATATCCAGATAAAGTATATACATATTTCCTTGATGTAACGAACGAGGAATCTGTTGCAACTGCAGCTAAATTAGCAGCAGAGGATGTCGGTTCTATCGATGGAATTATTAATAATGCCGGAGTTTTGACAGAGCGGGGAAAAATAATCGAAGAGCTAGACTTTGAAAATGTGAAGTTCACAATGGATGTTAATGTATTAGGACCAATGAGAGTAATGAAACATTTTCTACCACTCTTATATAAAGGGAAGAAGAAAACGATTATTAATATTTCTTCTGAAGCTGGTAGTATTCATAATGCTTATGGTGGTGATTTTCCCTATGGCATTTCGAAAGCTGCGCTGAACATGTTTAGTGTACAATTATCAAGATATGTGAAAGAAAAGGATATTGCTGTACATGCTGTCCATCCTGGTTGGATCAAAACGGATATGGGCGGCGAAAATGCTACAGGCTATCCAGAAGAATCAGCAAATGGCATACTAGATATTCTAGAAGGAAAGATAGAAGCAAAAAGTGAACTAGGATTTATTGATTTTAAAGGACAAGAAATGAAAATTTAGCTAGAAATGTGTTTAGGGAAAGAATCAGACTTTTGTGCACCACGCAAAAAGTTTCTGATTCTTTTCTATATAAAAAGAAAATCTTCCTTCTCAGTAAAAGAAAAAAATCCCCATGGATGGAAATTTCCATTATAATAGAAATATTATTTATAATATTCTGTTGATTTATTGAGGAAGGAGTAACTAATGAAAAAGGAAGAGGTAGTAACAAGGCAGCAGTTAAATCAATTACATATCGGAGACTTGCTATCCTTAGCCACGATCGTTGGTTGGGATTATGATAGAGAGGAAATACAAACTTTGCTCGCTTCAGGGAGTGTTTATGGACATGTAAATATCGATAAGATGGTTATATCCTGTGCGGCCATTATTCCTTATGGAGCTAAATTAGCCTCGATCGGCATGGTTATTGTCCATCCAGACTATCGAGGAAGAGGATTAGCGAAAGAGCTATTGATTCAGTGTATGAGCCAAGTAACACAAAATACCGCACTTATGTTAATTGCTACAAAAGAAGGTAGACCTGTATATGAAAAATTAGGCTTTAAAGAATATAGTCATGTGACAAAGCTTCTAGGGGAAGGAAAAATATTTGAGGTAGCATCGGATGGTTATTCCATTAGTCCGTTAAACAAAACTGATATAAAAGAAATGATGGAGTTAGACGAAGTGGCATTTGGAAGTGGGAGAGAACTATTTCTAAAAAATAGGATAAAGCAGGCAAAGGATACACTTGTGCTAAAGGAACAAGGCATAATTGTTGGATATGCTCTTGCTGTTAAAAAACCTGCTAATCTCGTACTTGGTCCAGTAGTTGCTCAAAATGATAAACAAGCGATGCTCCTTATTCAAACAATAATTGCGACCAATAAGGGAAGTATACGAATAGATGTATTAGATGGGAAGACATCATTAATGAAAGAATTAGAGACAGTAGGATTTCAAGTAAACGATCGTCCCCCGGTAATGGTCAAGAATCTTGAAGCATTTCCAAAAAGAAATAATAGCTTATATGCAATTGCGGCACAGGCTTATGGATGAATAATGTATGCTTATTTTAGATTTTTCTATATTAAGGGGAATCTTTTTTCTATGATATGAATAGTAGAAAAATATTGAATTAGAGTATATATTGTCCAAAAAGAAATAGATATAATGAATAGAGGAAAAAATTCTATGAATATATTGTGAAGAAAAGAGGAGGAAAATGATGTATAAAAATAAAATGGGGAAAGTGAGGTCGGGCTGGATTATTTTGTTAGCTATAACAGCTACAATGATAGCGCAAATGATTCTTTCAGCCCCAGGTATGATTATCGCCGTAATTATTGAATCACAAATTCATCCTAATATTTCGGATGAAATGATTGATCAGGTTTTAGATAGTTCTCCGCTATCTCTCTTGTCTCAAGGTTTAGGATTAATCGGTGGTATCGCAATCTTGTTTCTTTTATGGAAGTTTGTTAATAAGAAGAGAATTTCAGAAATGGGATTTAAAAGGTTTTCTCCAGATTTTATTACTGGTTTAGGACTTGGTGCAGTGTCTATCGTCTTTATTTTTTTAATTCTATTATTCACCAAAAATATAGAGATGGCTAATTCTTTTGCTTCACCAGATTTTTCTGCCTACACGCTATCTTATCTTCTGTTTTTTATTTTAGTAGGGTTTTCAGAGGAACTAACATTTAGAGGCTACATTATGACAACACTTGCAGATAACGGTAACTCTAAGACGGTCGTGTATATCGTTTCCTCGCTTATTTTTGGTGTGGCACATTTATTAAATCCGAATGTGGCGGTTCTTGGAATTATTAATATTTTTCTTGTTGGGCTCCTGTTTGCTTATATGTATGATAAGACGAAAAGCCTATGGATGCCAATTGGTTACCATATAACGTGGAATTATTTTCAAGGAAATGTGTTTGGTTTTCCAGTTAGTGGTACTACTCCGCACGGTCTTTATGGAATCGATGTGTCCATGGGAAATAATTGGCTAACGGGCGGTTCTTTTGGCCTGGAAGGCGGTTTACTAGCTACTTTAATGATTGTTCTAGGTTTTGTTGTTACTAATCTATATACAAAGAAAAGAGTGATGTAATTCATATAAGTTTTGTTTAGCGAAAAAATAATATTCTCATAGAATAATTGTCGAATATGCGATATAATAAGTCGAGCTAAAACAATAGCATAGTAAAATCCGTTTCTACGGTGGAGGTTCTAGCTACCCTCTTTAAAAAACTAAGAAAAACAGGACTGCTTTCTTAGTAGTGCTGTTTTTTCTATATGAAGGAGATTTTAGAAATGAAAAACGAAAAAGCGGTTGTTGTATTTAGTGGTGGTCAAGATAGCACTACTTGTTTATTTTGGGCGATGAAAAACTTCAAAGAAGTAGTGGCTGTCACGTTTGACTATAACCAAAGGCATATTACAGAGATTGAATGTGCGAAGAAGATTACTGAAGAACTTGGCATTAAACATCATATTCTTGATATGTCGCTACTAAATCAGCTTGCGCCAAATGCTTTAACAAGGGAAGATATTGCGGTAGAAGAAGGTAAGGATGGCGCATTGCCTTCCACATTTGTTCCAGGACGTAATTTATTGTTTATGTCATTTGCAGGTGTATTAGCAAGTCAAATACAAGCAAAACATATCGTAACTGGCGTTTGTGAGACAGATTTTAGTGGATATCCGGACTGTCGTGACATCTTTATTAAGTCATTGAATGTAACGTTAAATCTTTCAATGGACAATCAATTTGTTATTCATACTCCACTAATGTGGTTAAATAAAGCAGAGACATGGGGACTCGCAGATCAACTGAATGCGTTCGATTTTGTTCGTGAAAAGACATTGACATGCTATAACGGAATTGTTGCAGATGGCTGTGGGGAATGTCCAGCTTGTAAGTTGCGCAAAAAGGGCTTAGATGATTATTTAGCTGGTCGAAAGGGGGTATAATAGGATGCATGACTTTCGAGTAGTAGATAAACTGCAAAAATTTGGGGAAGATATTTCTTCAAAGCAATTAAAATATCATCATAAGCGTGTGATGGTTAGTAAAGAGTTTACCTTTGATGCAGCACATCATTTGCATGCCTACGAAGGGAAATGCATGAATCTGCATGGACATACGTACAAGGTTGTTTTTGGAATTAGTGGCTATTTAGATGACCGCGGATTAATGATAGATTTTGGCGATATTAAAAAGATTTGGAAAAGCGACATTGAAATTTACTTGGATCATCGCTATTTAAATGAGACACTTCCACCAATGAATACTACAGCAGAGAATATTGTTTATTGGATTTTCAAAAAAATGGAAGAAGCCTTGAACAAAGATGAGATGAAACAAGTAGATAATGGGGCAAGAGTGGAATTTGTTCGCCTCTATGAAACTCCTACTAGTTTTGCAGAAATGAAAAGGGAGTGGATGGAGTATGAGTAAAGTACCTGTAATGGAGATATTCGGACCAACGATTCAAGGAGAGGGAATGGTCATTGGCCAAAAAACGATGTTTGTCAGAACAGCAGGCTGCGATTATTCTTGTGCTTGGTGTGATTCTGCCTTTACATGGGATGGCAGCGGCAAGGGACTAATCAAGCAAATGCAGGCAGAAGAGATTTGGCAGGAGCTAGTGCAATTAGGCGGCGATGGTTTTTCTCATGTCACCCTTTCTGGAGGAAACCCAGCCCTATTGAAAAATCTTTCGTATTTGGTTGATTTTTTAAAGGAAAAGGAAATAAAAATAGGACTTGAAACCCAGGGAAGTAAATGGCAGGATTGGTTTGTAGATATCGATGAATTGACTATTTCACCAAAACCACCAAGTTCTAAAATGAATACTGATTTTGACATATTAGATTCGATTATGCAAAGATTAAGAGATGCAAATCGAAGTAATCATATTAGTCTAAAAGTCGTTGTATTTTCAGATGAAGATTATGACTATGCCAAGAAAGTGCATCTGCGTTATTCAGATATTCCTTTTTTTCTGCAAGTCGGTAATGAAGATAACAAAACGACTGATAACATTCAATTAGTAGAGCAATTATTGACTAAGTATAAGTGGTTGATTGGTAAAACAATGCTTGATCATAAGTTCAAAAATGTAAAGGTACTCCCACAGCTACATACGTATATTTGGGGAAATAAGCGTGGCGTGTAGATAATCTGGAAGGCATTTAGGAGGATTTTGGAATGAGTAAAATTAATACTCCTCAAATAGAGGAGGCAATTCGTTTATTATTAGAAGCGGTTGGAGAAGATCCAAATAGAGAAGGATTATTGGATACTCCAAAACGTGTAGCAAAAATGTATGAAGAAGTTTTTTCAGGTCTTACAATCGATCCAAAAGAATATTTTGAAACCATTTTCCATGAAGACCATGAAGAACTTGTATTAGTAAAAGATATTCCTTTTTACTCTATGTGTGAGCATCATTTAGTTCCTTTCTATGGAAAAGCACATGTAGCCTATATTCCTAAAGGAGGAAGGGTTGCAGGATTAAGTAAGCTTGCAAGAGCAATAGAGGCAGTTTCGAAACGCCCGCAGCTGCAAGAACGAATTACATCCACTGTAGCAGATACAATGATGGAAACTTTAGAGCCTCATGGAGTGATGATCGTGGTAGAAGCAGAACATATGTGTATGACAATGCGTGGAGTGAAAAAGCCAGGTGCTAAAACAGTTACTTCTGCTGTTCGTGGTGTTTTCCAAACAGACAGTGACAAGCGAGCAGAAGTATTTGCGATGATAAAATAAGATGAACTATTGAGAAAGGTTAAAAAATCCTGTGAGAGCAGGATTTTTTTTATTAAATTTACTTACCATTTTTTAGAGAAATTGCTAAATTGCTTTCTATTAAATTAGGAACAGTTAAATCAAGAATATATCGTGCAAAACAAAAAATGTATCGACAGTATCAATCAGGAGGTGAAAGTAGAGTTGAAGAATAATCAAGAAGATGAAAGATTAAAGGCGCAGTTAGAGAAGGAGTATAACTCTATTAAAATACCTAGTGGACTAAAAGAAGAATTGTGGACACAGATTTCTACAACACGAAAAAAAAGGAGGATTTATTCAAAAATTTTTCCTTTTATGGCTGTAGCTACGTTTATCATTATATTAATTCCGCTTGGGTTAAGTTTAATTTCTTCTGATTCGGCACGAAATCCAAGTGATAGTATAGCAGCGAAAGAAGAAGCGGATATAAGAACAATAGAAGCTGTTATAAAAAATAACTTTACGGGACCTGACGAGAAATGGTTAAGATTAATGAATAATATGAGTTCGGTAGAAGAGGGAGAAATAAAGGGATTAAGCGAATATGAAGAGGGCTTATATAAAGAGTATTTTGCAAGTGATAGAGCGTATGTTGAATACGTTTCAAGATATGGGTCCGTAGTATGGAATGAACCTGCGAGATATCATTACACTTTAAGAGTATTGGAAATTAATTGTGAAAAGACCAGTTCTGATGAGATTATATATAATTTTTCTGCAAAAATAGAGTACCGTAAACAGGACAGCAGTACAGCAGAAGTTGGAACAATTACTGGGCAAGCAAATTTAAATGAAGAACACAAAATAGAAGTAATGTTAATTAATTATTTTGATCTTATTAATGAATTTGAGTGAATACACTAAAAAAGCAAAGCACCTTAGGAGGAGCTTTGCTTTTCTATTACGCAATATTCTCAGCAGTATCCACTTCATTTGAATGATACTGTTTCGTATCTAATTCACCAAGTGTTTTACTTGTTACGACACCAGAAACCATAGATCCACTTACGTTTAGAGCAGTACGACCCATATCAATTAATGGTTCAACGGAGATTAATACCCCAGCTAAAGCAACTGGTAAGTTTAAAGTAGACAGAACAATTAATGTTGCAAAAGTTGCTCCACCACCAACTCCAGCTACCCCGAAAGAACTAATCATGACAACAATAATCAATGTTGCAATAAAAGAAGGGGATAGAGGGTTAATGCCTTGGGTTGGTGCAATCATGACTGCAAGCATTGCAGGATAGATTCCAGCGCAGCCGTTTTGCCCTATGGATACCCCAAAGGATGCAGAAAAGTTAGCAATCGATTCAGGTACACCTAATTTATTCTTCTGTGCCTCAATGTTTAATGGCATTGTTCCTGCACTTGTACGTGATGTGAATGCAAATGTCAGAACTGGCCAAACTTTTTTAAGATATTGTTTTGGACTAAGTCCCATAACAGCAAGGATTATTAAATGAACAATAAACATGGCAATTAATGCTACATAGGAAGCAATAACAAATTTACCTAGCTTCACAATCGCATCAAAGTTGCTTCCCGCAACAGTCTTCGCCATTAGTGCAAGTATTCCATATGGAGTTAGTCGTAGCACTAATGTAACTATTCGCATAACAACTGTATGTAAAGCTTCAACAATCTTTTGGAAAAATGCAGCTTGCTCAGGATTTTTTCTTCTAATTCCTAAGAATGCAACCCCAACAAATGCTGCGAAAATAACTACTGCGATAGTAGAAGTTGGTCTTGCCCCTGTTAAATCTTGAAATGGGTTCGCAGGTAAAAAGCTCAGGATTTTTTGTGGTACAGTTGTGCTTTGTACTTCTCCTAAAGTTTCTTCTAATTGTTGTCCGCGAAGAATTTCGGCATCGCCAGCATTTACATCAATAGCCTTTAAGTCAAAGCCAGCTGTTGCTGCAATCCCAATTCCAGCAGAAATAGCTGTAGTGATTAATAATGTTCCGATTACAAGACCACTGATTTTACCAAGGTTTGCTGATTTTTCAAGCTTTGTGAATGCAGCGACAATGGAGATAAAAACTAGTGGCATAACGATCATTTGCAATAGTTTTACGTATCCGCTTCCGACTAATCCAAACCAATCATTTGTAACAGTGATTACTTCAGAACTTGGTTCATAAAATAACTGTAAGATTGCCCCGAATAAAACACCAAGTCCTAACCCTGTAAAGACGCGTTTAGAAAAGGAAATATGTTTCTTTTGCATGTAGAAAAGAACACTAAGCAAAATAAGTAAGATAAGAATGTTTAATATAGCGAAAAAGTTCAATGCTAAGTCCTCCTTTAAAATTGTAATTCCTATAGGTTAAATAGGAATTAAGTAAATTCTTTAAAAGACTAACACTATTTTACTAATTTGTAAACAATAATTTGAAAAATAAACAAAGGGAAATTTAATGAAGCAACAATATTTGTTTTTCTGTTAAAATAAAGAGCAAATAAGCGTTTTATGGGGGAATAGGATGTTTACAATTGATTACCAATCTCCAATTGGAGTAATAGAGATAAGCGGGACGGATAAAGCTGTTTATTCTATTTTGTTTTCGGAAAAAGAGTTACCAGAAAATAAGATAGATGATCAGACACCAATTGTTTTAGTTACATGTTTCAATGAGTTAGATGCCTATTTTAGTGGGAAATATTTTGATTTTTCTTTTCCAATTGAAATGGAAGGAACTCCTTTTCAAAAGCAAGTATGGAATGCATTAACTACTATATCTTATGCCGCAACCGGATCCTATAAGGATATTGCTAACAACATCGGTAACGAAAAGGCAGTGAGAGCAGTTGGAAGTGCCAATGGAAAAAACAAGCTATGCATAATTATTCCATGTCACCGAATAATCGGTGCCAATGGAACGTTAACTGGGTATGCGGGTGGCTTATGGAGAAAAGAGTGGCTGCTTAGACATGAGCAAAAATGGAAAATGGCAATAAGGTAATTTTGGAAAAGCAGAAAATCCTTTTTATAAAAGATTTTCTGCTTTTCATTAGAACTTAAAAAAGCTCCTTTATAGTATCAGCTCCACCTACGCTGTATACAATGATAACCACTAATGTTATCCAACCTAATTTACATTATATTTGAAAACGATTTCAAAATCAAACATTGTGAATCGGTGAACTAATTGTCCGAATATTATTATTTTTTAGGGTGATATTTCCAATAATATTTAAAAAGGATATTTTCTATTTCTTTTTTGGAAGATAATAGAAGAATTATCCATTGAACAAATAATATTAATGCAAAAACTCCTTCTGTAGATGATCATGAACCTGTTATTACATTACATTTCAGCTACAAAGGAGTATTTTTATTTTTCATGGAAGAAAAGTTTACTAGGTCAGTTGAGTGCTTCTTTACTTGCTTTTTTAGGTGGAAAATGATTAAATGTATATACTTGTTTTTTATACTTTATGGTATAAAAAACTCAATAAATAATTATTTTCGTATATTGTAAAAGGAATCGTCTATGAAAATGATTCAGTATTTTACCTATAAATAAGAACCATACTTAATTCGATATAGATAGTTTAAGAAATAATCAATCGAGGGGAGGAACACAAAAGTGGGCATTGTAGTGGTAGAAATTTGCGATGGAAGTTTGATTACAGCAATAAATTTAGAAGAAATAATAGAATCTAAATATCCAGAAGTTGCCGTGATTGAAAGTAGCTGTCTTTCATTTTGTGGAATGTGTGCGAAACGGCCTTACGCAATTGTTAACGGAAAAAGAATATTTGCGAAAACTACAGAAGAATGTCTTCAACTAATTATGAAACAAATTGAAGCTGAATTAGCTGTTTTTGCATAATAGTAATAGAAAAAAGGGAAGTCTTAAGAATCATTTTCTTTAAGACTTCCCTTTTTTCTATTATTACTACTTAGCTTGCAATAAATAGCTGTTATACCTCTACTAAGGAAGAAGCAGGTTGTGGAACAAACTTCACTAAAAACTTACAGTGATTATCTCCTTCCGTTCTGCAGCATGTTCTAGCAACATCATTTGTGCCGAGAACTTTTTTCAGCATTTCTGTCTCACATCGACAGGCAATCTTAAACTCCTTAGCAACTTCTAAGATGGGGCAATTATATTCTGTTATTTCAAAAGTATAGTCGTCCACTTGTGATAAATCAGCCATATAGCCTTTTTCATTTTGAATAGTAACCATTTCCTGCATTTTCTCAGAAGGTTTTTTGTCTTCCATGCGAGAAATATGCTCTTTTGTTAGACGTTCTTCCCGTTTATTAAATAACTGTTGCACTGAATCTTCTCCATATAGTTCTTTTACATCATGTAATAAATCGATGCTAATTCCTTCATAGCTTTTTGGAAAAAAATATTCTGCTCTTTCCGCCAATGTAAAGCTTTGAATAGGGCGTCCCATTGGTTGTTTTACTAGTTCGGATTGAATCAAATCATCTTTTTCTAATATCGTTAAGTGCTTTCGCACGGCCATATGTGTTATTTGCAGACGATCAGTAAAATCGTTTACGGTTAAGGAACCTTCTTTTTTGAGAAGATGAAGAATTTTATCTTTTGTCGTTTTTGTATTAACCATTATAAACCTCCATTCTATTTCAGTGGAGAGAAAAATTATAAATAAAGGCTACTTTATTTTCCAATTAATTCTTTTTGTCTATAGAAAAAACAATAACCTTTTAGAAAAACTCTCATGGCGGCGTTACCCGCCGCCACCGTCTATCATGAAAACTTGCTCCTATCCCATGATAGAAAGTCTAAACCACTTAACACCTGACCATAATTAATAGTACAATACGACCAGTCCGAAGACTGTTTGGTGGATCAATACAAGTTGATACCCCGTTAGAAAAACTGGTTGTGACAGTTTAAAAGAACCGTCTAATGTGTTTATAAACACGAATACAAAAATTTTGTATGATGACTTCTGTCGCTTGTATTGTATTAAAAATCTTTGAGGTGATTATATGGAAGCTATGATTGAACGGTGTGCAGGCCTAGATGTACACCAAGAAACAGTAGTTGCTTGTGTTTTATTTGGTTCATTAGATAAAAAACCAAATAAAGAGATTCAAACCTTTCCAACAACCACAAGTGGCCTTTTGGCACTTAGCGACTGGCTATCCTCACACAAAATAACGGATGCTGTAATGGAAAGTACCGGTGTATATTGGAAGCCCGTTTGGAATGTTATAGAATGTGACTTCCAATTAATCCTCGCCAATGCCCAACATGTTAAAAATGTTCCCGGAAGGAAAACAGACGTAAAAGATGCGGAGTGGTTAGCTAAACTTTTGCGTTCTGGACTAATTGAAAAAAATTTTGTACCGCCCAAAGAAATTCGTGATTTGCGAGATTTAACCCGGTATCGTAAAAAACTCATCCATACACGAACTTCTGAGCGCAATCGAATCCACAAAATTCTACAGGATGCAAATATTAAACTAACTTCTGTTTTATCTGACATTTTTGGTGTCACTGGTTGTCGCATTATTGAAGCCCTAATAAACGGCGAAAAAATAGGTGTGTTTGAACTTCAACAAATGGTTGATTCAAGAGTTAAGGCGAGCACAACAGATATTGCAGAAGCCCTTAACGGTGGAATACGTAAACATCATATTGATATGTTACGTTTCCATTGGGACCATATCAATCACATCGATGAAACAATCGAAAAAGTAGTTGAACGCATAGACCAAGCGCTTATTCCTTATCAAGAGGAGTGCGAACTACTAGATACCATACCGGGTGTGGATAAAAATGCATCCGCAATCTTTATAGCTGAAATGGGTGTAGACATGTCAGTATTTAAAAGTTCTAAACATCTAGCCTCATGGGCTGGAGTGAGTCCAGGAAATTATGAGAGTGCCGGTAAAAAAAAAACAGGTAAAACTCAGTACGGAAACAAATCATTAAGAACCACCGCTGTTGAATGTTCCATGGCTACAGATAGACAGTATAATCGCATATCTGCACATAGAAAAAGAATTATGAAACGACAAGGAAAATCGAAAGCACGGATCGCTTCCGCTCATTTAATCCTAACAATTGCTTACAATATTTTAAAAACAAGGCAACCATATCAGGAACTAGGCCCTGATTATGTTGATCTCGAACAAAGTAAAGAACAAAAAATGATTCAATACTTAAAAAGGAAAGGGTATCGTATTGAACCCACTAATGAACAAATTGCTTAATGAATAACAAAAGCACTATATTTAATCATTCCTAGCCTTTTAAAAAAGTTCAAATTTAGAAGGTTCAGCTTAGTGTTGCCTTTTACCTAAAGAGTTTTCATACAAAAGTAAAGAACAAAAAATGATTCAATACTTAAAAAGGAAAGGGTATCGTATTGAACCCACTAATGAACAAATTGCTTAATGAATAACAAAAGCACTATATTTAATCATTCCTAGCCTTTTAAAAAAGTTCAAATTTAGAAGGTTCAGCTTAGTGTTGCCTTTTACCTAAAGAGTTTTCATACAAACAGCCTAAATAAAAGTGTAGAGAAATTAATTATACCAGAAAGTATAAAATGTTGAAAGTAGTTACTTTGTACAAGATTGCTTGCATAGAATTAAATTAGTTTTGTGATAAAATATCCAAAATTTGAAATAAAGTAATTGATTTTTTTTTATTAATGGGTTAATGTTTAATTATACTTTTTAAACCAATAAGTATAAAAAATTGGAGGAATTACAAAATGACTACATATTCATTACCAGCTTTACCATACGAATTTAATGCTTTAGAACCTCAGATTGATCAGAAAACAATGGAAATTCACTATGGAAAACATCATCAAACATACGTAAACAATTTAAATGCTGCTCTTGAAGGGCAAGATGCATTACAAGGAAAAACTCTAGAAGAACTATTAAGCGATCTTAATGAAGTACCAGAACAAATTAGAACAGCTGTAAGAAATAATGGAGGTGGTCATTTAAACCATTCCTTATTTTGGGAGGTTATTGCACCATCTACAGGTACGAATGCTCCTTCTGGTGAATTAGCAGAAGCGATCAATAAAGCATTTGGTAGCTATGATGAATTTAAACAACAATTTACTGTAGCTGCTACTACTAGATTTGGATCTGGATGGGCGTGGCTAGTTGTTGACCAAGAAGGCAATTTAAAAGTAACAAGCACACCAAATCAAGATAATCCAATTATGGATGGAGAACGTGCTATCTTAGGATTAGATGTATGGGAGCATGCCTACTATTTAAATTACCAAAACAGAAGACCTGAATACATTTCCAATTTCTTCTCTATCATTAATTGGAGTATAGTTGCTGATAAATTTGCAAATAATTAATAAGTTTGTTGAAGATAAAGTGTTTCATGCTTATCTTTAAGCTTGGAGGATAATATGAAGCTTGTAGGGATTTCCGGCTCGTTAATTGGTTCGAAAACTGCCAAGGCAGTAAATGAAGTTTTAGTTGCTGCAAAATCGCTTGATCCAGCGATTCAAGTGGAATTGATCGATTTAAGAGAGTATGAGATGGAATTTGTTAATGGTGCACCATTAAGCTATTATAATGATGATACAATTAAAATAGTAAACACTATTTTAGGCGCGGATGCTCTAGTTATTGGAACGCCTGTCTATCAAGCTTCCATTACAGGTGTTTTAAAAAATCTCTTTGATCATCTTCCAGTTGATGCGTTCAAATCAAAAGTAACGGGGATGGTTATCACAGGTGGGACAGATAAACATTTTCTTGTGATGGAATATCAATTAAAGCCAATACTGACGTATTTTAAAGGATTAGTTACCGTACAAAATGTATTTGTGCACAATGACTATTTTGATGATGAGAACGAAATTACAGATTTAGATGCTAAAAAGCGAATGGCTAAATTAGCTGAGGAAATTATTTATTTAAAACGCTAGACTTAAATAAAGCCTCTCCCTTACTTAAAGGGTGGAGGCTTTTTCTTTGCGCCGATATTCATAGGGCGTGTAGTTTGTTTCTTTTTTAAAAAGTTTAGTAAAGTAGGAGTAATTCCCGTAACCAACTTTATCGGAGATAATATGTACTGGTAATGTAGTTTGAATGAGTAAATCCTTAGCGATATCTACTCTTTTTTTGATGATATAGTTTACAAGCGAGAGTCCTTTTTCTTTCTTGAAAATTCTCGCAATATAATCTGGGCTTAAATACACAATTTTTGCAATGCTATCTCTTGTAATATTTTCTTGATAATGTTCATCAATATAATCACAAATTGTATTCACAACAGATTTTTGAGAATAAATGAAATCTAAATAATGAAGCGAGACATCTATTAAGTAGGTAATATAAATCATCATATCATCGATTGAACGTAATGATTGCGTTTGTAATAAGTTATTTGTATTTCCATCAAACAACTTATGAGCAAGCACCTCCTTCTTTTTTAAGTAGGTAAACAATAATTGAGTGATGTCTAAACGGAAATTGCATAAAACACTGAGGTTAAGATTATTTTTCTCTTTTAAGTGAACTAAATATTGTCTGCATTTGTTTAGAAAACTTTGTTTATTACCGTTTTGAAGATACTTTTCTAGAATGGCTAAATTAGGTTCTCCATATTTATATGTTTTCTTTTCATAAGATAGAAAGTAATGAACCGTGTTTCTAAAATCAATCGTATCCTCGCTTTTTTGCTGCAGTTGTTTTACTGCTGTATGAATTTTAACTAAAGTGGTTGAATACCCAATACTAAATTGGGTATCTATTAACAAATCATGCTTAAGTGTCTGGATTAAGTTCTCGCATAATGGAACTAATGGTGGATACTCTAAATGCACCCCGTTATTTCTTAAAAGAAGGACATACTTTTCTTTATTAATATCTAATCCGACTACGCTTTCTAAAGTAAAGGTAGTATCTTTAAAGGTGGAATTTAAATGGGCGATCAATTTGGAGACCAGTTTTTCGTCTATTTCTAAAATAGCAGGGCTATTTTCTTTAAACGAAATATTATATGGAAATATATTTAATAGAATAGGCAAAAAGCTGTCATCTATGGAATAATTCAAATGATTTTTTAATAATTGTTCTTCAAGTTCTGCTTTAAGCCATTCTTGATTTCTTATATAGGAACTCCAAAAATGATCCACTAGTTTTTGTTTATTTTGCTGCCAATACTGACCTACTTGGATAGCTTTTTCACTTTGCTGAGTAATTTTCACCTTTTTAATCGCTTTCAAAATACTAAACTCTAATTTATCGATTTCAATCGGTTTTAAATAGTATTCAAAGCTTTGGAGCTCAATGGCTTTTTGAGCATAATGAAAATCAGCAAAGTTTGTTAAAAAAATCGTTTGGATCGTATACCCTTCTTGACGGGCCCATGCTAATAATTCAAGACCGCTACCGTATGGCATTTCTATATCTGAAATTAGCAAGTGAATATTTTGTTTAATAAAAACATTTTTTGCTTGGCGAATATTATGAGCAGTATAAACGTGTTCAATCCCTAAATTTCCCCAATCAACTTTTTCTTTCAATAATTTAACAACAAATCGATCATCATCTACTATTAAGACATTCATTGATTATTCCTCCATTAATTGTGTTGGGATAACTAATTCAACAATAGCTCCATCATTCATTCCGTTTGAAAAGGAGATGGAAAAACTGTTTCCATAAAGCATTTGAAGCCTTTGGATGGCATTATTTATTCCGATTTGTTTGCCATTAGCTGCTGATATGGGTAGTTGGTTTTGGAGCTTATCCAAAATATCAGGTGGATAACCAGGACCATTATCTTTTATCGTAATGTTCAATTTTTGCTCGTCTTTTGCAGGGGTAATGCTTAGTGAAATAATTAGTGTCTCCTCATAATTTATATCAGAAAATCCATGTTTGATGCTATTTTCAATAAAAGTTTGCAGAATCAACGGTGGTATTTGCATTTCCTCTATGTTTAGTCGAATGGATGTTTTATATTGAAAGGTTGGTCCATGCAATAATTGTTGAATGGCAAGATAATCGCGAATATGATCGAGTTCTTTTTTTAACGAAACAAAGTGGTGATTTGTTTGAAAAAGGTACCGAAAATAACGGGATGTAGCAATCGACATCTTCTTGATTTCAGTAAACATCTGCATTTCCGCCATACTATGAATACTTGATAAACAATTGATATAAAAATGAGGCTTAATTTGTAATCGTAAAAAGTCCATCTCTATTCTTTTCTTTTCAAGCTCCTGCTCATAAATATTAATTTTTAATTTTTTTATTTCTTGAATTAAGTTTTTGAATTGTGTATTAGCTTGCTCGAGTTCGATAATGCTATTACTTTCGAAGTTTATCATATTCCTATTATTGTTTATCTCAGACAGATTTTTAGAAAACTTTTGAATAGGAAAGATCAAGCGATTTTTAATATAGAGCAGAATGAAAAATAAGATGATGCTAATAACAATGGTTGCCAAAATTAAGATTACTTGAGTGATGACCACATGTTTAAATGCCCCAAAATGGTCTACGTTTATTTGTAAACTAAACGGCAGTAATATATTTTTTTCTTGAAATAGTAACTTGCTTGTAAAAAAGTGATAGGAAGCCGTTTCCTCTTCTCCCATTTGTTGATTGGTTGTTAAAATTGTTTTTCCCTCTTGTTTTATAACGATCGAACCATTACTCCCTAAATTAAAGCTATTTAACGGTTTTAAAAGATCTTCAGCAGAAACTAAACAAACAAAAATCCGATTCTCATAGCTTACTAGATGATAAAAATAAAAGGTTTCGTTTATTTTTATCGCTTTCCATGTGCTAAATATTTCATATGTATGTAAGGAGTCGTTTTGAGAAAAAAAGTAATTCTTTACTTGAAGATAATCTTGATAAGGTAGTTTTATAGGCGATGCATTGGAAAAAAAAGATCCCTCTTTTAGACCAAGAAAGAACTGATATTCTTTTCCTATCGAGTATTGAAAGTCATTTACTCTCGTTCGAAAATTAGTTAAATTTTGCGGAAATTTATCCATTCCCATATTCTCTTCCATTTCTTCAATCAATGGTTCGTGCACTACTGTCCAAATCATAAAGTGGTCTACAGCATTTAAATTAGAGCGAACATTTTCTATATAAAGGTTTACGGTATTGGTAATGGTATCAATGCTTTGTTTCCTTGTAATAGAGAGAGTTAACATACTAATCAACATATTGATTAGTAAGATAATTACTATAATGATTAAAAGTACTTTTAGATAATAATTTATGGAACGCGATGGGTTCTTATCAATGGAACGTATCATTTACTCATCTCCAATGCTTATTTTCATTATATAAAGTTAACAGACTATTTCTAGCAGTATTCCGTCTAGAAAAAGGGGAAGTAGCAGAAATACAACGGAATACTGCTATTACTGCGTCTGAATAGAAAAGCAATGATAAAAATCTGTCCTTTTTAGTATTACTTTAGGTCGGCATAGCTCTATTTTTATTGAATGCGCTTTCATATAATGATTATATCAAATAAAGGAGGTGGAAGAATTGAAAAGTACGATCGCTACAGAAAAAAACACGCAAATCACACCTGATTTCCCAAATAAGCTAAGACATATAAAACAGATGAAAAAAAGTCTTCCATTATATGTGTTACTTCTGCCTACTCTCATTCTATTAATTTGTTTTACGTATATTCCGATGTATGGAATTATCATGGCGTTTAAGGATTATTCCCCAGCGCTTGGGATTTGGAATAGTCCATGGGTGGGAATGAAGCATTTTATTCAATATTTTCATTCCTATCAATTTGGTTTAACGGTAAAAAATACCCTATATATTAGTTTGTACAGTCTTCTAGTAGGGTTTCCACTTCCAATAGCTTTAGCGATTCTCTGTAATCAAATGCGGATTGGAATGTTTAAAAAGTTTTTTCAGGTTACGACATATTTGCCACATTTTATTTCAACGATGGTAATGTGTGGAATGATATTAATTTTTTTATCACCAAGCACAGGATTAATAGCTAATTTTTTATCGTTATTTGGGATGGAAATGCCGAATCTTTTATCGAAACCAACGCTTTTCAGTAGTGTATATGTATGGAGTGATGTATGGCAACATTTAGGATGGGATAGTATTATTTTTCTGGCCGCATTATCAGCAATTGACCCAACCTATTATGAGGCTGCAACGATGGATGGGGCAAGTCGACTGCAGAAAATTATTCATATAGACTTACCACTTATCATGCCTACTGCTATGATTTTATTAATCTTGCGTGCTGGAAGCCTTTTAAGTGTAGGTTTTGAAAAAGTCTTATTATTGCAAAATCCATTGAATTTAACTGGAAGTGAGGTCATTTCAACCTATGTCTATAAGGTTGGGATGCAAAACTTTCAATATAGTTTATCAACAGCCATTGGTCTATTTAATACGGTAGTCAATGTTATCATTTTACTTCTTGTGAATTGGTTATCGAAGAAACTAACAAAAACAAGTTTATTATAGAAGGGAGGCATTAGAATTGGAAGGAGCACTTATTCAAAAATTCAATAAGAAATCAAAAAGGAAAAAAAGTTGGAATGATCGCTTGTTTGACATAGCTGTTTATACGATTGCTATCTTAATGATTTTAATGATTGTCTATCCTTTATGGTTTATTATTATCGCTTCCTTTAGTAATCCAACTGACGTTACCAATGGAAACGTATGGTTTTGGCCGAAGGAGTGGAAGTTGGATGGATATATGGAATTATTTAAACAGGAAATTATTTGGAGATCTTATTTAAATACGATCATTTATACAGTTGTGGGAACGATTATCGCTTTAATCGTCAATATTCCTGCAGGCTATGCTTTATCAAGGGCTGATTTATTCGGAAAAAAGTGGCTGGCTATTTTTATTCTTATCCCAATGTTTGTAAGTGGAGGATTGGTACCAACTTATCTAGTCGTAAAAGGGTTTGGATTGCTTGATACTTTTTGGGTAATGGTACTACCTTTTGCTGTGTCCTCCTTTCATATAATCATTGCTAGAACATTTTTTAAAAATAGTATACCAGATACATTGTGGGAGGCAGCTCAAATTGATGGCTGTGGAACAATCCGGTATTTTCTAACGATCGTACTACCGTTGTCAAAAGCAATTTTAGCTGTAATTGGTTTATGGACTGCCGTTGGTATTTGGAATTCATGGTTTAATGCATTGATTTATATTTCTAATGAAGATTTACAGCCGCTTCAATTAGTTTTGAGAAGAATTCTAATTTCTAATGAGTCATTGCTTGGCACTGCATCCGGAGAACTTGCATCGGAATTAAGAAGATTATCTGAAATGATGAAGTATGCAGCGATTGTTGTATCAACTGCACCGATTATGTGCTTATATCCATTTTTGCAGAAATATTTTAACCAAGGTGTCATGGTTGGTTCCATTAAAGAGTAATAGAAAGGGGAATTGTAATGTTAAAGAGAAGCTGGAAAGGGTTATGGAGTGTAGTTTTAGCAAGTAGTTTAATTGTTGGCTGCAGTAATGCTAACACGAACACAAAAGAAAAGGAAGATGGAGAATACAAAATTGCAACCGTTCGCTGGTCAGATTGGGGCGATGATTTTCTTAAAGGATTTGTAGAAGATACGGAAAAAGAAGCTGGAATTAAAGTAGATTGGGATATTTACTTAAATTCAGAATGGGGAGATAAAAAATCAGTCCTGATGGCGGGAGGAGATTTACCAGATGCTTTTTGGGGATCGTTGGCTTTAAGTGATGGAGACATTGCCCAAAACCAAAGTTTATTCATTCCGTTAGAGGATTTAATCGCAGAACATATGCCAAATTTAATGGCGGCATTTGAGAAAGAGCCAGCGTTACGTGCTCTAGTTACTTCGCCAGATGGCCATATTTATAGTTTGCCTAAAAAATTGCCTTTAAGACCATTAACGGGAAATCAATTATTTATTAATCAAAAATGGTTAGATAATTTAGGCTTAGAAATGCCAGATACGTATGAAGATTTTTATAATGTTCTCAAGGCATTTAAGGAAAAGGATGCAAATGGAAATGGGGATTTGAATGATGAAATTCCTTATGGAGGGAATATTTATGGGTTTATATTGCCATTTGGCGTAACAAAGGGCAATGATAAAGCGGGCTTAATGACTTTAAAAGATGGAAAGCCATCTTACATTCCTACACAAGAAGAATACAAAGAGGGGATTGCGTGGATGCATCAAGCGTACAAAGATGGTTTAATCGATCAAGAACTGTTTACGCAAGATGACTCTATGGCAGAGGCAAAGCGCAAAGATGAAAATGATGCATTAGTGGGTGTCGCTTTTGGTTGGACCCCGGATGCTGTATTTGGTCCAAATGCAGAGGAATATGTACCGCTTGCGCCTCTTAAAGGTCCGGATGGAGAAAGATACGTAATTTCCGATACGGAAACATATGCAAGAAATGAATTACTTATTACAACTCAAGCTAAGGATCCAGCAAAATTATTACAATGGGCAGATAAATTTTATACAGAGGATGCCAGTATTCAAACCTTTTATGGGTCATTTGGTATTGGGGTAGAAAAGAAGGATGATGGAACGTATCAAGTATTGAATGCGCCAGAAGGTGAATCAGCAGATATATTTGCATGGACAAATTCATTCCGTGACTTCGGTCCTAAGTATATTGAAGCTGGGTTTAATGAAAAGGTAACTTTGCCAACAGATAGTGGCGATGGATTGAAGCTAGAATTAGATAAAAAAATAAGTGAATACGCAAGAGAACAATTTCCAACAGTTAGCTTTACAGCAGAAGAAATGCAGCGTTTAAATACATTGAATGTAGACTTAAGTTCGTATGTAAATTCGATGCAATCGAAGTGGGTTGTTGAGGGCGGCATAGAAAAAGATTGGGATGACTATATAAGTCAACTAAAGAAAATGGGATTCGATGAGTTTATGGAAATCCAAAATACTGCATTTAACCGCTATCAAGAATCATTAAAGTAGGAAGTAAGAAGTACAGCAGTCAGATTAGAGCTTATATTCTGGCTGTTGTTTCTTTATCTCACTCTTAACGGACAGAAAGAACGCTGGATCCTGGTGTGGAAAATTGAGAGAACTAGAAGTAAAAAGTATGTTACTTAATTAGAAAATGGCAGGTGAATGAAATATGGGTTCATTCTTTCAACTCGAAGGTCCCATCGGCAGGAATTTAGCTAGAATCGTAGATGTTCTTTTGCTGAATCTTATTTTTATCCTTTTTTCTCTTCCAGTTGTGACGATAGGTGCTTCGCTTACAGCTTTGTATACAGTTAGTTTTAAGATGGCAAGAGGAGAAGATCCATCAGTTTGGAGAAACTTTACCAAAGCATTTAAAAAGAATTTAAAACAAAGTTCGTTGGTTTGGTTTCTCTTGATAGGAATTGCTGTTATTCTACTTGGAGATATTTATTATCTTGTCTACGCACATGGAATTTGGAAAGTCATTTTTATGAGCCTGACACTTTTCTTTGGCTTTTTATACCTTACATTATTGCTAATTATTTTTCCCTATATAGCTAGATTTGAGGATTCAATAAAAACAGCGATTCTAAATTCTTTATTGATGGGAGGTTTTCATTTTCCATATCTTTTTCTGTTAATCCTAATTAATGCAGTGCCTATTGTATTCTTTTTATCATCTTTTACTGGGTTTTTGACAGGAGTCTATTTTATTACTTTCGGTGGATTTTCCATTTTAGCTTTTGTAAATTCATTTATATTTAAAAGGATTTTTTCAAAATATGAAATTAAAAAAGGAGAAGAAGCGTGATGGAACCAATACGTATAGGTTTAATTGGAGTTGGTGGGATGGCCCAATCTCATATAAGGGGATTACAAAATGTCGGAACGTTTAAAATAAAGGCAATCTGTGATGTGAATAACTTAACCCTACAAAAAGTCGGCGAGCAATTAGCTATTAAATCAGAAAACCAATATAGAGATTTCCGGAAGTTAATTGATTCTCAAAAAGTAGATGCTGTTGTTTCGATCACACCAAATAATGTGCATGCACCTATTTTGGCATATTGTATGGAAAAGAATATGCCGATCTTGACAGAAAAGCCATTTACATTGGATTATGCGGAAGCTATACAACTTGCTGAAAAATATAAGAAACACCCTATTCCTTGTATGGTAGGGTTTAGTTATCGATATACACCTGCATTTCGATTTGTAAAGGCATTACTGGATAAAGGAGAAATCGGTCAAGTAAGGAGTTTTTCCATTCAGTATTTGCAAGGCTGGGGAGCGCCTCCTTATGATACTCCTTATGTTTGGCGTTTTAATCCTACAGTCACAGGAACAGGAGTATTAGGTGATTTAGGTTCTCATATGATTGATATGGCCCATTATTTATTTGGTCCATTTCAAGAAGTATCAGCTAAAATGGAAAGTTTTATTACAAAAAGGAGAAGTGAACAATCAAATGAATGGAAGGAATTCGTTATTGATGACTTTGCGTGTTTTCAGGCTAGGATGGAAACGGGCATAGTTGGTACGTTTCAGACTACAAGAAATGCTATAGGCTCAGGGAATCAGCATGAAGTGTCCATTTATGGTGATAAAGGAACTATCCATGCAAGTACAAAGGAAGAAAACATCGTGCATTTGATCTATTTCGATGAAAAAACGGCTGAACTTGTGGAGAAAAAAATGCATGTTCCTAAAACGGCATACTTGACCGAATGGGAAGATTTCGCCAAAATGCTAAAAGGTGAGGTAGGATTAGGTTTTCCAGATTTTCAGGCAGGTGTCCTGAATCAACAAGTTTTAGAAGCTATTATCGAGTCCAGTAAGCAACCAGGAAAAATGATATCTGCTTTAGAAAGCTGAAGAGACTAGTATTTGTTTAATTCTCCTGATAACGGATATAATAACTAAGCACAAATCTACATACATCTTTATTCGATTAGAAGGAGAATTTATTTATATGAAGTTTAAAAATTATCTTGTCTTTAATGTTTCTGTAATCATTTTATTATTGCTTGTATTAGTGGGAGTTTTTGCTCCAGAAACACTTGAACAAACTTCAGCTAATGCGCAATCTTTTATTACTGATTCATTTGGTTGGTATTATTTAATGGTGGTTACGTTTTTCGTAATCATTTGTTTATATTTATTGATAAGCCCTGTAGGGAAAATTAAATTAGGAAAACAAGAAGATAAGCCTGAGTTCTCGCGACTAGTATGGTTAGCGATGCTTTTTAGTGCTGGAATGGGAATAGGTCTTGTCTTTTATGGGACAGCCGAACCCTTAAGCCATTATGCAATAAGTTCTCCCACGAATGAAATTGGCACAGATCAAGGAATGAGAGATGCAATGAGATTTACCTATTTCCATTGGGGAATCCATGCTTGGGCAGTATATGGAATTGTGGCCTTAAGCCTTGCCTATACTACTTTTAGGAAGGGGAGAAATTCATTAATAAGTTCAACTTTGAAGCCTTTATTAGGGGATTCGATGGATGGGAGATTGGGAAGGATCATTGATATTATTGCTGTTTTTGCAACTGTCACAGGTATTGCCACAACGCTTGGATTTGGGGCAGTGCAAATTAACGGAGGACTGTCCTTTCTTTATGGCATTCCATCAAGTTTTTTAACGCAATTTATTATTATCATTATAGTCACCGTGTTATTTTTACTTTCGGCAATTTCTGGTTTAGGCAAGGGAATTAAAATCCTCAGTAATGCCAATATGATTTTAGCTTTTATCTTATTTTTATTTGTTTTTATATTAGGAAATACTGTTTTTATTCTAAATTTATTTACAGATACGATTGGTACGTATTTGCAAAATCTCATTCGGATGAGTTTTCGAATTGCTCCTTTAAATGGAGAAAATCGACAATGGATAGATGCTTGGACGATTTTTTATTGGGCTTGGTGGATTGCATGGTCGCCTTTTGTTGGAATCTTTATTGCCCGTATCTCCAAAGGAAGAACAATTCGTGAATTTGTTACTTACGTATTATTTATTCCCTCTTTAATTGGATTTTTATGGTTTACTGTATTTGGCGGAAATGCGATGTTGATAGAACATAAAGGATTAGGTTCTATCTCCACTTTTGCTACAGAAGAAACACTATTTGCACTTTTAGAGCATTATCCTCTGAGTTCTGTTTTATCAATTTTGGCCATTGTGCTCATAGGAGTATTCTTTATTACCTCGGCAGACTCAGGTACATTCGTATTAGGAATGCTCTCAGCAAATGGAATACAAAATCCTAGTAATAGAATCAAAATTATTTGGGGACTCTTGCTTACAACGATCTCACTTGTGTTGCTTTATTCTGGCGGATTACAAGCCTTGCAAAATATGATGATCATTGCGGCTCTCCCTTTTTCTGTTATTATGATTTTAATGACGGTAAGTCTATTAAAGGAAGTACATCATGAAAAAGCGGAATACGAATCAAAGTGGAAGAAGAAAAAAGGCTCGATATAGCATCGAGCCTCAGGCTGTAGACAAACCCCTGAATTATAGAAATAGAGGTTTGTCTATAGTATATTTTATTAGTCTCTTTGAATAGAGATGTTGCTTTTCGTCCCATGGAAAGCGAGCGGACGCCTCGGAAAACAAAGCCATCATCTTATGTTTAAAAAGTGGCTATTGTCCATCATCATAAACTAGCCATTTTTCTGTGCCCTCCTCGCTAATCCCACAGGAGACTCACCCTTCCACTCCAAGCAACGCATGAAAATTCAATGTGAGTTTCTAAAAATCTTTTTGTCGACAAACTAAAGGCTCGATATAACATCGAGCCTTTTTTCTTCTTAATCTTCTTCTTTGTCTTTATTAAACCATAATGGCTCATAATCATCGACTTCACCATTGTAATTTATCAAAATTTCTTCGCCAGCTTTTATATCCTTATAAGCGAAATAGTCAAAGGTATGCTTATCAAAATTGATTTCATAAGTGGCATTTGGTTCATAGGAATGGTTAAAAAGCATGCCATAGCCTAAAACAACTGCACTGTGATTAATGCCATATTCATAAACATAATCTTCTAGTACTGTTTTTTCAATATACTTATGTTGGTCATTTGGATAAGGAACTACTGGGGCTTCATGAAATAAGGTCCCTTTTTTAATATCGCATGTAGCAAATACGCCTCTATTAAATTCTCCATCACTTAAAGGAGATGTTTTAATTTCAATCATTAATGATCACCTACAACTCTTTATATAGTTTATTGCTATATCTTACTCTAACATTGATTCTTTTATTTAGGAAATAAATTAAATAAAAAAATTTATAAAAAAGGAGTATTTCCGTTATAATCTTACTTTTCAGCCAATGATAATGATAGAGATAATAGTGTATAATGAGGGATATTCTTTAGGTTTATACCCGCAGCCTGAATATATTTTGATAGCTCTCGCATGAGCCTACCGGTATTCAAGCTGTTCAGTATTTTTAAATTTATTGTATTGAAAAACAATAATCCTTTAAGAACAAAAAAGAAGAGAACAGGAGAACAAATGAAAAATTATAAATTGCTTATTCAATATGACGGTGGACGTTACAAAGGGTGGCAACGCCTTGGTAATGGAGACCAATCGATTCAAGGGAAAATTGAAAATGTCCTAACAGAAATGGCTGGAGAAAAAATAGAAATTATTGGCTGCAGCAGAACGGATGCAGGGGTACACGCTTTATCTCAGGTTGCGAATTTCAAGATGAATAAAGACATGACTGAAACAGAAGTAATGGATTATGTTAATCACTATTTACCGAATGATATTAGCCTTTTGAAAGTAGAAAATGTTTCAGATCGTTTTCATGCAAGATATAATGCAAAGGATAAGATATATTTGTATAAAATTTGGAATAAATCGTATAGCAATCCATTTATGCGTAAATATAGTATGCATGTAGAGAAACGATTAAATAAAAATAAAATGGAGCAAGCTGCAGTTCATTTTGTCGGAAAACATGACTTTACTACTTTTTCAAATGCGAAATCAAAGAAGAAATCAATGGTTAGGGAAATTTATTTTATTGATATAAAAGAGGAAGCTGGATTTATTGAAATTCGTGTAAGCGGCGATGGTTTTCTTTACAATATGGTCAGAAAAATGGTTGGAACACTTATTGAGGTTGGGCTAGGAAAAATAGATGGAGATACTATTCCAACTATTATTGCAGAAAAAGATCGTAGTCAGATAGGCATGATGGCAGAAGCCAACGGATTATTTTTAGAAAAAGTAAAGTTTTAAAAAGAATGAGACAAAGCAAGTGGTTATATTTGACCTACTTGCTTTTTTTTTGCTGGTTTCAATCATTAATAAAGGCTGTTTTCGTAAAGTTTGTTGCGATTACCCACAGCTGGAATACACGCTTGAGCCTCCTCAGCTTCGCTTCCGGGAGTTTCAGACTGTCTGGCTAGTCCCCGTGGCCGTCTTCGTGTATTCCGGTTGCTCCATTTTTCCAACTAATTCTTTTTTTCTATTGAAAAAACATCACTAGTGTTGCATAAATGTTGTTAGAATATTCAGTTTAAATATGTCCCCTGTTAAGAGCCAAAAAAGTAAATACCCAACTAAAGGTGGATCCATCCATTTGGAAATTTTTTTACAATTAGACTTAAGAGACGACGACAATTTGTTTATTAAGGAATGGTTTTTCCTTCAATCTTTCGAAGCCAAATATGTGCTGGTTTCCACAAAGCTGCCCGTAA
This sequence comes from Niallia sp. FSL W8-1348, assembly GCF_038006745.1. Lineage (NCBI taxonomy): Bacteria > Bacillati > Bacillota > Bacilli > Caryophanales > Bacillaceae > Niallia > Niallia sp. FSL W8-1348. Next base: position 649,730 of record NZ_JBBOVV010000001.1, on the reverse strand, counting down.
ATATCGGCTAATTTGTAGGGTTTTTCGTTTACTTTTTGTCTCGATTTGTGCGAGAACATGCAGGCAAAAAACAATAAGTGCGATAAACACTTGATTCTGAATTGCCCATTCGCTTTGGCCGTAAAACTTTTTGATATGGAGATGTTGTTTAATCCATTTGAAAAATAACTCAATCGCCCAGCGTGATTTATACATCTTTGAGATTTCTTCAGCACTTAAATCAAAACGATTTGTGATTAAATGAAGCTCATTTCCTTTTGAATCAATCACTTTTAGAAGACGAAAGTAATTTTCGGCACGGTTTTGCGTCGTACCAATCAACACCATTTGATCCGACAAAACAGATGTATTCTCGGGTAGTTTAAAATCGTAAACCTCCCGTATGACTGCGTTTTTTCGCAGCCTAGAAAGGAAAAAGTAGCCGTCATCTGTCATCCGATCAAAGCGTTCGTAGTCTAAGTAACCACGGTCAAACACATACATACATTCCTTGTCATCAACCATTACTTCAAGCTGACCGCGGTCATGTTCTTTGGCCGTTGTCATAATGGCCTTTTCGGGATAGGATATACCTTTTTCCATAAACACAAGGCGTAAGTGCAATTTAACACCCGCTTTTGTTTTGCGGAATTTTGCCCATTTATGATTAGTCAAATTGAGAGGCAATGTGCTTGAATCAATGATTTTTAATGGCATCACAAGTTTCGTGTTGTGCGTTTTGGCATGAATTTGTGAAACTAAATCAAGGAAAAGCTTTTGGAATAAGTCTGGATTCATGCCATTTAAACGGCGTGAGAGTTGGGAAATACTGATAGAATCAAGATCAATGCCCTTTTGCAGTTGATCATCGAAAAGACAATCGCTCAGCGCATGCAGACTTTCGACTTCTTCTAGCTGCGCAAAAAGTAATAATTTTAGAAATGACTCTGTCGTTAGTTTTTTCGTATAGAAATCTAATTTCAACGTTTTCACGTTTTCTTCAAATAATTGAAGATTTATTGGTGAAAACCATTGTCCAAATGAAGTTTTTCGTGTAATCTTGTCCATGCGATAGTCCTTTTTAGTGGATTTGGACGGGTTACCACCTAACTTATCCATTATAAAGGACTTTTTCTTTGCATAAAATGATAAAATTGAACATTTCAAGTATTTTTAATAGTTAAATTAAATTAACGCAACACTAGTGAAAAAACATCAATCCTGTAGAAAAAAGCCTTAGTAAAAGACGAGCTCCTAGTGGAAGCACAACAAAGTATCGAAAAGAGTCACTTGGATAATGGCCAATCGCTCTTTTATGGAAAAATAATTTTTCTATACCTGTGTAAAAGCTTTGTCAAAAGAGAATGATTTGACAATGAAAAGGATATTTATATAACAAAGAGAGATTTGTCACATGCTAAGGCAATAGACAATGTTTTTAGAACTAGAAATTAATTTAGCAAGAGGAGGAAAATAGATGAACTATGCGGATGACAGTCTTATGCTTCATACAGATCTTTATCAAATTAATATGATGGAGACATACTGGAGAGATGGGATACATAAACGAAAAGCAGTATTTGAACTTTATTTTCGTAAGCTTCCATTTGGTAATGGTTTTGCCGTTTTTGCGGGATTAGAACGAATTTTAAACTATATACAAAATTGTCGTTTTACAGATAGTGATATTGCCTACTTAAGAAACGAAGTTGGTTATAAGGAAGATTTTCTTGCCTATTTGAAAAATTTAACTTTTTCTGGAGACATCTATTGTATGGAGGAAGGGGAGTTGGTATTTGCTAATGAACCAATTCTTAGAGTAGAAGCTCCTATTGCAGAGGCGCAATTAATAGAGACTGCTTTGTTAAATATTGTTAATTATCAAACGCTAATTGCAACAAAATCAGCCAGAATGAAGCAGGTAATTGGAGATCAAACGGCGATGGAGTTTGGAACACGAAGAGCACAGGAAATGGATGCTGCGATATGGGGAACAAGGGCTGCTTTTATTGGCGGGTTTTCGGCTACTAGTAATGTAAGGGCTGGAAAAATCTTTCGTATTCCTGTGTCTGGTACACATGCTCATGCACTAGTTCAAGCTTATCAAGATGAATACAAAGCTTTTAAAAGCTATGCTAGTACGCACACAGAATGTGTTTTCCTTGTAGATACATATGATACGCTTCGATCTGGTGTACCAAATGCAATTAAGGTAGCAAAGGAATTTGGTGATAGAATTCGCTTTAAAGGAATTCGCTTAGATAGCGGTGATTTAGCGTATCTTTCTAAGAAAGCAAGAGAAATGTTAGATGAAGCAGGATACAAAGATACAAAAATTATTGCCTCTAATGATTTAGATGAGTACACCATTATGAATTTGCTTGCAGAAGGAGCAAAGATTGATATTTGGGGGATTGGAACAAAGCTAATTACAGCATTTGATCAGGCTGCATTAGGCGCTGTTTATAAATTAGTTAGTTTTGAAAGTGAAAACGGCGTAATGGAGGATACGATTAAATTATCTGGAAATCCGGAAAAGATTTCTACACCGGGGCAGAAAAGAGTGTATCGAATTATTAATAATGAGAACAATCATGCAGAGGGAGATTATATTACACTAGCATCAGAAAGCATCACGCAAGAACCTTTAAAAATGTTTCATCCAATTCACCCGTATTTGAATAAGGTTGTCACAAATTATAGAGCAATTGAATTACATCAGCAAGTTATAAAGAATGGACATGTCCAAATTCAAACACCAGAATTAACTGCTATTCAAATAAAGGTTAAGGAGAACTTAAAGTTTCTTTGGAATGAATATAAAAGAACACTTAATCCAGAAGAGTATCCAGTAGATTTAAGTAAAGCATGCTGGGAAAATAAGCGGAACTATATCGAAAAAATGAAGGCGAAGGCTAACCAAAATTAACGTGAAAGGGGAGAGGCAATAATTGGGGAAAATAGGGGTTTACGGATCATCCTTTGATCCAATTACTAATGTTCATTTATGGACGGCAAGTACTGTTGTCCATCGTTGCAGGTTGGATAAAGTTATCTTTCTACCCTGTTCGAGTAAAAGAAGAGATAAAACGATGGAAACAGCAGATGAACATCGTCTAGAGATGGTGAATATGGCTATTGAGAATAATGATAAGTTTGCTATAGATGACTATGAAATGAAGCAAGATGGCTGGGAAATTTATACGTATCATACGATGAATTATTTTAAAAAGCTATTCCCTAAGGATAAAGTCTACTTTATTATGGGAGCGGATTTACTTGTTGATATTGGCCAAGGTAAGTGGAGCAAAGGAGAGGAATTGATAGCAGAAAATCGATTTATTGTCATGGCACGAAATGGAATTGATATGTTATCTACGATTAGCCGATCGCCGATCCTCCGCAATCATGACGATGGAAAAACTTTTCATTTGTTAGATAAGGGGTTAGCCATGGAAATAAGTTCTACCTATATAAGAGAGGAGCTTTCAATGGGAGGAGAACCGAGGTATCTTTTACCAGAAAGGTGCTATGAGTATATAAAGAAAAATAAGTTATATCAATAAACTGTTCTAAAAAAAGCATGAAAAAGAACGAAATTCATAAGAAATTAGTAATTGATGATTACTGAATAGTCTGATAGAATAAAGGCAATCTAAAGGCTGTGTGTAACTGGCGAAATACGGATAACCGTAGGGGAGCACATAGCGTCGTATGCCGTTCGCCTGGGCAGAGGTAAGGGAATTATAACTCCTTGCCTTTTTCTTTTTTAAACTATTTTGGTTTAAAAAGGAAAGAGTATTTTCCAAGCTTATAAAGAATATAAATGATGAAAAAGGGAGCAATGGAGATGAGCACTACGACTGTAAAAGAAGTAAAAACAATTAAGACCTTAAATAATATTGCAGCAAGTGGCCTAAATGTATTTAAAAAAGGCAATTATACAATGGATGATACAAGTAATAATCCTGATGCGATTCTTTTGCGCAGTTTTAATATGCACGGACTGGAACTGGGAGATAAGTTAAAGGCAATCGCCCGCGCAGGGGCAGGTGTCAATAATATTCCGGTTGAACAATGTACAGCACAAGGGATTGTTGTATTTAATACACCAGGTGCGAATGCAAATGCGGTAAAAGAAATGGTGCTGATGTCGTTGATGGCTTCTTCTCGCAATTTATTTGAAGGAGTATCATGGACGAAAACAATCGCTACGGAAGGTGATCAAGTTCCAAAACTTGTGGAAGCCGGCAAAAAACAATTTGTTGGTCATGAAATCAAAGGGAAAACACTAGGTGTAATTGGTTTAGGAGCAATTGGGGCACTTGTTGCTAACGATGCTCTTGCTCTTGATATGGATGTTATTGGATATGATCCATTTCTTTCTGTAGATACAGCCTGGAATTTATCACGTAATGTACAGCGAGCAATGACATTAGAACAGCTATTTGCAGAGTCTGATTATATAACGGTCCATGTACCATTAACAGAAGACACGAAAGGAATGTTTAACAAACAAGCATTTGATTTCATGAAACCAGGTACACAAATTTTAAACTTCTCTCGCGGAGAACTGGTTAATGAAATAGACATGGCTGTCGCATTGGAAGAAGGAAGGATAGGACGCTATATCACAGATTTTCCAAATGAAAATGTTCTCCAAATGAAAAATACGATTGCGATTCCGCATCTTGGAGCATCTACAGAAGAATCAGAAGAAAATTGTGCCGTAATGGCAGCAAGACAAGTAAAGGATTTCTTGGAAACTGGCAACATTAAGAACTCTGTTAACTTTCCAAATGCCTCTATTCCATACACAGGGAAACGTCGTGTAACAGCCTTCCATTTAAATGTTCCTAATATGGTTGGACAGATTACACAAGTAATTTCCACCTATCAGTTGAATATTGCAGATATGGTAAATAGAAGTCGCGGTGACTATGCTTACACGATGATCGATATTGACAATCAAGTAGCAGATCACATTATTCCACTGCTATCTCAGCAACTAAAAGGAATTGATGGAATTGTTACGATGAGAGTAATCTAAAGCTAGGAAACAGGTAAAGTAAAAACGATAGACTCCAAGGCAAAAAAAGAGGAAGTATTTTGCCTTGGAGTCTATTTGTACGTAGTTAGAATACGAATTTCCTAAAAACAAAAAGGCTGTCCAATTGGACAACCTTTGCACAAATAGCCTTATTTAAACAAGACACTAACTGATTTATTCTCATAAACGCGGATAATCGCATCACTAAGTAATTCAGCAATAGATAGCTGTGTGATTTTGGAGATTCTCTTTTCTTCTGGAAGCGGTATGCTATTAGTGACAATCAATTCTTTAATTTGTGATTCTTGAATCATATCAATAGCTGGTTCAGATAAAACGGGATGGATACAACATGCGTATACTTCCTCGGCTCCATTATCAAGTAATGCTTTCGTTGCAGTCGTAATTCGGTAAGATGTATCGACGATATCGTCGATAATAATCGCGGTTTTTCCTTCAATATTACCGACAACGTTTACTTCACGAGGACCAATATCTTTCGGACCACGTTTATCAATGATGGCAATAGGTGCTTTTAAGCGGTCGGCAAGCTCACGTGCACGAGTAACACTACCGTGGTCTGGCGCTACTACCACAACATCATGGGAAAATTCTTTCGTATTTAAATAATCAGCAAGTAGCGGGATACCAACTAATTGGTCCACTGGAATATTAAAGAAGCCCATCGTTTGTGGTGCATGAAGATCCAAAGTTATCACACGGTCTGCACCAGATTTTTGAATTAAATTGGCAATTAATTTAGCGGTAATTGGCTCTCTCGGCTGTGCTTTTCTATCTTGACGCGCATAACCATAATAAGGAATAACCACATTGATAGTATTGACGGAAGCTCGTTTTAAAGCATCAATCATGATAAGCAATTCCATAATACTTTGATTTACGGGATCGGAAGTGGACTGGATAACAAATACTTCACAACCACGTACACTTTCTTCAATATTGATTTGAATTTCGCCATCGCTGAATTTTTTGACTGTACACTTTCCTAATTCTGTACCTAGATGTTCCACAATTTCTTGGGCAAGTTCTGGTGTTGAATTAAGAGAGAATACTTTTAATTTTGTTCCTTGGTATGTATTGGGCATGATTGCTTCCTCCTATATTTTGAACATACTTAGCGATGCTCATTCTACCTAAAGATACTTCTATCAAATATTGTAGGATACTGATATTTGCATTGCAACCAATTAATAGATTTTTCGCATAAAACAAGATCATTTTTCATGACATAGAATGGAAATATTACTAGTATATACCTATTTTTAGCATATGTTAAAAAAATAAAATTAGCCATTAAATAGAGATAAATTCCTATATCTATCAAGAAGTAAACAGATTCGTGTATCTTGTCTTAGAATGTGCTAAACTATAATTCGTTGACTTTGTTACATAATATATTTAAATAGTACAACTGAAAAGAGAGTGATTTAAAATGCAACAAGAAACATTGTCTAGAGGCTTGAAAAACAGACATGTTCAATTAATTGCGATTGGTGGAGCAATAGGTACAGGACTGTTTCTCGGTGCGGGTAAGTCTATTCATTTAGCTGGACCCTCCATTTTGTTTGCTTACATCATTACGGGTATTATCTGTTTTTTGATTATGCGTGCTTTAGGGGAACTGCTTTTATCCAATCTAGAGTATCATTCATTTGTTGATTTTGTTAATGATTATTTTGGAAGAAGAGTCGCTTTTGTAACGGGATGGACCTATTGGTTTTGTTGGATTTCCATTGCAATGGCGGACCTAACTGCAATTGGTATGTACACTCAATTTTGGTTTCCGAATATTCCTCAATGGGTACCCGGATTAATAGCTTTGATTGTCTTACTAATTATGAATTTAGCGACAGTTAAGTTATTTGGAGAAATGGAGTTTTGGTTTGCCTTAATCAAAATAATTGCGATTATTGCTTTAATCATCATTGGTTTTATCATGATTGTAAAAGGTTTTTCAACAGATGCAGGACCATCAAGTTTTACTAATTTGTGGAGCCATGATGGCATGTTTCCGAATGGGATGAATGGATTTATTTTGTCTTTCCAAATGGTTGTTTTTGCCTTTGTAGGCATTGAACTAGTAGGTTTAACAGCTGGTGAGACAGAAAATCCTGAAAAGGTTATTCCAAAAGCAATTAACAATATTCCTATACGAGTGTTGATTTTTTATGTAGGGGCATTGCTTATTATTATGAGTATTTACCCTTGGAATGCTATTAATCCAGCAAAAAGTCCATTTGTTCAGGTTTTCCTGGCGGTCGGTATAACCGCTGCTGCAGGAATTGTTAACTTTGTTGTTTTGACTTCGGCTGCATCGGCTTGTAATAGTGCAATTTTTAGTACAAGTAGAATGACGTATGCTTTAGCAAAGGAAAAGAATGCACCAGAGGCACTAGCTAAATTAACCAAACATCATGTTCCCTCTAATGCTTTGTTCTTCTCGGTTATTGTCGTTTTAATTGCTGTTATTTTAAATTATATCATGCCAGAAGGTGTGTTTACGTTAATTACAAGTATATCTACTGTTTGTTTTATTTATATATGGGCAATTACGGTTCTCTGTCATCTGAAATATCGAAAAACAAGACCAGAGCTTGCAGCAAAAAATAAGTTTAAAATGCCACTGTTTCCAGTAGCTAACTATATCATCCTCCTTTTTCTAGCGTTTGTTCTTGTTGTGCTAGCACTTGCAGAGGATACAAGAATCGCATTGTTTGTGACACCAGTATGGTTTATTTTACTATTGGTAATTTATCATCTTAAATGGGTTAGACATTCTTATCGATAATATCTTATCTTGCTCATGATCCCCACTTTAAGCTACGGAAAATGGAGAAAGCCAGGTGTTGGATTAACCCGTAAAGGCCCACTAAGTGTTAGCAGGGATAAGGAAAATCTCCCACTGATAGGAAGTTTTCTTTCTAAACAATAATTAAGAGGCTGGGACATAAGTATTCCAGCCAAGGATAATTCCGAACAATTATACGAAGATGCTAATGAATGTTCCGTATAATTGTTCGGGCTTTTATTTGTTTTTCAAAGGATGTTTCCATGAAGTTTGGTGCGATTCCCCGCAGCCGGAATACACTTCGCTTTCCATGGGGCTCGCGCTGAGCCGCTTCGGCCTGTGGCCTGCAGGGTCTCAGACTGTCTCGCTAATCCCATAGGAGTCTTCGTGTATTCCGGCTGCTCTGTTTTTCCAACTAATTATATTTCCTCTTGTAAAAAGTATGCGAAAGCAGCCGCTATTTACTAGCTATATTAGAAATTGTTCGTCTTTACAGAGTATCTATTTAGGTTATGTCCCATCCTCTTTTTATTATCCCTTGATTTTGAGCGAAAGAAAATTTTAAAAAATCAAAAAACACCATTGACAAATTCTTCAATAAAATGCTATTATATTCTTCTTTTGAAAAGGAGGGAGAAGCATTGATTAAAGTAGACGGGATAAATAAGTCCTTTAAGGTTGCTAAGCGAGCAACAGGATTGGTGGAAGGACTAAAAGCCCTTGTTTCTAGGGAGCACACGATTGTCCATGCATTAAATGATGTGAGTTTTACGATAAATCCAGGAGAAATTGTCGGTTATATTGGTCCGAATGGAGCAGGGAAATCAACTACGATAAAAGTAATGAGCGGCATCTTAGTTCCAGATAGTGGAAGTTGTGAAATAATGGGCTATACACCATGGAAGGATCGAGTAGAATATGTGAAAAATATTGGTGTCGTCTTTGGGCAACGATCCCAGCTATGGTGGGACGTACCGGTCATCGATTCATTTGCTTTATTAAAAGATATTTACCATATACCAGATAAAGAGTATGATGAAACGTTATCGTTATTAATTGACACACTCGAGTTAAAAGATATCCTACATTCACCAGTAAGACAGCTCAGTTTAGGACAGCGGATGCGTTGTGAAATTGCAGCTTCCCTTATACATAATCCACAAATTCTATTCTTAGATGAACCTACCATCGGTCTTGATGCAGTTAGCAAAATTGCAGTAAGAAACTTTATAAAAAAAATCAATAAACAGAAGAATGTAACGGTTATCCTTACAACACATGATATGTTTGATATTGAAGCACTTTGTGATCGAGTTATTCTAATCGGAAAAGGGAGCCTATTATATGATGGGAATCTACAGGAACTAAGAAATCGCTTTGGATCTCATCGAACAATAACGGTAGACTATAAGTCTAGTAATATACCTATTCAAATTCCCGGGACCATTAATCTCTCCCGGACAGAAGAAAGAGCAATCCTGAGTGTAGATACGACGCAAATATCTGTATCGGAAGTAATCATGGAGTTGTCTCATTCACTAGATTTAGTCGATATTTCCGTCATGTCACAGCCGATTGAAGATATCATTGTACAACTCTATAAGGAGTATGAGATATGAGGACAATGAAACCATATATGGCTGTATTAAGATTGCGTTTATTAAATGGTATGCAGTACCGTGCTGCAGCATTGGCAGGTGTTGCTACACAGTTTTTCTGGGGATTTATTTATATCATGATTTTTCAGGCATTTTATGCACAAGCGAGCTCGAATCAACCAATTTCTTTAGAAGAATTGGTCACTTATTTATGGCTACAACAATCTTTTTTAGCATTTATAATGCTATGGTTTCGCGACAATGAGTTATTTGATTTAATTACAACAGGAAATATTGCATATGAATTATGTAGACCAATTGGGATTTATGAATATTGGTTTAGCAAGTTACTAGCACAGCGGTTAGCTAGCGCATTATTAAGGTGTTTTCCGATATTGTTGCTGGCTTTTTTGCTGCCTCCAGCTTATCGGATGATGTTACCCCCAGATGTCAAAACGTTCTTGTTATTTTGTCTCTCGCTTTTATTGGGATTATTGGTTTTAGTGGCTATTTCAATGTTTATCTATATTTCCGTATTTATTACATTATCCCCGATGGGTTCTCTTCTAGTATTTGGTGTTGTAGGAGAGTTTTTTGCTGGGATGGTCGTTCCTATTCCGTTAATGCCAGAGTGGTTACAACAAATCGTTTATCTTCTGCCGTTCCGATTAACAGCTGATTTTCCATTCCGGGTCTATTCTGGTCATATTCCAAATGGAGAAGCAATGGAAGGAATCTTCATTCAGCTTGCTTGGCTGTTAGTACTCGTTTTCTTTGGGAAAATAGCTTTACAAAAAGCGATGAAAAAAGTCATTGTACAGGGAGGGTAAGCTTAGATGAGACTATATTTTCAATACCTTCTATTATTATTTAAATCACAAATGCAATATCGAACATCTTTTTGGTTATTGTCATTAGGACAATTTCTGGTCCCCTTTTCTGCCTTTGCCGGATTATATTTTTTATTCGAGCGATTTGGACAAATAAAGGGCTGGGATTTTTATGAGGTTGCACTTTGTTTTGCTATCATTCATATGGCATTTGCATTAAGTGAATGCTTTGCAAGAGGGTTTGATAATTTCTCTAGTCTTGTTGCGAGTGGTGATTTTGACAGATTACTTGTTAGGCCAAGGACAACCTTTGTACAGGTCCTTGGTTCAAAATTCGAGTTTACGAGAGTTGGGAGACTTTTGCAGAGTGTTATCGTGCTAGGTTGGGCTGTAAGTAACTTAGCAATCGATTGGAGTTTTTTGAAAATTTTAACGTTACTATTAATGATTATAAGTGGGGTTTTTATTTTTACTGGCATTTTTATTTTAGCAGCTACCCTCAGCTTTTGGACGATTCAAGGGTTAGAAATTGCCAATATTTTTACTGATGGTGGTAGGGAGATGGCGCAGTATCCGTTAAATATTTATCAAAAATGGGTGACGCGTTTTTTTACTTTTGTGATTCCTTTTGGAAGTGTTAATTATTTACCTTTACTTTACCTGCTTGGTAAAGGAGGAAAGGAAGAATGGCTATATATGCTGACACCCCTAGCAGGAATAATATTTATCCTTCCCTGTATTTTTGTATGGATAGTGGGTGTTCGCCACTATCGGTCAACCGGTTCCTAATAGAGAATGTTTCCTGTTTCGTGAATGGTGGTATAAATCTAATAGATTAATTTTACTTCATCAAGAAATAATGGGAGGCGTTTTAAAATGAATAAAGAATCAATAACAAGCCCTGCAGGAAAAACACATCAGCCTAACGAGAAGAATCAAAAAGATGAGGCTTCAAAAGGCTTGAAAGAAACTCATGAGCAAGCAAATAATAGTTTAACAGAGGGTACAATTGATAAGAAGAAGGAAAAGGAAGAAAAATAAATTAGTATTAAAAAGGAGAAAAATGACTATTCATTTTTCTCCTTTTTGTATCTGGTGAAGGGGACACGTATAATGGATAGTGGTTAAATAAATAGAGAGAAAGGCTGTTAGAATGAAAAAAATATGGATTATATTAATAGGATTATTGGTTCTGTTTCTTCTTTTAGTTGCTACCTATAAATTAATGAATGCGCGGACTTTTCAATTGTTTGGGGGCTTAACGTATCAGGTGGAGACAAAGGAGAAAGTAGTTGCATTAACATTTGATGACGGACCAACAAAAAATGTGGATGACATATTAGCATTATTAGATACTTATGACGCAAAAGCTACTTTTTTTCTTATTGGAAATGAGATAGAAAGAAATCCTGAATTAGCAGAGAAAATAGTGGAAAAGGGACATCAACTTGGAAATCATACATATTCTCATGAACGGATGATTTTTAAATCACAGGCTTTTATAAAGAAAGAAGTGGAAGAAACAAATCAATTAATTGAAAAGGCAGGTTTCACAGGTGAAATAGATTTTAGACCACCAAATGGGAAGAAGTTATTTGGACTTCCATATTATTTAAAACAAGCAAATATAGATACGATTCTCTGGGACATTGAGCCTGATACTTATTATCAGACGCCATACGAACTTTTCTTAGTCTGTACGTATAATCGTTCGGGGTTATTTGGTTGAAAATACTTATGTCCCAGCTTCTTTCCTACAGAAAAATCATAATTTTAAGTTATTTAACTAACTTATCCCTCTCGGCTGCGTAAGGTGGATGCTCCATCCAGCCATTATCAATCATAATTTTTGCTGCATCTTCGGCAAATTTACTAATTTGAAGTAATCCTTTTGTATACATAACTCCTAAATCATGTCTTCCGCTAACAGCTACTGAGTTTCCGAAGGATCTAATTATCATGGAAAACATATCCATTTTATGAAATAACATTAATTTATCGGAAAAAGGAGTATCAGTAGAAGTTGTTACTAAATGATCTAGATAGGATGGTGCTGGTAAATCTTCTTTATGTAATTTTTCCACAAATAACTCAATATGCTTATGTGTGAAGTTTTTGCCTCTTTTAAATAAATCACGAATTTCTTCTTGTTCGGTAACTTGGCTAAATGCCGTTATTAATGCTTTACTAGTAACGTTATTTTCAATATTATCATAAAGATGGGCTATCTCTAATGCATGTAAAGGTCTTACATGTCCAACATATCCATTTAAAAAATCCTTCTCAACAAAATCTTCTTTTTCTGGTATCGGAATAATAGGCGGTTTACGAATAAATCCCTTATTCATTAATACTTCTTTGATTTGCTCCATTAAAGCCATGGTAGATTCCATACAATACTTATAAAACTCTTCTACATCTTTTCTAAAAACAAGTGGAATGGCTACTTTATAAATGCTCATCCCTGCATTAGCAGCATATTTAAGATAATGAACATAGAATTCATCTTCAAACAAACGAGGGGCTTGAGGGTTCAAGTCTTCTTCTATAGAGAAACCTTTAGGTATAGGGAAATTTTCTTTCTTCAATATTTCTTTTGAAGTATTTAAGAATTCTGTAGTTAATGTAAACGCTTCTTCTAGTAATTTTTTAATATCTGTATCCTCGACGTGCTGTAAATAATAGTGTAGAAAACATGTAGACATGCTGTTCCCCCTATAAGTCGCCCAAAGTTTACCCAACTCTGCTGATGTAAGCTTTTCACTATGGTTTATGTTTGTTGAACGTATATTTAGTGGTTTTTGCGTGTCCATTTTCATTCTCCTTTAAAGGGATTTTGTTTTAGTATTCACGAGCATTTATTATCATATGCTAAACTTAATTACTAATAGGGAATCCTTTTTTAATGGTGAGAATTTTTTTGAAAAAATAGAATCACTTTCGCTCCTTGTTTCAATCGTTTAGTATAATACAGAAAAAAGAAAATTTATGGGAGTAGATAATGAAGATACTACTTGTTGAAGACGATAAAACCATCGCCTCTGGTTTAGAATATAGTTTACAAAGTGAAAAGTATGAAACAATTACTTGTCATGACGCAAAATCTGCTAGAAAGACTATAGAAGAAGAGCTAATAAATATTGATTTATGTCTATTTGATTTGTCGCTGCCAGATGGTTCTGGTTATGAGCTATGCGAAATTGTGAAAAGTAAATCAGATAAGCCTGTTATCTTTTTAACTGCATTAGATGACGAAGTAAATGTTGTCATGGGTCTTGATATGGGAGCAGATGACTATATTACAAAACCATTCCGCTTAAGAGAGCTACTTTCTAGAATTAAATCTGTTTTGCGACGCTATAATAAGCAGCAACAAAATAATCCGATTATTGAAATTGATCATATTAGAATTAATACATTGGAAGGAAAGATTTATAAAAGGAATGAAGAAGTAGTAGTTACAGCCTTAGAATACCGATTATTTCTTATCTTCGCTAATAACTTAGGACAAGTATTAACAAGAACACAGCTATTGGAGCGCATATGGGATGTAGCAGGAGATTTTGTTAATGACAACACCTTAACTGTTTATATCAAAAGGCTTCGTGAGAAATTAGAAGATAATCCGCAAAAACCGACTATTATTAAAACTATTCGCGGTCTGGGCTATAAGGTAGGTGACTAACATGCTTCGTAATCGAGAAGTGAAGAAATTAACAATAGTTTTAGCTCTCATTAGTACAGTAGCAATTGTGTATGCTACTATTGCATATTCCATTTCTGTCACAGTATATTTATTTGTAGTCATTATCATTATTTTCGGATGTTTTTATCAATTTACAAGGTTTCGATACAAGGAAATAGAAAAGCTTTCGAGTTACTTGCAGCAAATTAGTAATGGGGATAAAAGTTTAGATATTCGTGATAATGTGGAGGGTGAGCTGAGTGTTTTAAAAAATAATATCTACAAAGTGACCTTAATGCTTTCGGAAAACAGTGCGCTTCTTCGTCAGGAAAAATTAAAGCTAACTGATGCGATTTCAGATATATCCCATCAATTAAAAACACCGCTGACATCCATGGTTGTGATGACTGATTTATTAAGTGATCCACATTTAGAAGAGGGAAAAAGGCGAGAGTTTACGAGTAATCTATCAATACAGCTGGAAAGAATGGAGTGGTTAGTCTCTTCTTTGCTGAAATTATCGAAAATGGATGCTGGTACGATTCTATTTAAAAAGGAGCAAGTTGATGTGAAAAAACTGCTTTATAAGGCAGTGGAACCAGTTTTAATTCCGATGGATATCAAGGGACAGGCTTTTGGCATTGTAGGAGACGAAGGTGTTACCTATATAGGAGATTTTAAATGGACAGTGGAAGCAATTATCAATATATTAAAAAATTGTGTGGAGCATACAAAAGAAGGTGGAGAAATTCAGATTCACTTCTCGGAAAATGTCTTGTTTACGGAAATTGTTATTCAAGACAATGGAAAGGGAATTGCCAAAAACGATTTACCCTATATTTTCAAACGGTTTTATAAAGGCGAAAATGCAAGCGAAGATAGTATAGGCATAGGCTTAGCCATGGCGTATAGTATTATAAAAAGCCAGCATGGTGATATTGAAGTTAGAAGTCAGTTAGGAAGAGGAACAACTTTTCATATTAAGTTTTATAAACAGGTGGTTTAGTGAGGATAGCGGTATCTAGGAGCGGGAATGAAAGCTGAAAATTGTTCCGCTTTAAGAAAAAGTGGCGTTCATAGAAGGAATGAAAGCCAGAATCCGCTGAGCTGCAAGGAAAAGTGGTGTTCATAGAGGGAATGAAAGCTAAAAACTGCAAAGATAAAAGAAAAAGTTTTACTTTTTTCAATTTTCTCTTATATGGTTTTATCAACTATATTGATGAGCAACAATTCCCTTTTGCTTTCTATTCTCTTTATTCTTTTAACACTACCTCTAATTCTATTTTTAATAGACCTTTAATTACATAATAACAGAACGTTTGTTCTTGTTCGGCTAGTGACAAAGAAGACGGATGTAGGTTAGTAAAAAAGTTTAATTAATTTTCTTTTTTGCAACTATATAAACAGCACCTTAAATGTCTAGGCAAATATTTTAGGTATAACTCCAACATTTTACATTAAACCTACATTAAGATAACAAACGTAAATAAAAGCTGATTTTCCACATTGTTGTAGAAATCAGCTTTTGCTTTATTTAATGGAGTAATTCATTTGAGTTAGATTTTTTCTCTTCTAACTTTAATGTTCTGAAATCGAAGCTCTCTAATTGTTTCCTCTAATTGAAGTGTTAATTTCCCATATCCCTTTTATAAACTACATTACATAAAAGGGGTATATATCTTCAGCGTTATGATTGGCTAATAAAATTGTCATTTACAGAAGACTCTTTTCAGTATAATCCAGAATTCTAGTACGATAATTGAATACGTGGGTAGCATTAATTAGCTAATTTAGCTTAATCATAATGTTAAAAGGATATTCAGGAAAAGCATCAAAAAAGGCAAGTCACTATACTCTGTGTGGCGTAGATCTTGCAATAGTTATTTAGGGGTAACATCTTCCTCAATTATTCATATTTACTTTTTTTATGAGAATAATTTATAACTGTAACTCCTGCTGCACTAACGTTCATAGTTACAGTGTCTGTTCCTAAGTAGATATGAGCTTTCTCAAATGGCATTATAGTTACAACAACATCAAAATCATATCCCCCCTCGTTTTTTCTAGTGATGCTTATTACTTTAGCATCAGCAGGAGAAAATTGTGTTAATTGACCATAATAACCAGTTACAGCGTTGTTTATATAAGGATATAAAGTTGTTAAAAAGGTATCAGTAAGTATTTTTTCGTTATTCTGCGCTAGGGAATTAGTAGGAATGATAAACAACAATGAGAGGATAATTAATGCAACGGTTAATAGCTTTTTCACTTTATTAGCACCACCTAGATTAGTTTTATACCTAATATGTCTTTAATATTGGTCCAATATACATTTTTCGAATGAGTTTTCAGCACTTTTTTATTGTTGACATTAGTTCTTGAACATTCGGAATTTATAAAATGAATTTTGTGTGATACTAATCTAATTATCTGAAGCTCGCTATCAAAATACTAGGCTACAACTTACCTAATTAAAAATTTCATATTCTTATCTTGTTCAAATTTAATTTATTTCAAAAATCATTAGTGGTATAAGATGTATGGAATATGTTATCACGCTAAAAGAATCCTGATTTTCAGGGTTCTTTTTTTCATAAGAAAGGATAATAGTGAAATATTACTAAATTGATAAAATATAGAGGTTTTTTAAGTTGGTTGAAGAATTAGTATATTATGGTAAATTAAACTTTTTGAGGTGAACTTTAATGCAAATTAATAAAACAAATATGTTTGCAATAATTGCTTTTCTTATTTTTCTTATTTGGGGCTCTATAATTTTATTTAGTAATTCAACTGCAAATTATATAATACAAGAATCCAATTCACAAACTAAGGAACATGAATTAACAATAAAACAAGCGATTAATTTGGGATTAAAAAAAGCTAAAAATGAAATTGGGCCTAATATTAAGTTATTTGAAGTGACAAGTGTGGATGATGAATTAAAATCATTTAAAAATATAGGTTCCAATGGAAAGAGAAATAAATGGAATCTCACTTACGTTAACTCTCAAAATGGAAATCCTTATTATGTGACAATTGAAAACGGAGAGATTACTGAGTTATTTAATGATACATCTGGGAACATAAACCTAGATATTTTAATTGATCCAAAAGATATAAAAGTAGATAGTAGTGATTTGATAAAACATGCAAAAGATAATTTCGATTTAGCACCAGGTAATATCGCTATAGGGTATCATTTTGTTTTAATAAATAAACAAAAAGGTGAACCGATATTATCAGTCTATGGAACTAATGTAGACGGTTATTTTACCAAAATACATTACAATGCAAAATCAAGTAATTATATTAAATCTGAACATCAGCTTCCTGTGGGTGGCGGTTACTATAAAGAGAACGCTTCTGAAGTACTTCTAGTAACTGAAAAAGGATCTGCAGTAATTGGCTCAGACCTCTCTCCTAATTTTAAAATGGACAAAACAATTGCTATATGGGGATACCAAAAAACAGGTTCTACTTTATCAAAAACATTCCTAAAAATATCAAAGGACGGAGGTTCAAATTGGGAATTGATAAATGTTAACGAAGAACATATAAGTAAAATTTGGTTTTCTGATAAATATATGGAAAATAATACTATTTTTATTGCGACAAATGATTCTATAAAAAAGTTCAACATTTTGACAGAAGAAATTGATGTTATTTTTCATGGAAAGCAGTTAATAGATATAAATGTTCTAAAGGATGTGGTAGCAGTCTTATCAGAAAATAAAATATATTTATCCAAAGATGAAGGAGAAAACTGGAAAGAAATAGAGAATAAAAGAAATGTAAATCAAATTAAGTTAGACAGTTTAGGTAGTATTTATGCTTTAGCAGAAGGGCAAGTTTACAAGGATAAAATTGAGAAATCATCAAAATTGGATTTACCAAATGGAGTTGATGCAATATTACAAATTGAAATTATCAGAGATCAATTGTTTATTAGCACCCCTTCAAGTTATTGGATTTTTAATAATAAATCTCAAGAATGGAAAAAAGTTAACATAACAGAAGTAGATAAATCCTATCAAACTTTAATTATAGATAAAACAAGGAACATGAAACCGGAGGAACTATTTGTATTAAACAATAATAAACTCATTTCTTATATCCTTAATGAAGGAGGTGATGTAAGTACTCAAAAAAAAGAAATAATATTACCTGATGACCAACTGTTAACAAATGTCACTGTTATATCCGGCAAACTATTTTTATCTACAGTACCAAATTTTAATTGGGTAGAGGAGGAAGAAGAAAATGAAGAATAAAGTTTACAAAGGGTTTTTAATTCTTACTACTGTATTACTTTCAGTAATATATCTCTTTCCAAATGAACCAGGAGCAGTAACTCGAACTAATCAAACAAGTACTTGTTACTTAGCAAATCCACTTACTGAAAAACCTTCTAGGCAAGGATATAATTATGTTGCGGGAGTAACTGCAGCTTCTCAAGTTAATGTTAAATATGATAAAAGTGCACCTCCAAAAATTCCTTGGGGCACATGGGTAACTATAAGTAAACCTGCACCTATACCTGGAGTAGGAAATACATCAAGGTTTCGAATAGATGATACAGGTGATATAGAATGGAAGCAAACTCCTTACTTTGTTGATGTATATTGGGGAGGAAGAACTACTGCAAATGGAACAAGTTGTGTGAATAATTGGGGGATAAAAACAGTGAATGTAACTTATTAGTATGGTTTAGGTAAAATCAAATACTGTACCTTACGATAAAAAGTTTTAGAATTATTTAAGTGAGGCTGGGACATAAATCGTCTATAAAAGTAAAAAAGTGAAATCGCGTAGTCGATTTTACTTTTTTACTTTTATAGACGATGTTTAAAATTAAGTATTATAATTTACAAACTTCATTCTTTAAAAATAATTAATATTTTTCTTTAGCAATTTTTCAACAATGTTTAATATGTAGATAAATAATAAAGTCATTTAAAAACATAGATTCAAACCATTAAAACTACGCTGTCAATTTGAAACAATAATTAGAGTAATCTTATTCATATTAGCAAAATTAGGAATAGTCAATAATAAGTGGGGGAAATACATCGTTAAGCCAGATAAAGAAAACAATGAGGGCTATATTAACATATGGCTTAAAAAGGATAGGAGTCATGGAGAAAAAAACACCCTAGTGCAAATCATAAATAAAACCGAATCTAACGAGAGAATAACTTGGGTTTGGCTTAGCACTTTTGATTTTAAATTAATTAAAATACAACCAAATCTATTAATTCAACTTTTTGAATTAGAAGCAAATCGAGAACTTATAGACATTAAAGATACTTTACTTGCGGAAAATCAGTAGCGTTCATCAAAAAATGAGCACCATACCTCATAAAAAAGAACAAAGCATAAAAGAACCTACCACCTATTCCTACCAAAGTGACTAAATTGTCACTTTAAAGTCACTCGAGAGTCACTTTAGACAGGTAGACTAAGAGCATCAAGTAATAGGAGGACGATAAAATGGAAATTTTAAAAATAGATAATCTGTCTAAAGTGTATGGGAAAGGAGAAACAGCTGTTAAAGCGTTAGATAATGTCTCCTTTTCTGTTAACAAGGGTGAGTTTGTTGCAATTATAGGACCATCTGGGTCGGGAAAATCAACTTTGCTTCATATGTTAGGTGGAGTAGATAGACCAACTAGCGGAAAAGTTTTTGTTGATAATACAGATATTTATCAATTAAATGAAACACAATTGGCTATTTTTCGAAGAAGACAAATTGGCCTAATCTATCAATTCTATAACTTAATCCCGATTCTTTCGGTGGAAGAAAATATTACGCTTCCTCTTTTATTAGATAATCATCAAGTAGATAGAGAACAATTTAATCGAATTGTTTCTATATTAGGTCTAGAACAAAGATTAGACCACCTTCCTAACCAATTATCAGGCGGACAGCAACAGCGCGTTTCGATTGGACGTGCATTAATTAGTAATCCTGCCATTATGCTCGCAGATGAGCCGACGGGGAATTTAGATAGTAAAAATAGTGAAGAGATTATGGAACTATTAAAAATGTTTAATAAAACCTATAATCAAACACTAATTGTTATTACGCATGATGAACGGATTGCATTACAAGCTGATCGAGTTATCTCTGTAGAAGATGGAAAAATCGCCAAAAATGAGGTGATTCGTCCATGAACATTATGAATAAACTTACTTTGAGAAATTTAAAGGAGAATAAGCGAAGAACACTCGTAACAATCATTGGTGTTATTATTTCTGTTAGTATGCTGACAGCTGTTGCGACACTTGGTGTTTCTTTTATTGATTTATTAAAAAGAGATAGTATGGCAAGAGACGGAGAGTGGCATGCACAATTCATAGGAGTTAATAGTGAGCAAGTCAAAGAGATAAAAGAGGATAAAAAAATAGAAAAGGTAATCTTATCTAATGATCTAGGCTATGCGGACTGGAAGGGTTCAAAAAGTGAATATAAGCCGTATTTATTTTTTAGACAATATGATGAACAAGGACTTACGCAGTTTCCGATTACATTAAAAGAAGGAACGTATCCCAAAGCCTCTAATGAAATCATTATATCAGATGAAATGGTGAAGAATGCGAAAAGAGAATATGTCATCGGAGACGAATTAAAAGTTAGTATTGGGGAAAGGCATTTTAAGTTAGAGGAAGAAGATTCAATCCTCACACAAACAGATCCTTTGCAAAGGAATGAAGAAGGAGAAAATGTTGAGGAAATCCAACGTGTAAAATCTTATACATTTAAAATTGTCGGGATCATGGAAAGTCCATCTTGGGAACCTACTTGGTCACCAGGTTATACCATTGTTAATTACATGGACAAAAGTGAATTAACGAGTAATAGTAGTATAAATGCAAGTGTTGTGATGAAAAAGGTAAAGCAGTCTATTTATGAGGATTCAGAATCCTTAGCTAAGAAATTAAACATTGAAAAAGTTAATTATAATAGTGAGTTACTGCGTTATTATGGAGTATCATCGAATGATAATCTCCTTCTTACGATGTATTCTTTATTAGGTATTATTATCCTTGTTATCATTATTGGTTCTGTAGCACTGATTTACAATGCGTTTGCTATTAGTGTTTCGGAACGAGCAAGGCATTTAGGAATGCTTTCAAGCGTAGGGGCAACTAAGAAACAAAAAAGAAATTCTGTATTCTTTGAAGGTGCAGTTATAGGTGGAATCAGCATTCCCTTAGGAATAATTGCTGGGCTAGTGGGAATTGGAATTACATTCTCATTTATAAATAAGTATTTTCAAGAGGCTTTAAACACTGCAGAAGGATTAAATGTAGTGGTTACACCTTTTTCCATCCTATTTTCTATTCTCATTTCACTTGTAACCATCTTTATTTCAACCTATTTACCAGCTAGAAAAGCATCAAAAATCTCTGCGATAGATGCAATTAGACAAACACAAGATATCAAATTATCCGGAAAAAAAGTGAAAACTTCTAAACTTGTGCGTAAGCTATTCGGGATAGAAGCGGAAATCGGTCTGAAAAATTTAAAACGGAATAAACGAAGATATCAAACAACCGTTTTTTCTTTAGTTATTAGTATTTTACTCTTCTTAACCGTTTCCTTTTTTTCAGATAATATGAAAAAGTCAGTGGAACTATCACAAGAAAATATTGACTACGATATTGCTGTGTCTGCTGGTTCAAATAGTACAGAGGAAGAGCTGCTACCTCTAGCAAATGCTCCGAGTATTACACAAAGTAATTTAATTAAGAACATATATGTAACAACCTTTTTAGCTAAGGATGTATTAAGTGAAAATAATAAAAAATCGGTAGAGAAAGATAATACGATGTTAGATGATGGTAAACTGTCATTTAATGTGAATTTCTTTATTTTATCGGATTCCTCGTTTAAAGATTACGCTAAAGCAGCAGGCTTTAATAGCAATGAATATTTAAATTCAGATGTTCCAAAAGGTATTGTGCTTGAGACTGCATCTTATTTTGATCCATATGCAGAGAAATTTATTGAGGAAAAAGTACTTGATGCAAAACCAGGTGATTCTATTGATCTCTATATGTATCGAGAAGACAGTGGCAAGGAAGAATTTTTTAATAAGATTCAAATTGGCTTATTTACAGATGAAACTTTAATGGGAATAAGTTCTAATAATTATCGAACCATTACGATGATTATTTCTAACGAAGTAGCAGAGAAATTATTTGAAGATGAAACTATTAATATGGACTACAATTTATATTTAAACAGTGATAATCCGGAGAAAGCGCAAGAGGAATTAGAAGATTTAAAAACAGGCTCTATGTATATTTACAATGTGGAAATGGATCGAAAGCAATCAGAACAGATGATTATGATCATGTCTGTCTTTATGTACGGCTTTATTTCCCTCATATCATTAATAAGTATTGCCAATATCTTTAATACGATTTCAACTAGTATTTCCTTACGAAAAAGGGAATTTGCAATGTTGCGTTCTGTAGGAATGACGCCAACTGGGTTTAATAAAATGATTTATTTTGAGAGTATTTTTTATGGGATAAAAGCATTGATGTATGGTATTCCAATTAGTATTGGAGTCATAGCAGCACTATACTGGTCCATAAGCAATACATTTGAATATGGCTTTGAGCTTCCATGGTTGAGTATTCTATTTGTAGTTATTGCAATATTTATCATTGTCGCGGCAGCTATGCTATATTCAGTTAGCAAAATTAAGAAAGAAAATATTATTGATGGATTAAAGCAAGAGAATATTTAGAATTATAATCGATAGAGCATTTCAAATAAAAACTCGTCAAGATTGACGGGTTTTTTTGTGACTTGTGGGGGAAACCATACGTTGTTTTTAATTTATAAATGTAACAAAAAGAAGTACAAGGTTATTAATAGACATTCCTTATACTGGAATTTATAATTTAATTAACTGCTAGCTTGTTAAAGTATTCACATTGGTAAGTAAGCTATAAGACTAGTAGTATATTTTCTATGAATTTTGCAAGCGTATACTTAACGGTCTATTCTAAAGGCTGTTTTCTAAAGGATTGTTGTTTTTTCAATCGAAAAAAAGAATTAGTTGGAAAAATGGAGCAGCCGGAATACACGAAGACTCCTGCGGGATTAGCGAGACAGCCTGAGACCCCGGAGGCGAAGCTGAGGAGGCTCAGCGCGAGCCCCACGGAAAGCGAAGTGTATTCCGGCTGCGGGTAATAGCAACAAACTTTACGAAAACAGCCATTCTAAAAAACAGGATAAAAATAAGGTCTGGAATTTTAAAGACTAAAGCATTCTTCTTCCTAATTAATACCTTATTTTTAAATATTTGAAAAGGGGTTTTAAAAATGGTCACTTCTTTAAATGCAACAACTGTATTGGACAAGGAATATGGTCTATATATTAATGGGCAATGGGTAAAAGGTTCAGAAGGAAAGCTAATTAGCAGCTATAACCCTAGTAATGGAGAAAAGTTGGCTGATTTTGTGGACGCTACCTATGCAGATGTAGATCAAGCAGTGGCTGCAGCAGCAGAGGCATTAAAAACATGGAAGAAAGTAAGTTTAATAGATAGAAGCAATTTATTATTAAAAATTGCTGATTTAATTGATGAACATGCGGAAAAATTAGCCTTAGTGGAGACATTGGATAACGGAAAGCCACTAAGAGAAACAAGAAATATTGATGTTCCATTAAGCTCTGATCATTTCCGCTATTTTGCAGGCGTAATCCGCTCTGAAGAGGGAACTGCTCAAGCCTTCGATGAAGATACCTTATCGATTTCGATTAAAGAGCCTATTGGAGTAGTTGGACAAATTATTCCATGGAATTTCCCGTTATTAATGGCTGCATGGAAAATTGCTCCTGCTATCGCTGCAGGTAATACAGTAGTTATTCATCCGTCGTCTACTACCTCTTTGAGCCTATTAGAATTAGCCAAGCTTTTAGATCAAGTTTTACCAAAAGGGGTAGTCAATGTGATTACCGGCCGTGGTTCTCATTCAGGAGACTATATGCTAAAACATGAGGGCTTTGCAAAAATTGCTTTTACAGGATCCACTGAAATAGGACAAGAAGTTGCAGTTGCAGCAGCGAAGAGACTGATACCATCTACACTTGAGTTAGGTGGAAAGTCAGCGAACATTATCTTTAATGATGCACCAATGGAGCGCGCATTAGAAGGGGTTCAATTAGGAATACTCTTTAACCAAGGACAAGTGTGCTGTGCTGGTTCCCGCATTTTCATTCAAGAAGGCATTTATGATGAGTTCCTTGCAAAAATGAAGCTGGCATTCGAAGATGTAAAAGTTGGCTTGCCGTGGGAAGAAGATGTCGTGATGGGCGCGCAAATAAATGAACGCCAATTAGAGCAAATTTTAGAATATGTAAAAATTGGAGAAGAAGAGGGAGCAAGAGTTGTAACAGGTGGGTGCAGGCTTATAAATAACGGATTAGAGAATGGAGCATTTATGGCACCGACGATTTTAGCAGATGCCACGAATGAGATGCGTATTGCTCAAGAAGAAATTTTTGGTCCAGTTGCAACGCTTATAAAATTTAAGACAGAAGAAGAAGTGATTGAGCTCGCTAACCAATCAGAATTTGGACTCGGAGGAGCAGTATTCTCACGCGATATTAATACAGCACTTCGTGTCGCAAGAGGGGTTGAGACAGGACGTATGTGGGTGAATACGTATAATCAGCTTCCAGCAGGAGCACCATTTGGAGGATACAAAAAATCTGGTATCGGTAGGGAAACATATAAGAGCATATTAGATGGGTATACACAGACGAAAAATATTTATATTGTAACGAAAGAAGAAACAGAGGGATTGTATTAAAGTAAAGTAGGAAGCTGCTAGGACTTTGTCTTGGTGGCTTTTTTTATGCTTGAAATTTCATGTATAATTTGCTTTTAGATAAAAAGGAATTTATTTTATATTTTTCGTGAACTTTTTCCCCAGTATAAAGTCTAATGTATAGGAGAATAGAGGAGGTGATTAATTGGAAGAGTTAGAGATTAGTAAGAAAGCTATTAAAGGAGATGATGATGCCTTTTTGGAAGTAATGCAATTATATAAAGAATCATTGCTAAGAGCTGCTTTAGCATTTTTAAAAGATGAAGATGCGGCAATAGAAGCATTGCAGGAAGTAACCTATCGAGCTTATAAAAAGATACATACCATTAAAGAGCCAGCCTATTTAAAAACATGGCTAACAAGAATTATGATCAATTATTGTCAAGATCAAGTAAAGAGATCCAACAGAGTTATTTCTGATAACCAAGTATATGATATATCTGTTTACCAAGACCAATCCTTGATTGAACTAAAGGAAGCCCTTGAATTGTTATCTAATGAAGATCAGCAATTAATCTATTTGAAATATTTTCAAAATACGAAGATCAAAGAAATTGCCGCAATGGAAAAAATACCAGAAGGAACCGTAAAGTCTCGATTACATAAAGTACTGAAAACATTAAGGCTATATTTTAAGGAGAAAGGAGAGAGTGATCATGTATGAACAAGAGGAACAAAGTTTGTCTAAATTAAAGAATGACTTAAAAAAAATAAGTTTACCGATCGAAAAAGCCGATGAAGCCATTTTAAGTGGATTTTTAAAAGCTAAGCGAGAAAAAAATCTGGTTAAGAAAAAACAAAAACGATTAGTAGGGCTTGCGATTGCTGCCATTATTATCATTTTCTTTGTAACTTCCATTCGAATATCCCCAACTTTTGCAAATGCTCTCTCAACAATCCCTGGGATGGAATGGATGATTGGTTTTATTGAACAAGATAAAGGCTTTTCCGCCATTATAGAAAATGATTATTATCAAAAGGTAGATGTTTCTGAGACAAAAGGAGATTTGACGTTAACGATAGATGGAGTAATTATGGATGAATCAGGAATGAATGTATTTTATACGTTGAAATCGACAAAGCCACTAACTGGCGGAGAGATAAAGTATATTAATCTCCTAAATAAAGAAGAATTTCCTGAGCATTCACGTAGCTATAATGTATATTTTCCTGATGATATTCAAAATGAATTTCAAGATATGGTTGAGTACCAATTTGTAAACTCTTTTTCTTTTGAGGAATTAACGTTTAACTTTGAATTAGTTACAGTAATGGACAATCAAGAAATAAAATTTCTGATTCCTTTTGAACTCAAGGAAAATGTAAAGAAGAATATAACTTATCCAATAAACCAGGTTGTGGAAGTGGAGAATCAAAAAATCACGATAGAAGAAATTATCGTGTACCCATTACGAATTGGAGTGAAGGTAGCATTTGATCCTGCTAATACAAAAGAAATTTTGGGATTTGAAGATATGCGGTTGGAAAATGAAAAAGAAGAAGTTTGGAGTTCTATTAAAAACGGAACTGTAATGAGGCATATAAGTGAAAATGAGAAAACATTTTATTTGCAGTCTAATTATTTTGAAAAAACGAAGGAAATTTATTTGTGTATAAATAAGTTGATGGCAATTGATAAGGAAGACGCGATGGTTATTGTAGACACGGAAGCAAGTAAATTAATAAAAAGTCCGAAAGACGGTAAGCTTAAATTAGGAAAAACTTCTGAGAATCAAATAGAATTTTATATGGAATCGAATTCAGAAAATCATTTTAGTCTCTTTAGTTATGCAATAGATGCTGATGGAAAAGAACTCTCAATATCTACTGAACTAATGACAAGTACCAATAATGAAAAGAGATGGGAGTTACATTTAGAAAACACTGTTTATAAAAATCCTTTACGTCTTGAATTATTCGCTTACCCTAATTACATCGAAGGGGATGTAAAGATAGAAGTAAAATAAGCTGCATGCTTTGGTAGTGGTATTCATCATACCATTACCAAAGCACACGTTTTTTTATTGTAAGCGTTACATTTTTGTGTTAAAGTAAAGTTACGTAAACGTTTACGTGAAGGGTGAAATAAATGACGATAACAATTAAAGACATAGCAAAAGTCGCCAATGTGTCCACAGCAACTGTTTCAAGAGTTTTAAATGGAGCAGGTGGTTACAATGAAGAGACAAAGAAGAAAATCCTGCAAATGGCAGAAGAGCTAGGCTATCGGAGAAATGAAATGGCGAGAAGCTTAGTGAAAAAATCTAGTAATTTAATTGGTATTATCATGCCAAACGTGTCAACCATCTTTTATGCTGATATTGTAAATGGGATGGAGAAGGTAGCGCAATGTCATGGCTTTAGTGTCATTCTTTCCCATGCTGGGGAGAAAGGTAATCGATTAATTGATTGCTTAAAAATGCTAGAAGAAAGAAAAGTGGATGGGCTTGTTCTTGTATCTATCCCACTAACCGAGGAGCAAATTCAAGCTATTGAATCATTGAGTATCCCTTATGTGCTATTGTCTACAGATACACAAAATAAACAAATACCTTTTATTAAAGTAGATGATTTTGAAGCTTCCTATGCTGCTACAAAGTATCTAATTGACCATGGACATCGAAAAATTGGCTTGGCAGGTGTGGATTACGCTGATCGAGTAGCTGGGATTCCGAGGATAGAAGGATATAAAAAGGCATTAATGGATCACGGATTAAGTATTTCGGCTAACTACATAAAAGCAGGAGATTATAGTTTTTCTGCCGGAAAAGAAGCCCTCTATGCTTTCCATGCTGAAAAGGCTGGAATAACAGCTGTATTTTGTGTAAGTGATGAAGTAGCACTTGGTGTTATTTCAGCAGCCTTTGACTTAGGGATAAAAATACCAGAGCAACTTTCTGTCATAGGCTACGATAATACGAGAGTTGCAGAAATGGCTGTTCCTCCCTTAACTACAATAGAGCAACCATTTCAGTTAATGGGAGAAAAGGGCTGCTTGAAAGT
Organism: Niallia sp. FSL W8-1348; assembly: GCF_038006745.1. Lineage (NCBI taxonomy): Bacteria > Bacillati > Bacillota > Bacilli > Caryophanales > Bacillaceae > Niallia > Niallia sp. FSL W8-1348. The sequence goes on along the minus strand of NZ_JBBOVV010000001.1, from coordinate 621,919 downwards.
GATTGAGGCTATTCAGCAAAAAGTAGAAGTGAAAACAGAAAGGATGCCATTTCGATTAGTAGAAAGGGCGTCTGTAATAAATAGGATGGAGTAAAATTTTTTAAACTTTACATAAACGTTTATGTAAAGAATATATTTTCACAGAAAGTAGGTAACATAATGGAAAAGAAATGGTGGCAAACGTCAGTCGTATATCAAATATATCCAAGAAGCTTTCAAGACAGTAATGGAGATGGAATTGGAGATTTAAGAGGAATCATCAATCGTCTTGATTATTTGCAAAAACTAGGAATCGATGTTATTTGGCTAAGCCCTGTATACAAATCGCCTAATGATGATAATGGCTATGATATTAGTGATTATGAAGATATTATGGATGAATTTGGTACGATGGCAGATATGGATGAATTAATTGCAACTGCGAATGAAAAAGGAATTAAAATTGTTATGGATTTAGTCGTAAATCACACTTCAGATGAGCATAAATGGTTTATTGAAGCAAAAAAAGGAAAAGACAATCCATATCGAGATTACTATATATGGCGTGACCCGGTTAATGGCGAAGCACCAAATGAACTAAAATCTACTTTTAGCGGTTCTGCTTGGGAATTTGATGAAGATAGCGGACAATATTTCTTGCATTTATTCAGTAAAAGACAGCCAGATTTAAATTGGGAAAATGAAAAAGTGCGGGAAGAAGTTTGGAATATGATGAACTATTGGCTAGAAAAGGGAATCGGTGGCTTCCGCATGGATGTGATTGATTTAGTAGGAAAACAACCAGATCTTGGTATTACTGGAAATGGACCAAAGCTACATGATTATCTTCAAGAAATGAATGAAAAATCGTTTGGTAATTATGATGTTTTAACAGTAGGAGAAACTTGGGGAGCAACTCCTGAAATCGCTAAATTATATTCGAATCCAGCAAGAAATGAGCTTTCCATGGTCTTTCAATTTGAACATATTGGATTAGACGAGCAAGAGGGGAAACAAAAATGGGATTTAAAGCCATTAGAAATAAAGCAATTAAAATCCATACTAGCAAAATGGCAAACTTCTCTTGGGAATGAAGGTTGGAATAGTTTGTTTTGGAATAATCATGATTTACCAAGAATCGTATCTCGTTGGGGAAATGATAAAGAGTATCGGGTGGAAAGTGCAAAGATGTTTGCCATCCTTTTACATTTAATGAAAGGAACTCCATATATTTATCAAGGGGAAGAGATTGGGATGACTAATTGCCCAATTTCGGATATTAGTGAAGTGAATGATATAGAGAGTATTAATATGTACTATGAGCGAATAGAGCAAGGGTATACGAAAGAGGAAATCCTTCATTCGATTAATGTAAAAGGTAGAGACAATGCAAGAACACCTATTCAATGGGATGATACGGAGAATGGAGGGTTTACTACCGGGACACCGTGGCTGCATGTTAATCCGAATTATTTGGATATTAATGTTAAGAATAATTTAGAAAATGCTAATTCCGTCTTCTATTGTTATCAATCTTTAATTCAATTGAGAAAAGATAATCCAATCGTAGTATGGGGAGATTTTGAGCTAATCGAAGATACGGAAGAAGAGATTTTTGCTTATACACGAAAGTTTGAAGGAAAAACTTGGGTAGTAGTGGCCAACTTTAGTGACCAAGAAAAAATGCTGCATTTACCAGAATTTAACGAGTGTGATGAGGTGATTATTAGTAATTATCATCGTGAAAGTGTGGATTTTGGAAATGTGCATTTAAAGCCATATGAAGCTTTTGTTGTAAGCATTTGATCGAAAACATTACGGAAGCTGTCAACATCATCGATAAGTGAGATATTGACAGCTTTTTTTATTTTCTCTAGAAAAAATAAAAAAAATATTATCAATTCTGATAAAATAAAGTAAGATATAGTTGGGGATTAGTTAATAGGGTAAACAAACTATTGAAAGCGTTTCAATATATGTTCATTTAAAAACATGGAAATGAAGGCGATTTCAAATTAGAAGTGGGAAAATAAGAGAGAAAGAATGATTATTAGAAGGAGTGATTAATATGAATTATAGTCAAAGATCAATGGGAGAAGTAAACGGAGCAAAGATAACAGAATATACTTTTACGAATAACAATGGAATGAGTTTCTCTAGTATGAATTATGGCTGCATTATCACGAAAATTATAGTTCCAGATAAGGAAGGAAACAAGGAAAATGTTGTGCTTGGCTTTGAAACATTAGAGGAGTATAGACAGTATCCAGGTCCTTATTTAGGGGCGATTGTTGGGCGCGTTGCAGGAAGAATTAATCGTGGTCAATTCGAACTTAATGGAAAAGAGTATCGATTAAATACAAATACTCCTCCTAATCACTTACATGGGGGAAATGTTGGTTGGAGTGAAGTAGTCTTTGATTCTTGTATTGTAGAAGAGGAAGGGGCAATTGGAATTCGCTATACATATCATAGTCCAGATGGAGAAGAAGGTTATCCAGGTAATTTTGACTTTACTGTAGATTATTTACTGACTAATGAGAATGAAATAGTCCTAACATACCACGGAAAAACAGACAAAGAAACACCTGTAACAGTGACCAATCATTCCTATTTTAATTTAAGTGGGAATAATAAAAGAGATATAACTAATCATGAACTAATTGCTGATGTTGATCGTTTCTTAGAACTAGATGAAGGATTTATTCCAACAGGAAAAATGGTACATACAGAAAATACACCATTTGATTTTTCGGAAGGAAAGCTGTTGAAAGCAGGAATTGATAATGATTTTGACCAAAATACTTTAGTAGGTAATGGATATGACCATCCCCTTATTTTCTCTGAAGAAGGATCCCATTCTGCTATTTTAAGAGATAAAGAGAGTGGAAGAGAAATGTCTTTAGTAACGAATCAGCCTGCACTCATTCTTTATTCAGGTAACCAATTAGAAGATAAATATGATTTTAATGGCGTAACGGGAAGAAAATACTTAGGGGTATGTTTAGAAACACAAGGATTTCCCGACGCAATTAACCATCCTGAATTTCCATCCGTTGTTTTAAAACCTGAAGAAACATATCATGCTGAAACGAAATTGAAATTTCGAGTAACAGAATAAAAGAATAGGCATAAATACAAAAATAGGAAAAAATCATCATGATGGTTTTTTCCTATTTTTGTGGATAGAAAGATCTTAATAATGGCAAAAACCACTAATTCAACCTAATGGCTACTGCCTTAAAAATCATGAACCCAAACCTTATGAAATAAAAAGAAGTAAATATTGTCTCTGTATATAGCAAAATAACGTTAATGTAAGTGCAATTTTTACTATAATAAAAAGAAAATAAGAGGAGAGAGGTGAAAGGCAAAGAGTGTAAGCGCAGAAGTTAAGACTTCCGATATAGCAAAAACAAGTATGGGAAGGAATTGCATTATTCGGCATAAAGGGGTAAAAGGATGCCTCTCCATTAAAGGAATTATATAGGTAGATAAATCTATGAATAAGTATGGAATTGTACGATTATTGCTTTTCTTGAAGGAGAATTCAACTATTAAACAGAAACTAATAATTGGGCAATTAGAAAACATTGGTTAAAAAGTAGTCTTCTTCACCCTCTCAGCCCATTTTATTCAATGAAGCAGTAGTTTGCGTATTAATTAAGATAGTTTTTTTTTGTTAAAAACAAGGAGGAGATTCAATGAAAAGAATAGCATCTATTATGTTTATTAAACCCGGATATGAAAACGAATACAAAAATAGGCATGATGAACTTTGGCCAGAAATGGAGGAAGCGTTGAAACAGCATGGTGCCACCAATTATTCTATTTACCTTCATCGTGAATCGCAAGTGTTATTTGCTTATTTAGAAGTAGCGGATGAAGATACATATGAACTTATCTCCCAAACAGCAATATGCAGAAAATGGTGGAAATACATGGCGCCAATAATGGAAACAAATGAAGATTATAGTCCTGTAACCCATAAATTAGAAGAAGTTTTTCATTTAGACTAAGCAGAAAATTATCCATGAAGGGGAACGGATTATGAGAGCTGAAATTTGAGGGAAATCTGGAGTAATTTACAATGGATTATTCAAAGGAAAAAAATGTAGTAGTATGGAAAAAAACTACACAAAATAAATAATGATTTATAAAAGGAATAGCAATAAGAGTAAAATTATTTCGAGAAGTAGTAAAGATTGTACATTGTTGATAGGTAATGAAATTCCTATAATGAGAGTATAGTAACCATAGAGAAAGAGAGGGCTTATTAACATTTTTTTTAAAAAATGAAAACCTTTTCTTTTTTTGGAGTTGGCTGATTCGAATAAAAGGAGTTGTGCAATTATAATGAGTGATAACGAAAAATGGCTTGAAGAAGCTTGGGAGTTTGTAATAGAGAAAACAACTCGAAATAATGAAACGATTGGTGCGAATTTTCCACATGCAAGTGTAGACAAGAAATATGTATTGGAAGATCCTGAATGGTGGACTGCTGGTTTCTGGCCAGGACTTTTATGGCAGGTATATCAAGAAAATAAGGATGACGCACTTAGAAAAACGGCAGAACAGTGTGAAGCGAACTTGGATTATTTATTGTCTGATTCAGAAAAATTAGATCATGATATGGGGTTTATGTGGACGCTGACGAGTCTAGCAAATTATAAACTTACTGGTAATAAGGAATCAAGAAGAAGAGGTTTATTAGCAGCCAATTTTTTATTAGGTAGATTTAATGCACAGGGCAATTATATTCGTGCATGGAATGCTTGGTCAAAGAAGGAGGATAACCGAGGCGTTGCAATAATTGATTGCATGATGAATCTTCCATTGTTATATTGGGCTTCAGAAGAAACTGGGGACCCGCGTTTCAAAATAGCTGCCGAAAAGCATGCAGAAACTGTTAAAAAGCATTTTATTCAGCCAGATGGTTCTGTGCATCATATTGTTGTCTTTGATCCAGAAACAGGCGAAGTAGTAGATAAGCTTGGTGGTCAAGGCTATGCACCAGATAGTGCTTGGTCAAGAGGAACTGCTTGGGCATTATATGGTTTGACTCTTTCCTATTTGCATACTAATAATATAGAATTTTTATATGCGGCAAAATCAGTTTCCCATTTCTTTCTTTCTAATCTTCGTCCAAATGAATGTCCAGCTTGGGATTTTCGTATTCCTGAAGACGGAGAAAAACGATATTCCTACCCTGATTCATCGGCAGGTTCGATTGCAGCTTGTGGGTTACTCATGCTTGGGAAACTTGTAACTGATTTTGAAAAGCCAATATATCAGGAGGCAGGAGCAAATTTATTAAAAACTCTCTACACTACTTGTGCTACAAAAGAAGACAAAGAAGAGGAAGGTTTACTAAATAACGGAACAAGTCATTTTCCAGAGCAAAAGAATGTGGATGTTCCTTTAATTTATGGAGACTATTTTTTTGTTGAGGCTCTTAACGTATTGCGGCAAAAGGATGTTTTATTTTGGTGATAATTAAGTGGGTATGAAGAGTATAAGTAACTTTGTTATCAGTGGGAGTTAAAATTCCCACTGATTTTTTGTATTTATCCTTTATAGTAAGTAAATGCAATATAAACTAGTTAGTATATTTCGTTTAAATGTAATCTTTTCTCAAGGGTCCTTCATAGTTCCGGGTCTTTTATATCCATTTAAAAAGTTGGCTTTTTCCATTTTTTGATAAGTAAGAGTAGTTTGCTATAATTTTTCTAACAATATAGGTTTATGACGATTCTATCTGGGTATATAATACTATATAATTGATTAACTTCATATTATGGAGAAAGATATAAAGGTAGAAAGCTTTGATTAATCAACTTATTTGGGCGCTTTGTTGATTATGAGCTACTAGCGCAACCGGCTAACCAAACTATCCTTGTTTGTTTTGTTAGTCTTTTTTTATGGACACAAAAGAGTCATATTTCTAATGAATGTTCAGTTCCAGCATCAATGTGCCGACAAACATCAAATCTTCGTTTCTTGTAAATATGTATTAACGATATTTGTCGATTATAAGGAGCTTGTGCTTTTCTAAAAATGGGGGGCAACATATGAGTGAACATATTAGCTATCAAACGATAGTAATACAGGATCATACAGAGAAAGAATGGAAAGATAAATTAAATAAGGATTTAAGAGATTGGTTGTCTGAGGATTTTATGCTTAGTGTGGGAATCGGTGAAGCTGTAAATAATGCTATTGAACATGGGGAGTTTCCTGTTATTTTAGAACTACAATATACAAAGCATACTGTCGATATGCGGATTAAAGATCATGGAAAAGGATTTAATGTGGCAAAGAAATTTCATGATATCGAAAAATATGGTACAGAAAAGCTTTTGAGTGATATTGTGCTTGAGGAACGAGGAAGAGGTATTTTAATGATGATGAAAATCTTTCAAAAAGTGCACTATAATGAAAGAGGCAACGAAGTATTTTTATGGAGAGAAAGGAGGGAAAATGCAGAAGCCATATAATTGTAGAGAGAATGATTATTTTGTTAGGACTGTTCCTTTATGAGCAGTCCTATTTGCGTTTGGGTGAAATGAAATATTGTCATTTTTTTCTATAATCTACTGATTTCTATAAATGAATCGTTTATTATTAGTATATTACGGTAAAAAAGTAGTTTGGGAGAGGGTAGGAATAACATCATGGAGAAAGTGACCTATAGCAACATCCATAAGGAAGGAAATCAAATAAAGGAAACTACTAATTGGATACATATTCATAATGCAGAAATGCTCCTTCAGTATGACAGTAATTACATCCAATTTAAAGCAATGCCTACAATAATGGAATTTGAGCTGGTAGAAGAATACCTGAAAGAGTTTCATCAAAGAACTGGGCAGAAGCATCTTAAATTTATTTTTCCAGAAAATCAAAAATTTACGAAAGAGCTACTAGACCATATTGTTCGTAACCTTCACTATGATGTGGGATTGACGGAGCTTTATGCAATTGATCCCAGTGAATTTCCTGCATTGTCGCATATAGAGGAGATTCTGATTAAGGAAGTAACGGAGGATAATTTTGAGGATTATTTACAATTGGAATATAATCAGGATTTAGAATATGGAATAGATTTTGCTAAAGGCAAAACAGAAATCTATCGGAAAAATTTTAAAAATCCTCAATTTTTGCAAGTAATAGCTTATTATAAAGGAAAAGCAGCTGGTGCTTTAGAAGTAATTATAGCAGATAAAACGGTCGAAATTGACGGAATTTTTGTAATTGAAGCATATCAACGAAAAGGGATTGCCGCTCGAATGCAAAAAATGGTGATGGATTTATTTCCAAATAAGACCATCATTTTATTAGCAGATGGAGAGGATACGCCAAAAGAAATGTATAAAATGCAAAACTATCAAAAACAAGGATTTCAATATGAAGCATTGAAGGAAAATTTCCATGCTTAAAAAGAAAAAGGAGTAGATTGATTTGAATGAGCCGATGCTTGTCTATCGTGGACAATATGTGGAAAGTACACATACTATTCATGTTGCTGTAGTAAATAAAGAAGGTAGATTACTATATTCCTATGGAAATCCAAATAGGATGACATTTCCTAGGTCGTCGATGAAGCCATTTCAAGCGATTCCGCTTTTAGAAACAGGAGCTGCAGATACCTATTCTTATAATAATGCTGAAATAGCAATTGCTTGCGCTTCTCACGCAGGAGAATCCTTCCATAGAGAAACCATTCTTCAGCTGTTAGAAAGACTAGGCATTAAGGAAGATCATCTGCAATGTGGAACCCATACACCATGGAACTTAACAAGCTATAAAGAGTTGTTGCGAAATGGGGGAGATGTGACACCTGTTTTCAGTAATTGTTCTGGTAAGCATACTGGTATGCTGGCAACTGCTATTCACATGAAAGAAGATATCTCCACTTATCGGGAAATAGAGCATCCACATCAACAACGAATTTTAGAGGCGATTGAAGACATATGTGATTTTCCGAAAGAAAATATAAAGCTTAGTGTAGATGGTTGTGGCGTACCAGTCCATCAATTACCTCTATATCATACAGCACTTGGTTATGCAAGACTAGCAAGCCCAGATGCTATTAAATCCGAAGAGCGCAGAAATATAGTGAAACGGATAAGAGATAGCATGATGGAATTTCCTGAAATGGTTGGTGGTACAAGGAGATTTGATACGGACTTAATGACTGCATATCAAGGACAGATTGTTTCAAAAGCAGGTGCTGAGGCCGTTCAGTGTATGGGGCTTGTCGAAGAAGGAATCGGAATTGCGATTAAGGTGGAAGATGGGGGAGCACGAGCAGTAAATGTTGCAGCAATGGAGGTACTAAGTCAGCTAGGCTATAAAGAGGAGAAAATTTTTGCTGATTTAGAAAGATATGTGCATGCTCCAGTGCTCAATGCAAGAAAAGAAAAAATTGGCGAAATACGTGCAAATTTCGCTTTGGAAAAGAGAATCTGATTTGAAAAAATGATACAAAGGAGTAGAGAGATTGAAACATTATTTGAACGTAACAGAAGGAAAAAATAAATGGCCGCGCTATTTATTTTCCATTTTATTGGCTGTTGGCTTTATGATAGCAGGTTCCATTATTTATTTTATTATTGAGTTACTGCGCGTGGAGTTAGATGGGAACGATGCTACATATTTGGATCTAGATACAGGAATGGTAGTTGGCGGAAATGGCACTATCAGCTTATTATTGACACATATTATTTATATCATTTCTTTAGTTGGTCTATGGATTGGAGTACGTTTTATTCACAAAAGAAAATTCCGGACATTGATTACTGGCGAAAAAAGAGTGAATTGGAAAAAGATAGGCTGGGGATTTGCCGTATTTACTGGACTATTCCTAGTTACATCAGGTTTGGATTTCTTAATAAATGCAGCTGATTATACATGGAATAATGTTTCATTTTCTGAGTATGTCTATTTATTCCTTGTCGTAATTCTGTTTGTTCCGATTCAAACGACGGTAGAAGAGCTTTTATTTAGGGGATTATTGCTACAATGGGTTGGAAAAAAATTGAAGAATCCCGTTCTATTAGCACTTATTGTGGGACTGATTTTTGGATCCTTGCATTTTGCAAATCCTGAAATGAATCATTCTGCACTATTAGTGGGATTAGATTATTTGTTTGTAGGATTTGCTCTAACCTTTATAGCTGTAAAAACAGGCAGTTTAGAGTTATCTATTGGTGCACATGCGGCGAATAATATGATGATCTTCTTATTATTTACATACGATGATTCTGTTGCAGGAGATATCCCAAGTCTTTTTAGAATTATCGATACAAGTCCATTGTATTCCTTAATCTGGTCGATTGTCATTTTTGTTTCTTTTTATTTGTTGATTAGGAAAAAATATGGAGTAAAATAAATGTTTCTTTTATTTTGGCTATTTTCGTAAAGTTTGTTGCTATGACCCGCAGCCTGAATACACTCCGCTTTCCGTGGGGCTCGCGCTGTGCCGCGGTCTGCTTCCCCCTGCAGGGTCTCAGGCTGTCTCGCTAATCCCACAGGAGTCTACGTGTATTCAGGCTGCTCAGATTTCCTCATTAATTGATTTTTTCTATTGAGAAAGCAACAATCTTTTAGAAAACAGCCTTTATTTTTAAATAAAGAGAATAGGACGAAGAAAAAATAGTCTTTATTGGTAAGGCTATTTTTTTCTATTAATATGGTCTATTAAAATAAGGAAAAGGAACAAATGTTCTGAAATGAGTCTTAAGCCTCTTATTAATATAATTCAGAATTGTTAAAATTATCTTTGTGTTATTCATTCTATTATTAGGAGGCTGTTATATGAAAAAAGAATGTAGAGTAATTCCTTATCAAGTGAAAGAGGTAGTTGACCTATCAACAGAAATACCAAAAGGAATTGAACTAATTCAGGCACCTGATTTATGGAATAAAACAAAAGGAAAAGGGATTACCATTGCTATCTTGGATACTGGGTGTGATATTAATCATCCAGATTTACAAGAACGTATTATAGGTGGTAAAAACTTTACGGATGATGACAATGGAAATTCAGAAATTTATATGGATTATAATGGGCATGGGACACATGTTGCTGGAACAATTGGAGCGTCTGGAAGTGACAGTGGATTAACAGGAGTAGCGCCAGAAGTTTCTCTTTTAATTGTAAAAGTTTTAAATGGACAAGGTTCCGGGCAATATGATTGGATTATAAATGGAATCTATTATGCCATTGAGCAGGGGGCCGACATAATTTCCATGAGCCTTGGAGGACCGGAAGATGTAGAGGAATTACACGCGGCAGTGAAAAAAGCAGTCGAAGCGCAAATTCTCGTCGTATGTGCAGCAGGTAATGAAGGGGATGGTCTCGCTTCAACCGAAGAATTGGGGTATCCCGCTGCCTATAATGAAGTAATAAGTGTTGGTGCTGTCGATTTAGAGAGAAATTCTTCTCGTTTTTCCAATTCAAATAGAGAAGTCGATTTAGTAGCCCCTGGGGAAGAGATTCTTTCTACCTTTTTAGATGGGAAATATGCAAGCCTAACAGGAACATCGATGGCTGCACCACATGTAAGCGGTGCGTTAGCATTAATTAAAATAATCAGCAATGAAGCTTTTGAAAGAAATTTAACAGAACCAGAAATTTATGCACAATTGATTAAAAGAACCATCCCATTAGGAAATAAACCAAGCCTAGAAGGGAATGGGATTCTCTATTTAACGGCTCCAGATGAATTGACGGAAAAACTCCAATCTGCTGTGCAATTACTTGTTGCCAATAGTATTTAAGAGGAAAGAAATATTTTTAAAAGTGGACAAACTTCTTGAAAAGGGAAGATTGTCCACTTTTTTTAGTAGTGGAAGAAGAACGGAGTGGCGGGATGGATGAAAAAAAGATTATATGATCCAAAAATCGGATAAATGATCCAAAAATTAAATATATGATCAAAACCAACAAGGAAATGATCCAAAAATCAAATATATGATCCAAACCCTATATATGATCAACCAAACAAGGATATAATCCAAATTTTCAATTCACCATCAATAAAGCATCTAACAAACAACAACAACTTCTACCTAATTTTACAATACTCTCATAATAGAAATGTTACGAAAAAAGTAGTAAAGTGTAAGGAGGTATTTGTGCGTAGTTTGTAATATTAAATGAAGGAGATTAGATTGTTGAATATCGTTATTACACGAAAAATGGTCATGGAGATGTGTGGTCCTGTATCTTTGAAAAGGGGCGAGGCATTTTCGAAGAATCATAAGGTGTTGTTTAAAGAATATAAAGAAGATTACTGTGAAGCATTCGTTCAAGCATCTGAAGATTTTGCTGTAATGGTTGCTCTAGAGGCTGGTGAAATAAAAGCGACTTGTTCTTGTCCAAAGCTTGCTTCCTTCCAAAAGGAGTGTCAGCATATTGCAGCTGTCTTGATGGAGATAAAGAAATTTCAGATGAGTGGCAAGGAGCCTTCTTTAATGGAAGATACGAATCCAAATGTATCTAATGATTTTTTTGCCTTATTTAATCAGACGCGTTCTCCTTCACCAAAGAAACAACGGCACTTTGAAAAAAGGGAAGTAGTACCGGTTGAATTCTGGGTAAAGGTTATGCAAGTTGGATCAGAAGCAAATATGTTTGGCATCGAAATTCACCTTTTATCTAATAAAATTAAAGACATTCGCCAATTTTTAGAACGAATGAAAGAAGGCAAAGCATATGAATATGCCCCATCGCAGAAATTTGACCCAATGCTTCACTGTGTAAAAGAAGAAAGGGAAGCAATCCTTCAGGAATTATGGAAAGTGGTAAGCGATGAAACGATTTTTTTGAATCATCACAACGAATTAAGCAATCTAGGCGGTAAAGATACTCTATTAATACCACCGTCCTCTTGGATTACCCTCCGTTCACACTGGAAGGAATTAATCTATTTAGAAGAATATAGCGAGACGAGAATACCCTTGCAAGTTTCTCATGAACCTCTTCCACTTACCTTTCAATTATATCAGGAGGAAACAGGAAGCTATCAATTGAATGTTCATGGAATAGATTCTGTTTTATTCTTGCATCAATATTATGCAGTAATGATAGACGGAAAGGTTATCCAAATGGAATCGGAGGATTTTAACAGGCTTGTAGAAATGAAGAAAATGACGGAGAAAGTTGGCAAGAATGATATTCCTATTGCAAACAATCAATTAGACTTCTTTTTGGAAAAGGTTGCCCCAGGCTTGAAAAAGTTGGGAGAAGTTCAATTGGAGAGAGAGCTTTCAAAAAAAATTGGCAAAGCGCCTCTACAAGCAGAGCTATACTTAGATAGAGTGAATAATCGATTGTTGGCAAGCCTAGAATTCCGCTATGAAAATATCGTTATCAATCCAGTTCATGAACGAGACAAAGACATAGAAGCAGTGCTTATTAGAGATTGGAAAAAAGAAGAAGTAATTTTAGAATTAATGGATGGAAGTTCATTTGCGAAAACGGATAGTGGGTATATGCTTTTTAACGAAGAATTGGAGTTTGATTTTCTATATTATGTATTACCAAAGCTGCAAAAGCTTGTGAAAGTTTATGCAACAACCGCGATTAGAACTCGAATTTTCAAGGAGAAAACATGGCCTCGTTTTTCGGTGAAGCTAAAGAAGGACCGGATAAACTGGCTAGAGTTTAAATTTGAGATGGAAGGCTTTCCAGAACGTGAAATCAAGGGACTGTTAGCTGCTTTAGAAGAAAAGCGTAAATATTATCGATTACAGGATGGGTCCCTTTTTGCCTTACAAACGAGGGAGATGGAGGAAATTCAAAGCTATCTTCACTCCCCACAAATAAAAGATAAGGATTTTGTCAGTGGATTTGAACTCACTCTTTTAGAAAGCCTATCGTTTATAGAGGAAGACAGAAAGATATTTAAACTAGACGAATCATATTTTGAACTGATTAATTCTCTCCTACATCCAGAAACATTAACGATTAAGGTTCCCGCTGATTTAGAGGATGTGCTGAAGTCCTACCAAAAAGATGGATTTAAGTGGATGAAAACTTTATCGCAATTTCATTTTGGCGGAATTTTAGCAGACGATATGGGGTTAGGCAAAACGCTTCAAAGTATTGCCTTTATCGTATCTGAATTACCAGTGATTCGCAGAGAAAAACAAAAAGTGCTAGTCGTTTGTCCTTCTTCCCTTCTATATAACTGGCAGAGAGAAATCATGAAGTTCGCTCCAACTATTCAATGTATTGTCCTCGATGGGAATAAAAAGGAGCGAGCGCTGCTACAAAAGGATTTAGAAAATATCGATGTTTTGATTACGTCCTATCCATTAATTAGACAAGATATACAATGGTATGAACAGCAAGCTTTTCACACTGTTTTCTTTGATGAAGCACAGTATTTCAAAAACCCACTTTCTCAAACAGCTAAGTCAGTGAAAAGGTTAAAAGCGATAAATCGTTTTGCTTTAACGGGTACGCCGCTTGAGAATTCCATTGAAGAGCTATGGTCTATTTTCCATATTGTTTTCCCTGAATTATTGAAGGGGTTAAAGGAATACGCAAATCTTACAAATAAGCAGATTGCGAAAAAAATAAGACCTTTTATGCTGCGCCGGTTAAAAGAGGATGTCTTAGCAGAACTACCTGAGAAAAGGCAGTGGAGCGAAATGGTGGAATTGTTACCAGAGCAAAAGAGATTATACGCAGCCTATTTGGCAAAACTAAGACATGATGCACTAAAGCACTTAAATAAAGATACATTACGAAAAAATAAGATTAGAATTCTTGCTGGGTTAACAAGACTACGTCAAATATGCTGTCATCCTGCTTTATTTGTAGAAAATTATGATGGTGGCTCTGCTAAGCTAGCGCATTTAATGGAATTAATGGAAGAAGCACAACGTTCCAATCGAAGAGTACTGATTTTCTCTCAATTTACAAGTATGTTGGACATTATAGGACAGGAATTAGCGAAAAAGGGATTATCATTTTTTTATTTGGACGGGAATACACCTTCAGATGAAAGAGTTGAATTATGTCATCGATATAATTTAGGAGAACGGGACTATTTTTTGATCAGCTTAAAAGCAGGAGGAACAGGACTGAATTTAATGACTGCAGATACGGTTATTCTATATGATACATGGTGGAATCCAGCGGTTGAAGAGCAGGCTGCCGATCGTGCTCACCGTATGGGACAGGAGAATATTGTAGATGTTATCAAACTGTTCTCAAAAGGAACGATCGAAGAGAAGATGTATGAACTACAGGAAAAGAAAAAAAGCTTAGTAGATGAAATCATTGATTCAGATGAAAAAATGATATCTTCCATAACAGAAGAGGATTTAATGGAATTATTAAGCTAAGCTAAATAGCGAAATGCAAAAAAAGAAGGAGGCCAGTGCTTTTTATAAAAGCTCTAGTCTCCTTTTTAGATGAAACGAATCATCTGCTAAGTCATTCTTCTTTTTGCTTTGGATATCGCTTGGCTTTTTTGGCAGCTTCACGAAGTAAATACTCAATGTGACTATTAATACTGCGGAAATCATCTGCAGCCCATTTTTGCAGCACTTCGTATAGCTCTGGATCAATGCGTAAAGGAAAGCTTTTTTTCTTCGTCATTTATACCACTCATTAATATAAAGTACCTGTATTAATTACAGGAGTTGTAGGATTTTCTGAAACAATCGCTACTAGTAAATTATTTACTAATTGTACCTTTCTTTCATCATCTAATTCAATGATTTTATCTTGTTCTAATTGGTTAATGGCCATTTGCGCCATACCCACAGCGCCTTCCACAATTTTTTGACGAGCAGAAATAATAGCAGAGGCTTGTTGGCGCTGCAACATTGCTTGAGCAATTTCAGTAGAATAGGCTAAATGAGTTAATCTTGCTTCGATTACCTCGACTCCAGCAAGATCAAGTCGAGCTTGTAATTCTGTTGTAAGCTCGTTGGAAACTTCTTCTGCATTTCCTCTTAATGTCAATTCCACATTTTCAAAGGTATCATATGGATATTTCGTGGCAACATGGCGGATAGCTGTTTCACTTTGGATTTCTACAAATTCCTCATAATTGTCCACATCGAAAATCGCCTTAGCTGAATCAATTACTTTGAATACAATAACGGCTGCTATCTCGATTGGATTCCCATCGACGTCATTTACTTTTAATCGCTTACTGTTAAAATTGCGTACACGTAAGGAAATGGTTTTTCTTAAAGTTAGTGGAATTGTTAAAAATAATCCACTACTGCGAATCGAACCTAAATACTTACCGAAAAAGGTTACAACTACAGCCTGATTTGGTTGAATAATGGTGATCCCACTACTAAGAAGTGCAGCTATTAATATAAACGGAATGCCTACACCTGGAAGTTCTTGTACAAGTAAATAGACACCAAGAAAAAGGGAAATAGCAATAAGGAGAACACCGATAAATCCATTAAAATGAAATGCGTTTTTTTCTTTCAAATGAATCACTCCTATAATTTCAATTTGATATAATTATGATATCACTTTTGTATAAAATTGTAAATGGATGATATGGTGATTTATGCAAAAAAAAAGAGATAGCTCTGGCTACCTCCGATTTTTCCAGTACTATTCTGTTCGTAGTAATTCTATCAACGTCTTTCCAATAATGGTGCCAGCTGTCCTTGGTGCAACTTTTGCAGGTAAACCAAGGGCCCATAAGGTTTGAATATGATGTTCCTTAGCAGCGGCAAAATCTGTTCCTCCAGGTTTGCTAGCTAAGTCAATGATTAAAGCCTGGCTTGGTAATTTTTTTAGAAGGTTAGAAGTTAAAAGAAGTGTTGGAACAGTATTAATAACAATCTGTTGAAGTGGGATTTTTGATTCTAATGCAGCTTCAAAAATTGGAGCCAATCCCATTTCAATCACCCTTGCTTCATCTTCTTTTTTTCGAACAAGAACTGTAACTTTTGCACCGACGGCAGAAAATAGGCGGGCAACAGTCTTACCAACTCTTCCAAAACCGAGAACAAGTACATGAGCGTTATGTATCGTAATATCCGTATGCTGGATTGCAAGCATTAACGCCCCTTCTGCAGTTGGAATTGAATTAAGAATCGCTACATCGTTTCTTGCAAAGAGAGCAACCAAATTTCGGTTTGTTTCTGTTGCAATTTGTTTTAAATAAGGCGTTATAATGCCTGAATACATAGTGGAGTTCGGTTTTGTTTTATTAATCATTTCTTTAGTTAGAAGAACCTTTTCCTTGGAAAATGTCGATTCGGCAATTCTGTTATCTTGTATTCCTGGAATAGGAAGGAGGATACTGTCCACTTCATGAAGTGGGACTCTTTGCCACTTAACTTTTATGACATTCTCATAAGAAATGGAAGCATCTTCAAAACCAATTAAATAAATTTTGCTTAATTCTGGTGCTAAAAGGCGGATCACTTCAAGCTGTCTAAAGTCACCACCGATGATTAATAGTACCTGTTTAGGATTCAATCATTCCACTTCCTTTCTTGTATGTGTAAAATAGCACACCTCCATATAAGAAAATATATGGAGGTGTAGATGTATTCAGACTATTTTCGTTTTATATTATTTGTTTCCTTAGTTTTTGAAAATGGTTGTAGTTAAAGTTTATATTTTTTTATTAATTGAATCAACTCATCTGTCATGGAAGCAAGTGTATTAGCAGAAGAAGATATTTCTTCCATTGCAGCAAGCTGTTCTTCTGTTGAAGCTGCAACTTCTTCAGAAGAAGCAGCATTGTTTTTAGCTAAATCTGATATTACTTCTGCTGTTTTTTCCGTTTCTTGCGCAAAAGATAATATATCATTTAATGTCGAAGATACTTGAATCATCTGTGGTGATATTAGATTCATATTATCATATATTTCCATAAATTTGTTGATGGCTTCGTCTGAAATCTCCAGCCCTTTCATTACATTTTTCTCTACAGTGGACATGGTTTGAACTGTCTCTATTGAATCTTGTTGTATTGCTTTGATGATTTCGGTAATCTGACTTGCGGAGTTTTGGGATTGTTCCGCTAATTTTCTTACTTCATCTGCTACAACAGAAAATCCTTTGCCTGATTCACCAGCTCTGGCTGCTTCGATTGCAGCGTTTAGAGCAAGTAAATTTGTTTGATTGGAGATATCTGTGATTACATCTAGAATAGCGCCAATTTCCTTTGTACGATCATTTAAAGAAATAATTACTGTATTAGAATCTGATACGGAATGATGAATTTCATTCATCTGATTTACTGTTTTTTGGACAATCGATTTTCCATCTTCTGCTTTTTGAATAGTTGTTTGTGTACGCTCTAAAACCTCATTAGCATTTAGTAAAACGTTATTTGTTCCACTTACTATTTGATTTAAGGAGAGAATATTGGCTTCAACGCCTTCTGTCTGTTTTTCAGCACTAACAGCAACATGTTGGATAGCAGTTGCAACTTGTTCACTAGCTTCACTTGTTTGACCAGCACTAGCATTTAATTCTTCAGCAGTTGCGGCAACTGCAAAGGAATGATTTTGTAGTGTTCCTAATAGTGTTTTTAAGCTAGCTTGCATGGTTGTAAAGGACTGGGCTAGTTGTCCAATTTCATCATTCGATTCTATAGCTATGACTTCTGTAAGATCTCCGTTGCTAATTTTTTGCGCTTTATTCTGAATATCTCTTAGTCTTTTAACAAGTGAACGAATAATTAAAATAATAATTGCTCCACCAATAATAATCGAAAGAGCCATTACTAAAAGACTTTGTTGTAAAATAGGTTTTACGGCATTATCTATTTCTGTGTCTAACATAGAACCAACAATCTTCCAGCCTGTTTGCTCATTTGTTAAATAGGATAATGTTCGCTTTTCTCCTTTATTAATGTAGGGATGTTCGCCAGAATTTTTTTCATAGAGATTAGGAAAATCTTCATCAACCTTTGAACCGGTTTCGTTTACAGGGCTGACAACATATGTTTGTTCTGCATCTAAAAGAAGGATATAGCCTTTTTCTCCAATTTCTACTTCTTTAGTTGTTTCTTCTAATTTAGAAAGATTAAGATCAATTCCTATTACCCCAGCTCCATCTTTCGTTTTCTTGGTAATAGTAATGACCATTTCTCCTGAACTAGCATCAACATAAGGACTTGTTATAATTGCTTTATCTTCTTGGGAGTCCATCGCTTGTTTAAACCATGTTCTTTCTCTTGGATCATAATCAGCTGGTAAATCTAAAGCAGGAGAGGTATACATTTTTCCATCCTGAGTCCCTAAATAAACGGCATCGGTTTCTGGATGAAGTCCTTTATATTGCTCAAGCTTTGTCATAAGTGCCTCTGGACTGTCCTCGTTTTTATCATATAATTCATTTGTAATGATTTCTGCCAAATAATCTGCATCATGAAGCTTTGGGGAGATCGTGTTGTCAATACTGCTATTCAACAATTTTACATTCTCTTTTGTGCTCTCCATTATTTTCTCACTAAGTTCATGTTTTGCGCTTTGAAAAGATAGGTAACCCACAGTCAAAGTAGGAATAATTAGAATAAGGACAAAAGCAATATAGAGTTTTGTGCTTAAATTTAAATTTCGGTTTAATGATTTTATTTTTTTCATTAACACCATCTCCTTTCTATTCATTTTTATAAATTACATAGTTGCTAGTACTTATTAGAGAACCGAACTATGCAACACTTTTCGCATTTGCTTTATAAAAGTTAATTATTATTTCGACAAGTTTTGACAAAAATGAAGGGTTTTTATAAAATCCCTCATTTTTATTTGTGAAAAGTCAGAAAAAAATAACGAAATTGTCACAAATAAAAAACAGCTGTTAGTCAGCTGTTTAAATTCGTTATAAGGTGTTAGCTTTTAACATTCTATTTTTAAAGGCTTTTGGTGAACATTGATTTTCACGCTTGAATAACTTATAAAATTGCGCCATATTTGTTATGCCAACTTCATAACTGATTTCTAGAATGCTTTTATCAGTAGTTAAAAGTAATAACTCTGCTTTTTTTATTCGCTTCAAGTTTATATAATCGACAAAAGACATGCCCATTACCTTTTTGAAGTATTTGATAAAATAATGATAGCTGAAATTCAATAGCTTACAGACATCTTCAACAAGTATTCTGTCTTCTAAATGGCTATCTATATAATCTAAAACGGGTTTTAGTTTGGTAAGGTCTTGTTCTTCTGAATAGTGAAGCATATTTTTGGTATCGTTTCTCACGAACAAAAGTAATAGTCTTTTTATCGAATAATTGATAGCAATCTCGTATCCTTTTTCTTTTGTTTGGCTTTCTTTATGTATCTCATTAATTAAGTAATGTACTTCTTGTTTTATTTCTTTATTATCTTCAAATATGTAATTTATCCTTTCTAATGGATGTGTTAATTCGGAAAAGCAATAGAAATAGGGAAGAATACTTTGATCAAAGTGTTTATGAAGATCGATTTGTAAGACAATATAGCGCAATTTACCTTTCTTCACTTTACTTGTTCTATGCGGTTGTGACGCTCCCATGATAAGGACATCCCCTGAAGAAATCGTTAGATAATTTTCTTTCGTTTGTACCGTCAAATCTCCATCAATAATTGCAAGTAACTCTACTTCTTTATGATAGTGCCAAGGATAATAATCAACCGGAGTCATTACATGCTCTCTTTCATCATTAATTTCCCATACTTTTAAAGACAATAGAGGATTCTGATAAATTACTTTTTCATTAACTGGTTGATTAATGGTATGCTTTGTCTCCATTTCCACTTTATATTCTCCTCCTGTTCAACGAGACTCAGTGGTATATGTTCTCCTCTCTATTTTAGCAGAAAGCTGGCAATCAAATGACATAATTGCATAAAAAAAAGACAGGATTAAGGATTTTTTTATGCGCTTACATTTCATATAATGAAGCCATATTTAAAGAGAGAAGGAGTGGCTAAAGAATGATTACAGTTTGGAACGAAAATCGTCATGAAAAGAAAAATCCCGTAGTAGCGGAAATTTATCCAAATGGCATTCATGGTACGATTGCTGCGTTTTTGGAGAAGGCAGGTTATGAAACATATACTGCAACATTAGATGAACCAGAACATGGACTAACGGAGGAAGTGCTGAATAATACGGAGGTATTGGTATGGTGGGGACATTTAGCACATCACGAGGTACAGGACGAAATCGTACAAAAAGTGAAACAACGTGTCTTAGATGGAATGGGGCTAATCGTTCTTCACTCTGGCCATTTTTCGAAAATATTTAAATCTCTAATGGGTACTAGCTGTGACTTAAAGTGGCGAGAGGCAGACGATCGTGAACGTTTATGGGTTGTAGCTCCTAATCATCCAATTGTGGAAGGGATAAATGAATATATTGAATTAGAAAAGGAAGAAATGTACGGCGAACATTTTGATATTCCAGCACCAGATGAACTAATTTTTACTAGTTGGTTTGAAGGAGGAGAGGTTTTCCGCAGCGGCTGCACGTATGCAAGAGGAAATGGTAAGGTATTTTATTTTAGACCAGGTCACGAGACATATCCAACCTATCATCATCAAGAAATTCAACAGGTTATTATAAACGCAGTTAAATGGGCAACACCAGTTAAGCGAGAAAAACCTGTTTATGGAAATGCAAAACCTTTGGAAACCATTTCAGTTAAGTGAATTATAAGGAGGAAAAAATAATGGCTAAATTAAAAGTAGGCGTAATCGGATGTGGAAGTATTGCACAGCATCGTCATATTCCAGAATATTTATGGAATAATCAGGTAGAATTGGTTGCACTATGTGACATAAACGAAGAAAGGGCAACTGAAATTGCTGAAAAGTATCAAGTTCAAGCATTTACAGACTATAAAGAACTATTAAAAATGGAGGAACTAGATGCAGTAAGTGTGTGTACACCTAATTATCTTCATGCACCTATTTCCATCGATGCCTTGAATGCAGGTAAACATGTTCTTTGTGAGAAGCCGATGGCTACGTCAGAGGAAGAAGCAGCTCAAATGATAGAAGCTGCCAAAAACAGCGGCAAAAAATTGATGATTGGACATAACCAACGTTTTGTAGCATCCCATCAAAAGGCACATGAGTTAATTAAAAGTGGAGAAGTAGGGAAAATATACAGTTTCCGCACTACATTCGGTCACGGTGGTCCGGAAGGTTGGAGTGTGGATGGAAAAGAAAGCTGGTTCTTTAAAAAAGAAGAAGCATTTATTGGCGCTATGGGAGATTTAGGGGTACATAAAGCAGATCTATTACGATATGTATTAGGAGAAGAATTCACGGAAGTTGGAGCATTTGTAGAAACAAATGCAAAAGAATTCTCCAGTGTTGATGATAATGCTGTTTGTATTTTAAAAACTGAAAGTGGCGTTATTGGAACATTGACAGCAAGCTGGGCTTATAGAGGAAAAGAAGACAATTCCACTGTAATCTATGCAGAAAAAGCGGTCATTCGTTTAGAGGATGATCCGAACTATTCGCTAATTATTCAATATACAAATGGGGAAAAAGTGAATTATGAGTTAGGAAGAATTCAGTCAAATAATGAAGGTGGACAGAATAAGACTGGTGTAATTGACCATTTTGTTGAAAGTATTGTAGAAGATAAAGAGCCGCTTATTTGTGGAGAAGAAGGGAAAAAATCGTTAGCTATGATTCTTGCAGCATTAGAATCGCAAGAAACGAAGACTATTACGAAAATATAGGTAGACCGTATTCATGTAAATTGGAACGGATGGAAAGGAGAGTTCTCATGAAATTAGGTGTATTTACCGTTTTATTTGCAGAGAAGTCATTTGAAGAAATGCTTGATGCAGTGAAAGAAGCTGGTATTCAAGCTGTTGAAATAGGTACAGGTGGATATCCTGGAAACAATCATTGTAATTTAGAAGAATTATTGGAGTCAGAAGAAAAAAGAAAAGCATATCTTGAAGAGGTAGCGAAACGTGAGCTAATCATAAGTGCATTCAGTTGTCATGGAAATCCTATTTCACCAGATAAAGCATTTGCTCAGGAATCCCATGAAACGTTAATTAAAACAATTAAACTAGCATCTTTGATGAAGGTTCCAGTTGTAAACTGTTTTTCTGGAACAGCTGGTGATCATGACGGAGCGAAATATCCGAATTGGCCTGTTACACCATGGCCGAATGAATATGCTGATGTGAAAAAGTGGCAATGGGAAGAAAAATTAATCCCGTATTGGAAAGAAGTAGGAAATATTGCAAAAGAACATGGAGTGAAAATTGGGTTAGAGCTACATGGTGGATTTCTTGTGCATACCCCATACACACTATTAAAATTGCGAGAGGAAACATGTGATGCGATTGGCGCAAACTTGGATCCTAGTCATTTATGGTGGCAAGGTATTAACCCAGTTGCAGCTATTAAAATTCTAGCAAAGGAAAATGCCATTCACCATTTTCATGCAAAAGATACGTATATTGATCAGGATAATGCCAATATGTATGGCTTAACAGATATGCAACCATATGGCGAAGTCCAAACTAGGGCTTGGACATTTCGTTCAGTCGGATGCGGACATAGTGTTAGTGAATGGTCGGACATGATGAGTGCTTTACGAACTTATGGATATGACTACGTTGTCAGCATTGAACATGAGGATCCAATTATGTCGATTCGAGAAGGACTAACAAGAGCTGTTACCAACCTGAAATCTGTTCTGATTGAAGAAACACCTTCCCAGATGTGGTGGGTATAAGCTTTAGGAAAGAGAATACGGTTAACATTCAATTTTAAAAATGGGAGCGGGGGAGAAAAATGTCCAAATTAAAGGTAGCGATTATCGGGTGTGGTAATATTTTTCCTATGCATGCACAATCAATCGTATCAAGAGAAGATGCAGAGTTAGTTGCAGTTTGTGATGTAAAGTCTGAACGAGCAGAAGAGAAAGCGAAAATCTATCATTGTGCCGCCTATACAAACTATCAAGAAATGTTTGAAAAAGAAAATCTAGATGTTTTGCATATTTGTTTACCACATCATCTGCATGCACCGGTGGCAATTGAAGCTGCGAAAAGACAGATTCATATTTTAACAGAAAAACCGATGTCTATTCACTATGATGATGCTGTAGAAATGGTAGAAACAGCGAAAGAAAATGAGGTAACCCTTGGTGTCATTTTCCAAAATCGCTATAATCCTGGATCACAGCTAATAAAGAAAATGTTAGAAAATGGAGAACTTGGTACAGTAAAGTCCGGAAAGCTATCTGTAACATGGGATCGTTCTGATGAATATTATCAAAAAAGTGATTGGAAAGGTACATGGGAAAAAGAAGGAGGTGGGGTAATAATCGATCAGGCAATCCATACAATGGATTTAATGCGATGGTTTATAAATGATGAGATTAAGTATGTAGATGCATCCATAAGCAATCGG
This sequence comes from Niallia sp. FSL W8-1348, assembly GCF_038006745.1. Taxonomy (NCBI): domain Bacteria; kingdom Bacillati; phylum Bacillota; class Bacilli; order Caryophanales; family Bacillaceae; genus Niallia; species Niallia sp. FSL W8-1348. The sequence continues at coordinate 598,546 of NZ_JBBOVV010000001.1, read as the reverse complement.
GCCCATGAAATAATTGAAGTAGAAGATGCAGCAGAAGGAGTTATTGCCTATAAAAAAGGGATCGTGACTGCTTTTCATGCAATTAATTATTATACGTATGATGCTCCGGTTGAAATAGAGCTGCACTGTGAAAAGGGAATTGCCAAAATGGTTGCGGATCGGGCAACTGTACGTCTACTGGATGGAAGAGAATTTATTGCAGACAATAACCCTCAGGAAACTTTTCATTATGAAAATGGTGTAAAAGGATATTGGGGAGTAAGTCATGTAAAACAAATCAATAATTTTTATGATTCGTTAGTAAATGGAACTCCATTAGATATAACAGGAGAAGAAGCATTAAAAACACAAAAAATGATCTGTGCTGTATATGAATCTGGGAAGAAAAAAGAACGTGTTTATTTTAAATCGACAGTTGAAACGTTATAAAAAAACTAATTACTAAATATTTCAAAGTTTAAATTTTCGAAAAAGCTATATTAATTCCGTAAATTTCGGAAGATATAGCTTTTTTCTTTTAAAAGTCATTCTGCTACTCTAAAAACCTTTTTTGTAATGAGAAACTTATCGAAAAAAAATATAAAAAAACACTTTACAAATCGTAATCGTTACGGTTAATATAGTATAGTCGATGAAACAATCTTTTATATTTCTAATTTAATATTTTAAATCGTAATAATTTCGATTTGTGTGGATAGGAGTTTATCCCACTCTTAATGTGCAGTAAGACCACCACCTCAAAACTGAGGGGAATCGAGGAAACTAGGTGGGGGAAGGATCCGTCAAAGTACATAACTGCCATGCAGGATGGGATTTATTCAAGAATCCTACTCCTGCATGGCACTAGAATAATAAGGATATGAATAAAGAAAGGTATGGTAATTATGAGAGTAAATATAACACTTGTTTGTACAGAAACAGGAGACCGCAATTATATTACAACAAAAAATAAGTGAAATAATCCAGATCGGTTAGAACTTATGAAATATAGTCCACGATTAAAACGAAAAACTTTGCATAAAGAAAGTAAATAAAAAGGTTGGGTGAAAAAAATGGGGAAAAAATTTAAATTAGTTAGTATTATGTTACTTGCAGTATTGGTAATAGCAGCATGTGGGAAAGGGAATAATGATGAGTCAAGTGGAGCAAACAAAGAAAAGCTACAAATTATGACTACTTTTTATCCTATGTATGAATTTACGAAAAATATTGCAGGCGATAAAGCGGATGTAAAATTACTTATTCCTTCTAATCAGGAACCACATGGTTGGGAGCCAACTCCGAAAGATATAGCTAATGTACAAGCTTCAGATTTATTTATCTTTAACAGTGTATATATGGAAAGTTTTATCGATACAATTAAGTCGGCAGTTGATAATAAGGAAACAGTATTTGTTGAGGCTAGTAAAAGTATAACATTAAAAGAGGGTATTACCGATGAACATGATCATGAGAGTGAAGAAGCAGACCATGAACATGAGGGTGAAGAGGCAGATCATGATCATGAGAGTGAAGAAGCAGACCATGACCATGAGGGCGAAGAGGCAGAACATGATCATGAGAGTGAAGAGGCAGAACATGACCATGAAAGTGAAGGAGAGGCCCACGAGCATAGCCATGAGAAAGATCCGCATGTGTGGTTAAGTCCAGCATTAGCGATTAAAGAAGTAGAAACAATTACTGAAAGTTTAATCGAAGCAGACCCAGATAATAAGGAAACATATCAACAAAATAGTGAAAAATATATTGCTGAATTATCTGCACTTGACCAAAAATATAACGATGCTTTAAGCAAAGTAGAAAAAAAAGAAATGATTACACAGCACGCTGCATTTGGGTATTTGGCTAGTGAATATGGACTTACACAAGTGCCGATTGCAGGATTATCACCAGAACAAGAACCAAATGCACAAAGATTAGCTGAATTAAAAGAATTTGCAAAAGAACATGATATTAGTGTTATCTATTTTGAAGAAACTGCATCTAAAAAAGTAGCTGATACTCTGGCATCTGAAATTGGTGCAAAAACTGAGGTGCTAAGCACTTTAGAAGTGTTAAGTAAAGAAGATGAAGAAAATGGATTAGATTATATTAAGGTAATGGAACGCAATTTAGAAAAAATTGTTCAAGCTCAACAATAATCGAATCGTTTATCCTACTCTTAACGGACAGTAAGACTCCCCCCTCAAGCTTAGGAGAACACGAGGAAGAAAGGTGGGAGATCAACTGCCCGTAAAGGTCCGATTGGTTCAACTAACCATCAGTGGGGAAGGAAGTTTCACTTTATTTAAGCCTCTATGGGAGTTTTCTTAAGCTCCAATAGAGGCTTTTAATGTAGTATATATTGGCTGTTGATTTGCTCAAGATAAGCGTGCTATTGTATAAATGAAACCGTTTTATGGAGGGGTATAGATGGTCGCAAATCAACGGATTGTGTTTATTGGTGATAGTATTACACAGGCAGGGAAATTTGAAGATAGTGAGCAGATTGGTTATGGATACGTTCGTTATATTAAAGACTACTTTGTTATTAATCAACCAGAAGAATTACCAATTATTTTTAATAAAGGAATAAATGGTAATAGAATCCCTGATCTAGAGCAACGTTGGGAAGCGGATGTTCTATCCTTATGTCCCAATCTAGTATCAATATCGATTGGGATTAATGATGTGTGGAGGCAATTAGATCATCCTGAATGGAAACAAGTGACTCCAGTGAGATTTAGAGAAATCTATGATCGGTTATTAAAACAGGTAACTAAGAATACTGAAGCCAGTATCTTTTTGATGGAACCAACAATTATTGAAGAAAAGATGGAAGCAGAAGGCAATATTTTATTAAAGGATTATGTAGAAGTGATTCATCAACTAGCAGAAAGATATAGTGCGACAGTTGTCCCAACACATCAAGTATTTATAGAGTATTTACAAAAACAAAATCATCAAGTATTAACGACAGATGGTGTACATATGAATTCTGCTGGAAATATGTTAATGGCGCAAACCTGGTTAAAAGCTTATAACAAATATATGGAAGCAAAAAAGAAGACTTTATAAATCTTCTTTAAAAAAGAGGTCTTGTTACTAGAAAGCAAGCCTCTTTGTTTTTCTATTAAATATCTGATTTAAGCAATAGAAAAAGAGCAGCTGGGCTAATTTTGCAAAGATTCCATTATTAGAAAAGAAAGTCTTTCCTAAACCGAAATATCAAGGTATGATAGGGGAAGCAAATAGAAAGAGAGTGAATAACTATCATGGCGATGCGACTTAGAGATTGGGATCGAAATTTAAAGATTCGTCTTGCTGGTGAATCAACGGTTAATGTTACATTTTGGATGTTTTTTCCGTTTTTAGCGATATATTTTACTGAATCCTTTGGAAAATCAATTGCTGGGTTCTTATTAATACTTTCTCAAGCTTTTTCTGTTGTCGCTAATTTGCTTGGCGGCTATTATGCAGATAAATTCGGTAGAAAGAAAATGATGGTCATATCAAGCATGGCGCAAGGGATTGCATATCTAATTTTTGCTCTAGCAAGTTCTCCTTGGCTTGATTCTCCGGCCATTAGTTTTATCTGTTTTACTATTGTTAGCCTGTTTACTAGTATTTATTGGCCAGCAAGTCAGGCGATGGTGGCTGATGTAGTAAAAGAGAAGGATCGTAGCAGCGTTTTTGCTATTTTCTATACGTCTACTAATATAGCAGTAGTAATTGGTCCGATACTAGGAGGCTTCTTTTATAAAGATTATCGCTTCTTTCTCCTTTTAGCAGCTGGACTATTAAATATCCTATTAAGTATTGTTTTAAAAATTTGGATTGCTGAAACAGCTCCGCCATATAAAGAGCTAGATCGTACGAAAAAGAATTGGATAATGGCACTTGGTACGCAGTTAAAAGACTATCAAGTAATTGTAAGAGACCGCACTTTCTTATTGTTCATTTTAGCAGGCATATTAATTGGGCAAACCTTTATGCAATTAGATTTATTATTACCAGTATATGTTGATGAAATGGTTGCTACGCAAAACTTAATTTCCATCGGGAATTGGTCGTTAGAAATTCAAAGTACACAGGCTTTTGGATTAATTTTAGCGGAAAATGGATTAGTAGTAGCTTTATTTACGATTATGGTGACAAGATGGATGGCTAAATTCAAAGAGAAGAATGTTTTTATTGTTTCTTCCTTTATTTATGCAACGGCTGTTATTATGTTTAGCCAAACAAATTTAATTTGGGGACTAATGTTCGCAATGCTGCTATTTAGTTTTGCAGAATTGATGACAGCAGGAATTCAACAAAGCTTTATTTCCGAAATTGCTCCAGATAACCAACGAGGAAAATATTTTGCAGCAGCAAGTCTCAGGTTTACTTTTTCAAAAATGATTGCACCACTATCGATTCCAATGAGTGCATGGTTCGGATTCGAATGGACATTCCTAATTATCGCAATACTAGCCGTAATAAGTGCTTTTATTTATTATGTGATGTTCAAACAATTCGAAACGAAAAAAAGAAATCTACAAGCTGTGAAACAATTATAAAGGACTGCAAGTTTCCTCCCCGCAAGTGGCTATAAGTCAATTACGGGGAGGTTTTGTTTTTTTTAAATAATTTTCCTTTTTATCCAAACTTTTTCCTTTAGTCTTTCGTCTAATAGTAAGATAAGAAAGTTTAATGTCAAAAAAATAAAGAATCAATATGCAAAATTTCTATTAATAGGATCTATCACGTTGTATAGTGTCCAAGTCATTTATAACCTTGGAATGTGCATGGGGTTTCTACCAGTTATTTCTTTATCCTTGCCATTTATAAGTTATGGTGTTGTGCCAACCGTTATTAATGCATTATTAATTGGTCTAATATTAAGCGTTATTCGCAGAAAAAATTTTCAATAGTATTTGGGGGAACGGTATGATTCGAATGTATCTTGAGGCAATGGTTATTTATATATTAATGGGAGCACCGATTTATCTATTAATTCGGTATTTATATGTCAAATGTAAAAAACAACAAATACAATGGATCAAGGAAAGCCTTCTCTTTCTATTTGTCATGTTCTGTATTGGGGTAGCATCACAGACCATTATTCCCCATTGGTATATGACGATTGGAGAGGATGGAAAACAGCAACTTTCTATTCAAATGACAGAGGGGGTAAGAAGCATTAATCTTATTCCTTTTTCAACGATTTATTCTTACTTAGCTTTTTCAAATGATCAAGTTATTAATTGGCAACAGGTTTCTCTAGTCAATCTATTGGGAAACGTTCTTGTCTTTGTCCCATTTGGAATTTTCCTGCCATTATTATGGAGCATATTTAGAAAGTTTACGTCATTACTTTGGATGTCCATTTGCATTCCGTTATTTATAGAGATTACCCAATTATTTATTGGAAGAAGTACCGATATTGATGATGTTATTTTAAATATGTTAGGGATTATTTTTGGTTTTTTCCTATATAAAATCCACCATAATCTTTTTCATAAGGGAAAAGCATTTGTTGATATTAAAGACTAGCAAAATTGATTTATATGTGCCCTTTCGGTGTCACTAATGGTTAATTTTTAACACCTTATGTTAACCTTTTTAAAAACTCTTTAGTAACCTGAGTAATTCCTTTATGCGCAGGATAAATATATCCAAAGTAATAGTTGTTTTTTATCGTATCTACAAATGGTAGTGTGACATAGCTGTTATTGTTTGCTAAACCAGTTATTGTTTTAAAAGCATAATCGTAGCCTATATTTATGGCCGTATTTCTTTCTAATGCATATCGAATAGTTTCTACATTGTTGGTGGTAAATAAGATTTCCATTTTATGTTCTAAAACATCTAAGTTTTGGACAAAGTCTAAGATAGAATGATCGTTATATAAAATAATTGGTTGATTCTCTAGCATTTTCTCGGTGATGTACGAATTGTTTGCTAAAGGAGACTTCTTATTTACTGCAACAACCATACATCCATTATATAATTTATGAAAACGTATGTTTTTGTTATTCTTGATATCTTCTTCCGTATATAGAATGAAACCAATATCTACTTCTTCCTTTATAACTTTTTCAATAATATGCTGAGAATTATCCTCTTCTATAGAAGCCTTGGTGAACGGAAAATCTTTTTTATACAAAGTTATTTGATCTGCCAGCAAATCCAATGGACCTGGAAAAGTAGCGATTTTTAACTCGCCTTTTAATGTATGTGTAAACTTTTCGGCTTCATCGAAAAACGCTTGTAATTTCTCCAGTACTTCGTTAGCTTTTTGAATAAGAATTTTTCCTTCGCCTGTTGGATGTGTTCCTTTTCTTGAACGATGAAAAATGGTAATGCTCAATTCTTTTTCCAGCTTTGTCACAGATTGACTAAGAGCAGGTAAAGAAATATTTAATTTTTGAGCAGCCGTTTTTAATGAGCCAGCATTTGAGATTTCTACTATATATTTTAATTGCTCTATATTCATAAATAATCCCTTTCCGAAAATGATAGATTATAGTTAAGTAACAGTTAACTATAGTTAATTATAATATAATTTTAAATTAATAACATAAGTACTATAATTAAATTGTTTCTGAAACTTAAGTTTTTAAGGCCTTAAATAACAAATAGCTAGGAAAAATAGTAGATAAGCTATAAAACTATTTAAGTCAGGGGATGTTTGGTAGTGAAAGCTTTAAGATGGCATAATCAAAAGGATATTCGATTAGAAAATATAGAAGAACCGCAAGTAGCACAAGGAAAGGTGAAAATTAAAGTAAAATGGTGTGGTATTTGTGGCAGTGATTTACATGAATATTTAGGTGGACCTATCTTTATTCCGGTAGATCAACCACATCCTTTAACAAATGAAATAGCACCTGTTACATTAGGGCATGAATTTTCAGGAGAAATAGTGGAAATTGGAGAAGGAGTAAGCGACTATCAAGTAGGTGATCGTGTGGTTGTTGAACCTATTTTTGCGACACATGGCCACCAAGGTGCTTATAATTTAGATGAGAATATGGGATTCCTTGGTTTAGCAGGTGGAGGTGGAGGTTTCTCTGAATATGTCTCTGTCGATACAGAATTACTTCATAAATTGCCAGATGAATTGTCCTATGAGCAAGGAGCATTAGTGGAGCCTTCAGCTGTAGCTTTGTATGCTGTTCGTTCAAGTAAAGTTCAGGCAGGAGATACGGCAGCCGTTTTTGGTTGTGGTCCAATTGGCTTACTCGTAATAGAAGCGTTGAAAGCAGCAGGTGCAACAGATATTTATGCAGTGGAGCTTTCTCCAGAACGTCAGGCGAAAGCAGAAGAACTTGGAGCGATCGTTATAAATCCAGCTGAATACGAAGATGTTGTAGCAGAACTTATTCATCGTACAAATGGTGGTGTAGATGTATCTTTTGAAGTAACTGGAGTACCAGTAGTTTTAAAACAAGCTATTCAATCTACTTCCATTGCAGGGGAAACAGTCATTGTTAGTATTTGGGAAAAAGGGGCGGAAATCCTTCCTAATGATATCGTCATTAAAGAACGTACTATTAAGGGAATTATTGGTTATCGAGATGTATTTCCTAGTGTGCTGAATTTAATGAGAAAAGGATATTTTTCAGCTGATAAATTAGTGACGAAAAAAATTAAATTAGATGATGTTATTGAAGAAGGGTTTCAATCATTGATTTCCGAAAAAAATCAAGTGAAGATTTTAGTAAGTGCAGAATAAATGATAGAATTTAAAAACAAGGATTTCCGGAAAATGGATATCCTTGTTTCTATTATATTCTCATTCAACTGCTTCATTCATTTCTGTTGGACCAGTTTGTTCATCTAACTCTTTTGGTGGAACCGCACGTTTGACAAACATGGCAAGCACAAGTGCTACAATTACGATACCAACGGAAATAAGAAATGCATCATTAATTCCCTCAAGCATTGCTTTCATTCCAAGCTGCTCTTGCATGGTTGCAATTGCTTCTGGGCTTGGTTGAGTAGTTGTATTACTCATTTTTTGCATTGCTTCTTGCGCTAATTCCTCACCATGTGTTTTTGTACGTTGAGACATGATGGTTATCATCACTGCAGAACCTATCGCACCTGAAACCTGAGACAACGTATTATTTAAAGCTGTACCATGAGGATTCATTCTAGATGGTAATTCATTTAATCCATTTGTCATAATTGGCATCATAACCATAGACATACCAAACATACGTAAGGAATAGATAATCACAAGTGTAGTAATAGTTGTGGTCATGGATAATTGACTAAACATATAAGTTGTGAAAGCCGTAAGTGCTAAACCTACTAAGGCTAGTGTTCTTGCACCATATTTATCAAAAAGCCTGCCCGTAATCGGAGACATGATCCCCATGATAATCGCACCAGGTAATAATAATAGACCCGAATGGAAAGGTGAGATACCTCTAACTGTTTGAATATACATTGGCATAAGTAGCATTGCAGAGAATAGTGCAATGTTTACTACAACCGTAATGATCGCTGACAAAGAAAATAATGGATACTTGAAGATTCGGAACTCAAGCATGGGAGCAGTCATTTTTAATTGACGAAGCACAAAGAAAATTAGCGCTATTAGACCAATAATTAAAGTTCCATATACATGAATGCTACTCCATCCCTTTGTTCCAGCAGAACTAAATCCGTATAGTAATCCACCGAACCCTAAGCTTGATAAAAGGACAGATAGGCGGTCGATATGAATATCTGTTTTTTCTTTTTTATCTTTAAGTTTGAAAATTGCTAAGACTAAGACCATGATAGCAAAAGGCGATACAACATAGAACAACATTCTCCATTCATAATGTTCCACGATATATCCTGATAAAGTAGGACCAATTGCTGGAGCAAATGTCATAATAAGACCAAAAATCCCCATTGCACTCCCGCGTCTTTCTATTGGAAAGCTAGTCAACAAAAAGTTCATTAAAACAGGCATCATAATGGATGAACCAGAAGCCTGTATCATTCGAGAAAGCAACAAAATTGGGAAGGAATGTGCTATTCCAGCCATTAATGTACCGGCTACAAATAGAGACATTGCTGTAATAAATAATCTTCTTGTCGAGTATTTTTGAATTAAAAATGCAGAGGTTGGAATCATAATTCCATTTACAAGCATATATCCTGTAACAAGCCATTGACCAACCGAAGGATCAACCTTGAAGTCTGCACTAATAGATGGTAAAGCAATATTTAATAGTGTTGAATTTAGAAATGCGACAAAGGCACCCGCCATTAAAATAACGATAATGCCATATGGCGGTTTTTTTTCATTCGATGTTGCATTTGTGTTCATTAAAACAATTCCTCCCTATGAACTCTACGTTCTTTTTATCCATTGGATCTAAGCCTAAATAATAATATACCTGTAGTATAAATATTGCAATAAAAATGTTTAGAATCCCTAAATAAAAAATAATTTCTTTACAATTCGCTTTTATTTAATTGAAAAAAACCTTATTAAAACAATGTTTTACCACCATATCTTAAAGAGAAATGATTGTAATTCTTCTCTAAATAACCTAGTATATAAATTGAACCAGCAGTCTAAATTTATTATCAAGGTGGTTAAATGAACAAACGTAAAAAGCATGTTATGGATAAAGCGCATGAATTATTTATTGAAAATGGATTTCAGCACACATCGATTCAAGATATACTAGCTGCAAGTAATATTTCAAAGGGGACTTTTTATAATTACTTTTCCAGTAAAAATGAATTGTTAATTTCTATTTTCAAAAACATTTATACAGAATTGGAATGGCAAAGGAAACAATTGCTTATAGGGCAGGATAAAGCTGATAGTGTTCTATTTATAAAACAAATAGAAATGCTAATTAAGACAAATAACCAATATAAGATAATTTCTTTATTTGAAGAAATTCTTTTTACAAATGATGAAGAATTGAAAGGCTATATAAAAAACAGAAGAGTGCATGAGTTAAACTGGGTGTACAATCGGTTAATGGATGTTTGTGGACCAACAAGCAGAAACTATTTAGTAGATTGCTCCATCCTGTTAATGGGAATGATTCATTCTACTATTTATATGCATAGCTTAGTTTATCAGGAGCACGCCAATATTCATCAAATTGTTCAGTATTGTGTAAATCGAATTTTAGAGATGGTAAAACAATTATCTCATTCTAAGGATGTTCTTTTAAAGCCAGAGACGCTTTACAATTTGATTAATGTACAATCATTAAAAGATCATGATTCTGGAAAAAAGGAAATTCTTTGTTTGCTTTATAAATTGAAAGCAGATTTAAAAAGAGCTGAAGAATTTTTTCAAACTCAAGAAAAAATGGATCAATTGTTAGAGTTTATTGAAGAAGAAATAGAGATGAGATATCCTAGGTATTTTATTTTAGAAAGTACATTGAAATCCTTATCGCTGGAAGTGAAAGATACGCCATTTACCGAAACAGTGGTTACACTTGCGGCAAGAATTGAGAAAGTATTCTCCAAACAGAATCGTTAATACCTACGGATAAGGGAAAAGTCAAAGTGTTAACTGACTTTTCCCGTTTTGGTTTGCAAGCTTAACGCAGTTAAGGAATAAACAATGCTCCTATTACGAACAACTTGGTTTATTTTTACCTAATTTATGTCGCATAAAAAATGTGGCAGCTGCAATGATCAAAACAAATGCTAAACTAACAAAAAAGCCGATTCGTACTGCTTTTTCTATAATAGTACCTGCTACTGCGATGGCGATGAGCAATATACCAAAGGACGCCTTTAATTTATCCCACAAATTTCCTTGAAGTACTTTAAAGGAAGAAAGGAGGATGAAAGTCCAGTTATATAATAGAAGAATTCCGGCTGCTGTTGTAATATATTCGAATATTTTCCCAGGCAATAATAGTGCTGCAATGACAGAGGCAAAGAGTCCAACTCCTCCGAGAATAAAGGAAGGAAGAGGTAACTGATTGAATTTTTTTAGCTTTTTTGTAAATATTTTGGGGGCATCTCCACCTTTTGCCATTGTCACTAAAAGGCTAGTTACTCCAAACAGAGCTGCTGTCATTGTGGAAAATCCAGCGATTATGATAGCGCCATTAAAAACATGGGGGAAAAAGTTTAAATGATAGTCCGATAACGCAGTTACGAACGGACTTTCTTTTTCCGAAAATTGATCTAGCGGAGCTAAAATTGTCGCTAATCCTAATGAAAGTACATAAATAATTACAAGAATAATAAGCATATTGGTGCCGGCTTTCGGTGCATCTTTTTTATCCTTCAGCTGCATCGCCATTAATCCAATGACTTCAATTCCGCCATAAGCGTAAAATGCGAATAATAATGAAATCCAGAAGCCTTTATAGCCTTTTGGAAAGATGTCATCCATGGAACGAGGAATGGAGACATCACCGTTTCCACCATGAATCCACCCAAAAACAGCAGCGGCAGCTAAACCGATAAACATAATGATGGCTGCTGTTTTAATAATGGCCAAATAATTTTCTACACGATCGAAGCCTTTTGTTCCTAGAAAGACAACAAATAAGGAAAGAACTGCATAAATACAGGCAAACACCCATAATGGTATTTTGGGAAACCAAAATTGAGATAAAAGGGAAAGCGCTGTTAATTGGCTTCCCATGATTAGAATATTAGAAAACCAATAATTCCACCCACAACTAAAGCCAGCCCATGGACCAAATGCTTTGTTTGCATAGTAACAGAACGATCCTTCTTGTGGATCCTTTGCAGTCATTTTTGCTAATTGGTTAAAAACAATATACGTACCGATAGCAGCTAAGATAAATGTAAAAACAATGGAGGGGCCTGTTTCCTTTATTCCTAGACTAGAACCAAGAAAATAGCCCGTACCAATCGTACAACCTACACCAATTAATGATAGTTGCCACCACTTAAGATCTTCTGATTTTGAGTTTGCTTTTTTATTTGTCATTGTTTTCTCCTCTTTAAATAATGATAGGGGATTACAAAAGATTAAGAGCTGTTAACCACTATTAGTATGTCAGCTTTTTCAGCAATTATTTGTTTCACTTATAACCCGTAATGAAACAATATCTATTCCAAAATTCTTTTCTAAAAGGAAAAAAATATTTCCTGATGAAATAATTGAGAAAAGATGGTAACTTAGATAAGGTGAGGATTTTCATTTTAATAGAGGAGAAAAAATGATTAGATTTGACAATTACTTATTTGTTTTATTATTGAATGTTGTACCAATTTTTATTTATTATTATTATTTCCATAAAATGAAAACTAAGAATACAGTTCTTTTTACAAGTGTATATTGTTCCATCATATTAATTTTAGCCATGTCTTTTCCTTTAGAGATAGCTCCAGGTCATATATATGATTTAAGGACAATTCCTTGGTTAGTTGCTTTTTTGTATGGAGGATTTCCGGCTGGATTATTAACAACGATAGTGATGGCAATTTATCGATATATGATTGGGTACAATGAGGGCCTAATAGTTATGCTTATCATTGTTTTACTCACTTTACCTATTCTGTACGTAGCTATAAAGAAGTACAAGCAAGCAGAATCCTATGGAAAAAAAATAATGATTGCTTGTTTAATATCGCTTGTCCCAATAAGCATCGATTTAATTGCTACTTCATTTTTTACGAATAAGCTGACCTGGACATTTGTTATTTATTTATACTTATCTCATATTGTTACATTAAGTATTGCTGTCTATCTAATAGAGTCACTCTCTTATCAAGAGCGCAAGAAGGAACAAATGCAACAAACGGAACGAATAAGGTTGATAGGAGAAATGGCTGCATCAGTTGCTCATGAAATAAGAAATCCGTTAACTGTTGTTAAAGGATATACTCATTTATTAAAGGAAGCATCTAATATTACGGAGAAGCAAAAAGATATGCTTATGCTTATGTCATCCGAATTGGTGCGGGCAGAAAAGATAATTAATGATTATTTATCACTGGCTCGGACGAATGAAGGGACAAAAGAACAGATCAATCTAGGTAAGCTTATAAAAAAAGTTGAAGAGCTTATGAGTCCCTATGCGCTTTTGAATAATGTGAAAATTTATAATCAAGTTCAAACAGAATGTATTATTGAAGCAGGGCAAGATGAAATTTTACAAGTATTTATTAATATAATTAAGAATGCTATTGAAGCAATCGAGGGAAAAGGTGAAGTGATTGTTTCTGAAAAAACCACAGAGAATTATGTAAAAATAAATATTGCAGACAATGGAAAAGGGATGACGGAAGAGGAGCTGAACAGATTAGGTACCCCTTTTTATTCAACGAAAACACAAGGAACTGGAATTGGTACGATGGTTTGTTTTAATATTGTACATCATTTGAATGGGAAAATAGAGATGAAAAGCAAAATGAACAAAGGAACTACGTGTTCTGTTTATTTACCAATCTTAAGTAAATAATAATATATAACATGTATGGATAGAGTATAAACAATACCGTCCATACATTTTTTTTGAAGAAAATAAAAACGCTTACAGGAAATTAGAAGGTATATGAAGAATGTTAATAAAGTGGGAAAGAATAATAGCATGTTTTTTTAGCATAATAGTATGAGAGAGTAAAAAAATAGAAATATTTTGAGTTATTGTTTATTTTGATTATTTTGTGACGTTAAACTCTATATTCGTGATAAACTTCACTTTTGTTTAAAAAAACTCTATTTTTTTGTCAAACTTACATTTATTTTTATTCAAAAAGTGGTATTATATTAAAGGAGTTTAATGATGGAGAGGTTGTACATCCTCTTCTACTGATAGAAAGAAGAGCATGATAGAGTATTTGTATTTGTATTTGTACATACCTTCATTCATTTTAACTAGAGTTGGTAAAAATTATCTTTCGCAAATTTTTGTGCACTCAATCACAAAAAATTTGTTAATAACATTTAAGCGAAGAGCTTATAGTAAAGGAGAATCAGTTATGTCAGAAACTACTGCCCAAACAAATGCTGAGCAACAACTGACTGCAACATCAAATCAAGACCTATTGGATCAGTTGTTAAAGCCTGAGGTACAAGAATCATTGACAACATTAATCGAGCAATTACCAAAGTTAACTGAAATGGTTAATGGTTTATCTAAAACGTATGATGTTGTTCAATCATTATCACAAGACCAAGTATTTAAAAGCGATATTGTTGGCGCAACGACTGAAATGTTCGAGCCAGTTATTCATTCCGTTAAGGGAATGGCTTCAGCTACAATTGAAGCAAAAGATCGTGCAGATGCAAGCAATGAAACAATCGGTGTATTCGGGTTGATGAAAATGTTAAAAGACCCACAAGCACAAAAGATGTTCCGTTTTTTACAGAGCTATCTTCAAATTATGTCAGAACGTAATAATAAATAATCTTTCAAGTAGTCTTGCCTAGTCAGAAATGCCATTTCAAAAGGAGTTTGTTTTGTCAAACTGACAGGGAGCCTGCCAATACTTTTAAATGTAATAAGGACGGAGGATTTACTATGTCAAAACATATCGTTATTTTAGGTGCTGGATACGGTGGCCTATTAGCAGCTTTAAATGTTCGTAAATTTTACAGTAAAGCGGAAGCGACAGTTACCGTTATTAATAAATACCCAACACATCAAATTATCACTGAATTGCACCGTTTAGCAGCAGGTAATGTTTCTGAAAAAGCAGTTGCTATGCCACTAGAAAAATTATTTAAAGGAAAAGATATTGATTTGAAAATTGCTTCCGTTGATTCTTTCAATGTGGATACAAAAGAAGTTGTTTTAGGCGATGGATCTAAATTAACTTATGATGCATTAGTTGTAGCTTTAGGAAGTGTAACTGCATACTTTGGTATTCCAGGGCTTGAAGAGAACAGTATGGTTCTTAAATCTGCAGATGATGCAAACAAAATCTACAATCATGTAGAAGAGCGAATTCGTGAATATGCAAAATCAAGAAAACAAGAAGATGCTACTATTTTAATCGGTGGCGGCGGACTAACAGGTGTAGAACTTGTTGGTGAACTTGCAGATATCCTACCAGGATTAACAAGAAAATATGGCGTTGATTTCCGTGATATTAAATTGCTATTAGTAGAAGCTGGTCCGAAAATTCTTCCGGTTTTACCAGAAGACTTAATCGAACGTGCTACAAAAAGCTTGGAAAGACGTGGCGTAACTTTCTTAACTGGCTTACCAGTAACAAATGTTTCAGGCAATGTAATTGATCTAAAAGATGGTCAACAAATTATTGCTAATACATTTGTATGGACTGGCGGAGTACAAGGAAATCCACTTGTTGGTGTTTCTGGATTGGAAGTAAACCGTGGTCGCGCAACTGTTAATGAATTCTTACAATCCACTTCTCACCCTGATGTATTTGTAGCAGGTGATAGTGCAGTATACTTCCCTGCTGATGGAGATGGTCGTCCAGCACCACCGACTGCTCAAATTGCTTGGCAAATGGGAGAATTGATTGGTTATAATTTATATGCTTACCTTGAAAACAAAGCATTAGATACATTTGATCCAATTAACTCTGGTACACTTGCAAGCCTTGGTAGAAAAGATGGAGTAGCAATCGTTGGTGGAAGCTCAACTCCATTAAAGGGATTACCAGCTTCCTTAATGAAAGAAGCAAGTAATATTCGTTATTTATCACATATCAAAGGGCTATTCAGCTTAGCTTATTAATAGTAGTAAAAAAGATGAGATATGGTGCAATAGCACCGTACTCATCTTTTTTTATTCTAACTAGGGATTGAATTTTCTTTGGTGGACATACAGAACAACTTATATGCAATCGGCGTTTTTATCCCACTCTTAACGGAAAGCCATCCCATCCATGAAGCAAACTTCACCAACAAGGATGAAAATCGAGGTGACAACCGTTTATTTTCATGGGAGTAAGACTCCTCCTCAAGCTTATGAGTGTACGAGGAAGATAGCTGGGAGATCCACTGTCCGTAAAAGTCCGATTAGTAACGATCCATTCACACTATCGAAGTTTAATTAAACCACTAGCAAGATTTATTATTGATAGAGGAAAAAGCTGAAGACCACAAATATCCATGTAACAGGTCTTATTCCGCAATTCATCACAAAGAAAAGTTGGCATAATATTTTACACAATCAATCCAGTCTGTGGATAAACGCCCATCTTTTATATAAGAGAAATATAATAGCCACAACTGTTCCTTACCATTAAAAAAAATAATAAATAGAATTATAAGGATAGAAAGGATAATTTTCATTCTTTTTCATAAGCTATTGGTAAATTGTGAAAAAGATAAAATTATCCTTTTTCTATTTTTTTCTCATCCACCATAACATGAAACGGTGATGGACAAAATTAAGCTATCGATGATTCTAAGGGAGTAGTAAAAATATGAAACGCTACATATTGAGTATATCTATTTTATCCATCTTTTTATTAACTGGCTGTTGGGATCAATCGGAGTTAAATCAAAATGCAATTGTTACAGGGATAGCAATTGATAAAGGGGATGACTATAAATATAAACTATCCATAGAGAGCACCTCTGCAACAGAATTAAATCCGAAAACCGCTCAAGGCTTAGCCCCTGCGATTGTTTATACCATAGAAGGAGATACAATTGGAGAAATTACCCATAAATTCAATATTGCTGTATCCACTCATTTGGTTTTTTCACATATGCGATTGCTTATTATTGGAGAAGAAGTTGCCAAAGAGGGAATTCTTAGTTTTATGGATTATTTCGACAGGGATAGAGAAATAAGGGATGACTTTAATATAGTGGTAGCTAAAGACACAGAAGCAGTTGATTTTTTGCGAATAACGAATGAATATCAAAAAGTCTCTTCTTTGAAAATTTTTCCACAGCTGGATAATATGTTAGATGAATGGGGAGGGACACCTGGAATTAAATTAAATGATTTTATTCGTACATACGCATCACAGGGGCAAGTTCCAGTTTTAGCAGCAATGAAAATACAGGGTGATAAAGAAAAAGGCGGCAATATGGATAATTTGAAAACGACGACCCCAGGAGCAGTTGCAAAAATTGATTCTTTAGCTGTTTTTAAATATGGGAAGCTGCAAGGGTATCTAGATTTATATGATACAAGAATTTTATTATGGATTCAAAATAAGTTGGAACGAACTGCTCTAACTGTTCCATATAATGAAAAAAAATTTTTTGCTTTGCGAATCATTCATTCTAAGACAAAGATTAAAGCTAGGCAAGTAAACGGCAGTCCACAAATTGATATATATGTCCATGCTGAATCTACGCTAGATGGATCGGATAAAGCAATAAAGGTTGCAAAGGTAAAAGCATTTGAAGAGTTTGAAGACCTGACTAATAGTTATTTAGAAAAAGAATTTAATCAATTAATTGAAAAAATGCAAAAAGAATATGTGACTGATATATTTGGATTGGGGGAAATATTTAGAGATCAAGATTACAAGCATTTTAAACAATATGAAGATAATTGGGATGTAGGTTTTAAAGAGGCAAAGATAAACGTCCATGTAAATGTAGAAATAAAGAGAAGTGGATTTAGAAACAACAGCTATGATATAAAGTAAATGTAGTTACTTGAATAATGGACTGCTTTATAGCTAAAGTACAAAATAAATCAATAAAATAGTAAGAAATAGTATTATTTAAAAAATATAAAAATAGGGTTATTATAGAAAGAAATAAGACTTTACAAAAAGGGGAGAGGTAAAAATGAATATATCTGAGGTTATCACAAGTAGAAGAACAATAAAAAAATTTACATCTGAAGAGGTAGATAAAGGGGTTATTTTGGAATGGCTACAACGGGCAAGATTTGCTCCGAACCATAAGATGACAGAACCGTGGCAGATTCTTTTTGTCGGCGAAAAGACCCGAGCAGAACTAAAACATAAAACAAACTTCGGAGATGCATCAAAGATAATTGCAGTTTTATCCCATAAAGGAAGGAACCAAATTGAGCGAGATGAAAATTTGTCCGCTGTATCCTGTTTTATTCAAAATTTCATGCTACAGGCTTGGGATGAAGGAGTTGGAACGTTTTGGAGTTCTGTTGGTTCCTCTTCTTTAGGACGTAAAACATTAGGAGTGAGTGAAGACTATGAAGTTGCTGGAGTCCTGGCAATTGGTTATCCTGACGAAATTATGGCACCTAAAGAACGAGCATCAATTGAAGAGAAAATTACTTATTTAGATTAACTGATTAAGTCGAAAATATTCCTTAATATAAGGAGAGGCGTAATAGAACATCTTACGCCTCTTTTTTCTATTTAATAGATATTAAACAAACTAACTTTTAGACCACAAATTGGATAGAATCCTCTTATTGCGGAAACTGATATAAGTCTATATAATAACGTGGTATATATTGCGAGTGGTATACTTTAAGGAGTAATGCATTTAGGAGGACTGTAAATGAAAAAATTGCTGTTACTTGCAACCGGGGGTACAATTGCCTCAGTAGAAGGAAAGGAAGGGCTAGTACCCGGTTTGTCTGCAGAAGAGCTCCTTCAATATTTTAAAAATGATATTCTCGAAGTGGATGTAACTTGCGAAATCATTATGAATAGAGATAGTACGAATATGCAGCCAGAACATTGGGTCATGATGGCTAAGACAATTGCGGAGCATTACCATGAATACGATGGTTTTGTCATTACACATGGTACGGATACATTGGCGTATACCTCAGCTGCCCTTTCTTATATGCTGCAAGATCTAAAAAAACCAGTGGTAATTACAGGTTCACAGGTCCCGATAAGTTTTAAACAAACAGATGCTAAGAAAAATGTAATGGATAGTATTCGCTTTGCTAAAGAAGATATAGGTGGCGTATTTGTTGTCTTTGACGGGCGAGTGATTATTGGCACGAGAGCAGTAAAAATGCGTACGAAAAGCTATGATGCTTTTGCTAGTATTAATCATCCCTATGTCGCGACAATAGAGGAAGGTCAGATTCATTATATATGGAAACCGGACAAGCCGACGACCGACTTGAAGGTGGATATAAGTATATGTCCAGATGTGTTTTTATTAAAACTACATCCAGGTACGAAACCAGAAATCTTTGACTTTATTAAACACCACTATAAAGGAGTTATTATCGAAAGCTTTGGTAATGGAGGATTACCCTTTGAGGAAAGAAGTTTATTGCCGAAGATGGAAGAAATGGTGAGTCAAGGGGTTGCTGTTGTTATATCTACTCAATGTTTGGAAGAAGGGCAAGACTTGTTATTATACGAAGTAGGAAGAAAAGTGGCTCAATACAATGTTATTTTATCAGCAGATATGAATACTGAAGCAATTGTTGCTAAATTAATGTGGGTATTAGGCAGCGAGTTAGCGATAGAGGAAATAAAAAACCGCATGGAAAGTCAAATTGCTTATGACCTTTCAGTAGATTGGGAGAATTAAAGGCTTGATTATTGTTGAAACCTCCTTCTATCGTGATTTACGATAGATAGGAGGTTTTTTAGTTAGGGTTTGATTAGATTAGGATTATCTACCTAATTTTGTTTCGGATTTATTATATGAATATTTAGAAAATATATAAACGTGGCTAAAGAAACAGCTTTTATCGTGTTTTATATGGATGTATTATCAATTTATCTAAAACTTTTGACCTGAAACGTTAAAAACCCATAAAAAAACGTGACTAAAGGATTATATACTAGTAGAATAATAGATAATATCATAGGTATCAAAGAATACATAATCGGGGTAATAGTATTTATTAGTAATAAGATGATAGTTTTAAGAATGCCTAATAATGAACCGAGATAATAGATCTAGGAGGTATGTAGTAGTGAAAAAAGTAGTAGTACCTGGAGTATTTCTAGCAGCATTATCTTCTCCCCTTTTCATGGAAGAGGTTCAAGCTGCTTCCAACACCAAGTATGTAGAAGTAAATGCAGGATCGGTATTAAATGTAAGGGGCGGTCCATCAGTAAGTACAAGTATTGTAACAACTTTAAAAGCTGGAGCAAAAGTAAATGTCCTTTCCGAAACAAATGGCTGGTCAAAAGTGGATGCGAATGGAAAAGTTGGCTATGTTTCTTCAAGCTTTTTAATATCAAAGCAAGAAAGTACAATCAAATATGTTTCCATTGACCCTTCTTCTACTTTAAATGTTAGAGAATCAGCTTCTACAAAAGGAAATGTGGTTACAAAGCTTAAAAATGGCACAAAGGTAGAAGTGGTTTCTGAATCGAATGGCTGGTCAGAAGTAAAAGTGAATGGAATAAAAGGATATGTAGCATCCGAATACATAAAAGCTGTTCCAACAGAGGAAAAGAAAACAACCGAAGTAGCAAATGAACAAAAAAAAGTAACTAAATACGTAAATGTCACTGCTGGTTCGAGTTTGAACTTAAGAAATAGTCCATCAAATTCCGCTTCTATTATTGTTAAATTGGCAAAGGATGTACCGGTAACCGTTTATTCTGAAACGAATGGTTGGGCAAAAGTAGAAGTGTATGGAAAACAAGGATATGTAGCAACGCAATATCTTGCAGAAAAGAAATCAAGTGTTAGTACAGAACAAGCGAAAGAAACAAATACAAGTACTAATAAAGAAACAACAACGAAGTATGTAAATGTTGATAAAAATTCTTCTTTAAATGTTAGAAAGGATGCAAATACAACTAGTTCTATTGTAACAAAGCTTTCTAGAGGGACTGCAGTAAGTGTTCTTTCAAGTGCAAATGGTTGGGATAAAGTAACAGTATCAGGGAAGACAGGCTATGTAAGCAATAGTTATTTGTCTGATAAGAAAATAACTGATAATACAACGAACAATAATCCAGGAACCGAAAAAGATAGTGGGAAAAGCACAACGGACAAAGCTACAACGCAAATCAGTAAGAAAGTCAATGTGCAATCTGGTTCTAATTTAAATGTAAGATCGACAGCTTCCACAAGCGGAACGATTAAAGGTAAATTAGCTGCAGGGACAGTAGTAACAGTATTGTCGGAGAAAAATGGCTGGTCTCAAATCAAGACCAATAATTTAGAAGGCTATGTAAGTAGCGAGTATTTAACAAGCGTTTCTACACCGACTACGCCAGAAAAAGAAACAGGCCAAAAAGATGAAGAAAAGCAGCCAGAAAAAACACCAACAGTAGAAAAGAAAGTCAATGTGCAATCTGGTTCTAATTTAAATGTAAGATCGACAGCTTCCACAAGCGGAACGATTAAAGGCAAACTAACTGCAGGGACAGTAGTAACAGTATTGTCGGAGAAAAATGGCTGGTCTCAAATCAAGACCAATAATTTAGAAGGCTATGTAAGTAGCGAGTATTTAACAAGCGTTTCTACACCGACTACGCCAGAAAAAGAAACAGGCCAAAAAGATGAAGAAAAGCAGCCAGAAAAAACACCAACAGTAGAAAAGAAAGTCAATGTGCAATCTGGTTCTAATTTAAATGTAAGATCGACAGCTTCCACAAGCGGAACGATTAAAGGTAAATTAGCTGCAGGGACAATAGTAACAGTATTGTCAGAAAAAAATGGCTGGTCTCAAATTAAAACAAATAACATAGAAGGCTATGTAAGCAGTGAATATTTAACAAGTATTTCTACATCTGCTCCTGATACGCCGGAAAAGGAAACAGACAAAAACGATGGGGAACAGCCAGAAGAAACACCAACACTCGTAGAAAAAATTGTTAATGTTCAACCGGGATCTAGTTTAAATTTAAGATCTACACCATCAACAAGCGGTACAATTCTTAGCAAGCTTTCGGCTGGAACGGTAGTAATTGTACAATCAGAAGAAAATGGTTGGTCTAAAATAAAAGTTAATAATTTAGAAGGCTATGTAAGTACTGAATTTTTATCTACAAAAGGCAATGGAACCTCTAATGCAACGATAAATAAGAATTATGTGAATTATAGCCTTACATTAGATGAAATGACGAATATTCAATTAAGCGTAAATCCACAAACAGACAAGAAGTATGATACCTACATCAGAGAAGATGCTATTGCATTCAAAACGGCTGATTCCACAAAAGGAACTGTGCTCGGCAATGGCTGGAGATTACGTGGAGGAGCAGGAACCGATTATTCTGTTGTAAGTACCTTAACTAGTGGGCAAGTATTAACAATCGTTTCCAAAGTGAAGGGAACAGATGGTTACTACTGGTATAAGGTAAATTATTCACAATCATGGGTTAGTGCTAGCAAAGAGGATACTGCATACTATCTTAACCCAGATAACTTTCTTAATAGTGAAACACAATCTCTTCAATTTCTAAAATTATCTGCAAAAGCAAATGTAGATGATAAGGAAGTAGATAGTAAAATATTAGCTGGAAAAGGAATCTTAGCTGGAAAAGCATCTTCCTTCGTAACCGCAGCTAATGCTTATGGTATAAATGAAATTTATTTGATTTCACATGCGCTTTTAGAAACTGGCAACGGGACGTCTACCTTGGCAAATGGCGTTGTTGTTAATGGTAAAACTGTTTATAATATGTATGGCATTGGTGCATATGACGGCTCTGCTGTTTCAAGTGGTGCACAATATGCGTATAATGCAGGCTGGTTTACTCCAGAAGCTGCTATTATAGGTGGAGCGAAATTTATTGCTCAAGGTTATGTTAATGCTGGACAGGATACTTTATATAAAATGAGATGGAATCCTGATGCAGCTGAGAAAACAGGAAAAGCAACACATCAGTATGCTTCAGATATAGGCTGGGCTACTAAACAAGTAAATCAAATCTATAACTTATATAGTCTATTAAGTTCCTATACTTTAAACTATGAAATTCCAACATACCAAATAAGCTCAAAGTAGAATAGAAGCTTTTTAAGGTTCACGTGAATGTTAAAAAGATAACTTCAATTTCTTATGTGTAAAAATCGTTTGGTTATAAGTAGGTAAATCAATTGTCTGGTTATAATGGTGTTTGGAAAGATTTTGTGCAATCTTTCTAAACATCACTCCAGATTGGATAGCAGGATCTAATGCTATCGGATTTCCTTTGTTATTAGCCGCGATTATATTTACATCTGCAGGAATGGCTCCTAGAAAATTTATATTTAATAATTGTAATATATCTTCAACTTCTTGGTTATTTCTATAAGAATTTACAACCAAGGATAATTCCAGTTCATTTTGTGATTCTAATATACCGATTACTCTATCTGCATCCTGTAAAGCAGTTTTGTCGGAGGTAGTTACAATAATCGCTTCATGAGCTCCATCTAATGCATAAAAAAATCCGCTTTCTAATCCCGAAGGAGAATCAATTAAGATAAAATCATACAGGGAATCTATCTGTTTAAGCATTTCTCTAAATGATTTCAGCTCCATCTCCGATAATCTTTTTTTACTACCAGGTACCAAATGAAGATTTTTCATAGTTCGATGTTTAACGATGATATGACTAAAGGAACACATTTTTTGCAAATAATCAGAGATATCTAGAATAATTCGGTTTGATAAGCCTAAAGGAATATCTAGATTCCGTAATCCAAAGTCTGCATCTATTAAGCAAACTTTATATCCCTTTAATGCAAGTGCACTACCTAGATTTGCAGTAACGGTTGTTTTCCCAACTCCTCCTTTCCCTGAAGTAATCGTGATAATTCGACTCATTCCCCAAATCCCCCTAAAAATTAAATAAACAAAAAAGTCGAATGACTTATATCCTATTTATGAGAAGTTTTGTTTATTTGCTAAACTAAAACCAGTGGGGATAAAAATCCACTAATAGAAGTTTTCCTTTATGTAAACATTAAATAATCAATTAATAGGAACGCTCAATAGAATGAAAGTGAACGTAATACAGAACAATTTTAATATGAAAAGTGTAGAAGAGCCATATGTAGAAACTACTATCTATTCTATTGGTTTTTCCACTTGTTTAGAGTGTTTTTCTCCTTTTTTGATAGAATTTAGGATGAGTAATAGGGAAAAAGGCTGATTAGGTGTAATAATTTATGGGATTGCTGAAAGTGTTAAGGAAAAAATGATTATCAAAGGAAGAAAAAAATTGAGCGTATGTACCTATTCGATGTGTTCGTAAATGTAGATAAAGAGAAAGGACACTTTACTTTTTCAGCATAGTTATAGTTAAGTGTCCTAAACATTTATCCCACACTTAATGGGCAGTAAGACTCAACCATAAACTTATGAGAACACGAGGAAGATAGGTGGGAGACCCACTATCCGTATAGGTCCGATTAGTTCAACTAACCATCAGAGGGGATGAGGATTCCCCACACTGCTGGAAGTTTTCATTATAATTCTTGAATCGAACTATCAATGGAATAGGGGGTGAAATCAATCTCGCATTCAGATTCAAGAAGAAATTTTGCGAGTTGTTTTCCAATAAAGGGACCCATTGTTAGTCCTGATGCACCTAAGCCATTAGCAATTGTTAGTCCGGCGTATTGTTTCAGTCTTCCGAACACGGGAAGGAAGTCATTTGTAAAAGGCCGGAAACCTACTTTCACTTCACTCCATACTGCATCCGACAATCCAGGGGCATATAATAAGGCCTTATCGATGATCTCTTTAATCCCGGCAATTGTAATAGTATCAGATAACTCGGTTGTATTTTCGTGTGTAGCACCAATAACTATATTGTTATTTTCTAATGTTAATAAATACTGATCATGTGGCGGCATTACTACTGGCCAATCTGAACACAGATGATCAGTTAATTTTACATGGAGAATCTGTCCTTTTTGTGCTTTGACGTCAAAGGATAATTGAAGTGGTTCAAGTAATTCATTCGCCCAAACTCCAGCAGCAATCACAACCTCATCAGCATAGATAGTTGTGTTATCACTAAGTTTAACACCTTTAATTGTATTGTGTTCTTTTATAAGGGTACTAGTTGACTGGATAAAGGTAGCCCCTAATTGTTGGCTCGCATCTATAAGAGCATTACGTAATGCCCAACCATTTACCCTTGCTGCCCCGCTTATATGTAAAGCACTATATCCTGGAGCTAATAAGGGAAATAACGATTTTGCTTCTGTAGAGGTAAGAATATTTATATCGCCAATTTCTGGTGCCTCTATTTTTCGTTTTAATGTTCTCTCTTTCATTGCTTCTAATTTAGCTTCGTCAGAATGCAGGCTAAGCGCACCAACCTTTTTATAGCCAGTATTTAATTGATTGAAGCTATGTAATTCATTAACGAGAGATGGATAGTACTTTGCTCCTTCTCTAGCTAATACATACCATTTTTTGTTTCTACGTTGGGAATTCCATGGACAAATAATGCCCGCAGCTGCTTTTGTTGCTTGCCCTCGATCTTCTCTATCGATCACAACTACCTGAGCCCCTCGTTTGGCTAATTCAAATGTGATAGCAGCACCAAGTATTCCACCGCCAACAACTATTACTTTCTTCATATATTAATCAATTCCTTCACTTTGTAAATAACAAGTTTATTCTACTATAACATAATGTGTAATTTCATTAGAAGGATAGGTGAAAGAAGGCTTTTAATTATGTAGCAGTACTTTTAAATGATGTGATAGTTTTTTTAGATAAAAAAGAAAAATGCAAAAAAATGATGGGAATTGTCGATTGGAAACGATAAAATACTTCTATTAAGAACGGTTCTTTTATTTAATAGAATTGATACACTTATATTTTTTATAAAAATTTATAGGTAAAAAGTTTGAAAAAATTGTGAACAATTGAAGAAAAAAGCCATTTGAAACATAACTGTAATATTCCTATTACTTAAATGACAAATTATGATGTTATACTTCTATTTGTGGCGAAAGATGTTTTATATAAAGAACTTTCGTCGAAAACAGGGTTTTCGTTTGATTTATAGAGTAGAGAATACTATATTAAAAGGGTCTCTCTACCAATTGTATCCATAAACATAAAGAAAATACATAGATAAATATATTAGAAGAATTCTACATTAGACAATGTGCAGGGGGAAAATGGAAATGTTAAAAAAGAAACTAGTGATTCTAAACACGACAATACTACTTGGATTAGGTACTAGCTTTACCATCCCAGGAATCAATGCTCATGCAACTAGCGTTGCTCAACAAAAAGAATCTTTACAAAGCCAAATTTCAGACGCTCAAATTAAAATTGTAGAAGCACAAGAAGAATTGAAGAAATTAGAAGCACAAATTAAAAGAGTAGATAAGGCAGTTGAAGAAAATAAAAGTCTTATTAATGAAACAAAAGCTAAGATGAAAACAACCGAAAAAGAAATTGCTTCTCTTGAGAAACAAATAAAAGAATTAGAAGATAGAATTGAAAAGCGTAATAATGTATTAAAAGAAAGAGCACGTACCTTCCAAGAAAATGGGGGAAGTGTAGATTATATAGAAGTACTTTTCGGTGCTGCCAGCTTTAAGGAGTTTGTTGACCGTGTAGGAGCAGTAGCTACAATCATGGAAGCAGATCAAGACTTAATTGCAAGCAATGAAGCTGATAAAAAAGATTTAGAAACGAAACAAAATGAAATAAAAGAAAAATATGATGATTTAAACAATACAAAATTAGATCTTGAAGAAATGCAGAAGCAAAACCTAGAGCAACAGAAGAAAAATGAGCAAGCAAAAAAAGATTTAAAAGCAAAAGAAGCAGATAACAAACAACATAAAACAGAATTAGAACAAAAATATGGTTCTTTACAGTCTGTAGAACCACAAATTAAAAAAATGATTCAACAAAAAGAACAAGATAATATAAATCAATTGGTTGCTTCAACAGTTGGAACTAGTGAGAGTGCAAGTAAGACTTCAAATAAGACGTCAAGTTCCAATAAAACTGTGAAACCAAGTGGTGGAAAATCAAAAGCAATTACTGCTGGCTATAAGTATATTGGTAATTCGACTTATAAATTTGGCGGAGGTAGAACAGCTTCAGATATAGCAAATGGTCTATTTGATTGTTCTGGCTTTGTTAGCTGGGCTTATTCTCAGGCTGGATACAGCATTCCTGCTAGTACAGATGCTTTGAAAAACTCAGGTACTCGCGTATCTACAAGTGATATGCAACCAGGAGATTTAGTATTCTTTAATACTTATAAAACAGATGGACATGTTGGTATCTATGTTGGTGGCGGTAAGTTTATTGGTTCTCAAAGTTCTACTGGTGTTGCAATCGCATCTATGGACAGTGGATATTGGAAAACAGTATTTAATGGAAGAGTTGTAAGATTCTAATATTAGGATTTTAAGAAAGCATTACTTGATGAATGTCATCTTGTAATGCTTTTATGTTGTTTAACATATATTTACCCCATTTTTAAAAATATATGCCGTTTTAAAAGAGATATTTTAATATTTTATCCTACTCTTAATGGACAGTGAGACTCAACTTTAAGCTTAAGAGAATTCGTAGAAGATAGGTGGAAGATCCAACTGTCTGTAAAGGTTCGAATGATTCAACTAACCATCAATGGGGAAGGAAGGAAATTCCCTACTGATGGAAGTTTCACTTTATTTTTTCGTAATATTTCGATGTGCCTCATCTTGCAAGAAACAGCACTAATTTCCCTATAATAAGGGAGAATTCTTGACCAATTAACAAATTTATTATAAAATTTTTAATCGGAATCGTTTGGATTTATCCCACTTTTAACGGACAGTAAGACTCCTCCCTAAAGCTTATGAGAATAAGAGGAAGATGGGTGGGAGATCAACTGTCCGTAAAGGTCCGATTGGTTCAACTAACCATCAGTGGGGGAGGAAGGAAAAGCCCCACTGTTGGAAGTCTCATTTTATATTGACACCATAATAGGAAAAGTCTATTATTAAGTGTCGTGTATAAGTAGTAATATAGGAAACGTTCATAAAATAAATGATGATTTTCTTTAAATTAAATAGTAAATCTTTTCTTTAAATCGTAATGAATACGAAATGGTTGCAAACTAACGAGCTTTCTCAAAAAGGTATGGGGAATTAAACGGTAAATAAATGGAGAAAATAGGTAAGAGAATAGCTAAAATTATAAATATTTTATTATGGAATTTTGCGATTTTTGCTAGACTCTAATGATGGTATAAATAAGCATTTTGTTTCATCCTAATCTTAGAGGAATGTAAAACCCAACCGCAAGTTAAGATAAGCGATTTTTTGTATAAGAGATAGTTATATTAAAACAGAAATTACAAATAGAAAGGGGTAATTACTATGAAACTAGCGACAGTATCGAATATTACATTTGGATATGAACATGTTCCTTCTCTTGAAGGTGTCTCTTTCGAATTAGAAAGTGGAGAGTTTGTTGGAATCACAGGTCCGAATGGTGCAAGTAAATCTACTTTGTTAAAGCTATTATTAGGTTTACTGAAGCCTTGGTCAGGCAGTGTGAAAATAAATAAGCTTAATGCAAATGGAAAGAAATTAACGGTAGGATATGTGCCCCAGCAAATTTCCTCTTTTAATGTTGGTTTTCCAAGCACTGTGTTAGAGCTTGTTCGTTCTGGTAGATATCAGCGTAAGAAATGGTATGAAAGATTGAAAGACGTAGACCATGAGGCAGTGAAGAAGTCATTAGAAATGGTTGGTATGTGGGAGTATCGAAATAAGAAAGTTGGGGAGTTATCAGGAGGACAAAAGCAAAAAATTGTGATTGCGCGAATCTTGGCGTCAGAACCTGATTTACTTGTATTGGATGAACCAACAACTGGAATGGATGCGGATAGTAGGAAAGGTTTTTATGAATTTATGAAGCACCAGGTAATTGAACATAATAGAACGGTTGTCATGGTAACACATGATCAAGATGAAGTAGAGGATTATTTAGATAAAATCATTCATATTGAGAAAGGAGAAAAAGGCGGATGGAGATGTTTGAGCTTGAATTCATGCAAAGAGCATTTTGGGCAGGTGGGCTCATTGCAATAATCGCACCAATCATTGGGATATATTTAGTTTTAAGAAGACAGGCATTAATGGCAGATACTTTGTCACATATCTCACTAGCTGGAGTGGCGATTGGTTTTTTCTTTCAAACGAATGTGACGCTTTCTAGTCTTCTAGTTGTTATCGCTGGGGCAATTGGGATTGAATATATGCGAAGAGCATACCATACGTATTCAGAAGTATCCATTGCTATCTTAATGGCAGCTGGATTGTCATTTGCTTTGTTTCTTATGAGCTTATCAAGTGGTGGAATGACGACAAGCATGGATCAGTATTTATTTGGGAGTATCATCACAATCAGTAAACAGCAAGTAAATGTACTAGCAATTGTTACTGGAATTATTCTATTATTTTTTGTTTTCTTTACAAGACAGATGTATATAATGACTTTTGATCAAGATACTGCTACAACTAGTGGTATTAATACAAATATGCTATCGATTGCTTTTAGTATTTTAACAGGTATTGCAATTTCCGTTATCATTCCAACTATAGGTGTGTTATTAGTTTCAGCATTGTTAGTTTTGCCTTCTGCTTTTTCCATTAAATTAGTGAAAGGTTTTAAATGGGTATTTATCGTTGCAATTTTAGTAGCTGCTGTTAGTATTTTTACTGGCTTGTTTTCTTCTTATCATTTAGGAACTCCTCCAGGTGCAACGATTACTTTATTATTAGTGGTTATCTTGCTAGTAGGCTTTTTAAGTCAAAGGATTTATATGATGATTCGTCGTGCATCAAGTCAGAAGAATTATAAGAATGCAGCATAATAATAAGTAAGTAGTTCAGCTAATGTGGAGAAAATGCAAAATATTAGCCTGAATTTCCTATCAAAAAACAGCAGTATTAACACAATAAATAACATACAAAAACGCTTGGTCTAACTCCAAGCGTTTTTTAGATCTTTCTATTTTATTCTTCAACTAAAAAACTCTTTAATTTAAGCGGGTTTCTGTGCCCAAATCGTACGAAATTTGAGCATAGAAATAATCATTACTAAAGATAAGATAATCGCTCCACCATCCGTAATCGCACTTGGTAAAATCCCTAACACACCATAAACGTCGTTAACTGTTGTTCACATTGATGAAGGTATCATAATAGGTCCAGTAGCTTGAGTGATATTTACCACTAATATAACCCACCATAAAATTCTTGAACGGCTATTTAAAGCGAATATACCTAACGCATTACCTATAATGTATAAACATCCAACAATTCTAAAACCAAATGTAAATCCTGATGCAGCACCAGCAGGGTCAGCTCCACCTGCCATTTGCATCATTGTTTCAATTAACGGCGGATTAATAATAACAAAATTATGGATAGCTGTACCAATGGTAAAAATAATGGAGCATAAAACAATAGTAATTTGTAACTTTCTAGTTGCGGTTGAATCTGTTAATTGATATTTTGCTTTTTTCATCTAATGTATCCCCTTTCTGATTCTCCAATATTTTGCACCACTTTCAAAATAGAAGTGATATTTTTATACTCACTAAAATAATCAGTATCTCTACTTCAAATAATTTATCATTTTCCTTATATAGAATCTTGAGCCTCTCGTTCAATTTTTATATAAGTCCTGAGACTTAATCTCTAACAGCAAATTAAACTAAAACTTCTTCCGTTCCATAATCCTGCTGTGTTAGTTTAAGAACATTTCTCCATTGAAATTGAACTACTTAAATAAAAAGGTTGGGACATAACTAAATAGAGACTCTGTAAAGACGAACACTTTCTAATTTAGCTAGTAAATAGTGGCTGCTTTCGCATACTTTTTACAAGAGGAAATATGATTAGTTGGGAAAACAGAGCAGCTGGAATACACGTAGACTCCTGTGAGATTAGCGAGACAGTCTGAGACCCCGGAGTGTGGAGGCTCATCAGCGCGAGCCCCACGGAAAGCGAAGTGCATTCCGGCTGCGGGGAACCGCACTAAACTTCATGGAAACCTCCTTTTAAAAACAAATAAAAAACCAAACAATTATACGGAACTTTCATCAGCACCTTCGTATAATTGTTCGGATTTATCCTTGGCTGGAATACGTATGTCCCAGCCTTTTTTTTGTATAAAAGAGCAGGTTAATAACCTTTTTGGTAGTCCACCAAATTAATCGGCAATGGTTCTTCTTTTAAATAGTGGTTTGCGTTAACCAGCAAAATATCTTCTATAACTCTACTATTATAATGTTCTGTAGAACCAGATGTATGTGGAGTTATAATAACGTTATCCAATTCCCATAATGGGCTTGATTGCTCTAATGGTTCTGTTTCAAATACATCTAATCCTGCTCCTAAAATCTCACCGCTTTTTAAGGCTGAGATTAAATCTTCCTCTTTCACTATTTCGCCACGCCCAATGTTGATAAAAAAGGCAGATTTTTTCATTTGGTTAAATTGCTCTTTTTGAAATAGATGGTACGTATCATCTGTTAAAGGAAGTGTGACCACTACATAATCACAGAGAGGAAGCACTTCATTCAATTGATCTGAAGTATATAATTCATCTACATAGTCGGTAGGCTTACGTGAATTTCTTACACCGATAATATGCATATCAAATGCTTTAGCAATTTTAGCTGTTTCAAGCCCAATTGCTCCTACGCCGATAATGCCAATTGTTTTTTTATGCGCTTCTAATTTAATATCTGTTCCGTCCCACTTTTTGACTAGTTGATTTCGAACATAGGCATGGATATTTCTTGTAAATCCTAGTAAGAGTGCAAAAATTGTTTCGGATATAGGATAGCTATGTACGCCATTTGCGCTTGTAATATAAATATTTTTTTTCTGCAATTGATTTAATGGGAGTGAATTTACACCTGCACTCCATGTTTGGATCCATTTCAGTTGGTCATTTTGTAATATGGTTTGTAAATTAAAGCTGCTTTTCCAGCCAACAATAATTTCGGAATCGATTAAATGGTTTTCCCAATCATCCGGTTTTAATGCATGAATGATTTGCCAGTCTGAAAATGCTGACTGAATTTTTTCCAAAAGGGAAGGATGAAGAGAATGGGTAATCAATATTTTTCTTTTATTCATTTAGGGGAACACTCCTTTATCGTAAAATTTTCTAATTTCTATTGTATCAAAATATGTGATAATTGTAATGATTTTGATTATTTTCATTAAAACACACATGAAAACTAAAGAGTTGGTTAGGAAATAGAAGTATTATCGGTAGTTATTAAAGAATGAACTTGCTATAATATTAATGCTATTATTTGGTACGAATTGCTATTAGTAAAATAATGATACATGTAGAAATGATGAATTATTGATAACAGGAGATGAAGTTTTGAATACAGAAGTAATTATTTTATTGACGAGTGATATTCATGGAAATATCTTCCCATTGAATTATGGAGATAATACGTCGTCTGCTGTAGGCTTAGGAAAAGTTGCTACTGTTATAGCAAATGAAAGAGCCAAAAATCCAAATACGATTGTAATAGACAATGGCGATCTAATACAAGGAACACCGTTAACTTATCATTATGTAAATTTTTTAGCAGACAAAAAAAATCCAATGATCACTATCTTAAATGAATTAAAATATGATGCGGCTGTTATTGGAAATCATGAATTTAATTATGGCTT
The DNA here is from genome assembly GCF_038006745.1 of Niallia sp. FSL W8-1348. Classification (NCBI taxonomy): domain Bacteria; kingdom Bacillati; phylum Bacillota; class Bacilli; order Caryophanales; family Bacillaceae; genus Niallia; species Niallia sp. FSL W8-1348. The sequence continues at coordinate 566,121 of NZ_JBBOVV010000001.1, read as the reverse complement.
ACCTATTTTAAAAAGCGCAGTCGAAGAATCGAATTTCCCCTGGCTATGTGCCAATATTGTGGAAGAAAAAACGAAAAATCCATTTTTGGGAACTCCTTATATGATTAAAACGATAAATGACTTTAAGATTGCTATCCTAGGTATAACAACCCATTATATTCCGAATTGGGAAAATCCGCATAATATTAAAGGACTTCAATTTTATGATGCTTTTGATAGTGCGAAAGAATGGGTCAATCTCATTAAGGAGGAAGAGCAGCCAGATGTTCTTATCATCTCTTATCATGGTGGCTTTGAACGGAATCTTGAAACAGGTGAGCCGACAGAGGTATTGACTAGGGAGAATCTAGGATATACCATTTGTAAACAAATAGATGGAGTAGATGTCCTATTAACTGGTCATCAACATCGAGAATTAACTGGGAATATAAATGGTACAGAAATCATTCAACCAAGCAATAATGGTAAATTTGTGGGCAAAATTACATTGGTATTAGATGATAAAGGGGAAGTAATCGAGAAAAGCTCTGAATTATTATCCGTAGCAGAAGTAGAAGCAGACAAGAATATTCTTCTATTAGCAAAGGAATATGAAGAAAGTACCCAAGAATGGTTAGATACGCCAATTGGTCATATTGATGGGGATATGTTAGTAACAGATCCAATGACAATTCGCTTAGGAGACAATCCACTTATCGAATTTCTTAATAAAGTGCAAATGGATGTAGCGAAAGTGAAAATCAGCAATACTGCCCTTTTTAATAATGCCTCGCCAGGATTTAAACCAAATGTAACGATGAGAGATATTGTATCAAATTATATTTATCCTAATACATTTAAAGTACTTGCATTAACAGGAAAAGATATTCGTGACGCGTTAGAACAAAGCGCCAAATATTTTGCCTTAAATGATGAAGGCGAGCCGATAGTTAATCCTTCTTTTGTGTATCCAAAGCCTCAGCATTACAACTATGATATGTGGGAAGGGATTGAATATATACTTGATTTATCTAAACCAATAGGACAAAGAGTCATTCTATTAAATTTTGATGGCATGCCAATAAACGAAGAAGCGATTTATGAAGTTGTAATGAATAACTATCGAGCAGGAGGCGGTGGAAATTTTTTAATGTTTAAAAATAAACCTGTTGTTCGAGAGGTTCAATTTGATGCTTCTGAATTGATTGCTAATTATATTATGGAGAGAAGAATCGTTTCTGCTACTTGTAATCATAACTGGAAAGTTATTTGGTAAAGTAATAACGTTTCTATAGAATTATAATTGAAAAAATCAGTTATTATCTTTGACTAGAATGTGTATTGATAATAGCTGATTTTTTCTTTTCCTAAAGTTCATTGACAAGTTCTTATATTTCCTTTTTAATATTGTTAATATTAAAAAAATTAAATGGTGTTAGGGGATGGAGATCGTTGAGCAAACCGATAATAGGGATAACGGGTGCATACATTTTTAAAAATAAATTTATGGAAGGTACCTATGTTCATCATGACTATCAAAATACAATTGCGGCAAATGGTGGATTACCGATTATCCTTCCATTTGTGGAGGAGGCATTGTCTATCGAAATGGTGGATCTTTGTGATGCGGTTCTTTTAAGCGGTGGAGAAGATGTTGATCCCATCTTGTTCGGAGAAGATCCGCATCGAAACATTGGAGATACAATTCTTTTGCGAGATCAAGTAGAGTTACAAATAATTAAAAGAGCGATGGAAACGAATAAACCGATACTAGCAATTTGTAGAGGAATTCAAATTTTAAATGTTGCTTTAGGAGGAACACTTATTCAGGATATCCCCTCTCAATTACCTGATAGTATTAAACATACCCAGTCTGTGAGCAGAAGCTTGGATTCCCATTTTGTATCAATTAAAGAGAACAGTAAATTAGCAGCGATTATTGGAGAGGGAAAAACAAGAGTAAATAGTCTTCATCATCAAGCAATTGATAGTTTAGCTGAAGATTTAGAAGTCGTTGCAACTAGCAGTGATGGTATTATTGAAGCGGTAGAACATAAAAATTATCCTCATTTTTTATTGGGAATTCAATGGCATCCTGAATCTATGGCCTCTACTAATGAAAAAATGAATCGAATTTTTGCCGAATTTATAAAAAGTATAAAGTGAAACTTCCATCAGTGGGGGTTTTTTCCTTCCTCTCCCATTGATGGTTAGTTGAACCAATCGGACCTTTACGGACAGTTGACCTCCCACCTATCTTCCTCGTATACTCATAAGCTTGAGGGGGGAGTCTTACTGTCCGTTAAGAGTGGGATAAAATAGGAAAATCTAACAGGATACATTAATAAGGGCTTAATATAGAAGCTTTTTAACCATATAAGATAAAGAAATAAGTGAAAACAGAAAAAGATGAAAAAAAAGTTAGTATTAACTCCTAAAATCAGCTAAAATAATATGGTAAGACAATTTTTTAGGAGGTATAACAATGAGCGAAAAAACTTTTACTGTAATTGATGAAACTGGTATTCATGCTAGACCAGCAACATTATTAGTAAGCACTGCTAGCAAATTCAAATCTGATATGCAAATTTCTTTCAAAGGAAAATCAGTGAACTTAAAGTCTATTATGGGCGTAATGTCACTAGGTGTACCTAAAGGTGGAGAAATTACTATTTCTGCAACTGGTGAAGATGAAGTAGAAGCAGTTGACGGTGTAGAAGCTGTCCTTAAAAAAGAAGGATTAGTTGGTTAATCTTTGTTTATGACCCTCTTAAATGGGGGTCACTCTCATTAATATTTTTTTGCACTGTAATTAAAGCGGTTACATAAACAGAGATAATGATATTGTAAACAGGAAGTAAGCATTTATCCCACTCTTAACGGACAGTAAGACTCAAGTGTAAGCTTATGAGAATACGAGTAAAATGGGTGGGAGATCAACAGTGTTAGTTTCATTTTATAATTGTAGTTATTCTTATAAAGATTTGGCTTAAAGCAGAATGGAATCATTTAAGAAGAATATTCTTTGAATGATTCCATGAAGAAAAAAGTCAGATCTTTTTTATTTTGTCTGTTTTCTAAAGATCGTTGTTTTCGTAATAGGTAAAAACTTTTAGATAGAAATACTTCTAGCAACAAACTTTGCGAAAACAGCCTTTATTTTTTGCGGCAGTTGCTGTGTTATAGATGACTTTGTAGGTGAAATTAATAATGAATAGTAATACAAATAGGTCAGTCCAGTTATTCCCCCTGTACATATTGTAAGAATTTTTAGTAAAATATATAAAGAATAGGGGGGGGAGTGGCATGATCGTTCAAATAAAAGATGTTGGCTTAAAAAGAAATGGCCAATGGATTCTGCAAAATATTAATTGGGAGATTAATAAAGGAGAAAATTGGATTCTATATGGTCTTAACGGTGCGGGAAAAACAGCTTTATTAAATATGATTTGTGCCTATTATCATCCAACAGTCGGAAGAATGGAAGTGCTAGGAAAGGTGTTCGGTAAAGCGGAGTTAGGAGGAGCCTTGAGACGAAAAATTGGACTAGTATCAAATCGACTGCAGCAAAACTTATATGAATCAGACAGTGCATTTGAAATTGTGCTTAGTGGCGCCTATGCTTCGATTGGCTTATATGAGTCACCAACACTAGAAATTAGGAACAAAGCGATTGAAATAATGGAGAAGTTAGGTAGTTTATCTTACGCTGACAGACCATATAATAGCTTGTCTCAAGGTGAGCGGCAACGTATACTTATTGGAAGAGCCTTAATGGTAAATCCTGAGCTTATTATATTAGATGAGCCAGCAACTGGTTTAGATTTTTTAGCAAGAGAACAATTACTGGACACTATTTCCGAGTTAGTAAATGAAAATAGCAGCATCATTTACGTTACGCATCATGTAGAAGAAATATTACCAGTGTTTTCTCATACCTTTCTATTGAAAGAAGGAGAGGAATTTTCCTCAGGACACACAAAAGAAATGTTGACAAGTAAGAATATGAGCAGCTTTTTTTCATTACCAGTAGAAATTATTTGGAAGAATGAACGTCCACTATTGGCTAGAAGAAGCTCATTGATTGAGAACGGAGAACGAGACAAAGGAGCAGAATATTGACTTATAAAATTGTATTTATTGATATTGACGGAACATTAGTAAACGGAGAGAAAAACATTCCGAATGATGCAAAATTAGCTATTAAGGAATTAAAGAAGCGTCATATTCCGGTTGTATTAGCAACTGGTAGAGCGCCTTATTTCTTTTCAGATATTTTAGCAGATCTTGGTTTATCATCCTATATTTCTTTTAATGGATCATATGTTGTGCATGAGGCAGAAGAAGTTTATAGAAAACCGATCCCTGTTGAAACACTAAAAGCGTTAGAAGATATGGCATTAAAAAATAATCATCCACTAGTTTTCCAAGGGAGTAAGGAATGCTGCGCAAATCATGAAGAACATGCGCATGTTATTGAATCCTTTCAGTCCTTAAAATTAAATGCTCCATCTTATCGAAAAGATTTTTGGAAGGAAGCAGATATATATCAATGCTTGCTTTTTTGTGAAGGGAAAGAAGAGAAATTGTATGAAGAGTCATTTTCCAATATTCATTTTGTTCGTTGGCATCCTTTATCAACGGACGTTATTCCAACAGGTGGTTCAAAAGCAGCAGGGATAGCACAAATCTTAAATATCCTAAATATAGATCCAAAGGAAGCAGTGGCATTTGGAGATGGGTTAAATGATAAAGAAATGCTTTCTTATGTAGGGATGGGAATAGCTATGGGAAATGCTCATGAAAATATTAAACCATATGCTAAATTTGTCACAAAACATGTGGACGAAGGCGGAATTGCTTATGGATTAAAAAAAATAGGTCTCCTAGAGTAGAGGAAGTTTAGGAGAGTGCAGGATACATACAAATAAGAGACTGGGACATAAGTATTCCAGTTAAAGTTAAATCCTAACAATTATACGAAAACGCTAACGAAAAGTTCGTATAATTGTTAGGGTTTTTTCATTTTAAAAAAGGATGCTCTATGAAGTTTGTTGCTGTTGCCCGCAGCCGGAATACACTTCGCTTTCCGTGGGGCTCGCGCTGAGTCGCTTCGGCCTTTGGCCTGCAGGGTCTCAGACTGTCTCGCTAATCCCACAGGAGTCTACGTGTATTCCGGCTGCTCTGTTTTCCCAACTAATTATATTTTCTATTGTAAAAAAGTATGCGAAAGCAGCCGCTATTTACTAGCTAAATGAGAGATTGTTCGTCTTTACATAGTATCTATTTAGTTATGTCACAGCCTCTTTATTTAAACCAGTATGTACTGGTAGTATAAACCAACATATTAAAGTCACTTTACAACAAAGATTATTTTAATCCTTCCAATCTTCATATACGACAACTCCACCTGATAAATCAATTGTATTGCGTTCCCCTTTATACAGTAGTTTGCCGTCTTCTTCCACAATTAGATTTTCGTAGGTATACACTTTTTTACCGGTTGGCAAAGTTATAACTACTTTTTCCCCAAATTCTTCTTTTCCTGTTTTAGGCTCACTAGCAAAATATTTATCTGAGAAAATATAGCCTCCAAAAATGGTGCTAAGCAGTAGGATAGAACCTAAAAAATACATAACTTTTTTCCCAATACTATTTTTCTTTTCCACATATTTATCTGTACGTTTCGTATGCTCCTCCACAATATCACCTTTTCATTAAGATTTATTGCTCAAACGGTAACAATGGCATATACAAAAAATTAAGTTGATATATATGAAATTCCCCTTAAATTATGATATGAAACAAATTCTTAAAGATGACGAAATTTTATGAGAAAATTAATGGTGGATGTATTTGAAAACTTTGTATGTATTGCCTGTAGCCTAAACACACTCCAGCTTCCGTGAGACTTACCTGTCTCTTGAAAAACAACAATATTTTTAGAAACGGCATTTCTTTTTTGAATGAAACCAATTGGTGAAAACGTATTAGTAATTTTCCCAAAGACACTATGTGGTCTTTATTTCTCTATGTAAGTTCTTTACAATAGGAATATAAATTAGGTTTATCCCGCTTTTACTAATCATCATTGGAATAAGCAAAAAAACACTGATGGAAGTTTTCTTTATTTTTTCTAAAGATTCTTGAAACCTTTCTTATTTTAAGCCGTATGTATGGTAAGAAATAAAACGAAGGAGGATTGATTCAGTGAATACATAGCAAAATTAAATTTTTAGAAAGTGAATGATGTTTATGGAATTATTCGGCTTTGATCTTCCCTCCATTTATTTAACTGTTTTAATTGGTTCGGGAATATGTGTCATATTAACATTATTACTATCAGATTTATTTGGTGGAGATGTTGGTGTATTTAACCCAACCTTAATCCTTGCTTTTTTCACGATCTTATCAGCAAGTGGTTATATTATGGAGAAGTACTCTAATATCAATAGCATTATTATTCTTTCCATTTCAGCAGTAATCGCACTTATTATTTCAAGCTGTTTACACTTTTTTGTTTTTATCCCTCTTGCCAATGCAGAGGAATCATTAGTTTACAATGATGAATCATTAAAAGGAAGAATTGGCAAAGTCATAACTGCAATTCCGAAAGATGGCTTTGGGGAAATTTTGATTGAGAGCATCAGTGGGAATATACCAAAGACTGCAGCAAGTTTTTATAATGAAGAAATTAGATTTGGTGAAGAAACGGTTGTAGTAGAGATTAAAGAGAATGTTGCCTATGTTGTTCGTAAGGACGGTATATAGAAAAGCATACTAGAGGAGGAAAAATGGATGGCAATTGAGATTTATATTGTAATAGCAATCGTAGTATTTTTACTAATCGCACTTATTAGTATTTTTGTGGCAAAGTATAAGACAGCAGGACCGGACGAAGCGCTAATTGTAACAGGAAGTTATTTAGGTTCTAAAAATGTTCATGTCGATGAATCAGGAAATAAAATAAAAATTATTAGAGGGGGAGGGGCATTTATTCTCCCAGTTTTCCAGCAATCAGAACCTCTAAGTTTGTTATCTAGTAAATTAGATGTTTCTACACCGGAAGTATATACAGAACAAGGTGTTCCAGTAATGGCGGACGGTACAGCGATTATTAAAATTGGTGGTTCCATTGGGGAAATCGCTACTGCAGCTGAACAGTTTTTAGGAAAAACAAAACAAGATCGTGAAAACGAAGCAAGAGAAGTACTAGAAGGACATTTACGTTCCATTCTCGGTAGTATGACAGTAGAAGAAATTTATAAAAATAGAGATAAGTTTTCACAAGAAGTACAAAGAGTTGCTTCACACGATTTAGCGAAGATGGGTCTAATCATCGTTTCCTTTACGATTAAAGATGTAAGAGATAAAAATGGATATTTAGAATCACTTGGTAAGCCACGAATTGCTCAAGTAAAACGAGATGCAGACATTGCTACTGCTGAAGCAGATAAAGAAACAAGAATCAAAAAAGCCGAAGCGGATAAAGAAGCTAAAAAGGCCGAGTTAGAAAGAGCAACGGAAATTGCTGAAGCAGAAAAAGAAAATCAAATGAAAATTGCTGACTATAGAAGAGATCAAGATATTGCGAAAGCACGTGCTGACCAAGCGTACGATTTAGAAAGTGCTCGTTCTAAGCAGGAAGTTACAGAACAAGAAATGCAAATTAAGATTATTGAAAGACAGAAACAAATTGAATTAGAAGAAAAAGAAATTCTCAGAAGAGAGAAGCAGTATGATTCAGAGGTTAAAAAGAAAGCCGACGCCGATCGCTATGCGATGGAACAGGCTGCTGAAGCGAACAAACGCCGTGAAATTGCTGAAGCAGATGCGAACCAATACCGCATTGAGTCACAAGCGAAAGCGGAAGCAGAAAAAGTGCGTGTAGATGGTTTAGCGAAAGCGGAAGCAGAAAAAGCAAAAGGGGAAACAGAAGCAGAAATCATCCGCTTAAAAGGTTTGGCAGAAGCAGAAGCAAAACGCAAAATCGCAGAAGCATATGCACAATACGGCCAAGCGGCAATCTTGGATATGGTGCTTGAAATGTTACCTGAATATGCAAAACAAGTGGCTAGTCCATTAGCTAATATCGATAAGATTACTGTTGTTGATACAGGAAGTGATGGCAGTAATGGGGGAGCTAATAAAGTAACTGGCTATGCAACGAACTTAATGTCAACGATGCAAGAATCCTTAAAGGCTTCAGCAGGAATTGATGTTAAAGAATTACTTGAAAATTTATCAGGTAAAGGGAATATTCGTCAGAGTATTAATGAGTTGAATGATAATTTAAGTAATAAATCAGCTGAATAGTTCAAAACCCGGTAGCTAATAGCTATCGGGTTTTTTGGTTGTAAGAGTACTGAAGCAAAGTATTCGGATGATTAGTGTTAAAAAAGATCAATTTAATAGCAAGAAAATAGATTAACTAATTTCCTATTTTCAATTAATATGAAAGCGATAACATGAAGTTGAGGGAATTAATATCAAAAAAAGATTAAAGAGGAGATGAAAAAAATGTTTACAAAACTAGAGGTAATGGAACATGAAAAAGAAGCGCAACTAATTACATTTAATATTGATGATTCATTTTTATTAGCACAAAGAGTGATAGAACTTGCGGGAGAGGATGCAAGTAAGATTTGTATTTCAATATACAAAGGAAAAAGGGAATTATTTTTCTTAGCGGGGAAAAATACTTCTTATGAAAATGAATGTTGGATTCATCGAAAAAGGAATGTAGTATACCACCATGAAAAAAGCTCCATGTTAATTCGTTTGGAGTATAACGAAAATGAGGTAGAATACTATCAAACAAATGGCTTAAATCGAGAGGAATATGCTCTTGCTGGCGGTGGTTTTCCTGTTAAGGTGATGGGGAATGGCTATGAGGGTTGTTTAACTGTTTCCGGTTTAACAATGGAAGAGGATCATATGTTGTGTGTAAATGCAATAAAAATGTTACGCCAGGAACAGGAAGAGTTGGAGTTTGATTTGTATTCTAGTGAAAAATAAAGACTAGTTAATAGAATTTTTAAGGTAGATTACATAAAAATAGCTACTTCGGGAATTAGCTATTTTTATGTGACTGCCTTTTTTGGGCTGAAAGTCTGACTTCGATATAGAAGATGGGAAAGAATTTAAACTCTCTGCTACATTAGAAATCCTATTTTTCTTAAAAGAAATTCTCCCAAAACCAAAAATGAAATGCGCCACATGCAAGGTTTTGAGAGAATGGGAAGACCTTTGTATTTCTTTAAGCAACCAGCTTAGCGCTTATCTAGGCTGCTTCATCTTTCAGCGGTTGATGTAGTTCATCTGGTGTTTTTAAGAAGGCTGTTAAGATAACACTTAGTAAATATAATGCAGCCATTGTATACATAACAGCTCCAGTACCAAAGGCAACAAGTAAAGAAACTAGAGCAGGGCCAACAAAATTTCCTAATCCTGACCCAAAGTTAACAGCTGAGTTTGCTGCTCCCTTGTTATCTGGTGCCATTAGTGGAACAAGGGGCGACATGGGAACAAAACCTGCTAGTCCAGCACCCCAAAAACACATTGCTAAGAAGAATAACCAGTAATTATATCCAAATAATTGTGGGACGAGATAAACAGCGATGGTGGCGACGCCTGTTAAAGTTCCTCCAAAAAGTTGGATCGTTTTTCTGAAACCGATTTTGTCCCCTAAATAGCCAAAAATAACATTAAATATCTGATTAGATATAAAAGTTGCTCCCCAAATGGTTGACCATTCTGCCATACTATATCCTTTATTAATAAGAAACACTGGTAATACAACGACGAAGCCATAGGTGCCAAGGCCATTAATTGTCTTCACAATAACAGCGGTACCAATTCTAGGTCTTCTAAACATGATTAAAATTCCTTCTTTTATTTCTACCAATGGGGTTGTATTTCTTTCTTTAATGATAAACTTTTTCTTTGTGAGAAAAAGTGCTAATAAGCTGCCTACAATGGAAAGGACGATTCCTACCCATATGACAGCGGTTTCTCCAATGAACGGGATAAGCTGAACCGCAAAAACTGGGCCGATAATGGTAAAACCTAAATTATAGCATATCCAAAAATAGGAGGTTGCTCTGCCTTGGATGCTGACATCAACATCAATGGTTAGCCACACTAAAAAGGAATAGCAGAATAGCGGATATCCTAACCCTCTACCCATATACAATAATAAAATGGCTAAATAGTTTTCTGAAGGTAAGGCAAAAAGCATAAATGGAATAGAAAATGCTAAATAGGCAATTAAGCCAATAAGCATGATTTTTTTTGCTCCCCAAACTTCTACACAAATTCCAGATAACCATGAACCCAATGCTACCATAATACCGAAGGCAGAGAAAATGGTTGCTGCTTGCGATACAGAAAATCCTAGGTCTACAAGATAAGCTGAAAACCAACTATTTTCAATACAGCTGCCGAGCATAAAAAGAAATGTCCCAATATATCCCCAGGTAAATTCAGTTGGAACCCCAATCCGATACCAAAAATTTGAACTGTTTATGTTTTTCATTCCATTTTTCCTTTCTTTAAAACTTAATTGTTAAATGGCATATAGGAATATTACTGGCCTATATGCCATTTGCTTTACAGTTTCAACCCATTTCTTATCGATTTTAAAGTAACTTCATTTGACCATTCTGGTCTATCTGGGTACGCAAATACGGCATTTGTTACGATTCCATCAAATTTTATTTCCCTTAATTTGCGATAAAGTGCATCAAAATCTATTTCTCCTTCACCTGGATTTAAATGTTGGTGAATGGTGATATTAGCATTTGGTGGATTGACAATATAACGCAATCCAAAGGCTGCTTTATGGTTTAAGGTATCAGCAATTAATACATGTGCTAGTAGATCGCCAGCCTCATCTATATGTTTTGCTACATCTCCAATCCCATCATCATAAAAGAAAGCATGTGGAACAGAATATACTAGTTTAATCCATGGTTTATCGAGTGCACGAATCATTTGAATTGCTTCTATATTAAGTTCAATAAAATCATTAGGATGTGATTGTAAATTTAGGTTAATTCCTTCTTTTTCAAAAAGAGGAATTAGCTCTTCCATAGATTTAACGAAAGCTGCCTCACTCTCAGAAGGGCGACTTTTATCCCCACTGAACTCACTATTCATCAAGTCTACTCCTAATTCAGAAGTGATCTCAATACAGCGCTTCCAATTTTTAATGGCTGCAAGGCGTTCTTGTTCATTAGGAGATGACCATTGTTGTACTGGTAAGACGGAAGAAATTTTCACACCAGCATCTGTGCAATATCTTTTTAAATCTTTAATAAGCTGTTTATCAACTTTAGGATACTCATAAAACCAAATGAAGTCTTTACGTGGTGATAGCTCAACATATTCATATCCTAGTCTGGCAACTGTATCAATCGTATTTTTTAAATTTGTGTTATCTCTGTAATGAGAAGGGTCATAAACTAAACGCATTATTGTTTATTCTTCCTTTCTTTAATAAAAGTCTGGTTTATCTACTAAGACAACTTCTTCAATTGCACTTGTTTTTTGAGAATTTACACAAGCATCGGCAGTTATCGCTGCAATATAACCATCCCATGCAGAAGGGCCAGTCAAAGTGTTTTCTCCTACAATTCGATCGATAAAATGCTGAATTTCCACATCATAGGCTTCAATAAAACGCTCTTTCCAATCCATTAATATGGTTGTTTTTTGCTCTCCATTTAGTCGTAAATTAATGCTAGTTGGTTCTGGTAAGGAGGCGATCCCTTTTTCGCCAACTACTTCACATTGAATATCGTAGCCGTATTGACAGCTAACAAAAATTTCTACAATAATACAAATACCTGATTTTGTTCTAAGAATAACAACTTGAGGATCTTGCATTTGCTGTTTTTCTGCAATAGTTGAATTTTTGGGATAAATCACTTGTACCGATTGATAGTCATCGTCAATAAGCCAATGTAAAACATCTATTTCATGAATTAAAGTCTCGGTAATGAGCATTTCAGTAGTATAATTTAATGAGACAACTGGATTATAATGACGACAATGAAGAATAAGTGGATTGCCAATAACTCCTTCTTCGATTGCTTGTTTAAGCTCCTGATATCCTTTGTCATATCGTCTCATAAATCCAACTTGCAATAATCGTTTATTGTATTTCTTTTCAGCTTCCATAATTTTTAAACAGTCCTCTGCGGTTGTGGCTAGTGGTTTTTCACAAAAAACATATTTACCTGCATTAAGGGCATGTAACGCAATTTCTGCATGGGCCACACTTGATGCTGTTATCATAACAGCATCAACATCTGGGAGCATTTCAATATCATTACGGTATATTTTTACATTGCTTAATCCAAGCTCGTCTAGTACTTGCGCAGCTCTGCCCTCAACGATATCCGTAACACCGATTAATTCTACATTATTAAGTGTAAAGGCCAAGCGTTTAATATGATCTTTTCCGATTGCTCCAGTTCCTACAACACCAAGTTTTAAGCTCATCTGAACTCCTCCTATTATTAAAATATAAAACATATTAAACTCATATATTTACTTGGTTATTAATTTGTTCAAATATTCACAAACGATAGTATACCTTATAGCTATTTAAGGTTTTACAGGAATTTTATTTACTTTTACTGGTTGCCCTAGTTCAAGTGATTTTTGAGCAGCGATTGCAACTTGTTGTGCGATAAAAACATCCTCCCCAGTACACACAATTGGAGCATTGTTCAATATGGAATCAGCAAAAAATTTAACTTCATTAATATAGGCTTCTTTATATCTTTCGGTGAAAATAGGAAGGGGCTTTTTAGTTTCCACCTGATCTTTATTATAATAAGTGACAGATGAAGCGTTTACATTATCTGCAATAAGCATCCCTTCTGAGCCAAATACTTCTACTCTTTGATCATAGCCGTAAACAGCACGTCTACTATTGTCAATCATTCCAAATGCACCATTTTCAAACTCTAAGATGATAGATAAAGTGTCGATATCTCCAATTTCTTTTAATTTTGGATCGATGAGTGTATTTCCCTTAACGTATATTTCCGTAATATCCGATCCTATCATATAGCGTGCCATATCAAAATCATGCATAGTAAAATCAAAGATTAAACCACCAATTCTTTGAATTAAATCATAAGGTAGTAAATCGGGATCTCTAGAGGTGATTTTCACCATTTGAGGTTCTCCAATTTTGTTATCACGAACCATATTATATATATTTCTGAATTGTGGATCAAATCGGCGATTAAATGCCATTTGTAATTTAACGTTATTTTCCTTAACTGCACGTAATACTTTCAAGCTGGATTCTTCATCTAAGCTCATACTTAAAGGCTTTTCGCAGAAAATATGTTTTCCTTTTTTCGCAGCAGCAGTGACAATTTCCTCATGAGTATCTGTAGAAGTAAAGATGAATACTGCTTCAATTTCGGGAATATCTAAGAGTTCAGCATAATCTGTTGTACGTTTTTCAATACCAATTTCATCGAGCCAATCACTTATTGAATCAATAAAGTAATCTGAAACAGCAACTATGTTAATGTCCTGCATTGTGAGTATATTTTCCACATGCATCTTGCCAACTCTGCCTAAACCAATAACTCCGCAATTTAATTGTTTTTGCTTACTCAATTTTTAAAACACCCCTTACAGTTATTTTTGCATACATAAAGAAAATTGTTCAAACAATCACAAAGATTTGCTCAGAAATTCACAATTAAAAGAGCAACTCTTTATAATTCATATTCTATATTTTATTCAAGAATATTCACTACAAAATTTTGCTGAGAAATAGTAAATTGCTGCTAATACAAAATTATAAATGTAATTTTCTAAACTTTCCAGGTGTTAAACCTTCAGTTGATTTTGAAAATGCCTTGATAAAGTGGGCAATGCTATAAAATCCACATTCAATACTGATTTGTTCAATCGAAAGATTGGTCTCTATTAATAAATTTTTTGCTTGAATGAGGCGATAGTTTAACAAATATTGATGAGGACTTTTGCCAATATATTTTTTAAATGTACGGCTAAAATGATAAGTGCTTAAGTTAGAAATATTACTTAATTCCTCTACACTTAATTTGGATGCATAGTTTTCATGAATATAAGTTAAAGCAGTTTGTATTTCTTGCGGTTTTTTTAGGAGATTTGCATCTCTATGTTCGAAACCTGTACGAGAGCTTTCTAATAAATTTCCAAGTAATTTATAAATTTGTAAAGATATATTAAAATCATTCTCGTGATTTGCTTCAATAAGTGATAAAATTTTCGGAACATTATTTTTTTCAAAAGGTAGTGTAAACACACAGCCATTACTATTATAAAGTTCATTGTAAAATTCTTGCATCTGTTTTCCAGAGAAATGAAAGAACTGGAAATTTGTTTCCCCTTTAACATAATAGTGGTGTTTTTCTTTGCAATCTAATACAACAATCTCATTTTCGGAAGCACTAAAAGACTGGTCCATATAATGAAAATGAATTGTTCCTGATTGAATCCAAAAAGCGATAAAAGAGTTCATATAATCTCGTTCGATACTGTATGGAACATCGACCGTATATTCTCCGCCCCAAAGGACATAATAGTAGATTTTTTTCGCAATATCAGATGATTCATAGAAATGAAGACTTTTTTTTGCCTTTAATCCAGGTTCTACTTTCGGAATATAATAGTTCATTTTTAACCACCTCACAATTTTTTATGTTAATTTCTATCTTTTAATTGTAGTATATAAAAGGATTTTTTTAAAGTGAAAATGACATGATATACCCAAAAGTTACTCTATATGTACAAATGATGTGCAAAAAATGTACAAGTAATTTCATGGAATATCGGAAAAAAAAACAAAAATCATATAATAAATGGCTATATAAGCATTATTATGCAATTTTTTGGCAGGATTTTATAGAGCATATTAAAAAAAAATAATATAAACTGAAAACGCATACAAAAGAAGTTGTTTATTTGATAGAAATGAAACGAAGCTAGAATAGGAGGAAAGATTAATTATGGCAAGAAAATTAGAAGGTATTCGTTTGGGTATAGCACCTATTGGATGGAGGAATGATGATATCCCTGAAATCGGAAAAGAAAATACGTATCAACAAATTTTAAGTGATGCTGCATTGGCAAGATTTGAAGGAACAGAAGTAGGAGGTTGCTATCCAACAGATCCATTAATTTTGAATAAAGAATTGAAATTAAGAAATTTAAGATTAATTGGCCAGTGGTTTAGTGGATATATTATTCGTGATGGAATAGAACAGGCAAAAGAAGATTTTGAAAAGCATTGTGCATATTTGAAAGCGGTTCATGCAGATGTTGCTGTATATTCTGAACAAACTTATAGCATTCAGGGAACGGAAAAATGTGTCTATACGGAAAAACCAAATTTTTCAGATGAGGAATGGAGATTATTAGGGGAAGGTTTAAATACTTTAGGTGATGTTGCAAACAGTTATGGGATTAAGCTTGTTTTCCATCATCATATGGGAACTGTTGTGCAAACAAAGCAAGAGGTTGATCGTTTAATGAGTATTACAGATCCAGCGAAGGTTCATTTATTATATGATACAGGGCATATTTATGTATCAGATAATGATTATATGTCTCTGCTGACAGCACATATAGATCGAATCGCTCATGTTCATTTTAAAGATGTACGTGCAGATAAATTAGCAGAAGCTAAAGCAACAAATAAATCATTTTTAGATTCATTCTTACACGGAGTATTTACGGTTCCAGGAGATGGAGTCATTAATTATAAAGAAATATATGATTATTTAATAGAAAATAACTATAAAGGATGGATTGTAATTGAAGCAGAGCAAGATCCAGCAATTGCTAATCCATTAGAATATGCCTTGATGGGAAGACAACATCTTGATTTGTTAATAGGGTAATAGCAAATAAAAATACGATTCATTTTAATAGAAAAGCTATAGGAACATTAACTAGAATAAAGATTTAATGTTCCTATATATAGCAGACGGCAGATTTTATTAGAAGGGACAGAAGAAAGTGAATGAAAATACAGGAGATAGGACTAAATCATACACATATGTAATTTATTTTTTCGGGGCCTTAGGTGGAATGCTTTTTGGATATGATACTGGTGTAATATCAGGAGCTTTATTATTTATTAAAAAAGATTTAGGGTTAACACCAACTCTTGAAGGGTTAGTTGTAAGTGGAGTAATGTTCGGAGCCATAGTTGGAGCCCTTATTTTTGGGCATTTATCGGATAGATTTGGTCGAAAAAAAATAATTATTGCACTCGGGGTTCTTTTTACAATTGGTGGATTAGGTACTGCATTTCCTCCAAATGTGATAGCAATGATTTTTTATCGAGTGTTACTTGGAATAGCGGTTGGAGGTGCATCAGGAATTGTTCCTATGTATTTAGCAGAGCTTTCACCAGCGAAAAACCGTGGAGCTGTTACGGCGATTAATAGTATTATGATTGCAACAGGAATGCTTATGGCATATGTTGTAAATCATTTACTAACCCCGTCAGGGAATTGGCATATAATGTTAGGTTTTGCTGTTGTCCCATCGATTTTATTAGTAATAGGAATGCTCTTTATGCCTGAAAGTCCAAAATGGTTGGCTCAGCATGATCGAATTACAGAAGCAGAGAAAGTTTTAAATCTGACTCATACAACGAAATCGGAGGTAGACCATGAAATTTTTGTTATGAAATCCTTAGCCAAAAAGCAAGAAAAAGGGAGAATAAAGGATATTTTTGAAAAATGGTGCCGTCCAATTATTGTTGTAGGAATTACAATAGCCATTCTTCAACAGTTGACTGGAACCAATACCATCTTTTATTATGCACCAACTATTCTTTCAAACTCAGGATTAGGAGATTCTAGTGCTATCGCAAGTACGATTGGTATCGGTGTCGTTAACTTAATAATGACAATCGTCGGTGTATTTCTTGTTGATAGATGGGGTCGTAAAAAGATGCTGCTATTAGGAAGTATTGGAATGACGATTAGTTTGTTAGCTTTAAGTATTGCCGAAATCAATAGTAACAATGGGGCAATTATTATGATTCTCTCTATGTGCTTCTTTATGGTTTCATACAGTACCACCTGGGGAATGGTAGCATGGGTAGTTTTAGCAGAAATTTTCCCTATGAAAATACGTGGAGTAGCTATGGGAGTTTGTACATTTTGTTTATGGACAACGAATGGAATCATTTCACTAGCATTTCCAATTAGTGTCGATCGTATTGGCGTTGGACCAATCTTTATGGTTTTCGCACTGGTTTGTTTAGGAAGCTATTTCTTTGTTAAAAAATATTTACCCGAAACAAAAGGAAAAACATTAGAAGAAATTGAATTAGATTTTCGTTTTAAAGAAAATTTTGAGCAAAGAGAAAGTTATTTAAAAAAAATCACTAGTGTTGCATTAATTTATTTTCATTATTAAAAATACTCAAAATGTTCAATTTTATTATTTTGTGCAAAGAAAAAGTCCTTTATAATGGATAAGTCAGGTGGTAACCCGTCCAAATCCACTAAAAAAGGACCAACACATGGACAAGATTACACGAAAAACTTCATTTGGACAATGGTTTTCACCAATAAATCTTCAACTTTTTGAAGAAACCGTGAAAACGTTGAAATTAGATTACTATACGAAAAAACTAAAAACAGACTCATTTCTAAAATTACTCCTTTTTGCACAGCTACAAGAAGTCGAAAGTTTGCATGAGCTAAGCGATTGTCTTTTCGACGACCAACTACAAAAAGGCATTGATCTTGATTCAATCAGTATTTCTCAGCTCTCACGCCGATTAAACGGTATAAATCCAGATTTATTTCAAAGGCTTTTCCTTGATTTAGTCGCACAAATTCATGCAAAAACACATTATACAAAGCTTATTATGCCGTTAAAAATCATTGATTCAAGCACATTGCCACTTAATTTGACCAATCATAAATGGGCAAAGTTCCGCAAAACAAAAGCGGGTGTCAAGTTGCATTTGAGACTTGTGTTTATGGAAAAAGGGAGTTCCTATCCTGAAAAGGCTGTTTTAACAACGGCAAAAGAACATGATCGTGGTCAGCTTGAAATCATGGTTGATGATAAAGAATGCATGTATGTGTTTGACCGTGGCTACCTAGATTACGAGCGCTTTGACCGAATGACAGATGATGGTTACTTTTTTCTTTCAAGGCTACGGAAAAACGCAGTCATACGGGAAGTTTATAATTTTAAACTACCCGAGAATTCAGCTGTTTTGTCAGATCAAATGGTGTTGATTGGTACGACTCAAAACCGTGCTGAAAATTACTTTCGTCTTCTAAAAGTGATGGATTCAAAAGGAAATGAACTGCATTTAATTACCAATCGTTTTGATTTGAGTGCCGAAGAAATTTCAGAGATGTACAAATCACGGTGGGCAATTGAGTTGTTCTTTAAATGGATCAAACAGCATCTCAGCATCAAAAAGTTCTACGGTCAAAGTGAATGGGCGATTCAAAACCAAGTGTTTATCGCACTGATTGTTTTTTGCCTACATGTTCTCGTACAACTTGAAACAAGAAGTAAGCGAAAAACCTTACAAATTAGCCGTTATTTAAGGGCTGCATTGTGGAAACCAGCCCATATCTGGCTTCGAAAGATTGAAGGGAAAGCCATCCCTTAATAAGCAAATTGTTGTTGTCGCACAAGTCTAATTGTAAAAAAAACCCAAATGGATGGAGCCACCTTTGAATAGGTATTTACCTTTTTGGCTCTAAACAAGGAGGATAATCAGACTGAAAATTGCGACAATATTTATGCAACACTAGTGAAAAAAAATATAAAAAAATACAGGAGGAATGAACAATGAAATTGGCATTTAATGAAGGTACTACATGGGAAAGCGCATCACTTCAACAAAATCTAGAGTATTGTGAAAAACATGGTTATGATTATATTGAAATACGCTCAATTGATCAGTTGATTGATTACTTAGAAGATCACACATTAGATGATTTAAAAGAATATTTTGATACTCATCATATTAAACCACTTTCCTTGAATGCACTTTGTTTTTTTAATAACCGAAAGAAAGAAGATGAATTAAAGATTATTGAAGAGTTCAAAGAGTATTTAGAAATCTGCAAGAAAATTGATTGTGAATATATATGTGTTGTTCCTTCAAATATTGATGTAACAGAAAAAGGAAAAACTTTAGTTGAAGAGGTTAATGCAAGCTGTATAAAGGTTTTAACCAAATTGTCAGATTTAGCAGAACCATATGGAGTGAAAATTGCAATTGAGTTTATTGGAATTCCTGAAAATACTGTAAATACATTTGCTCAAGCCTATCAAATCGTAAAAGAAATTAATAGGGAAAATGTTGGACTTGTTTATGATACATTCCAATTTACTGGTATGGGATCAAGGCTTGAAGATGTAACAGAAGAAACAGCAGATAAATTATTTATTTTCCATATTAATGATGTTGATGGCTATCCTGTAGGTCAAATGCATGATACAAACAGAGTATGGCCAGGTCATGGTGTAATTGATTTAGACGCTCATTTAAAGAAATTGAAAGAGTTAAATTATAATTTTGTTGCTTCTGTTGAGCTATTTAGACCAGAATATTATCAAATGGATCCAGAAGAGGTTATTAAAAAAGCAAAGGAAACTACTTTAGAAGTATTAAGAAAACATTATTCTATTTAAATATAAATTTTTCAGGGTTTAACCGGACAGTATGGACACCGCCTTAAAACCATGAGGAGAGAAATAATTAGGTGGAGAAGCTGTCCGAAAACCCTGCTTGAAGTTTCAGGAGTGGAAAAATGTTCACCATTGTTTTTTACCAAACAATTAGTCTAATTGTATATATGCTTATTGGGGTTATTATAAAAGCAAAAGGTTATTTCACAAAGCAAGTAAATGTTTTTCTTGGTTGGTTTTTAACAAACATTGCACTTCCTTCTGCTATATTAAGAAGTTTTCATATGGAGTATACAGAAGAAATAAAAAAGATTATGTTTACTAGTTTTTTGTTTTCAATCGTTCTGATTCTTGGTACGTTGAGTTTAAGTTATGTTTTTAGTGTAATTTTTAAGAGAAAAAACGTAGAGCGAAGAATGTGGGTTTGCTGTTTTACTTTCTCTAGTATCCTATTTATAGGAATGCCAATAGTAGAAGCTTTATACGGAGAGGTAGGTTTGATTGTTCTCGTTATTTTTAATACGGTGGCAAATCTTGTCCTTTTTACATTAGGTATAATGATTTTTTCTAATAGTTATCAATTGAAATGGAAAAAAGTAGTGCAAACACCTGCGATTATTGCGGCATTAGTTGGCATTATTTTATTTATATGGAAGATACCTATACCTAATTTTATGTATAACAGTCTTAAATATTTGGGAGATATGACAGTACCACTATCTATGATTTTAAATGGTGCTCTATTTTATTCTTCATCTTTTAAAAAGGTATTTTTAGATGTTGATAATCTATTATTTTCATTTATTCGTTTACTAATCTTTCCGATTGTTTTTATTTCTTTTATGAAGTTCGTTACAGATAATTCTGTGCTGATTGGAATTGTAGCTCTTGTTTCCGGTATGCCGACTGGTGCTTTAAATGCAGTTTTTGCTGAAGAATTTGCCCAAAAAGGGGAAAAGGTTTCTCAATATATTACTGTGTCTACTATCATTAGTATGTTTACCTTGCCACTGATTATGTTATTCATATAAAGGGATGGTATAAAATCAGCATATTTTAATAATTGGAATGTACTTATGTAAAGAAAAAGAAGAATGCTACTTGTCTAAGCAGCATTCTTCTTTTTCTCATCTCATGTTGCGAATTCTATTATTCTTTTAAATCTTCAATAGAATCAATATCCATATAACTTGGCACGACAAGCCCTAATTTTGTTCCTTCTAAGTTTGGACCTAGATCTTCGAATTTTCCTTCGAATTTGCTTGCATAGTCTTCATGGGTAATCGGTAACCAACCAGCAATATGCGCATCTAAACTGCCATCTGCAACACCTGTCCACATTGGACCTGCTTCTACTTGGCTTAATGTTACATCATAACCTAAATCTGTTAATACTTTACCGATAACGTTTGTACTTGCGATTTCACTATCCCATGCAACATAGCCGATTTTAATTTTATCTCCATCAACACTGTCGACACCTTCTGTCCATTCGCTAACTTTATCAGCATTCTCTTTTACCCAGCTTTCTGCTGCTTTTTCAGGAGATTCTCCATCGTATATGTCCATCATGACAACGCCCATATCTTCTGTTGTCCAATGGAAATTATCTAATACCTTGTATGCTTCTGGCATATCTTCTTTTAGTCCATTACGAGCAATAGAATGAATGTTTTCATCTTCACCAAAAGACCCTTTTGGATCTTCTAAGTATTTTAAATCGTATGCAGCGAACATCCAGTGTGGAGTCCAGCCTGTTACAATAATTGGTTCTTCTTTATTATAAGCTTTTTTTAGAGCAGCGGTCATTGCTGCACTTGATCCTTCAACTAATTTCCAATCACTTAGCTCATAGTCACTAATTGCTTGGCTAGTTGCTTTCATTAATCCAGCTCCTGGATCAATACCGATAATCTCATAATCTACCTTTTCGCCAATAGTGGCATTCTCGTTATTTACACTACTTGAACTACAAGCAGCTAAACCTAGAGAGAGAGTGATTGCTCCTAGTATAGTTGTTATTTTTTTCATATTATTTTGCCCCCTTTTTTTTCGTACCCACATTTTGGGTAATTCTATCTAAAATGATTGCAAGTACTACAATAGAAATACCTGCTTCAAACCCGCGTCCAATTTGAATCTGGGTTACAGCACGATAAACATCTGCACCAAGTCCAGGTGCACCAACCATTGCAGCAATAACTACCATTGATAGCGCAAGCATGATGCTTTGATTAATACCAGCAAGTATTGTTGGCATTGCAAGTGGTAATTGAACTTTTATTAATTTTTGAGAAGTCGTACTACCAAAACTCTCTGTAGCTTCTGTAATATCACTAGGAACTTGTTGAATTCCAAGAATAGTTAAGCGAATAGTAGGCGGCATAGCAAAAATAACAGATGCAACAACCCCCGGTACTACACCAATACTAAAAAAGAAAATAGCGGGAATAAGATATACAAAGGCTGGCATTGTTTGCATAAAGTCTAATATTGGAATAACAATATTGCGTACAGTGCTATTTTGTGAAGCCCAAATACCTAGTGGGATACCGATTACTATGGAGATAAATACAGAAGAAAGTACAAGAGCTAATGTATCAATCATTGGTTCCCAATAACCTAAATTATCTACAAGTAATAAACCTATTAGAGTAAATAGTGCAATCTTTTTATTCGCTAATTTCCAAGCCAGTAATGCTAATAAAATGATTAATAGAATAGGAGGAATAAATCCAAAGAAGGCTACTAATACATTTACAACAAATTCTAGTACTGCAGTTACTCCATCAAATAATACTTCAAAGGTTGTCGTTAGCCAGTCAACGAAGGAATCAATCCAGTCTGCAACAGGCAGTTTAGGAAATAGATTATTCATTATACATTCCCCCCAACTAGTACTGCTTCTTCGGTAGGTGGAGTATTAATAAGCTCATTATTTCCAGCCAGTGCACCTATAACCGCACCTCTTACAAGAATTCCTTTTAATCTATTTTGTTCGTCTATAACAGCAACCGGTATGATCGCAGTTGAAACTTTATCAAATAGATCAGATAATAACGTATCACCTGTAACGGTAATTACATCTTTTTGAAGAATCGTTTCAATACCTTCATTTTTTTCAGCAGCAACACGTGCATCATCTGCGGTAATTGCTCCGAGCAGTTCTCTGCGCTTATTAACAACATAGATACTTGAAATTCCTAATTTTTTCATCATTTGCAATGCAACACGTGGACCTTTTTCAATGGTTACTGCTTCTGCTCGTTTCATAATGTGATTTGCAGTTAATACCTTCGATAAATCAACATCTTCTACAAATCGTTCTACATAATCGTTTGAAGGATTCATTAAAATCTCTTCAGGAGTTCCGACTTGTACAATCGAGCCATCTTTCATTAGAGCGATACGATCGCCAATTCTCAATGCTTCATCTAAATCATGTGTAATAAAGATGATTGTCTTTTCCATATTAGATTGTAGATCTAATAACTCATCCTGCATATCTTTGCGAATAAGAGGATCGAGTGCACTAAACGCTTCATCCATTAATAGGATATCGGGGTCATTTGCTAAAGCACGAGCAAGACCAACTCTTTGTTGCATCCCACCACTCAATTGGTCGGGGTATTGGTTTTCATAACCGGATAAACCAACTAGTTTAAGTGATTCAAGTGCACGCTCTTTTCTTGCTGTCTTATCTACACCTTGAATTTCTAAACCAAATTCAGCATTTTCTAAGATTGTTCGATGTGGAAGTAAAGCAAATTTTTGAAAGACCATGCTTATTTTTTCTCTTCGAACCTTGCGTAGTTCCTCCTTAGACATACTGACAATGTCTTTCCCATCAATATAAATATTTCCGATTGTAGGATCAATTAGACGATTGAACATGCGGACTAATGTTGATTTACCACTACCTGAAAGCCCCATAATTACGAAAATCTCACCAGGATTTACTTCAAAACTAGCCTTATTTACGCCGACTGTTGCTCCTGTTTTTTTGAGAATATCTTTTTTAGATTCACCATTATTTAATAGCTGAATCGCTTTTTTTGTGTTTTTTCCGAAAATCTTTGTGACGTTTTCGATTTTCAATTTTGCCATACTTTCCATTTTTTCACCTCTTTATTTCTAACGACTCTGTAAACCGAGCCCTTATATAGTATAAAAGGTATAAAAAAACATTACAAACTGTATAATCAGTTAAAAACATTCATTCTGAACGTACAGAAAAAACTGAACGAACTGTAGTGGCTTTATTCTTAAAAATTCGCCCATATGCTACCATATACTATAAAGAACGCTTCTTTACTTTTTTTTCATTCATGTTAATCTATAAAAAGATAATCAATTATTAGTTAATCATTAGAGTTCATCTTGATTATTGAAATAATCATTATTACAATGGATAAGTAAACATATAATATGGATGTGAATGATAAATGACGGATAGAGAGCAGTTAAATATTGCTCGAGAGAGAGTGATTGATTCTGTAGCTCAAAACATGGATTTATATGGTGTAACGGAATCAATTGGCAGATTATATGGAATGTTATTATTTCAGCAAAACCCAATGACTCTTGACGAAATGAAAGAAGAGCTGGGGATGAGTAAAACCAGTATGAGTACATCGGTTCGAACATTGCTTGAATTAAAAATGGTTGATAAAGTATGGCGAAAAGGTGTTCGAAAAGATTTATATAGTGCGGAAGAAGATTGGTATCAAACGTTTATCGATTTTTTTACGATTAAATGGAGATTAGCAATTACTGAAAATGTTTATGCGATTGAAAAGTCTATGAATGAAATTAAAGCGTTATTAAATAAAGACGGGGTTTCTGAGGATGTAATAAAAGATGGGGAAAAAGATTTAGAGAAATTACACTATGCTCTTAATTATTATGATTGGCTTGATCGTTTTGTAGATAGCTTAGAATCCCATGAAATTTTTAATTTAATTCCAAAAAAAGAAGAATAAAAGTTTGGATGAAGGTGTCATTCTTTAAGGTTTGTTGTTTAAACCATAAAGAATGACACCTTTTGTATTTGGATTTGCTGAATTGTATATAGTTTGATTTGTTTCTAAAATGAAAATGGAATGGACCATAATGAAATGAAACTGATACAACGTAAAAAAACAACAAAGTATTAATTAACAGCCTATACTTGATAAGCTGAACTAGTTAAAAAACCTAAAAAATGTGCATTTGTCTATCGCACATTTTAGATTCTTGAATAGGATATATGGAATCAAAAAAAGGAGGTTTTTATTCATGGGTGAAGTTGGAGTAGGTTACGGCGGAGGTTTCGCTCTTTTAGTAGTATTGTTTATCTTATTGGTGATTATTGGTGCTTCTTGGGGTTACGGCGGATTTTAATAATCCGTAACTAACAGAAATTAAGAGGAGGAAATAGAATGTACGGATATGGTTATGGATATCCAAGCTATGGCTATGGTGGTGTAGGTTACGGCGGAGGTTTCGCTTTAATCGTCGTTTTATTCATTCTTTTAATCATTGTAGGTGCAGCTTGCTTCAAATGGTAAAATAATGAAATAATGGAGACTGATTCGTAGAGTCAGTCTCTTTTTTGGGGGATAGAAATAGAATAAAATCTTTTCGTATTACATAAGATTTGCTCATACATGTCTGATAATGTATATTTTTTCAATGTTGCTAAAGCATGAATAATAGCATGAATCATAGTTGGAACAGTTTTTTGATAAATAAACGGCCCATCGAATGGCCAAGGTCCATCCGTTTCTACCATTATTTTTTCAATCGGGTATAAATTCGCGAGCTGTTGAGTTTTTTCCTTATATAAAAAATCAGGTGTAAGGGAAATATAATAATTATTTCTTATCATCTGTTCAATTGTTTTTGGGCTTCCTTTAAACCAATGAAAATGAGCATTTGAAAAGCTATGCTTTTCAAGTAGATTAATGACAATATCAGCTTCTTCATAAATACTATGAAGAACAATAGGTTTTTTTAATTTTTTTGCTAATACAATAAATTGCTCGAGGATTTCAATATAAGGTTGTAAAGGAATAGAAGATGGATCTTTTCTCCTTATATAATGAGGTAAGCCGATCTCGCCAAGGGCAATAGCGCTACTCTGGTTTGCTTCAATCCATGCAAATAAATTGGATATAGATGTATCAGAAGGTAATGATTGTTCTGGATGATAACCATAGGCTGCTTTAATAAAGTCGAACTCTTTGCTTAATTTTTCTGTTTGTTTACATGAATCTAAATTCATAGAGACAGAGATAGCAGCAATTAATGTTTCTTCTTTAAAAAACTGGCTGATTTCGTCTCGATTGTACTGGTCAATATGAATATGGGCATCTATAATTTGGTTCATTTACATCACCTTTTTTGTAGTATAAGGAAAGGAGTGGAGATATTTGTAGCCTCATTGTATTCTCTTTATCCCGCTTCATTAAAATAACATGGTCATCCCTGTTGAAATTATCTTTATTATAACAGAATGAATTATAAAAAATATCTGTACGAGATAAAGAAAACTTCCATCAGTGGAAGACTTATGCTCGTTAAGAATGGGATAATTTCCAAGCAAGAGCACATTCATTTTGAGTAGCTTCTAGGGTTTGCTAAAATGAATGGATAACGAAGTGTGAGGGGGAATTTTGGATGGATCCATTTGTTCAATTAGTGAAGTCTGCTAATTATTTGGTTGTTTTTACTGGTGCAGGAATGTCGACAGAGAGTGGGTTACCTGATTTTAGATCAGCTAATACTGGGCTATGGACAGCAGAAAAGAAACAGTATCTCTCATCTACAGATGCTTTAAATAATCATGTCCAAGAATTTATAAACTTTTATCGCCAACGAGTTCAAGGAATACATGAATTTAAACCGCATCAAGGCCATTATATTCTTTCTGAATGGGAAAGAAACGGGCTTTTAAAGCAAATCATAACCCAAAATGTTGATGGATTCCATCAAGAAGCAGGGAATGATAATGTTGCAGAATTGCATGGAACTTTAAAAAAGATTCATTGTGAAACATGCGGAAAAAGTTATCACAGTGAAGAATACTTACATGAAAATTATTCATGTGATTGTGGGGGAGTCTTAAGACCTTCCATTGTTCTTTTTGGCGAGATGCTTCCAGAACAGCCATTTTTAACAGCCGAGGAAGCGGCAATTAAGTCTGATGTCTTTTTAGTATTAGGATCCTCTTTATCCGTTTCACCAGCAAATCAATTTCCATTGTTGGCGAAACAAACAGGAGCAAAGCTGATTATTGTTAATAAAGAACCAACAGAAATGGATGGGCTAGCTGATTTCGTTATTCACCAATCGATTGGGAAAGTATTGGAGGATATAAACTTTAAGCTAGCTTAATTTAAGCTTTTAGAAATAAAGCTGTCCTATGTTTATCGGGATAAAAAATAACAAAGTATACTTACAGCTACTTTTAAAAAATAGGGAAAATAGCTGAAATAAAACGAGGGGAATACATTTAAACCCATTGCAAACTTTGATATATCGAGATAATATAAGGGAATGGACTAAATTTGAAAGCGTAAAAAGAGAGGAACGTAACATGTCAAAGAATTTTAAACAGGATGTACTATCTCGTCGCACCTTTGCGATTATTTCCCATCCGGATGCCGGAAAAACGACATTAACGGAAAAACTTTTACTTTTCGGTGGCGCTATTAGGGATGCTGGAACAGTAAAAGGGAAGAAAACAGGAAAATATGCAACAAGTGACTGGATGGAGATAGAAAAGCAAAGAGGGATTTCCGTTACATCAAGTGTGATGCAATTTGACTACCAAAATGCACGAGTGAATATTCTGGATACACCAGGACACCAAGACTTTAGTGAAGATACTTATCGTACGCTTACTGCAGTGGATAGTGCTGTGATGATCATCGATTCAGCTAAAGGGATAGAGGAACAAACATTAAAGCTATTTAAAGTGTGTAAAATGAGAGGTATTCCTATTTTTACATTTATAAATAAATTGGATCGCCAAGGAAAGCCGCCTCTTGAATTACTAGCGGAATTGGAAGAAGTAATGGGGATTGAGTCCTATCCAATGAATTGGCCAATCGGAATGGGAAAAGAATTTTTAGGAATTTATGACCGTTTTTATAAACGAATTGAGCAGTTCCGTGTAGAAGATACGGAAAAATATATCCCGCTAAATGAAGATGGAGAGATCGAAGGCGATCATTCAATTAAACAGGATTCCTTATATGATCAAACTTTAGAAGAAATCATGCTTTTAAATGAAGCTGGAAACGAATTTTCTGAGGAGAAAATAAATAATGGGGATCTAACGCCAGTATTTTTTGGGAGTGCTTTAAGCAATTTTGGTGTTCAAACGTTTTTAGAAACATACTTGCAATTTGCCCCATCTCCACAAGCAAGAAAATCTAGCATGGGAGAGATAGATCCTTTGTCTGAGGAGTTTTCTGGATTTATTTTTAAAATCCAAGCAAATATGAATCCGGCTCACCGTGATCGTATTGCTTTTTTACGGATTTGTTCTGGGAAATTTGAAAGAGGGATGACAGTAAATCTGCCAAGAACCGGGAAGCAAGTGAAATTAGCACAGTCTACTCAATTTATGGCAGATGATCGAAGTACCGTTAATGAAGCAGTTAGCGGTGATATTATCGGGCTATATGATCCAGGTTTTTATCAGATTGGAGATACGTTAACAGTTAGTAAGAATGCATTTCAATATGAAAAGTTACCTCAATTTACGCCAGAGCTATTTGTAAAGGTAACAGCCAAAAATGTAATGAAACAAAAACATTTCCATAAAGGAATACAGCAGCTCGTGCAAGAAGGAGCGATTCAATTGTATAAGACTGTCAAAACAGAAGATTATCTTCTTGGAGCAGTTGGTCAACTACAATTTGAAGTGTTTGAACATCGTATGAGAAATGAATACAATGTGGAAGTTATTATGGAGCATGTAGGTTCCAAAATTGCCCGTTGGTTAGTGGACGAAGAAGTGAATGAAAATCTTTCAAGCGGGAGAAGTTTATTAGTGGAAGATCGTTTCGGTAAAAAAGCATTTTTATTTGAAAATGAATTTGCCTTAAGATGGTTCCAAGATAAAAATCCAGAAGTTAAATTATATAATCCGATGGATGAGCAAGAATAGATAGTAAAAAAGAGATTGTTTCAAATGGATATCTTCTGTTTTCTCAAGAGATATCCATTTGTGAAACAGTCTCTTTTTTTAGATAATAGCAGTTTTCTGAAGAATTTTAGATTGAATAAACATGTAAAAATGTTAAAAACGTGTCAGGTTTTTGAACATTAGAATAGAGAAAAGGGGAAGGGAAGACAAGTGTTTATAAAAAAGGGAAAGAATTTATTATGTTGAAATAGCTTAATTGTATACAAATTTAGTTATTTCATAAAATTTTCTTTTAAAATCGGTGAGAGATACTGAAAGAGTAACATTCAAAAGAAAGTCTTTCGGTAGCCGAATAACTGATATATAAGGTTTTTGTGTTTCTAAATACATATAGAAACGTTGAAAACTTATAAAAATTAAAAGTTTTCAAAAAACTATTTGTAATTAGAAAAAAAATAGGTATAATAAAAACAAGTTGTTATAAAAGTTAACAAACAAATGTTAATATATATAACTTGTTAACTTTTTAACGAATATGATACTATCTTACATTTAATAAGAGTATTCTTACGAGTTAAATAGATTGAATATTCATTCAATAGAGTCTGATAGTATCATAAAAAACAAGATATAGGGGGATAAATGCATGAAAAAAAGTTTGTCGCTTACTTTTAGTATTCTATTAGTGCTTGTACTTGCTTTAGCTGGCTGTTCAAGTAAGTCATCATCAGAGGGAGGAAGCACAAGTGGTGCAAAATCAAGTTCTTCTAAAAGTTTACTAGAAACAATTAAAGATAGAGGAACGTTAAAAGCAGGCGTCAATGATGCACTTCCTGGCTTTGGATACATAGGATCAGATGGTAAAAACACTGGTTTTGATGTTGATTTTGCTAAAGCTATTGCAGCAGGAGTACTTGGAGATGCTACGAAAATTGAATTTAGACCTTTATCAGCTACTGATCGCTTTACAGCTGTTCAATCTGGTGAAGTAGATGTATTAGTTCGTAACACAACTTGGACAACAAACCGTGATGCAGAGGTAGGTTTAAGTTTTGCTCCAGTAACTTTTTATGACGGTCAGGGCATTATGGTACCAAAAGATAGTGGAATCAAAACATTAAAAGATTTAGAAGGAAAAACAATTGGAGTTGAAACAGGTACGACTACAGAATTGAACTTGGCAGATCAAATGAAAGCTGCTGGAGTTAATTATACAGCCCAAACATTTGATAATGCAGATGCTGTTATTGCAGCATATGAGCAAGGATCTATCGATGCATGGACAACAGATAAGTCAGGATTAGTTTCTCGTCAGTCTACTTTGCAAGATCCGGATGCACATATTATTTTGGATGAAACATTATCAAAAGAACCTTTAGCTCCAGCTGTTAAAGATGGAGATGAGAAATGGGCTGATGCAGTATCTTGGATTGTATTTGCAACTATTCAAGCTGAAGAATTTGGAATCACTTCGCAAAATGTCGATGATTTCTTAACTAGTGACAATCCAGAAATTCAACGTCTTCTAGGGGTAGAGGGGAATCTTGGTGAACAATTAGGTTTATCTAATGATTTTGCTTACCAAGTTATTAAACAAGTTGGTAACTATGGGGAAATTTATGAGCGTAACCTAGGACCAGATACAGTGTTTAAATTAGAGCGTGCACAAAATGCGTTGTATAGTGATGGC
Organism: Niallia sp. FSL W8-1348; assembly: GCF_038006745.1. Classification (NCBI taxonomy): domain Bacteria; kingdom Bacillati; phylum Bacillota; class Bacilli; order Caryophanales; family Bacillaceae; genus Niallia; species Niallia sp. FSL W8-1348. The sequence goes on along the minus strand of NZ_JBBOVV010000001.1, from coordinate 535,609 downwards.
GGATTATTGTACTCTATCCCATTCCGTTAATATTAATTAATTGATAATTTAAAAAATAGGGGGGTTCTCAAAAACCGAAGTGTCATACTCTTTTGAGATACCCCCTATTCTTTTAAGTGAGAGGTGAGAATATAGTGGAAATGAAAAAGACAACATCGACTCCTCTTTGGAGAAACAGAAAAATTATACCGATTATTAGCCAAATTATCTTCGTTATTATAGTAGGAATTGTCATTTCTTTCATGATAAGAAATGTGATATCAGGTCTAGAGCAGATAGGATTGACACTGGGATTAGATTATTTAAACTTAAAGGCATCATTCCCAATTGCTGAGTCCATTATTAGTTATACACCAGATGATCCGTATAAAAGAGCTTTATTAGTTGGTTTATTAAATACATTTAAGGTTTCTATCTTTGGCATCATTTTAGCAAGTATCATTGGAGTAATAGTAGGAATTGCTAGGTTATCAAATAACTGGCTAGTGAGTAAAGTAGCAACAGTTTATGTGGAAGTTTTTAGAAATACGCCATTATTGGTTCAGATTTTCATTTGGAACTTTGCCGTTTTTTTACCAATGCCAAAAATTCAAGAGGCACTATCGATGGGACCTTTTTATTTTTCCAACAGAGGTGCGTCTATTCCATGGTTTACATTGCAAGATAATACAATTATTTGGATGATTGTCCTCATTCTCCTAGTTGTAGGAAGTGTGTTTTTATTTAGAAAATTAACAAAAATATCATTTGAATCCGGAAAATCTACATATCCGCTCATTTCGAGCATCGGATTTATAATGGTTGCAGCGATTATTACCTATTTTATTTTAGGAAATGGACCACTTGGTTTTTCAGTTCCTGTGTTTAATGGAAATTCATTCGATGGTGGAACGTCATTATCTATCGGATTTATGTCTGTGTTAGTTGCACTAACGATTTATACGTCAACATTTATCTCAGAAATTGTCCGTGCTGGAATTATGGGCGTTCCAAAAGGACAGACGGAAGCGGCAAAAGCGCTCGGCTTTAAAAGTCATACAGCACTTCGTTTAATTATTTTTCCGCAGGCGATTAGAATCATTATTCCGCCATTGACAAGCCAATATTTAAATTTAATAAAAAACTCAAGTTTAGCCATGGCTGTAGCGTATCAAGACATTGTTGGAATCGGAAATACAATCATTAACCAAACAGGACATACGTTAGAAACATTATTAATTGTAATTTCTGTTTATTTATTGTTTAGCTTAACTACATCCCTGTTAATGAATCTTTTCAACAAAAAATTCCAGCTGGTAGAAAGGTAGGGAAGTAAATGGATAATATACAACTTAATAATACAGAACCAGTTATGGAGTCGAAAAAGTTAAATAGTCAAAAGAAACTACAATTATGGCTAAAAAATAATTTGTTCAAGGATTGGAAAAACGCTATAGTGACCATTATCACACTAATGTTCACTATATATTTACTAACAAAAGTAGGTAAGTTTTTACTCACTAGTGAATGGGGAGTGGTTACGGATAACTTAAGACTGCTGTTTGTTGGACAGTTTCCAATGGAGGAAATATGGAGATTATGGGTGGCCTTGTTATTGCTATCTGTACTGTTAGGCACTACCTGGGGGGCATGGAGAGGGATTATCGGTCATGTAGCAATTAGTCTTAGTGTACTTTTCATCGTATTTGGAATTCTTCCATATACAGAAGTAGAATCGAAGATATATTTATTTTCAAATGTTGCAGCGATTATTCTTTTTTACTTTGTTGGAAAATATGTGCCGAAAGTAAAAGTTCCCATGCTCGCATTATGGATTTTATTTATTCCAATCACTCTTTCTATTATTAATGGATTCGGAGTATTAGAGCCGGTTAAAACAAATATATGGGGTGGATTCTTATTAACTTTAGTCATCGCCTCTGTAGCCATTATATGCTCTTTTCCACTAGGTTTGCTGCTTGCAGTGGGAAGAAGAAGTAAGCTGCCTCTTATAAAATACTTTTGTATTCTCTATATTGAGTTGATCCGTGGGATGCCACTTATTATGGTGTTATTTATTGCACAGCTATTATTGCCAATGTTCCTTGGGGGGATTCAATTAGATAATGTTGTTCGTGCAATGATTGCCTTTACTCTATTTAGTGCAGCATATTTAGCAGAAAATATTCGGGGAGGCTTGCAATCCGTTCCGAGAGGACAATTTGAAGCAGCTCAAGCACTTGGATTGAGTAATTTTAAATTGATGGTTTTTATTGTATTACCACAGGCTTTAAAAGCAGTGATTCCTGCAATGGTGGGGCAATTTATTTCCGTATTTAAAGATACTTCCTTAGTTGCTGTAATTGGATTAGCTGATTTTCTTGGCATGGGGAAAAAAATCGCTGCGAATCCGGCATATCTAGGGAAATATATGGAGTTATATATTGTTATTGCGTTTATGTACTTCATTTTCTGCTTCTTAATGTCACATGTAAGTAAACATATCGAAAAATCACTTGGAGTAGGAACGAGATAGAAAGGAGAATGAGAGAATGGAAAGTGTGTTTGATGTAGATAAATTAACAACGCCTTTAAATGAGAGAGAAGATATTATTAAAGTAAAGAAATTGAATAAATGGTATGGGGATCACCATGTATTAAAGGATGTAGATTTAACAGTAAAACAAGGAGAAGTAATTGTTATTTTAGGACCTTCAGGGTCTGGTAAATCCACATTTATTCGAACTATTAATGCCTTAGAAGAATTTCAAAAAGGGGAAATAGTTGTTGATAATATTGCATTGACAGATGATCTGAAAAATATTGAGGAAATTCGCAAAGAAACGGGGATGGTGTTCCAATCATTTAATTTATTTCCTCATATGACCATTCTCAAAAATATTTCTTTAGCACCAATTTGGGTAAGAAAGTGGAAAAAGGCAAAAGCAGAACAAATTGCAAAAGAGTTGCTAGAAAGAGTCGGAATTCCAGAGCAAGCAAATAAATATCCAGGACAATTGTCAGGTGGACAACAGCAGCGTGTGGCAATAGCAAGAGCACTAGCAATGCAGCCGAAAATTATGCTATTTGATGAACCTACTTCTGCGCTTGATCCTGAAATGGTAAAAGAAGTATTGGATGTTATGAAAACTTTAGCAGAATCAGGTATGACCATGCTAGTAGTAACACATGAAATGGGATTTGCGAGACAAGTAGCGGATCGTATTATTCTATTTGATAAAGGAGAAATTGTAGAAATGGGGAAACCGGAAGAAATATTTGATAATCCAAAGCATGAACGGACTAAAGCATTCCTATCTCAGATACTTTAAAAAAAGAGCCATTGGCTCTTTTTTTGTTTGGTTTGTGTGGTTTCGAAAACCCCTGGCTATGCCGGGGGTTCTAAAGAGCTTCAAGCGTGGTATTAAAAAACCCCCCTTCAAATGGTAGGATAAAGTTGGTTTCCCGACCACTTTAACTCGCCATAGAAGGAGGTATGCCCCTTGAAGGACATGAATAGTTTAGCACACACGACATGGAATTGTAAGTATCACATCGTATTTGCACCAAAGTACAGAAGACAAATTATTTATGGGAAATACAAAAAGAGTATTGGACAAATTATCCGGGATTTGTGTGAACGAAAGGGTGTTGTCATTCATGAAGCCAATGCTTGTCCTGACCACATTCATATGTTAGTAAGTATCCCACCAAAATTAAGTGTGTCTCAGTTCATGGGTTACTTGAAAGGAAAAAGTAGTCTCATGATTTTCGATAGACATGCCAATTTAAAGTACCGATATGGAAATCGTAAATTTTGGTGTCGTGGCTTCTATGTTGATACCGTAGGCCGAAACAAAAAGCAAATACAAGAATACATTCGAAATCAGCTGGTAGAAGACTACCGAGCTGACCAGTTAACATTGTTCGAAGAGTTTGATCCGTTTACAGGAGAAAAAAATAAGAAGAAATAACGGAATTCTTTAGAATTGGTGAGAGAATGTGGTGCAAAAGGGAAACCCTTTCAGTGGGCCTTTAAGGCCAAGGCCGGTAAGAGAGGCTTTCAGCCGCAGAGCAAACCACCAGTTCACACTGGTGGTTTTGATTTGTAAATATATAACAATTCATTTTGTATAAAATATCACTAGCGTCGCATTAAAATAATACAACGCCTTCCGGAAATCTGAATTTTCTGTAATATTAATGATACACAAAAAAATCCTTTATAATGGTTGGACGGTAGTAAACCATCCAAATCCAACATAAAGGACATAAGCATGGATAAGTTTACACGAAAAACATCATTTGAACAATGGTTTTCACCGATTTCCTCCACAAAACTTGAAGAATTGGTTGAAACCCATCAATTAAATTACTATACAAAGAAGCTACACATCGCTTCATTCCTGAAATTACTGCTGTTTGCGCAGCTGAATGAAACCGAAAGTCTGCGTGCTGTCAGTGATACATTGTTTTCAGACGACCTACAAAAAGCAACGAATTTGGAATCGATTAGCTTTTCACAATTAGGACGTCGATTAAATCAAGTACCGACAGAGGTGTTCCAGCAGGTGTTTCTAGATTTAGTCGCGCAAATTCATGAGAAAACGGATTTTGATAAGCGACGTAAAATGACAACACCACTGAAAATCATCGACTCGAGTACGTTGCCACTGAATTTGAACAATCATAAATGGGCTAAGTTCCGCAAAACAAAGTCAGGCATTAAGCTTCATTTACGTCTTGTTTACTTAGAAAAGGGTTGTTCCTATCCAGACAAAGCGGTGTTAACGAATGCGATCGAACATGATCGAGGTCAGCTAGAAGTACTCGTTGACGACAAAGAGTGCATGTACGTCTTTGACCGTGGCTACTTGGATTACGAGCGATTCGACCGCATGACCGACGATGGTTACTTCTTCGTTTCACGCTTGCGGAAAAACGCTGTAACTCATCAAATCGAGGAATTTGATCTTCCAAAAGATTCAACCGTTTTATCAGATGAAATGATTTCCTTGGGCACAGCACAAAGTCGAGCAGGTAATGAATTCAGACAATTGAAAGTGTTGGATTCAAAAGGAAATGAGTTACACCTCATAACGAATCGCTTCGACTTGAGTGCAGATGAAATCGCTGAATTGTATAAATCACGCTGGGCAATCGAGCTGTTTTTCAAGTGGATGAAGCAACATTTAAACATCAAAAAGTTCTACGGACAAAGCGAACAAGCTGTGCATAATCAAGTGTACATCGCGATGATCGTCTACTGTTTACATGTACTGGCTCAGCTGAGTACAAATAGTTCACGGACGTACTTACAAATCAGTCGGTGGCTAAAAGCAGCACCCTGGAAACCAGCACGTATTTGGATTCGAAAAATAGCAGGAAGAGCTGTCCCGTAAAGGTTTAACCGTTTCTGTCGCCCTCGCCAAAGGTTATAGTAAAAAAATGGATGATTACTACCTCTGTTCGCGTGTCTTCGTTTTTCTTCTCAAACGGGAATATCAGAAAACAGAATATTCAGTTAGAATTTATGCGACGTTAGTGATAAAATATCACTATTTCGCTAAAAATGTAACAGTAGGTATAGAAAAATAGATGGTGATTCCAATGAAGGGCCTAAGTAGACTTGAAGCAATAATGTGGAGTATCGCACTTCCAGGTTTTAGTCAGTTATTATTGAAAAAATATTGGAAAGGAACATTGTTTGTTATTTTAGAGTTCATTATAAATGCGAAAAGTAATTTTAATTTAGCAATCATGCTAAGTTTTTGCGGCAATATCCAAGAGGCGATTGATATTATGGATTTTCAATGGATATTGTTTTATCCGTGTTTATATATGTTTGCAATGTGGGACGCGTATAAGGAAGTAATGGAAACAGACAATGAATATGCTTTCTTACCATTTGTATTTTGTGCATATTTTGTAACAGTAGGCGTTTTTTATTCGACGAAGTTGAAGTTATTTGGTGTGTTGTTAGGTCCTGTATTCTTGCCGATGGTTTTTTTGATACCTGGTATCATATGTGGTCATGCAGTAAAGTATTGTTTAATTTATTTTCGAAGGAAGAAGAATATGTCCTAGTTGTTCAATAAGGTGATAAAGAAAAAAAGTGAGATGTTGAAATAATGGTTAAGGGAAATTTCACTAGTGTTGCATTAATTTAATTTCATTATTAAAAATACTCGAAATGTTCACTTTTATTATTTTATGCATAGAAAAAGTCCTTTATAATGGATAAGTCAGGTGGTAACCCGTCCAAATCCACTAAAAAAGGACCAATCTCATGGACAAGATTACACGAAAAACTTCATTTGGACAATGGTTTTCACCAATAAATCTTCAATTATTTGAAGAAAACGTGAAAACGTTGAAATTAGATTTCTATACGAAAAAACTAACGACAGAGTCATTTCTAAAATTATTACTTTTTGCGCAGCTAGAAGAAGTCGAAAGTCTGCATGCGCTGAGCGATTGTCTTTTCGATGATCAACTGCAAAAGGGCATTGATCTTGATTCTATCAGTATTTCCCAACTCTCACGCCGTTTAAATGGCATGAATCCAGACTTATTCCAAAAGCTTTTCCTTGATTTAGTTTCACAAATTCATGCCAAAACGCACAACACGAAACTTGTGATGCCATTAAAAATCATTGATTCAAGCACATTGCCTCTCAATTTGACTAATCATAAATGGGCAAAATTCCGCAAAACAAAAGCGGGTGTTAAATTGCACTTACGCCTTGTGTTTATGGAAAAAGGTATATCCTATCCCGAAAAGGCCATTATGACAACGGCCAAAGAACATGACCGCGGTCAGCTTGAAGTAATGGTTGATGACAAGGAATGTATGTATGTGTTTGACCGTGGTTACTTAGACTACGAACGCTTTGATCGGATGACAGATGACGGCTACTTTTTCCTTTCTAGGCTGCGAAAAAACGCAGTCATACGGGAGGTTTACGATTTTAAACTACCCGAGAATACATCTGTTTTGTCGGATCAAATGGTGTTGATTGGTACGACGCAAAACCGTGCCGAAAATTACTTTCGTCTTCTAAAAGTGATTGATTCAAAAGGAAATGAGCTTCATTTAATCACAAATCGTTTTGATTTAAGTGCTGAAGAAATCTCAAAGATGTATAAATCACGCTGGGCGATTGAGTTATTTTTCAAATGGATTAAACAACATCTCCATATCAAAAAGTTTTACGGCCAAAGCGAATGGGCAATTCAGAATCAAGTGTTTATCGCACTTATTGTTTTTTGCCTGCATGTTCTCGCACAAATCGAGACAAAAAGTAAACGAAAAACCCTACAAATTAGCCGATATTTACGGGCAGCTTTGTGGAAACCAGCACATATTTGGCTTCGAAAGATTGAAGGAAAAACCATTCCTTAATAAACAAATTGTCGTCGTCTCTTAAGTCTAATTGTAAAAAATTTCCAAATGGATGGATCCACCTTTAGTTGGGTATTTACTTTTTTGGCTCTTAACAGGGGACATATTTAAACTGAATATTCTAACAACATTTATGCAACACTAGTGGGGAAATTTCAGTAAAATAAAAAAATAAATAAAAAACCATTGGCAAATAGTTTAATATTGTATATAATTAATACATATTAATATTTGTATACTACTCAAAGGGGAGTAGCTTTTAGGTTGATACCTAAAACAAAGTCGTCAGTTCATGGCATATGCCATCGGCTTTGTTGGCATATTAGTGCTTAGCAAGACCTTTGCCTATTTGGCAAAGGTCTTTTTTGCGCACTTTTGTACATAATAACGAGAGGCGTAGCAAAACCTGCTAATAGGGAGTATACAAATAAACACCTAAAAGGGGGAAATATTATTGGATGCAAGCATGTTACTAGAGTATGGCTGGGTTTTACTTATTCTAATTGTATTAGAAGGGTTACTTGCAGCAGATAATGCGGTTGTAATGGCCGTTATGGTTAAACACTTACCAGTAGAGCAACAAAAAAAGGCGCTTTTCTACGGATTATTAGGTGCATTTGTCTTCCGTTTTGCTACTTTATTCATGATTTCTTTTTTAGTAGACGTATGGCAAGTGCAGGCGATAGGCGCACTATATCTTCTCTTTATTGCGGTGCATAATATTTATGGAAAGTATGCGAAGAAGAATGAAGAAGATAAAGGGGAAAAGTCAAAGAAAAAATCTGGTTTTTGGATGACTGTTTTAAAAGTTGAATTAGCAGACATCGCTTTTGCGATTGATTCCATGCTAGCTGCAGTTGCACTTGCGATTACTTTACCGAAAACAAATTGGTTTACGCTAGGTGGAATTGATGGTGGGCAATTCTTAGTAATGTTCCTTGGGGGATTAATTGGCTTAATCATCATGCGTTTTGCTGCTAACTGGTTTGTTAAATTACTTCATTCCCGTCCGTCTCTTGAAACAGCAGCATTTTTAATTGTAGGTTGGGTTGGTGTTAAATTAGCAGTCTTTACATTAGCACATCCATCTGTTGGATTCTTAGATGAGCATTTTCCAGAATCAAAAATATGGAAAGGAATATTCTGGTTTGTATTAGTCGCAATCGCAGTTGGCGGATATTTCTTTTCTAATAAAGAAGCGGTTAAAGCAAAAGAGAGCAATGCATAATAGACAAAAAGAAGAGACTGGGGCAAAACAAAAATATATAAGGCTCATCCGCCCCATTTCACTTCGTTTTTAAACGTTTTCTTCTAAAAAATGGTTGTTTGTATAATGGGAAATATAATTATTTGGAAAACGGAGCAGCCTGAATACAAGTAGATTCCTGTGGGATTAGCACAGTCTGAGAAACCGGAGAAGAGCTGAGGAGGCTCAGCGCGAGCCCCGCGGAAAACGAAGTGTATTTAGGCTGCTGGTAACAGCAACAAACTTCATAGAAAATCCTTTTTAATCGAATAAAAAAAGCCCGAACAATTACACGAACCTTTGCAATGTTCGTATAATTGTTCGGGTTTATCTTTGGCTGGAATACTTATGTTCCAGCCTTTATAGTTTGTACAGAAAGTGTACACAGACGTTACGAGGTGGCTTAAGTTTAGCCCCCTGGAAAGTAAAGATGGGGTTACTTTCATTTTCAACAAACTTTACGTTTTAGCTTAATGTGTTTTTCCAGATAGCTCTGCTTGGGCCTGTTGAACAAGTCTTTTTGTAATTTCTCCTCCAACAGAACCGTTTGAACGGGAAACGGTATCAGAACCTAGGTTTACTCCAAATTCTTGAGCGATTTCGTATTTAACACTATCTAAATATTGTTCAATTCCTGGAACTAATAATTTATTTCTAGAAGCCATTTTGTTTTCCTCCTAATTATATAGTACAGTCATTATTTATCAAATTCATTGCGTTGTGTTAATAGAAATGATAAATGATTCTGTATTAATAATATATGGATTTATTTCATGTTCATTAGTGGTAAAGTTTGTGTGTATGGGAGAAAATAGGATGTATTGGAAGTATAACATGCTTCAATGTATTTGTAGTAAGTTCTTTAGCTTGGGCATTTTCTTCCTATATATTAGCTACTATGATTTAAAAGATACATAAACATTAAAATATTTGGTTGTATGGGCAGGGATAGATAACTTATACTGGTAATTATTCATATATAAAAAAAGGCATAATAAAAAACGCTTTATTATGTAGCTTTGAAGAAAGGAATTGTTTTTTAATGGGCAAGAAACTTAAGTTAGTCCTACAAAACCTAACTCCTGCGCAAATGATTACTAGCTATTATATTTTAGCAGTTAGCATTTCTGTTTTATTGTTAAGTTTACCAGGGGTACATAAAGCCGGAGTAACGGTTTCATTTATGGATACGTTATTTACTGCGGTTACTGCAGTAAGTGTAACGGGACTAACTGTAATTAATATCGCTGAAACATATAGTACTTTTGGTATCATAATATTAATGCTTGTTTTACAATTTGGCGGAATTGGTGTAATGGCAATAGGTACATTTTTTTGGATGATTTTTCGCAGGAAGATAGGATTAAGAGAAAGACAATTAATTATGATTGATCACAATCAGTCTAATTTATCAGGTCTTGTTAATTTAATTAGAGAGATTTTCAAAATCATTCTTATCATTGAAATTTTAGGTGCTATTATACTTACTTTGCAATTCCATAATTATTATCCTAATTGGACAGAATCATTTTTACAAGGAACCTTTGCCGCTGTTAGTGCCACTACTAATGGTGGATTGGATTTAACGGGGCAATCTCTTACTCCATTTAAGGATGATTATTTTGTACAGCTAGTTAATATTATCCTTATTACATTAGGAGCAATTGGATTCCCTGTACTAATAGAAGTGAAAAATTATCTTTTTCCGAAAGCTGGAAATATGCATCTAAAGTTTTCTTTATTTACAAAGTTAACAACTATTACTTTTGTTTTCCTTTTACTATTCGGAACAATCATGATTATTGTATTAGAATGGGGAAATTATTATGCTGGAATGAGCTGGCATCAAATATTCTTTAATGCGTTTTTTCATTCCACCTCGACGCGAAGTGGGGGGTTAGCAACAATGGAATTAAACGAGTTCTCTATGCCAACCTTGCTAATATTTTGTTTCCTTATGTTTATTGGTGCTTCCCCAAGTTCAGTTGGTGGAGGGATTAGAACGACAACTTTTGCATTGAATATTTTATTTATTTATCATTATGCTAATGGCAATCGTCATATAAAAATATTTAAAAGAGAAATTCATGAAGAAGATATTATTAAATCATTGGTTGTAACGATATTTGCGACTGGAATTTGTCTTATCGCTGTTATTGCCTTGTCAATATCAGAGAAAGCTCCCCTTATTGCTATCCTTTTCGAAGTTTGTTCCGCTTTCGGAACAACCGGGCTCTCATTAGGGTTGACACCAGAATTATCTAGTTTTGGTAAGTGTGTCATTATGCTGCTAATGTTCATTGGAAGAATTGGCTTAACTTCTTTCATCTATATAATTGGTGGAAAAGAGAAAAAAGATAATTTCCATTATCCAAAAGAACGAATTATTATTGGGTAATCAAATGAAGTAATGGAGTTGTGTTTGTTGACTCACTCGATCAGTTTGTCGACAAACAGATTTTTAGAAACTTAAATGGAATTTTCATGCGTTGCTTGGAGTGGAAGGGGTGAGACTCCTGTGGGATTAGCGAGACAGTCTGAGACCCTGCAGGCTAAAAGCCGAAGCGGCTCAGCGCGAGCCCCACGGAAAGCAACATCCCTATTCAAAGGGACTAATAAATATAATATAGACAAACCTCTATATCTAAAATTCAGGAGTTTGTCTACAGTCTGATGGAGTTGTGTCTGTTAACACACTCCATTTTTTGTTTTTTACAAAAGTAGGGAAGCATATCTTTTTTTAGCGTGAGGATAATAAAAATGTAATAGTGAAAGGAAAGGTGATAAAAATGGCTAAGCGGAAGGCTGAATTCAATAGTGTTGAGAAATATAGTAAAACACCGAAGAAAAATAGGCAGGAAACAGAATTTTCTGCTGAATTTAGCAGGGGAGAAAACCCAATTAAAGGTGCTAATAGAAATTCAAAGCATGGAAGAGAGGGACAATAAAATGGTAAAAAAAGTAAAGGATCGTAAACAGGCAGAAACTTCAAATGTAGAATTTGGCCAAGAATTTGGCGATATTAATGCAAGTAAATTTTATGATACAGGCGGGTTGACGAAGGATAAAGTAAAGGGAGCAAGTAAAAAGAAATAAAAAAATTCCCATCAGTATATTTGGTTTGCTGATGGGAACCTAAATTATCGATTTGTTTGTACGGATTGATGTACTCTCGCGCAAAGTTTTTTGAATTTTGAGCTTCTTAATTCAATTATTGGCTGTGTTAACGAAATGATGATATTACTTGAAAGTAATATGGTAATAAAGAATGACACAATTACAATCATGGCATACGATTGTGGTGATTCAAAAATATCTGGTAAATCACTTTGTCTAAAGAGACGGATAAAGAAACCATGTAATAAATATACATATAACGTAGATTTACCGAATTTAGTAAAAAAATACTCCTTTTTAGGCACGCAAGCGAAAAAACAGAAAATCATCAGAAAGCTTAATACATAAAAAAATAACCGAATAGCCATTCCAATCAAGTAACCTTCCCCTAATGCTTCATATGATTTTGAGCCAAATAACCATTGATAATTAATAGATGGGAATAAATGGAATCCGATAAAAACAAGAGCGAAAATTATCATAGCACTTATTGTGGCTTTTCTTGTTTTTACAAAATCGAAATGCTCTTTTTTCATATAAAAACCTATTAAGAATAAAGGAAAGAAGACAAATGTTCGCGTTAAGCTTAAATAACTTGACGTCCAGTCGACCATTCCAATAGCTAATCCCAATAGAAGGGATAGTATAATTCCGTGTAACGGTTTTAATTTAACATATGCTAGTAAAAAGATGTTCCAAAAAAACAAACTGATTAAGAACCATAAGGACCAATGGGGAGTCAAAGGCTCAATCGCAAAAGTCGACTTTCCATAAAGAAAATAATAAAAAATGCTGTATACAAGCTGAAAGATAAGATAGGGAATGATTAGTTTTTTTGCATATTTCTTTATATAACCCTTTTCCGCTATTCCTTTTGCAAAAAATCCGGAAATAAGAATAAATGCTGGCATATGGAAAGTATATATTACCTTATATAATGTATAAATATTTTGATTGTCATTTATAAATGATTGGATAAAATGACCGAAGACAACGAAAAAAATCAAAAGAAATTTTGCATTATCAAAGTAGTAATCCCGCTGTTTCATAAACTCATCCTTTCATGAATGAAATATCATCTATTTCACTAACTATATATAACACAAATTCACTAGTTTTAATCCCATGTAGTTGATCTGTTAACTAAATAACTTCTGTTTATTACAAAAATGAAATGTACACGAAAAAAGTTGAAACAAAAAATCTTATTTATAATAACAGGTACACCTTTAAATTTGTTTAAATTTTTTTGGAAATCACTGAAATGATAGGAGGGAAAGGAAGAAAAAGACAAATAGTTTTTGGCAGGATATTTGTTTCGAATGAAGATAATGCAGTAATACTATTTTTGCAAATTCCATTATTTTTTCAGAAGGAAAGGAAATTCAAGAATAATGTAGAATAATGTAAACACTACGTTTGAAAAGGGGGTATCCAAATAAATGGATAGTATATCCTATTCAGAAGAATATCGACAATTACAAATGAAGCTGAATGAAGTGGAAAAAGAAAATACACTTCTAAAGAAAAAACTAGAAGAACAGAATCGAATATGGGATAGGAGAATAATTGCTTTCCAAACTATAAATGTAGGATTAATTATTTTTGATGATAATGGGGTCATTCGAGATATTAATACATGTCTTTGTGATTACTTTAACGTGAATATAAATCAAGTGGTTAATAGGAACATAACACATTTTCTGCAACAGGAAGACCGTTCTATGATAAGGGACCATCTTAATCATATAAAAACCAAATCAGGTCTAATTCGAAATGTTTTACCATTAACTATTCATGGTCGAAAACATTATTTTGAAACGCAGACTAGCCAATTGCCTAATAAATTGGGTTTCTTTACAATAATCGGAAAGATAACGGAGAAATTTGAAAAGGAAAGAGAAAAAGAAGAGACTCGCAAACTTTACAATGATTTTTTTACAGAGGCGCTTGATGGTATTGTTTTATGGAAAGAAACAGGGCAAATTATTGCAGCAAATTCATCAGCGCTTAAAATTTTTGAAAGTTCTGAAGAAAAACTATTGAAATCAAAAATTAGTGATTTTATTTATAAAAAGGATTCTCGCTATGCAGAGATGGTTATGAGCTTATACTATAAGAAATCAAATCGGGAAGAATTAATGTTTTTGATGCCAAATGGACAGAAAAAAATATTAGAATTTACAACAAAGCTTCATTCGGTAGAAGGGTTAAATATGAGTATTTTCCGTAATGTTACGGAGCGTTATAAAATGGAAGAGGAACTAAGAGAAAGCAAGGTAATGTTTGAAAATATTTTTGAAGAAGTGTTTGATGGGATAATTCTTTGGGATCAGAACTATACAATAATTGATATGAATAAAGCAGCCGAACGTTTGCTTAATGAAAACAAAGAGAGTTTAATCGGTTCAAATTTATTATCATATTTGCCTTCTGCTAAAACGATAGGGGAAGATATAAAACCGAAGTTATTAAAGCTGAAAAAAGATGGACAAAATCAAGGCCTTTATACGGTGAAATTTCTTGATAATCGAGAGTATACTCAGTTTGAATATCGAAATAAATTTAATATCTATTCAGGATTAAGTATAACTACATTACGTGATATTACTGAAAATGCCGTTTTAGAAGAACAGCTCAGGAAGTCATCTACGTTAAATGTTGTAGGAGAATTGGCAGCGGGAATAGCCCATGAAATTCGCAATCCAATGACAGCGTTAAAGGGATTTATACAATTATTAGAAGATGGGGTCGCTTCACAGGAAAATGAAATGTATTTTTCTGTAATAAAATCCGAGTTAACGAGGATAGAATCTATTATTAATGAATTTTTATTACTCGCAAAACCACAAGCTGTCCAATATGTTAAACGCGATGTAAGACAAATTATGAATGATACCATTGAATTACTTCATGCCCAAGCAGTATTACAAAATGTTCAAATTACAAAAATGTATAGCGAAGAACTTCCGACAATTTATTGTGAACCGAATCAACTGAAACAGGTATTTATAAATATTATTAAAAATGCAATCGAAGTATTAGAAGATGGCGGTGAAATAGCAATATCTATTGAATGTAAAGAGGATTGCTTTCATATAGCAATTCGTGATAATGGAGAGGGGATGAGTAAAGAAAAACTAGCGAGAATCGGAGAGCCCTTTTATACTACGAAAGACAAAGGGACTGGCTTAGGGTTACTCGTATCCTATCAAATAATTGAAGACCATCAAGGAAAAGTAATAGTTGATTCTGAACTAGGAATAGGGACGATTTTTCATATTCATCTCCCTATAAGGCGGGAATCAGTGGACTAAAGGAATCATTATTTTTAGCCCTTGATTTAAAGAGGGTTTTTTAATAGAAAAAAGTAATAGGTATTGGTTAAAAAGAATGGGCTTACTTGGGCCCTTTTTTGTTTGCAGTCCGTTATCACCACACTATTAACCTGAAGTGGAAAATTTTTGAAAGAAATTAGTATTGAAGAAAAAAGTATCACGTACGCTAATAAAATTTCAAAATTTATCTTGACTCGCCCACCTACTTTGATTAATATCTAATTAGATATTAATCAAAGTAGGTGGATATATGCAATTAGACAAGTTGGTTGCTTTTCATAAAATGATGGGAGATCCAACAAGAGTAAGAATTATCTCCTTATTAGCAAATAAACCATGGAATGGCCAAGCATTAGCAGAAAAACTAGGTTTATCAGCACCAACTATTACCCATCATTTAAAAAAAATGCGGGAAATAAATGTAGTTTATGAAAGAAGAGATAAGAATACGATTTATTTTTTCTTAAACAAATCAGTTATTTTACAACAAACAGATTCCTTAAGAAATCTAGCAATAGGAATGGAGGAGAGTGTTATGGCAGTTACCAATGAGGAACAAGCAAAAATTGTGGAAAACTTCTTTACGAAAGAAGGTCGGCTTAAAAATATTCCTTCTCAGAGAAAGAAGAAGTTAGTCGTCTTTAAATACATGCTGAAGGGGATAGAATTTGGCAGAAAATATGAAGAAAAAGAAATAAATGAATATATAAAACAATATTTCGACGACTATGCAACAATTAGACGAGAGTTTATCATCAATCATTTTATGTATAGAGAAAATAATATATATGAACTTAATCCTGAGGAAATGTGGGCGAAGTAAAAAGAGAGAAGCTGGGACAGAACAAAATATATAATAGATAAAGACGAACAATCTCTCATTTAGTAGCGAAACCAACTCGTTCCATTATGCTACAGACACTCTATGCGCCGGGGAGCAACCTAAGCCTATGGGGTCTTAGGTTTTGCTCTACTTCCCGCAGGAGTTGAGTGTCCTCCGCTCCATTTCACTCCGTTTTTAAAGGTTATTTCGTTCCATCATTTTTTTAAAGAAAATATAATGAGTAGGAAATACAAAGCAGCCTGAATACAAGTAGACTCCTATGGGAGCTGCGAGAAAGTCCAAGACCTCGCAGGAACGAGAAGGCTTGGCGCTCGCCCCATGGAAAGCGAAGTGTATTCAGTCTGCGGGTGATCACTACAAACCGTCTTTCTTAAATGAATAAAACCCCAAACAATTATACGAACTTTTCACTTAGCATGTACGTATAATCGTTCGGGGTTATTTGGTTGAAAATACTTATGTCCCAGCTTTATATACTGCTATTAAAATCATTGATAATATTCTGGTTTTCGATCAGCAAAAATCGGAATTGTTTTGCGAACCTCTGTAACTTTTTCTAAATCAATCGCAGCAGATAGAATTTCTTCTATTTCACCAGCTTCTGCAACGATTTCTCCCCATGGATCTATTACCATACTATGTCCTGCAAAGATATTATCAGGGTCTGCTCCAACACGATTACAAGCGATGACATAGCATTGATTTTCAATGGCACGAGCAATCAATAAACTTTTCCAATGTGCTAGTCTGGGCTTTGGCCATTCTGCAACAACAAAGATTGCCTCTGCTCCTTTTGTTGTATGAGCTCTTATCCATTCAGGAAAACGGATATCGTAGCAAATCATACTTGCAAAGGTACTGTTCTCTAAAGAAAATAGTCCACTTGATGTCCCACTTTTTAAGTATAAATGTTCATCCATTAGCTGAAAAAGGTGAAGCTTATCATATTCATGAATAACTTCGCCAGATTTATCTATAACAATAAGGGAATTATAGATGCCGTTTCCTTTATTATTTGCAATAGATCCACCAACAATATGGACTTGATGTTTCAGAGCTAATTCTTTTAAAAAGGAGATCGTACTTTTTGCGTGTTTATCAGCAATAGCAAGAAGTCTTGTTAAGTCATAGCCAGTTGACCATAGCTCAGGCAGAACAATAATATCACAATTTTCTTTGCAAGCAGCTGCTATTTTTTCTTCTACTTGTTTAAAATTATCTTCAGGCTTCCCAAATGCGATATCCATCTGAATTAGTCTAATTCTAAATTTCAAATCTTACACCTCTATTCATCTTCCATGATTTCCGTTATAATGATAAACAACAAAAAATCCAATTATTATATTAATTTCGTTATATCATAAAAAAGCGAATTATTAAACGATTATTTATTTAAATCCAACATGGAACTGTCTTTCTTTGTGTCTGATTCATCCATGTTTAAAGTAATTGGAATATTTTTAACGCTTAAGAAGGTGTGTGTACATGAAGAAATATGAACAATCTCAGTTATTGAAAAATTTACCAGAACAATTTTTTGCTTCATTAGTTACAAAAGTTAATAGCTATATCGAAAAAGGGCATGATGTGATTAATTTAGGCCAAGGTAATCCAGATCAACCAACACCTTCTCACATTATTAAAAGTTTGCAAGTTGCAGCAGAACAACCGACTAATCATAAGTATTCACCGTTTAGAGGATACTCTCATTTAAAGAAGGCTGTTTCTCAATTTTACAAAAAAGAATACGATGTTGATTTAGATCCTGAATCAGAGGTTGCTATTTTATTTGGCGGAAAGGCTGGTTTAGTAGAGATACCAGTTTGTTTACTAAATCCAGGTGAAACAGTGATGGTTCCAGACCCTGGTTATCCCGACTATCTATCTGGGATTGCTTTAGCAAAAGCTGAGACTGTTATGATGCCATTACGAGAAGAGAATAATTTTTTACCAAATTATAAGGAGATAGAAGAACATGAATTAGAGAAAGCAAAATTAATGTTCTTAAATTATCCCAACAATCCAACAGGAGCAATTGCCACAAAAGAATTCTTTGCTGAAACGATTTCTTTAAGTAAACAACATGATATATGCGTTGTTCATGATTTTGCATATGGAGCGATTGGTTTCGATCAGAAAAAACCTCTTAGCTTTTTACAGCTAGAGGGAGCAAAGGATATTGGTGTCGAAATTTATACTTTATCCAAGACTTTTAACATGGCTGGCTGGAGAGTTGCATTTGCGGTTGGAAATAGTAGTGTCGTTTCTGCTATCAATCTTTATCAAGACCATTTATATGTAAGTCTATTTGGCGCAATACAAGAAGCTGCCTATACAGCATTAACTGACTCTCAAAATTGTGTTAGAGAGATGAATGAGCTTTATGAACGAAGACGAAATGTATTAATAAAAGGACTCAATGAAATCGGATGGAAAGTCAATGCCCCGGAAGGTTCATTCTTTGCTTGGCTAAAAGTACCAGATGGATTTACCTCACAGGAGTTTAGTGATTATTTATTAGAGACAGTCCATATTGCAATGGCTCCAGGCTCAGGATTTGGTCAATTTGGTGAAGGCTATGTTCGAATAGGTCTATTAACAGAAGAAGATAGATTACAAGAGGCAATTGACAGATTAAAAGAGCTTCCGATTTTTAATTAATTGCTTCTAGATAAAAGGATTGAATGGATTTCTAACTCTGTTCAATCCTTATTATTTTTCGCTCTTAACACTAGAATAAGTAGAAAAATCATGGGAGTGGAATTTTCTTTCATATATACAGTAACTAATAGGTTAATATAACTAATATGAAAGCGCTTACTTGATTGTGATGTGTTTTTCGACTGTTTTCATCATTGTTCTTGTCGAAAAACAGTATGGTTATCAAGGTTTAGTGAGTCTAATTACCTATTTTGATTCAAAAAAATGTCTAATATTGCGAATCTATTTACTTTTATTTGTTTTATTGTAATAATTCATCAAGTAAACAATAATGAATTGTTTGTAAGTATTGGAATTTGATTAGGAGGAAGCAAGGTGTATTGTAAGAAGACAGAATTATTATTTGAAATTCAAGATAAGAGGGAGGTAATGATTAAAACAGCGAAAGAACGCGGAACAATCGATGAGGAGACAATCAGATTAAGTCAAGAATTAGATGAACTAATCTATGAATATCAGCTTGTATTTCGCTACGAAAGTGAAAAAAGGAAACAAATAAAACGACAATTTAAAAATACTCGAATATTTTGGTCTAATGCTAATCGATATAAACGGAAAAATTATTCCGAGGTTGCATATAGATAAATATAAAAACTAAATTACGGTGAAGGGTAATGGCAGGAATTACCTTAATAATATTTCATCTAAATCAATGCCCTTCTATAATAAAATATTTAAGCACCCCGTTTTCCACACAATATTATATCCACTATTTTGATAAAAAAATACGCTTCTCTTGTTCATAAGCTTTTTAGCCTCCATTTTTTGGAGAATAATCAGAAGATGAATGCATTTATTATGCAAGAAGCGTAAAGACAAGCTATCATTCCATTATAGGTAAGATGATATTTACTTTTGTTCCTTTCTTTTCTCTACTGGATATATGAATTTCACCATTGAATGATTCAATAATTCTTTTACATACAACGAGTCCTAGGCCAGTGCCTGTTTCCTTCGAAGTATGGAATGGCTCAAAAATTTTCTTTAACTGTTGGCTGGACATCCCAATTCCATTATCGATGATTGTAATCATGACGTTTGAATGAATACGTTGGACAGAAAGTTCTAGCTGACCACCATTTTCCATTGCTTCAAGTGCATTTTTTGTTAGATTTAGTAGCACTTGTTTCATTTGATCGGCAATCCCGAGGATGTATATATCTTGTTCTGGAATTTTTTCTATATATTTAACATTATATAAATTTGCCTCAGAAATAATTAATGGATTAAGTTCTGCAATAATCGATTTTATATTCATTTTGTCTTTTATTTGTGCGGTTGGTTTTCCTAAAATAAGGAATTGGCTTACAATTTCGTTTATTCGCATTATTTCCTTTTGGATTATAGAAAAATAAAGCTGATCTTGTTGGTCTTGGTATTTCTCACTTAATAGTTGGATTAATCCTTTAATTCCTGTTAGAGGATTCCTAATTTCATGAGCAGAACTTGCAGCTAAATTGCCAACTAGCTCTAATTTTTGAATTTCATTCTGTTTTGCTTCTTCTTCTCTTGTTTTTCTCTGGTAGTAGAGGACTATAACCATATAAAATAGATGGAAGATTACTATAAAGAAAAGAAGTATCCATATTTTCGATTTTACAATGTTCCATATATTCGGTTCTGCTAATTCGACAACAATGGTCCAAGGCAGGCGGTCAATCGGTGTACTAATAACATTTTCACCGATAGTCGCACCCTCATTTATATAAAGGATACGTTCCTTTTGATCATTCATAATCGCAATATTCTCTTCAGAAGATAGCATTTTCGTTATATTTATTAAATAATCAACACGGAGATAAGCGGTTATAATTGAGTCTAAACGATTATGTTGATTTACAATAGGCATTGCAATACCGATAACCTTCTGGCCGTTACTTAATACCTCTTCTTTATTTGAGATTACTAAATCTTTCGAATTAACAACTTCTACTATATAATCCTCATCAGAAATATCAATGGAGTCATATGTATCATTGACACCAGCGATCGTTTTTCCGTTGTTATCAAGCAAGAATAAACCACCATAAATCCGCTCATTCGTAAATATTTTTCTTAGTAATTGATCTATTTCTTCTGGTGAATCGATGTTTGTTTGAATCGAAAGGCTTAGAATATTTAAAGAAGAAACAATTTTGTTTATATAAGAGTCCCATTGTCTTTGGTGTATGGAAGCTACCCATTCTGCGTGAGTCTTATTTTTTGTCTCTTCTTTGTTTATTTGATAGTTAAAAAATAGAATACTCGTAATAATGATAGGAACGATGACAATTGCAAAATATAAAAGCTTTTTTTTGTATTTATTTTCATCAATAGATTCTCCATAAAGTAATGCCATTATATAAACTTAATTATAACATGAAAAAGGGAAAGCTCAATCAAGGGAAGCTACCCATTAAAAATAGACTGTTTTCGTAAAGTTTGTTGCTATACCCGAAGCCAGAAGGAGTCTACGTGTATTCTGGCTGCTCTATTTTTCCAACTAATTGTTTTTCTTATTGAGAAAAACAGCCTAAAAATAAGATGGATTCTATCTGGAAATTGACAAAAGCGATGGGGAATAATATAATTTATTTTAATTCGAGATATGTATTATACTAATAAGGGAAGTTTATAGATGGCAAAAAAAGATATTGATCAATCACTAAAATTATATATTGTAATGTCGCGAGCTTATCGCGCTATAAATGAAAATGTAAATAAATTAATTACGGCAAACGGCTTGAACCCAACAGAGTTTGCCGTGTTAGAATTGTTATACCATAAAGGGGATCAACCACTACAGCAAATTGGCGGAAAGATTTTGTTAGCAAGTGGAAGTATCACTTATGTTGTTGATAAATTAGAAGAAAAGGGCTATTTGAAAAGAGTTGCTTGTCCAACAGATAGACGAGTTACATTTGCTCAAATTACAGATAAAGGTAAACGGCTGATTGAAGGCATTTTCCCAAATCATGAACAAAGAATTCACGAAATTATGTCTGAATTATCACCTGAAGAAAAAGACATAGCTATTGGATTAATAAAGAGAGTTGGGTTATCTGTCGGGAAAAATTAAATCAAAGAAATTTAGATTAAAGCGATTATTTATGGGGAAAGATTTATTTTGAAATAATTAATTCTTCCATTATGAATATTCGCTTTTTTGTATTTGTCGCACTGGTTTTCATGTATAATGAGGAAAGCAAGCTTAGTAATATATAGGAGGTATCGGAATGAAATTTTCGGAATTTACATACAAAAGACCAGATATAGAGGAATTTACAACCAAAATAAATGAAATATTAGTTGATTTTCATCAATCAGAACATGTTCAGCAGCAAATTACAGCGATTGAAAAAATAAACGAGCTAAGAAATGATATTTCAACTATGTTTAATTTATGTTATATTCGCCATTCTGTTGATACAAATGATGAATTTTATCAACAAGAACAAGATTATATCGATGAAGTTTCACCTAAAGTAGAAGGTCTTATTACTAAATATTATCAAGCACTTGTCCAATCAAAATTTAAAGAGCAATTAGAAGAAAAATGGGGCAAACAATTGTTTGCGTTGGCAGAAGCACAATTAAAAGTATTCTCTGAAGATGTAGTAGAACTGCTTCAGAAAGAAAATAAACTATCGACAGAATATACTAAGCTTGTTGCCTCTGCAAAGATTCTGTTTGATGGTGAAGAAAGAACGCTTGCACAACTACAGCCATTTACAGAGTCAAAAGACCGGGAAACAAGAAAGGCTGCAAGTGAAGCACGTTTCGCTTTTTTTCGTGAAAATGAAGAGCAGCTAGATAGAATATATGATGATATGGTAAAGATCCGTACAGAAATTGCTAGTAAGCTAGGGTATCAAAATTTCGTTGAGCTGGGTTACTATCGTATGTATCGAACAGATTATAACGCAGAATTGGTTGCAGCTTTTAGAAAACAAGTGGAGGAACATATCGTCCCACTTGCAACCAAATTAAAAGAAAGACAAAAAGAGAGAATAGGTGTAGATTCCTTAAAGTTTTATGATGAGCCATTAGAATTTTTAACTGGAAATGCAACTCCTAAAGGAGATCCAGCATGGATTGTTGAAAATGGTCAAAAGATGTACAATGAACTATCAAAAGAAACAGGGGCTTTTTTCTCTTACTTGAGAGAAACTGAATTAATGGATTTAGTCGCTAAAAAAGGGAAAGCTGGCGGTGGATACTGTACTTTCATTGAAAATTATAAGGCACCATTTATTTTTTCAAACTTTAATGGAACATCAGGTGATATTGATGTTTTAACACATGAAGCTGGTCATGCATTCCAGGTTTATTCGAGTGGAAGCTTTGATATTCCAGAATATTATTGGCCAACGTATGAAGCGGCTGAAATTCATTCCATGAGTATGGAATTCTTTACATGGCCATGGATGGAATTATTCTTCAAAGAAGACGTAGAGAAGTATAAGTTTTCGCATTTAAGTTCAGCGTTATTATTCCTTCCATATGGTGTATCAGTAGATGAATTCCAACATTGGGTATATGAAAATCCAACTGCTACTCCAAAAGAAAGAAAGCAAGCATGGAGAAATATTGAGAAAAAATATAGTCCGCATCTTGATTATGATGGAAATGAGTATTTAGAGAATGGCGGTTTTTGGCAAAAACAAGGGCATATTTATAATTCACCATTCTATTATATTGATTATACATTAGCGCAAATATGTGCTTTTCAATTTTGGAAACGCTCAAGAGAAAACCAAGAAGAGGCTTGGGCAGATTATGTGAAGCTTTGCGAATTAGGAGGAAGTATGCCATTTACAGAACTGGTTAAAGCAGCTAATTTAATTTCTCCTTTTGAAGAGGGCTGTGTGGAGTCTGTTGTAGGCGTTATTGATGAATGGTTAAACTCTGTTGATGATCGCAGTTTATAAAACAAGAAAAACGTGGGATAATTTCCCCACGTTTTTCTTGTTGATTATTTCTTATAGAAAAGAAAACCCTGGGCTATGCCTAGGGTTCCAAAAAGCTTACAGCGTGGTATTAAAAAAACTTCCTCGTGGTGCTAAAATATTTTTTGGTTCGCCAACCGAAAATAAATAGCCAGGAGGAAGTCCTTATGTCAAAAGACAATAATAGTTTAGCACACACAACTTGGAATTGTAAGTATCACATAGTATTTGCACCAAAATATAGAAGACAAATAATTTACGGGAAAATAAAGAAAGATATTGGGCAAATCTTACGTACCTTGTGTGAGAGGAAAGGCGTAGAGATAATAGAAGCAACTGCGTGTAAGGACCACGTACATATGTTAGTGAGTATTCCGCCAAAATTAAGTGTATCAGCATTCGTAGGATATCTAAAAGGAAAAAGTAGCTTGATGATATTTGATAGACATGCACAACTGAAATATAAGTATGGAAATCGAAAATTTTGGTGTACAGGATATTATGTAGATACGGTAGGAAGAAACAAGAAGGTAATTGAAGAATATATCCGTAATCAAATACAAGATGATCTAGTCGCAGAACAATTAACGATTATGGAATATATTGATCCATTTACAGGGGAAGAAGTGAAGAAAAAGAAACGAAAAAATTAGGAGAGAAGGCCTTTGAGGTCTGGCCAGTAGAAGTAGTACAATTGGCGAACCTTTCAGTAGCCCTTTAGGGTTTGGTCAGTAACAAAGGCTTTCAGCCGCAGAGAAAACCACCCGTTCTCACGGGTGGTCCTTATTTATTAGAGATAGATTGGGCTTGAACTGATTTTATCGTAATTTGTCCATCTTCTAGAACTGCTACTAATTCTTTTACAGTTGGATCTTCCAAAATAACATCTGCTAGTTGATCCTCTAAATGTTCTTGGATTACTCTTCTTAATGGACGAGCACCGAAGCTTGGATGTGTTCCAAGTTCCACGATTTTTTCTTTAGCAGAATCATCAACTTGTAAAGTAATGTTTTGTTCTTCCAAGTTTTGAGCAAGTTCTTCTAATAATAAGTCGGTAATACGAAGTAAGTGTTCTTTTTCTAATGTTGTAAACTCGATAATTGCATCAAAGCGGTTAAGGAATTCTGGTTTGAAAAAGTTTCCCAATGTTTGCAATAGATTACTTTCTTCCATTGCATCATTTTGTCCAAAACCAACTACTTTATGCTTATGAGCGACACTAGCGTTACTTGTCATAATAATGACAGAATCTTTGAAGCTTACAGTACGACCTTGGCTATCTGTTAAACGTCCATCTTCCAAAATTTGCAGGAAAATAGATTGAATATCAGGATGAGCTTTCTCGATTTCATCTAGCAAGATAATGCTGTATGGATTTCTTCTAACTTTTTCCGTTAACTGTCCTGCTTCTTCGTGTCCGACATATCCTGGAGGAGAACCAATGATTTTACTAATACTATGTTTTTCCATATATTCACTCATGTCTAGGCGAATCATACTTTCTTTGCTGCCGAATAATTCTTCTGCAAGTGTTTTTGTAAGCTCTGTTTTCCCAACTCCAGTAGGACCGACGAATAGGAAGCTACCGATTGGTCTAGTTTTCGATTTAAGTCCAGCTCTACTACGTTTAATGGCTTTACCCACTTTTCGGACAGCTTCGTCTTGTCCAATTACTTTTGCAGCTAAACGCTCGCTTAAATACTTCATCTTTTGCTGTTCATCTTCCTGTAATTTCCCAACAGGAATACCTGTTTTCTTTTCGATTAATTGTTGGATAAGAGTTGCGTCTACTATCGGTTTGTCGTCTTTATTAGGTTCATTTAAGGCTTTTTCAAGCTGCTGTTCTTCTTTGCGTAATTCTGCAGCTAATTCATAATTTTCTTCTTTTAATGCTTGTTCTTTTTCACTAGCTATCATTGCAAGGCGATTTTCAATTGCATCTGTATTTTGATAATTAGAAGAAAGATTCATTTTAGAACCAGCTTCATCCATTAAGTCAATTGCCTTATCTGGTAAGAAGCGATCTTGAATATAACGATGAGATAGTTCGGCACATGCTTTGATTGCATCCTCTGTGTAGGTAACTTCATGGAACTTCTCATATTTATCCTTAATGCCGTTCAAAATAGAAAGGGTTGCTTCAACAGAAGGCTCACTTACTTGTACTGGCTGGAATCTTCGCTCCAATGCTGCATCTTTTTCGATTTGACGATATTCCTTAATGGTAGTTGCTCCGATAATATGCAGTTCCCCACGCGCTAACGCTGGTTTTAGAATATTGCCTGCATCCATTGATCCTTCGGCAGATCCTGCCCCAACTAGCTGGTGAATTTCATCTATAAAGACAATAACATTTTTTCTAGCTTGTACTTCTTGGATTACTTGTTTCATTTTTTCTTCAAATTGGCCGCGAATCCCTGTGTTTGAAACAAGAGAAGCCACATCTAACAAGTAAATTTCTTTATTTTGTAATTTTTTTGGTACCTTACCTTCTATAATTTTAAGCGCTAATCCTTCTGCTATCGCTGTTTTTCCGACACCAGGTTCCCCAATTAAAACCGGATTATTTTTATTTCTTCTATTTAAAATTTCGATTATACGTTCAATCTCATTTTCTCTGCCGATAACAGGGTCTATCAAACCAGCGTTAGCCATTTGGTTTAAGTTTTTCCCGTGTTTATCGAGAATGCCAGACTTTTTATTATTAGAAGTAAAAGGAGCTTCTTTTGCAGCATTAGCTCCCCCTAGTGGATTTGATTGGTTAAATGATTGAAATAACTCATCAAAAGGGGAAGGTTGGAAAAACATTTGGCCGCTTTGTGCTGCAATTTTGTGCTTTTCTTTTTGATAGCAAGCGTGACAAAGATTCATTGTACTTTCCATATTGTTTAAAACAAATCGTAGACTGATTGTCGCACTGTTTTGTTGGCAAATTTCACATTTCATAAATAAATATCCTCCTTTTGAATTTGACTAATATTGACCTTTTGTAAGTATGATTATACTTTGACCATTTTTGACTTTCAAGTTTTTTGCTTAAAAATATTTGTGGTTTTTTTTGGAAAACAAGTGTGCTTAATTGGTACAAAATGTCTCACTTAAAATTTATTTTTTAATTGGTAAAAAGCTCGTCATTGTTTGTCCATTTCCACATATAGTTGATGTAGGGAGGGAAAAATGTGAAAAATAAATGGAGTGCAGCAATTCAGCTTGCAGCAGTTTATGTAGGTACTGTTGTTGGTGCTGGTTTTGCAACAGGAAGAGAAATAGTAGTCTTTTTTTCACAATATGGATTTATCGGTCTGCTAGGAATCCTTTTAAGTGGATTTATTTTTGCGTATTTTGGGGCGAAGTTAATGCGCATTTCTGTCAGAATAAAGGCTTCTTCTTATCAAGAATTTACCATCTATTTATTTGGCAATTTGGTAGGAACGATTATTAACTTTCTATTATTACTTATGCTAATAGGAGTTTGTGCAGTCATGTTTTCAGGAGCTGGAGCCGTATTTGAGGAGCAGCTCGGTTTAAATAAAACAGTTGGAGTTATTTTTACTATTGGACTTTCCTTAATTGTAATGATGGTTGGAACAAAAGGTCTATTTGCAGTAAACACTTTTGTTGTTCCAATTATGATTAGTTTTAGTTTTATTCTCTTTTTTCTTTCTGTTTCATTGCCAGGCTTTTTGGGAGAGATTTTTCAAATGGAGCCAATTACTTGGAAAACACTTAGTTCTCCATTTTCGTATACTGCCTTAAACTTAGCGTTAGCCATTGCGGTGTTAGTACCTGCTGCCTCTGAAATAGGGGATGAAGAAGTAGCTAAATGGGGAGGCATTTTAGGTGGGATTGCTTTGATGGTGATTCTAATTTCCAGTCATTTTTCTCTGATTATGCTTGGGGATGTTTCTCTTTATTCTATTCCGATGGCAGTCATTATGAAAAATTTAGCTCCGCAGCTTTCATGGGTTTATATTTTAGTAATTTATGGAGAAATATTTAGTTCTGTAATTGGAAATATTTATGGGTTAGAAAGGCAGATGCGTAGCTTTATTCCTTTACCGAGTATGGTTTTAATTGGGGGAATTATCACGGTGTCTTATCTAATTAGTTTTGTACAGTATGGTACTTTATTGTCTTTTTTATATCCCATATTTGGTTATATAAGCTTAGTGTTTTTATTGTTCTTATGGATAAAACCAATTCCCAAATAATATTAGTAAAGACAAATAAGTATCCCTGACTGTATCTTAAAGAACAGGGATACTTATTTGTCTAGTATTACTTATCTCACTTTTAACGGGAAGTAAGAGCCAAACCCACAAACCACAAGCTGCAGAAAATCGAGGGAAGTAGGTATAGAAACTCTGCCGTCAAGGTCCGATAAGTGCAACTAACCATCAGTGGGGAAGAGGAAAAAACCACACTGATGGTGGTTTTCTTTCCGGCTAGTTAATTAACGCCTGAAGTGGGGAAGGGATACGTCCACCACGGTCAATAAGTTTAGCTGAGCTAAATGGGTTAACCCCCATTACAGGTGCTCGACCTAATAGTCCGCCAAATTCTACAATTTCTCCTTCTTTTTTACCAGGAACAGGAATGACACGGACTGCTGTTGTCTTCTTATTAATCATCCCGATTGCTGCTTCATCTGCAATTATCGCTGATAAGGTAGCAGCTGTAGCATCTCCAGTAAGTGCAATCATATCAAGTCCAACAGAGCATACACAAGTCATTGCTTCTAATTTGGAAAGAGTTAAGCTATTGTCTAGAATGCCTTTAATCATTCCATTATCTTCGCTTACTGGAATGAAAGCACCACTTAATCCACCAACATAGCTACTTGCCATGGCACCACCTTTTTTTACAGCGTCGTTCATTAAAGCTAGCGCAGCGATTGTACCATGTGTTCCCACACGCTCTAATCCAATTTCTTCTAATATTTCTGCTACACTATCATTAATTGCATTTGTCGGAGCAAGGGAAAGATCCATGATACCGAATGGAACGTTTAAACGTTCAGCAACAACACGACCGATTAATTCACCAGCGCGAGTAATCTTAAAGGTTGTCTTTTTGATGATTTCAGATACTTCGCCCAAATCTGCATCAGGATATTTTTTCAATGCGCTTAAAACAACCCCAGGCCCACTAACACCTACATTTATGACTACCTCACCTTCTCCAGCACCATGGAAGGCACCAGCCATAAATGGGTTATCTTCAACGGGATTACAGAAGACAACTAGCTTAGCACAGGCTAAACCATTTTGATCCTTCGTATTTTCTGCTGCCTTTTTGATGATTTCTCCCATTTGTTTTACAGCATCCATATTAATTCCTGTTCTAGTCGTAGCAACAGATACAGATGCACATACTCGTTCTGTGACGGAAAGAGCTTCTGGAAGGGCGTCTAATAATGTTTGGTCACCTTTCGAAATACCTTTATGAACTAAAGCGGAGTAACCTCCAATAAAATCTACATTTAAATCTTTTGCTGCTTTATCGAGTGTTTTTGCTAAAGTAACTGCTTGTTCTACCGTACTATTTCCGAGAATTTCAGCTATTGGAGTAATAGAAATACGCTTATTAATAATAGGAATTCCATATTCTTTTTCTACAGCTTTTGCTACTGCTGTTAATTTGCTTGCATATGTAGTGATTTTTTTATAAACAGATTCATTTAATTTTTGAAAATCTGAATCTGCGCAATCATATAAACTGATTCCCATCGTCACAGTACGAATATCAAGGTTCTCCATTTGTACCATGTTGATCGTTTCCATCATTTCATTTAATGCAATTTTCATTATACAGACCTACTTTCCTTAGACACGATGCATGGATTGAAAAATGTCTTCTAATTGGATATTTATTTTTAAATGAAGCTGTTCACTTAATTCATCAAACTGTTTTGTTAAGGTATCTAAGTTTTCTTTTTCCGTAATATCTACTAACATCATCATTGTAAAAAAATCTTGAAGAATGGTTTGACTGATATCTAGAATATTGATGTGATTATTAGAAAGAATGGTAGTAACCCTACTGATAATGCCAATTTGATCTTTTCCGACTACACTAACGACTGCACGACGCTGTTGAACCATTATTTCACCTCATGTTTTCCTAATTTAGTTACGGTTCTTAAATAATTAACTTCACTAAAATGTATACAAAAAAACAGATTGGATACACCAATCTGTTTCAAAGGGTAAGAAGAACCAGGACATCATAAGTATGTATTGGTTAACCTTCTGTCCTTTTACCTGAGATTGTGAATCCTTCGGTGCCGTTTCTTATAGGAAACGGTCTCTCCAGAAGCTGCTCCTGTTATAGTTTGATCCATAACATTCATAGCATGCGAATTATTTAAGAAATATAATGTGATGTTAACAGTTTTTTTTCATGTGGTCAACAGAATATTTGTCCATGGTGAGTTAATAAATGTTAGATGAAACGATCAGTCAAATGTTTAAAAGGATAGGATAAAAAATAAAATACTGTTTATTATAAAATGGAAAGGATGGAGGTGATAAAATTGTCAAAAGCACAAAGAGAAAAAGAAAGAGAATGGACTGTACGTAAGCAAAAACAAAAGCCGCATGGAAAAGTAAAAACGAAAAAAGAATTAGCGGAGGAATAGTTTCTTCCTTATAATATATGATATCGATAAAGCGCATACAAAAAAGAAGTCAATAAAAGGAGTAAATCCTCATGTGACTTCTTTTTGTATGTTTAACATTTATTTAATGATGCGATAATTTTTATGGTTAACAACGGTTCTTTGCTCTAGTTCAAGATCGCGGTAGTTGTTCATATAAGTTAAATCTACAATAACTGAATTTTCATTTACTTTTTCCACGATTCCTTGTAATCCTCTGAATTCAATAATATTTCCAACCTCGGCTCTTTTCACTCACAATCTCTCCTCATCATTCCAAATTTTATATAAATTCTGATTATAGTTTGCACTATTTAGAACTTATTCGTAAAAATAGCAGTATAGTAATCTTATTATATATATACTATGAAACTGCAAATAAAATGTGTATCATTTACTTTTTTGAAATAGGTTTTAGTTGGTTTGTTATTTTAAAGTTATTTCCGCTTCTCAAAAGGAAATGAAGGGGAATGCCGCTAAACGAAAATTATGTATTTTTAATCACTAGTGTTGCATTAATTTAAATTCACTATTAAAAATACTCAAAATGTTCAATATTATTATTTTGCGCAAAGAAAAAGTCCTTTATAATGGATTAGTCAGGTGGTAACCCGTCCAAATCCACTAAAAAAGGACCATCACATGGACAAGATTACACGAAAAACTTCATTTGGACAATGGTTTTCACCTATAAATCTTCAATTATTTGAAGAAAACGTGAAAACGATGAAATTAGATTACTATACGAAAAAATTAACGACAGAGTCATTTCTAAAATTACTACTTTTTGCGCAGCTACAAGAAATTGAAAGTCTGCATGCGCTGGGTGATTGTCTTTTCGATGACCAGCTTCAAAAAGGGATAGACCTTGATTCTATTAGTATTTCTCAGTTGTCACGGCGGTTAAACGGCATAAACCCTGATCTATTTCAAAGGCTTTTCCTTGATTTAGTGTCACAAATTCATGCCAAAACGCATTACACGAAACTCGTGATGCCGTTAAAAATCATTGATTCAAGCACATTGCCACTTAATTTGACCAATCATAAATGGGCTAAATTCCGCAAAACAAAAGCAGGTGTAAAGTTACATTTGCGCCTTGTGTTTATGGAAAAGGGTATATCCTATCCTGAAAAGGCCGTTATGACAACGGCAAAAGAACATGACCGTGGTCAGCTTGAAATCATGGTGGATGACAAGGAATGCATGTATGTGTTTGACCGTGGTTATCTAGACTACGAGCGCTTTGATCGCATGACTGATGATGGCTACTTCTTTCTTTCACGGCTACGCAAAAATGCAGTCATACGGAACGTTTACGATTTTAAGCTACCCAAGGATACAGCTGTTTTATCAGACCAAATGGTGTTGATAGGTACGACTCAAAACCGTGCTGAAAATTACTTTCGGCTTCTAAAAGTGATGGACTCAAAAGGAAATGAACTTCATTTAATTACAAATCGTTTTGATTTAAGCGCCGAAGAAATTTCAGAAATGTATAAATCACGGTGGGCAATTGAGCTGTTTTTTAAATGGATCAAACAACATCTCAGCATCAAAAAGTTCTACGGTCAAAGCGAATGGGCGATTCAAAATCAAGTATTTATCGCACTAATTGTTTTTTGCCTACATGTTCTCGTGCAAATCGAGACCAGAAGCAAGCGAAAAACCTTACAGATTAGCCGTTATCTAAGGGCTGCATTGTGGAAACCAGCGAATGTTTGGCTTCGAAAGATTGAAGGAAAAGCCATCCCTTAAATATGCAAATTGTCGTCGTTGCAAAAGTCTAATTGTAAATAAATTTCCAAATGGATGGGGCCACCTTTGATTGGGTATTTACTTTTTTGCCTCTAAACAGGGAAGGTGAGTAAACTGAAAATTATGACACTATTTATGCAACACTAGTGATTTTTAATATAAAAAAGAAAGGGGTGCAAGAAATATATTTACAGAATAAACTATTTTCCGATTATCTGCGATCATTAAAATGCTTACACTTTTCTGATATTAGATGATATTATAACATAATTAGTAGAATTATACATAATAATATCAAAAAATAGTAATAGAAAAAGGAAATAGGTAGAATTCTTTGCTTTAAATAAAAGAATCACTTAAAATATGGACAAAAAATGATGGAAAGGAAAATAGGTGAGTGGAATGAATAAAGAATTGGCAGAGGAAATATTAGACCAATTAATGAAAAGAGAAATAGAAAGCTATCGTGTGAAAAAAGAGGACTTCCTCACGTTTCGAACTGAATTAGTTAAAAGGGAAGACTTTAAGCATTATAAAGGTATAGCAGAAATTGGTGGAGATGTTACTTATAAATACATGGATGAACCAAGAAGTTAAGTGAAGAATTTACTTAAAACCTCGCCTCCTATCTAAGTGAATACTTCAGATAGGAGGCGAGGTTTTAAAATTGGTGTATGATGATTATTTTTTACTCCTGCTCTTTGTTCTCCATTCGAGAAAGTTCCTTAAGACCGCTAATTATCTTCTGTTTAGCATTATTGTCTCCCGTTCCTTCATATCCATATTCAAATTGATTTCCCATTTTTTTCTTCCAAGTAATATGACCAGGCATCATTATTTCGTTTTCATTTAAAGTAAATTGAAGTTGCAGGAGTAAACGTGTATCACCAACTGGTAAGTCATATGCGGAACGAAATCTTAGACCATTAGGACTTATGTTATCTATTAGGACATGTCCTTTACTAGAGAGTGTATCTGCATCAATTTTTAATGTTAGTACAGCTTCTATAGAATCATTTAATTGGTAGCGAAAAGCTTCATTTCGTTTGTATCTCATAAATTCCCTCACTTTTATCTATTATCCTGTTAAATCTTTTTGTTGTTTTCAATCATTAGGATTTAGGGATTCATTATAGGCGTTGTTAATGGCGATAATTCAGACAAAAATATTTCGACATAAAAGAAGTATTGGACTTAATAACTGGAAATTTATACTTAAAAGTTTTAATAATATTTAAGCTTGTTTAACTAAATAATGCAATATATTTTTCGTTGTCCAATTGGTTTCTATTCTAATCTTTGACGGAATTGTTACAATAATTAGGTATTCGAATGAGAAGTGACCATAACAGTTAACTGTATAAAAGTTAACTACTTTGGGAATTTATAAAACAGGAAATAACAGTAAAATACGATAAAATTCACTAAATTTCCCCATAAAGTTAACTATTTTTTGTCGTTTAGTAAATTTTGATTGTCTATGCAAGAAAGAAATGCTATTCTTTCATTTGAGATGTCTTTTTCAAAAACTTAAATTACCTGCCTATTTTAAACATGATTTTTACATGTTTTCATCTTTTTAGAAGATGCTATAAATGGTTGTAAAGGAAGTTTGTGTACATAGACAATTAATTTTTTCGACAAAATACATAGCTTTCGGTTTACAATTGTAATATATAAATTATATATTATTTATGATAAACAATTGTTGGTTTATATTAAAGGTTGTTTAAGTTTGAAAAGTTTAGCTTATTGTTAACATCTTAATAACTTAATCGATAAAGGAGAATGATTTTATTATGGTAGAAAAACAATTTAAAGTTATTGCAGATACAGGAATTCATGCAAGACCAGCAACTCTTTTAGTACAAGCTGCTAGCAAGTTCGATTCAGATATTCAATTAGAATATAAAGAGAAAAAAGTTAATCTTAAATCAATTATGGGTGTAATGTCATTAGGTATTGCTCAAGGTGCTGATATTAAAATTATTGCTGAAGGTAATGATGAGCAAGAAGCAATTAATGGATTACAAGAAACTTTAAATAAAGAAGGTTTAGCAGAATAATGAGTTTTTTACAAGGAATTGCTGCATCTAGTGGAATAGCCATTGCAAAAGCTTATCGTTTAGTGGAACCAGACCTTTCTTTTGAAAAGACTAGCGTAGAAAATGCAGAAAATGAAATTTCTCGTTTTCAAGAAGCTTTATCAAAAGCAAAGTCAGAATTAGAAGCTATCCGTGAAAAAGCTAATAAAGAGCTTGGTGCGGATAAAGCTGCGATTTTTGAAGCGCATTTATTAGTATTAAGTGATCCAGAATTAATTGCACCTATTGAAGATAAAATTAAAACAGACCTAGTCAATGCTGAATTCGCATTAAAAGAAACTACAGACATGTTTATTACAATGTTTGAATCAATGGATAATGAATATATGCAAGAAAGAGCAGCAGATATTCGTGACGTGACTAAACGTGTAATGTCTCATCTTTTAGGTGTACATTTGGTAAACCCAAGTATGATTTCAGAAGAAGTAATCGTAGTAGCAGAGGACTTAACACCATCTGATACTGCACAACTTAACCGTCAATTTGTTAAAGGCTTCACAACTGATATTGGTGGTAGAACATCTCACTCAGCAATTATGGCTCGTTCTTTGGAAATTCCTGCTGTTGTTGGTACAAAAAAAGCGACAGAAGAAATTAATAATGGCGATTTAGTAATTGTTGATGGATTAAAGGGAGAAATCCATATTAATCCAACACCCGAAGTAGTGGAAAGCTATAAGCAGACTGCTGAACAATATGAGCAACAAAAAGCAGAATGGGCAAAACTAGTGAATGAACAAACAGTAAGTTCAGACGGTGTTCATGTGGAACTAGCAGCAAATATAGGTACACCAAACGATTTAGAGGGTGTAACTAATAATGGTGCAGAAGCAGTTGGTTTATATCGCACAGAATTCTTATACATGGGCAGAGACCAACTTCCTACAGAAGATGAGCAATTTGAGTCATACAAAGCTGTCCTTGAAGGAATGAAAGGAAAGCCAGTTGTTGTACGTACATTAGATATTGGTGGAGATAAAGAATTACCATATTTAGATCTTCCAAAGGAAATGAATCCGTTCTTAGGTTTCCGTGCTATTCGTCTTTGCTTAGAGGAGCAAGATATTTTCCGTACGCAATTAAGAGCGTTGTTACGTGCAAGCTCATATGGAAATCTAAAAATCATGTTCCCAATGATTGCTACTCTAAATGAATTCCGTGCAGCTAAAGCTCTTTTAGAAGAAGAGAAAGCTAACTTAACTTCGGAAGGCGTTAAAGTTGCGGAAAAAAT
Source organism: Niallia sp. FSL W8-1348 (assembly GCF_038006745.1). Classification (NCBI taxonomy): domain Bacteria; kingdom Bacillati; phylum Bacillota; class Bacilli; order Caryophanales; family Bacillaceae; genus Niallia; species Niallia sp. FSL W8-1348. The sequence continues at coordinate 500,279 of NZ_JBBOVV010000001.1, read as the reverse complement.
TGAGCTAGGTATTATGGTAGAAATTCCTTCTACAGCGGTGCTTGCAGATCAGTTTGCTAAAGAAGTTGACTTCTTCAGTATTGGAACAAATGACTTGATTCAATACACAATGGCTGCAGATCGTATGAACGAACGCGTATCTTACCTTTATCAACCATACAATCCTTCTATTTTACGTCTTGTTAAAATGGTTATTGATGCAGCGCATAAAGAAGGAAAATGGGCAGGTATGTGTGGAGAGATGGCAGGAGATGAAACAGCAATTCCTTTATTATTAGGATTAGGCTTAGATGAATTCTCGATGAGTGCTACATCTATCTTAAAAGCTAGATCGCAAATTCTAAATCTTTCTAAAGCAGAAATGGAAGAATTAGCGGAAAAAGCACTACAAATGTCTACAACTGAAGAAGTTATGGAAGCAGTAAAGGCTGCTGCAAAACTTTCATAAAAAAGAGGTTTATCCTTTAAAATAGTGGGTATAAATAAAAATAGCATAAGCTCTTTTTACAAGTTAGCTTAACGCTATTCTCATTTTCCCCTTATTTGAACTGACTAGATGATTCTAGTCAGTTTTTTTGTTGTGTATGATAAAAAACCTGGTTATGGAAGAGAGATAGTTACATTAGTAATTTCGATTTAACATTTATGACTATTGCATTAGTGATATAAGTGACTTATTGAGTTGAATTGATAGCCATATAACAAAAAGGTTGGCAAAATTTTAAAAATTGTATATAATTATTTATAATATTAATAATGTATACTTACTCAAAGGGGAGTAGCTTTTAGGATAGTACCTAAAACAAAGTCGTCAGTTCATGGCAGATGCCATCGGCTTTGTTGGCATATTTATGCTTAGCAAGACCTTTGCCTATTTGGCAAAGGTCTTTTTTTGCGTATCAAGAAGCAAAAGCCGATAGGAGGAAGTGTACAAATAGTAATGAAAGGAGGGGGGGAACTGGCGTAGTTTTGTAGGTGTTTTTACTTAAGTATAATTGCTTATAGAAGGATTATTATCACCAATTATTATGCTAAGATTCAGCACGTTTAATCTTTTCATTCTTGTTATCCTTTTTAAGGGAAGAACAATAGTTGTAAAGTTCTTTTAAGTAGCCGATGATTATTATAGCTGCTCTAATATGAAATTACATACATGAAAAGTCTGCAAAGAGGAAAAATATATACATTCGTAATTAATCACCCCATACTACTGAATAACGAGGTTTCGTGGACGTTAATATTGGGAAGGGGTAAGGAAAGATAGGAAAAGTGAATTTGTCAGGAAAATATTTTAGGTTACATAGATGTGCATAATGAGAAAGATGAAATCTAAGATAGTTAAACCTGAAATTAAAGGAGATGAATTAAGCCAAGTGGAATTTTATAAAAAGGAAAAAGATGTCGTATTAAAGGATTTACAGTCATCTGAACAAGGATTATCAACAGATAAGGTAAAGAGTCTTTTGGAAAAAGAAGGATATAACGAGCTGAAAGATAAAGAAAAAGTACCAACATGGAAGCTCTTTTTAGAAACATTTAAAGATCCTATGGTTATTGTGTTGTTAGTAGTAATTGTTATTCAATTAATTATGGGGAAGTTTGTAGAATCACTCATCATTTTTTTAGTTTTATTGCTAAATTCTGTAATTAGTGTCATTCAAACTAAAAAAGCTGAAAGTTCACTAGATGCACTGCGAAGTATGAGTGCTCCTGAAGCAAAAGTAAGACGTGATAATACAAATAGCACGATTCCTGCACGAGAGTTAGTACCAGGAGATATCGTTTTTTTAGAAGCTGGTGATTATGTTCCAGCAGATGGGAGAATTTTGGAAAGTGGTTCTTTAAAAGTTAATGAAGGGATGTTGACGGGAGAATCAGAAGCAATTGAGAAACAAGAAAAAGTGATAACGGAGGACTCAGCGCTTGGTGATCGTATCAATATGGTTTATAGCAGTTCCCTTGTCGTGTATGGTCGAGGTACTTTTGTCGTAACGGGAACTGGAGAAAAAACCGAAATTGGTAAAATTGCTGATATGCTTAACACAGCAGAAGAGAAGCAAACACCTTTACAGCAAAAACTTGCAGATTTCAGTAAAAAATTAGGAGTAGGAATTCTTATTTTATCTGTTCTCATCTTTGCTATCCAAGCGTTAAGGATATGGTTAGGAGATGAAACGGTTGACGTTACAACTTCCATTCTTAATGCTTTATTATTCGCAGTTGCTGTAGCAGTAGCAGCCATTCCAGAAGCATTATCTTCTATTGTTACTATAGTTCTATCGGTTGGAACGAATAAAATGGCAAAGCAAAGTGCGATTATTCGAAAGTTACCTGCAGTCGAAACATTAGGATCGACCAGTGTTATATGTACAGATAAGACAGGGACTTTGACACAAAATAAAATGACCGTAACGGATTATTTTATTCCAGAAGGGGAAAGGGAGCACTTGCCACCGGATCCTTCTCAGTGGAACCATTCGGAAAAACTTTTGTTAAATATTGCAGTACTTTGTAATGATTCATATATAAATAAAGAAAATAGAGAAGTGGGAGATCCAACAGAAGTTGCGCTTATTAACTTTTATAATGATGGCAAAAGGAATTATGAAGAGGTACGCTCTCGATATCCGAGAGAAGCGGAACTGCCTTTTGATTCAGATCGAAAGTTAATGTCTACTATTAATACGATTGATAACCAACGTCTAATGCTCATAAAAGGCGGCCCAGATGTTATATTTAATCGGGCGACAAAAATATTGGTTAATGAAAAGGAAGAACCGTTTACAAATGAATGGTTAAAGAAACTGCAGGGGGCTAATGAGGATTTTTCAAATCAAGCATTAAGGGTTCTTGCATATGGATATAAACATGTGCCGCAGGATAAGACAACTATAACGGAAGAGGATGAGTCTGAAATAATCCTTGTTGGTTTAACAGCAATGATGGATCCGCCGCGAGATGCCGTATACGCATCGATAGAGCAAACGAAAGATGCTGGTATTCGAACAGTTATGATCACTGGAGACCATAAAACAACTGCCCAAGCAATCGGGCGCAAAATCGGATTAATGCAAGAAAACGATATTGCATTAACTGGTCAAGAATTAGATGCATTATCAGAAGAAGAACTAGATCAAAAATTAGAAAGCATTTCTGTTTATGCTCGTGTCTCGCCAGAAAATAAAATAAGAATTGTTAGAGCATGGCAAAAGAAAAATCGAATTGTTGCGATGACTGGTGATGGTGTCAATGATGCTCCAGCATTAAAACAGGCTGATATTGGTATTGCAATGGGAAGTGGTACAGATGTTGCCAAAGATTCAGCTGATATGATTCTTACAGATGATAATTTCGTGTCAATCGTTAATGCAGTTGGAGTAGGAAGAACTGTTTTTGACAATATCAAAAAATCAATTGGGTACTTGTTTGCAGGGAATTTTGGGGCAATTATTGCTATATTGTTTGCAGTCATTGCTGGTTGGGCAAATCCATTTACGGCTTTACAGCTGTTATTTATAAACTTAGTTAATGATTCTTTACCTGCTATTGCTCTTGGGATGGAGAAATCAGAGCCAGGAGTAATGAAGCGCAAACCAAGAGATGTCAAAGAAGGAATCTTTGCAGGAGGAACGCTTCGTGCAGTCGTTACAAGAGGGATTTTGATTGGTGTAGCAGTAATCATTGCCCATTATATCGGTTTGCAGCATTCCGATGAATTAGGAGTAGCTATGGCTTTCACCACATTAATTCTTTCGCGCTCATTGCAAACTTTTGCTGCTAGATCTAGTACACAAACGATTATTGGTGTCGGCTTATTTTCCAATAAATATGTTTTAGGAGCAGTGGGAATATGTTTCTTCCTATATCTAATCACTATTTTGCCATTCGCTAGAGAAGTGTTCGCTATCCCTCCTTCATTTGGTTTACATGAATGGTTAATAGCAACAGGATTAGCAATTGCTGCTGTGATTGGGATGGAAATAATGAAAGTGATTATGGTGAAGTTATTACGTAAATAAAAGAAAAAACTATCTAGAAATATGCGATCGTATAGAGGGTATATTCTAGATAGTTTTTTTAAAATAGACAACCATTTAACACAATCAAAAAAGTTTTCGTGATACTATAAAGAAAAACAATGTTAATGGATGGCAGCATTGTAAAAAGGAGAGGAAGCAAAATATGTTGGCAAAAGAAACAACGACGATTGGCTTTATTGGTACAGGTGTAATGGGGAGAAGTATGGCAAGACATTTATTGCATGCAGGTTATCCTGTTATTGTACATAACCGTACAAAAGAAAAGGCATCTGATCTTATAGCAGAAGGAGCGGAGTGGGCCGATAGTCCACATGAAATCGCTTCTAAAGCCAATGTAATCATAACAATTATTGGGTATCCAAAAGATGTAGAGGAAGTATATTTAGGTGAACTTGGTTTGGTTAAAAATGCAAGAGAAAATACGTATCTAATAGATATGACGACATCTACTCCAAGCCTTGCGAAAAGAATACATGAGGAAGCGAAAAAGAAAAATATCTATACCTTAGATGCGCCTGTTAGTGGTGGAGATGTGGGCGCAAGAGATGCGAAATTATCCATTATGGTTGGAGGAGACGAGGCTGTTTTTAAAGAACTTCAGTCAATATTTGAAGTGCTTGGAACTAACATTGTTTACCAAGGACCAGCAGGAGCTGGCCAACATACAAAAATGTGCAACCAAATAGCAATTGCTTCGAATATGATTGGTGTAACAGAAGCGATTGTGTATGCAAAGAAAGCAGGATTAGATCCAGAAAAAGTTCTACAGAGCATTACAAGTGGAGCCGCAGGCAGTTTCTCTTTGAGTAATTTAGCGCCAAGAATGATTAAAGGTGATTTTGAGCCAGGATTCTATATCAAGCATTTTATTAAAGATATGAGAATTGCGCTGGAAGAGGCAGAAGGAATGAATATGGAGACACCAGGGCTATCACTTGCTGAAACACTGTATAGTCATTTATCAGCAAAAGGTGAAGATGAGAGTGGCACACAGGCTTTATATAAATATTGGGATCGATAAAAAAACAGCTTCCACCTCTGATGTTTGCAGAGATGGAAACTGTTTTTCTTATTTTTCTAGATAGTTTTTTATATATTCCTCTAATCGATTACATGCTTCAGTCAATGTTTCCATTGAATACGCAAACGAAATGCGGAAGTATCCTTCTCCTAGTTCGGAAAAAGCACTTCCGGGTACAACGGCTAAATTAACTTTATTAACTAAATCAAGACAAAAATCAAAGGAATTCATTTGATCTGTCGGTACTTTGATAAAAAAGTAAAATGCACCATCTGGCATAACGATATCGAAGCCGATAGAAGATAAGCGATCATATAGATATTTTCTTCTCTCTCTATAATCATCTCTCATTGGTTTGGCATCATCGATACCGGTAGTTAATGCTTCTAAAGCAGCTCTTTGAGAGATAGAAGAAGCGCATGTTACATTATATTGATGAACTTTTATTATTTGCTGACTGAGGATTGTTGGAGCAAATAACAAACCAACTCTCCATCCAGTCATACTATGTGACTTAGATAGTCCATTAATTACAATCGTTTGTTCACGAAGGTATTGAGCAATAGACACATGCTCTTGATCGTATAATAATTCACTGTAAATTTCATCGGCTAAAATAAAGATGTCTTTTTCTCGAATTAGATCCGCTATTTCTATTAATTCTTTTTCCGTAAGGCTAACCCCTGTAGGATTTGATGGATAGGGTAGAACAATACATCTTGTTTTTTCTGTGATGTATTTCTTTATAACATCAGCTGTAAAACGAAAAGAAGTATGACGAATATCAGCATATACAGGAGTTGCACCACATAAACGGATAATGGGCTCATAGCCAGGATACACTGGTCCTGGAAGAATTACTTCGACATCTTGGTCGAGGATAGTCCGAAATGTAACGTCAATTGCTTCACTAGCTCCCACTGTGACAATTACTTCTGTAGAAGGGTCATAGGAAAGATTATATTTTTTATTTACAAACTGTGATGCTGCTTTTCGTAGAGCAAGATCTCCAGCGTTATGTGTGTAGGATGTATAATTTTCATCAATGGAAGTTTTAGCAGCTTCTTTAATATGTAGAGGGGTTGGAAAATCTGGTTGACCTATTGTTAAAGAAATCATCCCTTCCTTTCCGGCAACCATATTAGAGAACTTTCTGATACCAGAAATCTCAATATTTTTAACTTTTTTATTGATTAAATGTTCCATATTAAGTCTCCTATCGTAACGTATTCTATAATGATATCAAAAGCGATGATTAATGAAAATACATAGACAAATAAAAAGAGCAGGTACTTGAAAAATCTTTCCCTGCTCGAAGCTTAATATTATATTCTTAATAACCATACTCCCAATCAACATCTTCTTCAATAAATAATAATTGTTCATGGGATGATTGATCAGAATGAGTCTCTATGGATTTGGTTGTAAGGTTCTTTTCATCTGATTTTTTCCATGTGTCCAAATCGATATTTTCTAAAAATGTGACGGATAAATCATCGTGAAAAAGAATTGCAGTACCCTTCATTGTGTACTCGTCCCCTCTTAAAGTGATTTAACAAAAATATCTTAACTTCTTTATTCACATCTTACACTTTTAGCATATGCCAATCGTATAAAATCGTCTAGGACTTTGTTAGATATTTCACGAAATAGAAAAAAATATTTAAACGTTTTATGAACATTTTTAGAAAACAGCTTTGTTTAAAAATTGTAAATCTACTAAACGTTTCATAAAAAAGGTTGTTTAGAGAATAAATACCAATTATCATATTAGAAGGAGGGGAAAATAAATGGTTACAACAATACAAATAGAAGAAAATGAAAAGCATCCACAATATGCTGGATTTTGGATTCGTTTCGGGGCATGGGCAATCGATAGTATCATTCTCGGTATACCTTTACTAATTCTTTCGAATGTTATCTTTGCTCTGTTTGTGAATTCAATGGAAGTTCCTGAGGAATTATTGATTGATCCAACGAGTATAGATACGTTATCTGATGCTGAAATTTTATCAATCGCTGGTCCTATGATGCTTGCTTTCTTTGGAACGATGATCGTATGTATGATATTTAGTCTTTTTTACTATACTCTGTTTCATGCATCTAAATGGCAAGCTACAATTGGAAAAAAACTATTAGGCTTAAAGGTAACGGATAAAAATGGAAAGAGACTTTCTTTCTGGAGAAGCTTAGGGAGATACTTAGTGTCTAGTCTATTATCAAGTATTTTGTTAATTGGTTTCATACTTGCAGCATTTACAGAGAAAAAACAAGCATTACATGATTTAATAGTAGGTTCAGTTGTAATCAAAAAATAATTCCGATCACATCTGTTAAAAAATCCATCATGGAAGTGGTGATCACAAACATGATGGATAACCAAAAGGTTCTGAAGCAGACAAACGAGAGGGTGTTATTGCGTTTTAACATACCCGATATTGGAGAGGAGAGCTTAACGGATGGAACCGATAACCAATAAAGTTAAACTAGAAAAAAAGGGATTGGCATTATATTTTTCTTTGCCAATACTTTCGTGGGTACTATATGATGCTGCTAATACTATTTTTTCGTCTAATATTAATACAATCTTTTTCCCCTTATATTTGCAAGAAATCGTAGGTTCAGATGAAGTACAGAAACAAATAGCCTCAACTTTTATTTCCTATGCCAATGCACTAGCAAGTTTTCTATTAGTCATTTTTACGCCTTTATTTGGTGTAATGATGGACAGAACTGGAAAAAAGAAAAAGTATATTGTAATTTTAACATTACTAACTGTAATAGGTACGATTGCAATGGGGATTTTTTCGTTTATTCCATTTACACAAATGATGTTTGGAATCCCAATGTCTTTAATACTTGTCATTCTTTTTTTTGTACTATCTAAATTTACGTATCATTCCAGCCTGGTGTTTTATGATACGATGATTTCTGATTTAGGAACCAAAGAACAGATTCCGTTAATTTCTGGGTTTGGTGTAGCAATAGGTTATTTTGGAACACTTATCGGCCTATCTGTTTATTTGTTTATGGACGATGGAGCATATAATCAATCTTTTATTCCAACTGGTATTCTTTTTTTGCTGTTATCTTTGCCATTATTTATTTTCATAAAGGATACACCAAAGGAAAATGTTCCAAAGCAATCTGTTCTATCAGGATATCGTGAAATACTCGAAACCTTTAAGCAAATGAAGAATTATCGGAAGATTTTTATTTTTATGCTTGCCTATTTTTTTCTCAATGATGCGTTAGCTACTACTATTGCAATGATGTCAGTATATGCAAATGCGGTTATTGGGATTAGTACTGGTAAGTTTATTATTCTTTATCTTGTGTCCACCATCGCAAGTATTATTGGTTCTTTTATTTTTGGATATATAACGAAAAGTATTGGAGCTTATCGAGCTGTGCGCTATGTAGGGATTTTATTAGTTATTGCGCTGATCATTGCAACGATTGCTTGGAATGAAGGGTTATTCTGGGTAGCTGGAAGTCTATTTGGAGTGGCATTAGGTAGCATGTGGGTAACGACAAGAACGTACATAGTCGAAATTACTCCAGAAGAAAAACGAGGACAATTTTTTGGGCTGTTTGCCTTTTCTGGTAAAGTATCTTCTATTCTCGGTCCTTTATTATATGGAACTATTACATTTGCTTTTGCTGATTTAGGAAATACAGCAAGTAGAATGGCACTAGGATCGTTAATTATCTTAACTATTATCGGGTTAGTTATTCATGCACGTGTGAAGGAAGAATGGTAGGAAAATAAGTTAGAGTAAAGTTAGGTTGTTCATAAGAGTAAACAAAATGTAAATGTTTCGTCAGAGGGAGGATAATTTGCATGATTATTACTTAAATGAACAGCCTTTTTACATACCTCAAAAAATCCATCAAATGAGAAATTTGGACGAACTACTTTAAGAATAGCTAATAAATCCGATATAAAGGATAGGTATATAATATTAGTTAGTCGATTTTCATAACGGAATGAATTTTTTAAAACGCCGAAAGGACAAGAATATATGAAAAATGATAAAGGGATACTTTTAGAAACTGGCACAAATGAATTAGAAATTGTTGAGTTTAGCGTAGGAAAGAATCACTTTGGTATAAATGTGATTAAAGTGAAGGAAATTATTAACCCAGTTCCCATTACTCCCATTCCACATGCACACCCGTATGTAGAAGGAATTGTGGAGCTAAGAGGGGAAGTTTTAACAGTTGTTAATCTTGCAAATGTTTTAGGATATTCGCCTTCTGAAACCCCGGAAAAAGATAAATATATTGTTTCGGAATTTAATAAAACAAAAATAATTTTCCATGTCCATAATGTAACCCAGATTCATCGTATATCATGGGAAAATATTGAAAAACCATCCGAAACTTATTACGGTACGGAGAGTCAAATTATTGGGGTAGTCAAATTAAACGGTGAGATGATTCTGTTACTTGATTTCGAGAAAATTGTTGTAGATATTAACCCTGAATCTGGGATAAATGTTCAGCAAGTAAAAAAATTAGGAGACAGAAAGAGAAGTGACAAGAAACTAATTGTCGTGGAAGATTCTGCACTTTTAAGAAAATTGTTAGAAGACACTTTAAATGCAGCTGGATTTCAGCATATAACATTTTTTGAAAACGGTCGTGAAGCATTAAACTATTTGACGAAAAAAGTGGAGGAAGGTAATTCAGTAGATGAAGTTGCTCAATTGATGATTACTGATATCGAAATGCCTCAAATGGACGGGCATCATTTAACAAAAGTAGTCAAAGATAATGCAAACTTAGCACAATTGCCTGTTGTTATATTCTCTTCTTTAATTACAGATGATTTAAGACATAAAGGACAGGTAGTTGGAGCAAATGCTCAAGTAAGTAAACCAGAAATTAATGAATTAATTCATATTATTGATAATAATATTTTATAAAAGCTTACTACCAAATAGAAAATATTATTATGTGAAGAAAAATAGCCAAGCTAGGTTGAACTAGTTCGGCTATTTTTTAGTTCGGCTATTTTTTAAAGAATTGTTGTTTTTAATCGGAAAAATGAAGGAGTCGGGAAAATAGAGCAGCCGGAATGGTGAAAGCAATATTAATAACTTTCACCAAGCTTTTTAAAAACAGGTTTTTGGTATTTCTTTTTGCGGGTAGTTTGATTTGGTGATGTCGCTTCTTTTAGCCCAGTATAGGTGGATAAAAGTTTTTTTGATTGTGTTAAGGAAAGAGTTGATTTGGGATTTCGAACACTTTGATTGAGAGATCCTAAATGTGGCAATTCCTCAAAATCCTTTTTAGTCGGAGGTAAATGAAATGTATAGTTTTCACATGCAATCAATAAATCTGATTGTTGTTGACTATATCTTGGATTATTTGAGAAGTGTAGACCAATTTTTTTTGCTTTGCCTTCTGCTAATAGTTTATGTAAACTGTCATGTTTTAATTTATATAGGAATTTTGGGTTTGGTGCTGTCTTTGCATGACGATTTACGACAGATATTGCCTGTAGAAGGTTTTCAACAGTAAGTTGTATTGGTGGTGGATATTTTTGCTGCTTATTCAATCGCCTAACTCTCCTTTCTATTGATTTGTACAAGTAATTATACTATTTTTGCGAAAGAAAGGGAATAAAAAGAGCATATCTTTTCTACTATGTCCTCGTTAATGGAGCAAATGAAGATTGATTAACGCCTCTTTCAAGAATAAACATAATTTTTTATCTATTTAAGTACAGAATCCCATGCAGTTGCCGATAAAAATAGTAAAAGAAAAGTAGAGGCATGGTGAAGAGATACTTACCATTGTGTCGAAGTTTGTTGAAATGAAATTTACTTTTAATCGATTTTATCTTTTAAAAAAGGTGTTTTCTAAAACAAAATAATAATTGCTGCGTGTAAGGAATGAAATGGATGGACAAATATAACAAGAATATTACAAGTGAGAACATGATAGCTCAATCCAAATCAAATATAGAGAATATCATTTTTGAAATTATTTTTATGTATATAAAAGATATGGTCTTTATTATGAAAGTAGAAAAAGGGAAAACTTTTCGCTATATTTTTGTAAATGAAGCTGCATTTTTATTTGCTAAATTACCAATTGACTTTATTGGAAAAAAGCTTCAAGAGGTTTCAACTGGGGAAACGGCTGCTATATTGCAACGGGAATATTCGATTGTATGTGAGACAAAACAAAATCATAGTTATATAGATCAAATCAAGGCGGAAAATGGGGGGATTATTCATGCAGAATCTGTTTTAACACCCATTTTGGATGAGCAAGATGAAGTGAAGTACATTGTTTCTATTACGAGAGATATCACAGAGTCTATAATGGAAAAACGACAGCTGCATGAAAGCAAACAAAGATATCGATCATTAATAGAAAATAACTTAGATGCAGTCTTTACTGTTGATTTAGATGGAGTTATTCATGATATTAATCCAGCTGGTTTAAAGTTAATTGGGAGAAGCGAGGAAGAACAACCTATCTTTTCGCTTTATGAACTAATAAATGAGGAAAATACCCTTTTCTATGATAGCTTTAGAAAATGCAAACTAACGGAATCATCGCAATCTATCGATTGTAAGCTAATAAGCCATAATGGTAACAAAATGTCTGTTCATACGAAATTCGTTCCAATTAAGGTAAATCATGCAACTAGAGGTATTTATGTTATCTTAAGAGATATTTCAGAACGAACCAAAACAGCAGAAAAGATACGTTATATGTCATTTCATGATCAGCTAACTGGTCTTTATAATAGACGGGCGCTGATGGAAGATATAAATCTTGAAATTAAAAGAGCAGAAACCGAGCAAGTAGCTTTTGCTTTAATGACTATTGATTTAGATCGGTTTAAATACATCAACGATACATTTGGCCATATTGTTGGAGATCAAATTCTTTTAAAAGTTGCAGAAAGGTTATTAGAGTTTAAAAATTATAGATGTCATGTGTATCGACAAGGAGGAGACGAATTTAATATTCTCCTATCCAATACGAATAGACAGGAAACAGCAAGCTTTGCTCAGCGTATAATCTCAAGTTTTGCTAATTCATTTTATTTGAATTCTCATGAATACTATATAAGTCCGAGTATTGGAATAAGTATGTATCCACATGATGGAGAGAATATTGAAACAGTAATTAAGAATGCAGATGAAGCACTATTTCGTGTAAAAGAAAGAGGCAAAGCGCATTATCAATTTTATCGTTCCGATATGACTTCAAGTCTAAGCAATGTAATATCATTAGAAACAAAGTTGCGAAAAGCGATCCAAAAAAAGGAACTTAAATTATATTATCAGCCACAAATTGATTTAAATGGTTATACATTTAACAGCTTTGAGGCACTATTAAGATGGGAAAGCCCCTCTTTAGGAGTGGTTGCTCCCAATGATTTTATCCCCCTTGCAGAAGATACAGGTCTCATTATTTCAATTGGTAATTGGGTAATTGAAACAGCATGTGAGCAGATAAAAGTTTGGAAAGCACTATATAATAAAGATGTACGAATAGCTGTGAATATTTCTCCGAAGCAATTTCAGCAACCTAATTTTATAGAAGTAATTCGTACTTCTATTCAAAAGTTTAAGATTAAGCCATCCATGTTAGAAATCGAGATTACAGAAGGACTTATGGGGAATATTAAAGAAGCAATTCCTATCCTACGAAAATTAAAGGAGTTAGGTGTTATTATTTCAGTTGATGATTTTGGAACTGGGTATTCTTCGCTTAGCTATATTAAACAATTTCCAATCGATGTTTTAAAGATTGATCAGTCTTTTGTAAAAGATGTTGTTACAAATGCTAAGGATGCTGCTATTACGACAACTATTATTCACTTAGGACAAAATTTAGGAATGGAAGTTATTGCAGAAGGTGTAGAAAATAAAGAGCAAGAAGATTTCTTAAAGAAGGCAAATTGCCAAAAAGCACAAGGATATTATTATTCCAAGCCATTGACATGCGAAGCGGCAGAACAGTTTCTTAGGGGATTTTAAACATGTTTGTTGATTTGAATCATAAACTTATATTAGAGAGTAAATTATCATTGATAAATATCATTTCTGTTACGAAAGAAAGCTTGTGATAACTTAAACTAGTCAGTCAATCCATTAAAAATTAAGTTTGAAGTTCCCTTTTTTCCTTTGTAATTTTTAAAATGTACGAGGTTTTAGTAAAGAGTGCGTTGATTGCATTTTATATTCTTGATTTCCGCGGAAATAAAAAGGGTTTCCCTTCCCTTATTTACTAGAAAAACAAGAGTATTTAATACAATCAACGCGAGTAGTAGAGTTTATTTATAAGATGTATATTCTAACCTTTACCGATAACTAATTGCTCTTGATTTTAAAGCATGCCAAGATTTAATGAAGGTTTTTTTCTCCACTTTTACATTTTTCTTGCCTGATAAGGGATCGTTTAAGTAAACATGATTATTATTGAAGCCAACTAAAACAACAGCATGCAAATCCAATGGAGTTTTAATGGTCTTTCCATTATGTTTCCATGATTCCCATCTATCAGGTAAACGATAATCACCAGTAGTCCAAACTACAATGGGATAACCATTTTCTACATGTCTTTCTATAGCTTGAAATGAATGATTTGTTAAGTTAACAGCTCTTTCTGGAAGGTATTTGTTAACTAGATCTTCCATTGGTTTATCAAATACGGCATATCCAGGATTTTTTCCCGTCATGTCGCCAACAAAACCAATTGATGGATCTCCCCATTTGATAATATCTCCATTTTTTCGCACTAATGGATCTAAGTCTTTTTGAATATTTTTATAAAGATCCATTTTCGTTACTTTAACACCAGCATAGTTTAAGACCATTGTTAAACTAGTCACTTCGCATCCATAGCGTAATTCTGGATTTTGTTTTATTAATGGAACATCTAGCTGGATATTTTTATTTGAGTTTAATACTGGATTGACTACTTCTGTTTTTGGTTTTGTGTTGTCTTCAATGTGGAAATATTCCCAAGTTTGCTCTGATCCAAAAAAGGGAGCGAGCAAAAGTAATAGTTTAAACAACTGCATATACTACCTCTTTCTTGCCAACTCCTAATTTTATCATACGAAGTTTCCGCTAAAATATAAGGACATATTATTACCAAGGGAGACAGGTTTATTTCGTGTTAGCTTATCGAAAATAATACCTTATAAGAGAAGAAAAGCTGAATTAATCAGAAAATAGAAAGAATTTTCTATCATTATTTTTATAACCAAGAATTTATATGATATAATAAGGTTTATTTTAATCTTAGAACAAAGCGAAGAACCTTTGCGTACTGTCTAACAAATGAATTTGACCATAGAAAATGACATTTAACCAATGAAAAGAAATTATTCAATCAAATTATAATGATTTCAAATCAGAAGCAATAAGCAAAGGAGCTAGCCGTTCTAAAAAGGGAGGCTATCAAAATATGGATGCTTTGGATATTTTGACTGATTTAGAAAATGTCATCCCTTATTTTCAAGCTATTTTTAGTGCTGATGAACATCGCGTTATTGGATATGAAGTGTTAGGAAGATATAATGGGGCAGATGGAGTGGAGAGTCTTGGAGACTTTTTTCTTGATGAAGGAATCCCAGATGAATATAAGTTAGAAGTTGACCAAGTAATTTTGACAAAAGCATTGGATAAAGCGCTATCGCTTGATGAGGATGTCTTGCTCTTTATCAATAGAGATGCACAAATACTAATGAAAGACGATGGGGAAAGTTTTTTAGAAACATTATTGGAATATGAAGGGAAGGGAATCAAGCTTGATCGAATTGTCCTTGAGATATCTGAGAGAAATTATCATGGACAATTTTATCATTTAGATCATTTATTAATTTACTATCGCACTTATGGGATTAAGATTGCCATTGATAAAATGGGAAGTGATAGTAGTAGTTATCTTGATCGAATAAGTGAGTTAGCGCCTGATATTCTAAAAATTGATTTATTGGCTTTGCGATCTACTTCCACTTCGCATACTTATCAAAATGTTTTATATTCCTTGTCTATGCTTGCTCGAAAAATTGGTGCTACCTTATTATTTGAAAATATCGAGATGGTTTATCAGCTTCAATTTGCTTGGAAAAATGGTGGGAGATTTTATCAAGGATATTATTTACATTATCCCGAGGCGAGTTTCACCGATCGTAATATTAGAAAAGAAACGTTGAAAAATCTGTTTCATGAATTCATTATTTCAGAAAAGAAAAAACTCTCAACTATTTTTGATTTAACAGAGAAGTTTCAGGGTCAATTACAAGTATTGCTCGTCAAATATAAGAAATATTCTTCTTACGAAGAGCTTTTGAAATTACTTACAGCTGAGTTAACTGATGTGGCTTTTCGAATGTATGTATGTGATGAAGACGGCTTTCAGAAATCAGCGAATATTATTAAATATGACAATGATTGGATTATTCAGCCTGAATATGCAAACAAAAATTGGAGTTGGCGACCATATTTTTTAGAAAATATTATCAAGATGCGGAATGAAAAAAAAGGAATTTTATCTGATTTATATAGTGATATTGAAACAGGAGAAACGGTCAGAACGTATTCGTATCCTTTGAATGCAAAAGAATATTTATTTATAGATCTATCCTATAATTTTCTTGATCGTATGAAATTATTGCTTAATTAGAAACAAGCTGAAGAGATTTTCTCTTCAGCTTGTTTTATTAGGTAGAGAAAGGGTATTAGGAATAATAATTAAGTGGTATCCGCAAACGGAGAAGGGGAGGATATGATGAAAAAAAAGCTTCTTTATTTTATTGATTATTTCAGTATGGAGCATTTATCCATATTCCATACATGCCACCAGCCATTTAACAAGTAGGAATGAAGTAGTTACTTTTGTAGAAAAAGCATTTAGGGCACAAGTATCTTTAAGTAAAGAAGCGAGAGAGATGGAGGAGATGAAAGAAATACTGGAACCTTATTTTTCAGATAATTTCATCTATTTGTTTCTAAATGAAAACTTGACTGGAGAACAGGGAAAGTTTTATACATTTGGGAATGAATTTGGCAAATACTATCTTCCATATTATCAGTTCTCGGAACAAACCACTATTGATATAGATAAAGAGAGAAATAGTATTCTCCTATATGAGTATTATGAACCAATTGTATTCGGAGACAAAATATACGAAGGGGCTTATGAAGGAATTCTAATAAGAAAGCTGAATGACAGATGGCTTATAACGAATATGCTTTCAGATAAAGAGGTAAGATCCATTTTAAATAGTAAGGAAGAAAACTATAGCACATTGGTGTATATGCCGTTATTTTCAATCGAAAATCAAGTTACATACATTTCGAAGAAGAATAAACAATCTCAAGTTTTAACTATCAATAGAATGTAGAAGTTTGGGATTTATTGAGAGGAAGGGCGCACTTTATCTGATTTCATGTACGCCGCGAGGTTCATTCGTATATTCCCACCGTTAACGGGTAGTTTTCTTTATGAGGAAAGATTTAACGCAAGCTTAAGTTTTTCCAAGTCAAATCCATAAATTACATTTCCATCAATTACAAATGTAGGGGTGGAAAAAGATTGATATTTCTTTATTAATTCTTTTTTAGCACGAGAATCCCTTTGAATATCCTTTATTTCATAGTCAAAGCCATGTTCTTTTAAGAATAGTTTAGAGTACTCACAAGGGGGACAGTCTGGTTGCGTATACAATGTGATTTGATGCATAAAGTTCCTCCTATATTTTTTCTTCTTTTAATCATACAAAGAAATTTTTTATCATGCAATTTTTAAAAACTGAAAAAGATACTCGCCTCCTTTATTTAGCGGTATTTACTCACTGCTTTTATTTTTTTATTTGGTTTTTGCGTAAGCTGTTTTTATATACGTTGTTAAAGTGAGAATATTCAGATGAAATAAATAATAAAAAATCGACAAGTTTTTTTCAGTTTTACTTGGACAAACACTCGACAATCTTTTATTCTGTTAGTATTGGCATTTTACACAAGAGGCAAATTATACTAAATTTAACGAAGAAAGTGTATAGAAACATGCTAATAGTGAAACCTATGGTTAACACAAGGTTTGTTTGAAAGGAGAGAGAGCATGTCACAATTACAAGGCATATTAACAAGATTAAAAAATCTGCAAGAGCAGGCAACTGGGGGAGAACCAACTCAACGTTTCTTTGAAGTAAATGGAGAGAGAAAATGTCAAGTTACATTTCATCCAAAAACAGAAACGTTTGAACTAGAAGTATATAATGACAAAGAAAAGCCAAAAAGATATCAATTTGATAATGTTGATATGATTACAATCGAGATTTTTGATTTAATTCAGTAAAGTACTTATTAAAAGCATCCTGCAATTGGGAAATATCCTAATATTTGCAGGATGCTTTTTTGTTAGGCAACTAGTAACCGTCGGATGAAGGAAAGCCCCACTGATGGAAGGCTCACTTTATCTATAAAGCGAAGTATTATGAACTGCAAAAACAGCAATGTTGATGAAAAGTGGAGCGACATAGCTTAAATGTACTTTTTCTACATGAAACTGCACTCGTAAACCATACTAATAGATGAGGTGATAAACATGATGCCAGAAGTTACTTGTCCAGAATGTTCCCATCAAGAAAAATTGGAAAATGTTCTTACCGCACAGTCTAATCAGAATGTGATTTTTCAATGTCCACATTGTCAATTAGTTGTAAGGAATATAAAAACGAGTAAGGGTTAAAAGAGCATTCAGCCGAAAACTATGGTAAAATAAAGTATAAATATATTTTGTGAGGAGTTTTCGGCTATGATAAGTTTGCACAGCGAAGAGTTTTTAAACATCACTTTAAAGGATTTATTAATTCCATCTGAGCGAGTAGCACATGTCCAGATAGGAAATAGTTTAGAACACGCTCTGCTAGTCTTAACAAAAAGTGGATACTCAGCAATACCCGTATTAGATGCTCATTATAAACTCTATGGTTTAGTAAGTACACCGCTTATTATGGAGAGCATATTAGGATTAGAAAGAATCGAATTTGAGAAGCTTGAAGAAATAAAAGTGGAAACAATTATGAATACGGTGATACCAAGAGTTAAGAGCAGTAGTTCTGTATTACATACGATTAAACATTTAGTCGACCATCCTTTTATTTGTGTGGAAACGGAAGATGGCTATTTTGATGGGATTTTAACAAGAAGGGCAATATTAAAGCGACTTAATATTTACTTGCATCAAAACAATCAAAATTAATCTTAACACGTTTTATTCCTTCACCTACTGTTGCCGCTCTTGTCTACCTCTTCATTAGAGTTGTATCCCTCTTTTGATAATAATTTTTATTTATGAGGATAATGTCATGTCAACCATTTCTGAATTACAATTATTAACGGTTCTTTCTCAGGAAATGAATATGAGAAAAGCAGCTGAAAGACTTTTTGTCACACAACCAGCTCTTTCTCAAAGACTGCAAAATATTGAGAAAGACTGGGGAACACCATTATTTATAAGGTCGCAACGAGGACTATCCCTCACCGCTGCAGGAGAATTAGTAACAAAATTTGCAATGGAAACACTTAAGAAAGAAGAAGAAGTGAAAGAATCCATACATGCTTTTAAAGAAGAAGTGTATGGAACATTAAAAATTGCTGTCGCAAGTATTGTTGGACAGAATTGGCTTCCAGAAGTGTTAAAAAGATTTGTTGAACGTTATCCTCAGGCAAAGATATCATTAGTAACTGGTTGGAGCAGCGATATAATGAAATCTCTTTCTGAGGATAGTATGCATATAGGTATAGTTAGAGGCGTTGCTGATTGGAAAGGCGTTAAAATGCATTTATTTGATGATCCTCTTTATTTAGTGGATCGGGAAATTGCTAAGTTAGAAGATATAGCTTTGACTAATCGACCATTTATTCAGTTTAAAAGTGATTCTAACTACTATGAAGAAATACAAGTTTGGTGGCACAGAAACTTTCAGATGCCTCCAAATAACACAATTGTAGTAGATCAGATTGAAACATGTAAACAGCTTTCTTTTAATGGGATTGGCTATAGTATTTTGCCTTCGATTGCATTAAGAAAAGCAGACGAGACACTATCTAGAATCCCGTTATATAATGAGCACAATGAACCGATAACAAGAGGAACATGGTTAATTGGTTATGAAGCAACTTTTCAATTAAAACAAGTACAAGCTTTTTTAGAAATTGTTAATGAGTATCTAGAAGAAGAAAAAATGGGAAAAGAAATAGACCGGTGATAAAGTTAATAATTATGGCTTGTTTTCATCACTTTTGTTTGGTAAAGTAATTTTTAGTGTTGTATATATACATAATGGAGGTTTTAACAATGAAAATGATGGATGCAAATGAAATTATTTCATTTATTCAAAATAGTACAAAATCTACACCTGTAAAGGTATATGTTAAAGGTGATTTGTCAGCAGTCAATTTTGGGGAAAATATCCAAACATTTATCAGCGATAATTCTGGTGTGATTTTCGGAGAATGGGCAGATATTCAAACTGTGATTGAAGGAAATAAGGATAAAGTAACAGATTATGTGATTGAAAATGATCGCAGAAACTCTGCTATTCCTTTATTGGACTTGAAAAATATTAAAGCTCGTATTGAGCCAGGTGCTATCATTCGCGATCAAGTGGATATTGGGGACAATGCGGTAATCATGATGGGTGCTGTTATTAATATTGGCGCTGTAATTGGTGAGGGCACAATGATCGATATGGGTGTTATTATGGGTGGACGAGCTACTGTAGGAAAGAACTGTCATATTGGTGCAGGTGCTGTATTAGCAGGTGTCATCGAGCCCCCTTCTGCAAAGCCAGTAATCATTGAAGATGATGTATTAGTTGGTGCAAATGCAGTAATCGTTGAAGGAGTAACAGTTGGAAAAGGTTCTGTAGTTGCTGCAGGTGCGATTGTATTAGAAGATGTTCCAGCTAACACATTAGTTGCAGGAGCTCCTGCGCGTGTCGTGAAAGAAATAGATGATAAAACAAAATCAAAAACGGAAATTATGCAAGAGTTACGTCAACTATAATTTTTCGTAAAAAGCGTGGAGAAAGTTCCACGCTTTTCTTATAGAAAAATTAAAATCGCACTTTGAAAGTTAATTGGAGAATGGAAGGAAGAGTAGGGATTTGTATGGGGAATAAGATCGATTTAATCAAAATTCGCAGAGATTTGCATAGAATTCCAGAGCTTGGATTTAGAGAATTTAAAACACAGCAATATTTACTTGGGGTAATACAAAATTTATCCACTGAACGTGTTGAAATTAAAACGTGGAGAACAGGGATAATTGTTAAAATTCATGGACACAATCCAACAAAAACAATTGGTTATCGTGCAGATATCGATGGTTTGCCTATTATAGAGGAAACCGGATTAGATTTCCTATCAGAACATCCGACGGAAATGCATGCTTGTGGCCATGATTTTCATATGACGATTGCTTTAGGGGTGCTTGCTAATATAATAGAAAGTCCTCTTAAAGATGATGTAGTATTTATTTTTCAGCCTGCTGAAGAGGGACCAGGCGGAGCTGAGCCCATGCTACAAAGTCAAGAGTTAAAAGAGTGGATGCCTGACATGATTTTGGCTCTTCATGTCGCTCCAGAATACCCAGTAGGAACAATTGCCATTAAGACCGGTCTACTATTTGCTAATACTTCTGAGCTTTTTATTGATTTAAAAGGGAAAGGAGGGCATGCTGCATACCCACATCTAACCAATGATATGGTGGTTGCTGCATGCAGTCTGGTTTCCCAGCTTCAGTCTGTAGTTTCAAGAAATATTGATCCACTTGATAGTGCCGTTGTAACAATTGGAAAAATTACAGGTGGAACTGTTCAAAATGTCATTGCTGAAAATGCGAGGCTGGAAGGGACAATGCGTACTCTTTCTAGTGAAGCGATGGAAAAAGTCAAAAACCGCGTTCAATCCTTAGTAAAGGGAATCGAAATTGGCTATGATTGTGAGTGTACAATTGATTTCGGAAGTGGCTATTATCAAGTGTATAATAACGAGCCGTTAACGAGAGAGTTTATGGACTTTGTTGAGCAGGAAACAGAAGCAACTATATTTGAGTGTAAAGAAGCGATGACAGGGGAAGATTTTGGTTATATGTTAAGAGATATCCCTGGGTTTATGTTTTGGCTTGGTGTGGACTCTCCATATGGATTACATCATAGTAAGCTTGATCCGAAAGAAGATGCTATACAATTAGCTGTGAATGCATTGACTGCTTATTTGATGACAAAAGGAAATTAATTATCTTATTAAAAAAAGCTAATTACAAGCGAAGACTTGAGGATGGGACAAAACAAAATATATAATAGATAAAGACGAACAATCTCTCATTTAGTAGCGAAACCAACTCGTTCCATTACGATCTTTTCTAAAAAATGGTTGTTTTTATAATGGAAAATATAATTATTTTGAAAATCGGAGCAGCCTGAATACACGTAGACTCCTGTGGGATTAGCGAGACAGTCTGAGACCCTGGAGGCTAAGCGCGAGCTCCACGGAAAGCGAAGTGTATTCAGGCTGCGGGTAACAGCAACAAACTTCATAGAACATCCTTTTTAACACGAATAAAAAAGCCTCAACAATTATACGAACCTTTGCAATATTCGTATAATAGTTGGGGCTTATCTTTGGCTGGAATACTTATGTCCCAGCTTTTTTAATTACTATTATCTAAAAGAACGGGTGTTTCCGGAAATTGAATCCCATTTTCATCAAGAGCTATTTTTAATTCTTGTCTAATGAGACGCTCCATACCCCACTGCTCCATATTTTGCGTTTTTGCGATGATTCTTATTGTAATGGTACTTGGTCCTAAGTCTTGGATACCGATTACGTTTGGTCCATCGGTGATAACGGGGTTTTCTTTGGCGAGACGCTCGCAGACTTGATTCAGTATTTCCATTGTTTTCGGTAAATCGTTACACAAAGATATATCTATATCCACTAAAGCCTGCATTTCACCGCGAGAATGATTACTAAGCTGTGTTATTTCTCGATTCGGAATAAAGTGTAACGTTCCATCACCAGCTCTAATTTGGGTTGTTCGAAGCCCGACTTGTTCAACGGTACCTGAAAACTCTCCTATCGTTACAAGTTCCCCAACATCTAATTGTTTTTCTAATAGAATAAAAAATCCTGAGACTAGGTCACTAACTAAACCTTGAGCGCCAAAACCAACTGCTAATCCAATAATACCTGCACCAGCTAATATTGCTGTTGCGTCTATTCCTAATAATTGAAGAATGGTAATGACAAGAATGAAAAATAAGACATAGGTAATTAGATTATTTGTTAAGCTTTCTAAAGTAAAGGCTCTTCCTTGAGAGATAGAGTTCTTTTGAATATAGGTTTCAAACAATTTATTAATTAGCTTCTTTGCCATTTTTTTTATGAAAAGATAGCTTAGTAAGATTAAGAGTATTTTTAATGCCAACAGGGAAGTATCTAAAAGGAGTTCTCCCCAATGAATGTTTTGAATATAAGTACTTAGTTCGTTTAAATAAATCATTTTGTGTTATACTCCTTTTTAGAAAAAATAAAGTTATCAAGTTTTTTCTTTTTATTCCCTCTTGTAAATTTGATAAACTTGGCTTTATATTCTAATGTTTTTAGTAAGGAAAGAAGGTAACTAATCTGTGAAAATAGGTGATCATTTTCCAAAATGGAGCGCGCCGACAATGTGGATAAATGGGGAAGTAAAACAGCCAGATGAACGAAGGGATAGACTAACTTTACTCCATTTTTGGTCTGTAAGTTGCTATTTTTGTAAAAGAGCTTTGCCAGAATTAAATCAATATAGAGAGCTTTATAAAGATATACTTACTATTATCTCTGTGCATATTCCAAGAACAGAGCATGATTTAGATATTGAATCGATAAAAAAGACTGCGGAACAGTATAATATGACACAATCCATTTATGTTGATCATGACTTTCAATTAGCTAAGGCTTTTTCGAATGAATATGTCCCTTCCTACTATTTATTTGATAAAAAAGGGACATTACGTTATTACCAAGCTGGTGGAACTAATTTAAAAATGTTAGATACCCGTATCAGCCGTGTAATTAAGGATATACCGTAGAAAATTGATTATCTTTAGGGAATTGTAAACTTAATGATGAGAGTGTATATTTACCAAACGATTTAATGTTATAATAATGACGTTTACTTATATGAAATTTTTACGATTGTTGGAGGATTTTATAGTGAAAAGAGCATTTGCGGTTATTGGCCTAGGAAGATTTGGCGGCAGTATTTGCAAAGAATTGACCGAATTAGGTATGGATGTAATGGTTATTGATAAAAGTGAAGAAAAAGTAAATGAATACGCAAATCTAGTTTCACATGCAGTTGTAGGGAATGCAGTAGATGAAACAGTGTTAAAAAGTCTTGGAATCCGTAATTTTGACCACGTTATTGTAGCGATAGGGGAGGATATTCAAGCGAGTATTTTGACAACCTTGATGTTAAAGGAACTGGGTGTGAAAAATATTACCGTTAAAGCTCAAAATGACTATCATGAGAAAGTATTAAGTAAAATAGGGGCAGATGCAGTTGTTCATCCAGAAAGAGATATGGGAAAGAGAATAGCTCATAATATTGTTTCAAATAATGTCCTTGATTATTTAGAACTGTCTGATGAGCACAGTATTGTAGAGATTAAAGCAAGTCATAAATTAGATGGTCGATCCATTATTGACTTAGATATTCGAGCAAGATATGGCATTACTATAGTAGCGATAAAAAGAGATAGGGAAATTATTGTATCTCCTCAAGCATCAGAACCAATAAGAGAAAAAGATATTCTAATTGTTATTGGAGCAGACTCTGATATTAATCGTTTTGAAAAAAAGGTAATGTCCTAACAAATAAAAAAGAGCTAATTGTTCTTTAACCTGAACAACTAGCTCTTTTTTTTTTGATTCGTTAAACTTCCATAATGATAGGAAGGATCATTGGTCTTCTTTTTGTTTTTTCGTAAAGGAATGGAGAAATGGTATCAATAATCTCATTCTTTATTTCAGACCATTGGGTTGTTTTACGTTCCATTACTTTATTTAAATGTTTACTTATTAATGCCTGTGCATCGTTGATTAGATCGCCAGATTCACGCATGTACACAAATCCTCTAGAAATAAGGTCAGGTCCAGCAGCGATTTTGAAGTCATTCATATTAATGCTTACAACAACAACTACTAAGCCCTCTTCTGAAAGGATTCGACGATCGCGTAATACGATATTACCGATATCACCAATTCCGCTGCCATCTATATAAACATTTCCAGATGGGATTTTACCCGCAACTTGTGCAGTATCACTTGAAAGTGCCAATACTTCACCGTTGTCCATAATAAAGCAATTTTCCTCTTTTACCCCGCAATCAACAGCCGTCTGTGCGTGTGTTTTTTGCATTCTAAATTCTCCGTGGATTGGCATGAAGAATTTAGGCTTTATTAATCGAAGCATTAACATTTGTTCTTGCTGTCCGCCGTGACCAGAAGTGTGAATATTGTTAAGTGGTCCATGAATTACCTCAGCGCCAGCACGATAAAGCATATTGATAGTTTTATTAACACTAAGTGTATTACCTGGTACAGGATTAGAAGAGAATACAACAGTATCTCCAGGGATAATTTGAATTTGTCTATGTGTTCCATTAGCAATTCTTGATAAAGCAGCCATTGGTTCCCCTTGGCTTCCTGTACATAAAATCACTACTTGATTAGCAGGTAGTCGATTAATTTGTTGAGGATCCACAAATGTTTCCTTCGGAGCCTTAATAAAACCGAGCTCTAAACCAATATTAATAGCTGCCTCCATGCTTCGTCCAAATACAGCTATTTTACGACCGAATTCTACAGCAGCGTCTGTTACTTGCTGTAAACGATAAATATTGGAAGCGAAAGTAGCAAAAATTAATCTACCATCAGCTTTTATAAACGTATCATGAATACTTTTTCCAACTTTTTTCTCGGACATTGTAAAATTAGGCACTTCACTA
The DNA here is from genome assembly GCF_038006745.1 of Niallia sp. FSL W8-1348. Taxonomy (NCBI): domain Bacteria; kingdom Bacillati; phylum Bacillota; class Bacilli; order Caryophanales; family Bacillaceae; genus Niallia; species Niallia sp. FSL W8-1348. Next base: position 475,168 of record NZ_JBBOVV010000001.1, on the reverse strand, counting down.
TTTGTACTGTCTGATAATAAGCACAAAACTCCTTCTTTACCAATCTCAGCCATTTTGGTTAAGTTTGCAGGTTCGCCAACTGGAGTAAAATCAAATTTGAAGTCTCCAGTGTGAACAATGTTTCCTGGTGGAGTTTTAACAACAATACCATAAGAATCAGGAATACTATGTGTCGTTCTAAAGAAGGAAACAGATGTTTTTCTAAATTTAATAACATCATCTTCTTGAATTTCGTGCATAGTAGTTTGGCGTAATAATCCATGCTCTTCTAGTTTATTACGAACAAGAGCTAATGCTAATTTACCTCCGTAAAGAGGAATGTTAACTTGTCTTAAAAGGTAAGGAATACCACCAATATGGTCTTCGTGACCGTGCGTGATAAATAAGCCTTTAATTTTGTCTACATTCTTCTCTAAAAAAGAATAGTCAGGAATAACATAGTCAATTCCTAAAAGCTCGTCCTCAGGAAATTTTATTCCAGCATCAATTAAAATAATCTCGTCTTGAAACTGGACACCATAGGTATTTTTACCGATTTCCCCTAGTCCTCCCAGGGCAAATACAGCAGTTTGATCGTTTTTTACAAATTTCATTATTCAATCTCCAATACTGTAAAGTCTTCATTTTGTTGTTCATATTCTAAGAATGCACCTTCTACACGAGTTATAAACTCAATATTATATGGTTTTTCTGCTAGTTTTGTTCTAACATCTCTTTCAGATTGACCTTTAACATAAATAGTTCTTGTCTTTTCTCTTACTGGTACCTCTGTTTTTAAATCTTGAAAATATACTTTGAATATCATGGTAATTCGCTCCTTAATCATTTGTATCTGAAAATAATTATATAAAAAAATAACATGTTTTTCATGTTTTTTCTTTTAATAGCAATTGGTATATGAAAGGTTCTTTTTCAGTAAATCAATTTTTAAATTTTATTTAGAAAAGGTTGATTTTGTGAAAAAGTTTTTTACCCATAATTTATGTTTGATAAACACCGATAATATTAGACTGTAGACAAACTCTTGAATTTTAGAAATAAAAGTTTGTATATAGGGTATTTATTAATCCCTTTGAAGAGGGATGTTGCTTTCCACTCCAAGCAACGCATGAGTATTCCATTTAACTTTTTTAAAATCAGTTTGTCGACAAACTGAATATTACGTATGTTTATGTACTTAGACCTATTATGAAATCGTTATTAAAATAAAAGGTCAGACTCATTACCACAAAGCTTGAATTATATAGTGGTATAATAACCACTATATTAAACAAAACGTGGCATAGGTCGGACCATAAAAATACCCTTCAATTTTTTAAGCTATTGATTTTTTACGCAGTAAATCTTTCCACTGTTTTAAAAGCTTTTTTCTTAGCTTCTTTAACATAGTGGATCATCTCCTTAGTTCTATTTTAAACCATTCTTGTACAAAGTAAAGTCATCTTCTCATTTTATATTTCTTTTTGTAAAAAAATAGTTTTTTTGAGATGGGGTTTTTACCGATCCAATCTTATAAAATTGAAGGTGATTTTACATTTATTTATCTAACAATAGAATGGTTCGTTCATAAGGCTTTTAACAAAAGAAACTAAACTATATTCTACGACATTTTGAAAACAGCCTTTTATATTCATAGTATATGAATTTTTTTGTAAGATTCTCATGGATAATGTTGGGAATTGTAAAATAGGCTAAAAATATTAAATGTTTTTTCCTAATTTTATTTGAAAGTGTTTTTATTTTTGGGAGCAAGGAAGAGAAGAGAGGCTCGATAATTTCTCTATAATCGAACCATAATCAAAGTAAGAAAACACTATACTTATCTTTCTACAGGGATTGCGTTATCAATAGGAAGGAAAGGCTCATTTTCATTTATATGATCATAAAACATAACACCGTTTAAATGGTCAATTTCATGTTGAAAAACGATAGCAGGCAAGCCTTTAAGACGTAATTTAACTTCCTTGCCATCCAAATCAATTCCTTTTAATGTAATTCTTGCATATCTTGGTACATAACCTGGAATGGTTTCATCTACAGAAAGACAGCCTTCTCCTGTAGTTAAATAAGCTTTTTCAATCGAATGGCTGATGATTTTAGGATTGAATAGAGCATAGCTGTATTGTTGGCCATTTTCATCTTTCACATGAACAGCAATCATCCGCTTTGAAATATTTATTTGGGGAGCTGCTAAGCCTACTCCACCTCTTAAACCGTATTTTTCCGCTAATTCGGGATCTTGACTATTTATTAAATATTCCATCATGCTTTTTAAAAGGGCTTTTTCTTCCTCAGTTGGTGGCATGCTAACTTCTGTTGCCACTTTTCTCAATGTGGGATGGCCATCACGAATAATATCTGTCATTGTTATCAAAATAATCACTTCCTTGTTTCTATCTATAAAAGTAGTCTAACAGAGAAAGAATAAAAAGTTAATAAAGAAACTTCCATTAGTGGAGGGACCTCATCCCCATCATGGTTGATTGTATTTATCGGACCTTTACAAGAGTATTTCAGCACTTAGCTTTCTCGATTTTTCGCAGCTTGAGGCTGGAGATTACTGTTCGTTAAAAGTGGGATAAAAGAGAATAGTACTTTATGCAATAAGATAATTATATATACCCATAATATTTTACAGGACAAGCTAATATGTTTATTATATAAAACTATTTTTAAAAGTTGTAAGAAGTATTCAGAATGATCTTCACTAAGTGGGAGTGAAAATTCATTATTGGGGAATCAATACTGGTATAATTTCATTTTTTCTAGTGAGAACAAACTAATTATTTAGTACGATTTAGCTTTTACCAACGCTGAGATGAGTAGTAAAAACGGTCAACCTTTATTGTAAAAATACAGAAGAATCGATATAGTTATAAGAAAGTGAGGAGGAAACAGATGAAACGAAATGCTTTAATTATTAGCACAATCTTGTTATTTGTGATGATTGCTGCTGGGTGTAATTTTAAGTCTCCGAGTGAGAAAATGTATGAAAAATTAGAAGAAGTAGTTGAGATCGAAAGTGGTTTTGAAGAGCAACAAGAGCCACTTGTCAACTTAGAGAAGAAAGAACAAGACATCTATTCTAAAATAATTAGTCTCGGCTTAGAAGATATGGATGAAATTACGAAATTATCGGATGAAGCTCTAGAATCCATTGCTAAAAGAAAAGAATATATGGATAAAGAAGCAGAAAGTATAAAGCAGTCCCAAGAAAAGTTTGAAACGATAACAACTGAAATGGAAGATTTAGAAAAAAAGGATGAAAAACAGTTAAAAGAAAAAGCAGACGAGCTATATAAAACAATGATGGCCCGCTATGAGGAACATGATAAATTATACGCTAATTACATAGAAGGGCTGAATAGCGATAAAAAGCTTTATGAAATGTTTAAAGAGGAAGACGTTAGTATGGATGATTTAGAAAAACAAGTAAAAAAAATAAATGATACGTATGAAATGATTTATGATAACAATCAAAAATTTAATGAACTAACGAAAAAATATAATGAATTAAAAGTGGATTTCTATAAGGAAGCTGGAATAAAAATTAAAATGAGTAAAGAGGAAGCAGAAAAATAAAGTCGTTTTTTTATGTCTTGATTAAGGTCTTTATATACTAATTGTAGATTTACCCCTCTTAGCGGGCTGTAATGCTAACTAGAAGCTACAGAAAATAGAGGAAGTTAGGTGCTAAGGTCCGATTAGTTTTCCTTATAAATGTCACAGAATAGAGTACGTCTGTACAAGCATGAATTTTGCTTGTTTGGGCAAACTTTATTCTGTGACTTTTTTGTTGGAGATAAACATTAAATGGAGCGGGGAGCTGCAAAACGTTCATAGTACTTTATCGTTACAAGCTTCCTTACAATAAATAAGGAAGGAGATCCTAATCCTTAATAGAAAAATCAAAATTTTCGACAAGGATAGAAATTATTATAAAACAGTTGCGAATAGTAATATCTGTATGATACAGATACTGTATTGCAAATAATACAGTTGGATTAATTTCATGTAAAAAAATAATAAAAACTTAGAGCTTAAAGATTGACGGATAATATTTAAGTATATTAAACTTATAAATGTATTGAACAGTTGTATTAATATTTACATATAAATAATTGATACAGTCTATACGGAAACCGAATTAATTTATAAGACGTTTTTTCTTGCGTATTTTGTGGAAAACTGTTTTAGTATGGTTTTTTTTGTTGCTTAGAGTTATATGCTGTAAGTAATAGAAAGCGTTACCCAACTGAATGTTTACCACATTCAAACACATTGTAAATATGTAATGCTTTTACAGGAAAAAGTCTTTTAATATGAAAGGAAAGGGTGGCTTTAATGGCTTCTAAAACAAAGAAGGCACAATTTGATGTGCAAGCACAGCTTGAACAAGTGGCAAACCAATTTCAAACACTTCAGATTTTAAATGAAGAGGGCGAAGTTGTAAATGAATCTGCAATGCCTGATTTAAGTGATGAGCAATTACAAGAATTAATGACTCGTATGGTATATACACGTATTCTTGATCAACGCTCTATTTCATTAAACAGACAAGGTCGTCTAGGTTTCTATGCACCTACTGCAGGACAAGAGGCTTCTCAATTAGCTTCACAATTTGCATTAGAAAAAGAAGATTTCATTCTTCCAGGATACCGTGATGTTCCACAACTTATCTGGCACGGACTTCCTTTATCTCAAGCATTCTTATTCTCACGTGGTCACTTCCAAGGAAACCAAATTCCTGAAGGAGTAAACGTGATTTCTCCACAAATCATTATCGGTGCACAATACATCCAAACAGCTGGTGTAGCATTAGGAATGAAAAAACGTGGTGCTAAATCTGTTGCAATTACTTATACAGGTGACGGTGGTGCTTCACAAGGTGATTTCTACGAAGGAATTAACTTTGCTGGTGCATTCAAAGCTCCTGCAATTTTCATTGTTCAAAACAACCGTTTTGCAATTTCTACTCCAGTTGAGAAACAATCTGCTGCGAAAACAATTGCTCAAAAAGCAGTTGCTGCAGGTATCCCTGGAATTCAAGTAGATGGTATGGACGCTTTAGCAGTATATGCTGCTGTTCATGAAGCTCGTGAAAGAGCAATCAACGGAGAAGGTCCAACGTTAATCGAAACTTTAACTTACCGTTATGGTCCACATACAATGGCTGGGGATGACCCAACTCGTTACCGTACAGCTGACCTTGACAGCGAGTGGGAAAAGAAAGATCCATTAGTACGTTTCCGTAAATTCCTTGAAAATAAAGGCATTTGGAATGAAGAAAAAGAAAACGCAGTAATCGAGCGTGCTAAAGAAGAAATTAAAGAAGCAATCAAAATTGCTGACGAAGCTCCAAAACAAAAAGTTACTGACTTAATGAACATCATGTATGAAGAGCTACCAGCTAACTTAAAAGAACAATATGAAATTTATGCAGCAAAGGAGTCGAAGTAAGCCATGGCGCAAATGACTATGATTCAAGCAATCACTGATGCGTTACGCACAGAATTACGTAATGATCCAAACGTATTAGTATTTGGAGAAGACGTAGGTGTAAACGGCGGTGTATTCCGTGCGACAGAAGGTCTTCAAAAAGAATTCAGTGAAGATCGTGTATTTGATACTCCATTAGCTGAATCTGGAATTGGCGGTTTAGCAATCGGTTTAGGACTTCAAGGTTACCGTCCAGTACCTGAAATTCAATTCTTTGGTTTTGTTTATGAAGTAATGGATAGTATTTCTGGACAAATGGCTCGTATGCGTTATCGTTCAGGTGGCCGTTATAATTCACCAGTAACAATTCGTTCACCATTTGGTGGTGGAGTTCATACTCCTGAACTTCATGCGGACAGCTTGGAAGGATTAATGGCACAACAACCAGGTCTTAAAGTTGTTATTCCATCAACTCCTTACGATGCTAAAGGACTTTTAATTTCTGCTATTCGTGATAACGATCCTGTTATCTTCTTAGAGCATATGAAATTATACCGTTCATTCCGTCAAGAAGTTCCAGAAGAAGAGTACACTATTCCTCTTGGAAAAGCGGATGTTAAACGTGAAGGTAAAGACCTTTCTATCATTACTTATGGAGCAATGGTTCAAGAGTCTATTAAAGCAGCAGAAGAATTAGAAAAAGAAGGATACTCAGTGGAAGTAGTTGACTTACGTACAGTTAGCCCACTAGATATCGAAACAATCATTGGTTCTGTTGAAAAAACAGGAAGAGCTATTGTAGTTCAAGAAGCACAAAAACAAGCTGGTATTGCAGCTAATGTTGTTGCAGAAATCAATGATCGTGCAATTCTAAGCTTAGAAGCTCCAGTTTTACGTGTAACTGCACCTGATACTGTATTTGCATTTACACAAGCAGAAACTGTATGGCTTCCAAACTTTAAAGATATTATTGAAACAGCTAAAAAAGTTCTAACTTTCTAATTAGTACCGAACAAAATTTGCATGACAATTAGAAGAAAAGTTAGTTAAAGAAGAAAATTTTTTCATAAGAATTATTAGGAGGTTGTCACATTGGCTTTTCAATTTAGATTGCCTGACATCGGTGAAGGTATTCACGAAGGCGAAATCGTAAAATGGTTTGTTAAACCAGGCGATAAAGTTCAAGAAGATGATGTATTATGTGAAGTTCAAAATGATAAAGCAGTAGTTGAAATTCCTTCTCCAGTTGAAGGTACAGTAGAAGAAGTTTTAGTAGAAGAAGGAACAGTTGCTATCGTTGGTGATGTATTAATTACATTCGACGCTCCTGGCTACGAAAACCTTCAATTCAAAGGTGACCATAGTGATGAAGCTCCAGCTGCTGAAGAAGCAAAACCAGAAGCTGTTGAAGAAAGCAAAGCGCAAGAAGCGGATGTTGATCCAAGCAAACGCATCATCGCAATGCCTTCTGTACGTAAATATGCACGTGATAAAGGGGTAGAAATTCAACTTGTTTCTGGTTCTGGTAAAAACGGACGTATTTCTAAAGAAGATATTGATGCACACTTAAACGGTGGTGCTGCACCTGCTAGTCAACCTGCTGCAGAAGCTGCTCCAACAGAAACTGCAACGGAAGCACCTAAACCACTTGCTATTCCAGAAGGAGACTTCCCAGAAACTCGTGAGAAAATGAGCGGAATCAGAAAAGCTATTGCAAAAGCAATGGTAAACTCTAAGCACACTGCTCCTCACGTAACATTAATGGATGAAGTAGAAGTGTCTAAATTAGTTGCACATCGTAAGAAGTATAAAGAAGTTGCTGCAGCAAAAGGTATTAAATTAACATTCTTACCTTACGTAGTAAAAGCTTTAACAAGTGCATTAAAAGAATTCCCTGCTTTAAACACATCATTAGATGATGCGACAAGTGAAATCGTTCATAAGCATTACTACAATATCGGTATTGCTGCTGATACAGAAAAAGGCTTATTAGTTCCTGTTGTTAAAAATGCTGATCGCAAAGGTATCTTTAACATCTCTAATGAAATTAATGAACTAGCTGTTAAAGCAAGAGACGGTAAATTAGCTCCAGCTGAAATGAAAGGTGCATCTTGCACAATTTCTAACATTGGATCTGCTGGTGGACAATGGTTTACTCCGGTAATTAACCATCCTGAAGTTGCTATTTTAGGTATTGGTCGAATTGCGGAAAAAGCTATCGTTAAAGATGGAGAAATTGTTGCTGCTCCAGTATTAGCACTTTCTTTAAGCTTTGACCACAGAATGATCGACGGAGCTACTGCTCAAAATGCAATGAATCATATTAAGCGTTTATTGAACGATCCAGAACTATTGTTAATGGAGGCGTAAGAACATGGTAGTTGGAGATTTTCCTATTGAAACAGATACTATAGTCATTGGTGCAGGTCCTGGTGGATATGTTGCAGCAATTCGCGCAGCACAGTTAGGACAAAAAGTTACAATCGTTGAGAAAAACGTATTAGGTGGAGTTTGCTTAAATGTTGGATGTATTCCTTCTAAAGCTTTAATCTCTGCTGGACACCGTTATGAGCATGCTGCACATTCTGCAGACATGGGTATTACAACTGAAAATGTAAAAGTTGACTTCACAAAAGTTCAAGCTTGGAAAGACAGTGTTGTTAAAAAGCTTACTGGTGGTGTAGAAGGACTTTTAAAAGGAAACAAAGTTGATATTGCATATGGTGAAGCATATTTTGTAGATGCTAACACATTAAAAGTAATGGATGAAAAATCATCTCAAACTTATACTTTTAAAAATGCAATTATCGCAACAGGATCTCGTCCTATCGAAATCCCAACTTTCAAATTCTCTAAACGAGTTCTTGATTCAACTGGTGCTCTTGCACTTCAAGAAATTCCAGAGAAAATCGTTGTGATCGGTGGAGGATATGTTGGTACTGAATTAGGTGGAGCTTACGCTAACTTTGGTACACAAGTAACAATCCTTGAAGGTGCTGATGAAATTCTTGGTGGTTTCGAGAAACAAATGTCTTCATTAGTTACTCGTAACTTAAAGAAAAAAGGCGCTGAAATCATTACAAAAGCAATGGCTAAAGGTGTTGAAGAAACGGACACTGGAGTTGTTGTTAAATATGAAGTTAAAGGCGAAGAAAAATCAGTTGAAGCTGATTATGTATTCGTAATGGTTGGTAGAAAACCTAATACAGACGAACTTGGTTTAGAACAAGTTGGTGTGGAACTAGGCGAACGCGGAATCATTAAAACAGACAAACAATGCCGTACTTCTGTAAGTAATATCTTTGCTATCGGTGATGTTATTTCTGGTCCTCCATTAGCACATAAAGCTTCTTATGAAGGTAAAATTGCTGCTGAGGTTATCGCTGGACATAACTCAGAAATCGACTATTTAGGAATTCCTGCAGTTGTATTCTCTGAGCCAGAATTAGCAACAGTTGGTCACACAGAAGCTACAGCTAAAGAAGCTGGAATTGAAGCAAAAGCTGCTAAATTCCCATTTGCAGCAAACGGTCGTGCTTTAGCACTTAACGATGCTGAAGGTTTCTTAAAGCTTGTTACACGTAAAGAAGATGGTCTTGTTATCGGTGCTCAAATCGCTGGTCCAAGTGCATCTGATATGATCGCTGAACTAGGCTTAGCAATTGAAGCTGGAATGACAGCAGAAGATTTAGCTATGACTATCCATGCTCATCCAACTTTAGGTGAGGTAACAATGGAAGCAGCTGAAGTTGCAATGGGTAACCCAATTCATATCTTGCGTTAATAATCAAAAGAAGTCCTCGAATGAGGGCTTCTTTTTTTTGCCTTTGGCTCTGTTAAAGGTTAATGTTGATATTTGATACCTGTCCGAATCCTTGATATAATCAACATAAGAACAAACATTCGATGGAGGGTTCAAGGTGAGCAAAGCGTTTAGCAACTTGTTAAAGTATATCGACAAATTACCGCATACAAAAAAAGAACAAGTTTATCAATGGGTTAAACGCTATGTTGAACCATCATCTTCTGTTGGTGGTCGTTTAATTAACGAAATGAGGGAAACTCGTTTTAAAGAAGGTTTTGAGTGTCCTCATTGTTCATCAGAACACGTTGTTCGATTCGGAAAATATAATGGTCGCCAACGCTATCGCTGTAAGTGTTGCAACAAGACTTTTACTGATACAACAAACACTGTTTTGTTCCGCACTCGGAAAGGAAACGAATGGATTACATTTGTTGATTGTATGTTCAAAGGATATTCCCTGCGAAAATCGGCTGAAATCGTAGGGGTTACTTGGGTTACGCTTTTTTATTGGAGACACAAACTGTTAAACGCCTTAAAACAAATGGATATTGAACATTTTGATGGTATCGTTGAAATTGACGAGACCTATTTCCTGTACTCTCAAAAGGGACAACGAGGCATTATTGACCGTAAACCTCGAAAACGCGGTGGTAAATCTAAGCACAGAGGGATTAGTCACGAACAGGTTTGTGTTCTCGTTGCCAGAGACCGAACAAAAGCAACCGTCTCCAAAGTTGCTTGTATGGGGCGTATTGTAAAGACAAAAGTTGATAGTTTAATCGGTTCTAAATTGTCCAATGAAAATGTTCTTGTCACAGACGCTTGGAGAGCCTATAAAACCTATGCGAAAGAAAAGGGTTTAGAGCATTACCGAATTAAATCTGACGGTGGAAAACACGTTATTAAGGGTTTGTATCATATTCAAAATGTAAATGGTCTCCATTCCCGATTGAATCAATGGATAGACCGTTTTAAAGGTGTGGCTACAAAATATCTTGATAATTACCTTGCTTGGTTCTTATTTGTCGATAGTCGAAGTAACGAAAGCACGAAACAGCACATTAAGGAATTTCTACTAACTTCATTTGTATTTGAAATGACGGATACTTATGATAGTTTGCGTTTATCAAAATTCAGTGTGTAACGGATGGTGAAAACAGGATGAAACTTCCTAATGGAATAACTGGTTTTTATGATTCAAAAGCCAATACCCCTCCACAAGTAGACGGGAAACAATTTAAACAATTATGCTTCGACTTTGCCTCTCGTAATCGTGGGAAATTAATTGATTTCATTACGCCACAATACCCATCAAACTTTTATTATGCTCAAGTTGATGTTTTAGGTAATAGGTTTTATATACTGTTGAATGAACATTATCCTTATCTTGCATTCGCTTCGGTAGTTGAATTTGGAAACATTAAATTCATCGACAGACCTGTTCTTAATGAACAATTTCCTTCTTTCTACCGAATAATAGGTACAGTTGAACTAAATGTTCCTTTTAATCAAAATCTTATAAAGAAAACAGAATTAAATAGTGCTGAGTTAGAACAAATTGCCTATTGGAAACCTGAAACGGTAGGGCAAGTAATCTTTAACTATTGGGATTGAACAATAGGAACTCCGCCAAACATCGGAGTTCCTATATTTTGTTTAAAAATCAACATTAAAGTTTAACAGAGCCTTGCCTTTAAAAAGGAAGGAAAACTCTTAATTTATACTTTTTTCATATAGTTGGCTAAATTTCATCCAGCCATATTACTGTTTTTTTGAAGAAAATAATTATAAAATAAAACAAAAGATTGATACATATACTAGTATTAAGCGTTAAGTTTGAGGAAGGGTGGTGGTTTTTCTTGAAGATTTATACGGCAATTTTATTTCAACTAATCATTTGGAGCGGCTTTTCGATAATTGAATGGTTATCAAGACATGACTTAATTCTTTATAAGGTGTTTATGTTTGGAGTGTTTTTTTATTTAGCTATTATAATTGGAAATTCTATCATAAAATCAACAAGAAAAACCATGCTGGCCACAATGATCAGCTTATCTATTTATGGTTCTTTTCATTTAATTATGACAATCATATCTGTAGTCTAAAAGAAACGATATAACCAACAATGATGGACCTAAATAAGCCTTTTCTCTGTATTATTTGGACTTACATACTTGGGAAAAGAAGAAGAAAGCAAGTTCTCTGTTACCATTGTGCTATGAATGGAAGCGAAAAGGGATAGAGAAGAGCTCTCTGTTACCGTTGTGCTATGAATGGGAGCAAAAAGGGAAGAGAGAAGAGCTTTCTGTTACCGCTGTGCTATGAATGGGAGCAAAAAGGGGATAGAGAAGAGCTCTCTGTTACCGTTAGACCATGAATAGAAGTGAAAAGGGAATAGAGAAGAGTTCTCTGTTACCGTTAAACTATGAATAGAAGCGAAAAGGGAATAGAGAAGAGTTTTCCCTTAATCAATTGCCATTTCCTTGAAACACAAACACAGTACAGCATAAAAAATGCCATTGTATAAACAAAGGCATTTTTTTAATAGAATCAAAACCACGCAAGTACTTATTGTCTCCGCTTTGTTGGTATTTTCCCAAAATAGCTTTTAAGAATGGTAAAGATTGATAGAACTAATAAGAAGAATACAAGAAAGCTAAAAATAAACGAAACTGGATGAAATATAGTTTTTGTTTGAAACGGAGACTCGAATGAAATTTCTAAAGGATATGCATTCGTTGAAGCTGGTAACAGCTTTTGTTGTTCCGCAAATGGCACTGGACCTCCAAAGCGAAAAGATTGTTCTATTTGCTCTGGTTTATGTTCGACGTAATTTTTAAAGATAAACGGTGTTGCCAGACTAATTAGCAAACTAATAATCGTAATAACAATATATTTTTTCAAAAAATAAAACTCCAATCTTTCCTTACCTAAAGAAGATAGATGGTTATTATTCATTTATATCCAAATAGAAGACAGGAATACCATTAAAGTGGTATTCCTGCCCCATGTAACTTATTATCTTATCGCACGATGTTCTTTAATTACACGAAGCTTTTTGAAATCGTAATCCTCAGGCCCTTGAACAGGCAATCCTGCTTCCATATTTCGTTTTATATAGGCAAGGTTATCTTCAGTGATAATCTCGCCAGGGATGAAAATAGGGATTCCTGGTGGGTACACCATAATGAATTCTGCGATCACTCTTCCTACTGAATCGTCAAAATTTATTAACTCTGTTTCCGAATAGAAAGCATCTCTGGGTGTCAGAGCTAGAAGAGGGATATTTGGCAACATCACTCTTGCCTCTACTTTAGAGGCTTTATCCTTTCTTTCTTCCGCAAGTGCTTTTAAGGAATCAATTAGAATATTGGCTTCTTTTTCTGAATCACCAGGTGTAATAATGCACAGGATATTATACAAATCAGACATCTCTACTTCGATTCGATAGTTTTGACGAAGCCATTCTTCTGCATCATGACCGGTCAATCCTAAGTCTTTTACAGAAATAATCAATTTAGTTGGATCATAATCAAAAGCAGAATCTGATTCTAGAATTTCTTCTCCGACACAGTATAAGTGTTCAATGTCATTAATCTGTCTGCGAATATATTGCGCAAGATTAATCGTTTTATCAATCAGCTCTTTTCCCTCTGTCGCAAGACGCTTTCTCGCAACATCGAGGGAAGCCAGCAAGAGATAGGAAGTGCTAGTTGTTGTCAACATACTTAAAATAGATTGAACGCGCTTGTAACTAATTAGGTCGCCTCTCATATTTAAAATGGAACTCTGAGTCATTGAACCGCCAAGTTTGTGTACACTTGTTGCCGCTATATCTGCACCTGCTTGCATCGCAGACATAGGCAAATCCTCGTGGAAATGAATATGAACACCATGCGCTTCATCAACCAAAACAGGAATATCATATGAATGAGCTAGATCAACAATCGTTTTTAAATCAGCTGAAATGCCAAAATAAGTTGGGTTAATGACTAATAGCCCTTTCGCATCTGGATGAAGGTCTAAAGCATGCTGAACAGACTCAATCGTGATGCCGTGAGAAATACCAAGATTTTTATCTACTTCTGGGTGGATAAAAATTGGAATCGCTCCAGCAAATATAATGGCAGACATAACCGATTTATGAACATTTCTTGGAACAATGATTTTATCTCCTGGGCCACAAACACTCATGATCATTGTCATGATAGCACCACTTGTGCCTTGAACGGAAAAGAAAGTATGATCTGCTCCAAACGCTTCAGCAGCAAGTTGCTGGGCGTGTTTAATCATCCCTTTTGGATAATGAAGATCATCAAGTGGACCAATATTAATAAGGTCTATCGAAAGGGCGTTTTCTCCGATAAAGTTTCTAAATTCAGGATCCATTCCATTCCCTTTTTTATGCCCGGGTATATGAAATTGAATCGGATCCTTTTTAACATGTTCCAATAATCCGTGGTATAACGGTGTTTCGTGTTGTGACAATTTATTACCACACCTCTTTATTTAGTATTTTTATGCATACTTTAGCGAACTTTATTGAAATTTCTTATGTAGAAATAGAAATTTTATCGTACCATTTGTCGCTGTATTGTCTTTAAATTAACTACTGTTTACTAGTTATTACCCTAATTACAAAATATAAAAATCATAAAACAAAAGAATTATAGCATTTTTTATTTTCTTTGCATACAATTAGTTTCTACTATAAAGAAAAGAATTATTTTTTTATGTTCTTTTTTTGCGTTTCTTAACTTTCAGTTAGGGAATAAAGTAGATGTTTTCAGACGAGTTTTACATTCTTAACAACTTAAATTACAATAGTTTCATCTGGAAAATTTCAAAACTATAGGATGTGGAATAATGGATTATCAATATCCGATCGATATCGATTGGTCAACAGATGAAATAATTACCGTCGTTAAATTTTTTGAAAGCATTGAGAAAGCCTACGAAAAAGGGATAGATAAGGCTGAATTAATGGAACAATACCGTGCCTTTAAAAAAATTGTGCCAGGGAAAGCACAAGAGAAGAAGGTATGTGATGAATTTGAAGAGGTAAGTGGTTATTCTACTTATCGAACAATAAAAAAAGCAAAAGAAGCTTCAGATGCTAGTAGAATAAAGATGGTATAAGGAAAAAGCTATCTGCAGAAGTAGTTCTCCGTTTAATGGAGATTATAAAGTGGTATGTTTTTTGTAGATAATACTAGTATTTGTATAAAGAGATTTGCATTCTCACTTGAATGTTTAACAACGTGGCGTGAAAAAGACAGTTAGTTTCACCATTTAGCAATGACATGAGAGAAAAAACCTGCGACAAAAAAATCTTTTATTAATTATGACAAAAACCTTGGGGATTTTCCCAAGGTTTTTGTATTTGTACCATTAAATCTGAAACTATAGTGCTTGTCAGATTTAATACTCTAACGATAATTTATAAATTGGAAGTAATGTATCATAAGTTTTTTCAACTAATGAGAGGAATGCCTCTCCATTCGATAGAATAGGATCATCAGCAGGGATTTGCTGACCTACCAAAAATTCAGCTTTTTTCACATCACGGAATCTCGTTAAAGCTGCCTCTAAATCAGCTTCTCCAATTTTAACGGCTTCTTTTTTCATATGATCCATGGAAAGAAAATAATCCTTTGGCAGGGTAGAATGCAAGAGCTCGTAATTGGCTAAAAAGCCTTCTGCAATTTCTTTCTTTTTTGGAAGTTCATATATATAAGCTAACCAAATAAAGACATGGTCATCAAATAACCCAACTTGGAAATGTGGATGCTGTTTATATCCTCGTTTATTGCTTGCGATAGCAAGCCACGTGTCTTTTGGTGGATTAACAGTACGTCTTGCGTGTTTAGCGATATGTAGAAACATTTCCATTCCAAGTTTCCCTGAAAGCTGCTCTGAAAGCTCAGAACCAATTTCGTGGAATTTTGGCTGAATTCTTTTCTGGATTGCTTCCATTCGTGAATCTAGTCCTTCAATCGTAAATGTATCAAAATCTTTTTGTGTAAAACCAGTAAACGACATTATTTCTTATCTCCTTTTTTGTTTATCTCGATTGTTTGCGGGTAAATAGTGTATATAAAATCAAGAAAGCTATTTAGTCACTTACCTGAAATTTTCTTCTTTAGATGTGCTTTTCGAAAATATTGTAGCATACATAAATAATATTATGAAGAAATAAGGGTTTAACTAGGTTATCGCACAAAAAAGGAGCAAGCTAATTGGTTTCCACATAATATATAAGAAATCAACAGAAATGCAAGTCGATGAAAGGGGTGTACTGTCATTGAAACAATTAATGAATTTAGCGAAGAAACTGGAAGTGGAAAAGGAAAAAAAGGCTGTTCTTCGTCTAGAAATGGATTATGAGTTGGCTACCTTATTCGATGCAATCAATGAAAAGAATGAAAAACAAAAAAAATTAAGTAAACAAAAGCTAGAAAGAATTAGGCAGGAACTTCTAAGACTTAATGCATTATAATTAAATAAGTAATTGGTTAATCATGTAGCTGGCTCTATAGGAATTAGAATTACTTCCTATAGAGCCAGCTACATGATTTTGCGTTCAGCTAGTGCGGGCTTTATGATACTATAGTGTAAGAAATGATTTTTACTTTCATTATTCTTGAAGGATGATAAGCAATTCTATAAGCTATAATAAAAGAAGTGTTGGAAAAAAGAATGTAAAGAAGGGTGAGAAAATGGCAAATTGGCTTGAAATCGATAAGTATGCAAAAGAATGGATAAAAGAGGCAGGCGAAAGAATCATCAAGTCTTTTTCGTCCGAGCTCATTATTCAAACAAAATCCAATAAAAATGATTTAGTCACACAAATAGATAAAGGTACAGAAGAATTTCTGATAAATAAAATCAGTGAAGTATTTCCCTCTCATCGTATTTTAGGGGAAGAGGGAATTAGCAAATCCTTAGAAGATTTAAAAGGGATTGTTTGGATTATTGATCCTATTGACGGAACGATGAATTTTGTACACATGCAGCGGGACTTTGCTATCTCGATCGGAATTTATGAGAATGGTATAGGAAAAATTGGCTTAATATATGATGTAGTCGCAGATGAGTTGTACCATGTTCAAAAGGGGAATGGTGTTTTTATGAATGATATTGAACTATTACCTTTAAAGAACACCGCAGTTGAAGAAGCTATTGTTGGGTTGAATGCCACATGGGTTACAAAAAACAAACGAATTGATCCAACTATTTTAGAACCACTTGTAAAAGAGTCTAGGGGGACAAGATCATTTGGATCTGCTTGTTTAGAGTTAGCATATATTGCTGCTGGACGAATGGATGCTTATCTAACCTTAAGATTATCACCATGGGACTATGCTGCAGGTAAGATAATGGTCGAAGAACTTGGCGGGAAGGTAACAACCTTAAGAAATGAACCGCTCGATTTACTAACACAACAATCCTTTTTTGCATCAAAACCTGGATTGCATGATGAAATTCTTCAAAAGTATTTAAAGGATGGAAATTGGTAAAGTAGGTTAAGATTTAAGAAGGCTGTTTATCGATCACACGTTGTAATTTCTTTTTCTTGTGCGATCGAAGGAACCAAATGCCGCAAAAGAGAAAAAAACAAATAAGTGTACCAGCTAATGTTTTTTCGAGAATACATATTCCGATACTAATGAAACTAGAAATTCCATAAACGTTATAGTAAAAAAGTGGATATTTTTCAAAATTCATGTTTATCTTCCTTTATTATGTTGTATATTAATCGGAAATAATAGCGTATGATATATTTAAACCCCACAGCAATCGATGTGGGTTTTTTAACTTTGTTCATTCATTTCTATCATACTATGGATGGGAATGGAAAGAACAGACATAATGTAAAGAAATTGTTATTTATAAGAATAAATTTTATGCTTAAATAGATTATTTTGTTAAAATAACGTTTACATTTGTTATTTTTTTAAAAGGATTTAGGTTTCTGTGAATTTATGTGATATAATGACTCAGTTATAATATTATTAAAAAATAAGTTGAATCCAGATAGACATATTTAGGTAGGAGTGAAATTTTTGAAAATTAGAGAAGATATTCGTAACATTGCTATTATTGCTCACGTTGACCACGGTAAAACGACTTTGGTTGACCAGCTGTTAAAACAATCCGGCACATTCCGTACGAACGAACATGTAGAAGAACGTGCAATGGATTCTAATGATTTAGAAAGAGAACGTGGAATAACAATATTAGCGAAAAATACTGCTATTCAATATAAAGATAAACGTATTAACATTCTAGATACACCAGGACATGCTGACTTCGGTGGTGAAGTAGAACGTATCATGAAAATGGTAGATGGTGTTTTACTAGTGGTAGATGCGTATGAAGGTTGTATGCCACAAACACGTTTCGTATTGAAAAAAGCTTTAGAGCAAAATTTAACACCAATTGTTGTTGTTAACAAGATTGACCGTGACTTTGCTCGTCCTGCTGAAGTAATTGATGAAGTTTTAGACTTATTTATTGAGTTGGACGCATCAGAAGAGCAACTAGAATTCCCAGTTATTTATGCATCAGCTATTAATGGAACTGCTAGCTTAGACCCTGAAAAACAAGATGAAAACATGCAATCATTATATGATTCAATCGTTGATCATATTCCTGCACCTGTTGATAATCGTGAAGAACCTTTACAATTCCAAGTAGCTCTTCTAGATTACAATGACTATGTTGGAAGAATTGGGATCGGGCGTGTATTCCGCGGTACGATGAAAGTTGGTCAACAAGTAGCTTTAATGAAACTAGATGGAACTGTTAAACAATTCCGTGTTTCAAAAATCTTTGGTTTCTTCGGATTAAAACGTCAAGAAATAGAAGAAGCATATGCTGGTGATTTAATCGCAGTATCAGGAATGGAAGATATTAACGTTGGTGAAACGGTATGTCCGTTTGATCATCAAGAGGCACTTCCAGTTTTACGTATTGATGAGCCAACTCTTCAAATGACATTCTTAGTTAATAACTCTCCTTTCGCAGGTAAAGAGGGTAAATATTTAACTTCAAGAAAAATTGAAGAAAGATTACGCGCGCAATTAGAAACAGATGTAAGCTTACGTGTAGAAAATACAGATTCTCCAGATGCTTGGACTGTTTCTGGACGTGGAGAGCTTCACTTATCTATCTTAATTGAAAATATGCGTCGTGAAGGCTATGAACTTCAAGTTTCAAAACCAGAAGTTATCGTAAAAACAATCGACGGTGTTCGTTGTGAGCCAATTGAACGTGTACAAATCGATGTTCCAGAAGAACATACAGGTTCTGTAATGGAATCAATCGGTGCCCGTAAAGGCGAAATGTTAGATATGATCAACAATGGTAACGGACAAGTTCGTTTAATCTTTAACGTACCAGCTCGTGGATTAATTGGTTATACAACTGAGTTCTTAACGTTAACTCGTGGATATGGTATCATCAACCATACATTCGACAGCTACCAACCAATGGCTTCAGGTCAAGTCGGTGGACGTCGTCAAGGTGTATTAGTAAGTATGGAATCTGGAAAATCTTCTACTTATGGAATAATGCAAGTAGAAGACCGTGGAATTATCTTTGTAGAATCTGGAACTGAAATTTACGAAGGTATGATTGTTGGTGAACATACTCGTGAAAATGACATTACTGTTAATATCACAAAAGTAAAACAAGCAACAAACATCCGTTCAGCAAACAAAGACCAAACAGCAACAATGAAAAAACCTAGAATTATGACGTTGGAAGAATCTTTAGAATACTTGAATGATGATGAGTATTGTGAAGTAACTCCTGAATCTATTCGTTTACGCAAAAAAATCTTAAATAAATCAGAACGTGAAAGAGCAGAAAAGAAGAAAAAAACTGCTGAATAATAGAAGGCAAAGGAGTCATCTTTTGATGGCTTCTTTTTGTGTTTTGAATAGTGGGATGTTGGGGGATATGACTGAGAATTTTTATCATTGACCGTAAACAGGAAAACCAAGTGAAAAGGGAACAGAGAAGCGTCCTTAGTGACCGCAAGCAAGTTGGAAAAAGGCATTCATATTGGAAACTGGAGATGAAAGCCACATTTGGCATTGTGAGAGTAAAAAGTGGCGTTCATACAGGAGATGAACCCCACATTTGGCATTGTGAGAGTAAAAAGTGGCGTTCATACAGGAGATGAAAGCCACATTTGGCATTGTGAGAGTAAAAAGTGGCGTTCATACAGGAGATGAAAGCCACATTTGGCATTGTGAGAGTAAAAAGTGGCGTTCATACAGGAGATGAACCCCACATTTGGCATTGTGAGAGTAAAAAGTGGCGTTCATACAGGAGATGAAAGCCACATTTGGCATTGTGAGAGTAAAAAGTGGCGTTCATACAGGAGATGAACCCCACATTTGGCATTGTGAGAGTAAAAAGTGGCGTTCATACAGGAGATGAACCCCACATTTAGCATTGTGAAAGTAAAAAGTGGCGTTCATACAGGGGATGAACCCCACATTTAGCATTGTGAGAGTAAAAAGTGGTGTTCATGCAGGAGATGACTCCACATTTAGCATTGTGAGTAGGAAAATGTTAATGGAGAGGGTTATGTTCGAGGCAAATCGAAAACAGATATGCGATTAACAGCCATGGTCATTAAAAGCGAAGAACTAGCGCCTGAATTAACGATGCCGTTAATTGCCAAGCCTACATAAAAGAGGATGGGACATAACTAAATAGATACTCTGTAAAGACGAACAATTTCTAATATAGCTAGTAAATAGCGGCTGCTTTCGCATACTTTTTACAAGAGGAAATATAATTAGTTGGAAAAACAGAGCAGCCGGAATACACGAAGACTCCTATGGGATTAGCGAGACAGTCTGAGACCCTGCAGGCCACAGGCCGAAGCGGCTCAGCGCGAGCCCCATGGAAAGCGAAGTGTATTCCGGCTGCGGGGAATCGCACCAAACTTCATGGAAACATCCTTTGAAAAACAAATAAAAGCCCGAACAATTATACGGAACATTCATTAGCATCTTCGTATAATTGTTCGGAATTATCCTTGGCTGGAATACTTATGTCCCAGCCCCTTTTTACCTATATATTTTCTTTGTTTACCAATCATCTTCCTGTGTTTTGTTTTGATAAAGGACGAAGTTGCCAGAATCGATTCTTTTCTTAGTATTCTCAGCAATTCTATCTTCACACTCTTTACACATATACGTATGAATCGGTCGATTTCGCAGACGTTTTGCCTGAAAGGAGTTTTCGTCTATATCTTCAATTTTATCACATATCACACATTTAACTTTCAATAGCTGCACCTCTAATCATATAAGTTCGATAAAATGGATTATAGGCACATTATAATATATAATCGCATAAAAAATCGAATTTTAATCTCTTATATGATTATTTGATTGTTCATCTTGATCTTTTTTCAGTTCTTTTTCTTCTTCATTATTTAAATTTTCGTTTGGATTTTTGAGATCTCTATCAGGCTCATTCTTAATCATATCTGCTGGTATCTCAGGAATGAGTCTTCCGCTAATATCAGCTAATTCATTGAATATTCCTTGAATCGGTTTCCCATTTTGAATATCTTCGCCAATCTCTTTAAGTCTTGCATTGAGATCTGGATCTGCAATAATAATTGCATTTGCTCCGTCTGGGTCATTTTTTAAGCTTTCAGCAACTGCGTATTTAATTGAGCCTACTTCAGAACGATCTAAGTCTGCATTGATGTCCACTCCTACAAGCGCATATCTACCGATTACTACTGCTGTGGCATCATTGACATTCTCAATGCTTGTGGCAAGAGTAACGAGTCTTTTCGCGATATCCTGGCCAGTCTTACGGTCCACCTCTTGTATAGTAGAATTTTTAACATTTGTTACATGAGGGGGATTTTCTCTATTCTCAGATTGTTGGCTATTTTCCACGTTATTATTTGTACATCCAGAAAGAAGAAAAAGGAATAAAATTAATAAATATCCTTTTTTCACAAATATTACCTCCTTTGATATTGAAGAATAACTTCTAAAAGTGTGCATTTTCACCTAATTTGTAGGTGGAAATGAGCATTTTTATGTTTTTTTACGGTTCCTCTTTCTTTATTGTGCAAAATATCTTCTATCTTTATGCGATAAAACATATATTTTACCAAGGTTCTTTCCGTTACACGGATAGTGCAGCAATATATGACGTTTTAGAGCAGGGGGCATCGGTTTGAGTAAAATTTACGTATTGGATACAAATGTCTTGTTACAGGATCCTTATTCTATTTTTTCTTTTAGTGACAATGATGTAGTAATTCCAGCAGTAGCTTTAGAAGAGGTAGACAGCAAAAAACGGTACATGGATGAAATCGGAAGGAACGCAAGACAAATATCTAGATTGATCGATAACTTAAGAGAAACAGGAAAGTTGCACGATAAAATTCCTTTGGAGAATGGTGGAACTTTACGAATTGAACTGAATCACCGTTCTTTTCATGAGCTTCAAGAAATATTTGTGGAAAAGACAAATGATAATCGTATATTAGCAGTAGCAAAAAACTTATCAATAGAAGAAAGCAAAAAAGAAAATGGACGAACCGTTATCTTAGTAAGTAAAGATACGCTCGTACGTGTAAAAGCAGATGCGATAGGTCTGGTGAGTGAGGATTTCTTAAGTGATCGAGTAGTTGAAAATGATCATTTGTATACTGGTTTTATGGATGTACAAGTAACCATTGATGTTTTAAATCGCTTTTATGAGAATGGACAGCTCCCTATTGGAGAAATTGGCAATGGGATTTATTACCCAAATCAGTTTCTGATCTTAAAGGATGTGTTAGGTTCTTCTTCGTCTGCATTAGCAATAGTGGATCCATCAAGGAAATATGTAAAAAAATTAGTATTCGATCATGAGCATATTTGGGGAATTCGCCCAAGAAATGTTCAGCAAACAATGGCAATTGAAATGTTATTAAAGAAAGACATGCCTTTAGTTACGCTAATTGGAAAAGCCGGAACGGGGAAAACATTATTGGCGTTAGCATCTGGATTGATGCAAACAGAGGATTTTGGAGATTATAAAAAATTATTAGTAGCAAGGCCAATCGTCCCAATGGGAAAGGATTTAGGTTTTCTTCCGGGAGAAAAGGAAGAAAAATTAAGGCCATGGATGCAGCCAATCTTTGATAATCTCGAGTATTTGTTTAATACAAAAAAGCCTGGAGAATTAGAAGCAATTCTTGCTGGTATGGGATCAATTGAAGTGGAGGCATTAACTTATATTAGAGGTCGCAGTATTCCTGATCAATTTATTATTATTGACGAAGCACAAAATTTAACGAAACATGAAGTGAAAACGATCTTAACGAGGGTAGGAGAAGGTAGTAAGATTGTTCTTATGGGAGACCCAGAACAAATTGATCATCCATATTTAGATGCCTTTAATAACGGGTTAAGCTATGTAGTGGAGCGTTTCAAAGACCAGCCAATTGCGGGTCACGTAAAATTAGTAAAAGGAGAAAGATCTTCTTTAGCACAGTTAGCAGCAGATCTTCTCTAGTCTTAGTCTAATTAATTTATATACGCCATCCTAGCAATACTGGGATGGCGTATATTTCGAATTATGTAATTTTAAATGCTTGCACATTTTTTATCGGAGTTTGTTCTTTGTCTTTTCTATTGTCATAAATATGTACTGGACCATCTTCTGTAAGTGGTTTTCCTTTTATGCAAAATAATAAGAAGATCGAGTCGATTTCTTCTAAAGGAATGGCGTATTCTTCATTAGCCATTGTGACTAAAAGAGTTGTTGCATCTTTCTTCGGTTCCGCATTTTTTATAAATGGTGCTAAGGACATATAGAAGGTTCCAGTGAGCATTTCTACTTTTTGATAGGTTTTTGTAGACTGCTCTGGAACTTTTGCACCTTCTGTAATTTCTTGATCCCAGTGCTTGGAGGCTTCTTTTGTATACGCTTCTAATTCATCTTTCACTTCAACTGGTGCAAATACGGTATCAGCAGTTTGTTTGCGATCATCAAATATCCATACAGTCGGATCGATAGTAATCGGAAAATTCACCAGTCCGGTAACTTGAATAATACTATTCATTTAAAGATTCCTCCTTATGTACTTTGTTTGTTTGTAGAAAAAAGCTGCAAATTAATAACATCAAAATTATTTTAAGTAACTAATTTTACTAGCAGACGAAAACGATGTTATTTTAAGTATAGTCTTTTCTTTTCTTTCTGTCATTTTGAATGCTAGAACAAAAACTATTTGGTTTTTTCATGGGGATTGTTCTTGCAATTTTTCTAGGTTGAGTTTAAACTTTATAGATAGGATAATCGCTCGGAAACGGGGGGATAGGATTGACTTCTGAAATGATTATTAATCATAAAGAAAAAGCAAATGAGTTATTGAAAGCAGATGCTGAAAAAATATTAAAACTAATTAAAGTTCAGATGGATAATTTAACAATGCCACAATGTCCTCTATATGAAGAGGTATTGGATACGCAAATGTATGGATTGTCTAAAGAGATAGATTTTGCTATTCGATTAGGATTAGTAGAAGAACAAGTTGGTAAGAAAATTTTAGATGAGTTGGAAAAGGAATTATCGATTTTGCATGAAGCATCTATAAGAAAATAAAAAGTAAACTCAAACAAAAGCAGTCATTGTTTGAGTTTTTTTAGTGGTTAGGTGTATTATTTTAAAATAAGGGAAGTACATACGAATACGCCTAATTATTATAATTGTCTGTTTCCATAGTTGTTTTTTGATCGGAGCAAGGCGGTACTACAATGCCTTGGGAAACGATAAGTATTGTTTCTTCCCCACCGGATAAATAACGAACTTGATATTTAGCGGAAATTTAGTAGAAAATTGCCCAATATTTTAAGAGAATGAACGGAAGTTATCCTTTTCAGCAGGAAATAGATAAGAGACAACGAATACTCTAAATGAGGAGATTGAATAAGGGATGCGGTTGAATGGTAAAGAAGATATTAAAATCGTATGATTATACACTGATTATAGCAATGGTACTATTAATTTTATTTGGGTTAATTATGATTTATAGTGCTAGTATGGTTTCGGCAGTTCAATATTATGGAGAAGATAGTAGCGATTTTTTTTATAAGAGGCAATTTAAATATATATTAGTTGCGGGAATCGCCTTTATTGTTGTAGCAATTTTTCCGTATAAAGCTTTATTAAGTAATAAAATATTAGTCCCAATGGTATTTGGCTCTATTATGTTTTTAAGTGGAATCTTTTTGTTTGGTAGTGTTTATGGAAATGCGCAAAGCTGGTATAAGATTGGGACAGCAAGTCTTCAGCCAGCGGAGTTCGTTAAATTAGCTGTTATTATTTATTTATCGGCTATTTATTCTAAAAAGCAGTCGTATATCAATGAATTTAATAGGGGAGTTGTCCCTCCACTAGCCTATTTGGTTATTGTTTGTGCGTTAGTTACTATTCAGCCGGATTTTGGAACAGCTGCCATCATTTTTATGATTGGTGCAACCGTTATTCTTTGTTCAGGAATGAACTGGAAAAATTTATCGAAGTTAATGCTGATTGGTTTATCATTTCTGTTATTATTAGTTTTCATCATGCAGTTAGCTGGTAAAAGCATCTTTACAGAAAAGCAAATGGCGAGAATTTTTGTTTTTCTAGATTCTCCATTTGCAGAAGAAGTCGTGCAAGAATCTGGTTATCATATGAGTAACTCGCTTATTGCTATTGGCTCTGGTGGTCTTAAAGGGGTAGGCTTGGGACAAGGTGTACAAAAATTAGGTTATTTAACAGATGGTCACACCGATTTTATAATGGCAGTAATTGCTGAAGAATTAGGTATTTTTGGGGTAGGCTTTGTAGTAGTGGGGCTAAGTTATATTGTTTTACGAGGGATTTATACAGGCTTAAAGTGCAAAGATCCTTTTGGGAGCTTATTAGCAATTGGCATCTCCAGTATGATCGGAATACAAGCTTTTATTAATATTGGTGGGGTTTCTGGATTAATTCCGCTGACTGGTGTCCCGTTACCTTTCATTAGTTATGGGGGATCGTCCTTATTGCAATTATCAATTGGAATGGGAATTTTAGTTAATGTTTCGATGTTTGTTAAATATGAAAGAGTTTATAAACCAAAAGAAGAAGGTGTTCCGGATGTTCCAGAGCAGAAGCAATCTACTTCGACTTTTGTACGTCCAAACCGAAATTTTTAATAAAAGAGCAGTTTGTCGACAAAAAGATTTTTGGAAACTCAAATTGAAATTTCATGCGTTGCTTGGAGTGGAAGGGGTGAGACTCCTGTGGGCTCAGCGCGAGCCCCACGGAAAGCGAACCCCTGAAGCGGAAAGCAACATCTCTATTCAAAGGAACTAATAAATATACTATAGACAAACCTCTATATCTAAAATTCAAGGATTTGTCTACAGTCTAAAAAAAGATAGCACCGAAAAAGGTGCTATCTTTTTTTAGTATGTTCTAAAGATAAGAAGGTTTAGAAAACAGGTTGATTCATTTGCTTCCTTGCGAAAAAAAGCTATAATAAGTAGAGTGTCTTTTTCTTTTTAAAACGCTTTCGAAGAAGGTGTTTATAATGTTAAAGTTTACCAATAATGTGACAACTGAGGTTTTTTGGGAGTATGAGTAAAATGTTTGTGGGAGATGTTGTACCCTGTTTCTCAATGGATGGGGCGTAGATCCATCCATTGAGAAACAGGTCACCAAACGGAAGTGCGGTAGATGGAAAATAAAATCAAATGAAAAAAGGACTCTCTTCTTGTATAGTAAAGTCTGCGAAAACCACAAATACAAGGAAGAGGAGTCCTATGAAAAAAGATACCATACAATTACCCACATTAAAAGAACTGGAAAAAGATTTATTTGTTATGCTTCAAAAGACATTTGGTGAAGTTCTCACGAAGCAACTCGAAGAAATGGATCAACAGATTGCAGAAAATAGAGATAAAAAGAGATTTTACCTTCAGGATAAGCGAGCCGTAGAGATGGATACTTCATTCGGTTCTATTATCATCAATCGGAATTACTATAGGGACAGGGAAAAGGGTGGATACGTTTATCTCCTTGATCACTATTTAGAGTTTGAGGGGTCAAAAGGTTTCAGTCCCCTAGTTGAAACGATGGCAATGGAAATGGCAGTTCAAGGTACATCCTATCGTCATGCTTCCTCCATGATTGAGAAACTACTAGGTTACAAAGTAATCAGCCATGAGACTATTCGTCAACACCTTCTACAAACAGAAGTTACTTTCGTCAAGCCGACCGACCAATTGAGGAAAGTGCTCTTTGTAGAAGTAGACGGACTATATGTGAAAAGGCAACGTGGAAAACGACGTGGGCGGGAAGAAAAGATTGCTTCCGTACATGAGGGCTGGATAGTCAACGGGAAACGAACATCCTTAATCGCAAAACGTCACTATGTCCACAAAGGTAAAGAAGCGTTCTGGGAAGGATTTGAGCAGTTCTTAATAGATAATTACAACTACAATCCGAGTGAACATCACCTCGTAATTAATGGGGATGGAGCCCAGTGGATTACGGCTTGTCAGGATCACTATAAGAATGCATTCTTTGTCATCGACCGATTCCATGTAGCTCGTGAGGTTAAAACGCTTTTCAAAGGCCATAAGAGATATAGAGTCATTCGTAAGAAACTGGCTCAATATGATGCGAAAGGATTCCTAGTGGAACTTAATAGTGCAGTTGGTACTCTTGAAAACGAAAAGAAAGAAGAACGGTTAGAAGAGTTCATACAACAGCTGTCAAAATATCCTCAGGCCCTTGGAGATTATCGCGAATGGTTGAAGGAAAAAGACATAGACACAAGCCACTATCGTCCAATGGGAAGTGCGGAAGGAACGATGAGTGTATTCGCTAAACGGCTTAAAAACGGCCGCAGCTGGTGCGATAAAGGAATACAAGCATTTATTGACTTTATGGTTGGTATGAAGGATGAATTAGAAATCAAGACGATTTTAGGACGAATTAACCCTAACGATCAAACCGCTTCTGTTTCTCAGCCAAAATATTATGTGGAAAAGTTAAAGAGTTCAGTCGGAGAGCTAACAAGAAATAATTTATCATATTTAAATCGGCAAAAAGGAAAGCCGATATACCATGCTTTACAAGCCTTACGAGGTTTTTAAAAAATGAAGGAAATGAACAAAAACAAAACTAAATTGTTTAGATAACGCTTTCATTTAGGTGGGAAATATAACTAAATAAGAGGGGAGTTTTTCTATCCAAAAAAAACTCCCACAAAAACTTGACTCAATCTTTTTGGGAAAAAAGAGAGAAATATTAGTGGAAATATGTTTTAATAGCAAAAGAGTCTTTTTTAACATTGCTATATTGTTAAATGTGAATAATGACACAATGGAAATGAACGGATTTTTATATAGTAGTATATTTTTTACTGTGTATTGGAAAGGGGAGACATGATCAAATGGCTAATTCTCGCGTTTATCCTGAAGCCAAATTGACAAATAAACAATCAGAAACAACTGCCTGGAAGGATTTTCTCGCATTAATTAAAATAGGAATCGTGAATTCAAACTTAATCACTGTATTTACCGGTATCTGGCTTGCAATAGTTTTCACAGATGTTAAGTTTTTAGAGCAAATTGACACTGTATTATATACATTGATAGGTTCAGGGTTGATTATTGCCGGTTCCTGTGTGTTAAATAATTTTATAGATCGTGATATTGATCCATTAATGGAAAGAACGAAGGCAAGGCCGACCGTAACAGGGAAAGTAAAGCCTGTAAGAGTTGCTGTTTTAGGTTTTGGCTTTCTGTTAATTGGAACACTATTTTTATTATTAACTACCATTACCGCAACAGTTATTGCTTTAGTAGGTGCATTTAGCTATGTTGTGATATATACAATGTGGTCGAAGCGTCGACTTGTATCAAATACCGTTATTGGAAGTTTTTCAGGAGCCGTTCCACCACTAATTGGATGGGCTGCAATTGATCCTGGACTTCATGTAATGGCTTGGAGCTTGTTTTTAATTATGTTTGTTTGGCAGCCTCCGCATTTTTACTCGTTAGCAATTCGAAGAGTGGAAGAGTACCGTGCAGCAGGGATTCCAATGCTTCCTGTTGTTAAAGGGTTTGAAGTAACAAAAAAACATACGTATATATGGATTGTCGCATTATTTCCACTGCCATTTTTGTTATACCAAATCGGTATTCCATTTTTAATATTAGCAACGTTACTAAATATCGGTTGGGTTATTACAGGAATTCGAGCAAGCAAAAAACAAGATGAATATAAATGGGCTACAGCGATGTTTATTTATTCCATCCAATATTTAACGGTTCTATTTGTTTCAATGGTAGTATTTACATTATTCTAAAAGGAATTATCATAAGGGGAGAACATTTCGAGGAGAATAATGTTTGATTTAGAATTTATTAAAGGTTGTTACTTTTTTATAAGTGGAAAGCGAAGTGTATTCCGGCTGCGGGTTACTAGCAGCAAACTTTACGAAAACAACCTTATTTAAAAGGGAATTTGGGAGTTTGTTAAACAAAGAGGTAAATACTTTATGGAGTGGGTAGTTTAATGGAATTTACATTACCGATTTTGCCAACAATTAGTACTTCATTTATCATTTTAAGTGCCATTTTTGTAGCAATTGGTTGGGGATTAATTAAGAAAAGAAAAAGAAAAGAGCATCAGACCGTCATGCTTTTTGCAGCAATTTTTGCAGTAATCTTTTTCATCATTTACGCATCAAGAACGATTTTTATTGGTAACACTTCTTTCGGTGGACCTGATGATATTAAAATCTACTATACCATTTTTCTGATCTTTCATATCACTTTGGCAACAATAGGTGCTGTATTAGGGATTATCATGTTGTATACAGGGTATAAGAAACAGTATGCAAAGCATCGAAAGTTAGGTCCAATGACAAGTATTATCTGGTTTATTACAGCCATTACAGGAACAGCAGTTTATTTACTTCTTTATGTTTTCTACCATGGTGGCGAAACAACATCTGTTATAAAAGCAATATTAGGCTTTTAATAGGAAAAGGAAAAATGCTTCTACAAAAAATAGAAGCATTTTTTTATTGCACTTTTATTGAGGAGATGGATTGCTTTAAAAATTAACTTACTTTACATAATTGAAAAAATACTTATTCTATTAAAATTATTTAAAGTAAGTTATACTATTTAGTAAGAAAGCCACATATATTAATAGAAACAATGCTAGAGAGGGGGGAATCCTCTGAAAATTTTATTAAGAACTGTTGTAATTATTGCAGTGTTATCAGCGATTGGATTCTATTTTAGTATAACAGATGACAATAATCAGCCAGATGTACTAGTTGAAAATGGTGATAATCCTACAAAAGTGGAGGATAATCTCAAAGAAGCGAAGGAAAATACGCAAGTTCTTTCAGTTCCTAAAGAAGGTTTGGGAACTTTAATCGGTAAAAGTACAAGTGAACTAAAAAAGAAATACGGAGAACCAGCTAGAATTGATCCATCTGCATATGAATATGATTGGTGGATTTACAATAAGGATGACTCTAAGTATTTTCAA
This sequence comes from Niallia sp. FSL W8-1348, assembly GCF_038006745.1. Classification (NCBI taxonomy): domain Bacteria; kingdom Bacillati; phylum Bacillota; class Bacilli; order Caryophanales; family Bacillaceae; genus Niallia; species Niallia sp. FSL W8-1348. The sequence goes on along the minus strand of NZ_JBBOVV010000001.1, from coordinate 445,335 downwards.
GTTGGAATCCTAGAGGATAAAGTCGTTACTGTTTACGCAATTGGCAACTCAGTGAATATTACTCCTTATAAAATTGGACAAGAAGTTGGAGAGATTTATACGATGACGCCAATTGAAACAAATATTAGTTTTAATTATGAAAACTCCTCCTATCGATTTGAGTTATCAGAGGATGAAATAAATAACCGTCCATTGATTCAAATTGGCGATTATTATGCACAGCTATACTTTGATAAATTTAACGGTACTTTATCAAGTATTCGCTATATGGATGCCCGTACATTACTTCATTTAAGACCATACGAATTAGTTTATCGAGGAGAACTATTAGAGACACAGAATAGTGTGGAAGATAGTGAAGCAATTCAAGAGGGCAATGAACGACAAATATTAGATATGACGAATGTGTTAAGAAAAAGATTTGAACTCAACACTGTGGAATGGGATCAACCTACTGCTGAGGTAGCTTTAGGTCATAGTAAGGATATGTTTGATACAGAAGACTTTTCCCATACTTCTGAGAAGTATGGAGATTTAGAGGATCGTCTAAAAGCAGGAGATGTATTTTATCAAGTTGCTGGAGAGAATATCGCAGCAGGTTATTCAGATGCACCATCTGTAATGGAAGGTTGGCTAAACAGCAAAGGTCATCGTGAATGTTTATTAAATGACAAATTTACTCATCTTGGGGTAGGGGTATTTGATAAATATTATACGCAGAATTTTATTGAAAAATGGTAATGGGATATACACATAACTGTCGACAAACTCAGTAAAGGAGTGGTTGGCAGTTTTTTTTTTGACAGAATTTACCCCACTCTTAACGGACAGTAAGATTCCCCCAAAGCTTATGAGTATAGGAGGAAGATAGGTGGGAGATCAACTGTCCGTAAAGGTCCGATTGGTTCAACTAACCATCAGTGGGGGAGGAAGGAAAACCCCCACTGATGGAAGTTTCACTTTATCTATCCTTACACTTGCCTCATTTAGACCACAGAGGGAATTTTGAAAGGGAAATGCACATTTTTTATCGTGCTATCATACAGTAACATAGGCAGATGTATCAAATTAGAGGTGAAATAATAATGGCTAATAAAAAACTTCATCCTTCTGTAGAAGAATTTAAAGCATTTGTAAAAGAAAATCCTAACGTATTGAAAGAAGCGAGAAGTGGGAAGGTGACTTTGCAGGAATTATATGAAGATTGGTATTTATTAGGTCCAAATGATGCGAGATGGGAAGGATTATTAGATGGTAGTACGATAAACTCCACAAAAAAGGAGGAAGAGACATCATCTAATCGAACTGTCTGGATGTCTAATATCGTTGATACATTAAAAAATATGGACCAAAATCAAATTCAGGGCTATTTAGCAAATTTAAATCAGGCTTTAGGAACAATACAAGGAGTCATTTCTCAATTTGCCCCGAATAGTGGTTCAAGCGGATCTTCTGCGTCAACAGAACAAAAACCTTCTGGCCCATTTTCATTTAGACAAGATTAAAATAGGGGGGATAATATGAGACAAAGTATAAAAGAATATATTGCGCAGAATTCAGAATTGCAACAATTTATCCGGGAACAGCCACAATGGTATAGACAATTAAGCAGAAATCCGAATCAATTAGAAGCCTTTGAGATTGCCTCACTCCATTATTATAAGAAAACCATTCCAGATCATGTACAAAAGTTTTCAAATGGTGTCCAAATGGCTTCGATGATGGTTAGCATGTTTCAAGCAATGAATGCTCAATCTTAATCATACTGTAATAACTGATACTTAGAGTAAAAAAAACATGAATGGTAATACTAACTTAAAAAGAAAATTCATTAATTACCAGGAGTGTTTACAGTGAAAAAAATTCGATTGATTTGTATTCCTGCTTTTCTTCTTTTTGCTGGGTGTGGAAACGATATACCTGATCCAGAAGTAAAACCAAAAAAAGAAGCGAATTATTTAATCCCAACTAATGCGGCTGTACAAGCCTCCTTATCCTATACAGGAAAAGATAATATGGATGTTCATCATATTGTAAAAGGAAACAAAGTGTTCGTTGAATGTAGAGTAAAGGATTATTCGTTCAGAGAAGACAGTAACGGAAAATTAGGAAAAGTAATAGTAGAGGTTGACGGTGCAAAAAAAGAATATTCTTCGGCGGCATTTGTAATCGAAGGACTAAAACCAGGAAAACATACGATCAATCTATCCATAGTTGATGTTGCTAACGAAACAACGAAATATAAAAAGTCATTTCCAATAATGATTAAAGAATAGAGTGGAAAAAGGAAAACGCAAACCTTTTCTTTCTTTTATCTTTCATGTAGAATAAGAGTTGGAGGTGAGCGAATACGTGCTTGCGACAACTGAAATATTCCTTATTCAAGAGGAAGCAGAAGAGATTGCAGAAATGATACTAGAGTCAGATGTTGCAGAACAATACCGTATTTGTTTGGCCAATCTACATTCAAATAAGGAAACACAGCAAAAAATTCATTCTTTTAACCAAATGAAAGAATTATATGAAGAAGTTCAGCGTTTTGGAAAATACCATCCTGAATACAAAAAAGTGATGATGGACATTAGACAGCTTAAACGCGATATGGATTTAGATGATAATGTAGCAGCATTTAAAGTAGCGGAGAATGGTTTACAAAAGCTCCTAGACGATGTTAGTGTCATTATCGGACGTTCTGTTTCTACTTTTATTAAAGTCCCAACAGGTAATCCATTTTTTGATGAACTTTCTGGTTGTTCTTCTGGTGGTTGTGGAAGTGGTGGAAGCTGTAGTTGTTCTGCATAATATACTAAAAAGCAATGATCGAATTTACGATCATTGCTTTTTTACTAGCATCGATTACTAGTTTGGCCATAAATGCTGATTCTAGCTTTTCTATTTTCTTTGCCTATGCTATGATGATAAATAATGGAATTTAAAGGGGTTAAATTATGCTAGGGCAACGGCAGGGAATTATTGTTTGGTTATTTTCACTAAAACAAGCAAAAATGTTAAGAAGATATGGGAATGTTCATTTTATTTCCAAAAAGTTAAAATATGTTGTGCTCTACACGAATCAAAGTGATGTAGAAAGCATAATGGAAAAAATTGATGCTCATTCTTTTGTTAAAAAAGTAGAGCCGTCTTATAAGCCATTTTTAAAGATGGAATTTGAAAATTCGCGACCAGATAAAGCGAAAGAATACGATTATAAAATGGGGATTTAATTAAGAAAGTAGTTTCTATTTCATGATTATCAGTGCTTGGTAAGAAATAGCCTGAGTTTATCCCACTCTTAACGGACAGTAAGCCTCCCCCTCAAGCTTATGAAAATACGAGGAAGATAAGAGGGAGAGCAACTGTCCGTAAAGGTCCGATTGGTTCAACTAACTATCAGTGGGGGAGGAAGGAACCCCACTGATAGAAGTTTCACTTTATCCCACTCTTAACGGCCAGTAAGCCTCCCCCTCAAGCTTATGAAAATACGAGGAAGATAGGTGGGAGAGCAACTGTCCGTAAAGGTCCGATTGGTTCAACTAACTATCAGTGGGGGAGGAAGGAACCCCCCACTGATAGAAGTTTCACTTTATCCCACTCTTAACGGCCAGTAAGCCTCCCCCTCAAGCTTATGAAAATACGAGGAAGATAGGTGGGAGAGCAACTGTCCGTAAAGGTCCGATTGGTTCAACTAACTATCAGTGGGGGAGGAAGGAACCCCCCACTGATAGAAGTTTCACTTTATCCCACTCTTAACGGCCAGTAAGCCTCCCCCTCAAGCTTATGAAAATACGAGGAAGATAGGTGGGAGAGCAACTGTCCGTAAAGGTCCGATTGGTTCAACTAACTATCAGTGGGGGAGGAAGGAACCCCCCACTGATAGAAGTTTCACTTTATCCCACTCTTAACGGCCAGTAAGCCTCCCCCTCAAGCTTATGAAAATACGAGGAAGATAGGTGGGAGAGCAACTGTCCGTAAAGGTCCGATTGGTTCAACTAACTATCAGTGGGGGAGGAAGGAACCCCCACTGATAGAAGTTTCACTTTATCCCACTCTTAACGGCCAGTAAGCCTCCCGCCTCAAGCTTATGAAAATATGAGGAAGATAGGAGGGAGAGCAACTGTCCGTAAAGGTCCGATTGGTTCAAGTAACCATGAGTGGGAGATGAAGAACCCCCGACTCATGGAAGTTTCCTTTATGAGCCGATAAATAAAAACAGTATTTTTGATGAAATTTGTTGGAGTATCGCTTTTCCACTAAATCATTCATAGATACTGTTTTTTTATGTGAAAAAGGAAGTGCAAATCAAAAAAAGCCTGCAGGCATGTACCTGCAGGCTCCTTCCACATCCTTATTTTCATAAGGAAAGAAGGTAAAGGGAGAGGAGAAACCGGAGGAAGAACTTATGGGGAAACGTAAGTCTTCTCCGCGGTTGGCAACAACATCCTCGAATAGATGCTGTTAATTACATTATCCCCATCAAGGGGACACTTATACATAAAATGTAATATTTTTTTAACAATGCGAGAAAAACTGATTTGCTTAGTATTTGATGAAAAGAAAGGCTTCATCAAATACTAAGCGAAAATCTTTAAAATGTTGGCTCTCTATTCCGTTTATGGTAGGATAGGGAAGGTAAAAGAAGTTGTTAAAGTAAAATAGGGTTGTGGTGATTAAAATGAGAGTTGTCTCCGGAAAGAATAAGGGGATTCCATTAAAAGCAGTGCCTGGTAACTCAACTAGACCAACTACAGATAAAGTGAAAGAGGCTATTTTTAATATGATAGGTCCATATTTTCAAGGAGGAGAAGGCCTTGATTTATTTGCTGGGAGTGGTGGACTAGGTATTGAAGCTTTAAGTAGAGGGCTGGATCTTGTTATTTTTGTAGACAGAGATGGAAAAGCGATACATACTATTAAAGAAAATCTTTCTATATGCAAATTAGATAGCCGAGCTGAGGTATATCGCAATGATGCGGATCGTGCTTTGAAAGCATTACAGAAAAGAGAAAAAAGATTCGATTATATTTTTTTAGATCCGCCATATAAAAAACAGCAATTAGAAAAAATGCTAACATTTATTGATGAAGCTGGTCTCTTAAAGGAAGAAGGAGTTATCGTTTGTGAACACGGTTCAGAAATTTCTTTACCTGAGGCAGTAAGCAGATTTCAACAAGTGAAACATGAAAAATACGGAATAATTGCGGTTTCTATTTATTCCTTACAAATTGGTACGGAGGACTAAGAAATGGCTAGTATAGCAGTTTGCCCAGGTAGTTTTGATCCGATAACCTATGGTCATATTGATATTATTAAACGATCAGCAAAGGTATTTGATCATGTATACATATGTGTATTGAATAATTCTGCCAAAAAACCTTTTTTCTCGGTAGAAGAAAGATTAGAGTTAATTAGAGAAGTAACAAAAGATATTCAGAACGTTTCTGTATCTTCTTATGAGGGACTTCTGATCGATTATGCAAAAAGTGTGAATGCGAATGCAATCATTAGAGGATTAAGAGCAGTATCAGATTTTGAATATGAAATGCAAATTACATCAATGAACCGTGTCTTATCAGATGATATTGAGACTTTCTTTATTATGACCAATAACCAGTATTCTTTCTTAAGTTCAAGTATAGTGAAAGAAGTGAGCAAGTATGATGGGGATATTTCTGAACTAGTTCCAAAGATTGTTCATGATGCACTAAGAGCGAAGTTTCATCAGAATCGTAAATAAAGCTTTTAAATAGTAGCGAATAAATAAAAGGACATATTGCCAAAAAAGAAGTAGTTGCATCTAATTCTTTTGGCAATGGATGTCCTTTTTTGCAGTTAGAATGTATAAATTTTCTGTAGCCAATTTGATGTTTAGTAGAAGTAGCCTATCGGTTAAGTGAATTTCCGATTATTTCTTCTGTGTAAGGAATATACCCCCTAAATGGGTGTCCTCCACTTTTCTTATATTTCTCTCCTTGGAATTAATCTTTTTATTAAAATAAAACAATATATCATTAAGGAAATAATGGTTACAATTGGTCCCCATGCACTTATATTTTCAAATATTTGTTGAAAGAAATCTCCTTCCTTGGTTACTCCGGGAATTACTATTGTCGGAGTGTCTTTTGCCAAGAAAGTTTTGTTAAAGAAGTCCCAAGCGATAAACGTATAGATTCCAGAGAAAATTGCTTGCATAATTCTTGCTATAAAAAATGGTTTAAAGCGAATGTCTGTCTGGGCAAGAATACTTGCGACCTGTGCTTGTACGCTTAATCCGCTAAATCCAAGAATACAGCTAGTTATAACAGCTTGATGCATGAGTGTGGATGTCTCTACATCACTCGTTAATTTACTTCCTAATGTAATCTCAAAAATGCCAGCGATAAAAGGAATGGTTAGATCAGCCGAAAATGTAAAGAAATGAAAAACTGATTCTAACAGGTTTGCAAAAAAGGAAGTAATATGTAAGTGGAATAGTAAACGATTAATAACGGAAAAAAGTATGATAAAGCCACCGATCATTAATAAAGATTGAATAGAGGAGGTTACAGCATCTCCCATTAGCTTACCAAGTGGACGCTTGTCTTTTAAACGAGTATGATGCAGTTCTCGTAAGGCTCTTTTCAAAGAGGCTCTTTCTCTTGGTTCTAACTTATTTCTTTCTGTATCCTTGCCGTGGAATCTCATAAATAGCCCAACTGTAAAATTGGCTAAGTAATGAGAGAAAGCCAATAGTAATCCGAGTTTTGGGCTATGGAAAAAAGAGGCTGAAACAGCGCCGATAATAAACATTGGATTAGAAGCATTAGAGAAAGAAACTAGTCTTTCTGCTTCCGTTCTAGTTAACTGTTTTTCCTCACGCATTCTTGCTGTTAATTTTGCTCCAGTTGGAAAGCCGGATACCATCCCCATTGCCCATACGAAACCGCCTACTCCAGGGACTTTAAAGAGAGGGCGCATAATGGGTTCTAACAAAACACCGATAAAACGAACAACACCAAAGCCTATTAATATTTCAGATAGTATAAGGAAAGGAAGAAGTGAAGGAAAAACAATCGTCCACCAAGTGTTAAGTCCGTTTTTGGAAGCATCTACCGCCACCCCTGGAAAGGAAATCAGGGCAAGAGCTAAAAGTGATGCAGATAAAGCGAGTACGATTGTCTTCAATTTTGAGCGTAACAAATTATATTGCTCCCCCTTCAAATATAAATAGTAGGTTTTTATTCTCGTCTATGTAAGGAAGGCTGTTTGAAAGTTTTTATGTAAAAAAAGAGATACTTGTACACAAACAGCCTAAAGAATATCCCTCTACCAATCAATATACTCATAACCTCCAAAAAAAGACCATAAGATTATATAGATTGTTATTTTGATAAGAATAGGTGGGACGATATGGAACGCCCGAAAATTGGATTAGCGCTAGGTTCAGGGGGAGCAAGGGGATTTGCTCATATTGGGGTGATAAAAATATTGAGAGAAGAGAATATTCCAATAGATTATATAGCTGGCAGCAGCATAGGGGCGATTATTGGCTGCCTATATGCTGCTGGTTCTGATATACAGCGGTTATATACGTTATCAAAGTTCTTTAAAAGGAAATATTACTTGGATTTTACTGTTCCCAAAATGGGCTTTATTGCTGGGAAGAGGGTGAAGGAATTAATTCATTTATTCACCTATGGAAAGAATCTTGAAGATTTGGATATCCCTGTTGCTGTTGTGGCAGCCGATTTATTAACAGGAGAAAAGGTTGTATTTAAGAAAGGGGCAATAGCTGATGCCGTTCGTGCCAGTATTTCTATTCCGGGTATATTTGTTCCAGAAAAAATGAATGGGAGATTGCTAGTAGATGGGGGAGTAATCGATCGCGTACCTGTTTCGGTTTTAAAGGAAATGGGAGCAGATATCATTATTGCAGTAGATGTAGCTAAAGTAAATGTAAATACAGAAATTTCGAATATTTATGATGTGATTATGCGTTCATTAGATATCATGCAAATGGAATTAGTCGAATCAAGAGAATTTGCTAGTGATGTAATGATCAAGCCGCCTGTTGAAATGTTTAATAGCAAAGCATTTACTGATTTAGAAAAAATCATTGAGATAGGAGAAGAAGAAACGAAGAAATATATAAAAGTGATTATAAAAGAAATTAAGAAAAGAAAAGCTAATGAGAAGAAGTAACAAAATAAAGTAGCGCATAGCAAGCAAGCGCTACTTTATTTTGTTGCCCCTTTTCAATAGAAATTACTTCATAATAGGAGGCTTGGAATAATCCATCTCTAGCAACTTTTGCTGAGCAGCAACCGGCACACCTAATGCATAAATTTGGGAGGCTCGTACGTCCAATACTATTTTCTCTTTTTCAAAAGAAGAAAGCTTACTAATGATAGGAAGAAGAAATTGCTTCTTTTTTTCCTTTAAATACAAACGACCATTTGCTGTTGTTCCGAGTAAGCGAATATATGCTGGCTTGGAGTAAGTTTGCATTTCTTCTTTTTTAGTATTTGTTAGAATATGTACACAAATTCTTTGCAGTCTTGTCCAAGTATACCTTTTCGTTTTTAGTAAGCGGATAAAGTCCTGAAATGATGATGCTTCTTTCACATATTTAAGAAAGCGGTATTCTATTCCTTCTTCTATTTCATAAATGGTGGAAAGTTCTTCTGCTGTTGTTTGCAACAGCCGGAATTTTAAATAGCTCCAGTAATTCTCCCATGTATGATAAGTAAGATACGTTTCTTTATACTGTTGTAGCGCTTGATAACTACTAGAAGGAAGGAAGGGTTCAATCGTTGTTAATGATCCTGCTGTCTGTAACAATTCTTCTCTTATACTTGTAGCGCTTGCTATCGTATCAGAAGTGAATTTTTTATCATGGTAATCAGCTTTAATACGAGCAACCGTGCAAACTTGCATTGGATAAGCATTTGAACGAACTGACTTGTAGTACTCATATCCCAGTATGTTATTAGGCATATGAAGATTGAGTCCTTGTGTTTTATTTACACTTGTTAATTCCTGGATAGCGCATGATTTTGCTTTTGGATAACTCATGCCTTGTTTCATATACTCTTTTACAAGTCTATCTTCTTCATCCTTTTTTTCCGCCAACAGGTTAAAAATAGAATCAAATTCGTTTATGTTTCCTGATTCACTTCCGAAGCATAAGTAGTCACAGCCTAAGCTGTGGAGAATTTCTACTGCTCCAGAAGCAAATACGGCTGCATGCTGTGTGGCAAAAGGATAAGGAAGCTCCACAATAAGATCTATTCCGTTTTCCAGCGCCATTTCTGCTCGAGACCATTTGGAAATAAGTGCAGGTTCCCCACGCTGGAGAAAAGGACCACTCATAACAGCTATTACAATCTCTGCTTGTGTTAATTCTTTCGCTTTTTGGATATGATACAAATGACCATTATGAAATGGATTATATTCTACAACAACACCAACTGCCTTCATCACAATCTCCCTAATCATTTTTCTGAAAAAACATTAAAATGAATGCTTTATTAGTAAAAGTTTATCCTAAAAACATTGGTTATAAAAGAGAAACCTATTTGCGTCAGTATGGTTTTCTTTAGTTTTCCTATTGAAAAACAACACTCCTCACAAGCTTAAAGCTTAAATCAAGAGCAAAGAACTGGTGATTATATCAAAGTTTTGGTTGCAATTCTGTTGATTATGGGTAGAATAGAAAAGAAATCGAAATAAATAAGGGAATAATCACTTATCCACTTATTATTTACTGTAAAGAAAAAATATTGACAAATAATTATATGAAAGCTATAATTACCTTTGTTGCCTTGGGGTGATATATATGAAATGGACGTTAAGCCAGTTACAAAAATTTCGAAGTAAGGGATTGCCAATTGATGAAACAATAAATATGGATGTGATTAAAGAAACAGATCCAACCATAAGAAAAGTATCTCCTATTCATATAACAGGACGTACAGATATTGATTCAACGAAAGTGACTTTTCATTTAAATATAAAAGGATCTCTCGTGCTACCTTGCTCTCGTACTTTAGTAGACGTGGATTATCCAATTAATGTTGAAACAACAGAAACCTTCCTATTAAAAGTTTCAGAATATGAAACAGACGAAGAGGAAGTTCATCAAGTAAAAGGGGATGTAATTGACTTAGAGCCAATTATTGCTGAAATTCTTTTACTTGAGGTACCGATGCAAGTCTTCTGTGAAGATACGAAAGAAGAGGGTGCTCCTCAGTCAGGTAATGATTGGGAAGTTATCCAAGAGCAAGATTTACAGGATAAGAAAGTAGATCCTCGTCTTGCCGGACTTGCTAAGTTTTTTGAAAATGAGTAAATAAACTCATAGTTAATTATGCAAAAGAAACATGTGAGATTGGAATCATCTTTTCTCATTACTTTCTTAATACTCTTTAAGGAGGTGGGACGAATGGCTGTACCTTTTAGAAGAACATCTAAAACTGCAAAGAGAAAACGTCGTACACATTTTAAATTACAAGTGCCTGGTATGGTAGAATGCCCTAACTGTGGTGAAATGAAACTTGCTCACCGTGTATGCAGCGCTTGCGGAACATACAAAGGGAAAGAAGTTGTAAGCAACTAATTATCTTTTTTGTTGATTAAAAGCACAAGAACTTTGGTTCTTGTGCTTTTTTCCATTTAACCATTTTTAGAATAAAGTCTTTTTTTGAGACGTAATAGGAATACATAGTGAAGGGTGATGGAGAGTGATTGTCGTTAGTTCTTGTTTAGCAGGGTTGAGGGTCCGGTATAATGGAACAGATTGTTTGAATGACAACGTGGAAAAGCTGTTGAAAATGAAAGAAGTAAAGACAGTTTGCCCAGAACTAATGGGAGGATTCTCTACTCCGAGGGAACCAGCAGAGATCATTGGCGGAAATGGCTACGATGTTATCGATGGCAATGCAATAGTAAAAGATGCAAGCGGAAATGATGTAACGCAAATGTACATAGATGGAGCTTATAAAACATTAGAATTTGTTAAAAGCGTAAAAGCTGAAATAGTAGTGTTAAAAGAAAATAGTCCTTCATGTGGTAGCAGCCATATATATACTGGCTTTTTTGATGGAACCAAAAAGGAAGGAGTGGGGGTAACCACTGCGATTTTAAGAAGAAATGGTATCAAAGTGGTTTCAGAGGAAGAATTATTATGATGATTTTTTTCTAAAGATAATATTTTTTAGATGCTATATAAATGTTATTTTTCAGAACAGCATTCAGTTATTTTTTCTTTTTCATTATGAATAAATCAGTCTATCTTTTCTAGTAGATGCATATGTATGAATAAAAAACACTAGGAGGGTATACTGATGACAACAACAAGACAAGATGCTTGGTCAAAAGATGAAGATATTTTGCTTGCCGAAATCGTTCTTCGTCATATTAGAGAAGGCGGTACGCAGCTTCAAGCATTTGAAGAAGTGGGGAAGCTATTATCAAGAACAAGTGCAGCATGTGGATTTCGATGGAATTCATATGTACGCAAACAATATAAATCTGGTATTGAACTTGCCAAAAAACAAAGAAAGCAATTAAAAAAGACAAATGGAACAGAAGAATTTTCTGCAGATGAAGCAATTGTCCAGCCTTCCGCTTCTCCAGCACCAATACAGAATCAATTCGATGAAATGATTCTATATTTAAAAGATTTATATGATAAAGCAACGAAATGGGAGCAAGAAAATATTGATTCTTCCACTGTGAAAGAGAAAACAAAGGAATTGGAAGAAAAACTGACGTTGCTAAAGAAGGAAAATGAAGAGTTACAAAGCGAATTAGACTCTATGGAAGGCGCTTATAAAGCATTAGTTGATTTAATGGAGAAAGCAAGACAAATGGTGGTTTTTAAAGATGAGGATAAATTGCCAAAGGGTTAATTAAGTTATTTTTCTCTTACATTAAAATGATAACATTATATGTGTCAATAATGGATAGGTTATATGACTTATTGCAGGAGGGATCCTGTCAGTTAGGTAAAGTGTCCGCTCGACTCCTGTTTAGAATAGCGATGCAGAGGAGACTCACTAGAAGTTTGTTCCCTCCATTTTCGCTATAGGAAAGCGAGCGGTGTTTTTTATAAATTAAAAATGCGAGTATATCATTTGAATTTTGAAATTCTAAATTCTAGAGACTTGAAACGACGGTTAATTATTCCCTTCTAATTTCTCTCCGATGGATGTAAACATTCTATTCCCCCCATCAAAATGATTAAATTCTTCATTGTTTATCGATTATTTCAATCATTCTTCATTTTTTCTTTTTATTGGATTTTAATGATAGAAAAATAGAGTGTGTAAATAAGTAAATAACCCTATTTCTTTCTGTTGGTCATAATGGAGGTCTTTATAACATCGAACAGAGCATGCTTTTCACTAATCTCTGTTCCACTTAGCGACGATAGCACAATAGTAATGAATAAGTTTTTTTATCTTCCTATGCTTTTCGTACTAACAAACATTTCAGAAAATGTTAAAATAGAACTAACGATAACTTGAAACGGTAAAGGAGCTTCGAATGAAAATTGGAATTATTGGAGCTGGGGCAATTGGCTTATTGTGTGCTTACCAGTTAGAGGAAAAGTATGACGTTACTTTATACGTTCGGTCAAAGAACCAGTATGAGCAAATTAAGCAGAGTGGAATTTATTATAAGGTTAAGGAGGAAAAGAAGGCTCGAACTATAAATGTGCGATATTTTGAAGAGTGGAATGGACTAGAAGAGCTTACGATTGTGACGGTAAAGCAATATCAATTAGCGCCTATTTATGAAAAGATGGAAGCTTTTGGAACGCAAATAAAAGCAATGTGTTTTCTTCAAAATGGAATGAGTCATATAGAGAAAATCAAGAACATGGAAGTTGCTAATGTATTGATTGGAATTGTTGAGCATGGAGCCATGAAGGAAGATGCGCATACGGTAATACATACTGGAATTGGAGCAACAAAATTAGCTTGTGTAAAAGGGGAAATGGAAGAAATACTCGTTTCGCTAACAACAATGACTAATGAAGTTTTTCCGTTCATAAAGGAATATGATTATAAGACGATGATGCAAAAAAAATTAGTGGTAAATAGTATTGTAAATGGTTTAACTAGTATTTTGCAGGTGCAAAATGGTCAGTTATTGGAAAATGGTCACTATGCTCAATTAGCAAATATGTTCATGAATGAAGTGTTAGAGATTTTAACGATAACAGAAGTTGATAAAAAGATGTATCGAGATTATTGTTTGGATGTTATACGAAATACTGCCTTAAATAAATCTTCCATGTTAAAGGATATAGAAGCAGGGAGACCAACGGAAATAGACGCTATTTTGGGTTACATACTAGAGGAAGCTAAAAAGAAACAAAAGAATGCACCAATTGCATCCACTATTTATTATATGATTAAAGGAAAAGAACGAGAAGGAGAGGAGTTTTATCGATGATTAATGTAACTTCACAGCTTATTAGTTTTCTCGTTGTTTTTCCGATATTTACATTATTTATTGTTTTTGTTATTAGTAAGCTAATTACAAAAAAACAACGGCTTTCTATTCAGCTAGCAATAGATATTAGCACGATCTTTTTTATTCTGTCTGTACATTTTCTTATTCAATCCATTTGGAATACATCTTTCTTATTATATATTGTTATTTTTATCTTGTTGATTGGAATGTTATTTGTTATTATGCATTGGAAGTTTAAAGCAGAAATCGAATATAAAAAAGTATTTAAAGGGATTTGGCGTGTAACATTTCTGCTTTTTTTCACTTTATATGTTGGATTAATCGTTTACGGTCTTTTACTATCTATATTAAAAGCAATGGGAATAGTGTAATAGCGCCTGCAACTTGGTAATAGAAATACAACCAAATTAACGATTTATTTTTATTACTGACAGTTTATGAATGAATAGCTGGTTATGGACTGGCAGAAGCTATAAGCAACTTTTTTTCTTTTATATAAAAGGGATGCTATACTTTTCTATGTAACAAAATATGATAATCGATGTTTCTTTCATTAGTACTAGTGTTAAGGGAGAAGCTCGTGGTTGGCTCCTATTATTGAAGGGGTTTTATTAATAAGGAATTAATACATAAAAGTAAAAGGAAAACTCGAATTGGAGAAAGGAAGTACATAGATGGAGATGATAAATCTCTCTTTGCCTGTGGCAAATAAGTTCGTAACAGATTATTTAGAACAAAAGAATAGTACGAAAGATTTTTTTCATTATTCTTATCTTGATAAAGGTAGTTATGAGAAGAGAGTGAAAGAATTAGAAGCAAGATCTTTTATGAGAAATGATGTTGCGGACTATATTGAAGCTTATATGAAAAATTTTCCTCAAAGTGATAAGGTGAGGCATTCCATTGCTAAATTACGAATGGAAAATAGTGTGGTGGTTATTGGCGGGCAGCAAGCAGGAGTATTAACTGGTCCGCTGTATTCGATTCATAAAGTAATTAGTATAATCCTTTTAGCAAAACAAAAAGAAGAAGAATTGGATATCCCGGTCGTCCCTGTATTCTGGGTAGCTGGAGAGGATCATGATTATCTAGAAATCAATCATATATACACACCAAGCAAGGAAAAAATGAAGAAAGTTGTATTTCCACAAAGAGTACTAGATAAAAGAATGGCTTCAGATATAGAACTTGATAAACAGGTCTGTACAGACTGGCTGGAAACAATCATCGAATCTTATGGGGAAACAGATCATTCCCAGTCTTTATTACAACTTTTGCAAAAGGCAGTTGATGAGTCTACAACAATTGTTGACTTCTTTAGTTATTTGACAATGAGCTTATTTAAAGATTATGGGTTGTTACTTGTTGATTCTGGTGATAAAGAAATTCGTAAGTTAGAAAAAGAAATTTTTCTAAAACAAATCAATGAATTTCAACAATTGGCGGATGCAGTGTCCACCCAACAGAAATTAGTACAGGAAAATGGATATTCCCTTGTTATTGAAATGGCAGAGAATCCAGTTAACTTGTTTTATTACGATGATACAGAGCAAGAAAGAGTGTTGCTGCAATATGATGAAAGAGGCAACCGTTTTGTTGGAAAAGACAAAATCGTATCTTTTACATTCGATGAATTAAAAGAAATAGCAAGTGAATTCCCTCAAAAATTAAGTAATAATGTCGTTACAAGGCCAATAACACAAGATCTTCTATTTCCAACGTTAGCGTTTATTGGCGGACCTGGAGAAATTGCTTATTGGGCAGAACTAAAAAAGGCGTTTGAACACTTAGAAATAAAAATGCCACCCGTAGTTCCCCGTCTAAATATTACTCTGTTAGAGAGAAGTGTGGAAGCAGATATAGAAGAACTAAAACTATCTATGAAAGATGTTCTTATAAATGGAACATCGGAAAAATGTGCACAATTTTTACAGTCAGTTTCAAATGAAAAGATTGCTCGGTTGCTAAGTGAGGTTAAAGACGTAATTGAAACCAAATACAATCAGATTGAAGAAGAAATAAAAGCAGGGCATAAAGGTTTATTGCCATTATTGGAAAAAAATGAAGATTTTCTAATCAGTCAAGTAGAATTTATGCAAAATAAAGTTGATGATTCAGTGAAATTAAAACATGAAGTAATAGTGAATAAATTTAGTCGAATCGAACAAAATTTAAAGCCTGAAGGTTCCCCACAAGAAAGAATCTGGAACATTACTTATTTCTTAAATAAATACGGGATTGATATTCTTCAAGATGTTATGGAATTACCAATGACTTTTGATGGAACCCATAAAGTTGTTAAGTTATAAGGAAGAAGAAATGGAAACAGTCCTAATTATAGGGCGGTCAGACTGTAGACAAATCCCTGAATTTTAGAAATAGAGGTTTGTATATAGTATATTTATTATTCTCTTTGAATAGGGATGTTGTTTTCCGCTTCAGGGGTTCGCTTTCCGTGGGGCTCGCGCTGACCGCTTCGGCTTACAGCTGATGGGTCTCAGCTGTCTCGCTAATGAGACCACTGAAAAAGTCTTTTTTTCGTGCGAAATGAAGAGCAAGCATATTTGAAAGTGAAAATAAGGTTGGTTTGGAGAGGCGTCCGCTCGACTCCTATGGGAGCTGCGAGAAAGTCCGAGACCCCGCAGGAACGTAGTGACGAGGAGGCTTGGCGCTCGCCCCATGGAAAGCGAGCGGACGCCTCGGAAAACAAATCCATCATCTTATGTTTAAAAAGTGGCTATTGCCCATCATCATTAACTAGCCAGTTTTTCAGTGCCCACCTCGCTAATCCCACAGGAGTCTCACCCCCCCACTCCAAGCAACGCATGAAAATTCTATTTAAGTTTCTAAAAATCTTTTTGTCGACAAACTGACCGTCCTAATTATAGGGCGGTTTTTTGTTATTATTATGTGTTTTTTAGTAGAGGTAAGGATGCTATTCCAATAACCTTTTAGAAATATCACAGGTTATTAACCAAAATTTGCAACGATCAAACCTTTTTATCTTTTCAAAATTATTATTTTTATTGCAGGAAATAAACAAAATAGCTAGAATTAAATTTAATAGTGGAGGAAAGTGGGGGAATGTGGTACATTGAGGTTAGAAAGTGGGGGACAAGGGTATGTTTATGGGGGAATATCATCATAATGTCGATGCAAAAGGACGTATCATTGTGCCTGCTAAGTTTAGAGAGAACTTAGGTGAAACCTTTATTCTAACCCGTGGCCTCGATCGATGTCTTTTCGGTTACCCACTAACGGAATGGGAGATAATTGAAGACAAGCTTAAGCAATTGCCTTTAACTAAAAAGGATGCTCGAGCATTTACCCGTTTTTTCTTCTCCGGAGCAACAGAATGCGAAATAGATAAACAAGGTCGCATAAATATTGCCTCCCCCTTATTTCAATATGCACAGCTTGAGAAAGAATGTGTTATTCTAGGTGTTTCAAATCGTATTGAAATTTGGGATAAACAAGAGTGGGAAAATTATTTTTCAGAATCAGAGGATTCTTTTGCAGAAATTGCAGAGAATATGATTGGATTCGATATTTAATTTTTTTCATTATGTACATAATAAATACTACCTACAAGAAAAATTTATAGACAGGTGTGGATTCATGTTTAATCATACAACAGTTTTACTAAATGAAGCGGTCGATGCCCTTGATATTAAGCCAGATGGAATTTATGTGGATTGTACATTAGGCGGAGCAGGGCATAGCGAATTAATTCTTTCCAGATTATCAGGTAGTGGAAGATTAATAGCGTTCGATCAAGATGAAATAGCAATAAAAAATGCCCAAGAGAAATTAGCACCATATAAGGACAGATTGACCATTGTCAAAAGTAATTTCCGCTATTTAGAAGAAGAAATTCATCACTTAGGTATTACTCATGTAGATGGGATTCTTTATGATTTAGGTGTTTCTTCCCCGCAATTGGATACCCCTGAGCGTGGATTTAGTTATCACCATGATGCGCCATTAGATATGCGCATGGATAATGAAGCAGATGTGACTGCATATGATGTTGTAAATTCTTGGTCATATGAATCATTAGTTAAAATTTTCTTTCGTTATGGGGAAGAAAAATTCTCCAAACAAATAGCAAGAAAAATTGAGGCAGCAAGAGAAACTCATCCGATCGAAACAACAGGAGAGTTGGTTGAATTAATTAAAGAGGCCATTCCAGCCCCTGCAAGAAGAAAAGGTGGCCACCCTGCTAAAAGAGTGTTTCAAGCGATACGAATTGCAGTCAATGATGAATTAGGAGTATTTGAATCTTCATTAGAGCAAGCGATCAAGTTATTAAATACAGGCGGAAGAATTAGTGTTATCACGTTTCATTCCCTTGAGGACAGAATCTGTAAGTCGGCATTTAAAAAAGCGAGTGAACTGCCGCCATTACCGCCAGGACTTCCAGTCATTCCAGATGAGTTTAAGCCGGAATTGAAATTAGTAACAAGAAAGCCAATTGTTCCATCAGAAGAAGAATTAGAATTTAATAACAGAGCAAGATCAGCAAAATTACGTGTTGCTGAAAAACAATAACAAAAGGGTGCAGGAGGTAATTAAATGAGCAATTTAGCGAGAAAAATTCAACAGGATCATTATCAACATCAAGAAGAAAAACAGTCGGTTAAAAAGGTTATTAAACAGACTAAATCATTATTATCTCCTGGTGAGAAGATTATCGGAATCGCCTTTGTTGCCATTATTTGTTTTGGCGGTGTGAAAATCGTGAGCAACCAAGCAGAGATTTATCAAGTCAACAAAGAAATTCAAGTCACACAAAATGCTGTCAATTCTATTGAAAAGTCAAATAAGGAATTAGATACACAGGTTAAGAATTTAAGTAGCTTTGAGCGTTTACGTGAAGTAGCAGGTAAATTAGGTTTAGATTTTAGTAAAGACAGTGTAAAGGTTGTGCATTAAGCAATGATTCGAAAACAGCCTAATATTAATTTTGGAGCAGCCATCCTCTTTGTTCTCTTTTGTCTGCTCTTTTTTGTTTTAGTTATTCGGTTTGTCTATATTCAGGCAACAGGAGAAGTGTCTGGTGTAGAACTTGCTGCACAAGCAGAAAAAAAACATAATACTTCTCGTATATTAGAGGCATCTAGAGGTAGTATATTGGACCGTAATGGAGAAGTAATTGCAGAGGATGCAGTTTCCTATAAACTTGTTGCAGTAACAGATGAAAAGTTAAGTGAGCATGACAAGAACAACCCCGTTCATGTCAAAGATCCGGAAACAACATCTAGAGAACTAGCAAAATATATCGATTTAACAGAGTCAGAGATTTATAGAATTTTAACAAAAGAGGGAGCTAAACAAGTGGAATTTGGAAAGGCAGGTAAGGACCTTTCCTATGAAACCAAAAAGAAAATTGAAGATTTGAAGCTCCCTGGCATTCAGATCGTTGAAGGCAAAAAGAGATTTTATCCGAATGGTATTTTTGCTTCCCATGTAATTGGATATTTAGAAGAATCAGATGGCAAAGAAACGGGTAGACTTGGCATCGAAGAAAGTTTAAACAAAATGCTAACAGGAACAAATGGTAGCATGCAGTATAGCAAGGATATTTGGGGTTATATTTTACCAAACAGTAAGGATAAAATTGTGCCTGCAAAAAATGGTAATGATGTTTATTTAACGCTCGATAAAAAAATTCAATCCTTTTTAGAGGATACCATGAATAAAGTGAATGATGAATATAATCCTGCGAAAATGATTGCAATCGTAGCTAATCCAAAAACAGGAGAAATTTTAGCGATGAGTCAAAGACCATCGTTTGATCCTGAAACAAGAGAAGGAATTACCGACTCTTGGCATAATGAAGCGATCGAAACCAATTATGAACCAGGATCTACGATGAAAATATTTACCTTAGCGGCAGCTGTTGAAGAAGGGGTATTTAACCCAAATGAAGAATATAAGTCGGGTCGATATGAAGGAATAGGCGATCATAACGGTGGTGTAGGTTGGGGATCTATTTCCTATTTGGAAGGTGTTCAACGATCTTCCAATGTAGCCTTTGCAAAACTAGCCAAAGAAAAAATAGGCTTTGATACATTTAGAGAATACTTAACGAAATTTGGTCTTGATCAAACAACAGGGATTGACCTTCCAAGAGAAGCGAATAGCTCTATTGTGTTTAACTGGCCAATCGAAAAAATTACGACAGCTTTTGGTCAAGGTACAGCATTAACACCAATTCAACAAATCCAAGCAGCGACAGCAGTGGCGAACGATGGGAAAATGGTGAAGCCGTACGTAATCGAGCAAATTAAAGATTCGAATACCGGAGAAGTAATAAAAAAAGGCGAGACTCAAGTTGCCGGGACACCGATTTCAGCTGAAACAGCCAAAGAGGTTCGCGATATTCTTGAGACAGTTATTACAAGCAAAAAAGGGACAGGTTATAAAAAATTTAATATTGATGGCTATCCGGTTGCTGGTAAAACAGGAACAGCGCAAATTCCTAAAAGTGGCGGCGGCTATTTAACAGGCAGTGATAATTATATTTTTTCATTTTTAGGAATGGCCCCAAAAGATGATCCTGAGTTAATCATGTATGTTGCTGTACAGCAGCCAGAACTGAAGGAAACAGAGGTAGGTTCTGAACCTGTTGCGGAAATTTTCACTTCTGTTATGAAGAGCAGTCTTCAATATATGGATATTGTTCCAACTGAAGGAGAAGCTTCGAAACCAATTGCAATTCCGAATTTAAGTGGAATGACTGCAGAAGAAGCGAAGAAAATTCTAGCAGATAAGGGGTTAAATGCGATTATTATCGGAGACGGTAAAACAGTGGAAGAACAACTTCCAGTCAAAGGTGAGACTTATCTAAAAGGAGAAAAAGTTATTTTAAAGACAAATGGTAAAGAAACAGTTCCTAATATGAAGGGCTGGTCATTACGTGATGTGTTAAAAGTAGCAGATTTAAATAAATTAAAGCTTGAAATCTCCGGAAGTGGATATGTATCTTCTCAAAGCATTAAAGCTGGGTCAAAGGTTAAAGAAAATGATAAATTAACGGTTAAGTTAAAAGAGCCGGAGTAAGAGGGTAAGCTCTACTACATTTTTGAGATGTGGTGGAGCTTTTTTGTTGGAGATGGACAAGGTATTGTATACTAGAAATAAGAGTTGAATTTGTAACTCTTTAAAATTAATAGGAGGGGTGAAAGTTGTATAAAAAAAGAAAGAAACCACCAGAATTAGCTTTGTTAAAATCATTAAATAGCCGGATGGAATTATCAGATGAAATGAAGCTGAGAGACTACAATCATAAAAAAGGTTGGGAAGGAGAGAGGCGGTTTGATGATTATTTAAGGAATTTAGCTCAAAATAGTATTATATTAAATGATTTATTACTGCAATCAAACCAAACGACATTTCAAATCGACTCCTTATTGATAGAAGGAGAAGCACTCCATCTCTATGAAATTAAGAACTATGAAGGTGATTTTTATTATGAAAATGATCGATTCTATAAGAAAAACAATAAAGTAGAAATCAATAATCCTATTACTCAATTAAAACGAACCGATTCCTTATTAAGACAATTAATTCATCAACTTGGTTATTCCATTCCAATTGTCCCTCATGTTGTTTTTGTAAACCAAAAATTCACCTTATATCAAGCTCCACTTCATTTGCCTATCATTTATCCTACTCAATTAAATCGTTATGTTAAATCATTAGAAATGAACAGAACACAAGTGAAAAAACAGCATACGACCTTAGCTGAAAAGTTGATAGCTCTTCATATGAATGAATCATCTTATCGAAGAATTTCAAGCTATACCTATGATGAGCTTAAGAAAGGAATCCTTTGTGATAAATGTAACTCACTGATCATTTCAGCAGAACGTTCAATGATCAAATGTGATGCATGTGGATATACAGAAAGCTTGGATAAAGCTGTTTTACGAAGTGTTGAAGAGTTTAAGCTGCTTTTTCCAGAAAGAAAGATAACGACAAAAGAAATTTATGACTGGTGTCTGATCTCGGGAGAAATGCGAAGAATTAAGAGAATATTAGATAAGCATTATAGGCTTATTGGTGTACATCAATGGGCGTACTATGAGTGAAAGATAGTGGTGGGGTCTAGCAATTTATTTGTTTTATTGGATAAAAGCTGAAAGTAAACTTAGTAAAAAGAAAAAACAGTGGTCATTGGAGGGAGAATCGCGAAATTAATTGAAAGGTAAGGGAAAGAGGCGTTCATTAAGGGAATGAACGCCAAAATAAACAGGGGAATGAGCAAAAGTGGTTTTCATCAAGGGAATGAACGCCAAAATAAACAGAGGAATGAGCAAAAGTGGTTTTCATTAAGGGAATGAACGCCAAAATAAACAGGGGAATGAGCAAAAGTGGTTTTCATCAAGGGAATGAACGCCAAAATAAACAGAGGAATGAGCAAAAGTGGTTTTCATCAAGGGGATGAACGCCAAAATAAAGAGAAGAAGCGGGAAAAGTGGTTTTCATCAAGGGAATGAACACTAAAATAAACAAAAGAAGCAGCAAAAGTAGCGATCACCAAGAAAATGACCAACAAAATAATCAGAAAAAGAAAAGAAACCCACTTTCATCAGTAAAAAACCCCCTCAATCCCTCCCCGAAAAGGAACAAATACTAAACGTTCTATTCCTTTTCGTACAAGCATATATTTCAATTGAGCTAGTATAAAGGGGGTTCCATCTGTATGCGGGTTTCAAACGTAACCGTCCGGAAACGATTATTGATAGCGCTGGTTGCTGGGATAATTATTTTCTTTATTATTGATGCAAGATTAGCGTATGTTCAATTTTTTCTGGGGGACGAGCTTACAACTAAAGCGAAAAATTTATGGAGTCGGCAAATTGCTTTTGAGCCACAACGTGGAGAGATTTTGGATCGTAATGGAATAGCGCTGGCAACAAATGTTAGTGCACCAACAGTTTATATAGTACCACGACAGCTTAAAGATCCAGCAGATACGGCAGAAAAGCTTGCAAAAGTATTAGAAGCAGATAAAGAATCTGTTTATAAGCAGATTATTCAAAAGGAGATGAGCGTTCGCTTAAAAGAAGGAAGGAAAATTACGCATGAAAAAGCAAAAAAAGTTCGTGCGCTTGATATAGATGGTGTCTATATTGGAGAAGATTCCAAGAGATCCTATCCTTTCGGAAATTATTTATCCCATGTTTTAGGGTTTGCAGGCATTGATAATCAAGGGTTAATTGGCTTAGAACTAGAATATGATGATGAGTTAAAAGGAAAAAAAGGGTCTGTTCAATATTATTCTGATGCGAAAGGTCAAAGAATGAATGATATGGCTGATGCTTATGAAGCTCCAGTAAATGGAAATGATTTAGTACTGACGATTGATACAAAAATTCAAACGATTGTAGAGAGAGAATTGGATATTGCAGAACAAACGTATGAACCTGAATCAATTATAGCATTGGCGATGAATCCAAAGACTGGTGAAGTTTTGGCGATGTCTAGTCGTCCAGGATTTGATCCTTCAGATTTTCAAAATGTTGATTCAAAAGTTTATAATCGAAATTTACCAATTTGGAGTTCATACGAACCAGGTTCTACTTTTAAAATCATCACTTTGGCAGCAGCTCTCGAAGAAGGAAAAGTAGATTTAGACAAGGACACTTTTTATGATAAGGGCTACGCCGAAGTAGGCGGAGCTAAGTTGAAATGTTGGAAGAGAGGCGGACATGGTTCGCAAACATTCTTGGAAGTTGTTCAAAACTCTTGTAACCCAGGTTTTGTGGAGTTAGGGGAACGTCTAGGAAAAGATAAGCTTTTTCAATATATTCGTGATTTTGGGTTTGGACAGAAAACAGGCATCGATTTACAGGGGGAGTCAAAAGGGATATTGTTTAACATGGACAGAGTAGGACCAGTAGAGCAAGCAACTACTGCGTTTGGTCAAGGGGTTGCAGTAACGCCAATTCAACAAGTAACAGCGCTCTCGGCAGCAATTAATGGAGGAACGCTATATACTCCTTATGTGGCGAAAGAATTAATTGATCCAGCCACTGGTGAAGTAGTCATGGAGAAGAAGCCTGTTGCAAAAAGAAAGGTTGTTTCTGAAGAAACATCCAAAGAAGTGAGAAGGGCATTAGAAAATGTTGTTGCAAAAGGATCCGGAGGTAAAGCCTTTGTGGAAGGGTATCGGGTTGGTGGAAAAACAGGAACAGCCCAAAAAGCATCGGGTGGAAGATATTTAGAGAATAACTATATTCTTTCTTTTATTGGGTTTGCACCTGCCGATGACCCAGAACTAGTCGTCTATGTGGCAGTAGATAATCCAAAAGGAACCATACAATTTGGTAGTGCTGTTGCTGCACCAATCGTTGGGGCTATTATGGGAGATAGCTTAAGAGCGTTAGGTGTTGAACCGCGTAAAGACCAAATTGATAAAGTATATAAATATCCAGAAAATCCATTAATAGAAGTGCCTGATCTTGTAGGTCATACGAAAAAAGACATTAGTGAAATGTTTATTAATCTTAAAATAGAATCAAGTGGAAGTGGAGATACCGTTATCAAGCAATCCCCTGAACCAGGAACAAAAGTAAAGGATGGCTCCACAATATTGGTTCAATTTAATTAATTAGATAAAATGCGGCCGATTTCTACGTGCCGCATTTTGTCCTATAGGATAAAAAAACTGCCTTAAATATCAAAAAGGACAGAAAAATACATAAAAATATCCTCCATTTTAAATTATTCTTCTAATATAAATTCTCCAACAATAAGGTACAACATAGATAAATTTTTTTTAATCATGTAAAATAAAATACGCTAAGAAAATTGTATAATCTATATGGTTGAGTCATTATTTAGTATATAATTAATATTTATCCCACTCTTAACGGCCAGTAAGACTCCCCCTTAAGCTTCTGAGAATACGAGGAAGCTAGGTGGGAGATCAACTGTCCGTAAAGGTCCGATTGGTTCAACTAACCATCAGTGGGAGATGAAGGACCCCCACTGATGGAAGTTTCACTTTATCCCACTCTTAACGGCCAGTAAGACTCCCCCTTAAGCTTCTGAGAATACGAGGAAGCTAGGTGGGAGATCAACTGTCCGTAAAGGTCCGATTGGTTCAACTAACCATCAGTGGGAGATGAAGGACCCCCACTGATGGAAGTTTCACTTTATCCCACTCTTAACGGCCAGTAAGACTCCCCCTTAAGCTTCTGAGAATACGAGGAAGCTAGGTGGGAGATCAACTGTCCGTAAAGGTCCGATTGGTTCAACTAACCATCAGTGGGAGATGAAGGACCCCCACTGATGGAAGTTTCACTTTATCCCACTCTTAACGGCCAGTAAGACTCCCCCTTAAGCTTCTGAGAATACGAGGAAGCTAGGTGGGAGATCAACTGTCCGTAAAGGTCCGATTGGTTCAACTAACCATCAGTGGGAGATGAAGGACCCCCACTGATGGAAGTTTCACTTTATCCCACTCTTAACGGCCAGTAAGACCCCCCCCTTAAGCTTCTGAGAATACGAGGAAGCTAGGTGTGAGAGCAACTGTCCGTAAAGGTCCGATTGGTTCAACTAACCATCAGTGGGGGAGGAAGGAAAACCCCACTGATGGAAGTTTCACTTTATAAGTGATTCAGATTACATATAGAGCTAGAGAAAAGAGGAATCAGAAAGCGATGCAATTAAAAAAACTTATTGAGAATTTACACCCATACGTCCCTTATGATGGAGACGATGTGGAAATAAAATCAATAGAGAATGATAATCGCAAAGTAATAAATGGCAGTCTTTTTATTTGTATAAAAGGATATACAGTCGATGGCCATGATTTTGCCCAAAAAGCATATGAGTCTGGAGCGGTGGCTGTCATTGCTGAAAGAAAATTACCTTTACCTATTCCGGTTATAGTTGTGAAAGATACAAAGAGGGCTGGTAGTATCCTGGCAGATGTCTTTTATCAAAAGCCAACACAAAAGCTTCAGCTTATTGGCATAACTGGAACAAATGGAAAAACAACTACTAGTCATTTAATAGATGCTATTTTAAAAGAAGCAGATCAAAAAACAGGAATCATCGGTACGATGTATACGAAAATCGGTGAGGAAATTCAGGAAACAAAAAATACTACTCCAGAGGCAGTGACACTTCAGAAGCTCTTCCATCAAATGGTGGAACAGAAGGTCGACACAGCTGTTATGGAAGTGTCTTCCCATGCCCTTGTAGAAGGAAGAGTATTTGGCTGCGATTATGATATAGCTGTATTCACAAATTTAAGTCAGGACCATTTAGATTATCATGGTACGATGGAGGAATATAAAAAAGCAAAAGGGCTATTGTTTACAAGATTAGGAAATGCTTTCACATCAGAAAAGCCAAAGTTTGCAATCTTAAACAAAGATGATGCAACAGCTAAAGAGTATGAAACCATTACTGCTGCTCATATTCTTACATATGGAATTGATACGGATGCTGATATAATGGCGAAAAATATAAGAATCACTGCAGCCGGTACATCCTTTGATCTGCATTCGCCGTTTGGAACACACCAAGTACAGCTAAAAATGGTTGGTAAATTCAATGTGTATAATTCGTTAGCAAGCATTGGTGCTGCGATTGCAAGCAATATTCCATTAGAGGTAACAATTAAGGCGTTAGAAAAGGTAGAAGGAGTTGCGGGTAGATTTGAAACAGTAAATGCAGAACAAAACTTCTCGGTGATTGTAGATTATTCCCATACACCTGATAGTTTACAAAACGCGTTACAGACGGTGAAAGAATTTGCGAAGAAAAATGTTTATGTCATTGCTGGCTGTGGAGGAGATAGAGACAAGACGAAACGTCCTTTAATGGCGAAAATTGCTTGTCAGGAAGCTTCTTATGCTATCCTAACTTCCGATAATCCTCGAAGTGAAGATCCGCTTGCTATATTAAAAGATATGGAAGCAGGAGTTACGGGAGAACAGAATTATACGATTATTGCTGATCGAAAAGAGGCTATTCGCTTTGCCATAAATCAAGCGAAACCAGGCGATGTTATATTAATTGCAGGGAAAGGCCATGAAACGTATCAAATTATTGGTTCTGAAGTGTTAGATTTTGATGATCGTTTAGTGGCAAAAGAAGCGATAGAGGAGAGAAAAAATGACACTGTCCTATAAATTAATCCTTCAGGCGATACCCGAAGCAAAAGGTTTTGTAAAAGAAGATTTGCTTTTTCAAACCGTGTCATTTATAGCAGATTCCAAGCAGCCAAAAGGATTGTTTATACCATTATATAAAGACCATTCTGGTGATTTGAGTACTGCTATAGCAAATGGAGCAATAGGAGCAATATGGGAAGAAGGAGTGGAACTCCCTTCATATACACCTAATCATTTTCCTATTTTTTATACAAAAGATTTAAAGGAAGGCATATTAAAAATGATCGAAATTTATGATGAACAATTACAAGAACAAGAAAACACAATAAATTTTATTTTTTTGCAAGAAAACAGTCTGAATTCCAATATGGAATCATATGATATACCGGTAATTAGAGAGCATGTATTAAAAACAAGCAATCAAGCGAAAGGAGGGAACTAAAATGCAGGAGAAAGTTATCTTTTTTACGATTCTTTTAGGCTTTTTAATAACAGTATTAATTTCTCCCTTTTTTATTCCCTTCTTGAGAAGATTGAAATTCGGACAAAGCATTAGGGAAGAAGGACCGAAATCCCATCAGAAAAAAACGGGAACACCAACGATGGGTGGCTTAATGATCATTTTTTCTATTGTCGTAACGACATTAGTAATGATTAATAAATTTTCAGAGCCAACGATTAAGACATATTTACTTCTTTTAGTTTTACTTGGTTTTGGATTATTAGGGTTTTTAGATGACTTTATAAAAGTAGTTATGAAGCGTAACCTAGGATTAACATCTAGACAAAAGCTATTAGGACAGATTATTATTTCCCTCATTTTCTATTTTGTTTTACGAGAAAATGAATTTTCAACCGCAATCTCGATTCCTTTTGTTGAAAAGCCATTGGAATTAGGATGGTTTTATGCGTTATTTATTATTTTTTGGCTAGTTGGATTCTCTAATGCGGTTAATTTAACAGATGGATTGGATGGTTTAGTTTCTGGAACATCTGCTGTTGCATTTGGAGCATTTGCTGTGCTTGCATGGAGTCAGTCACAATTTGAAATTAGTATTTTCTCTGTGGCAATTGTTGGAGCAGTATTAGGATTCTTAGTATTTAATGCACATCCAGCAAAAGTATTTATGGGAGATACAGGTTCTCTTGCACTTGGAGGCGCGATTGCTGCAATTGCTATTTTAACAAAGACAGAAATTCTATTGATATTAATTGGTGGAGTATTTGTTATCGAAACACTTTCTGTTATTCTCCAAGTTATCTCATTTAAATCAACTGGAAGAAGAATCTTCCGTATGAGTCCATTGCATCATCATTATGAATTGGTTGGATGGTCTGAATGGAGAGTAGTTGCTACATTTTGGACGGTTGGATTATTATTCGCCGCTTTAGGAATTTATATTGAGGTGTGGTTATAATGAAGCAAATTAATGATTATCATCATAAAAAAATACTTGTATTAGGTCTTGCTAAAAGTGGAGTAAGTGCAGCTCAATTACTACATAATTTAGGTGCCTTTGTAACAGTGAATGATAGTAAGCCATTGGACGAAAATCCTGAGGCACAAGGTTTATTAGAGCAAGGAATCACAGTGATTTGTGGAAGTCATCCGATTGAATTGTTGGAGGAAGGATTTCAGTTGATTGTAAAAAATCCGGGGATTCCTTACTTTAATCCAATGATTAAAGGGGCCATTGAGCGTGGGATTCCCGTAATTACTGAAGTGGAGCTTGCATACCGTGTTTCAGAAGCACCATTCCTTGCGATCACTGGTTCAAATGGAAAAACGACAACGACAACTTTATTGTTCGATATGTTAGAAGCAGATAAGAAAAAGCCCCTTATTGCGGGGAATATTGGTACAGTTGCTTCAAACGTGGCTCAAGTGGCAAAGAAGGATAATAATATCGTCATCGAATTATCATCTTTTCAATTAATGGGGATTGAAAAGTTTAAACCACATATTGCAATCATTACAAACATTTATGAAGCACATTTGGATTATCACGGAACACGAGAAGAATATGCAAAAGCAAAAGGAAATATTGCGAAGAACCAAGACGAAAATGACTATCTAATTGTGAATGTAGAGCAAGAGGTTGTAATGAATATCGCGAAGAGCAGTAAAGCGACCATTATCCCTTTTTCTGCGAAACGCGAACTTGAGTTTGGTGCATATGTGAAAGATAATGTCATCTATTTTAATGATGAAGAAGTAATGAAACTCTCAGATATAACCTATTTAAGTGCATTAAATTTAGAAAATATTCTTTCTTCTGTTGCAGCTGCAAAACTAACAGGAGCATCTAATGAAAGTATTTTTAAAGTTTTAAGTAACTTTAAAGGGGTTAAACATCGTCTGCAATTTATCAAAGAAGTAAATGGACGAAAATTTTATAATGACTCTAAAGCAACGAATATATTAGCTACACAAAATGCCCTTGCTGCCTTTAATGAACCAGTCATTTTACTAGCAGGTGGATTGGATCGAGGAAATGAATTTGATGAACTCATTCCATCACTAAAAAATGTAAAAGCAATGATTACATTTGGACAAACTGCAGAAAAAGTGGAGAAGGCAGGGAGACTTGCAGGAATAAAAACCATTAAACGCGTCGATAATGTGGACAAAGCAGTGCCTGTAGCCTATGACTTATCAGAAAGTGGAGAGGTAATTCTCCTTTCCCCAGCATGTGCAAGTTGGGATCAATATAAAACTTTTGAGGTCAGAGGAGACATTTTTATCAATGCGGTGCATATGCTTAAATAAGGGCTTGTCTGTAAGTAGGCGTTGAAAGAAAATAAACTCTGATCTGTATGAACAGATAACAAAAGAGTAGCACTATAAAAACTTTCTTACTTTAAAGTAAGCTCTGTAAATGATAACAAGGTGAATAGAGAAAAGCAAACAGGTCCGTTATCATCCCTATTTGGGAATAAAAGACCGTAATCCTTTTCCTAATTTTCAACCGTTAA
This sequence comes from Niallia sp. FSL W8-1348, assembly GCF_038006745.1. Taxonomy (NCBI): domain Bacteria; kingdom Bacillati; phylum Bacillota; class Bacilli; order Caryophanales; family Bacillaceae; genus Niallia; species Niallia sp. FSL W8-1348. The sequence continues at coordinate 415,759 of NZ_JBBOVV010000001.1, read as the reverse complement.
TTTACAGAGCTTTCTTTTTTTGAATCGGATTTAAGTAATACAGGAATCTGGATACAATCCGCTTTTCTTTTTTGCAAGCCCTAAATCTTGCAATTCGAGGTGTTAATGGTGCCATCAAAAAAAACGACTCCAGATATAATTCTAATGATCATCACATTTACGTTGCTTGCCATAGGGTTAATCATGGTGTACAGTGCAAGTGCGGTTATGGCCGAACGAAATTTAGGGGATTCCTTCTTTTTTGCAAAGAGACAGATGCTTTTTGCCGGTGTTGGAATTGCTGCAATGTTATTTATTATGAACCTTGATTACTGGATATGGAGATCTTGGGCTAAACCAATTATTATTGTTTGCTTTGTTTTACTTATAGTCGTATTAATTCCTGGAGTTGGTTTAGTTCGGAATGGTTCACAAAGCTGGATTGGTGTAGGAGCATTTTCCATTCAGCCCTCTGAATTTATGAAAATAGCAATGATTATTTTCCTGGGAAAATTTCTATCGGAAAATCAAAAGCATATAATTTCCTTTAAAAAAGGATTACTCCCATCTTTAGGTCTTGTATTTCTAGCCTTTGGGATGATTATGCTTCAGCCAGATTTAGGTACTGGAACTGTTATGGTTGGTACAAGTATCGTAATGATCTTTATTGCTGGTGCTAGGATTCGTCACTTTGTAATATTAGGGCTAATCGGTGTTGCTGGGTTTATTGGATTGGTTGCATCCGCTCCTTATCGAATTAAAAGGATAACTTCATTTCTAGATCCATGGTCTGATCCGTTAGGAAGTGGTTTTCAGATCATACAATCGCTTTATGCGATAGGACCAGGTGGTTTGTTCGGCTTAGGCCTTGGGGAAAGCAGGCAAAAATTCTTTTACTTGCCAGAGCCACAGACAGATTTTATTTTTGCTATTCTATCAGAAGAATTAGGCTTTATCGGCGGTTCCTTAATTTTATTATTATTTGCTTTATTACTATGGAGAGGAATAAGAATAGCATTAGGTGCACAAGACTTATTTGGAAGTTTTGTAGCCGTTGGTATTATTTCCATGGTTGCTATACAAGTTATGATTAACATTGGAGTTGTTACAGGACTTATGCCTGTAACGGGGATTACACTCCCATTTCTAAGCTATGGAGGATCCTCTCTTACACTAATGTTGATTGCAATAGGTATCCTCTTAAACGTGAGCAGATTTTCAAGGTACTGAAATTTCATCCCACTCTTAACATCTAACAGCAAGCTGCGGAAAATTAAGGAGACTAGGTGATGGAATTCTCCCGTAATGGTCCGATAAGTGCAACAAGCGATCAGTGGGGATGAAGAAAAACCTTCATTGATGGAAGTTTTCTTTATCGAATATATTTTAAAAAAGCTAGTGGAGGGTGTTTTTTCTCTTTACTAGTTTTTTTATGTCTTTTTTTTAAAATATTATAGAATACAAAAAATTTATTTTTTTCACACATATGATAATCCCTTTTCAATCATGACAAATTTACGTGCTGGCAAGAGGAAAGTGTTACATTTCATTATCAATTTTAAGATATTCATAAAGCGTGTTTAAAATATAGTACAATAAGGTATCTATTATTTGGGAGATAACGGCAAAGGTAAAAAAATATCTTAGGAAATAGTAGAAGATTATTTCTGTTTTATGTTAATTGAAGCTATAATATAAGTGAGAAGAAAAATAACGATTTTTTTCAGAAATAGATAAGAGAAGTATTTTGAGGTGGAAAGAATGAAAATAGTAGTAAGCGGCGGAGGAACAGGGGGGCATATATACCCTGCATTAGCATTAATTCGCGAGATAAAAAAAGAAGTGAAGAATGCTGAGTTTCTATATGTCGGTACAGAGCAAGGGCTCGAAAGTAAGTTGGTTAGACGAGAAGATATTCCATTAAAAACAATACATATTACAGGGTTTAAACGAAAACTTTCCCCAGAAAATTTGAAAACTGTTTGGAGATTTATTGCAGGTGTACAAAAGAGCAAGGCGATTTTAAAAGAGTTTAACGCAGATGTTGTAATCGGAACAGGCGGATATGTTTGTGGACCGGTTGTATATGCAGCAGCAAAGCTTGGAATACCTACTATTATTCATGAACAAAATAGTGTTCCAGGGTTAACCAATAAATTTTTAAGTAAATATGTTGATAAAGTAGCGATTTGCTTTGAAGAAGCAGCTTCTTTTTTTCCAGAAGAAAAAGTGGTGATGACAGGGAATCCAAGAGCTTCGGAAGTGTTAAATCAGGATGGAATTAAAGGTCGTTTATCGGTCGGATTAAAATTAAATGAGCCTGCTGTTCTCATAGTTGGTGGAAGCAGAGGGGCAAGACCGATAAATGATGCTGTGATTGCTGCGTTACCACAATTAGGAAAGAAAGCCTATCAAATTCTTTATGTAACAGGAGAAGTCCATTATGAAGCTGTGAAAAAAGAAGTGGAGCTTGTCGGAAATCCTACAAATGTCATTATTAAGCCATTTGTTCATAATATGCCAGAAGTATTAACAAGCATTGATTTAACGGTTGCAAGAGCAGGTGCAACGACACTGAGTGAGTTAACCTCGCTTGGTATTCCGAGTATCCTTGTGCCTAGCCCCTATGTTACCAACAATCATCAGGAGAAAAATGCGAATGCATTAACAAGTAATGGGGCAGCAAAAATGCTTTTAGAAAAGGAAATGAATGGGCAAAAATTGGTCGAAGAGATGGATGCAATTATGCTGAATCCTAGTGTATTAAAGGAAATGAAAGAGGCATCCCAAAAATTAGGTATTCCTGATGCAGCAATGAGGCTGTATAATGTCATGAAGGAAGTAATCGACAGCAAGAAAAAATAGGAATGTAAATCGGAAGTTTGATGACAACGCAAATTTTCGATTTGTTTATAAAAAAGGTGGACAACCTATTAAATTGTTTTGTACTATTTCCTTATTTAATAATACCGGGGTGATTTTTTGGACAAAGGGAAGGTTGTTTCTTTAGAAGATCGAATTCCAAAATTAAAAGAACAGAGACGAAAAAAGGCGAATCGTCGACTTATTTTCCTTCTCCTCTTATTCTTCCTTATCATCGTTTGCGTAATATACTTCCAATCACCTTTAAGTCATGTCAAAAACATCGAAATTACAGGAAATCATTTATATACTTATGAAGACTTGGAGAAAATGAGTGGAATTAACAGTAATACAAATATTTGGACAATCAAAAAAGACAAGTTAGCAGAAAAACTGAAAGATACAGGTGGGATTAAATCTGCGAAGATTTCCATCGCTATTCCAAATACTGTGCATATTGACGTTAAAGAGTATAGGAAGATTGCTTATTTTGAAGTGAAGAATAAATTCATTCCTCTTTTAGAGAATGGGGATATGTTGCATGATAGAGCAATGACAAATAGCCCCTATGATGCTCCGATTATTAAAGATATGAAGAGCGAAGATGAGAGAGTAATTACGAAGATAGGGGAAGAATTAAGTAACCTTTCTGCAGAAGTGTATAATGCTATTTCTGAAATAAGGTATACCCCTAAAAATACAGATAAATGGCATGTTACCATTTATATGAATGACGGAAATCAAGTGTTGGCATCTTTATCCTCTTTTTCGGATAAAATGAAGCATTATCCTTCCATCATTGCACAACTAAACACGGATAAAAAGGGAGTTATTGATTTAGAAGTAGGTTCTTATTTCAAAGCTTTTGAATCGGAAGGGGAAAAAGAAGAGTGAAGACTAATAAAAGAAGACGAAATGTTATCTTCTCGTTAGTTTTTCTTGTTCTCGGATTTATGATTTCCTTCTCATATCAAAATACAAAAAAAGATGATGGTCAAGAAATTAGTGAAAGTCAATTCGAAAGAGATTTGGATTTGCGAAATGAATTGATTGAGCAGGAAGAAAAAAATAATGAGCTATATAAAGAATTAAAGGGAACCCAAAGAAAATTAGTTCAACTAGAGAAGGATCTTTCTAATGAAGCAGAAACGTATTATAACTTGGCAGAGGATGCGGAAAAATATCGGATCTATTTAGGAAAGGTTGCTGTCAAAGGGGAAGGGATACAAATTACATTAGAAGATGGAGAGTATAATCCAAAAGAAGATAATGTGAGCAATTATTTAGTACATGAGCATCATGTATTTAAAGTGATCAATGAACTTTATATTTCTGGTGCACAAGCGATTAGTATTAATGGACAAAGGCTATCACATAACTCTTACATCCTATGTAATGGTCCGGTAATCGAAGTAGATGGTTACCAACACCCCGCACCTTTTGTTATTACAGCAATCGGTGATAGTGATGTATTAGAAGGCGCAATTAATATTAATGGTGGCGTAAAGGATTTATTAGTAAATGATAATGTTCGATTTACACTTGAAAAAAAACGAACAATTCAAATGGATCCTTTAAAAGTTAATTAACGATAAGTATGGATAAGAAAGTATGATGCGCTGTGAATAAGAAATTTATAACAATGACAGGAATAACGCTTATTGTAGGATTTATGATAGCTGTGCAATTTCAGACAATAAAAGAACCAGTTGTTCGAGATACGAGAGATACGTGGGAATTACGAGAAGATCTCATCCATGAAAAAAAATTAGAATTACAGCTTATTAATGAGATTCGTTCGATTAACGCAAAAGTGGAAGAGTATGAGAATAACACATCTCAAAGTAAAGAAAAAGTATTGAAAGATACTTTGGCAGAATTAAAGCAGGAAGCAGGGGCAACAGAGGTTACTGGGAGTGGGATCATCATAAAGATCGAGCCGGTAAGTAAAGAAATTCTGCTAGGAGAAGATCCAGGAGTAGTCACTTCTGAATTAATGCAACGGTTAGTTAATGAATTAAATTTATATGGAGCCGAGGAGATAGCGATAAATGACAATCGCTATGTGAATACAACGGTTATCCGTGAAGTAAACAATGTATTGAAAATGGATGGAAATTCTCTCAATCAGCTACCAATTGAAATAAAGGTGATAGCAAAAGATTCGAATACAGCTGAAAAATTATTTAACTATATGAAGGTTTCTAAATCAGCTGACGAATTTTTCTTATCTAATCTGTTATTAAATGTTGAGCAGCCAAAAGAATCAATCAAGATTCCTGCCTATAGTGATACCATTAACGTCCATTATATGGAGCAGGTAAATACAAATAAAGGAGGCGATTCTTAATGTGGCTTCCGATATTTGGGTTGATTGTTGGAATAGTCTTTGGATTATTAACCGATATAAAGGTACCAGAAGAGTATGCAAACTATTTATCCATTGCAGTTCTTGCTGCATTAGACACCTTATTTGGCGGGATTCGTGCTCATTTGCAAAATATATTTGATGAAAAAGTATTTGTAACAGGCTTCTTCTTTAATATTGCACTTGCAGCAAGTTTAGCTTTTCTAGGTGTACATCTTGGTGTAGACTTATATTTAGCGGCAATTTTTGCATTTGGTGTTAGACTATTTCAAAACATAGCTGTAATTAGAAGTATTATTTTAAAAAAATCAAATACTAATTCTCCTGAAAAAATTGAAAAAAGTTGACAAAGAAAAAAGGGAATATATTAGTTTTGGCGAATAATTTAAATATTAATAGATATGTGGAAGTGAATTACAATATTTCCTTATGGGATGAGTAATTAGTCCTATTTGTAGTAAAAAAGACCAAAATTGTATTGACACTTAGCGAAAACTTAGTGAAAATATGGTGTTGCCTGGTATACAATATAATAGTTGTGAAGATTAGATTATTTTATGTATATCATAAAAACTATGTAAATAGCAGACGTTACTTCTTTATAAAAAGTTGAATTATTGACAGTATGACATAATTTGTTGTTCACATTATTTAAAATGCAAAAGGAGGTGCCCGAGAATGAACAGCAATGAACTTTATGTAAGTCTAGACATCGGTACATCCAGCATAAAAGTAATCATTGGCGAAATGATTAACGAATCTTTAAATATTATTGGTGTAGGCATCGTCCCATCAGAAGGTTTAAAAAAAGGTTCAATCGTGGATATAGATGAAACCGTTCATTCTATTCGACAGGCAATAGAGCAAGCCGAAAGAATGGTAGGGATGGAGATAAAACAAGTAATTGTTGGCGTTTCGGGAAATCATGTAAATCTGCAAACCTCACGAGGGGTAGTTGCAGTATCAAGTGAAAATCGCGAAATTACAATTGAAGATGTGATTAGGGTAAAGGATGCTGCACAAGTAGTTTCCATTCCCCCAGAAAAAGAAATTATTGATATTATTCCTAAACAATTTATTGTAGATGGATTAGATGAAATTACGGATCCTCGAGGAATGATAGGTGTACGGCTTGAAATGGAAGGTACGATTATAACTGGAAGTAAAACCATTTTACATAACACCTTAAGATGTGTAGAAAGAGCTGGCTTGGAAATTCAAGATATTTCCTTGCAACCACTTGCTGCTGGCTCTTTTGCACTTTCAAAAGATGAAAAAAACTTAGGAGTGGCCTTGATCGATATCGGCGGTGGTTCCACTACTATAGCTGTATTTGAAAATGGATTCCTAAAAGCAACCAGTGTTATTCCTGTAGGGGGAGACAATATTACCAAGGATTTATCGATTGGTCTCCGAACTACAACAGAAGATGCAGAGAAAATTAAAATTAAGTATGGATATGCGTTTTATGATCATGCTTCTGAAGAGGAAGTATTTAGTGTTCCTATTATAGGAAGCGATCAGCATCAACAATTTAATCAGTTAGAGATTTCTGATATTATAGAAGCTAGATTAGAAGAAATCTTTGAACTTGTTGGTGACGAACTAGTGAGACATGGTGTATACGACCTTCCAGGAGGATTCGTTTTGACTGGTGGGGTAGCTAGTACGAAAGGAATTTTAGAATTGGCACAAGATGTTTTCCAAAGCCGAGTTAGAATTGCTATTCCAGATTATATTGGAGTAAGAGAGCCACAATATACCACTGCTGTTGGTTTAATTAAATTCTCCTATAAAAATAGTAAACTCCAAGGTGGAAATATCCATAACCCTGTCACTATTCCGGCTGATACTAGGGAAAAAGTCCAAAAACCATCATCCCAAAAACCAGCATACGAGAAAAAACAAGTGGAAAAAGAACCTTCAAAGTTTAAGAAATTTATGGGTTATTTCTTTGATTAATGAAATGTTAAAAAGACAAGTATAATGTTGATAAAAAAGAACTTCGAGAAGGCTGAGAGTCGTTTAAAAGTCAGTCTAGGTTATAAAAAATGGTATGTACTCCATATCACCAAGACTTGAGATGCGGACAGTTCGATACTGCTGAATATCGACGAATTAGGAGGATTTGTCATGTTGGAATTTGATACAAATATAGATTCACTAGCTGTAATAAAGGTTATAGGAGTAGGTGGCGGTGGTAATAACGCTGTTAACCGAATGATTGAACACGGTGTTCAAGGGGTAGAATTTATTGCTGTGAATACAGACGCACAAGCATTAAATTTATCAAAAGCAGAAATTAAGATGCAAATTGGCGGAAAACTTACAAGAGGATTAGGAGCAGGTGCAAATCCGGAAGTAGGTAAAAAGGCCGCTGAGGAAAGCAAAGAACAAATTGAAGAGGCGTTAAAAGGGGCAGATATGGTCTTTGTAACGGCTGGAATGGGTGGTGGAACTGGTACAGGTGCTGCACCAGTTATTGCTCAAATCGCTCATGACTTAGGTGCTTTAACCGTAGGAGTTGTGACGAGACCATTCACTTTTGAAGGAAGAAAAAGGTCTACACATGCTGGTAGTGGTATTACCGCATTAAAAGACGCAGTAGATACTTTAATCGTCATTCCAAACGACCGCTTACTTGAGATCGTAGATAAGTCGACACCAATGCTTGAAGCATTTAGAGAAGCAGATAATGTACTCCGACAAGGTGTACAAGGTATCTCTGACCTAATCGCAACGCCAGGTCTAATTAACCTAGACTTCGCAGACGTGAAAACAATTATGGTGAACAAAGGTTCAGCACTTATGGGTATTGGGGTTGCTTCAGGCGAAAATCGTGCAGCAGAAGCAGCGAAAAAAGCAATTTCTTCACCACTACTTGAGACTTCCATTGATGGAGCACAAGGGGTGCTTATGAATATTACTGGTGGATCAAATTTAAGCTTGTATGAAGTACAAGAAGCAGCAGATATTGTTGCATCCGCTTCTGATCAAGACGTAAACATGATTTTCGGATCTGTTATCAATGATAATCTAAAAGATGAGATTGTTGTTACTGTAATTGCTACAGGATTTAACCAAGATTTATCGCAACCACAGCCAGGAAGACCTGGATTTGGAGGGCTAAAGCCAAATAATAATAGTCCAAGCCAAAACAGCAATCCTGTTAATACTAGAGAAGTAAAAAGAGAAGAACAACACGTCCAAAAAGAACAGCCAAGAAACACTAACGCACAACAAACAGAGGATGCCTTAGATATTCCAACATTCTTAAGAAATAGAAACCGTAGAAGATAATTATTTCTGCAGTAAAAACCTTTCTGTTATTTATTACAATAATGGAGAGGTTTTTTATTTTGCTATTTTTGTAAGATTGGTTGTTCTATAATTCTTTTGATTTTTTCATTTAAAAACAAAAACTATTTAGAGAAAACTTTTTACTTTAATATTTTTTTCTTTTGACCGTTATTATCCTTCCCGTTAACAATTCCCTAGAAAAAGTGAAAAAACTGATAATATTTCTCTAGAACTAATAATTAATCACTTAGGAGAGATAGTGACAAAAACCGTTAGAAATAGAGGAAATTTCTGATTTTTTGATTACAGAAAGTGACAGAATTTCAAGAACAAGTACGTTATACTTTTTCGTAACAGATTAATAGAGAAGATTTACTTCTTTTGTGGCTTTGATGGAGAATTCTTTTTTCATGTGTAAGAATTGCGAGCCAATGCTGTTGAGTTATTATTTCGTTAGTGCAGATGAATAAAGATTGTAATATTCTTTACAAAGCTTCGATGAAGGAGAGGAGGAGTTACATGCTTGGCCATTTATTTAGATGTGATATGGCTATTAAATTTTCTATTTGACAGTTTATTACTATATTTAACTGGAATTCTTTTGAAGAAAAAAATCATTCATTGGAGAATTTTACTTGGAGGATTCATGGGTTCTCTAATTATTCTATTATCCATCACTCCTCTTAGTACCTATACGAGTCATCCTGTATCTAAACTACTTTTTTCTGTTGTAATGGTAGCTACTGCATTTGGATATAAGCGGTTTCGAACCTATTTTCAGGCGTTAATGATTTTCTACTTAGCCACCTTTTTAATTGGCGGAACATTGATCGGTGCTCATTATTTTATCCAATTTGATTTTCAACTTTCTTCTTCTGTTCTTCTTGCTAGTGTAAAGGGATTTGGAGATCCGATTAGTTGGTTGTTTGTGCTTCTAGGTTTTCCAATTGCTTGGTACTTTTCGCGAAGAAATGTGGAAGGGATTGAAGTGACCAAGATTCAATATGAGCAAATAATTGATGTTACATTTCAATTAGGTGGGAAAGAGTTTGTGGTAAAAGGATTGGTGGATAGTGGGAACCAGGTATATGACCCAATCTCTCGTCTTCCCGTCATGTTTGTTTCATTGAAAAATATTGTAAGTAATATGCCAGCAGAGTTAATTCGTTTATCAGAGCAGCCAGAAGAGGTAATCTACGGCAGTGAGCCGATTGCTCCAGAATGGGAAAGTAAGATGCGCATCATTCCCTATAAAGTAGTCGGAAAAGATCATCAGCTCATCATTGCCGTAAAGCCCGATCTTTTGCTATTAAAAAAAGACCACGAAATAATTTCTGTTGAAAAAGGATTAATATCTTTTACAAACCAAGTTCTGTCTGCCGAGGATGCATTTGATTGCATTGTTCATCCGAAAATGCTTATAGGAAAAAAATCAGTGGAGGAAAAGGTTAGTTAATATACTATACTCACGAAAATCATCGTTTAGAAGGAGGAAATGCACATGAAGAAATGGAAGCTTCGCTTATCTTATTACTGGTACAAATTTTTAATTAAAATTGGATTGAAAACAGACGAAGTATTTTATATTGGTGGAAGTGAAGCACTACCTCCTCCGTTAACGAAAGAAGAAGAAGAAATGCTTTTGGAGAAACTTCCAAAAGGAGATCAAGCGGCTCGCTCGATGTTGATTGAAAGAAACTTGCGCCTCGTTGTTTATATAGCGAGAAAGTTCGAAAATACGGGTATCAATATTGAAGACTTAATTAGTATTGGCACTATTGGATTAATTAAGGCTGTCAATACGTTTAATCCAGAGAAAAAAATTAAACTGGCAACATATGCTTCAAGATGTATTGAAAATGAAATTTTAATGTATTTGCGCAGAAATAATAAAATTCGCTCAGAGGTATCATTTGATGAGCCATTAAATATTGATTGGGATGGAAATGAACTTCTCCTCTCAGATGTAATGGGGACAGAAGATGATATTATAACAAAGGATTTAGATGCAAGCGTAGATAAAAAGCTATTAGTAAAAGCACTTCACCAGCTATCTAAAAGGGAAAAACAAATCATGGAATTGCGATTTGGTTTAGGCACTGGAGAGGAAAAAACGCAAAAAGATGTTGCAGATATGCTGGGAATTTCTCAATCATATATTTCTCGTTTAGAAAAAAGAATTATTAAAAGACTACAAAAGGAATTTAATAAAATGGTTTAAAAGTTTTTCGATTGAAAAGCCTTGTCCCACATAATACCAATCGAAATTAGCGTAAATTGGAAATTTAACAAAAATTCTTATCATGCATATTTTTCCTTCTCGGGGAGATACTGTTTTTTGTACAGCAGCTCCTGTGAGGAGGGAAATAGATTGACTCGAAATAAAGTAGAAATTTGCGGTGTTGATACATCAAAGCTTCCAGTGTTAAAAAATGAAGAAATGAGATTGCTCTTCAAGCAAATGCATGAGGGAGATATATCCGCAAGAGAAAGTCTCGTAAATGGAAATCTCCGCCTCGTATTAAGTGTGATTCAACGATTTAATAATCGAGGAGAATTCGTGGATGACTTATTTCAAGTGGGTTGTATTGGTCTAATGAAATCTATCGATAATTTTGATTTAAGTCAAAACGTTAAGTTTTCCACCTATGCTGTCCCAATGATTATTGGTGAAATTCGCCGTTATTTACGCGACAATAATCCAATTAGGGTTTCCAGATCTCTGAGAGACATTGCTTATAAGGCATTACAAGTCAGAGAACGATTGATGAATAAAACATCAAAAGAACCGACAGCTGAGGAAATTGCCAAAGAGTTAGACATTCCACATGAGGATATTGTTTTTGCATTAGATGCTATTCAAGATCCTGTGTCGCTTTTTGAACCAATTTATAATGACGGCGGAGATCCGATTTATGTGATGGATCAATTAAGTGACGAAAAAAATAAAGATATACAGTGGGTTGAAGAATTGGCATTAAAAGAAGGAATGCGCCGGTTAAATGACCGTGAAAAACTAATTTTACGAAAAAGGTTTTTCCAAGGGAAAACACAAATGGAAGTTGCAGATGAAATCGGCATTTCACAAGCACAAGTCTCAAGATTGGAAAAGGCTGCTATTAAACAAATGAATAAAAATATTCAAAGCTAAAATAGGAATAAAAGGGTTAGACTTCTTAAAGTATGTGTACTTTAATGATGTCTAACCTTTTCTATTGAGAAGAAATATAATACTACTCTTTTATAAATATACATAATATATTTGAGTGATGGACAGTCCGGATATGATGAATACTGTTTTTCTAAAAAGTTAGGCGGACTCTCAACTGATAGAATGGGCTTGGAAAAGACTGAAAGGGTAACAAAGAAACCCATCAACGTTTGTTCACCAAGTCCTGTGAATAAGAAAAAAGCAAATTGAGCTAATTTTATTAAAAAGCAACCTAATTTCCAAAGAAAATCATGTTTTTCTGTGACCAATGATAGGTCCATATGGTAAACTAAAACAAAAAGATGGGGTTAGAGAATGGAACCTTTTACTTTACGAAATAAGCAGTTTTTTAATCTTGAATTGTGGGAGCAACAGTTTCCAAAACTAATAGCTGGTTTCACAACAAAAAATGGTGGGAAAAGTAAAGGCGATTATGCTAGTTTAAATATGGCATTTCATGTAAATGATCAAAAAGAAACAGTAGTTGCAAACCGTATAGAAGTAGCGCAAAATTTAACAATTCCATTAGAACAATGGGTTGGTGCAGAGCAAACCCATAAAGTTAATATTGTCGAAGTAACAAAAGCTCATATTGGCAAAGGAGCTACAGATTATGAAAGTGCGCTAAAGGATACAGATGGTTTCTTTACTTTGGGAAAAAATATATTATTAACTTTATGTTTTGCTGACTGCGTTCCGCTATATTTTATCCATCCAACTACAAAGGCGATTGGAATTGCGCATGCAGGGTGGCAAGGAACAGTCCAAGGCATTGCTAGCGAAATGTTGAAAGTATTTGCTTCCCATAAGATACCTGTAGAAGAGGTACTTGCTGTAATCGGTCCATCCATTACAGATCGTCACTATATTGTGGATGATCGAGTTATTAACGAAGTGGAAAAGGCGATCCATTCTAAGCAAAAGCCATATGACACTGTTTCTCCGGGACAATACAGTCTTAATTTGCAAGAAGTGAATAAACAGATATTGTTAGAAGAAGGAATGGTGGCAAGCAATATTCATATAACCAATTATTGTACTTATGAAGATGACGCTTATTTTTTCTCCCATAGAAGGGATAAGGGGAAAACCGGGAGAATGATGAGTTATATTGGATGGAGAGAGGAAGAAGAATACGAAAATGTTAGTGAAAGAAAATCTTGAAGTTATAAAACAGGAAATTGCTACTGCTTGTGAAAAAGTAAATCGAAAACCAGAAGAGGTAACGATTATTGCAGTGACAAAATATGTTACAATAGAGCGAGCACAAGAAGCAGTCGATGCTGGAATTGTTCATTTAGGTGAAAATCGTGAAGAAGGCTTGCTGGCAAAGTATGAGGTTCTTCAGGACAAGCCGGTATGGCATTTTATCGGATCATTGCAGACAAGAAAAGTAAAAGGTATTATAGATTATGTAGACTATATTCACTCATTGGATCGATTATCTTTAGCAAAAGAAATACATAAGAGAGCAAATCGAACCATAAAGTGTTTTGTACAGGTAAATATTTCGCAAGAAGAAACAAAGCATGGAATGGAGCCAGAGGAAGTTGTTGATTTTGTTAAACAATTATCCGAATATCCTCATATTCAAGTAATTGGATTAATGACAATGGCGCCATTTACAGACGATAAGGAATTGCTTCGTCAGTGCTTTCAAAAAGTAAAAAGCATTCAAGAAGATGTAAAAGAATTACAATTACCATATGCTCCATGCACAGAGCTTTCTATGGGAATGTCGAATGATTATTCAATTGCGATCGAAGAGGGAGCAACGATGATAAGAATTGGAACTGCTTTAGTAGGAAGCGAGAAATAGGAGGCAACTAAAATGAGTATAAAATCAAAAATAAAAACTTTCTTTTTTTTAGAAGATGAAGATTATGAGGAAGAGCAAGTAAGATATCAAGAAGAACCAAGCGAACCTGTTCGAAATTATAAGCAACCAGTTCAGCAGACACAGCACGTTCAACAACCGAAAAGTAACCAAAATGTTGTAAGTTTGCAAAGCATTCAAAAATCATCAAAAGTATTTTTGGTTGAACCACGTGTATATGCAGAAGCACAGGATATCGCTGACCAACTAAAAAACCGTCGTGCTGTCGTTGTCAACTTACAGCGTATCGAAAAAGATCAAGGGAAGCGGATTATTGATTTCCTAAGTGGAACAGTCTACGCCATTGGTGGAGATATCCAAAAAATCGGCACAGATATATTCCTATGTACACCAGATAACGTAGAAGTTTCGGGGAATATTTCACAAATCTTGCAAGATGCAGAATATGAAAATACGAGGTGGTAACAACGAATGAATTTTATTATAAGTATCTTGGCTAATGCTTTAACCATATATTCTTACGCGCTTATTGTTTATATATTAATGTCATGGATTCCGAATGCTCGTGAAACATCTATTGGTGTTTTTCTTGCAAAAATCTGTGAACCATATTTAGAGATTTTTAGAAGATTTATTCCGCCTCTTGGCATGATCGATATTTCACCAATTGTGGCTATTTTTGTATTAAATCTTGCTGGCAATGGAGTTCGCCAATTAGTAATGTGGTTTCTATAAATACTTAAAAGGGCTAATACAGCCCTTTTTCTATGCAAAAAAGGAGCTGAAAAGATGTCAATCTATCAACACTTTCGTCCAGACGAAAGAGAATTTATCGATCAAGTACAAAATTGGCGAAGCTATGTCGAGAATACATATGCTCCGAAATTAACCGATTTTTTGGATCCACGGGAACAGAAAGTCTTAAGTATGATCATTGGGGACCATCGCGAAGTAAAATATGCTTTTTTCGGTGGGCATGAGCAAGTAGAAAGAAAAAGAGCAATCCTTTACCCCGAGTATTATCAGGCAACAAAAGCGGATTTTAATCTCTCTTTACTTGAAGTAAATTATCCGAAGAAGTTTGTCACAATCGAACATCCCCATGTTTTAGGGAGTCTAATGTCCCTTGGTTTAAATCGTAGTAAATTTGGAGATATTTTCGTTGCTGACGGAGATATTCAATTTATTGTTGCAGGAGAAGTTGAAGATTATGTAAGACTTCAGCTTGATTCGATTGGAAAAGCAAAGGTGAGTCTTACCGCGATTCCTTTGGAAAAAATCATTGCTAAAGAAGAACATTGGACCGAAATAACTACGACCACTTCCTCTCTGCGCCTCGATACACTCATTGCAGCCGTTTATAAGTTCTCAAGAGAAAAGGCAAAGACTTTTATCACGCAAGGATTAGTAAAAGTAAATTTCACTTTAAATGAAAATGTCGCTTTTATGTGTGAAGAAGGAGATGTATTTTCTGTCCGTGGGGAAGGCAGGGCTACCATTAAATCGATTGAAGGAAAAACGAAAAAAGATAAATGGAGAATTGTGGTAGGTAAATTGAAGTAGAGAATAAGAAATTGATGAAGTTCTATAATTTCTGTTTCAAACAAAAAACATGGTTTTTTTATTGAGTATATATGATACAATATTTTCAACAGCATTATTTTTCACGTTTCTTCATATTTTTCAAAAATAATGCAGGAAATCCGATAATACTGTCGAAATAAGGATGATACATAAAGAAATTGAAGTTTGGGAGGTGGCTTTATGCCATTAACGCCGTTAGATATTCATAATAAGGAATTTGCCAAAGGCTTCCGTGGTTATGATGAAGATGAAGTAAATGAATTTCTTGATCAGGTAATTAAAGATTATGAAAATATTATCCGTGAGAAAAAAGAACTAGAAGAAAGATTAAACGAGTTAACTGACCGTATCGGCCACTATAATAATATTGAAGAAACGTTAAATAAATCAATTGTTGTAGCACAAGAGGCTGCCGAAGAAGTTAAACGCAATGCACAAAAAGAAGCAAAATTAATTATTAAAGAAGCAGAAAAAAATGCTGACCGCATTGTTAATGAATCACTATCAAAAGCTAGAAAGATTGCTCTTGAAATTGAAGAATTGAAAAAGCAATCAAAAGTATTCCGTACTCGATTCAAAATGCTAATTGAAGCACAATTAGATATGCTGAATAACGATGATTGGGATCATTTATTAGAATATGAATTGGATGCTTCCGAATTAAATTCAACAAAATAAAAGCCTAGTCTTGACGAATCATTGAGTTATGAAATATAATTTTTCACAAATATATATTCATGTAGCGTTGATAGGGATAGTAGATTTCCAAAAAACTTATAAAAGCGAATCAGGGACGGTGTAAGCCTGAGATAAGTTGGAAGTTGAAAATCACCCTGGAGTCTTTTTCTGAAAAGGTAAGTAAGAAAAGGCGGTTCATTGCCGTTAAAAAATGTCTAAGTGGATAAAATTTTCTTTTTATCTATAAGGGTGGTACCGCGGGAACCTTAACTATTAAACCTTCTCGTCCCTTTCGTGGGGATGAGAAGGTTTTTTGCTGTCTATACTTAATCTATAATAGGACTGTATAGATGGAAGCATACATGAAAAAAGATAATAATGTTGGAGGAAGAAAATGGAATATAAAGATACGTTGCTCATGCCTAAAACAGCTTTTCCGATGAGAGGGAATTTGCCAAATCGTGAGCCTGAAATTCAAGCGAAATGGAAAGAAATGAATATTTACGAAAAAGTTCAGGAACGTACACACGGACGTCCGATATTTGTCCTTCATGATGGACCTCCATATGCAAATGGTGATATCCATATTGGACATGCTCTTAATAAAATTTTAAAAGATTTTATCGTTCGTTATAAATCGATGACTGGCTTTCAAGCACCATATGTGCCAGGATGGGATACACACGGACTGCCAATTGAACAAGCTTTAACAAATAAGGGTGTAAAACGTAAAGAAATGACAATTGCAGAATTCCGTAAATTATGTGAAGAATATGCATTAGGACAAATTGACAGTCAAAGAGAACAATTTAAACGCTTAGGAGTTCGCGGAGATTGGGAAAATCCTTATATTACCTTAAAGCCTGCTTATGAAGCACAGCAAATAAAAGTATTTGGAGAAATGGCGAAAAAAGGTTATATCTACAAAGGGAAGAAACCTGTTTATTGGTCTCCAACAAGTGAATCAGCACTTGCTGAAGCAGAAATTGAATATAAAGACAAAAAGTCGGCTTCTATTTATGTTGGCTTTAAAGTGAAAGATGGCAAAGGTGTTTTAGCAGAAGATGTACAAATAGTTATTTGGACAACTACTCCTTGGACAATTCCTGCTAACTTAGGTATTTCTGTTCATCCAACTTTAACATATGTAGTTGTCGAAGAAAAAGGCAACAAATACTTAGTTGCACAAGATTTATTGGAAAGTGTAAAAACAGAAATTGGCTGGGAAGAAGCAAAAGTAGTTCAAGAAGTGAAAGGTTCAGAACTAGAATATATTCTAGCTGTACATCCAATCTATGGCCGTGATTCTTTAGTAATGCTAGGAGAACATGTAACGACAGATGCCGGAACTGGCTGTGTTCATACTGCTCCTGGACATGGGGAAGATGATTTCTTAGTTGGTCAAAAATATGGATTAGAAGTTCTTTGTCCTGTTGATGATAAAGGGGTTATGACAGAAGAAGCACCAGGATTTGAAGGTTTATTCTATGATAAAGCGAACAAGCCAATTACAGAAAAGCTTGAAGAGGTTGGAGCATTATTAAAGCTTCAATTTATTACTCATTCTTATCCACATGACTGGAGAACGAAAAAACCAGTTATTTTCCGTGCAACAGCACAATGGTTTGCTTCTATTAAAGACTTTAGGAATGAACTATTAGATGCAGTAAAAGAAACAGCATGGGTACCTGCATGGGGCGAAACTAGATTGTATAATATGGTTCGTGATCGTGGAGATTGGTGTATTTCTAGACAACGTGCATGGGGTGTGCCAATTCCTGTGTTCTATGCAGAAAATGGCGACAGCATCATTACAGATGAAACAATTGAGCATATCTCTAATCTATTTAGAGAAAATGGGTCGAATATTTGGTTTGAAAAATCAGCGAAGGAATTATTGCCAGCAGGCTTTACACATCCAGGTAGCCCAAATGGTGAATTTACAAAAGAAACAGATATTATGGATGTTTGGTTCGATTCTGGTTCTTCTCATCAAGCTGTATTACTAGAAAGAGAGGATCTTCAACGTCCTGCTGATCTATACCTAGAAGGTTCTGACCAATATCGTGGCTGGTTTAACTCTTCATTATCTACAAGCGTAGCAGTAACTGGTAAAGCACCTTATAAAGCTGTTTTAAGCCATGGCTTCGTTTTAGATGGAGAAGGACGCAAAATGAGTAAATCATTAGGAAATGTTATGGTTCCTGCAAAAGTAATGAACCAATTAGGTGCTGATATTTTACGTCTATGGGTAGCTTCAGTAGATTTCCAAGCAGATGTACGTGTATCTGATGCTATTTTAAAACAAGTAACAGAAGGCTATCGTAAAATCAGAAATACATTCCGTTTCTTATTAGGAAACCTTGCTGACTTTAACCCAGAAACAGATGCTCTTTCTTATGAAGAATTACGTGAAGTGGATCAGTTTATGCTGATCAAATTAAATAAATTAATTAAAAATGTAACAGAATCCTATGATAAATACGAATTCTCGACTATTTATCATAATATCAATAATTTCTGTACATTGGATTTAAGTGCATTCTATCTTGATTTTTCAAAAGATGTACTGTATATCGAAGCAACAAATAATAAGGAAAGAAGAGCAATTCAAACTGTTCTTTACGAAAGCTTAATCAGCTTAACAAAATTAGTTGCACCAATCTTACCACATACTGCGGATGAGGTTTGGGACCATATTTCTTCTGCAAATGAAGAAAGTGTACAGCTAACAGATTTCCCGGAATATACAACATTTGAAAATAGTGATATGTTAGAAGAAAAATGGAATAAATTCTTGGTTGTACGTGATGATGTGCTTAAAGCATTAGAAGAAGCACGTAATCAAAAAGTAATTGGTAAATCACTCGCTGCGAAAGTAACGTTGTATGTGAATGAAGAAGTAAATACACTTCTAAATTCTATTCAAGAAAACTTACAACAATTATTTATCGTATCAGGTTTCGAAATTGCTGGTGAATATAATAGTGCTCCAGAAGAAGCGTTAAAGCTTGAACATGCTGCCATTGTAGTATCAAAAGCAGACGGTGAAACATGTGAAAGATGCTGGACTGTTACAACAGACGTTGGTAAAGTGGAAGCACATCCAACACTATGCGAGAGATGTGCACATGTAGTAGAAGAAAATTATTAAGAAACACTTATAAATACACTAACATAAATATTTCAGCCCAATTTAAAGCCAAACAATTACACGGAAATTTCGTATGATTGTTTGGCTTTTTAATTAGCTTGTAAAAAAGCTGTTTCAGCTGTTAGTACCCGCAGCCTGAATACACTTCGCTTTCCGTGGGGCTCGCGCTGAGCCGCTTCAGGGTCTCAGGCTGTCTCGCTAATCCCACAGGAGTCTACGTATATTCAGGCTGCTCCATTCTTCCAACTAAATTATTTTTTCTTGGAAAAACAATATTTTTTAGAAAATAGCCTTTAAAAATGAAGTGAAATGAAGCGAGTGTCTGTAGCGCAATGGAACGAATTAGTTTTTACACTTGACTATATTTAAAATCATAAATATTCAGTGAATGTAACTTTTATTTAAGCGTTAAATTAGAGATTGTTCGTCTTTACAGAGTATCTAATTTGTTATGTCCCATCCTCTTTTTTGCTTTTAAAAGATTGTTTAAAACAAAGAAAAAATTAAAGGAAAAAAGTTTTGTAAAAGCCTTTTATTGGGAAAAGAAAAAGAATAAATGAATTACATAGCGTGAGAGCAACTCCCATCTATTATCACAATGTGGGTGGATTTTTTTATACATATGTAATGAAGAGAAATAATTCCACCTCCGTTAATAGTTGTTATGCTTGTTAAATCTTTAATCGGTTTTTGTCTTCTTCAATGGAAAAGCTAAAGATAATTAAAGAAACGGAGGTAATGGAAATGAATTCAACTGTTGAAAAGCTTTATACAGAACTCCGTCTGACACAAATCGAATTAGCAACAACATTACGAGTAAAAAGAGATTCAAAAATAAATAAGTATATTGAAGAAGAACTAAAAGATGTAGAGGAAACGATGCAAAAATTAGAAAGTGGTAACTTTGGAATGTGTGAAATGTCTGGCGAATTACTTCCATTCGATTTATTGGAGATGATTCCTACTATTAGAACAAAGAGTGATATAAATAGTATTCAGTCCTATTATCGAAAGTCGATTCACTGATTAGGTGGGAATTGCTTTCATGGAAATATACGACCAAGCTATCGTTTTCATCTAGTTTATGCTAAAATGCTAAAGGAGACTCGAGAATTGGAGGAAACTTTAGTGTTTTATTACATAATTGCAGCTATAATTATTATTCTTGATCAATGGACGAAATGGTTAGTTGTAAAAAATATGGAGCTTGGTGAAAGTATTGAAATAATAAAAGATTTTTTCTATCTGACATCCCATCGTAATAGTGGAGCCGCATGGGGTATGCTTGAGAATCAAATGGTCTTTTTCTATATCGTCACGATTGTTGTTGTAATTGGATTAATTTATTTAATTCAAACTGGCACAAAAGGCAAAATACTATACGGGGTTTCGCTCGGTCTTATATTAGGTGGCGCACTTGGCAATTTTATTGACCGTGCCAGACATCAATATGTAGTCGACTTTATCAATACGTATATCTTCAATTATGATTTCCCTATATTTAATATTGCAGACTCATCTTTAGTAATTGGTGTTATTTTATTAATCCTAGTTATGCTGAGGGAGGATAGAGAAGCAAAGAAGGAGAAGAAAAATGGAAAAAACGGAACATATCATTCAAAGTGAGCAAGTAAATGAACGAATCGACAAAATTGTTTCGACGATTAATGCAGACTGGTCAAGAACGCAGGTCCAACAATGGATAAAAGACGGTCATGTGACAGTTAATGGTCAAACGGTAAAAACAAAGTATAAAGGTGTTTTAAATGACGTAGTAACAATTGAAGTACCAGAAGCAACAGAACTAGACGTTGAAGCAGAGGAAATGGATTTAGATATTTATTATGAGGATAAAGATGTTATCGTAGTAAATAAACCAAAAGGAATGGTTGTACATCCTGCTCCTGGCCATGTAACTGGAACATTGGTGAACGGTTTAATGGCACATTGTAAAGATCTTTCTGGGATTAATGGTGTAATGAGACCAGGGATTGTCCATCGAATCGATAAAGATACATCTGGCCTATTAATGGTTGCTAAAAATGATGCTGCTCATGAAAGTCTTGTGAATCAATTAGTAGCAAAAACGGTAACAAGAAAATATAAAGCGTTAGTTCATGGATCCATTCCACATGACTATGGAACAATTGAAGCGCCGATTGGCCGTGATCCTAAGGATAGACAAAGTATGACTGTTGTAGATAACGGGAAGCATGCTGTAACACATTTTCATGTAATCGAAAGAATAGATGGATACACATATATCGAATGTCAATTAGAGACTGGACGTACTCATCAAATTCGTGTTCATATGAAGTATATTGGCTATCCACTTGTTGGAGACCCTAAATATGGACCAAGAAAAACATTAGATATCGGGGGCCAAGCTCTTCATGCAGGAGTACTAGGATTTGAACATCCACGTACTGGGGAATATCTAGAGTTCGAAGCTCCACTGCCAAAAGACTATGAACAACTTTTAGATACCCTTCGAAATAATCGTTGACAAGATATCTATTTTATATTAAGATAATTTTAGTTGAATAAGTCCTTTAAATCAATCCCGTGAGGTTGAGAAGGAAACGGATTCTAGCTATTAAAAGTAATAGCTATCTAAGTATACGTATATCCTCTCATCAAAACGGTGAGAGGATATTTTTTTTGAAAAAAGTTTGAATCACAGCATGGATGGTGATCGATATGTCGCAGAAGGCACTTGTGCTAGACGAGCAAGCAATAAGACGAGCATTAACAAGAATAGCTCATGAAATCATCGAAAAAAATAAAGGGATAGAAGATTGTATACTTGTTGGGATTCGAACAAGAGGTATATACATTGCTAACCGTCTTGCCGAAAGAATTGCTCAAATCGAAGGAAAGCCAATTGAAGTTGGTGAATTGGACATTACATTGTATAGAGACGATTTAACGAAAAAGACGAAAAATGAGGAGCCATTGGTAAAAGGCTCAGACATCCCAACAGATATTCAAGGCTTAAAGGTCATTCTTGTAGACGACGTCTTATATACAGGAAGAACGGTTCGGGCCGGCATGGATGCACTAATGGATATGGGAAGACCAGCATCCATACAGCTTGCAGTCTTAGTAGACAGAGGTCATAGAGAACTGCCAATCAGAGCTGATTATGTTGGGAAAAACATTCCAACCTCCAGCTCAGAAAGAATTGTAGTTGAGCTTGCAGAGGTCGATGGACATGATGAAGTAAATATTTTTGAAAATTAAATAGAACCCTTTTAAATGCAGTCCTGTGAGGCTGAGAAGGGGAGTTTTTCTCATAAGGTTTCTTCAAGCCTGTCTAAAACCCCTTTTTCGCTACGCAGAAAAGGGGTTTTATTTATTCAATAGGGGATATTAATAAGTAATTATACTCAAGTATTTTTTTACAGAAAGAGGAGACAGAAATGAACGAAACAAAACCCTTATTAGGAATTAATGACAAGCCAAGTGCTCTGCAGTGGATTACATTAAGCTTACAGCATTTATTCGCCATGTTTGGCGCAACAGTTTTAGTACCATTCTTAATTGACATGAGTCCAGCAGTCGCTTTAGTCTCAAGCGGAGTAGGTACACTCGCATTCTTAATTATTACCCAATTTAAAGTGCCAGCCTACTTAGGCTCATCCTTTGCCTTTATCGCGCCAGTTTTAGCGGCTAAGGCAATGCCTGGCGGAGGACCTGGAGCTGCCATGATTGGAACCTTTATTGCCGGAATTGTATACGGTATTGTTGCCTTAACTATAAAAAAAGCAGGTTATCGCTGGATTATGAATATCCTGCCGCCGATTGTTGTTGGACCAGTAATTATGGTAATCGGATTGGCGCTTGCTTCAACCGCAGTCGGGCAATCGATGTATATGAACAATGGTAGTGAGAATCAAGAGTATAGCTTACTATATATATCTGTTGCGCTAGTAACCTTACTTGCAACTATTCTCTTTACGATGTTTGGTAAAGGAGTGTTTAGCTTCATTCCAATCTTAGCAGGTATTGTTATAGGTTATGTTTATGCCTTACTTGTAGGTGTGGTTAACTTTCAAGGTGTTTTGGATGCGAAATGGTTTGCGATGCCAGATTTTATCTTCCCATTCGTAGATTATCCTGTAACCATTAACTTAGCTTTACTAACCATTTTTGTCCCGGTGGCAATCGTTACACTAACGGAACATATTGGTCACCAGTTAGTATTAAGTAAAGTAGTTGGTAAAGATTATATAAAAGATCCTGGACTTCACAGAAGTATTCTAGGAGATGGAACTGCAACAATTATCTCTGCCTTAATGGGGGGACCTGCAAAAACAACGTATGGTGAAAATATTGGAGTACTAGCAATTACTAGAGTATATAGTGTATATGTTTTAGGAGGAGCAGCAGTACTAGCAATCGGGTTTGGATTTATCGGTAAAATTGCTGCACTTATTCAATCAATTCCAACACCAGTAATGGGAGGAGTATCCATTCTTCTGTTCGGTATCATCGCTTCTTCTGGATTAAGAATTATTGTAGAAGCAAAGTTGGATTTCAATAAAAACCGTAATTTAGTTATCGCATCTGTCATCCTAGTAACAGGTATTGGAGGCTTCTCCATCCATATGGGAGAACACTTTAAACTAGAAGGAATGGCATTCGCCGCAATCTTAGGAATTATTTTAAACCTAGTATTACCAGGAAGAGAAAAAGCAAAAGATGATTTATTCGAAGAAGCAATTGCAGTAGACGAAAGTAAATAATAACACCTTTTAAACAAGTACAGAGAGACTTATAAGGGTGCCAAAAAATGATGCATAGATTGTATGTACTAGGTTCAATTTGCCTAAATCTACGCAGAATCAAACTTTTTGACGCCCTAACAAGTTGTTAGGGCGTTTTTTTTAGGAATTTTTAAGGAATACTGACGAAAATTAATTTAGAAATACTGAGCAGGCTGAATACACGTAGACTCCTGTGGGATTAGCGAGAAAGGTGAGACCCCGCAGGCTGTGCCGAGGAGGCTCACCGCTCGCCCCACGGAAAGCGAAGTGTATTCAGCCTGCGGGTTAAGTTAAAAGCAGCAAATAACGGGAGGGAGTATCATGGAAAACTTATTAACTACGACTGAGTTAACCGTTACAGAGATTCAAGAAATCCTAAGAGATGCACAAAGATTTGCAAATGGGGAAACATGGAGACCAGCAAACCAATGCTTTGTTGCAAATCTCTTCTTCGAGGCAAGCACAAGAACAAAATGTAGCTTCGAAGTAGCGGAGAGAAAGTTAGGACTTGAGGTCATCCCATTCGAGACAACAACCTCAAGTGTTGTTAAAGGAGAAACATTATATGATACTGTTCGAACGCTGGAATCAGTAGGAGTAAATGCTGTAGTTATAAGACACGAAAATGACCGTTACTTTGATGAATTGGTAGGAAAAGTAAACATACCAGTCATTAATGCAGGTGATGGTTGCGGTCATCATCCTACCCAATCACTACTAGATCTTTTAACTATAAAGCAGGAATTCCAACGCTTCAACGGCTTAAAAGTAAGTATTATTGGTGATATCAGTCATAGCCGAGTTGCAAGATCAAATGCAGATGCCTTAACAAGATTAGGGGCAGAGGTTGTGTTCTCTGGACCAAGAGAATGGTTTGATGAAACGGTCCTTCAGGATGCAAGTTATGAAGATATTGATACAGCGATTGAAACATCTGATGTTGTTATGCTACTACGCGTCCAACATGAAAGACATGGAGACGAAAGAGCTGCTTTTGATATAGAAAGCTACCATAAACTATACGGGTTAACAGTAGAAAGAGAAAAAAAAATGAAGCCAGGAAGCATTATCATGCACCCGGCACCAGTGAACAGAGATGTAGAAATTGCGGATGAATTGGTTGAGTGCGAACGCTCCAGAATTTTTAAGCAAATGGAAAATGGTGTGTTTATCCGTATGAGTGTTTTAAAAAGATCGTTAGAAAATATTGGAGGGAGAAATGAACATGTCAATACTTATCAGAAATGGCCAGTTGCTTAATACTACAGGGGATTTAGAACAGAATGACATATTGATCGAAAATGGGGCAATCAAGACTATTGCAAAAGAAATCAATACAAATGCAGATGAAGTGATTGATGCAGCTGGAAAAGTGATCGCTCCAGGATTTATTGACCTACATGTTCATTTAAGAGAACCAGGGGGCGAAAAGAAAGAAACGATTGCGACAGGGATGATGGCAGCAGCACGTGGCGGATTTACAACGATTGCAAATATGCCCAACACAAGACCGGTTCCTGATACAGTCGAGAATCTACATAATTTAAATGAAAGGATTCAAAATACGGCAAATGTAAATGTCTTACCGTATGCAGCCATCACAATCAGACAATTAGGTAATGAGCTTACTGATTTTAAGGCGCTTAAAGAACTAGGGGCATTCGCTTTTACCGATGATGGTGTAGGAATTCAAGAAGCAGGACAAATGCTAGAAGCAATGAAGCGAGCGGCTGCACTAGATATGGCAATTGTCGCTCACTGTGAAGATAATAGCCTCATTAATAAAGGTTGTGTACATGAAGGGGAGTTTTCAAAGGCAAACGGCTTAAATGGAATTCCAAGTGTTTGTGAATCTGTGCAAATTGCAAGAGATGTTCTTTTAGCAGAAGCAACTGGTTGTCATTATCATGTATGCCACATCAGTACAAAAGAATCTGTACGTGTTGTAAGAGATGCGAAGAAAGCAGGGATCCGGGTTACAGCAGAGGTATCACCACATCATTTACTATTAGCAGATACCGATATCCCTTCTCTTGACACAAATTACAAAATGAATCCACCGTTAAGAGGAACAGAGGATCGCAAAGCATTAATGGAAGGATTACTAGATGGAACAATTGACTTTATCGCAACAGATCATGCACCACATACAGCAGAAGAAAAAGCACAATCAATGCAACTTGCACCATTTGGAATTGTTGGGTTAGAAACAGCATTTCCCCTCCTTTACACGAACTTTGTAAAAACAGGAGTAATGACATTAAATCAGTTAATTGATTATCTAACTATAAAGCCAGCTAAGGCATTTAATTTAAACGCTGGAACATTAGAAATAGGTCAGAACGCAGACATCGTCATTCTTGATTTAGAAGATACAAATAAGATTGATCCAGACACATTTTTATCAAAAGGAAGAAATACACCATTTGCTGGCTGGGAATGTCAAGGCTGGCCAGTTGCTACAATCGTTAGTGGAAAGATTGCTTGGAGAAAGGAAAGTGTACACGCATGAAAAAACAATTAATTCTTGAAGATGGTACGGTATTTATCGGGAAAGGCTTCGGTGCCGATACAGAAAAATTTGGTGAAGTAGTATTTAACACAGGAATGACAGGCTATCAAGAAATTCTATCAGATCCATCTTATTGTGGACAAATTGTAACGCTAACGTATCCACTAGTAGGAAATTATGGTATTAATCGAGATGATTTTGAATCGATAACGCCAGCCATTCATGGATTTATTGTCAAAGAAGTGTGTGATTTTCCTTCAAATTGGCGCAATGAACTATCATTAGACGAATACTTTAAGCTAAAGAATATCCCAGGAATTACTGGCATTGATACAAGAAAATTAACGCGTATTATCCGCCAATATGGAACGTTGAAAGGTGCAATTTGTAGTATAGAAGAAAATGCAGAAGAAGTAATCGCAAAATTAAAAGGAATTACGCTAAGTACAGATCAAGTAAAGCAAGTTTCTACGAAGAAGCCTTATCCAAGTCCAGGTCGCGGCAGCCGCGTCGTCCTAGTAGACTATGGAATGAAGCATGGAATTTTACGAGAATTAAATAAACGTGATTGTGATGTAATTGTTGTCCCATACAACACAACAGCAGAAGAAATTCTAAGATTAAGTCCAGATGGCGTTATGCTATCAAATGGACCTGGAGATCCCAAGGATGTACCTGAGGCAATTGAAGCAATTAAAGGAATTGTTGGGAAAGTACCGCTTTTTGGAATCTGTTTAGGTCATCAATTATTCGCATTAGCTAGTGGAGCAAATACGGAAAAAATGAAGTTTGGCCATCGAGGATCAAACCACCCAGTGAAGGATTTATTAACAGGGAAGGTTTCGCTAACATCGCAAAATCATGGCTATACAGTAGAAGAAGAATCTATTAATCATACAAACTTAGAAGTAACACATATTGCTTTAAATGATGGAACAATCGAAGGGTTACAGCGTAAAGAATACCCAGCGTTTACCGTGCAATATCATCCAGAAGCGTCTCCAGGACCAGAGGATGCAAACTATTTATTCGATCGTTTTATGGAAATGATAAAATCTCACAAACAGGAAGGTGCAGCATATGTCAAAGCGTAATGATATTAAAAGTATATTAGTAATCGGATCAGGTCCAATCATCATTGGGCAAGCAGCAGAATTTGACTATGCAGGCGCTCAAGCATGTATCGCTTTAAAGGAAGAAGGCTATCGAGTAATCTTAGTAAACTCCAATCCAGCAACAATTATGACAGATACGGAAATGGCAGATAAAGTTTATATCGAACCATTAACCCTTGAATTTGTCAGTCGCATCATTCGCAAAGAAAGACCAGATGCTATCCTGCCGACATTGGGAGGACAAACGGGCTTAAACCTTGCTGTTGAGCTTTCAGAAGCAGGGGTTTTAGAGGAATGTGGGGTAGAAGTACTTGGAACTAAGTTATCTGCCATTCAACAAGCAGAAGATAGAGACCTTTTCCGTAACTTGATGAATGAATTAGGCGAACCAGTTCCAGACAGTGATATTATTCATAATATGGGCGAGGCAAAAACATTTGTAGAAAAAATTGGTTATCCAGTTATCGTTCGACCTGCCTTCACACTTGGTGGAACTGGCGGGGGGATTTGCCATAATGACGAGGAATTAGAAGAAATCGTAACAAGCGGATTAAAAAACAGCCCAGTTACCCAATGTTTATTAGAAAAAAGTATCGCAGGATTCAAAGAAATTGAATACGAAGTCATGCGCGATAGCAATGATAACGCAATTGTTGTATGTAACATGGAAAATATCGATCCAGTTGGGATTCATACAGGTGACAGTATCGTTGTAGCACCAAGTCAGACGTTAAGCGATAGAGAATACCAGCTACTAAGAAATACTTCCTTGAAAATTATTCGTGCACTAAAAATTGAAGGTGGCTGTAACGTACAGCTTGCACTAGATCCTGACAGCTTTCAATATTACATTATCGAAGTAAACCCAAGGGTAAGTCGTTCTTCTGCCCTTGCAAGTAAAGCAACTGGTTATCCGATAGCAAAGCTAGCTGCAAAAATCGCAGTAGGGTTAACATTAGATGAGATGATGAACCCTGTTACAGGGAAAACATATGCAAGCTTCGAACCAGCATTAGATTATGTGGTAAGTAAGATTCCACGCTTCCCATTCGATAAGTTTGAATCAGCGAAACGTAACTTAGGTACACAAATGAAAGCAACTGGTGAAGTAATGGCAATTGGCCGAACCTTCGAAGAATCTCTATTAAAAGCGATTCGTTCCCTTGAAGCAAAAGTGTATCACTTTTCGCTAAATGCAGCGGACGAAACCAGCGATGAATTGCTAGAGAAACGAATAAGAGTTGCTGGAGATGAAAGATTGTTTTATATAGCAGAAGCGCTGAATCGCGGTGTGAGTATTGAAATGATTCATGAATGGAGCAAGATTGACTTATTCTTCCTATATAAACTTCAAGGCATCATCAAGTTCGAAAAAGAGCTAACCAATCATCCGTTTGATGAGGAATACGTAAAAGAGGCAAAAGAAAAAGGATTTGCCGATATTCAGCTTGCAAAGCTTTGGAATACAACAGAGCTTGAAGTATATAACTGGAGAAAAGAAAAAGGCATTGTGCCTGTTTATAAAATGGTTGATACATGTGCAGCTGAGTTTGAATCAGAAACACCGTACTACTATGGAACATATGAAGAGGAAAACGAATCGATTGTCACAGACAAGAAAAGCATCGTTGTCCTTGGATCTGGACCAATTCGCATCGGACAAGGGATTGAGTTTGACTATGCAACGGTTCACTCTGTATGGGCAATAAAAGAAGCAGGCTATGAAGCAATTATCATCAATAACAATCCAGAAACTGTTTCAACAGACTTTAGTATTTCCGATAAGCTTTACTTTGAACCACTTACGATTGAAGATGTAATGCATATCATTGATCTAGAAAAGCCTGAAGGAGTAGTGGTACAGTTTGGTGGGCAAACAGCCATCAACCTAGCTGGTCCCTTGGCAGAGCGTGGCGTTAAAATCTTAGGTACATCTCTAGAAGATTTAGATCGTGCAGAGGATCGTGATAAGTTTGAACAAAGCCTACAAGACTTAGGCATCCCACAGCCTGACGGAAAAACGGCGTTAACAGTTGAAGAAGCAATTGTTGTAGCAAATTCCATTGGCTACCCAGTACTTGTAAGACCCTCTTACGTATTAGGCGGAAGAGCGATGCAAATTGTTTATAAGGAAGAAGAGCTCATTCCTTACATGGAAAATGCGGTTAAAGCAAGTCCAGGACAGCCAATCTTAATTGACCGTTATTTAACAGGTAAAGAAATCGAAGTGGATGCAATCTGTGATGGAACAGATGTAGTTATTCCAGGAATTATGGAGCATATCGAACGTGCTGGTGTCCATTCAGGAGATTCGATTGCTGTCTATCCACCGCAAAGCTTATCAGCAGAAATTAAGCAAACATTAGTAGATTATACAACGAGACTTGCAAAAGGATTGAAGATTGTCGGCTTACTGAATATCCAGTACGTTGTTTCCAAAGGAGAAGTCTTTGTGCTAGAAGTAAATCCACGCTCTAGTAGAACAGTACCTTTCCTAAGCAAAATTACGAATGTGCCGATGGCGAAAATTGCAACAAAAGTTATTTTGGGCACATCCTTAAAAGAGCAAGGCTATACTACAGGCTTAGTCGCTGAAAAATCTGGTGTTTATGTCAAAGTTCCAGTATTCTCTTTTGCAAAATTACGAAGAGTAGATATTACATTAGGACCTGAGATGAAATCAACTGGAGAAGTTATGGGTAAAGATATTACTCTTGAAAAAGCACTGTACAAAGGCTTAATTGCTTCAGGCATGAAGATTAAAACATTTGGAACAGTTCTGATGACAATTGGAGATAAAGATAAGGAAGAAGCATTGCAGCTTGCAAAACGATTTACGAATATCGGCTATAGTCTGATGGCAACAAGTGGAACTGCAGCGTTCCTCAAAAGTAATCAGATTCCAGTAAAAGTGGTCGGTAAAATTGGTGGAAAAGGTCATACATTAATTGATGTAATCCGCAATGGGGAAGCACAGTTTGTCATTAATACATTCTCAAAAGGTAGCCAGCCAGCAAGAGATGGATTCCGAATTAGACGTGAATCTGTTGAAAATGGTATTCCATGCTTAACTTCTTTAGATACAGCAGAGGCAATCCTTCGAGTAGTAGAATCCATGACATTCTCTACAGATGCGATGGAGCCAAGCAAAACGCAACTGGAGGCAGTATTAGTATGATCAAAAACGAAATCTGTACAGTAGTCGAACAGAAAGAGATAGCCGAAAATATTATGGAGCTCACCTTAACGGGTGAGCTTGTCTCTGAAATGAATGAGCCAGGTCAATTTGTTCATATAAAAGTAAGTGATAGTGCTGTACCTTTATTAAGACGCCCGATTAGTATTTGCCGGATTAATCAAGACAGAAAAACCTTTACGATGATTTACCGAGCAGAAGGAGAGGGCACAAAGCTTCTTGGAAAAAAGACAGCAGGAGAGACGGTTGATATTCTAGGTCCTTTAGGAAATGGATTTCCAGTCGAAGAATGTAAGCTAGGAGAGACGGCTTTATTAGTGGGTGGAGGTATTGGGGTGCCACCTTTATACGAATTAGCAAATCGTCTTGTTGCTAAAGGGGTAAAGATTGTTGCTGTATTAGGATTTCAAACGGAATCCGTTGCTTTTTATGAAGAAAAGTTTGCTTCACTTGGAGATACGTATATTGCTACCGTAGATGGTAGTCGCGGTACTCAAGGATTTGTCACAGATGTAATTTTTCAAGAAAAACTAGAATTTGACGTATTATACTCATGTGGACCAACGCCAATGCTTAAAAATCTAGAAAAAACATTTCCAGATAAAAAGGTGTTCATTTCTTTAGAGGAAAGAATGGGATGCGGGATTGGTGCATGTTTTGCTTGTGTATGTCATACAGCAGACGATCCAACAGGCTTTAGTTATAAAAAGGTATGTACAGATGGACCAGTATTTAAAACAGGGGAGGTTGTCCTATGAACCGACTTCAGGTAAAGCTTCCTGGATTACAGCTCAAAAACCCAATTATGCCCGCTTCTGGCTGTTTTGGATTTGGACGGGAATATAGCAACTTATATGATTTAAGTAAGCTAGGCGCGATTATGATTAAAGCAACTACGGTTGAGCCACGCTTTGGTAATCCAACACCTCGAGTAGCAGAAACTACTTCTGGAATGCTGAATGCCATTGGTCTTCAAAATCCTGGTCTTAAAAAAGTGGTTGGTGAAGAATTGCCTTGGTTAAGCCAGTTTGATGTACCGATTATTGCAAATGTAGCAGGATCAGTGGAAGAGGATTATGTGGCAGTTGCGAAAGAAATATCAAAAGCCTCGAATGTTGCAGCACTAGAATTAAACATTTCTTGTCCGAATGTAAAAACAGGAGGAATTGCTTTTGGAACGATTCCAGAAGTTGCTAAGGAATTAACGAAAAAAGTAAAAGAAGTATCAGAAGTTCCGGTATATGTGAAGCTTTCGCCAAATGTAACAAATATTGTAGAGATGGCAAAAGCGGTAGAAGCAGGGGGAGCAGATGGAATTACGATGATTAACACTCTTGTTGGCATGCGTCTCGATTTAAAAACAGGCCAGCCGATTTTAGCGAATAAAACAGGAGGATTATCTGGCCCAGCAGTGAAGCCTGTAGCAATTCGTATGATTTATGAAGTGAGTCAAGCAGTAAACCTGCCGATTATTGGAATGGGTGGAGTATCCACTGCTGAAGATGTTTTAGAATTTTTCTATGCAGGCGCAAGTGCGGTAGCAGTCGGCACAGCAAACTTTGTAGATCCGTTTATTTGCCCAAAAATAATCGAGGAGCTACCTGCACTATTAGATCAATACGGATTCGAACATATATCAGAAGTAACGGGAAGGAGCTGGGGAAAACATGAACAATTCGCTTATCATCGCGCTTGATTTTGCCTCGAAAGACGAGGTGCATTCCTTTTTAAAAGAATTTAACGGAGAATCGTTATTTCTAAAGGTGGGAATGGAACTGTTTTACAAAGAAGGACCAAGCATTATTCAGGAATTAAAGGAAAGAAATCACCAAATTTTTCTAGACTTAAAACTTCATGATATTCCAAACACTGTTGGAAGTGCGATGAAAAATATTGCCGGATTAGGCGTTGATTTAGTAAATGTCCATGCAGCAGGTGGAATGGACATGATGGCTCGTGCGGTTGAAGGATTAGAAGCAGGTACACCGCCTGGAATGAAGCGAGCGAAATGTATTGGTGTGACACAGTTAACAAGTACTTCTGAAGCAAACATGCAGAAAGAGCAATTAATTCAAGTGCCGTTACTGGATTCCGTTTTGCATTATGCGTCGATCACGAAAGAGGCTGGGCTAGATGGCGTTGTTTGCTCCACATTAGAAGCTGGCGCCATTCGTGAGAGTTTAGGAGATTCGTTTTTAACAGTAACCCCAGGTATTCGTTTAAAAACAGATGAAGTGCAAGATCAAGTTCGAGTAGCGACACCGAAGATTGCACGTAAAAACGGAGCATCAGCAATCGTTGTGGGTCGTTCGATTACAAGAGCAGAACATCCTTTTGAAAGCTATCGATTATTTAAATCCGAGTGGGAGGGCATCACGATATGAAACACGAAATTGCAGAACAATTACTAGATATTAAGGCGGTATTTTTACAACCTAATGCTCCATTTACTTGGTCTTCTGGATTGAAATCGCCAATTTATTGCGACAACCGCTTAACCTTGTCTTATCCAAAGGTTCGTAAAAATATTGCTGCTGGATTGGCTGAACTAATTAAAAAGAACTTTCCAGAAACCGAAGTAGTGGCCGGAACGGCGACAGCAGGTATTCCCCATGCAGCTTGGGTAAGTGACATTCTAGATTTGCCGATGGCATATGTACGTTCCAAAGCAAAAGCGCATGGAAAAGGAAATCAGATCGAAGGAAAAGTAGAGAAAGGACAAAAAGTTGTAGTAGTCGAAGATTTAATTTCAACTGGCGGAAGTGTGATCACAGCTGTTAATAGTTTACGAGAAGCAGGCTGTGAAGTACTTGGAGTTGTTGCTATTTTTACATACGAATTGCCAAAGGGGAAAGAATTACTTGGTGAGGCTGAAATTAAAGCATACTCATTAACAGATTATACGAGCTTATTAGATGTAGCACAGAAAAAAGGCTATATTGAAGAAGGGGATTTAGCAAGCTTGAACGCATGGAAAGAAAATCCGGAGAAATGGTAATAAAAGGAGGATTGAACAGCACTTTAATTGATAAAGTGCTGTTTTTTTATAGAAAAGAAAACCCTGGGCTATGCCTAGGGTTCCAAAAAGCTTACAGCGTGGTATTAAAAAAACTTCCTCGTGGTGCTAAAATATTTTTTGGTTCGCCAACCGAAAATAAATAGCCAGGAGGAAGTCCTTATGTCAAAAGACAATAATAGTTTAGCACACACAACTTGGAATTGTAAGTATCACATAGTATTTGCACCAAAATATAGAAGACAAATAATTTACGGGAAAATAAAGAAAGATATTGGGCAAATCTTACGTACCTTGTGTGAGAGGAAAGGCGTAGAGATAATAGAAGCAACTGCGTGTAAGGACCACGTACATATGTTAGTGAGTATTCCGCCAAAATTAAGTGTATCAGCATTCGTAGGATATCTAAAAGGAAAAAGTAGCTTGATGATATTTGATAGACATGCACAACTGAAATATAAGTATGGAAATCGAAAATTTTGGTGTACAGGATATTATGTAGATACGGTAGGAAGAAACAAGAAGGTAATTGAAGAATATATCCGTAATCAAATACAAGATGATCTAGTCGCAGAACAATTAACGATTATGGAATATATTGATCCATTTACAGGGGAAGAAGTGAAGAAAAAGAAACGAAAAAATTAGGAGAGAAGGCCTTTGAGGTCTGGCCAGTAGAAGTAGTACAATTGGCGAACCTTTCAGTAGCCCTTTAGGGTTTGGTCAGTAACAAAGGCTTTCAGCCGCAGAGAAAACCACCCGTTCTCACGGGTGGTCCTTATTTTGTTTTTGGTTTGGGGGAGGTTTATTAAGTGGGAGTGGGATGAACAACACTAGTGGGGTTGGAAGTAGGGGAAGTACGTTTATCGGTTTGCTGAAA
The DNA here is from genome assembly GCF_038006745.1 of Niallia sp. FSL W8-1348. Taxonomy (NCBI): domain Bacteria; kingdom Bacillati; phylum Bacillota; class Bacilli; order Caryophanales; family Bacillaceae; genus Niallia; species Niallia sp. FSL W8-1348. The sequence continues at coordinate 381,298 of NZ_JBBOVV010000001.1, read as the reverse complement.
GCCACATTAGGCAGGAAAATCAAGGAAAGTGGTGTTCATAGACTTGCTGAGCGCAGAAAATGCCGGTGCTTATCCAATAAAAGGTGGTCACAAGCAAATCAAGCACGAATTAATAAAGCAAGAGAGGCAACTAAAGCCCCTCTCGTTAATAAAGTTTTAACTCTTTTTCAATTGAATCACGGTTTCTTCATCTGGTGTAACATAAACGGTTTGCTGATTATCATAAATGACAAACCCTGGTTTCGCACCACTTGGCTTTTTCACATGGCGCACTAATGTGTAGTCAACCGGAACGGAGCTAGATTGGCGTGCTTTGCTAAAATAAGCGGCTAATTTAGCTGCCTGTAAAATCGTTTCCTCTGACGGCTCCTTGCTGCGAATAACAACATGTGATCCTGGGATATCCTTTGTATGGAGCCAAATTTCATCTCTAGCGGCAACTCTATTTGTTAAATAATCATTTTGTTTATTATTTTTGCCTACGATAATCTCTGTTTCATCATTGGAAATATAATAGTCTAAGACAGGTTTCACATTTTGCGGTTTTTTAGTTTGCTTTTTCTGTCTTTCTCGCAGATAACCTTCTTCCACTAATTCTTCGCGAATTTCCTGAATATCTTTTGGGGACGCAGCAAGAATTTGCTGGTACAGTGTTTCAAAGTATTCATATTCTTGTTGTGCTAACCTAATTTGTTCTTTAATAATATCAATCGACTTTTTGGCTTTTTGATATTTGGTAAAATATTTTTGCGCATTTTCAGAAGGGGATAGTCTCTGACTAAGAGGAATCTTAACCATCTTGCTATCTGCATCATAATAATTGATTACTTCTACTTCTGCCATCCCCTTTTTAACAGCATATAGGTTGGCTGTCAAAAGTTCACCAAGTAATTGATATTCCTCGGCATTCTCTGCTTCTGATAAAGAACGTTCTAGTTTTTTAATTTTTTTACTGTTTTTATCTCGTTCATTTACGATAAAGCGTTCGAGATCATTGCTTTGCTGCTTTACCCGATCTCGCTCTGCTTTACCGAAATAATAACGGTCAAGCATCTTACTTAAAGTAGGAAACGATTTTATATCTCCTTTGACATGCTCGATTGGCAGACAGTAAAAGTATTCTTTGTCTGGAGTATCCATAATAGAAGGAGCATAATTTCCTTTTTTTATTGGGTCTATTACAGTAAGAAAAGCTTTTGGCAAAGTTTCTTTATTGGCAAGACCTGCATGAAGGAAAATTTCTCTTGCTATTAACGGTGAAAATCCAGCAAACTGCTGTACGAGCTGCTTGTCCAATTTTCCGCTATTAAAATCAATCGCCCGTAAAATATCCTCTTCGGTCGCAGTATAAGGATCCCTTTTCTCTTGTTTCGGTGGAGCCAAGTATTCATAGCCAGGAAGAATGGCTCTATGGCTATTAACCGCATAAGAAATATGTTTAATACTATCTAGAATTGTATTTTTGTCTCGATCGACTAAAATAATATTACTGTGTCTTCCCATGATTTCAATCATGAGCTTTTTATAGGAAGTATCGCCAATTTCATTTCTTCCTCTAATCTCTAAAACAATGATACGTTCATTGTCTATTTGATATATATCTTCTATAAAATAACCTTCTAAATGCTTGCGGAGGAGCATGCAAAACATTGGTGGTTCTTTTGGATTTTCATACGATTCTTCGGTAATTTGAATCCGGGCATAGCTAGGATGAGCAGATAATAGCAATTTTTGATTCTTTCCATTTGCACGTATTGATAAAATAATTTCATTTGTAAAAGGCTGCTGAACTTTATTAATTCTGCCTCCTAGTAAAAGCTCTTTTAACTCAAGGGACATTGCTCTTGTAAATAAACCATCAAATGACATAAGTAACAACCTCATTTTTAATAATTTCCATCTTTACTGTATCTTTTATTGTGCATAATTACAAGGATTTGGACTAACAAAATGGAGCCGTTGTTTCTCTTAGAAGAACAGTAACTGCTTTTTTAGATGTTTCCAAACTTAAAAGAAAGAAATCTCCACTTCCTTAGCATTTTTTCGGCCAAGCCTGAATATGATTTCCATAGAGTGGTGTTGGGACAACTATGTATGTTAGTTAGAATTGCTAACCTTTTGTTCAGAACTACTACGGATTACTTCGCAAAAGTGTTATTCGCGAATGGTGAATGAAAAAGGGGGAAGTGAGATGGCCGGATGAACTATCATGAAATGCACGAAAAAGAAGTAGAACAAACATTGAATACTGATTTTTCGGCTGGGTTAACAGAGGAAGAAGCGGAAAAGCGACGAAAGAAATTTGGATTCAATGAATTAGATGAAGGGGAAAAGCAATCGCTATTGCTTATTTTCTTTAGTCAATTTAAGGATTTTATGGTACTTGTTCTTTTAGCTGCCACGCTTGTTTCGGGTTTATTGGGCGAATATATTGATGCGATTGCGATTATTGCAATCATCATTCTCAATAGTTTTCTTGGCTTCTTTCAAGAAATTCGGGCAGAGAAATCTTTGTCTGCTTTAAAGGAGCTATCACAGCCCCATGTACACGCCCTTCGAAATGGGGAATGGATCAATATATTATCAAAGGAATTGGTTCCGGGTGATGTCATTAAATTCGCTAGTGGGGATCGAATTGGTGCAGATGTTAGAATTATTGAATCTAGAAGTTTAGAAGTGGAGGAATCTGCTTTAACAGGTGAATCAGTTCCAGTACCAAAAACCGTATCGGCGATAAAAAATAACAATTTAGCACTCGGAGATATGGAGAACATGGGCTTTATGGGGACAATGGTTTCTCGTGGAAGCGGAGTTGGCGTTGTTATCGGTACGGGAATGAAAACAGCGATGGGGCAAATTGCCGATTTACTGCAAAATGCAGATTCTGTGACTACTCCATTGCAAAGACGTTTAGAGCAGTTGGGGAAAATTCTTATTGTCACAGCTTTACTTTTAACAGTATTAGTTGTCGTAATTGGGGTTCTTCAAGGTAATGATCTATATACAATGGTACTTGCAGGGGTATCTTTAGCAGTTGCTGCAATACCAGAAGGATTACCAGCGATTGTTACGATTGCATTGTCGCTTGGTGTTCAAAAAATGATTCGCAAAAATGCGGTTGTCCGTAAGCTTCCTGCAGTAGAAACGCTAGGTTGTGCTTCTGTCATTTGTTCTGATAAAACAGGTACACTAACGCAAAATAAAATGACGGTTACAAGAGCATGGATTGGCGGAAAAACGTATACGGTTGATGGAACAGGATATGAACCACAAGGAAAATACTATGTAGACGAAAAAATAGTGGAACCGACAAAAGATAAGGCGCTTCAACAACTATTAACATTCGGAATGCTTTGTAATCACGCAGAGATTTTACAAAAAGATGGGGAATATGTTTTAAACGGTGATCCGACAGAAGGCGCTATTTTAGTAGCTGGTATGAAAGCGGGATTCACTCGTAACCAGTTATTAAATCAATTTACAATTGTCAATGAATTCCCTTTTGACTCTACGAGAAAAATGATGAGTGTGATTGTCAAAGATCCAACTGGACGTCAGTTTGTCGTTACAAAAGGGGCGCCAGACGTTTTAATCGGTCAAAGTAAATCAATTCTCTTTGAAAATCGCTCCACCGTATTAGGCAGTGAACAGAAGAAGGTAGTTCAAGAAGCGATAAATGGTTTAGCTTCACAGGCACTTCGGACAATTGCTGTGGGATATAAAGAAATTTCTGCTAATACCATTATTCTGCATGAAAGAGAAGCAGAAAAAGATTTAGTTTTTATCGGGCTCCAAGGAATTATTGACCCACCAAGACCAGAAGTAAAACAAGCTGTCAAAGAGTGTAAAGAAGCTGGAATTAAGACGGTTATGATTACTGGTGACCATGTTATTACTGCAAAAGCAATTGCGAAACAGCTAGGCATTGCTAATAACCGTTCAAAGGTAATGGAAGGAAAAGAACTTTCTGATTTAAGTTTAAATGAATTAGAGGATATTGTGGAAGACGTTTCCGTGTTTGCTCGGGTGTCACCAGAACATAAACTAAAGATTGTTCAAGCCTTCCAAAATAGAGGACATGTGGTTGCAATGACTGGTGACGGGGTGAATGATGCTCCTGCAATCAAGAAAGCGAACATTGGGATAGCAATGGGAATCACAGGTACGGATGTGGCGAAGGAAGCTTCTTCTTTAGTATTAATGGATGACAATTTCGCAAGTATCAAAGCTGCAATTGTAGAAGGGAGAAATATTTACGAAAATATTCGTAAATTTATCCGTTATTTACTAGCTTCTAACGTTGGGGAAATACTCGTTATGCTATTTGCGATGTTATTAGCAATGCCACTTCCGCTTGTTCCGATTCAAATTTTATGGGTGAATTTAGTGACAGATGGATTGCCAGCGATGGCTTTAGGATTAGATAGACCAGAAGATAATGTCATGAAGAGAGGTCCGCGAAGTCCTAATGAAGGAGTATTTTCAAGAGGGCTAGGCTGGAAAGTAATTTCAAGAGGTTTCTTAATCGGGGTTTCTACGATACTAGCGTTTATGTTCGCCTACGACAATAATCCAGAAAATCTCGAATATGCACAAACCGTTGCTTTTATCACATTAGTACTTGCACAGTTAATTCATGTCTTTGACTGTCGCAGTGAAAAATCCATTCTTTCAAGAAACCCATTTGGCAATATGTATCTCGTATGGGCCGTAATCTCTTCCCTGGTACTGGCACTAGTTGTCATCTACGTACCATTCCTACAAGAGATCTTCCATACTCTTCCAATAGCAATGAAAGATTGGCCAATGATCATCGGATTCGCCTCCGTACCAACTTTTTTACTCGCAGGATCATTTTTATTAAGTAAATCAAAATAAAATATGTTATAATCCAAAAGGTAGTAGAGACCACTCTATTACCTTTTATTTATTTAATGTAGTTTTTAATGCTGTTTTTTCTAAAATATTCGACGCTATGCAAGGATGATGAGAAATTATTAAAGAATAATAAAGCAGCCTGAATACACGGAGACTCCTGTGGGATTAGCGAGGAGACCACGGAAAAAGTCTTTTTTTCGTGTGAAATGAAGAGCAAGCATATTTGAAAGTGAAAATAAGGTTGGTTTGGAGAGGCGTCCGCTCGACTCCTATGGGAGCTGCGAGAAAGTCCGAGACCCCGCAGGAACGTAGTGACGAGGAGGCTTGGCGCTCGCCCCATGGAAAGCGAGCGGACGCCTCGGAAAACAAATCCATCATCTTATATTTTTTAGAAAACGGATGTGTCAGTATGATGAAAAGTATGACTGGATTTGGAAGAGCAACAAAACATTATCACCATTCAACACTTCATATCGAAATAAAATCGGTCAATCACAGGTTTAGTGATCAGATTATTCGGATGCCAAAGCAGTTTCTATATTTGGAAGATCAAATAAAGAAAATTATTTCTAACTATTTACATAGAGGTAGAGTAGAAGTATTTGTAACATTAGAAGATGAAGAGAAGAAAGGTCAAGAAATTATCGTAGATTGGCCATTACTCGATCAATATTACCAATTGTTTCATCAATTAAAAGACAAATATTCCATCAAAGAGCCTGTCTCGCTTCGTGATCTATTAAATCAAGAAGAGTGTTTTCAGATAGCTGAACGTGAGCTTGATATGGAAGAACTATCAGAAATACTGCTTGCTACAGTGAAAGAAGCAGTTGTTCAGTTGAATAATATGCGAGCTGTGGAAGGAATGGAGTTATATAAAGACTTAGAAACCAACCTTAAACAAACGGAGAAGTGGGTTAAACAATTACAGTCATTAGCTCCAGAAGTGATTACTCAATATCGTGAAAAGTTAAAAACACGGATTGAAAGCTACTTACCGGAATCGATAGATGAAGCACGTCTTATTACAGAAGTGGCAATCTTTGCAGATAAAGCAGATATTAATGAGGAATTAGTTAGATTACATAGTCATATTAGACAGTTTTATCAGATCATGGAAGAACAAAGCCCGATTGGAAGAAAGCTTGATTTCTTACTTCAGGAAATGAATAGGGAAATCAATACAATTGGCTCCAAAGCTAATTCAGCAGCTATAGGATCGATAGTTGTTGAAATGAAGAGCTGTTTGGAAAAAATGAAAGAGCAAATCCAAAACATTGAATAAAAAGGGTTTAGAATAAATCTTCCTAGTTAAAACTAAAAATAATAGGATTGGAGAAGACGAATGTCCATTAAATTAATTAATATTGGTTTTGGAAATATAGTTTCTGCAAATAGAATTATCTCTATTGTCAGTCCAGAATCTGCTCCCATTAAACGCATTATCCAAGATGCTAGGGATAGAGGATCCTTAATAGATGCAACGTATGGTCGAAGAACGAGAGCTGTTATTGTGATGGATAGCGATCATGTTGTTCTTTCAGCAGTTCAGCCAGAAACAGTTGCACATCGATTAAACGATCGTGATGAGATTATAGAGGAAGGGTAGGAGAAAGATTTGGTAGAAAAGGGACTTTTAATCGTTTTGTCTGGACCTTCTGGTGTAGGGAAAGGAACAGTGAGAAAGGAAATCTTCTCACAAAAAAATACATCCTTTGAATATTCCATTTCCATGACAACAAGATCTCCACGCGCTGGTGAAGTAGATGGAGTAGATTATTTCTTTAAATCGAGAGAAGAATTTGAAGCATTAATCGAACAAGGAAAATTACTCGAGTATGCAGAGTTTGTAGGGAATTACTATGGTACACCAGTCGATTACGTACGAGAAACAACATTAAAAGGCAAAGATGTCTTTTTAGAAATTGAAGTAGAAGGTGCAAAGCAGGTTCGCGAGAAGTTTCCTGACGGCTTATTTATCTTCTTAAGTCCACCAAGTTTATCAGAATTGAAAAATCGCATTGTCACAAGAGGTACAGAATCAGAAGAGATTATAAATAATCGAATGAATGTGGCAAGAGAAGAAATAGAAATGATGCACTTATATGATTATGTAGTAGAAAATGATACAGTAGAGAATGCATGTGAAAAAATAAAAGCAATTATTGTTGCTGAGCATTGTCGTAGAGAAAGAGTAGAACCAAAATACAAAAAAATGCTGGAGGTTAATTAATCTATGTTATATCCATCTATTGATAAATTAATGACAAAAATTGATTCAAAATATTCATTAGTATCTGTCGCTGCAAAAAGAGCGAGAAAGCTGCAAACAAATGCAAAACCACAATTAGCAAAATATGTTTCTCATAAAAATGTAGGAAAAGCATTAGAAGAGATTAACAAAGATCAGCTGACATATCGTGTAAATACACCAAGTGGATCAACCGAAGAATATTAATTTTTTTGTGAAAAATATAGTACGGAATAAAAGGCTTAAGTAAAAGGAACAATTCCATTTACTAAGTCTTTTTTCATGGACATAATGATTATTTAATTATATGCTTAACAATAATAGAAGTAATGAAATGGTACATAAGGGTGTTACCGTAATTGTTTAATTTTTAACTAATTAGGTTGATTTCCGTTCAGGATGCTCGCTTTCTGCGGGGCGGGAGGTGAGCATCCCCGGCTTATGGTTTGTGGGATCTCATATATCCCGCTAAACCCGCAGGAGTCTCGCACCTTCTCTCCAATCAACCAGGTACTCCAATAGAACTTTTAAAAAAACAAACAATATTATTTATCATAAACTTTAGAACAGAAAGAAAGGAAGGAGGCACATGATGTTGAATGGGAAGAAGATTCTTCTTTGTGTAACGGGAGGAATTGCGGTTTATAAGGTATGTGCTTTAACTAGTAAATTAACGCAAAAAGGTGCGGATGTGAAGGTTATTATGTCGGAATCGGCAATGCAGTTTGTGAATCCATTGACCTTTAAAGCACTGTCAAAAAATGAGGTTTATACAGATACATTTGATGAGAAAGATCCGAAAGTGATTGCTCACATTGATTTAGCAGATTGGGCAGATTTAATTTTAGTCGCACCGGCAACGGCAAATGTAATTGGAAAGCTTGCAAACGGTATTGCGGATAATATGATCACAACAACTTTGCTTGCAGCAACAAGTGATGTTTGGATTGCTCCAGCAATGAATGTACATATGTATGATCATCCTGCAGTTATTAAAAATATTAACACGCTTCATGACTATGGTTATCGATTTATCAACCCAGGTGAAGGCTATTTAGCATGCGGGTATGTAGGAAAAGGAAGATTGGAAGAACCAGAAATGATTGTTCAGCATATGGAGGACTATTTTTCTCGGAAAAAAAATATTCTTGCAGGTACAACCGTTCTCGTGACTGCTGGACCAACTCGCGAAAAAATTGATCCTGTTCGTTTTATTTCCAACCACTCGTCTGGAAAAATGGGATATAGTATTGCGAAGATGGCAATCGCTTATGGCGCAAATGTTATTTTAGTATCTGGGCCAACGAATCTTACTCCACCAAAAGGAGCTCAGGTTATTTCAGTGGAGAGTGCGGAAGAGATGTATGATGCCGTAATGAACTATAGTGAGAAAGTCGATATTATCATTAAAACGGCTGCGGTTAGTGATTATAGACCGACAATTGTATATGACCATAAAGTAAAAAAACAAAATGGTCCAGAAACAATCGAATTTACACGGACAAAGGATATTTTGTCTGAACTTGGAAAAAGAAAAGAACAGCAAATTTTGATCGGATTTGCGGCGGAAACACAAAATATGGCTGAATATGCAATGGATAAATTACAGCGCAAAAACGCAGACATGATCGTTGCTAATAATGTAAATAGACAGGATTCTGGCTTTGGAACAGATACGAATCTTGTGACTATGTATAAGAGAGATGGAACTTCTATCGAGCTACCCCTTCTTTCTAAGGATGAGGTAGCGGAAAAAATATTGGAACAAGCTATGTTACTGAAAGAAGCTGTTCAAAAATGACGGTAGCCAAAGTAATTGTCGATGTTCCAGCAAAACAAACGGACAGGCCCTTTGATTATTTAATTCCAGAAGAATTGGAAGATGTTATTCAACCGGGGATGCGCGTTATTGTTCCATTTGGTCCTAGAAAAGTACAAGGCTTTGTGGAAAGCTTGGAGGGAACATCTAGTTTTAAATCGCTGAAAAAGGTAATCGAACCGATGGATTTAGTTCCTGTATTAAATAATGAACTTCTATCCCTTGCTGATTGGTTGTCTCATTCTACCCTCTGCTATAAGATTTCCGCTTTTCAAGCGATGCTGCCGCCAGCGTTAAAGGCTAAATATGAACGCAAGATAAAAAAAGTAATAGGGAAAGAACAAGACATGGCAGAAGGGGTAGCTGCTCTTTTTAATAATGCGGAAGAAGTAGTGTGGGAGGAAGCTCGAAAGAATGTGTCTCTTTCTGTTTTGCAAAAGGACGTAAAGAAAGGAACAATAGAGGTTTCCTATGAGGTTCAATCAAGAGGCCAGAAGAAGAAGGTAAAACATATTTATCCTCTTGTAGCGGAATCGGAATTAACTAATTACGAAGAATCGTTAAATAAAAATGCTAAAAAACAAAAAGAATTGCTTGTATATTTTAGTAAGCATCCAGAACCAATTGAACAAAAACAGCTTTTAACGAAATTAAATATTTCTACAGCTGCTATAAAAGGATTAGTCGAAAAAGGTCTTCTCGGTGAAATGGACAAGGAGGTTTACCGAGATCCTTATCAAGAGCGTGAATTTGAAAAAACATATGCCCTGCCTTTAACGGATGATCAAGCAAAAGTTCTTGCACCGATCCATCAGGCGGTCAAAGAGGATCGCCATGAAGTGTTTCTCTTATATGGGGTAACTGGCAGTGGAAAGACAGAGGTTTATTTACAGTCGATCGATAAAGTTTTGGCAAAGGGAGAGGAAGCGATTGTACTTGTTCCAGAAATTGCTCTGACTCCACAGATGGTCAATCGCTTTAAAGGTCGCTTTGGTGAGCAGGTGGCCGTTCTTCATAGCGGCTTATCGGTGGGTGAAAAATATGATGAGTGGCGCAAAATTCAAAGAAATGAAGTAAAAGTGGTTGTGGGAGCGAGATCCGCAATTTTTGCGCCATTTACGAATCTTGGCATAATCATTATTGATGAAGAACATGAAATGACGTATAAACAAGAGGAAAATCCCCGTTACCATGCAAAAGACGTTGCGATTGAAAGAGGGAAAAAGCATGGCTGTCCAATCATTTTAGGTAGTGCGACTCCTTCATTAGAAAGCTTTGCAAGAGCGCAAAAAGAGGTGTATACATTACTGTCATTACCGAATCGAATGAATAATCAGGCCCTCCCAAACGTGGAAATTATCGATATGCGCGAAGAACTAAGAGGTGGCAATCGCTCCATGTTTTCCGAAGTGTTGCTGGAAAAACTAAAAGATCGCTTAGAAAAGAAAGAGCAAACGGTATTGTTTTTAAATAAACGAGGACACTCGTCTTTTGTTATGTGCCGTGACTGTGGGTATGTGGTTAAATGCCCGAATTGTGATATTAGCTTAACCTACCACCGTTTTCAAAATCAGATGAAGTGTCATTACTGTGGCTATGAAACGTATACGCCGACGCAGTGTCCGGAATGCAATAGTGAGCATATCCGCTATTTTGGAACAGGTACTCAAAAGGTAGAGGAAGAGCTTACGAAAATCCTCCCAGAAGCAAGGGTAATTCGCATGGATGTGGATACAACTAGTCGAAAGGGAGCTCATGAAAAGCTGCTGCAAAAATTCCAAGATGGAGAAGCGGATATTCTATTAGGCACGCAAATGATTGCTAAAGGACTAGATTTTCCAAGAATTACGCTAGTTGGCGTACTGTCAGCAGATACGATGCTCCATTTGCCTGATTTCAGATCGTCTGAAAAAACCTTTCAATTGCTCACACAGGTTAGCGGAAGAGCAGGCAGGCATGAATTGCAAGGGGAAGTTATATTTCAAACCTATACACCAGAGCATTATAGTATTGAGCTTGCGAGCGAACAGAACTATGACCGGTTCTATGAGACGGAGATGATGATTCGCCGCCAACATGCCTATCCGCCATACTATTTTCTTACCATGATTACGATTAGTCATGAAGAGCTAATGAAAGTAGTCGGTGTTTCGGAAAAAATCACGCAAATCGTCAGAAATAGATTATCACCACAAACGGTTATTTTAGGACCAGTCGCTTCACCAATCGCAAGAATAAAAAATAAATATCGCTATCAATGCCTAATAAAGTATAAACAAGAACCAAACTTGGAAGAAGTTTTAAAATCAATTTTAGATCATTACCAAACAGAAATAAGCACAAACGGCCTGCAAATCTCGATTGATGTTAATCCGTTTATTTTGATGTAGGTGTCTTGTTATGAAACGGACTTACTTTTACTATAACTTGATGAGCACAACAAAAAAATAAAAAGAAATGACAAATTAGAAACTGTCATTTCTTTTTATTTTGCACTAATTAATTTTCCTTCTCCAAATAATAAATCCCGATCTGTATATTTTGTTTATGATTACCGAAATGTTCCCCGAATAAAGTTAAGCCTCCGACTCTTTCTGAATCTTCTTCCACAGCAATTTTCAATGATAGAAATGGCGAGTTTTCTAGCTGTAAATCATTGATGGTTATACTAGAGAACGGTTCCCCATCAATTCCTGTGTCCATTTTATTTACGCGAATCGTTTTTAAGAGACCATATTGACTAAATTTATCATTCCACCATTTTGGGGTATAGCGACCTCGCACATCTGAGAAATTCCCAGGTACGGTGTAAGTGCCGAGCTTGACCTTATTTAAGTAAAAAGTGATGTCACTAGGCCATACGTTATTGGAAATCGGAAACTCAGAGGCGAGCTCTAGACTAATCTCGACCATTTCTGGGATTTGATTTGGTCCAAGCAAGTTAGGTATTTTGTATTCTACATATCCTTGTGATAACCATAAGAGCTGCGCATCCACTCTTTGAGCATCCATAAAATATTTAGGATCATCTGCTTTACCGATTATTTCTTTTTCAGTTGCGATTCCACAAGTCGGTTTTGCAGAGAAATCAGTATAATGGCCAATTTTTAAATCAGTAAGATGAAGTAAATATTCTTTAAATATTTTTCTCGGAAAATGGATTTCAATATTATCTATTGCTAAATAGACAATTTTTTGTAGACCTGATTTTCCGGGAGCTCTTTCTGATTTTACGATACCAGCTTCTTCTAGCTTTTGGATATGGCGTGTAACAATGGCGGCACTTATGCCTAAATGTCTAGCTAAATCGGATATATTCATGTTGTTTTTAGAGAGAATTTCAATGATTTCAATTCTTGTTTCACTAGCGAGTGCTTGATAAATATGAAAATAATCTTTTGAAATTTGAATTTGCATAGGCATCTCCTTTAACTTTATAGTTAAACATTAGCTTGCCTACTTATTTTAGCATTCATAGTGTTTAACCACAATAGAAAACACAAAAAATATTGTTAAAATAAGATTGACAACGCTTTCCTATGTTGTTAAATTAATAGTGTAAAGTGCTTTATTTAATAATCTTTAACTTTTTAGTTAAAGAATTTGATTGTGTGATGAGTTAAATAAAAAGGAGGAATTATTGTGGGGGCAAAGAGAAAGCTTTGGAAGTATGTTGGAGTAATCGGACTGTCGATTGGTATTTTAGCAGGCTGTGGAGATTCAGAAGCTAGTAGCAGTGCCAAAAATGAAATTACGTTTTGGAATCCATTCACAGGGCCAGATGGGAAAAACATGCAGGCTATGGTAAACGAATATAATAAAACGAATCCTGAGTACAAAATCAAAAACGTTTCTTTAAAAGAAGGGGACATGTATACAAAAATTCCAACGATTGTAAACTCTAAAAAGAATATTCCAGATTTAACAATTGTCCATGCTGAGCGAATTAAACAGTTCAAAGATAATGATATGTTAACTTCTTATAATGAATTGCTCACAGATTTCCCAGAAATTAATGGAGATAATTATGTAGCAGAGGCTTGGAAGATTGGAGAACTAGATTCAGAACGTTATAGTATTCCGTTAGATATTCATACATTCGGACTTTACTATAACAAAGACTTAGTGGATAAATATTTGCCAACAGCATTGGATGATAATATTGTAACATTTGATGAGATTAAGCAAGTTGGAGAGAAAGCACAAAAAGATAAAATTAGAACATTAGGGGTAACATGGCTAAAACCTAACTTCTTGTCACTATATGCACAAAATGGTGGAGAGTTAACAGAAGATGGCATTCAGCCAACTTTAGTTAACCAAGCAGCGAAAGATACTTTTAATCTGTGGAGAGATTATGTGAAGGCTGGTTATACAACAAAGGATGGAGAAGATCCAACACAAATGTTCTTAACTGGAAAAGTTGTTTTTCTTCCAGAAGGAATTTGGATGCAAAACCAAATTAAAGAGTCAAAGGTAAATTGGGGATTAACAAATGCTCCTCAATTATCAGATGACTTATCTAAAGCAGTGAACTGGTCTTCTTCTCACCAATTTGTCATGTTGAAAGATGATTCTCGAAGCGATGAAAAAGAAAAAGGTGTCGTTGAGTTTTTAGACTGGGTTCGTGATAACTCAATGGAATGGGCAAAATCCGGACAAAATCCAGCAACACTTTCTCTTTTAGAAAATGAAGAATATAAAGCAATGCCACAATCATTTTTCTTAGCAACACCAGAACAACAAGCAACATTAAAAATCTTTGACTACAAATACAATGGCTATGTTTCTGAGTTACTTGATTCTAAAGCTGGCGATGTTGTTTTCTCAAAAGCAGAAACAGATAAAGCGTTAGAGGATATGGAAAAAGAAATATCTGCTAAGGTAGCAAAAGATAATACGAATAAATAATTTTAAGCGAAAATGAAAGTATTTTCTTTGAGTTTTGATGCTAGAAATCAATGGCTGTTTTAAAAGATACTAAAACACCTGAAGACGCCAAGGGAATTAGCGAGTCAGGAGAAACCCCAATGAAAGTGAAGTGTATTTTGATCACGGGTAATCTCAACAATCTTTAATAAAACAGCCAAATCAATAAACATAGTAAGGCAGCCTAAATACAGAAACCAAAATTGCTAGTAGGTAAACTTATGTATTTGGGCTGTAACCTTAAAATGTATAAGATCTACGAATCTTATTCTAATAGAAGCAAGAGGAAAGGAAGTAGGGCGTATGGAAACGGTTCCCGCTACGAAAAATGTGAAACAAATGAATATAAAAAAGTCTAGGAATACCTCCTTTGCACCATGGCTATTTTTAGCACCTCATTTGATCATTTTTGGAGTGTTTTTTCTGATTCCAATCTTTTTTGGAATCTATATTTCTTTTACAGAATGGGATTTGATTAGTTCCCCGACCTTTGTTGGATTGGATAATTATAAAGAATTATTACTTCAATCTGATTCCGTCTTTTATGAACAACTTCATAATGGTTTAAAAAACACCTTTTTATTTGTTCTATTTACCGTCCCATTTTGTATTATTGTACCTCTGCTTCTTGCAGCAGCATTAAATACAAAACCAACTCTATGGAAAGTATTTCAGTCTTTATTCTATTTACCATCGTTATTCGCGATTTCTGCAGTCATCATAATTTGGGGACTTATGTTTAATGTAACGTATGGTCCAATTAATAATATTTTCAATCTTGAAACAGTTTGGACTGGTACACAGCCATATGCATGGATTGCGCTAGTAGCTGTAACAGTTTGGTGGACGATTGGTGGAAATATGATTATTTACCAAGCGGCGTTGAACGGAATTCCGAAAGATTATTATGAAGCAGCAGATATTGATGGCGCTTCTTCTTTCCAGAAATTTATTAAGATTACCCTTCCGAGTATTAAAGGGCAACTTCTTTATACGGTTGTAATCACAACGATTGCTCAATTTAACGTTTATGGTCAGCCATTAATGTTAACTGGTGGTGGTCCAACAGACTCAACGAGAGTGTTATTAATGGATATTCAGCAAAATGCCTTTGGTTCAGGTCAATCGATTGCTGGGATCTCGTCTGCAATGGCTGTTATTCTTGGACTTTGTATAATGGTTGTTGCATCATTACAATTCTTTTTCTTAAGAGAGAGAAAGAATTAATTAGAGGAGGAGGAAGAGTATGGACAGTAAAAGAAGCAATCCAATACCTAAAATAATCGCGTTTGCCTTTTTGCTTATCATGGCTGTGATTTGGATTATTCCTTTATTATGGGGAGTTGTAACCTCCTTTAAATCAGAAATAGAACTACAAACAGTGGGATTTAAATTTCTTCCGATTGAATGGGTGCTTACAAATTACACAACATTATTAGTTGATAATGCAAGTACACCATTGATTCGCTGGTTTACAAACTCACTTGTTATTTCCCTATCACATACATTATTAGTTTTAATTGTTGTTACATTATCTGCTTTCGCTTTTAGTAGATTGAATTTTAAAGGGAAACATGGATTGTTTGCCTTTTTAATGGCAACGATGATGTTTCCAGGAGTAGTAAATCTTATTCCTCTTTATAAAATCATCGATGTCCTTGGTTGGGTAAATTCACCGATTGCCATGATAGTTCCTGGAGCAGCAGGTGTATTTAATATCTTTCTAGTAAGACAATTTATGAATAATATTCCGCTCGAATTTGATGAAGCTGCCCGTATGGATGGTGCAAATGATTTTCAAATTTTAGGAAAAGTAATTTTACCATTGATTAAACCGGTTCTCTTAGTTGTTTCCCTATTCTCCTTTACGGGATCATGGAACGATTTCTTATGGCCATCCATTGTATTTAATGATATAGATAAGATGCCAATTACACCAGGTCTTCAATTATTACAAGGGATGTATCAAGCACAACCAACCTTATTAATGGCAGGAGCATTGGTTGCGATTATTCCAACCTTTATCTTGTATCTATTTGCACAGAAATATTTCTTAGAATCTATGTCCCTATCCGCTGGGGTGAAAGGATAATGAATAGAAAGCTAGAAAGAAATTTAGTAAGAATAGTAGGGATATGGCAAATCATCGATGGTCTTTTTACGATCTTACTTTATGGAACATTAAAAAAGGTCGAAGGTGCAAAGCTTGTTGAAGACTCTGGTTTTGCTTATATGAAAGCGATGGAATCTTATGTTGGAAGTATCTATATATTTATAGGTATGTTTGGCGCCCTGTTAATTGGTTTGGGGTTAATTAATTTAGTTTGTGCAAAGAAATATATGATAGATGATCAAGTCCATGTGAAGGTTGCAGTGTGGCTGTTCGTATGTGGAACGCTATCCTATATTATCATGGATATTATCAGTTTAGTTTTATGTATGTCAGCAGGTATCTTAGTTTTAGCAAAAAATAAAGGTATTCGAAAATTAAATATGACAAAAATGAAAGAGTCGGAGGTATAAATTAATGAATGAATTGCATCCAAATCCTCAATTTCACAGAGCGGAATGGGTTTCTTTAGACGGAGAATGGAAATTTGCTTTTGATGATAAAAAAGTAGGAGAGAAGGAGAGATGGTATGCATCTTTTCCAGAGAGTACACCAATAAATGTACCGTTCACTTATGAAACGAAAGCAAGTGGTATTAATCAACAAGAACACCACGAAACGGTTTGGTATGAAAGAACGATTACAATCGATGATACGAAAAAACATCCGATTGTCCATTTTGAAGGAGTAGATTATGAGGCATTTATCTATGTAAATGGTAATCTCGTAACCATCCATCAAGGAGGTTACCATGGTTTTTCTGTAGATGTAGCCGATTATGTGACATCTGGTGAGAATAAACTGACTGTTAAAGTCAAAGATTCCAAGGATTGTGCACAACCGAGAGGAAAACAGCGCTGGCATGATGAGAATTTTGGCTGCTGGTATGTTCAAACAACGGGAATATGGAAGTCCGTTTGGTTAGAATATGTAAATGAAGCTCACTTAAATCATGCAAAAATTACGCCATTATTTGATGAGCAAGAAATTGTGATTGAAGTAGAAACAACTGATATTCCGTTTACAGCAGAAGGATACAAAGTAGTGGCATCTATCCGATTTAATGGCAAAGTGATTAATGAATTAACTGCTAATATAGTTGATAATGCTGCTTCACTTAAAGGAAGTGTATTAGAAAGACTAGATCCATGGACAATGAAGGCTTGGAGTCCAGAAAATCCGAATCTATATGACCTGACTCTTAAATTGTACGATCAAGATGTATTACTTGATGAAGTTCAATCCTATTTTGGTATGCGTAAGATATCCATTGAAGGAAATAGAATCCTTCTTAATAATAGAGAGCTATATCAACGCTTAATTTTAGACCAAGGCTACTGGGAAGAATCGGATTTAACACCACCAAGTGTTGCGGCGTTAGAAGAAGATATCGATAAAGTATTAGAATTGGGATATAACGGAGTCCGGAAGCATCAAAAAGTAGAGGACAGTAGATTTTTATATTTAGCGGATAAAAAAGGTCTTCTTGTCTGGTTAGAAGTTGGTTCAACGTTTGGATTTAATGACAAAGCAATTCGTAATTTTTCCCATGAATGGTTGGAAATTGTGAAGCAAAATTACAACCATCCAAGTGTGATCACATGGGTACCATTTAATGAATCATGGGGAATTGGTAATATCCATCATGACAAGCAGCAACAGGCTTTTACGGAAAGTATCTATCATTTAACAAAAGCATATGATAGCAATCGCCCTGTTATCACAAATGATGGTTGGGAACATACTATTTCCGATATTATCACACTGCATGATTATGAAGAATACGGATCACTTCTTGCAAGCAGATATGAAGATAATGAAAAATTAATGTCTAATTCTATCCAGTTTAATAAAGGTTTTTATGCCTTTGCAGATGGTTATCCATATAAAGGTCAGCCGATCCTTATTTCTGAATTTGGCGGAATCGCTTTCCAAACAGAGGATGGTTGGGGCTATGGAAATCAAGTAAAGGATGAAGAAGCGTTTTTTAAACGTTTTGAAGATATCCATCATGCTGTTCAAGATTTAGAATATGTATGTGGTTATTGTTATACACAACTAACCGATGTACAACAAGAAGTAAACGGCTTGCTTACAATCGATAGAAAACCAAAAGTTTCCGTTGAGAGAGTAAGACAGGTAAATACCCGAAGATTATAATCATAGGAGTGTATAAAGATGACGAGACAAGAATATCCGCGCCCTCAGTTCGTGCGTGATCAGTGGATTAACTTAAATGGAACATGGCAATTTCAATTTGATGATGAGAATGTTGGAGAAAAAGAGCATTATTTTAATAAAGAAACACTTGATAAAGAAATTCAAGTACCGTTTGTTTACCAATCTACGTTAAGTGGGATTGGGGAAAGAACGGTTCATGAATATGTATGGTATAAGAAAGAAGTGGTTATCCCCAATGATCCTGGTAAAAGAACAATTTTGCATTTTGGTGCGGTCGACTACTATTGCAAAGTTTATGTGAACGGACAATTCGTGGGAGACCATGAAGGCGGACATACTTCGTTTTCATTTGATATTTCGAATTATTTAGCAGAAGAAAAACAAAGTATTACTGTTAAGGTCTATGATCCTTTAAAAGATGAAACAATCCCACGTGGCAAACAGTTTTGGGAAGATGAGCCACGAGCAATTTGGTATACGAATTCTACAGGAATTTGGCAAACTGTATGGGTGGAACAAGTAAATAAAGAACATATTGAAAAAGTTCGATTTACATCTGATCTTGATCACGGTGTCGTATGGATAGATTTTGCTTTAAATAAGGATACAGAAGTTTCAAAAGCTAATTATTATGTGAACTACAAAATGATGTTTAAGAATACTTTAATCGCAGAAGATCGAATTAAAATGAATAATATTGCCGAAAAACGAGCAGTTGACATTATCCAAAATAAAATTTTCCGTACGAATTTCCATGACGGCGGTTACACTTGGTCACCAGAACATCCAAATTTATTTGATGTTTCCATCGAGCTCTGTGATGAAAGTGGAACAGTTTTAGATAAAGTGGAATCCTATTTCGGCTATCGGAAAATTCATACCGAAAATGGAATGGTCTATTTAAATAATAAACCGTATTATCAGAAACTTGTGCTGGACCAAGGATATTGGCCAGAGGGACTTTTAACAGCGCCGAGAGCAGAAGATTATAAAAAAGATATCGAATTAGCGAAAGAAATGGGATTTAACGGATGTAGAAAACATCAAAAAACAGAAGATCCTCTCTTCTTACATTATGCAGATACATTAGGCTTTCTAGTCTGGGGAGAATGTGCATCAGCTCCTGTTTATACAAAAGAAGCCGCAACAAGATTAATGAAGGAATGGATGGAAATTGTGGAACGAGATTATAATCATCCATCCATTATCACTTGGGTACCACTAAACGAAAGCTGGGGTATTCCAGATATTCATTATGATAAAACACAGCAGCATTTTTCAACAACCATGTATCATATGCTCCATGCAATTGATGGGACACGACTAGTAATCTCTAATGACGGATGGGAAGCGACGGTTACAGATATTTGTGCGATTCACAATTACGGTCATGGGAATGCAGATGAAAAGGCAAAATATCAATATTTCAAGGAATCTATTTCAACTGTTGAAAATTTACTTACCCATGCCCATAGTAAATGGGAAGTGTATGCGGAAAATCACTCCCATCAAGGAGAACCAATTCTGTTAACAGAATTTGGAGGCATCGCATTTAAAATGGGCGATCAAAGTGGTTGGGGGTACACTTCTGTGGAGAATGCAGAAGATTATGTAACCGAATACCGCAAAATCATGGAAGCAATTTTCCAATCAAAAGGACTATGGGGCTATTGCTATACACAGCTAACAGATGTTGAACAAGAGATTAATGGTATTCTAACGTATAATCGCGTTCCAAAATGCGATTTAGCAAAGATTAAAGAGCTGAATAATTTGTTCTTTCCAGATCGATTGGCGATTAAGGGGTAAATGTTTCGTTAGTTACTATAATCAAGTTAGGGAACGGGGAACCGTTCCTTTCTTTTTGGATAGTATTATGTTAAAATGTTCAAGGCTCATGACAGCGAAAATGATGGATGGTTTAAAGTTATCCTGAGTTTCCTGACATGGGTTTTTATTTTGTTAACCCAAATATAAATAAACGAACTTATTAATTTCCAAAAGGAATACATAGCTATTTGGTATCAGGGTTTGATAAAATACAAAAGAATGAGTTTTAGTATAGGCTGTTTGGACGAACTTTATTTAAATAATAGGAACAATAATTAAAAAGTAGCCTTCGTTAAAATACAAATTTAACCGGCTATCGCTCTTAACGTTTGGAGGAAATAATGTGGCAGTAAAACAAATTGTAATGTTTCCAGATCCGGTATTAGAAACACCGTGCGAGGAAGTTACAGTCTTTGATAAAAAGTTAGCAAAACTATTAAATGATATGTATGAGACAATGATTGAATTTGATGGAGTAGGACTTGCCGCTCCGCAAATCGGTATCTCAAAACAAATTGCAGTAGTAGATATTGATGACGAAATGGGTACACTGGAATTAATTAACCCAAGACTATTAGAAATAAACGGCTCGCAAGTAGGACCTGAAGGGTGTTTAAGCTTTCCGGGATTATTTGGAGATGTCGAAAGACCTTTTTCCATAAAAGTAGAGGCTCAAAATAGAAAAGGGAAAAAATATATAATAGAAGCAGAAGAATATTTAGCGCGTGCTATTTTACATGAAATGGATCACTTAGATGGAGTACTATTTACTTCAAAAGTGATTCGTTATCTAGAGGAAGATGAGCTAGAAGGAGTGGAAACAAATGACTAAAGTAGTATTTATGGGAACGCCTGATTTTTCCGTTCCAGTATTACAAAGATTAATAGAAGAAAAGTATGATGTAATTGCGGTAGTTACACAGCCAGATAGACCTGTTGGCAGAAAAAAAGTACTCACCCCCCCTCCAGTAAAGGTGGAAGCTCTAAAACATAATATTCCAGTCTATCAACCAGAGAAAATTCGCCAATCAGAAGAGCTGAAAACAATTATCTCGCTTAACCCAGATATTATCGTAACGGCTGCTTTTGGTCAAATTCTACCGAAAGAACTATTGGATGCACCGAAATTTGGATGTGTAAATGTGCATGCTTCATTACTTCCAGAATTAAGAGGTGGAGCACCAATTCATTATAGTATTCTCCAGGGAAAAGAAAAAACAGGTATTACGATTATGTATATGGCAGAGAAATTAGATGCCGGTGATATTATTTCCGTAGCAGAAGTAGAAATTACGGAAGATGATACAGTTGGAACACTTCACGATAAATTAAGTAGTGTCGGAAGTGATTTATTATCGGCAACTTTGCCTAAACTGTTAGCAGGAGAAATTACGTCGATTCCTCAAAATGATGAGGAGGCTACATTTGCGCCAAACTTGAAACGTTCGGATGAAAAAATCGATTGGTCTGCTTCAGGAGAAGAAATTTATAACAAAATTCGTGGCTTAAATCCATGGCCGGTAGCCTTCACCCTTTATCAAGGGAATGTGATGAAAGTATGGGCTGGAAAGAAAGTTGCTAAAAAAATAGAGGCTGTTCCTGGAAAGATTGTAGAAATTACGGAACAAGGACCGGTTATTGCTACTGGAAATGATACGTATATTCAATTAACAGAAGTGCAGCCAGCAGGAAAGAAGAAAATGGATATTGGTCAATTTTTACGAGGTGCAGGCAGCAAAATGCAAGTAAATGAAATACTAGGAGTTACAAATGAAGAAAACTAGAAAAAATGTACGGGAAGCAGCATTAGATATCCTGGAAAGTATTCAAAAAAATCAAGCGTACAGTAATCTATTATTAAATACGACGATTAAAAAAAATGAGATTCCAACTAAAGATATCGGTTTGTTAACAGAAATCGTTTATGGAACGTTGCAACGAAAAATGGCTCTTGAATATTATCTTCGTCCTTTCCTTAATAAAGGAAAGAAAATAGAAGAATGGGTTTATATTCTCCTGCAAATGACTGTTTATCAGATTGTTTATTTGGATCGTATTCCAGATCATGCTGCAATAAACGAAGCGGTTGAAATTGCTAAAAAAAGAGGCCATAAGGGAATTAGTGGTTTTGTAAATGCGGTATTGCGAAATATGCTTAGACAAGGATTACCGTCTTTTAATGAGATTCAAGACGATATAGAAAGACTTTCGATTGAAACAAGCCATCCTCATTGGCTTGTCAAAAGATGGGTTGAGCAGCTTAGCTTAGAAGAAGCAAGGAAAATGTGCGAAATCAACTTAACAGCACCAACGCAAACAGCAAGGGTAAATACAACGAAAATCTCTGTCGACGAATGCTTAGCGCTCTTAATAGAAGAAGGCTTCCAAGTAGAAGTAAGTGCCGTAATTCCAGAAGGTATAAAAATTCTCCGAGGGAATGTAGCGCACTCGACAGTTTTTGAAAAAGGATATTTAACCATTCAGGATGAAAGCTCGATGATTGTTGCCTATGCTTTAGATGTAGACAAGCCTTATTCGGTATTGGATGCTTGTGCTGCACCAGGCGGTAAATCGACGCATATTGCTGAAAAGATGAACAAGGAAGGGAAAGTCCTTTCGATCGATCTACATGAGCATAAAGTAAAGCTAATTAAGCAAAATGCTGATCGCTTAGATTTACCAACGATTGAAACGAAAGCAATGGATTCAAGAAAGTTAGACAGTACGCTTGAAGCAGAAAGCTTTGACCGCATTCTGCTTGATGCCCCATGTTCAGGCTTTGGCGTCATGAGAAGAAAACCAGACATGAAATATACGAAAACAGAAGCAGACGTTGATCGACTACAGAAAATCCAATTAGATCTATTAACTTCTGTTTCCTCTCTTTTAAAAAAAGGTGGATTGTTAGTATATAGTACATGTACGATAGATAAAGCAGAAAACGAAGAAGTCGTTGAAAAGTTTTTGGCAGAGAATGTCCAGTTTGAAAGAGACTTAACACTTGCTGAACGATTACCATTAGATTTACAACAATATACAACAGGAAATGAGCTACAGATTTTACCGCAATATTTTGGGTCAGATGGCTTTTATATTGCAGCATTAAGAAAGAAGGTGCAATGATGGAACAAGTAAAAACATCATCAAGAAGAAGACAAAAAGAAGAACCAACGATTCCATCGATTTACTCGATGCAGTTGCAAGAATTAAAGGATTGGTTAACAGAACATAATGAAAAGGCATTTCGTGCCGACCAAATTTTTGAATGGCTTTATAAAAAGAGAGTAACCTCTTTTGAAGATATGTCCAACTTATCGAAAAATTTACGACTATTGCTACAAGAGCATTTTACAATTACGACATTAAACACACTTATTCAGCAAACATCTAATGATGGAACAATTAAATTTCTATTTGAATTACATGACGGTTACTCTATTGAAACAGTTTTAATGCGCCATGATTATGGTAACTCTGTATGTGTAACAACACAAGTAGGCTGTAGAATTGGCTGTACATTTTGTGCTTCTACTTTAGGTGGATTAAAAAGAAACTTAGAAGCAGGAGAAATCGTTGCTCAAGTCGTAAAAGTACAACAGGCATTAGATGAAATGGACGAGCGTGTTAGTTCGGTCGTAATCATGGGAATTGGGGAACCATTTGATAACTTTAATAATATGTTAAGTTTCCTAAAAATTATTAATCATGAACAAGCATTAAATATTGGAGCAAGACATATCACGGTATCTACTAGTGGAATTATCCCAAAAATTTATGAATTTGCTGATCAAAATATGCAAATTAATTTTGCTGTTTCCCTTCATGCGCCTAACACGGAGTTAAGAAGTAGACTAATGCCAATCAACAGAGCTTATAAACTGCCTGAACTAATCGAAGCAATCCGTTATTATGTTGATAAAACAGGAAGAAGAGTGAGCTTTGAATATGGTTTGTTTGGAAATGTAAATGATCAAGTAGAACATGCAGAAGAGCTAGCAGAGCTTGTCAAAGGAATAAAGTGTCATGTCAACTTAATTCCTGTAAACTATGTACCAGAAAGAGATTATGTAAGAACACCGAAAGATCAAATCTTTTTATTTGAAAAAACGTTAAAGAAACATGGAGTAAATGTTACAATCCGTCGTGAGCAAGGTTCAGATATCGATGCTGCATGTGGACAGCTTCGTGCGAAGGAGAGAAAAGAAGAGACGAGGTGATCACCTTTGAGTCAAATTTTTATGACTGATAAGGGGAAAGTTAGACAACATAATGAGGATAGTGGAGCGATTATAAGAAATAAAAGCGGTCAACGCCTTGCCATCGTAGCAGATGGCATGGGCGGACACCGTGCTGGTGATGTTGCAAGCTCACTTACTGTTGAAAAACTGACAGAACTTTGGAACATGGTAGAGGAAATGAAAACAGCAGATGAAGCAGAAAACTGGTTAAAAGCGAATATTTTAAAAGTAAATCAGTATGTCTTTGATTATGCATCTACACATCCAGAATGTGAAGGTATGGGGACGACGATAATTGGTGTGATTAGTACAGAAAATTTTGCTACGATCGCACACGTTGGAGACAGCAGATGCTATCTTTATAACGAAGATGGCTTTAAACAAATTACAGAAGATCATTCCTTAGTAAATGAATTAGTTCGTATGGGGCAGATTTCCAAAGAAGCTGCTGAGCACCATCCACGAAAAAATGTCGTTTTACGAGCGCTTGGAACAGATGCTCAATTAGATATTGATGTGATGACTATTGTATTTGAAGAAGGAGACATCATATTTATTTGTTCAGATGGGTTATCGAATAAAGTAACAGATCAACAAATTAAAGAAATCCTTGAAAAAGAGAATACACTTGAGGAACAAGCTTCCACATTAATTGAAACTGCTAATATAAATGGCGGAGAAGATAATATCACGGTTGTTATATTAGAGCATGGGGATGGTCATCAAGCAGGTGAAGTGCAATGATGATTGGTAAAAGAATAAGTGGTCGTTATAAGGTTTTAGATATGGTTGGCGGAGGTGGAATGGCAAACGTCTATCTTGCGCATGATATGATTCTTGATCGCGATGTAGCTGTTAAAATGCTAAGACTCGATTATGTTAATGATGAAGAATTTATTAAACGATTTCATCGCGAAGCACAATCAGCAACAAGCTTAGCTCATCCGAATATTGTCAATATTTATGATGTTGGGGAAGAAGGAGACATCTATTATATTGTTATGGAATATGTGGAAGGCGATACATTAAAGCAGTATATACATAAACATTCACCGCTTTCTGTAGAAACAGTTATTGCAATTATGCAACAAATAACCTCTGCAATTGCACATGCTCATCAAAATAATATAATTCATCGGGATATTAAACCGCATAATATTTTAATAGATAAAGATGGGAATGTAAAAGTAACGGATTTTGGAATTGCAATGGCATTGAGTGCGACAAGTATTACCCAAACAAATTCTGTACTGGGTTCAGTTCATTATTTATCTCCGGAGCAGGCACGTGGGGGGATGGCGAATAAAAAATCAGATATTTATTCACTTGGGATTGTGATGTTCGAATTATTGACAGGGAGACTTCCCTTTTCAGGAGAATCCGCTGTTTCCATTGCGTTAAAGCATTTACAATCCGAAACACCTAGTGTCAGAAGATGGAATGAAGTAATTCCACAAAGTGTGGAAAACATCGTCTTAAAAGCTACTGCAAAAGATCCTTTTTATCGATACAATAGTATGGAAGAAATGTCAGAGGATTTGCGTACTGCTCTTGATGAAGAAAGAATGGATGAATCCAAGTTTTCGATACCGGTTGATGACGAAGCTACAAAAGCAATTCCGGTTATTACAAATGATGGTTTATATAAAAATTTCGATGAAACAATTGTTCATAAAAATGAGAAAGAAGTCCCGGCAAAACAGCAGGTAAACGAAAAACCAAAAAAGCCGGAAAAGAAAGAGAAAAAGAAAAAAGAAAAGAAAAAAGGTAAAAAAATAGCGGCAATTATTATTTCGACGTTTCTTGCATTGATTTTGATAATGGGACTAGTTATTTTCGTACTACCAGATTTACTTGCTCCTGATGATATAGTAGTTCCTGATGTTACTGGTCTTGAAGTAGATGCAGCAAAGACGGCGCTAGAGGATAAAGGATTTGTAGTGTCAGATACTATCACTTTGAATAGCGATGAGGTAGAAAAAGGTCATGTTATTAAAACAAGCCCTAGTGCAGGAAGCGCACGTAGAGAAGGAACAGAAATTGTCATTTACGAAAGCCTTGGAAAAGAAACAGTTGTTTTAAGTGATTATGTAGGCAGGAAATATGATGATGTTGTGAAGCTATTAGAATCAGAAGGCTTTGATTTTAAAGATATTGATCCAATAGAGGTATTCGATGATAGTGAACCAGGAACAATATTAGAACAGAATTTTGATCCAAATGAGGAAGTAGTGCCAAGTGAAACATCTTTAGAGTTTACAATTAGTAAAGGCGTCGAGTTAATTAGCATAAAAGATTTATCCGATTATACGAAAAAAGAAGTAAATGATTATGTTGATGCTGTTGGGTTGACCGTAAAATTTACGGAAGAGTATAGTGATTCCGTAGAAAAAGGACTTGTTATTTCCCAATCTCCAGAGGCTCGAACTAACTTGAAAAAAGGAACAGAAATTTCTGTTGTTCTTTCTAAAGGAAAGAAAGAAGTCCAACCGAAAGAAGTAATGAAAGAAATTTCGATACCGTATGAGCCAACTGAAATGACTCCGGATGGAAAGCCTGTAGAACAAACAGTAAGAATTTATATTGGCGATTTTAATAATAGTATGACAGAACCTGCTGAAACGTTTACGATTACGGAGAATACCAAAAAGACAATCTATCTTCAAATTCCCGAGGGACAAAAAGGCTATTATCGAGTGCAAATTGACAGTGTTGTCATCCTTGATGAGGAAGTTCCTTATCCAAACTAATAGACGTTCGTATGTGGTTTGAATTTAGAAAGAAAGGGAATGCTTTTTTAGAATGTGGTTTTCTAAAAGACTGTTGTTCTTTCACATAGTTTTTTGAAACATACTAGAACTTTTTAAAAGAGAGCTATAGTAGTAAGGAGCGTTATATTTATGCCCAAAGGCAAAATCATTAAAGCATTAAGTGGATTTTATTATGTATTAAGTGAGGGTCAATTAATACAATGCCGCGGAAGAGGGGTTTTTCGAAAAAATAAGATTACCCCTTTAGTAGGGGATGAAGTCGTTTTTCAGGCGGAAAACGAAACAGATGGCTATCTTTTAGAAGTAAGCGAAAGAAAAAATGAATTAGTAAGACCACCAATTGCCAATGTTGATCAGGCTATTCTTGTATTTTCGAGTGTGGAGCCTGAGTTTAGTACAGCTTTATTGGATCGTTTTCTTGTATTAATTGAATATAACAGAATAGATCCAGTCATCTGTATTACCAAAATGGATTTGGCGAGTAGCCATGAGGCGGAAAAAATGAAAGAATTTGCAGCACAATATGAGGCAATTGGATATCCTGTTATTTTAACCTCTTCTGAGACAGAATTAGGAGTAGAGCAGTTACTTCCTTATGTTAAGGATAAAATATCAGTATTTGCAGGACAATCAGGTGTAGGAAAGTCTTCTTTATTAAATGTAATAAGACCTGATTTAGAACTAAAAACAAATGAAATCTCTTCCCATTTAGGAAGAGGAAAGCATACAACTCGACATGTAGAGCTTATCTCAATCGGAGACGGTCTTATCGCCGATACACCAGGTTTTAGTTCCCTTGAGTTTATGGAAATCGAAGCAGAAGAGTTGAATTATTGTTTTCCCGAAATAGAAAAAACAAGCGAAAACTGCAAATTTAGAGGCTGTCTTCATCTTTCAGAACCAAAATGTGCAGTTAAAGAAGCCGTCGAAAACAATGAAATCCCATTATATCGTTATGAGCATTACAAAGATTTTCTCCAAGAAATTAGAGATAGAAAACCTCGGTATTAGTTTTTTTGCTGGTTTCTAAAGGATTGTTGTCTTAACGCGAGCCTCACGGAAAGCGAAGTGTATTCCGGCTGCGGAGAATAACCACAAACTTTACGAAACCAGCCTAGTTTTTTAATGGTTGTTTCGATTCAAAAGAAAACATTTTGCAGGATCAAAATACAGCTAAAGAGCATTTAAACAATCAAATTCAATTAAGTTAGAATGTACCTTTTAAAAGCAGATTCTTTATCTATAGCGCTATGTTTAGTTTTAAACATAGGCATATAAAAAAGAGTCTGCATTTTTGTATAGAAAAAGAAATAAGAGGAGGAGAAATATGATTGTACATATTATGGCTGGTGGACCTAAGCAGTATATTCCTAAGCTAGACAAGTATCCGAAAGATATTTGTTGGATTGGCGTAGATCGAGGCGTTATTTATTTAATGGAAAAATCTATTCCGACCTATGCTGCTTTTGGTGATTTTGATTCTATTTCAGAAGAAGAACTACATAACATAGAAGCAAAAACAGGAATTATTAAGCGGTTTAAACCAGAAAAAGATGAAACAGATATGGAGCTTGCTCTTCTGTGGGCAATCAAAGAGGGAGCAACACTCATTCGACTATTTGGAGCAACAGGAGGAAGACTCGATCATACGATAGCAAACCTTCAGCTCTTATTAAGAGAAGCTATAGATCATAAAGATGTTAAAGTGGAAATTATCGATAAGCAAAATAGCGTAGCCGTTGTCCCAGCAGGCTCTTACACCTTGAAAAAAATGAGTGAATATAAATATATTTCATTTTTTCCTTTTAGTACAAAGATTGTAGGTCTAACTTTAGAAGGTTTTAAATACCCTTTAGTAAGGAGAAATCTTCCTGCGAGCAGCACATTATGCATTAGTAATGAACTAATTCGAGAAACTGGTACTTTTTCCTTTGATGAAGGCATATTAATGGTAATAAGAAGTTGTGATTAATTTTGATAAATGATGGTACTAATTTGTTTTATCTGAATAGGATATGTAAGTGCTAGCGATGTTTATTGATTAAGGAGGGACAGTATTCATGAGATTTTATACCATTAAATTGCCGAAATTTTTAGGAGGACTTGTCCGAGCAATGTTAGGAACCTTTAAGAAGGACTAACAAAAAGATTCAGCGGATTTTTTTAGTAAAGACAACCTTTCGCTTTAAGGCGGGAAATTTCGAGAACTTACTGTACTTATACGGCTTGGCTGATTGTTTGGAGACAAAATAAAAAAGGACATGTGACATGTCCTTTTTTATTGCAATTGATCTGATTAAACGCGTTCTACTTTACCAGATCTTAATGCTCTAGCAGAAACCCAAACACGTTTAGGTTTACCATCTACTAAAATACGAACCTTTTGAAGGTTAGCTCCCCAAGTACGTTTGTTAGCGTTCATAGCATGGGAACGAGCATTACCTGTAGTTGTTTTTCTTCCAGTTATAACACATTTACGTGGCATGTATATTTCCCTCCTTATTACAGAAACCCATTAAAATGAGTTTGAAAAGTCATAGATAGCAATTTACTTATAGTCTGCTAAATAATCCTCGTTACAGATACCTTAATAATTTATCATACAACTTAAATGAATGCAATAGTTGGATTAAAAGCTTTCAAGAAAATTTCCTTGACATGTATTTCTCACTATATAAATTCGTTTATTCCAACTCTTTATGGGAATAGTAAAATAAGTAGTTGTTTTCTGAATTTGTGCCAATACTTTAATAGTAGTATTATTTTGTTATATAATAATGATAAGCTTTTTAACTATAGCTTTCAAAAAAGTTTTGGTTATAGTAAAATGTCAGTAGTCAAGGAGCAATTCCAAAGGGGGAAAACTCATGTCCATTGAACTAAAAACGAATTTCGGACAAATTGATATATCAACAGAAGTTATCGCTACAATCGCAGGTGGAGCAGCAGTAGACTGCTACGGTATCGTTGGAATGGCGTCGAAAAATCAAATTAAAGACGGTTTAACAGATATTTTGCGTAAAGATAACTTTACACGTGGTGTAATCGTTCGAAAAGTTGAAGAAGAAGTACATATTGATATGTATATCATTGTAAGTTACGGAACGAAAATCTCCGAGGTTGCGCACAATGTTCAATCAAAAGTAAAATACACGCTCAATAAGACAGTTGGACTTGCCGTTGACTCGGTTAATATTTACGTTCAGGGAGTTCGTGTGACGAACCCGTAGTAGAGGAGGAAACACAGTGTCAATTACAGTTTTAGAAGGAAAGCGATTTGCCGAAATGGTAATCCAAGGAGCAAACCATTTATCCTCTAATGCTAAATATGTAGATGCGTTAAATGTTTTTCCAGTGCCAGATGGAGATACAGGAACGAATATGAATTTATCGATGACTTCAGGTGCAAAGGAAGTTCAAAAGAATATTCAATCGCATATCGGTAAAGTTGGAACCTCATTATCTAGAGGGCTATTAATGGGAGCTAGAGGAAATTCTGGGGTTATTCTTTCTCAATTATTTCGAGGCTTTTCAAAACATATAGAGCAAAAGGAAACAATAACTGGAAAAGAATTTGCACAAGCTTTACAATTCGGTGTGGAAACAGCATATAAAGCAGTAATGAAACCGGTAGAGGGAACGATTCTTACAGTTGCGAAGGATTCTGCAAAGAAAGCGGTTCAATCTGCCGAAACGAATGACGACATTATTGTTATCATGGAAGATACAGTGAAAGAAGCGAAAGCTTCATTAAATAGAACACCTGACCTATTACCTGTTTTAAAAGAAGTAGGTGTTGTGGACAGTGGTGGGCAAGGATTAGTATTTGTCTATGAAGGCTTCCTTGCTGAGCTTAAAGGTGAAAAACTTCCTGACGCTGTTCAAAACGTTGTTTCAATGAACGAATTAGTAAATGCAGAGCATCATAAAAATGTTCATAGTTATATCAATACAGAAGATATTGAATTTGGCTATTGCACAGAGTTTATGGTTCGTTTAGAACAGGAGAAATTAGGAAACAAGCCGTTTTCAGAAGAAGACTTTAGACAGGCTTTAAGCAAATACGGAGATTCTTTACTTGTTATCGCAGATGATGAGATTGTGAAAATTCACATTCACTCTAATCATCCAGGTGAAGTTTTATCATTTGGTCAAAAGTACGGTAACTTAGTAAAAATGAAGATTGAAAATATGCGCGAGCAGCATAGCAACTTAGTGGATTCAGCAGAACAAGAGGAAGCAATTAGCGCTCATTCTGTTGAAGAACAAAAAGAGTATGGGATTGTAACGGTTTCTATGGGAAGCGGAATTGCAGATCTTTTTAGAAGCATCGGTGCTCATTATGTTATCGAGGGCGGCCAAACGATGAATCCTAGTACAGAAGATATTGTTAATGCAGTGAAACATATTAACGCGAAAAAAGTCTTTATTTTGCCAAATAATAAAAATATTATTATGGCAGCAGAACAAGCAGCTGAAGTATTAGAACAAGACGTAGTTGTTATTTCTTCTAAAACTGTTCCTCAAGGAATGTCAGCGTTGCTTGCTTTCAATCCTTCTAGTGATTTAGAAACAAATGAGAAGAATATGAAAGCTGCGCTTGAACATGTAAAAACAGGTCAAATTACGTATGCGGTCAGAGATACAAGCATCGATGGGCTAGAGATTGAAACAGGCGATTTTATGGGACTTGCAGATGGGAAAATCGTTGTAAAAAGCAAAGAAAAAACAGAATCTGCACAAGAACTTTTACAATCTATGATTGATGAGGATTCTGAAATTGTAACGGTAATCAAAGGAGAAGAAGCGACGGAAGAAGAAGTAGATACGCTTGTATCCTTTATTGAAGAAAATTTTGAAGATGTGGAAGTTGAAGTTCATGACGGTAAGCAACCACTATATTCCTTCATCTTTTCAATCGAATAATCATTAGCTAAAAAAGGGTGTGCCTTAGGAGAGGTATGCCCTTTTTTGTTTTTTAGGGGAGGTGGAACGGTGGGGACGGACGGGCAATTTTGTTTGAAGAAGAGAGCTGGGGAAGGTATGTCTGTTACTTTGAAGGTGAGTGGTTGAACGAAAAGGTAACAGAGAAGCGATTTCTGAGCCCGTGCAGTGCAGAAAAAAGAGTTTAAGGTAACAGAGAAGCGATCTCTAAGCCCGCGCAAGGAAGAAAAAGCCGCTTAAGGTAACAGAGGAGCCCTCCCTAAAATCCCTAAAGCAAACAAGCCCCAACTATATTAACTTTTCATATCAAGCAACATACATAACAGTCTTTATTTTCCATTCAGCAAAATAAAGAGAACGATAAGAATTAGAACCATATATTAATATAGTATGATATTATATAGTGTAATGAATTGAAACACCGTATTACGGAAAGACGACCATCATTTGATTTTGGGTATTTAAGGGGAGAAAAATCCATGAAATATAAAAGTGTTTTTGATATTATTGGTCCGGTCATGATTGGTCCGTCCAGTTCCCACACAGCAGGTGCGGCGAGAATTGGAAGAGTCGCACGCAATCTTTTTGAAAGAGAACCAAAATGGGTAAATATTCATTTTTATGGTTCCTTTGCTGAAACCTATAAGGGGCATGGGACGGATGTGGCAATTATCGGAGGGATTCTTGATTTTGATACATTTGATGAACGAATTAAAGCGTCCTTAGAAATAGCGGAACAGCATGGAATCCAAGTTAAATTCCATATAGAAGAAGCGATACCAGAGCATCCAAATACTGCTAAAATCCATTTAGGAGACGAAAAAGGTGAAATGGAGCTAGTTGGTATTTCTATTGGCGGTGGAAAAATTGAAATCACAGAACTTAATGGGTTTAAATTAAAGCTTTCTGGTCATCACCCTGCAATATTGGTTGTTCATAATGATCGATTCGGGGCTATTGCTAAGGTTGCGAATGTATTGGCTAAATATGAAATAAATATCGGTCATATGGAAGTAAGCCGTAAAGAAAAAGGGAAATTGGCTTTAATGACAATTGAGGTCGATCAAAATATAGAAGAAGCGATTTTAAAAGAGCTTGAGCAGTTAGATTCGATTGAAAAAGTAACAACAATCGTGGAATAAAGGGAGGGGTAAATATGTTCCGTAATGTAGCAGAATTGGTAGAAATGGCAACAACTAGAAATTTACCGATTTCCGAAATTATGATTGAACAAGAAATGAACGTAACAGGAAGAACAAGAGCAGAAATACTTGCACAGATGGAAACAAATTTGCAGGTAATGGAGCAAGCGGTGGAAAGAGGGTTGAATGGAGTAGTATCCCATTCCGGATTGACTGGTGGAGATGCCGTTTTACTTCAAGAATATATTAAAAAAGGTCAATTTCTTTCAGGAGAAATTATTTTAGATGCAGTTAGTAAAGCTGTTGCAACGAATGAAGTAAATGCAGCAATGGGAATGATTTGCGCAACACCAACAGCAGGATCTGCAGGTGTTGTACCTGGTACGCTTTTTGCTGTGAAAAATAAACTGAATCCAACAAGAGAACAGATGATTGCGTTCCTTTTTAATTCAGGTGCATTTGGGTTTGTGGTTGCAAATAATGCATCAATCTCTGGTGCTGCTGGCGGATGCCAAGCGGAAGTTGGCTCGGCTGCTGGGATGGCTGCAGCTGCGATTGTAGAAATGGCAGGAGGAACACCAGAACAATCAGCGCACGCTATGGCAATTACACTAAAGAATATGCTAGGTCTTGTTTGTGATCCAGTTGCTGGTTTAGTCGAAGTTCCATGTGTAAAACGAAACGCCATGGGAGCAGCGAATGCAATGATTGCTGCAGATATGGCGCTTGCAGGCATAAAAAGTCGTATTCCTTGTGATGAAGTAATTGATAGTATGTATCGAATTGGTCAGGCAATGCCTACGGCGCTTAAAGAAACAGCACGGGGAGGGTTGGCAGCAACACCAACTGGTCGGAGACTGGAAGCTGAAATCTTTGGTAGTGCCGCTGCCGCTAACAAGTGAATGAAACATTACAGCTATCCGTCGATCACATAAAAGGCGTTGGAGCAGAAACAAAAAAACAATTAGAAGAAATGAATATATACAAAATAAATGATTTGCTAGAATATTTTCCTTATCGTTATGAGGATTATCGTCTGAAAAACCTCGAAGAAATAAAGCATGAAGAAAAAGTGACGGTAGAAGGGAAGGTTCATAGCGAACCATCCCTTATTTTTTATGGAAGAAAGAAATCTAGATTAACGATAAAGCTATTAGTAGAACAATACTTAATTACGGTCGTATTTTTTAATCAGCCTTATTTAAAAAGTAAATTAGCTGTGCAAGAATTAATTACAGTAACAGGAAAATGGGATCAGCATCGCCAAACAATTACGGCGAATCATTTGCAAATTGGCAGTAACCAAAAGGGGCATTTATTTGAACCAGTGTATGCGGTAAAGGGCAATATTACGGTCAAAAATTTACGTAAATATATTTCATCCGCATTAAGTCAATATGGAGAGTTAATCGAAGAAAACTTTCCATCTTCTATGCTAACAAAATATCGATTGTTGCCACGGAAGGAAGCACTGCAAATTATTCATTTTCCTGAAAAGAGAGAGGATCTTACCCAAGCAAGAAGAAGGTTTGTATATGAGGAATTCCTCTTGTTTCAACTGAAAATGAGTGCGTTAAGAAAATACGAAAGAGAGCATTCCGGCGGGAAAAGTCAGCAGTATTCCCTTGAAAAGCTAACAGCCTTTATAGAAACTCTTCCTTTTCCTTTGACAAATGCTCAAAAAAGAGTGGTTAATGAAATCTTGAAGGATATGAAAGCAGAGGTCCGAATGAACCGGTTGCTGCAAGGGGATGTGGGATCTGGAAAAACAATTGTTGCTGCTATAGTTTTATATGCTTCTATCCTTTCTGGTCACCAAGGTGCATTAATGGCGCCGACAGAAATTCTTGCAGAGCAACATGCGGATTCTCTCCACAGTATCTTTTCAAAATTTGGGGTTACCTGCGGGTTGTTAACAAGCTCTGTTAAAGGAAAAAAACGAAAAGAATTGCTGGTCCAATTAAAAGAAGGAAAAATCGATATTTTAATAGGTACACATGCGCTGATTCAAGACGATGTGGAATTTAAATCGCTAGGATTAGTCATTACCGATGAGCAGCATCGCTTTGGAGTTGAGCAAAGAAGAGTATTAAGGGAAAAGGGAGAAAATCCTGACGTTCTGTTTATGACAGCAACCCCAATTCCAAGAACGCTCGCCATTACTGTCTTTGGCGAAATGGATGTTAGTATCATTGACGAAATGCCAGCAGGACGAAAAAATATTGAAACATATTGGGTAAAGCACGATATGTTAACAAGGATCCTTCAATTTATGGAAAAAGAACTCCATCAAGGAAGACAAGCCTATGTTATTTGTCCATTAATCGAAGAATCGGAAAAGTTGGATGTTCAAAATGCAATGGATGTCCATGCGATGTTATCTACCTTTTTTGACGGAAGATATAAGGTTGGCCTGATGCACGGAAAACTTCATGCAGATGAGAAGGACAACATGATGAAACAGTTTAGTCAAAATGACATTCAAGTTCTAGTAAGTACAACGGTTGTCGAAGTAGGTGTGAACGTTCCAAATGCGACGTTTATGCTTGTGTATGATGCAGAACGATTCGGATTATCACAGCTCCATCAACTTAGAGGAAGAGTCGGGCGAGGTGACGCTCAATCTTATTGCGTCTTAATCGCAGACCCAAAAACAGATGTTGGAAAAGAAAGAATGAAAATCATGACCGAAACAAGCGACGGATTCGTTCTAAGTGAGAAAGATCTAGAGTTAAGAGGACCAGGAGACTTTTTCGGAAAAAAACAAAGTGGTTTACCTGAATTTAAAATGGGCGATATGATTCACGACTACCGCATCTTAGAAACGGCAAGAAACGATGCAACCATTCTAATCGAATCAGCCGCATTCTGGCAAAATGACGACTACAAAGCCCTACGAGATACGCTAAAGGAAACAGGTGTCCTAAACGGAGAAAAACTAGACTAATCCCGACTATATTTCCCAGTAAATAACAAGCTGATTGATAGCCTTCAATACTTCTCAATGGTAAACAAGGAAATATGAGTTTAAACACTGAGCAGGCAATTGTGAGGCTATTAAAAAACACTTAATTTCGAATGAAATTAAGTGCAATCATATTTGAAGATTGGTTTGAAGAAGTGTACGCTCGCCCCATAGAAAGCGAGCGTACACAAACTTGGCTACTATCAATCATTAATAGCTAGCAGTTGGAACAAAACTTCGGCTTGCATTCCAACTATATAAATTATATACTACTATTAGTACCTAGTCTTAATAGTGCGGTGGTGTTAATAAATGAAGAGAACTAAACGGGAACGTCAACAGTTTTTAGTGGAGACAATTAAAGAGACTCCTTTTATTACAGACGAGGAATTGGCGGAAAAATTCTCTGTTAGTGTACAGACAATAAGACTAGATCGGTTAGAACTATCAATTCCAGAGCTTAGAGAGCGAATTAAAAACGTCGCAAAACAATCACTTGAAGACGAAGTGAAAGCATTGCCTATCGAAGAAGTTATTGGGGAAATAATCGATATGGAATTAGATAATTCAGCTATATCTATCTTTGAAGTAAAACAAGAACATGTCTTTAAACGAAATGGAATTGCAAGGGGACATCATCTCTTTGCCCAAGCGAATTCTCTTGCGGTAGCCTTAATCAACGACGAACTTGCACTAACAGCAAAAGCCAATATTCACTTTACTAGATCGGTTAAATTAGGTGAACGTATTATTGCAAAAGCAAAAGTAATTCATATAGATAGTATAACCGGCAGAACAACGGTAGAAGTTAATAGTTATGTGAACACGGAATTAGTTTTTAAAGGTGAATTTGATATGTACCGTGCCAAAAGATAAAGGAGTAATTAGTATGATGAAAATTGCCATTGATGCAATGGGTGGAGACAATGCCCCGAAAGAAATAGTTATTGGTGCCCAAAAAGCAGTAGAAGCTTTTTCAGATTTAGAAATACTTCTCGTTGGAGACGAAAAACAGATTCAATCTTTCCTAACTACGAAAGAACGAATTAATATTTTACATACAGAAGAGCAAATTTTAGCAACAGATGAACCAGTAAGGGCAGTACGCAGAAAAAAAACAGCTAGTATGGTCCTTGGTGCAACAGAAGTAAAAGAGGCTAGAGCAGATGCGTTTATCTCTGCTGGAAATACAGGTGCTTTAATGGCAACTGGATTGTTTGTAGTTGGGAGAATGGAGGGAATTGACCGTCCGGCATTAGCCCCAACTTTACCGACAATCGGCGGAGAAGGTTTTCTTCTACTTGATGTTGGCGCAAATGTGGATGCCAAGCCAGAAAACTTAGTTCAGTATGCAATGATGGGAAGCATTTATTCCGAAAAGGTTAGAGGCGTTGCCAAACCAAGAGTTGGATTATTGAACATTGGGACAGAAGAGAAAAAGGGGAATGAATTAACGAAGAAAACCTTTGAACTTCTCCAAAATACCGATATTCATTTTATAGGAAATGTAGAAGCACGTG
The DNA here is from genome assembly GCF_038006745.1 of Niallia sp. FSL W8-1348. Lineage (NCBI taxonomy): Bacteria > Bacillati > Bacillota > Bacilli > Caryophanales > Bacillaceae > Niallia > Niallia sp. FSL W8-1348. Next base: position 343,720 of record NZ_JBBOVV010000001.1, on the reverse strand, counting down.
ATTTGCTTGACGGAGTATGTGATGTTGCTGTGACAGATGGGTTTACAGGCAATATGATTTTAAAAACGGTTGAAGGAACAGCGATGTCTATGTTTAAAATGATTAAAGCTGAGTTAATGAGCAGCTTTACTTCCAAAATGGCTGCTGCAGTCCTAAAGCCAAATTTAAAACAAATAAAAAATAAATTGGATTATTCAGAGTATGGCGGTGCAGCCTTATTTGGTTTAAATGCACCTGTTATTAAAGCACACGGTTCATCTGATAGCCAGGCGATATTTAGCGCAATTAGACAAACAAGAGAGTTTGTGCAATCAGGTGTGGTCGCTCAAATAAAAGACGCAATGGAGTAAAATGAGGAATAAAGACAGAAACGGCAAATTCAACTCTAATGGGAAGAAAAGGAGAGTAAAAACAAATGGGTAAAATTGCTTTTGTTTTTCCTGGACAAGGCTCACAAGTAGTCGGAATGGGAAAAGATTTATTTGAACAATTTGAACCGGCAGCGAATTTATTCAAAAAAGCTGATCAAAAATTAAACGTTTCTCTAACAGACTTAATTTTTGAAGGACCAAAGGAAGAACTTACACTTACACACAATACACAGCCAGCCTTACTGACAACGAGTATCGCCATTTTAGAACATTTTAAGCAATTTGATATACAGCCAGATTATGTGGCGGGACATAGCTTAGGTGAGTATTCTGCGTTAATAGCAGCAGGCGTGGTTTCTTTTGAAGATGGTGTATATGCAGTTCGTAAGCGTGGAGAATACATGCAAGAAGCGGTCCCAGCAGGTGAAGGAGCGATGGCAGCTGTGCTCGGGCTAGATCGAGAGCAATTGACTGCCGTGACACTTGAGGTCTCTGATGCAGGTAATTCCGTACAGCTAGCGAATCTTAATTGTCCTGGGCAAATTGTTATCTCAGGAACAACGAAGGGCGTAGAATTAGCGGGAGAAAAAGCTAAGGAAGCAGGGGCAAAGCGTGCAATCCCTCTTGAAGTGAGTGGTCCTTTCCATTCAGAACTAATGAAGCCAGCTGCAGATAAATTTGCTTCTGTATTGGATGACTTGGACTTAGTAGATGCAAAAATCCCTGTCATTGCTAATGTTACAGCTGCTCCAATCCAAGATAAGGCAGATATTAAAACAAAGCTAGTAGAACAATTATATTCATCTGTTCTTTGGGAAGATTCTGTTCGAAACATGCTTGATTTAGGGGTAGACACTTTTATTGAAATCGGACCTGGTAAAGTTCTTTCTGGTTTAATTAAGAAAATTGATCGAAAAGCGAAAGTGTATGCTGTAAATGATATGGAAACAAGTACTAAAGTTGCAGAAGAGTTAAAGGGGGATTTGTAAGTGAAGTTAGCTGGTAAAGTTGCTGTTGTTACTGGAGCATCTCGAGGAATTGGTAAATCGATCGCGCTTGAGTTAGCGAAGCAAGGCGCAGACGTTGTTGTTAACTATGCTGGTAGTGTAGATCGTGCCAATGAAGTGGTAAAGGAAATTGAAGCTCTAGGCAGAAAAGCAATTAGCATTCAATGTGATGTATCCAATACCGATTCTGTAAATGCGATGATGAAAGAGGCACTTGAATCGTTTGGCAACATTGATATTTTAGTTAATAATGCTGGGATTACAAGGGACAATCTGTTAATGCGTATGAAGGATTCAGAGTGGGATGACGTTATAAATACAAATTTAAAAGGTGTGTTCCTTTGCACGAAAGCTGTAACAAGACCGATGATGAAGCAAAGAAAAGGAAGAATAATTAATATTACTTCCATCGTTGGCGTGACAGGAAATCCTGGACAAGCTAATTATGTTGCGGCAAAAGCAGGTGTGATTGGTTTTACGAAAACGACAGCAAAAGAACTTGCACAACGAAATATTACGGTAAATGCAATCGCTCCTGGATTTATTACAACAGATATGACGGATAAACTGACAGAAGAAGTAAAAAATAGCATGCTTACGCAAATCCCTCTAGGCCAATTTGGCAGACCTGAAGACATTGCCAATGCCGTTGTCTTTTTAGCTTCGGATGACAGCAGTTATATTACGGGACAAACATTGCATATTGATGGTGGAATGTATATGTAATGATTCCTTTATGAAAAGGAAAGAGTGTGAATAGTAAGAGAACAAACATTAGATAAAGTTCTCATTTATTATTTCGTTAAAATACTCTATAATGCATTTGAGGGGAGGTGAAATAAATGGCAGATGTATTAGAGCGTGTAACAAAAATCGTTGTAGATCGTCTTGGAGTGGAAGAATCTGAGGTTACTTTAGAAGCTTCTTTCAAAGATGATTTAGGCGCTGACTCTCTTGATGTAGTTGAACTTGTTATGGAATTAGAAGATGAGTTCGATATGGAAATTTCTGACGACGATGCTGAAAAGATTTCTACAGTTGGTGATGCTGTGAATTACATAAGTAATCGCTAGTCATTGTTTAAAAGCTCCGTTATCCACGGGGCTTTTAATTTTGTATGTGAGCGATTATTTAGGAGAAAACTATTACAGTAGAAAAAGTTACTATATTGATTGTGAAAAGGCCTGAAGAATAGATGACAATCTCTGTTTGTTTGATGTATACTAATAACTAAATGCCTATAATAAATAGGAATGTAGTAATGGTTGATGAACGGCAAGATCATCGTCGTTCAAAGGGATATTATATACGGCGCTTAAAAAGCGCAATAAATAGATAGAAATAGTTTTTCTTATGTGAAGTGGGGTTTCCCCCCTAGTGGTAGCCCGATTTCTGTAATAGAAAAGGCTTGGAGAGAAAAAACTTTCCAAGTTTCTTTGCGTTTTTTATCTTTTTTACTTAAACTTGAAATGAATTGTAAACTTAGTGCTAAGGTGGAGGCAAAATGCGAGGCAATCGAAAAGACAAAAGAACTGTTCGACCAAATGAGAAAAAAATGAAGGAACTTCAAGATAAATTAGGGATTCATTTTACGAATGAAAAACTATTGAAGCAGGCTTTTACCCATTCATCATATGTGAATGAGCATCGAAGAAAACCACACGAAGATAATGAAAGATTAGAATTTCTTGGTGATGCCGTTTTAGAATTAACGGTTTCTAAATTTCTCTTTAAGAAATTTCCAATGATGAGTGAAGGGGAACTAACCAAATTGCGAGCAGCAATCGTTTGCGAGCCATCTCTTGTTTCCTTTGCCAATGAACTTTCCTTTGGTGTATATGTGCTCTTAGGAAAGGGAGAGGAAATGACTGGAGGAAGAACAAGACCCGCGCTGCTTGCTGATGTATTCGAAGCGTTTATTGGTGCTCTTTATTTAGATCAAGGATTAGATTCAGTGGTAGCATTTTTAGAGGAAGTTATTTTTCCAAAAATAAATAACGGTGCTTTTTCTCATGTGATGGATTTTAAAAGTCAACTACAAGAATATGTACAAAGAGATGCTGTTGGAACAATTGAGTATAAAATACTACTTGAAAAAGGACCCGCACATAATAGAGAGTTTATTTCACAAGTCTTTTTAAATGATCGAGAACTTGGAACTGGAATGGGACGTTCTAAGAAAGAAGCAGAGCAACAGGCTGCGCAAAAATCATTATTAATGTTAAAGGCGGATAGTGAAAAATAAATGCTTAAAAAAGCAAACAAAGAAAAACAACTAGAGGAAAACAAGGAAGAATCGGGGTGAGGGTATGTTCTTAAAACGGTTAGATATCATCGGTTTTAAGTCATTTGCAGATCGAATTTCTGTCGATTTTGTGCCAGGTGTAACGGCAGTCGTTGGCCCAAATGGAAGTGGGAAAAGTAATATAACCGATGCGATTCGCTGGGTGCTTGGAGAACAATCTGCAAAATCCTTGCGTGGAAGTAAGATGGAGGATGTTATTTTTTCAGGAAGTGACTCCAGGAAAGCAGTCAACTTTGCTGAAGTAACGTTGACTTTAGAAAATGAAGATCATTTCCTTCCATTGGATTTCCATGAAGTAAGTGTTACAAGGCGTGTTTATCGTTCAGGAGAAAGTGAGTTTCTAATCAATAAGCAATCTTGTCGTCTTAAGGATATTGTTGACTTATTTATGGATTCAGGATTGGGACGAGAGGCTTTTTCGATCATCAGTCAGGGGAAAGTCGAGGAAATCTTAAATAGTAAGGCAGAAGATCGTAGGTCCATCTTTGAAGAGGCAGCAGGCGTGCTAAAATATAAGACGCGAAAGAAAAAAGCAGAAGGAAAGCTTGTGGAAACACAAGATAATCTTAATCGTGTAAACGATATATTACATGAATTAGAAAGTCAGGTGGAACCATTAAAGATTCAAAGCTCGATGGCAAAGGAATATCTACATCATCGAGAAAATCTTGAATCGATTGAAGTTGCCCTAATGGTTCATGATATTGAAGAAGCGCACGCACGATTTGAAGCAATCTCGAAACAACTAGAAGCTTATAAACAAGAGGAGCTAAAGCTATCCTCCATGCTGCAAAGTAAAGAAGCAAAGATGGAAGAAGTAAAAAATGAAGTAGCTGCTCTAGATGAATCTATCGATGATCTCCAACAAGTTCTTCTTTTAGTCAGTGAAGAATTAGAAAAACTAGAAGGTCGAAAAGAAGTATTAAAAGAACGAAAAAAGAATGCAACACAAAATCGTGATCAACTTGAAAAAAGCAAAGTGGAATTGCAAGAAAGAGTAGCAGCCCTTCTTTCGCAAAAAGAAACACAACAAAAGCTTGTTCACGAATTACAAGCAGAGTCAAAAGAAATTGAAGAAACATTAAAAGTTAATGAGAAAAATCTTGCCCTTTTTAACGAGAATTTAGAAGAAAAAATCGAAATGTTAAAAAGTGACTATATCGATATTGTTAGTAACCAAGCAGCTTCAAAAAATGAATTGAATTCTGTTATCCAGCAATTAGAGAATCAAGAAAAAAGAACGTCTCAGCTTGATGAGGAAAATGCTAATTTTACAAATGAACGTGACCGCATTCAGGAGAAAAAAAGTGAGATTACGGAAAAACTAACAGAGCTTTCTGACATACTTGAGAAATGGTCTACTATATGGAATGAAAAGCGCACCCATTTTCAAGGAATAGAAGCAAAAGTTCAACAGGTGGAGAAAGCTCTTTATCAATCCTACCAGTATGCACAGCAGGCAAAGTCTCGGAAAGAAATGCTCGAAGAATTGGAAGATGACTATTCTGGATTTTTCCAAGGGGTAAAAGAAGTGCTGAAAGCAAGAGGTAAGTCTTTGCATGGTATTAGAGGCGCAGTTGCGGAATTAATGCATGTTCCAAAGGAATACAGTGTTAGCTTGGAAATTGCTTTAGGTGGATCGATGCAGCACATAGTAGTAGAAACAGAACAAAATGGTCGCGAAGCAATTGCATTTTTAAAGAAAAATGGTTTTGGACGAGCTACGTTTTTACCAATGAATGTTATTAAGGGAAAAACACTTGCTGATTCTCAACTACGGTTAATTCAAGGGCATCCTGCATTTATTGGTATAGCTGCAGACTTGATTAACTATGATAGTCAATATAGTGAAATTATGCGTAGTTTATTAGGCAATGTTGTCATTACTAAGGACTTAAAGGGTGCTAATGAAATGGCGAAAATCCTTCAGTATCGTTCTCGTTTTGTGACGTTAGAAGGAGAAATTGTTAACCCTGGTGGTTCGATGACTGGTGGAGCAATTAAGCAAAAGCAAGCCTCCATTATTACCCGAAAAGGTGAATTGGAAGAGCTTAAGAAAAAGATTTTTGAGATGGATAAAACGTCCCTAAAGCTTGAAGAGCAACTGAAAAAAGGCAAAGCAGCTTTGCAAACGGAAGAGTTATCGATTGAAGAAGCACGCTTAAAAATAGAGGATCTTCGTTTCCAAATTCAAACATGGAAAGACGATTTAAAAGAGGTTGAATTCGAAGAAAGAGCAATGAATGATAAATTGTCTCTATATGACCGCAACAAGGCTGACTCTCACCAAGAACAAGAGCTTCTCCAAAAGAGGCGTACTGATTTGCAACAAAAGCTTGAACAACAAAATAAAAAACTGTCTGAATTAGATAAAGAGATTGCTTTGCTTACGGAGCAGAAAAATAAACAAACTGTTTCCAAGGAATCTGTAGTAAATGTTATCAGTGATTTACGAATTCAATCTGCAGCTAAAAAAGAACAGCTTCGACATGAAAAGGATAAGCTAGCAACCATTATTCAAGAACATGAAACAACAGAAGAAAAGTGGGAGCTTGTAAAGGAAGACCTTCGTTTGCTATCTTCTGAAATGAGTAATTCTCATTCCGGAGAAGCGACATTAGAAGAAGCTGCCGAGCAGAAACAGCAGGAAAAGCAAGAAACCATCCAGTTGATTTCTTTACGCAGAGAGGAAAGATTGCAGAAGCAAATGCAATTAGAAGAGCTTGAACTGGAAACGAAGGAGCAACGTAGACTTCATCGAGGAATCGTTCAAGCTTTAAAGGATGAAGAAGTAAAATTAAACCGTGTAGACGTAGAATTAGATACTCGATTAACTAATTTGCGTGAGGAATACTTATTGACGTATGAAGGAGCGAAACTAGATTATCCTTTAACACTAGAAGTAGATGAAGCACGTAAAAAGGTGAAACTAATTAAATTAGCAATGGAAGAACTAGGAACAGTCAATCTTGGTGCCATTGAGGAATATGAGCGAATTTCTGAAAGATACGAGTTTCTTCTAGAGCAAAAAACAGATTTAGAAGAAGCAAAGGATACCCTTTACCAAGTAATCGATGAAATGGATGAGGAAATGAAAAATCGATTTGAGCAAACTTTTGAAGGAATAAAAGCTCATTTTGAAACAGTTTTTCAAAGCTTATTTGGCGGAGGTAGTGCCGATTTAGTATTAACGAATCCAGAAGATCTTTTAAACACAGGAGTAGAGATTGTTGCCCAACCACCAGGGAAAAAACTACAGAATTTAAGTTTATTATCTGGTGGGGAAAGAGCGCTAACAGCAATTGCTCTATTATTCTCTATTCTGAAAGTAAGACCTGTTCCGTTCTGTATTTTGGATGAGGTTGAAGCAGCATTGGATGAAGCAAACGTATTTCGTTTTAGCTCCTATTTAAAACGCTATAGCCATGAGACACAGTTTATTGTTATTACCCACCGTAAAGGAACAATGGAAGAAGCAGATGTGCTTTATGGGGTAACAATGCAAGAATCTGGTGTTTCAAAGCTAGTTTCGGTTCGTCTAAGTGAAACCAATGAATTAGTTGCAAATGGATAAGTCTTTTAGCTATGAGCTACAAGTGATCTAAAATATTAAGGCCCCGTTTTCTGAGGCTTACTGTTTTCTACGAAGGTTAGGCAGTAGGTCTTGGAAGATTTTATTGCTCGCTCTCTAGGCAATATTATTAAAACATTAGATCTTTTACATAACCAGTATTTTTGAAATGGAAGAAGGGATATTAATGAGTTTTTTTAAAAAGTTAAAAGAAAAAATGTCTCAACAGACGAATACGGTAACCGAGAAGTTTAAAGAAGGTCTGACAAAAACAAGAAATAATTTTTCAGAGAAAGTGAATGATCTCGTTTCTCGCTACCGAAAAGTGGATGAAGATTTCTTCGAAGAGCTGGAAGAAATCCTAATTGGAGCAGATGTTGGCTTTGAAACAGTAATGGAGTTAATTGATGAGCTAAAAAAAGAAGTGAAAAGAAAAAACATCCAAGATCCAAAAGAAGTCCAAGATGTAATTTCCGAGAAATTGGTTGCTATTTATGAGAATGGTGAAGAAGAATCTTCTACGATTAATATGCAAGCAGAAGGGTTAACAGTCATTCTCTTTGTAGGCGTAAATGGAGTAGGGAAAACAACGACAATAGGTAAGCTTGCTCATAAGTATAAAGAAGAAGGTAAAAAAGTGTTACTTGCTGCAGGAGATACGTTCCGTGCTGGAGCAATCGAACAATTGGAAGTGTGGGGAGATCGGGTTGGAGTAGATGTCATTAAACATACAGAAGGATCTGATCCAGCAGCTGTTATGTTTGATGCCGTTCAAGCTGCTAAATCTCGCCAAGCTGATATCCTTTTATGTGATACGGCTGGAAGACTGCAGAATAAAGTTAATTTAATGAAGGAATTAGAAAAAGTTAAACGAGTAATTGAACGAGAGGTTCCAGGGGCTCCTCATGAAGTGTTACTTGTGCTAGATGCAACGACTGGACAAAATGCATTAGTGCAAGCAAAAACATTTAAAGAAACAACAAATGTAAGTGGAATTGTTCTAACGAAATTAGACGGGACTGCTAAAGGTGGAATTGTTCTTGCGATTCGTAACGAACTACATATTCCAGTTAAGTTTGTAGGATTAGGGGAAAAAATGGATGATCTTCAAGGATTCGATCCAGAAAAATATGTATATGGTTTATTTTCTAACTTAGTGGAGCAAAGCGAAGAATAAAAGAAAATGGAAGTCGGATGTCGTAAAAGAAACTTTACGACATCTTTTTTTTGTAAATTATTGTTAAACTATTGCGAAGACGTTATAAAAATAAGGATAAGTAGAATACTAAAAAATAACATTATCTATTTATTTCGGAGGGAAGATGTTTGATTATTCAATGCGCTGTATTACTTATTCTTATTGGAGGTATTGTGTTAACAGTTAAAGGACATCTTGTTCAGCATCATGCCTATGCTCGACTTGGCGACTCTTTGCCTGCTAAAAAATACGAGGAAGCAGAATTAGAAAGTTTACTCACTATAGAAGAAGAAAATCTTTTCCTAAGTAGTTTAACAGGTATGCGAATGAAAATAATTGGCGCACTTTTAATAGCAATACCAGCTAGCGTTCTTATATTATTTCACTTAAATTAGGAGATTGATGTGGTATTGGCTGATAAAAATAAAAAGTTTAGCTGAAAAGAAGGAGAATTTGGCTGATAAATAAAAAGTTTGGCTGAAAAGAAGGAGAATTTGGCTGATAAATAAAAAGTTTGGCTGAAAAGAAGGAGAATTTGGCTGATAAATAAAAAGTTTGGCTGAAAAGAAGGAAAATTTGGCTGATATATTAAAATTTTAACTGATAAGACTGCTGATAAATGAAATATAAATTAATCTTTCACAACAAAATGTTAAAACGAACAATTTTATAATCCATACTAATCACCAAAACTTCTGTAAGCATACCAAAACAGGAGTTTTTAAATTTTACGCGTAAAAAAATAGTTGCTAACACATAAAACATTTCCAACATTCCCCTCGTCTAATAAAATATAGAAACTCATAATGAAATTACAAAAAAATATATGTATAAAAAGTATATAATAATGTAAAATTACATTATGAAATTTTTTCTAATTTACTGTAGGGGGGAAACAGTTAACAGACGTCTATTAAATAGAATAAAAAATAAGGCTGTTTTCTAAAAGATTATTTTTTTCAATAGGAGAAAAGAATTAGTTGGAAAATGGAGCAGCCGGAATACACGTAGACTCCTGTGAGCCGAAGCGGCTCAGCGCGAGCCCCACGGAAAGCGAAGTGTATTCCCGGCTGCGGGTAATAGCAACAAACTTTATGAAAACAGCCAAAAATAAAAAATGGGGGAAACAGAGTTTGCGAAATGTCAAAAAAGTCATAATCATATGTTTTATTTTATTTTTGGCCACTACTTTTATTGTAAAAGAAGCAAATGCAGCAACATCTACAGCCGAAATAAAAATTACAACAGAAGCTGGATTAGCTGGAAAAGTAATCGACGGAAAGGGATTTTTATTAAAGGTTACCATTGAAAATAGTGGTAAAGATTTCAAAGGTGATTTATTAGTTCCTTATTCTCCGAGTTATGAAGTGGGAGGACAAACATTAGTGTCTGTAGATATTCCGGCGAATAGTAAGAAGACCTATATGGTCACAATGCCAGGGATTTCTTCTGATTCTAACTATGCTAATAATAAAATGAAATTATATCGCGGGAGTTGGAAGAAGGGTGATGAGGTAACTTTTGCTGGAGTAAAAGAAGTGAGAGTTAATTTTATTTCTCAACAAACCTTAGGTATTCTAACTGATCAATATGATAAATTTAAAGATTTAAGAAAGTTTCCAAGTAATTCAATTTATACAACAGAACTTTTAAAAGAAGATTTACCAGATCAAGCGTTAGCTCTTGAAACTGTAAGTTATTTACTCGTTGATCAGTTTTCGCTTACAGAATTAACAGATGCGCAGCAACAAGCGATTAAAAATTGGATTGAAAATGGAGGTATTTTAATCACTGGTGCCTCAACAAATGGTAAGCAGGTATACGGCAATTTAGAAACATTCATGCCGTTAGCACTTGGTGATCAAGAAACGATTTCCTTGGAGGCAATTGATTCAAAAAGCAAACAACAAGAGAAAATAAATGGTTTTCAATCTTCGCTAACAGATGGAGCTGAAGCAATTGTTTTACATAATAACCAGCCTATTATTGCTAAAAAGACACTTGGTGGAGGAAAAGTAATGCAAACTTCCTTTTCACTAAGTGATCCGGCTTTTCTTAGCTGGCAAGGATTCAATAGTTGGATGGAAAAAATACTATTAGCAGAGAATACGCAACATTCCGCTAATTATCAGTATAGTAATAGTCCAATCAGTAATCTTTATTATAACTTTGTCGAATCGAATGAGTATTTTAAAAATTCTACTATATCAACAAGTATCTTATTAATTATTTTAGCAGGATATTTGCTCGTTATTGTGCCGATTTTATATTTTATGTTAAAAAAGATCGACAAGCGTGAACATGCTTGGTGGATTATTCCGTGTCTATCCATTCTTTTATCAATTGGAGTGTTCTTTACAGGTGCAAAGGATAAAATAAAAAATCCACAATTCAATGAAATGGGCATCTATCAATATAACGATAACTATTTATCTGGATATCAAGCAACTACGCTTTTATCGAATAAATCAGGTGATTTTACGTTAACGTATGATAAGAATGCATATACGCCAATTCCGTATTTAGGATATGGAGAATTGCAAGTAAAGGCCATTACAAGTGAAAAAATAAAAAAGAATGAAATTATTTTTCCAGAAGTAGAGTATTGGTCTAGTCGTACTATGTTCGGCAAATCTAGCATACCGCTAGAAGGCGGATTTGGTCATGAATTTGACACAACAGAGAAAGAAATTTCTGGGACGATAACCAATCATTATCCATATGACTTTGCAAGAGTATTTATATGGTCTGGGACGGAAAAAATCGACTTAGGCTCCCTAGCTGCTGGAGAAACAAAAAAAGTTAAGGCTACCCATAAACATAAGTATTTTTCCAGACCAACTGATACAAATCAAGGCTATTATCTTTATGATTATAATGGCAAAGATTTAAATGAGTATAGGGAATTAGCTGCGTCAAGTATGGTGTTAAATACGGATTACTTTAAGAATGTGTCAACTGGAGATCCGTTGTTAATTGGAATTACGAATGAGGATATTGTCAAGGTTGAATTAACAAGTGGAAAGGTAACGAAGAATAGCACTAACTTAATTATGGAGCCTATTACAATAGCAAATAATTTTCCTGGGCCGTTTACCTTAAATGAAGGGAACATGGAACAGAAATTAACGGTAATCGAGGGGGCTATCTATAATGAGAACTTCCAATATAATGATATTTCCTTAGAAGATGGGAAGTATCTATATACGCTTGGTATTCCTAAATCTTATGAAGAAAGCTCCATTGCTTTGGATTCTTTAACCGTACAACCAATGGGAAATATGGGTGTGAAATATAGTATTTATAATAAACGCACGGATGATTATGAAGAAGTGAAAAGTCTTTTTAAAGTGGAGAAAGAAAAAATTGGCGATTATGTTGATAAAAATAGAAAAATCACTATTAAGGTGGATAAAGCAACGAATGGAGATCCATATATGCAACTGCCATCTGTTAAGGTCAAAGGAGAGATAAAAGAATGATAGAAATTAAAGGTCTTTCCAAAAAGTATGGAAAGTTTACAGCACTACAGCCATTAGATCTTCAAATCGATGCTGGGTGTGTGTTTGGGTTTGTTGGGCAAAACGGAGCGGGTAAATCAACGACATTCTCTATTCTTGCTACTCTATTAGCACCGACATCGGGTACAGCAACCATTAATGGAGCAGATATCATAAAGCAACCGAAAGAGGTAAGAAAACAATTAGGATATATGCCTGATTTCTTTGGTGTTTATGATCAATTAAAAGCAGAAGAATATTTAGATTTCTATGGTGCTAGTTATGGTATCCCAGCAGCACAAAGAGAAAAATTAATCCCTCAGCTATTAGAGCTAGTTAATCTTTCGCATAAGCGAAAAGATTATGTAGATTTATTGTCGCGAGGGATGAAACAAAGACTATGCCTTGCGAGGAGTTTAATCCATGATCCTGCTGTCCTAATTCTCGATGAACCAGCATCTGGTTTAGATCCACGTGCGAGGATTGAAATGCGTGAGATTTTAAAAGAATTAAAGAATATGGGAAAAACAATTCTTATCTCCTCCCATATTTTACCTGAATTAGCTGAAATGTGTGATGTCATTGGAATTTTAGATCAAGGAAAATTAGTGGCACAAGGAACTGTATCAGCTATTCAACAGCAATTACAAAGTGAAAAAATTATAAGTGTAAAAACATTTGATATGCAAAAAACGATTGCGTTTTTTGAAGAAAATCCACGGATTACAAAAATAGAAGTTTTAGAAGAAGGAAAAGCCATTCAGTTCCTCTTTAAAGGTGGAGATGAGGAACAGCAAGCTTTATTAAAAACAGCGATTCAAAAAGAGATTCCGATTATTAGTTTCTCAGAAATGGAGAGCAATCTAGAAGATGTCTTTATGGAGATCACAAAGGAGGTTGAATTCTCTTGAAAGCTTATTTCATGAACCCCGTATTAAACAAAGAGCTAAAACTGCGCTTTCGTTCAGGGAAAACGTTTGTCGGGATCCTGTTTTATCTGCTTGCACTCACCTTGTTGATGGTTGCTTTAATGTATGTGCTCAGAACATCAAGTCCAAGCGGATTTTTTAAGCCGCAAGAAAGTAGATTGATGTTTATGTTTTTGGCATTTTTTCAATTAGGATTAGTTTTATTTATTACCCCAGGATTGACAGGCGGAGTTATTAGTAGTGAACGAGAAAGACAAACACTAAGCATTCTATTAACAACCACCCAAAGCAGCTTTACAATTGTTATTGGTAAATTGCTCTCGTCCATTTCGTATTTAGTTTTGTTAATTTTAGCAAGTCTTCCGATTTATAGTTTTGTGTTTTTATTTGGTGGAATTTCGCCGACTCAGTTAGCGCAAGTATTTTTCTTTAGCTTGTTTACGATGCTTGTGATTGGCAGCTTTGGTGTTTTGTTTTCTACCCTTATACGTAAAACAATTGTAAGTATGGTCACAACATATAGTGTTGCTTTATTTATTGTTGCTGGAACGGCAGTTATCTCCCTAATTCTTTTTCAAATTGCGGATATCTATGCTGTTGCCACGCCAAAAAAGGTTCCATCTGTGTATTTTAGTGCCATGTTTAATCCTGGCATTGTTTTAGCTGATGTCTTTGAACCGACTGTTTCTGAACAAATAAAAGAAATCACAGGAATTAAATTTCCAATATGGGCTGCTCACCTTATTACTTATTGCATTGTTATTGTGCTTTCATTAACAATTAGTGTTCGTAATTTACGTGCCAATATGAAAAAGGGAAGTTGATAGGTCTATGGAAAATCTCCGACAATACAAGGAATTAATCAAACCAGTAAGAAGGTCCATTGCGAGAGAATTGATTGCAAAAGAGCTATGCTTATTACTTGCACTTTTAGGAGGAGGATTTCTCCTCCTCTCTATTAGTGCTAGTCTTTTTATTCTTCCGTTTTTGTTTTACTTTCTATTAATAGCTACGTGTCTTTCTGTATTGTTCTTTCTCTTTCGATTATGGAGAAAATGGCCAACAGAAAAGCAGGCAGTAAGGCTATATAATCAGTTTGTGTCAGATGACTATGCAACAGCTGCCTATTCTTATTTAGAGAGTGAGGGGGCGGTGGAACAATTAGTTGTAAAGCAGGCAATCGCAGAAATGGGACGTAATCAAACGTATGTATTAAAGCGAAAGAAAAAATTAGTTTACCCTATTCCCATTTTTACAGGCATTGTTTGTCTTCTTATCACTGTTCTCTTGCAGATATTCCCATCTGCCAATATGGAAGCTGCTAAGAAAAAAGAAAATGAAATAAAAACAATAGCCAAGACGGAGAAGGAATTAGAAAAAGCGATCAAAAAAGAAACAGATAAACAAGTTCAAAAAGAGTTGAAAAAGCTGCAAAAGGAAGTCAAAAAGAAGGATACAGTAGAAAAAACCTTTGCTGAACTCGAAAAGCAAGCAAAAGAGTTGCAGCTTAAAAAAAGAAAGCTTCAAGAAAAAAGCAGCGAACGCCAAAAAGCAGAGGAAAAGCTTAATGAGGCAGGTTTAAAGTCTCTTTCTAAAGCTATATCAGAGGGTGATCAAGAAGCCTTAAAAAAGGAATTACAAAAAGCAAACGAACAATATGAACAGTTAACAGATAAGCAAAAAGAGGCGCTCAATCAATTAACAGGAGGAAATCAGCAGCTTTCAGAAGAACAATTAAAGCAACTTCTAGAGAAAATGGATGAATTACTTAATAATGAGGGGCTTTTACAACAATTAGAAACGATGCAAACAGAACTTGCACAGCTAGAAAATATCCTTAAAAAGGAAAGTCTCGCAAATGGAATTGCCATTCCTAATTCTAATACAGTTGCCAGTGGCTCCAATAATACGGAATCTAATTCTTCTAGTAATTCCAATTCCAATGGTCAGCAAGGTCAGAATGACTCAGATAGCGGAGATGATGGTGCTTCCTCAGGTAACGGTAATGGCTCTAGCTCAGGAAGCGGATCAGGAACAGGCTCTGGTTCAGGTAACGGCTCTGGTTCTGGAACAGGAAGTGGTAGTGGCGGTGGCTCAGGAAATGGCAACGGAACAGGAGCCGGCTTTGGGAGCGGAAGCAGAGAGCTAACGGTGCCGGAAAAACTAGATGGAAAACAAAATACAGAGGTGGATGCAGGAAAGTTAGGCGAAGGTAAGCAAGGTCAGATGACAGAAGGAGAAGGTCCAATCCTAAAAGGGAATGTTCGACCATATGAACAAGTGTTTTCAGACTATGAAACTGCTTACCGGGAAAGTACCTCTCGATATAAATTACCACATGATTTAGAAAACATAGTAAAAAATTATTTTACCGAAATAAAACCAAATGAAAAGTAGGGGAAATGATGAAAAAAGAATTAATGGAACAGGATTTTATCCAAGCAGAAGCATTACTTAAAAAGGTGAAAGATGAAATTGGAAAATTTATTGTCGGCCAAGAAAAAATTACCGATGAGGTTCTTTGGAGTATGTTGGCAGGGGGGCATGTGCTTTTAGAAGGGTTGCCAGGTCTTGGGAAGACAATGATGATTCGAACAATTTCCGAAGTAATGGATTTATCCTTTGCTAGAATTCAGTTTACACCAGATCTAATGCCAGCAGATATTACGGGTACGATGGTGCTGCAGCCTGATGAAAGCGGGAAACAGCAGTTTCATTTTCATGAGGGACCTTTATTCAATCATATTGTCCTTGCCGATGAAATAAACCGGGCGACTCCGAAAACGCAAAGTGCGTTATTAGAAGCAATGGGAGAAAAAACCGTCACAATTATGGGAGAAACGAAAAAATTAGAAGCGCCGTTTTTTGTACTAGCTACACAAAATCCTCTTGATATGGAAGGAACTTATCCATTGCCAGAAGCGCAGCTCGATCGTTTCATCTGTAAATTACATGTCACGTATCCATCGAAAGAGGAATTAAAAGCAATTATTAGAAGGACAACAGGAACGGAAACAACTTTATTAACACGTGTAGCATCTGTCGAAGATATTATTTACTTACAAAGTCTTGTCAAACAAATTCTTTTAGCTGACGAAATTTTAGAGGTTGCAGTTAACATTGTTTCGGCGACTCATCCTAGTTCAGAGGATGCAACGGAATTAGGAAATAAATATATTCAGGCAGGCAGCGGACCGAGGGGTTTGCAGTCATTAGTATCAATGGCCAAGGCAAGAGCGTTAGCTTCTGGTAGATATCATGTTTCTATAGCGGATTTACGACATGCTGCTCTTCCTGTGTTCAGACATCGAATTTTACTTAATTTTGAAGGAGAAATAGCAGGAATAACGCCAGATCAAATTATTGACGATATTTTAGATCAAACGTTGCGGGTTGAAGCAGGGAAAGGACGATGAAGGATTATCATCAATTATTGGCTCGAATGAATCGAAGAAGCTTGCAAGTTTCTACAAAAGGAGCAGGGATGCAAAACGGCAGAAGAAAATCCCATATTCATGGAACCTCTTTGGATTTTGCTGACTATAAAGTCTATCATCCTGGCGATGATATCCGGCAAATCGATTGGAATGTATATGGTCGTACAAATAAGCCCTATATTAAAAGATTTCAAGATGAAAAAGAGATTTCAGTTAGTATATTTCTAGATGCTACTTCTTCCATGAAACAGGTTCCTGTGAAATGGGAGTTAGCGCGAGAATTAGCTGCAAGCTTAGCCTATATTACGCTATCTCATGAAGATCGTCTAAGCTTTGCTGCCGTTTCTACAGATTTTTCCTTTCACCGTAAAGGATCAGTTCATAATAAACGGACCTTTTATGAAATTGTCGGTGTAAGGAACGATACCCAGGATGAAAGCTTTACTCAATCATTAGCAAACTCCTTAACAGCGCCAACGCAACTGGTTATTTTGATTACAGATGGTTTAGAACCATTAACGTTATTTGAAGAAAGTTTTAAACGATTAAAATATCGTAATCAGCAAATATGGCTGATTCAATTATTAAGTGAAACAGAGATAAATCCTCCCTTTTCGGGAGATATCCAGCTAGTGGATAGTGAAAATGGAAAAATGGTTGATGTAAGCTTGAATCCTTCGATTAAAACGCTATATAAAAATAGGCTAGATGATCATAATGATAATCTTGAAATTCTTTGTGCCACATATGGAATCCACTATTGCCGAATAAGCGATAAACTAGATATACAAACGATTATTTTGCGTGAACTAGCGTTTGCTGGATTGATTCAATAATATTTTTTTGGTTAAGAAAGTATAAGTCTCTTAAGTCTATCTGATATCTCATTTCAGTGTTCTTATCTTTCTTAACCGAGCAAAAAGGAGAGAAAAAATGCACTTAGCAAATCCGTACTATTTTTTGCTGCTAATTTTTATTGTGGCATTTATCCTATTTTATTTTTTTCGAAAAAAATATACAAAACAAATTATTCCTTCTAATTTACTGTGGGAAGAAGTTCTAAAGGAAATGAGGGCAACATCCTGGTTTCATAAATGGCAAAATAATCTATTGTTTTGGCTACAGCTTCTATGTCTCCTTTTATTAATGTTTGCACTAGTTGGACCATATTTTTCAAAAGAGACGATGAAAGGGGAACAAATTATTCTTCTTTTTGATACTTCGGCATCTATGGCAGCGGAAGGTAAAGACTTTAACCGTTTGGAAGATAGTAAAAATGAGGCAGTTGAAATGGTGCAAGGTATCCAGCAAAACCAAACAGTCACGATTTTAGAGGTAAATGATCGTCCAAAAATAATTCTTCATGGCGAGTCAGATCGAAACAAAATAAGTCGTGCAATTAAAGACATAGATCTTTCTTATACTCACGAAGACTGGCAAAGTGCTACAGAGCTTACGGCAAGTCTTGCAAAAGAAGGCAAGAGTGCTATTCATATTTTTTCTGACGGACTGGAGGAGGAAAAGATGAATAATCTCGATTCCTTCTATGTGGAAGTACATAATCAAGAGCAGGGCCAAGAAGAAAATCTTTCTATTTTATCTTTTGGTGTATCAAAAAAAGATAAAAAAGTGGCAGGTATAGCAATGCTGGAAAATCAAACAGATTCCCTCCAAAAAGTACCTTTACTTGTAGAAAGTGAAAAAATCGTGCTCTTTCAACAAGAAGTGGAACTGCAGCCACAAGAGAGAAAAATAGTAGCGATAAATGATCTTCCAGAGAAATCTTATTATAATGCCAAGATCGACGTAGGCGATAACTATTTAGTGGACAATAGGCAAACAGCTGTATTTAATAAACAGGCAACGACGATGTATACAGATAAGGAGATGAATCCATTTTTAATAAAAGGATTTGAAGCGATTGGTCTTCGTGTGATTCAAATGGAGAATAAAGAGGAATTTTTAAATAAAAAGGATAGTATTTTTCTCTTATCTGGTTCCACACTGCCAAAAAATATTGAGGCGCCATTTGTCTTCTTTTTTGTTGATGGGAAAAAGGCCGAAGTACAAACAGCTGTAGAAGCAAGTGAAGACGAGCTGTTATTACATGTAGATATGAAGGATGTTTTTATTGCGAGTGCAATGAATCAAACAATAGAAGGGGTAAAACCAATTGTTAAAGGTGGAGACCTGCCATTAATTCAAAAAGGTATGGTCCATAATCAGCCAGCCATTCTAATTCACTTTGATTTGAAGGACAGTGATTGGCCATTGCATCCTAGTTTTCCAATCTTTTTATATAATATGTATCAATGGCTTTCCTCTCAATCAAATTATATAGGGGATTTTCAGCCTTTAGAATCGAGAACGATTCACTTAACGAATCAAGCAGCAGATTGGGATATTTATAATGAAAGTGATCAACTAGTCGGCTCGTTTTCGATGGAAGGGGATGGGTTTCAAGCACCCAAACTACCTGGCGTTTATCAGCTAACAAATGATTCAGACCTGATGTATTTTTCCGTAAATTTAGATGATCGCGAAAAGATGATTGCCTCCCAAAAATCGTTTATCCTAAATGAAGATCAATTAAAGGAGAATGAAATAACCAAAACACAAAGTGATTGGCTCTGGTACCTATTATGTATGCTTGCTTTTCTAATTTTATGTATAGAATGGGAGGTTTATCGACGTGCAAATAGAGTTTAAATACCCATTCATTCTATTAATCTTCCTTCCTATCGCATTTCTTCTATATCGATATTGGAAACAGACGAGAACAGTAACAAATCGTCAGGAAAGGTATCTCATTCTTTTTCTAAGAAGCTGTATCTTTCTTTTGCTAATTGTGGCACTAGCCATACCTCAAGTTGTTCTGCCACAAAAAGAAACACCGGTTGTTTTTGTAATGGATCGTAGTGCAAGTGTGCAGGATTCAGGAGCACAGCAACTGGAGTGGCTGGAAAAAAGCCTGCAAAATAAGAATGAAAAAGATAAATATAGTATCCTTTCCTTTGGAGAAAAAGCAACCATTGAACAGATGATGGGAAAAGAAGGTCTTCGTTTTCCTAAATGGGATGAGGAGACAGGCAAAGATCATACAAATATAGAGGGTGCCATTAATCTTGCCAGCAGTGTATTTTCGAATAATAGTGGAGGTAGAATTGTATTATTCACGGACGGCAATGAAACAATGGGGAATCTGACTGAAGCAGCAAAATTATTAAAAAATCGCTCTATTGAATTGGATACGGTATTACTCGACCCCCATCAATATGAAGACACTGCTGTAACAGAAGTGGAGGTACCATCGACTTTGTATGAAGGGGAAAAAGCAGCAGTTTCTGTAACTATTGAAAGTAATACAGCCAAAACAGGGTTGCTTCATTTCTATGAAAATAATAATAAAATAATATCGAAACCGATTGATATTAGTGAAGGAACAAATATCGTTCCAATCGAGTTTACAGTGGAACAAGCTGGATTGGTAACATTTAAAGCAGAAGTAGAGTTAACAAATGATGCTTACGCGGAAAATAATAAACTCCAGGTTGTTAATATGGTTAAGACAATTCCACAAATATTATTAGTGCAAAATAGCCCGAATGAAGCGCTTGTTCAAGCCTTGGAAGCAGCAGGATACAAAGTAGAAGTTCGTTCCTCCATTCAGCTTCCTACCGTCCTTTCTGGCTATTTAAACTATCAGTCCATTATTTTTAATAATATTGCAGCAACGGATATTACAGAAAACCAAATGAATCTTGTCGAGAAAAGTGTGAAAGACTTTGGAATTGGCTTCCTCATGACAGGTGGGGAAAATAGTTTTGGACTAGGTGGTTATTTCCAAACGCCTATTGAAAAATTGTTGCCTGTTGATATGGATATAAAAGGGAAAAAGGAAATGCCATCTCTAGCATTAATGATTGTACTAGATAGGTCTGGGAGTATGGACGGATCTAAATTTTCATTAGCGAAAGAGGCTGCGGCACGTTCGGTTGAACTACTTCAAGAATCAGATACTTTAGGTTTTATTGCTTTTGACGATAAGCCATGGGTAATTGTAGAACCAAAACCTTTGAAAAATAAAGAAGAAGTAGTGGATAAAATCCGTTCTGTGCCTGTTGGTGGCGGTACAGAAATTTATGGATCTTTGGTGGAAGCATATGATCAAATTAGTGATTTAGATGTAAAAAGAAAACACATTATTTTATTAACAGATGGACAGTCTGCAACGAATAACAATTATGAAGAGCTAATTAATAATGGAAGTAAGAAAAATGTCACCCTTTCAACGGTAGCTCTAGGTGCCGATGCAGATAGAAATCTCTTAGAGGAATTAGCAGAGTTTGGAGCAGGGCGTTTTTATGATGTGCAAGACTCTACGGTAATTCCCTCCATTTTATCAAGAGAAACGGTTATGGCTACAAGAACCTATATTGAGGATACTCCATTTTATCCTCAAATAAAATCTGGCTATGGATGGGATTCTTTATTTAATCAAGGGGTTCCAGAAATGAATGCCTATATTGCGACAAGTGCGAAATCCGAAAGCACCGTTCCGATTGTTAGTACAAAGGAGGATCCGATTTTAGCAGAATGGCAATACGGTTTAGGAAAGACGATTGCGTTTACCTCGGATGTTAATGGCGCATGGGCAGGAGACTGGGCCCGCTGGAATCAATGGAGCAACTTTATAACAAAAATGGTCGCAAATACGCTACCGCAATACGATTCTGAGGCGTATTCATTGACGGTAGAAAAAGAGAAGGATCGAACCTATCTTTCTGTTTCCGCTGATCAATTATCGATGCTTCCAATTGAAACAACCATTACCTCTGAAAGAGGAGAAACGATTGAAGGAAACACAAAAATGATTGCGCCTGGAAAATATGAGGTAGATATTGGAAATGATCCTGGGCTTTATTTTATTCATGTTAAACAAACAGATGAGGATGGAAACATATCTGTTTACCAATCCGGTTTTACCATTCCGTACTCAGATGAATATTTAATTACTGGAATAAATGAAGAAAAAATGGAAGAACTTCTTGCTATTACAGGTGGTATCCAATTGCAAAAGGAATCACAAGCATTCCGTCCACTAAAGGACCCAGCTAAGCAAAAGCAGGAAATTACCGAAGTCTTACTGTTCATTAGCTTTCTTTTGTTATTTATAGAAATAGCGATTAGAAGATTTGGTTTGCCGGTGACATTACTTGTTTCCTTGGATAAGCGGAGAAATGTGAAGGATAAAAAGGATCGTTTCGTCACTAAGGAAAAGAAAGAGGCAGCAGTTGTTCAAAAGAAAGATGTACAACAGCAAGTGCCTATTAGAGAGAAGCGTAAAAAGCAAGAGAAACCACTGAAAAAGGCGAAGGTAGATAAAGAGAAAACAGAGAGCGAAAATCATTTGGATCAATTATTAGAAATGAAGCGAAAGAAAAAGCGCTAAATTTACTTTTGATTTTGTTTTTCGTGATAGACTGCAGGCGACTTAGTTAGTTGTCTGTAGTTTTTTTATGATTGTATTTTTAACTCGTGAGTGGGCTTAATGCCCTTGTGGCAAAGGAAGCAGATTCACAAGAATGTTGTTTGTATTCCCTACCGTTCACCGTGTTTCCTTTATCTCAGTCAGATACCTTCCAGTTTGTACAACGATGACCAAGGCGCTTCCGCTTTTCGATTTGTAAAGATATTTTCTTGACATCTTTTTTTTGGGTGTGTAAAATAGTCGTTGTAAAGGCTTTTGACTTAACACGGGGGTATTATTCGATGCTTGAAAAAACAACGAGAATGAATTATTTATTTGATTTCTATCAGTCGTTGTTAACACCGAAGCAACGAAGCTATATGTCTCTTTACTATTTGGATGATTACTCTCTTGGGGAGATTGCTGCTGAGTACAATGTAAGCCGTCAAGCGGTGTATGACAACATTAAACGTACAGAAGCAATGCTAGAAGAATATGAGAATAAGTTATTGTTACTTCAGAAATTTCAGGAACGCCAAGTTCTTTTTGAAAAGATGAAAAAAATGCTAGAACATGATACCTTATCTATATCTGCGTTGCAAGAAGCAGTAGAGGAACTAGAGAAATTAGATTAAGGAGGCTGACGTATGGCATTTGAAGGTTTAGCTGACCGACTGCAGAACACGATGCAAAAAATCCGTGGAAAAGGGAAAGTAAACGAAGCGGATGTTAAAGAAATGATGCGTGAAGTTCGTCTTGCGCTCCTAGAAGCAGACGTTAACTTTAAAGTGGTAAAAGACTTTGTAAAAAAAGTAAGTGAACGTGCAGTTGGACAGGAAGTGCTAAAAAGCTTAACTCCTGGACAACAAGTTATTAAAGTAGTAAAAGAGGAACTTACCGAATTAATGGGTGGAGAAGAAAGTAAAATTGGCGTTAGTAAACGTCCTCCAACTGTTGTTATGATGGTCGGACTTCAAGGGGCAGGTAAAACAACAACCACCGGTAAACTTGCAAATTTACTACGTAAAAAACATAATCGTAATCCATTATTGGTAGCTGCAGATATTTATCGCCCTGCTGCGATTAAGCAATTGCAAACATTGGGTAAACAACTTGATTTTCCTGTGTTTTCATTAGGAGACCAAGTTAGTCCAGTTGAAATTGCGAAGCAAGCGATTGAAAAAGCGAAAGAAGATCATCATGATTATGTTTTAATTGATACTGCAGGTCGTCTTCATGTAGATGAAGCGCTTATGGATGAATTAAAGCAAATCAAAGAGCTAGCAAACCCAGAAGAAATATTACTTGTTGTCGATGCTATGACAGGGCAAGATGCTGTTAATGTAGCTGGTAGCTTTAACGAGCAGTTAGGATTAACGGGAGTTGTCTTAACAAAACTTGATGGTGATACTCGTGGGGGAGCTGCGCTTTCCATTCGTTCTGTCACAAACACACCAATTAAATTTGTTGGTTTGGGAGAAAAAATGGACGCGCTTGAAACGTTTCATCCTGAAAGAATGGCTTCCAGAATTTTGGGGATGGG
This sequence comes from Niallia sp. FSL W8-1348, assembly GCF_038006745.1. Lineage (NCBI taxonomy): Bacteria > Bacillati > Bacillota > Bacilli > Caryophanales > Bacillaceae > Niallia > Niallia sp. FSL W8-1348. The sequence continues at coordinate 320,389 of NZ_JBBOVV010000001.1, read as the reverse complement.
CGATGTTCTCAGCTTAATTGAAAAAGCACAAATTAACGTGGACGAAGAAAAGGCAAGAGAGCTAGAAAAGAAAATGAAGTCAGATTCATTCACTTTTGATGACTTTCTTGATTCTCTAAGCCAGGTTAGAAGTATGGGGCCACTTGACGAATTAATAAAAATGATGCCAGGTGCGAACAAAATTAAAGGCTTAAACAATATGAAAGTGGATGAAAAACAAATTGCACATGTCGAGGCAATAATTAAGTCCATGACAAAGCAAGAAAAAGAACATCCAGAAATCATCAATGCTGGCAGAAGAAAGCGTATTGCTAAAGGAAGCGGAAGAACCGTTCCGGAAGTTAATCGACTTTTAAAACAGTTTGATGACATGAAAAAAATGATGAAGCAAATGACCAATATGGGTCAAAAAGGCAAGAAAAAAGGTAAATTCAAATTACCATTCAACCCTTTTTAACGACGTTTTTTGTATGGAAGTGGCTTTATTTGTCTATTGAAAATGCGTAAAAACAGTCTGTTAGAAGGCGTTAAATAAAGATTTTTAACACTGACAAGAAAAAACACTTTACAAAGTGTTGGAGTATCTGATAATATACTATCTTGTGTGAAACTATTCGGAGGTGCAATATTAAATGGCAGTAAAAATTCGTTTAAAAAGAATGGGAGCAAAAAAATCTCCTTTTTATCGTATCGTAGTAGCAGATTCTCGTTCACCACGTGATGGACGTTTTATTGAAACAGTAGGAACTTACAATCCAGTAGCAAACCCTGCTATCGTAGAAATCAACGAAGATAAAGCTCTACAATGGTTACAAAATGGTGCAAAACCATCTGATACAGTTCGTAACCTATTCTCTAACCAAGGTATTATGGAAAAATTCCATAATATCAAAAACGGTAAATAATTTTTGATGCAATGAAAGAGCTTATAGAAACGATTGTTAAGCCCCTTGTTGATTTTCCAGAGGAAGTTGCTGTAACTGTAACAGAAGAGGATAATCGTATCACTTACTTGCTTTCTGTCAACGAGAATGACATCGGAAAGGTAATAGGGAAGCAAGGGCGAGTTGCAAGAGCAATTCGAACGATTGTTTATGCAGCAGGATCATTACAACAAAAGAGAATTATTGTTGATATTAGAGATTAAATGAAAGGAAGGAGGGGGAACCCTCCTTCCTTTGTTTTTTAGGAAAAAACAGAAGCCGTTGGCTGATAAATTGGAATTTTGGCTGATAAGGGTGCAGAGTTGGCTGATATAACGAGATTTTGGCTGATAAGGGTGCAGAGTTGGCTGATATAACGAGATTTTGGCTGATAAAGGAGCAACATTGGCTGATAAATTGAGATTTTGGTTGATAAACGCACTTGATTTGAAAAATCAATTCCTCCCTGCTTTTAGACGAAAACAGCAATATATGTTACCTTGTTAGTAGTAAGTACTAAAGCTGTCATCTGTTAGGAGGAAGTGTATGAAGATTCTTCAGTCTGTAACAGTAAAACAAGTCTTAACCGAGGCTACAAGAAAGTCGATTTCCAATCGATACATGCAAGAAATACAACAACTAGAAAAAGAAGTGCAGCAGCTTCAATTTGAAGAAAGAAAACAATTAAAAAATCATCCTTCTGGTTCGGAAATAAAAAGTTTTTTTCGTAAGGAAGTTATAAATAAACTAGAGAAACAAAAATTGATAGAGTTTCAATTAGATCAATTACATATACTACCATTAGAGACAGAAATCAAAGAACAGGAAGTAACGGCTGTTGTCGATGTGGAGATCGGACAGGTTTGGGAAAGTGCTAATAAGACGATTATTGTGAAAGATGGAATAGTGGTTGATATTCGATAGAGGTGAAAGTAATGGAAAAATGGTTTAATGTCGGAAAAGTTGTGAACACACATGGAATTAGAGGGGAAATTCGGGTAATTTCTCGAACTGATTTTCCAGAGGAACGATATAAGGTTGGCAATACGATCTATTTTTTTCAAACAGATAAAGCGGATCCCCTTGAGCTGAAAATTAAAAGCCATCGCGAACATAAAAATTTTAATCTACTTACGTTTGAAGGCTACGATAATGTAAATAATGTGGAATTTATGAAGGGCGGTCTCTTAAAAGTGCCGGAAAGCTTTCTAGGAGAGCTGGCAGAAAATGAATACTACTTTCATGAAATCATTGGTTGTAAAGTGGTAACGGTTGAAGGAGACGAGCTTGGTGAAATAACAGAGATTCTAACACCAGGTGCAAATGATGTTTGGGTTGTTAGAGGAAAAAATCGAAATGAAATATTGATTCCTTATATTGAAGATGTGGTAATGAAAGTAGATGTAAAAGAAAAAGTAGTTGTAATTGAGCCAATGGAAGGGCTGTTGTCTTAATGAAAATCGATGTACTCACTTTATTTCCAGAGATGTTTGAAGGGGTTCTCCATAGTTCCATTTTAAAAAAAGCGCAAGAAGCGGAAAAAGTAGCTTACAATGTTATTAATTTTCGTGATTACTCCGACAACAAACATCAAGCCGTTGATGATTATCCATACGGAGGCGGGGCTGGGATGGTGTTAAAACCTCAGCCGATATTTGATGCTGTCGATGCTTTAAAACCAAAAGAAGAAGGATTAAAGCCTCGTGTCATTCTTATGTGCCCTCAAGGCGAAAGATACAGTCAATCGAAAGCGGAAGAATTAGCAGAAGAGGAGCATTTAATCTTCATCTGTGGACATTATGAAGGCTATGATGAAAGAATTAGAGAGCATTTAGTAACAGATGAAATCTCTATTGGTGACTATGTTCTTACTGGCGGCGAATTAGGCGCTATGGTCGTTATTGATAGTGTAGTACGGTTATTGCCAGGTGTGCTTGGAAAAGAAGCATCCCATGTAAATGATTCCTTTAGCACTGGTTTACTAGAACACCCCCATTACACAAGACCAGCGGATTTTCGCGGTATGAAGGTGCCAGACACTTTATTATCTGGAAATCATGCGCATATTGATGAATGGAGAGAAAGGGAATCCTTTCGTAGAACGATTGAAAGACGACCTGATTTACTAGAAAATTATCCGCTAACAGAGAAGCAGCAAAAGCTAGTAACGGAATTAAAAAAACAGCATCATCCAAGTTGACATAATTTGATTATGTTAACATAGTCTTATCCGAAACAACAAAGTCCTATTATTTTTAAAAAAATATTGCTGTTATTCTACTTTTATGTTAATATAACACTTGTGACTTAAGCAGATGTATTTCTGTGAAGGGTCTTATAACGATGTTCCGCTGCAAGAGGTCTCAAATTAGAGTGCAAGAGCGTCTGTTGGAAGGAGTTGAAAACGATGCAAAAATTAATAGAAGAAATTACAAAAGAACAACTTCGTGCTGATCTTCCTGCGTTCCGTCCTGGTGACACTGTACGTGTACACGTGAAAGTTGTTGAGGGTACTCGTGAGCGTATTCAGATTTATGAAGGTGTTGTAATTAAGCGTCGTGGTGGAGGAATTAGCGAAACTTTCACAGTTCGTAAAGTTTCTTATGGAGTTGGCGTTGAACGTACATTCCCTGTTCACACACCTAAAATTGCGAAGCTAGAAGTTATCCGTCGCGGTAAAGTACGTCGTGCGAAACTTTACTACCTACGTAACCTACGTGGTAAAAAAGCTCGTATTAAAGAAATTCGATAATTGTTACCAAAAAAGAGCCTGTTCTTGTAACAAGCTCTTTTTTATATCTTATTATCACAAGCTTGTACTTTTAAATATGTAATTAAAGTTAACCACCTGAGTTGATTGGAGTGGAAAACAACGGGCTTCCTTCAGAAGGTAAAAGAACATTCAATGATAATAATTCGATAGATCAACAACTGACAAACTTTCCAATTTTACTTCATCCAGAAATTCCGCTAAAATATATCATGTTAGATAAGCGTTCATTCATACATAAAAAAATACCTATATTGGTTCAGTTAAGGATTGGTGAAAGGCATGGAAACTGAAAAGAAGAAGAAAAATGAAGTATGGGAATGGAGTAAAGCACTCATTATTGCTGTCTTACTTGCTTTTGTGATTCGGTATTTTTTATTTGCACCAATAGTAGTCGATGGCGAATCCATGCAATATACATTGCTTGATCAAGATCGAATGATTGTAAACAAAATAAACTATAAAATAAGTGAACCGAAGCGTTTTGATATTATTGTTTTTCACGCACCAGAAGGTAAAGACTACATAAAAAGAGTAATCGGCCTTCCGGGAGATACGATTGAGTATCGAGATGATGTATTATATGTAAATGGACAAGCTTATGAAGAACCGTATTTAGAGCATAATAAAGAAGGAATAATTGGTTCCTTAACAGAAGACTTTACAGCAACTGTACCAGAAGGGGAATTGTTTGTGATGGGAGATAACCGTCGTAACAGTAAAGATAGTCGTCATATCGGTACAATTGGCTTTGATAAAATTATCGGCAGTACTAGTGTAGTATATTGGCCAATATCGGATTTGAAAATAGTAGAATAATGTAAGTGGAAGAAACAGAGGTGCATGCATGACTATACAATGGTTTCCAGGCCATATGGCAAAAGCTAGAAGGCAAGTAACGGAAAAATTAAAGCTGGTAGATATTATTTTTGAATTAGTGGATGCGAGAATTCCGCAATCATCTCGAAATCCAATGATCGATGAAATTATCCAGCATAAGCCGAGAATTGTTTTATTGAATAAAGCAGATATGGCAGATAAAGAACGAACAAAGGAATGGATAAGTTATTTCAAAAAGCAAGGCATTCAAGCACTTGCGATTAATTCACACGCTGGGGTTGGAATGAAGGAAATTACGGCCTTAGCGAAAGAGGTATTAGCGGAAAAGTTTGATCGGATGAAAGCAAAAGGAATTAGACCGCGAGCGATTCGAGCGATGATTGTTGGGATTCCGAATGCAGGTAAATCGACTTTAATCAATAGATTAGCGAAAAAAAATATTGCGAAAACCGGAAATACCCCTGGTGTTACGAAGGCACAGCAATGGATTAAAGTGGGAAAAGAACTAGAGCTATTGGATACACCAGGAATATTATGGCCGAAATTCGAAGACCAAGAAGTTGGTTTAAAGCTTGCTTTGACGGGTGCTATAAAGGATACCATTTTAAATTTACAGGATATCGCTATCTTTGGACTTCGCTTTTTAGAAAAAGAATATCCAGAACGATTAAAAGAAAGATATCAGCTAGAAACGATACCAGAAGATACAGTAGAGTTGTTTGATCGTATCGGAACGTTTAGAGGAGCGCTATCAGGCGGCGGCGTGATAGACTATGATAAAGTAACAGAACTGATTATCCGAGACATTAGAGGCGAAAAATTCGGACCTTTAACATTTGAAAAAACAGAGGATATGCAATAAAGCTTAAAAGAGAAGTGGCTAAAAACAGACACTTCTCTTTTTTATGGAAAGGCTATAGGTTTATTTTGTTAATAGAATCCTCTGTTGGTATCAACGAACCGAATAAAAATATTATCTAAAATTCAAATGTTTTTTGAAGGAAGATACTCATGGGAAAAACAAAAAAATATAAAGAAAGTTTCTATCAGTGAAGGTTTTTCCTCATCCCTCACCTAGCTTCCTTGATTTCTCGTAGCTTGAAATAAGGAGCTTACTGCCCATTATAAGAGTGGAATATAATAAAAAAACGATCTATTAACCGATATAAGTAACGAGGTGTAAAAGATGAAATTAGCAACAATGAAAGAAATAAAAGAGGCGCTTGAAGCAATAAATGAAAAAAACGACCCATTTATCCTCGAATTACAAAAAGACGAGAGAAAAGGGGCTCAGAAGCTTTTAGAAGCATGGCTAAAGCGCATAGACAAGGAACAAAGGCTTCATGATCATTTTGTAACGATGAATCACTATGAAAAAGAAATTAGAAATCAAGGTTATACATATATTGCTGGAATTGATGAAGTAGGCAGAGGTCCGTTGGCAGGACCGGTTGTCACTGCAGCTGTCATCCTTCCTGAGGATTTTTATTTACCTGGCATTGATGATTCTAAGAAATTGTCCGAGAAAAAACGAGAATTATTTTACGAAGTAATTCAACAGGAAGCAATTGCTATTGGGGTCGGTATTATCCAGCCCGCCGAAATTGATCGAATCAATATTTATCAGGCGACAAAAAAGGGGATGCTCGAGGCAGTCCAAGAACTTTCTCAAACCCCAGACTATTTGCTTATTGATGCAATGAAACTGGCAACTCCCTACCCAAGTCAGTCTTTAATTAAAGGGGACAGTAAAAGTGTTTCGATTGCTGCAGCAAGTATTATCGCAAAAGTGACAAGGGATCGGATGATGAAAGAGTTACATCAAGAATATCCAGATTATCATTTCGCAAGCAATATGGGCTATGGGACACAAGAGCATTTAGTTGCCCTGAAGGAATGTGGAATTACGATCCATCACCGTAAAAGTTTTTCCCCAATAAAAGAAATGGTAGAAAATAGATAGTTTTTGCAGTGAATAGTTATGTTCGAATGGAGGAGGAAATAAAAGATGAATGTTAACCATATTGTCCAAAGTTTATTTCAAGAAAATCTTACAAGCAATAAAGCTCTTGAATTACGAGACGGACAACTAGTATATGGGAAATTAACTAAACTATTTCCTCATCAAATGGCAGAGGTGCAAATAGGTTCGCAAAAAATGCTAGCAAACCTAACTATACCATTAACTGTGGATCAAAGTCATTGGTTCCAAGTTTCTGTAACAGATGATAAACCAGTATTAAAAGTGCTCCCCCAATCACAAGAAGTACTAGCTGAAAAAGGTGATATTAGGGGATTATTTCATCAGCTGCATCTTCCTGATACGAAAGAAAATAAACTGTTAACTAGTTATCTACTATCTCATAATCTGCCTATTACAAAAGAATCAATGAAAGCATTAAGTGAATGGCTGCCACATTCGATTGGGAAGCAAGAGCTTTCTGTAATTGGCCTTATGATTGAAAGAGAGCTTCCATTAACGAAAGAAGTTTTTTCGAGTATTTCATCCTTGCAAACGGGCAAAGGAGTTAGTGTACTGATAGAGGAACTGCAATATCAGCTTTCTACCAACAACGTCAAAGAACCAACCTTATCTAATTTGCTTGCTAGTTTAAGGGAAGGGGGAAAAATTGCTCAAGATAATATTGTTGCTTCACTTAAAGAGATTTTTCATAAAATAGGCTATTCGTTTGAAGCCGAATTGTTAAAACAGGTACAGATAGAGGAGCGATCATCTCAGGAAATGTTAAAGCCGATGCTGTTAGAGTTAATGGGGAAAGACGTTCCAGCTGTTGTGAAAGAGACAGCAGGACAATTGATTGATAAAGTAACAGGTTATCAGCTAATATCTCAGCAGACAGGTCCAATTATGCAAATGATAACTGAAATTCCGCTTCGGTTTTTTAATCAACAAGTGGATGTTACGATGCAGTATACTGGGAGAAAAAAAGCGGATGGGAAAGTGGACAGTAGTTATTGTCGAATTCTATTTTACTTGGAACTTGCTCATTTAGAGGATACAGTTATTGATATAAACATTCAAAATCGTATCATGAATATGAGTGTCTTAAATGATCGAGCACTAGAACTAATGCCTTTGATTAAGAAGGCGGAAGAACCTTTAAAGGAAAAGCTTAGGGAATTAGATTATATGTTAATGTCAGTTCATGTGAAAGCTTTGACAAAAGAGGATAAGCCGCTATGGAGCTCCCCACAATCAATCAGTGCGAGTACCTACAAAGGGGTTGATATTAAAATATGACTAAACCAAATCCTTTGAAGAGAAAAGAAGCGATTGCGTTAACATATGAGCAGCATAAACATTCTGCTCCTGCTGTTATTGCAAAAGGGAAAGGGCTTGTGGCAGAACAAATTCTTGAGCGCGCCCGAAAAGAAAATATCCCGATTCAAGAAGATCCTTCTCTAGTCGAACTTTTAAGTAAATTAAATATTAATGAACAAATCCCTGAAGATTTATATATGGCAGTAGCTGAGGTTTTTGCGTTTATTTATTCTTTAGAGAAGGAAACGACTAAAAAAGATGAGGAAAAATAGTGGAAATAAAGAAAAAATATTTTTAAATGTAAAATATTTAAAGATAAAAGCCTTTTTTATAGACAAAGAAAGGTTTTTTCATTTAAAATGAAAGCGTGACCATATTTTTGTTTTTTCTAAAAACATAAACAAATCGTAAATCGCTTCAAAAAGCCTATTAATACAGTGATAACGATTTTAATGTCAAAGGAGAAAACAAAAAAAGAAAGAAATAAATTTCGTTCTTTCGTTATAAAATGTAATAATGCAGTTGTCTCCAATTTTACACAAAAAGGGAAATTAAAGGGGTGTGGAAGCTTGAATATTCATGAATATCAGGGGAAAGAAATTTTAGAATTAAACGGCGTCTCAGTACCAAAAGGAAAAGTAGCTTTTACAGTAGAAGAGGCAGTACGAGCTGCAGAAACATTAACCAGTGACGTATGGGTAGTAAAAGCCCAAATTCATGCAGGTGGTCGTGGAAAAGCTGGCGGAGTAAAGGTTGCTAAAAGTTTGGAAGAAGTAGAGACTTATGCATCCGAAATTTTAGGCAGCACATTGGTTACACATCAAACTGGTCCAGAAGGAAAAGTAGTAAAACGATTATTAATTGAAGAAGGTTGCCGAATCAAAAAGGAATATTACATAGGATTTGTCGTTGACCGTGCAACATCTCGAATTGTACTAATGGCTTCTGAAGAGGGCGGTACAGAAATTGAGGAGATTGCAGAGAAGTATCCAGAGAAAATTGTGAAAGAAGTCATTGATCCAGTGACTGGCTTAACTCCGTTCCAAGCACGACGAGTTGCGTTTGCGATTAATATTCCAAGTAAGCAAGTAAATAAAGCAGTTGCATTTATGACTGGCTTATATAAAGTGTTTGTAGACAAAGACTGCTCAATTGCGGAAATTAATCCACTGGTGCTAACAGAGGATGGAAACATTATAGCGCTAGATGCGAAGCTGAATTTTGATGCAAATGCCTTGTATAGACATAAAGATATTGTTGCATACAGAGATTTAGATGAAGAAAACGAAAAGGAATTAGAAGCTTCTAAATATGATTTAAGTTATATTGCTTTAAATGGAAATATTGGCTGTATGGTAAACGGGGCTGGACTTGCTATGGCAACCATGGACATTGTAAAGCATTATGGCGGCGAGCCCGCGAACTTCTTAGATGTTGGGGGCGGTGCTACAGCTGAAAAAGTAACAGAAGCATTTAAAATCATTCTTTCTGATTCAAAAGTGAAAGGTATTTTTGTCAATATTTTTGGCGGTATCATGAAATGTGATGTTATCGCAACAGGGATTGTGGAGGCAGCAAAGCAAGTTAGTCTTCATGTACCTCTAGTTGTCCGCCTAGAAGGAACAAATGTTGAACTTGGCAAAAAGATTCTTCGTGAATCAGGAGTAGATATTGTAGCAGCGGAATCAATGGCTGATGGTGCTGAGAAAATTGTAACCTTAGTAGAACAAGGAGGGAACGAATAATGAGTGTTTTTATTAATAAAGATACAAAAGTCCTTGTCCAAGGGATCACAGGTGCAACAGCACTTTTTCATACAAAACAAATGCTGGAGTATGGTACAAAGATTGTCGGCGGTGTAACGCCCGGCAAAGGCGGTACTACTGTAGAAGGTGTACCAGTATTTAATACTGTAAAGGATGCAGTAGATGTAACAGAGGCAAATGCATCTGTTATTTATGTACCTGCACCATTTGCTGCAGATGCCATTTTGGAAGCAGTTGACGCAGAACTTGATTTGGTAATCTGTATTACAGAGCATATCCCAGTTCTTGATATGGTGAAAGTAAAACGTTATATGGAAGGGAAAAAGACTAGATTAATAGGCCCGAACTGTCCAGGTGTTATTACGCCAGAAGAATGTAAGATTGGAATCATGCCAGGATATATCCATAAGAAAGGCCATGTAGGGGTTGTCTCTCGTTCAGGTACCCTAACATATGAGGCTGTTCATCAGCTTTCCCAGGCTGGAATTGGCCAATCTACAGCTGTTGGAATTGGCGGAGATCCAGTAAATGGAACAGATTTTATTGATACGTTAAAAGCGTTTAATGAAGATGAAGATACGTATGCAGTAATTATGATTGGAGAAATTGGTGGTACTGCAGAGGAAGAAGCGGCACGATGGGTTAAGGAAAATATGACAAAACCTGTAGTAGGATTTATCGGTGGACGTACTGCTCCTCCAGGCAAGCGCATGGGTCATGCAGGTGCGATTATCTCAGGTGGAAAAGGAACAGCAGATGAAAAAATTAATGTTCTAACTGAATGTGGCATTAAAGTAGCTCCAACACCTTCTGACATGGGAGCCACCCTAATTGAAGTATTAAAAGAGCAGTCATTATATGAAAAATGTAAAACGCATGAAGTAGTAACAAAATAAAAGAGAAACAAATCTAGCCTTGTTTTTACAAAATAAGGCTAGGTTTTTTCGTGATTTTTCAAGGGGATAGCGTAAGGAATAGGCAATCTACAGATTTACAAATGGATAGAGCGCATGAATACTAGGCATTTTTGAAAAAACTATTTATAATGAAGGAAGATAATTCCTTATTTAACATGTGTTTTTTCACCTTCCTTTCTGTATTTTAAGCTGAATTTTTGTGGAAAAGTAGATAAGCGAAAGGAAGAAAAGATGGAAATAGCAAATGAATCATTAATTAAATTGCACCATTGTCGAGGAATCAGTTGGAAAATGATTGATAGTCTTCTAAAAGTAGATCCTACTCTTCAGTTGGATAATATCCCTTCCTTTATATCAACCTCATTATCTCCTACTATGCAGAGGGAAATCGTTGAAACTATCCGTTCTAACCATGTGGAAGAGCAATTGAATCAGTATCGATACAATCACATCCACGTAATCACTTTTTTTGATCCATTATACCCTCCATTTCTAAAAGAGATATATCAGCCCCCTTGGGTCCTTTATGCGAAAGGAGATCTTTCTTTGCTTCAATCGAAAAAAAAACTTGCAATTGTTGGTTCGCGTATGGCTACTCTGTATAGTACCAAAGTGATTCAAAAGCTTATGAAAGAATTAGTAGCGGAAGAAATCGTGATTGTAAGTGGTCTTGCGCATGGAGTAGATTCGATTGCCCATAAGCTTGCTATCGAAAATGGCGGTAAAACGATCGGCGTTATTGCTGGAGGAATTTTTCATATCTATCCGAAAGAAAATAGGGAGTTAGCAGGAGAAATGATGAAACATCATCTAGTATTATCTGAATATCCCCCGTTAACAAAACCTCAAAAGTGGCAATTTCCGATGAGAAATCGAATTATTAGTGGGTTAAGCAATGGAACATTGATCGTAGAGGCCAAGAAAAAAAGCGGCTCCTTAATCACTGCGAACTTCGCCGTAAACGAAGGAAGGGATGTATTCGCTGTGCCAGGCAATATATTTAGCTCCTATTCAGATGGTCCCAATGAATTAATCCAACAAGGCGCAAAGCCAGTACTTGAAGCAAAGGATATACTCGAAGAATGGAAGCATTTAATGTGAGTAAGAAAAAAAGTAAAAAGTACCGTATTTCTTATATACCAACAGTTTTCATAACAAATTTGTCAAGATAAAATAATTATTTTTACAGATTCCCAATTTAAATTAGTTTTCAATATAAAAGGAAAGTGTTACGCTATAAGCATAAAATTATATAGGGAATTATCTTTTTATTGAGAGTTTAATGCTTTTTTATTGTTGTGTTCGTAAACTTTCCATAAATTTGGATTTTTTTCATGAAACTTCAAAAAAGTGTTGCTATTTTTAGCAATTTGTTATACATTTTGCAACGTATAGATATTTAAACTGATAAAATTACGTAAATAAAGAGAGTGAAAACGTTTGCTAGTTATCGGAATGTTTGACAAATCAAAACATAGTATACAATAATAGTGAATATTTAAATCCCTCTTAAGGAGGACAGTGGATGTCAGATTTTTTAGTAATCGTTGAGTCACCAGCGAAAGCAAAGACAATAGAACGATATTTAGGAAAAAAATATAAAGTGAGAGCATCGATGGGGCATATTAGGGATTTACCTAAGAGTCAGATGGGTGTTGATATAGAAAAAGACTTCGAACCGAAGTACATAACAATCCGTGGAAAAGGTCCCGTTTTAAAGGAACTTAAAACAGCTGCGAAAAAAGCGAAAAAAATCTACTTAGCGGCTGACCCGGATCGCGAAGGGGAAGCAATTGCATGGCATTTGGCAAATAGTTTGAATGTTGATATCGAGTCAGATTGTCGAGTAGTATTCAATGAGATAACGAAAGATGCCATTAAAGAGTCATTCAAGCATCCTCGAGCGATTAATATGGACCTAGTAGATTCTCAGCAAGCTAGAAGGATTTTAGACCGATTAGTGGGTTATAATATAAGCCCTTTATTATGGAAAAAAGTAAAAAAAGGACTTAGCGCCGGAAGAGTACAGTCTGTTGCTGTTCGTCTTATAATTGAAAGAGAACAAGAAATTAAAGAGTTTATACCAGAGGAATACTGGTCTATTGAAGGAAGTTTTATTAAAGGTAAAAATAATTTTGAAGCATCCTTTTATGGTATGAATGGCGAAAAAATCGAGCTTCATTCAGAAAATGATGTTAAGAAAATAACAAGCCAACTAAAAGGGAATAAATTTACTGTCGATAAAGTAACGAAGAAAGAGCGGAAGAGAAATCCTGCCGTTCCGTTTACAACTTCTTCCCTACAACAAGAAGCGGCCCGTAAATTAAATTTCCGTGCGAAGAAAACAATGATGCTAGCGCAACAATTATATGAAGGAATTGATCTTGGTAAAGAAGGAACGGTCGGTTTGATTACCTACATGAGAACAGACTCAACAAGAATTTCAGAAGTTGCGCAAACCGAAGCATTTGACTATATAACCAGTCATTATGGGAAAGAGTATACGAAAGAAGATAAGAAAAAAGAGAAAAAGAATCCAAAAGTTCAAGATGCCCATGAGGCAGTACGTCCAACTAGCATTATTCGCGAACCAAATAAGATGAAGGAATACTTATCTCGAGACCAATTTAGATTATATAAGCTAATTTGGGAAAGATTTATTGCTAGTCAAATGGCGCCAGCTGTAATGGATACGATGAGTGTTGATTTATCCAATGGTAACGTTGTTTTCCGTGCTAATGGCTCAAAAATTAAATTCCCTGGCTTTATGAAAGTATATGTTGAAGGCACAGATGATAATGTTGATGAAAAAGATCGCCAGCTTCCTGATTTAAAGGAAGGGGATACGGTATTAAATAAAGATATTGATACAAAGCAGCATTTTACACAGCCGCCTCCACGTTATACGGAAGCGAGATTAGTTAGAACGCTAGAAGAGTTAGGGATAGGAAGACCGTCTACCTTTGCTCCAACTCTTGATACCATTCAAAAAAGAGGCTATGTTGCTCTTGATAACAAACGTTTTGTCCCTACAGAATTAGGTGAAATTGTTTTAGAGTTAATTTTAGAATTTTTCCCTGAAATATTAAATATTGAGTTCACTGCAAATATGGAACAAGATTTAGATAATATTGAGGCAGGGGAGGTCAATTGGGTAAAGGTTATCGATGACTTTTATAAAACGTTTGAGAAAAGGCTGGAAGTAGCAGAACAAGAAATGCAGACAATCGAAATTAAAGATGAACCAGCTGGAGAAGATTGCGAAGAGTGTGGTCATCCAATGGTTTTTAAAATGGGTCGATATGGTAAATTTATGGCGTGCAGTAATTTCCCAGATTGCAGAAACACGAAAGCTATTGTGAAGGATATTGGTGTGAAATGTCCGAAGTGCCACGAAGGAAATATTATTGAAAGAAAAAGTAAAAAAAGAAGAATTTTTTATGGATGTGACCGATTCCCAGAATGTGATTTCATTTCGTGGGATAAGCCACTACAAAGACCATGTCCTAAGTGTGAGAGCATGCTAGTAGAGAAGAAATTGAAAAAAGGTGTTCAAGTTCAGTGTGTAAACTGCGATTATAAAGAAGAACCACAAAGCTAACAGGTATATCTTTATAAAGAGTAACATGAATAGGATAAAAATAGATTTTGAGGGTGAGCGTTATGCTCACTCTCTTGTCACGTTACTACCAAAGTTTATCCCAACTCTTAACGGGCAGTAGACTCCCTAAAAGCTTATGGAAATACGAGGAAGATAGGAGATCAACTGTCTGTAAAGGTCCGATTGGTTCAACTATCCATCAGTGAGGGATGAAAGAAAACCCACTGATGGAAGTTCACTTTATCACTCATTATATCAACTAAATATTATATATCACTAGTGTTGCGTTAATTTAATTTAACTATTAAAAATACTTGAAATGTTCAATTTTATCATTTTATGCAAAGAAAAAGTCCTTTATAATGGATAAGTTAGGTGGTAACCCGTCCAAATCCACTAAAAAGGACTATCGCATGGACAAGATTACACGAAAAACTTCATTTGGACAATGGTTTTCACCAATAAATCTTCAATTATTTGAAGAAAACGTGAAAACGTTGAAATTAGATTTCTATACGAAAAAACTAACGACAGAGTCATTTCTAAAATTATTACTTTTTGCGCAGCTAGAAGAAGTCGAAAGTCTGCATGCGCTGAGCGATTGTCTTTTCGATGATCAACTGCAAAAGGGCATTGATCTTGATTCTATCAGTATTTCCCAACTCTCACGCCGTTTAAATGGCATGAATCCAGACTTATTCCAAAAGCTTTTCCTTGATTTAGTTTCACAAATTCATGCCAAAACGCACAACACGAAACTTGTGATGCCATTAAAAATCATTGATTCAAGCACATTGCCTCTCAATTTGACTAATCATAAATGGGCAAAATTCCGCAAAACAAAAGCGGGTGTTAAATTGCACTTACGCCTTGTGTTTATGGAAAAAGGTATATCCTATCCCGAAAAGGCCATTATGACAACGGCCAAAGAACATGACCGCGGTCAGCTTGAAGTAATGGTTGATGACAAGGAATGTATGTATGTGTTTGACCGTGGTTACTTAGACTACGAACGCTTTGATCGGATGACAGATGACGGCTACTTTTTCCTTTCTAGGCTGCGAAAAAACGCAGTCATACGGGAGGTTTACGATTTTAAACTACCCGAGAATACATCTGTTTTGTCGGATCAAATGGTGTTGATTGGTACGACGCAAAACCGTGCCGAAAATTACTTTCGTCTTCTAAAAGTGATTGATTCAAAAGGAAATGAGCTTCATTTAATCACAAATCGTTTTGATTTAAGTGCTGAAGAAATCTCAAAGATGTATAAATCACGCTGGGCGATTGAGTTATTTTTCAAATGGATTAAACAACATCTCCATATCAAAAAGTTTTACGGCCAAAGCGAATGGGCAATTCAGAATCAAGTGTTTATCGCACTTATTGTTTTTTGCCTGCATGTTCTCGCACAAATCGAGACAAAAAGTAAACGAAAAACCCTACAAATTAGCCGATATTTACGGGCAGCTTTGTGGAAACCAGCACATATTTGGCTTCGAAAGATTGAAGGAAAAACCATTCCTTAATAAACAAATTGTCGTCGTCTCTTAAGTCTAATTGTAAAAAAATTTCCAAATGGATGGATCCACCTTTAGTTGGGTATTTACTTTTTTGGCTCTTAACAGGGGACATATTTAAACTGAATATTCTAACAACATTTATGCAACACTAGTGATTATATATAATGGAAGTAAAAGTTTTTCCAACAGGAAAAAAGAATTAGTTGGAAAAATGGAGCAGCCGGAATACACGAAGACGCCACGGGGATTAGTGAGACAGTGTGAGTGTGAGACCCCGGAGGCTGAAGTGAGGAGGCTTAAGCTTAGCCCAACGGAAAGTGAAGTGTATTGCTGCGGGTAATCGCAACAAACTTTACGAAAACAGCCTTCGAAAAAATAATTAAATCTCTTGTAGTAGAAACTTTTCATTCTTTCACTCGTATAGTAAAATGCTATGAGTGAACATCATACATACTTTGTGGAAAGAAATACGATTGACAATAGTTTGCATTTTTGTTTAAGATTTCATTTTGTAATCACAGTTATTTGTCCTCTTTAGAATGTATGACAATTAAATAGGATTAGTAATAAGAGCAAGAGGGAAAAAGAAGAAATAACAGGAAAGGAAAGAATTGTCACGAACAATTCGGAACTTTGTGAAAAATATGTAAATTTATTGATTGTAGATAAAAAGTATGATAATATGATGTAGCCGTTGTGAGGTGGGGTTATGAAACAGGAATTAAACAATCATGTTCAAGCATTTATTACTTATTTGCAGATTGAAAAAAATTACTCACCATATACAATAGAATTTTATACGCAAGATATTAATCAATTCTTTCACTTTATGAAAGATCAAGTAATAGACAAGTTAGAAGACGTAAGTCCATCTGATGTAAGAATATACTTAACAGAACTTTTTTCAGAGCAATTGGCGAGAAAAACAATTGCGCGAAAAATATCTAGTTTGAGAAGTTTTTATCGTTTTTTGCTTAGGGAAAAAGTAGTAGAGAACAATCCGTTTTCTGCTGTATCGATCCCGAAGCTAGAAAAGAGATTACCTGATTTTTTCTACGAGGAAGAATTGCAGCAACTCTTTTTATCATGTGACACAAATACACCCCTTGGTTTAAGAAATAAAGCATTGCTTGAATTATTGTATGCCACTGGCATTCGTGTTGGGGAATGTACAAAAATTCAATTAAGTGATATTGATTTTAGTGTTTCTACCGTATTAGTTAGGGGAAAGGGTCAAAAGGAAAGGTATGTTCCATTTGGCAGTTTTGCACATAATGCTCTTGAAGCGTACATAAAAGCAGGTAGGAATAAGTTGATGAAGAATGCTTCGACTCATTCTTATTTGTTTGTTAATTATCGCGGAGGAATTTTAACAGATAACGGAGTTCGTGATATCTTAAATAAAATGATGAATACTTCATCCTCACAAGGAAAAATTCATCCCCATAAATTAAGACATTCCTTTGCAACTCATTTGTTGGCAAATGGTGCAGATATGAGAACGGTACAAGAATTATTAGGTCATGCATTTTTAACATCAACGCAAATATATACTCATGTTACAAACGAGTATTTAAAAAAGACGTATATGTCTTATCACCCTAGGGCATAGTCAATTGGATAAGGAGGAAGTAACATGTCTGAAATGCCACAATTTCATGCAACAACTATTTTTGCGGTAAAACATAAAGGGAAGTCGGCAATGTCTGGTGATGGTCAAGTCACATTAGGGAATGCTGTAGTGATGAAACATACTGCCCGTAAGGTAAGAAAGCTTTTTAACGGGAAAGTAATTGCAGGATTTGCGGGATCAGTTGCGGATGCCTTTACTCTTTTTGAATTGTTTGAAGGGAAATTAGATGAGTATAACGGGAACTTACAACGTGCATCAGTAGAGCTTGCGAAGCTTTGGCGCAGTGATAAAGTTCTTAGAAAGCTTGAAGCAATGTTGATTGTGATGAATGAAACAGACCTTTTATTAGTATCTGGAACAGGCGAAGTAATTGAACCAGATGATGGTATACTTGCAATCGGATCTGGCGGTAACTATGCTTTGGCTGCTGGTAGAGCGTTGAAAACTTATTCTGGAGATAATCTTTCTGCATACGACATTGCGAAAGCGGCTCTAGAGATTGCTGGTGAAATTTGTGTTTATACAAATAATAATATCATCGTGGAAGAATTATAGGGGAGGATTTTTATTATGCAAAAAAGTGCTAGTTTAACACCTCGTCAAATTGTAGAGCGACTTGATCAATATATTGTAGGACAAAAGGATGCAAAAAAAGCTGTGGCTGTCGCTTTAAGAAACCATTTTCGCAGAGGCTTGCTAGATGAAAAGCTAAGAGATGAAATTAGTCCGAAAAACATTTTGATGATTGGTCCTACTGGTGTCGGGAAAACAGAGATTGCAAGAAGAATTGCAAAAATTGTCAATGCCCCATTTGTTAAGGTAGAAGCTACAAAATTTACAGAGGTAGGGTATGTTGGTCGCGATGTGGAATCAATGGTCCGAGATCTTGTAGAAACATCTGTTCGCTTGGTAAAAGAAGAAAAGATGTTTCAAGTAAAAGAAAGAGCGGAAATTGCAGCAAATAATCGTCTTGTTGAATTGTTAGTTCCTACTACTGCAAAGAAAACATCCAACTACAAAAATCCTCTGGAAATGCTTTTTGGCGGCGGAGCTGTGGACACAGATGAGGAAGAGTCTACAGTAGAAGAAACTAGTAAGTCTGAAAAAAGAAAAATAGTAAAAGAAAAGCTTGCCCTCGGGGAACTAGAAGAGGAAGTAGTTTCTGTAGAAATGGAAGAGCAACAGCCTTCTATGTTTGACATGCTCCAAGGTTCTGGTATGGAACAAATGGGAATGAATATGCAGGATGCTTTAAGTAGTTTTATGCCGAAAAAAAAGAAAAAACGAAAATTAACAGTTAGGGAAGCTCGAGTTGTTTTAACGAACGAGGAAGCGCAAAAACTAATTGATATGGATGAGGTTACACAAGAAGCGGTTGTTCGCGCAGAACAAATGGGTATGATATTTATCGATGAAATTGATAAAATTGCCAGCAAGTCAAATGGCAGCTCTTCTGCGGATGTTTCACGAGAAGGAGTTCAACGAGATATTTTACCTGTAGTGGAAGGTTCAACAGTTGTTACAAAATATGGATCTGTTAAAACTGATCATGTATTGTTTATTGCTGCTGGAGCATTCCATATGTCAAAGCCATCTGATTTAATTCCAGAACTGCAAGGTAGATTTCCAATTCGCGTGGAACTTACGAAATTAACAGTGGATGATTTTTATCGAATTCTTGTAGAACCAGATAATGCATTGATTAAGCAATATCAAGCGCTATTGCAAACAGAAGGTATAGAAATTGAATTTTCTGACGAAGCTATTCGTAAGATAGCTGAAGTGGCTTTTGAAGTAAATCAAAATACAGATAATATCGGTGCAAGAAGACTTCATACTATTCTGGAAAAATTACTGGAAGATTTGTCTTTCGAAGCACCAGAAATAACAATGGAAAAGATAACAATTACTCCAGCATATGTGGAGGAGAAGTTAGGAGCCATCTCAAGAAATAAAGACTTAAGTCAATTTATACTATAATTTAGTTCAATCAGAATTTTAACTCCTGAAATGGTAAAGGTATAAGTAGACATAGATTATTTCTAGTATTGGTTTTAGTTAACAGGAGGAATAAAAATGGATTTATTAACAAAAACAAGAAAAATAAATGCGATGTTACAAAGAGCTGCTGGTAAACCAGTTAACTTCAAGGAAATGTCAGAAACACTAAGTGATGTTATTGAAGCAAATATTTTCGTTGTAAGCAGAAGAGGGAAATTATTAGGATTTGCTGTTAATCAGCAAATAGAAAATGATCGTATGAAAAAGATGCTTGAAGATCGCCAATTCCCTGAGGAATATACAAACAGCTTGTTCAACATTCAAACAACTTCTAGTAACTTGGAAATTGAAAGTGAGTATACTGCTTTCCCAGTTGAAAATAAAGAATTATTTGCAAAAGGTCTTACAACAATCGTTCCTATTATCGGTGGTGGCGAAAGACTTGGAACACTTATTCTTGCAAGATTACAAGAGCAATTCCATGATGATGATTTAATTCTTGCTGAATATGGAGCTACAGTTGTTGGAATGGAAATTCTTCGTGAAAAAGCAGAAGAAATCGAAGAAGAAGCAAGAAGCAAAGCAGTTGTACAAATGGCAATTAGCTCTCTTTCTTATAGTGAATTAGAAGCAATTGAACATATTTTTGAAGAGTTAAATGGAAGTGAAGGCTTGTTAGTAGCTTCTAAAATAGCGGACCGTGTTGGTATAACAAGATCTGTTATTGTTAATGCATTACGTAAACTAGAAAGTGCTGGTGTGATTGAGTCTCGTTCTTTAGGGATGAAAGGTACGTATATCAAAGTCCTTAATGACAAATTTTTATTAGAGCTTGAAAAACTAAAAACAAATAAATAATGGGACATAAGTATTTTTAGCCAAATAACTCCGAACGATTATATGAACATGCTAAGAAAAGTTCATACAATTGTTTGGGGTTTTATTCATTTTAAGAAAGAAGGTTTGTGGTGATCACCCGCAGCCTGAATACACGTAGACTCCTATGGGAGCTGCGAGAAAGTCCAAGACCCGCAGGAATGAGGAGGCTTGGCGCTCGTCCCACGGAAAGCGAACCCCTGGAGCGGAAAGCAACATCTCTATTCAAAGGGATCAATAAATATACTATATACAAACTTTTATTTTTAGAATTCAGGAGTTTGTATATAGTCTGACTTTTCCAGCAATGGAAAAGTTTTTTTGTTATAAAAAGAAATGGACAAAATATGTACATTTCATTCGACAAAAACTGCGTATTTACCATTTATTTTTCATTTACATTACAGAGATTAAAAAAGGTATATTAGTTCACATAACCAATAAATATTTCATAAATTAGTAAGTAATAACCATGTAAATAGTAGCAAGTTTTGGCGCGAAATTATTGTTTTTACCCAATATTAAGATGGTTTAAACCGAATGTTAACTAAAATAGGTAAAAAGGATTATTAAAATTTTCCTCTTTTCCATGGACATATTATTACAAATTAATTAAAATTAAACCTATCATGTAAAAAAAACGTCATTAAAAAACAAAATTCAACAAATTTCCCAAATATGATTTCTTGAGGTGTGGCAAGTGAAACTTTTCTCTAATACAATTACTACCTTAGAAAATGCAATAAATTATTCGAATCAGAAACAAAAGGTTATCGCCCAAAATATTGCAAATGTCGACACGCCGAATTATAAAGCGAAAACTGTAACTTTCAAAGATTCGTTATCTTCTGCGATGAATGCAAATGTAACAAATAATAAACATATTCCTTTTTCAGCTACTAACAATGCTTCGACAGCAGTTGTTACAAAAAATGGAGTGACATACAATAACAGCGGAAATAGTGTGGATATGGAAAAGGAAATGACGGATCTAGCAACAAACCAAATATATTACAATGCATTAATTGATCGGATTAGCGGAAAATTTAGTTCGCTAGAAAATGTAATAAGAGGAGGTAAGTAAGAATGACTATTTTTAATAGTATCAATACTACGGCCTCTGCTTTAACTGCTCAAAGGCTAAGAATGGATGTCATTTCATCTAATATGGCAAACGTTGATACAACGAGAGGAAGACTAGTAAATGGTGAATGGGAGCCTTACAAAAGAAAACAAGTTGTTTTTCAAGAACAAGAAGGTTCGTTTGCTTCTCATTTAAATACTGCACGAGGGAATACATCGAACCAAGCAGGAGGCGTGAAGGTTTCGAGGATTGTAGAAGACGAAACACCTTTCGAAATGGTTTATGACCCGGAAAATCCAGAGGCGGATGAAACAGGATATGTGCGTATGCCGAATGTAGATCCATTACGTGAGATGGTAGATTTGATGAGTGCTTCAAGATCTTATGAAGCCAATGTCACAGTATTAAATGCTTCAAAAAGTATGTTAATGAAAACATTAGAAATCGGAAAATAAAGCAAAAAGGAGCAATCTAAATGGAACCATTAAGTTTTTCTGCAGTTTCTTCTGCATTGCCATTATCAAATACGACAGCTAATAGTAAAGCGACATCTGTTGCAAATACACAAAATAGCTTTGCCTCATTTTTAAAAGAATCGATTAACAATGTTAATCAAGCGCAAAATGAATCAGATGTGCTAACAAATAAGTTAGCAAGAGGAGAGAATGTCGATTTATCTCAAGTGATGATTGCCTCTCAAAAAGCAAGTATTACGATGCAAACTACTTTAGAAATTCGCAATAAAGCAGTAGAAGCTTATCAAGAAATAATGAGAATGTCCGTTTAACATAAAGACAGTTTTCAAAAATTTTTGCTTGTTTACGAGTAGGAATTTATTTACTTCTCCGTGAATGCAAGTGTCCATGCAATCACGCGCTTGATTTAAAAACAAGTAATAGTAACGATAGGCGGTTTTTACCTAACAAATTACGGTAGCCGGGGGAAGAGAATGAAAGAGAATCTAAATAAAATATTTAATCCTTTAAAAGAGTATTGGCAAAGTCGTTCTAAAAAGCAAAAGACTGTGATAACAGGTAGCGGACTTTTGCTTATTCTGGTTGGAGTATTGGCAGCTTATTTTTTTACGAGAGTAACGCTTGTGCCGCTATATAGTAATTTAACTCCTTCTGAAACAGGAGCTATTAAAGAGAGTCTTGATAGTAGAGGTATAACTTCTGAAATTTCTGGTGGAGGCACTGTTATTAGTGTTCCAGAGGAAGTAGTCGATACATTAAAAGTAGAATTAGCAGCAGAAGGAATACCGAAGTCTGGTAGCATAGACTATTCCTTTTTCAGTGAAAATGCAAGTTTTGGAATGACAGATAATGAATTTAATGTTTTAAAATTAGATGCCCTACAGACAGAAATTGCTAACTTAATAAAAGGCATTGATGGGATTAATAACGCTGATGTTGTTATCACTTTGCCTGAAGAAAGTGTTTTTGTTTCTGATCAAGGTGGAGAAGCTACAGCTTCCATTGTATTAAATACAAAGCCTGGCTATAACTTCTCAGAAAATCAAATAAAAGGGTTATATACACTCGTGTCCAAAAGTGTACCAAACCTTCCTACAGATAATATCGTCATAACGAATCAAAACTTTGAGTATTTTGACTTAAATTCTTCAAATAATTCTGCGACAGATACTTTTACTGCGCAAAACAATGTTAAAAAACAAATTGAACGTGATATTCAAAGGCAAGTACAAACAATGCTAGGAACGTTAATGGGGCAAGATAAAGTCGTTGTATCTGTAACTGCTGATATAGACTTTACCCAAGAAAACAGAGAAGAAAACCTAGTTACGCCAGTAGATGAAGAAAATATGGCGGGAATTGAAATAAGTGCACAAAATATCACGGAAACATATACAGGTGAAAATGCTGCTGGTGGAGTTGTACAGGCGGAAGAAGGTACAGATACAACAACGTACAATTCAGAAACAGGGTCTGGGAATGGTGACTATGAAAAAGTAGAACAAACCGTTAATAGTGAAGTAAATCGTATTAAAAAGCAAATTGTTGAAAGTCCATATAAAATTCGTGATTTAGGTATCCAAGTAATGGTGGAGCCACCTGATGCTAATGATACTACTTCCATACCGCAGGAAAGTATTGATGATATTTCCAATATACTTGGGACGATCGTTCGAACATCGATTGATAAAACATCAACAGGTGGAGAACTGACAGCTGAGGATATCCAAAGTAAGATTGCTGTGTCTGTTCAACCGTTTAATGGGAAAAAACAAGCAACAGAGATAGTTCAAACATCAATTCCTTGGTGGGTTTACGCTGTAGGTGGAAGTTTACTTGCGATTATTATTCTATTAATCTTCTTATTTATGAGAGCGAGAAAGAAAAAACAAGAAGAAGCAGAAGAAATTATCCAACCAGTTGTTCCTGTAGCTGATATCAATGAGGAACACCAAGAATCAGAAGGAACAATTAGAAGAAAGCAGCTTGAAAAAATGGCAAAAGAAAAACCAGAGGAATTTGCAAAATTACTTCGTACATGGATTACGGAAGATTAAGGAGTGTTGTTAAATGGCAAGAAAAGAATCAAATGAGTTATCTGGGAAACAGAAAGCGGCCATTCTCCTTATCTCGCTAGGTCCTGATGTTGCAGCTTCGGTTTATAAACATTTAAGTGAGGAAGAAATTGAACGATTATCACTAGAAATATCAGGAGTTAGAAAAGTGGAGAATACTTCTAAAGAAAACGTATTAGAAGAATTTCATAATATCGCACTTGCTCAAGATTATATTTCTCAAGGTGGGATTGGGTATGCAAAAACAGTATTAGAAAAGGCTCTAGGAGCAGAACAAGCATCGATTATTTTAAATAGATTGACTTCTTCTCTTCAAGTAAGACCTTTTGATTTTGCTAGAAAAGCAGATCCAAACCAGATATTAAATTTTATTCAAAATGAACATCCACAGACAATTGCCTTAATCTTGTCTTATTTAGATCCAACACAGGCTGGACAAATACTATCCGAACTGCCACAGGAAGTTCAAGCAGACATAGCAAGAAGAATAGCTGTAATGGATAGTACTTCTCCAGAAATTATAAATGAAGTCGAGCAAATTTTAGAAAGAAAACTATCAAGCACAGTTACGCAAGACTATACACAAACTGGTGGAATAGAAGCGGTTGTTGAAGTGCTTAATGGGGTCGATAGAGCAACAGAACGTACCATTTTAGACGCACTTGAAATACAAGATCCAGAATTAGCAGAAGAGATTAAGAAGAGAATGTTTGTCTTTGAAGATATTGTTACATTGGATAATAGAGCAATCCAGAGAATTATTCGTGATTGTGAAAATGAAGACCTTATGCTTGCTCTTAAAGTATCTGGAGATGAAGTTAAAGAAATTGTTTATAGCAATATGTCTACTAGAATGGCTGAGTCCTTTAAGGAAGAAATGGAATTTATGGGACCAGTTCGCTTGAAAGATGTAGAAGAAGCACAATCAAGAATTGTTGCGATTATCAGACGTCTTGAAGATGCGGGAGAAATTGTGGTAGCCCGTGGCGGAGGAGATGATATCATTGTCTAGGTTGATTAAGTCAAGATATTCGAAGCCGGATGATACGCAAGAGAAAGTTATTTCAATAAAATATATTGATACCTTTAATTCGGAAGTGGATCCTTCAAAGGAAGTTATGCAAGATGAGTACAACAAGATTATAGATACAGCTTACAAAGAAGCAGAAACAATTAAAAACCAAGCTGAGGCAGAAGCTGAACTTTTACAAGTTCAGCTTTCGGAAGAAAGACAAAATTGGGATATAGAAAAAACTAATTTAGTAGAAGAAGCGAAGAAAAGTGGTTTTCAAGCAGGTTATAAAGAAGGCCAAAGTAATGGGTACAAGGAGATGCAGAATTTTATTCAACAAGCGCAAGATATTGTAGTTGCTTCCAAGACTGATTATGCTAAGTATTTACAATCTGCTGAAAGCACTATTTTAGAGTTGGCTGTTGAAGTGGCAGAAAAAATTATCAATACCAAAATAAAAGAAGACGAACAAAATTTCATTCATCTCGTACAACAGGCTTTAAAAGAAGTCAGAAAACAAAAAGAAATACAGTTACATGTGAATCCGATCCATTACGAAATGGTCGTAGCGGAAAAAGAAGAATTATTGCAATTATTCCCGATTAAGCCGAACCTATTTATTTTTCCTGATGAAACAATAGAAGAGAATGGCTGTATCATTGAAACGGCAAATGGACGTTTAGATGCAAGTGTTGATACACAATTACTTATGATTAAAAATAAGTTACTTGAAATATTGGAGAGTGAGGAAGGTTGAAAGCACTAGAGTTGCTGAGCTCCATATCGTCCATTGATACCTATAAGCAATTTGGCCGTGTGAAAAAAGTTGTAGGATTAATGATAGAGTCGCAAGGACCAGAAAGCTCTATTGGGGATGTTTGTAATATTCATATTGGTACAAAGCATAAGCGAAGCATCAAGGCAGAAGTTGTAGGATTTAATGATGGAAATATTATTTTAATGCCGTATACAACAGTGCAAGATATTTCACCAGGCTGTTTAGTAGAAGCATCTTCTGAACCGTTGGAAATAAAGGTAGGACCAGGGTTAATTGGAACTGCTATCGATGCTTTAGGAATGCCTTTAGATGGTTCAGTCTTACCAAAAGGGTTAAAGTCTGTTCCGATTGACCAAGAACCTCCTAATCCGATGACAAGACCTCCAATTTCTCAATCTATGGAAGTAGGCGTAAGGCTAATTGATGGACTTTTAACTGTTGGGACAGGTCAAAGACTTGGGATATTTGCAGGTAGTGGTGTTGGGAAAAGTACATTACTAGGAATGATTGCAAGAAATACGAAAGCAGATTTAAATGTTATCGCATTAATTGGAGAACGCGGAAGAGAAGTGCGAGAATTTATTGAACGTGATTTAGGTCCTGAGGGGTTGAAGAGATCGATTGTTGTGGTCGCAACATCCGATCAGCCAGCTTTAATGAGAATCAAAGGAGCATACACCGCAACTGCAATTGCAGAATATTTTCGAGATAAAGGGTTAAACGTCATGTTAATGATGGATTCTGTAACCCGTGTAGCAATGGCACAGAGAGAAGTGGGACTAGCTATTGGCGAGCCGCCAACGACGAAAGGCTATACACCGTCAGTATTTGCTATCCTACCTAAACTTCTAGAAAGAACTGGTACAAATGAATTAGGAAGTATAACGGCCTTTTATACAGTGTTGGTTGATGGGGATGATATGAATGAACCAATTGCAGATACAGTACGCGGAATTTTAGATGGGCACTATGTCTTAGATCGGACCCTTGCAAATAAGGGGCAATACCCAGCTGTAAATGTTTTAAAAAGTGTCAGTCGTGTGATGAATCATATAGTACCCAAAGAACATGTAAAAGCAGCAGAGCGATTACGAGATCTATTGAGTACCTATATGAATTCGGAAGATTTAATTAACATAGGTGCATATAAAAAAGGTTCTTCTAAAGAGATTGATACGGCAATTAGGCTATATCCTAGTATTCTTTCCTATATAAAGCAGGCAACAGACGAAAAGGTTTCAATTGAGGAGAGCCTCCATTCCTTATTAACTTTAGTTGGAACAGAGGGATAAAAAGATGAGCTATCAATTTAAGTTTGAGAAAATTTTAACCATTCGAGAAAGAGAAAAAGAAGAAGCAAGCTCTGACTATAATCAATCAGTAAATAGATTTGAAGAGGCTGCTGAAAAACTATATGAACTGCTAAAAAGAAAAGAAGATCTTGAAACTTATCAAGCAGAAAAAATGACGACAGGATTATCTGTTCAAGAAATTAGACATCATCAGCAATTCGTAGGCAATTTAACAAAAACGATTGAGCATGCTCAAAAAATGGTCCAAAATGCTCGGAATTCTATGGTTTATTTTCAAGAGAAAATGTTAGAAAAAAATCTTGAAGTGAAAAAATTTGTGAAAATAAAGGAAAAAGATCATTCCAATTATTTAGCGATAGAAAGAGCAGAAGAAGCTAAACAAATGGATGATATTTCGCTTCAACAATACATGCAACATGAAAAGGTAGGTGGCTAAATGGAAAATTCATGGGAAGAAAAAAAGAAGCCATTTAACTTTGTTCAACGTTTTCTTATGGTTGCAGTTATTCCGACCATTTTTGCAATTATAGTTCTTGTCCTTTTGCTTATGTATTCTGGAGTGGACGTTGCAGAGAAAGGGAAAGAATTACTAAATACCATTCCTTTTCTAAGTGAAGAAAAAAGAACGACGGATCAATTGCTAGAAAATAATAAAAATAAAATCAGCTCTTTACAAACAAAGCTTAAGGAACGCGATCAACAAATAAAGACACTGGAGTCACAGTTGGAAAATAGTGAAAATAGATTCCAATCTGTTAATTCAGAAAAGGAAAAATTACAGAGTGAGTTACAATCTCTTCAATCAGCCCAAGAGGAAACAAAAAAGGCAGTTGATGAGATAGTAAAAACATATGAGACAATGTCTGCAAAAAACGCTGCAGCAATTCTGTCAGAGATGAGTGAAAGCGAAACATTGAAAATTTTGGCAGAGCTTAAACCTGCAAAACTTGCGTCGATATTAGAGAAAATGGAACCATCTGTAGCATCCAAATATACCGAGCTATTATCTACTGCATCGAATCCTTAACATAACATTTAATTATCTGAAAGGGGGTGAAAAATTGCAAGTAGGACTGATGAATTCATTGAGGAAAATGGAGTTAACAAGTGGTAGTCAAGGGATAACAAGGGGAAAAATGAATGATCAGTTTTTATTGATGATAAATGACTTAAAAACGACTAATCAGCAAAGTAATTCTATACAAGTGAACGTTCAAAATAAAGAAGGCTTAAATCGGCTTTTAGCTATATTGTCTAATGCTTCTTCGGATGATAGTCTCCAGCCAAATATGGACATGGAAACAATAAATGACGGGATAAACGCTAATCAAGTCCGAATAAATCTTGAATATCTAGTGAACACTTACCATCAATTTTTGGATGGAGAAGAGATAGTAGTGTTAGATGAATCCAACATAGACGCCATGTTAGCTGATTCATTTGCTAATTTAGAGAATGAAATCACTCAAGAATTAAAGAAAGCAATCAATATGAAGATAGAGCCGGATATGTTTAATGATACAAAGTTACCTTCCTTGCTTGCTGATTTGAAATTACTAGAGTACACAGGAAATAGGTTATTGGATCATTCTATTAATGAAAAAATTGCTGAATCTATCCAAGATTTGCAAGGTTTCATGGTTTCATTGAACCAATTCTTGGAGTTAAATTCCTCTAATGATAGCAAAACGGTGGAAAAAGGCGTATATACAAAAGTAAACAAAGCTTTTATGAATAATAATAATTTTATCATCGGCTTTGATAAGCAATCTTCATCAAGGAATTCTATGCTACAGATTGATAAAGAGCAAGTTACTGGAGAAGAACAAGATTTGCGCGTTTTTTCCATGAATGAAGAAAGTGTCATTCCATTTATGTTAACAAATCTAGAGCAGAGATTTGGACAAAAGACTAAAACTACATCACAAGAAGCAGCAACAAATCCGGAAACTGTGGCTGAAATGGACGTTTCTAAGATATCATTTGTAGCTGAAAACCCGGAAAGAGATCAAAATAATTATTTAAGTTCTGAATCAGGGGCAGAAGAATTTTCTAGTTATTCTTCTGAAAAAGAATATCACTTACCAATCGATGCAGTTTCACGTACGGAAAGCGATAGGGAAGTAATTACTAAGTTATCATCTGCGAGTGAAGTAGTAAAAGATGGTATTCCTTTATCACAGACGACAAAACTTTCAAAAAATGATTTGGAAAGTGAAAAGGACAATAGCTTATCTTCGGAAAATAGCATGCGTGAATCTATACCAGAAGATACAGTTTTGTTAAATAAAACTGAGCAAAGCGCGGAAAGTAGAGGTAGCAAAAACAGAGTTTCTACAGTTGATCCGAAGCTATTAGCTATGCAAAATCAGGAATTACAAGAAAATAGAAATGCAATAGTACAAGAAACGAATGCAACAAATCCGAAGTTATTAGCTGTTCAAAATCAGGAATTACAAGAAAATAGAAATGCAATAGTACAAGAAACAAATGCAATAAATCTGAAGCTATTAGCCGTTCAAAATCAGGAATTACAAGAAAATAGAAATGCAATAGTACAAGAAACAAATGCAATAAATCTGAAGCTATTAGCCGTTCAAAATCAGGAATTACAAGAAAATAGAAATGCAATAGTACAAGAAACAAATGCAATAAATCTGAAGCTATTAGCCGTTCAAAATCAGATATTACAAGAAAATAGAAATGTAGTAGTACAAGAAACAAATACAACAAATCTGAAGCCTGCTGCTTCACCATTGCTTCAAGCAGATCTTTTTCAAGCCGAAAATAGCGTAACAGAAGCTACTTTGGAACTTAAATCGATCATTTCTTCTATTCTTTCAAAAATAGATAAGCAACTGGAGCAAAAGAGTACGACGGTTGTTCAGAAAGTAATCAATCCAATAATGGTTAGTTCTCTAAGGAAATCTGGAGAAATGTCCTTATTAAGTACAGAAATAAAGGAAACAGGCGAAGTGAGTCAGGGAGATACGGATCCAAAAGTATTCAATACGCTACAAAATACTTTTGTTAAGCAACATCCATTTATGTTACTGACTGATGGTGGAGAAGCAGTGCAACCTAAAAATGTGGAAGAGCAGTTTGTAAAACTATTAGCTAACAGCACATTTACGAAAACAGGAGACATGCAAAAGCTTTCCATTCGTCTAGCACCAGATCATTTAGGATCTATTCGAATCGAAATTACGCAAAATGAAGGTAGTATGATTGCAAGAATTATTACGACAACTGCAGAAGCGAAAGAAGTTCTAGATAAACAGCTTAATAGCTTAAAACATGGCTTTATAGCACAAAATCTGCAAATAGATAAAATGGATGTTGTTGTTTCTTCTCAGCCACAGGAGAGGCTTCAAAGAGAGCAACAGCAGCAACAAGAACAACAGCAATCAGATGCTCAAAGAGACAAGAAAGATGCAGAGGATAATGATAATAAACGAAAAACGTCCTTTATCGAGGAACTATTA
Organism: Niallia sp. FSL W8-1348; assembly: GCF_038006745.1. Taxonomy (NCBI): domain Bacteria; kingdom Bacillati; phylum Bacillota; class Bacilli; order Caryophanales; family Bacillaceae; genus Niallia; species Niallia sp. FSL W8-1348. The sequence goes on along the minus strand of NZ_JBBOVV010000001.1, from coordinate 290,033 downwards.
AATATTGAAGTATAGAGGAGCACATAACGATGGCAAATACAATAAATGACTCTTCTCTTTATTTATCAGACTATCAGAAATCAACTGCTTCTACAGGTAGTTCTGCTTTAGGCAAAGATGATTTCTTAAAAATCTTAATTACGCAATTACAAAATCAAGATCCAACAAGTCCGATGGATGATAAAGAATTTATTGCACAGATGGCTCAGTTCTCAAGCTTAGAACAAATGCAGAACTTAAATACATCTATGACAAACTTAATTTCATTACAAACACAATCCAATTTAATCTCTTATGGACAATTTATTGGACAAGAGGTGAATTGGAGTAAGATAGAAACAGATAATGCTGGAAATAGTACAGTAACGTCTGGTAACGGAAAAGTAAACTCTATTGCTTATACAGAAGACAGTGTAGTATTCACACTAGAAGACGGTACAAAAGTTACTCCTGCTAATATATCAAGCATGAGTACAAATTCATCGGAAAATAATCTCGTGCTAGCAAGCCAATTAATTGGCAAAACCGTTTCTTATCTGAATCAAAACGAAGAAGAAGTAAATAGTAAAGTTCAATCTGTATCATTAAAGAATGGACAAATACAATTAACATTAGACGATGAGGCAGGGAGCAAAATTACCTCAGGACAAATTATAAAAATTGAATAGGAAGTGATTGGATGGATAAGTCCATTTATCCTTCAATAAAATCACATGCTGCTATTAAAAATGGTATTGAGGCGATTAAATCAAAGTCGACTGCGCATAATGCGCAAAATATTACATCGTTTTCTACCCATTTACAAAAGTCGATTTCTTCTTTAAATACGCTGAATATTAGCAAACATGCAAATGAGAGACTTCAGCAGCGAGGAATTGAGATAGATGATGATAAATGGAAAGCGATTGAAGAAAAAGTTACCCAGGCAAAGAAAATGGGAATTAAAGAATCGTTAGTACTTTTAAATAATGCTGCATTAATCGTAAGCGCGAAAAATAATACAGTAATCACGGCAATGGATCGTGAGGAAGCAATAGATCAAATTTTTACGAATATTAATGGAACAATCATTATGAATTAAAAGGGCTGGACCAAAAATGGAGGCCAAAAACTGCTGAGCGATAGAGGCAGTTCATTCGAAGGGAGATAATTATAAATGTTACGTTCACTATATTCAGGAATCAGTGGAATGAAAAACTTTCAAACAAAATTAGATGTTATTGGGAATAATATTGCTAACGTAAATACGTATGGCTTTAAAAAAGGTCGTACTACATTCAGTGATTTAATTAGCCAAACAACATCTGGTGCAACTGCTCCAGCTAACGGGAATGGTGGGATTAATGCGAAACAAGTAGGTCTTGGGGCACAGGTAGCTTCCATCGATACAATTCATACTCAAGGAAGTATGCAAACAACAGGTAGAGTGCTTGACTTAGCTATCTCTGGAGAAGGCTACTTTGTATTAGAAGATGGTGCAGGTTCAGAATTCTATTCTAGAGCTGGAAACTTCTATTTTGATGAAAACCGAAACATTGTTACTTCTAGTGGATTGAAGCTTGCAGGAGCAGATATCATCCCAGCTACTGCCCAAAGTTTCAGTATCGGTACAGATGGAAGTATTACTTATGTAGACGCAGATGGAAATACACAAAATGCAGGTCAAATCACGATTGCTAAGTTTGAAAATCCAGAGGGCTTAGATAAAGTTGGAGGAAATACGTATCAAGTTTCAAGTAACTCAGGTGCAGCCCAGTTAACTACTGCTGGACAGAATGGTTCTGGTTCTATTAACAGCGGTTATTTGGAAATGTCGAACGTAGACCTTTCTGAAGAATTCACGGAAATGATTGTTTCACAAAGAGGATTTCAAGCAAATACAAAAATCATTACCACTTCTGATGAAATTCTTCAAGAATTAGTTAACTTAAAACGATAATTTAATTGGAGGGGGGAGGGGCTACCTATTAGGCTAGCCTCTCATATGAAAAATGATACATTTAACTCGACTAAATGGAAAAAAGTTTTTATTAAATGCCTTATTTATTGAGACAGTCGAATCTTTTCCTGATACAACAATTACTTTAACAAATGGAAACAAATTTGTTGTTAAAGAAAGTGAAGAGGAAGTATTAGAGAGAATGAATCATTTTTTTCAAAAAGTGAACCTCTTCGGATTACCGCATGTGGGAGAGAAAGACGATGAAGAATAATAAAGTTATTATTATAATGCTCGTTTTATTACTAGTTATTACACTGGCAGGAGCTGGAGCTTTCATTTATATATGGAAGTTTACTGGCGATCAAAAGGAAAAAGAACCTTCGATCGAAGAAATCTTGGAGTCATCTGTAGATATTGAAGAAATTACAACAAATTTAGCTTCCGATAATTTCATCCGAATATCCTTTAAGATTCAGACAGATAGTAAGAAAGCAAAGGAAGAATTAGAAAAAAGAGACTTCCAAGTTAAGAATATCATTATTCAAGAATTATCTGAGAAGAATACAGAAGATTTAAAAGGAAAAAATGGACAAATTGAATTAGAGAGTGATCTCAAGGATAAAATTAATGAACTGATGCAAGAAGGCAAAGTAGTCCAAGTTTATATTGTAAACTCTCTACTCCAATAAAATAAAAGAGAAAAAGATGGAGGTGAGTAATTTTGTCAGCTGATATTTTATCCCAAAATGAAATTGATGCCCTGCTTTCAGCTTTATCATCTGGTGAAATGGATGCAGATGAGCTCAAAAAAGAGCAGCAGGAAAAAAAGGTTAAGGTATATGATTTCAAAAGAGCGTTAAGATTTTCGAAAGATCAAATTCGCAGTTTAACAAGAATACATGAAAACTATGCTAGGTTGTTAACAACTTTTTTCTCTGCCCAATTAAGAACATATGTGCAAATATCTGTTACTTCAGCAGATCAAATTCCATATGAAGAGTTCATTCGTTCGATACCAAAAATGACGATTTTAAATGTATTTGATGTTCCTCCATTAGAAGGCAGAATCTTGATGGAAGTTAATCCGAACATAGCCTATGCCATGATGGATCGAATGATGGGTGGAAGAGGCAGCAGTATAAATAAAGTAGAAAATTTGACTGAAATTGAAACAAAAATCATGTCAAATACTTTTGAAAGTGCTTTTGATCATTTTAGAGAGGCTATGGAGGATCTAATAGATATTGAACCAAGTCTTGCTGAATTTGAAGTGAATCCACAGTTTTTACAAATGGTTTCTCCGAATGAAACAGTAGTGGTAATTTCCTTGAGTACGACAATTGGAGATACAAGTGGAATGATTAATATTTGTATTCCGCATGTCGTATTAGAGCCTATCATGCCAAAGCTATCTGGCCATTATTGGATGCAGGCAGAGAAGAAAGAAAGATTACCTGAATTTACTTCTCGTTTAGAAGAGAATATTCAGCAGTCGATTGTGCCAATAGTCGCAGAACTAGGTACATCTGATATTTCCATCCAAGATTTTTTAATGTTGGATATTGGAGATGTTATCGAAATGAATCAAACGATACAACAACCCTTAATCATTAAAGTTGGAGATATTCCTAAATTTATTGGACAACCTGGTAAGTTAAATAAAAAAATGGCTGTTCAAGTATTAGGAACTTTAGAGGAGGGGAAGGAAGATGGTGAGTAAGGATATGCTTTCACAAGATGAAATTGATGCTCTCTTAAGGGGAGATAGTGTAACGAACGATAGTCCAGAATTGGATGTGGAAAAGTACTTATCGGATATAGAAAAAGATACCTTAGGGGAAATTGGAAATATATCCTTCGGTAGCTCAGCAACTGCGCTATCTACATTGTTAAATCAAAAAGTAGATATTACAACACCAACTGTCAGTGTAATATCGAAAAATATGCTGTCAGAGGAGTTCCCACACCCATATGTAGCAATAAGAGTCAATTATACAGAAGGATTCTCTGGCATGAACTTGCTTGTAATCGAGCAAGCCGATGCAGCTGTTATTGCTGATTTAATGCTTGGTGGTGATGGATTAAATGCTGATAAAGAAATGCTGGGGGAAATACAGTTAAGTGCAGTGCAAGAAGCAATGAACCAAATGATGGGTTCTGCGGCTACATCCATGTCCACCATTTTTAGCAAAAAAGTTGATATTTCTCCTCCTAGTATCGATATTTTAGACTTTAATCAAGGGGAAGGAACTGAGTCGATTCCTGATGAAGACATTTTCGCAAAAATTTCCTTTCGAATTAAGATTGGAGAGTTAATTGATTCAAATATCATGCAACTATTACAGCTTTCTTTTGCGAAAAAGTTAGTGGAAGGATTATTAAATCCTGATATTGGAGAAGAAGAAGTTTCCAATATTCCCGAAGTCGATTATAATTCAGTATATGAGCCAAAAGAACCGATGCAAGAGTCACGTTCGACAAATAATTATCAGCAAGCTTCTAATGAAATGGCTAATAATCATGTCAATACTCATACTAATAATTCCATTTCGTCAAATGTGAATCATCAGCAACAACATTTTGGCTCAGGACATCATACTACACAAGGTCCACCACCAAACGTGCAACCTGCAGGATTCTCTAATTTTGATACAGCGCCTCAAACGGTTACGGAAACAAAGAACTTGGATATGTTGTTAGATATTCCTTTACAAGTAACGGTTGAGCTTGGAAGAACAAAACGATCTGTTAAAGAGATATTAGAATTATCTTCAGGGTCTATTATTGAATTGGACAAGTTAGCTGGAGAACCTGTTGATATTCTTGTAAATAATCGATTGGTTGCACAAGGGGAAGTAGTGGTAATTGATGAGAATTTCGGTGTTCGTGTAACCGATATTGTTAGTCAAAAGGACCGATTAAAGAATTTAAAATAATTTTTGGGGGTTTTGAGGAAAATGGCACAAAAAATACTAATCGTTGATGACGCAGCTTTTATGCGTATGATGATCAAGGATATTCTATCTAAAAATGGATATGAGATCGTAGGAGAAGCAGCCGACGGCATGCAAGCAATTGAAAAATATAAGGAAACACAACCAGATCTAGTAACAATGGATATCACCATGCCAGAAATGGATGGAATTACTGCATTAAAAGAAATCAAAAATATTAATCCGAATGCGAAAGTTATTATGTGTTCAGCAATGGGACAACAAGCGATGGTTATTGATGCAATACAAGCTGGAGCAAAAGATTTTATTGTTAAGCCATTCCAGGCAGATCGTGTCTTGGAAGCAATCAGTAAAACATTAGGCTAAAAATTAAATTAGAGGGTGCCGAATGTGAATAAAGCAAATTTCTTAATTCGATGTTCACTACTCATCATTGTTCTGCTAGGCTTTGGAAATCAAGCCTATGCAGAACAAATTGATAAAAGTGTATATGACATATTACATAATGAATCGAAAGAGAATAATGTTCAAGAAGATACTGAAAAAGGTACTAAAAAAGATACTGTAGAAGAAGATTCTAAAACCAATGAACAAAATTCGGATCAATCAGACTTACTTCTTGAAGAAACAAATGCGGAAGAAGAAAGTTCTATAGGAGTGACGATTTGGGACTTTGTTAAGATGATTTTTGCAACAATTTTTGTCGTGTTTTTAATGTATTTTATTTTACGATTTATAAATAAAAGAAACCACGGATATAAAAGCTCGCAAATAATTGAAAATATTGGTGGTACAGCACTAGGTGCCAATCGTTCGATTCAATTAATCAAAGTGGGAAAACGTCTATTAATAGTAGGCGTTGGGGATAGCATCCAATTAATAAAAGAGATTGAGGATGAACAAGAGTACAAAGAAATATTGGAAGAGTATAATCGAAAATTAGATCAGCTAGTACAACCAAGCGATATTGTGACAAAGGTGAAGAATATAGTAACTTCTAATCCTTCTACTTCGAAGACAAAAGAATCTTTTTCCATTCGTTTGTCAAAAGAATTAGAACGAATATCAAGTGAACGTAAGGAAAAGATGGAAGTACTAGAGAAGAAAAAGAAAGGATCGTCAGAAAAAAATGAATGAGTTTATGCAGTTTTTTAATAACAATGACCCAGGTAATGTCTCTACTTCTGTTCAATTGTTATTATTATTAACCGTCCTTTCTTTAGCACCTAGTATCATTATATTACTAACTAGCTTTACGAGAATAGTGATTGTTCTTTCCTTTGTCAGAACGGCGCTTGCAACACAACAAATGCCTCCTAACCAAGTAATCGTAGGGTTAGCTTTGTTTTTGACATTTTTTATTATGGCTCCTACTTTTCAGGAAGTGAATGATAAAGCATTAACTCCATTGTTTAATGAAGAAATAACATTGGAAGAAGCTTATGACAATGCTGCATTACCCCTTAAAGAATTTATGAGCAAGCATACGAGGCAGAAAGATTTAGCCTTATTTTTAAATTATTCTAAAGCAGAAGCTCCAGAATCGATTGAGGATATCCCGCTAACGACATTGGTACCTGCTTTTGCGATAAGTGAATTAAAAACAGCCTTTCAAATAGGGTTTATGATTTTTATTCCATTCTTAGTCATTGATATGGTTGTAGCAAGTATTTTAATGTCCATGGGGATGATGATGCTTCCGCCTGTTATGATTTCATTGCCATTTAAAATTCTGTTATTCATTATGGTTGATGGTTGGTATTTAGTTGTAAAATCACTGCTAGAAAGTTTTTAAGAAGGTGAAAATATGTCACAAGAAATGGTTATTTCTATTGCTGAGAAAGGTGTCCTTACCGTTTTAATTATCAGCGGTCCACTGCTAATTATTGCATTAGCAGTCGGGCTAATCATAAGTATTTTTCAAGCAACAACACAAATTCAAGAGCAAACATTGGCATTTGTACCAAAAATTGTGGCGGTCCTTGTTGGCCTTGTTTTTTTTGGATCATGGATGCTGAGTCATATGCTTTCCTATACAAAAGATATTTTTTCAAATTTAACAAGGTTTATTGGATAGAAGAATGATGGATGAACTTTTATCAAATTTCCCAGCATTTCTTTTAATTCTTGTTCGTGTCACTTCGTTTTTTTTAATGCTACCTTTATTTTCTTATCGGACGATTCCTACGACTTTTAAAGTAGGTTTAGGATTTTTTTTATCTTTAGTAATGTTTTGGGGAATGGATGTACCAGTATTAACAATTGATACAAGTTACTATTTTCTTATTCTTAAAGAAGCTTTGGTCGGACTGCTAATTGGATTTGCCGCATACATGTTATTTGCCGCAATTCAAATCGCAGGAGGATTTATTGATTTCCAAATGGGTTTTGCGATCGCAAACGTCATAGATCCTCAAACAGGGATGCAAAGTCCTCTAACAGGTCAATACTTAACGATTATTGCCATGTTCTTTTTACTAGCTTCTAATGGACATCATTTATTACTGGATGGTATCTATTATAGTTATCAGTTTATTCCGCTGGAACAGCCCTGGATTAACTTGGGTAACGGGGAGCTAGCGGAGTTTCTCATAAAAACATTCAGTTTGATGTTTATGATTGCTTTTCAGATGTCGATTCCTGTTGTCGGAAGCATCTTTTTAGTGGATGTTGGTTTGGGAATTGTCGCAAGAACTGTACCACAGTTAAATATCTTTGTAGTTGGTGTACCCATCAAGATAATTGCAGGCTTAGTTGTTCTTTTTATTGTAATGGGTGTACTAATGTCAACAGTATCTCATTTATTCTCTTCCATTGTAACGACAATGAGGGGGATTATGAATATTTTAGGAGGAGCGGGTTAAATGAAACTCCTATCATTAGATCTCCAGTTTTTTGCAGGAGAAAAAACAGAAAAGGCAACTCCAAAGAAAAGACAAGACACGAGAAAAAAAGGACAAGTGGCAAAAAGTCAGGACGTGAATACAGCACTTGTTCTTTTAGTTGTTTTTGGTGTACTAAGTTTTACAGGCGAATACCTGTTAAATGGATTAATGTCCATTCTTACCTTTACCTTTAGTGACTTTTCGTCCATTAATTTATCTGTGAATAATCTCCAGACATTGTTTTTTGATATTGTCAAAGAAGTGGCACTTTTGTTGAGTCCTATTCTAATAGCGGCTATGGTAGGAGGCATCATTGCTAATTATATGCAGGTTGGTGTTTTGTTCTCTCCAGAAGCCATTAAATTTAAATTAGAGAAAATAAATCCTATTGCAGGATTTAAAAGGATGTTCTCGCTGCGCTCGATCGTAGAGCTATTGAAGTCATTGCTAAAGATTACGGTAATCGGTATCGTGGTATTTTCTGTTTTATGGGGCAAAATGAACGAAATTCTTATCCTTTCCCATAAATCTATTGGTTCTATTGCCGTAACAATTGCGAAGTTAACGGTGCAAATGGGTCTTTATGCTTCTGTGTCGCTTTTAATTTTGTCGCTTATGGATTATATGTATCAGCGCTATGACTATGAAAAAAATATACGAATGTCAAAACAAGATATTAAAGACGAATACAAAAACATGGAAGGAGATCCGCTAATAAGGTCTAAAATTAAGCAGAAACAGAGAGAAATGGCGATGCACCGTATGATGCAAGATGTCCCTACTGCTGATGTCGTTATTACGAATCCAACGCATTATGCTATTTGCTTAAAGTATGACGAAGAAAAGTATGATGCACCCTATGTTGTTGCAAAAGGGGTAGATTTTCTAGCACAAAAAATAAAATTAGTTGCAAAAGAAAATAATGTTGTCATGGTAGAAAATCGTCCATTAGCACGAGCTATGTATAATCAAGTAGAAATAGGTGATCTAGTGCCTGAAGAATTTTATAAAGCAGTTGCAGAAATTCTTGCATTTGTCTACCAGAGTAGAGACAAATAACGGAAGAATAACTAGTAAATGAATTATTGTAAATAATAAAGAAACAAATGTATGTTTTTAAGGAGCGGAAGAAATGGCAAGAAGAGACTTAATTGTAGTGATTGGTGTAATTCTCATTATTGCAATGTTGATTATTCCCTTTCCAACCTGGTTATTAAGTGTTCTTATATTACTTAATATTACGTTGGCACTACTCATCCTATTATTAACAATGAATATGAGTGAAGCTCTAGAATTCTCCATTTTTCCTTCACTATTATTATTAACAACTTTATTTCGCCTTGGGCTTAATGTATCTACGACAAGATCTATTTTGTCTACTGGAGATGCAGGTGGGGTAGTCCATACCTTTGGAACATTCGTTGTTGGCGGTAATATCGCTGTTGGGTTAGTGGTTTTCCTAATTCTTGTTATTATTCAATTTGTTGTTATTACAAAAGGGTCTGAGCGTGTCTCAGAAGTTGCTGCGCGTTTTACGTTAGATGCAATGCCAGGTAAGCAAATGAGTATTGACGCTGATTTAAACGCAGGAATTATTTCAGAACAAGAGGCAAGACAACGTCGCGAAAAAGTTAGTAGAGAAGCTGATTTTTATGGTTCCATGGACGGGGCAAGTAAATTCGTCAAAGGGGACGCAATTGCTGGTATTATTATTGTTTTTATTAACTTGATTTTTGGAATAGTAATTGGAATGACTCAACTTGGAATGGCGGCAGGGGATGCTGCACAGCATTTTTCATTATTATCAGTAGGAGATGGAATCGTCAGTCAAATCCCTGCTTTATTAATCTCAACAGCAACAGGGATTGTCGTTACAAGAGCCGCTTCAGAAGGTAATCTTGGTTCAGATATCACTTCTCAGTTAATGGCATATCCTAAAATGCTGTATGTTGCAGGTGGTACAATCTTTTTATTAGGGTTATTTACGCCGATTGATGATTTTTTAACGATTCCAATTGCAGCACTTCTTATTTTTGGTGCTTATTATTTATCGAGAAAACCAAAAGAGGACTTAGAGCAAATCCAAGACCTTGAAGAAGAAATACAAACAGATGAACTAAAGAGTCCAGAAAGTGTAGTAAGTTTATTGAATGTAGATCCAATCGAATTTGAGTTTGGCTATGGACTGATTCCACTTGCAGATGCTAACCAAGGGGGAGACTTACTAGATCGCGTAGTCATGATAAGAAGGCAGTTAGCAATAGAATTAGGGTTAGTTATTCCTGTTGTCCGAATTCGTGACAATATTCAATTACAGCCTAATGAATATCGATTAAAAATAAAAGGTAATGAGAGAGCACGCGGGGAACTATTGCTTGACCATTACTTAGCGATGAGTCCTGGTATGGATGATGATTCTATTGAAGGAATCGATACAATTGAACCGTCTTTTGGCTTACCAGCTAAATGGATAACGGAGAGCACAAAGGAACAAGCTGAAATATTTGGCTATACAGTAGTGGATCCACCATCTGTTGTTTCCACTCATATTACAGAAGTTATTAAGGCAAATGCCTATGAATTATTAGGTAGACAAGAGACTAAACAATTAGTTGATCATGTAAAGGAAAGCTATCCAATTTTAATCGAGGAAGTTACGCCGACTCCATTGTCGATTGGAGAAATTCAGAAGGTTTTAGCAAAACTGTTAAGAGAAAATGTCTCCATTCGCAATTTACCAGTGATTTTTGAAACGTTAGCTGATTTTGGAAAAATGACATCAGATACCGATCTTTTAGCTGAGTATGTAAGGCAGTCATTAGCACGTCAAATTACTAATCAGTATACGAATCAAAATGATTCCCTAAAGGTTGTAACTTTGTCAGGTAAAGTGGAAAAGCTAATAGTAGATAATATTCAGCAAACAGAACATGGAAACTTTTTAGCATTAGACCCAAGCATTTCTCAATCTATCCTAGAGAGTATTGCAGGACAAATAGAACAACTATCTGTAATGGAGCAGTTGCCAATCCTCCTGTGTTCGCCTGCTGTTCGTATGTATGTGAGACAATTGACAGAACGTTATTTTCCACAAGTTCCAGTATTATCTTACAATGAATTAGAAGCAAATGTGGAAGTTCAAAGTGTGGGAGTTGTGAATATCGAATGAAAATACAAAAGTATGTAGCACCAAATATGCCAGAGGCAATGAAGAAGATCCGGGCAGAATTAGGAAATGATGCAGTAATTCTCCATTCGAAAGTAATTTATACAGGGGGATTTTTAGGCCTTTTTAAAAAGAGAAATATCGAAGTACTTGCTGCCATTGATCCAAGTATTTCTGATACACCTATCCCGCCCCAAACGAAGAATCGTGAAGTGCGCAATTCTGTATTAATTAAAGAACCATCATCACGGATAGAACCAATTAATCAAGCTGGTTCATCTATTGCAAATAAAGAAAAAAAGATTTCTGATTTTCCAGATATCGCAAAGCAATTAGATGAAATTAATCAAAATGTACAAGCTTTCGGTGAACGAAGCAATAATGTGTCTTTTTCTATTCCCACACCAATAAAAAATGTAGTAAAACTGCTGGATAAACAGGAAATCAACGAAATGATTAAAGCTAGATTGGTAAAAGATCTTGTGGCTAAATGGTATGCAGCTGGCGAAGATGTGTTAGATGTTCATGTTTTCAAGTGGGCACAAGCGTTTCTTTTAGGAGAAATTTCCCCATATTCCTTTGGGGAAGTTTCTTTATCTAAAAAATATATTAATGTCATTGGACCTACAGGTGTTGGGAAAACAACTACTTTGGCTAAAATTGCAGCAAATATTATTTTAAAACAACAAAAAACAGTAGGATTTATTACAACAGATACATATAGAATTGGGGCAATCGAACAACTCAAAACGTATGCAAATATATTAGATGTTCCTTTAGAAGTTTGTTATTCCATGGAAGATTTTGAACATGCAACAAAAAAACTGAAGGATTGCGATGTTATTTTAATTGATACAGCAGGAAGAAATTTCCGCAATAAAAAATATGTTGAAGATTTAATGCAAGTGGTCGATTATAAAAGGGAAATGGAAACGTTGCTCGTTTTATCGATGACAGCAAAACAAAAGGATTTAGAAGAGATCTATAAACAATTTTCAGCAATAAACATTGATTCATTTGTCTTTACGAAATTAGATGAAACGTCTTCTTATGGTGCAATGATTAATTTAATTGTAACTTGTAAAAAAGGTGTTGCTTATATGACAACAGGGCAGAATGTTCCAGATGATATAGTTCCAGCAACCCCACTAGAGCTTGTAAATAAAATAATTGAGGTAGATGAAGAATGACTGACCAGGCTTCTATCTTAAGAAAAAAAATCGAACAATTGAATGCAAATCGACAAAGTCAATCGAATAATAAAACGCTGGCGATTATAAGTGGTAAGGGTGGGGTTGGAAAGTCTAACTTTTCTCTAAATTTTGCCCTTTCCCTCCATAATCAAGGATATCGTACTTTGCTTATTGATATGGATATCGGTATGGGAAATATTGATATTTTAATGGGAACCCAATCTCGATATACTATTGTTGATTTTTTTAGAAATAGTATTGATTTTGAGAATATCATTACTAAAGGATTTGATGGTTTAGAGTATATTGCAGGCGGGTCTGGACTAAGTGATTTTGTGAATATGGAGGATGAGAAGTTAGATAGCTTCTTTCAGCATTTTCAAGGTTTATTAAATCGCTATGATTATATTTTATTTGACATGGGAGCGGGTATCAGTACAGATTCTTTAAAATTTATTTTGTCTGTTGATGATTGTATTGTCATTACTACACCTGAGCCGACCTCTATAACAGACGCTTATGCGGCAATGAAATTTATTCATACCAGAAATCCTTTACTCCCATTATATCTAGTCGTAAATCGAACATTTACGAGAAAAGATGGTGTGGAAACCTTACAAAAGCTTCAGCAAGTAGTAAAGAAATTTCTCCATCGAGATCTCATTAATTTAGGATATATCCCAGATGATCAAAATGTGGCACAAGCTGTAAGAAAACAAATTCCTTTTGTCTTTTATAATGAAAAATCAGAAGCAGCTAAAGCTTTGCGCGAAATTGCCGATAGATATGGTAAACAACAGTTTACAGAATCCTATTCAACTAATAGACATACTTTTGTGTCTAAATTAAAAAGGTTTTTGTTTGAAAGGTAGTTGAGTAAAGTGGAGAAAGTAAAAGTTCTCGTTATTGATGATTCTGCATTTATGCGTAAGCTAATCTCAGATTTTCTCTCCGAAGACTCGAGAATAACCGTTATTGGTACAGCAAGGAATGGCGAAGATGGTATTAAGAAAATCAAGGAATTAACACCTGATGTTGTAACACTTGATGTCGAGATGCCCATCTTAGATGGATTAAGTGCTTTAAAGCGAATTATGAATGAACATCCTGTACCAGTTCTTATGCTATCAAGTATTACGAAGGTTGGAGCAGAGAGCACCATTCAAGCCATGCAGGCAGGAGCAATCGACTTTATTACAAAGCCTTCTGGATCTATTTCACTAGATTTATATAAAGTAAAGCAGGAATTAGTAGAAAAAGTTATATTAGCAAGCAATGTAAAGCCGAAAACATTATTAAATCTCTCAAGTGAAGGAAAAAAGACTATTACTTCACGAACTTCTTATAGTAAAATGGAACCAAGAGAAGATGTTAAGGGAATAGTCCAAAAGACTGTTTCGCCTAATGATTGGATGCAATCCATGAAAAAGATAGTAATCATTGGAACATCAACTGGTGGTCCAAGGGCATTACAGAAAGTATTAACTAATTTACCAAGTGATATAGAAGCGCCGATTTTAATCGTTCAACACATGCCAGCAGGATTTACCCGTTCTCTTGCAAATCGTCTTAATACGTTATCTGCAATTACGGTAAAGGAAGCGGAGCATGGCGAAATTATCCGTAATGGAGTTGCCTATATCGCTCCAGGAGGCCAGCATTTAAAGGTGAAAACAGTTGGTGTCCATACAGCAATTGATTTGGACCAGTCAGCCCCTCTAAATGGGCATAGACCATCTGTTGATATCATGTTTGAATCGGTAAGTGATTTGAAAGCCTATGCAAAAATAGCAGTTATTATGACTGGAATGGGATCAGATGGAACAGATGGGTTAAAGAAGTTAGCGAGAAAAGGCAATGTCAAAGCTATCGCTGAGTCACAGGAAACATGTATAGTTTACGGAATGCCCAAAACAGCTATTGCCACGAATTATATTGATGAAGTTCAGAAGGTAGATCATATTGCTGAAACTATTATGAAATATGTATAACGTCAAGGGATGTGAAGCAAGTGGAAATGAGTCAGTATTTAGAAGTTTTTATTGAAGAGAGTAAAGAGCACTTACAAGCATGTAATGAACATTTATTAGAATTGGAAAAGGACCCGGAAAATTTGAAAATAGTAAATGAGATTTTCCGTGCAGCTCATACATTAAAAGGAATGTCAGCAACAATGGGTTATGAGGATTTAGCAAGTCTAACCCATCAAATGGAAAATGTTCTCGATGCTATAAGAAATAAGAAAATTGTTTTTTCTCCAGAAATATTGGATGTCATTTTCTTAGCTGTTGATGATCTGGATGCAATGGTGGAGTCAATTGCTAGTGGTGGAGATGGGAAAAGAAATGTAGAGGCAGTTGTTGAAAAGCTTATACAAATTGAAAAAGGACTTCCTTTAAATCAAATCAATTCTTCAGAAACTGAGGTTGCGGCCACTGTAGATGTCATGCAGGAGGCACCAGCAACAATAAACCAGTATGATGAATTTGAAACTACTGTATTACAGCAATCATCTGATCAAGGTTTTTTCACTTATGAAATTAACATTACGTTAAAAAGTGACTGTTTATTAAAAGCTGCAAGGGTATATATGATATTTGAAGCTTTAGAATCATTAGGAGAAGTTGTCAAATCGATTCCTCCAGTAGAAGAACTTGAGGAAGAAAAGTTTGAGTATGATTTTATGGTTACCCTTATATCAAAAGAAACAGCAGATAAAATTGAAGCAGCTATCATGAAAGTCTCAGAAGTAGAAAAGGTAGTTGTAAGAGAGTTCTATACAAATAGTCAATCTGTTAATCAAAAGGAACAAGTTCTAACAGAAACTCAGATTGTGGAAGAAGTGGAGAAAGAAATAATGAATCCGCAAGTTCCAGAGAAGGCTACCGCTACAGACAATAAACAAGCTGAGAAGCAATCAACGACTAAAGTTTCCAATAAAACCATTCGTGTGAATATTGAGCGTTTGGATATTCTCATGAACTTATTTGAAGAACTCGTTATCGACAGAGGAAGATTAGAGCAAATTTCCTCTACCCTTAAAGATCAAGAGCTTCATGAGACAGTTGAGAGAATGTCCAGAATCACAGGGGATCTTCAAAATATTATCTTAAATATGCGTATGGTTCCTGTTGAGACTGTCTTCAATCGTTTCCCTAGAATGGTGAGACAGCTTGCACGTGATTTAAATAAGAAAATTAATTTGCAAATCGTTGGTGCCGAAACAGAGCTTGATCGTACAGTTATTGATGAAATAGGTGATCCTTTAGTGCATTTAATCCGAAATGCGCTTGACCATGGAGTAGAAACGCCAGCAGTAAGAAGAGCTAATAATAAAGAGGAAGAAGGAACGGTTGTTCTTCGTGCTTATCATAGCGGAAATCATGTTTTTATTGAGTTGGAAGATGACGGTGCTGGAATTAATAAAGAGAAAGTTCTTTCTAAAGCGATTAATAAAGGAATCGTTACAAAAGAAATGGCTAAAACATTAACTGATTCTCAAATTGCTGAACTTATATTTGCATCTGGTTTTTCGACTGCAGATCAAATCTCTGATATTTCAGGACGTGGGGTAGGACTTGATGTAGTAAAGAATACGATTGAATCCTTAGGTGGCTCGATTACGATCGAATCAGTGGAAGGAAAAGGCTCGCTCTTCTCTATCCAATTGCCATTAACCTTATCGATAATTTCCGTTATGTTAGTTGAAATTCAAGCAGAAAAATACGCTATTCCATTGTCTTCTATTATTGAGACAGCTATTGTGAATAAAAATGATGTCATGTATGCCCATAATCAAACAGTAATTGATTTCCGTGGCAAAGTGGTACCATTACTATTCTTAAAAGATATATTTGATGTTCCTTCAGCAGGACTGGAAAGTGACTATTATTCTGTTGTAATTGTAAGAAAAGGCGATAAATTAGCTGGACTTGTTGTAGATGGATTTATTGGACAACAAGAGGTTGTCTTAAAGTCACTAGGTTCTTATCTATCAAGTGCTTATGCTATATCTGGAGCAACCATCTTAGGAGATGGACAAGTAGCGTTAATTATGGATTGTAATGCTTTAATTAAATAATCATTACATGAAAGATAAATGAATTTTGAACAAAGCTTTTTCGTTTAGTATTGACCTTTTTAATAGATCGAAACATGTTGAAGAAGGTTGTTTTCTACAAGCTTGTTTTCAATAGGGGAATTTCTAAAAAGAATTACAGAGTAGTCTGAATACACGTAGATAGCAGAGGGATTAGCGAGACAGGTGAGATCCTGTATAGCATGCCCCATGGAAGGCAAAGTGTATTCAGACTTATGGGTTAATAGCAACAAACGATACGAAACAGCCTTGAAGAAAAGCGGATATTCCATTGTTTTTTACGATAAATTAATCTAGACAATATGATGGTGATGATATAGGGCTTTGCATTTTATGTAAAGCAGACAGGTTAACTTGAGAGGGATGAAAGAAATGAGCGATGTAGTTTCAACAGAAGAAAAACTAATAATATTTGAACTGAAGGGGAAGGAATATGCTATCTCTGTCAATGAAGTGATGTCGATTGAGAAGAACATGCATATTACTAGAATTCCAAATATCGCTCCTTTTGTTAAAGGTGTGATTAATTTAAGAGGAGTCGTTACTCCAATTATTGATTTACGACTTCGTTTTAATTTAGAAGAAATTCCTTACACAGACAGCACAAGAATTATTATTATCATGATAGAAGATATGGAAGTAGGAATTATTGTTGATTCTGCTAATGATGTTGTAGATGTCAATACTTCGCTTTATGAGCCTGCTCCAGAGACAATTAATGGTGATGAAGTCGATTATATAAAAGGGGTAGTGAAGCTTGATAAGCGTTTACTAATTCTTGTTGATTTGGAAAAAGTATTTGATCGAAATATTTTAAGAACATATTCCAATGCAAAAAGCGATGAGTAAATATGGGATATATTAATGATATAAATTCGTTAAAATTAGATGTTTTAAGAGAGATCGGTAATATAGGAGCAGGAAATGCTGCCACTTCTTTGTCCAAGCTGCTTAATAAAAAGATTGATATGAAGGTACCAGATGTTCAAATTGTTACGTTTGATGAGATGATGGAAATGGCAGGTGGTGCAGATAATATCGTTGCGGGCGTTTTCTTAAGAATTGAGGGAGATATCCCAGGAAGCATGTTTTTCATCCTTCCTTTAGAGCAAGCGACTACATTTGTCCAAGATATGATCGGAGATACTTCTGTTGACTTAGCTGCGCCACCATATGATGAGCTATCTATTTCTGCGTTACAGGAATTAGGCAATATTTTATCAGGTTCCTATTTATCCTCTTTATCTGATTTTACCCAGTTATCATTGTATCCTTCTGTTCCAGCCCTTGCGATTGATATGGTTGGCGCTATTGTTACATATGGATTAGTGGAACTTTCTCAAGTAAGTGATTATGCGATTGTGATCAACACAGAATTAAATGAGGAAAATACAAGTCTGTCTAATACTGTAAATGGCCATTTCTTTTTATTACCTGATCCAGATTCTTTTACCCCTTTATTTCAGTCATTAGGAGTGAAAGATGGTGACTGAACAAATTACAGTAATTAAAGTTGGGATAGCTGATATGAATGTGGTGCAGTCCCCTAATACAATTCGAACTTCAGGACTTGGCTCATGCGTTGGAATTGTTTTATATAGTCCAATAAAACCAATTGCTGGTTTAGCTCATATTATGCTTCCAGAAGCATCCATAGCGAAATCAGGAAGCCTTAATAAGGCGAAATTTGCTGATACTGCGATTATAGAATTAGCAGATCGATTAGAAGTATTAGGGGTAAAGAAAAGCACGATGCTAGCTAAAATTGCTGGAGGGGCACAAATGTTTCAGTTCAACGGAACAAGTGATATCATGAGAATCGGTCCTAGAAACGTGGAAGCAGTAAAAAATACGTTACAATTATTAAGAATTAAATTAGTTAGCGAAGATGTCGGTGGAAATAGCGGTAGAACGATTGAATTTTCTCCAGCTACGCATCAATTGACGATTCGTACCGTGAATAAAGGGATTCATATTATTTAGTGTAGGGAATACGTTATTTAATACTATCTAGAAATGAGACTAGCTCTAAATTGAAGCATCCAATCTTATTATTTTGGGATGAATTCTGTTATTTAGAGCTAGTCTTTTTTATCATCTTTAGCATGAAGACCCTTTCCTCAAAAATCGAATAAGAGTTGAGGTGGGGAAGTTCTATTTTTAAAAACGGAAAAATGAATGAGTTGGAAAAATAGAGAAAAACAATTAGGGTCTTTATGCCTATTTTTAGTGTTGGTATTAGAAAGAATAGATAAAAAATCATGTCTTCTGCTAAAATCAATAGTGAAATATATACATAAAAAGTGTGAGGGTTTTTTGGCTTACAATTCTTATTTTTTGGCTGAATGGATAGGAATGTAAATGATAAAAATAAAGAAGCTGATTATTGGAGAAAATGAAATAGTGCCAATCTATATAAAGACGGTTGAAATAAAATAGGTAAAATAGAATGCTATATAACATAGAGAGTAAAGGTATGAAAGAAGAATATTCAGTAATTTATTGGAACTATTACACAAATGGGATTTTTTTGTTGAAAAAAAGGGGATATAAATGGTTAAGTTGTATTATATTCTTTTGCGTTTATCCCACTCTTCACGGACAGTAAGACGCCCCCCTCAAGCTTATAAGAATACGAGGAAGCTAGGTGGTAACTGCCCGTAAAGGTCCGATTGGTTCAACTAACCATCAGTGGGGGAGGAAGGAAAGCCCCCACTGATGGAAGTTTCACTTTATAGATATGTTTGGGTTTGTTCATTGTTCTAAGAGGAGGGTATTTAATGGCGAAGGAGTCAACAACAGAAGAAAAGCAAGCTTGGGAAATGTGGATTAATTCGAGAGATCAAGAGGCTGGCAATCAATTAATAAAAAAGTATATGCCCTTAGTCAGTTTTCATGTGCAAAGAATCTCAATAGGATTACCAAAAAGCGTATCCCGAGATGAACTAACAAGTCTTGGAATGATGGGCTTATATGATGCTTTACAACGATTTGATCCGAATAGAGACTTGAAATTTGATATATATGCATCTTTTCGAATTAGAGGTAGTATAATTGATGGACTTCGTAAAGAAGATTGGCTATCAAGGGGAACAAGGGAAAAATCAAAAAAGATTGAGGCTACTATTGAAAAACTTGAACAAAAATTAATGAGAAATATTACGGTTCAAGAAATTGCTGATGAGTTAGGGACTAGTGTAGATGAAGTGTATGCAACAATGAATGAACACTTTTTTGCTAATATCCTATCTATTGATGAGCAAATGAATGAGAGCGAAGAGAAAGAGGCACAAAGTTTCTCGATTCGAGATGATAAAACGGTTATACCAGAAGAAAAAGTAGTAAAAGATGAGCTAGTTCAAGAGATGGCAGACAAAATTAAGGAGCTTAATGATAAAGAACAGCTTGTAATCAGTTTGTTTTATAAGGAGGAATTAACCTTAACGGAGATTGGACAAGTAATGAACTTATCTACTTCTAGAATATCGCAGATTCATTCAAAAGCTATTTTTAAATTAAGGCATTCATTGGAAAAAGTAATTTAATGAGTAGGGTGTGGTGCACATGAGTTTAAAAGCAATAGAGATGCAAGTTGCATTACCGAGAACTTATGATGCAGGAAAGCTACAAGAACAACAGGATCAAAAACATCAGCAAATGTATTCCATTGCTTCACAAGAAGCCGGTAAGGAAGAGGTAAGGAAAAGAACAACGGTTATAAAGGGAGAAGGAAAAGGGAAAGTTACTTCTCATAAGAAAAAAGATAAACAGGTATTCGGTCAACAAAATAGCGAAGAAGAAATAGAACTAGATGAAATAGAGAGTAGACAAACGATACATCCTTATAAAGGACAAAGTATCGACTTTAGTGGATAGAGGGATGAAATGGTTAATTTTTTACTTTTTTTAAGTATTACTTTAAATTTAATTGCTATTCTTTGTATCGTAATATTGTATGTTCGTCAAAATCGGTTTGCGGACCTAGAAAAGGATCAGAAAAAGACTTTAGAAGAAATGGAAGAAGTGATCGCCACTTTTATCTCGGAAATTAAAGAGGAAAATGAGCAGTTCTTGGATAAACTTTATTCTCACCCAAAAGAGTCATCACATGAAAGAGAAGAGGAAAAAAGCAAGGATGAATCAGCAAGTCCTGATTTTAAGCCGAAAGAGTTGAAAGTGAATAAAGCAATGCTAAATGTCTATCAGAAAACGGTTCCTACTATTGAAACGACAAGTAAAAAAGAAGATCGCTTGGAAAAAGAAGATGTGAATGAGTTATTGAATTTAATACTACCTTCAGAGAAAGAGCCGAAGAAAAAGTCGATTCTTGAAATAGCAAAATCGATGCAAGCAGAAGGGAAAAGTATCGAAGAAATAGCAAAATCGTTAAACAAAGGCAAGACTGAAATGGAATTGCTACTGAAATTTAGACAAAATTCGTAAATATACTTGATTGCAAAGTTTACATATGCTATATTAACACATGGTGTTAATACACACGCTTTTGGATTTAATCATTGGTGCTGTAATTTTACAGTTTTGATTAAAAATGAAAAAAGCGGAGGAAATCAAAACCATTAGGAGGAAAAAACATGTCAGTTATTTCAATGAAACAATTACTTGAAGCTGGTGTACATTTCGGTCACCAAACTCGCCGTTGGAACCCAAAAATGAAAAAATATATTTTCACAGAGCGTAACGGCATTTACATCATCGATCTTCAAAAAACAGTTAAAAAGGTTGAAGAAGCTTATAACTATGTGAAAGAATTAGCTGGAAACGGCGGTACAGTTCTTTTTGTTGGTACTAAAAAGCAAGCACAAGATTCAGTTAAAGAGGAAGCTATCCGTTCTGGTCAATACTATGTAAACCAACGCTGGTTAGGTGGAACTTTAACTAACTTTGAAACTATCCAAAAACGTATTGCGCGTCTTAAAGATATTGAAAGAATGGCTGAAGATGGTACATTCGACGTACTTCCTAAAAAAGAAGTAGTTCAATTAAACAAAGAGCTTGAGCGTTTAGAAAAATTCCTAGGCGGAATTAAAGATATGAAAAAAATTCCTGACTGCTTATTCATCGTAGATCCACGTAAAGAACGTATTGCAGTTGCAGAAGCTCATAAATTAAATATTCCAATCGTTGGTATTGTTGATACTAACTGTGATCCAGACGAAATTGATGTTGTTATTCCTGCGAATGATGATGCAATCCGTGCTGTTAAATTATTAACTGCAAAAATGGCAGATGCTATTCTTGAAGCTAAACAAGGCGAAGAAGTAACAACTGCTTAATTAGAACCGCATGACTTGTTATACGTATTAGTTTAGGATCATTAGATAAATAAACTTGATGGATAATAAGTAATTGTTTAGGGACTTGTGGAAAAGGTGATAAAGAGCAACCCTCTTATCACCTTTTTTTCAAGCATCCTGCTTAAAAATGAAATAAATTGGTTAAAAAAATAATACATAAACCTTAAGGAGGCAAATTACTATGGCTGTTACAGCTCAAATGGTAAAAGAACTACGTGAAAAAACTGGTGCTGGAATGATGGATTGTAAAAAAGCACTTACTGAAACTAATGGTGATTTAGATAAAGCAATTGACTTCTTACGTGAAAAAGGTATTGCAAGTGCTGCTAAAAAAGCTGATCGTGTAGCTGCTGAAGGTTCTACTTACATTTCAGTAGAGGGAAACGAAGCAGTAATTCTTGAAGTAAACTCTGAAACAGATTTCGTTGCGAAAAACGAAGGTTTCCAAAACTTAGTAAAAGAACTTGCTTCACATATCTTAGCAGTTAAGCCTGCAACTGTTGAAGAAGCACATGCTTCAAACATCATTGAAGGAACTACTGTTGAATCACACATCAATGCTGCTATTGCTAAAATTGGTGAAAAATTATCTTTACGTCGTTTTGAAATCAAAACAAAAACAGATAACGATTCATTTGGTGCTTACCTTCATATGGGCGGACGCATTGGTGTTCTAACTGTTCTAGAAGGAACTACTGATGAATCAGCTGCTAAGGATGTTGCAATGCACATCGCTGCATTAAACCCTAAATATGTTTCTCGTGACCAAGTTTCTCAAGAAGAAGTGGCACATGAGAGAGAAGTATTAACACAACAAGCACTTAACGAAGGTAAACCAGCTAATATCGTTGAGAAAATGGTTGAAGGCCGCTTAGGTAAATATTTTGAAGATGTATGTGTACTTGATCAATCATTTGTTAAAAACCCAGATCAAAAGGTTCGTCAATTTGTAGAATCTAAGGGTGCAACTTTACGTGAATTCGTTCGTTACGAAGTTGGAGAAGGTATCGAAAAACGTGAAGATAACTTCGCTGAAGAAGTAATGAACCAAGTAAATAAGAAATAATAAGTGAACGATTAATGTTTTCATAGGGGGCACCATGGTGTTCCCTATTTTTCAAGATATTAAAAATAAAGCGGAGGTTTCCATGAGTAGTAATCCAAAATATAAACGTGTTGTTCTGAAATTAAGTGGGGAAGCATTAGCCGGTGAAGCTGGATTTGGTATTAACCCTAGCGTAATAAAAAATGTAGCACAGCAAGTGAAGGAAGTTGCAGATCTTGGTGTAGAAGCTGCTGTAGTAGTTGGCGGCGGAAATATTTGGCGCGGTAAAATCGGGGAAGAAATGGGAATGGACCGTGCTAACGCTGATTACATGGGAATGCTTGCTACAGTAATGAATTCATTGGCGCTTCAAGATAGTTTAGAGCAAATGGGCATCGAAACACGTGTCCAATCTTCTATTGAAATGAGACAGGTAGCTGAACCATATATTAGAAGACGTGCGATTCGCCATCTTGAGAAGAAACGTGTTGTGATTTTTGCAGCAGGAACAGGAAACCCTTATTTCTCAACAGATACAACAGCTGCCCTAAGAGCTGCTGAAATTGAAGCAGATGTTATTTTAATGGCAAAAAATAATGTAGACGGCGTATATTCAGCAGATCCGAAAGTGGATAAATCTGCTACAAAATATGAAGAACTTACTTATTTTGATGTCATTAAAGATGGTCTAGCTGTAATGGATTCAACCGCTTCATCATTATGTATGGACAATGATATTCCGTTAATTGTATTCTCTATTATGGAAAACGGTAATATTAAAAGAGCTGTAATGGGCGAGACAATTGGAACAATAGTGAGGGGGAAAAATAATGCCTAAACAAATTATCGCTAATACAAAGGAAAGAATGGATAAAGCAATCCAAAGTTATTCGCGTGAACTTGCAAGTATTCGAGCTGGAAGAGCAAATGCTTCGTTATTAGACAGAATCTCCGTAGATTATTATGGAGCACCAACACCAATTAATCAACTTGCTGGTATCAGTGTTCCAGAAGCTAGATTGCTTGTTATTCAACCATATGATAAAAGTATTCTTGGGGACATTGAAAAAGCAATTCTTAAATCAGATATTGGATTAAATCCTTCTAACGATGGAAGTGTTATCCGTCTTTCTATTCCTATGCTAACGGAAGAACGTCGTAAGGAATTAGTGAAGAATGTGAAAAAAGAATCCGAAGAAGCGAAAATTGCTATTCGTAATATTCGTCGAGACGGTAATGATGACTTGAAAAAATTAGAGAAAAACGGAGATATCACAGAAGATGATCTTCGCGGTTATAATGATGATATTCAAAAATTAACTGACGAATACATCGTTAAAGTCGATGCTTTGACAAAAGAGAAAGAAAAAGAAATTTTAGAAGTATAACACTAAATTAGCTTATGGAATGCGAAGTTTAATATGGTGAGTTGATTAAGCGTAGGATACGGGATTCCCGCGGGGGATGAGGGAAGTGTGAGACCCCACAAGTAAAGCCGAGGAGCACCATCCCTCCCCACGGAAAGCAAGAACTCCTTGGTGCAATCAACAGGCTTTATATATATGTTGATTTAACCCTCTACTATATAGGGGGTTTTTTTCTTCATCTCATCAAAAACCAGATTTAAATAATGTCCAAAATATTAATTCTTTTGCCCTAAAATAGTCAAAACAAGGGAGTTTTTAATTTCATAGTTGCTTAAGCTGACTATTTTCCTATAATATAGAAAGGGAACTTATTCTGTTATCCTATTATTGGATAAGATTATTAGACAAAAGAATTTAATAGAAAAGTGGATCCTTGTTTATAACGAATAAATATCATTATCTTGATGATTATCATCATAATCGTTTAGTAGAGAATATAAATAGATACAGGTCATTTACCGTATATATATTACTGTTAATAGAAGGATACATAAGGGATCTATTTTGGAGGAGCTATTTTATGTTTAACAAAATAAGGTTATGGAAGAAGAAACCTGTTTCTTCTAATCTCCAAGACCGTATATCAGCACTTAAAATGCGACAAATTCCAGAACATGTTGCAATTATCATGGATGGAAACGGTCGATGGGCAAAAAAAAGAACCTTGCCTAGAATTGCCGGCCATCATGAAGGAATGAAATGTGTAAAGCGAATTACAACAAGTGCAAATGATCTTGGAATTAAAGTGTTAACTTTATATGCTTTTTCCACAGAGAATTGGAAAAGGCCAAAATCGGAAGTAGATTATATTATGTCACTACCTGAACAATTTCTCGGTACGTTCTTGCCTGAATTGATTGAAAAAAATGTTCGAGTAACTGCTATTGGTTATACAGAAGGGTTGCCGGAGTCTACACTTAATTCGCTAAATCATGCCGTGGAACAAACAAAGTATAATACGGGTCTTCAATTAAACTTTGCTTTAAATTACGGCTCTCGGGCTGAAATCATAGATGCTGTTAAAAATGTTGTAAAAGACAGTGAAACGGGGAAAATAGAGATAGATAACTTTTCAGAAGAAATGTTTTCTACTTATTTAATGACAGGGAAAATAATTGAACCTGATCTATTAATTCGTACAAGTGGGGAAGTAAGAATTAGCAATTTTATGTTATGGCAAATAGCTTATTCCGAGCTATATTTTACTGATGTATTATGGCCGGATTTCAGTGAACTACATTTAATCGAAGCAATCGAAGAATTTCAAAACAGACAACGCCGTTTTGGTGGAGTCTGAAGAGAGTTGGGTTAGAGAGATGAAGCAAAGAATCATTACAGCAGTTATTGCAATAGCCGTATTTTTACCGTTTGTATTAATTGGGAAACTACCATTAGTGTTGTTTACTTTTCTATTAGTTGGAGTCGGTATATTTGAAATGTATCGGATGAGAAAAATCTCCTTTTTTTCTGTTCCAGGGCTACTATCATTATTAGCGGTATGGATGATAGTATTGCCAAACCATTATCTTGCTAATTTGAATATGACAAAAATAGAAATTGGTTTAATTGCTGTTTTGTTATATTTAACTTATATGGTTTTTTCTAAAAATCGATTTACCTTTGATGATGTTGCATTCTCCATATTAGCTGTTATTTACATAGGAACAGGTTTTCATTTCTTCATTGAAATTAGAGAAACGCATTTAGCGTATCTTATTTATTCCTTATTTATCATTTGGGCAACTGATTCTGGCGCATATTTTATTGGTAAAGCTATTGGTAAGAGAAAGCTATGGCCGGAAATCAGTCCAAATAAAACCGTAGAAGGTTTTTTAGGTGGTATTCTATGTGCTTTAGTGGTAGGAGTTCTATTTAGTGTGTTTGACTACATACAATGGTCTATAGGCTTTGCTTTTACTACCGTTATTTTATCTATTTTTGGACAAATTGGGGATTTAACAGAATCAGCGTTAAAACGTTATTATGATGTAAAAGACTCTGGTAGTTTATTACCAGGACATGGCGGGATTCTTGATCGTTTTGATAGCCTTATTTTTGTCTGGCCACTTCTTTATTTTATCTTTGAACGATTTCTTGATTTAATTTAAGGTTGTTTTTTTTAAAAATCGTTGTTTTTTCAATAGGAGAAAAGAATTAGTTGGAAAAATGGAGCAGCCAGAATACACGTAGACTCCTGTGGGATTAGCGAGACAGTCTGAGACCCCGGAGGCAAAGCTGAGGAGGCTTAAGCTTAGCCCCACGGAAAGCGAAGTGTATTCCGGCTGCGGGTAATAGCAACAAACTATACGAGAACAGCCTAATTTAAAATAAATAGTAGGAAATATGGGTGTAGGAGTGAGGTAGTGAAGTATATTAGTTTGCTTGGGGCAACTGGTTCGATTGGAACGCAAACCTTGGATGTTATTAAAAATCATCCTGACATGTTCCAGTTAGTTGCCTTTTCATCAGGAAGAAATATGGAACTTACAAAAAAGATAATCCAAAAATTTAGACCATCGCTTGTTTCTGTTGCCGAAAAACAAGATTATGACCAATTAAAACAAATCTTTCCGACTATACGTTTTAGCTATGGAATGGAAGGCTTGGTTGAGGTAGCTGTTTTCGATAAAGCGGATATACTCGTGAATGCAGTAATTGGAAGCGTGGGTCTCCATCCAACGCTACAAGCAATTGAAGCTAAAAAGGTTATAGCAATTGCAAATAAGGAAACATTAGTTACTGCAGGGCATATTGTGATGGAGGCTGCTGCAAAATATAATGTACCTGTATTACCAGTTGATAGTGAGCATTCTGCTATTTTTCAATGTTTACAAGGGGAAAATCAAAAGAATATTGAACGCCTTATTATTACTGCTTCAGGCGGAAGCTTCCGAAATCTAAGCAGAAAAGATTTAGAGAAAGTTACAATAGAAGATGCTCTAAACCATCCAAACTGGTCAATGGGAGCAAAAATTACGATTGATTCTGCGACCATGATGAATAAAGGTTTAGAAGTAATTGAAGCACACTGGTTATTTGGGCTTCCATATGAGAAAATAGATGTATTACTACATAAAGAAAGTATTATTCATTCCATGGTAGAATTTCAGGATGGCAGTGTGATTGCTCAATTAGGTACCCCAGATATGCGGATACCAATCCAATATGCTCTTGCGTTTCCAGAGCGTCTTCCTGTAGCACATGGGAAGCGATTAGATTTAGCTACAATTGGAAAATTACACTTTCAACATATGGATTTGGAGCGATTTAGATGTCTTCGTTTTGCCTATGAGGCTGGAAAAGCAGGTGGAACTTTACCAACTGTATTGAATGCAGCAAACGAAGTAGCCGTACAAAAGTTCTTGAATCAGGAAATTAGCTTTCTACAAATTGAGGATTTAATCGAAAAAGCGCTAAATAGTCATCAGAATATACTAAACCCTAGTCTTGAAGTGATCCAAGAGGTAGACTTAGAAACAAGAAAAAGAGTAAGCACACTTCTATAAAAAGGTGGTTAAATTTTGTATACAGTTATAGCTTTTATCATCATTTTTGGTGCATTAGTATTTTTCCATGAATTAGGGCATTTTGTGTTAGCTAAGCGGGCAGGTATTTTATGCCGTGAGTTTGCTATTGGAATGGGACCTAAAGTTCTTTCCTTAAAAAAGGGAGAAACCGTTTATACGATTCGTCTTCTACCAATTGGAGGCTATGTTCGTATGGCAGGAGAAGATCCTGAGATGGTTGATATTAAGCCAGGTCATCGAATTGGTTTAATTCTTAATGAAAAAGAAGAAGTAACAAAATTGATTATTAACAACAAAGAAAAGTATCCAAATGCACGTGTTATTAATGTAGAAGATGCTGATTTAGAACATAAGCTTTTTATTAAAGGATACGCTGAGGAAGATGCGGAAGAAAATCTTCTCGTATTTCCGGTGAAAAAAGATGCTGTTTTTGTTGAAAATGGGATTGAAACACAAATTGCACCCTATGACCGTCAATTTGCAAGTAAATCATTAGGACAGCGAACGCTTGCTATTTTTGCAGGTCCAGCGATGAATTTCGTATTAGCTTTTCTAATCTTTATTGTTATAGCTCTATTGCAAGGCATCCCATCAAATGAGGCAAAGCTTGGAAAGTTAACAGATGATGGAGTAGCACTCAGTGCAGGACTGCATGAAGGGGATAATGTTATAAGTATTGATGGTCAATCCGTTGGATCTTGGAAAGAGGTTGTTTCCATCATTCAAAAGAGTCCCGGGGAAAACCTAGAATTTCTAATCGATCGTGATGGACAAGAAATGACCATTGATGTTACACCGAAAGAAACAGAAGTAGATGGGAAAACAATAGGTCTAGTCGGTGTCTATAGCCCGATGGAAAAATCACCATTAAAATCTATTCAATATGGAGCTACACAAACCTTTACATGGACAAAGAATATTATTGGGGCAGTCGGTAAACTTGTCACTGGTCAGTTCTCGATTGATGCATTAGGCGGACCAGTAGCTATTTATCAATCTACAGACACTGTAGCTCAATCAGGCATCTATTCTTTAATGAATTGGGCTGCTGTTCTAAGCATTAATTTAGGTATCATGAACTTACTTCCACTACCTGCATTAGACGGTGGGCGACTACTGTTCTTTGCAATTGAAGCAGTTCGTGGTAAACCAATTGACCGACAAAAAGAAGGATTAGTTCATTTTATTGGTTTTGCCTTATTAATGCTACTGATGATTGTCGTCACTTGGAATGATATCCAACGATTTTTTATAAAGTAGGGTACTATTCATTCCCCTTGTTGAAAGGGGAATGTTGTTTTGTGGAGAAGGTTTTTTGTAGATGAATGCTGCTCGTTGATAGTGGCACATGGACATAAGATTCACCGTAAGAGAGGGGGTATTCCTTGTGAGGTCTCCCCTTCCCCACAAGAGTCTTGTGTCGGAGCAGCATGAACTCGGGGTAATAAACTTTATTTCTTCGTAACAACATTATAAACATATACAAATAATAGAGGTGCAAACATAGATGAAGCAAAGTAAAATGTTAATTCCAACATTAAGAGAAGTGCCAGCAGATGCAGATATTAAAAGCCATCAGCTATTATTAAGAGCAGGGTTTATTAGACAAAATGCAAGTGGGATTTACTCTTATTTACCATTGGCAAACAAAGTAATAAAGAAAATTGAAAAAATTATTCGCGAAGAAATGGATGCCGCTGGCGGAGTCGAATTATTAATGCCTGCCTTGCAGCAAGCAGAATTATGGCAAGAATCCGGCAGATGGTTTACATATGGACCAGAATTAATGCGCCTAAAAGATCGCAATAGTCGTGAATTTGCACTAGGTGCAACCCACGAAGAAGTAATAACAAGTTTAGTGCGAGACGAAGTAAAATCATATAAAAGACTACCACTAACACTTTACCAAATCCAAACGAAATTCAGAGATGAGAAAAGACCACGTTTTGGTATCCTGCGCGGCAGAGAATTTATTATGAAGGATGCTTATAGTTTTCATTCTTCTCATGAAAGTTTAGGAGAAGTTTATGATGCTATTTTTCAAGCGTACTGCAATATTTTCGAGCGCTGTGGCTTAAACTATCGTGCTGTAATCGCAGATAGTGGTGCAATGGGTGGGAAAGATACGCATGAATTCATGGTATTATCTGATGTTGGAGAAGATACAATTGCTTATTCAACAGAATCCAATTATGCTGCAAATATTGAAATGGCACCAGTTATAAATTCTTATGAAAAAGTAGAAGAGCCGGTAAAAGAGCTAGAAAAAGTAGAAACGAAAGATCAGAAAACAATTGAAGAAGTTTCTTCTTTCTTAAATGTTCATGCAGATAAATGCATTAAGTCTCTATTATTTAAAGTGGATGAAAGATTTGTGCTTGTGTTAGTTCGCGGCGATCATGAAGTGAACGACATAAAGGTGAAAAACCTATTAGAAGCAAATGTAGTTGAACTAGCAGACCATGCAGATACGGAAAAAATATTAGGAAGCAAGGTTGGTTCATTAGGTCCAATTAATGTTAAAGATGTGGAAGTAATTGCAGATAACGCTGTGAAAGCAATTATTAATGGTGTTTGTGGGGCAAATGAAGAGCATTTTCACTATGTGAATGTGAATGCTGACCGAGATTTCTCAGTCGACCGATATGCAGATATTCGTTTCATTCAAGAAGGCGACCTTTCACCAGATGGAAAAGGCACAATTACTTTTGCAAAAGGAATTGAAGTAGGTCATGTCTTTAAACTTGGCACTCGCTATAGTGAAGCAATGGGAGCTACTTATTTAGATGAAAACGGTAGAAGCCAATCGTTGATTATGGGTTGCTATGGAATTGGTGTTTCCAGAACGATGGCGGCAATTGTGGAGCAGTTTAATGATGACAGGGGAATTGTATGGCCAAACGCTGTAGCCCCATTTGATGCACATTTAATCACTGTAAACACAAAAGACGAATCGCAAAATGAGTTAACAGATAAATTATATACCGCGTTAAAAGCCAATCACTTCGATGTATTAGTTGATGACCGTGCAGAGCGTGCTGGTGTTAAATTTGCTGATTCTGATTTAATCGGACTGCCAATTCGCATAACAGTTGGTAAAAAAGCAGCTGAAGGAATTGTTGAAGTGAAAGTAAGAAGTACAGGAGAAATGCTGGAAGTTCATGAAAGTGAGTTAGTGGCAACGATCCTTCGATTAACACAAGTAAAGGGATAAGCGAAAAACAGGATAAAAGAAAAAGATTTAGCCAATTGCTAAATCTTTTTCTTTTTGTGTATTGGATTGTATGCTAAACTGCTTTAAGTAAATGAACAGTTTTTTATCTGTGATATAATATTTTTATAGAATTTAGCAAGAGTGGAAGGAGCGACATAAATGAGTGATATACAAGGAAAAGTGGATCGTTTCCAGATTTTGTTGCAGCAATTGCAATTAACGGACGATCCATATATTTCCCATTTTCGCAACGCCAGCATTGAAAAAATTGTTGTCGAAAAGCGGTCCAAAAAATGGCATTTTCATTTTTTGTTTGATGATATCATTCCATTTCAAGTCTATCAATTATTTACTACCAAGTTAAGAAGTAGCTTTTCGCATATTGCTACTATTACGTATGATATTCGAGTAAGAAATGGAATCGTCACAGACGTATTAATTCGTGACTATTGGTCTGCATGTATAGAGGAGATGCAAGGGATTTCTCCACCCCTTTTAAAGCTATTAAATGAACAAGTGCCTCAATTTAATGGGAATAAGCTAACCATTCAAGTTAGAAACGAGATGGAAGGCTTAGCGATCAAGAGGAAATATGCTAACTTGATTACGGATGCCTATCAATATTTTGGCTTCCCTGCCATGAGCTTAGATACAGAAATAGTAGAAGAAAAATCAAATTCAGAGTATGAACAATTTTTACTTGCGAAGCAAAAAGAGGATGAGGAAAGAGGAAAGCAAGCTTTACTAGACATTCAGAAGATGGAAGCTGAAAAAGAAGCTGGTGATTCTCCAATCCCGAGTGGTCCATTAACAATTGGATTAACAATTAAAGACGATAGCGATTATCGTCGCCTCGAAGAAATTGTGGATGAAGAAAGACGTGTTACCGTGCAAGGATATGTCTTTTTTGCAGAAACAAAAGAGCTTCGTAGTGGAAGAACATTGTTGACATTTAAAATAACAGATTATACAAGTTCTATTCTTGTAAAAATGTTCTCACGTGATAAAGAAGATGCAGCGCTTTTTCAATTAGTGAAAAAGGGCATGTGGCTTAGAGCACGAGGAAGTATTCAAAATGATACATTTGTTCGCGATTTAGTAATGATCGGGAATGATTTAAATGAAATTAAGCCTGTCGAACGAAAAGATACAGCGAAAGAGGATGAAAAGCGTGTAGAGCTGCATCTTCATACACCAATGAGTCAAATGGATGCTGTTTCATCAGTGGCTACGCTTGTTACTCAAGCAAAAAAATGGGGGCATAAAGCGATCGCTATTACAGATCATGCTGTTGCGCAATCATTCCCTGAAGCGTTTGGAGCTGGAAAGAAAAATGATGTGAAAATTCTTTATGGGGTAGAGATGAATCTAGTAGACGATGGCGTACCGATTGCCTATAATCCAAAAGATATCGTACTCGAGGATGCTACGTATGTCGTGTTTGACGTTGAAACGACAGGACTTTCTGCCGTTTATAATACGATTATAGAGCTTGCGGCAGTTAAGATTCATAATGGCGAAATCATTGATCGATTTGAATCGTTTGCGAATCCACATCATCGCCTTTCCGCAACGACGATTAACTTAACAGGTATTACCGATGATATGGTAGAAAGTGCACCTGAAATAGATATTGTATTGCGTAAGTTTGCCGATTGGACAGGGGATAGTATTCTAGTTGCGCATAACGCATCGTTTGACGTTGGTTTCTTAAATGTCGGCTATCAGAAAGCAGGGTTGCCTAAATCGACTAATGCAGTCATAGACACATTGGAGCTGGGTAGATTTTTATACCCTGAAATGAAAAACCATCGTTTAAATACGTTGGCGAAGAAATTTGATATCGAATTAACTCAGCATCACCGAGCTATTTATGATGCAGAAGCAACTGGATACCTTGCTTTAAAAATGTTGAAGGATGCTTCTGAAAAAGGGATCATTAATCATAATCAATTGAACGATAATATGGGGCAGGGAAATGCATACCAAAGAGCTCGTCCTTATCACTGTACGGTACTTGCTCAAAACGACGTTGGCTTAAAAAATCTGTTTAAGCTCGTATCAATCTCTCATATTAATTATTTCTATCGTGTCCCGCGTATTCCAAGATCTGTGTTGCAAAAATATAGAGAAGGTTTGCTTGTAGGGTCAGCCTGTGATAAAGGGGAAGTCTTTGAGGCAATGATGCAAAAGGCTCCTGAGGAAGTAGAAGATATTGCCCCATTTTATGATTATTTAGAGGTAATGCCCAAAGAAGTGTACGCTCATTTAATGGAGATGGAGCTCGTCCAAGATGAAAAAGCATTGGAAGAAATTATCGCTAATATTGTAAAACTTGGCGACAAGTTAGACATACCAGTAGTGGCGACAGGAAATGTTCATTATCAAAATCCAAATGATAAGATTTATCGAGAAATTTTAGTCGGTTCACAAGGTGGAGCGAATCCACTTAACCGCCATAAGCTTCCTGATGTTCATTTTCGGACAACGAATGAAATGTTAGACTGTTTTAACTTCCTTGGAAAAGAAAAGGCGAAAGAATTAGTAGTAACGAACACTAATAAAATCGCCGATATGATTGATGTCATTAAACCGATTAAGGATGATCTTTATACACCAAAAATTGAAGGCTCAGAAGAAGAAATGCGAGAAATGAGCTATAGCATGGCTAGACGAATTTACGGAGATGAATTGCCGGAAATCGTGGAAGCACGCTTGGAAAAAGAATTAAAAAGTATCATCGGGCATGGATTTGCCGTTATCTATTTGATTTCTCATAAACTCGTGAAAAAATCATTAGATGATGGATACTTAGTAGGTTCTCGTGGATCTGTTGGTTCTTCCTTTGTTGCCACGATGACAGAGATAACCGAGGTTAATCCATTGCCCCCACACTATATATGTGCAGAATGTAAATATTCGGAATTCTTTAATGATGGTTCTGTTGGATCTGGATTTGATTTGCCTGATAAGGATTGTCCAAACTGTGGGGCTCGCTTAAAGAAAGATGGTCATGATATTCCGTTTGAAACTTTCCTTGGATTTAAAGGGGATAAGGTACCTGATATAGATTTGAATTTTTCCGGTGAATATCAGCCGATCGCCCATAACTATACAAAAGTACTGTTTGGTGATGAGTATGTATACCGTGCAGGAACAATAGGTACAGTAGCTGATAAAACAGCATATGGTTATGTTAAGGCTTATCAAAACGATAATAATTTACAAATTCGCGGAGCGGAAATTGATCGATTAGCTTCTGGCTGTACAGGTGTTAAACGAACAACTGGTCAGCATCCGGGGGGGATCATTGTTATTCCAGATTATATGGATGTATATGATTTTACGCCAATTCAATTTCCAGCAGATGACCGAAATTCGGAATGGAAAACGACCCATTTTGATTTCCATTCTATTCATGACAATGTATTAAAACTCGATATTCTTGGTCACGATGATCCAACTGTTATCAGAATGCTTCAAGATTTAAGTGGGATAGATCCTAAGACGATTCCAACAGATGACCCTGAAGTAATGAAAATATTTAGCGGTACAGAGTCCCTTGGAGTAACACCGGAACAAATATATTGTAAAACTGGTACATTTGGTATTCCTGAGTTTGGAACAAAATTTGTTCGGCAAATGCTCGAAGATACGAAGCCAACTACATTTTCTGAGTTAGTACAGATATCTGGTCTATCTCATGGTACGGATGTATGGTTAGGGAATGCCCAAGAACTTATTCATAATAATATTTGTAACTTAAGTGAAGTTATTGGATGTCGTGATGACATCATGGTCTATCTGATTTATCAAGGACTTGATCCTAGTTTTGCTTTCAAAATCATGGAAAGTGTACGTAAAGGGAAAGGTCTAACAGATGAAATGGAAGAAGAGATGAGAAAGAACGAAGTACCGGAATGGTATATTGATTCTTGTAAAAAAATAAAATATATGTTCCCTAAGGCGCATGCTGCTGCTTATGTATTAATGGCAGTTAGGATTGCCTATTTCAAAGTGCACCATGCATTATTATATTACGCAGCCTATTTCACTGTTCGTGCCGATGATTTTGATGTTGATGCGATGGTAAAGGGATCTCATAGTATTAAAGCAGTAATAGATGATATTAGTGCAAAAGGGTTAGATGCATCTACGAAAGAGAAAAACTTGTTAACAGTAATGGAACTTGCTTTCGAAATGGTAGAAAGAGGATATACCTTTAAGAAGGTGGATTTATATAAATCAAGTGCTACTGAATTTATTATTGAAGGAAATGCTCTTATACCGCCGTTTAACAGTATCCCAGGATTAGGAACAAATGCTGCTATTAACATTGTCGAAGCAAGAAAAAATGGGGAATTCTTATCGAAAGAGGATTTACAACAACGCGGAAAAGTTTCGAAAACAATTATGCAATATCTTGACAATCATGGTTGCTTGGCTGATATGCCGGATCAAAACCAGCTTTCTTTATTCTAAAATTTTTTTGGATAGGGGAAGAAACGTTGAAGTTACGGACTTTCATTTGCATAACTGAAGCGGTTATGGTATAGTTTAGTTGGAAATACTAAGGATAACTTTCGCGAATGGAGAGTGGGGCAACCCACTCTTTCCTGTTTGTATTAGGGTTTTTTCTTGAAAAACAGAGTGAATATTATCGCACAAATTGATGGATGAGCAACAAGTGTACATATTTTAGTTTGCTAAGTTGACTCTAAAAACATAATAAGGTTCCTTGCTTAAGGAGGGAAAAATTTTGAGCAAAGTAACAGAAATAGTCGAAGAAATGGTACATCCCATTTTAGATGAACTACACTTAGAATTAGTAGATGTCGAATATGTAAAAGAGGGACCAAACTGGTTTTTACGTGTATATATTGACAAAGAAACTGGTGTAGATATTGATGAATGTGCAGTCGTTAGTGAAAAACTAAGTGAGAAGTTAGATGAAGTCGATCCGATTTCAGAGAACTATTTTCTTGAGGTTTCTTCACCTGGAGCAGAACGACCATTGAAAAAAGACAAAGACTTCGAAAAAGCGATTGGGAAAAATGTTTATATTAAAACATATGAACCAATTGAAAAGGAAAAAACATTTGAAGGAATCTTAACAGCTTTTGATGGGAAATCAGTGACAGTCGAAGTCAAAATTAAGACTAGAAAGAAAACGATTGAAATTCCATATGAAAAAGTGGCAAAAGCAAGACTTGCT
Source organism: Niallia sp. FSL W8-1348 (assembly GCF_038006745.1). NCBI lineage: Bacteria > Bacillati > Bacillota > Bacilli > Caryophanales > Bacillaceae > Niallia > Niallia sp. FSL W8-1348. Next base: position 254,051 of record NZ_JBBOVV010000001.1, on the reverse strand, counting down.
GTTAGTTTTTCCTAATTATAAAGATCAAATGAGACAGCTTATGACAGCTTCTTTACAATGATCAATAATTTTTGATAAAAGAGAATAAAGGGGGATACACGCTCATGAGCAGTGAATTAGTTGATGCTCTAGTGTTACTTGAAAAAGAAAAAGGAATATCGCGAGAAGTGATCATGGATGCAATTGAAGCAGCATTGATCTCTGCTTATCGCCGTAATTTTAACCAGGCACAAAACGTACGAATTGATTTGAATTTAGGTGCAGGGTCCATGCGTGTATTTGCGAGAAAAGAAGTAGTTGATGAGGTATTTGATCCACGTCTTGAAATTTCTTTGGAAGATGCACAAAAAATTAATCCGAACTATGAAGTAGAAGATGTTGTTGAACTAGAAGTTACACCAAAAGATTTTGGACGTATTGCAGCACAAACTGCGAAACAAGTAGTTACACAACGAGTTCGCGAAGCTGAAAGAGGAATTATTTATTCTGAATTTATCGATCGCGAAGAAGATATTATGACAGGGATTGTTCAACGTCAAGACAGTAAATTCATTTATGTCAGCTTAGGTAAAATTGAAGCAATTTTACCTACAAATGAACAAATGCCAAATGAGCATTATAAACCACATGATCGCATTAAGGTTTTCTTAACAAAAGTGGAAAAGACAACAAAAGGTCCACAAATCTTTGTATCTAGAACACATCCTGGTCTACTGAAAAGATTGTTTGAGATGGAAGTTCCTGAAATCTATGATGGAACAGTAGAAATAAAATCAGTTGCGCGTGAAGCTGGAGATCGTTCAAAGATTTCCGTTCATTCTGATAATGAAGAAGTAGATCCAGTAGGTTCTTGCGTAGGTCCTAAAGGAACTCGTGTGCAGACGATTGTGAATGAGTTAAAAGGGGAAAAGATTGATATTGTTAAGTGGTCAAGTGATCCAACAGTATTTGTTGCGAATGCCTTAAGTCCTTCGAAAGTACTAGAAGTTATTGTAAACGAAGAAGAAAAAGCAACAACTGTTATTGTTCCCGATTATCAATTATCATTGGCAATCGGTAAAAGAGGCCAAAATGCACGCTTAGCAGCGAAGCTTACTGGCTGGAAAATTGATATCAAATCTGAATCAGAAGCAAGAGAGGCTGGAATATATCCAACTGAAAATTCATTGATTAAATTTGATGATGAGGCAGACGAAGAGGATGATTTCCGTTTGAGCACGGAAGATTTCGAGATTTGAGGTGAATGTGTGTGAACAAACCAAGAAAAGTACCAATGCGTAAATGTGTTGCTACCGGTGAAATGAAGCCGAAAAAAGAACTAGTTCGCATCGTTCGTTCCAAAGAAGGGGTTGTATCCGTCGATTTAACGGGAAAAAAATCCGGTCGAGGAGCATATCTTTCATTGGACAAAGAAGCAGTACTATTAGCCAAGAAGAAGAATATTCTTTCTAACCAGCTTGAAGTGACAGTAGATGATACTGTTTACGATGAGCTGTTAGAACTAATAGATAAGGAGCAAAGACAATCCAAATGAACGATAACAAGTGGATGTCATTACTTGGCTTAGCAAATCGAGCACGGAAAATAACCTCAGGTGAGGAATTGACCGTAAAAGAAATTAGAAGCGGTAATGCAAAACTAATATTATTATCGGAAGATGCATCACAAAACACGACAAAAAAAATCACCGATAAATGTCGTTCCTATAAAGTACCAGTGAAGCTTGTTTCAAATAGGGAAATCCTAGGGAAAGCAATAGGGAAAGAGCAAAGAGTGGTTGTCGCTGTTTTGGATAATGGATTTGCAAAAAAACTTTTAACGCTGCTCGATTAATTCTAGCGGGGGTGAAATGATGAGTAAAGTGCGAGTATACGAATACGCAAAACAATATAACATTTCAAGCAAGGATGTTATTGCTAAATTAAAAGAGATGAATGTAGAAGTCTCAAACCATATGACAACATTGGAAGAGGACGCAATTAAAAAATTGGATAGTGTATATAATAAAAAGAGTGAAGAAAATAAGCCAAAAGCACCGGCTCAAAAAGCGGCTGCTAAAAATATCGCGGACGAGTATGAAAAAGAAAGCGATGAAATGGCTGAAAAGGGGAAAGTAAATCAATCTGTGAAAAATACTAAAGATAATAAACCAGGTTTTAATAAACCAAAAACTAATAATAACAACAATAAGAATAGAAACAACAATAATCGCAAAGGGAAGCAAAATGCTGCTCCAGTTGCACCTCCAGCTCCGAAAAAAGAAAAAGAATTACCGGAAAAAATTACATTCAGCGAGTCTTTGACAGTTGCTGAATTAGCAAAAAAATTGCATCGTGAACCATCTGAAATCATTAAAAAATTATTCCTTCTTGGTGTAATGGCAACAATCAACCAGGAGTTAGATAAGGATGCAATTGAATTAATCTGTACAGATTACGGTGTTGAAGTCGAAGAAGAAGTGAAAATCGACACAACCGATCTAGAAGTATACTTTACAGATGATGAGAACGCAGAATTAGTAGAGCGTCCGTCTGTTGTTACAATTATGGGACACGTTGACCATGGGAAAACAACATTACTTGATAGCATTCGTAATACAAAAGTAACAGCAGGAGAAGCTGGTGGAATTACACAGCATATTGGTGCATATCAAATCGAGGAAAATGGTAAGAAAATTACATTCCTTGATACACCTGGACACGCAGCCTTTACAACAATGCGTGCACGTGGTGCAAAAATTACTGATATCACGATTCTTGTTGTCGCTGCAGACGATGGAGTAATGCCACAAACAATTGAAGCAATCAACCATGCGAAAGCCGCTGAAGTTCCAATTATTGTTGCAGTCAATAAAATGGATAAACCAACAGCAAATCCTGACCGTGTAATGCAAGAATTAACAGAACATGGATTAGTACCGGAAGCTTGGGGTGGGGAAACTATCTTTGTTCCACTTTCCGCGTTAACTGGAGAAGGTATTGATTCATTACTTGAAATGATCCTTCTAGTAAGTGAAGTAGAAGAATATAAAGCAAATCCAAAACGTAACGCTGTAGGTACTGTTATTGAAGCACAGCTAGATAAAGGGAAAGGTTCTGTGGCAACATTGCTTGTTCAAAACGGAACGCTAAACATTGGTGACCCTATTGTAGTTGGTAATACATTTGGTCGTGTTCGTGCGATGGTAAATGATTTAGGTAGACGTGTGAAAACAGCTGGACCATCTACTCCAGTAGAAATTACAGGATTAAATGAAGTTCCTCAAGCTGGTGACCGCTTCGTTGTTTTCAATGATGAGAAAACAGCAAGACAAATCGGGGAAGCTCGTTCTACTCAAGCCATTCAAGCTCAAAGATCAGAAAAAACAAGAATCAGCTTAGACAACCTGTTTGAACACATGAAACAAGGGGAAATGAAAGATATTAACATCGTTCTTAAAGCCGATGTTCAAGGTTCAGCAGAAGCGTTAGCTGCCGCTCTATATAAAATAGAAGTAGAAGGTGTTAACGTTAAAATCATTCATACTGGTGTAGGGGCAATTAATGAGTCAGATATTACACTTGCAGCAGCATCAAATGCAATTGTAATCGGATTTAACGTGCGTCCAGATGTAAATGCGAAAAGAGCTGCAGACGCTGAAGAAGTAGATGTACGCTTACACCGTATTATTTATAAAGTAATTGAAGAAATTGAAGCAGCGATGAAAGGAATGCTTGATCCTGAGTTCCAAGAAAAAATTATTGGTCAGGCTGAAATTCGTCAAACATTCAAAGTTTCTAAAATCGGTACAATTGCAGGTTCATACGTAACGGACGGGAAAATTACAAGAGATAGCGGAATTCGCTTAATCCGTGACGGTGTTGTTATTTTCGAAGGGGAAATCGATGCCTTAAAACGTTTCAAAGACGATGCAAAAGAAGTAGCTCAAGGTTACGAATGTGGTATTACAATCAAAAACTTTAATGATGTTAAAGAAGGCGATGTAATTGAAGCATACGTAATGGAAGAAATTGAGCGTAAATGATTGTTGGTTTAATGACAGTGGAATGCATCATTTATGATGCCCACTCATTAAAAGAAAAGCGGGCGGTTCTGCAAAGAATTATGACCCGCTTAAAACAAAAATTTAATATCTCTATTTCAGAAGTCGAGTATCAAGATACTTGGCAAAGAACAAAGCTTGCAATTGTTACTGTTGCTTCCGTCCGTGTTTCTGCAGAAGGCGTGTTGCAACAAACACAGCAGTTTATCGATTCTTTTCCGGAAATAGAGAGAACCATTACAGATATAGAATGGCTTTAAAAAAATGAGGTGAATTGCGCGATGAGTCTAAGACCAAATCGTGTTGGTGAACAAATGAAGAAGGAACTAGGCGAGATTATTAGTCGTAAGATAAAAGATCCTCGCATTGGTTTCGTAACAGTTACAGATGTGAATGTTACTGGTGATCTTCAACAAGCAACTGTGTATATTTCCGTACTTGGCGATCAAGAACAACGTGAGAACACATTAAAAGGGCTAGCAAAAGCGAAAGGCTTTATTCGTTCTGAAATAGGACAACGAATTCGTTTACGCAAAACCCCAGAAATTACGTTTGAATTTGATGAGTCGATAGATTACGGAAATAGAATTGATACATTATTGCATCAAATCGCAAAAGAAAATCCGTCTAGTAACGACGAAAAATAAGATGATGTAAAAATATGCTCCTATCGGACTTTTTCCATGGTTATGGATATGGACGATAGGAGTTTTTTATAGAGGCTTGAATAAAGTTAACTTTAGAACAAAGCCCGTTGATTTCCGTTCCAGGAACTTGCTTTCCGCGGGGAGGGATGAGAGCCTCCTTGGGGTCTCTCATTTCCCTCATCTCCCGCAGGAGTCAAGTTCCCTCCCACTACAATCAACTCAGAATTTTAAATGACATTACAAGTAAAGAGCAAGATCTATTTTCGCATTAATTATTTAATTTATAAATGAATAAAGGATGAGATATATGGAAGGAATTTTACCGTTATGGAAGCCTAAGGGGCTTACTTCTCATGATTGCGTTTTTCGGTTACGAAAGATTTTACATATGAAAAGAATTGGCCATACTGGAACACTGGATCCTGATGTAACGGGTGTATTGCCAATCTGTTTAGGTAGGGCAACGAAAGTAGCGGAATACATAACAGATGCAGGCAAAGAATACGTTGGGGAGGTAACAATTGGTTACTCCACTACAACCGAAGATCGTTCTGGAGAAAAAGTAGAGGAAAAGAAAGTAACAGAAACAGTCACTAGAGATAGAATAGAAGGAATCTTAAATGATTTAACGGGAACTATTACGCAAACACCACCGATGTATTCTGCTGTTAAGGTAAATGGAAGAAGGCTTTATGAATACGCAAGACAAGGGCTAGTGATTGAACGTCCCTCCAGACAAGTAAACATTTACTCGTTAGAATTAATAGAGGAATGGAAAGAATTAAAGGGGGATACTGTATCATTCCGTTTTAAAGTTAGCTGTAGTAAGGGGACATATATTAGAACCCTTGCTGTGATGATCGGAGAAAAATTAGGATATCCTGCTCATATGTCAGATTTGTGTCGAACACGTTCAGCGGCATTTACGGAGAAAGAGTGTGTGACCTTCGATGAACTAGAGGAATATATAGAAAAAGGAGTTCTCGACAAGCATATTTATCCTATAGAAGAGGCGCTTTTACATTTGCCGAAATATGAAATAAATGATACATTAGCTTTGAAGGTACGAAATGGATCGGTATTAGAAGCTCCTGCTCATTTATTGGATGAACAGGAGCCAATTGTCATTCAAACAACATTAGGGGAAGCGTTAGCCATATACATTCAGCATCCAACAAAAAAAGGATTAATTAAACCGTCCAAAATATTAAAAATCTTGGAGTAAGAATTGATGCTTCGTACACCTTGAAAAGAAAGTTTGGCAAAGCAAATAAAGAAATTTGAGCTAGAAAAGGTGAGTAGCATAATGAAGATAGTAAGAATAAATCATTCAGAAAGAAATAAAGAGCATGATTATCCACCAATTTCCATCGCGTTAGGTTCCTTTGATGGAGTACATCTTGGCCACCAAAAAGTAATAGGCGAAGCAAAAAAAGTAGCTGATCAAAATGGATGGAGCAGTGCAGTTATGACATTTGATCCTCATCCATCCATCGTACTTGGTGGAAAAACAAAAAAAGTAGACTACTTAACTTCTTTTGAATCTAAGGTAGAACAATTAGCGAAATTAGGTATTGATTATTTATTTATTGTTGATTTTACAATTGAATTTGCTAGTTTACCACCACAAGAATTTGTTGATTTGTACTTAATTGACTTAAATGTAAAGCATGTAATAGCAGGGTTTGATTACACTTATGGGCAGAAAGCGCAAGGAACAGCGGAAACACTTTCTGAGCATTCTCGTGGTAAATACGAAACAACCATTATTGGCAAAGAAACATTTGGAGGAGAAAAAGTAAGTTCGACCTTAATTCGTTCGCTTATTAATAATGGTGATATGGAAAAAGTTCCTGCTCTATTAGGCAGATATTATACGATTAATGGTACTGTCATTCATGGCGATAAGCGTGGAAGAACAATTGGTTTTCCAACCGCAAACGTGAAGCCAGCAAGTGATGTTATTTTACCGCCCCTTGGTGTATATGCAGTAAAGTTACTTGTAAATAATCAATGGTATGAAGGAGTATGCAATTTAGGGACAAAACCAACTTTTCATCCAGAAAAGAAGAATGCCAGTATCGAAGTTCATATTTTTGACTTCCATCAAGACATTTACGGTCATTCTGTTACGGTCGAATGGCATAAAAGAATTAGAAGCGAACAGAAATTTAACGGAATCGACGAACTAATAGCCCAAATCGAAAAAGATAAGCAAACCGCCTTACACTATTTTTACGATAAAGCACAATAGACATAAGAAAATACTAGTTATAATTCAGAAGAAAATTGGCAATACTATGAAATATATCCCAACGTAGAAATTTGAAAGATTCGTGATGGTATTACTTTATTTTGAAAAATAATAGCTTTTATCTTGATTTTTCACACGAAAACAGGTATTCTTAAAGACGTACTAAAAACAACCTTTGCTTGGCAAATCGAATCACCAACGTTTTGCTCGGTAAATGGGGATTAGTGTAATAGAATTAGGAGGTGAAACAGGATGGCAATCACTCAAGAACGTAAAAACGAACTTATCAATGAGTACAAAACGCATGAGAACGATACTGGATCTCCAGAAGTTCAAATCGCTGTCCTTACTGAGTCAATCAATAACTTGAATGAACATTTACGTACGCATAAAAAGGATCATCACTCACGTCGTGGTCTTTTGAAAATGGTAGGTAGACGTCGTAATCTTTTAACTTACCTACGTAATAAAGACGTTCAACGTTACCGTGTTTTAATTAACAAACTTGGTCTACGTAGATAGTTAAAAAAAGCGGGATATTTTTCCCGCTTTTTTATTGTAAATAAATGCGAATCTAACATATGGTTTCTATAGATTACATAAATTAATTTCGTTTTTTAGTTACATAAAATGTGTATACTAGTAGAAGAGAAATTTAGGTAAAGTATTCTTTATTTTATAGGCTGTTTTCTAATGGATTATTGTTTTTGCAATAAAAAAAGAATTAGTTGGAAAATTGGAGCAGCCGGAATGCACGTAGACTCCTGTGGAATTAGTGAGACAGTCTGAGACCCCGGAGGCGAAGCTGAGGAGGCTTAAGCTTCGCCCCACGGAAAGCGAAGTGTATTCCGGCTGCGGGTAATCGCAACAAACTTTACGAAAACAGCCATTTTATGAAATAACGTAGGTTTTAGGTAGTACTTTTTAGCCGGAAACCTCCATGAAGTGAATGAGTAGAGAGGGGTTTATGAATGGGACAAGATAAGCATGTCTATTCCATTGACTGGGCTGGAAGAAAGCTTACAGTCGAAATTGGACAATTAGCAAAACAAGCAAATGGTGCAGTGCTCGTACGATATGGTGATACTGCTGTATTAAGCACAGCTACTGCTTCAAAAGAACCGAAAAACTTAGACTTCTTTCCATTAACAGTAAACTATGAAGAACGCCTATATGCAGTTGGTAAGATCCCAGGCGGTTTCATTAAAAGAGAAGGACGTCCAAGTGAAAGAGCCATTCTTGCAAGTCGTTTAATCGATAGACCAATTCGACCATTATTTGCTGATGGCTTCCGTAATGAAGTTCAAGTAGTCAGCTTAGTAATGAGTGTGGATCAAGATTGTACATCTGAAATGGCAGCAATGTTTGGATCATCTCTAGCATTATCTGTTTCCGATATTCCATTTGGTGGACCAATCGCTGGAGTATATGTAGGAAGAATCGATGGCGAATTTGTTATCAATCCAACAGTAGAGCAAGCAGAAAAAAGTGATATTAACCTTGCTGTTGCAGGAACAAAGGATGCAATCAACATGGTTGAAGCTGGTGCAGATGAAGTACCAGAGGAAGTAATGCTTGAAGCAATTGTGTTTGGTCATGATGAGATTAAACGCTTAATCGCATTCCAAGAAAAAATTGCTGAAGAGATTGGCAAAGAGAAAATGGAAGTTGTACTATACGAATTGGATAAAGACATCGAAGCAGATGTGCGCGCACTATGTGAAAACGAAATGCTAAATGCGATTCGTGTACAAGAAAAGCATGCTCGTGAAGCAGCTATTAAAGAAGTAAAAAATTCTGTTATTGCGAAGTATGAAGCAGAAGAAACAGAAGATGAAGAATTAAAGCAAGTGAAAGCAATTTTAGATAAATTAGTGAAAAATGAAGTTCGTCGTTTAATTACAGAAGATAAAGTTCGCCCAGACGGACGTGGATTAGAAGAAATTCGCCCACTATCTTCTGAAGTTCATTTATTACCAAGAACACATGGTTCTGGTCTGTTCACTCGTGGACAAACGCAAGCTTTGAGTATTTGTACATTAGGCGCTTTAGGGGATGTACAAATATTGGACGGTCTTGGTGTAGAAGAAGAAAAACGTTTCATGCATCACTATAATTTCCCTAACTTCAGTGTTGGTGAAACAGGACCAATGCGTGGACCTGGACGAAGAGAAATCGGTCATGGTGCATTAGGGGAAAGAGCATTAGAACCGATCATTCCTTCTGAAAAAGACTTCCCATATACAATTCGTCTTGTATCAGAAGTATTAGAATCCAATGGTTCTACATCACAGGCGAGTATTTGTGCAAGTACACTTGCAATGATGGATGCTGGGGTGCCAATTAAAGCACCAGTTGCTGGTATTGCAATGGGTCTGATTAAATCTGGTGAACATTACAGTATTTTAACAGACATTCAAGGAATGGAAGATCATTTAGGAGATATGGACTTTAAAGTAGCTGGTACTTCTAAAGGGGTAACAGCACTTCAAATGGACATTAAAATTGATGGATTATCTCGTGAAATTTTAGAAGAGGCACTACAACAAGCAAAAATTGGTCGTATGCAAATTTTAGATTCCATGATGGCAACAATTAATACACCTAGAGAATCTTTATCTTCTTATGCACCAAAAATCTTAATGATGTCTATTAACCCAGACAAAATTCGTGATGTTATTGGACCAAGCGGAAAACAAATCAATAAAATCATTGAAGAAACTGGCGTGAAAATTGATATTGAGCAAGATGGTACAGTGTTCATTTCTTCCGTTGATGATGAAATGAATAACAAAGCAAAACAAATTATTGAAGATATTGTTCGTGAAGTAGTTGTCGGACAAATGTACCTTGGTAAAGTAAAACGAATCGAGAAATTCGGTGCATTCGTTGAAATCTTCAACGGAAAAGATGGACTTGTTCATATTTCTGAACTTGCTGAAGAAAGAATTGGCAAAGTAGAAGACGTTGTAGCCATCGGTGATGAAATCTTTGTGAAAGTAACAGAAATCGATAAACAAGGAAGAGTTAACCTATCACGCAAAGCGGTTTTAAAAGAACAAAAAGAGCAAGCAGAGAATGCTAAAAACTAATTGAAATACAAAATAAAAGTGCCTGATAAAAAAACTGCTATTGTTTTTTTATCAGGCACTTTTTTTTGTGGAATGAAAAGGAACATCTTGAACAAAATAATAGAGAATAAGGATAAGCTAAAGTCCATAGTTCAACGTTCTACCTTGTCCTTTATTATCATATTGTAGTAACTAGGAGGGGAAAAGGTGATGAAGAAATTAGTTCCATTAGTAGGGATTCTTGTTATCTCTTGGTTTTTAGTTAATAATCCTTTAGCTGATTCATATGTTAGTACTTTACAAGAAAATTCGGTTGCGGTCACAACAAATAATTCCTTATACACAACGATTAGTGAAAAAGCGAAAGACTATGAGAAGAAACCGATTGATGCAAAATTAGATCCTGTATGGAAAGCAATTCCTGGCTTAAATGGGCTAAAAGTCGATGTGGATGCCTCTTACAAGAATATGAAAAAAGAGGGGAAATTCGATGAACAAAAATTAGTCTTTAAGCAAGTGAAACCAGATATTACATTAAATGATTTACCACCTGCTCCTGTATATAAAGGAAATCCAGATAAAGAAATGGTAAGCTTTATTATAAATGTAGCATGGGGGAACGAATTTTTACCTGATATATTAGCAACTTTGAAAAAGCATCATGTCAAAGCCAGCTTTTTCTTAGAGGGCAGATGGGTCCAGAAAAACCCAGACCTTGCAAAAATGATCGCAGAAGCAGGGCATGAGCTCGGAAATCATTCCTATACGCATCCGGATATGAGTAAAATTAGTAGCAGTAAGATTCACGAGGAAATAGTAAAGACAAATGATGTCATTGAAGCAACAACTGGAGAGCAAGTCACATTATTAGCGCCACCAAGTGGGTATTTTAATAATGAGGTAGTAAAAATTGCCGATCAGCAGAACCTTAAAACAGTAATATGGTCTGTAGATACGATTGATTGGCAAAAACCGAGTCCAGATACTTTACTCCAAAGAGTACTAGGAAAAATCCATAATGGAGCGCTCATTCTTATGCATCCAACAGAGGTTACCACTAACAGTCTTGAACGACTAATTATTGAAATTGATAAAAAGGGGTATAAAATCGATACCGTCAGTGACATGCTTAGTGAAGAAAGAGAAAGCTTTAATACAAAAAAATAGTAGTTCGGCCCATCTTATAGTATTCTATAAGAAGAAAACGTTTTTGTAAGGGGATTGCCCCTAATAGAAAAACAAAAAAACATTGAAAATATTGATATCATTGCGTTTAATAGGGGAATATGCGCTATTTCATATTTAAAACTGTTATATGTTATTATTATATTCAAACAATGTTTTGTAAAAAACAAGAGGAATAAGATATACTAGCAGTCGCAACTATTTTTTACAACATGGTAGAAGAACAGGAGGAACATAATTGATCAAAAGATATACTTGCCAAAATGGAGTAAGAATCGTATTGGAGAACATTCCGACCGTTCGCTCTGTTGCTATTGGCGTATGGATTGGTACAGGGTCTCGGAAAGAAGATGAACAAAATAATGGTGTATCCCATTTTTTAGAGCATATGTTTTTTAAAGGAACAAAAACACGCAGCGCTAGAGAAATAGCAGAATCATTTGATAGTATTGGTGGTCAAGTAAATGCTTTTACTTCAAAGGAATATACTTGCTATTATGCAAAAGTGCTAGATACTCATGCGGATATGGCTTTAGAAGTACTAGCAGATATGTATTTTAATTCTACTTTTGACGAAGAAGAGTTAAAGAAAGAAAAAAATGTTGTTTGTGAAGAAATTAAAATGTATGATGATACGCCCGATGATATTGTCCATGATTTATTAAGTCAGGCAATTTATGATAAACATCCTCTCGGGTTTCCGATTTTAGGTACAGAGGATACATTAGCTACCTTTAATGGTGACACGTTAAGAGAGTATATGTTTAATCACTATACCCCGGAAAACACCGTTATTTCGATTGCGGGTAACATAACCGAAACATTTATTGCTGAGGTAGAAAAGTATTTTGGAACATATGAAGCAGGTAAATCGGAATTAGAGCTAGTAAAGCCTTCCTTCCATGCTAATAATTTATCAAGAAAAAAAGAAACAGAGCAAGCGCATCTTTGTCTAGGCTTTAATGGATTACAAGTTGGTCATGATAAAATGTATACACTTGTTTCTTTAAATAATATTCTTGGTGGCAGTATGAGCAGCAGACTATTTCAAGATGTCCGTGAACAGAAAGGCTTGGCTTATTCTGTATTCTCTTATCATTCCGCATACCAAGATAGTGGAATCGTGACTATTTACGGTGGTACAGGGGCAAAACAGCTTGATGAATTATTCGATACGATTCAAAATACGCTTACTACCTTGAAAAAAGAAGGAATTACAGAAAAAGAGCTTTTAAATAGTAAAGAGCAGTTAAAAGGAAGCTTAATGCTAAGCTTGGAGAGCACAAATAGTCGAATGAGCAGAAATGGCAAAAACGAACTGTTGCTAGGTAAGCATCGTTCCTTAGATGATATCATTGCCGATATTGACCGTGTCACAAAAGAGGATGTCGATCAAATGGCAAATGATATATTCACCGACACATTCTCCGTCTCATTAATTAGTCCAGACGGACAACTACCAAAAGCACTATAAAAACAACAGCTACATAAATTAAATGAGGACTAGGAAACAGAAATTACTTCTGTTTCCTAGTTTTTTTTGTGGAGAAAAATTCCTCTGTGCATTAGTAGGTTGCTTTTTCGTTCAAGGATGCTCACTTTCGGAGGGCTCATATTTTCCGCCAATCCCCTCAGGAGACTCGCACCTTCCCTACAGTCAACTAGCTTAAAAATGATATTTAGCTATACTAATTACTTCTAAAATGGATTATTTTCACTCATTCTGTTCTATATAAGGAAGAAAGCCTTCTTTTTGTGGAATTAATTTAAACAACTCACCTAATAATGAGTAATCACATAAGATGTTGAAGTAGCGAGCTATGAAAAATAGGATCTTTAAAAAAAGAAGGTGAAATATTCATGCTGAAAGGGATGAAAATCGCGGTTATCGGCGGTGATGCAAGGCAGCTTGAGATTGTTCGAAAACTAACGGAACAACAAGCAATTCTTTCATTAATCGGCTTCGAGCAATTAGACCATGCATTCACTGGGGCTACAAAAGAAAAAATCGATAACGTAGATTTTTCAGAAATAGATGCTATTATCTTACCCGTTAGAGGAACAGATCTAAATGGGCAAGTCGATACTATCTTTTCGAACGAAAAAGTTATTTTAACAAAAGAAATATTAGAAAAAACCCCAGAGCATTGCACCGTATATTCAGGGATAACGAATCAATATTTAAGTTTGCTAATGAAAGAAACAAAACGTAAACTCGTTCAATTATTTGATCGAGATGATGTAGCAATATTAAATTCCATTCCAACCGTAGAAGGTACGATTATGATGGCAATCCAACATACAGATACAACGATTCATGGCTCAAAGGTAATTGTACTTGGGCTAGGACGTGTAGGGATGAGTGTTGCAAGGACTTTCCACGCATTAGGGGCAAAAGTGAAGGTTGCAGCAAGTCAAAGTGAACATATTGCTCGCATTATAGAAATGGGATTAACTCCTGTACATTTAGATAATTTAAAGATTGCGGTCGAAGATATTGACATTTGTATCAATACGATTCCACATCTTGTCGTAACTTCTGATGTCATTGAAAAAATGCCTTTACACACGCTGGTAATTGATTTGGCATCTAAACCAGGCGGAACGGATTTTCAATATGCTGAAAAAAGAGGGGTTAAGGCATTACTTGCACCAAGTTTACCAGGTATCGTAGCGCCAAAAACAGCCGGGAATATTTTGGCAGATGTCCTATCTCAATTACTAGAAGATCAGCTGCGATAATGAGAGGAGAATAGAAGAATGAGTCTACAAGGAAAAAGAATTGGGTTTGGAATTTCTGGGTCTCACTGTACGTATGAAGAAGTGGTACCGCAAGTAGAAAAGTTAGTATCACTTGGGGCGGAAGTAGTACCAGTTGTAACGGGCAATGTAAAAAATACAGACACACGTTTCGGTAAAGGGAAAGATTGGGTTAGTAAGATAGAAGAAATAACGGGGCAGAACATAATTGACAGTATTGTCGCTGCAGAGCCACTTGGACCGAAAGCACCGCTTGACTGTATGATCATTGCACCTTTAACAGGAAATAGCATGAGTAAATTTGCGAATGCGATGACAGATAATGCAGTGCTAATGGCAGCTAAAGCAACATTACGCAACCAAAAACCTGTTGTCTTAGGGATTTCTACCAATGATGCGTTAGGATTAAACGGCATTAATCTAATGCGTTTAATGGCAACAAAAAATATTTTCTTTATTCCATTTGGTCAGGATGATCCAATAAAAAAACCAAATTCCATGGTAGCAAGAATGTCTATGCTTGCAGAAACAATTGAGGCAGCATTAGAATATAAACAGATTCAACCAGTAATTGTGGAAAAGTATTTAGATTAATCCGAGTATTTTTTGAAAACTCACCGATAAAACATGGCGCTTGTCGGTATCCAATTGGGAATCCATAGCGCCAATCGGTGTTTTTTGAAAGAATCTGATAAAAGTTTCTTTTATTGCTGCTTGAATATGTTAAAATAGATAATATTATTTAAGGCGGCGCTTTACGCTTGCCTATGATTATTAGAGAAAGCCTTTGGAAGGAGAACCTTAAATGGAGCAATTAAAAGGATATAACGTAGCAGTAGTTGGAGCAACAGGGGCTGTTGGTCAACAAATGATTAAAACATTAGAAAGCAGAGATTTTCCGATTTCAACCTTAACTCTTTTGTCATCAAAACGTTCAGCAGGGACAAAAGTTCTTTATAAAGAGAAGGAATTTGTGGTACAAGAAGCGACTCCAGATAGTTTTAAAGGAATTGATATCGCGTTATTTAGCGCAGGCGGTGGGGTATCGAAGGACCTTGCTCCACATGCAGTTAGACATGGAGCGATTGTTGTTGATAATACAAGCGCATTCCGTATGGATAAAGATGTGCCATTAGTAGTACCAGAAGTAAATGAAGAAGACCTTCATAAACATAATGGTATTATTGCTAATCCAAACTGTTCTACTATCCAAATGGTTGTAGCTTTACAACCATTAAAAGAAAAATATGGGCTATCTAAAGTATTAGTATCTACTTATCAAGCTGTTTCTGGATCAGGCGCAGCTGCAGTAGAGGAATTAAATAGTCAAACGCAAGCTATTCTAAATAACGAAGCGTTTGAGGCGAAAATTCTTCCAGTGAAAAGTGATAAAAAACATTACCAAATAGCTTTCAATGCAGTTCCGCAAATCGATGTGTTTACAGAAAATGGATTCACTTATGAAGAAATGAAAATGATTAATGAAACAAAAAAAATCATGCATGCAGATGACTTAAAAGTTGCGGCAACATGTGTACGTATTCCAGTTGCTACAGGTCACTCTGAATCTGTTTATTTTGAATTAGATAATGATCAAGTAACGGTTGCTGAAATAAAAGAATTACTGGGTGATGCACCTGGTATTGTGCTTCAAGATGATCCAAATAATCAAATCTATCCAATGCCTGCAGACTGTGTTGGAAGCAACGATGTATTTGTTGGACGCATTCGTCAAGATTTAGATGTGAAAAATGGATTCCATATGTGGGTAGTTTCAGATAATTTATTAAAAGGTGCCGCATGGAACTCTGTTCAAATAGCAGAAAGTCTAATTAAATTAGAGCTTGTTTAAGCAACTTAGAAAGGCAAGACTGTAAGAATGGAATGCAGGAATGTGCCTGTAAGTAGATTCGATTATTTCTACATACAGGAAGTACAAGTTTGGACACCGCAATGGCTGGCGTGCCAAATTCTTGTCTTTCATATCAGGAAGTATCTATCTGAAAGAGATTCTCTTTTTTAGGAATACTTTTCGTAAAATCAACGGACTCAAGGGTAAAGTAACTAAGTCCAAATCAACAAGGGATCCTCCTAGTAAAATGATGAATGAGGCTAATCTCTATCTTTAGTTTTTATTGATAGAGAGACCTCAAATTTGTTCTAGAAAAAGGCACCCTTATATTACACTCTTTTAGAAAGTGTTCAGAGGTGTTTATTGTGAAGATAATGGTTCAAAAATTTGGTGGAACATCGGTAAGAGATGAAAAAAGCCGAATTCAAGCAAAAGATCATATTAAAGATGCATTAAGTGAAGGGTATAAAGTAGTTGTAGTTGTTTCCGCAATGGGACGTAAAGGGGAGCCATACGCAACCGATACATTATTATCCTTAGTCGGTGGATCCGAATCGAGTATTAGCAGAAGGGAAAATGATTTGTTAATGTCGTGTGGCGAAATTATTTCTAGTGTAGTATTTACGCAGCTATTATTAGAAAATCAGATTTCTGCAACTTCACTAACAGGTGCGCAAGCTGGCTTTAAGACAAATAATGATTTTACCAACGCAAGAATTATGGAAATGGATTGCAGCCGAATTTTGCAAGAGTTGGAGGATCATGATGTCGTAGTAGTAGCTGGTTTCCAAGGAGCAGCACCAAATGGCGATACAACAACATTAGGTAGAGGCGGAAGCGATACTTCAGCAGCTGCTTTAGGATCTGCACTTAATGCTGAATATATTGATATTTTTACAGACGTAGAAGGGATTATGACAGCTGATCCAAGAATTGCAGAAAATGCTCGTCCATTATCGGTTGTCACTTATTCAGAAGTATGTAATATGGCATACCAAGGGGCGAAAGTTATCCATCCACGAGCAGTAGAAATTGCTATGCAGGCAAAGGTGCCGATTCGAATTCGTTCTACGTATTCTAAAGGTACTGGTACACTTGTTACATCAAGCAATCCAGAAAGCAGAGGCAGTGATATTAAAGAGAGACCTGTTACTGGCATAGCTCATGTAGCGAATGTAACACAAATTAAGGTATTTGCGAAAAAAGACCAATATGATTTGCAAGCACAAGTATTTAAAGCGATGGCTAATGAAGAAATTAGTGTAGACTTTATCAACATTTCACCAAACAGTGTCGTCTATACAGTTACAAATGAAATGACAAACAAAGCGATAGCTGTTCTTGAGAATATGGGTTATGAACCTGTTATTGAAAGAGAATGTGCAAAGGTATCCGTTGTTGGTGCTGGAATGGCCGGTGTACCTGGTGTCACATTTAAAATCGTTACAGCACTATCAAATAAAGGAATTAGAATTCTCCAATCAGCTGATAGCCATGCGACGATATGGGTACTTGTGAAACAGGATGATTTAGTAAGTGCTGTTAATGTATTGCATGATGCATTTGAACTAGAGAAAGAATAGAAAAGATACGATATAGATACGACGAGATCGAGATGAGAATAGGAGTGGAACGATGGGTTTATTTGGTAGGGTGTCAACGGCCATGATTACACCATTTGATGCCAAGGGACATATAGATTTTCCAAAAACAACACAGTTAATTAATCATTTACTTGAAAACGGAACAGATTCTTTAGTGGTAGCTGGTACAACTGGAGAATCGCCAACATTATCCAAACAAGAGAAGATTGCTTTATTTAAACATGTGGTAAAGGTAGTGGAAAAGAGAGTTCCTATCATTGCAGGAACTGGCAGTTATAACACATATGAGTCCATCGAATTAACGAAACAAGCTGAACTTGCAGGCGTGGACGCGGTTATGGTAGTTGGACCATACTATAACAAACCGAATCAAGAAGGCTTGTATCAACATATTAAAGCAGTTGCAGAATCTACAAAACTTCCCGTTATGATATATAATATTCCAGGTCGTTCTGTTGTTAATATTGAACCAGAAACTATTATTCGCTTGTCCGAAATTCAAAACATAGTAGCAGTAAAAGAAGCTAGCGGAAATTTGAATAAAATCACGAAAATTATTGCATCTACACCAGATGATTTTTATGTATACAGTGGAGATGATAGTTTGACATTGCCGTTGTTATCTGTAGGTGGAACTGGGGTAATCTCGGTTGCTTCTCATGTAATCGGTAAGGAAATGCAAGAAATGGTAAGTACTTTTTTAGATGGAAAAATAGACGCTGCTTCTAAAATGCATCAAAAATTACTTCCTCTTATGTTAGCTTTATTTAAAGCACCTAACCCTGTTCCTGTCAAAACTGCACTGCAATTAAAAGGATTTGATGTTGGTTCAGTTCGTTTACCTTTAGTACCATTAACAGAGGAAGAACGAACAGAACTTGCAAGATTTTTATAAGTTATGTTAGCTTACGCTTATCCAAAATAATTTATAAAAATACGAAAATAATTTTGTGAATTTCCTTCATACCGATAAATAAGCTTTATTTAATGTATATGTGTCAGAAGAATTTAGCTCTCTCTTTTATTACGGGTAAGCCTGCAGCATACCATAAATTATGGTATTGCCATTGGTTATTCCTTCAGAGAATGCTAGCTCTTCTGACTTTTTTGTTGGATAGCATCACAAGAAAAGCTTGTTTCTAAACTTGTAATTGATTATGATTGGATACATAGTGAATGTGCGAATGTAGAAGAAAATTTTAAAAGTAATGAGTGAAGTACGGAGGAGAAGACATGGCAAAAAATCAGTTACAGAAAAATCTGTTGCCAAGACATATTAGTCTAATGGCAATGGGAGGAGCAATTGGAACAGGGATATTTAAAGGAAGCGGCGAAACAGTGTCTATTGCCGGCCCAGGCGTTATCTTTACATATATATTTGCTGGACTATTATTGCTTGTCGTAATGGGAAGTATTGCAGAAATGGCTATTATTTATCCGAATACTAATATGAAAGGTTTTATCGGGAAAGCTTTTGGTGATCGAATGGCGTTCATTATTGGCTGGATGTATTGCATTCTATGGCTTGCTGTATGCGTGATTGAAGTTGTTGTTGCTGGAAGCTTTTTGCAATATTGGCTGCCAGATATCCCGTTATGGATTTTAAGTATTATTTGTTCTGTTGTATTAATCGCAGTAAATACAATGAATGTTAAAAATTATGGTGAATTTGAATTTTGGTTTGCAGGTATTAAAATTGGAATGATTATTCTCTTTATTATATTAGGAGCAGCGGTATTATTTGGAATCATTCCATCAGGAGAAACGAATTATTTGCAAAATTACACAGAGAATGGTGGATTTTTCCCAAATGGCTGGATGTCTGTTTTTTCAGCATTATTAATTGTTATGTTCTCCTATGGTGGCTCTGAACTGATTGGAGTAACGGTAACAGAGGTAAAAGATGCAGACAAAATACTACCTAAAGTAATTAAAAGCTTTATTTTACGAATTATTTTATTTTATACACTACCAATTCTAATTATTTGTGGACTAATTCCTTGGAACGAGCTAACAGAAGCTTCTAGTCCTTTCGTACAAGTACTTTCTATTTCCGGATTGTCTGGCGCAGCACATATTATGAACTTTGTTTTAATTATTGCCGTGTTATCTGCAGCAAATTCGGGTATATATGGATGTACAAGAATGATGTATTCCCTTGCTATAGAAGGACAAGGTCCAAAGGCATTTAGTAAGGTAAATAAAAGTGGAGTACCTCTTTATAGTTTAATGGTTACAGCTGTTATTTTAATTGCAGGCTCTATGATTGCATTAGTGAAGCAAGATCAAGTATTCTCTTTATTAATGGCATTTCCAGGTTTTGTTGTATCGATTGTCTGGATAACGATATGTTTAGCGCAACTAAAGTTACGAAGATCTTATCCATTTCAGCCAAGCTTTAAAATTTGGGGTTATCCGTTTATTCCCATTTTTACGGTTATATGCTTAGCAATTATTAGTATTAGTTTCTTGTTCGATGAGGCAAACCGAATTAGTATTATGGCATGTTTAGCTTGTTTTGCAGTCGTAATATTTATTTCTATTTTTAAATTTCAGTCGAATAAGCGGTGAAAAATAAATAGTAATTTTCTATGGAAAAAGCCTATGAAATCAAGGTGGATACCAAAAGTAAACATCCCGATTTTTGGCAGAAAAAGCTCTTTCAAAAGGAAGATTTCATAAAATTGGTTGTAAACATTTTTAAACATCAAGTATAATAATCATAACTGATCAATGGTCGGCTTAACTCAACATAGGAGGAAACAAAAAGTGATGAAAAATGAAAAAATAAAGCTGGTCGCACTCGGTGGAGTGGGCGAGAACGGAAAAAATATGTTTGTAGTCGAAGTGGATGAAGACATATTTATAATTGATGCTGGCTTAATGTATCCACAAAATGAAATGTTGGGAATTGATATTGTTATTCCAGATATCACGTATTTAAAGCAAAACAAAGACAGAGTAAAAGGGATTTTCCTAACACATGCACATGAAGACCATATTGGAGGCTTATCTTATATTTTAAGAGATTTGGATGTTCCAGTTTACACGACGCTTTTAACAGCTGAACTGACAAAGGAAAAGATGAAAGAGCAGGACTTCAAAGGACAAGCACAATTTGAAATTGTTACCTCTAAATCCGTTCTAACATTTGCTTCCTCAAAGGTGTCCTTCTTTAAGACGAATCATAGTATCCCTGATAGTATTGGGATCGTTATCCATACATCAGAAGGCGCAATTGTACATACTGGGGATTTCAAATTCGACCAGACGGCAAGTGATTTATATAAGCCAGAATATGGTGAGATGGCAAAGATAGGCGAAGAGGGAGTATTAGCTTTACTTTCTGATAGTACGAATGCAGATAAACCAGGTTATTCTACAACTGACTTTATTGTAACACAAAGCTTAATTGAAGCATTTTTACACACAAAGGGTCGTATCATTGCTGCATGTTTTGCTACTGACTTAAATCGAATCCAGCATATAATTGATGCTGCAGAAAAAACAAATCGTAAAGTCGCAATTATTGGCAAGAATTTGCAAAGAGTATTACAAATTGCCTTAAAGCATAACTATTTGTTAGTGAACGAAGAAACAATCGTTTCCTATAATGAGCTTCAAACATATTCACAAGACCAAATGGTAATCATTACAACTGGCACAAAAGGGGAACCTATTGAAGCACTGCAAAAGATGGTAAAGAAAAATCAGAAACAAGCAAGCATTATGGAAGGAGATACTGTTTTATTTGCAGCGTCTTCCTTCTTAGGAAGCGAAGTATTTGTTGGAAAAACAATCGATAAACTATATCGAGCAGGTGCAACACTACTTGCAGGCTATAAAACATTCAATAGCTCCAATCATGGCAGCCAAGAAGAGTTAAAATTCATGATTAATATGATGAAGCCTAAATTCTTTTTGCCAATCCATGGAGAGTACCGTGTATTAAAAGCGCATGAGAAAATTGCGATTGAATGCGGAATAGCTCCGCAAAATATTTATCTTCCTGAACAAGGAGAGGTTCTTGAATATAAGGAAGATACGCTCCGTGTTGGCGGCAAGATTCCAGCAGGAAATGTTTTAATTGACGGCAGCGGTGTTGGAGATGTTGGAAATATTGTCTTAAGAGATCGTAAGCTACTATCTCAGGATGGTATTTTAACGGTTGTCGTAACGTTAAATAAGGCGGAAAGAAAGATTTCTGCTGGTCCAGAAATTATTACACGAGGCTTTGTATATGTTCGTGAATCAGAAAAGTTATTAGAAGAAGCTTCTGACCGAGTAAGAGATATTGTGGAAAAAAGTATCAGCAAGGATAGCTTTGATTGGACTGGAATCAAGCAAGATATACGAGATACATTAAACCAGTTCCTTTATGAAAAAACAAAACGCAGACCGATGATCTTGCCAATTATTATGGAAGTAAAACCGGCTAGAAAATAATACACACAACCGTCTTTATCGATTGAATACATTGGTAAGACGGTTGTTTTTTATGCATTCAGACAGTTGATTAACATTTTATTACTCGGATGTGAATGCAAAAATTAAAAGCAACACCGTAAAATAATATTCTTTCATTTCGATAGTAAATGTGGTGAATTGTCTTTTCGATTTCAGCCGCATGAAATAGTGATTCTCGCTTCATACTAAGACTATTATGGTTTTTAGGAAGGGAGAACTTTATGGTTTCAGTAAATAATAATAACGCTCAACCTGAGGAACAGCCGAAAGAGGATAAACCATCTAGCTTAATGGAAAAAATCCAACAGTTGGGACAAACAAATGTACCGCAGCTATCTCAGGATTCCAAAATACATTGTTTAACGATTGTTGGTCAAATTGAAGGACATTTACAATTACCACCGCAAAATAAAACAACGAAATATGAGCATCTAATTCCCCAAATTGTAGCAATCGAGCAAAACCCGAAAATTGAAGGGGTACTTGTTATTTTAAATACTGTTGGGGGCGATGTAGAAGCTGGATTAGCTATTTCTGAAATGCTTGCTGCTCTTTCTAAACCAACTGTTTCCTTAGTATTAGGAGGAGGGCATTCAATCGGTGTTCCAATTGCTGTGTCCTGTGATCATTCTTATATTGCAGAAACAGCAACAATGACGATTCATCCAATCCGCTTGACAGGTCTCGTTATCGGGGTCCCACAAACATTCGAATACTTAGATAAAATGCAAGAGAGAGTCGTTAACTTTGTAACAAAACATTCCAAAATTAGTGAAGAAAATTTTAAAGACTTAATGTTTGCTAAAGGAAATCTAACAAGAGATATCGGGACAAATGTAATTGGAAGTGATGCTGTTACTTCTGGACTTATTGACTCTGTTGGCGGCGTAGGAGATGCTATGAAAAAGCTAAATGAATTGATTGATGCCAATAAAGAACAGAATGAAGGGATTATTCAATGATTATGTATACAATGATGCCTGAAGAATTAATTTTCCCAATGAGTCAAGACATCTATGAAAGACAACAAGTTATTCAGTATAACGGTATACCTTTATTAGTGGCTAGAAATGAGTCAAATGAATTTGAAGTCATTAGAGTACTTAGCACCGATCCAAATCATTATCTGCATACAGAAATGCAACCAGGAGCAAAAATTCCAACAATTTAATGGCTTTTTATCTGAAAAAGTCGATTAGAGGGAATAATAAGGAAAGAAACTTACTTTGAAATTTGATTTATTAGCAAATTTGGGAAGATATCAGCCAAAACAGGCAGCAAGTCAGCCAACCGAACGAGATATCAGCCAAAGCAGACAGCAAATCAGCCAACCGAACGAGATATCAGCCAAAGCAGACAGCAAATCAGCCAACCGAACGAGATATCAGCCAAAACAGGCAGCAAGTCAGCCAACCGAACGAGATATCAGCCAAAGCAGACAGCAAATCAGCCAACCGAACGAGATATCAGCCAAAGCAGACAGCAAATCAGCCAACCGAACGAGATATCAGCCAAAACAGGCAGCAAGTCAGCCAACCGAACGAGATATCAGCCAAAGCAGACAGCAAATCAGCCAACCGAACGAGATATCAGCCAAAGCAGACAGCAAATCAGCCAACCGAACGAGATATCAGCCAAAACAGGCAGCAAGTCAGCCAACCGAACGAGATATCAGCCAAAGCAGACAGCAAATCAGCCAACCGAACGAGATATCAGCCAAAGCAGGCAGCAAATCAGCCAAACGAGCGAGATATCAGCCAAAGCAGACAGCAAATCAGCCAACCGAACGAGATATCAGCCAAAGCAGACAGCAAATCAGCCAAACCAAAAAACGCAACAGCAAACATCCGCCTTCTATCAACAGCAAAGGATAAAAAAACCTACTGATAGAAGTTTCGCTTTATAAACTATGATATAATATAGTAATCAATAAAGAAGCAGCCTTAGGCTGCTTCTTTATTACAAATGAGGAAGATAATTTTAAATATTAGGTGATCAAGATGGCTAAAAGAAAAAAAAGAAAAACAAGAAAAAAACAACATCTTAAATTAACGATACAATATGAACTAACAGCTCTCGTCATAATGGCATTAAGTTTTATCTCTATTCTTAAACTAGGTGCCGTAGGAGCAACAATGGTTTCTTTTTTCCGTTTCTTTTTCGGAGAGTGGTATATGCTTTGCCTAATTGGGCTAATCGTATACGGTGGTTATTTAATGTGGAAGCGAGAAAAGCCTTATATGTTCCATACAAAATTAAATGGCATTTATTTGATTGTTAGTGCCGTTTTGTTACTCAGTCATGTGACACTATTTAAGTTGCTTGCAAGTCAAGGCAATTTTACGAATCCAAGTGTGATTTATAATACTTGGGAATTATTTTGGATGGAAGTAGAAAAGCAGGCAACGAATATTGATTTAGGCGGTGGAATGATCGGTGCCGTTTTGTTTGCCCTCTTCCACTATTTATTCGATACGGTAGGTACACAGATTATAAGTTTTATTGTGATTATGATTGGTTTTATCTTGCTTACAGGTAAAACTTTAAGTGGTGCCTTTAAAAAAGTATTATCAAGTATTTGGAATTTTACTCAAGATCAATGGGCTGCTTTTGTGCAAGATATGAAAGATTGGAAAGAATCTATCCAAAAAAATAAAGAAAAACGCAAAGCAGACAAACAGGCAAGGAGAGAGAATAATCAGCGTGAGCAAAATACAACTCCAGCCATCATCGTGAATCCTTCATCTCAAGAGGAAGAAGCCTACATACAAGAGCCAATCATTAATACTTTTGCGGAAAGAGCATACCAAGATGAGCCCATTCCGGAAGATTCTGTTGTAGAACCAATGGACGAGCCGTTAGATGAGGGGGATGTTGTCCCAATTACTTTTACGGAAGTGGAGAATAAAGATTATGAGCTTCCTCCTTTAAAACTATTAAAGCTGCCAAGAAAGGCAGATCAAAGTGGTGAATATGAGCAAATTCATGCAAATGCTGCTAAATTAGAAAGAACATTCCATAGTTTTGGAGTAAAAGCGAGAGTAACAGAGGTACATTTAGGACCAGCAGTTACAAAGTATGAAGTTCATCCAAGCGAAGGGGTAAAAGTAAGTAAAATAGTCAATTTAAGTGATGATTTAGCATTAGCGCTAGCAGCGAAAGATATTAGGATCGAGGCACCAATCCCAGGGAAATCTGCTATTGGGATTGAAGTGCCAAACTCAGAAGTCGCAGTAGTTTCGCTAAGAGAAGTTTTAGAATCAAGTAAAAATGATAAACCTGATTCTAAGTTGATGATCGCGTTTGGACGGGACATTACAGGAGAAGCAGTATGTGCTGAATTAAATAAGATGCCCCATTTACTTGTTGCTGGAGCAACAGGAAGCGGGAAAAGTGTCTGCATTAATGGGATCATTACAAGTATTTTAATGAGAGCAAAGCCACATGAAGTGAAACTAATGATGATTGACCCGAAAATGGTTGAATTAAATGTCTATAATGGTATTCCTCATTTACTTGCACCAGTTGTAACCAATCCGAAAAAAGCATCGCAAGCATTGATGAAGGTCGTCAGTGAAATGGAGCGGAGATACGATTTATTCTCTCATACAGGGACAAGAAATATTGAAGGATACAACGAATATATCAAACGCTATAATGCAGAAGAACAGGAAAAGCAGCCCCTTCTGCCATTTATTGTTGTGATTGTGGACGAGCTTGCTGACTTAATGATGGTAGCCTCATCTGATGTAGAAGATGCCATTACAAGGCTTGCCCAGATGGCGCGTGCCGCTGGAATCCATTTAATCATTGCAACTCAGCGTCCATCTGTTGATGTTATTACAGGAGTTATAAAAGCTAATATTCCATCCAGAATTGCTTTTGCCGTTTCCTCTCAGACCGATTCTCGTACTATTTTAGATATGGGAGGAGCAGAGAAGCTACTAGGAAGAGGAGATATGCTATTCTTCCCTTATGGTGCAAGTAAACCGGTTAGGGTACAAGGTGCATTCTTATCTGATGAAGAAGTAGAAGAAGTAGTCGATTTCGTTATTGGACAGCAGAAGGCACAATACCAGGAAGAAATGATCCCAGATGAAATTGTCGAAGTCACAGGAGCAGTCGAAGATGAGCTGTATAACGACGCAGTTGAATTAATAGTCGAAATGCAAACAGCGTCTGTTAGCATGTTACAAAGAAGATTTCGTATTGGCTATACGAGAGCAGCAAGATTAATTGACGAAATGGAAGCCCGCGGGGTAGTTGGACCATATGAGGGTAGTAAACCTAGAACCGTCCTCATTTCAAAAGGGCCAGAAGAAATGAATATACAATAAAATATAAATATGAATTAGTATGCATGAATAGAAATGATCCATATTTAAATATAAAGAACTCTATTGAAATGTATAGTAAATAATCATATTTAACAAAGGGAACCTGAAATAGTATAACCTATTTCAGGTTCCTTTTTTATCGTATATTCAGAACAATCCTACGAGTAACGGAGGAAAAAGAGGGGGGATTAACCGTTATTTTTACAAGAATATACAATTGAAAACGATTGATTTCCGAACAATCTCTCATTTCAGTATTTTTTCGACGAAATTCTTAAAAGTCTATTTATTTATTAGTCAAAAAGTGTTATAGTATTTTCGATTAGTAGGAATGATTGAACATCAGAGGTCTGATGTCTTAGAAATGTTTGGAGGAACATCATATGCTAATTAAATCGGATACGAGACATTTATATTTGCAAGTCGTTGATCGTCTGAAAAGAGACATTAAGATGGGAGTATATAAAGAAAAAGAAAAATTCCCTTCTGAATTCGAGCTTGCAAAAACTTTAGGTGTAAGTCGTGCGACGTTAAGAGAAGCACTTCGTACATTGGAAGAAGAAAATGTGGTTGTCAGAAGACATGGTGTTGGCACATTTGTTAACAGCAAGCCATTGTTTAATTCTGGCATAGAACAATTAAATAGTGTCACGAATATGATTATGCAGGCAGGAATGAATCCAGGCACCATATTTCTAAGCTCAAACACGATGTTTGCCACTGAAGAAGATGCGACACGCTTCTCCGCTATGCAAGAGGAAGAACTGCTCGTTATCGAAAGAGTTCGAACAGCTAATGGCGAACCGGTTGTTTATTGTATTGATAAATTGCCGCAGAAAATCTTGCCTGACCGATTTTCATACGATCAAGAATCGATTTTTCAGTTCTTGGAATCGGATAGTCAAAGACATATTACATACGCTGTGGCACAAATCGAACCGATTGGATATCATGAGAAAGTATCTCCCATTCTGCAATGCGAACCAGAAACTGCTCTGCTTGTTTTAAAACAGATGCATTATGATGAGAAGGATGAGCCGATTCTTTATTCAGTAAATTATTTTCGATCCGATAAGTTTAGCTTTCAAGTATTAAGAAAACGCATTTATTCTTAAAAGCTGGACAAACTAATCGTAAATTTTCTTACTAAATAACAAAATCTAGGGGGTACAAGCTTTGAAGAAGCGTAAATTTGGCTTAGCACTGTCTTTAGTACTAGCTGCTGGGACTGTATTAAGTGCTTGTGGAAGTAATGACAAAGGTAACGACAATGCAGCAGAAGGTGATAAGGATAAAGACTCATTTAAAGTTGCAATGGTAACAGATGTAGGTGGTGTTGATGATAAATCATTTAACCAATCAGCTTGGGAAGGTTTACAAGCATTTGGTGAAGATAATGGCCTATCAAAAGGTAATGGTATTGATTACCTACAATCACAATCAGATTCAGATTATGCTACTAACTTAAACAGCTTAATTCGTCAAGGAAATGATCTAGTATTTGGTATTGGATTTATGATGGAAGGCGCAATCTCAGAAATCGCTCAACAACAAAAAGATGCTCATTTTGGTATCGTTGACGCTGTAGTAGATCAACCAAACGTAGCAAGTATTACTTTCAAAGAGCAAGAAGCTTCTTTCTTAGCTGGTGTAGCAGCTGCTCATGCTACTAAATCTGAAAAAATCGGCTTTATCGGCGGTGTAGAAGGAGAAGTTATCGGGCGTTTTGAAGCTGGATTCGTTGATGGCGTTAAAGCGGTAAACCCTGATATTAAAGTAGATGTACAATATGCTGGTGCTTTTGATAAACCTGAAATTGGTAAAACAATTGCAAGTAAAATGTACTCTTCTGGTGCTGACGTAGTATTCCATGCTTCTGGTGGAACTGGTGCTGGATTATTCTCTGAAGCACGTGATTTAAAAGAAAAAGACCCTGAAAAATACATTTGGGCAATCGGTGTTGACTCTGACCAAGCAGCAGAAGGCGCTGTAGGAGATCATAATATTGTGTTAACTTCTGCATTAAAAGGTGTTTCTACTGCAGTACAAGATATCTCAACTAAAGCCAAAGAAGGTAATTTCCCTGGTGGCGAAACTACTGTTTACGGCTTAAAAGAAGATGGTGTTGGTCTAGCAGCAATTAATGAAGAAGTAGAAAACAAAGCAGAAATCGATGCAGCTGTTGAAGAATGGACTGCAAAAATTAAAAACGGTGAGTACACTGTTCCTGATACTGTTAAGTAAATAGCATATGCTAATTTTCCAGGAATAAGTGGTTTGCAATGCAAACACTTATTCCTTTTTTACGACAAAAAATAGAATTTTAACTAAAGAGTAGAAGTGTTATTCTATTCTTTATTCAAAATTTTATAAGCTGGAATTATCGTAACATAAAAATTACATAATTTCCTTTGTGGATTGTTTTAGAAAAATAAATTCTTTGACATCATACTGTTTTTTAAAGCTTAATCATTTATCTGTGAGGTAAAGAAGGAGTGGATTAGATGGAATATGTAATCGAGATGTTAAATATTCGAAAAGAATTCCCTGGTATTGTTGCAAACAACAATATTACCCTTCAAGTAAAAAAAGGTGAGATTCATGCACTTTTAGGGGAAAATGGTGCAGGAAAGTCAACGCTTATGAATGTTCTTTTTGGGTTGTATCAGCCAGAAAAAGGGGAAATCCGTGCACGTGGGGAAGTAGTTAACATTTCAAATCCTAATATCGCAAATGATTTAGGAATTGGAATGGTTCATCAGCATTTTATGTTGATTGATACATTTACTGTTACGGAAAATATTATTTTAGGAAAAGAAACAGTAAGCAAAGGGAAAATTGATCTGAAAAGAGCTGAAAAAGAAGTAAGAGAAATTTCTGAACGATATGGTCTTGCGGTTGATCCGAAAGCGAAAGTTGCTGATATTTCTGTTGGAATGCAGCAAAGGGTAGAAATTTTAAAAACATTATATCGCGGAGCAGAAATTTTAATTTTTGATGAACCAACTGCTGTTTTAACGCCGCAAGAGATTACAGAATTAATTGGCATTTTCCGTAAGCTAATTCAAGAAGGAAAATCGATTATTTTAATTACCCATAAATTAAAAGAAATTATGGAAGTGTGTGATCGTGTGACGGTCATTCGAAAAGGCGAAGGTATCGGAACCTATAATGTAAAAGATACAAACCCAAATGAACTTGCAAACTTAATGGTTGGCCGTGAAGTGTCCTTTAAAACAGAGAAGAAAGCTCCAAATCCGAAAGAAACAGTATTAAACATTACAGATTTAACGGTGAAAGACAGTCGCGGTGTTCATGTAGTGAACTCTCTTAACCTAGATGTTAAAGCAGGTGAAATTGTCGGGATTGCCGGTGTAGATGGCAATGGTCAATCAGAGCTCATTGAGGCAATCACTGGATTAATGAAGAAAAATAGTGGTAGCATTACCCTCAATGGCAAAGAAATTAGTGTCTTGACGCCACGGAAAATCACGGAAAGTGGAATTGGTCATATTCCACAGGATAGACATAAACATGGCTTAGTCCTTGATTTTTCAATTGGACAAAACATGGCATTGCAAACGTATTATAAAAGACCATTTTCTAATTATGGATTCTTAAATCAAACAGAAATAGAGAAAAAGGCAAGCGAATTAATCGAAGAATTTGATGTGAGAACACCAAGTATTCACACTCCTGCAAGAGCACTTTCTGGTGGAAACCAGCAAAAAGCAATTATTGGTAGAGAAGTAGACCGTGATCCTGATTTGCTTATTGCAGCTCAGCCTACGAGAGGTCTGGATGTCGGCGCGATTGAATTTATTCATAAACGTTTAATCGAACAACGAGATAAAGGAAAAGCAGTATTATTAATTTCCTTTGAGCTAGAAGAAATCTTAAATGTGAGTGACCGAATTGCCGTTATTTTCGACGGGGAAATTATTGCTACTGTTGATCCAAAGACTACAACAGAACAAGAGTTAGGATTATTAATGGCAGGATCGAATGCTAAAAAAGTGGGTGTGGAGAATAATGTCTAATACAATAAAGAAAATTAGTATTCCAATTATTTCCGTATTATTAGGGGTTATTGTTGGTACAATCATAATGTTTGCAACAGGATACAATCCTGGAGATGCCTATACGGCACTTTGGAATGGTGCGTTTGGTGAAATCTATTTCACTGGAGAAGTAGTTCGCCAAATTACTCCATTGATTCTTGCAGGTCTGGCAGTTGCCTTTGCTTTTCGTACAGGACTATTTAATATCGGGGTAGAAGGACAATTAATTGTTGGTTGGCTTGCTGCTGTTTGGGTTGGTATTGCGTTTGATCTACCAAAAATCATTCATTTACCACTAGCAGTATTAGCTGCTGCAGCAGCTGGAGCACTATGGGCATTTGTGCCAGGATTTTTAAAAGCAAGATTTAGAGTACATGAAGTTATCGTAAGTATCATGATGAACTATATTGCCCTACATGTATCTAATTATTTGATTCGAAATGTTCTTACAGACAAGGCAGACCGTACAGAAACAATTCCGCCATCTGCTAGTTTACGCTCAGAGTTTTTAGCTAGTATTACCGATTATTCTCGTCTTCATTGGGGGATTTTAATCGCAGTAGGCTGCGCTATTCTTATGTGGGTGATTTTAGAAAAGACAGTAAAAGGTTATGAATTAAAAGCGGTTGGTTTTAACCAAAAGGCTTCTCAATATGCTGGGATGAATGTTAACCGTAATATTATTTTATCTATGGTTATCTCTGGTGCTTTTGCAGGCCTTGCAGGAGCAATGGAAGGCTTAGGAACTTTCGAATATGTAAGTAATAAAGGTGGATTTACTGGTGTTGGATTTGATGGAATTGCGGTAGCGTTACTTGGGGCAAATGGACCACTAGGAATTGTACTTGCAGCATGCTTGTTTGGTTTCTTAAAAGTAGGTTCCTTAAATATGCCACTTGAAGCAGGTGTACCAAATGAGATGGTTGATATCATTATTGCTTTAATCGTATTCTTTGTTGCATCAAGTTACATGATCCGCTTATTCTTGGATAGATTAAGTAAAAATAAAAGTAAAAAGGGGGAGAAGTAAATGGGATTAATGGATGTATTATTAATTGTCATACCCTCTTCGCTATTGTTTGCTGCTCCGCTAATCTTTACTGCTCTTGGCGGTAACTTTTCCGAAAGAGCTGGAGTTGTTAATATTGGATTAGAAGGTCTAATGGTGATGGGAGCTTTCTCCTCCATTGTTTTTAACTTAACATTTGCAGATAGTCTCGGTGCTTGGACACCTTGGATTTCGTTGCTTGTTGCGATGGTTGTTGGGGCGATATTTTCAATCCTACACGCGGTGGCAAGTATCACATTCCGTGCCGATCAAACCGTTTCCGGTGTGGCAATTAACTTGCTTGCTGCAGGTCTTGCTATGTTTTTAGTGAAATTAATCTATGATGGAAAAGGGCAAACAGGTACCATTCGCTATAGCTTTAAGAAAATTGATATTCCCGTGTTAAAAGATATACCGGTGATTGGTGATTTATTTTTCTCCAATACGTATTGGACTTCTTACTTAGCAATTATTATCGCTATCATAGCTTGGTATGTGATGTATAAAACGCCGTTTGGCCTGCGTCTTCGTTCGGTAGGGGAACACCCAATGGCTGCAGATACGATGGGAATTAACGTAACAAAAATGCGCTATATTGCTGTTATTCTTTCTGGGGCATTTGGCGGAATCGGCGGTGGTGTATTTGCCCAGTCGATTACAAATGATTTTACACATGCTACTATTAGTGGACAAGGGTTCATGGCACTTGCTGCCCTTATTTTCGGAAAATGGAATCCGCTTGGGGCTATGGGAGCTGCGATTTTCTTCGGCTTTGCTCAAAGTTTGAGTATTGTTGGTAGCAGTTTACCGTTTTTAGAAAACATTCCAAATGTGTATCTGTTAATTGCACCATATGTATTAACGATTATTGCATTAACAGGCTTTATTGGTCGTGCAGATGCGCCAAAAGCATCTGGTGTTCCTTATATTAAAGGAAGTAGATAAATAAAATTTCCTAGTTATTTTTATAAAATGAAAAAAGTGACCGACTTTTTTAAAGTGGGCGCTTTTTTCATATTCGAAGCAACAATAGGTACAAATCACCTAATATATACGTAATAAATAGGATCAATTTATTTATTCCTCATGGGTATTAATCGCCTTGCTCTTTACTTCTTTATCCAGTAACTCAATCGGAATATGTTTTGGAATGACATTCGCAGGTACTTCGCCCTTCATATCTAAATAATAATGACGAATTGGCTTAAGTGTGTTGTCATCTAATTCATATACTAGAGGAATGCTCGTAGGAATGTTCAAGGATGCAATCCCATCCGGTGAAATGTTGTCTAAATACTGTATGATAGCTCGAAGTGTGTTACCATGTGCTGTGATGATAACTTTTTTGTTTTCTTTTAACACTGGTGCTATTTCTTCATTCCAGAATGTTAACACTCTTTTTTCCGTATCTGCAAGGCTTTCTGCTAAAGGGAATTCCCCGTCTTTAAGCTCTCGATACCTTGGGTCGTTAATCGTATATCGAGGATCATCTTTGCTTAATGCAGGCGGCTTGATATCCATTGATCTTCTCCACTTTTGTACTTGATCCAGTCCATATTGCTCAGCTGTTTCTGCTTTGTTAAGTCCTTGCAGTGCACCATAATGGCGTTCATTTAACTTCCATGTTTTATACACTGGAATCCACATGCTATCCATTTCAGCAAGGATGATCCATAATGTGTGGATAGCCCTTTTTAAATAGGATGTATAAGCAATATCAAAAGTGTAACCATTACTATTTAAAATAATGCCAGCTTCTCTAGCCTCTGTTAATCCTGTTTCAGACAGGTCAACATCAGTCCAGCCAGTAAAACGATTTTCTACATTCCAAAGACTTTCTCCATGACGGATTAAAACAAGTTTCGGCATAGCATATTTCTCCTTTTTATCTTTTTAATGATTCCTTTATTTCACTCTTAACGGACAGTAAGACTTCCACCTCAAGCACATGTAAAGGTCCGATTGGTTCAACTAACCATAAGTGGGGGATGAAGGAAAACCCCCACTTATGGAAGTTTCGCTTTATTTTGTTCTTATTTCTCTTTAAATAATCTTTTAAACAGTTAATAGGGATAAAACGCAATTTTTTGCATATTAAATGGAATAACTTTCATAGATGTGGATGTGAAAAATAAGAAAACCTTTTGTTCCGTGTTTAGCTAGACCATAAAGAAGGAAAAGATATAGGCCAAGTAGAATCCATAAGATGATGGGAAAAATTATCCTAATCTAGACTTTGTAAGAATAACCTTATGAATAGAGTTAATACTAACAAATAGTGTATGATTAGTGAAGGATACGTAGGAGGTATGTTATGAGTGTAGCAACAGAAAAGATTACGAAATATAGCGGCTTTCAATTACATACAGTAAAGACAGGAAAATTTAAAACGAATACGATTGTGGTGAAATGGCGAACTCCCATTACAAAAGAAAATGCGACACACAGGGCGCTTCTTCCTTATGTGATGCAAAATAGCACGAAGAAATATCCATCCACAGCAAAGCTTCGTTCCTATGTGGAAGAACTTTACGGAGCTACTTTTTTTATTGATCTTGCGAAAAAAGGTGAGTACCATATTGTTTCTTTTTCATTAGAAATAGCAAACGAAAAGTTTTTATCAGATCCAACTCCTTTATTGAAAAAGGGACTGGAGTTTTTAGCAGAGGTTATTTTTCAGCCAAATGTCTCCGAGAATGGTTTCGATCAAAACGTAATTGAAAATGAAAAACGGGCTTTAAAGCAAAGAATTCAATCCATTTATGATGATAAAATGCGTTATTCTAACCAACGTGTGATTGATGTAATGTGTGAAGATGAACCATATGCATTAAGCGTATATGGAGAAAAAGACGAAGTTGATAGCATTACACCACAATCCCTGTATTCTTATTACAAAAAAGCAGTAACAGAGGATCAAATTGATCTGTATATGGTCGGTGATATTCAGGAAGAAGAGGTAGACGCATATCTAGAGGAATTATTTCCGTTTAAAGAAAGAACGGTAAAGTCTATTGATCGCAGAACGCCTCACGAAGCTAGAGAAGTAAAAGAGGTTCGTGAAGTTCAGGATATAAAACAAGGGAAATTAAATATGGGATTCCGTACAAATGTTGTTTATGGAGACCCAGAGTATTTTGCCCTTCAAGTGCTAAACGGCATTTATGGAGGCTTCTCGCATTCCAAGTTATTTATTAATGTTAGGGAAAAAGAAAGTCTTGCTTATTATGCAGCAAGTCGTCTTGAAAGTCATAAAGGGTTGCTGCTCGTAATGTCGGGGATTGATAATCAAAATTACGATAAAGCAGTAAAGATTATTAAGGAACAGATGGAGCTAATGAAAAAAGGCGAGTTTTCTGATCAAGAAATAATGCAAACAAAAGCAGTGATTCATAATCAAATGCTTGAAACGTTAGACACCTCCCGCGGCATGATCGAACTATTCTATCATAATAGCGTAAGTGACAAATATGTCGAAATGGGCGAGTGGCTCCACATTATGAGTAAAGTTTCGAGAGAAGAAATTATCGAAGCTGCCAAGAAGATTGAATTAGACACTATTTATTTCTTAACCGGATCGGAGGGGAATGCATAATGGAAAAAATAGAATTTGCACAGTTGCAAGAAGAATTATATTATGAAAAATTAGCGAATGGACTAAAAGTATATATTTTGCCGAAAAAAGGTTTTAATAAAACATTTTGTACGTTTACAACTAATTATGGTTCGGTAGATAACACCTTTATTCCCCTTGACGGTTCTGAATTTTCCCAAGTTCCTGATGGGATTGCCCATTTCTTGGAGCATAAATTATTTGAAAAAGAAGACGGAGACGTTTTTCAAGAGTTCAGTAAACAAGGAGCAAGTGCTAATGCATTTACATCCTTTACGAGAACAGCTTACTTATTTTCGAGTACATCCAATGTAGCTAATAATCTAGAAACGCTCATAAACTTTGTGCAAGAGCCTTATTTCACGGAAAAAACCGTGGAAAAAGAAAAGGGAATTATCGGTCAAGAAATTACGATGTATGATGATAATCCAGATTGGCGCTTATATTTTGGCTTAATTGACAATATGTATGTAAATCATCCGGTGAAAATTGATATTGCTGGCACGATTGAATCAATCTCACACATTACGAAAGATATGTTATATGAGTGCTACAATACGTTCTATCATCCAAGTAATATGCTACTTTTTATTGTGGGACCAGTTGATCCAGAAGAATACATGGCCCATATAAAAGAAAATCAGGAGAAAAAAGATTATACCAATCATAGTAAAATCCAGCGCAAATTTGCTAGTGAACCAGAGCATGTAAATAAAGAAAAGCAAGTATTGAAAATGAATGTGCATACGTCAAAATGCTTGATTGGAATTAAAGGAATTGATGTAGAGCAATCAGGAAAAGAAATGATGAAACAAGAGTGGAGCATTAATTTATTATTAGATTTTCTATTCAGCGAAAGCTCTGAAAACTATCAAAACCTTTTTCAAGAAGGCTTAATTGATGATACTTTTTCTTATGATTACACACAGGAGCATGGTTTTGGATTTGCGATGATCGGTGGCGATACGAGTGATCCTGATCGATTGGAAAGTGCAATCAAAGATATCTTAATGAAAGCAAAAACTACGGATTTCGCAAATGAAACACTAGATAGAACAAAGAAAAAGAAAATTGGTGCATTTTTGCGCGCGATTAATTCACCAGAATACATCGCTAACCAATTTACGCGCTATGCATTTAATGAGATGAATTTATTTGATGTAGTACCAGCAGTTGAAGAAATTACGGTTGAAGATATAAAGAATGCAGCGAATAAATTATTAGCAGAAGAAAGAATAACCACTTGTCAAGTGGTGCCTAAATAAGCATTTGTAGACACAAAGAAATAGTTTTCTTTGTGTCTGTTGCTGTTTATGTGTAACTAAAAGTCAATGGAGTGGAGTAATAATGGGGAAATGGATTTTAATTACTGGTGCCTCTGGGGGAATCGGCCAAGCAATTGCGAAACAGTTAGCTAAAGAAGGTTATTCCCTTTATTTGCATTATCATCAAAATGAAACGGCAATAAAGCAGCTTTTAGAATCACTATCTGCGTATGATGGAGAATATTTACCGATTCAAGCAGATTTACAACAAGAAAACGACTATAAAAAAATAGTGGAAAATATTTTTACAATAGATGGAATCATTCATGCGAGTGGTATCAGTACATACGGATTATTTACCGATCTCAAAGAGGAAGAAATGAAAGCTTTATGGAATATCCATGTTCATTCATTAATGTGTATAACAAAAGCAATATTACCCAAAATGCTATCTAGACAAAGTGGTAATATTATTGTTATTACAAGTATTTGGGGACAGGTAGGTGCGGCGATGGAAGTAGCGTATTCTGCCGTTAAAGGGGCACAAATAAGCTTTGTAAAGGCATTAAGCAAGGAATTAGCCTACAACGGGATTCGTGTCAATGCTGTAGCGCCTGGTGCCATTAAAACGAATATGCTTCATACATTTTCGCCAGAAGAAATGCAGCTGATTACAGAAGAAATACCAATGGGAAGATTGGGGAGCCCAAGAGAAGTGGCAGAAAGCGTGGCCTTTTTATTATCAGAAAAATCTTCTTATATGACTGGCCAAATCCTTTCTCTAAATGGTGGCTGGTATGTATAGATAGCTTTTCCAATTGCTTTCCATGCATATTATTACTTGGAACTAACCAAAATAATGATGTAATTCATTTAAGCAATGGAAGGAGAATTTCAGTATGTCTATATTAGAAAATTGGGATCAATGGAAAGACTTTTTAGCAGATCGTCTTCATCATGCGGAAAATGAGGGCATGAGCCAAGCGGTAATCGGAGACCTTGCTTTCCAAATTGGAGATTACTTATCTAACCAAGTTCAACCTAAAAACGAACAAGAAAAGATTCTTTCTGATCTATGGTCAGTTGCAGATGAAAAAGAACAACATGCAATTGCCAATATGATGGTAAAATTAGTGCACAATAACGGAACAAAATAATTTTAGGAAAAGAAGCTCGATAAATAGACGAAGGAATAAGTCTATTTATCGAGCTTCTTCCGTTGTCGGAAAGTTGGATCAGTGACTGAATTGACTTTGGAAAAAAAGGGAAAGGGAACAGAGAGAGCTTGTCAGTGACCGAGCGCAAGAAAAAACAAAGCAAAAGGTAACAGAGGAAGTGCATTATCAAATATCGCCACTCATCCTCAAATAAATACAGAAATTTACGGTCTTCCTTTAAAAAATAAAGCATGATTCTTCTAGAAAACAGACTTTCGAGTAAAGGTCTATCTTTTTTTCTATTTTTACCCCTTTTTTCTTGATTATTTATACCATTCCTATATGATAGAAATTAAAAGACTAGAAAATTTCACTTGATAATTGTAGGAGGATTTTTTTGGAACAGAAGGAATGGTATTTAGAATACGAAATTCAAAAAAACCGACCTGGCCTATTAGGGGATATTTCCTCTTTACTAGGGATGCTTTCTATTAATATTATCACCATTAATGGGGTGGACGATGGACGTCGCGGCTTATTAATGTTAGCAAAAAATAAGGAACAAATAAAAAGGTTAGAATCTATTCTCTATACAATGGACACAATAAAAGTAATCAAGCTTAGAGAACCATCTTTAAGAGATAAACTTGCGGTGAGACATGGTCGTTATATTCAAAGAGATGCTGATGATAAAAAAACATTTCGTTTTGTTCGTTATGAGCTGGGACTGTTGGTCGATTTTATGGCTGAATTATTTAAGACAGAAGGCCATAAATTAATAGGCATAAGAGGGATGCCGCGTGTAGGTAAAACCGAGTCTATTGTTGCTGCTAGTGTTTGTGCCAATAAGAGATGGCTTTTATTAAGTTCCACTTTGTTAAAGCAAACAATTCGCCAGTCCTTAATGCAAGGAGAATATAATGAAAACAATTTATTTATTATGGATGGAATTGTATCTTCCAAGCAAATTAATGAGCGACATTGGGCAGTAATTAGAGAAGTGATGCGCCTGCCATGCATCAAAGTGGTAGAACATCCCGACGCCTTTGTACATAATACAGAATACACTTTAGATGATTTTGATTATATTATTGAGTTAAGACATGAGCCAGGCGAGGAGATTCTTTATGATGTTCATAAAAAGAATACTTTTGCCTTAGAAAGTGAATTCGAGGGTTTTGATTTTTAGTAAGTTGGAAGGTGTTATCTTGAGTGAATTAGGAAATCGATTAAAGGAAGCTAGGGAAGCCAAAGGACTAACGTTAGAAGAATTACAAGAAATTACAAAAATTCAAGTCCGCTATTTAGTTGGCATTGAAGAAGGTAATTACAGTATGATGCCAGGTAAATTCTATACGCGGGCATTTATCAAACAATACGCGGAAGCCGTAGATTTAGTACCAGAAGAATTATTTGAAGAGTATAAAGATGAGGTACCGACGACGGTAAACGATGAGTTGCCGCAAAATTTATCAAGAGTAAACTCGAGAAGATCATTAGATGGAGGCAGTTCGAAAGTATTTGATATTCTGCCTACTATCCTTATTGCTATCCTTGTGTTAGCAGTTGTTTTCTTGGTTTGGTATTTTGTGTTTGCAAAAGATTCTAATCCAGAAAAACAATCCAATAATACAGGTGAACAAAATTCAGTTTATATGAGATCTGATGCGTTAGAGGAGAAGGAAAAAGAGAAAGCTAACGAAGATGCTAATAAAGATGAAGAAAAAGTAATAGAAGAAGAGGAAAAAGTAGAAGAAGAGACACCGAAACAAGAGATTACGAAACAAGATACAGTTGGAAGAACAACTACTTATGAAGTTAAAAATGCAGAAAAGTTTGTTGTTAAGCTTGTGGCAACAGGAAAAGTTTGGGTAGATATTCAAAATGGCAAAAACTATTCTTTTTTCCAAGGTATTATTGAAAAAGGTGGATCTGAATCCAAGGAAGTAGATTTATCAAAAGAAACAGAAGCTCATATCATAATCGGAAATAGTCAGGTAGATGTTTTTGTTAATGATGAGAAATTAGAGCTTGGTGATTCTTCTTCTAGACAGGATCTTGTCATTAAATATTTAAAAGAAGAATAGTCATCCATTCGATGGCTATTTTTCGCTATTCTAACGTATTTAGGTTATAATACTAATGTTTTTAATTATTTTTATGGAAGTGGCGATTATCGTCATGGTAATGGAGGATGTAAGATGAATTTACCAAATAGGATTACCGTAGCAAGAATTTTATTAATCCCCGTCTTTCTAGTAATCATGCTAATAGATTTTCCATGGGGAGAGCTGACGCTTTTAGGTGTCACATTGCCGATGACACATTTTATCGGTGCCTTGATTTTTATTATTGCTTCAACCACAGATTGGATTGATGGACACTTTGCGCGAAAATATAATTTAGTAACGGATTTAGGGAAATTTTTAGATCCTTTAGCAGATAAATTACTCGTTTCTTCTGCATTAATTGTATTAGTTGGATTAGATATGGCCCCTGCGTGGATTACTATTGTTATTATAAGCAGAGAATTTGCTGTAACTGGCTTGCGTTTAGTGCTTGCTGGTGGTGGAGAAGTGGTCGCTGCAAACATGCTCGGGAAAATAAAAACTTGGGCACAAATTGTTGCCATCTCGGCACTTTTATTACATAATATGATTTTTGAACTTATATCTCTTCCGCTTGACTTGATTGCGTTATGGGTTGCATTGTTCTTTACAGTTTGGTCTGGTTGGGATTATTTTGCAAAAAACAAACAAGCTTTTGTTTCATCCAAATAAAATAGAGGAATAAAAAAAGAGGACATCTACTATTACAAGCGAATATTGCTTTATAAAGAGATGTCTTTTTTTATGAGGCTGTTTTCGTAAATTTTGTTGTTTGTAACCCGCAGTCTCTGAATACACTTCAATTTTTTTGGAGCGAGCGGGGACCTCCTCGGCACCAGCCTTTGGGAGTTTTCCCTGTTTCACTAATTCCTGCAAGAGTCTACGTGTATTCTTAAAAAGCTAAAACAACAATCTTTTAGAAAACATCCTTTAAGAAGACAAAGGGGGAGCAATAGATGAATGCAGAGATTATCGCTGTTGGCTCAGAGTTATTACTAGGGCAAATAGCTAATACAAATGCACAATTTATCTCTAAACATTTAGCAGACTTAGGAGTAAATGTTTATTATCATACTGTTGTTGGAGATAATGCTGGTCGTTTAAAGGAAGCAATTAAAATTGCAGAAACACGGGCGCAATTACTTATTTTCTCAGGAGGACTTGGACCAACAAAGGATGATTTAACGAAGGAGACGATTGCTAATCATATAGGAAAAGAGCTTGTCTTTGATGAAACAGCACTACAATCGATTGAAGACTATTTTGTGCGGACAAAGCGCACAATGACAGAAAATAATAAAAAACAAGCATTAGTTTTAGAAGAATGTGATGTTCTTCCAAATGACCATGGGATGGCTCCGGGAATGTTTCTAAAAAAAGACGATCATTTTTATATGCTTTTACCAGGACCACCTAAAGAAATTCAGCCGATGTTTGTAAAATACGGATTTCCAGCGCTTCAGAAACAGATGACAAGTATAGATGTAATTGTTTCTCGCGTGCTGCGCTTTTTCGGAATTGGTGAATCGTTATTAGAAACAAAAATTGAAGATTTAATTGATGCACAGACAAACCCTACCATTGCACCGCTTGCGGGAGATGGCGAGGTAACACTACGTATAACATGTAAGCATGATTCGGTAACAGAAGCAGATAAATTAATTGCAAAGACAGAAGAGGAAATATTTGCGCGCGTAGGCGAATTTTTCTATGGCTATGATGATACAACTTTAATGAATGAACTTTCTCATGTGTTATTAAAGAAAAAATTGACCTTAGCAGCGGCAGAAAGTCTAACAGGCGGATTATTCCAGCAGGAAATTACAAGCATACCTGGCGCTGGGAACATCTTTCAAGGTGGTGTTGTCTGTTATACGAATGAAGTAAAGCACCAAATTCTTCATGTAAAAGAGTCAACGATACAAGAGCATGGTGTTGTAAGCGAGCAATGCGCAAAAGAGTTGGCTGAAAATGTTGCCCAATTACTAAATGCGGATATTGGAATAAGCTTTACAGGGGTTGCAGGTCCAGATGAATTAGAAGGTAACCCGGTTGGTACGGTCTATATTGGGATTGCCAAAAAAGGCGAGCCGACAAAAGTAGAGGCGTTAGCTTTAAGTGGAACAAGAGCCGGCAATCGAGTTAGAAGTGTGAAATACGGTCAATACTTTCTATTAAAAATGTTGGGAAATAGATAATGACTAGTAGTGGCTTACGTTCTACTAAAGTTAGAGCTCCTTTCCGTGAAAAAATAAAAAAACGAATGAATGTTCGATTTTTTACTGTACAAATGAATAGAAAAAAGGTATATTAAGTATATAATCTTTTAAACAACGAATGAATCATGATAGTGAGATTCATTTTTTATATAAGGAGGAGAACGTATTTGAGTGATCGTCAAGCTGCATTAGAAATGGCGTTAAAACAAATAGAAAAGCAATTCGGTAAAGGTAGTATCATGAAGCTGGGAGAGCAAGCTGATAAAGTCATTTCTACTAGTCCAAG
This sequence comes from Niallia sp. FSL W8-1348, assembly GCF_038006745.1. NCBI lineage: Bacteria > Bacillati > Bacillota > Bacilli > Caryophanales > Bacillaceae > Niallia > Niallia sp. FSL W8-1348. Next base: position 212,075 of record NZ_JBBOVV010000001.1, on the reverse strand, counting down.
TGGATCGTTAGCTTTAGATGCAGCCCTAGGTGTTGGTGGATATCCAAGAGGTCGTATCGTTGAAATATATGGTCCTGAAAGTTCAGGTAAAACAACAGTAGCACTACATGCTATTGCTGAGGTTCAGGCTAATGGCGGACAAGCAGCATTTATTGATGCAGAGCATGCATTAGACCCAGTTTATGCACAAAAGCTTGGCGTTAATATTGATGAGTTATTACTTTCCCAACCAGATACAGGGGAACAAGCATTAGAAATTGCAGAAGCTTTAGTTCGAAGTGGAGCAGTTGATATTCTAGTAATTGACTCTGTAGCAGCACTTGTACCAAAAGCGGAGATTGAAGGAGAAATGGGAGATTCTCACGTTGGACTTCAAGCACGTTTAATGTCACAGGCTCTTCGTAAATTATCTGGAGCAATTAATAAATCAAAAACGATTGCTATTTTTATCAACCAAATTCGTGAAAAAGTTGGAGTAATGTTCGGAAATCCTGAAACAACTCCTGGTGGTCGTGCGTTGAAATTCTATTCATCTGTTCGTTTAGAAGTGCGTCGTGCAGAAACGCTAAAACAAGGGACAGATATGGTAGGGAACAAGACAAAAATTAAAGTTGTAAAAAATAAAGTTGCACCACCTTTCAAAGTGGCAGAAGTTGATATCATGTATGGAGAAGGTATCTCTAAAGAAGGCGAGATAATTGACCTTGGTTCAGAACTTGATATTGTTCAGAAGAGCGGAGCTTGGTATTCCTATAATGACGAAAGATTAGGACAAGGCCGTGAAAATGCGAAGCTTTTCTTAAAAGAAAATGTAGAAATGCGCCTAGAAATTCAAAAGAAAATTCGCGACCATTACGGGCTAGATAAAGAAGTACCATTGAAGCCTGAAAATGACGACCAAGAACAATTTGAATTAATCGATTAATGCTAAAAAAGATGGTAAACGGCGTTTCTAGCTTACCATCTTTTTTGTGTTTTTTAGAAAACATACTTGTTTTTCATAGATATATTAATGCAAAATATAATTGTTAGTGCACCAATCAATAATGCATTTGAAAAAAACGGACGGAATAAAAGACTCAATCAGGTTTAACAAGCTTTTTTTCTGACCATAATACGGATGATAGGTTAGGTTTGGATAATCTATTACAGCTTTAATAAAGTGACATTTCATACATATAGGAAGAATAGAGCAATTGTTAGAGAAAAATAATAGTTAGATAGCCAATGAGAATTAGGTGAAACCTACTAGTTCAAAGTCTTGACAATAAATTGGTACAACTATACAATTGAATTGTATATTTTACATTTTTATAAGTATGAAAACCTAGAAAACAAATTATATGACTAGGGAAATTCGATTGAAAAAAGGAACATTAAGCCAATACTTTTAAAATCGTAACAAACACAATTTGATAGCAAGAGGAGGTGAAAATGATGGATCTAATAACACTCATCTCCATTTTGCTTATTCTAATCGTTATTGCCGTTGTTGGCTTTGTCGTATATTTTATTCGAAAGTCCAATGCTAATGCAAAAATTAGCAATGCAACCATGACTGCTGAACAAATTATTGAAAATGCAAAGCGTGAAGCAGACGCATTGAAAAAAGAAGCTTTGTTAGAAGCAAAGGATGAGATTCACAAGCTTCGTAGTGAAGCAGAACTAGAAGTTCGTGATCGAAGAAATGAACTACAAAAACAAGAAAATCGTTTATTGCAAAAAGAGGAGAATCTTGATCGCAAGGGAGAAGCGTTAGATAAACGTGAATCGGTTTTAGAAAAGAGGGACGATTCTCTTAATAAAAGACAACAGCATATGGAAGAGATGGAAAGCAAAGTGGACGAGATGGTTCGCAAGCAGCAAACAGAACTAGAGCGCATTTCTGGCTTGACTCGAGAAGAGGCTAAGTCCATCATTTTAGAGCGTACAGAGCAAGAAGTTGCTCATGATATTGCGATAATGATTAAAGAAAGTGATACTAGAGCAAAAGAAGAAGCAGATAAAAAGGCTAAAGAAATTTTGTCACTTGCAATCCAACGATGTGCAGCTGATCATGTTGCAGAAACTACAGTTTCCGTTGTTAACCTTCCAAATGATGAAATGAAGGGTCGAATTATTGGTCGAGAAGGACGTAATATTCGCACACTTGAAACATTAACAGGAATTGACTTAATTATTGATGATACACCAGAAGCAGTTATTCTATCTGGTTTTGATCCAATAAGACGCGAAACTGCAAGACTTGCGTTAGATAAGCTCGTTCAGGATGGTCGTATTCATCCAGCTCGTATTGAAGAAATGGTTGATAAAGCACGTCGAGAAGTGGATGAACATATTCGTGAAATCGGGGAACAAACTACGTTTGAGGTCGGTGTTCATGGGTTACATCCAGATTTAATCAAAATCCTTGGACGTCTAAAATTCCGTACAAGCTATGGACAAAATGTATTAAAGCACAGTATGGAAGTGGCACAATTATCAGGAATCTTAGCTGCTGAACTAGGGGAAGATCAAACCCTTGCCCGCAGAGCCGGCTTACTACATGACATTGGTAAAGCAATTGACCATGAAGTAGAGGGAAGCCATGTGGAAATTGGGGTTGAGCTTGCTACTAAGTATAAAGAACATCCTGTTGTAATCAATAGTATCGCATCCCATCATGGTGATACGGAACCAACTTCAATCATCGCTGTACTAGTAGCTGCTGCTGACGCACTTTCAGCTGCAAGACCAGGGGCGCGAAGAGAAACATTAGAAAACTATATTCGCCGTCTGGAAAAACTAGAAGAAATTTCAGAATCTTATGATGGAGTAGAGAAATCATTCGCTATTCAAGCAGGTCGTGAGATTCGAATCATGGTGAAACCAGATCTTGTAGATGATTTAGAGTCTCATCGATTAGCTCGCGATATTCGTAAGAAAATCGAAGAAGAACTTGATTATCCAGGTCATATAAAAGTAACCGTTATTCGGGAAACAAGAGCGGTTGAATATGCAAAATAAAAAACGGTGCGATTGCACCGTTTTTTTGTATGAAAAAGCAAATAATTTCCGGAAGTTTAATTAGAGTCAAATGGGATTGTGAACGAAAGGGAATTGTATGTTACACTGTTACATAGTGAAGAGTAGAAAGTAGGATAAAAGACATGCATATTTTATTTATTGGTGATGTTGTAGGTTCTATGGGCCGTGACATGATTAAAGAGTACGTACCAAAGCTAAAGGAAAAATATCGTCCACAGTTAACGATTATCAATGGGGAGAATGCTGCCGGTGGAAAAGGAATTACTGAGAAAATTTACCGAAGCTTTTTAGAAATTGGTGCTCAAGCGGTAACAATGGGAAACCATACATGGGATAATCGCGAAATATTTGAATTTATCGATAAAGCGAAATATTTAGTAAGACCGGCAAATTTTCCTGAAAATAATCCAGGTAAAGGGATGGTCTTTGTTAAAATTAACGATATAGAAGTAGCAGTTATAAATTTACAAGGGCGGACTTTTATGAATCCGAGTGACGATCCATTTATCGTCATCGATCGTTTAGTTAATGAAGCGAAAAAACGTACCGATCTTATTTTTGTTGACTTTCACGGAGAGGCAACAAGTGAAAAGCAAGCAATGGGATGGTATTTAGATGGAAAAGTTACAGCTGTTGTTGGAACACATACACATGTGCAAACAGCTGATAATCGCATTTTACCAAATGGAACAGCCTTTATGGCAGATGTCGGCATGACAGGTCCATATGATGCAATACTTGGTATGCAAAAGGAATTAGTACTAAATCGCTTTTTAACAAATTTGCCAACACGATTTGAGCCGCCAAAAAGCGGGAGAGCTCAGTTAAGCGGCTGTCTAATTGAAGTGGATAACAAGACTGGCAAAGCGAAAAAAATCGAACGAATCTTAATTAATGACGATCATCCTTTTTATTCCTAATCGAATCCTCTCGTAAAGGCTTGATAAGTGCAACTAATCATCAGTGGGATGAGGAAAAATCCCAACTGATGGAAATTTTCTTTATGGAAAATTAGCTCTTCCTTGAAAAATCAAATAATTTTCTAAGTTTTTATGTCCAAGCTGGAATATGTGTAATTAACTTGGAATATAGTAACATTGGAATGATATATATCCTGATATGTTCATTAATCTTAATGTACATGCGGGGGGGTTAAACAAGGAGGAGCTAGAAATGGAGATATTAAAGGTTTCAGCAAAGTCTAGTCCCAATTCTGTAGCTGGTGCGCTTGCAGGTGTTCTACGAGAAAGAGGTGGAGCAGAAATCCAGGCAATTGGTGCAGGTGCATTAAATCAAGCGGTTAAAGCAGTTGCTATCGCAAGAGGATTTGTAGCACCTAGCGGAGTGGATTTAATTTGTATCCCTGCCTTCACTGATATCGTTATTGACGGTGAGGAAAGAACAGCCATCAAGCTCATTGTGGAGCCTAGATAAAGAGAAAATAAGATTAGATGAAAAATAAGAAAGTATGATTTTGATTACTTTCCCAATTTATCCCTTCTTATGAGTGGTATGCTCGGCCAAAAGAATCCTCTTGAGGGAGATTCTGTTTAGAAAAATAGAGCAAACCTCCGAAAAGGAGGGGGGTGTCTCATCAATAAGGTTTAGTCTCCCACAGCAAGAATGAAAAGTTGGAAAACGAACTTTCGCCAACTAGACTCTTGACTCTGTGCGTAAGCAAACCGAATGAATGAGACGCCCTTTCTTTTTATTTATCTCACTCTTAACGGTCAATAAGAACTCCACTGATGGAAGTTTTCTTTATATAAGGATAGGATTAAATTGTTTGTAATTAATGATGTCTTGATGGAAAGCCGCCAAGATTTACATAGAAAAAGATAGAACATATTCGTATAGGAGTGAAGTTTTTTTGAAATACTTTGATGGGCATTGTGATGTATTATATAAAATGTTTATGGATAAAACAATCAATTTTCAGAATAGTGATAAGCTTCATGTAACGAAGGAGGGGTTGCAAAAAGGGGGAACAAAGATTCAGTGTTTTGCCCTCTATGTTCCAGAGTCCGTTCATCCCGATATGCGTTTTGAAGCAGCACTATCGATGGCGACAATTTTTTACGAAAAAATCTTACAGCCGAATCCAGATTTTAAATTTATTCGTACGAAAAAAGATATCGAGGATTTGAAAGATGGGGAAACCGGTGCGCTTCTAACACTTGAAGGTTGTGATGCAATTGGTGGAGACTTATTGAAATTAAAAACATTGCTTCGATTAGGTGTGTCGGCAGTCGGTCTAACTTGGAATTATGCGAATGCTGTTGCTGATGGTGCTTTAGAACCTCGAGGTGCAGGTTTATCTTTATTTGGTAAAGAAACAGTAAAGCTCTTAAATAAGCAAGATATATGGGTGGATGTTTCTCATTTATCAGAAAATGCCTTTTGGGATGTAATGGAGCAAGCAGATCATCCCTATGCATCCCATTCCAATACGTATAATCTTTGCCCCCATCCTCGTAATCTACGAGATGAGCAAATCAAAGCAATGATAGAAGCGGATAGTGTAATCGGAATTACATTTGTCCCACAGTTTTTAAGTGGGACAAATACAGCAACTATTACGGACATATTGCGGCATTTAGATTATATTTGCTCACTCGGAGGAGAAGATCATGTCGGCTTTGGTTCCGATTTTGATGGAATCTCTCAAACGGTAAAAGGTCTAGCTTCCATTGCTGATTATCCTAATCTAATAAACGAACTAACAAAATATTATACTAGTACGCAAGTAGAGAAGTTTTTATATACGAATATGGTAAAAAGATTCCCTAAATAAAGGGTATTCCAATCTAGCTATACAGGCAGTTTAATTTCTTCCTTGTGAGGGAGGGTTTGAACTGCCTGTTGTTGTGAATTATAAGTTATACATAAAGAAAACAGTAGAAATTTTTCTTTGTAACCTAGCTATTGTTTTCAAATGGTGAAAGGCTTATACTAGAATAATGAAAATATGTCTATAAAGAATAGTACATATAAAAGCAACTGCTATTATATAGATTTTTGCTTATAAAATCTAGGAAGTTTTTAAGTTTACTTTCTGTAGATAAAAGGGATGCTCAACTTCCCTTGCGAAAAAATTCCTGAGACGAAAACAACCAACTTCCTAACATAAGCAAAATAACAATCTATAAGAACTAATCTAAAACATGTATATTAACAAACTTATGGATGAAACCAAATCATCGATAAGAGAGGAGTAGTTGAAATGAACGAAAAACAACGTTTAGAAGGACAAAAAATTGAAAGCAATAATTCTTCGGACAAAAAATCCGAAAAGGATTATAGCAAATATTTCGAGACAGTATATAAAGCACCTTCTCTAAAAGATGCAAAAAGACGTGGAAAAGAAGAAGTTCGATATGAAAAAGATTTCTCTATTCCCGAACAATTCCGTGGAATGGGAGAAGGACGTAAATTCTATATTCGCACATTCGGCTGTCAAATGAATGAGCATGACACAGAAGTAATGGCAGGGATCTTTTTAGCATTAGGCTATGAAGCAACAGATTCAGTGGATGATGCAAATGTTATCCTTCTTAATACATGTGCAATCCGTGAGAATGCAGAAAATAAAGTATTTGGCGAGTTAGGCCATTTAAAACATTTAAAAACAGAAAAACCAGACCTTTTATTAGGTGTTTGTGGATGTATGTCCCAAGAAGAATCAGTAGTAAATAAGATTTTAAAAACTTACACACAAGTAGACATGATCTTTGGTACTCATAATATTCACCGTTTACCAAACATTCTTCATGAAGCATATATGTCGAAAGAAATGGTAGTCGAAGTTTGGTCTAAAGAAGGGGACGTAATCGAGAACCTTCCAAAAGTACGTAACGGAAAAATTAAAGCATGGGTAAATATTATGTACGGCTGTGATAAATTCTGTACCTATTGTATCGTTCCTTATACTCGCGGGAAAGAACGTAGTCGCCGTCCAGAGGATATTATTCAAGAGGTGCGCCATTTAGCTGCACAAGGCTATAAAGAAATTACGCTACTTGGTCAAAACGTAAACGCATATGGAAAAGACTTCACAGATATTGAATTTCGTTTTGGAGATTTAATGGAAGAAATGCGTAAAATTGATATTCCACGTGTTCGTTTTACAACAAGTCATCCACGAGATTTTGATGACCATTTAATTGAGGTACTAGCTAAAGGCGGAAACTTAGTGGAGCATATCCATTTACCAGTTCAGTCTGGTTCCTCTGATGTGTTAAAAATTATGGCACGTAAATATACAAGAGAGCAGTATTTAGAATTAGTACGCAAAATGAAAGCAGCTATTCCTAATTTAACCTTAACAACGGATATTATCGTTGGATATCCAAATGAAACAGATGAGCAATTTGAAGAAACATTATCTCTTTATAAAGAAGTTGGCTTTGAAGCTGCTTATACATTCATTTATTCTCCACGTGAAGGCACACCAGCTGCAAGAATGAAAGATAATGTTCCAATGGAAGTGAAAAAGGCACGCTTACAGCGCCTAAACGCATTAGTTAATGAGTATTCTGCTAATTCCATGAAGGGCTACCAAGACAAAATCGTGGAGGTTCTTGTGGAAGGGGAAAGTAAGAATAATCCAGATGTACTTGCTGGTTATACTCGCAAAAACAAGCTAGTGAATTTTGTTGGACCAAAGTCAGCAATCGGCAAACTTGTTTCTGTTAAAATTACAGATGCGAAAACATGGTCATTAAATGGAGAAATGATTGAGGTATTAGAAGCAGAAGCTGTTGAGGCAAATTAATGGCTAAGTACACACGTGAAGAAATCATCGAGCGAACAGAACAACTAGCCAAAATGATTCGTGATACAGAAGAAGTTGAGTTTTATCAGCGTGCAGAAAAGCAAATCAATCAAAACCAAAAAGTGAATGATCGAATTGCCCAAATCAAAAAATTGCAAAAGCAAGCAGTTAATCTCCAACATTATGGGAAAATTGCTGCTCTAAAAGAAACAGAAGCAAAAATTGATGCACTGCAAAAGGAAATCGACGAACTACCAATTGTCAGTGAATTTAAAGAATCACAGGGAATTGTCAATGACATGCTACAAATGGTAACAAAAACAATCTCAGAAACAGTCGAAACCGAAATTCTTTCCTCCATTGAGAAAAAGAAAGAAGAGTAAAAAATGGCTTTTTGTAAGATTGGATTGTTTCTCGTTAAATAACGTTAGCATTCTGTGTTGTTTAGGGTGAAGCACACTTGACTCCTGGAGGAGATGAGGGGGAATGTTAGTCCCCACAGACGAATCTTGTGTCTGAAGCGGAAAGCAACGAGCTCCATTTATTTACGAATACAATTAAAACATCCAAAAGAAAAACCAAGCATAATTTTGCTTGGTTTTTACTTATTCTGATTATTTAAAATGTTAATCGCGCGTAAGAAAGCCTTGCGATATTCCTGCTGTTCCTTCATAGCCGTTTGTAAGGTCGATAGCAATGCTTTATTAAGCTGCTTCATTTCTTTATCTTTTGCGTTTCCATCATTAACTGTTTGCAAAAGAAACGTATAGACAAGAAATAGAACAGAATAATTATCCACATAAGTAAGACTGACAGCACTTCCGCCATTTCCGCCCTCTGCATGTGTATTAACAGAAGGCCCTCCTGTTTCAAGAATTGTATCAATTAACTCCTCTGGTACACCAAGCTCTTTTAATTTTTCAGCAGTCAATCCAGAATTTTTATCCTTCGCCATTCTTTTCCCCTCCTCCTATTAGGTATGTAAAAAAAGAAAAGGGCAAACATCAAGTAGATGTTGCCCTTTATTATATGCTTATCTCTTGTAGGAGTGATTATTCAATAAAGGTGATTAACCTTCGTTCACCATTTCAGGTCTGTTCTCATTGTAAGATACAGCTGTAGCATCACCTGCAACATTAGCATTAACTAAAATACCGCCAACAAAGAAGTTTAATAAGTTAACACCTACAGCAGCACCACCAGCAGCACCAGAAGCAGTAAATTGGTTAGCAAGGTTACCATTTCCTTGAGTAGCGTTAGTGAATCCGCGAAGTTCTGCCCCTTTATTTCCAATGCTTTTACCTTTAGCAGTAACATCAGTACCAGCAAGTCTTGAACCGTTACCTTTGTGACAATCAGATGTGTAGTTAGACAACATATGATTTCACCTCCTTTCAAAAGTGAGATTTAATCGTTATTTTTTGATGAAATCTGAAATATCTAGTGAAAAAATAGGCTTGCCATTAACGTTTAATTTAAGATTCCCATCATCATTTGAAGCATCAATGACAGGTAATTTCTCTTGGAGTTTACTTAGTGTATCTTGATTTAGTAAACTCTTAAGCGTTTCTGGATTAAGATTAGGCAATACTTTTTCCTTAATAGAATCCAAATCAACATTTGTTGCAACCTTATCTTTTAGCGATTCAATCGTACTTCCCGCTACATTTTCAGAAACACCTTTTGTTAATTTTTGTACTAAGCCACCCATTTCTGTTGATAGCTTCTCGATTAATTCTTGTGCGTATTTAGCTCCGTCCTCTCCAGTAACCTCTTTACCATTCACATTGAATTTAAAATCAAACTGATCGTTTTTATTAAATAACCCTGCCAACTTCCTCACCCCCTTACCGTATACTACAGTATATAAAGATTCGAACAAGCTGTATCCGCGAATGTATTAATACAAACGCATATTTTTTTCATGGTTAAGATAGTTTTGATGGAAAGCTGGTTTTTACCTAAGAAGAGAATTCCGTATATGTGGGTTAACAAAGCAGTGTGGAAAGGGGATAAAGGAGAGGTTATTCGTCTAGAAAAATGGTTAATATCGGCACACTTACCCAAGTTTTACATACAATGAAGTAGATTTAAGCATTATTTATAGTCTTTAAAAATTGTCGCACACTAGACTCCTATCCCGCATAGGATGAAATGAAAATGAATGAGGAGGTTTCGCTCGAACATGGGAGAATATAGAGAGATTATTACAAAGGCAGTCGTAGCGAAAGGACGTAAATTCACAAAATCCAATCATACGATCTGCCCAGACAACAGCCCTTCAAGCATCTTGGGCTGCTGGATTATCAACCATACGTATGAAGCGGAAAAGGTTGGTAAAACAGTAGAAATTTGCGGATACTATGACATTAACGTTTGGTATTCCTATAATGACAACACACAAACAGAAGTTGTTACAGAGCGTGTAAAATATACAGATGTCATTAAACTAAAATATCGTGACCCTGATTGCCTAGAAGACCACGATGTGATTGCACGCGTATTACAACAACCAAACTGCATCGAAGCAGTTATTTCTCCAAATGGCAATAAAATTATTGTTCATGTAGAAAGAGAATTTATCGTAGAAGTTATTGGAGAAACAAAAATCTGTGTAGAAGTTTGCACAGACGAATGCGGCAAAGAAGATGATGATGCATGGTTTAAAGATGAAGTAGAAGACGAAGAATTTGAAGAATTAAATCCAGACTTTCTCGTAGGCGGAGAAGAGGAGTAAAGGCTAGGAGCTTTTCCTAGTCTTTTTTTCTTATAATGGGGGTTCTGGTTAGTATTGCTTAACCTTATAAAGAATAAAAACGCCTTTCTCCTATATGTATAGGAGAAAGGCGTTCCTATCATCTTTCACAAGCTATTCCGTCTTTATCACGGTCGCTTTTTTTGTTTGCTTCATATAAATCTTTCGAAACATAAGGTTTGTACTTCGTTTTTCCACCTTTATTTTTTGTGGATTTAGATTTAGCAACGCCACCCTTATAATCCTTATTAAGGGCAGTACAATTTTTGTACGTTTTAACCTTTGTCTTTGCATCAGCACTTGAAAACGGCATAAAACTAAACATGAGAACTATAGCTAAAAGAATCGATAAATAACGTTTCAAGATAATTGCTCCTTTACCTAATATTAACTTTTGTAGCAAGCTAAATTATAGAAGATTTGCTTGCGAATTACTAGTATTATTTTTAAAAAGATAGTGGAATGTCTCGAGCGCAATGGAATGAACTAGTTATCACATCTTACTTCATGAAAACAGCTAATTTTTTATAAGGATAAATTTGATGTCTTTTCCCAAAACGTATGAGTAAAATGTTTGTGGGAGATGTTGTACCCTGTTTCTCAATGGATGGGGCGTAGATCCATCCATTGAGAAACAGGTCACCAAACGGAAGTGCGGTAGATGGAAAATAAAATCAAATGAAAAAAGGACTCTCTTCTTGTATAGTAAAGTCTGCGAAAACCACAAATACAAGGAAGAGGAGTCCTATGAAAAAAGATACCATACAATTACCCACATTAAAAGAACTGGAAAAAGATTTATTTGTTATGCTTCAAAAGACATTTGGTGAAGTTCTCACGAAGCAACTCGAAGAAATGGATCAACAGATTGCAGAAAATAGAGATAAAAAGAGATTTTACCTTCAGGATAAGCGAGCCGTAGAGATGGATACTTCATTCGGTTCTATTATCATCAATCGGAATTACTATAGGGACAGGGAAAAGGGTGGATACGTTTATCTCCTTGATCACTATTTAGAGTTTGAGGGGTCAAAAGGTTTCAGTCCCCTAGTTGAAACGATGGCAATGGAAATGGCAGTTCAAGGTACATCCTATCGTCATGCTTCCTCCATGATTGAGAAACTACTAGGTTACAAAGTAATCAGCCATGAGACTATTCGTCAACACCTTCTACAAACAGAAGTTACTTTCGTCAAGCCGACCGACCAATTGAGGAAAGTGCTCTTTGTAGAAGTAGACGGACTATATGTGAAAAGGCAACGTGGAAAACGACGTGGGCGGGAAGAAAAGATTGCTTCCGTACATGAGGGCTGGATAGTCAACGGGAAACGAACATCCTTAATCGCAAAACGTCACTATGTCCACAAAGGTAAAGAAGCGTTCTGGGAAGGATTTGAGCAGTTCTTAATAGATAATTACAACTACAATCCGAGTGAACATCACCTCGTAATTAATGGGGATGGAGCCCAGTGGATTACGGCTTGTCAGGATCACTATAAGAATGCATTCTTTGTCATCGACCGATTCCATGTAGCTCGTGAGGTTAAAACGCTTTTCAAAGGCCATAAGAGATATAGAGTCATTCGTAAGAAACTGGCTCAATATGATGCGAAAGGATTCCTAGTGGAACTTAATAGTGCAGTTGGTACTCTTGAAAACGAAAAGAAAGAAGAACGGTTAGAAGAGTTCATACAACAGCTGTCAAAATATCCTCAGGCCCTTGGAGATTATCGCGAATGGTTGAAGGAAAAAGACATAGACACAAGCCACTATCGTCCAATGGGAAGTGCGGAAGGAACGATGAGTGTATTCGCTAAACGGCTTAAAAACGGCCGCAGCTGGTGCGATAAAGGAATACAAGCATTTATTGACTTTATGGTTGGTATGAAGGATGAATTAGAAATCAAGACGATTTTAGGACGAATTAACCCTAACGATCAAACCGCTTCTGTTTCTCAGCCAAAATATTATGTGGAAAAGTTAAAGAGTTCAGTCGGAGAGCTAACAAGAAATAATTTATCATATTTAAATCGGCAAAAAGGAAAGCCGATATACCATGCTTTACAAGCCTTACGAGGTTTTTAAAAAATGAAGGAAATGAACAAAAACAAAACTAAATTGTTTAGATAACGCTTTCATTTAGGTGGGAAATATAACTAAATAAGAGGGGAGTTTTTCTATCCAAAAAAAACTCCCACAAAAACTTGACTCAATCTCCCAAAACCCCCCACTGAAATATTCTATTTCTTTATGTTATAATGGGAGAATAATAGATTTGGACTTGGATTTTGGAGGAAGTTATGACGACATATACGCCAATGATACAACAATACTTACAAGTAAAGGCAGATTATCAGGATGCCTTTTTATTTTTTCGTTTAGGGGATTTTTATGAAATGTTCTTTAATGATGCAATCAAAGCATCACAAGAGCTCGAAATTACGTTAACGAGTAGAGAAGGTGGGGGAGCGGAGCGAATTCCGATGTGTGGAGTTCCTCATCATTCTGCTCCTAACTATATTGAACAGCTTGTCGAGCGCGGCTACAAAGTAGCAATCTGTGAACAAACAGAAGACCCAAAGCAAGCAAAAGGAGTCGTGAAAAGAGAAGTTGTTCAGCTCATCACGCCTGGTACGATGATGGAAGGAAAAAATCTTTCCGATAAAGAAAACAACTATATTGCCACTATTTCATTATTTGCAGACGAAAAATTTGGCTTTGCCTATAGCGATTTATCGACTGGGGAAAGTAAAGCAACCATTTTAACTGGCATCGATTCGTTATTAAATGAACTATCTTTGTCAGGAGCGAAAGAAGTTGTTATTTCAGATGACTTTTCCAAAGAGTATCAGAAGCGATTGCAGGAGCGAGGAACTTTAACGCTTTCAATCGAAAATGATACCGATGAAAAAGATATGCATGCTCCTTTATTGCAAGGAGTCGAAAAGCAACAGCTGAAAAACACCGTTGCACGCTTGTTTAATTATTTATATCGAACACAAAAACGAAGCTTGGATCACTTACAGCCTGTTTCGATTTATGTAATCGATCAGTTTATGAAAATAGATTATTATTCCAAGCGAAATTTAGAATTAACAGAAACGATTCGTTCAAAAGGGAAAAAAGGATCGCTCCTCTGGTTATTGGACGAAACGAAAACAGCGATGGGCGGAAGACTTTTAAAACAGTGGATTGACCGCCCACTCTTAAATAAAGAGGAGATTGAATATCGTCAAAATTTAGTAGCGACGATGATCGGTCATTACTTTGAACGCCAAGATTTACGGGAAAAGCTAAAGGAAGTGTACGATTTAGAACGTCTAGCAGGCCGAGTGGCATTTGGTAATGTAAATGCAAGAGATCTTGTACAGCTAAAAAAATCGCTACAACAAGTGCCAATCATTCAGCAAATCGTTGCATCGTTCGGATCAGAAGAAGCAACCAGACTTGCTGATGAACTAGATCCATGTGAAGATATAACCGATTTATTAGAACGGGCAATTGTTGAAAATCCACCACTTTCCATTAAAGAAGGAAATATCATCTTAGATGGCTATCATTCTGAATTAGACAGCTACCGTGATGCAAGTCGAAACGGTAAAACGTGGATCGCCCAGCTGGAAAGAGAAGAACGCGAAAAAACAGGCATTAAATCATTAAAAATCGGCTATAATCGTATATTCGGTTATTACATTGAAGTAACAAGAGCAAATGTTCATCTTTTACAAGAAGGACAGTATGAGCGCAAACAAACACTTGCCAATGCAGAGCGTTATATCACACCAGAATTAAAGGAAAAAGAAAGCTTAATCTTGCAAGCAGAAGAAAAAATGGTTGAACTAGAATATGAGATTTTCACAACAATCAGAGAAACGATCAAAGAATATATCCCGCGCTTGCAAAATTTAGCAAAAACAGTCAGTACGCTAGATGTATTACAATGCTTTGCAACTGTTAGTGAAGATCGTCGCTATGTGAAGCCAGAGTTTTCAAGTGATCGAACTCTTTCTATTAAAAATGGCCGTCATCCAGTAGTGGAAAAGGTGATGAACGCGCAGAACTATGTCGCTAATGATTGCACGATGCATAAAGAGAGAGAGTTGCTGTTAATTACAGGACCAAATATGTCTGGTAAAAGTACGTATATGCGCCAAATTGCCTTAACAAGCATTTTAGCGCAAATCGGTTGTTTCGTACCAGCAGACGAAGCAGTATTGCCATTATTTGACCAAGTCTTTACGAGAATTGGTGCAGCAGATGATCTTATTTCTGGTCAAAGCACATTTATGGTTGAGATGCTAGAAGCAAGAAATGCACTTTTACATGCAACCAATAACAGCTTAATTCTCTTTGATGAAATTGGACGCGGTACAAGCACCTATGATGGAATGGCGCTTGCCCAAGCGATTATTGAATATATCCATCATGAAGTCGGCGCTAAAACGTTATTCTCGACCCACTATCATGAACTAACTGTACTTGCGGAAGAGCTTCAGTCATTAAGCAATGTTCATGTTAGCGCAATGGAGCAAAATGGAAAAGTAGTCTTCCTTCATAAAATTAAAGAAGGAGCAGCAGATAAAAGCTACGGAATTCACGTTGCCCAGCTTGCTGAATTACCAGAAGCACTAATTGAACGCGCACAAGAACTATTAACAAGTCTAGAGCAAAAAGATCAATTTGCTGGAGAAGCAGCAGTCACGCAAATCGAACAACCTGTTGTAAAAGCAGAAAAAATCGAGGAAGAAGCACAATTATCCTTCTTTGATACAGAAGTGAAAAAGCCTCAAAAAGCTCTTTCTACAAAGGAAAAGCAAATTGTAAACAAACTTAAAGACTTGGATATTTTAGAAATGACACCAATGCAGGCATTAAATACACTGTATGAACTTCACAAAAAAGTTCGAAACGACGGATAAAGTGAGTCAATATGGTGTTCATAAGTGAGATGAACGCTATGAAATAGAGGATCGTTCGAAAAAGTGGTTTTCATAAGCGGGATGAACGCTGAAAAATGGAGAAACGTCTGAAAAAATGGCGTTCATGAGCAGGATGAACGCTGAAAGCAGAGGAATGTTGGAAAAAGTGGTTTTCATAAGCAGGATGAACGCTGAAAAATAGAGAAACGTCTGAAAAAGTGGCATTCATAAGTGGGATGAACGCCGAAAAATAGAGAAACGCCTGAAAAAGTGGCGTTCATAAGCAAGATGAAAGCCGAAAAATAGATAAACGCCTGAAAAAATGGTGTTCATAAGCAAGATGAAAGCCAAAAACAGAGAAACACCGAAAATAATGGTCTTCATGTACAAGTTGAACGCCGAAATTAGTACTACAGTTCAATCTTATGCATATGCCGATTAATCTGATTAAAAGTAGGAAAGAAAAGAGGAGAAACAATGGCAAAGATTATTCAACTGGATGATGCACTTTCGAATAAAATTGCTGCAGGTGAAGTTGTTGAGCGGCCAGCCTCTGTTGTAAAAGAATTAGTGGAAAATAGCATAGATGCCAAAAGTACGTCGATTGAAATATTTATCGAGGAAGCTGGTTTACAAAGCATTCGCATTCTCGATAATGGACAAGGGATTGAGGAAGAGGATGTCTTAACAGCTTTTTCTAGACATGCGACAAGTAAAATCAAGGATGAAAATGACTTATTCCGTATTCGCACTCTTGGATTTAGAGGAGAGGCACTACCGAGTATTGCCTCAGTCTCCCATGTCACTTTAACGACTTCGATAGGAGAACAAGGAACAACAGTTGAGCTGAAAGGTGGCCATTTAGTAAAACAAGAGGGCGCACCCGGAAGAAAAGGAACAGAGATAATCGTCAGCGATTTATTCTTTAATACACCGGCAAGACTGAAATATATGAAGTCGATTCATACAGAGCTTGGCAATATTACCGATATCGTTAACCGACTGGCACTTGCACATCCTAATGTAAGTTTCCGTTTAGTCCATAATGACCGCAAGTTACTTCATACAAATGGTAATGGGGATGTAAGACAGGTTCTTGCGAGCATTTATGGCTTAAATATAGCGAAAAAAATGATTCCTATTTCCGCAAGCACCCTTGATTTTAAATTAAGTGGTTATATGGCACTGCCGGAAATCACTCGTGCGTCACGTAACTACATTTCCACGATGATTAATGGACGGTTTATTAAAAACTATTCCCTTGTTCGCAGCATTCAAGAAGGGTATCACACGTTATTGCCGATTGGCAGATATCCAATTGTTCTTTTAAATGTAGAAATGGATCCAATTTTAGTAGATGTTAATGTCCATCCATCGAAAATGGAAGTTCGCTTCAGTAAAGAACAAGAATTATATGAACTCGTAAGTAATACGATTAAAGCTGCCTTCAAGAAAAAAGAACTTATTCCAGCAGGGCTTATCCGGGAGAAAAAGCCAGCTCCGAAGGAAGAACAAGCAGCTTTTAGCTTTGACACGATAAGAGAACCGGCGATACCATCTATTCCAAAGACCGAACCAACTTTTTCGATTCCAAAAGTAGAGGTAGAAGAAAAATCGACATGGAATCAGCCTGTTGAAGATGCACCAAGTAGTTGGCCGGCTGAGGAAGTAGAGAACAATCCAATGGACAGTGCACCATTCTTTTTAGGCGGAGAGTCGAATACTATCCTTCCACCATTACCAGCCGAGGTAGAAGAGGAAACATGGGAAGAGAAAGAAATAGCCGATGTAGTCGAAGGATCAAGAGTACCGCCACTTTATCCAATTGGTCAAATGCATGGAACGTATATTTTTGCCCAAAATGAAAGAGGGCTGTACATTATCGATCAACACGCTGCCCAAGAACGAATCAAATACGAATTTTTCCGTGAAAAAGTCGGAGAAGTTCATAATGAATTACAAGAAATGCTCATTCCATTAACTTTAGATTATTCGCTAGATGAGTGGATGAAAATAGAAGAAAATAAAGTCGAATTAGAAAAAGTAGGCGTATTTCTCGAACCATTTGGCCAGCAAAGCTACCTAGTTCGCTCTCATCCACAATGGTTCCCAAAAGGCGAAGAAAAAGAAACAATCGAAGAAATGATCGAACAAGTTCTCTCCATGAAAAAAGTAGACATCAAACTATTAAGAGAAGAAGCAGCCATCATGATGAGTTGCAAAGGCTCAATCAAAGCAAACCGTCATTTGCGAAACGACGAAATTCAGAGCCTACTCGACGAACTTCGGACTACATCGGATCCATTTACTTGTCCGCATGGGAGACCGATTATTGTGCATTATTCTACTTATGAGATGGAGAAGATGTTTAAGCGCGTGATGTAATTATTTAGTAGAAGAAATCCTTTATTTATAAGGGTCTGTTGAGTGATTAAGATAGATTTGACCACATTTTGACCACTTTTACTTGTCTGAGCTAGATTTAAGGAATGCTTTTGTGAAATTTTCGACTGATGAGTCTTGCATATTAGGTGTCACGTGACTATATTTATCGAGAGTGATGGATGTGTTCGCGTGACCTAATCTTTCTGATACAATTTTTGTATTTTCTCCAATCTCTAACATGATAGTTGCATGTGTGTGTCGTAAATCATGAAATCTAATTCTTTTTACTCCAGCTAATTTAATATCATACAAAAACTGTTTATGGATTGTATTTGGATTAACTGGTTCTCCACCAAAAGCTGATACAACAAAATGTTCATCATTCAATTTTTGGCCAACTTGTAAAAGCTGTTGTTGTTTTTTCAGACGGTATGATTTAAGTTCATTAATAATATTTTCGTCAATAGCAATATTTCTTTTTCCACTTGCTGTTTTTGGTTCCTGTAAAACCAGACCTTTACCGCCTATGAAATATAATGAGTGTTTAACGACAATTCGTTTATTATCAAAATCTACATCTCCCCATCTTAAACCAAGTAATTCTCCTCGTCTCATTCCAGTTTTGGGGGATAGAAGAAGCGAAGCAATTGAAACATGGTACATTAGAAAAATTAAATCCAAATATTGATCCAAAGAAATTAAAAGTTGGTCAAACTATTCGCATAAAGTAATGTGGATGGGTATAAAATAGTTGTACAGCATGATTATCTCACACAACCCTACTCTTCGGAGTGGGGCATTTGTATAAGTTAGAATAATATATACTAAATAATTGTCCTCCCACATCACTTCTTCTTTTGGACCATATTCGATTCTAGAATAAGGCTTTTTTAATGCTAATAATCTGCATAAAATAATAGGGGTGGATTTATAAGAATAGTACAACTTGATTATCACTAAAAAATCTATTATTAAGATAGTCCCAGGTAACAAATATTTATCATTTACTGAAAAAAAGCATGGAGCTGTATAGAATCCATGCTTTTTTCTAATTTAGTTTACCTTTTGTTTGTGGAAAGGATAGAATATCAAAAATAAGCCAATTATCAGAAGGATAAATCCAACTAATCCTGTAGTAACAAAAGAAAATTTTTCTGGAGCAATTATTTTGCCAATACCTAAAATAAGTATGTATATCCATCCGATAATGTTTATGATTCTTTTTTTTGTCATTATATTCATCCCTATCCTTTAATTAATATCTTGTATAAGTTCTAATCGCAGCAGGATAATTTGAACCTGATGGATTAGGTTTTACTGTTACTTTAACTCCTTTAATTTGTCCTCTTACTATCATAATAGCTGAATCTTTCCACCAAGCGTTACTTCTATTAACAATATCTGCAGCTGCCCAAATGCTTGCAGCAGTTAAAGCTCCTAACCAATTACTTTTTGTGATTACCTTTACAGCAGCGCCAACTACTGCATCAGTTAACGGGTTAGATGCATACGACATCCAATTTCGTGAGTTGTCGATTGAATCAATTACTTTAAAAACATCATACTTTGTAAAGTATTTTGTGTATGGTTGACCACCTGGTTCGTCCCCTTTATTAGCGAAGGGGGTAATTAACCCATCGTTACTAGAAATACTAATAGGGACATTATAACTTACTGAACTTCTAATTTCATTGCTTCTAAAGTCACTATTTTCTAATTTTTTTAGATATTCTTGTTCATGAATTTTCGGAACTTCTGCAATAATTTGTTGATTGTCATCTGAATACAAGGTTATATAAACCATTTCCAAATTCTCTGTTTCCCAATTCTCCTTTTCTAATGTCTTTGAAGCAAATGCTTGTCCAGTTGGTAAAAGAGTACCAATTACAAGTAAAAATGAACTTAGTAAAACTAAAACTTTTTTCCCATTTTTTTCTCCTCCTAGAAATAATTGTGTGATAATTCTGAAATATCACTCTTTTAACTTAACATAAATATACAATTATGGAAAGTGTATTCTAATTTTATAATTTTGTCTTTTTTATTGAACATAAAGGAATTTCCCTCCGCAATAAAGAAACCTCCTAACAGAAAGGAGGGATAAAATGAACGACTATGATTTATTACTCCAACTGAAAGAGCAGTATGAATGTTTTGTGCAATTGAAAAATACATAGTTGTGCAGCGGGGAATGCAGAGAATTGCAACTTGACATGGAGCCTCTGCGGGCATGACTGCTAAGCCAAGAAGCCAGCTGTATCAAGGGCTGGCTTAGCCAAACAAGGCTATCATACCCGCCTCTCCATGTAAAGTTGGGCTACGCCAAATTCTCTGCAACATTGTGTATTTTTATTTTGCAAAAAACAGTATGAATCCACTAATAACTCCGCAGAACTTAAACTCCTTATTGATACCTTCTTAGAAAACTTTCCTATTGATCAATCCGAATGACGATGTATAAAGTAATAAGTAATAAGTAAGCAACCTTTCCGTGTTATTTCTTAGGCTGTGGTTAAAGTATCGATGCACTTTATGGTGCCACTAATGTAAAAATCATATTCTGTAAAAACACTATCATTCTCACCTTTGATAAGCTTCCTTTGGTATTCCAATATTACTACTATTATTTTACAAAATTGTCTAGGTTTTTAGATTCAGGTTATTAATTGAGCTTATATTAGATTTAAGATAATTTATGATCATATTCATCTAAATAGTCTCCCAAAATAGTGTTAATTATTAACAGGATATTTCTTTTAAAAAATACGTATTTTGGAAATAAATCTATTGTTTTCTATTTTTAGTATGATATGATATTATCAAAAACTAATAGAGAGGGTTGTTTATTATTAAAAATAGTAAATTAATGATAGTTTTAGTCTTTACCATTACACTTTTATTGGTTAGTTGTGTCAAAGGAGAAGAAATAATAGATGATAGTAGTGGTGGAATAGCTGAAACTAAAGAGAATAATGAAACGAAAAATAACGACGGAGTAAAAACTGATCCTATTATTTCTTATACAGAATATCAGTCGTTATTTGAAAAATTAGTAAGTGGATTGGTAATATCAGGTTACTCTTTAGACAAGAGCACTTTAGGTAATGATCTCATTATAGTAGATAGTGATTTAAGTTTTGGCAAGCGAGAATTCCTTACAGCTGATGGATCGAACTCTTGGGAATCAACACAAGAAACGATGTACTTTTTAAATAAAAATAAGGATAGACTTTTAACAATTACTATATCATATACGGATGCTTTTATAGGGAATGATCTAGTTTTCTATAATTCTTATGAGGGATATGATTTAGATGAGAGCTTAATCAATAATGACATTTTAACCATAAGTTATAAAAATTTGCTATTCACTATATTACAGACTTCCACTGCTCAAATATCTATGGATGATACTGTAGATGCAGGAAAAAGCATTGTGCGTTTTTTGGGTAAAATGTAAAAAAATGTTTTATTAATTGGTGATATATGGTATTGTTATGTGGTAGTTAAATATAATTAGAGGGAGAGTTTTTATGAAGAGGAAAAAAGTAATATTTAAAGGAATTATTGCAAGCGCTTTATTTACGGGGGCCTTCATAAGTAATGGAGGTAGTATTGTCGGTGCAGAGAAGAATGATTCTATACCGCAAGAAGTAATTGATTTAGCAAATGAAAAAGTAGAAATTTCAGAAAATGAGGTTGAGGAAATTAAAGCATGGGAAGAAGATTTAAATGGTAATATTACGGAGGTTACACCTTTAAGCGAAAGAAATAATGGCGTTAAAAGTGGAGAAATTTCTTTATTTGCTCCTCCTAAGGATGGGTATACATACTCTTTTGATTCTTATGTGAAGAATAGTCCTAGGAAAGATTGGTATTTCCAAAACCTGGGGGTATTTAGAATTGCTAATAAAAATACGGTTAAAGCAGAAGCGCAATATGAACAACAAGAAACTGTAACAACAAATTGGAAAGTTTCCGCTAACTTAAGTGGTAAAGGAACAATAGGTAAGTCATTCCTTGCTGGGATTGAAGCAACAATTGGTGGGAGCTATGACTACTCAAAAACTACTACAAAGGGTAAAAAATATGGAGTGAAACAAGAAGTTCCTCCAAAAACTACACACTATATAACTGCTTATGCTGTTGGTGGATATGATAATGGTAGATTAAGATATAAAAAATATGCTCCAGGAGGATCTTCACTAGTAGGTTACTATTATGAAACTGCCTCTGGTACAGCTGTAAATAAAAATGATGTTAATGTTGAACTAACTCGTTCAGAGCCTATAAAATAAGTCCATTTAATATACTTGTTTAATTTTAGAGATTAATAAAATAATGTAGTAATTTTAAAACCCTACTTAATAGCGAGTAGGGTTTTTTAGTCTTCCCAAATATACAAGTCATTTACAGTACAATTAAGTATTTTAGCTATCTTATAAGCTTTATCTATACGTGGGTAAGTCCTATTATTTTCAAAATCACTTAATTGTTGATGAGAAATTCCTACCTGTTGAGCAACATACTTCTGCATTAATCCTTTAGCCTTCCTTATTTCACCTATCTGAGATTTCATATATAAAACTCCTTCATGGTCAACTTACTATTTATATTCACTATTTCCAACAATATTCCTTCTATTTTATTAAGTACGTATATAACGTATTTTATTATAAAAAATAACGTAAAAAGTGAATATTTCTTTTGTGTTCAAAATAAGAATGTATTACAACCGTAACACAAGAAAGTAAATTAGAGAGAGTAGGTATTACGGATGTAATACGAGATGAGGTGATATTAATGATAGTTGGTATGGATCCAGGTAATTATGAAACAAAGATAGTTACTCCTTATGGTGCATTCCAAACTTTATCTTGCCTAGGAGAATATCGAGAATTAAAAATCGATAAAGGATTAGGGAAGGAGGATATTTTTTACGAGTTTAAAGGAGAAAAAGGATTTGCTGCAAAGTTAGCATTAAAAGAGTCTTTGTTTAAACGTCAAATGGCTGGAGATAGTAAAGCGCATGAAGATGCCTTAATTCGCATTTTAATAGCTTTGCATCGATTTACTGATGATAATGACTTTGACATAGTTGTTAATCAACCAATTGTCAAACATAAGCAGGACAAAATAAAAATGGTCGATATGATACAGAGAAAACATGTGATAAAAGTCAACGATATGACAAAAACAATGAGAATCAACAAAATATCAGTGGCACCAGAGGGAGCAATTAGTTATTGGGCGCTAGAAAAACCAAATAAGCTAGAAAGAATAATTGATGTTGGTAGTGGCACTGTTAACGCAGCAACTATCCTAGATGGTGAATTTATTGATTTAGAAAGTTTTACACTAACATTTGGAGCAAATAGCGAAGAGGTCTACGACATAAAAAATCTAGCTTCAGCAATAATTGCTAAGGCTACTATCAAGGGGTGGAAGAAGACGGAACACATAAGAGTTTGTGGAGGAATTGCTGAATTAGTTGCACCTTTATTAAGTCAATATTTTGCAAAGGCAATCGTAATAAAACCCAAAATTAGAGTGGGGACTGTTTTAAAAATTTTGCAACCAACATTTGCTAATGCGGTAGGATGCTATGAACTGGCAAGTGAGTTATATGGATAACAGAAAAGTACGGCCAGTGTCATTTAATCTTGACGATCCATTTGAATTTGAACTCAATGAGTATGCTAACAAGAACGGTGTTTTTTCAAAGTATATTAAACGACTTATACAAAGAGATAAAGAAAAAACATTTACCAATATAATAGAAGTTTCAAATGAGTCATCGAAGAAAAAAGGGATAGCCAAAAGCTTTATTTAACCATTCTGTTCTTTGTACTCTTACAGAATTCAGAAAAGAATATTTCGAACTCTATTATTCCTTCGATTTAGCTTGTATCAGAACATTCTAAACAACAGTAACTATTTACTATGTAAATACCTAAATGGAGGTGGCAAAATGTTTTTCTCAATCGCTTCATCAATTTTGATGGCTGGTGTTGCTGGATACTCTTATCTACAAACATCTTCCTCCCCAATCAATGACACAGAAAAAATTAAGACAATTTTCCGTAATTCTGGTTGGATTGGAGCAAATGGAGAAACCATGCGATTGCATCGGAAAAGTAAATTTAAAAATGGAACAGAATATGTATTTCAATTGCCACTAGGATTTGACCGAAACAAAATAGAATCAAATAAACAAATACTTGAAGACGGACTAAATACACGCCATAAATACCTTCTATTTCAACCTTCTGACCTCCTAACTATCAAACTAGATAAAACAATCCTACGCCAAATTAAAACCATTCTAACCACTAAAAAAATAAGCAAAAAAGAAGTTGTATTTGATTTTGATGGCATGTTGCGAATTAAAGTTTATAACTCTCCAATGCCACCTAAAATCGAATGGAATGAATCAATGTTATTGAAGAATTTTAAAGTTATTGTTGGCTATACAAGAGAAGGCAAACCGATAGTGCATGACTTTGATAAAGCTAAACATCTTATTATTGCTGGAGCTACTGGTTATGGAAAGAGTGTTGCAATGAAACTATTTGTAACTAGTCTTATTCATCAAGAGCCTATTAATACAAAATTAAGTTTAATCGATCTAAAAGGTGGTTCGGCTTTTCACAGATATAAAGATTGCAAACAAGTTGAATACTACGCTCGAGATCCTAAAGAAGCAGAACAGACATTAAAAAAAATACAAGAAAGAATGAATAGCAGTTTTAAAAAAGTTGTAGACAACGGCTATAAAGATGTAAAAGAAGCGGGAATAAAGGAACGTCATTTTGTTTTTATCGATGAAGCAGCAGACTTAGCCGATTACCCACAGGCTATGGAAATAATCACAGATATAGCACGTCGAGGACGATCAGCTGGTTATTATTTAGTGTTTTGCACCCAATACCCAACAATTGAAGTAATCCCATCTCAAACTAAACGGAATATAATTGCGCGTTTATGTTATGTTCTCGACACTTCTATTGCTTCAAATGTTGTATTGGATGAAGCAGGAGCGGAAGATTTACCGGACATACCAGGTAGGGGCATTTATAAAAATTTGAGGTCCACAATTGTTCAAACTCCATTTATGATACGGCTAATGACATCATGTAAGGAGGTTCATCATGATTGATTACTTAGATAAATTTAGCGATTTAATGAAAGAGTTTGGAGGATGGCTATTTACACAAATCTATGGAGATCCAACTGGTGCAATTGCTGTGTGTATCTTTATATTAGCTTTATTTACTTTTAAGCCGACTAGAATGTATGCAATCGGATCAATTTTGCTATATTTAATAATTCTGTGAGGTGGTTACAGTGACCAAAAAGAAGAAAAAGAAAAGGAAGTTATTTAATAGTAGAAACATGAAAAAGACAGCTAAATTAGGGTTTGATTTATATCGCATTTATAAAAAAGTGAAATGAGGGGATGAACATGTATACTGAGACGATTAATTTTAACACCTTTATGTCTGGAAAGTATAAAGAAGAAAAGAAAACGATAAAGGAACAGAAGATTAAAAGTTTTATTAAATGGGGCACTGTGGTACCAGTTGTTGGTCAATTAGCAACTAAATCAGCTTTTGCACAAGAAGCAGTACCAGCTGCAGCGATGGATACAATCGCACATGCATTTGATCCACTAATTGATTTGATGGTTGGTTTATCTCTTCCTATTGCGGGAGTAATGATTACTGGTGGAGCATTGCTTATAATGATTGGCCAAAAAGATTATGGATATAAATTAATGATGAACTGTAGTCTTGGTTATGTGCTTGTAAATTTGTCACCATTATTTTTATCTTTGCTTGCAGATGTAGGGAAAGCAATTTGAAAAAAATGACCACCAAAAAATCATGTGACCACACAATTGACCACCAATGTGCAATCACACGATAAAATAAAATGAAAAATAATTATTCAACAGTTTTAAAAAATCCTACTAAATAAATACATATCGAAAACATATGAAACTTTACGAAAATGCATATTTAAACGCGTGATGTAGCGGGATTTACAGGGGTTATGAGGGGGTGAAAATGTTCGTTGCCCCCAATTTCCCCCCCAATTTTTTATTCCTCATCTTCTTCATCTCCTTCTAGATACTTTTCTAATCGGTTAACACTTTCCAACTCGTGCTTTTTGGTTATATATAAATATACATCAGAGGTCACGTTAAGTGCTGGGTGTCCAAGTCTCTCACTAACAACCTTAATATCATTACCACTCTCGAGCATCATAATAGCATGTGTATGACGTAAGCCGTGTGGACTAATTTTAGGAAGATCTGTTTTATCAATAATGCTTTTGAGTACTTTGTTGATACCATATGGACCTAGTGGTCTTCCACTCCACGTTGTAATGACATAATCCTGATCAATGTATTTCTCCCCGTATCTCTCTTTATTCTGTTTTTGCCAATCTTTATACGCTGATAAATCTTTAATAAGCTTATCACCTATAGGAATTGTTCGGAAGCTAGAAGACGTCTTAGATTTTATGACTTTTTTATCATTTCTAGACTTCGAAATGACAATAAGTTTTTTTCAAAATTAATGTCCTGCCTTTTTAATGCTAATAGTTCACCTTTTCGAAGACCTGTTCTTAATAAGAAGGATACAATCAAGTAGTGATGAGGCTTGCCTTTTTTGCTGTTCTAATAAAAGTACTGACCTCATCCCTAGTTAAATAATTTCTCTTTTCTATTTCATTATCTTTTTGAACTTTCAGATTTAGAAAATTATTATGTTGCAATAACTCAAGTTCAACAGCTTTATTTATGGCAGTACAGAAAATGGAATGGATGGTTTGTACGGTTGTTTTAGCATATTTTTCACTTAATCGGTTTAAATGTTTTTGATACTCAATCCTGGTTAGCTTGTTCAACTTGTAATTCCCAATGCTAGGTATGATTTGGTTAGCTATATAGATATAGTAGCAGAGCCTAGTACAAATAGATTGAATGTTAATATTGCATACACGAATGTTGTTTCAGATGAGAATGTGAAAAATTTTGTTGCAAGTTTTTATCGTTAAATTTAATGGTATTTTTGGATTCTTCCACTAGGAGGAGTCTTTTTTATGTCCTTTTGAGGAGGTGAAACCATTTTGGAATTAGAACTAACTAAATACTTTCTTACTCAGGGGCCATTTGCGTTATTATTCGTATGGCTCCTTATTTATGTTATGAAGAATAACAAGGAGAGGGAAAATCGTTTGTAGGATCTGCTTGATAAGTTTAGTGATAAGTATGATTTAGTCATTACGAAATTGGATGATATCAAGCAAAAATTAAAGTAAGGGAGAGGTTGGAAGTGGGAGAATTAACAGTTGAAGTATTTATTGCATTAGTGGAGTTGTTTAAGAAAAGTTTAGGATTACCAGTTAGGTATGCTCCTTTAGTTTCTGTTCTTTTGGGGGTACCGGTAGGGATTTTATATTTGGATGTGGACCTGAAAACAGGGATTGTATATGGACTAATCATTGGTTTGTCAGCTTGTGGATTATACAGTGGAGCTAAATCTATAACAAAGTAAGGGATGGCTATGACGGCTATCCTTTTTCTTTTATAAATTTCTTTTATAAAAAATTAAATGGAGTGTGAATGGATAATGGTAAAAGGATTTGATTGTGCAACTAAATTAAATAGTATAACAGCAGCTGGTTTGAGAAAAGAGGGCTTTGAATATGTGGCTCGTTATCTCGGGAATAGTTGGAAGTCTTTTGATAAAGCGGAGACAAAGGCAATTCAAGATGCTGGTTTAAAGCTGATTAGTATTTTTCAGAAAAGTAATAATGGAATTCAATTTTTTAGCAAGGAGCAGGGAATTTCTCATGCGAAAGAAGCTGAGGGTTTTGCAAAAGCAGTTGAACAGCCAGAAGGGACAGCTATTTACTTTGCTGTAGATTTCAATGCTCAGTCTAGTCATATGAGCAAAATTTTAAAGTTTGTGGAAGGTATTAAATCATAATTGAAGGATTATAAGGTTGGGATATATGGTTCCTACAATGTAATGCAAGCGGTGAAAGGAAAAGTTGATTACTATTGGAAAACATATGCATGGAGTCGCGGTCATGTTGCTGATTTTATTCACATGCATCAGTTTGAGAATGATGTCAAAGTTGCAGGAGTAGCGATTGACCGAAATGATATTAAAAAAGAACCTGGTCATTGGGGAGATGTGAAAGTTGTTGTTCCAGAAGAAACTAAAGTAGGTAGTGAAATCGTTACAAAACCATCAGCTCCGAGCAAATGTAAGAAGAATTCTGATGGCATATATACGGTTGTAAGTGGTGATACTCTTTCAGAGATTGCGAATGATTTTAACGTGACTGTCAAAGATCTAGCCAGTTGGAACAATATTGAAAATGCAAATTTAATTAAAGCTGGCCAAAAGTTAAAGTTTTCTGTAGATAAAAAAGAAACTGCTGCCAAACCAGCCGCAAGCACAACTAAGAAAGTTACTAAGACATATAAGGTGAAAAGTGGAGATGCATTAAGTAAACTAGCATCTAAATGGGGTACTACAGTTAAACGTCTGCAAGAATTAAACGGCCGAATAAAATTTATGTAGGACAAACATTAAAGTACACACTAAGAAATATCATACAGTTGTAAGTGGAGACAATGTAACTAAGATTGCTAAGAAATATAGTACAACCGTTACAGCAATCAAAAAGTTAAATCCAAGTATTAAAAATATTGATAAAATCTATCCAAAGCAAAAAATCCGCATAAAGTAATGTGGATGGATATAAAATAGTTGTACAGCTTAGGCTCCACACAAAAGCCCTTCTCTTAGGTGAGAGGGGCTTATCCTTTAATTGGGTAAATATTCCGAATTTTATAAAATATAAAGGCGGATATTTTCTATCTTATTATTTGTTTACCAGCTACCCCAAATAGATTTGCCGCCGGTATGGCCAGTTTTATCATGTAAATTTTTATGAACTAATTGGAAATTTCCTGATTTCTCATGGTGATGTAATCTAAAGTCATCAGGGAATTTTCCATTTTTTATTTGATTAATCTGCTTTTGATTAAATAATTTAGAATAATTGAAATCAGAAGTCACAGCTTTTTTACATCACCTTTTATTTGATTCCAAACCGTTGATTTAGACGACTTCCAATATTTAGATGAAACTGTAAAAGATTTACCAGGGAATACGGGGAAAGAATTTTTATTATAGAAAGTTTTAGTCACTGGGTGATATTTATTAGCCATATGACCATTTTTAACCGTTTCATATACCTTCTTACCATTTCCTTTAAAAACTTGAACTTCTACTGTTTTAGTTTTACCATTTGTTTTTATTCTTGTAGTAGGATAGATATTTATAGCTCCACCATAGGGAGGATTATTATTTTTTTCAGCTTCTTCTATTGCAGGCGCTTTATCAGGTGATTCTGAATCAGAATCAAAATCGATAATTGGTTCATCATCAAAATCATCAATATTTTCAGGTTCATCTTCTAAGGTTTCAACTGGTACTGTTTCTAGTTCGTCTATATTGATATCTTCATAAGTCTTTAAATCTGGCTCAAGGTATTCATATTGTTCTTCTGTAACAGGATCGCTTGGATCTTTTGGGTATATATTTATATTTGGTGCAGCGTTAATATTTGCTTCGCTTAATGTACTAAAAATTAATAGAATTGGTAATAATACTGTTGCTATTTTTAAAATATATTTTTTCACAACTCTTCTCCTTTTTAATAAATTGGTATATTATTGTAACAAGTCAGAATATTTACCTAAATTACATAATATATTATTTTTTTACAAAAATAAACATTTATATGAAAGGAATGTTAAAATTATGAATATTTGGAAATCTGAAGAGAGTAGTTATACTCTAAATAATTTAACAAGTGAAGATATAGATAAAGCAGAAAAGCATTTTCGTGTAAAATTGCCAAAGGCATATATTGATACTTTAAGGGAAAAGAACGGAGGGAATCTATTATATAACGCATTACCAATATCTCTAAATCGTTGGGAAGGTGATAATTATTTATTAATTGAGCACCTATTAGGGATAAAAGAAAATGAGGGTATCATGATGACAGATTATTATGTGAAAGAATGGCAGATAAAACGAAAAAATATTATTTTGTTAAGTGGTGATGGCCATGAATGGCTTGCATTAGATTACAATCATTCAGTGAATCCTAAAGTTATCTATATCGATACAGAGGAAGACAAGATTATAGAATTATATTCATCGTTTGATGAAATGGTAGATAATCTTTTTATTCAAGAAGAAAATGAAAATGATCAAGTTGGCGAAGGTGCAATTATAATTACACTTGAAGAAGCAAGAAAATTAGTAAGAAGTAATGATATTTCTGAAATTAAAAATGGACTTGATGCATTCGAACATTATATATATGAGGACAACATTTTAGCCGAACACCAAGATGATATCATTAGATTGTTAAAACATGATGAGGAGGATGTGGTCGAATACGCTGCACAAAAGGCTTGGAGTGCCATTACAATGGGCTATAATGTGAAAAGAGAATTTATAAATTATGTCATTTCAGATTTTGAAAAAAGACAAGATCAAATATTTAAAACGTTTCTCTATCTTATATCTGAGTATTTAAATGATAATGAAAGATAAAGAAATAGTAAGAATATAAATTTGGTTAATGTAGTTTAAAAGAAGCCCTTCTCAAATGAGTTGGGCTGTTTTTATTTCAAATAATCATCCTCCTCAAATTCGTAAAAGTCATCCACTTTACAATTCAATATTTTCCCCAACAAAAATAATTTAGGCGTTCTTAAGAAAGATCTACCAGCTAGGACATTCGATAGTTGAGTAGATGAAATGTCCAACTTCTTCGCAATAAAGCCTTTCCGTAATCCACTTTCTTCAATGTACTTATCAATATGTACTTTCATCTATAAACACCTCAGTATCAATATTCTGTACAATCTTGTAAAATCCTTTTTAATTTTTATTTAGATATTTTTTAACTTTTATTTTGATAGACAGGCATTAATAGAGATAACTGCCATATAGTATATTAACTACTTAATATTTTGCAAGAAGGTGAGACTCATGGAAATAGTAGGCATTGATCCTGGAAATGAGGAGGTTAAATATGCAAGTAGATTTGGAATAGTTAAGTTTAAAAGTGCTATTGGAGAATACCGTAATAGGCACATAGAAAGTAGTCACGGAAAGGATGATATGATATTCGAATTTAACGGTAGAAAAGGTTTTGCAGGTACTCTGGCGCTTGCTGAATCGGAGTTTGGCGGCTCACTTATGGTAGATAGCAAAGCCCATGAGGATACAAAAATAAGAGTCTTATTAGCATTACATCATCTACCTGGAACAACATATCAGATTGTTGTTGGTCAGCCAATTAAAAAGCATATTCCATAGAAAAAGAACGGATCAAGAACATGTTACTAGGCTCTCACGATCTAACTTTAAACGGAGTGAAAAAGACAATCAAAATAAATCGTGTAGAAGTAGCAGCAGAAGGAGGAGCGGCGTTTTGGAGTAATCCACAAACAGTACTAGTGAGAATAATAGATGCAGGAAGTGCGACAATAAATTGTGCTAGTCTTGTGGACGGAAAGTATATCGATAAAGATTCTTTTACCATTAATTTCGGATGCAATACAACTAAGTCCAATGATTTGTATGCTATGGTTCGCGGGATAGTTGCTCAAACATCTAAAAAATGGAGTCCTAGCGATACGGTGTTAGTAATGGGAGGAGCTGCAGAAAGATAACTAATGTGTAATAAAAAGAGCTTCGATTGCACGAAGCCACAGATCAATTTTTATATGCTAAAAGAATAATCTCTTTCCACTTTACTAATGCGAGTTATGTATTTGGAATACCAATCACTTTTACCTTTTTCTTGAGCTTTTTGGTGAGGCATGTTTTCTTTCCGTAAGCGTCAAACTCTTCCCACATGTTTATATATAATAATCTTTGAGATAATCTTTTCAAATACTATAAATTTGAGGAGGTTTTTTCATGACTAAAAGCCGCAATCTAGCATTACGGAAAGAATGGGAAGAGAGAATTGCCGCCCACAAAGCAAGTGGTCAATCCCAGGCTAAATGGTGTGAGGCTAATGGTGTAAGTTATCATCAATTTGGATATTGGAAAAAAAGAATTAAAGATCAACATAAGGAGAAAGAGAATAATTCGTGGGTTTCAGTAATCATAGAAGAAACTAAACCAACACAATGCAGTTCTTTAATGATCAAGGTCGGCACTGTTTCTATCGAAGTAAATCCTGGCTTTGATCCTACACTTCTTACAAATGTCATAAAGGTATTGAAAGAGAATGTTGAATGAAGTTACTGTTGATCGCGTTTATCTCGCACGTGGAGTCACGGATATGAGAAAATCGATTGATGGATTAGCTGTACTTGTTCAAGAAGCCTTTGATCTAGATCCTTTTTCTCCTAATCTATTTGTATTTTGTAATAGAAAGCGAGATAAAATGAAAATTTTATATTGGGATAAAAATGGATTTTGGCTCTATTACCGTCGACTTGAAAAGGGACAATTCCAATGGCCATCAGATGACAATGGTTCTACTCCTTTAATAATAACTAGGCGACAACTAAATTGGTTACTAGATGGGTTATCCTTGGAACAAAAACATGCCCATCCTGTCGTAACTGCAAGAACCGTTATTTAAATAATGAAAAATCGAAAATTTGTCTATCTTGTTGTATAATAAATTCATGAAAAAGACAGCGAAATTATCTACCAAAACTCCTACAACTGAAGAACTTCTAAAACGCTTAGAAATGCTGGAAAAGCAAAATGCAGAATTAGAGGCGAAGCTCAAAGAAAAAAACGAATTAGAAGCCAAATTAAAATGGCTTGAAGAACAGCTTCGTCTTCTGCAACATAAAAGATTCGGCGTATCAAGCGAAAAAACTCTCCCTGGTCAATTGGAACTTTTTAATGAGATCGAAAAGGAATCAAATTCTGAGTTACCAGAACCTGTTTTAGAATCTATTTCCTTTCAGCGTCGTCGTAAAAAACGTGGTCAACGTGAAGCGATGTTAGAAAACCTGCCTGTGGAAACGATTGAATATCGTTTGCCAACTGAGGAACAGGTCTGTTCGTGTTGCGGTGGAGCATTACATGAAATGAGTACAGACATTCGACAAGAGCTAGTTTATATTCCTGCGGAATTGAAAGTGAAAAAACATGTTAAGTATGTTTATTCTTGTCGCCATTGTGAGCATGAGGAGATTCATACACCTATTAAAACAGCACCTACGCCCAAACCGGCTATACCGGGAAGCCTAGCATCTCCTTCTATCTTGGCACATATTATGACTCAAAAATATGTAGATGGTCTTCCTTTATATCGTCAAGAACAACAATTTAATAGGATGGGTATTAATCTGTCTCGTCAAACTTTTGCCAACTGGATGATTATTGGTACGGATCGGTGGTTAAGTGTACTATATAATCGGATGCATTCCCTTTTATTAAAGCTGGATTTATTGATGGCTGATGAAACTACTCTCCAAGTTCTACACGAACCTGGCAGACCAGCCACATCTAAATCTTATTTATGGTTATATCGCACAGGAAAAGAAGGACCACCCATTATTCTTTATGATTACCAGGAAACAAGGGCAGGAGAAAATCCGAAGAACTTCCTGAATGGTTTTAAAGGATACTTACAAGTTGATGGTTATGCCGGGTACCATAAGGTACCCGATGTAACACTGGTAGGCTGTTGGGGTCATGCCCGTAGAATGTACACGGATGCACTAAAATCCATGCCAGCAAATAGCACAAAACCAGTTACAGCAACAGAAGGTCTAAATTTCTGTAATCAACTTTTTGCGATTGAACGTAAATTAAAAGAACTTGATCCAAAAGATCGTTATGATGAACGTCTTAAGCAAAGTAAACCAGTACTAGACGCTTATTTGTCATGGCTTAAAATACAAGAACAAAAAGTTTTACCAAAGAGTGCACTTGGAAAAGCTATTGCATACAGTCTAAATCAATGGGATAAGTTAGTGGCCTATTTAGAGGATGGACGTTTGGAGATAGATAATAATCGAAGCGAACGCTCCATTAAACCAGTAATTATTGGAAGGAAAAATTGGTTATTCGCAAATACACCGCAGGGTGCACGAGCAAGTGCCATTATATACAGCATTGTGGAGACAGCCAAAGCAAATGGATTAAATCCATTTTACTACCTTCGCTATCTGTTTGAGCAGCTTCCCAATATTGATTTGACAGATGATAAAGCCTTAGATCAATTGCTTCCTTGGTCATCATCAACTCCTGTAAATTGTATAGTCTTTAATAAGTTATCTAAATAATACTATAGGCTCCCATCTTGATAAAGGTGGGAGTTATTTGACGCTTACTTCTTTCCAAGATTTTATAGATTCTAGATTTTCCCAATATGAAACAGTAATGCCGACGCCATCTTGATCTCTAGAACTTTCTACACCTAAGAAGCCTGGTTGTTTAGAAGCAAGTTCAACCATTAAATTAGCAACTTGACCATAACCTTTATCATCTTCTTCTGTTCTTTTAGAAGTGAAAATCACAGCGTAATAGGGTGGTTTTGGTGTGTTTGCAAATGACATAATATCGCCCCCGAATTTTTTATATTAAGAATACTAACATCAATAATTAAATTTAGTAAATGTTTATTTTGTTGTGCAGCTTGAAACTATTGTTCGGTATTTGCTACCGACATTTGTGTCGGAACCAAGAATTGGATTAATATCTTAATATTGCTCTCCTTCCTTTGGGAGGAAGAGCAATATAAGATATTAAAACACTCTTCTAATACTGAACGGAACATTAGGTCCTAAATAGGGAGAAGAAATCTGTGTTCCTGGTGGTCTTGGAGCAATTTGGTAATATTGATTTCCAATCATATAATGATAGGGTGAATATCCTAACAATTGTTGGTTCCATGCTCCATAAGTGGGATTCGGAAAGTTTTGGTATATAGCACCACCATTAAGACCGGTAATTATTGTTCGTTGCATTAACCTATACCTCCATTAATTTTTTGTTTTATTTTATGTTGAATAAATTAAAGAGATGGTTGTCTAGTGATAATTGGGTTATTGCTAAATTGATAACTTATGTGGGATAAGAACATGAAGGGTTATGTAATAGTGGGGATTTTTGGAGCAGTGTTCGGTTTATTCTTATGCGTATTTCTATCTATGATAACACACTTAGCAATTAATATTTAACGATTCAATAACTATTGTGAGGAAGGTTTACTGTGAACTGGGTTGGAGCTAGAAAATCAATGTTAGAAGGTAAAAAAAGGTCTTATTCTTAAATAGAAATCAATTAGTTTCAGTTACACAAGATACTTCATTCAAAGACTTTACATGGGAATATTTAGGGTATATCAGGCTTGCATGCAACGATTTTATTTCTGGGAAAGGCGATAGTGTTATAGGTTTATAAAGTTTTGTTGGTTTAATGAATGCATTTGAAGTAGACGGTACTCTTATAAAATGAATGATTACTTTTTCTCCTAAATAAAAACAAATAATTACTGCTTCTTATGATGTCACATTAGAAGTGACCCGTTCAAGTAAAACAACAGTTGGTGTCTGATTATCTGATTAGGTCAAGAGACCAAAACCACTTAGTTGTTGCTTATAACCAGGAGCAAGCATATCGTTTAATAATGGAATGTGATGGTTTTGGCCTAATTTACATATTTGGTAATTTAGCTGAATCGGAACATGATGAAAAAGGAGAGCATCTCCTAATCTATACACCGAACGGACAAAAAAGAGTCTATTACAAAGGTAGAGGAAAAGCAGACAGTAAGTAAGAAAGGCATTACTGGTAGTTAATGAACTTTGGAAGGATACCTCCAACAAGTCTTGTACAAAGTTTGAAAAATCATCGGATATAGCTTCTTTGATTACTGCCAGTTTCGCTGCTAATTGTCATAATAAGATCCAATGCGCTTTGCCAATCTTTTAATAAAATGGAGTCAGAATTATGTATTACTATAATTTGTCGTTAGTTTCTATCTTCAACTTAGACACTCTATTCTAATGGAATAATTTGCATTTCTATAATAAACAGAAACAATCTATTTTAAAGAAAAAAGATGTCGCAGTTCGAACCTTTGGTTGAATAGCATTGTTCAATTAATTGCTGAATACCAAATCCAACAAAAGTAAAAGTAAGTAAAATACTAATTAATATTATATATAAAAGTTTATCCTTCACAGTACGTAACCTCCTATATAATAAAAGCCTAACATTCTTGGAGGTTACAGTAAATGGTGATTTATGTCTAAATTTGTAACTTATAAACGGAAAGAAAGGGTGAAAAGAGAAGCTCTTTAAGACTCCTTCCTTTTTCGTTTTTTATATTTTATGATGTCGTCTATGGAAACCCACAATATAAAAAGGCTTAGAAAGATCAAATGTAATCGATCATTAAAGAAACCATTAACTAAAACAATCATATGAATAATAAAATAAAAAACTAGCTTAGAAATTAAGTTTGCTAAATCAGATTTAAACATAATTATCATCGCCTTTAGGATCATTTACTAGTTATACGGTTGGTAATTGAAAAAGTTGCAATTTTTGTGAAGAAAGGAAGGTTAAAAGGAAAATTTATACAACTATTTAAATATTTAATAGTTGTATAGTCTTGTTATTAATTGAGATTTTTTGTTATTAAACCTACTTGTATAATATAATAAAAAATGGAAATAATAACGTTTTTTGGAGAAAGGGGAATTTAGGTATGGATATCTGGAAAGAAGACGAGAGTAGTTATACTTTAAGTCGTTTAACGAACGAAGATATTAATCTAGCAGAAAAGCATTTTAATGTGAAGCTTCCTAAAGCATATATAAATCTTTTAAAGCAAAAAAACGGTGGAGAATTACATTATAATGCATTACCAATATCCCTGGATCGATGGGAAAATGATAACCATATTATAATAGACCACTTATTAGGAATAAAAGAAAATAACGGAATTATGGAAACGGATTATTATGTGAAAGAATGGGAAATCAAAAGGAGAAATATCATTTTATTAAGTGGGGATGGGCATGAATGGCTTGCGTTAGATTACGATAAAACAGAAGAGCCTAAAGTGATATTCATACAAACAGATAATGAGAGGATAATAGAAATATATTCTTCATTTGATAAGATGCTAGAAAATCTCTATCTTCACGAAGAAATAGAGGAAGAAATGCAAGAAGATGATGAGGGAGAAGAAGTGATATCCTATACCTTGGAAGAAGCGAGAAAGTTAGTATTAAGTCAAGAAAAAATAGATGTTCTAACAGGGATAGAGGCATTCAATAACATGCTTTATGATGAAGAAATCTTAGCAGAACAACTTGATAATATCTTAAGATTATTAAAACATTCTGATCAAGAGATAGTTGATGAAGCTGGAATAGCAGCATGGAAGATGATAATTTCTAGTTATGACATTAATAAAGAATATCTAGACAAACTTATAAGCGAATTTGAAAAAAGTGATAATCAATTGTTTAAAACATTTTTAGAACTAATGGGTGATTACATAAAAGAAAATGGGAAGTAAGTTTTCCACAACGTATTAATTTTTTATATAAGAGCGTAATTCATATAAGATAGGCTTCTTTTTTGCCGATAATTGTTTTGTTTTTAGTATTTTACAATAACACTTGTTCAAGAAATTTTCCAATATATAATCTTTCATTCATTAGAAATACCCATCTTACAAAAAATCCATATAGTGTAAAAATTGTATAATAACATCACTTATTGAATCTCTTCTCTATTCTAAACCGTATATTAAAGAAAACTGTCTGGAGCTGTTATTATATGAAAAAGATATTTTTTTCTTTATTAATGTTGTTCGTATTGGTAGGGTGTTTGGATGAAGGGAAAGAGTATGATGGGAAAAAATCAACAGATACTGGATCACTTGAAGAACAAATCATGAATGTAATGGCAGAAAACAAATTAAAGAATCAAGAAATAATTGATTATGACCTAAAAGATGATTTCATTTATGTTATTTTTAAAAATAAACATGAAAGTGGCAACACGCATAATCCTGACTTAGTAATTTTAGAGAATAAAGAAGGAAAGTTAAAATGGGTAGCGGGTCCAGAGGATCGTATGGGTTCTAGTGATACATCTATGATATTTGAAAGAGAGGATATTTCTGTTACCATTACCTTGCCATTTAGAGATAAAACTATTAAAGAAGTAAAAGTGCTGGGAGAATCAGCAAAGGCAGTAACCTATATAGAACATTTTACAGCTAATTTTTCAAGAGAATATAAATATTGGATTACCTACACAAAGGAAAAACCTACGTATGAGGATATTG
This sequence comes from Niallia sp. FSL W8-1348, assembly GCF_038006745.1. Taxonomy (NCBI): domain Bacteria; kingdom Bacillati; phylum Bacillota; class Bacilli; order Caryophanales; family Bacillaceae; genus Niallia; species Niallia sp. FSL W8-1348. The sequence goes on along the minus strand of NZ_JBBOVV010000001.1, from coordinate 173,812 downwards.
AAGTGATTACGGAATAGGGAATGATGAACAATATTTATGTAAGAGAGGTGGCAAATGAAAAAAATTTTAATAGGAATTCTGCTTGTTATTTTATATTGTTTTCCTTTTGTTTATTTTTCCATGTATCAGGATTTTGCAAATGGTTCCATGCGTGGCTATGTAGTAATGATTGTGGTGACTGTGTTTCTTGCTTACTTCGGGAAAGCATACAGCCATACACTTTTTCTTATAATTGGTAATCTATTATCTGTCATCATTTCTTTTTATTTTATCAGCGAGATGGCAGGGAACGAAAGATGGGAGGGCTATTTTAAGCCAATATCTCCATATCAATTATTAATTTTGGTTAGTCTGTTGAATTTGATTCCGCAGTTCTTCGCTATTAAGGCAACAAAGAATCACAAAAATAAAGAGATAGACTCCTTAGATTGAGCAGAAGATAATAATTGATTTTGATAGGTAAGGGAGATCCCTGTATTGTAGCCTATTTTTCTAGTAAACTATGGCTCTGATCTGGAGCATGAAAAAATAGATGCTTTAGTGAAAGAATTGTTAATGCCGTATAGAAAACTTTGGAATGATAAAGTCAAAAATATCCCCAGCAGTCCTGATGTAAAGTTAATTATTGACACGTTTGATATAAACAAAGATAAGCATATTGAGAACAAATACTATTTGGAAGAATTTTATCTGTTATCAAAACAGTTCGAAATGTTTAAGAAAGCTTCACAAAGTTGAAGGGGCATCATATTAGTTGCAAGCCGAATCACAGAAGCCATTACTATGTTTATATAAATCAGATAGAATATACAGCTCGTTCATTTGTCACAATTGATAATAAGAAAGTAATACTTATAGATGATGAATCGATAGAAACAAAGAATTAAGGAGAAAAGTGTATAATCTCCCAGAGAAGTATCAGACGATGGAAATATTGCCTGATGAGATAAGTAATTATGAAGAAGGAGAGAAAATGGTTGGAAATTGGATAACTACGATTATACAAGATTCAGAAAACGGTGGATAGGTCTCTGATGGTAATGGTACGTGATTAAACTTTATTAGATTCACCCTCACCTAATGTTAATAAAGTATAGAAGCTTTATTGTACAAGTAAATGGAAGAAGAATGAAAAAAGTTTATAAATCTAGAGGTGGAAATTTTGAATATAATCTCGTTTGGCGAAATAGAAGAAGGCAAAGAATAGATAAAGAGGTCTGCGGCTTATTGTATAATATTTAATAATCAGAAAGATAAAATTGCCATCATGCAAACTAGTGATGGCAAATACTTTCTCCCTGGTGGAGGAATAGAAAACAAGGAGACACACCAAGAGTGTTAAATAAGAGAAGCCTTGGAAGAAATGGGAATGGAAATAGAAATAGGTCCATTCATAGGGAATGCTCGAAGATATTTTTATTCTACAAATGAATATAAATATTATCTTAGTGAAGGATATTTCTATTTATGCAATATGGTAAAACAAATAGGTGAACCAACAGAAGAAGGTCATTTTCTTAAATGGATGGAACCAATTCAAGCAGTAGAAAGTTTATTTCATGATCATCAAAGCTGGGCAATTAATGAAGTATTAGAAATACTTTAAAAATCCATTAACGGGAGCTTGAGTGAAACAGGCGTTCATAAGCAGAATGAACGCCGATATTCTGTGGAGTAAGAGGAAAAGTGGTTTTCATAAGTAAAATGAACGCCAATATTCTGTGGAGTAAGAGGAAAAGTGGTTTTCATCAGATGAATGAACACCACTATTTCGTAGAGTAAGAGGAAAAGTGGTTTTCATCAATAGAATGAACGCCACTATTTCGTAGAGTAAGAGGGAAAGTGGTTTTCATCAGATGAATGAACGCCACTATTTCGTAGAGTAAGAGGAAAAGTGGTTTTCATAAGTAAAATGAACGCCAATATTCTGTGGAGTAAGAGGAAAAGTGGGTTTTCATCAGATGAATGAACACCACTATTTCGTAGAGTAAGAGGAAAAGTGGGTTTTCATCAGATGAATGAACACCACTATTTCGTAGAGTAAGAGGAAAAGTGGTTTTCATCAGATGAATGAACGCCACTATTTCGTAGAGTAAGAGGGAAAGTGGTTTTCATCAGATGAATGAACGTCACTATTTTGTAGAGTAAGAGGAAAAGTGGTTTTCACCAGATGAATGAACGCCACTATCTCATGGAGTAAGAAGAAAGTGGTAGTTGGAGTTGAGAGTCTTTATCCTTGTTCTATTGAATAAATATTTACCACTTATTGCTGATGAAATGAATTCTTTACTTAAGCAAAGAACATCAGGTTAGTTTAAGAGTAATCCATTATTGCAATTCTCCATATAAAATTTCTTTCTATATTGGGTTGGGGAGTAACGTTTATTTGATGGTTTCGAAAACCCCTGGCTATGCCGGGGGTTCCGGAGAGCTTATAGCGAGGTAACAAAAAAACCTCCTTTCATGGTAGGATAAAGTTGGTTTCCCGACCACTTTATCTCACGCAAGAAGGAGGTATGCCCTTATGAAGGACATGAACAGTTTAGCACATACAACATGGAATTGTAAGTATCACATAGTCTTTGCCCCAAAATACAGAAGGCAAATTATTTATGGCAAATACAAAAAGAGTATAGGACAAATCATAAGAGAGCTATGTGAAAGAAAAGGTGTCATTATACATGAAGCAAATGCCTGTCCGGATCATATCCATATGTTGGTTAGTATTCCACCAAAATTAAGTGTATCGCAGTTCATGGGTTACCTAAAAGGAAAAAGTAGCCTGATGATATTTGATCGACATGCGAATTTGAAATATCGCTATGGGAATCGTAAATTTTGGTGTCGTGGTTTCTACGTTGATACCGTGGGGAGAAATAAGAAACAAATACAAGAATATATAAGAAATCAGCTGAAAGAAGATTATATGGCTGATCAGCTAACGTTGTTCGAAGAATTCGATCCGTTCACGGGTGAGAAAAATCGGAAGTAAATAAAGAAATTCTTTAGAATTGGTGAGTGAATGTGGTGCAGAAGGGAAACCTTTTCAGTGGGCCTTTAAGGCCGAGGCCGGTAAGAGAGGCTTTTAGCCGCAGAGCAAACCACCAGTTCACACTGGTGGTTTTGATTATGTTTTCTTGCTTCTCTTTAATGTTCGTTTGTAATTTTCCAAAAAGTTGGTTCTCATAAAGCCCTAAAATAATTTCTAGCAATGTGATCTTAATTCTTAAGGCAGCTAAGTCAGATTCAGCATTGTTTAATGCAATGATTGTTTTAAGCTTATCGACTATATATTTCTTTACGTCCTCCTTAATTTCAGCAGTAGATGGAAAACGCAGAAATCCTTTACTGATAGGATTAATAATAGAACTTTGACTTATATCAGGATAGTCAAAATTTAATATTTGCGGATGAAATACTATGGCATGGTGAATGGAGGGGCCTTTTGAGGTAACTTTATGTAAGTCACCAGAATTGATAAAAAGAAACTGCCCCTTTGCAACTTGTAATGTTTCTGCATTTATAGTTATCTCCATTACTCCGTTTTCAACAAAAATAAACTCTAGTTCCTCATGCCAATGGAAGTCTACATGGTATTCTCTTTCTCTAACCTTGCTGTATATGTGCAACGGAAATAATGGAGTACCATGTGTGGACTGTTCTTTTAAAGTTTTCTTATTCATAAATTTTCTCCTAAAGTGAAAATAGTGCTATTTTTTTTATAAAAGTGCAAGAAGTAATAATAGCAATTAATTATACTGAATTAATGAGTCTAATACAAAAAGGGGGATCCAAATGGAAAAATTTCAGCAAAAATGGTGGCATAAAAGTGTAATATACCAAATATATCCTCGTAGCTTTAATGACAGTAACGGTGATGGAATTGGTGATATAAAAGGTATGATACAAAAATTAGATTACTTGAAAAAACTAGGGATTGATGTTATTTGGTTAAGCCCTGTTTATGAATCTCCTAATGTTGATAATGGCTATGATATAAGTGACTATCATTCTATTTTGGCTGAATATGGAACAATGGATGATATGAATAAACTGTTATTGGAGAGTCATGAGCGAGGCATAAAAATTATTATGGATTTAGTTGTAAACCACACTTCAGATCAGCATCCATGGTTCATTGAAGCTAAGAAATCAAAAGATAACCCCTTTAGAGATTATTATATTTGGCGTGATTCGGTAAATGGTCAGGAGCCAAATGAACTTAATTCTAATTTTGGTGGATCAGCTTGGGAATATGATGAAAGTACAGGTCAATATTATTTACACTTTTATAGCAAACAGCAACCTGATTTAAATTGGGAAAATGAAGAGATGAAACAGAGCATTTGGGACATGATGAATTTCTGGATTGATAAAGGTATAAGTGGTTTTCGCATGGATGTCATTGATTTAATAGGGAAGGAACCAGATAACCTTATTAAGGAAAATGGTCCCAAGTTACACGGTTATTTGCAAGAAATGTATCATAATACTTTCGGAAAACACGATTTACTAACTGTTGGGGAAACATGGGGAGCAACAACAGGGAATGCAAAATTATATTCTGATCCTAACCGAAAAGAATTAAATATGGTGTTTCAATTTGAACATATGCAATTAGATAAGGTACCAGGTAAGCAAAGATGGGATTTAAAGAAATTAGAATTAGTCGAGTTAAAACAGGTATTAAGTAAATGGCAATACGCTCTTGATCAAGAAGGGTGGAATAGCCTATTTTGGAACAATCATGACTTACCAAGGATTGTATCTAGATGGGGCAATGATCGTGAATATCGGGTCGAATCAGCGAAGATGTTGGCAACCTTATTACATGGAATGAAGGGTACACCTTATGTTTATCAGGGAGAAGAAATTGGTATGACGAATGCTGCTTTTGACTCAATTGATGACTATATCGACATTGAAACTCAAAATATCTATAAAGAACGGATAAAAGCTGGTTTTAGTGAAGAAGAAATTATGAGATCGTTTTATTTGAAAGCAAGAGACAATGCGAGAACGCCGATGCAATGGTCTGATGAAAAAAATGCAGGTTTTTCTACAGGGAAACCATGGATGAAACTAAATCCCAATTACACTTTTATCAATGTCGAAAATGCTCTCAATGATAAAAATTCTATTTTTTATCACTACCAAAAATTAATCAATATGAGGAAGAATAATACTACTCTTATTTATGGTACTTATCATCTTCTCAATCCTGAGGATGACAGTATTTACGCCTATGAACGTATTTTAGAGAATAAGAAAATTTTAATTGTTTGTAACTTTTACGAGCATGAAAAAGAGTTTTCTTATGAAATGTCTAATAACTCAAAAGCAGAGATATTAATTAGTAATTACAATAACTCAAGTTTAGATCTAAAAAAGATAAAATTGCGGTCTTACGAAGCTATTATGTATGAAGTTAAAGAAGGAAAGGTTTGATATAATGAGTAATAGCATAGATAAGAAGCTTAGTAGAATTTAGATAGTGTGGGAGGATGGGAGAAACATTTTGAAAAACTTTAAGATTGAAGCGAATATGCCAACATTGGAAGAATACAAATATTTGTGTGACTCTGTGGGATGGACTGATTATATGAATTTTGAAGTGGCGGAGACATCCTTAAGTAATTCTATTTACTGCCTCACAATCAAAGATAATGAACAAATTGTAGGGATGGGCAGAATTGTTGGCGATGGGGCTATTTATTTCTATATTCAAGATATAGTAGTTCATCCTGATTATCAGAAAAAGGGTATAGGAAAACCCTCAGTGGGAAATGAAGGAAATCCCCCCGCTGATGGAAGTGTGACCGTCAAGTAAAAAGACACAATTTATGCTCATTAATTTGAAACACTTTCTTGCCCAAATATGGTCGATCTATGTTTCATTCGATAACTATCTTCATTTAAATGAATTATTTCAACCCGATGTAAAATTCTATCTAGTATAGCTGTTGTAATTGCTTGGTCACCTAATAATTCTCCCCACTCTTTGGGGGCTTTATTTGATGTCAAAATGATGGACGATTGATTATATAAGTCATTGATTAAATGAAAAAATATATTAGCTTCCTGCTGATCCATCGCCATAAACATCAAATCATCAATAATAACTAAGTCAGCGTCTCTTATTCTTTTCATTCTTGTCTGTGATTTACGTGTGATTTCCTCCGTTTTCAATACATTGATAAGGTCTCCCATCGTAGTAAAGATCACCTTGTAACCTTGGTTTAACGCTTCGATACCTAACCCGATTGAAATGTGGGTTTTCCCGCAACCTGGTGGCCCCAATAGAATGATATTGTGTAATTGTTCTATCCAGGTTAAATCTTTTAATCTATTTAGCTATTTGTTGCTTAATGACTTCTGTTCTTTTAAATTGAATTCTTCTAATGTCTTCTGGAAAGGAAATGTAGCCCATTTAAATCGTTTCTCTAATTGCTTTTCTTCTCTTCGAGTTTGTTCATATTTTGCTACATCGAAGAGGAACTGAGTAAAGGACGAATCCTTTTGCTCAGCCTCTCTTATTAATGCAGGAAGGTGATTTGCTGTTTCTGTTAAACGTAATGTCTTCATCAAATCTTGTAATTGATTTAGCTGACTCATACAGGTTCACCTTCCAATATGGCAGTGTAGGCATCCACTTCTCTTTTTTGAGCCTCCGTCTCCATAATCCAACCAGAAACTCCTTTTATGTGTGTTACATTCTCAGCGGTATCATGCACCGTATCTCCAACTTGTCGGTGTCGTTTTAAATAGGCAACGACATCGCTAAAATCTGTCGCACCATAAAGGCTCCTTTTTATACATTCATTTAATGCTGCCGATAGAATTTCCCTGTTATTTACTTTTGTCTCTTTTAATATCATTTGGAGCTGATCCCTAATATATCGAGGGTATTTATCTTTTACTGTCTGTAAATAATCATAAGCTATCTCACTGTCATTAAATTGTTGGGCAACGGTATCCATAAATGCATCAATACCTTTTGTTCTATCTCGGCTATGTTTTCTGTCTTTAATTAATAATCCCTTCCCGTCAGGGATAGTATGTTTTGCGATGATTTCTCCTGTTTCATGGCTATAAATGATTAATTCCTTTTCTTCGGTTTTCTTAATGCAGACAGTTTCATATTTGCCAAACGTCCCCAATGGAAGAGAATAACGATTCGATAAATAACGAATAGTATTGTCCTTATGGACGCATCTTGATATACTAGTTTCATAGTTATATTTTACATCTAGATTTTTGGTGACTGGTCGTAAGTGTTGTCTTTCCAGGGAAAACACTTCGACCGGTCTCTTTTTTGTTGTATGATGAACTTTATAGTTGCCGGTTCTATTAAGCCATTCCCATCCTTGTTCATTCCAGGAATCAATGTTATGAAAGACTCGGTGTTTAGCGAAGTTATGTTTAATGAAACCAACTACATTTTCAATTTTTCCTTTACTTTCTGGATCCGACTTACGGCAAACACGAAGGGTTAGATTCCTAGATTCTTTATATTGTTGGAACTCTTGCGTTAGAATTAAATCTCCTCCATTTTCACTTACCACAATTAAACTATCTTGGTCATATACTAATTCTCCTGGTATCCCTCCGTACCACCTAAATGCATTCTCATGTGCTGCAATCACATCTTGGGTAGTAAAAGGCCTATCTAACCACTCCTTATACTTATACCTAGAATTGGATAATACAAAGGCAATAAAGTTAAGTTTAACTTCTTTATTATCACTAGTTTTTTGCTTAGTATGACCAAAGTCAACTTGAATTTGCTCACCCATTGGTGTATCTGGTATAGCTTCATAGATTCGTGGTGAAGTTTCCTTTTTTATTTTATATTCGTCTCGAAGCTCTTTAACATAGGAGCGAACCGTACTTTCACCTACTTTAAAATCTTCATACTTCTCTTTTAACCAGTCTTCTACTTGTGCAGCTGACATATCTGGATGTTCTCTCAGCCAGGATAAAATTAGTTCTTTATAAGGATCTAATTTCTTACTTCTCGACTGAAGAGAGTCTACCCACTCAGACATATCCGAAGGATTCTTTTTGATGGTTTCGAAAACCCCTGGCTATGCCGGGGGTTCCGGAGAGCTTATAGCGAGGTAACAAAAAAACCTCCTTTCATGGTAGGATAAAGTTGGTTTCCCGACCACTTTATCTCACGCAAGAAGGAGGTATGCCCTTATGAAGGTCATGAACAGTTTAGCACATACAACATGGAATTGTAAGTATCACATAGTCTTTGCCCCAAAATACAGAAGGCAAATTATTTATGGCAAATACAAAAAGAGTATAGGACAAATCATAAGAGAGCTATGTGAAAGAAAAGGTGTCATTATACATGAAGCAAATGCCTGTCCGGATCATATCCATATGTTGGTTAGTATTCCACCAAAATTAAGTGTATCGCAGTTCATGGGTTACCTAAAAGGAAAAAGTAGCCTGATGATATTTGATCGACATGCGAATTTGAAATATCGCTATGGGAATCGTAAATTTTGGTGTCGTGGTTTCTACGTTGATACCGTGGGGAGAAATAAGAAACAAATACAAGAATATATAAGAAATCAGCTGAAAGAAGATTATATGGCTGATCAGCTAACGTTGTTCGAAGAATTCGATCCGTTCACGGGTGAGAAAAATCGGAAGTAAATAAAGAAATTCTTTAGAATTGGTGAGTGAATGTGGTGCAGAAGGGAAACCTTTTCAGTGGGCCTTTAAGGCCGAGGCCGGTAAGAGAGGCTTTTAGCCGCAGAGCAAACCACCAGTTCACACTGGTGGTTTTGATTTAGATAACGATGAACGGTTGATCTTGAGATTCCTAGTTTTTCTGCTACCTTTTTCTTGCTAAAACCCTTTTTTATTAGCTGATGTATTTCCATATACATTTCCCACTTATCCACCTTTTGCTACCTCCACTGATGAGTATGTTTTGATATAAACATTTTACAATGGATGGTACTTATATTTGTATATTTGGGTAAATAAGTGTTTCTTTTTATCTAGCAAAAACTGTCTACTCTAGTTTAGCAGTCACAGGAAGCTTCACTTTATGAAATAAGACGATAAAAGTATGCAAAAAAAAACAGTTTCGTCATAGCGAAACTGTTTTTTTTTGTATAAAGTTTTTATCTTGGTCTACAAGAAGTGTATTTAGGCTCTATTGGTCGTGAGATTTTCTGCAATACTCTAAAAGAAGCGAAGTAATTCTTTTTAAAATGTTTCATAAATAATTTCGCCCGTTATAGAGGTATCATAATCTCCCAAAGAATCAATTTCTTTCCGAAATTGGCTGGAGGATAGAATATTCTTCACTGTGTTAATCAGCAGTTCCGTACTATCATTTTTAATCATTACAAGATCATAGCGTTCTGTAATTAATGGTATAAAATCAATTCCAACAATTTTGGCGGCTTTTTCAATGCCCACTCCTATATCTGCCATTCCAGTAGAGATAGCGGAAGCGACGCTTAGATGGTTAGTTTCTTCCTGATCGTATCCTATGATCTCACCTGAAGGAATTTCGTTAATTCTTAGCTGCTCATCAAGTAATATCCGAGCTCCCGAACCTTTTTCTCTATTAATAATTCTTATATCTTTTCTCCTTAAATCAGTCCATGAAGTAAGGTTTAAGGGATTTCCCTTTTTTACATAAAAACCTGCTCTTCTAGATAAAAGATTGAGTAGAATATATGGGCGGCTTACTAAAATTTTCTTGACATAAGGGACATTGTATTCTCCTGTATATCCATCAAACATATGTAAACTAACAATATCCATTTTCCCATTATACATGGATATAAGACTATTTAAACTTCCTGTATAGGAACGCAATGCATGATAGGGGGAATTTCTTTCAATATATCTTCCAAGTATGTCAAGAACCATATCTTGTCCACTAATTACTATGCTAAAAGGATCTTTTGTTTCCCTTTTCGGTTCGAATGGTTGAGCCATAGTGCTTTGGTTGTTCTTTTGTCTGTTAATATACGTATTCAAATCATTAGCATCTATTCTCATTTGTCTTCCCACTCGGAATACAGGAAGTTCTCCTTTTTTTACAAGGTCGTAAAGGGTTAATTTGGATACTTTTAAAAGTTGAGACACTTCTTCAATGGTATAGGAAAATTCTTTTGACATTTACATCCCTCCATTTTGTATTTTAACTTAATAATTCTCCCAAAGTACATTTATATAGAGAAAAATATAAGAATTTTTTCATTTTCGATATAATAAGTAATTATAATTAGTTATAATCAATTATAACTAATTATAAAAAAGGGGGATTTGAAATGAAAAAAATTTATCAAGCGTTATCTTGTATGCTAATACTATTGCTTTTTATTTCTGGATGTTCAACTAATGAACAAACAGAGACAGCGGATAACAATCAAGACACGAGTAAAGAGAAGGTGGAGTTGACCGTTTCTGCTGCTGCTAGTTTGCAAGATGCGTTGTCGGATATTAAAACAGAGTTTGAAAAGGAAAATCCAACTATAAAACTTAATTATAATTTTGGGGCATCAGGTGCACTCCAACAACAAATTTCTCAAGGGGCTCCTGTAGATATCTTCTTCTCAGCAGCCGAGGATAAATTTCAGAATTTAGTGGATGAGGGACTTATTGAAGAGAGTAATGGGATTGATTTAGTCGGAAATGACTTAGTATTGGTAATACCGAAAGATTCAACTAAGGGGATCGAAAGTTTTGAAGATTTACCAAAAGCAACTAAAATAGCACTTGGAACACCAGAATCCGTACCAGCAGGACAATATGGTAAGGACACATTAGAAAATTTAGGCCTCTGGAGTACACTAGAGGAAAAAGTTGTTTATGCAAAGGATGTTCGCCAAGTTCTTACATATGTGGAGACGACTAATGTTGACGCCGGTATTGTTTATAAAACAGATGCTTTAACTTCTGAAAAAGTGCAAATTATTGCTACAGCAGAAGATGATTCACATGATCCGATTATCTATCCAGTTGGGATCATAAAAAATAGTTCCCATCTTGGAGAAGCCGAACTATTCTATAATTATCTACAAAGCGATAAAGCAATAAAGGTTTTAGAAGAGTACGGATTTAAGGATCTTAAGTAATAAAAAATGGCAAGTAACTTTTGGTCACCTGTTAAATTATCCATTGAGATTGCATCTATCTCCACTATATTAGTAATTGTTTTGGGGTTGTTTTTTGGTAAAGTTATGGCTAATAGAAAATTTAAAGGGAAGGTTCTCGTTGATACAATATTTTTATTACCATTAGTGTTACCTCCCACAGTTGTCGGATTTTTGCTGCTTATGATTTTTGGTCGGAACAGTCCAGTTGGCCATTTAATGGAATGGATTTTTAACCAACCTGTTTTATTCACTTGGTGGGCTGCACTGATCGCCTCAACAATTGTTGCTTTTCCACTTATGTATCAATCTGCTCGGACCGGTTTTGAGGCTGTAGATAGTGATATTGAAAATGCTGCACGTGTAGATGGAGCAAATGCATTTAGAGTATTATGGTACATCACTTTGCCTCTTGCACTTAAATCGATTGTTTCAGGAGCAATGTTGAGTTTTGCCAGAGCATTAGGCGAATTTGGGGCAACTTTAATGTTTGCAGGAAATATTCCTGGCAAAACGCAAACCATTCCAACAGCTATTTATGTTGCGATCGATTCAGGCAATATGGATATGGCTTGGTTATGGGTTGCAAGCATTATCGTAATTTCATTCTTTATGTTGGTATGCGTATATTTTATTAGGTCTTGAAGGAATGAATAAGTAATTATTATAGTTACTGGAAGATAATTTTAAAAATTACATAGTGATCTCCTTTAAAATGTTTTCGGACCAATTCAAATGATGAATTGGTCCTTTTCGTTATGTTGTAAAAACAAATGGAAGAAAAATCCTTCTCAAAATGTACACATTTTAATGATTGTCTTCTGTGTTAACATCATAATAATAGTGTTAATGTTTATTTAGTGTTTGTATAGTTAGTAAAGTACATAAGTGTAGATTAATTTGGGTATTCTAAAAGAGAATCATGAATATAAATGGAGTTAGAATTTAATAAATTCCAGAAAGTTTATATAGATGATGATACAGCTTTATTATGCTCATTATTTCACTTACTAAAAGAGGAAAATTAATTGTTTAATCTATGAGCAACCTGAACTCATCTAGACTCCTATGGTATTAGCAAGACAGGTGAGATCGCTCGCTTCATGGAAAGCGAAATGTTTTCAGACTGCGGGTTAATACCCACAAACTTTATGAAAACATCCTAATAAAAACTAAAGAGGAGGGAAAACATGGATTTTGATACGGTTACGATTAGTAGATTAATCACCGCAATGACCCTAATTTTTCACATAGTCTTTGCAACATTAGGGGTCGGAGTACCATTGTTTATTTCATTAGCTGAATTTATCGGCATTAGAAAAAAAGACAAACACTATGAATTATTAGCGAAAAGATGGTCTAGGGGGTTTGTTATTACTGTTGCAATTGGAGTAGTAACTGGGACAGCAATTGCCCTGCAGCTATCTTTAGTATGGCCAAACTTTATGCAACTGGCAGGTAATGTGATTGCCTTACCATTATTTATGGAAGTTTTTGCGTTTTTCTTTGAGGCTATTTTCTTAGGCATTTATTTATATACATGGGATCGTTTCAAAAGTAAATATACGCACTGGTTATTGACATTGCCAGTTGTGATTGGGGCGGGTATGTCAGCAGTCTTTATTACTACTGTAAACTCGTTTATGAATTCACCAAATGGTTTTAAGATGGTCGGTGGAGAATTTGTAGCGGTCAATCCGTTAGAAGCAATGTTAAATCCATCATCACCAACGAGAATTTTTCATGTGTTAGGTGGTTCCTATTTAACAGTTGCTGCTATTTTAGCAACGATTGCTGCGATTGCGCTATTAAGAAACAAAGGGGCTCGTGAATATCATCAGAAAGCACTAAAGATGACGGTTATCGCTATGTTTATATTCTCAGTGATAACTGCATTAGCAGGTGATGTCTCGGCAAAATATTTAGCAAAACATCAGACAGAAAAGTTAGCTGCGGCAGAATGGCTTTTTGAATCAGAAGAGAATGCTGATCTCCTTCTTTTTGGATGGTTGAATGAAGAGAATGAAGTCGTTGGAGCGATTAGAGTACCTGGATTTTTAAGCTTTTTAGCACACGGTGACTTTACGAGTGAGGTAACTGGTTTGGAAGCCACACCAGAAGAGGAAAGACCACCATTAATCATCCACTATTTATTTGATTCTATGGTATCCATTGGTTTCTTCCTATTAGGTATTTCCTTTTTGTATATTGTGTTAAACAGGTTTAAACGCTGGAACGAACACAGTAGATTTATGCTTTGGCTAATCGCCATTAGTGGTCCCCTTGCAATGTTAGCTGTGGAACTTGGGTGGGTTTTTGCAGAATTAGGAAGACAGCCTTGGATCGTAAGAGGTTACATGACTGTTGATGAGGCAGCAACTACCTCACCATATATTTTGCATATGTTTTTCTTATTTTTAGCACTGTATATTGTACTCGGGACATTATTTACGATAACTTTACGAAAATTATTTAAAGATAATCCAGCAGAACTTGAGTTGGAGAAACATTACCCTGAATGGAAAGAGGGGGTTAAAAAATGAGTTATGAAGTAATCGGAATTACGGTGTTATGGTTGTTTTTATACGGATATCTAATTGTCGCATCTATTGATTTTGGTGCAGGATTTTTTGCTTACTATGCAAAGATTACAAAGCAAGACCATATCATTAATCAAATTATTTCGCGCTATTTATCGCCTGTTTGGGAAGTAACGAATGTATTTTTAGTCTTCTTTTTTGTGGGAATCGTCGGTTTTTTTCCGTCTTCAGCCTATTATTATGGATCAGCATTACTTGTACCTGCAAGTTTTGCCATTATCTTGTTAGCAATTCGAGGGTCCTTTTACGCTTTTGAAAATTATGGTTCAAAACAAAGTAATATCTATATGTTTCTATATGGAGCCACAGGGCTATTCATTCCTGCATCGTTATCGGTCGCCTTAACGATTTCAGAAGGGGGCTTTATTTCTGAACAAAATGGTCATGTTTCTTTAAAGTTTTTTGAGTTATTTACTAGTCCATTAGCATGGAGTATTGTTGCGTTAGCTATTGTTTCTGTTTTATTTATTAGTGCAAGTTTCATTACCTATTATGCATCAAGAGCAAAAGATATTGCAGCACTACAGTTGGTACGAAAATGGGCATTATTCTGGGCAACGCCAACCATTATTATGGCGTTAACAACTATGATTGCTTTAAGTGAGAGAAATCGGGTTAACTACGAAAATATGTTGGATTTATGGTGGATATTTGGTCTATCGATGGGGTTTTTCTTAATTGGTATTAGTCTATTATATATTGGCAGAAATTATGGTACGGCCTTTATTGCAATTATGCTGCAATTCTTTTTTGCCTTTTTCGGATACGGAATGGCTAAGTACCCCTATTTGCTCTATCCATACATCAATATAGAAGATAGTGTTACAAATCCATCCATGGCGCTGGCGCTTATAATTGCTTTTATTGGGGGACTTTTATTATTAGTTCCTTCCCTAATCTTATTGATGCGCTTATTTTTATTTGATGCAGATTATGCCAAAGGAAAAAAATGATGAATACGCTAAATTCTAAATTAGAGGGCGGAATCGTTCATGCAAAATTTAAAGAAAACGGTTTGGATGCATAAGAAAAAGATTTATTATTTACTTGGATTAACCTTGATACTGGGTATCGCAATTGTTGCACAGGCTTATGTGATGACAAGCATTGTCGATGGTGTGTTTCTAAAAAACCAGACGTTTTCAGCAGTTATCCCGTGGCTGCTAATGTTACTTGCGATTTTATTTGTAAGGTCCAGTACGGATTATGTAAGTAAGCGGATTGGTGTTACGATTGCGAGCGATGTAAAGTCTGATACACGTAAGACTTTATTAAAAAAATATGTTGCTAATTCTGTCCAATTAGCTGAAAAAGGTCAGACGGGGAAAAAAGTAAGTATGCTGCTTGATGGTGTAGATGAAATGGACAGTTTTTATAGTCAGTTTATCCCACAGGTTATGCAGAGTACATTTGTGCCAATTTTAATGCTTATCGTTATCCTTACACAGCATGTGAATTCAGGCATTATTTTAATGGTCTCTGCTCCATTTATTCCAATTTATATGATAGTGATTGGTATTAAAACACAAAAAAAATCAGAGGAGAAGTTGGAGAAACTAGCTTCTTTTTCTGGTAAGTTTTTAGAAACCTTACAAGGGCTTGTAACATTAAAGCTATTTGCACAAACAAATCGGCAAAAAGAAGCATTAGAAAAAAGTAGTTTAAGCTTTCGCGATACTACGCTAGAAATATTGAAAATAGCCTTTACACAATCTTTTGCACTTGAACTTATATCAATGTTAAGTATTGGAATTGTAGCTTTAGAACTTGCTATTCAATTAATTATATATGAAAGTATTTCTTTTTTTACTGCATTTCTGATTTTAATATTGGTTCCGGAATTTTATACTTCATTAAAAGAACTTGGAGTAACGTTTCATAATGGTAGAAGCAGCATGGGAGCAGCGAAAAAAGTATTGGAAGTGTTTGATGAAGAAGATGAACCTACTTTATGGGGAAAACAAACTTTTCCAGAGTGGAAAGAGCCACCAACTATTCAGCTTGATCAAGTGAATTTTACTTATTCAAATACAAATTTTCGATTGCAAACTGTGACAGCGACTTTCTTACCTAAGCAACAAATTGCTATTGTAGGCGCTAGTGGTGCAGGAAAGACAACCTTACTTCATTTAATAGCAGGTATGATTACTCCTGACAAGGGCTCGGTTTACATTAATCAAGAAGATCTCATCAAATATACAGAATCTGCTTGGTTGGGACAAATTTCTTATATATCACAAAACCCTTATATTTTTTCTGGAACGATAGGTGAAAATATTGCGATGGGTACTACAGAAGAGGTTGGCTTAGAAGCAATTAAGGGAGCAGCGAAATTAGCGGGACTTGCATCACTGATTGAAACATTAGAACAAGGCTTTGATACTAGAATTGGCGAAGCAGGAAGAGGACTTTCCAGTGGAGAGAAGCAAAGAGTATCTATTGCACGTGCTTTTCTAAAAAAACCACATATTGTATTGTTGGATGAACCAACGCGTGGACTTGATTTAGCTACTGAAAAAATCTTACAGCAATCGATTCAGAAATTAAATGAAACAGCAACGGTGATTACTGTAGCACATCGTTTACATACGATAAAAAATGCTGATCAAATTCTTTTTTTAGAAAATGGACAGCTACAAGCTGTTGGAACACACGAGTCATTATTAGAAAATTCACCGGCATATAAGGAGTTAGTAATGATCCAAAAAGGGAGGGGAAAATAGTGAGTGCACTGCAGAAAATAATAAAATTGATGTTAATGGAGAAAAAAGATATTAACATTGCTGTCATATGCGGTTTTATTGCTGGAATTAGCAGTGTCGGTTTATTTGCTGCGAGCGGTTATCTAATATCTAAGTCTGCATTAATTCCTCCCTTTTATACATTAATTATATTGACTTCAACAGTTAAGTTACTTGGTCTTGTTAAAGCAGGAGCAAAGTATGGAGAGCGACTTTATTCCCATCGCGCAACATTTACAATTCTAAGTAATTTACGAATAGCTTTCTATGAAAAATTAACGCCACTTGTTCCCCAAATTTTTCATAAGTATAGAAGTGGGGATTTATTGGCTCGTGTTGTTGGAGACGTAGAAAGCCTGCAAAATTTCTTCTTAAGGGTGTTTTATCCTCCGTTAGTTCTTTTGCTTGTTTTTGTCAGTACCATCTTTTTTGTTTGCTTTTATTCACTCGCAATTGCTGTGATTCTCTTACTTGGATTTTTTTTAACCACTATTATCATTCCGGCCTTATTTTCCTTAAAGCAAGTTAAGATTAAGGGGAAAGTGAGGCAGGAGCGTGGTAATCTATCAACACATATTACAGAGGTAATGTATGGATTTCGTGAATTAAAGCTGTTTCATCAATTACCAAGTAAACAACAACAGCTTCTAAGTCATTCTGAATCGTATATTAACCAACAAAAAGTAGAAAATTTAAATAAAGTATCTAGTCAATCGTTTAATGGTTTTATGACTTTTGTAACAAGTTGGCTTGTCATAGGAGTTGGAGCCTATTTCGTTGCAAATGGGATGCTTGAGGGGATATTCTTGGCGATGCTTGTCATGATTTCTTTAACTGTCTTTGAGTCTGCTGCACCGATGGCTGTTTTTCCTATTTATATGCAAGAAAGCAGAGATGCATCAACACGGTTATATGAAGTAGTTGAAGACTCGAGTTTCGTTAAAGATAGTAGGGAGATTCCTATAAATAAATTACCTAGCCTTGCACCGTCATTACAGTTTACAGATGTTCAATTCACTTATATGGGGGATTGGCGTAAAACGATTCCAAAATTATCATTCGTGATACCAGCCGGGTCAAAGACAGCGATTGTCGGTGCTAGTGGCTCCGGAAAATCCACCTTGCTTCAGCTAATCTTAAAGTTACAATATGTAGATGATGGAAAGATTTATTGGGGAGATTTTGACACGTCGACTGTATCTAGTGAGGCAATCTGGGAACAAACGCGAGTTGTTTTACAGGAAAATTATTATTTTTACGGCACTATTCGTGAAAATCTTCAATTAGCTGAATCACAACTTAGTGACACGCAAATGGAAGCAGCATTAGCAAAAGTGAAGCTAGAACATTTTTCACTAGATCATCGCGTGTTAGAAAAAGGAGAAAATCTTTCAGGCGGTGAAAAACAACGGTTGGCTATTGCAAGAGCATTTTTGAAAAAAGGGCATCTATGGTTATTAGATGAGCCAACCTCATCGCTCGATTCACAGACAGAACAAAGTGTTTATCAGGAAATTTTTAAATACGCTGAACAGGATACATTTATTTTAGTTAGCCATCGCTTAAATGGTTTAGAGCATATGGATCAAATTATTGTAATGGACCATGGAGAAATTGTTGAGTGTGGTTCTTATAACGATTTAATGAATAAACAAGAATATTTTTATAAAATGAAGGTTTTAGAAGAAAGTTTGCTTTAAGAACGAATTCAAAAAATCCTTAGTTGCTTCCTATTCTGGTTAAATTAACAAGCAGCTTTCATTAGGAATAAAATACAATCAGCTATCCGGTATGTCGATATTAAAGAAAATATTCTCTCTTTTAATAGACGCTGTATGCTTTACAAACCCTAGCCATTTGCCTAGGGTTTTATTTTAAACACATGATTTGATTCGTCTCGATTTTCTTTCTCAATATTGCACCGAATCCAATAATAATATAGTATTGGATTCGGTAATATGGTTCGTCAACTTAAACCATTAAACCGAATTTGGAGGTATTAAATGAATGAATAAGCAGGATCAACTAGCTATTATCAAAGAAGATTTTGTTAATTGTCAGCAAGTACTATTGGCGATTGGGGATGAAACACGGCAATCTATCTTGTTAGTTTTAATGGGAACGGATTGTCAAACAGGCTTACGTGTCGGTGAAATTACGGAGCAAACACATCTTTCTCGTCCTGCTGTGTCACATCATCTTAAAATTTTGCGAGATGCTGGTATTATTTTAATGCGTAAAGAAGGAACAAAAAACTTTTATTATATTAATGTACGGACGAAATTAAGTTTATTAAAAACGCTTGTGTTGGATATTGAAAAGTTAATGAAGGACTTTTATTGAAATTATAAATAGAAATATACATTATTTGGAGGTATAGATTATGAAAGCAATGGTTATAGATCGGTATGGGAAAGTCCCAATGCAATTGACAGAAATGCCCACACCTGAAATGGGTGAATATGAGGTACTCGCAGAAATTCATGCTGCTAGTTTTAATCCTATTGATTTTAAAATACGGGATGGGAAAGTGAAATTGTTAGTTAAGTATAAAATGCCGCTTATCCTAGGTAATGACTTTTCTGGTATTGTGGCAAAGGTTGGCTCAAAAGTGACGCGTTTTAAAGTTGGTGACGCAATATATGGACGTCCACGTAAGAGTAAGATTGGTACTTTCGCAGAATATATTGCTATTCATGAAAATGATATAGCTTTAAAACCTAAAAATTTGAGTTTTGAAGAAGCTGCATCAATCCCTCTGGTTGGCTTAACATCTTATCAAGCGTTACACGACATCATGCAATTAAAAAAAGGACAAAAGATTTTGATTCAAGCTGGAGCTGGTGGAGTTGGAACCTTTGCCATTCAACTGGCAAAATTAATGGGTGCCACTGTTGCAACAACTGCTAGTGAAGCTGGTACGAATTTAGTAAAATCTCTTGGTGCAGATGAAATTATTAATTATAAAACAGAAAAATTTGAAGAGATACTGAGAGATTATGATGCCGTATTTGATACACTTGGGGGCAAGATACTCGAAAAATCATTCGATATTATTAAAGGCGGAGGAAAAATTGTTTCCGTTTCGGGAGTGCCGAATGCTCGTTTTGGTAAAGAATATGGTTCAGGATTTATTAAAACATTATTGTTTTCAGCAGCAAGTCATAAACTTACGGCACTTGAAAAAAAACATAATGTTTCATATACGTTTTTGTTTATGAAGCCAAGTGGAGAACAATTACAAATCATTGCAGACTTTATAGAGACTGGTAAAATCAAACCTGTAATTGATAGAGTATTCTCTTTTAAAGATGCTCAAAAGGCGATGGAATATGCGGAGTCTGGCAGGGCAAAAGGGAAAATTATTTTAAAAGTCAGATAGTTATCAAACGAAGCGAAAAAAGTTTTAGCTTACCTATTTCTCATGATTTTCTATGACTTATCCCAATTTAAATCACTAGTGTTGCATAAATATTGTCGCAATTTTCAGTCTGATTATCCTCCTTGTTTAGAGCCAAAAAGGTAAATACCTATTCAAAGGTGGCTCCATCCATTTGGGTTTTTTTTACAATTAGACTTGTGCGACAACAACAATTTGCTTATTAAGGGATGGCTTTCCCTTCAATCTTTCGAAGCCAGATATGGGCTGGTTTCCACAATGCAGCCCTTAAATAACGGCTAATTTGTAAGGTTTTTCGCTTACTTCTTGTTTCAAGTTGTACGAGAACATGTAGGCAAAAAACAATCAGTGCGATAAACACTTGGTTTTGAATCGCCCATTCACTTTGACCGTAGAACTTTTTGATGCTGAGATGCTGTTTGATCCATTTAAAGAACAACTCAATTGCCCACCGTGATTTGTACATCTCTGAAATTTCTTCGGCACTCAAATCAAAACGATTGGTAATTAAATGCAGTTCATTTCCTTTTGAATCCATCACTTTTAGAAGACGAAAGTAATTTTCAGCACGGTTTTGAGTCGTACCAATCAACACCATTTGATCTGACAAAACAGCTGAATTCTCGGGTAGTTTAAAATTATAAACTTCCCGTATGACTGCGTTTTTCCGTAGCCTTGAAAGAAAAAAGTAACCATCATCTGTCATTCGGTCAAAGCGCTCGTAATCTAGGTAGCCACGGTCAAACACATACATGCATTCTTTATCATCAACCATGATTTCAAGCTGACCACGATCATGTTCTTTTGCCGTTGTTAAAACAGCCTTTTCAGGATAGGAACTCCCTTTTTCCATAAACACAAGTCTCAAATGCAACTTGACACCCGCTTTTGTTTTGCGGAACTTTGCCCATTTATGATTGGTCAAATTAAGTGGCAATGTGCTTGAATCAATGATTTTTAACGGCATAATAAGCTTTGTATAATGTGTTTTTGCATGAATTTGTGCGACTAAATCAAGGAAAAGCCTTTGAAATAAATCTGGATTTATACCGTTTAATCGGCGTGAGAGCTGAGAAATACTGATTGAATCAAGATCAATGCCTTTTTGTAGTTGGTCGTCGAAAAGACAATCGCTTAGCTCATGCAAACTTTCGACTTCTTGTAGCTGTGCAAAAAGGAGTAATTTTAGAAATGAGTCTGTTTTTAGTTTTTTCGTATAGTAATCTAATTTCAACGTTTTCACGGTTTCTTCAAAAAGTTGAAGATTTATTGGTGAAAACCATTGTCCAAATGAAGTTTTTCGTGTAATCTTGTCCATGTGTTGGTCCTTTTTTAGTGGATTTGGACGGGTTACCACCTGACTTATCCATTATAAAGGACTTTTTCTTTGCACAAAATAATAAAATTGAACATTTTGAGTATTTTTAATAATGAAAATAAATTAATGCAACACTAGTGAATTTAAATAGATAATAAATTTTCACCAGAGTTTCTCCTGTTACTCTGGTTTTTTGTTAAATCTCAACAATCATCTTGTGATAGCTTCATTTAAACTATTTTTCTGGAAGGCTTTCGTTGATCTAATACATAAGGACTAGTATTCTTTCTTAATTTAGGAATAACATTTATTTTTTGGGGAATTTACGGGGGTTTCGTTGAATAAAACTATAAAATAAGAACTTTTCAATAAAGACTTTTTCATACTATATTTTAGGGGTGACAAAATGCCAAGAGTAAGTTACAAAAGTTCAGATGTTGACTTAATGGCAAGGATGATGAGAGCAGAAGCCGAAGGTGAAGGACCGCAAGGAATGTTATACGTTGGAAATGTAATTGTTAATCGCCTTAAAGCGGATTGTACAGATTTTGTAGATTTAAGAACCATTTCACAAGTCATTTTTCAAGTACAAGGAGGAAATTATTCTTTTGAAGCGGTTCAAAAAGGGAATGTGTTTTATCAAAGAGCCAGAGCTGCTGAAAAGAAATTAGCAAAACAAAATTTAGATTATTGGCGAGAGCACCCAGGGAAATATGCTCTTTGGTATTTTAATCCATATGCTCCGTGCCCTCCAACATGGTATGACCAACCTTTTGCAGGTCAATATAAAGATCACTGTTTTTATGAACCAAAAGCTGGAACATGTGAAAGTGTTTATATTGGAGGTTAAGCTTCCTTTTCTAATTGTTATTTAAGTTTCTTTTACTATAAAGGTTGGCTAGTGCAAGAAGACCTTCAAAATCCTTCCACACACCATCAAACTAAGTAAGCAATCATTAAACAAAATATTTGGTTCTCTATTCTTATTAAAATTATTGCGTTAGTAATGATATTCCCGGGATGTTAACTCTTTGAATGGCAGTATTAAGCGATACAGGAGCAGCTTTAATCGTTATTTTAAATGGATTACGATTAATTCAAATGAAAGGTTAAAAAAGAGATGTCCATTTAAAACGGCATCTCTTTTATTTATGTTTCTTGTTCTTCTTAATGTAAATATAAAATTAAGTTAATTCTGTTCGGTCATCTGCCTCTGGTAATTGCTCCATCCATCCTTTTTTAATCATTAGTTTACCGAACAACGAAATTGTTTTTAAATCTCTTAAAATGGCTGCGTCGCAATGTCCTAGTATGTCTATTCTCATGCTTGTTATCATGGCAGTTGTATAATACGTTGCTGCTAAATGAAATAGAAAACCTATATGAAAGGTCATTAGTCTTTCTGAGAAAGGTGCAACTACAGAATTTGTTGTTTCTCCATCTAGTAAGTTTGGAGAGTGAAGATTTTCTTTTTCAAATAAAGAAGTGAAAATACTGATGTTCTTATGAATTGTTTGTGAGCACTGCTCCATAAACTTAAGAATTTCTTTATCTTGAATAACTTGTTTAAACCCATTAAGTAGTGTTTTCGTTACAATGCTCTTCTTTAAATTAAAATAAATATTTCCTGCCTCCATAGTATTCAAAGGCCTTTTGTCTCCAAATGAGTCCATTATATAGGTTAGTTGGGTAGGAGACTTTCCAGTTTGTTTTGTAGAAAAATAAGGAGATCGTTGATAGATTCCTTTATCTAATAGAACTTCAATTGATTTATTATAAAGATCCATTGTATCAATATTGCATTGATAAAAATGGTTTCGGACATCTTTTCTGGCGGAATTACTAAAAGAAAGAGTGTATCCGGATAGACCATGCAAGGTCATATCATGTATGTAAATTAACCAAAAGTTATCTGTAAATAGAGCCGGAGCATTTAAATGAACATCATTTTCTGTAAATCCATTTGGAAGGTCTATATTTTCAGACTTAAAAAAGTCTTTAACCATTTCTAAATGTTTATGAGAGAGATTTAAAGTAAATTTAAAAAGAGAAAGAATCTCTGGATCTTTAGCTGTTGCTAAAACATGTTTACTAATGCAAGTCGACATGGTATTTTGAATATATTGCGTCCACAATCCTGTAATTTCTGAAGAAGTTAATCTTTGCTTATTATTCATAGATGGACCTCCAATTTATTAAACTGATGATAGTATGCCCTAAATATCTTTTTGCTATTAATTTTTGTAAGGAGATGAAGGGAGCTTATAGATTGAAATAGAGGAAAGAACGGAGAGAATCTAAAATTTCTTTTTTTGCTAAAAGCAACAAATATTATTCCACGAATGTGGAGTCATGCCACAGCTGTCCTTTACCTCTATAAAAGCTACTTTTTTAGGCAATAAATGTCGTACGAAACGTCTTTCATTTTCTTAAAATAGATAACGAAAGGAGGAAATGTATGGATTGGCTTGATCGAATGAACAATGTTTTAGACTACATAGAAGAGAATTTAGAAGAAGAAATAGACTACAAACAATTAGCGAAGATTGCTTATTGTTCGGAATTTCATTTTTCAAGAATGTTTGCATCTATATCAGGAATTTCTTTATCCGAATATATTAGACGCAGACGCTTAACTCTTGCTGCGTTTGAGTTGCAAAAAAGCGATAAGCGAATTTTAGAGATTGCGAATATGTATGGGTATGAATCAGCTGATGCTTTTTCTCGCGCTTTTAAAAAATTACATGGAATAAAACCTTCGGAATGCCGCCAGCAAGGAACACAACTGAAGGCCTTTCCTAAAATCTCCTTTCAGTTATCCATAAAAGGAGATACGGAAATGGAATATAGAATCGAAAATTTAGACTTTGAATTAAGAATCATTGGGAAGAGTAATTCGGTTAAAACAAGTCGAGCGTTTAAAACAATTCCAACGATTTGGAGTAAGGCGAAAAAAGATGGATTTATGCAGGAATTGATTGATCTGTCATGGGAAAATCCAAAGTGTTCGCTGGAAGGGATCTTGGGTGTGTGTGGGAAAGAAGCGGCCATAATGGATGAAGCATTTAATTATTTTACGGGTGTTCGGTATGATGGCGATGCAAGGGAAGGAATGGAAACATTAATTATTCCACCAGCAACATGGGCTGTTTTTCCAAATATTGTAGAAGCCTGGAAACGATTATATGCCGAGTGGGTTCCTACATCTGGTTATGAACTTGCCAATCTACCATGCATGGAATGTTACTATGGGCCAGGACACAAACCACGGCATGAATTATGGGTGCCAATCATTTCTAAATAAGACTTTTATAAATGTTGGTTTGAATAACAAAAAGCCTTCTTTTTTCATAGAGAGGGCTGTTTGTTAGGAAAGTGTTGGGATATATTGACAATGTTTTTCCGCTACTTTAAAATTTTAAATAAATCTATTAATTCTAATATATTTTGTGAATGAAATCACATGATTTTTTATATCTAATAAATGGCAAAGGAGAAAAAACTTAAAATTAATGGAATAGGAAGAAGTAGATCATGCAAAAAATTATAAATTGTTTTCGAGATCATAGTACAACTAGATTAAAGTGGCTGTTTTTATTTACAATCTTTTTACTAATCATTTCTGCTATCACTGCATTAGTACCAATTAAATTTGTTGAGAAGATTGTTAACAGTCTTTCGGAAGAAGCAACAGCAAGTCAAATTGTCTATTTTGGCTGTCTTTATGTATTATTTCAAGTTATAAATTATTGTTTTCAAGCAATCTCCCGAAGTATGGCAGACTATGTACAATACAATGTTGGAAATAATCTACAGCTAAAACTTTTTCGAAAATTGATGTATGCAGATCTATTGGCATTAGAGAAAAAGAATGTATTTGAAACATCCAATATTTTAATGGAAGATTGTACCTATGTTAATAATGAATTAATGAAGCCTGTTATCCAATCTGTTTTTGCCTTTACTTCTTTTTGTACTGCTTTGATTTACATGCTTACAATTAACATTCAGCTTACGTTTATAATGGTTCCATTAGGTATCATAACAGCTTTTGCTTCTCATGCAATTCAAAAAAGAACAGATATCAATATTACCAACCAAAGAAAAGGATCGCATCAATTGTGGAAAGTTTTTCTGGAAGGGATTTCTGGTATCAAAACCATTCGAGTTTTTCAATATAAAGAACATTATACAACGAAAGTACAGGAGCGTAATAACAAATTAAAGAAGATTAATATAAAGCAAAGCTACATTGAAAATATTTCAGAAAATCTTATTGGTTTATTGTTCATGCTATCAATTGGAACAATCCTTATCGTATCTGCATTTATGGTACACCAACAACAGGTCTCAATTGGTAGTATGCTTGCGATTTTATTATATAACCATATGCTGACAGACCCTTTTTTAGAAATTGTTGAGATTCGCAATAAAACAACAAAACTTCGCATTTCCCTTGACCGTATATACAGTATTTTTTCCCTTAAAGAAGATAGTCTCCTAAATGCTGTGGTTGAATCGATTGACACAATGGAAGTTTCGGGACTATCTTTTGCTTATGAAAATAAAAATATTATTGATAATCTGAGCTTTACTGTCACGAAACCAGCTAACATATGTATTATGGGACCTAGCGGATGTGGTAAGTCCACCTTAGCGAAGATTTTATCCAAGTTGTATGATACAGGGGAAAATAGCGTGGAATTTTATAAAGGTGGTCAATCAATCGCGAAGCCTCATGTCTCCTATTTAATGCAGGATGCCTATCTATTTGATTTATCAATCGAGGAAAATATCAAATTAGCCAATCCTAACATAACAAGAAAACAATTCAATGAATTGATATCATTAAGTTGTCTTGAAAATGTTTTAGAACGGCATCAGGATATCCCAATTGGTATGAATGGTAGTAGGCTTTCAGGAGGAGAAAGAAAGAGAGTTCTTATCGCCCAAACGCTAGCTAAACCAAACACTGATATTCTTCTTTTTGATGAGTTGTCTAGTTCGCTGGATATAAGCACCGCAGAGAAAATTTTTCGGAATTTGGCTGATTTACGAATGAATAAAATATGTATTTTCATTGAGCATTCAGATGCATATTTACATTATATGAACATTATATTCCATTACAAAGACGGTAATTTTCATAAAATTGACAATGGAACTAAGTGTTTAGAAAAATCTTAAGAATTATGAAGTCGTTCCTTTTATATAGAAGATAAATTAATAATCTAAACGAACAGTAGCAAGTTTATATTCGCTTTTACGAAGTTTTATAAAGGATATAAGAAAGATAGTAAAATGGAATAAAAGGCAATCAGTTCTCTCCAGATTGCCTAATAGCCGCTTTGCTAACCAAGCCCATTATTAATTTCACCAATAAAAACGTTCCTGCGATTGAAAGAAAACTATGTACGGATGTCCAAGATTTTTTATATTTAATTAAATTTGTTTTTCTTTCGATCCAGTGTTCAGCAAATGTAGAGGGAACGCTAAACAATAAGGTCTTCATCAATGTCCCTGCAATGCTTGAATTTTTCGTTACTTGATTGTAGTAGATACAAGTTACAGGGAAAAGCAGATAGCTAAATAGTACACTAACATCAAATGTTTTTAACAATTTTACTGGATAGGTTAGATATCCTTTTTTTACTAAAAGATTATCTAAAATAGAGGCTATATAACTTTTCAGTAAGAAAATAATTAGCCAATCTTTTAATGGAGGTTTTCGAAGTAGATGAAAGAAAGAACCAATTCCTATCATACATAAAATTCTTAAGAACATTTTTTCATGTTTTTGTCTCTTCATCGTAATTCTTCATTCTCCTTTGTTTTAATTTTAGTTTAACCAAAGAAGAATTTTTCATCGTGAATTTTTAATGGGGAATAAGTTGAAGAATATGGTAAGGCTATGGTAGCGATAAACTTTAAATAAACCCTGCTCATAGAACAGGGCTTTGGTTAATCCTTAAAATCTCCCTTAAGGATAGAGTACATATATAAATCATCAAATTTTCCGCATGTATATTCATAATGTCTCAATAAACCTTCACGTAAGAAACCGTGTTTTTCCACTAATTTTTGTGAAGATATATTTAATGGCTCGATTAATGCTTCGATTCTTTCTAAGTTAAGATGCTGGAATCCATACGCAAGCACAGCTTCTAATGCCTCGCCAGCGATGCCTTGGCCCCAATACTTTCTGCTTAATTCGTAGCCTATTTCGGATTTATAATGCTTTGGCTGCCTATTTAGAAAACCGCAGCTACCGATCACGGTATCTTCGTTTTTTAATGTAATGCACCATCTTATTCCAGTGCCTTTTTCCCAGATTGATTTGTACCAATCTATTTCCTCTAAGACATCCTCAACAGACTTGTATGGTTCAAGCCCCATATGTTGAACAACTTCTTGATCAGATAAGTATGTAAACATATCTTTAGCATCTTCAGAAGTTACGTTTCTTAAGCGTAAACGCTCTGTTTCGATAATTGGGAATGTATGCTTCATTGACAATGCTCCTTAATAGTAAATACAATAGACTTTAGTACATACTTCAACAAACGAACGGATAAATCCTTTTTTTTCTATATTTTCATGATAGAAGGAAGCGTCTGTAAGAATAACATGCAAGAATTTTGGAGGAGGAAGGGATACAATGGATTTGGAAACCGTTATGCAAGAACTCGAAGCACTTGGAAAGGAAAGGCTGAAAAAGATGTATATGAACAATGGTGCTAAGGAGCCAGTTTTTGGTGTAGCAACTGGGGCGATGAAGCCGATTGCTAGAAAAATAAAGAAAAATCAGCCTTTAGCTGAAGAGCTATATGCAACGGGTAACTATGATGCCATGTATTTTGCTGGTGTCATTTGTGATCCTCCAATTATGACAGAGGAAGATTTTGAGCGATGGATAGATGCTGCTTATTTTTATATGCTGTCCGATTTCGTGGTGGCAGTATCTTTAGCAGAAACAAATTTTGCCCAAGCTGTTGCTGATAGATGGATTGAGAGCGGGGAAGAACTACGAATGTCAGCTGGGTGGAGTTGTTATTGCTGGCTTTTAGGAAATCGACAGGACGCTGAATTTAGTGAAAGTAAGCTTGCGAGTATGCTCGATCAAGTGAAAAATACAATTCACCAATCTCCAGATACGGTGAAATCGGCGATGAATAACTTTATTGCTACTGTGGCTATTTCCTTTGTGCCCCTTCATGAGAAAGCAGTCGAAACTGCTAAAGATGTAGGATTAGTGGAAATTAAGAAGGGCAAGAAAAAAAGCACTGTTTCTAATGTTTCGGAAAGAATTCAAAAGGAAGTAGATAGAGGCATGCTTGGCTTTAAACGTAAATATGTAAGATGCTAAACCTAATCAAACTTTCCAAGTAGAATAGCGAAACAAAGGCCAAATTCCCCTATAGTCAAAAAGGGAAATTTG
This sequence comes from Niallia sp. FSL W8-1348, assembly GCF_038006745.1. Lineage (NCBI taxonomy): Bacteria > Bacillati > Bacillota > Bacilli > Caryophanales > Bacillaceae > Niallia > Niallia sp. FSL W8-1348. The sequence goes on along the minus strand of NZ_JBBOVV010000001.1, from coordinate 145,180 downwards.
GCCTTTTGTTTTATTGTCATTCTTTAAAGCCTTTCCTAAACCAGAAAGCAAACTTTTTAACAAGATATAAAACAATTAGATCAATACTGACAGCAAACCACCAATGCCAGTCAATATCATGCACAAGATCACTGCTTCTCTCTATTAAAAACATATAAAGATGCATACCGTTACTGAAAATTAGGTAATGAATCCATACTCTTATCCAATTCTTCTTTTCCGGATAATAAAGAATGAAAAAAACAGCAAAGGTCGGCAAAACTAAATAATAGAGGGAGAAACTCATTTTTGTTGCCTGCTCAAATTCTCGGTATGGAAAGCTTACTAACTTCATATTTACTTGGATAAGTTGAAATATCCATGCTGTAGCATGAGCAAATAAAAAGATAATTTGAAAATACCGTTTTTTCTCTTTTGGAATAAATTTAATGAGTAAAAACAAACAGACAATCCATGAAAGAAGTAAAATAACTAGTTCCTTATTCATTTATATTTCCGTTCCTTTTAGCTCTTTTTTAAATCAATTATAATAGGTATGGTTAATAAATAATGTGACCATTACGGATATTAGTGTATAAGAGCCGTGCCAACTTTGATAGTCCACGAGTTCTGTATGTCTCTCTATGATAACTTCCAGACAAGTGAAGAATCCAGCAAAGAGGAAGTAATAAAAGAATGTACCGATTTTCCTGAATTTTTTAGGGAAGTATAAACTAAAAATAATCGCTGTTACGGGAAAAAGAAAAAATTCAAACGTAAAACTAGAACGATTAAATTCGTTTGCAAAGGAGAAAAGCTGAATTGGATAGTCAATCATTTTCCATTCAACTGCAAGTAATCCAGCAGGCCAAGTGATAATCTGCAGGGATAAAAATAATACCCACGCTTCTCTAGCTTTTTTTCTCGGAACAAACAAGAAAATAGCAAGAATGCTTATTGCAATAATTCCGACTAAAATCCATCTTTCCATATTCATGGTAACTTCACCTGCTCAAATAGATAGTTAATCATAGTATTACCATTAGGAAAGAAAGTATCCGAAAAGTGAAGTCCTAGTTTATTAAGTTATATTGATTTTTCACTAACGTCGCATAAATTCTAACTGAATATTCTGTTTTCTGATATTCCCGTTTGAGAAGAAAAACGAAGACACGCGAACAGAGGTAGTAATCATCCATTTTTTTACTATAACCTTTGGCGAGGGCGACAGAAACGGTTAAACCTTTACGGGACAGCTCTTCCTGCTATTTTTCGAATCCAAATACGTGCTGGTTTCCAGGGTGCTGCTTTTAGCCACCGACTGATTTGTAAGTACGTCCGTGAACTATTTGTACTCAGCTGAGCCAGTACATGTAAACAGTAGACGATCATCGCGATGTACACTTGATTATGCACAGCTTGTTCGCTTTGTCCGTAGAACTTTTTGATGTTTAAATGTTGCTTCATCCACTTGAAAAACAGCTCGATTGCCCAGCGTGATTTATACAATTCAGCGATTTCATCTGCACTCAAGTCGAAGCGATTCGTTATGAGGTGTAACTCATTTCCTTTTGAATCCAACACTTTCAATTGTCTGAATTCATTACCTGCTCGACTTTGTGCTGTGCCCAAGGAAATCATTTCATCTGATAAAACGGTTGAATCTTTTGGAAGATCAAATTCCTCGATTTGATGAGTTACAGCGTTTTTCCGCAAGCGTGAAACGAAGAAGTAACCATCGTCGGTCATGCGGTCGAATCGCTCGTAATCCAAGTAGCCACGGTCAAAGACGTACATGCACTCTTTGTCGTCAACGAGTACTTCTAGCTGACCTCGATCATGTTCGATCGCATTCGTTAACACCGCTTTGTCTGGATAGGAACAACCCTTTTCTAAGTAAACAAGACGTAAATGAAGCTTAATGCCTGACTTTGTTTTGCGGAACTTAGCCCATTTATGATTGTTCAAATTCAGTGGCAACGTACTCGAGTCGATGATTTTCAGTGGTGTTGTCATTTTACGTCGCTTATCAAAATCCGTTTTCTCATGAATTTGCGCGACTAAATCTAGAAACACCTGCTGGAACACCTCTGTCGGTACTTGATTTAATCGACGTCCTAATTGTGAAAAGCTAATCGATTCCAAATTCGTTGCTTTTTGTAGGTCGTCTGAAAACAATGTATCACTGACAGCACGCAGACTTTCGGTTTCATTCAGCTGCGCAAACAGCAGTAATTTCAGGAATGAAGCGATGTGTAGCTTCTTTGTATAGTAATTTAATTGATGGGTTTCAACCAATTCTTCAAGTTTTGTGGAGGAAATCGGTGAAAACCATTGTTCAAATGATGTTTTTCGTGTAAACTTATCCATGCTTATGTCCTTTATGTTGGATTTGGATGGTTTACTACCGTCCAACCATTATAAAGGATTTTTTTGTGTATCATTAATATTACAGAAAATTCAGATTTCCGGAAGGCGTTGTATTATTTTAATGCGACGCTAGTGTTGATTTTTCTATTTTTTGGATAAAACGATAATATGTAATAACTAAATATAATAAAAAAGGATTAAGTAAAGCGGAATACCACCATTTCCACCAACCATAATGGAAGTAGCCCCAAGGTTCTGGGAAAAGGGCAATGAATTCATAGAGTAAGAAAGCAAAATTCCATAGGCAGATGGCAATTATTTTCTTTGTAATAGATTTCTTGAATGGAAAGCAATTGAGAAAGAGTATATTAACTGGAGGTACTAAAAATAAAGCATACAATAAAACATGCCACTCTATTGCTATCGTAAAATACCAATATGCATGAAGCTTAAAATCAATTATTATATCAAATAATAGTTGAAACGCTATGGAAAAAATATAGATATGTAGAATTTGATTTTTGTTTAAATGTTTATTTAATCGGAAAGCACAGTAGTTAAAAACAAATATTGAAATTATTAAGCCAACCACATTGATCATTTCTCCTATCATTGCATAATATTTCCTTTATTTTACTAAATTATACCTGAAATTTAAATAGTAATTTCTTACATTTAGAGTCATTTATAAAGATGCAAAATGATTCTTAAAAAGTATTTTTTTAATGTGTTTATATTTGTAACGATTTTAGTTGTCTATAGAGGAATGGGAAGAGTTAGTTGCTAAACATAAATGCTAGATTGCGATTTTGGGATTCTTATATACAATGGGTTGCCCTTTTAACGAAGAAAGTTGGAGCGGTGGAGATTAGAAGAGGGGATTCGATGATAAAACAGCAAACATATTTACTGCTTGCTGTCTTTATCATAATGTTTCCAAACATAACCATTAAACTTTAGATTTTGTATTTGTTAATAGGGATTAGAAATGAGACTAATTCTAGAAACAATTGTAACATCAAATTATCACCTGCCTGATCATATATATTGAGGTAGAAGTAAGATAATGCACTTATTTCATTAAAATTAAATTTGGTTATCTGTACTATGTAAGTTCTCCAAGAATCAGGAGAAAAAAATGCTGTTTTTCAATAGCCAAATCGAAATGAATGCATATGATAAAGTGGATGGACAACCAATATTTTTGCCAGCTAGGAACAAGCAAAAGCTCTGCTCATTCATCCTGAGTAGAGCGATTTTTTATCCCACTCTTAACGGACAGTAAGACTCCCCCAAGCTTATGAGTATACGAGGAAGAAAGGTGGGAGATTAACTGTCCGTAAAGGTCCGATTAGTTCAACTAACCATCAGTGGGGGAGCAAGGAAAACCCCCACTGATGGTTAGTTGAACTTTATATAACTAATAAGGAAGCTCAATAATCAATGCTTTTTTGATTAATGTGTATGGATATCTTATCTGGGGACGTTTTTTCTTGCTTTGAAGCTGATGGGTGGTTGGATTCGGCTTGAATCAGGCGGACCGATGATAACAGATTCTTTCAGTGCTGAAAATGCATCAGCAACCTTTTTTGAATCTATTCCATAAGCTGCTTCAAATACTTCTGGCGGAGTTAGGCGCAATGTATCAGAACCTTCCGCACTTTCAAATTGGTCATTATTAAAAAAGAGATGTAAATGCAATTTATCTGTGGCTGGTCGAATCCAGTGCCACCACGCCATTGGTATAAATACTACATCACCAGGTTTTGCATGGTAATGATGCAGTTTCCGTGTATCAGGATCAACAATGGAAATCATCGCTTCTCCTGATACAATGACATCCAATTCCCAAGCATTTGGATGCCAATGGGGTTCTCTCATATGTCCTTTTGTTAAAAATAAATCGACAAATGACCCACCAATCATGGCTGGCAACTGAGTAGAGGTTACTTTATAAGCGATATTTTCTGGATTTCTTTCAAAAAGCACATTGTCACGCGTATTATAAATAAGATTGGGAGTTCCGCTTGATTGATGAATATTAGTGTTATCAGGAATATAGCCCGACTTTGACATGAAATTTGCCTCCAATACATAAATTTTGGCACAAAGAAAAGGAATAGTATCTTATTTTTTTATATGCTTTTGAAATCACAATGGTGATAAAGAGGAAATGGCAAGAAAAACAGACTGGGACAAAACAAAATATATAATAGATAAAGACGAACAATCTCTAATTTCGTGGCGAAACCAACTCGTTCCATCATTTTTTTAAAAGAAAATATAATGAGTAGGAAATACAAAGCAGACGGAATACACGCAGCTCCATGGAAAGCGAAGTGCCTTCAGGCTGCAGGTGATCACCGCAAACCGTCTTTCTTAAAATGAATAAAACCCCAAAACAATTATACGAACTTTTCTTATCATGTACGTATAATCGTTCGGGGTTATTTGGTTGAAAATACTTATGTTTCAGCTTCTTTTTTATATAAAATTAATTATTTAAATCAGAAAGACCAGGTGCATGTTCATTTGGCATATCTGGTAGCTCTGGAACTGGATAACCTTGAGGTGGTGGAACAACATTCAAGTCGCCGTTATTTCGGCTAGGGGTTGTTCCTTGGAAAATCTCACCGATTCTTGTATTATCGAGCCTGAAATTAAATTGTGCATTATGGAAGCCCATGTCCACATATTTTCGACATTCTGGATATTTATTAATATCATAGTTAGGAACAGGAAGAATTTTTCCCCAATCTACGCCTAATGTTTCTAATGCTTTAGCGAAGGCATTTTGATGCGCGTTATCGCGGACGATTAAAAAGGCAATTGTTTCTCTTAATGTTTTGTTGTTGCTCATTTCATAAATTCGTGATTTTTGCAGCACTCCTGTTGACTCTAGAACAACATTATTTAAGAGATTTGCGATTAGATTCCCATGATCATATACCCAAGATGCATTCCAGGGATTCCCCCCTGCATCAACAGGAAGAGAGGATTTAGCGCCCATAATATAATGATGGGGGTTAGCGCCGCCTTTGATTACATCATCTAAAGGTGCACCGTCACTGGCTAAATTACCTGGCATATTTTCACCTGAGTCGTTCAGCAATTGATTAATCGTGGATTGAACAAGTTCTACATGGCTAAGTTCTTCCAAAAACACCCCGCGGATAAGATCACGATATTGCTTTGCTTTTCCGCGGAAGTTGGCACTTTGAAAAGAGAACTGCATCATTGTTCTCATTTCTCCAAATTGCCCACCTAATGCTTCTTGCAACACTTTTGCGGCATTGGGATCTGGCTTGTCGGGGACAATCATATTGATTAAATCTTCTCTATAAAAATACATGCGTACATCTATCTCCTTTTTCATAATCTGCACATCCCTTTTATCATTCCAAAAGAGGATAAGGCTATACAGGAAGCTTCAAAAATGGAAATTTTTTGATAGGAAAAGGTGTTTGCTTTTGTTAGAGTAAATGTAGTAATTATTTGATGGAGGGAAAAATATGAATAGGTTAGTCATCATGACGGTTGGCATGACGCACAGTGGAAAGTCAACATTTGCCCAGATGCTAGAAAGCAGGCTTAGAAATGCGCTTGTTATTGATCAAGATAATCATGCTGAATTTTTACAGACATATTATGAAAAACTTTTGCCAAAGGATGGAGCTAATCATATTAAACATGCCCTGACAAAAACAATCGTGGATTATGCTGTTAATCATTCTAACTGTCATCTTATTTTAAGTAATGCTAATCGTAATCGCGAAAGTCGGATGGAATTGCTTCGATATTATAAAACAAATGGTTTTATGACGGTCCTTGTACATTTTAATCTTCCGATAGACCTACTAAAGGTGCGAATTGCCAAAAGTGAGCGGGATATATTACGTTTAAGAACGGCGTCTACTTACGAAGAGATTCTTAATCGTCAGCATGAGCAAACAGGGGGCATGGCACTAGATCCAGCAGAAGGGGAAGCCGATTATCTATTCACAGTGAAGCAGGAAGAAGATGTACCTATTATTAGGGATTTGATTGTTAATCTTACAAAAGGTTAGAGCATTAATTATAAACATGCTGCTAAAAAATATGGTTCCTGAGTGAAGAGTGCAGTTTCCTCGGCTCCATTCCACTCAGGATTTTTAATCTTTTTTATCTAATAAGGCAAAAAAATCTTAAAAAACATCATTTTCCTTAAATAAATAGTAAGATAATAACTTCTCTGTATTTGCTTTTAATTCTGTATTAGCAAATCGATGGACTTCGTGATAGTTTGCTACATAGTAATGGTATTCGGTAAAGTTCTTATCCAAATTGCCCTTTATTAGTTTTATTTTCTTTTGACGCATTTTTTCCTTGAATCCTTTTAAGTCATCTTGGACTTTTTTCATCGTATGTTCAATTAAATTTAGATAAACTTGATTAAGTTTAAAGGGAGTTGTTTTTGCTTGCTGGTAATCTCTTTCTAAAACAGTTAGTAAGAGGGGCAAATAAATGAGATGTTCCAGTATTTTTGTGTCTTCCTTTGATAGTCTATTCATGGTGATTTCCTCTAAATTACAAGCGTTCCACATCGATCAGCAGATGAAATGGAATATAGTGAATGGTATTGGTTTCTTCCTCAATTCGAAGTTCTCTTTTTATGTAGTCAATAAAAACGGTTCTTCCAATGAGTATTTCGATAAACCCATTTTTAAATAATGAAAATTGCAGGAACAAATGGTATTCCATTCCTTCGTGAATCAGTAAATCGATATCATTTAACTTTTCTTGATCTAATTTTGGTTTTTTCACTTTCTTCTCATTTAATAGCTCTTCCTTCACAGCAGCAACATGTTCTGGCAGCATTAGCGCTACCCATTTTTTTGTTCCACGGTCTTTAATCATGAAAACACACTCCTTCTATCTATTATAATAACTAGAACGCTTGTTCCTTTCAATATATTTTTAAGAACGTTTGTTCGTTTTTAGTGTATGCTAAATGAACAAATATATGTAAATGAAAAAATGCGCAGAGTATGAACACAATGGAAGATGAATCACGTCCGATACTTTTTTGTGAATAGAAACAAATCTATAGGGAGTTGATTTTCGAAAAGGAACAAAAAGAAGGAGAGGGCTGAGCCTCACCTTTGGATAGAAAGAGAACAAAAGTCTCTTATTTAGTAGGCCTTTCCAGCGTTAATAGCTCGTCTTCAAGAGAGCTTGCTCTTTCTTCGACTATTTTTCTGGCATCCTTAACCCCAGCATTGTAAAAATGAGGAGCAAGGGATTCCTTCACAAAGTCTAGTACTCTTTCTGCGGCAAATTCAGAAATCTCTTCCTCTCTTTCTTGTGAGAAGAAGTATTGAATATCTGCAATCATGGCATTTTGCTGTTCTTTTGTAAGCTTATAAAACATCGTAACTCCACCTTTTTTTATTTTGGGCTCTTTTCCCATTCTTCGCGCAGCAAACCATAGATAACATGGTCTACATAATGGTCATAAAGCCATTCCGCTTGTCTGATTATTCCTTCTTCTGTAAACCCTAGTCTTTCTGGAAGTGCTCTGCTTTTTTTGTTTTCGGTTGCTGCAGCAATTTCGATACGGTTAAGATTTAATTCAGTGAATCCATATGAAATAAAAGCTTGGCATGCTTTTGTCATAATTCCATTTCCTTGATATTCTTCACCTAACCAGTAGCCAATTTTCCCAATCTTACTCGTACGGTTAATCTCATTGTAGCCGATTGTTCCAGTTATACTTCCTTTATACAGGATGGCAACAGATTTTGGGTAGCCTCCTGTTTCAAGAATTCCTTGAAGCCTTTGGCGAATATTCTCTTTTGTGTCATCTACTGTTTGCGTGTAATCGAGCCAGCCGAGCCATTCTTTTAAATAAGTTTTATTTTTCATTGTTAATTGAAAAAATTCTTCCGCATCGTCTAAACGAAACACTCTTAAGGTTAAATCCTCATTGATTGTATACTGAAACATCTATGTGTCCCTCCAGTTAAATTATGTATGTTCTTTCATTGTAAGGGAAATCGATTGGAAGTTCATTACTTTTTTTCTTCGTGAACACAATAGTTGTAATTCGAGACATCTCCTGTTTTAATAGGAGAAGAAGTGATCATTTTGCTTTACGATTATTGTGTTTTCTTAAGGAGGATATATAGATAGTGGAAATAGGAATAAGTACATTTGTGGAAACTACACCAGACCCACATTCAGGGAAGGTAGTTAGCCATGCAGAAAGAATTCGCCAAGTAGTAGAGGAAATTATTTTAGCAGATAAAGTGGGGTTAGATGTCTTTGGTGTAGGGGAACATCATCGAAAAGATTACGCAGCCTCAGCACCTGCGATGATTTTAGCAGCAGCTGCCACACAAACAAGTCATATCCGTTTAACAAGCGCAGTTACCGTTCTTTCTTCCGATGATCCAGTCCGCGTGTTTCAAGACTTTGCAACTTTGGACGGATTATCTAATGGACGTGCCGAAATTATGGCTGGCCGCGGTTCCTTTATTGAATCATTTCCGCTCTTTGGCTATGATTTAAATGACTATAATGAATTATTTGATGAAAAATTAGACTTGCTTTTAAAATTGCAAGCATCAGAGAAAGTAACATGGAGTGGAAAGCATCGTGCAGCCATTAATAATCTAGGCGTCTATCCTCGTCCAGTGCAAGATCCATTGCCAATATGGATTGGAAGCGGAGGAAATAGTGAGTCTGTAGTACGTGCCGGGATTCTTGGTTTACCGCTAGTTCTAGCAATTATTGGAGGAAATCCAGCGCAATTTGCACCTCTTGTAGATCTCTATTACCGTGCAGTTGAGCATGCTGGCCATGATCCGAAAAAGTTAACGGTTGCTTCTCATTCTCATGGGTTCGTTGGAGAGGATACACTACTCGCAGCAGATGCTTTCTTCCCGTCTACCCAATATGCAATGAATGTACTTGGAAAAGAAAGAGGATGGGGACCTTATACAAGAGAAACCTTTGATGCAGCCCGGAGTGAAAACGGAGCACTGTATGTAGGAGATCCACGCACAGTAGCAGATAAAATTATTGCTTTGCGCAAAAACGTTGGTATTACTCGTTTTATGCTCCATGTTCCTGTTGGCAGCATGCCCCATGATCAAGTGATGCGAGCAATTGAATTGCTTGGTACAGAAGTAGCTCCACTTGTCCGCAAAGAAATCGCAGCATGGGAAAGTGAAAGCTAAAAAATATCGGGAATGCTTCTTAGCGAGCATTCCCAATATTTTTATCTGATACGATAAATTTTTGAAACCAGTAATTAAGAAAAGACAGGCCATATGAAGTCAAGAATAAATGAATAGATGTGAATTTTTTCAATTTATAGAAGCCTACTTTTTGAAAAAATGCATTTAACGGATAAGCAAAAATAAGATCCATGATTAAATTTACTAATGTATATACAAGAAACCTTTTATGTGTTAAATGAAATATCCAAATATTAATGACTACAAAAGGGCCGAATATAAATCCCAATGCATCTGCGACTAGTGAGTTTAATCCACCTTTTACTTTCCACCATTTAAAGATAAGGGATAAAAGTGTTTCAACTAAAAGAATAGAAGCAGAGAAAAAAGTGACGGGAATAAATTTTTTGATAATTGATTTTGGAAGAAACAACAGGCTTCCCCAACTTATTAAAACCATGCATATTCGCAAAAAAACAATCGACATAGGTCGCCATCTCCATTTTAAAAGTTTTTAATGGTGAAAAATGAAACCGTTTTTAGTTTTCGTCAATTTTTCGATACTATCCTAAAAATGATAATTTGAATCGAAAAATATACAGTAGCGAAAGTTGATCTGTGTCTGTGAGCGTAAGCCGTACAAAATAAAAAATCCATCATTAATTAATGATGGATTGACAGTAAGGACAAGTGATATCAGTTACCTGCTTAAATTCAATTCGTTTAAAGTCAGATCTTTTAAAGGTGGAATACGATTTATACTTCGATCCACACATACAATAATTTTTGTCCTTTACAACATGTCTAACACACGGTTTTTCATCAGTTACTACAGTTGGGTAAAACATAACCATAACATTCCTCTTTTCTAATTTTATAAGGCAAATTAGACAGGAAGATTTTATTAACAAGATATACGATATAATCTTGGCAACCCGGCTGCCATAGCAGTTGCTTTAGGCCCGTGGCTTTGCGTCTTTTACTTTCGTAAAATTTGCCCAAATTTAATTTTACCATGTTATTCCGTTAATTCAAGGTATATAGTCATGATTTTTTTATATTTTTGTAAAAAAAGTGAGTTTATAGTCCTATTTATTGTCTAGTAAGCAGAAATGGAAAGGATAAATAATGATTTTAATCCGCATGTTTGGGGATATCAGCCAAAAATTCGATATATCAGCCAAACGCAAGAAGAAATCAGCCAAATCTTCAATATATCAGCCAAACGCAAGAAGAAATCAGCCAAAAATTCGATATATCAGCCAAACGCAAAAGGAAATCAGCCAAAAATTCAATATATCAGCCAAACGCAAGAAGAAATCAGCCAAAAATTCGATATATCAGCCAAACCAAACAATCATAAGAAAAAACTAAAAACTAAGGCGTACTCACTCCAGGAATTACGCCGAAAGGGATTTCTTCTCCAGCTTAGATATTAGCTTATAATATTTTATTAAAATAAATAATAAGATCGGGTTAATGAGAAACGAGTAGGAGAGTCGCCACCAGCCATAATGAAAATAACCCCATGGAGATGGGAGTAAAGTGAGCCACTCATATCCTACAATGATAAAATTCCATATGAAAATAAATAAAACTTTATGTAGAACACTCTTTTTCATCGGATAAAGATTTAGGAAAATAATATTGACAGGTGGTACTAAAAATAAAATGTGAATAATGGATTCCCAATCCACTTCTGATTTACTGAAGTACCAGTAGGCATGGTATCCTACATCTACATATAAATCAAAAAGTTGCTGGAAAGAGATAGTGAATAGCCATATATGTAAAATTTGGTTCCATGTTAATTTCTTATTTGTTTTATAAGCAATAAAGTTAAATAAAAAGACAGAGAGCAATAATCCAATCATAGCAATCCCCTTAAGCAATCAGATAGTTATACTATTTACTTTTTTGATTAGATTATCCTGTTTTTTAAATTTTTACATATCCTCTTCCTCGAATATATCCTTTAACATTTTCTCACGATATTGTAAAAAGTATTTAGTGATTTGATAGTGCTCCGTATTTTCGTACTCTGTTTCCTCTATTTGGTCTCCATCAAAGCTCAGTATCGTTGCATTAGGATACCCTAATAGAATAGGAGAATGGGTGGCAATAATAAATTGGCAGTCTTCTGTTTCCGCTAAATCATGGAGGATGCGGAGAAAGCTTAGTTGCCGTTGCGGTGATAATGCTGCTTCAGGCTCATCCAGTAAATAAATTGCTTCTCCTTTAAAGCGATGAAGAAAGAGAGAGAGAAAGGATTCACCATGCGATTGCTCTAATAATGATTTACCACCATAGCTTCCATATTTTTTTTTCAGATCGAGCTCATCCAGTTGATCAATATGTGTAGCAAATTGATAAAAAGATTCTGCCCGTAGAAAAAATCCATTCGTTAGCTTAGTAGGGGACCAGGATAGCTGCAAATATTCTCCTAAATCGGACTGGGAAGAATGAACGTCATAACTGTTATTTCTGCCGCCGCCTGCTGTGTTGAATTGGCATTGATAGCTAATAGCTTCAAGTAAGGTAGACTTTCCAGATCCATTTTCCCCAACGAAAAACGTCACCTTACTTTTGAAATCAAGAGAGCCTAAATTGCTAAGGGCAGGGATAGTAAAAGGATATTGACTTTTTGACAGGATATTTTCCTCTTTTAATCGGATTCTCTTTAGCATTGATACACCTCATTTTTTATTTTGGCTGTTTTCGTAAAGTTTGTTGCGATTACCCGCAGCCGGAATACACTTCGCTTTCCGTGGGGCTAAGCTTAAGCCTCCTCATTCGCTTCTGGGGTCTCAGACTGTCTCGCTAATCCCCGTGGCGTCTCGTGTATTCCAGCTGCTCCAATTTTCCAACTAATTGTTTTTTTCTATTGAAAAAAACAACAATTCTTTAGAAAACAGCTTTTATTTTTTATGCCCGCCAAGAAGCTGAGCTCGTTGCAAGGCAGTACCGCCAGGAGTGTAGGAAACAGCACGGAGGAGAGCAGTCGATCCATAGCGATTTCGAATAGTATCAACAACATATCCAAGCTTTCTTTTTTTCCAGCCACCTGTATCAAATAAATCTAATTGCAAGTCATAATCATTCTCTAATTTTGTAATAGAAACAGAAATTTGTCTAACAGTTTGTCCCCGGTAGTTTTCCTGAAACAATTCCAGACAAACTTGATAAATAATCATGGTTATATTCGTTGGGTTTTCGATTGTTCGAGAGCGTAGAAAACCGCCGCTAAATTCATCTTTGCTGTATGAAATACCTAATGTGACGGTTCGCCCTGCATGATGGTTGCTTCGTGCTCTTTTGGCTACATCTTCACACATTTCAAGGAGAACAGATTTAATTTCCTGGAGTTTCTTATAGTCCCGTAATAAAATTTGGCTTTTACCATAGCTGATTTGTCCCTGCATAATGGGTGCGCCGATTTCAGATAAATCAATTCCCCAGGCATGATGGTAAAGCTGGTTACCCATAATGCCAAATTTTTTTTCCAGCAACGCTAAATCATAACGCGCTAATTGGCCAACAGAGAAAATCCCCATATTATTTAATGTTTTTTCCGTTCGTTTTCCAATCCCCCACATATCGCGTAAAGGGGAAATAGGCCATAACTTATGAGGAATGTCTTCATAAGACCAGCTGCTGATTCCGTTATCTGCTTTTTTTGCTTCTAAATCAAGGCAAAGCTTTGCCATAAGCATATTTGGGCCGATTCCAATAGTGGAAGGCAAACCAAACTCCCGCATAATATCTGCTTTTAGTTTCTGTGCTATTTCCAATGGGGTGCCTAAGCTTTTTTCCATTCCGCCTACATCAAGAAAGCTTTCATCGACAGAGTAGGTATGAACAGCAGAAGGAGGGACGTATCGAAAAAACAATTTCGTTATTTCGGTCGATACCCGAACGAATAGTCCCATTTGTGGATTACTTACGATAATTCTTGAATCATCTGGTATTTCAAAAAGCCTAGATCCTGTTTTTATGCGAAAGTCTTTCTTCATGGCAGGAGATGCCGCTAGAACAACGCTACCCTTTTGCTCGGTATTTCCGACCACAACAAGATGGCAGGTGAGGGGATCTAATCCTTTTGTGACAGCGGTAATGCTCGCATAGAAGCTTTTTATATCAATACACAGAATCGCTCTATTGGGAAATTGTGTATAATCAAACACGGTAATGCTCCTTTTTTAATCGTTTTGTATGTTTACTAAGCTGTGAAAAGGAATAGAGTGCGTATGATTATTCGTATCTAGAATACGAAGCTCACGTTTTAAATGATCAATATAGGTTGTTTGGCCGGTTAAACGATAAATCGTCCCATTTTTAAAAATATCATAGTGAAGCAAAAGATTATATTCGATTCCTTCGAGTAAAAGTAGTTCCATTTCTTGTATTTTATCTTCTTCTAAAATAGGCATTTTTATTTTTTTTGCTTCCTCTAGAGCGTCTTTTATACTTTGAACATGCTCTGGCAACATCATCGCTGTCCATTTAATCGTGCCTCGATCACGTAGCATTTTAAATCATCTCCTCAGTGGCTCTATTATAACAGAACAAACGTTCGTAATCAAGAAGAGATAAAAGAAAAATAACTTGTAAAATGAGGAAAAAGATTATAACGTTTAAAATTTTGCGCATCCAAAATTATCAAAAGAATTCTTAATAATCAATAAAACAAGAATTGACAACAAGAATTTATCGTGCTAATATTTTGTTAATTCGAAAAAGTGAATAAAAACTCTTATGTAGAGAGGTGGAGGGACTGGCCCATTGAAACCTCAGCAACCATTCTTTTTAAAGAAAAGGTGCTAATTCCAGCAAAGCCATTCATGGCTTTGAAAAATAAGAGGGGGATAAAGATACAAGACGGAGCCTCTCTTATTTTATAAATAAGGGAGGTTTTTATTTTTCTCGTAATGAACGAAAAAACTGAATAACCGCAAATAGGTGCTGTGAATTCCACTTCATAGCTTAAAAGGGAAGACCGGTTAGAGTCCGGCACGGTCCCGCCACTGTGAGGAGGAGCAAATTCTCATATCCACTGTCTTTTTTAGATGGGAAGGGGAGAAGGAGTGATGATTCTAAGTCAGGAGACCTGCCTATTTTGTAAGCAAGCTACTCTACGTGGATATAGAGGAGGGAGAATATGTGTTGGGATAAAGATTGTCTCAATTCTAGTTAGTGCTGAACTTAAATGAGCGTATCTCATAAAAGTCTGACTCCACTATTTATCTAAGAAGCAAGAAGGTAGAGAGCTTCTATATAGATACAATGTGGACGTCAGACTTTTTTTACTAACTTTTGCCTGAGATAAAAAAATAGGAAATGGGGAAGCAGAATGTACAAAAGTTCTAATTTAGGCTATCCGAGAATTGGAGAAAAAAGAGAATGGAAAAGAGCATTGGAGCGTTACTGGAAGGGTGACTGTTCGGAAGAAGAGCTTTTGCAAGAAACGAAGAACCTTCGATTGAAAAACTTACAGAAGCAAAAGTTGCAAGGAATTGATTTAATTCCTGTCGGTGATTTTAGTTTCTATGACCATGTATTAGATACGGCTACTATGTTCGGGCAAGTGCCATCAAGATTTGCTTATAATGGGGGCAAGGTTCCTTTACAAACTTATTTTCAGATTGCGCGTGGAAATACAACTGCAGTAGCAGCAGCAATGAAAAAGTGGTTCAATACAAACTATCACTATATAGTACCTGAGCTCGGGGAAAGAAAGCCAACATTAACAGAAAATCGTCCGCTGTTCTTTTATCGGGAAGCAAAAGAAGCATTAGGAATCGAAGGAAAACCAGTATTGTTAGGACCACTGACCTTTATAAAATTAGCAAAAGGCTATGAAGAAGATAAACTGGAAGAAACAGTGGCATCTTATCTTCCTTTATATGCGCAGATTTTAAAGGAGCTAGAAGCAGAAGGAGTGAAATGGATTCAAATAGACGAACCATATTTAGTCACAGATGTTACACCAAGAGAATGGCAAATAACGCAGCAAATATATCATACCTTGCAAGAGGCGGCACCAAAATTAAAGGTGATTCTTCAAACCTATTTTGACGCCGTGACAGATTATGAAACTATCATTTCTTTACCTGTAGCAGGAATCGGCTTAGATTTTGTTCATGATGACGGACAACATTTAGCATCTATTCAGCAATACGGATTTCCTGAAGATAAAATCCTTGCAGCAGGCATTATTGATGGCAGAAATGTGTGGAGAACTAATTTAGAAGAAAAATGGGGCTTGCTTGCGGAGATCCAGAAGGCTGTAGGAAGTGAAACTATCATTATCCAGCCATCATCAAGCTTACTTCATGTACCAGTAACGGTGAAGGAAGAGCAAATAGATCCAATTGTAAAAGTAGCACTTTCTTTTGCTGATGAAAAATTGCAAGAAATAAGTACGTTAACAGAGGGAGTCAGAAAAGGAAAAGCAGCCATTCAAGCACAAATCGACCAAAGTGTAGAAGCAATTAGCAAATTAAACGCTTCCTCAGCAAGAAATAATCAAATCCTTCATGAAGAATTAAATAGAGCTTCTGATAAGCCAGAAAGAAGTGAAAATGTAACGATAAGACAGCAAGCACAACAAGGAGCTTTTTCGCTCCCAATTCTTCCGACAACCACGATTGGAAGTTTTCCGCAGACCAAGGAAGTACGAAAGGAGCGGTTAAGATGGCGAAAAGGAGAAATAACCAATGAAGAATATGAAACTTTCATTCAAGCAGAAATAAAAAAATGGATTGAGATTCAAGAAGACTTAGGATTAGATGTATTTGTACATGGAGAATTCGAACGGACAGACATGGTTGAATATTTTGGTGAAAAACTAGCTGGTTTTCAGTTTACAACATACGGTTGGGTTCAATCCTATGGTTCCCGCTGTGTGAAACCACCTATTATTTATGGAGATGTAGCGTATGTGAAGCCAATGACGGTGAAAGAAACCGTCTATGCTCAAAGTCTGACAACTAAGCCTGTAAAAGGAATGCTGACAGGACCGATTACGATTTTAAACTGGTCCTTTGTAAGAGATGATATTTCAAGAGCAGAAGTAGCGAAACAAATAGCTTTCAGCCTTAAGAAAGAAGTGGAGGAGCTCGAGAGAAACGATATTCGCATGATTCAAGTAGATGAGCCGGCCATTCGTGAAGGGTTGCCATTAAAAAAGGAGAGATGGAAACCATATTTAGACACAGCAGTTTACTCTTTTAAACTTGCAACAACTTCTGTGGAAAAAGAAACGCAAATTCATACACATATGTGTTATTCGAATTTTGAAGACATTATTGATGCCATTGATGCTCTGGATGTGGATGTAATTTCGATCGAAACTTCCAGAAGTCACGGCGAATTTATCCAAACATTTGCGAAGAAAACCTATGATAAAGGAATCGGGCTTGGTGTATATGATATACATAGTCCTAGGGTGCCGACAAAAGAAGAAATTACCCAAAACATTGAACATGCTTTAGGCGTTCTTGATCCACACTTGTTCTGGATTAATCCGGATTGCGGATTGAAAACAAGAAATGAAGAAGAAACAATCGGTGCATTAGAGGTAATGGTAGAGGCAGCAAAAGAAACAAGAGAAAAACTAGTAGTGAAGAATTTGTGAAAGATCCCAAAAAACTTGTGACATTAGTCGCGAGTTTTTTTTAGGGGGTAGTTAAATGGAACTACAAGAGATTCAGCGCCTATTTCCAAGTGAAGATGGAAACAAAGAGCAGCAACAGTATTTACTAGATTTAAGGAATAGATTAATTAAAGAGGTAGATTCCTATAAGAATCCGAATAAATCTATTCTTGGGGAAACAAAGAACAGAGATGATGATTTTTATCGGCAGCTAGTGGAGCAATCAATCGTTCTATAAAGTGGAAAAATATGTAAGCAGTAGTTGAAGATTTACTAGAATTAGTAAAAGGACATCCATACCATACACATAAATTTGTAACCAATGTATTACCGATGGCAAGTATTCCAGGGATTATTGGAATGCTGACAACCATTCTTGTAAATGGAAATAATTTATGGGATGTATATGGACCAGCTGGAGCTGAAGCTGAGGTGAAGGTTGTTTCCATGATGTCTAAGTTAGTAGGATACGATCATACGAAAAGCTTTGGATATACAACATGGGGCGGACAAGGGGCTGTATTTACAGGTTTACGCTTAGCTATTGCGAAAAAATATCCCAAAGCAAAAGAAGAAGGGATTCCTTCTAATTTATATTGCTTTGCATCAGAAGGCGCTCATTATAGCTTACTAAAATCGGTCGAAGCAACAGGAATCGGAAGCAACCATTTAATCCGTGTGAAAACAACAGAAGATCATTCGATGGACATTGGTGATTTAAAAGAGAAATTAGTAAATGTAATCGAAGCGGGCGGCATACCTATATATATTGTAGCAACAACTGGTACAACTGACTCGTTTGGAATTGACAATGTAAAAGAGGTAAAAGATGTAATTGCATCCTTAATGGATACATACGGAATAGAGGATATTCATGTCCATGCGGACTCCGCATTAGGTGGCTTTTATAGTCTTTTTACCTCTTATGATTTTGAAAAAAAACCATTGCAATTTGAAGAAAATGTGTTAGAAGGATTAGCTAGTATTAAAGAACGCATGCAGTATGTATCTTTAGCAGATAGTTTGTGCTTTGATTTCCAAAAGCTTGGACAGACACCTTATTTAACAAGCTTATTTTTAGCAAAAGACGGAGGCTCTCTAGGTTTACTAGATTTAGAAGAATTTGAGACTCCATATGTTGGTAATCATGGTTATGGCAGCTATCATACTGGTTATACACTAGAATGCTCACGAGTGGCAAGTTCGATTGCGATTTATGCCGCATTACAAGCTTTTGGAGTCGAGGGCTATCAACAAATACTAGCAAACTATGTTCGTGTTAATCTAGCATTCCGTGAAAAATTAGAAAAGCAGTTTCCAACTGTTTCCGTTATTAATCCTACGATTGGGCCTGTTAGCGTATTCCGTTTATACGCAGAGAAAGCAGAATGGAAGGAAGAAATGGCTGGTAAATCATCAAGCACAGCAATCGAACAAATGAATCAGCTAAATCAGAAGTTATTCGAACTACTCGGAAGAGATAGAGAAGAATACTTTTTTGGGGATACGAAAAAGGTGTGTATGATTGCAGCAAACGATTCAGAAGAACGTTATCCAGTATATGCTTCCAAATTTTTCTCTATCTCTCCTTTTACAGAAGAAAAGCATATGGATGAAATCATTGAATTTTTGAAACCAAGAATAGCAGAAATCCTAAAAAACGCTGAATTAGTGACAGAACAGGAGGAAAAAGAACTTGAGCTTAGCTACTAAGAAAAAACAAAGTTCTATCTTTAAGAAAAATTTACAAGGATATTTACTCCCGCTAATTATTAGTAGTTTAATCTTTACTGCTGTTACGATAGTATTTACGCGAGGAATCGTCGAAAATCAAGTATTAAAAGGGTTTGAACAAACATTAGAAGCCAATCTTCAAGTAGCTGCTAATGAAATTGAACGAGAATATATAGAAGAAGCAGAAAAAGGAAATCAAGAAGCATATCAAAAGCTGCTTAGTCCATTAAATGACTTAAAAGCACAAACAAACGTAGAAAATGTCTACGTCTTAGGCAAAGCGGGAGACGATGGGCATATCATTGCATTAAGTGAGACAGAGGAAAACGGAAGTGAATATCCATTTACTGAGGAGATGAATCGTGCTTTAGCAGGAGAAAAATTATTCAGTGAAATTTATGAGGATGAATTTGGTACCCACAAATCTATATTTGTACATGTGGATGGGACACAAGCAATACTTGGGATAGATATGGATGCTTCTTTTATAAAAGAATTATACGCACAAATTATCTATGTATTGGTAGGCCTTATTTTAATCGTATTACTACTTGGTAGTCTTATTGCATACTGGATGAGCAAACGTATTTCTAAACCAATTGTAGCATTAGCAAAATATGTAGAACCTCTGGCAGAAGGAGATTTCACTAGTGAGACATTAAAGGTGACATCTAATGATGAAATAGGCGCTTTAACAGCTAATGTTAACAAAATGGTAACACAACTAAAAGATTTAATTGGTGAGGTATCCATCAACTCGGAGCAAGTAGCAGCAACTTCTCAGCAACTATATTCTAGCACCGAGCAAACAAGCTTTTCTATTAGATGATTAATGACTCGATACAAGAAGTAGCATCTGGAACAAATGAACAAACAAATGCAATTGAAGAAATTAGTGGGGCAGTAGAAAAAATTGCGCATCATTTAGAAGATATGACTGGGAAAATTAAAGAGGTTACGAATGCTGCAACAGGAACAGCCGAAATTTCAGAAGAGGGCTCGAATGTTGTAGGCAAAGCGATTAAGCAAATGCAAATTATTAATACGAATGTTAGCGAATCGGCTGATGTCATTAAGTATTTACATGAAAGTTCTAATCAAATTAATGAGATAGTTACTTTGATTACAAATATTGCTGGGCAAACAAATTTACTAGCGCTAAATGCATCGATCGAAGCAGCACGTGCTGGAGAGCATGGAAAAGGATTTTCGGTAGTAGCAGAAGAAGTTCGAAAGCTTGCAGAAGAATCAGCTAGCGCGGCAAATCAAATTAGTGAAAAAATCGTCTTCATCCAAGATCAGCCGATTAAAACTGTTGAGACGATGTCAAAAGGATATGAAGCCGTGATTGAGTCAAGTTTTTGTGGGAGTTTTTTTAGCTCCCTTTTTTATAAAGTAAAACCTCTAAGTTTGTATCCGCTTTCCAATTGGTTTTGTTCTTCCAACTGTTGATTCTCTCATTTTTTAAAAACCTTTTAATCCCTGTAAGGCAAAGTGAACGGGTTTTCCAATCGCTTGATTTAAGTATGGCATGTTCTGACGCACGGTTTCTGTTACTAATTTTGTGGGTATTTTTCTTTTCGCTCGATGCTCTTTCTTTGATTTTTCCGTGGCTTTTTCCCATTTCCCATATATCGTTTGGATGGATAGGTCATCCTTCAATCCAATCCACAAGCGCGCCATGCTCATGACCCCTTTTTTGCTCCATGCTCTTCCATTCTTTAATCGTTTGGCTAATTGATTCATCATCGCCTCTGCACTTCCCATTGGACGATACGCTGTCGTGTCCACACCTTTTTCCTGTAACCAACTACGGTAATCTTTTATGGTTTCCTGATGATGCGTTAAAAAGGCAAGGAAATGCTCTAGTTTTTCTTCTTTTTCTGGTGTATCCATTGTTCCTACTGCGCTATTCAACTCTAGAAGTAATGTTTCTACCTGGTAGTTTCTTAACGCTCTTTTCATGTAGCGGTATCGAGGATGGCTCTTCATTAGTTGCTTCATCGAACGAGCGACATGAAAACGGTCCATGGTGAAAAAGGCGCGTTCCCGAAAATACTCCCGACATGCCGTTATCCAGCCTGCTCCATCACCATTAATAATAAGCAAGGTTTGGGTAGGATCATACGCATAATGATTCTGTAAGAACGTTTCAAAGGCTTCCCAAAAGGGTTCTTTTCCTTCATAAAGAAAATGCCTTTTATTTCGGAGCCTGATTCGCTTTCCGTTTTCTTTCCATCCCTCGTGTACAGCGGCGAATTTCAACTCCCATCCACGCTTTTTCTTTTCTTGACTCTTCACATATAATCCATCTACTTCTACAAACAATACCTTTTGAAAAGGGCGTTTTTCCTTAGCGGGAAGTACGCTTGTTTGAAGAAGATGTTGCCGTAATGCTTCGTGGCTCATCGCCGAATAGCCTAAAAATTGTTCGAACGTTTCCACCGCCTTTCGATAGGAGGAGCCATTTGTCGCTAGTTCTAGCCCCCATTCTTCTAGTAGCGGACTAAATCCCTTATTCCCCTGAAACTGTATATAGTGATCTAATAGACAAATATATTTTTTAGTCACACGATCAAAATAATAATTACGCTTCAGCTCCACAGCTCCAAACGCTGTATCTAATCGTATTTCTCGTTTATCACGTAAAGCAAATCTTCTTTTGTCTCGTTGCTTGGCAATCTCTTGATCCCAATTTTCTAACGTTTGAACAAGGATTTCTTGAAACGTCATTTGTAGTGTTCGAAATAAAGTTTTTTCCAATTCTTTTAATGATGGCATTTTTATGTTACATTGATTCATGAGAGCCTCTCCTTTTCGTAGTTTTCTAGTCAAACTCTACTTTACAAAAGGAAGCTCTCTTTTTTAATACTTAATTTTTTCCAGCTACCGCGCTTTCGCTTGGTGGCCTTTTTGTCTAGTTGGGGGACGAGTCCCCCAACTAGACAAAAAGGATATTTATTCTCCCACAAACATTTTACTCATACTGAAGCCGTTCGAACAGGCATTATGACTGTGGACGAAGCAGGCTCTTCATTTGAAAATATTCGCAAGTCTGTTCATATTGTCGCAAATCAAATTTCAGCTATGGAAGAAAAAGTGGTTGAAATGAACGAAAGTGGCAGTAAAATCGCCACATCACTGGATAACCTATCTGAGAGCTCTAGCGAATTTTCAGGACATGCCCAAAATGTGTCCGCCGCATCGGAAGAGCAAACAGCTGTGATGGAAGAAATGGTGTCAGCAACAAACACTTTATCTCAAATGGCAGAATCACTACAAACAATCGTAAATAAATTTAAACTTTAATACTACTAAAAAGGGGGAGCTTCCTAAATTATTGATTGTATCATTCAAGATGCTGTCTAATTTATGGGTCGCTCCTTTTTATATGGTGAGATCTGTCAAAGATTCGCCATAAAGTTTTGAGCAAAAAGCTGAATAAAATCAACATTTCATGTATAATATTAGTGGCTTTAAGAAACGGCAGTTAGATAAATGCCGAAACATAACAAATAAAAGTTGAAGAAGTACCATGTTTTTATCTATAATAAATAAGTTGAATGTATAAGCAGAAAGAGAGTGTTCATAATGGGTCGTAAATGGAACAATATTAAAGACAAAAAAGCTTCAAAAGACGCAAATACTAGTCGTGTTTATGCAAAATTCGGACGTGAAATCTTTGTAGCGGCTAAACAAGGGGAACCAGATCCAGAATCTAACCAAGCGCTAAAAGTTGTGCTAGAGCGCGCAAAAACATATAGTGTACCAAAACATATTATTGACCGTGCAATTGAAAAAGCAAAAGGCGGTTCAGAAGAAACATATGACGAGCTTCGCTATGAAGGCTTTGGTCCTAACGGTTCGATGGTAATCGTTGATGCTTTAACAAATAACGTAAATAGAACAGCTTCAGATGTTCGTGCCGCATTTGGTAAAAATGGCGGAAACATGGGAGTAAGTGGTTCCGTTTCTTATATGTTTGATGCAACAGCAGTTATCGGCGTAGAAGGAAAAACAGAAGAAGAAGCATTAGAGCTTCTAATGGAAGCAGACGTAGATGTACGTGATATCATGGAAGAAGAAGATTCTGTTATTGTATATGCAGAACCAGATCAATTCCATGCCGTACAAGAAGCATTCAAACAAGCAGGCGTAACAGAATTCACTGTAGCTGAACTAACAATGCTTGCACAAAACGACGTAACATTAGATCCAGAAGCACAAGCACAATTCGAGAAAATGATCGATGCAATTGAAGATCTAGACGATGTGCAGCAAGTGTATCATAATGTGGATTTAGGCGAGTAATATAGAGAATTGAGCCCCACTCTTGTATGACAGAAATCATACAAGAGTGGGGCTTTTCTTTATTGGTAGCAGATGGTGATTAAGAGTTTTTATATGATTAGAAAATCAAAAATGTTTCGCCGAGCTCAGTTACAGCATTTGCTTTTCTAAACAACTTGACATTAACATGACTCGTAACATTACCACTTCATAATTTATTTCCCCATTTTCATAAAAGCTCCCTGATTCTCTTGTTGTGTATTTCTAGGATGGATTTTCATAAATTAGGAAATACTAGAAGAAAAAATTAAGGATGGATCTTATGAAGAAAAGATACTGGCTGCTTTTACTACTTTGCTTTGCCTTAATGATTTCTATTGTAACTAATCCTTCAGATAAAGATGAATATGCAGAATGGGTTGGGGATCAAATTAAACAAGAAGAGGGACCATTACTAGGATTACTTGGTGGATCTTTGATTAAAATGGGTACAACGAAAAAAGATTTTGTCTTGTTTACGCTCTATGAAACAAAATATAGTAATAATACTGATAAAGCTTTGTTAGCAATAGGGATATTCAATAACTTTATATGGTTAAAGGAAGGAGAGTAGCATTTTAAGCTACTCTTTTTTGCTGGGATAAGAGCTTCGATTAACCAAACTCTGTTTTTTACAAAAGAAAGAGAAAGGATATCTTTTCCTTTTGTCGAATGAAGTTAGTATTCTTACTTTATCAAAAAAGGGCTAATCAAGATGAATACAATAATCCACAGACTATCAAAAAATATATGCACTTTAATAGCTGCATTTGGGGGTCTAATTGGTAGTAGCATAACCTGAACTATAATTGATAAGGTATCAGGAAAAAACATTTTAATAATTTCTGATATTATATGTTCTATAACAGTGTTTTTTTGTTATGGTCTAATTTGCTTGAAAGCTCCCCATTAATTGCATTAATAATCATTGGTTTGGAGGCAGTTGCATCGGGATTTACGAATTTTACATCGATTCCTGAATCTCTTTTGTGAAATTATGAAACTCAGTAAGGAAATCAGCCAAAAAAAGAATATATCAGCCAAAGTAACAAGGAAATCAGCCGAAAAAAGAATATATCAGCCAAAGTAACAAGGAAATCAGCCAAAAAATAAATATATCAGCCAAAGTAGCGAGGAAATCAGCCAAAAAATAAATATATCAGCCAAACCACGCTATATATAAACAAAATACAAAGAAAAGGATATATTTTCCTTATCGCTGAATATAAGAAGAAATTGTACCCTATTCAAAAGGAGAATAATAATGAATACACTAATCCACAGAGTGGGAACGATTTATCTCCCTGTTGTAAATCCAGAGGTAGCTTCAAACTGGTATCAAGAAAAATTAGGAGCAATAGAAAATTTCAGAAATGAAGATAAAGCCATTCTGGACTTTGCAAACCAAAGCTTCTTTCTTGTTAAAGCAAAAGAAGGAGTAAAGGCTATTTTTCAAGATCATAGAGGCAATGAGCATTTTTTCATGACATTTGAAGTAGACGGAATTGACCAATTAAGGAAACTTCATTCCTTGCTAAAGGAAAAAGGAGTTACGGTTGGTAATATCGAGGATAGAGGGCATCCAGGTAATAATTTTGTCTTTTACGATTTGGATGGAAATAAATTTGATGTATGGAGTGAGTTAAGTCCAAGCTTTAAAGAGAAATATCTAATTAATCAACAAAAATAAATAATACATAACTCTATCATCCCCAGAGCACACTATGTTTTTGGAGGTGGCATTATGGATGAAAAAGACTATCAAAAAATATATGACGAATACTTACAACAAGCAAAAGGCCAAGCGCAAATGGAAGCCGCTGAGGAAATTGATTCAGGTGTAGAGCAAATTGTTGCAGTTCGTAAAAATGATGATGATGATATTATTGCTTTTAAAACAAGTAGTGGAAGAGAATTAGATTATATTACCGCCCTTGAAGAAGCAAAAGCAGGGAAGCTTGCGCATGTTGATGTTTTTCATAAGTATGGCAGAGATATTATACGTAGTGAACCAGATGGGATTAAAGAAAATAACTTAGATAATTTGCCTTCTTTTTAAAAGGAAAAAGGAAGAAGAGAATGTTCATTTGGATATTCTCTTCTATGCGATCCACTTATATTTGCTGTAAGGTCCATTGGGGTGAGAGAGTGATAAGTATAAACACATATATATTTGATTTGAAAAGAGATAAAGTCAATATTACAGATGAGAAAGCAATAAGCATATCAAGTGATTACCAAATGCGAAACAACAGTTTGCTAGAGGGGTTCATACATATAACATATTATGATCAAAGCGTTATTTCAGAGGAACATTGCGATGATGTTGAATTAATGTGGATTGGGTTTCTTCGAATGACTCTACAATACTTGGAAAATGGATATGGAGAAACAAGTTATTTCATTCACAATCAAATCTGGAAAATGGAAAGGATTCATACAAGGAAAGAAAAGCAGGTGTTATTCCGTATTATAAATAATAAAATGGAAAAATTCCTTTTTGACGAACGGATATTTATGAAAGAATTAATAAAAAGCGCTGAAGAATTTACAAGCTTTGTAAGTATGCTAGCACATCCAAACAGCATAACTGTATTAGCCCCATTATTAAAAAAAATGATCAATATTTCTATTGACTAAAATTTTTATATAAGTTAATATTTCTAAAATAAATACGGAATATTCGGCTAAGAAGAGAAGAGTAATTTTGATTCATTATTTAAAGAGAGCTCCGGTTGGTGAAAAGGAGTAATAAGGATCTTAATGAAAAAAGGCTTGGAGCTTTCGCACGGATCAAAGATGATGGTTCATTTTTTTGTGATACTGCGACGGGATCTCCCGTTATAGAGATAGGGTATAATCAACTATTTAGCGTTGCCGTACCCGAAGAGGTTGATGTGGCAACATATCAATAAACTGGGGTGGTACCACGAAGTTGTTAATAATAACTCTCGTCCTCAAGATGAATAATCTTGGGGGTGGGAGTTTTTTTATTTTAATAGATAAATTGGTATGTAAAGATTCGATAAACGAACAAAAAGACGGGAGTGCAACAGAATGAGTCAGGAACAAACAACTCGGAGAATAGAGAAATTAGAGACTTTAAGATCAGAAGGGGTTTTGATATATCCAGAAAGATTCCAGACAAACTATGAACTTTATGAAGCGTCATTGCTTGAAGATGGTACATCAGGAGTTCAAGTAGCAGGAAGAATCATGGGGGTTCGTCGGTTTAGTAAATTTAGTTTTATCACCATTTCAGACATACAAGGGAGTCTGCAACTACTTTTGAAAAAAGAGGAGGTTGGGGAGCAGTCTGCTATTGATTTCGGGAACTTTTTTGATGTAGGCGATTTTATTGGCGTGGAAGGGAAGATGTATTCGACAAAAACAAAGGAAAAAACGCTTCGGATTGAAAAATATGTTTTACTTGGAAAAGGATTGCACCCATTGCCAGAAAAATGGCATGGATTAAGCAATATAGATACCCGTTATCGACAACGTTATTTAGATTTAATGATGACAAAAGAAACACAAGATCGGATGTTACTGCGAACAAAGTTAGTGCGTGCCGTTCGTAGATTTCTTGAAGAAAAAGATTTTTTAGAAGTGGAAACACCTGTATTACAGCATACTTCTTCTGGTGCGATAGCTCGTCCATTTAGAACCTATCATCATTCGTTAGATACAGAATTAAATTTACGAATTGCACCAGAGACTTACTTGAAAAGATTAATTGTAGGTGGTTTTACAAAAGTATTTGAGTTTGCAAAATGCTTTAGAAATGAAGGGATCAGTCCTCAACATCTTCAAGAATTTACAATGGTGGAAGGCTATGCAGCTTATTGGAATTATGAAGATACAATGGCTCTCATGCGTGAAATGATTTTATATGTTCTGAACCATGCTTTTGATACAACCGTTATTACTATTCAAGGAAAAACAATTGATTTTTCTTTAGAATGGAATGTTGTTTCATTTAGGGAGTTAATTCTAAAAGATACAGGCATTGATATCGATTTATTTCCCGATGTAAAAGACTTATATGAAGAAACAAAGCGGAGAAATATTTATTTAGAACAAGACAGTATCGAAACTTTAGGTAGGGGGAACTTTATCGATCTTCTATATAAAAAAATGTGTCGTCCACAATTAATAGAACCAACCTTTTTAATCAACCACCCAATTGATTTATCACCATTAGCAAGAGCGAATAATGATAATCCAGCAATTACCGATCGTTTTCAATTAGTAGTTAATGGGGCGGAAATTATCAATGCATATTCAGAATTAGTAGATCCTATCGAACAAAGAAGAAGATTAGAGGCACAAGCAGTTTTGAAAAGTGGCGGTGATTTAGAAGCAATGGAGATGGATGAGGACTACTTATTGGCAATGGAATATGGAATGCCGCCAATTTCTGGTTGGGGATTCGGAATTGAACGTTTATTAATGGTGTTAACAGATAGTGAGACGATTAAAGATTGTATATTGTTTCCATTAACGAAAAAAATTGAATGAAACTTTCTAGTAATTTCACCTGTATTCCGTCTGCGGGTGATCACCACAAATCTTCTTTCTTAAAATGAATAAAACCCCGAACGATTATACGTACATGCTAAGAAAGATTCGTATAACTGTTTGGGGTTATTTGGTTGAAAAATACTTATGTCCCAGCTTCCTAATTTCTATAAATTCAAAAGGAAAATGGCGATTTTATAACCATAAAAAGGAATAAAGCATCAGCCTAATTTCAGATTTATCTACCTTTAGGAAATTTGAAACTTTTTAATCTGTTTATTTAACTGCACTGCTAAAATATCTAACTCTTTAGCAGCACTTGCAATGATTTCAGTAGAAGCTAATTGTTCTTGTCCTGCTGCAGATATTTCTTCTGTACTTGCAGCTACTTCTTCCACATGTGATGTTAAGTCTTGAATTTGATTAGACACTGTTTGAGAATTTTTATTTACAGTCTTCATAGCGGCGGCTGTTTGTGTAAATCCATCGACAATACCTTCATGCATTCTTCTAATTTTATCAAAAGCCTTTTTTGTAATATTTAAGGCTTCTTTTTGTTCAGCTACTAATTTATTGGATTGTTCAATATTGGAAACAGCTAAGTCTGTCTTCTCAGAAGTCTTTTCAATAATGGATGTTATTTCACTTGCTGAATTAGAAGTTTCTTCTGCTAACTTTCTAATTTCATCTGCTACCACGGAAAATCCTTTTCCAGCCTCGCCAGCTCGAGCAGCTTCTATAGATGCATTTAATGCCAATAAATTTGTTTGTTCTGCAATGGAGGTAATAATACCAACAAAACCAGTAACTTGATTAATCATTCCTTTTAATTCGTTAATGGAATGATTTACTCCATTTGATACATGAAGCGTTTCTTCCATTTTCTTTGTCTGAATATCGACACTGGATTGACCTTCCGTAATAGACTCTAACGAGTGTGCAGCTTGTTCTACATTTTCAGAAGTTTTCGTAGCTATCCCATCGATTAAAGAAACGACACCTGATAAAGTCTTACTAATCCCACTCATTGTCTCGGCTTGTTCAGAGTTACCTGTTGCAAGCTGATCTATCGTTTTCACCATTTGGGTTATGGAGCTTACATTTTCAGCTGTATTTTTACTCAGGCTATTTGAGTGATTAGTGACAGTTGAAGACACTATTTGTAAGTCAGAAGTTAGATTCTTCAGTGTTTTTCTAGTTTCATATAGTGCTCTTGCCATATGGCCAGTTTGGTCTTTTATTTTTATTAATCTTTCTAACTCATCATCTGTATCAACTAAATTTAAATCAGCCGTTTTTTGGGCAAATTCCGTCACTTTCACAATTGGTTTTTCAATCGCTTTTCCTAGAATATAAGATAATATAACGCCAATAATTAAAGAAATAAACAATCCCCACAATACTGGTGTAGGAATCATAAATCCTGTTTGCATTTGTTGTGCCGCTTCTACGTTCGAAGTCGGATCAGCAGTTTCACTACCGCTACTACTCATGATTAATGATGCGCCAACATTAATAATAGCGACTAACACAGAGTTTAATAATGATAAGAGAATAATCTTTGTAGATATTTTTTTCATAAAGTCATGACCGCCGTTTATAGTTTAATATTTTTGAATGCTTAATAATAGATAAATTGGCATTCGGTGGATATATAATAATTAGAAAAAATTATATATTTTTAAGCATAAAACCTAGTAAAATCATTTTTTCTCTTCTGGTTTTTAAGTAATTCTTCTATGATCCTCCTTATTGCAAATCTTTTTGAACTGATAATGGATTTTATTATTACGAATTAACCTTAATTTAACCTTAAGAGACGATAGATGAAATGGATTGGTGGAGATTAGTTAAACAAGGATTTATAAAAGTTTTGTAGAATTGTAAAGTATAGAGGACAGAGTAAGCCTAACCAGTATTCGAATAGATAAATAAGATAAACATCTGATTAACAAGGATTCAATTGAAGTGTATTAATCATCTATTAGCTAGGGCTGCCATCTTAGCAGGATGACAGTACCAAACATAGACAGGAGTGAAGTTATGAAATTTCTGCTTACATCTGGAGGCATCAATAACAAAAGCATACACGACGCACTGGTTGACATGCTAGGAAAGCCGATTGCTGAATCAAACGCCCTGTGCATCCCCACTGCGATGTATGGGCACCCTTGGGTTGGCCCTGGCGTTAAAGCCTGGCAGTTCATCAGTGGGAAGGAAGAGAATCCCATGGTTGGTCTCGGTTGGAAGTCGGTCGGCGTGTTGGAGCTCACAGCGCTTCCGAGTATCGATGAAAACCGGTGGATACCGCTGGTTCAGGAAACAGATGTACTGCTGGTGTCAGGCGGTGACGCCCTTTATCTGTGCCACTGGATGCATCAATCCGGACTGGCAGACCTTTTACCATCCCTGAACTCAGTTTATGTGGGAATGAGTGCTGGGAGCATGGTGATGACGCCTAAAATAGGAGAATACTTCGTTGGCTGGGATCCACCAGGTGGGGGTGATGAAACACTGAGACTAGTGGATTTTTCAATCTTTCCACACCTGGATCATGAGATGCTGCCGGGAAACACCATGGCTGCTGCAGAGAGATGGGCAGCCGAGATGCAGGGACCTGCATATGCAATTGACGATCAAACTGCAATCAAAGTAGTTGACGGAGCGGTAGAAGTTTTATCTGAAGGGAATTGGAGACTATTTACACCTTGAGTATACTATACGCCCGTATCTTGATATAATCTCATGGGATAGTGGAATAGTTCAACAAGTTTCTCGGAGTCACTGTGCGTAACCTCAATGACTCCGAGAAGGTTCACTCTCCTGTGCGATCTTGTTCGATTCATAGACATGCATACCTGAAAGGTTACTTTCCGCCGCAAGAAGCATCGCCTTGGCGACGGAGTGTGCTTGAATGGGTTTGTACTTTCGCAATGGTCCCGCGAATAGGGGAGAAAGCATACCGGAAACGGCTGATGCAATCCGCTCGCCAGTTCGAAACTCCTCACGGTTCCCAAGCAGAAGCGATGGACGGAAGATGTGCAGTCCTGGAAGGTTAAGTCCATGCAGCGACTCCTCAATATCTCCCTTTACGCGAGTATAGAACAAGCGCGATGAGGGGTTTGCCCCTATAGAAGTTACAATTAAGAACTGCTTTGCTCCCTGTACTTTCGCTATTCGGCCTAATGTCAACGGATAAACATAGTCGACTTGACGGAAAGCTTCTTTGGTTCTGGCCTTTTTAATCGTCGTTCCAAGGGTGCAAAACACATCTGCCCCGGTTAGATCCATATCAGTTTGTTCCAATTGGTCGAAATCAACCACCTTTTCCTGAAGCTTGGGATGTGAAATTCCTGTTGGCCGACGTACTATGAGCGTTATGGAAGTGTAGGCAGGCTCGTTCAGTAACAACTTTACGATCTCTTTACCCACTTCACCGGTAGCTCCTGCAACAAACGCTTTTCGATTCATTTTCCATTCCTCCCCTTATAGTTGTTCAGAATCTTTGTGACAAAACTTGACTTATGGGAATACAATGGGATGTTTTCAAGCACCTCCCATTGCTTTTAGCAAAAAATTGCACCACGACAATAGTAGGAAGTGACCTATTTGTGGTCTTGAAGAAGGACAAGAACCAAGATACAAAAAGTCATCTATTCTTCCTAGCAAAACTAATTGGTATACGTATCACCTATAATGAATACCAACGGCACAAACGTCTTTGCATAAATTATATTTTTTCACTAGTGTTGCATAAATAGTGTCATAATTTTCAGTTTACTCACCTTCCCTGTTTAGAGGCAAAAAAGTAAATACCCAATCAAAGGTGGCCCCATCCATTTGGAAATTTATTTACAATTAGACTTTTGCAACGACGACAATTTGCATATTTAAGGGATGGCTTTTCCTTCAATCTTTCGAAGCCAAACATTCGCTGGTTTCCACAATGCAGCCCTTAGATAACGGCTAATCTGTAAGGTTTTTCGCTTGCTTCTGGTCTCGATTTGCACGAGAACATGTAGGCAAAAAACAATTAGTGCGATAAATACTTGATTTTGAATCGCCCATTCGCTTTGACCGTAGAACTTTTTGATGCTGAGATGTTGTTTGATCCATTTAAAAAACAGCTCAATTGCCCACCGTGATTTATACATTTCTGAAATTTCTTCGGCGCTTAAATCAAAACGATTTGTAATTAAATGAAGTTCATTTCCTTTTGAGTCCATCACTTTTAGAAGCCGAAAGTAATTTTCAGCACGGTTTTGAGTCGTACCTATCAACACCATTTGGTCTGATAAAACAGCTGTATCCTTGGGTAGCTTAAAATCGTAAACGTTCCGTATGACTGCATTTTTGCGTAGCCGTGAAAGAAAGAAGTAGCCATCATCAGTCATGCGATCAAAGCGCTCGTAGTCTAGATAACCACGGTCAAACACATACATGCATTCCTTGTCATCCACCATGATTTCAAGCTGACCACGGTCATGTTCTTTTGCCGTTGTCATAACGGCCTTTTCAGGATAGGATATACCCTTTTCCATAAACACAAGGCGCAAATGTAACTTTACACCTGCTTTTGTTTTGCGGAATTTAGCCCATTTATGATTGGTCAAATTAAGTGGCAATGTGCTTGAATCAATGATTTTTAACGGCATCACGAGTTTCGTGTAATGCGTTTTGGCATGAATTTGTGACACTAAATCAAGGAAAAGCCTTTGAAATAGATCAGGGTTTATGCCGTTTAACCGCCGTGACAACTGAGAAATACTAATAGAATCAAGGTCTATCCCTTTTTGAAGCTGGTCATCGAAAAGACAATCACCCAGCGCATGCAGACTTTCAATTTCTTGTAGCTGCGCAAAAAGTAGTAATTTTAGAAATGACTCTGTCGTTAATTTTTTCGTATAGTAATCTAATTTCATCGTTTTCACGTTTTCTTCAAATAATTGAAGATTTATAGGTGAAAACCATTGTCCAAATGAAGTTTTTCGTGTAATCTTGTCCATGTGATGGTCCTTTTTTAGTGGATTTGGACGGGTTACCACCTGACTAATCCATTATAAAGGACTTTTTCTTTGCGCAAAATAATAATATTGAACATTTTGAGTATTTTTAATAGTGAATTTAAATTAATGCAACACTAGTGATATTTTTTTAAAAAATTATTTTAAAAATCTGCGGACCAGACTTAAATTCTTTTCATTGTATGGTGGGAATAGTAGTTGAACATTTATTTTCGTACTAGTTTTAAGAATACTTTTTTCATGTGAAAAAGTAGTAAAGCTATATTGACCATGATAGGACCCTATTCCAGAGCTGCCAACCCCGCCGAAAGGCAATTCAGGGTTGGCCAAATGCGTTATAGTATTATTAATGCTTACCCCACCCGAGGAAATTTCTGTGAGTACTTTTTCTTCGACTCGTTTTTCTGATGTAAATAAATAAAGTGCCAGTGGTTTAGAGAGTTTGTTAATGGAATTAATCGCCTCATCTAAATCCCTGTAAGTTATAATAGGTAGGAGAGGACCAAATATTTCATCTTCCATTGATGCAGAAGTCCATGTACCCTCAATCAAGGTTGGTTCAATAAATCTAGTATCTGAATTAGTTGCTCCGCCGAAAATGATTTGATCGTTATCTTTTTCCAGGATTGTTTTTAAACGATTAAAATGTCGATTATTTACGATACGACCATAATCCTTGCTCTCTTCAGCAGTTGAACTATAAAAGGCTTTAAGGGTCTCCTTCATTTCTTCAACCAATTCTTGTTTCACATCTTCGTGCACCATCAGATAATCAGGTGCTACACAGGTTTGTCCTGAGTTTAACGTTTTTCCCCAGATGATTCGATGTGCCGCCACTTTTATATCTGCACTTTTATCGACAATCACAGGGCTTTTCCCGCCGAGCTCGAGTGTTACGGGCACAAGGTTTTTGGCGGCTGCCTCCATGACGATTTTTCCTACAGGAACACTTCCGGTGAAGAAAATATAATCGAAGGGTGCATTGATTAAGGATGTGTTCGTTTCTATTCCACCTTGGACTGAACGGATATAAGATTTCTCAAAAATGGCTTCAATCATTTCTGTAATGATAGCTGAGACGTTTGGAACTACTTCAGAAGGTTTGAGAACTACGCAGTTTCCAGCTGCAATCGCCCCAATTAGCGGTTCTATCAAAAGCTGAAATGGATAATTGAATGGCCCGATAATTAAAACTGTCCCATAAGGCTCATACCTGATCATGCTTCTTGATGGAAACAGGGAAAATGGTGTTTTTACATGTTTGGGCTTTGCCCAATTTTTTAAACGCTTCTTTGTATGGGTAATGCTGTTTAACACAAATCCGATTTCTGAGGTGTAGGATTCAAAAGGATGCTTCCCTAAGTCTTTACGTAGAGCTTTAGTGATTTTTGCCTCGTATTTAATAATTCCTTCTCTTAATTTTTCTAATTGCTGTATACGAAAATAGATATTTTTTGTTTGATTGGAATGAAAGAAATCATGATGTTCTTTAAGAATATCTGTAACATTTTCTGGTTTTAATTCTGCATTTGCCATGGTTCAACATCCTCCATCCAAATTATCTGTATTTGTGCACGGACTATTTTGTACATCTTGTTCAAGATGATCTGTTAATTCTTTTAAAAGGTGAATGGCATCTTGTAATGAAATAGAATAAAATCTCTGAGTCCCTTTTTGGTGTACTTTAATTAAGCCTTGCTCACGCAAAATCTTGAGATGGTGAGAAATGGCGGGTCTTGAAAGACTTGATTGTTCCGCAATTTCATTGACAGTCAGCTCACCTTGTTCACACAGCTTTACAATAATATTTTGTCTTTCTTGATCTTTTAAGGCTTCAAATATAGGAATACACTTTTGTAAAATTTGTAACGAATTTTCACTCATATTGTCCCTCCGTTGTAAATCAGCAGATTAAATGTTTAAATGTTTAAGTTTATAAACGTTTAAACAGATTATATAAATATTTATATTTATTGTCAACCAGGGTTTTTATGTTATACCTACATCTAATCAACAACTTTGATAACTTCGTTTGAAGTATTTAAGTAGAAGAAGATGATTGCCTTACCAACATTATCAAAGTTACCTTGGTAAAAACGAATGGAACGTGCACAATGAAAGGTGTGGAATACATATTGAACCAAGAACTAAAGTTCAAATGGCATAGTGTATATGTATATGGACAAATTCTCTTGATAGAAAGCTCAAAACAGCTTGGGAAAAAGAATGGTAAACAGCGTCCACTCCGAATCCCTAATGTAGAAGACCGTATAGTCCAACAAGCTATAGTAAATGTATTAGAACCAAAATATGAGGAATTTATCTTTCGCAAATGGTCCTGTGGTTATCGTCCTAATTTAGGAGCAAAAGAGTCATGCAAATTATTACATGGAATATGGAGAGGATACAATTACATGTATGACTGTGATATTAAAGGCTACTTTGATAATAGTTTCTCCCTTTCATACAATCTAACTCTTTATCAATCATCGATAAATTTCGAGGCGTCACTGTAACCACGAATTCAAGCCTTTATTAAAATTCTAATCTTTCACACTTCAAACAAATATCTACTGAAATAAAGTTAATCTTGGAATATACTATTATCATTGGGTTAATATCGTTAAATTATCCTAACATTCCGATATTTTCAGAAGGAATAATATAAAACTACCATGGGAGAGCATAGAATGAAAAAGAAAATGAACTATTTAATCATGATTTTAATGACCATTTTTATGGTTGGTTGTACCAACGTAGAAGATACGTCCAATAAAAATGGAGAAACAGATTCACAAAAAGTAACCACAGATAATACAAATAAAAATAGTGAAGAAAAAGAAACTATCACTAATGTGGATGAACGAGTAGCGGAGGAAACTCCAACCCAATCAAAAAAAGAACTGTTCAAAGGATACAAACTTATTGAAGTGGATGGTGGTGATTTGTCTGGAAATCGTGAACCTAACGTCGTGGTTGACATTGGTTATGGGGACCGTGAATACTGGGCATTTACGAATGAATACGGGCAATTAGTACGTGTTGTTGCCGATGAAATCATTCTACAAGATGACGATAATGAACCTGTATTATCGTCTGGTAGATACTACCCTGATGAGGCAAAGGTTCCTGGTGTGGAAAGTGACGTTTTAGATGAAGGACATATCATAGCTGATTCTCTCGGAGGGGTATCGAATGCTTATAATATTACCCCACAAGATAGTACGCTCAACCGACATGGTGATCAAGCTTATATGGAAGAAGTGATCCGCAAGGCAGGTGGAGCCACAAATTTTGAAGCAATTATCACTTATCCGAATACGGAAACGCAGATTCCTTCCAGTTATCAGTATACCTATACAATGAACGGAAATGTCATTACGGATTCATTTGACAATGTGAATCCTGACGAAGTAAACGAATCACTCGGTTTAACAGGTAGTGAGCCTTCCGATTCAAGTAGTTCAAACACAAACGATGATATTTCTAGTATTGATACAAACGGTAATGGTATCGTGACAATCGCAGAAGCAAAAGCAGCCGGTTTCAGTATGCCAATAACAAGTGATCACTGGTTGTACAAATATATGCGCGATAATGATAACGACGGTATGGTTGGGGAGTAAGTCTCTAGACCTTTAGGAGATCGGAAAACTCCTTCGACACTAAAAACTTATATTAATCAATAAAAAGGAGGGGATTTTTTGAATTCATTCATCGAAGTAACGGATAAAAAGTCCAAAGAAAAAATATTGATTAACACTTTGTTAGTAATAGAAGTAAGAGAAAATCGTATAACAGTAGCGAATGGTTTCTCCGTAAACATATATAAAACCGTAGAAACTTACGAGGAAATAAAGGCTAAATTGAATGCCAGATAATATTCTTTTTACTTCAAAAAAATATGAAACGAAACAAACGATAAAAATGTAGCTGATACTATCAGTTGCATTTTTTTGCACTTCTTAACATCTCAACAGTCATCTAATTTAATTTATGGACAGCACGAAATAAAAGTTGCTTCACACGTTTTTTGTGAGCTACCTTAGTTGCAGTTGGCTTCAAAATGTATGCTTATAAAAGTAAATGGGCAAGATTTTCTTAACATTTTTTGAGAGAATTTACCTATTAATTACAATCTAGTGATAGAATTGCTTATGAGCTTTATCAAGGCTTAAGAGATATGGAAGTTGAAACCGAATTAATTGTATTTAAAGGAATGGCTTATAGTTCCGACCAACCACAAATTAATGCCACTATTATGAATCAGAATTTGATATGGTTTTCATACTATCTTCTTGGTGAAAGTATAGAAGGTTTAAAGTTTTAGAGGGGAAGTGGAAATGGAGGAAGGTTGTAACCTAACTTATTAAAAGTGGTGAATGGATGTACTAATAGGTGTTAATAAAAAGCGTTTAAAATTAGGAAGGATTAACGCTTATTTTGTTTGAAATAAATGGTATTTGGCTTATGTAACTATAGAAGTAGGTTAGCTTAAGAAGGATATTTTTCACAAACATTGAATTACTTTATAAAAGGGATGACTTTAGGGGGAAATGATGTGATTGATAATAGACGTTTAAAAGAGTTTGAACACGAGATAGATGATGCTTTGCAAGGAATCTCTGATACAACAATTTTATTGAATTTCCAACAAGCTATTGTCAGCTTATATCCTCATTTAATACCGATTAATGCCTTTGCATATGATTCTTGGGATGATATTGTAATGCCTTTATTTTATGAGATGGTTTACAATACTTTTGCTTTTAAATATGGCATTGATATTAATTGGAATGAAACGCATTCCTATATGTTTTCTTTAAGATGCTACAAAGGGATAAATCATATTGAATGCATTCCCAAGTACCATTCTTTTGCAGTTTTAGTAAACGGACAGTGGATTGAGATGAATAATGATGATTTGGTAGAAAAGGTACTCGTTTTTAAGTCTTTTGGGGATGGGATATATTCTTTAACAGGTGGACTTGATGAAGAAGATGCTTACAATGTAAGTTTTAACCTTATAGAGGTTGATATTGTTTCGACAAGCACAGGTAATCCTTTTAAAACAAGTGTATTTATTAATAAAGAACAGCTAGACTTTGTGTTTGTTGCGGAAACCTATGATCACAATATAAAACGTTAATTTCTTATTGTACTAACGGGGTATGTTGATCTAAAAAGGATTAATGCCTTTTTTTGTTGAAGTTATTATACTCACGGGGCAGGTTAGTTGAAGAAGCCTATTTAGTAGGCTCCTTTGTCTTCTGAGCTCTCTTATATTTTAATATGTCGGTAATCCCCCATAAGGAAATTACAATAACAAAAAATATATCAAATGGTGTATTGAATGTTGTGTTTAGTAAAATAGCAACAATAAGTATTACATAGCATACTAGCTTGGCAACCAAAATTGCAAATTCAGATTTAAACATATAATCAACACCCGCCAATCAATATTTATTAATACAACTATACGCTTAAAATGTATAATAGTTTCACTATAAAATATTTGTAACAATGGGGAAAGAATGTCTGTAATAATTGAACCCTTGCTTGTGGGAGAAAAGGGGGAGGATAGTGAAAGAAGGACTTCTATAATTTGTAGAGAATAGTAGTAAGGGTAATATACAAATTATGGATTTAGAGGAGTAGTAGTATGGAGTATCTTGATAAATTGGTTACATGGGTAGAAAATATTAGAGAAAAAAATGGGAGTAGTAGCTCATCATTATATATTTTGAAGAATAACGAAGTAATACTTGAACATTATAATGGCTTTCATTCAAATTCCACTAAAGCACCTCCGATCACCTCAACCTCTCAATTTAACGTAGCATCTGCTAGAAAGAGCTACCTTGGATTAGTAGTGGCCTATGCACTATATGAAGGGAAAATTAAGAGCCTCAATGATTATGCCATTGATTACTTTAAAGATATGGATGAAGAGTTATTAGGTAAAACAACTTTAAGTCATTTAGTTACCCATTCACACGGATTACACGAAAAAGATGATGGTACTATTTTTCGAGAGTTTGAACCTGGGCAAAATTGGGCTTATAGAGGGATTAATGTGTTAATGATGACAGAACTAGTAAATCGTCTATTTAACATGAGTTTTCCAGATTTTTTGGAAGAAAGAGTATTTTCAAAATTAGGATTTAGGGAAACAGCTTGGCAAACGAAAGAGAGTGAATTATTAGTAAAACAAATCATTAATCGCGAAGATGAAGGGACCTTCAAACTAGGGAATTCTGCTGATGGAATGGAATCAAACTTACATACCACTGCACGGGAGTTTGCAAAGTGGGGAAACCTTCATTTAAATAAAGGGTTTGCAGATGGAAAGCAGATTGTACCAAAAGAAGTTATCGAGATTGCAACTCAAATTCAAAGTCCTCATTACAGAGATAATAAGCTACCACTGAATGGGTTGTATTGGTATGTGCAAGGGAATCCAACAGCTTACAGTGAGCTTGGTGATAGGGTTCCGAAAGGTTCTTATCAAATATTAGGAATAACAGGACCAACTCTTTTGGTTATTCCCAAATACAATGTGGTCGTTGCAAAGATGTACAATAAACGTTATAACTATGGAGGAGAAAACTACCTTTATTACTTAAAGGAATTTAGTAATTTAGTTGCGGATATCTTTCAAAATTAAAGAGTGTTGATATGTGTTGTACAAAAATATTTGTGTGTAATTCGATCTGAATACACACTTTTGGAGCTAAAGGGGCAGTTTAATTAAAGAAGGTTTTCTAGTTTTAAAAAGAGAATATTACCATTTGGATAAGTAAAGATTTTTATTGCTTGAAAGATAAGTGAGAGAGAGTGTGATGATTGATGATGGACGTTTTAAGGATATTTGTTGCCTTGGTTTTGGGGTATCTTTTAGGAAGCCTTAATACTGCTGTGATTGTAGGAAAAATATATGGCAAGGAAATAAGAAGTCACGGAAGTAAAAATGCCGGTCTTACTAATACTCTAAGAGTATTAGGTAATTCTGCTGCTGCATTTGTACTTGTGGGTGATATATTAAAGGGCATTATTGCATGTTTTATTGGCTTATACTTAAATGTTTACTTTTTCTCTGGGGATGTTAGTGATTGCTTAAGCCTTCTATCGGCAGGAGCAGGAGCAGTAATAGGGCATAACTGGCCGATATATTTTAGGTTTAAAGGAGGTAAGGGAGCACTTACAGCAGTGGCTGTATTATTTATGGCTGACTGGATTTTGGCAATTCTATGCATTGGATTTTTTGTGATATTAGTCGCTGTAACTCGTTATGTTTCTTTAGGATCAATAGGTGCTACAATACTTGTTGCTACTATTTCATTTATCCCATTTTGGGGTCATACTTTTTACTTTAATATATTTGTTTGCTTAATGGCGGTTATGGTAATTTTTAGACATATGAAAAATATTCAAAGGCTACTTTCAGTATCAGAAAGTAAACTCTCTTTTTAATTAATTATTACGTAAATTGTTTCAACAATGAAATTATTAGTTGAGGTTCTTTTCTTTTCAGCAATAGGTTGCATCATACCTGTATTATTAATGAACAAAATACGGGAGTAGAAAAGAAATACATACATACGAACGGGCACATTGAACCTAATGAGGATATTGTGCCTTTTTTAGGTTGTTACAAATTTAAGTAGAAGGTGAAATATTGTACTTAAACTAACAGGTGCTTTCAATAAACTAGGCTGTTGTTTGATATGGCTAAAGCTATAATATATGGTTAATGAAACAGAACCCACCACGCCTCTTTACTAATGCGGACCAAGGTGGGTCATTTTATTTATTCAAGGAGAAAATGCTTTGGATTCTGAAAAAAATAGCTATCATAATCATTCAGTTTAAGAAGAATTAACACATACTTCTTAAATAATACTGCGCCATAATCTAAACCAAATAGAGATTCTAGCTGGAGTTGGTTCAAGCTTAATTATTTTGCCATTTCCCAGCATTGCATTAATTGGTGAATGCTTTCCTCGATTTTCTCTAGTGGGATGCCACCAAACCCTAACAGGAATGTTGGATACTTATATTCTATGGGTTCTAACAGATAATCGGTTAAAGGATAAATGGAGATATGGCTTTTTGCTGCGATGGCTTTTAACTCTTTTTCACTTTTTTGCAGCGGAAGGGAAATTAAAATATGCATCCCGGCTTGATCTCCAGTGATAATGACTTCAGGATAATCCGTTTTAAAGATATGGGTCAGTTTATCAAGTTTCTTCCGATAAATTTTCCGCATACGGTTTAAGTGTTTTGAAAAATAACCGTCTCTCATGAAGCTGGCTACTATATGCTGGTCGAATCTTGGGACAGTTGCTGAATAATAACTGAATGTTTCCTTATATTTTTTCAGCAATGTGGAAGGCAAAAGAAAATAGGCCAATCGCAATGAGGGCATTAATGATTTGGTGAACGTACTTAGATAAATCACCTTATCGTTTTGGTCCATCCCGTGTAAGGCGGGAATGGGTTTACCAGTGTAACGAAATTCGCTGTCGTAATCGTCTTCAATGATATAGCGATTTTTACTTTTTGCTGCCCACTGCATTAACTGTGTTCTTCTTGTGGCGGAAAGAATTGCACCTGTCGGAAATTGGTGGGAAGGCGTAATGTAGACCACATTCGCATTTGTTTTTTCAAGTTGTTCCACAATCAATCCGTCTTCATCAACTGGAATAGGGATCGCTTTATTTTGCAGTTGAATTCTAGGGCTTGCTGAATAGCCAGGATTTTCAAGGGCTAAGTTTGAATCATTTTCAAGTAACCTTAAAATCATGGGAAAGAGTTGTTCTGTTCCTGAACCAATCACAATTTGCTCCGGTTTACATATAATCCCACGCGATTGATATAGGTATTTGGCTATTTCAGTCCGTAAAGTGTATTCCCCTTGGGGTTCTCCAATCTGTAGCAACTCCTTCGACGGGGTATCATATAAAGTTTTTGCATACTTTCTCCACTGTGAGAAGGGAAAGGACTCTGTATCGATTTTTCCAGGATGAAAGTCAAATCGGATCATTTTTACCTCCGTATCCTCCATAGGCAACTCAACGTGTTCTGTTTCAATATATGGTAATTCATTTATATCCTCTACAAAAAAACCAATCCGCGGTTTTGATACAATAAATCCCTCTGCAACCAGCTGAGCATATGCCACTTCAATGGTTGTTTGGCTGATGTTTAAAAAATCGGCCAATTTTTTTTTTGAGGGGAGTTGCGTTCCAACTTCAATTTGTTGGCTCAAAATAGCGGCTTTGATTCCCATATAAAGCTGCTCATACAAGGGTTTTGTTGCGTTTTTATTCAATTCAAACATAAGCATATCCATTCGGGAATCCTCCTTTCTGACCACGTTATTTTTATAAAAATTGACACTTTTTATATTGTCAGATTTTATTATACTAGTAATCATGGAAAAAGAGGAGATTCTTTTTTATAAACTGAAAACAAACACTTGAAGGAAGAGGATGATTTGCATGTTTGCGACTGAACAAAACAAAACGAGAATTCTGGTTCTCAATGCACTATTTATTACTTTAACGTTTCTTGCCACAATGTTTATCAACATCAGGCTGCCATTGATGGGAAATGGGGGACTAATCCATTTGGGAAACGTGCCGTTTTTGATTGCTGCGTTTATTTTTGGCAAGAAATCAGGTGCGATTGTAGGCGCTTTTGGAATGGCTTTATTCGATATTATGTCAGGATGGACATTATGGGCTCCGTTCACATTTGTTATCGTTGGTACTATGGGATATATAGCTGGACTTATTGTGGAAAAGATGCCTGGCAAAAAATCTTTTGTCTATCTACTAGCAGTTGCTGTTGCCATGATCATTAAAGTTGTCGGCTACTATTTTACAGAAGTGATCCTTTATGGAAACTGGATCCTGCCGTTCGGCTCCGTCCCAGGTAATATCATGCAA
Organism: Niallia sp. FSL W8-1348; assembly: GCF_038006745.1. Taxonomy (NCBI): domain Bacteria; kingdom Bacillati; phylum Bacillota; class Bacilli; order Caryophanales; family Bacillaceae; genus Niallia; species Niallia sp. FSL W8-1348. The sequence goes on along the minus strand of NZ_JBBOVV010000001.1, from coordinate 102,396 downwards.
CTAGTCATCGCCGGCATCATCGTCGTGCCACTTACAAAAGGATTTAAGCAAAGAATAATTAAGAGTGCCTGACACCACAAAAAGACAAAAGGTATTTAAATGTCCTTGCTGAGAGGACATTTAAATACCTTTATTTATTGATAAAGATAAATTATGCTTCGAAATGTAGTAGATTTAGTGGTAGCTTAATCTTCTTAAAATATAAGTAACCCCGTTCAAACAAATTAACATTAATAACTCGACAAAAGAAAAAACAATAATAGTTAAAAATAAATCAAAGTAGAATTCGCCTTCAGATAAAAAATCTGACTTATCCGTTGTCAATGATTTAAATAGAAAGAATAAGAAAGTGGAGAAAAGGAGTCCTATATAAATACATAGCCAGTGAGAATAAAAATTCACCTTAAATTTACTGCGCCAAATCCATAAATTTAAAGGCAAAAAAGTGAAAAGAAAATATAAAAGTTGCAAAAGGAAATTGGGATATTTAACATAAAAGAATAGATACTGATGTAGACAAAAAATAACGATATTTATTAATAAGATTAATGAAAATGAGCGCTTTTGCTGCAAATTCATACCCCCAGTCAAAATACATTTAATCATGAGAGGAAATCAAGGTTAATTCCAAAAAAAAGAAGTAACGACAGGTATTACTGGCACTACTATAAAAATAAGGATATTACCAATAAGGCAGCTAATTTTAAAGAATCCTTTTTTTCCTAAGCAGCCAAAGATTATCCCAATGAGAGGAAAAAGTCAAAGGAGTAATAAAGAGAGGATTGGAAAAAGGGAAACTCATAAAAAACGCAAGAATATAAGCCACAAGAGATATAAAAAAGGCTGTTTTCGTAAAGTTTGTTACGATTACCCGCAGCCGGAATACACTTCGCTTTCCGTGGGGCTCGCGCTGAGCCGCGGTCTGCTTACAGCCTGCAGGGTCTAAGCTGTCTCGCTAATCCCACAGGAGTCTACGTGTATTCCGGCTGCTCCATTATTTCAACTAATTCTTTTTTACGATTAAAAAACAACAATTCTTTAGAAAACAGCCTAAAAAATAATAAAAGATCCATCGCTAAAGAAATTCTATTTCCTATAATCTCTTTTTCTTTTTTTGTATGATATTACCATAATGGAGGTTTTTCTGAAATAGTGAAATAAAGGATAGGAAGTTTGATAGATGCCTGTATACTTCACCAACCAAGCAGTAGAAGTGGTCAATAACTTAAATAAAAACGGCTAACGGGGAGTTTGTGGATAAAGATTTCCTCCCTTCCTATAAGTGGATGATTGAACAAATGGATAAGAGAATAAATAATAATGGTTTGATGCCTATTTGGCTATGGGCGACAAAACCGAAATTAAGCGAGGAAGGTCATTTTAACAAAGGAACAAAAGCTGTATGTTTAACAGTTGAAATACCAGAAAATAAAGTTCTTCTTTCTGATTTTGATGCTTGGCACTGTGTGTTAAATGATGGCTTTTGTACGATTTCAGAGGAAGAAGATAGTTTGTTTGATCAGGGGAAATTAACGATTACAAAGGAACAAAGCTGGGAAAGAATATTTCACTTAGCGAAATTACGCAACTCAGAAATGTGGAATAATGGGGACCAAATTGTTCAGGGAGTTACATCCGTGATTCAGAAAGAACAGATTTTGAACATAGAATATTTTATTGCTAATTAAGATCGATTCATGGAAATAATATAATGAATGCAAAAGGAGGAAATATCTTTTCCATATGGAATGTAATACGCATGTCATTGTTTAGGAGTGAAATAGATGAAAAAAATATTAGTACTTGGTGGAACGCGTTTTTTCGGAAGAAAGCTTGTAGAAGTGCTGTTGGAAGAGGGGCATCAGGTTACGATTATGACCCGTGGGACAACAAGTCATCCATTTGGCGATCAAGTGGAGCATATCATCGGTGATCGCTCTATGAAGGAACAACTTAAAAATCATTTTGAAGGACGAAAATTTGATATTGTTTATGACAATATTTGCTATACATCGAATGAAGCAAGGGATTTCTGTGAAGTTTTTAACGGGAATATTGGCAAGCTTGTGTTTACCTCTTCCTTATCAACCTATTCTGCAGATGGAAAAGAAAAAAGTGAAGAAGATTTTGATCCATATCACTATCCTATAGTATGGGGAGATAAGGATGCTTTTACATATAATGAAGGAAAGAGACAAGCGGAAGCCGTTTTCTTTCAGTATGCAATATTTCCAGTTGTGGCAGTAAGGTTCCCCATCGTGTTAGGGAAAGATGATTACACTCGTCGTTTGCATTTTCATGTGGAGAAGATTCAGCAAGGAAAAACAATAGGATTTGTTAATATGGAAGCAGAAATGTCCTTTATTCTTGCCTCAGAAGCTGCTGCATTCTTAAAATGGGCAGGTTTGTCAGACGTGAAAGGTCCATTTAATGCAACGGCAAATGGAAAAATTTCAATGGGAGAATTAATCCGTATGATCGAAAAGATTACAGGGCATGCTGCGAAAATAACTTTAGAAGGTGACGAGGAAAATACATCTCCATTTGCGATTCCTGCCACATGGTATATGAATACGGAAAAGGCAGAAAAAGCGGGTTTTGTGTTCACTAATCTGGATGAATGGTTAAGACCTTTGATTGAGGGGATTGCAAGTAATAGTAAATAAAATTTTAACATCATTAATTCCTTCATTATAAGGATATCCTTTTTCCTGCACTGGAAAGAATAGCGATTTTTTCTAACGGAAATACTAGAAAAAACAGGAATAAAGGGAGGAGGAAAACGATGCCTCGCAAAGATGAAGAGATTAGCGAAGAGGTAGAAAAGGAACCAACTAATACGAAAAAGAAAGAAGTAGAAGTAGATAAACTAAACCGCATGTTAGTGGCAGTGTTGGAGTATATTTCTGATGAAGAGGTAGAAGAAATCGACATCGATTACATATTGGATCAAACGGCAGGACTTCGTGACTGGTGGAATCAATATAAAGAGAAGAATCGCAAACTTATGGAAGAGGAAATTAAAGAATCTTTAGGAGAATTATCACTCGCACAACTGGAGAAAATCCGGGAACAAATTAAAGCTAAGCAATAGCAAAAATGGTTTTCATCGTGGAGGATGAAAACCATTTTTTTAACTATTTGAAGGTACTGAACTTTTTTCTTTCCACCTAGATAAAGCAATAATCATAATGCAACAAAGAATCATCATCATGACAAATACTTGCTTATCATAAGAGATATAGTCCCTTATTAATCCAGCTATAATGGGAATAATCCCACCAATTATGTACCCAATTCCTTGCATCATCGAAGTCCAGGCACTTGCTTCTTGGGAAGAGTTTGTGGCGTTTAATGGCAAAGCTAAGGCAAGGGGAAATAATCCTCCAAGTCCTACAGCAATTAGTCCGGTAGCAATCCAAGGAGTGACTAGGGGATAAAGGAACAGCAATAAACCAATAAGCACGAATCCAATACTACTTAATAACCAAGCTTTTTCGTTTTTATATAGATCAGCTAGAGAAGGAATTAGGAAGCTAAAAATCATTTGAATAATGGTAAAAAAGGTAATGAGTGTCCCAGATTGAGTGCCGTTAAAGCCCATTGATTGAGCAATTGGTGCAAGCCAAGTACTAATCGTGTAAAAAATTCCCGATTGTAAGCCAAATAAGAGCGTAAACATCCATGCTTTTTTATTTTTCCATGGTAGCAGAGTTGGTATCTTGGAGGTAAGAGCAATCTCTCTATGTTTGACCATTTGTGGATACCAAAAAAGAAAACCGATTACGGCAAAAATGCTCCAGCTTGCAAGAGCCAGTTGCCAAGAGTTATTTAAGTGCTTTTGCAAAGGTAACATCAATCCAGCGCTAAAGGATGCTCCTAATCCCATCCCTACAGAATAGATGCCAATCATCATCCCGATTTGATGGGGGAATTGTTGTTTGATATAACCAGAAACAAGTGGTCCGGCGATCGCTATGCCAATCCCGATAAAAAAGGCGGTAAAGAGCAAGGTGAAAGCAGAATGACTGAAAGCGCGTAAAGCAGTAGCAACTCCAATAAGAACTAAGCAGGCAGCAATTGTTCTTTCTAAACCGAATCGTGCACTTATTTTCACTGCAAAAAATGCAAAAAGCCCCATGCAAATAACCGGAATTGCGGTCAATAAACTAACAATCCCATTGGATAAATGTAAATCAGCTCGAACGCTTTCTAAAACTGGGGAGATTGCCGCAATACTCGTTCTTAGATTAAATGATACGAAAAAAAGTGCCATAATCATGAAAGCTGTTTGTTTCTTCATTTTCAGTCCATCCTTTTATTTTTAATATATACATCATATCATCAGATGTTTTGTGTTGTAAATAAGGAGCTGTTATAGCTCCAAGTTTTTTTGTACACATTGAAGGGCTTTTTCTTCCTCTTGGTTTAAAATAGCGTCAAACAGTTGTTGATGGATCACGGAATTATCCCTGTAGTTTTTTTGATGTAAAAGAAAATTACTTAAAATCTTTGTTAACACAGGAGTAAAGGATTGATAGAGATCTAATAAAACTTTATTATGGCTCGCTTTGGCAATAGCAAGATGAAATTCAATATCGGCTTCTACATAGGTGGCATAATTTCCATTTTGCAAGGCGTGGTACCGTTTATCTAACCATGATTTTATATGTAATAAATCTTCTTGCGTTCTTCGTTTGACAGCCAATTTGACGATCTCTTGATCTAACATCGCCCTTGCTTCATAAATATCGTTTGTATCCGCCTGCCTAAGCTGTTGATCAAAGGATGTTTCATTTGCCCAATCCAGTGAGATAATTCGTGTCCCTCTTCCTTGCTTCACTTCAAGAATACCAGCATGCACGAGCACCTTTATAGCCTCACGAAGGGTTGAACGACCAACCGAAAATTCTTCCATTAACTGGGGCTCAGGAGGAAGGCGATCCCCAACTTTAAAGACACCAGAAAATATTTTATTTTTAAGTTGTTCAATGATTTCATCTGTCAATTTTCTTCCTGTTACTTTAGAAAATGAGGATGAATGATTCGTCATGCTTTTCACTCTCCTTAACGATAGCACATGTCCTTCTCCGTATAATTTAATTGTTCTAAATATACCATAGTTTAAAAAGAAACATAAATAGTGGATGTGAACACCATCTTCCTTTGATAGAATAAGAGGATGGAATATCTTAGTAGAATATTAAGAAATTCTTAAGAATTTTGCTTATGGAAATTTAAGATTTTTTTCATATGATAGAGACATCCAAGAGAGAGAGAGCAGGTGCGTAGAGTTGGGGAACTACAATGTGTTAGTAGTAGATGATGAAAAAGAAATTAGAGATGCAATTGAAATTTATCTTAAAAACGAAGGAATAACGGTTTTAAAAGCAAGTGATGGTGTAGAAGCTTTAGATCTATTAATGGAAAAAACGATCCATTTAATTCTAATGGATATAATGATGCCGAATTTAGACGGTATTTCTGCTACTTATAAAATTAGGGAGCAAAAAAATATCCCCATTATTATGTTAAGCGCAAAAAGTGAGGATACCGACAAAATATTAGGATTACAAATTGGAGCAGATGATTACATAACTAAACCTTTTAATCCCATGGAACTAGTCGCAAGAGTAAAATCACAACTGAGAAGATATGTGACACTTGGAACTTTTGATGGAGTAAAGAAAAAAATAGATTTAAATGGTTTAACCTTAGACCAAGAGGCAAAGGAAGTCGCGGTGAATGGAGAATGCGTAAAGCTAACACCGATTGAATACAAAATAGTAGATCTATTGATGAAAAATGCAGGCAGAGTATTCTCTATTACAGAAATTTATGAAAGTGTATGGAAAGAACCTGGATACAATGCCGAAAATACGGTAGCAGTACATATTCGAAAAATACGTGAGAAAATCGAAGTAGATCCAAAGAATCCTCGATTTTTAAAGGTGGTGTGGGGCATTGGCTACAAAATCGAGAGGTAAAGCTCTTTTTTTAGTTTGGACATTACTTATTACAATCGGACTTAGTGGAATTACATCTTTAGACATATGGTTTAATAGATATTTGCAAACAGATTATTATAAAACCGCTATCTTTCAAAATAGGATGAATTACTTTATTGGTCTTCTTAGTGATTATGAATTATATTCTGTTCCGCTAGAAGAAGCAAAGAAGAACATCACAGTGACGCAAGAAGAAATCAATGATTACCGTTATTATTATGGAGATCTTAATGAACAAATTCAAAATATAAAAAGTCAGTATGAGGAGCAAATTCAAACAGCTAAAGAGACGGGAAGCAATGAAGCAGAACAGCTATACATAGAAGAAAGAGATAAGAAAATCTCTGATATAACGAAAAATTTTCAAAGTGATGAATATGTAGAAGCAAAGATAGAAAAAGAAAAATTACGACAATTAGATGAATACTATCAAGAATTACAGTACGGGGAATACGATTATAAAGACTGGGCAGATTCTTTCCAGTATTACTTTAAAAATAAGAAAACAGGAGAAATAGTAACAAATCTAAATCCTTCCAAGGGCGAAACCGTGGAGAGTATGTTGAATCAGAAAAATACAAAATTTCTTCAGGATATTCATGTTGATCCAAAAGATGAGTGGGAGCATCAATACATTTCATTAGATTCTCCTTGGTATGAGTTTGGTTCGTCAGATACAGTTGCGACTGAAGTTTCGATTTTAAATGGCATAAAGAAGAATATAGGCAGCTTTGAGGGACAAATTGCTGTTCCTGACAACTTAAATGCAGATAGTATGTTAAATAAAGACGAGGAAAACTATAAAATACAACAAAAACAAGTAATTTGGTTTAGTGTTATTAGTATCATCAGTTTAGCTGTAAGCTGTTTTTTCCTCTTAACGAGAAGAAGCATCTTAAAAAAATGGGAATTGTCGTTTTATAAAAAAGTTCCGATTGATATTGGGGTTATTTTACTGTTAATTAGTATAATAGTTGCGATAATTGGTCTTTGGGGAGTATATGATCAATTTGAGATCCAATTGTATAATGAAGGGGAATCTTGGAAAGATGTTATTCTATTTGGATGCTTAGCATGGCTTTTTATATCCTTATCATTTGTCCAAATATCTCATTTATATAAAGATAAATTAAAAGGGCAAAAATTAACTTGGGCAAATACATTTATAAATACATGTTTTAAAGCGATGAAAAGACCTTTCATTCTATTATTTTCGAGTAGAACACCGCTGACTAAATTGATTCTCTGTTTGGTTATTGTTTTCGGATTAGGCATTGGATTACTATTGACGATTATGATTCCAATTATCGCTCCACTGTATCTTGTAGTATTGATTATTATTGGAATCCCAGCCATCAATTATTTAGTGAAAACTACCAACTCACTAAATGAGCTTGTTGTATATACAAATGATATAATGAGTGGTCAAAAAGTGAGTGATTTAGCTATTAAAAATTCTAGTGAACTTGCAACATTGGCAGATAATATCAATACATTAAAAAATGGTGTAATTATCTCTCAAAATGCACAAGCAAAAAGCGAACGACTAAAAACAGAATTAATTACGAACGTCAGTCATGATTTACGGACTCCATTAACATCGATTATCAATTACACAGAATTATTGAAAAATAAAAATCTATCAGAAGAAGAAAAAGAAGGATATGTAGCCATTATTGACAGGAAATCACAACGGTTAAAAGTATTGATTGATGACTTATTTGAGGTCTCTAAAATGGTAAGCGGCAATGTGGAACTAAAAAAGGAAAAGGTAGATTTAGTCCAGCTTTTACAGCAAGCATTAGGGGAATATGATGAAAATATAAGAGCTTCCACTCTTGATTTTCGCGTTACCAAACAAGAACCATCGATTTATGCAGTTGTTGATGGGCAGAAGCTTTGGAGAGTATTTGATAATTTAATAGGTAACATTTTGAAATATTCTTTAGAGCATTCACGTGTCTATATTTCCATTAAACTAGAAAAAGAGCAAGCTATTCTTCAATTTAAAAATATATCAAAGTATGAGCTTGATGATAATTTGGATGAATTATATGAGCGTTTTAAACGAGGCGATACATCGAGACATACAGATGGGTCAGGTCTTGGGCTTGCAATTGCCAAATCGATCATCGACCTTCATGAGGGAATGATCACAATTGATACAGATGGGGATTTATTTAAAGTTACGCTAGCGCTGAATGTAAATGACATGCAGCAAAAATAAACATGAATAAAAAACAAGCAACCCATCTGTATGCATTAGTATATCCGATTATTAGGAATAAAACGACCGCAAAAAAAATAGTAATTGATATGCTTCAGGACAATCATAAATTAGGAGAGAAAGAGCTTGCTCGCAAAGCGATTAATAGAGCGATTGAAACAGTAAAAAGATAAGATAGGATAAAAATACTTTCTTTAATTATAAAAAGGAAGTATTTTTTTTAACTAGAAATTTATGTTAAAATAGTGGAAAGATTGCGAATAATCACGGAAGGAAGGAAACAGAAAGTGGCTATCAAAAAAATCGGTATAGTTGGGCTTGGAGCGATAGGCGCAGTATACGGAAAAATGCTTCAAACCATCGAAGAATTAGAAGTGAAAATCATTGTCGATGAATATCGGAAAACAAAATATGAAAAAGAAAAGTTTTACATAAATGGAGAAGAAACGTCCTATCATTATATCAATCCAGAAACACAATCAGACTCATTTGATTTGCTTCTCCTCGCAGTAAAATATGGACAACTCCAAGAAGCAATCTCCCTTATTCGTCCATTTGTAGGAGAACAAACAGTTATCCTATCCTTATTAAATGGAATTACGAGCGAAGAAGAAATTGCAAAAAGCTATGGAGAAGAAAAGGTTCTCTATTCGATTTGTAATGGGATTGACTCAACAAGAGAAGGGAACCGAATTTATTATAGCAATGCTGGAATTATCACTTTTGGGGAGAAAGAAAATTTAGTACTGACGGATCGCGTGAAAGAAGTAAAACATTGCTTAGAACATGCAAATATATCAGTGGATGTACCAGCAGATATGGAAAGGGCATTATGGAATAAGTTCATGATAAATGTAGGCATGAATCAAGCATCTGCCGTTACAAGAGCCCCTTATGCTTTATTTCAAAAAGAAGGACCAGCAAGAGAACTAGCCAAAAGTGCAATGAAAGAAGTAATCAAACTAGCACAGGCTAAACAAATTGATTTATCCGGCCATGATATGGAGTATTTTTTTGATAATGTCTTAAGCAAAGTAAGTGGAACTGGAAAAACTTCGATGCTGCAAGATATAGAAGCAGCTAGAAAAACAGAAGTAGCTCTATTTGCCGAAAAAGTAATTGCCTATGGGCAAAAACTTGGGATCGAAACACCTATTAATCAAGCATTATATCGAATTATTAAAACAGTAGAGGAAATGCAGGGGTAAGAAGAGATAAAAAGGATTTCTTACGGAGGATATAGATGAAAATATATTTGATAAGACACGGAGAGACCGACTGGAATGTACAAGGAAAAATTCAAGGTAGTAAAAATATTAAACTAAACTCTAAAGGGATTATTCAAGCAGAACAATTAAGTGAAAAAATCGTTGATCTACAATATTCCTTCTCAAAAATATATTCAAGTCCACAAGAGAGAGCGGTTCAAACAGCTGAAATTTTGAGCAGAACAACAGGAATAAACTATATAATAAGAAATGGTTTACAAGAAATTGACTTGGGAGAATGGGAAGGAAGATCGTGGAGCGAAGTTCAAGAAATATACCCAAGAGGATACGAACAATTGATTCAATAATCGCAGATATACGAAACCACCAAAAGGAGAATCGTATCAAGAAATGTTAGACCGTTTTTTGTCAGCATTAAGTAAAATAATAGCTGAAACGAGTAAAGATATTGTAATTGTTACCCATAGCGCGGTAATTATGTGTTTACAATGTTATTTAACAAATACACCATTTGAAGAAATGACAAAATTTAAGACAGAAAACAGTTCAATTACAGAGGTAGATGCAAAGTTGATTAGTGTATAGTAATTAATTAAATCTATAGAACGGAGAAAATCTATTGGTTCAAAACACACAAAATCTGTACTCACGGCCTTCTTTCTATTCTTTTTTAGAAAAAGTGAGTAGCTTAAATACACGTAGACATCACAGTGGAATAGCGAGAAAAGTGAGAACCGCCTATACTAGGAGGTTCACAGCTCTCGTTCCGGGGAAATCGAACTACCTTCATGCTGCGGATGGGTTACTAGCAGTAAGTATACATAAATATTAAAAAACAAACCCAAAATAAGCTTCTTCCTGATCTGTATCCTCAAAATATTTTATCCCCAAATATTGAAAACCAATTTTGCCAAGAACTTCTAAAGAAGCTTTGTTTTCAATGCTGGCAGAAGCAATTACTTTTTGCAAACTTCCTTGTTCTTTAGCAAACATCATACATGCACTAGCTGCTTCTGTAGCATAGCCTTTATTCCAATTGTTTTTTGTGAAATGGAAAATAAGTTCCACTTCTTCGATAGAATCCTCGATATTAAAGCCGGCAGCCCCAATTACTGTATTGTTAGCTAAGTCAATAACACCATAAACCGAGAGACCAAAATCACCTTGACATTGCTGATAAAAATCAATAACTTGAGGCAATAATGCAGAGGAAGTACTGCCTCCACAATATTTCATTACTTCTTCATTTCCCCAAAACTGTTCGCACGCCTCAATATCTTCTATTGTTAATAAACGAAATCCTAATCGCTCACTTGTAAAAAGAAAATCCAATAAAAAAACTCCTTTAATATATTCTATTATTCATTTAAACATTTTAGCCTATAGGAACAGTTTCATGCAAAATTTAATGAAGAGAGAGAGGAGCAGAAGAATGGAGGAATATATAGAAATGAAAAGCACAAAAGATAAGATTATTATCTTTTGTGCTTTAAGTATGTTGAAATATAATGGAAAAAAGAGATAGAAACTCATTTTGAATTTTCATACTTGCCAATAGATGTTGTGATACATTCTGCTAGTTCAGAACAATTCCCTTCATACATATGAAATGTTAAAGAATGAAGCAAATGATCGAATTGGTCAGGTGGTGAATCCGTATTACTTAGTTCTGTAGACCAGTTAATTTTAGGGATAGAAATAATAAAAGAATTAGTTGTTTTCATGATATATAATTTCGTATCAATTAAACCTGGTGGAGCAATATCTTCTCGTACGGTAATCATTCAACAACCTCCCCATTTTTATTTCCATTATACTCCTTTTTTTCGACGTTTTTTTCCAAAAATAGAATATTTAAATAAAATGTTAAATGACTGTTATCTTTGCAATATAAAAGGGCTTTTGTATCTATACTCACCTACTATAGTTTGACAAAAAGAAACAACCGATGTATAGTTGATTACATAACTAATCAACCGTTCAACGTGTGAAGGAAGGAGTAATCCGTGAAAGCTGTTTTTGATGACTCAAAGCCTATTTTCCAGCAAATTTCAGATATGATTGCAAATGAAATTGTGGAAGGGGAGTTAGTGGAAGGTGATCAAATCCCTTCTACGACTGAAATTTCAAAGTTTTATCAAATTAATCGTGCTACTGTTCAAAAAGGACTTGCAGCATTGGTTGAGGCTGGATACGTATATAAGCAACGTGGCGTTGGCATGTTTGTTTCAAAAGGTGCCAAACAAAAGCTGCTTGAAAAGCGTAAAGAAGAGTTTTACAAGGAATATGTAAAACCGATGATGGAAGAAGCAAAGCGTATTGAAATAAAAAAAGTAGAATTACTTCAAGTAATTAAGGAGGATTATACAGATGATTAAACTTGAGAATGTCTCGTTTGCATATGGCAATATTCCCGCTCTAAAAAATGTAAATATTTCAGAAACTGAACCAATCATTATGGGACTTTGGGGTCGGAATGGATCTGGGAAGACGACGTTTATGAAGCTTTTATCGGGTATGGAAAATATTGATGCTGGTTCTATCAATGTGAATGGTATTACCCCATATAACAATAAGGAGGCAATGAACAATATAACGTATATCCAAGAAAATCATCCCTTCTCCGTACTTTGGAATGTTGAGGATACCTTACGTTATGGGGAATTGTTTAATAAAAACTGGGATATAGAGCTAGCTGAGCATCTAATTGCATTATTCGAACTTCCAAGGAAAAAGAAAATCAAGAATTTCTCTAAAGGGATGCAAACAATGTTACAAATTGTCTTGGGGCTCGCTAGTAAAGCTCCTGTAACCATTATGGATGAACCAACGAATGGGCTTGATGCATATATGAGAAAGCAGTTTTACGATGCACTCCTTAATACGTATGAGGAAGATCCTCGCTTCATTATTTTATCTACCCATCATATTGATGAGATTGAAGCAATGTGTGAAAAAATCGCGATTATTAACGAACAGACAATTGTGCGTTATGAAGAAACAGAAGAGTTGAAAATGCATGGTGTTCTATTATCCGGATCAGCAAAATCGATAGAGTCTTTAATAGAAGGACATACAATTTTAGAAAAAAGAAAACTTGGAAAACAAATCAATGTAATGATTGACGACATATTTACAGATGAGTGGAAATTAAGAGCTAAAGAAGCTGGTGTTACGGTGGAAAAAGCAAAATTGCAGGATTATTTAGTTAACTATACAACAAAGAAAGAGGTGCAAAAAGGATGAATACTTTTACTGGACCATTCCGATTAATGATGAGAGAAATGAGTCTAACATTTTATATAAATGCTGCCATTACTTTTGTGCTCTTCGCTTTTTATAATATTTTAGGGTTTATGGGTGTAGCAGATGCTGGAGTATTTATCTTGTTCGGACCTTTATTCATTGTCTTTCTCATCTATCCGTTTGCTAATTTTAGTGGCTACAAATATATTCTTTCATTAGGCGGAACTAGAAAACAGTTTGTTTTGGCTTTGTATCTTACAGCATTCATTTATAGTATTAGTAGTGTAGTAATCCTTAATTTATTTTATCTAATCACCAATAATATAAATAGTACGATTAATCTTTTGCATTTAGCAGAACTTACGAGTAGCTCCAATTGGCTTGTATATCTATGGGTAGATTTTTGTTGGATATTCTTTTTATTTAGTTTGGGAATGATTGTAAAAACGATTTGGTTTAATTATGGTACCGTATTAACACTTACTGTAGCTACGTTACTCCTAATTATCGGTACGATTATCGTTGTTTTTGGAGATATAAGCTGGTTATTAGAAGTCATTTTCATGAACCATCTCCAGTTTGTTACCAGCTTATTTGGGATATCCCTTGTTTTTCTTCTGTCCTCCTACTTATTAATGCAAAACGCACCTTTAGAAAAAAGTGATCGTTTGCTTTGGAGACAAAAGAAAGCATATTAATCCTTAAAATATAAGGAGCCAAACAAATACGAATTTGTTTGGCTCCTTTATATTCACGAATAGGTATGTTGAAGTTATGATAGAATGGACTATAATGACGAAAACGAACATATATTCTTTGTGGGTAAGGAGAGATATTGGTGAATACATACACTACTAGTGCATTAAATCAAATTGAAATAGCTTTAAACACGACAATAGAAATAATCGATGCTTTAGAAGAGACGGACTTACAAAAAAGACTATTTGTAAATAAACGTTCAATAGGTGAACTGTTAGAACATATCGCTGTTATTTGTAAAGCGGATTTTCTGATTTCTAACGGTGCAACACAAGAAGAAATGAATGACTATTATTCAAGTATTTCCACTAGTGTTGCGTTAATTTAATTTAACTATTAAAAATACTTGAAATGTTCAATTTTATCATTTTATGCAAAGAAAAAGTCCTTTATAATGGATAAGTTAGGTGGTAACCCGTCCAAATCCACTAAAAAGGACTATCGCATGGACAAGATTACACGAAAAACTTCATTTGGACAATGGTTTTCACCAATAAATCTTCAATTATTTGAAGAAAACGTGAAAACGTTGAAATTAGATTTCTATACGAAAAAACTAACGACAGAGTCATTTCTAAAATTATTACTTTTTGCGCAGCTAGAAGAAGTCGAAAGTCTGCATGCGCTGAGCGATTGTCTTTTCGATGATCAACTGCAAAAGGGCATTGATCTTGATTCTATCAGTATTTCCCAACTCTCACGCCGTTTAAATGGCATGAATCCAGACTTATTCCAAAAGCTTTTCCTTGATTTAGTTTCACAAATTCATGCCAAAACGCACAACACGAAACTTGTGATGCCATTAAAAATCATTGATTCAAGCACATTGCCTCTCAATTTGACTAATCATAAATGGGCAAAATTCCGCAAAACAAAAGCGGGTGTTAAATTGCACTTACGCCTTGTGTTTATGGAAAAAGGTATATCCTATCCCGAAAAGGCCATTATGACAACGGCCAAAGAACATGACCGCGGTCAGCTTGAAGTAATGGTTGATGACAAGGAATGTATGTATGTGTTTGACCGTGGTTACTTAGACTACGAACGCTTTGATCGGATGACAGATGACGGCTACTTTTTCCTTTCTAGGCTGCGAAAAAACGCAGTCATACGGGAGGTTTACGATTTTAAACTACCCGAGAATACATCTGTTTTGTCGGATCAAATGGTGTTGATTGGTACGACGCAAAACCGTGCCGAAAATTACTTTCGTCTTCTAAAAGTGATTGATTCAAAAGGAAATGAGCTTCATTTAATCACAAATCGTTTTGATTTAAGTGCTGAAGAAATCTCAAAGATGTATAAATCACGCTGGGCGATTGAGTTATTTTTCAAATGGATTAAACAACATCTCCATATCAAAAAGTTTTACGGCCAAAGCGAATGGGCAATTCAGAATCAAGTGTTTATCGCACTTATTGTTTTTTGCCTGCATGTTCTCGCACAAATCGAGACAAAAAGTAAACGAAAAACCCTACAAATTAGCCGATATTTACGGGCAGCTTTGTGGAAACCAGCACATATTTGGCTTCGAAAGATTGAAGGAAAAACCATTCCTTAATAAACAAATTGTCGTCGTCTCTTAAGTCTAATTGTAAAAAATTTCCAAATGGATGGATCCACCTTTAGTTGGGTATTTACTTTTTTGGCTCTTAACAGGGGACATATTTAAACTGAATATTCTAACAACATTTATGCAACACTAGTGAAGTATTTCATTAAAAAGCAAAAAGGATGTAAAAGAGGCTATTGTAGATAATTATCAATTTCTAAAAGATAATTATATGAATCTGGCAGAAACGCAATTACACGAGCATAGTACTTCCTATTGGGGAACAACTTACACAAAATATGAGTGGCTGATAGAAATAGTAGCCCATGTATATCACCATAGAGCTCAATTACATACAATGCTTGTTCACGGATATGGAAAAGAGTTAAATATTTTATTATTTGAATAAAAAGACTCTTACATTTACTTATCTTTGATGGGAAAATTAGCGCTTTTTTTCTGTGAACTAATATTTGTTTTAATGGCTTAATAATTCATAGAATACTACCTTTGATTCAAAAATGAAAGAAACGGGTAGAAAACTGATAATTATAAAAAAATTAAAATGAAGAATTTTGTAGTAAAATGAATCATCTAAAGTGTACCACTCTTTAGTATGCGACATATAATTTATGAAAAAGGTGATTTATTATAAAACATTTTTGGAAGCCATTCACATTTTTTGTGACGATTAGCCTCTTTATTATATTTTTCCGTTATACAGATATCTTTCAGGCGATTCGTCAAGGGGAGATTGATTCAGTCACTTCTGTATTTAAAAATAATCTTTCTTATGCACTTATTGTAAGTTTATTCATTATGATTATTCAGAATAGCTTTACTGTTATTCCTTTAATTTTGGTGATTACCCTCAATTTTTACTCATTTGGCTTCTTTTATGGATTTCTATGGAGCTGGTTCTCTAGTGTAATAGCAGCGATGATTATTTTTTATGCCACTCGCTTTTGGTTCCAAGATTTTGTGATTAGCAAAGTTCAAAAACATCAAGAAATGTTGGATAAAATTGAACAAAAAGGGATGCGATATGTCGTATATGGCAGAATTTTTCCTTTTTTCCCGACAAGTATCTTAAATATCATTGCAGGTGTTAGCAACATTTCTATTCGTCCCTTCACAATTGGTACAGCAATAGGCAACTTCTTTTACTTTTTTGTACTTGCATTAATTCCATATGGCGTTTTCTCCACAGATATTAATCCACTAGCATTAATCATTATTGTTTTACTGATTACTGGAGTTTTTTATTATTTTAACAGAAAAAAGCCATCATTGATGGAAAGAGTAAAGGAAATAAAGCGAAGAGCGTAACAAAATTTCTCGAAAGGTAGGCTTCTACTTTTCGGGTTTTTTATTAGTATTTTATAAAAAGCAAGAACAAAAGGGGATTAAAAGAATAAACAGTAGGTAGATTTGGGAAATAGGAGAAAATGAACTTGCTATATTTCAAAAAAAATAGTTGTCAGATACAATAAAATAGGTGAAAAGTGGAGTGAGTGTTATAGTAAATAAAGACGTATTTTTTCTTGACAATAAGTAAAAAAGAAATTATAGTAAATATGAAATCGATACCATAGAAAGAGAGGAATGCTCTTTATGGCTACAATTAAAGATGTGGCAAAAAAGGCAGGACTATCTGTTTCAACTGTTTCTCGATATCTAAATAATCATCCTTATATTTCCGACGACAAACGTGAAAGAATCAAAAAAGCCATGGATGAGCTTAATTATACTCCAAGCTCTGTCGCCACACAGTTGCGATCTAAAAAAGGTACAATGATTGGAATTTTGGTATCTCGTATTACCAATCCATTTTTTTCATATTTAGTTGATTCAATTGAGAGGCAAGTGAAACTACATGGCTACAATGTTTTAATTATGCAAACATATGATGATAAAAATGCAGAAATCAGAATGTTGGAGATGCTAAAACAGCAAGTCATTGCCGGGTTAATCATGTGTTCAGTAGAAGGCGATCCTACTATCATTGAATCTTATCAGGAATTTGGACCAATAGTTTTGTGTAACGAACAAATTTCTAGTTCCACCATTCCACAAGTTTTTACCAATCAAGAAAAAGCCACCTACGATGCGACTAATTATTTGATCACAAAAGGTTACCGCAAAATTGCCTATTGTACAGGTGGTAGCTTAACTCGTGGAGGACATGGTAATGCTCGTACCAGTGGATTTGAAAAAGCATTAACTGAAAGTCAGTTACCAATGAAAATTGATTGGATATTTAAACAGGTGCATACAAATAAAGATGGTCAGCAAATCGCTAATAAAATCTTGGCACTACCAAAAGAAAATCGTCCAGATGCAATCTTTACTAGTAGTGATGAAGTTGCAAGTGGAATCCTCCAAATGATGATTAAGGCAGGGAAGAAGATTCCAGAAGATTTAGCAATCATGGGTTTTGACAATCAACCATTTACGGCATTGTTAACAGTACCATTGACAACGATCGCTCAACCAGTAGCGACGTTGGGAAAAGAATCGACTAATTTGTTAATTGCTCTTCTTGAAGATAGAAACTATCAAATTGATCATTCAGAATTAAATTTAGAGTTAATTATCCGAGAATCTGTGTAAGCAGGTTCTTTCATAGCACACATGTGGTATCGATACCATAAAAGGAGGAGTAAAGAAAATGGAAAATTATTTTCCAGAAAAAGCACCAAAGATACTAAAGGAAAAACCATTTTGGTGGAAAAAAGAGCGGAATTAAAATAATTTTAGATTTAGTTGTTAATCACACTTCTGATAAGCATGTATGGTTTCAATCAGCTCTTAATGATTCAAAAAGCAACTATCGCAATTATTATATCTTTAAAGAAGGAAATAATGGAAATCCCCCAAATAATTGGCGTTCTATCTTTGGCGGTAGTGTTTGGGAGAAAGTTCCGAATGAAGAAAATATGTATTACTTTCATACATTTGATAAAAAACAGCCGGATCTTAATTGGGAAAACCCAGTTCTTCGTCAAGAAATCTATGATATGGTCAACTGGTGGTTGGAAAAGGGTATTTCAGGCTTTCGAATTGATTCGATTACTTTCATTAAAAAGGATCAAGACTATACAGATGTAATTCCAGATGGTGCGGACGGATTAGCTAGTGTAAAACATAAAGGCCGTAATCGTCCTGGTATTAAAGACTTCTTGAGTGAATTAAATCGGGAGACTTTCCAAAAATATGAATGTGTTTCGGTTGGTGAAGCTCCAGGAGTTACGTATGAAGAATATGATCAATATATTGGTAATAACGGTTATTTCAAAAAGACTTTTCCTTGATTTAGTCGGACAAATTCACGCCAAAACACACTACACAAAACTTGTCATGCCGTTAAAAATTATTGATTCAAGTACTTTGCCACTAAATTTGACCAATCATAAATGGGCGAAGTTCCGCAAAACTAAGGCAGGCGTAAAGTTACACTTACGCCTTGTATTTATGGAAAAGGGAGAATCCTATCCCGAAAAAGCCGTGATGACAACGGCAAGCGAACACGATCGTGGTCAACTTGAGATTATGGTTGACGATAAAGAATGCATGTATGTGTTTGACCGAGGTTATCTAGACTACGAGCGTTTTGATCGCATGACCGATGAAGGCTACTTTTTTCTTTCTAGGCTACGAAAAAACGCAGTCGTACGGGAGGTTTATGATTTTAAACTACCCAAGGATTCATCTGTTTTGTCGGATCAAATGGTGTTGATTGGTACAACTCAAAACCGAGCTGAAAACTATTTTCGACTTCTAAAAATAATAGATTCAAAAGGTAATGAACTTCATTTAATCACAAATCGTTTTGACTTAAGCGCCGAAGAAATATCGGAAATGTATAAATCACGATGGGCAATTGAGCTGTTTTTTAAATGGATTAAACAACATCTCAATATCAAGAAATTCTACGGTCAAAGTGAATGGGCGATTCAAAATCAAGTGTTTATCGCACTTATTGTTTTTTGTCTTCATGTTCTGGTACAACTCGAAACAAAAAGTAAGCGGAAAACCTTGCAAATTAGCCGTTATTTAAGGGCAGCATTGTGGAAACCAGCACATGTCTGGCTTCGCAAAATTGAAGGAAAAGCCATCCCTTAATCAACAAATTGTTGTCGTTGCACAGGTCTAATTGTAAATAAATTTCCAAATGGACAGGAGCCGCCTTTAGAAAGGTAATTACTTTTTTGGCTCTAAGTAGAGTAAACAATTAAACTGAAAATTATGACACTATTTACGCAACACTAGTGATGAAAAATATCAAAATGAAATTGGGGCGAAGGCGTTAGGTACTTTGTTTTTCTTTCTTAGAGGAACGCCGTTTATTTACCAAGGACAAGAACTAGGAATGAAGAATTTTAAACGTGGAACAATCGCCGATTTTAATGATGTATCAAGCATTGATAATTATCAACGATCCATGTTAGAAGGCTATACTAGTCAAGAGGCATTAGAGTTTGTTAATCAGCGTTCACGAGATAATAGTAGAACTCCATTTCAGTGGAATTCTAGTGAAACAGCTGGCTTTAGCGAATCTACTGTTCCATGGTTAAAGTTGGTTGGGGATCACACTACAGTAAATGCTAGAGTACAATTGGAAAAAGAAGATTCAGTACTCTGTTATTATAAAAAAATGATTCAATTAAGAAATAAGTCTAAATATCGCGAAACGTTGATTTATGGAGAGTTTGTTCCTATGAATACGACAGATCACATTATTGCATATGAACGAATTGGCAGAGAGACGATTCAAGTAATAATTAATTTATCCAATCAAGCATCTCTCATCGAGGGCCTTAGTGGAGAGATTCTATTAAATAACTATTCAGAGATAACTTATGAGAAAAATGGCTTAACATTACAACCATATCAAGCACTTGTGCTAAGAAAGGAAGAAAACAATGGCTAAAAAAACAAACTACCAAGATATTGCGAAAAAAATTGTTGCAGTAGTCGGAGAAGATAATATCGTCTCCGCTACACACTGTGCTACCCGTCTTCGCTTACAAGTCAAAGATCGTAATGTCATTGATGATTCACAAGTTGAAGAAGTAGATCAGGTAAAGGGTGTGTTTTATAATGCAGGGCAATATCAAATAATTTTGGGAACAGGAATTGTTAATAAAGTTTATGCCGAAATGCAATCGCTTTATTCTTATAAAGAAAATTCAAAAGATGAAATGATGAAAGATGGTTCTTCTAGGCTGCAACGTGCTGTTCGTAATATTGCAGATATTTTTGTTCCCATTATCCCGATTTTAGGAGCAACTGGTCTTTTCCTAGGATTAAAGGGCGTGCTCTTTAATGAAGCTGTATTAAATGCCATGGGGTTATCATTTTGGTTTCAGTTTTCATTGCTTTGTTTATTTTAGGTCCATTAGTTCATGGTTTTGAATCACAGGCAGTCAAAGTAATTGAGCTGTTTTTACATTTACCATTAGGAATTGGCGGATTAATCATCGGATTCCTTTATCCGATTGCTGTCATGACAGGGATGCACCATATGTTTATTATGATTGAAACTTCTTTAATTGCTTCAACTGGGTTTAATCCTTTGATTACTGTTTGTGCTATGTATGGTTTTGCCAATGCTGCTGTTTGTTTAGCCATTGCCTTGCGAACCAAAAATTCCGCGGTTAAGACGGCTGGAATATCGGCGACTGTAACACAGTTGTTAGGTGTTAGTGAACCAGCATTATTTGGAGTTGTCATGCGGACAGGTATGAAAGCGATTGGTGTAATGCTTGCAAGCTCAGCAATTGGTGGGATGGTACTATCGTTTTTAGATATCCAAGCAAACAGCTACGGGTTAGCGGTGCTTTTATCCCCGTTAATGTATATTTATAGTCCTTATCAGGTAACTACTTATTTATTAGTTGGAATTGGAACCGTTATCTTAGCGTTTGTTTTGACAAATCTAATAGTTTTCAAGAAAGAATCAACTATACCACAGGAAAAACTTTGATTATGAAACATGTAAAATCAATCATGTTCAAGATTTGACTCTGTTAGATGAGGGATTTGACCTATATGCAACACAAGCATTTAATGCACCAGACGGACGTTGTCTCAGCATTGGTTGGATTGGTCTACCGGAAATGGAATATCCTACTTTTAAGGATGGGTGGGCTCATTGTCTAAGCTTAGTAAAGGAATTAAAGTTGATTAACGGTGAGCTTTATCAATATCCGGTAAACGAAATGAAAAAGTTACGAAATGATGAACAGAAAGTTGTCATTAATGACAAAATGATTACTTTAGAAGAAACGAAAAATTCTTATGAGTTGCAAATTAGGGTGCCAAGTAACAGTAAAGGACATATAGAACTTTTCGGAAATAAAGATCGAGATCATTTTCTATGTTTAGAATATGATACTGTAAACGGAAAACTCAAATTAGATCGCTCTCGTACGTTCAATCCTATTAATCTTAACTATGGAGAGGAAAGAAGCACGGATCTAAAGAAAAACGAAGAATTATTATTATCGATTTTTGTTGATCAATCGGTTTGCGAAATCTTTATTAACAATGGGCAAAAGGTAATGACCACTACTTATTATCCCGAACAAGGTCAAAATAATGTTTATGTAGAAGGGGATATGGAGTGCTTAATAACATATTTTCCTTTTAGCAAAACAAACTGAAAAAAATGAAGGTTGTCCGTGTATTTTAATTGAATGGAAGAGCTAACAAAATTTCCCGAAAGGTAGAATATCTACTTTTCGGTTTTTTAATTGTAAAAATTATGAAACTATTTTGGGAAAGGTTCGTATATAAATTATCAACTACATAGGATAAGGGAGGAGCAAAACATGGTTGGAATTATTATTTTACTATTTTTAGCAATTATAGTGGCATCTGTTTTCAGTGCCTCATCCAAAGGAAAGACAAATAACATAAGCAATCATCATAATAATCATTATTATCCACCATTTACAGGCGGATCAACAGAAAGCTCAAATGCATCTTTCTTTGATGGAGGAAATGATTGTGGTGGTTCCTCTTTTGATAGTGGAGGAGATTGTGGAGGCGGTGGAGAATAGAAAAAATATCTATTGAATTTTCTATTTATAATGAAAAATCGAAACTTTTCTACAATATCAATCGTCCAATAGTAAAAGAGTAAGGAAAGGTGGCAAAATTGTTCGTATGTTTATGATGGTAACAATGATAGGATTTATTTTCGTCTTTATATGGTTACTAATGGATACGATGTATTTTTCAAAACCACCAAAACCTGAGGTATCATGGAAGAATAACAGAATTCCAACAACAATTGGCTCGAATTGCTGGCAAGGTTCATTAAAAGGATCCTGTGTCGATTACGTCTATGCATCTCCTTGGGATATGGGGTTAAGGAATGGCTCTGTGACAGTGGAACCGAATTCAACGATTACAATTGATTTTAATAAGAAACCATTAGACGGCTCATTACAAGTTGCTGAAGTATTTGAAGATGGAGAAGAGGAATTTATTGAGATAGACAGAAATACAATGACTGTACCAGCCCAAAAAGGAACATATGTCTATATGATTTATGCAAAATGGGATCAAGGCAACCCCAATTACACATTTTCCATAAAAGTCGAATAGGTTGTCTAAGACCCGCAAAGATGGGGACTAGACAGCCTATTTTACTGTGATATTACTACATACATAATATTTTTGACAAACTACAAGGAAGGGAATGGAATGAAAAAAATCCAATATTGAATTTATTGATAGCATTAATTTTTTTGTTATTATTGGTAGTTTCTATGAAACTATTTGACAATTATTTAGCTGCACTTATTATTTTTTTGGAACTTTGTAAGGAAAAGAAGCGTTCATAAGCAGAATGAAAACCATTTTCTCAGCGAAAGTAAGGAAAAAAAGCGTTCATAAGCAGAATGAAAACCATTTTCTCAGCGAAAGTAAGGAAAAGAAGCGTTCATAAGCAGAATGAAAACCATTTATTCAGCGAAAGCAAGGAAAAGAAGCGTTCATAAGCAGGATGAAAACCATTTTTCAGCGAAAGTAAGGAAAAGAAGCGTTCATAAGCAGGATGAAAACCATTTTCTCAGCGGAAGCAAGGAAAAAAGGCGTTCATAAGCAGAATGAAAACCATTTTTTCAGCGGAAGCAAGAAAAAAGGTGTTCATAAGTGAGATGAATGCAAAAAATTGGAGAAAAGAAAGGAAAAGGTCACCATTTCTCTCTATCTATCAAAAACTTAAGAAAAAATTAAGGCAACTCTCGCATAATGTAATTAGATTACAGATAGGAGAGATGAAAGTGAAGAAAATACAAAATTGGATAGCTATCCTTGCGATGTTATTTTTATTAACTCAATCAACAATAGGAGTTGTAGATTATGTAAATAAAGATGAACCTTCCCAAAGGATGGGAATGATGGGACAACCACCTAATGCGGCTACTGCTTCGACAAATACAGATACCAATACAGACGCAAATAGCAATACAACAGAAAATGATAATTTTTCAGCCGATACTCAAAATGACATGATGCCGTTTAATGGGATGGAGGAAAGAGGCGGTGCACCGATGGATAATAATGATAATACAGCAAGTTTAATAGGTTATATTGCAGGAATTGTTATTTCTCTGGGTGGTTTAGTCGTAACATTTCTTAATTGGAGAAAAAATAAACAAATCGATATCGCAGAATAATTTAGATTGGCAGCAACCAGACTATCTATAGTCTCATGCTGCCTTTTTTCATTTGGTCAATAATATGGGTAATTGCCGTAAGTAGAATAGGCTGGATTATTTCCATATGGATACGAGTAAGGAGAGAAAGGTTGACCATAATTCCATAGCTGTTGATATTGTCCAGGCGTATGGTGAAAAGGAGTTATCACAAGTGGGTTACCTGCAGTAAATCCAGTTGGTGTTATAGCACCAAGGGGGATTGCCCCAACTCCCACCGCACCATGACCGATTACTGGAGCTGCACCGGCAAAACCACCAACGCCAACCGGTCCAACATGGCCACCATAAGCTCTATTTGTAGGATTCATTTTTATTCACCTCCTTCCTTACTATATGTAATTGGAAATGATTGGCGCTTGCCTATCTATGATAAAAATAAAAAAGTATTGGATTCTTCCGAAAAGTGTGTGTATAATAAGAAAAAAATATAGGGAATCGTAGAAAAAGAGAGTAGCTGTTTGCAAAGCGATAGCGAATTAGGGACGGTGGAAGCCTAATGTAGAGCAAGCAGTGAAGCGCACTTTGGAGATATCATGCTGAACACAAGTAGGGATGATCGGTGACAGGCCGTTAACTGATTTAAGTGGTTATGAAAATAACAATTAGAGTGGTACCGCGGGAATTCAAGCTCTCGCCTCTTCGTATAGAAGAGGTGGGAGCTTTTTTTATTGGATTTTATTTCAACATGATGGCAAAGGAGAATATAAATGAACATCAAACAAGAAATAGCAAACGTTTTAGAAACACAATTTAATCTGGAACTAACGAGAGAAACAATAGAACAATTATTAGAAAAACCAAAATTTGCTCATTTAGGAGATCTTGCTTTTCCGTGCTTCACCCTTGCGAAAAAAATGCGCAAAGCACCACCACTCATTGCAAAAGAACTTTCTATAAAAATTGAATCGCCACTGGTTGACCATGTCGAAGTAGCAGGCGGTTATGTCAATATATTTTTAAATCAGCAATTGGTTGCTACTAAAGTAATCCATGAGATTTATGATCAGAAGGAGCATTATGGAGATTCACCGAACGATAAAGGGATAATGACGATTGATCTGTCTTCCCCTAATATTGCAAAACCATTTTCTATGGGGCATTTACGTTCTACAGTTATCGGAAATGCACTTGGTCTTATTGCTGAAAAAAGTGGTTATACACCAATCCGTATTAATCATCTTGGGGATTGGGGAACACAGTTCGGTAAGCTAATAGTTGCTTATCGTCTCTGGGGGAACGAAGAAGAAGTACAAAAAAATCCAATTAAAGAATTATTAAAGCTATATGTCCTGTTTCATGAAAAAGCAGAAGAAGATCCTTCCTTAAATGAGGAAGGAAGAAAGTGGTTTAACTATCTGGAGCAAGGAAATGAAAAAGCACTCCAATTATGGGAATGGTTTCGTAAGGAATCCTTACAAGAATTTAATAAAATTTATGCTTTATTAGGTATTACATTTGACTCCAGTGATGGAGAGGCATTTTTTAACGACAAGATGGATGCAGTCGTTGACTTATTAAAGGAAAAGGAGCTTTTAGTAGATTCGGAAGGAGCACAAGTTGTGGAACTGGAGGGCTTTCCTCCTTGTTTAATCAAAAAGAGTGATGGAGCAACCCTTTATGCAACACGAGATTTAGCCGCAGCTATTTATCGTCAGGAGAACTATCATTTTGTCAAAAGTTTATATGTAGTTGGCAATGAACAAACCCTACATTTTAAGCAATTATTTCAAGTATTAGAGAAGATGGGGTATGACTGGGCAAAAGGAATGGCTCATATTCCATTTGGGATGATGTTAAAAGACGGAAAGAAAATGTCAACGAGAAAAGGAAAAGTTGTTTTACTGGAAGAAGTTCTGCAAGCAGCAATTAAATTGGCAGAGCAAAACATCGAAGAAAAAAATCCATCACTAGAAAAGAAGCAAGAGGTAGCAAAACAAGTTGGAACGGGAGCGATTATTTTTCACGATTTAAAACATTATCGTTTAACGGACATTGAATTTTCTTTAGAAGATATGCTTAAATTTGAAGGGGAAACAGGTCCGTATATTCAATATACACATGCAAGAGCTTGTTCTTTATTACGGAAAGGGCAGTTTTCCTTTCCGGCAAATATAGAGGGATTACAGTGGGATCATGTAAGTTTTTCCATTATAAAATTATTAATGGATTTTCCAATTAGCGTGGAAAAAGCGATCGAACAGTATGATCCTTCGGAAATCGCTAAGTATGTCATCGACTTAGCTAGAGCATTTAATAAGTACTATGCACATGTGCAAATTCTAGAGGAGGATAACGAAAAACAAGCTAGACTAACTCTCGTCTATGCTGTAACACTAGTATTAAAAGAAGGGTTG
This sequence comes from Niallia sp. FSL W8-1348, assembly GCF_038006745.1. NCBI lineage: Bacteria > Bacillati > Bacillota > Bacilli > Caryophanales > Bacillaceae > Niallia > Niallia sp. FSL W8-1348. The sequence goes on along the minus strand of NZ_JBBOVV010000001.1, from coordinate 76,286 downwards.
CGATTGCTTGGTATTGCTGCTCCAAAAGCCATGTAACCGTCTGAAAAAATAAAGGAATTTCTTGAATAAAGAAGAATAATTTTGGCTACAATAGGGAACAGCTCAAACATTTGTCATAAAATGTTCACAGAATAGACATGATTTAAGCGGTTTTTTCTTTGAACGAAGTTCGCCTATTTGATATGATGAAAGAGGTTAACACATTAATGATGGTGTTAACCTCTCTTTTTGCAAAATACAGAGATAAGGAAAGGAGATTTGAAATGATACATAAAAAGAAATTTTTATCCGGATTAGTAGCATTAGCAGCTGTATTCTTTATTGCGTTGCCTGTCAGTGCCCATGTTACTGTAAATCCATCCCAATCAACAACAGAGGCGTGGGAAACCTATCAAGTTAGAATTCCGGTTGAGAAAGATGTTGATACAACGAAGGTGACCATTAAAATTCCGGAAAATGTGGAATACAAAATGTATGAACCAGTCGCTGGCTGGAAGACGACTACAACAACAGATGATAATGATAAAGTGGTAACGATAACATGGGAGGCAGAATCCGAAGAAACGGCAATCAAAGCTGGTCAATATCGGGAATTCACCTTTAGAGCACAAAATCCAAAAGAGGCTGGCGATATAGCATGGGATGCTTTCCAATACTATGCAGATGGAAGCATCGTGGAGTGGACTGGAGACAGTGATTCTGAACTTCCTCATTCTATTACAAGCATTGCTAAATCAAATGTATCGGTTGATAGTCATGGACACAGTCATGGAACAGATGAAGCAACGGATGATGACACAACAGATGATCATCATGCTACAGATGAAGATACAGAACATTCACATGAAGGTACAAACGTAAATACAATTTTATCAATCATCGCAATTGTTTTATCGGTTGTTGCAATTGTATTGACTTTTATTAGAAAAAAATAAGGCATTGACTAAAGTTCATTTTCTTAAGAAATGATTATATTTCTAGGGAATGGACTTTTTTTATTTTAGAACAGGAAGAAATATTTTCTCAAAAAGAACTCGTTCTGAGTGAATATGCTTATATGATTTTCAAGTAGATAACCATGCTACATGGGATTAGAAAGAAGATTGGTAGAGAAGGATAATTGGCATTAATTGTCGAAATAATAGATTACTGTTATTGGAATTAAGTGGTACTACTTTGTTGGTGTTTAATGTAAGTAAAAAGAAATGTTGTAGGGGGAAATTCTTGTTGCACAAGATTGCTATTTTTATTTTTTTGTTCACATTGATATTATCTATTTCTTCAGAAGATAGGGAGACTATATTGGAAGAAAAAAGGAATAAAGGGTTGATTTATTCCTTCAAACATCCTAACACGGATCAAGAATTTAACATTGTCCATGCTTATAAGCTTTATGATAACTATGAGAATAAGTTAGAGGAAGAATCCACTATTCCAGCAGTTCAAGCTTTTGAAGAGGAAGTGATCGAACCAATTTTCGATGCATGTTATCAAGATGCTGAATACTTTGAAAGAAGCGGGAAAACATATTCAATTGAACCTCCAGAGGATTTGAAACAAGTTAAAGGTATCATTAATACAATTGACGAGGAAAAGACAAATAGTGCAATAAAAGAAGCATTAATAGAATCGGCTAATTATATTCCATCAAAAAAAGCGACGAATGTATGTATTTATCCAACTCCATTTGATCCTGATTTACCTCAAATGATAACGGAAGGGACAGGGAAAATAAGTGTTCTTTACACTATATTTTTTGATGAAGAATTTTTGAAGGTTGGTATAGCTCACGAATACCATCATAGTGTATGGACAGAAAGGTATTTTAATAACGATAGTGCGGATACTATATTGGATATTTTAATCTTAGAAGGAAAAGCAGTAATGTTTGAAAACATTGTTTACCCTGGTAATTCTTATGGCGATCTAAACTATCCCTTCCACAAAGAATATTGGGAGCTAGTGGAACCAGAATTAAATTTATATGACGCTTATCGAGCATATGAAATAATTTATGGTGGGGATGATCTTCCAGAAAATTATGGATATAGCGTGGGATATAACTTAGTAAAATCTTATTTGGATACACACCCAAGTCTTACTCCTGAAGAATGGACAGAGCTAACTGGAGATGTTATTTATGAGGATGGAAATTATATCGAGCTTTATTAGTAAATAAGACAGTTGGGTTTAGACAAATCAATGGGTGTTAGGTTATAAAAAATGAAATGTAGTATGCTATTGGAAAAGTCTAATAAATGTTTAAAGAAAGGAAATTAAGTTATAATTTAAAACAACATAATTTAGATAGCTGTCCTATACAATATGAGGTAAAGAAGTGTGGAAACGATGGAGTGGAAACCTGATCGAAAATTAAAAAAAGCAATATATAAGCAACTAGCAGAGTACATCGAAAATGGCATTGCAGATGGAGCCTTTCCTTTAGATAAGCCACTGCCTTCAGAGAGGAACCTTGCTAAATTGCTAGATTTAAATAGAAGCACAGTAGTTGCAGCATATGATGAGTTAGAGTCAAATGGACTAATTGAGCGAAAACGGGGTAGCGGAACAACGATAAGCAAGGATATATGGGGAATAACCAATAAGCGTGTGCCCAGTTGGAATCGCTATATTGAAGCTGGATCCTTTCTGCCTAATCTACCTGTTATGCAGCGGATACGAAAAGAGATGGTTGAACATAAGTTGATCAATTTAGCTAGTGGGGAGCTCTCAGAAGATCTCTTTCCCTTAAAATCTTTACGGGAAATTATTTCTGACCGAAGCTATATTGGCTCATTAGGATATGATCATCCTTTAGGTAATGAGGCGTTAAGAATTACCATTACAAATCATATGCAACAATATCGAGGTTTGCATACAAACCAGACTTCTATATTAATTACGTCTGGAGCCCAACAAGCTTTGCATTTGGTCATTCAATGTTTGTTGAAACCTGGTGATGCTGTAGCGATTGAGGATCCTTCTTATCATTATAGTCTCCCATTATTTGAATCGGCAGGAGTTAAACCTTATTTTTTGACAGCAGATGAAAACGGAATAAAACCAGGTGATTTAATCTCCTTATATAAAAAACACCGAATTAGAATGATATTTCTCAACCCAGCTTTTCAGAATCCAACTGGCGTTTCTCTTAGTCAAAAAAGAAGAGCGGAAGTTTTAGAGATTTCTTCAAAATATGGCATACCGGTTGTAGAGGATGATCCATATAGTTTAACGTCTTTTACCGGAAAACCGCTATTTCCGCTGAAATCAATGGATCAAAATGGCAATGTTTTATACATTAGCTCCCTCTCAAAAATTGTCGCTTCAGGCCTTCGAATTGGATGGATTATTGGACCAAAACCAGTTATCGAAAGATTATCCGATGCAAAGCAACAAATTGATTTTGGACATTCTAGTTACTCCCAATGGGTAGCGAACGACTTCTTAGAATCGCCTTATTTTGCATCCCATCTAAATAATTTAGTAAAGCATCTGGAAAGTAGAAGAAATCAAATCATCGCGAGCTTAGAAACCTATTTAAAAGATGAAGTGGAATTTTTCATTCCGAATGGCGGGATTCATTTATGGTGCAAAATAAAGAAAGAAGTTAACGAAAATCGTTTATTGGAGGAGTCATTGAAAAAAGGGGTTATTTATGCACCTGGATCTACAATGGGTTCGAACCATAATTTTGTTCGGTTTACATATGCTAAAGAAAAGGAAAGTAATATTGATGAGGGGATAAGAAGATTTGCCGAAGCCTTGCAAATCAGTCGAGAATATGAATAAAAAGTAGCTTCTTAATAATACCGAAAAGATGCAGGTAGTGTATAAAAACTTGCATCTTTTTTTAGTATAATAATTAGAAATGGATGGTCAATTTATATATAAATTGGACGGTCTATATTTATAAAAAATTTAGTACTATTAATATTGTAGAAAACATCAATAGAATAAATAATGGAGTGAATTTTAATGACTTGGATTTCTATCATAGCATTAGTCCTATTTTGTATAATAAAAATTTTAATGACGTGCTTACCAACTGGAGTGGTAGATTGGCTTTTGGATAAATATAGGCTGCATTTGAGGCTTAATAACTTGGATACGGAAATAATCTACAATGATATGAAGGTAGATGGGGCGAATAAAGACGCTATAATAAAAATATTTAACGAAGCGATCGTCAGAGAAAAATATAGCTTATATCCTGGAAGTGAAGAAACATACCTGAACTCAAAAAATGCTGAGTATTCCCTTATTATTCACACAAAAAAAGGAAATAAAAACATAAAATTATTTTTAAATAGTTATCAAGATCATGTAGATATTGTGAAAAGGTATAAAAATAAAATAGTAGCTTATAGCATATATCCTCTTCATTTAGATATATTAAATCACTAGTGTTGCATAAATATTGTCGCAATTTTCAGTCTGATTATCCTCCTTGTTTAGAGCCAAAAAGGTAAATACCTATTCAAAGGTGGCTCCATCCATTTGGGTTTTTTTTACAATTAGACTTGTGCGACAACAACAATTTGCTTATTAAGGGATGGCTTTCCCTTCAATCTTTCGAAGCCAGATATGGGCTGGTTTCCACAATGCAGCCCTTAAATAACGGCTAATTTGTAAGGTTTTTCGCTTACTTCTTGTTTCAAGTTGTACGAGAACATGTAGGCAAAAAACAATCAGTGCGATAAACACTTGGTTTTGAATCGCCCATTCACTTTGACCGTAGAACTTTTTGATGCTGAGATGCTGTTTGATCCATTTAAAGAACAACTCAATTGCCCACCGTGATTTGTACATCTCTGAAATTTCTTCGGCACTCAAATCAAAACGATTGGTAATTAAATGCAGTTCATTTCCTTTTGAATCCATCACTTTTAGAAGACGAAAGTAATTTTCAGCACGGTTTTGAGTCGTACCAATCAACACCATTTGATCTGACAAAACAGCTGAATTCTCGGGTAGTTTAAAATTATAAACTTCCCGTATGACTGCGTTTTTCCGTAGCCTTGAAAGAAAAAAGTAACCATCATCTGTCATTCGGTCAAAGCGCTCGTAATCTAGGTAGCCACGGTCAAACACATACATGCATTCTTTATCATCAACCATGATTTCAAGCTGACCACGATCATGTTCTTTTGCCGTTGTTAAAACAGCCTTTTCAGGATAGGAACTCCCTTTTTCCATAAACACAAGTCTCAAATGCAACTTGACACCCGCTTTTGTTTTGCGGAACTTTGCCCATTTATGATTGGTCAAATTAAGTGGCAATGTGCTTGAATCAATGATTTTTAACGGCATAATAAGCTTTGTATAATGTGTTTTTGCATGAATTTGTGCGACTAAATCAAGGAAAAGCCTTTGAAATAAATCTGGATTTATACCGTTTAATCGGCGTGAGAGCTGAGAAATACTGATTGAATCAAGATCAATGCCTTTTTGTAGTTGGTCGTCGAAAAGACAATCGCTTAGCTCATGCAAACTTTCGACTTCTTGTAGCTGTGCAAAAAGGAGTAATTTTAGAAATGAGTCTGTTTTTAGTTTTTTCGTATAGTAATCTAATTTCAACGTTTTCACGGTTTCTTCAAAAAGTTGAAGATTTATTGGTGAAAACCATTGTCCAAATGAAGTTTTTCGTGTAATCTTGTCCATGAGTTGGTCCTTTTTTAGTGGATTTGGACGGGTTACCACCTGACTTATCCATTATAAAGGACTTTTTCTTTGCATAAAATAATAAAATTGAACATTTTAAGTATTTTTAATAGTGAAAATAAATTAATGCAACACTAGTGATATTAAATAAACAATAAATTTAAAAAATAAAATAACTTACCATTTTTGCTACCAGTTTGGTAGTTTTTTTTATTTATATGGAAAAGCATAATTTAACTGCACGGAATTAACAGGAGATTTGGAAATATATGTCGAATATTTAACTATCAATTATTTTGGAGTGTTGCATGAAATGGAATTTATCATTGATAGTGAATGCTTTAATAGAGCAATAGCAGATGTGAATAAAGTAGTATCTCAGAAAACACCTTTTCCTATTCTAACAGGTATTAAAATTACTACTAATAAGGACTGTGTAATTCTTATCGGAAGTAACTCAGAAATTATTATCGAAAAAGTAATTCCTTTGGAGATTGATGGAGTCAATGTGTTAGAAGTTAAGGAAATTGGCAGTGTCGTATTATCGGCCAAATATTTGAGTGAATTGGTTAAAAAGTTATCGGATAAAATCCATATAACAGTGAACGAAAAGCAAATAGCTACCTTGAAATCGGAGGAGATTACTACTACGCTTAACGGTTTTCACTCAGCAGATTATCCGAGGCTTCCACAAATGGATGAAACGAGGCACATTAAAATACAAAGCGAAGAATTGACAGAAATCATTCAACAGACAGTTTTTGCCGTATCAAAAAGTGAAGCACGACCAGTTTTAACTGGAGTTAATATGTCTTTTAAAGAAAACAAACTTACATGTGTTGCCACAAATTCTCATCGCCTAGCATTAAGAGAACTTACCATTGATTCAAATGTAAGTGGTTCATTCATCGTTCCAAGTAAAAGCCTTAATGAGCTGAGTAAGTTAATACATAATAAAACTGAATTTATTCATATATTTGTTACAGACAACTATATAGTATTTAAATCCAATACAACTTCGCTTTATTCCCGATTAATAGAAGGAAACTATCCAAACGTCTCAGGATTATTCCCTAAAAATGCAAGGACAATTATAACAGTTAACACAAAACAGCTATTAAAAGGAGTAGATCGTGCTTGTCTTTTTGCAAGTGAATGGAAGAATAACAACGTATATTTGGAAATAAAAGAGGCTGCGAAAATAAAAATTACTTCAAACTTATCTGAGATAGGGAAAATAGAGGAAATGCAAAATATAAAGGAGATTAATGGAGAGATAGATTTAAGTATCTCTTTAGACGGAAGCTTTCTGATGGATGCTTTAAAAGTAATAAAGGAAGAAGAAATAAGAATAAGTTTTGGTGGTTCAATGAGACCGGTCTTAATGGAACCTGTTGGAAATAATATGTATCTTCATCTTATTTCTCCAGTGCGGGCATATTGATGTTGTATTATGAATTTTCTGAAACCCTTTTGTGATTTCCGTAGGTATGGAAAAGGCGAGGAGAATTTTATGCGAAAACTTGGTTTATTTGTTATTCTACTAGTTTTCCTTCTATTAATCTCTTGTGAACATACAGAGACGATAAAAGAAGACAAGGAGTCAGATGATATCTAAAATTAGTCTATCCTGATATTGATGGAACCGTTGTATATTTCAATTTTAACAAAGATTTATGGAAGCAAATAGAGCCAGACTTACAGAAAATAGATTATAGTAGAACCTCTCAAATTCTAAATGGTGGCAAACAATTTCCATCTAGTTATGGTTACAGTGAAGGATATAATATGTTGAAATCTTATTTGTATTTACATCCAGACCTAACACCTGAAGAATGGACGGGGATTAGTGGAAAAGAGATATATGAAGAAGGAAACTATATAGAGCATTATCAGTAATTGCTCACTCTTGGAAGAGCAAATATACAAATCTATAAAACTGGATTGAAGAGAGTTAAAAGAATGAATCAATAATTAAATTAGAAGGCGGTAGCTTTAAATGATTCTAGAAGCTGTGATGTTACAAGTTAAGGAAGGCATGGAAGCAAAATATGAAGACGCATTTCGCAATGCATCCAAAATTATTTCTTCTATGAATGGGTATATCTCTCATGAACTACAGCGATGTATGGAAGTAAAGGGGAAATATATACTTCTTGTTCAATGGGAAAGATTAGAAGACCATACAGTTGGCTTTAGACAATCAAATGAGTATCAAGAATGGAAAAGGCAGCTACATCATTTTTACGATCCTTTCCCAATAGTTGAACATTTTGAAAGAGTGAAGCTTTAGTTATTTTTAAAACTTAGCCCAACTGGTTAGGGTAACATAGAAAATAAGAAAAGTAATTTGGCATTCTAATAGGAGAAAAAACCATGAAAAAAGAATTTATTGCCTATCATATTGTCACAAATAAAAAGATGGAGCTTGGACAGGTCATTACCTTTGATAAGGACCAAAAAAATACTTTATACCGCTTCTTTTTTGAAAAAGAGCTAGTAAATCAATAAAACGAAGATTGTATGCAAATTTTAAATGATCATTATACAGACGAAGGATTAAACTTGGGTAAAGAGGATGCCAATGTACTTGTTCAGTATGCAGGACATACAATGAGAGCGATTAGAGAAGTAATAGCCGAAATGGTGAGACTGCAAGAATTTCCTACCTATCCTTCTAGGTTATCTTGTTTATATGCTGCAAGAAGCTATGAAGAGGTTTTAAAATGGAAAGCAATATTTGCTTCCTATAATCGTAAAGTATTACAGATTGTTAAGCTTCGCGTTATTGGGGATTATTTTGAGGGAGATGGGGAGCTATTACCGACACTAGAGGCTGTTCCTTTCCATAGAAAAATAGAACAAGCTCGGGAATATTGGAAGGGGAATGAAAAAAATGAGCTTCCTGAACTTTTGATAAATGGGAAAATGGAAGTTACAGAGATTATTGATGATTATACAAAAGGATAAATTTCGGTGACAGTGGAACGTGAAAATTTGATGGAGAATCGTAATTTCTAGGGGGAAAAATAGTAAAGACTAAAGTAAACCCAATAGTATCAGCTATTTTATAAGAAGAAGGAAATGAAACGAAAGGGAGAAGTGTGTTAAAATTCGTCTAAAATAATGAAATATATCTATTTAGTTGATAATTAGCAACCTGTTTTAATAAAAGCTCGTTAATTAATATTAAGGGGGATTACAAAATGCACAAAGAGAAAGATACACCTGAAATAAGAAGAGAAAAAATGAGACAAGAAGAAATGAAACATCCATCCAGTAGTATTCATGGGAGTAATCTTGCTGATTTAGTAGGCGGGTTAGGATGGAAAGGGACTGGAATACTTATTCTTGTAATAATAGTAGGGTTTATTTTATATGGTGTTTTCTTTCAATAACGAGTGTATGTTTTAAGATGAGGTTTGGTGTACTAAAGGGACTTATTGCTATTTTTCAGATTACAGTTTAAGGGGGAGAAAAAACAATCGATTAAATTAGTATTAATGAATTCCGCTGAATATCAAACATATATTTCTTCAGCGATTAAAACATATGCGGAAGAAAAAGTGTTATCTGGAAATTGGAAGCAGGAAGAGTCCATAAGGAAAGCGGAAGAGGAATATATAAGGCTTTTGCCAAATGGAGAGAAGACTGAACGGAATTTCTTATATACTGTTAGAAAGAATGACGAGGCAGTTGGAGTTATTTGGCTTGCACAAAAGTCTGAAAAACTAGGATTTATTTACGATATTTATATTTTAGAACAATACCAAGGAAAGGGCTATGCTAAGGAAGCAATGAAGGAAATAGAAAGTGTCGGGCAGAAACTAGGATTGAAAAAAATAGGCCTTCACGTTTTTGGTCATAATAAAGTGGCCAGAGGATTATATGAAAAATTAGGTTATGAGATTACAAATGTTTTGATGGAAAAGGAAATTTAATTATATGTGTTATTCAAATATAATCATTTCATTGACGCCAATATCAGATGGCTGTTCAATAGCACCCCGGTAAAATTCACTTAATCCTGCTCTCATTGCTTGGTCTGTTGATCAAGGTGTTAATTTTTAAATCTTTTGGCGCAGCTATAGTAGAGATGGTAGGTAGAAGTGTGATTCACGAATAAATTCTCTGAATCTATACAAGTCGTCGCGGAACAAGTAGGGATCTTGTTGGCTAGAAATTTTTAAGTTGTTTGATGACTAGGGATTAATTTGCTAATACAGGAGCTACCCTGTAAAAAAGATAGCTCTTATTACTTTTCTGATATAGGATTTGAAAATCTAGCTTGAATACCCCTTAAAAATACCTCAGCCGCGGCAGAAAAAACCTGCTGTTTCTTCCAAACAATGTTTAAACCAGATTCTAGTTGCGGCTCTAACGGTCGAAAACAGAGGTTACTCTCATTAGATGTATTCACTATTTTATCAAGGGTAATGGCATAACCAATGCCTTCATCCACCATAATAGCGGCATTATAAGCCAGATTATATGTTGTTACAACATTTAACTTATCAAAATCCTCCCCAAACCAATCAGCAAATACATTTTTTGAATAGGTTTGTTTGATTGCTTGTCTGGAACAGATTAAAGGGACATTGAATAAATCAGCTGCTTGGATAGTCCTTTTAACAGCAAGAGGACTGTCTTTTCTTAAAATAACTCCCCATACATCTTTGGTAGGGATATTAATATAATTGTATTTTGATAAATCAGCTGGCTCGATTAAAAGGCCAAAGTCGAGAAGTCCTCGATCAAGGCGGTCAGATACATCTTCTTCGTTACCGCTATAAAGATGATAACGTATATTCGAATACTGTAACTGTATATCTTTAACTACTTCCGCAATCTGCCTCATAGCATCTGTTTCTCCACTACCTATATAGACATCTCCACTAATTGTTTCTTCCATGGAAGTAAATTCTGCCTCAAGTTTCTCCACCATATGGACAATTTCTTCCACTCTTTTACGCAAAAGCCTACCTTCTTCTGTAAGTATAATATTATGACTACTTCTTATAAAAAGTTTTTTCCCTAATTCGAGTTCGAGATGTATGAGTAAAATGTTTGTGGGAGAATAAATATCCTTTTTGTCTAGTTGGGGGACTCGTCCCCCAACTAGACAAAAAGGCCACCAAGCGAAAGCGCGGTAGCTGGAAAAAATTAAGTATTAAAAAAGAGAGCTTCCTTTTGTAAAGTAGAGTTTGACTAGAAAACTACGAAAAGGAGAGGCTCTCATGAATCAATGTAACATAAAAATGCCATCATTAAAAGAATTGGAAAAAACTTTATTTCGAACACTACAAATGACGTTTCAAGAAATCCTTGTTCAAACGTTAGAAAATTGGGATCAAGAGATTGCCAAGCAACGAGACAAAAGAAGATTTGCTTTACGTGATAAACGAGAAATACGATTAGATACAGCGTTTGGAGCTGTGGAGCTGAAGCGTAATTATTATTTTGATCGTGTGACTAAAAAATATATTTGTCTATTAGATCACTATATACAGTTTCAGGGGAATAAGGGATTTAGTCCGCTACTAGAAGAATGGGGGCTAGAACTAGCGACAAATGGCTCCTCCTATCGAAAGGCGGTGGAAACGTTCGAACAATTTTTAGGCTATTCGGCGATGAGCCACGAAGCATTACGGCAACATCTTCTTCAAACAAGCGTACTTCCCGCTAAGGAAAAACGCCCTTTTCAAAAGGTATTGTTTGTAGAAGTAGATGGATTATATGTGAAGAGTCAAGAAAAGAAAAAGCGTGGATGGGAGTTGAAATTCGCCGCTGTACACGAGGGATGGAAAGAAAACGGAAAGCGAATCAGGCTCCGAAATAAAAGGCATTTTCTTTATGAAGGAAAAGAACCCTTTTGGGAAGCCTTTGAAACGTTCTTACAGAATCATTATGCGTATGATCCTACCCAAACCTTGCTTATTATTAATGGTGATGGAGCAGGCTGGATAACGGCATGTCGGGAGTATTTTCGGGAACGCGCCTTTTTCACCATGGACCGTTTTCATGTCGCTCGTTCGATGAAGCAACTAATGAAGAGCCATCCTCGATACCGCTACATGAAAAGAGCGTTAAGAAACTACCAGGTAGAAACATTACTTCTAGAGTTGAATAGCGCAGTAGGAACAATGGATACACCAGAAAAAGAAGAAAAACTAGAGCATTTCCTTGCCTTTTTAACGCATCATCAGGAAACCATAAAAGATTACCGTAGTTGGTTACAGGAAAAAGGTGTGGACACGACAGCGTATCGTCCAATGGGAAGTGCAGAGGCGATGATGAATCAATTAGCCAAACGATTAAAGAATGGAAGAGCATGGAGCAAAAAAGGGGTCATGAGCATGGCGCGCTTGTGGATTGGATTGAAGGATGACCTATCCATCCAAACGATATATGGGAAATGGGAAAAAGCCACGGAAAAATCAAAGAAAGAGCATCGAGCGAAAAGAAAAATACCCACAAAATTAGTAACAGAAACCGTGCGTCAGAACATGCCATACTTAAATCAAGCGATTGGAAAACCCGTTCACTTTGCCTTACAGGGATTAAAAGGTTTTTAAAAAATGAGAGAATCAACAGTTGGAAGAACAAAACCAATTGGAAAGCGGATACAAACTTAGAGGTTTTACTTTATAAAAAAGGGAGCTAAAAAAACTCCCACAAAAACTTGACTCAATCGTTCGAGATCCTTTATTTGTCTGGACAAGGTTGGCTGGGTAACATGTAGAAGATCAGCAGCCCTCGTAATACTTCCTTCTCTTGCGACATGAAGAAAATAACGCAATACTCTTAATTCCATTTTTACACCGTCCTTTACTATTTTAATATATATATCCTTGTTATGCCTTTCAAGCATTACAGGATATGAGATATAAGCATTGGTTATATGTTGAAAATATCTCTAAAATAATCAACAAAAGGAGAGAAAGGATGAAAGTAATTTGTCTACGATTTAGGATAAAGTGGTGGGAATTATGAGGGATTATAAAATGATTAATAATCCTGAACGAAGTAAATGGTTAGAAAATCTTCAACAAACAGTTGGCCTGCGATCTAACGATATTGCTGCAGCAGTGGCATATACAATTAGCACACCTGAAACAGTGCCGCTACTATCCACCCAACGAAACAGAAGGACTAATTTCGACCAATAAATTTGCTTGATTTATGCTAGTTTTTACTAACAGTGGTTATTAAAGAGGAGGTGTTCTATTGGTTAAACAAAATAAATTACTCATATTTATATTAACTTTTGGTGTTTTCGGAATCATTAATACAGAAATGGGTGTTATAGGGATATTGCCATCTCTTGCTGAACATTTCGATGTTAGTATATCAAAAGCAGGATGGTTGGTTAGTCTTTTCGCACTTGTTATCGCAGTGTCTGGTCCGACTATGCCAATACTGTTTTCAAGTATTGATCGTAAAAAGGTTATGTTGCTCGTACTTGGTGTTTTTGTTTTAGGGAGTATTGTTTCTATATTTACAACAAATTTTACGGTAGCATTAATTGCTCGTATCATACCAGCTTTTTTTCACCCCATTTACTGTTCGTTGGCTTTCTCTGTAGCTGCGGATTCCGTTAGTAAAGAAGAAGCACCGAAAGCTGTTTCGAAAGTATTTGTAGGAGTATCGGCAGGAATGGTTGTTGGGGTGCCAATCGCAAGTTTTATTGCTAGCGCAGTTTCCTTACAAATGGCACTTGCATTCTTTTCTCTTGTAAATGCCATAACTTTTCTTGCTACATGGATATATGTACCTTCCATGCCTGTAAAAGAAAAGCTTTCTTATGGCACACAAATATCCGTTTTAAAGAAATTGATTACGTGGCAGTCCATTGTTGCTGTTATTTTCCTCAATTCCGCTGTATTCGGGGTTTATAGTTATCTTGCTGAGTATTTAAAGACTGTAACAAATATGTCTTCTAACGTTATTACTATAACCTTAATGGTTTTCGGTGGTGCTAACATAATTGGAAATATCGTTGCAGGTAAGCTACTTACTAAAAATGCTCAAAAAACGATTATAAGTTTTCCCATTGCCTTAGGAGCAATCTATCTTCTTATATTTCTATTTGGACATTTCTCCATATCAATGGCCGTCATCACTTTAATTTGGGGAATTTTAGCTGGAGTAGGTGGAAACATCAATCAATATTGGATTATGTCAGCAGCACCCGAATCTCCAGATTTTGCGAACGGATTATTTATTTCATCATGTAACGTCGGGACAACGATTGGAACTGCTTTAGGTGGAATGTTCATAGCTGGTTTAGGTACACAATACGTTGTGTTAGTAGGAGGAATATCGTTGGTACTGAGTGCCATGTTTATTATGATAAGAATTTCGATGTACCGAACGAATGCGGATCAATTAGCTAGATAAAAATATTAATATTTACAATTCACTTAAAATATTAATAGATTAGAAAGATGGGAAAACTTTTGAAGGCGTTACTTTATATTAGAAGTAGCGCCTTTTCAAGTTATTTACTTTTGTTTTAAAATAGTTTATTATCTACATAGAATTTCTATATATGTAGAAAAGCTATATATCCTAATAAATCTTTAAATATTTTAAGTTAAGAAATTACAATCAATGAAGGAGAAGAAAGAAATGAAATTTACTAAAATAGGTCTGATTTTTCAATTAATATTTGTACTAACAATCACCATCTTTAATCCAGTTCGTGTATATGTAATGAATCACTACTCGATTTACCCTGTAGCTTTATGTGAATTGTTTATAGGTTTGATAAGTCTTATTTGTGGAGTAATGGGACTAATAAAAAAAGAAACTACTGGTCTTTCAAATTTTGTATTAATTTTTGGTTTACTCATCTGCTTTTATTTTGTATTTGTATATCTATTAGGAGAAGCAGGTAATCCACCAGCAATTCCTTGGTTTTATTCAAACTAAAAAGTTCATAGGTGATACTGCAAAAGGCGGTTCACTTATTGCTTATGGCTTTGAATAAGTTTAAGTATATTTTGGAAAACCGGAACTTTTAATGATATTTTTTCGTAATTAGAGTAAATCAAAATCAAGAGAGGGTTGTTTTATGAAATTTTTAAGGGACGAAAATTGGGATAATGACGGTTATTGTGAGTATTTAAAATCAATTCAGCATGTTTTTGATACATATACATCGCAATTCCTTTTGACAAAATCGCTTCATGATGGAGGTATTAAGAATATAGAATTAATTAATCATTTTGATAGAAATAGAGAAGAAGAAATAGATGATCCAACATCCATTCGAATGAATGTTGAGCATTGGGATGGGTCTGTATATGAAGTGGTTTGGAATAAGGTGAGAAGGTTTTACTTCGATTATGATATTACACGAAATATAGTTTTTGACACAAAGAAAATTGTTGATGAGGGGAGAAGTGGTATTGATAATTGGGGATATGATGAAATTTTAATAACAAATGATAACATGTTTTCGCATGAGATAGATTTGCTTTCAAGAACGAAAATTTTCATTATTTGTAGAGAGTTTCAAATAAAGCCATTATTGAACGAATTATAAAATTAAATATATAAAATGTTCACACTTTCGTCATAAGTCACAATATTGAAATTTTTGTAATCCTGTATAATTAATCCTATAACTTATTCTGTTGTGGAGATGATTCTAATGATTGCAAAAACGCGAAAGTCTTTTGCTTGCTATCTATTAATATTTTTACATGTTTTTCTTGGAATAGGTGCTATTTTTGGTGGAAGTTTGTTGATGTTTTCTCCTGACGGATCAATTTTGTCAATGCCTCTGGAGATGCTGGAAAATAGCCCTTTTAATAATTTTTTTATCCCTGGACTTATATTATTTGTTGGATTAGGCATTCTGCCAATAATTACTGCCATTTATCTTATCTCTGAAAAATCATTAAAAATTGCCGAAAAGTTAAGTCTTTATAAAGAAACTCATTGGTCGTGGAATATTTCGTTGTACATTGGTTTTATCTTAATTATTTGGATTATAATTCAATTGTATATTATTCAAGGAGTAGCTTTTATTCATGTCTTCTACATCTTCCTAGGAATCGCCATTCAATCTATTACTCTTCTTCCTACTGTTAAAGCACATTACAAAATAATTGACCATTTAAATTTAATTGATCAAAAGGTGTAAATCGTGAGTAGTTAGCTATTTGTTCCTTCTTTTAGGTAGAAATTATGAAAGTAGTAGTTGAATAGATTTAAAAGCAGAAATTTTGCAACAATCATCGAAATCCATTATGCTGAAAATAGGTTTACCATATCTATATAGTAAAATGGTATAGGAGATTAAAACAGGTAGGAGATGGAAAAATGAACGTAACAATTACAGATGCTGCCGTTCAAAAATTCCGCAGCTATGTCGTTCCTGAAGGAGCAGTTTATCGCTTAGGTACAATATTTAGTGGGGGCTGTAGCTATGTCTATAATTTTGATTTAGCGGTCGATTTTCCAAAAGAAGGGGATAAACCATTCGAAGATAATGGATTAACCATTTATTTAGATCCACTGACAATCAAGCATATAAATGAAGATTTAAAATTTGATTATGTACAAGGAAAAGGATTTCGTCTTATTGGACCAAGCGAAATTTATTCCTTTCATTTGGAAGTAAAACAAAAAGCAAATAAAGGATAAAAGGAGAAATCAGGCACTCGATATAGGATCTGATTTTTTTAGTCAAATAAATAGTATAAGGGTATTAGGAAGAAGGATTGTATAAGTAGGTGTCGAAATATTTACTGACATAGTGTTTTAGTATTTTTATCAATATACTACTCTTTACAGAAAAAAATATATGCAAGGAAGTGAATAGTTTGATTAAATATGAATCTCTCCATCATGTAAGTCTTACTGTTACAGATTTAGAAAAAGCCAAACATTTTTATGAGAATATTCTCTGCTTAAAAGAATTACCGCGTCCCGATTTTGATTTTCCTGGTGCTTGGTATGAAATACAAAATCAACAACTTCACTTAATTGTCTACCCTAACTCACAGACCATTCGAAAAGATAAAACGTTAAACAGTCGAGAAGGGCATTTTGCACTTAGAGTCGAGAACTATTATGATACGCTGAATTGGTTAAAACAAAACAATGTCAATATCTTGGAAAAACCTTATGGAGTTAGTGGATTTGCACAAATTTTCTGTGCGGATCCTGATGGTAATTTGATTGAACTAAATGTGGATCAAAAAGATTTATAAAGAATAATAAAAGATAAATTTTTTTCATAGCAATTTCTTCTCTTTGTATTTTTGGGGTTTTTCGTTTATTTTTAACTTTAATGAGTATACTATCTTTACAAAAAGGATAGACCTTGCTATGATTATGGATAATTTAATCGAAAACACAGTAATGGCGATGAAGAGAAGAGTAAATAAACGAATTCTTTAAAGAGAGCTCCAGGTGCTGAAAAGGAGTAAGAATTATTTATTGAACCAAGACTCTGAGCTTTCACATTGGAACTTATTAGAGGGATAGTGTGACAGGAGCTCCTGTTATAGAGCTAGGGTATAAGTATGTAACTACCGTACCTGAAGAGTTTAATATGGTGACATATTAATAAACTGAGGTGGCACCACGGATATAAAATCTCGTCCTCAAGACTAATTGTCTTGGGGGTGGGATTTTTTTTATTGGATAAAAATGATTCTTTTCAAAAAATGGAGGAATTAAAATGAAGGAAGAGAAAGTAGAAATAGATAATAATTTGGAAAAAATAGTGGCAGAGGATTTACAAAATGGAGCATTTAATCGAACTATTTGCACAAGGTTTCCTCCCGAGCCAAATGGTTATCTGCATATCGGGAGTGCCTATGCAATCCATATGAATTTCATGATTGCTCAAAAATTCAACGGGAATTTTAACCTGCGTTTTGATGATACCAATCCTTTAAAAGAAGAAAGCGAATATGTGGATTCAATTATGGAAGATATTAAGTGGTTGGGATATTCTCCTCAGGATCGTATTTATTATGGATCCGACTATTCCAATGAAATATTTAATGCAGCGATAAATTTAATAAAGAAAGGGAAGGCATATGTGTGTGAATTGTCCCCTGAGAAAATAAAGGAATATCGAGGAACGCTCACAGAATCTGGAAAAAATAGCCCTTATCGAAACAGATCAGTAGAGGAGAATCTCAATTTGTTTTTGAGGATGAAAAGTGGTGAATTTCCAACAGGTTCGCATGTTTTACGAGCAAAAATCGATATGGCATCACCAAATATGAATTTAAGAGACCCAATTCTTTACAGGATTATTCACGCCAGTCATTATAGAACGGGTAATGAGTGGTGTATCTACCCGATGTACGATTTTGCTCATCCACTCCAAGACATGATCGAAGGTGTTACCCATTCCTTATGCTCCATCGAATTTAAAGACCACAGACCTTTATATGAGTGGGTATTGACAGAGCTAGAAATAAAGGATGCCCCAAAACAAAGGGAATTTGGAAGAGTGAATATAACTGGCGTAGTTACGAGTAAACGGTATTTAAGAGAATTAGTGTTAGGGAAGTTGGTAGATGGCTGGGATGATCCAAGATTACCAACAATCCGTGGACTTAGAAGAAGAGGATTTACTTCAGAAAGTATTCGTACCTTTATTCAAGAACTTGGATTTGTAAGGCATCAAAGTACAGCCGACATAGCAATGCTGGAAAGTACACTTAGAAGCGAATTGAAAGAAAAGGTACCTACTGTGATGGCAGTCTTGAATCCATTAAAGGTGACAATCACCAATTATCCTGAGGATAAGACAGAACTTCTAGAAATGAAAAATAACCCAGAAAACCCTAAATTAGGAAATAGAGATGTCATATTCTCAAAAGAGATTTATATCGAAAAAGATGACTTTATGGAAGTACCAATAAAAGGGTTTAAAAGGTTAGCTTTACATGCAGAAGTTCGACTAAAAGGAGCCTATTTTATACAGTGTAATGAAGTGATTAAAGAGGAAGACACAGGAGAAATTATCGAGCTTAGATGTACTTATGATCCAAAGACCAAAAGTGGAACAGGTTTTTCCGAGAGAAAAGTAAAAGGGACAATCCATTGGGTGTCTGCTCTAAATAGTGAAATAGTGGAAGTAAATCTTTTCGATAAATTATTCGAAGACGAAACGATTGTGAAAGATACGGAAAAAACGTGGGAGGAAAAAATGAATCCTAATTCTAAAGTTAGAATGAAAAATTGCCGAATAGAATCTTGGATTAAGGAGGCAAAAATCGAAGATAAGTTTCAATTTTTGCGACACGGATATTTTTGCGTGGATAAACACTCAACAGAAAATAAGTTGATTTTTAATAGAATTGTGTCATTGAAGGATTCTTGGAAGGGAAAACAAAAATAAAGTGGAAATCGAGTGCAAAAGTTTTGCACTCGATTTTTCATAACTAGCAATGATATAGACTAGGGATTCTAATTTTTAATGAAGCAATAGGAGGGAATAGATAATGGGTTCAAGGATAATACACTCGATTATTAGTAATAAAATTGCAAAGGCTTATCGATTGAATACAAAACAGTATTTTTGCTTGGTTGCATTGCTCCTGACGCTGTTTTTCATACGAAGAAAAAAACGTATCGCATTTCTTAATAGGTAAAGTAAGAGATTATACAAGAAGTGTTGGTTTTTTTGATAGGATAACTTTTCAGCAAAAAGAAAATGAATAAGCACCCTATTTAGGAAAGTATCGAATGCGATTTGAAATAATAATTCAATCTGTTTAACAATAAATAAAGAATAAAAATGAATAAAAATTTATTGTAAAACGATAAAAAATGTGGTAAATTTCTATAAGATAATAAATAGAAGAGGTGCTTTTTTATGAAAAGAGGAACAACACTTTTTTTAAAGCTAGCCGTGATTCTTATTGGAATTCCAGTGCTTGCTTTAGGTATATGGGGTGTGTTTGACTTAATTAAAAATCCAGTAAATCCAGAATATGCCCATATACTATATCCAATTGTAATAGGGATCTACGTATCAGCAATACCGTTTTACATGGCATTGTATCAAGCTTTAAGAATATTGGGCTATATTGATAAGAATGAAGCTTTCTCGGAAGTGTCAATAAAGGCATTAAGCCGTATAAAGAAAGATGCAATCGTAATTAGTATCGTATATGTATTAATGGTCCCTTTCATTTTTCTTTTAGCTCAAATAGAGGATGCACCAGGTCTCATTCTATTTGGAATGGTTCCAATTTTTGCTTCCATCGTAATCGCAGTCTTTGCCGCTGTACTTCAAAGACTGTTACAACAAGCGATTGATATAAAATCGGAAAATGATTTAACGGTCTGAGGTGAATGGAATGGGAATTATTATTAATATTGATGTGATGTTAGCGAAAAGGAAGATGAGCGTGACCGAACTTTCAGAGAGAGTTGGAATCACGATGGCGAATCTTTCTATTTTGAAAAATGGAAAAGCAAAGGCAATTCGATTATCTACATTAGAGGGAATTTGCAAAGCTTTAGACTGTCAACCTGGAGATATCTTAGAATATCGTAGCAATGAATAGAGTGAATAAACGGTATTTCAAGAGGTTCATTTCATGTATATACGAGAGTAATGTAACATATTGAAAAACATTTCGAGAGGAGGAGAAATTAATGAAAATACCTTTTTTGTCTAAAAAACAATCAGAAGTACCTGTCCCTTATCTGAATGATATTGTACCGGAACATATTGCTATCATTATGGACGGAAACGGACGCTGGGCGAAGACGCGAGGCATGCCCAGAGTTGCTGGCCATAAAGAAGGAGTATCTACGGTCGTAAGAATTGTTAAGACAGCAGTCAAATGCAAAGTGAAAGTTCTGACACTTTATACGTTTTCTACAGAAAACTGGAAACGTCCAAAGCCTGAGATAGAGTTTATATTGAAACTTCCCAAAGAGTTTCTATCTATTTATCTACCAGATCTTATAGCGAATAATGTCCGTATAGAGGCAGTTGGTGATATGGAAAGACTTCCAGCTCATACGCGTAAAGCTATAGAATATGCAATGGAACGTACTCAGAATAATGACGGTCTTTTGCTAAACTTTGCCCTAAACTATGGAAGTCGGCATGAGATTTTAAATGCGATGAAAGAGATGTTTTTGGATATAAATAATGGAAAATTTTCACTGGAAGAATTGGATGAACAGAAGTTTTCAGGATATCTTTATACTGCCGGTATGAAGGAACCTGACCTTCTTATTCGTACAGGAGGGGAAATACGCCTGAGTAATTTCCTGCTTTGGCAGCTGGCATACACAGAGTTCTGGTTTACTGATATACTGTGGCCAGATTTCTCCGAGAAGGAATTTCTTCAAGCATTGGAAGTATACCGAAATCGAAAAAGAAGGTATGGAGGACTATAAGAGCGATACTTTTTGAGGTAAAATGGCGTTTATTTCCATTTGTTTTATAGAATTATTTAACTATCCTTAATAGTAACAAAATTAAGTGCCGATTAAAGCACCAATCGTATTTAGTATAAAATCATCAATAACAAGCTGCTTAAGTTTAGAAGGATAAAGGTCATCAGCTATCGAACTAAAAAATATAGATACAGTGAAGGATGATGACAATGGAATTAATAAGACCATCAGCAAAATATAGTGAGCAATTAATGGAATACCGGGCAGCATTTTTACATGTTGGGGAACAACCATATGGTGGTACCTCTTTACAAAATTATGCTGACTTTAATGAATGGCTAGCCAAAGTGATTAATCAGGAAAATGGAGATAAATTGCCTTCAAATCGGGTTCCTGCTACTCAATTTTTGACGGTGATAGATGGGAAGTTAGTTGGACTGATTAATATACGCCATCGTTTAACACCAGAATTGTTAATGGAGAGCGGGCATATTGGTTATAGTATACACCCCGAAGAACGTCAGAAGGGATATGCAACAGAGCAGCTTCGTCTTAGTTTACAGGAAGCAAAAAAAATAGGATTAAAGAAAGTATTGGTAACTTGTGATAAAACAAATATTGCCTCAGCTAAAACGATTCAAAAAGTAGGAGGAATTTTAGAGAATGAACTAATAACCTCTGACGGTAAGGAAATTGTTCAGCGCTATTGGATAGAATTATAATGAATGGAACTGTAAAAATAGCTGGCATTATTGGCAGCTATTTTCCTATTTCACAAGTGGGAAAGTCGTGTTAAAAGTTTCCTGTAAGATTCTTACTGTCCGTAAAGGCCCGATTGGTTCAACTAACCATCAGTAGGGGAGGATGGAAAAACCCACTGATGGAAGTTTCACTTTATGATATGATTAATATATTTCACAAAAAGGTGGTAACGTAATGACAATTAGATGGGAAGAGATAACCTATGACAACTTAACTAACATAGAGAAGGTCTTTGAAATTTATGACGAAGCATTTCCTATTGAAGTAAGAGAGCCACAGGACATTTTCTATCAAAGTTTAGATTATGCAAAAACTAGGTTACCGAATGGATTTCGGTTCTTGGTCGGTTATGAAGGAGAACAGCTTGTTTCTTTTGCAACCGGGCACTATTTTGCGGAGGCGAATATAGGGTTTATTGTTTATATCGCTACTAATCCTCTAATACGAAGCAAGGGGTTAGGGACAAAAACATTAGTGAAAATAGAAGAATTATTAAATGAAGATGCCATTTCAGCAGGGAATGTTTCACTGCGTGCAACGATTTTGGAAACAGAGAAACAAGAAATCGTGCATAACGAAGCAGAAAAAGAAGACTGCATCAAAAGAAATCGTTTCTTCGAAAGAAATGGCTATAAAAAAATAGATGAAATTCAATACATACAGCCACCTTTAAATAACGGTGATAGCAATGTACCATTAAATCTTTTCATTAATAAGAATGATGTATCTAAAGAAGAAATCATTAAATATATTCAAATTATCTATAAAGAAAAATACTGCTTCGTAAATAGAATTGATAAACAGGTTCTTAAGAGTTGTTTAGAAATGATGGGGATTGAAAATGTCCACTTACCGAGCTAAAGAATAGTTTGTCTTAAACTCATGCATTTGGGTATAGTTATATAACCACCGAATGAACTTGCAATAATTAACCCACTATATTTCTTAGAGGAGAAGCGCATGGAGAATAATGTTTTTGAACAGATGGCCAAAAGATACGATACAGAGGATAGAATGGAATTAGCGAAAGTCATTGTGAAGGAAGTAAGAGCAGAACTACATGATTGTAAATCAAAATCTTTAATAGATTATGGCAGTGGTACTGGTCTAGTTAGTTTAGAATTAGCGGATTTAGTAGATTCTATTTTGTTGGTAGACTCATCCGAACAAATGCTGGAGGTTGTGAAAGCTAAAATCATTCACAAGGAAATTATAAACTCACAAGTACTTTATTCCGATTTTACGCAAGAAACTCCTGAACTTAAGGCAGACATCATTTTAATGTCTCTAGTCCTTCTCCATATACCGGATACTAACAAGATTTTACAACAATTGTTTAATATTTTAAATAAGGACGGCCAGCTTATCATTATTGATTTTGACAAAAATGATAAAATAAATCATCCGAAAGTGCATAATGGTTTTTCTCATGAAGAACTGAAAAAAAAATTAGTTGATGCTGGATTTACATCAACTAAAATAAATACATTCTACTATGGAGAACGTATTTTTATGAATCAAGATGCTTCGATGTTCATTTCTAATAGTATAAAGTAAGATTGAAAAATGCAGATTCATCCATAGCTAAGGAGCAAGCGGAACCCCTTCCATGCTAATAGAAGGGGTCCCGTTTGTTTATTTTTTCTCCATCACAATAAATAAAACACCAATAACAATAAGAATCGAGCCAATCCAAAAGGTTACACCGATACTTTCTCCTAGAATAAGCCATCCAAGTAATGTTCCGACAACTGGTTGAAAGAAGAAAAAGATTCCACCACTCGAGGCGTTCAGCATTTGTAACCCACGGTTCCAAAGGAGAAATCCACCGGCAGTTGAAACAATCCCCAAATATAAGAGACCGCCCCAAATGGTTGGGTGTGTCCATCCAGACGTATCTATTACTTGTAACCTTGGCAACACAAAAGGTGTTAACACAACTAGAGCTACAGAAATGGAATAAGTCGTTACAACAATTTGTGAATAGTCACTTGGTAAAAGCTTTACAAGTACTGACATTAAAGCCCATGTTAAAGCTGCAATTAGAAGTGCTATTCCGCCTAATTTACTCGTTAAATCAATTTCCCCAATTCCAACAATAAAAAAAACTCCAGTTGTAGCGAGACATACGGAAAGCAGCTTTTTTATCGTCAATCGTTCTTTGAGCAATAAGCGTGCAAAAATAACCATAAAAGCAGGAGTGGAAGAAGTTATAATTGCGCCCATTTGTGCTGTGGACAGCATAGTACCCGTTTCTTGAGCAACAATTGAAATAGTATTTCCAATAATCCCGATGGCTATGATAATAAA
The DNA here is from genome assembly GCF_038006745.1 of Niallia sp. FSL W8-1348. Taxonomy (NCBI): domain Bacteria; kingdom Bacillati; phylum Bacillota; class Bacilli; order Caryophanales; family Bacillaceae; genus Niallia; species Niallia sp. FSL W8-1348. The sequence goes on along the minus strand of NZ_JBBOVV010000001.1, from coordinate 52,151 downwards.
AAAATAACGTTTTGCCATTCGCCATTTTTGGCGGGTGGCAAAACCAATGATAAGCAATGCCAAGATAGCGACTAAATAGCGTATCCATACAAGCTCAAGTGGGGGAATGACTGCTACTACCACTTTAACAACAACGTACATCCCACCCCAAATGCTGGCTGCTAATGTTAAATAGATTGATCCTAATATTGTGTTTTTCATTTTATTCTCCTCCGTTTATTAATAGGTACAAAAGCCCTCAACGGAGAAGTGTAGTCACTCTTCTCTCATTAAGAGCAGAAGTGTGCTACTGGTACATCATTTTCAAATAACGGATTCCAATACATGTTTATTTCACCTCTAACATTTTTCAATTTTGAATTTATTATAACAGAATTTGTTAATTTTAAGTTTGCTATTTTGTAATATATTAGATGGATTGTAATTTTCATGGAGAACGTCCTTCTTATACTCATTGAAACAGCAAGGAATCATAATGAAACTAATTGGATTAATAAACGTAAGTAGAATAAGAATCAATTCAAAAACCAATTGGAGGGGAAATGAAGAAAATTGTATTCTTGATATTATCAGGTTTTTTTCTATTTATGCCAGGAATGTGACAAATTCAAAAACTAAACAAGTTCCTAAGAAACAAGAATAACCTAATAATGGAGGGTGATAAAATGAAAAAAGTTGTTTGGGCTATCATTACTTTCGGTGTAATTATTTTTGTTAACTGGGGCTTGGCTAGCATTTTTCATAATAGTTTTATTGATTGGTCTTTGTTATCAGGATTGGCTGCTGCAATTATCATCGCCTTTTTTAACTCTTCTGGTGGGTTTACGTCTGATTTGGCTGATGCAAGGCTTCAAAGTGGCAATAATGATGAACATTGGGCTGCAAAAGAAGTACGAACAAAAATAACTAGGCAAAAACGTAGTTTCCAACCTACCATTTCATTTTACGTTTCTTTAGGGTATACCATTATCGCGGGAATATTTTCTTTCTTTTATTTTTAAAAACATTAATTTCAATTGGAAACAAAGTTTTGCTAAAGGAAGGTAATGATTGAGCAAGATTAAATGTAGTGAAAAGTAGCGTACATCTATATAGTTCATTCAAAGTGATCAATGGATGATCACTTTTTTGATGTGAAAATTCAACAGTTGGAATATTATGTTATTATTAGTATAGAAAAATATAACAGGTTTATTTTTTTTATAAAAAAATAAGGAGATAGCTATTTTAGAAGAGTTATCATTTGTTATCAAAATGGAAGAAGTTATAGTCAACAGGGAAAATTAAAATATCTCTCTAAACACAAAATCGATAGGAGTGTTATATAAATGGGAGAACCAAAAAATACTAAAAAGAAACGCAGCAAATGGATGAAATATTCAATAGGGCTAGTTGTTTTATTAGTAGTTGTTAGTGGTTCAATTGGTTTTTATATGCATTATATGGTAAAAGGAAGTAATGACGCCTTTGTTGCCGAAACGAAAGAGGGAGAGGTTCTCGACGAAATGGTTGGAGATAGTATAGATTATTCCTATTGGAATAAGGATAAGGTTATCACTACTATGCATAAAATGACTCACCAAAAGGTATACGCTACTGATAAATGGGGAGCGGTACAAATGACGGAAGATAGAGTGGAAAAGCTTTATGAAGTTGTAAAAAACAGCAGTTTTTCCAATAAAGATATCCTTATAAGCATATTAGATAAATGGAAAGCGGGAGATTTTAATTCTGTGGATGAGGATCATAATTATTTTTGGCAATATCAAGATGGAACAGTAGGGAAAGCAACCGGCATCATGAGTGAAGAGGACGAACAAAGTTTCATAGAAAGTACATTCGAATTATATAAAAAAGATGCAAAGGAATGAATTTCCCGTTTTCTTTATGAATGTTTTTCCGATAATTTTTCAATCGGTCCACTATGTAATATAGAAGAGAAAAAGGGACTTTCTCTTAGGCATAAATGGTTTATAAACCATATTAATATGGATGAAGAGTACTTGTATAAGGATCAGCATAGTTTCAACAATACTATTCTGGAATTGAAAGACATGAGTGATCAAACTCGTATAATGATTTGGGCATGCGAGAATTCTGATGAACAAACAGCGCAACGTTTTGTTCTTTCTTTATTAAAAAATAAAAAGAATGATATTTTAATTGGGGAGATTATTGGGCATCTCAATCAGAGAATCGGTGATGAGTATTTTGAATACAGATTAATCTAATTGGTATTAAATGGGGTATTTGAAATAGAAGGAGTACCAAAAGTGATGAGGTTTTATAGTGTGAAGCTTCATGAGAAATATAGGAGTTAAAAAGTGGTCATTCTTTGATCACTTTTTTCTTGATATTTATTAGTACATTCAAATAAAAAAGTAGGAATTAATCTTAAGGTGAAAAAAAATTTCGGCCAAAAGTTAAATAGAACCGTCTTATTATTATAAGTAAGAAAGTAGGTGAGGGACATAAGTACCGAGAATACAGAAGAAAATGAAAAAGAAGTAACTTTTATAAGGCTTTTTCAGCAATACGAGCATGACATATACCGGATGGCTTATGTTTATGTCAAAAATAAAGAGGATGCATTAGATATTGTACAAGAAACCGCTTATCGTTCTTTTCTAAAGCTTAGCAGTTTAAAGGATTTATCGTTGTTTAAGTCATGGTTATTAAAAATTGCGATAAACTGTTCCATTGATTTGTTAAGAAAAAATAAGAAATTAGTTTATTTTCAAGTGGAAAGTACATTAGAATCTTCAAGTCCTATTAAAGAGGATATTCCACTTTCAATATCTTTACAAGATCTATTGGTTATATTAAACGAAGAGGAAAAGACGGTAGTATTGCTAAAGTATTATCAGAGTTATACGTTTAATGAGATATCAGACTTGTTAAATATGCCACTAAGTACAGTCAAATCTGTGTTATATCGTGCGCTTGAGAAACTTCGGAAAAAAGTAAGGAGGGTGGATATGTATGGATAATAAAATCAGACAAGAATTAGATAAAATCGAGATACCGGATGAGTTACATAATCGAGTCATATTAGGGGTGCAAAAAGCAAAAGAAGATAATCAAATCCCTGTAATAAATAGCTCTGCAAGTATTAAAAAGCAAAAGTCGAAGCGAAAGAAAATAATCGTAACTTGGATTATGGCAGCTATTTTAATGATTATACTGTTCACCAGCTCTGGGCTTGTTTCGCCTACAATGGCAAAAATGATTTCATCTATCCCATATTTGGGTTCCGTTTTTCAATCGAAATCCATTATGACAGTAATTTATGAGGAACTAGAAGACAAAGGTTATGAAATAGAAAGTATGGGAACAACCTATGACTCTCAAAAAAAGATTACTATTAGTATTAAAGGTTCGGATTATTATAAAGAAGTAAGAGATGAAGTGAAAAAAATTGCTATAAGTATACTGAACGAAAAGGGGTATGATGCTTATTCTGTTGAGGTGGATGAATTTAAAGAGAGAACAGATTATGTCCTTAATGAAGAGGAAAAGGCAGAAAAAAAACTACTCGAGCAAAAAGTGGAAGAAAAAATGAAGCAGTTGGATTACAAATATGATATGGTTCAAGTCGATCCCACTGAGAATGCTATTTTTATCAATATTGTCGGGGACAAAAAATATTTCCACTCTATAGAGAAAGAGGTGGAGAAGGCTGGGCTAGAGGTGACAAATGAAAATAAATTTAAAGGTTATCGGATTCTTCCAACCAATACAACGGTGGAAGTAAGAGTTGCTGATAATATAGCACCAATCGAATCAGCAATTGTTGAAGGTTTATTATCTAAAAAAGAATACAAGGTAACAGGTGTAAGCTATAAAAGGGTACCATTGACATTTATTATTAGTACCTCTGAATTAAGTACCAACCCTACTGCAAAACAACTAGGAGCTGAAATTGAAGGAGAAATTGTGGAGTTTTTGAAGTCTGATGAAATAGTGGAAATACTAGCCAATGAAGAGTATAGCATTATTGTAAACAGTAAAGACAATAAGAAAATAAACTAAAAGAAATATGGGAAGTCACATCGACTTCCCATATTTCTTTTAATCTGTCATATTTTTGTTGATTTATATAAAGATTTATATAATGCGGCATATTCAAAAGTGCCTCCATTATATTTTAGTCTTTCTTCCTCTGTTTTATCCCCTTTTTGTGCCATCCAATTAAGCTGTTTAGTATTTAAATCCCGCTTTCTGTATATAATCAGGTTCTGTGGCATCATCATAAAAATTGCTACATGAGACATCCACATTAGTAAAATTACAAGCAATGCACCGATTAAGCTTGATAAAACTGCATATAAGTCTCATTAATCATTTAGCCGAATAGGAAATTATGGTAAATTAATCATCTGAAATTTTAACATACATAGTTAATTAAACATTTTATACAAATATTTAAGTCCGTTTGAATAGTTTCTTGACGAAGGACCCATTTTGTGACACAATAACTACCGAACGGTCGGTAGTTAATTGAGGGGGAGGTTATTAATTTGAATAAGTATTGGCTCATGGTTTTTAGTGCAGGGATTGTGGAGGTTGCATGGGTTTCTGGTCTAAAACATGCATCCACTTTTTTAGAATGGAGTGGAACGATTCTCGCAATTGTCATCAGTTTTTATCTATTAATATATACGACAAAGTATTTACCAATTGGAACGGTTTATGCGGTATTTACAGGGTTAGGGACAGCTGGAACAGTGATTGCAGAAATAATTTTATTTAATGAACCAATTAATTTAGTGAAGATACTATTAATTTTAGTTTTATTAATTGGTGTGATTGGCTTAAAAATGGTAACGGATGAAGGAACGAATCAAGAGGAGGCTTGAGTACATGGCATGGTTAGCTTTAATTGCAGCCGGGGGTTGTGAAATAATAGGTGTTCTAAATATTAAACGTTTTACGATGAAAAAATGGGATGCGCTACTGTATTTAATTATTGGTTTTATGTGTAGCTTCGCATTGTTATCATATGCGATGAAAACTATCTCTATGGGAACAGCATATGGTGTTTGGACAGGAATTGGAACAGTTGGCTCTGCGTTATTAGGGATGTTTGTATATGGAGAGCCCAAGGACGGTAAAAGAATCTTATTTATTTCGATGATTCTTGTTGCAGCAGTTGGTTTAAAACTAATCGCGTAAAGGAGAGAGCGATATGAAAAAAGAAGAAATTAAAAAAGCGGCAATCAAGTATTTTCTACAAAAAGGATATGAAGGAGCTTCCCTGTCAGAAATTGCAGAGGAAGCTGGAATAAAGAAAGCATCAATTTATTCCCATTTTAAAGGAAAAGATGACTTGTTTCTCGAAGTATTAAGGGAAGCAAAAGCAGAAGAAATAAAGCGCAAAGAGCATTTTTTCAAAAAAGAGAAAAGTAGCAATCCAGAGACTTTTCTTTATGATTATTTACTTTACACAAAAAAGATGTTCCAAGAAAATGAAATACTGAAGTTCTGGCTAAGAATGGGATTTTTTCCACCCATGCATTTATATGATGTCATCCAAAAAGAGGTTATAGAAGCAGAGCATTTTCAAGAACACTTAATTGGTCAAAAAAGTAGCAAGTGGATCGAACAAAAACAAATAGTCGTAAAAGATGCAAACACATTTAACTTAGCTTTTACAGGTATAATCATGGCAATCATGGTAGAAATCGTTTATTTTAATTCGGAAAGAAGAGTCGATGATAAATTAGAAGCATTGTGGGATGTTTTTTGGAAGGGTGTTTCGAAGTAAATAGATTAGCAAATAAAGACGAAGAAAATAAACATGAATCTCATTAGTATCCATTTTTCAATTGAAAGCGAATAGGAGAATTCAAATGGCTCAAAAAAGACTTTTATTATATGGAATAATGTCTATTTTGTTTTTAATAAGTATATTTATTTATCAAAAAGTGACGGATGACACATATAAGGGAATGACAATTATCCCTAAACAGCAGAAGGATATTCCGTTATATGAAGGACTTGAACCTACTGAATATTATTACAAAATAGATGGTGACCATTGGTCCAAAGTTTATGAATACTATTTAGAAGAGCTTCCTAAACAGGGATGGACCGTGGAATACAAAGGTACTGCACTTGATGACAATGATTCGGAAAATGATTGGTCTGGATTTTATTCTAGATGGAGAAAACCAGGGTTTGATGGGGAATTATCACTTTCAGCACATTATAATCATTCAGAAGATCAAACGGAAGTAATGTTTGATAACCAACAAAGGTAGAGAGTACAGCATGGATAAACGAATTACTAATGCTTATTTTTATCATGAATAAGGGAAGATGATTTTCATTAAATTTCCCTAAGGTTTGAAAGGAAGAAAACCAGATTCCCGTTTATCCAATTAATAAATAAATTATGATTTATCTTACTTTTTTGAAAATGTAAGCATAAAAACAGAGGAGTATCAATAAATGAAATTCATATGTAAACCTTACTTAAAAGATTTAGAAGAAATAGTTGAAATAGATACAAAAGTAATCGGAAACGCCAGCAGATTAGAATACATAAAAAATGCTATTATGGAAGAACGTTGTATTGTTGCTAAAACGGAGAGTAGAATTGTGGGATTTCTCATTTTTAATACTCATTTTTATGATTATAGTTTTATTTCGTTAATTATTATTGAACCTCCTTACCGACGAAAGGGGTGTGCAAGCTCTCTATTAAATCATTTTGTTAATATTTCCTCAACGAGCAAGATATTCTCTTCTACAAATCAATCCAATCAGAGTATGCAGGAAGTATTTAACGCAAATGGCTTTATAAAAAGTGGAATAATTGAAAATTTAGATGAAGGTGATCCAGAAATCGTCTATTTTAAATCGAAATAAACCATTATACAAGAATCAATTAATCTATTTAAAAAGCCGAAATCATGCGAAAAAACTATCTATTTCAGCTATGAAAACAGATGTTAGTTACATATACAATCTATTTAAGCTACTAGTAAAAATTCTTCAATTTCTATTCCATTACCTTCTGAAAAATTTTTTCCAAACTCCGAAACCTATCAACGCTCCAATCGTATTAAGAATGAAATCATCAATATCAAAACTTCCTCTTCTTGAAATAGATTGGGTTATTTTGATTACGAGCAATATGATCATGAATGTAACGGAAAAACTGCTAATTCTCTTTAATCTTTTTATAAAATAAGGCAGATAGATCCCCATTGGCAAAAACATAAGCAAATTACCGAATAGGTTTTTTAAAGGGATGTCCAGATTCATATTTCCACTGAAAATCGCGTTTATGTAAGTACTTATTGTTTTAAAAGGCACAAAATTCGAAGAATACTTCATATATTCTAGGAAAGTTAAATTTGCCATCCAACCATTACTTCTGCCACCAAAGAACAATAGAATAGTTAATATAAATACATAGAAAGTGAAACTAAGGACTAATCCAATCTTTATCAATTTTTTCATTTGAATCTCCTGTATTATTTGTTATTGATTGTAATTCTCTCCGTGAGATAAGAACCGGGAAAAGGTTGTTAGCTGGTAACAAGCTTTTTTGAATTAAAAGGAATAGTAAAACAATCAATAACTGTATCACCTATTCAAATATCTTTTTTAAAGGTCTATTTGAAAGCATTTAGGCCATTGTTAAGATAGGAAGCGGTGGATGGTTCTACTGATTCTCTTGATTTAACAAATCTAGTGAAAAAATCTTTGAAGCCTAATGGCATGTTTGCAGTGACTTGTTTTCAAGGAAGTCATGATATATTAACACCAATCAAAATAAAGGAGCTGCTTCTAGGTTATATTCCTCATGTTAGATTGATGAAAATGGAAAATTATGGCACTGGACTGTTTAAGAGAAACCATCTGAACTTAATAGAATTGCAAAAGATAGTATCTAGATATATGTGAAGGGGAATATAAATGACTGAAATAAAAACACTTTCAATTCCAGACCCAATAACTGCTCTGCTAGATAACTATGAGATGACTATTGAAAGGTTATATATATTTCATCGGTTACTACCAGAAAGGGATATAAAAGAGAATTCTTTGTATCGACTAGCTGAAGAGTACTATAAAGTTTTAAAGCTTGTTTCTAAAGAGATGTATAAGGATTATTCAGAGGAGTTGTTACCTGTACGAGAGTTCTTAGAAGAAATGTCCGAGAGACTAGATGATAATGAAATTCAGAATTTAAATAAACCATTCTTAGAATAAATCTTGGAAACCAAGCCCTATAAAGTGTTTGCCTCTGCATTTCTTCTCGAGTATTGTTTTAACATTTATTTAAAAGAATCTAATGATAAAATTCTTTGTAACTATTGTGTTGCATGCCTGTAATAAATGAGAGACTTCTTATGTCGCAAACGGGGTATGTTAGTAAAACAGGGATATGGATCTAATTTTATAAAATATAGAAGAAGTTTTAGGTGAAGAATTAGCATAACTATTCTTTGGAGGAGACGATGAAAAAAATTTCCAGAACCCAATTACATAACATATCAGATAACTGGTTGGACGGAAGAATCGAATTTAGCATCAAAAGTAACAAGACAATTTTATCATCTCCAATCAAGCAGTCAGGTTGATGAATGGGAAATAGAGACAGATAATCACCACTTTAAATTATTTTTGTCTCCATTAGACAACTTACCACAGATAGTTTCTCCTCAAAATGAGTGGGTTGATTACTTATTAAATGAGATCGACAATTTGTAATGGAATACGCTTATTAAAGCAATTGGTGCTTTCCTTAAAATAAAAGGGATGCACTTATAGCATTAAAGAAAAAGACCAGGTTAGTAAAAAAGGATATTTACATAATAATAACGAATTGTTGTTGAACAGAGTATAGAAGGATAGTGGTAATAATGAAATCAGACCGTGTATAGACATTCAATAGTGACAAATTATATTTGCAGGGTGATAAGTCGATGATAGGAATAAGTATAGCAACGAATTGGGAATATAAAGCGACATTGGAATATTTCAGCATAAAAGATAGTGAACGTTTCGCTTATCCTTATGGTGAATATTTCATAAGAACAATTAATGATACCAAACTTGTTTTTTATAGTACCGGTGTAAGAAAAGTAAATGGTGTAGGTGGTAATCAGTATATGATTTCTAAATTTAATTTAACTAAAGTAATCGTTGCTGGAACATGTGCAGGAATAGATGATAAGTTCAATAATTTGGATATTTTTGTACCCGATAAAGCCGTTCAATATGATTGCACAGTAAAAGAAATCGAGCCTTTTATTAAACAATCCTTCATAGTCGATATTGATCTATCGAAATATGGAAATGATTTTTATACCGGAACAATTGGTACTGCTGATAAAGCAGTAGTTATGTGGAAGGACTATTTAGAACTTAAAGAAAATGAAATAACAATAGCGGATACAGAAGCGGGGGCAATTGCTTATATCTGTGAGAAAAATGATGTTGAATGTATTATTATTAAAGGAATATCAGATTTTCCAACAGATGAAAGAAACGCTGATAAATTCGAATCAAACATGGAACAAATTAATGTTTATTTAGAAAACACGCCCAAAGTTATGAACAAAATATTTGGCGAATATTTAAAAAAATTTATATAAATCTTTTTAAAGTTAGACCATTTGAGATATTTATAAATTGATGAGTTGGAACTTTCTCCTCGTAATATGTGGGTTATTTTACAAGTTGCATAATTCTATTTGATGACGAGAAGCTTCGTATAGACGCTAATCAAAACAAAAAGAATTTTTTGAAGGAAGGAGTTGGGTAAAGGGATGAATCAACACAAAGAAGAAAAATTAGAAAAACAAAAAATAGTTCAAGAACTTTATAGAGAAAGAGTACAACAAAATAGAGAAGCTAAAAATGATAACCGAGTTGGTAAAGCGTTTGTAAACCTTTGCATTGTTATGTTTTTGGTTTTTACAGTAATGGGGATCTTGTTTGACTGGGGAGTTAAAGTGCCGCGGATTTTTGGGATTTAGACATAAAAATACAGCAATACTTACTTGGTGCTTTAAATAATGATATAAGAGAAATAAAGGAAACGCGAGGAGTTATATGAACCACATCGGATTAGATTTTGATGATACACTTGTTGATATGAGAAAATCGATTGTACAGCTTTTAAATAAAATACATAATAAAGACTTAAATTACGAAGAAATGGTTGAGTATGGAGTTTCGGATTTGTATGGGTATTCCTTTGAAACATTTTTAGATTTTTTTACAAAAAACCAAAAGGTACTGCATTTAGCTAAACCGTATCCATTTATAATCGATGTTCTTAGTGAACTAAGCAAAACTTCAAAACTATCAATAATGACGGGAAGACCGAAAGCTTGGATGAATTCAGCGGAACTCTGGATTGTTAAACATAAGCTGCCATAGATGATATAATATGTGCTTCAGAATATAAAAATGGTAAACCTGAATGTGCTTTAATTCATAATGTCACTCTATTTATTGAAGACAATCCTTCCCATGCATTAGCTGTTACGAATAGTGGAATGGATGTATGGCTACTTGATAAGCCATATAACCGAATATGTAATCATGAACGAATAACGAGAGTAAAAGACTGGAAAGAGATAGACACTTTGTTATTAAGGTAAAGGTTTTATAACAAACTAATGGAAAATAAATTCTATAAGTTAATTAATAAACACTCATCCTTAATCCAGCAACTACCTCTTCATGATGGATCATACACTCTTTTATAGATAACACTGCAAAATAAGACAATGGAGGTAGATCTTCTACTATAGAATCATTTTACAATCATCCTTATTATTATTCTGGTTGAGAAAGATATTTTGGAAAATAAAATAAAAAAAGTTTAATGAATAAGCTGTGTCTGTTATTAATTGTAATGAATTCTTCATCGTGATCCTCCTAATTCCAAAAATGTATTCAATGTTTATTCATCATTTTTTGAAGTAAAATTGAATCAACGATCCAAAAAAGGAATGCGCACATAATAAATAGGAAATAAAATTCTGAGGAGTGAAAAGGATTTTTTATACCGAAAATCATTGCCACAATGCCTGTTATCACCCCCGAAAAAACATTATAGATAGCAAGGTAGAGAATACTAAATTTCTTAGGCCGTTGATTTAAGAAAATCTGCAGAGGTGACGCGATAACTAGATAAAAGCAAAAGAAAATGCAAGTGAAGATTAGTATTCCAAAAAAACTAAAATAGGGTGAACCAATAAGTTGAAGCATACTAACGAAAATAGCGGAAATAAGGGAAGTAAGTAACGAGCGAGCAATCATATCAATATCTACACTTTTTAATTTCATACACTGTCTCCCATAAAAGCTTCTATTTCATCTTTAAATCGTATAGCTTCTTCTAGAAAGGGATAATGATTGCTTTGATTAAACACCAATAATTTGGAATGAGGGATGCACTCATTCATTTCGACCGAATAGGGAAGAGGGCACTGTACATCAAATTTTCCACAAATGATTAATGTTGGAGTTGTAATCAGTTTGAGTTTCCTAGTAACATCAAATAGTTGCACTTCCCGGCTAAAATAGTTCAGTCTAATAGAGGATATTTTCTTCTGGATAGGCAGGAAAAAATAATCATCATACTTTTCAGAAACATATAAGGATAACTTTGTCCGTTCTTTTGTTAATGCCATTTTTTCCTCCGCTGTTAAATCAGAACGTTTGAGGCTTTCTATCAAATCTTGCATTTTTTTATAGGATGGATGTTCTTCATTGTATATACAATCAGGAGAAAATGTCATATATTCTCTTGCAGCAGCCCCTACTAATATGAGTTTGCTCAAACTGTTAGAGCAATATATCCCATAAAGAACTCCTAACATGCCCCCAGTGGAATGACCTGCAAAGCTCCATTTTTTATATCCTACTGCTTCACGTATTGCTTCTAAGTCGAAGATAGACTCTAATAATCCTAGTTCATACGGTTGAGTAGCTTCATCTGAGCTACCTGCCTCCCGTAGATTAACAAGAAATACTTTATGCGTACGGACAAAGGAGTCTGCAAAATAATCTCCTGTCTCATTAAATTCTGAATAATGATGGGTAACACAAAGAGGTTCACCTTGCCCTTTTATGAAAATTTCAAATTTCCCCCGAGAGGTATGTAATAGCTTTCTAGTCCATTTCTTCATAAATACTCCTTTATGGTATACACCAGTATGAAAATGTTGAAAGTTAGTTCATTTAATCTGCTAATCTCACAAACTCAGCATCATGCCGGATATCTAAATATGGGATTATTGAATAAACATTTTATCTATTAATTCTACTATTTTTTCATTATCCCCTGTACCCACCTTAACTAGCTTCGTATCATTAATAAAAAAATCAATATAGAATTGTTCACCAGCTGGGTATTTTCCATCCCATCTATGTGGCACTTTATATACATTAATCGTGCCATCCCCATTGCCACTATATGTAATGGAACCTTCTGCTAAACGTGAGCCTGATAAATGAATAACATCTTCTGGATAATTAGCACTTGTTTCGTCATTTGGATTGAGCGGTTCCCCTTCATGAAATGTTTGAACAGATAATGCATCTATATCCTGAGTTGGCCCAAGCTGCAACCAAATTCTCGCGTATTCGATTTCTTGAGCAGAATATTTAGACAATGAAATCTCTTTTTTCTTTTCGGATGTACTATTTCCATTGGTGTTGTCTAATTCTGTAATAACTTTCTCCGATTCAGGTTCTTTATTTGTTTCAGTACCATTCAGATTTTTTTCATCTGAACTGGTGGAAGGCTTCAGTGTTGAAGATTCATCATTTTCAAGTTCTACTATCTCTGTACTAGATTTAGGAAGAGGGGGGCTGTTCTCAGAAGAGTATTTCGACGAATCATGTGAACAACCAACTAGTAATAGAACAAATAGTAAAATTGCATTTATAGATAAAAGTTTATTTCGGATACTCATTCCATCATTCCTTTCTTTCAAAAATACAGGTATAGTATATCATATATATTGGAAAATGTTGTATATGATATTTTGGGCATGATAAAGTTTAAGTGTCTTGGAGTAGATAATTAAAGACAATTGAATTATAGGTTAAAAGATTTAGCTCGTTTGAATCGTCTATAAGAAAATAAAATAAAGGAGAGGCTTAAAGTAAAACGTTTTTCCTTTACACTTGCAATATCTTTTGTTGCGATTGATTTTATGGTGGATATGTATTTAAGTAAACAGGAAACTTTGATAATCACCGGTATCAAGTGGCGCAAGTTGACGATAAAGTAAAAGAAAATGGAGAAACTACTAGTACAAGCAAAAAAATAAATTGAAAAGAGAACAGAATTATGGTATCAGTTAGACGGTATAGTTGATATTTTGTTAGAGAGCATCCAGTTGGTCCGACCTATTAATTTTGATGAAGCTTTGGCTTTGAATTTGAATTGAAACTAATTGATAGGTTAACCGTCATATTATATAAGGAGGTGTTAGAGTGAAAAGAATTGTTTTATTTATTCTTTCCTCAGCATTTGTGTTAGGACTTTTTGCTTGTTCTAACGAGAGTGTACAATCAAGAAATAATAACGGTAAAGTTGTTAAGAGTAGCAAAGAACAAGTTGAAAAGGTTGTGAAAAAAGGTGATATTCGAGAAAAAATTTGGAACCAATTGTCATCAGAACAACAAGAATGGATCAATGGTACTTGGGAAGATGGAAAGATTTCTAAAATTACTCTGACTGAGAATATGATGTCTCAAGTTGATGATAAAACATATGAAGGAAAAGTAGTATATTTGCTTGATTTTCCTACGAAAAGTAAATCCAGTCCAAACAATATGATTGCTTATGCAGACATAAATACATTTGATTATATAGGTAATGGTCTTGTTGATTAGGATAGCTGAAAGCGAGAAGGGGGCATTGCAATCTTCCATTTTCCTTAAGGGCATGTACTTTATGAATTTCGTACGATTCATAATTGTACAAAAAGTTGAATTACAATGGTAAATCCCATTATTGTTTAGAAAAAATAATAACAGAGTAAATAAATTTTGTGAACTTTTATACATAAAATGATGAGTGGGTGAAGAGAAGATTATGATAGAAATTAAAAAGGCAGAACCTAAACATGTAGAAGGAATTGCAAAGGTTTGTAGTAATGGCTATTGGGCAACATACTTCGAGCTGCGTTCTAAAGAATATATTACTAGAATTATTTCAGCGTTTTATAACATTGAAAGAATACATAATGAAGTAATGGAAACTAGCAGAGAATGGGGAGGCTATTTTGTTGCCACTGAAAATAAGGAAGTAATTGGAGCAATTGGAGGCGGGATGATTAATGATACTGCTGGAGAGGTTTTTGTCTTATATCTTAATCCTAATAGACGTAATGAAGGTATCGGTACAATGTTATTAGATGTGCTTACAAAACAGCAGAAGGAAGAGTTCGGTGCGAATGAACAATGGGTGTCTGTTGCAAAAGGAAATCAAAAGGGAATCCCTTTCTACGAAGCAAAAGGATTTATTTTGAAGAATGAACAAGATGGATACGGGAATGTAGAGGAAGAAAAGTACACTTCATTGAGATATTGTCGTGTGATTTGTAAGAAACATTTGGTGAAAAGGTTAGTCAAACGAGAAATAAGAAAAGCAGGGCAGAATAGTTTAATAAAACAAGTATAGCAATTCCCTTTATAGTTACTGCTGCATATACTTTATCAGCGATTCTCTGTGATTAATACTGGAGGTGTTTGTTTATGATTAATACTGAAAGCATCTACATGTCAGCAAAAAAATTCAGATTTTCTTTCACTCATTTATTTTGACGCTTTTACTTTTTTCCACGTCGTTTACTTCTTTTGAAAATGCATTTTCAAAAACATTCGCGTTCCTATTAATCGTCAATGTTACTTCTTTTACAAACGAATATTTAGTTATTCAATACTTTGAAAAAAACAGCGAAAAGAAGAGCAATAAAAAATATGCAAATTTCGTTGCTGTTCAAGTACTTCTCACTGTAATCATGTTCGTAGTTTACAAATTTATGATTCTTGCTTAATCTAGGTTCTCGAAAAATACTGCCTAAACCTTGCCCGGGGAAAGTATTCGGTTAAAATAAAATCCGTTATTACTTGGAAATCAACTACAATTACTTTTGAACAAATCTAAACTTAATAAGTTTTCAATGCTAGTTACTTTTAGTAAACCAGTGATCGACTTTTAATTTCCCAAATGTAGCAATAAAAACAAAAGAATATCTCCTAAATTCGCTGCGTATAGTCAGGCTAGCAAGTTCTCAACCGAAAACATGCTAGCCTGTTCAATCTAGTTATTCAACCACACATAAAGTTCCAGTTTATCATACATGAATTCCAGCTTCGACTAATTTCCAGACAGCTTCAAATTCTCTTTTAAAGTCAATTTGTGACCAATTTTCTGCAAAGGAAGGAGATGAAAAGTAAGCAAATGCCATGAACAGAGCTTTTAGTATACTCTCATCCTCAATTCTACTTGCTTCTTTTAAGCTACTAAGTAAAGCTGTCATGTGACGAGTTAAAACTGATAGATTTCCATCAATATATGTTGTATATAATTTAAACATTTCTGGTTCGCGATGATACGATTGATATTTTGATTCACTTAAAATCCAAAACCAATCATGAATGATTTCCTTTGTTGAAGAATAATTTTTAGTGTCAAAAGGAAATAGTTTTGTTAGTTCATTATCAAGCCATGAAAGGGCGAGTGCTGTCCATAATTCTTCCTTTCCTGTGAAATACTTGTATATTGCTGCATGACTTGTTCCTAGTTCTTGGCCAACCTTTGAAAGATTGACTTTTTCCATTCCTTGTTTCACTACCATACGGTGAGCAGTTGCTAATATGAGTTCTTTACTTAAATTTTTCATGTATTAATTATACAACATTATTGGTTGAGGTAAAATTGAATGTCTAGTTACAAAAGTTGACTTTTGTAACTAGTTAAGA
Source organism: Niallia sp. FSL W8-1348 (assembly GCF_038006745.1). NCBI lineage: Bacteria > Bacillati > Bacillota > Bacilli > Caryophanales > Bacillaceae > Niallia > Niallia sp. FSL W8-1348. Next base: position 36,176 of record NZ_JBBOVV010000001.1, on the reverse strand, counting down.
TAAAGTTGGATTTGTAGTTACAAAAAAATAAATATGTAACAAATAGAGGAGAATGTTATGAACATTTCAAATAATACCATTATTATCACCGGCGGCACTTCAGGAATAGGTCTTGCTTTCGCTAAAGAGTTGTTAAAACGTGGGAATAAAGTCATTGTAATTGGTCGTAATCAAAAAGCAATTGATAAGGTATTGAAAGATCACAAAGGACTAATCGGTTTACAGGGGGACGTTTCTAGTGTTGATTCAGTTCGAAAAATGGCAATATTCATTAAGGAAAACTATCCAGAAGCTAATGTTTTATTCCATTCAGCCGGTATTATGCGTGCTTTTCCATTACTAGATGAAAAAATGGAGTTAGAGCAGGTCACAGCCGAAATTACAACAAATCTTAATGGAACAATATGGATGACCCAAGCTTTACTACCACAACTTTGTGAGCAAAAGGAAGCGATGATCGTTACTGTTAGTTCTGGCCTATCTTATGTAACTTCACCTGTTCATCCAGTGTATTCTGCAACGAAAGCTGGGATTCACATGTATACAGATGCCCTTCGTATTCAATTAAATAAGTCAGATAAAAATATTCATGTGATGGAGTTGGTACCGCCGCTTGTTGCGGAAACAAATCTAGAACCGAGCGTAAAAGAAGGAGACAAATTTCCAAATATGACTTTAGATACATTAGTTAAACATGGTATCAAAGGTATGGAAAAGAACAAAAAACGAGTAGTTCCAGGTCTTTCAAAAGTCTTGCGCTTTGGCGGGAAATTCTTTCCTGACACACTGGCTAGCTCAATGGTGAAAAATGAGAAATAAGATTCATACCACAGTAGGGTATTTAGCTCAAAATAATATTAGATGACACAGCACTATGACTAAACTCATAATAAAAGATGTTATATATGGATTATTAAATGTTTAAACAGTAGCTCGTGTTAGCATTTTTATAATAAATGAATGTGAAAATTAAATAAATTCTAGTTGGAAACGTCTATAACCTAGATATTTAGGAGATTAGACGTTTTTTAGTTTGCAAATTATTCTAAAGGTTTAACGCTCAATCTCTGAATTAATCCTCGTTATATTTATAATATTGGGTCTTTGCTATATATCAATCGGAATAGATTAATGGAAGAAGCATTCTATATGAAATAATTCCAAGAAAAGAAGTTATTAAGATTGAAAAAGTAGCATGCAGATAGAATTAAGGATTTGGCAGATGTGAACGAACTTACTCTATTGAAGAACGTCAGCCAGAACTAGAAATATAGCGTCAAAAACAGTTTTAGAATAAGCTGGACTACAAAAAGAAGGAATTTTAAGGTAAAATAGACTTTTACATAGTGAGTAGCTCAACTACCTGGGTACGTTTTTTCATTAAGATGATGGACAACTCATAATAAAAGGCTGTTTTCTAAAGAATTGTTGTTTTTTAATCGAAAAAAGGAATTAATTGGAAAAATGAAGCAGCCGGAATACACGTAGACTCCTGTGGGATTAGCGAGACAGTCTGAGACCCCGGAGGCGAAGCTGAGGAGGCTTAAGCTTCGCCCCACGGAAAGCGAAGTGTATTCCAGCTGCGGGTAATCGCAACAAACTTTACGAAAACAGCCTAATAAAAACTTAAAGAGCTTGGTCCAGAAGGCAAAGAGGAAAAGATTACAAGGTGAGTACCTTTTAAGATATCGCTTTTCTACGTATCCAAATAAACATTTTTTCTATAATATAATAAGATACAATAGTATTGTGAGGACTTTTCAAATGATAGACAATGAATTTTTACCAAGTATTAAGCTGTATCGTCTTATTATTAGCTTGTTAATTATATTAATGAGTGCAGGGTTAGTATTAATTTACGAAGAAGATGGACGAATTATTTCTCTTTCTTTAGTTTTTCAATTTTTATTTGTAGCATGTATTGCAATTCTATTAATAATTTTTCCGAATAAAGATTCAATAAATGTTAGAGCTGCGATTACTTTTTTCATGTCTGCATACTTTTTCTTTATGTTTTTACGATTTCCTGACAGATTTGCATCGTTATTACTTATTAGTTTTATCCCAGTAATCCCTATATTGTTTCTACATACTAGATTGTTCTATGTAACATTGCTGAGTAATATTACGATAACTGTTAGCATTATTATCTACTTGATGATGTATGACACACGTAGTATACATACATACACCTATTTGGATTACTATGGAGTAGCCATTAACTTCCTTGGGACACAGCTTATGCTACTTTTCCTCTTCCTTCTCTTCCAAAAAAAGATGAAGGATCAAGAGTTATATTACGTTCAAGTTAAGCAAGATGAAAAGCTAAGGACAACTGGACAGCTTGCGGCAGCTGTTGCCCATGAAATTCGCAACCCTATTACGGTAGTAAAAGGATTTATCCAACTGCATGAAAATGATCATTCGATACCAGAGCATATCAAAAAGCATTACAAGCTGATGTTGGATGAGTTACAAGCCGCTGAAACAGTTATTTCTGATTTTTTATCACTCGCAAAGCCTGTGGAAACCAAGACGGAGATTGTATCAGTCAACCCTTCACTTCATACTGTGATGGACTTATTAAACACCTATGCGTCGGTTGATACTATTCATATTGAGTTAGAAATTGAAAATGAATACAAAATCCAATGTAATATCTTGGAGTTTAAGCAGTTATTTGTGAATTTATTAAAAAATGCGATTGAAGCTTCACATCATGGAGATACAATTCGAGTAAAAGTAACAAGTGAAAAGGATATAGTGAAAATTGTGATAGTCGATAGCGGTTCAGGAATGAACCGAGAACAACTAGAGAGGATAGGAACCCCTTTCTACTCATTAAAAGCCAAAGGAACAGGACTAGGCTTAATGATCTGTTATAACATTGTCCAAAAATATAATGGAACGATTAACTTTTGGAGCGAGGAAGGAATAGGGACAGAGGTTACAGTGACCTTTCCCATTGTAAAAACGGATGGTTAGGAAATTATTATATACAAACTAAATGAAGTTGAAGTCAGTATATTTCAAGAGACTGTCCACAGCAACTGTCTTCAACAGCAGAGTGGATGGCAAATCTAGCTACGGATTGGGATAGAAAGTTAGAATGGATTAAGCGCATAGCAGAAGATTAATAATGGAAGTTAAATAGACGATTATAGACTAGTTTTGATCGAGCTGTGTAATAAAATATTTGAATTAACATTAAATAAGCTTAATGTATTGCCGAAAGACACATTATTCGTAGGAGATGACTTAGAAAAAGATATTGGCGGATGTCAAAGGGCAAATATAAAGGGGATATGGTTCAATCCTTATAGAACGGAGAATCATACGAAAATAAAACCATATGCTGAAATTCATACATTTGATCGTTTATTAAGTTATATTACATGATTATAATGATTTATTTGGTGCTTTCTAACTGTTGTAATAAGGAAACTTTTCACCAATATTCATAACCTCCATAAAGTATAATGGGGGTTATGAATATGAAAAATATTGAGTATCATCAAAAATACTTTCGTCCATCTCGATTACCAGCATTAAATCTTGGACTATTAACGTCCGAGTTTTTTAATCCTTTTTATGGTAAAACATATAATGAAATACAGTTACCTGCTGAATTAACTAAAACACCTGAAGACACTATTCTAAATTATTTTCGTATATTACTGGAAGCAGGAAATCTGTTAGGTAGAAGCTGTGGTTCGGTTGGTCAAGGACATATGCCATTTCCAATTGCTTATAATTTCTTATCAAAAGAATATCAAGAGAAAGTAAGTTATAAGGAGTACGTACAAACATTTGCTGGAGTTGGACATACGAGTTTAATCAAGCTTTCCAAAATAGCTACTGAAAAACAGGCAATACGTTTTTTTTATGAAATTGAAACTATTGTAGGTTCCATAGATTTCACGGCTGAATATTTTGGGTATTCGTATGGATTTATGGAGATTATATATGAACATTCGGGCTACCGAATTAATACAAACCAACAAATTCGCGAAGATTTTCTATGTGCACCCTACCATCTTTGGGAGCATGATGCAGAAGCAGCTATTGATATAAAATATGGAGAATGGTGCAAGCTGATTAAGAAAAGATATCCTACAATAAAAAAAGACTATGTGAATTATATTTACTTTCAAGGCACCGATGAAGCTGACTATTGTATTATTTTCTTTACTTTAACGAATGGCACGGATATAGAAATTATTCAGTATCGTAAGGAAAGCAATGAAGATTGGAAACAGGTAAAACTCGTTCCTGAAAAAGATTGTTTGCAAGAACCTTGAAAACAAAGAGAATATATTATTAATAAAAAATTCAACCATTAGAGTACACTATTGGTGTACCAGACTTTATGACGGCTTTATTTCAAAAGAAGAGAGATAAATTAGAGGGAATATTTTAATTTATACATTTAAAATATTTATGCAATGCAAAGTAAACGTGATACTTAAGGTATTGCGTTTTTTTGTGTAGTTTCACATTAACTGGTAATGGTGGTTTCTTCATACATCCATCTTAAATTTTAAAATAAAACTATAGATTGACGATTCTAAGCTGTTCTTTTGAATTATTTGGAAGAACGCTAGTCTATTTTATAGTAATACATCATATGTTTTTGAAGACGTATTGTCAAAACTTTATATAGAAATAGGCTATTATATCCTATAATAGAGGGCTTTTTGAGCAAAAAAATTGCCACCCCCTGAATTCTAAGGATAATTGAGGTTACCACACACCCAACAACCTAGAATAGGAAGTGACAAATTGTACCCTCAAATTATAACCTATTTACTTACTTTTATTAAGTACCAAGATCAGGTTATTCGAACATTATTAACTCTTTTGATTGGGAAAAGTATGTTTGATAAACCTGTAGAAAAACCTGTAAATAAGCCTTATCGAAAACTACAGGTAGACGACCTCCCAATCATCGAAACCCTACAAAAGTTTGATTATAAACTTCTTTTGAATGAGTATCAGGAGAAAAATGGGAAACCCCTTAAACCTGTTCGAAGACACTCAAATTCAAAAACAACTGTTCCTTCCAGCATAAAATGTCCAAAGTGTGGTGCTCCATCTGATTTTCTTTATGCAAATAACGGAGACAAGGGACAGTATCAATGCAAGGTGTGTACATGTTTGTTTAACCAAAAAAATCATTATTCAAAAGAGGCAATTTTAAAATGTCCTCACTGTGCTAAAACGCTTGAAAAGGTCAAAGAGAGAAAAGATTTCGATGTATTCAAGTGTAAAAACAACGACTGTTCTTATTACCAAAAGAAACAAAATGGACTATCTTCAAAAGAGAAAAAACAGTTTAAAAAGGATCCACAGGCATTTAAAATGCGTTATATTTTCCGTCAGTTTCGTATCGATTACCAACCCTTATCGAAGCGTTCACCTCAGAAACCAAAGTTAGATTTATCAAGACTATATGTGTCGCCACATACATTGGGACTGATTTTGACCTACCATGTGAACTATGGGTTGTCAGCCCGTAAAACAGCTGCACTCATGAAGGATGTACATGGTGTATCCATCTCCCACCAAAGCATTTTGAATTACGAAAATAGCGTAGCACTGATGCTTAAACCTTATGTGGACCATTATCCTTATGAGCTTTCTGATCAATTCTGTGGAGACGAGACCTACATTCGAGTGAAAGGTCGCTGGCATTATTTATTCTTCTTTTTTGATGCCGTAAAAAAGATTATTCTGTCTTATCCTGTTTCTCCTAATCGAGATACTCAGTCAGCCATTCTGGCTATCGATGAGGTTCTTCTAAAGATGAAGGAAATCCCTAAAAACCTCACGTTTATTGTAGATGGCAATCCGATTTACCTATTAGCCCAACATTTCTTTGCCCAACATGATATTTCGTTTGATGTGAAGCAAGTCATTGGATTAACCAACGAAGATCCAGTATCAACAGAATACCGACCACTCAAGCAAATTATTGAACGACTCAATCGAACGTTTAAAGGAAATTATCGCTCGACTCATGGGTTTGGATCTGATCATGGATCTGTTTCTTTCGTCACTTTGTTTGTCGCATACTTTAACTTTCTACGGCCTCATTCAGCCTTAGAAGGAAAAGTACCTGTGATTCATCCAGAGTTACTTCAGCTTCCCAATATGCCAGCAAGATGGACTAAGCTAATTGGATTAGCTCAAGATTGGATTATAGAACAAACAACCTAGCTTTTGTTTAGCTGAGCCCTGAACCAGCAATCGGCGGAGCGAACTCTTGACAAACCGAACTTGCCAATGGTTTAAAATGGAAAAAATCAAGGGCTTATTTGGCATGCCTTCTTTTGTCCCCTTCGCCCTTGATAACCTGAATTCAAACCATTGGTGTGTTTGTCAAGAGCGATTGCGAGCCTCTCCACTTCAAAAAGGAAAGAAGAAAAAGACTTCAGGTTACTTTTTCATAGAAGTTTTGACACTACCTTTGAAGAGAAAGGGGGAAAAGTATGAATAATTCCAAAAGTCGATCATTAATTAGGTATTTACATATAACTATTCTAGGTATTATCTTAGTTTTTATTTTAATAGCTTTAATTACTACATCTTTTTTTTCTTTTAAATTGACTTCCAATAATGTTGCTAATCTACTAAATGATATAAATTCTACAGAATTGTATTTGGAATTCATTCATAGTGAGAATCATTTATTTCCCCCATCAGAAGCAAGAGAGTTTTCTCTTTCTAATTTTTTTCTACCATTATCATCAAATATCCATTTTGATGATATAAGAACATTATTGGGGAGAGAGCTACCAGCTTTAGCATTCTTTCATACAGAAATAGTCGTCGCTGAGGAAGGGACAACTATTGCAGATTTACCATTTGAATCCATTCCATCTAAGGAAATGTTAGAAAATCCAGTTGAGGTAGATGAAGAAAAGGCTGAGCAAGAGCAAAAAGAAGAACAGCCGACTAAAGAGGATCGTAATAGGGCTATAACAAAACCAAAAAATAAAACTGTATTTATTTACAATTCGCATAATTTTGAAGCTTATCTCCCATTGCTAAAAAACACAAAAAATAATGATAATGTAGTCAGTGCAGATGAACGAGCAAATGTAGTAGGAGTAAGTAGCAAGCTTTCAGAATTGCTTCAACAAGAAGGGTTAGGCGTTGAGTTAGATAAGACAAATATCAATCAGGTTATCCTTGACCGAAAATGGGACTATACTTATTCTTATACAGTTTCAAAAGAAGTAGTTGAAACGGCAATTAATAATAATGGTAATTTAAAATACTTAATTGATATACATCGTGATTCAGCTAGAAAAAAACAAACAACAGCAAATATTAACGGAAAAAACTACGCTAAACTCTTATTTATTATAGGAAAAGAAAATAAAAATTACGAGCAGAACGAGCAATTTGCAACAAAATTGCATAATGCGCTAAAGAAAAAATATCCTGGAATTTCAAAAGGTGTTTATGCAAAAGGATATGAACTAGGCAATGGGGTTTATAATCAGAATTTTTCTGATCGTGCTATTCTTTTAGAAGTCGGTGGAGTAGATAATACAAATGCAGAATTGACGCGAAGCATAGAAGCTTTTGCGGACGTCTACAGTAAATTATATTGGGAAGAAAATCAGGCTACACAACAGTAAAATAAAATGCTTAGGTGAACATAATTTTCTTCTAGGTATCTTTTCTTTGACAGAGTAATGCTTGTTACCTTAATTTTAAAATAGCACTGTTTTCTGCTGAAATTTGTATGTAGACATTGTATAGGATAGGCGAAACAGGGGGAGAAACATGAACGTTGAATTAACAAGGTTTAAAGTTAAAAAAGGTAAATCGGAGAAAGTAGAGTTGCTGCTTAATGTGTTTTTATCTTTAATGGAAGGAAACTTTATAGGAGAGAGTCCAATAGTTTAACACAAACATTTTAAATGGTAGATCAAAAAGGACACTTAGTTAGCAAGTGTCCTTTTTGATTTTAATCGATTAATACTTTATATACATGTCTTTTTCACTTATCGTTATTTAACTAATAAGAACTATTTTTCAGATGTATTACCATTATTAGCGTTCTCAGTATTTTTGCGATTTTTAACACCTTTACTTTTGTAGGGTTTATTACTCTTGGCTTTGTTTGCACTAGCTTGCCAACGATTCCATCCCTTCTTACCAGTTCCCCTGCCTGTTCCACCTTTACCTTTAGCCATTCTATCATCTCCGATTTTCTTGTGCGATTACATATCTATCAATAGTTAGTTTTATCTTTTTAGTTTGATAAAAATCATACATAATGAACTATAAGTATATAACAGAAAGATCATGATTTAAACAATAAACATATTTAAAGTTATTTGGAGATATTTTCCTTAGAGCGAACCAGTTCCTTATTAACTTTTTTTCAGGAAGGAATAAGGATCTTTGCTACAGAACTTATAAATGAATACAATATCTGATGCAAAATCGATTAAAAATAAATTATTTATAAAATGAAAGTTCATAATGAACCTACCAATACGTTTCCGAGAAGGAAAAATTGATTTTGTAGGTATTGTAAGCCAATTAATTCATGGAGGGATATCTTTGAAAATAGCACATATAACATGTAAAGGAGTAAGTGAGTTAAACGAAGATTCGTTAATAATTAATAACGATGCTCAAGTGTTTGGGGTTGCTGACGGTGTTTCTTCATTAGTACCAACAAAAGATAAAAATAATCGTACTGGTGGCTACATAGCTTCTAATGAAGTAAAAAGTTATTTTGAAACAATTAAAAATAGTAAGTCTCTTCTATCTGATGTGAAAATGATAAATGATACACTAAAAAAGAAAATGTTAAATAATAATATTAATATATTGGAGAAAGAACAGTTATGGGGAACAGCTTTAGCAGTTATAAAAGTATCGGAGAATAGCATAGAATATGTTCAGACTGGTGACTGTATGATTCTAGCGGTTTATGTAGATAACAATGAGATTAGACCATTAACACGTCTCCAAGTAAGCCATTTAGAGAAAGGTGCAATCGTAAAGTGGAAGGAGTATATAAATAAAGGAATAACGAAAAGGGATGATTTATTAACAAAAGTTAAAGATATTCTCCTTTCAAACAGGCAAAAAAGTAATTCTAAAGATGGATATGGTGTTTTAAATGGCGAACCAGAAGCCATTAACTACATAGAGTACGGGAAGATAAACCGGAATAGATTAAAGCATTTAATACTAGTAACAGACGGATTATTATTGCCAAGAGAAATAGTTCCCACTCAAATAAATTATTGGGAGTATATCACTAATTTAATTCTTGAAAAAAGTATGGAACAATATGCTTTGGAATTAATTAAGTTAGAAGATTCTGATCCAGAGTGTTTAAAATATCCAAGATTTAAAAAATCTGATGATAAAACAGGGATTGTTATTAGTTTTTAATATAAAAGATCCCATTCTTAAATAAAGCTAAGAAGAATAGGGGCGTAAAAAAGTTTAATCTGGAAACAATGTAATAGGTTAGAAAACCAATTGCTTTTACAAATATTTTGATCATATAATGGATTAAAAAGGTGTAAATTATGCCAATTAATTCTTTTGAAAACTATCCGATGAGCTGGAAGCCATCTATTGATAAAATGAAAAAGCCAATTTATATAGAGTTGGCAAGACAATTGGAACGGGACATCTTAGAGGGAACTTTATTACCTGGAACCAAACTCCCTCCACAGCGAGAACTAGCAGATTTTTTAGATTTAAATTTGAGTACTATTTCAAAGACCTTTAAAGTTTGTGAGTTGAAAGGCTTGTTAAGTGCATCTGTAGGAAGCGGTACATTTGTTTCGTATGATGCTGTATCAAATGCTTATTTACTAGAAGATATAAAGCCAATCCATCTGATAGAAATGGGTGCTACATTGCCAGATAATGATTCCTTTGAGCCATTGATGCTCCAACTTAAAAGGATGGTCCAAGAAGCAGATTATGAAAAATGGTTTGGCTATGGTCGCTCAGGCGAAAGCCATTGGCAAAAGGATGCAGCTATTAAGCTAATTCGCCGGGGTGGTTTTAAAACAACAGTGGATCATATCTTATTTGCAAATGGGGGACAAAATGCTATAGCAGCTACCTTGGCAAGTCTTTGCAAGCCAGGAGAACGAATTGGTGTGGACGAACATACATATCCCGGTCTAAAAACAGTTGCAGCTATGCTCAGTGTACAAATTGTGCCAATAAAGTCCATTCATTATGAAATGAGTCCAACATCTTTTGAAGATGCCTGTAAAAATGATAATATAAAAGGAATTTATTTAATTCCAGACTATCATAATCCAACGACTACTATTATGTCGGTAGAGAATCGGAAACAGATTGCCGAAATTGCTAAAAAGTATAACCAGTTTGTGATTGAGGATGCATCGTACCATCTTCTCCACGAAAAACCCTTACCAGCAGTCGCATCATTTGCTCCAGAACAGGTCATCTATATTGCAAGTTTATCAAAATCATTAGCGCCAGGATTACGATTAGCATATGTCGCTGTGCCGAGCCAATTTAAGGAAACTATTTCTAAAGCTCTTTATAATTTAAATATAACAGTGTCTCCTCTATTAGCAGAACTTACGGCTAGAACGATTGTATCCAATCAATTTGAAAACTTGATCGATAGGCATCGAGAACAAAACATAAGGAGAAATCGACTGTTGAATCAATATTTGTCAGATTATACATGTCTTGGTGATGAAACTGGGATTTTTCGCTGGTTGTTATTACCTAGAAAGATAACGGGTGCTCAATTTGAAATGTTGGCAGCACAAAATGGGGTACAGCTTTATGGAGCTGAACGTTTTGTCGTTGGAAATAGCAATCCTGATAGAGCGGTAAGGATTTCTGTATGTGCACCAAATTCACTAGAAGAACTCGAACGAGGATTAAGAATTATCAAAGATTTGCTAGATAATCTAAACTAAAATTGTTCGCCATACAATTATAATATTGTGTGGCTTTTTTATTGCATGTTATGATGACTTAAAATCTAGTTGGTTATTATTAGAAGCATGGATATTTAGAAAGGCAGGTAGAGAATGTGTTTGACGTTCAATCGGATCAGTTACAAAGTTACATCGATTCAGCAGATAAACAAAAATCTTTATATAAACGCACTTTATTTATTGTTAGTATTTCACAAATTTTTGGTGGCGCGGGCTTAGCAGCGGGAGTTACGGTTGGGGCTCTTCTTGCACAGCAAATGCTAGGTACAGATGCCTTTGCTGGATTACCTACAGCTTTGTTTACACTAGGATCAGCAGGAGCAGCTTTATTTGTGGGCAGATTTTCACAACGTTATGGCCGTCGAATTGGTCTGACAGCTGGATTTATCATTGGTGGGATTGGAGCAATAGGGGTCATAGTTTCAGCCATCATAAATAGCATTATTCTATTATTTATTTCTTTGCTTATTTATGGTGCAGGGACAGCAACAAATTTACAGGCACGATATGCAGGCACGGACTTAGCAAATAATAAACAGCGGGCAACTGCTATTAGTATAACGATGGTTTTCACAACATTTGGTGCAGTTGCTGGTCCTAATTTAGTCAATGTAATGGGGAATTTTGCTTTTTCTATTGGGATTCCGTCGCTTGCTGGTCCATTCATATTAGCTGCAGCGGCATATATTTTAGCTGGTCTTGTCCTTTTCATCATGCTTCGTCCAGACCCATTAGTGATAGCAAGAAGTATTGAAGCTAACCAGAAGTCTAATGATACAAGGGCTTCGACAACAAGAGAATATACAGAAGACAAAAGAGGTATCATCGTCGGTGCAGCCATTATGGTGCTAACTCAAATTGTTATGGTAGCAATTATGACTATGACGCCAGTTCATATGAGACATCATGGGCATGACTTAGGTGCTGTGGGGCTAGTAATTGGTTTCCATATAGGTGCCATGTATCTTCCCTCCTTGATTACAGGTATTCTTGTTGATAAGTTTGGTCGGATCGTGATGGCAATTATTTCTGGAATTACCTTGCTTGTCGCAGGTTTAATATCTGCATTTGCACCAGGAGATTCTATGATTCTACTAGTAATCGCTCTTTCCCTCCTTGGTTTAGGTTGGAATTTTGGGTTGATAAGTGGAACTGCTCTTATCGTTGATTCTACAGAACCTTCAACACGGGCTAAAACGCAAGGTACAGTGGATGTTCTAATAGCATTGTCAGGCGCTGCTGGAGGAGCCTTGTCTGGGATGATTGTAGCTGGCTCAAGTTATTCAACATTATCATTAGTCGGAGGGATTTTGTCGATCGTATTAATTCCAGTCGTGATATGGGCTCGTCAAAGTAAAAAATAGAACAGGATTTCAATAAATTACGATTGTTCGAAATGAGCAGTCGTCTTTTTATTTATAAAAAACTACCCTAAAAGGTACTAGTAAGCTAGATTCGTGTAGTAACAAAATATTCCAATAGTAATGTATAATAAGATAAAAGATAGAGAGGTGAATTTATGAATAGAGAACAGTTTCCACATGTCATAGCCATTGCGTCGGTATCAGGAGGAGGGAAAACAACAATATCTACACAGCTAACCGAAAGTTTACAATCTTCAAAAATACTATATTTTGATAATTACGATTTTGAAGGACCAGTTGACATAATAGATTGGGTAGATAGAGGAGCTAATTATGATGAATGGAATTTGACTCCCCTAATTAAAGATTTAGAAGGACTACTTAATGAATCTTTGGATTATATTGTTCTAGATTATCCGTTTGCCTATAAACATACGAAAATAAGCAAGCATATTGATAGTGCATTCTTTATCGACACTCCTTTGGATGTTGCAATGGCACGAAGAGTTACAAGAGATTTTAAGCATTCTACTGGTGAAGATATAATTTTGGAAATGAAAAATTATATCTCTTATGGTAGACGAGGTTATCTAGAAATGTTAAAAACGATAAAACCAAATTCAGATTTCATTGTCGATGGGGCTTTACCAATATTAGATATTGTTAATGTAATCTCTAAAAAGTTAGGTGAATTGAATAGCAAGTGAAAACTTGGGAAGTAGCTTCTTCTAGAAAGGGGATAATGATTGCTACTACTAAATATAATTAGTTTTAAATTCGGTATTAACTTATTCATTTCGACTGAATAGGTAAGTGGGTATTGTAAATCGACTTTTCGCAGTATCGCTTCTAAGTCAACGATAGTTTCTAATAGAGGTGTCTAACAAGTTCCTAGCCCATTGAATATAAATTACTCCTTACTTTATTCATTTAATAATAGATTGCCTTACTATATAATGGTTTAAAAATCTATTTCGTTGTCTCTGCTATTCGCACAAATGCTACTTGATGTTGAATATCGGAAGCAGGTATTTCATTATAATTAAAGTTTTTAAAAATTCCAGTGACCTCTAGTAGTATTTAAAACATCCAACAAAGGAAAAATAAATTTTAGAAAAATTTTCTAGTTAATTCCAAAAAAAGAGTTATAATGTACCTAGAATAAAAATATAAGGAGTTAATATGGAATTTATAACGACGAAGGTAGTAATCATATCTATTTTATTATTGATCATTACAATGGTAGAAACATTGGCTTATTCTACTAGAATATCTGGTACAAGAGTGAGGCTAATTGCTACTGCAATTTCTTTGTTCAGTACAATGGTTATTGTTTCACGGTTTTCTACTATGTTTCAACAGCCATTAACAGCAAAACTTATAGCAGAAGTTCCGAAAGGGGTAGATAAATTTGCTTTTATAGCTGGGCAATATAGGATTTTACTTGGAGTAACATCTATTGGAGTACTGCTTGGAATCTTGCTGTTCCCTACGTTTATTAATATTTTTTCACGAGCAATTGTTCAACTGGCAAACGAGCGAGGGTCTATGCTAGCTCTTTTTTCAAAGTTATTCAAACAAAATGGTTTTATAAAGCTTATAAGCTGTATAAAAATGCCGAGAATATCCTATCTTAAGGGGATTACGCTAGAGACTATTCCCAAACGACTATTTATTATGAATATCCTTATTTCTGCTATTTTTACAACAGGCGTTATTTCTTCAATGTATGCTTCCATTTTAGTTCCAGATGATATGCGGCAAGCTGCATCGATGTCATCAGGTGTTATTAATGGGATTGCGACAATCATCTTGACCTTATTTATTGATCCGAAAGCATCCGTTTTAGCTGATCGAGTGATGAAAAAACAAACAGATTACATTTATTTGAAGAGCTATTCTTTAACAATGGTTAGCTCCAAATTTATTGGTACGATAGTAGCTCAACTTCTGTTTTTACCTGCAGCATATTATGTAGCCTGGTTTGCAGAGTGGATTTAACTTTTTGAGTGAAAATAGGAAGGGGAGTAGGATGAAGAATCATTTAATTGCTATGTCGATTTTTAGGCTTTAGCCGAGAACCCTCGTGACTCAGTCATGAGATGAATCGGCTTCGGACAAGGGTTAGCTTCTGCTAACTCAATTGTCCGACATTCTCTTTTTTGGCTAAAATCACATATGATGTTTGAAAAAAGAATGAAATGTGCAACAAATTACATTCACGCCATACATCACCCATCAAGGTGGATGGCGAGCTACGATTGAAGGGGTTAGAACTGCTTCATCTGTTCGGGGAAAAGGAGTAGGTACTAAAATGATCTATTGGGCAATCGAGCGTGCCAAAGAACGAGGGTGTCATTTAATTCAGCTTACGACTGACAAACAAAGACCAGATGCCTTGCGTTTTTATGAACGATTAGGCTTTCAAGCAACACATGAAGGAATGAAGATGAAACTGTAGCATGAAAATTTGGAGGAAACAGAACGGGGTTAAGCAACTTATCGTCTAGCAGACTGTTCCCAATAAGCTAGGTATTTTTTATTTAAAACTTAAGCAAAGTCCAGTATATGTTTTAACTAATACTTTTCTTTTTTCATAAGCTCCACATTACTTCTTACTAACTAATTTATCTCAATCATGAGCTAAGATGGTTGCTTCAACCAACCATCTTCTACATTACTCACCGTTTTTAATGTTGCAAATGCAACAAAAATAAGTTATATTCAACGTAAGTAATTTTTGTTGTAAATGCGATAATAAAAAGGAGCAAATCATGAAAGAAATTCTTCGCGAAATTGGAATGATCGCACGGGCCTTAGATTCTATTAGTAATATTGAATTTAAAGAATTTGATCTTACAAAGGGGCAGTACTTGTATGTTGTGAGAATATGTGAAAACCCAGGGATTATCCAAGAAAAATTAGCAGAAATGATAAAAGTAGATCGAACAACCGCTGCACGCGCGATAAGCAAACTGGAGATTAATGGTTTCATTGAGAAGAAAAATGATCAACACAATAAAAAAATTAAAAAACTCTTTCCAACAGAGAGAGGCAAAAAAGTTTATCCTTTTATAAAAAGAGAAAACGAGTATTCAAATAATGTTGCATTAGAGGGTTTTTCTGAATCAGAGATAGAAGTGATATTTACTTTACTTCAAAGAGTAAGAAAAAATGTCGAAAAAGATTGGGATACAGTAAAGAAAGGAAACAAGAGGAATTATTGATTAAATATATAGTAGGGAGCTATTTCAATGACGATAAAGATAAAAAAGTGTAGACTTGCGGATATCGATAAACTTCAAGAAATAAGTTATCAAACATTTAATGAAACTTTTAAACATCAGAATTCATCGGAAAATTTGAAGGCTTATTTGGAAAAAGCATTCAATTTCGAACAAGTAGAAAAGGAATTATCCAATGTTTCTTCAGAATTCTATTTTGCCTGTTTTGACAATGAATTAGCTGGATATTTAAAAATTAATATAGATGATGCGCAATCTGAAAAAATCGATGATGATTCCCTTGAAATAGAAAGGATTTATGTGAAAAGTAAATTTCAAAAACATGGACTGGGAAAAATATTGCTAAATAAAGCTCTGGAAATGGCAAACAAGGAAAATAAAAAAATGGTTTGGCTTGGTGTCTGGGAAAAGAACGAAAATGCAATTAATTTTTATAAAAAAATGGGGTTCATCCAAACAGGGGCTCACTCCTTTTTTATGGGAGATGAAGAACAAACTGATCTGATCATGACGAAAATAGTGGAATAATAGTTATAAAGATGGTCAGCCATTATCTACTGACTGACCATTCTAGAATCTTAACGATACTTTGCATATTCTTTCGCTAATTCGTTTATTAACTTAGCTAAATCCATTATATCTTCTTTCGAGTTATCTTTTCCCAATGATATCCGAATAAATTCCTTTGCTTCACCATCTGCTAATCCAAGCGCCTTCATGGTTTTAGAAGGAGTATGTTTTCCAACCTGACAAGCACTTCCTGTTGATATAGCAAAGCCTCGCCGATTGCACTCAAGCATGAGCCATTGACCCTCCAATCCCTTTACTCGTAATCCAATAATTCCAGGATATTGTTCTATACATTCAAACAGTTTAATAGATTCAGCTTTAACGGTTTCTTTAAATAATGCACGAAGTTGGGAAAGTTCCTGTAAATTATCTGCTATCTTCAAGCATGTTTTTTGAGCAGCAACTGTCATACTGGCAATCCCTGCTGTATTTACGGTACCGGATCGAAAGCCTTTTTCATGACTGCCATTTGGCAAAAAGGGAATCCAAGCTGTTTGAGGATTAATATAGGCAATGCCGACTCCTTTAGGACCATAAAATTTATGTCCCGATATCGATAACCCATCAACAAATTTCGTCACTTCTGAAACGTCTATTTTTCCAAAACTTTGTACCATGTCACTATGAAAAAGAACATTGTATTTTCTACAAATAGTCCCAATTTCTTTAATAGGCTGAATGGCACCAATTTCAGAATTAACGTGCTGAATGGAAACTAGAATGGTATCTGGTCGAATAGATTGCTCTAAAAGTTGTGTATCGATTATTCCATTATCCAATAATGGGATATAAGTAATTTCATAGTCATTTACTGCTAATAATTGCATCGTACTATGAATGGAAGCATGCTCTGCAACAGATGTAATAATATGTTTTCCTTGTTTTTTTGTAGCGAGTACCAAATTTTGTATGATAAGAAAATTACTCTCCGTGCCGCCACTTGTAAAATAAACCCCATTTTTATCTGCGTTTAATAGTCTTCCCCATTCCTCGCGACAATTCTCCAAAATTTTTCCAGCTTTATCGCCCATATCATGAAGACTATTCGAATTAGCAAAGTATTTACAAGCAACGTCCACATAAACATTTGCTGCATCATTATCCAAAGGAGTAGTTGCAGCATAATCAAAATATTTCATATAAATTTCCTCCCATTATTATTTTTATAAAGTAGAAGAATCATAGTAAAGTTTATTTTTAAATGGAAAACATCTTTTAACAAATTTGAGCTATTTATAGTGAAAGGTATTTGATTCCTATGGGTAGAAGGGAAGTAAGATTTCACACAGGCTTTCTTTCTTCCCAGGGATTCTTGTGTCTAGAAAGGAAATCGACTTACTTTAATTAACGAAAATGAAAAAAACACTTGTCATTAGTTTAAAACTATGTAAATATAAGTGTCAAGACACCTGTAAAATAGGAGGGTGAAAAATGGATACAGATGTACTGATAATCGGCAGTGGTATCGCTAGTTTACAACTAGCCAAAAAACTTTCAACTGAATTTAATGTGATTATTCTCACAAAGTCTAAAGCTGAATTAAGTAATTCCTACCTAGCACAAGGAGGAATTGCTGCAAGTCTTGGAGATTCAGATGATTATAGAAAACATGCATTAGATACACTTGAAGCCGGACGCTTTCATAATAATCCAGAGGTAGTGGCAGAAATTACAAAGACAGCACCTCGTTTAATTGAAGAATTATGGCAAGATGGATGTACATTTGATAAGGATTCAACAGGGAAACTTTCATTGGGCATGGAAGGTGCTCATTCGGAAAAAAGAATTGTCCACAGTGGCGGCGATACTACTGGAAAAAAGGTAATGGAGTTTCTTACAGAAAATAAGAATAACAATATAGAATTAATCGAAAATGTTTTTGTCTATGAATTAATGGTAAATACTAATAGTAATCAATGTTTTGGAGCAAAGGGTATTACCGCAGATGGCACTCGAATAGAGTTTTATAGCGCGCATACTGTCATTGCAACTGGGGGATGTGGAACGCTTTATACTTATACAAGTAGTGCTTCCACCATTACAGGGGATGGTATTGCACTTGCATATTTAGCTGGTGCATCTATTATCGATATGGAATTTGTCCAATTTCATCCGACCTTACTATATGTAAATGGAGAAACGGTCGGTCTTATTTCAGAAGCGGTAAGAGGAGATGGAGCACGACTAGTAACTGCATCTGGAAAGTACATTATGGAAAATGTACATTCATATGAAGATTTAGCGCCACGCCATATTGTATCGCAAACAATCTATCAGTACTTATCAAATGGGGAAACGGTCTATTTAGATATATCAATGATTACAAATTTTCAAACAAGATTCCCTTCAATAACAAAAATGTGCATAGAGCATGGCATTGATTTGCAAAAAGGGTTGCTTCCCGTTGCTCCAGGCAGCCATTTCTTAATGGGAGGCATTGATACAGACCTTTTTGGAAGAACATCTGTTAATAACCTTTATGCCATCGGAGAAGCAGCTTGTACTGGATTTCACGGAGCGAATCGCCTAGCTAGCAATTCCCTTTTAGAAGGATTATATATGGGGAATAACTTGGCAAACCTCCTTCGGGAAATACCAAAGTCAAAAGTGAAAGGTTTCATATTAGAAAGGGAAGAATCGGATAATACATTGCATCCAATTTTTCCAGAAAAAGAAGAGTTACAACATCGCATGATGGCGAATGTGGGAATTGTTCGGAATGAAATAAACTTACAAAATCAGCTGCAATGGCTTGAGCGTTTTGGAATATCAGATTGCTTTAACCTTCCTCTAGAAAATAGATCGATTGAAGAGGTTGAGAAATATTTTATGCTTGTAACCTCTTGGCTTATTACAAGATCTGCTTTAGAAAGAAAAGAAAGCAGAGGTGGTCATTTCCGCTCTGATTATCCAGAGGAAAACGATGAATGGTTAAAGAAAAAGGTTAGCTTTAAACGAGAACTAACAAAGGAGAAGCCAAATGAATCAATTGAAATTGCACAAACAATTGGAAGCGTTCTTTATTGAAGATATTGGTGAACGAGATGTTACAACAGATGCCATTTTCCCAAAGGAGCAGCAAGGAGAGATTGTGTTTCTAGCAAAGGACAATGGGATTTTTTGCGGAGAAGAGGTTATTCAAGCAGGATTCCATGTGTTAAATCCAGCAATTGAGATAACGATGCTCGTCCGGGATGGAGATCGAATAGAAAGTAGCCAGCAAATAGCGACGGCAAAAGGGAATATTAGAGAGCTATTAAAAGGGGAACGAGTGATTTTAAACCTTGTTCAAAGAATGAGTGGGATAGCCACGAGAACCCGTGAAGCGGTCGATGTGTTAAACAGTGGCTATACGAAAATTTGTGATACACGAAAAACAACACCAGGATTACGAATGCTTGAAAAGTATGCAGTAACTGTTGGTGGCGGACATAATCATCGCTTTGGGCTGTATGATGCGGTCATGATTAAGGATAACCACATTGCTTTTGCTGGTTCGATTGCTAATGCGGTAAAGGCAGTTAAACAGTCGATTGGCCACATGGTCAAGGTTGAAGTGGAAACAGAGACGAAGGAACAAATGCTTGAAGCATTAGCAGCGGGTGCAGATGTCATTATGTTTGATAATCGGAAGCCAGAAGAAATTGTCGAGTGGATTCCCCATGTCCCAGAAACTGTTACAACAGAAGCGTCTGGTGGAATTACTTTAGATAATCTTGCTTCTTATCGAGAGTGTGGAGTGGACTATATTTCATTAGGATTTTTAACGCATTCGGTGAAAGCTTTAGATATTAGTGTAAAAGTAAGTATTCAATAAAGGATAAAAGGGGAGAGGAAAATGAATATTTTAGAGGGTTTACAAGCTTCGAATACGATACCTGAAAAATACTTAGCGATGACAAACACAGAATTAGAAGAACGAGTAGCAAGTATCAAGCAGCGCTTAGGAAAAAAACTATTTATTCCAGGCCATCATTATCAAAAGGATGAAGTCATTCAATTTTCCGATGCTACAGGGGATAGTTTAAAGCTAGCACAAGTTGCTGCAGAAAACACAGAAGCAGAGTATATTGTCTTTTGCGGTGTTCATTTTATGGCAGAAACAGCGGATATTTTAACAACAGAGAAGCAGAAAGTCTATTTGCCAGATATGCGAGCAGGTTGTTCCATGGCTGATATGGCCGATATTTATCAAACAAATCGAGCTTGGACAAAGCTTCAGGAATTGTTTGGCGACACGATTATTCCGCTTACCTATGTCAATTCAACAGCAGCTATTAAAGCATTTGTCGGAGAAAATGGAGGAGCAACCGTAACGTCCTCTAATGCAGAGAAAATGGTTTCTTGGGCATTTACGCAAAAGGAAAGATTGTTATTTCTACCAGATCAGCACTTAGGAAGAAATACAGCCTACAATTTAGGAGTACCTTTAGACAGAATGGCCATTTGGGATCCAATCAAAAATGAACTTGTTCATGAGTGTCCGCTAGAAGAAATTAAAGTTATTCTTTGGAAAGGACATTGTTCTGTACATGAGAATTTTACTGTGCAAAATGTGGAACAAGCTAGAAAGCAATATCCTCATATGAAAATCATTGTCCATCCAGAATGCAGTAGAGAAGTAGTGGCAGCATCTGACTTAGCTGGTTCGACGAACTATATTATCGATATTATTGAAAATGCGAAGTCAGGTAGTGCCTTTGCGATTGGGACGGAAATGAACTTAGTGAACCGGATTATTAAAGATCATCCCGATAAACAGATTATCTCTCTTAATCCGTATATGTGCGCTTGTCTCACCATGAATCGAATCGATTTGCCTCATTTTGTCTGGTGCTTAGAATCAATTGAACAGGACTTTGAAAGTAATCGTATTATCGTAGAAGAGCCAATTGCCTCGAATGCGAAATTGGCATTGGATAGAATGTTGGCTTTATCTTAAATATTGTTTGGAAATTGCTTCTAAGATTTTTTGAATGCTCCATTAAGTGTTAGATACGTCTCGTCTAACGCTAATGGGGCATTTTGTAATTCGTTTAAACAGAATATTGCATGAAGAAGGAATTTTCAAACAGATGATACTGACAACTTTTCTTCCATCATGTAAAATAAAGGTAATATAAAGGGCTTTCCAGAAAGGCGGAATGTGTTTGAAAATACGCCGTAAACATTTGTCAAAGCGAAATAATTTAAATGCAGATATAGAAGAATGGTATTTATTGGGATTTTTATTAACTGGAGACAAAGTATTGACCGACCGATTAATTACTAGAACAGTTAATCAAGTAAAGGACAAGTTTATCTCAATAAGACTCGATCATTTTGTCTTAAAACCATTAATCAAGGAATATAAGAAATATTATCGTAATCATGACATTATCTATCAACCTATCGATGCTAGCCCCCTATTAAATCGCCTTGGATTACTTAACGAACAAGCCCGTATTGCTTTTCTACTAAAGTATTATTACGATTATTCCTATAAAAAAATCGCCAACCATTTAGGGATTTCAGAAAGAAAAGCGAAGACAGTTATTTATGATGGCCTTACTATATGGACAAATAATGGTAAATTCGTATCAGTTAATAATATAGATGGGGTTTTAAAAAAAGAGATATTACTAATAAAAAGTAAATGGATAGAAAATGTAACGCCAGACAATAGAAATCAAGTCCTAGTTATGGGAACAAAAGGTAGGCATAAGCTACCAGGTTTATTATTAATATTATTAATTTTAGTTGCTGGCGGATCTATTAATCAAGAGACACTTAGCAAGACGAGAGTTAGTTTAGGACCTGATATTTATAAATATTTTAAAGAAGGAGGAGTGTTACAGATAAATCAAGACATTAAAGACAAAGGATTTGGGGACATTTATACCATACCTGATTCAGAGACAAAAACGATTGAAGTATATTTTCCCACACCAGAAAGATTAGGTGAAAAGGAGGAAGTAGCAGCTTTAATAGAGTCCTATTTAGAAAATAGAGATCTCGAGTATCAACTTGAATTTCAAGTACTAGACCAATTGGAAGTAGAACTAACTGATGAACAAAAAGATGCGAATAAAGTAATGGAAATGGAACAAGAGATATTCGAATTAGTCTCTGAAAACCCGTATTATTATATGCAAAGAGGTACCAGCGAACAATCTGGAGAATCAACAGAAATTCTTTTATCTGAAGAAATTTCAGTAGAAGAAGAAGAGATTTTAAAAGAGGAAATCGAAAATATTATACATAAACACAATTTGGAATGGAATTTTTCTTTTGGAAAGGTTTCGGCAGATGTAGTAGATATGGAAAGAGCAAAGTGGGATATTTATCTTGCTATAATAGAGGCATTTTTCTTTGGAGAAAATAAATACAAACTATATGATGTGTATTCAGAATATATAAATGGTGTTATGGAATTTAATGTATATACAGAACTTTCCCTTACAACAGAAAAAGATGCAGATGAAACAGAAGAGATTATAAAAGAGCTGAGAAGATCTTTACAATTTTTTCTCGAGCATGAAGATATTCAAGATCTAATGAATAATGTCCCTTATGTAATAAAGATACATGGAGAAAATAGAGAGGAAATATAAATAAAGAAGGGTAGGGGCTTTATTGGACGGGTCAACCTTTGTTCATAGCAAACAAGTAAATGATTGGTTGTTATTTACGCAGTTCTTTATCGGAGACAAGGAAAAGTCACAGGAAATCGTCAAAGCTTGGTTAATAAAACCTTCCACGAAATTTCAAAGAAATCATGTAATGGAAAGAGGATTCCGATATATTCTAAAACAAATGAAAGGGGAAAATAGGAGGAGAGTTTCAAAAGTTTTACTTTCGGAATATTCCTTCAAGTCAATAAAGGAAATTGATCAAGCTATTATTCTCTTACACTATTATTTTCAACTAGAGATAAAGAAGATTGCAAGAATCGTAAGGAAATCAAAAAGAGAGATTAGAAAAAGACTCTTTTCTTTTTTACAGGTGTTATCGACAAAGGGGATTACAGTGCATACATTTAATAACATACTACATGCGGAAATAATGACGATATCGTTGCCTTTAACGCCAGTAGTTACTAAGGGGATAAAAATTAATAGGAAAAAGACTGCTTTATATTCGCTCCTAATTTTACATTTTCTTATTGTTGGTGGCGCCATGAATAGTGGTATTGTGGAAAAGACACAAGCAAAACAAGGGCCAGATTTATTAACAATATACCGGGATGGAACTTTTGAGCAACAATTAAAGAAGGATTTAGAGGAAACCTTTCAAAAAGAGTCATTTGCGATAAAAATCAATTTTGAAGAAAGTGAAGTTTCTATTGGTATATTTGACGAAGTACTTTATCGTCAGAAAGCGGAAATCATTACTTTTGTAAACCAGTTTTTGAAAGAGAAAGACATACCATACATTGTCCAATTAGATTATATGGAAGAGACAATTGGAGATGATGAAATAGCATATCAAGTGATTATAGAAGCCAATGCGAAAGGAATCAAACTTTGGCCAGGAGATTATTCAGAGCAAGAAAAAGTGATGGAATGGGTTTTAGCACTTCCAGATGCTATTGAACTGGTAACCGAGCATGCTGAAGTAACAAGGGCTCAAGGAATTTTAAAAAAATATAACCATAAAGCACCTCTGATTGTATCCCATTATGATAAAGACAGAGTTGACCGACAAGAAAGATGGTTAGAATTAACTCCTTATTTTGAGGAAGGATTCTTATTAGGAAAAGAATATAATATTGAAAGTATAAGTATTAATGCCTATACGAAAGAAGTTTCTATTGATGTATATACATATTTTTTAATGAAAGATACTAACAAGGAAGAGATTGCTCGGGCTGTTAAACGTTCTATAGATCAATTTCTACAAAGTGAGGAAGTAAAACAAATCGTCCAAAATGATGCTTATACCATTAATATCTATTCGGCGGGAAAGAAAAAAATAAAGATCCATTATTAAATTTTGTATATTTCATGTAGTTTGGGTAATAATGCTTACAGGTTAAACTGCGCGGAGGAATGTGATAAAATAATAATTATAGCTTAAAATCATTAGCTAAATGTTAGTAAAAGGCAGTTGAATCAGTTGACAATAAAGGAAAAAGTGGTTGTGTTAATCGGACCTACTGCTGTAGGTAAGACAAATCTTAGTATTGAGTTGGCGAAAAAATTCGACGGGGAAATTATTAGTGGAGATTCCATGCAGATTTATAAAGGAATGGATATTGCCACAGCAAAAATATCTAAGGAAGAAATGCAAGGAGTTCCCCATCATTTAATTGATATTGTAGATCCTGATGATAGTTTTTCAGTTGCACAATTTCAGGAACTTGTCCGCAAGAAAATAACGGAAATAACGTCAAGAGGCAAATTACCGTTTATTGTTGGTGGAACAGGTTTGTACATTCAATCGGTCTTATTTGATTATCAGTTTCAAGAAACTGCTTCTGATCCCGAATTCCGTACAAAATTGGAAGAAATCGCACAAATAGAAGGAAGCTTAGCCATTCATGACAGACTTCAAGAAGTGGATCCAGAATCTGCAGCAGCTATCCATCATCATAATATTCGCCGTGTTATTAGAGCGTTAGAGGTCTTTCATGTAACTGGTAGAAAAATGTCAGACATTCAAAAAGAGCAGAGACAAGAGTCACTCTATGATGCTGCATTAATTGGCTTAACAATGGATAGAGAAGTTCTTTATGAGCGAATTAACAAAAGAGTGAATCAAATGCTTGAAATCGGATTGTTAGAAGAAGTCCAGCGTTTTTATGATGAAGGTATAAGAGATTGCCAATCGATACAAGCGATTGGTTATAAAGAAATCTATAAGTATTTCGATGGTGTGCAAAGCTTGGATGAGTCTATTGAAGAATTAAAGCAGAATTCTAGGAGATATGCGAAAAGACAATTGACTTGGTTTCGTAATAAAATGAATGTACAGTGGTTTGATATGACAGAAAGTGTAAAAACACATGACATAACAAAAAAAATACAGGAAATTTCATCTTATTTAGAAGGAATGCTAAAAATTAAATCGAATACATAATAGTATAGAGAAAAGAGGAGGATTTTCATGAAGCAATCAGTTAACATTCAAGATCAATTTTTAAATCAATTACGTAAAGACGGCACAAACGTAACGGTATTCTTATTAAACGGATTCCAAATACGTGGATTTATAAAAGGCTTCGATAATTTCACTGTATTATTTGAATCAGAAGGAAAGCAGCAATTAGTTTATAAGCATGCCATTTCTACGTTTTCTCCGCAAAAGAATGTACAGATTGATTTAGAAGGTACGCAGGCTTAATAAGAAAAAGACGTTGAGCATTGCTTCTAGCATAATTCCTAGCTCTGTTTTTGAGATGAGGAATAGTATTTTATGTTATAAGGTATTATTGCATACAAAAAAACTTGAGGATATTCTCCTCAAGTTTTTTTGTGTCCTATAATTCCCTAAAATGTTTTATCTATTTACAAGAATGTATTGGTTGTCCTGTAATCTAACAATAGAAACATGTTTATTGCTTTCAAATTCTCTTATACGATGCTCAATGCTTTGTCCAGAGTTGTCTTGAAAAACATCTTCTCTATCGTAATGCGGAAATATAGCCTTATCAGTTATGTTTAATGCAGTGAAATCATTCATTCCTATTTTGTTCATCTCTGGAGTAAAATGATTTACCACTTCGATATGAGGTCCTAAAATTAGCGCACCTGCACTTGTCCCCATAATGATAGCATTCTGTTTGGACAACTTACTTATGACAGTATCAGCTCCACTTTTTTTTATGTAATAAAGTAAGTGAAATGGATTGCCTCCGTTAATATAAATGATATTATACTGTTTAAGTTTCTTTGCTTCTTCCACTTCTACATCAAGAAAATCTACTTGTTTAAGCCCTATTTGTAACAAGTCATTTTTCGTTTTGCTGGCATATTTATTCTTTTCTTTTTGTGGAGACGCAGTGGTTATGATCACTGCTTTCGGGTTTGTCAATTGTTTTAGAGCTGTTATAAATTCATGTTTAATAATCTCTGTAGAGAGGCCATTTGATGTTAAAAATATTTTAGCCATTTCCCTATCTCCCTTTATATTTTTTTGTTTTTGCATGAGGAAACTACATCATAATCAAAAAGATTAATTATATTTTACTATAAATTTCTAATTAATTTTGGTTTGTCTTGAATAAACATAACAATTCAATGAATGAAATAGTTACATTCTCTTCTATAATATCTTGATAACAGAATTAAAAAATAATCTGAAAATAGTTTAATGAATAGAAGAGGTTCTGAATATACATTAACAATGGGGAATAGTAGCAAACAGTATGAAATCATTTAAATACTGTCAACATCAATAAATGGAACTTTTGATGAGCAAGATTTTGAGCGTTTTGTTTTTAGAGGAGGTGTGGCTTTTGGAGCATCCAATCCGGATGAAGAATAATGGACAGATAAGCGTAGTAATCAACTCACAGAAGAAGAAGGTTCTTCCAAAGGAAAAGCCAGAAGCTGAGTCAATCCCCAGAACTGTTCCGAGTGAACATGAAGCACTTAGGGAAATTGAAGCAGAATTAGGAAGCCTTGTTGGTATGGACGAAATGAAAAAAATGATAAAAGAGATATACGCATGGATTTATGTAAATAAAAAGCGAGAAGAAAATGGCTTGAAAACAGGTAAACAAGCATTGCATATGATGTTTAAAGGTAATCCAGGAACAGGGAAGACAACTGTTGCCAGGTTAATTGGCAAGCTTTTTCAAAAGATGAATGTTTTATCGAAAGGTCATTTAATTGAAGCAGAGCGTGCCGATTTAGTTGGTGAATATATTGGTCATACGGCACAGAAAACGAGAGATCTTGTCAAAAAAGCGATGGGAGGGATTCTCTTCATTGATGAAGCTTATTCATTAGGAAGAGGAGGAGAAAAGGATTTCGGAAAAGAAGCAATTGATACATTAGTAAAGCATATGGAAGATAAACAGCATGATTTCATTTTAATATTAGCAGGCTATTCTAGGGAGATGGATTTTTTTCTATCCTTAAATCCAGGTCTACATTCCAGGTTTCCCCTTGTCATTGATTTTCCTGATTATACGACCGATCAGTTAATGGAGATAGCAGATCGGATGTTAAAAGAAAGGGAGTATGCGCTCAGTCATGAGGCGGAAAAAAAGCTAAAAGAACATCTTTCCTATGTACGAAATGTGCAACATCCCAAAAGTTTTTCTAACGGACGATATATCCGCAATATTATTGAAAAATCAATAAGAGCTCAAGCAATGCGATTACTTATGCAAAGCAATTATGATAAATACGAACTAATGACATTAAGAAGCAACGATATAGTGTTAGACTCTAAAGAAAAATAAAGGATAAGAATGCTATTCTAAAAGAGTGAATTTCTTTTGGAATAGCTTTTTTAATATGCTTTTTTACAAACCATTTTTACTACGTTAAAATTTGGGTAACCTTATAAGGAGCAAATAGATGAAATGGTATTTGTTTGCTATAATAGATGAAGTTCAGCATGGAAAGAAGGTTTACATAGTTGAAGGAAACCAAAGTAGAGAAAGAAAAAGTAATCCTGGTTGGTTGCGAAACACAGAATGATGCTGCCAGATTTGAATATTCAATGGAAGAACTTGCAAATTTAACGAAAACAGCGAATGGACAAGTAGTTGCCACCTTAACGCAAATGAGAGAAAGAATTCATCCCTCCACCTATATCGGCAAAGGGAAGGTTGAAGAATTAGAAAGTCTTGCAGAGGAATTAGAAGCAGACTTAATTATTTTTAATGATGAATTATCACCAAGTCAGGTTCGGAATGTGTCAAAGAATTTGGATGCAAGAATCATTGACCGAACACAGCTTATTCTAGATATATTTGCCTCAAGAGCAAGATCGAAAGAAGGAAAGCTTCAAGTAGAGCTAGCCCAATTACAATACTTATTGCCACGGTTAGGTGGACAAGGTCTCCAATTATCAAGACTTGGTGCAGGTATTGGGACGAGAGGGCCTGGTGAAACAAAGCTTGAATCAGACAGAAGGCATATTAGACGAAGAATTGATGATATTAAAAGCCAATTAAACGTTATTGTCGAACATCGAGATCGCTACCGAGAAAGACGAAAGAAAAATAGAGCCTTCCAAATCGCATTAGTTGGTTATACGAATGCGGGGAAATCGACTTTGTTCAATCGTCTCTCTGAAGCAGATTCATTTGAAGAGGATATCCTGTTTGCAACATTAGATCCAATGACGAGAAAAATAATTTTGCCAAGTGGCTTTTCGGCCCTTATTACAGATACTGTAGGGTTTATTCAAGATTTGCCAACAACGTTAGTTGCCGCATTTCGCTCAACGTTAGAAGAGGTGCGAGAAGCAGACTTATTGCTCCATGTGGTTGATAGCTCAAATGAGGAATATTTTCAGCATGAAGAAACAGTACATAAATTACTAGAAGATTTGGAAATACCTGCAATCCCTCAATTAACTGTCTATAATAAAAAAGATTTAGTGCATGCGAAATTTGTGCCCACATCGAAAACGGAAAGCATTTTAATTAGCGCTTTTGATAACGAAGATAGGGAACAGCTTAAGCAAACGATTGAACAAATCATGATTGAAAACATGGAATATTATGAGACAACGGTTGAAAGTAATAACGGAAAATTATTGTCTCAGCTAAAAAATGAGACAGTTTTGCGTAGCTTAATTTTTGATGAAGAAACGCAAAATTATTTATGTAAAGGGTATGCTCTAAAAGAACATGCTATATTAAAATATAAAAAGCCTATAGAAGTAGAGGAATGGGAGAAATAAATGTATAAGCAGTTAACATATGGAACACAGCTAGAAGCGTTAGTAAATGAAGTGGAAGAACAAATTAAAGAAGTACAACAAGCAATTGATAAAAGAATTGATACCAATCAATTTCGTGTTTTATCAAGCTTTCAAAATCATCGAGTGAGTGAATCACACTTTATCCCATCAACTGGGTATGGATATGATGATAATGGCCGTGATACGTTAGAAAGTATTTATGCTGAAGTATTCGGTGGGGAAGCTGGTTTAGTGAGACCACAAATCATTTCTGGAACACATGCCATTAGCACGGCGTTGTTTGGGATCCTTCGACCAGGGGATGAACTTCTGTATATTACAGGTAAACCATATGATACGTTAGAAGAAATTGTTGGAATTAGAGGCGAAGGAATTGGCTCACTCCGAGAGTTTAATATTGGCTATAACAGTGTAGATTTGCTTCCAGATGGACAGCCAGATTATGAAAAAATTGCTGCATCCATTCATGCAAATACAAAAATGATTGGCATCCAGCGTTCAAAAGGGTATGCAACAAGACCCTCTTTTACAATTGCAGAAATGGAAAAGATGATTGCATTTGTAAAAGAGATTAAAAAAGACGTCGTTGTTTTTGTAGATAATTGTTATGGCGAATTTGTGGAAGAAAAGGAACCTTGTCATGTTGGTGCAGATTTAATGGCAGGTTCTTTAATCAAAAATCCAGGTGGAGGAATTGCGAAAACAGGTGGATACATTATCGGGAAAGAAGAGCTTGTTAAAGCATGTTCCTATCGAATGACATCTCCTGGAATTGGGGCAGAAGCAGGAGCTTCCCTCTACAGTTTACAAGAGATGTATCAAGGCTTTTTCCTTGCTCCACATGTAGTTGGTCAAAGCTTGAAAGGGGCCATTTTTACAGCAGCGGTGTTAGAGAAACTAGGAATGAATTCCTCGCCTAGCTGGAATACGAAAAGAACCGATTTAATTCAGTCTGTTCAGTTTGATGATAAAGACAAAATGATTGCTTTTTGCCAAGCCATTCAATTTGCTTCGCCAATTAATTCCCATGTAACAGCTTATCCAAATTACATGCCAGGTTATGAAGATGACGTTATTATGGCAGCTGGTACATTTATTCAAGGTGCAAGCATCGAATTAACTGCAGATGGTCCAATTCGTCCACCGTATGTTGCTTACGTACAAGGGGGCTTAACTTATTCTCATGTGAAAATCGCCATTTGTATCGCAATTAATCGATTAGCAGAACAAAAACTGATTACTATTTGAATATAGCAATCAGTTACATGGATTGGGAAGAAAGTGTAACATGAGTTGACATCTTTTTTTCCCAATCATATAATGAAGGTGGATTAAATCATTTTAAAGGAGCCGAATGCTATGTCTGGTAGTCAAATTCGTCGGTCGATGCCTCTTTTTCCAATAAGTATTGTCATGCAATTAACAGAGCTGTCTGCTCGACAAATTCGTTACTATGAAGAACACGAATTAGTGGCTCCAGCAAGATCGGATGGCAATAGAAGACTTTTTTCCTTATCGGATATTGATAAGTTGTTGGAGATTAAAGATCTAATTGATCAAGGAGTAAACCTTGCTGGAATTAAACAAATTTTCTCTGTTCAAGAAAAACAAGTGCTGACAGATGAAGTGAAGAAAGAAGCAGAAAAAGCACGCAGAGAATTATCGGATGAGGATTTACGCAAGTTATTGCGCAAAGAGTTATTAAATGCAGGACGCTTTAATGATACTCATCGTCCCTCTATGAGACAAGGAGACATGTCTCGTTATTTTCAAAAATAGATAAAACAGAAAAGTTGGGAGTGGAGGAATAGTCGTGGCTAAAAATTACACTAAGGAAGATATCAAAAGGTTTGCAAGTGAAAGTAACGTGAAATTTATCCGCTTACAATTTACGGATATCCTAGGAACAATCAAAAACGTGGAAATTCCAATCAGTCAGCTGGATAAGGCATTGGATAACAAAATGATGTTTGATGGTTCTTCTATCGAAGGTTTTGTTCGAATTGAAGAATCTGATATGTATCTATATCCTGATCTAAACACTTGGGTTGTTTTCCCATGGACTGCAGAAAAAGGAAAAGTGGCACGTTTAATCTGTGATATTTATAATCCAGATGGAACACCATTTGAAGGAGATCCTCGAAATAATTTAAAAAGAGTCTTAAAAGAGATGGAAGCCCTAGGATTCACTGATTTCAATCTTGGACCAGAGCCAGAATTTTTCTTATTTAAATTGGATGAAAAAGGCACACCTTCATTAGAATTAAATGATAACGGTGGATACTTCGATTTAGCACCAACAGATTTAGGGGAAAACTGTCGTCGTGATATTGTTTTAGAACTGGAAGAGATGGGCTTTGAAATTGAAGCTTCTCACCATGAAGTAGCACCTGGTCAGCATGAAATTGATTTCAAATATGCAGATGCGATTACTGCATGTGACCAAATCCAAACTTTTAAATTAGTAGTAAAAACAATAGCACGTAAGCATGGTTTACATGCAACATTTATGCCAAAACCATTATTCGGTGTGAATGGATCAGGAATGCACTGCAACCTTTCCTTATTCAAAAATGGCGAAAATGTTTTCTATGATCCAAAAGGTGAATTAGAATTAAGCGAAACAGCATTACAGTTTATTGCTGGTATCGGTAAACATGCAACTAGCTTTACAGCTATTACGAACCCGACTGTAAATTCATACAA
Source organism: Niallia sp. FSL W8-1348 (assembly GCF_038006745.1). Taxonomy (NCBI): domain Bacteria; kingdom Bacillati; phylum Bacillota; class Bacilli; order Caryophanales; family Bacillaceae; genus Niallia; species Niallia sp. FSL W8-1348. Next base: position 4,445 of record NZ_JBBOVV010000001.1, on the reverse strand, counting down.
ACGTCTAGTACCTGGCTATGAAGCACCTTGCTATGTTGCATGGTCAGCTAGAAACCGTTCACCATTGATGCGTATTCCAGCTTCACGTGGATTAAGCACTCGTGTAGAAGTGCGCAGCGTGGATCCAGCAGCTAACCCATACTTAGCAATGGCAGCTTTACTAAAAGCAGGATTAGACGGAATTGCCAACCAATTAACTCCTCAAGCTCCAGTAGATAGAAATATCTATATCATGAGCAAAGAAGAAAGAATTGCTGAAGGCATTGTTGATTTACCATCCACATTAGCGCAAGCATTAGATGAGTTAAAACAAAACGAAACAATGATCGACGCTCTAGGAGAGCATATCTTTGTTCATTTTGTGGAAGCAAAAGAAATTGAATGGGATATGTTTAGAGTCCAAGTGCACCCATGGGAGCGCGACCAGTATATGGAAATGTATTAAGTGAGTGAGACCTTGGTATTACTGAGGTCTGGCTAAACAATTTCATGGGTGGAAAGGGTGAATTATTGGTCAGAATAACATACGCCCATTATTCGCCCATGAAATTTAAATTTTTCCGAGTACATTATTCATATGTTCTTCGTATTTAGATAAAGAATTTTCCTCGATTTTTTTAGATATATGCGAATAGGTATCAACTGTGACTTGGTAGTTTTTATGCCCAAGTCTTTTTTGTACGTATTCAACACTTGCTCCTGATTCTAATAATAAAACTGCATGTGTATCTCTTAGAGCGTGAATAGGAATTTGTGGTAAATCAGCTCTTCTTAATATTCGTTCCATGGCATTAAATAGACTAGACTTTGGCATGAAATTTCCATCATTCCTGCATAACACTAAGTTCAAGTCATGATGATAGTTTGTATTTAAAGCTAATTTATTTTGATTTTGAAAATTCCTGTGAAAAGAAAGATCATTTATCAATCCTTTTCTAATGGTAATTATTCGATTAGATGTAAAAGTTTTTGTATCACCAAACAATTCATCTTTATTCTTCGCTTGAAAGTCTAAAGTTTTATTGATAGAAATTGTTCCAGCTTTCAAATCCACATCATTCCAAGTTAAAGCAGCAGCTTCTCCTTTCCTCATTCCTGTTTCGATAAGTACTTTAAAGAATATCCAATAAATATAACCATATTTATAAGCTGCTTCTAAGAAGGTTGGTATATTATCTGATTCCATGTATTCCAACTTTATTTTTGGTTTAACTGGCTTGGGAATCGTGGCGCCAACAGCAGGATTATTCTCTAACTTTTTTAGTATAACTGCTTTCTCCATTGCTGAGAAAAACGTAGTATGAATAATTTCAATTGTGCGTCTGCTATATCCTTTATCCGCAAGAGACTTTAAAAACTTTTGATACATAATAGGTTTAACATCATTCAGATATATATCTTGAAAATAGGGATTTATGTGTTTATTTATGTTTCTTTCATGAAGTATATAAGTATTTTTTCTTACATGAGGCTTCTTATACTCCGTAAACCACTCTTGTAAATAATCCTTTAGAAGTACCTTATTATCAACTTCTAAACCACTCAACAACTTTTTTTCGTGCTCTTGTGCTACATGTCGCGCTTCTGGTTTAGTTCTAAACCCTCGTTTTGAACGCTCCTTTTGTTTTTTTGTAATCGGATCTTTAAAGGTTATCCGATATTCCCACTTACCATCGTCTCTTTTTCTATAGCTGATTGGCATAGAAAATCATTCCTTTCTATTAGTTTTTGATGATTGAAAGTTCCTCACCTCCTTTATTCAGAATGCATGTTCTGTTTTTATCTCAAAAAAATTTAGTTAATAATTTTTGTGGAATTTCATATTTGTTTAATGCTAGTTCCATAGTTAATTGATTATATAAATCCTTTTCTCTAAATAAAAGATTCATAGCGAAAATGTTAGCTTCCATTTCTATTTTATCTGTAGAAAACAATGTGTTTTTCTTAAGAAATGGAGTGTTAGAATCTGGGTGTAAAATAGCATGTCCTAATTCATGCGCACACACAAACTCTAACTTTTCTTCATATAATTTTTCATTTAAATGAATTATTTTTAATCTAAAATGCTTGCTGTAATAGCCTAAGGTATTCCCTAAGTTTTCATGGATTACTACAATTCCTAATGCTTCAGCTAACTTTATTGGGTTGGATGTTTTGTATTTATTAAGTAAGGTATTAACCTTTTTTTCTATGTACTCCATTGACCCCACACATCCTAATCTCTATATTTTTTTGGAGTGAATTTTTGTTTAGCTAAACGTTTGGCAATCCGTAAGGAATTTTCTAACGAAGAAATGAGTAACTCTCTATCTTCTTGATCCATATCATCAATTGATTGTCCGTTGAAATGAGCATAACCATTTTTTCCTTCCAGTCCATCTATCATCTTTTGTAGTTCTTTTTGTATGTCTCTCTCATCTTTTTCAGTTAACTTAGGCTCAAATGAGTTTTCTTTTTCTTCTTCATCCAATAGATTACTAACATTTATATTTAAAGCTTCTGCGATAGCAGTTAGAGTATCAAGACTTGGATTGTATCTGTTTCTTTCCAAATCAGCTAAGTATGATCTAGACATGTTTGCTTTCTCAGCTAGAACAACTTGTGTCAATCCAGCTTTTTTTCTATGTATTTTTATTTTTTCCCCTATAGACATCTTAATATGTTCCTCCGTTTTGTCGGTAATTCCGACTTGATATTTTTATTATAATAACAAAATGTCGGTAATACAATGCCTAAAATGACGTAAATACAAGTAATTTTAAGTATTATGTCGTGTATACCAGTATATTTCTCTAAAATGCTTAAATATGCTCGTTTTTAGTTTAATTTGAGGTTTTACTATTTGTCGTGAATACAATACAATTCAAATATAGAAATTGAAAGCAAAAAACAGGAGGTGTTAAAGCATGTTAGATAAAGAAAAACTTGGAGCTCTAATAAAAGAAAAGAGAAAGGAGAAAAAACTTACACAGCTTAATGTTTCAGAAACAACAGGATTATCAAGAAGTTATATTTCTGACATAGAAAAAGGAAGATATATGCCAAGTGCTGAATCTTTGTATAAAATTGCTTCTTGTATAGAAATGGATTTAAATTTGCTTAGAATGACGGAAATACAAGTTATGGAGTGATTGATTTGATCAGTGTAAATATTGATGAAAAATACGTAGAACAACAGTTTCTCCAAGAATTAAGCAAAAGGTTAAATGAGTTAGAAAATAGATGTACTTTATGGGATATGAAGGAACTTATGAAACAAACAAATATGAGCGACAACAACATCAAAGAGAAATTCTTTTATGATCCAAGATTTCCAAAGTACAAAGTTGGTGGCAAATGGTACTTCCCAGCAAGAGAAGCAGAGCAATTTATTTTAACTTGGATTAAAGAACAACCAACTCATTAGGTGGTGATTCAATGCACTTAGAAAAGGCAGAAATGTTTATGAGTTTATCTGTGTCTATGTATTTAAAGAACAGAATCAAAGTGGCTATATGGGCTTCTAAGGAAAGTGAAAAATATATCATTTTACATGAGAAAGGATAAACAAAATGAATTTAACAGTAATTAATCATAACAACCAACGTATTTTAACTACAGCACAATTAGCAACAAGTTATCAAACAGAAAATAAGGTCATATCTAATAACTTTAACCGTAATAAAGATCGTTACAAAGAAGGGAAACATTATTTTGCTTTAACAGATGAGTCTAAACGTCAATTCATCAACCTTCATCAAATTGAGGACGGTTCAAAAAATGCCAACACACTTTACCTTTGGACAGAAAAAGGAGCATGGCTGCACGCAAAGTCATTAAATACAGATGCTGCATGGGATGCCTACGAGAAACTTGTGGATGAATATTATTCAGTGGTCAAAGTCTTATCCGAAAGAGAACAACTCATAGCATCTATGAAGCTGTCATTAGAAACAGCAGAAGAGATTAATCATATAAAGAATGACTTGGATTTAGTAAAGCACCAGGTAAGTGAGGAATTAACTCTTAACCATGGACAACAGCAGTCGTTGCACCATGAAATCAAGAAACGTGTTGAATCAATCAAAAATGACTATGAAATGACAACTAGAGAAATTTATTCACAGATACATAGTCATCTTAGAAGAGCTTTTGCTGCACCTAAATATGTATTTGTAAAAAGAAAAGACTTTGAAGAAGCTATTTCATGGGTGAAGACATGGAGACCATTAATCTGAAAGGAGTGAAACACTTGTTATATGTCAAAGCAAAAATTAATGATCAAATCGAAATAAAAGTGGATTTATACGAAGATGAAATATTTACTAGCTGCGGTACTTGCGGAAAAGAAATGGAAGTTGAGCCGGAAGAAATTGCAGAAATAATAAAAAGCGATTCCGATTTTGTTGGTACTACTTATTACTGCAAAGATTGTGGACTACCAAAAAAGAAAAGGAAGTGATCTA